>NEWS02000009.1 GCA_002869845.2 Nitrospira sp. CG24B | reverse complement strand
CGAATGGGCACATCCAGCATGGAGGTAATCCCGAGTGGAGCCAGGTACGTCGCTGTAAACTCGTTGGTCCTCGAATCTGCCTGCGCATTATCTGCCGGGATAATTCGTTCAGAGTTGAGTTCTTTGAAGTATTTTGGATAGTCGGTCGCCATCAACACACTTCCCTGTGAATGTTCTCGAGTGGCCGACTGATAGAGGGCGGCACATTGAATGGCGGAACGATCTTGCGTGAAAAACCAGATACTGACCCGCTCCGTGCGCAGACATTCCGCTGCCACCTGGGTGATGGTTCGAAACGCTTCTTGGAGATTACCGCCATACACTTGCGCATTCTTCGCCAGCTCGGATAATCCTGTTTGAATGCGCCGCAGAAGGCCTTCTGTGTGCAGACGTTCTCGTTCGACTTGCTTCTGGTGACTGATATCTCTGAAAACAAGAACCGCTCCCATCACTCCGCTGTCCGACAGCATCGGAGTGACAACCAAAGAGATTGGGACAAGCTGGCCGTCTGCCGTTACCAGCACGCCATCGTCTGTCCGATATGGCTCGCCGGATTCAAGAGGTGGAAACGTCGCATCAGTGATTAAACAGGCTTCTCGGAATTTCTCCGGACCCGGAGAAATCATCTGATACACAGGACGACCGCAGAGGGCTTGAGCTGTCCCACTGAATAACTTTTCTGCTTGCTGATTGGTCATCCTGATCTTCCACTCTGAATCCACGACACAGAGCCCATCCCCGAGAGAATGTACTACCGCCTGGAGTTTGTTCCGCTCCTGGGCCAGTTGTGTGTCACTGCTCTGTTTGAGCTGGGCGTAGAGATCCTGCATCTCCTTCGAGGAGAGAGCCAACGACCGTTCCAAGAGTG
>NEWS02000008.1:295001-329847 GCA_002869845.2 Nitrospira sp. CG24B | reverse complement strand
CCCGTTGGAATCATCACGAAGGGCGCCTTGATTCTTCGCGACCTTGATGTCCTCGTTCGGGTGCAACGAGACGCATGGGTGATGGTCTACTTCAGCATTCCCTTTTCGTCCGACGAGATGGCTCGAAAAGTGGAACCGCATGCGCCGTCGATTACCAAACGGTTTTCTGCGATGAAGGCGCTGTCCGATGCCGGCATCCCAACAGGAATCTCAGTTGCCCCAGTCATTCCTGGTCTGAATGACGATGATATTCCTGAATTATTGGATCGAGCATATGGTGCGGGAGCTCGCACCGCGACGTACAGCCTGTTGAGATTGTCCGGCAGCCTGGAGCCGGTGTTTCTCGATCGGATCGGGGAGGCATTTCCAGAACGGATCGGAAAAATCACCAATCGACTCCGTGAGGTCAGGGGCGGGTCGTTGACGGAAAGTCGATTCTTCACGCGGCAGGCGGGACAAGGACCCTATTGGGAGTTGATCGAGCAGCTATTCCCCCTGGCTAAGCGGAGAGCGGGATTTTCTGAGGACGACATGAGCGTCATTCCCCAGACGTTTCGTCGTCCGGGCGTGGAACAGGGCTCACTCTTTTGAAGAAAGGGAGACATGAAGCATAATCCGGGGTTCTTGCAACTTGTCGAACAGGCGAAACGACGCATCCAGGAGTGCAGCGTGGCCGAGGTGAAGGCTCGTCTCGACCGGGGCGAGCGGTTCCATTTTATCGATATTCGGGAAGATCATGAATTCGCCAAGGACCATGCTCGAGGAGCTCGCCACCTGGGGAAGGGAATCATTGAGCGGGATATCGAGTCAGTGGTTCCTGATAAGCAGGACTCAGTCGTCCTCTATTGCGGCGGAGGCTATCGATCGGCGCTGGCGGCTGATGCGTTGCAACAGATGGGATATGAAAATGTGACTTCGATGGATGGAGGGATTCGTGCTTGGCGGGAGGCCGGGTACCCGCTAGCAGAATGCTGAAAAAGTTATCCAGCGGCGTTCTTGCATCACTCAAGGCCTCAACGTACCAACCTCGTACGTCTCAGCCTCTCGTTTGCTGCGGCCTTGCTGGACGAGCTTTTTCACTCATCCTCTAAGAGACTACTTGTTCGTCCGATCGAATTCCTTGATCACCTGCTCGGTGAGATCAATCGTATCCTTGTTGTAAATCACGATCTTGACGGTCTGTTCGCTTCCTTTGTCGACGACGATGGACACTCCTCCTTTTTCAGCGACCGCTTGTGTCGCCGAGGAGATTTTCTTCATGTACTCGTCGACCAGCTCCTTCTGTTTTTTCTGGAGTTCCATGTTGAATTCTTGCGCACGCTTCTGGAAGTCCTGAACCTTCGTCCTGAATTGCCCCTCTTTTTCCTTCTTTTCCGTGTCGGTCCACTTGGGGGCCTGCTCCTTCAATTGTTTCTCAGTATTGCGAAGGTCTTCCTCATCTTTGGCGAGAAGCTTCTGTCTGGTCCCTACGTACTCCTTCAGCGTTTCGAGCGCGCGCTTTCCTGCCTTGGATTTTTCTAAGACGGATTGCGGGTCTACCACACCCATCTTAAACTCCGCAGCTTGGGCGTGAGGCGCAGCGAGTAAAAGAACGGGAGAAAGGGTCATCGCCAAAAACAGGGATTGCAGAGCAGAAATACGCATCTTGGTTCTTATGCCTCCTGGCCTAGTTTGGGAAACCACGCGAGAATACCCGCGCATCGTGGGTCTGTCAAGCGATGCCATCGTTACCATGAATCAAAACTGATCGGCTCTTCCGCGATCCAGACCTCGACGCCGTAGCGCCACTTGAGGCGGCGAGCAACCGCTCGCAAGGCGTATTCATCCGCGTGGACTGGATCGAACGGATTCTTGATCTTCTGAATCTTTTCTTTTCTGAACGGCGGTGGATAGCCGAGGTCTTTCATGGCAAGGGCCACGATATTCAACTGGAAAATGCGTGGCGTTTGGTTCAGTTGCGCCAGGATGACCTCGGTCGATCCGTCTGAAGTCGTGTGGGTTTTGTAGACTTCAAGCACTCGGCTTTTGAGCTGGGAGCGTTGTGGTTCTGTAAACTCAGGGATAGCCAACTCTATCAAGAGCGCATTGGTGGCGCCGTTGAACGATGGCATGTTGAGAAGTCTGCTTAGTAATCCCATGACCTTCCCTACGACTACGGTGTTGTGAGTAAAAAGAGCCGCTTGTCATCGTGGCAAGCGGCGACAGCGTCGGCAGAGTGTACCGAAAATGGGCCACAGTATTCCACTGTTTGCTAGGAGTGTGATCCGAGCGCCGGCAAGGGTATGGTGAGCAGAAAAAGAGGGGCAGGCAGGCCTCTCTAGTCTTCATAGTCTGGACAAGATTTTGTCGAGAAGGCGCTTGACGGTCTTGGCAGGGGGAAGTTTGGCTTTGTCGATCTGCGCAAACTCCAGCGTGACGGAATGGTTGCTCTTAAAAGCGGTGCAGCCGACCTCATAGATTTGCTTGCCATTCATTGGCCCCGAGAACGTGGAGCAGTCGATTCCCTCGATAGTCAGACGTTGTTCCGAGTCTCCAGCACTCTTTTTCTCGTTTTGGTCAAGCGCGTCAGCCATCTGTTCCCAGGCCTTCTTGTCAATCGGATCTTTGGTGGTCGAGACCGACCAACGGACGGGAAAGGCGGTGTACTGCCCGGCCATCTCACTCGTGCATTGGTCCATCTGCATATCGGTGATCAACCCCGGCAGTGAGCCCTTCTTGAGTGACGCAGAGTCGTCCGGAAATAAGCCGGTGACAGCGACTCCTACGCTTGCCAGCTCTTCACGGGTGAGCAGCGTGCAGATCTTTAGCGAATCCGACAGGGCGAGGCTAAGGGAAGGGCTCAATATGATGGCGGCGACAACGGTTGAGATGAAGCAGCGAACTCGCATCGGGTGGACCTTTCTTGGGATTGAGGATGTTTAGACTATATCGAGCATAGCCCTACAGAAGCAATCATTCTTCACATGGGTGTTGAGGATGTGTAGTATTCATGACGATGTCAGCGGTTAGGAGGTGGGTTAGACTATCTCATGTCTACAGGCCGGAACGGCAGCCTCTTTACGCCGCATGGCAGAGGGGCAGGGCTTGAAGCTCAGCCTGCAACGCAATTGCGTGGGGAAATGGCCTTGACGAAATTGAGGGAGGTGGCTGAGAATGTGCGCGGTTCTTCTGCTATCTGAGAGATCTTGTGAGGCTGGGGCGGACGATACCTGGCAGTCTCTTCCACAGTAAGACCGCAGAAGCGAGCAGCCTGCTCTCATCAACCAAGGAGTTCATTGTGAAGCAGATTTACACGAGAAGGATCATGAGCACGTGTGTCGTGGTGCTCGCCCTGTTCATGGGGCTCCCGACATATGCTCACGAAGATCGGGCCCCGACAGGCTCGTGGAAAGGAGTGCTCCGTTCCACCACGGAACAGCGGCCGCCGTTGACAACCCTTTTGACCTTCAGCGCCGATGGCAATCTCGTTGAATCACGCCGTCTCTATCTGCCGGAGTCTCCGTTAGGTCCACTGCTTGCGACGCCGGGTCACGGTGAGTGGCGCCGTTCAAAGAACGGCGGGTTCGACGCGACAATCGTCGTGCTCTACCAGGGGGCTCCCGAGCATCCGACGTCGCCTGGAGTGGTGATCGGCCGGGAAAAGGTGCGGTACAAGTTGCAACTGCTCAATAGTGGCCAACAACTTCAGGGAACTATCTTAATCGATGTGCAAGATGCCGACGGCAACGTCGTCTCTTCCGATCCAGGCACCATCGAGGCCACGCGCATCCGGCCAGAGCCCTTGCCGTAACCGTGGTGCAGCGTCATAACGTTGAGGCCTAGACTTCTATAACACAGGCTCCGATGGGCTTGGCTCCGCGAAACAACTCAATAATCATCTCCGACACTGCCTGGTGACACCGGATATCAGGTCACTCAATATACTCGACTTCAACGGGCCTCCTTCTTTTCAGGAATAGCCTAAAAAGAAGGAGGCATGTTTTCTAGAAGGATGTCATTCGAGTGAATTGAGATCGACAATGTCATTGGCGTCCAAAGGGATCTGTTCCGGGCGCTCCTCTTGTTTCGTCTTGAGCGGCGTTGCATCAACCACGCCTCCTGATCGTTGATGAGATCGGCTATCTGCCTATTGACCGAACCGAAGCCAACTTATTTTTCCAACTCATCTCACGCCGCTACGAGAAGGGGCCCATGATTCTGACCAGTAACCAGAGTTTTGGTGCCTGGGGGGAGGTCTTCGGGGACCGGGTGCTGGCGACCGCGATCCTGGATCGGGTGCTCCATCATGCGATCACCATCAATATCCGAGGCCATTCCTATCGGCTCAAGGAGAAGCTCAAAGCAGGACTGGTGCGACTGGAGGAAACGGCGGCGACAACCTAACCCGGGTGGGGAATTTTCGATGACCCGAACTGGGGAGATTTGGATGACCCTTGACAGGGATCCAGAGTGAGATCAAACCCATACTTATAAGCCAACCGATAGTGGTTGAAATCGTATTCAGATGTTGCATAGTGCGATTGGTAATGGGTCTTGAACAGAGATTCGTGGCGCACGAACGTATCGGCTTCGTGGTGTGATGGCTGGTTTTGGGTCTGCTGTGCGGCGATCTGAAGATGACCATATCTGGGATGCTCAGCGGGTAAAAGGCGAATGATCACCCATGCCACAGGAATGACCAGGATGAGAATTCGAAAGGCAGTTGCGGAGTTCACGGGGACCTCCCGGCAGGCAGAGAGCCATATGATAAGCCAGTAATCCGCAGCCGTCCAGAGCAGCGTGGCTGGTCTGTGTGTGCCATGGTACTGCATGAGGAAGGGCAGTGGGGCAGTTGAACTCCTAAGATAGAGGGGCTACGTATACTTCCGTTTAGGGCATGGTCTATATTGTGTTGAGGGAGTGACGCGCAAGGAGGACTCATGGGTACATCGCGTGTTCTTGAGATCGTCGGTATCGTTGGGCTCATTGGAATCGTGGTTGGTTGTGTGCCGGCGCATCCATATTCCATGCAGGTTGATGGTGAGAAAGTCCTGGTGGAGGTGTTGAAGCCGGATGAGGTGAAAGGGCTAGGAGCCGGTGGGGTGAAAATCGTGGCTCCTGTGATCGCCGCAGGCGTTGTGCCGGTGGGGGCTCACTATGCCGTGAAAGCCACGACGCCAGTGTTCAATGAAGATACGATCGAACATACGGCGACCTATAGTGGGGCCAAGGCGGCCAGCAAATTTTATGCGGAAGAAAAACCAGGTTTCTCGGTACAGTTCGGCGGAGTGCGGATCACCCGATCCATTGTAAACGATGGGAAAACTCAGACTGCCGCAATCCTGACCTTTGCTGTCGACGCGCAAGAACTAGCATCCAACGGCCAACTGCAGTTGGTTGGGGACTCCGCACTCGTGCACTTTGGGAAGGTCAAAGTGGAAGATAAGAAGTGGTATATCCCGTGGACGTGGCGCATGAAGGTTAGGGATCGCATCGATGCCGACGTGAATATTGTGATCGAAGGACATTGGCTGGATGACAATGATGTGTCTCATCGAGAGGATCTCGCCGATCTCCATCTTCGCCTGAGCGATCTAAAGCTCGGAGACACCACCAACATCTCAACTGTCAGAAGCGAGTGGTTTCCGTTGATTCCCAGGAGTAAGAAATCGAAGCTGGGAACGGGGACGTATGTGGTGAAAGTCAACGTGACGGAATATGACGACTATGGGAAGCTGGTCAACGAAGTCTCGGACGAGGTCTCAACCAACCGGGCTGGTTGGATGAATACGATCAAGAAATCCTTCACGCCGAACCCATGATCCTGATCGAACTGCTCGGCAGTGCCCAAGCCCAAACACGAACTCTGCTTCCTGCCCCTTAGGTCGATCGCATTTCCCACTGATTGCCCATCAGGCCTAGCTGGTTGCGGTGCCGTCTCGGGTCGCCATGTGGAACCCCGTCGATACTCATGCGGAGGTCGGCGTTGATATGCCCTACGAGATAGTAACTGTGCTCGACCAGACCTTTGACGATCGGGGTGCAGTCGACCTGGTGTATCTTATTATGCACGTGGGCCGGTCGCGCCGGGCCGTTTGACCCCAGTCGATCCGGATTGCCTTTCGTGAAATCAGAAATGACGAGGGCGGCATCGCCACGATTGTGGTAGACACTGACGCTCCTGGCCAATTCATGCGCTCGTCCCAACGGGTGGCCCTCTTCCAAGGCAGTATCGTCGACGTCGGGTGCGCAGAGGAAGATGTGTTCGAAGATGCGGGGTAGCGCATTGCCAGGGGTGAAAGCATCGCACCGTTCGAGGGCGTTCTCTAAGAGGTAGTTGCCCATCGAGTGGCAGAGGAGATGGAGATCTTGTTTGCAGAGCGCTTCTTCTGCTCGGCGCAGGCTGGCGAGAAAGTCCCGTACCTTTAGAATGCCGCGGCCGATAGCGTTGCCGGACCCGGCCGCCTCTGACCGATCCGATTTGTAGGAGACGAAGGGGAGTGCCATTCCGTCGGAGGGCCAGGTGAAAAGTACGACCTGCACCTGCTGCTCCGGGTCTCTCTCCGGACTGGAATTCAGCATGGTCTGCAGCGAGAGAGCCGTCCCGACGGCGTCGGTCCAGGAGACGTTGTAGCCATGGATAAACAGCAGCACATCCGAATGCTGGCGCATGATCGTTTGCAGATCTGAGAACGCGGCCTGCGAGCCCAGCTTAATGTTCTCTTGTTGGTCTTCGGCGACCGAGCGGTTGATCTTTTCCCGATAGGCCACGATGTCTGCGGACTCGGCGCATTTGGCCAGGTACTTGATGAGCCCCTCACCGTCGCCTTGTCCCATGCTGCCACAGTCCTTCTCTAGAAATTTGGTCATCTTGGATTCATCGACTTTGACGAGGGCTCGGCCGAAACGAAGATTCTCGACGCCGTCATCACTGAATTTTTTGCCATAGCCATCCGGGTGCCAGCGATCGTTGCCGAGGTGGTTGCGGTTGGTCGCGTAGAAGAGTCGTAATTCAGTCATGGTTAGAGCTCCTTCGGTCACGAACGTGAGATACTGTGGCGGTGCTGGGCAGTGGCTGCGTAGATGTGCTTATCGGCTTCGATGAGGAAAGTCAAGGTTGAGTAGCCGATCAATCGGGGAGTGAGCGTTCTGGAAGACTCCCGTGTAGCTCCGTCAGAAGAAACCGCCGAACCCGTGCGCGCGCGTCTCGGGAAGATTGTCCAGTCTCGTCCTGCTTCTTCCACGAACCAATCAAGGTGCTGTGGGCGTTGGTCGGTTTTCCCTCATGCTGGTATTCGTCAGCTGGGATTTCGCCGCTGAGAAACCGTTCGCCAAACGCTTTGCGTAGCGTGTGTTGTTTCGCGGGATCTGACATGCAGTCTGTTTCAAATCTCAGTCCATAAATCTTCGCAGCACTCCCGCGTGCGCCCTGAAGGTCGTCAACGGAGAGACCGAGTGATTGTTTGTCCGCATCAGTGGACCACCAAAAGGACAGAGGCAACGCCGGTTGGGCGACCACCGCAGCACCAACTTGCGGATTGTTCAGCAGTGCCACAGGGAGGGGGCCGGTCATGCAGTTGCCGATGACGCCAAGTCGCTGCTCATGGTGGCGCTCTCCAATCTTCCGCACTACACCGCGTAGCCATTCAACAAGGGGCGTGCTTCCATGAGAGGGGATCCCCCATTCGCCGCCAGGAAAGAAATCAACTAACCCTCGAAACCAATAGGCCCACAATCCAGCGGTCGGGGAGAGCTTCCCTTTCTCACCGAACAACAGGGGCACATAGACAGTGAAATTCTTGGAGAGCTCCTCGGCATAGGCCAATGTCCCTGGCGTCAGCCCCGTCAGCTCGTGGAGCAGGAGCACCGGCGGTTTCGAAGTGCCGTCATTGAGACAGAATACCGAATGCGTTATTCCAGCATGTGTGAAAGGAGCCTCGAAGCATTCGGTCCAATTCAGTGTAGGAGTGCCTTCTTCTTTCGTATGTGGTGCGCATGTGCCCAACTGCGCGGCTCCACAGCCTGCCTGGACAAAGAGCAAGGCTGCTGCCATCGCGCGAAAGAGAGAGCGACGAGGTGTTTTCATATCTGTCTTAGGCCACCAGGGATTGCCATGTGTGCGGTATAGGTCGCAGGGTGAACACTGTCGAAGCTTGCCAGCCTTGACGCGCCAAGACAAGGGCCGTGTTGGTGAGGCCTAGATATCAGGAGACATGTGATGGCTCTCAACAGATGTACTGGGCCGATTCAGGATTTTGGAAAGAAACACCAGGCATGACTGCCAAGGTGCCTGCATGTTGATGCCCGGGTGGACCAATAGGGTCGTGATGCGATAAAGAGCCGCGAGGGCCTGTTTGCCAACGCACTGAAACCTACTGAATCGAGCGGAGCACTTCACGCGTAGTAGGCGTATTTAGTTTGCTCAGTGCGTGGGCCTCGATCTGGCGAACCCGTTCCCGGCTTAAATCCAACTGTTCACCGACCTCGACTAAGGTCATCATCTTGTCGTACCCGAGACCGAAGCGCATGCGAATCACCGCATTTTCTCTCGGGCTGAGCGAACTCAGGAGGCGTTCGAGTTCATTTTCGCGTTCGAGCCGATGGATAGAGCTGTCCGGCGAGGCCGTCTGATCATCGGGGATGAGCTCGCCTAAAACGGTCTGACCCTCACCGACCGGTGTCTCCAGTCCGAGTGGTTTTTGAATTGCGGCCAACGTGGTGCGCACTCGTTCTGGACGGAGTCCAAGGGTTCGAGCGATGTCCTCTATCCGAGGCGCCTCTCCGAGTTGCAGCTCCAATCGTCGCGTGGCGCGGGCGATGCGACTGGCGGCCTCGCATTGGTGAACGGGCACACGGATTACACGGGATTGCTCGGCGAGTGCTCGCGTGATGCCTTGGCGGATCCACCAGGTCGCGTAGGTGCTGAATTTGAATCCCTTGCGGTATTGAAAGCGTTCCGCCGCCTTCATCAGGCCAATATTTCCTTCCTGGACCAGATCGAGCAGCGTGAGGCCGTGTGTGATGTACCGTTTTGCGACATCGACTACCAGGCGCAAGTTGCGCCGGACGAGCTCCTCTTTCGCATCTTCCAGCTGACGGCCTGCCGTTCGTATCTCCGTCAGCATAGTGAGGAGTTGCTGACGGACCTCCGGTGCCACGAGGCTGTCATCTGCGGGTGATCCAGCCCAAGCACTGAGAAGTGTGTCGGCTCGATCCAGTGCAATGGCAGAGAGACCGCTCAGACGCCGGATGGCACTGAGCTCTTGGATCGTCTCTTTACGAGAGGTTGGGGAGACAGCGTTAGCCAGTATGGCCGTGGCGTTCTTCATGGACATCCTGATGTGGCGGGTTGCTTCGTCGATGCGTTTGGCAAGGTCGAGTTCCTCCTTCTTGGTCAACAGGGCTGCACCACGGAAGGAACGGAAATAGAGAGATTCGAGTAGAAAGGGATTCTGTCGGCTTCGATCCTCTGTGTCAGGCCTGACGGTTGGATCGGAGTCTTCGTCGGGCTCTTGGTCGCATGCGATCTGGGTGATGAGTGCTCCGGAAGTGGCCTCGTCTTGATCGTTATCCTCCAGCTCAATTTTTTCCTCGAAGTGAATACTTTCAGAGATTCCTCTTAATTCGTCATCCCTCATCGCTAATCTCCCTTCAGCCATCAGACCCAAAGCCAAGGTCCTAGGGCTCACCTAGATATTGGTGGTGGGCAAAGACTGCCTAATATGTACCATGATGTCCAATGTTTGTCAAATGAATTGGAGTTAAGCAATAGACGAAATGCATATCTATAATTATTGTTAATTATCATTAATATTAAATAATTTTTCAAAGAAACATCAGGTGTCAACATTCGTAAATGTCCAACGTTATTACTGATAGTTTCTGGATTGATACTGATGGGATTTGGTCTCAGCAACGGGTCAGGCGGAGAAATGTTCGCCAGTGAGAAACAGGTGCGTGCACAATCACTGTCACGTCAATCGCCGGTACCACTCGACAGCTTTAGTCTTCCCGATAGTAATGGTCGTCCGGTTGATCTCAAGACGTTCAAAGGTAAGGCGTTGTTGATTATAACCACGCCGAGTATGCCGGTCTTCGGGAAATGTACGCGCGATATCATGACCGTGGATTCGAGGTGGTGGCCTTTCCCGCCAACGATTTTAGGCAGCAGGAGCCGGGCACGAATCAGGGCCATGGGCGCACCCGACAGACGTACGGACCAGAGCGACTTCAAGCAGAATTGCGTGCCGACGGGTTCCCCGCCGGGATCGGGCGCATCAAGCGGCTGCGCTGCACACAAGTTCGACGGTTCACCACGACCACCGCGTCCAATCATACCCTGCCGGTGGCGGAGAATATCTTGGCCCAAACAGTTGTCGCCACAGGCCCGAACGAGACCTGGGGCACCGACATCACGTACGTGCTGACCGCAAAAGGCTGGTCTGGCATCAAGGAGTCTGTTTACCTGCGAGGTTGTCGGTCCTGCGATGAGGGGCCGGATGACGACGGACTCGGTGATCCAGGCGTTGGGGATCGCAGTTTTGGTAAAACGTCCACGCCCAGGCCTATCAAGATCAGCTGCTGCAGTTCGGCATGACCGCGTCCATGCGACGGAAGGGCAACTGCTATGACAACTCATCGATGGAGAGTATCGGGGGGACGTTGAAGAATGAGCTGGTGCACCACCGGTGCTACGACACGCGCGAGTAGGCCCGGCGTGAGATCACGAAGTACATCGAGATGCTCTACAACCGTCAGCAGCCAGCGGCGTGAGGCTGCGATTCACGGCGTCCACTATTGACGACCGAGGTCAGTGTGCTTCGGTACAGTATTCGGCAACAGACCGCCGTCTCTCATTGGCTTGACCTTGGTTTCCGTCGGCACCTATAATCCCGCAGCGTGCCGGTTATAACGTGCTGATTCAACGGACAAAATGGACGAATTTACGCATTTCAATGAATCGGGTCGAGCTCGGATGGTCGACATCAGTGCCAAGGGCTCGACGGAGCGTCTCGCCACTGCGCAGGCCAAGGTCTTTCTACTTCCTGAAACCCTTCAAAAGATTCAACGAGGCAAGATCGCGAAGGGTGATGTGCTGGCTGTTGCTCAGGTTGCAGGCGTGATGGGTGCGAAGAAGACACCGGACCTCATTCCCATGTGCCATCCGATTCTCCTGACGAGTGTCGATATCTCTTTCAAGGAGGAGCCTCAGCCGGGTCCAGAAGGCCGCTGCTCCATCACCATTACAGCGACGGTCAAGA
Organism: Nitrospira sp. CG24B; assembly: GCA_002869845.2. Taxonomy (GTDB): domain Bacteria; phylum Nitrospirota; class Nitrospiria; order Nitrospirales; family Nitrospiraceae; genus Nitrospira_D. The sequence continues at coordinate 318,607 of NEWS02000008.1, read as the reverse complement.
CAACAGGACCGACGGGGGTCGAAATGGAAGCCATGACGGCAGCGTCAGTTGCGGCGTTGACCATTTACGATATGTGCAAAGCTGTGGATCGCGGGATGAGTTTTGGCGAGGTCTGTCTGCTTTCCAAATCGGGCGGGAAATCAGGGTTGTATACCAAGAATGGTTAAGGGTAGGGGCTAGGGACGATGATTACGGTGAAATTGTTCGGTATGACGAAGATGCTGGCTGGAAATCAGGGTTTCCTGTCGTTGAATGTGGCGAATGGTCGGCAGGTCAAGGATCTCGTCGGTGCAATCGAGTCCAGCCATCCCGCAATCGGGGAACTGATTCAGAAGAGGAAGGTGCTCGTGTCCGTGAATCAGGACGTTGCGCATGAAGAGACGATCATCAATGACGGCGACGAGGTTGCGCTTTTGCCTCCGTTCGCCGGAGGATCAGGGCAGGAACCGATAGACCAGGGGCAGTTCGCTCGTATCCAGCGAGAGAATTTCTCTCTCGATCGGGAGCTTGATCGGGTACGCAGTCGATCGAAACGGATCGGGGGCATCGCAACATTTTTGGGCATTGCGCGCGATCGATCTCGCGGACGGGATGTGGATGGCATTACGTTTGAGCATTACGAAGGAATGGCGCAGAAGAAGTTGCGTGAAATTCGAGAACGGGCGCTGAAAGACTTCGATATCCTAGAGTTGCTCATCATCCATCGATATGGCGAAATCACGATCGGTGAAAATATTGTGTTGATCATCGCCGGTGCGGAGCACCGAGCCGACGCGTTCAATGCCTGTCGGTGGGCAATCGATGAGCTTAAACAGATCACGCCGATTTGGAAGCTGGAGCATACTCCTGAAGGGGAGGTCTGGGTGGAGGAACACCCCTAAATTCGTGAAGTGTGAAACGTGAGTGTTGAAAAATTGAAAGTAATGGTCGGCTGCAAGTGATGGATGAATTCACGGGAAATATAGCGCCTGTGGCAGCACAGGACATGTTCGGGCGGCCGTTGAAGAGTTTGCGGCTGTCCGTGACCGATCGCTGTAATCTTCGTTGCCGGTACTGCATGCCCGAGCCGGAGTATGTCTGGCTGCCGCGAGAAGATCTCCTGAGCTTCGAAGAGATGGCGGTGCTGGTCGGCTCTTTTGCCGACCTGGGAGTCGACAAGGTCAGGTTGACTGGGGGGGAGCCCTTGTTGCGTCGGGATCTGGCGCGGCTGGTTCGGCTGCTTCGACAGGACCGACGAATTACTGAAGTGGCCTTGACGACGAATGGTGTGTTACTGGCCGAGTCTGTCCAGGATCTCTACTATGCTGGACTCGACCGCATCACGGTCAGTCTCGATACCCTGAAGCCTGAGCGATTTCGTCAACTGACGGGGCGAGATGAATTTTCGCGTGTTCTCGAGGGCATTGAATCGGTTGGGAAGGCGGGTTTTACACATCTGAAGCTCGACACGGTCGCGATTCGTGGGTTTAATGATGATGAACTGAACGAGTTGATCGAATGGGGCAAGCGTTATCAGGCCGAGGTGCGTTTCATCGAATATATGGATGTTGGTGGGGCCAACGAGTGGAAGATGGACAAGGTCCTGTCTCAGGACATGATCCTCGATACCCTCGCGCGACGGTACGGTCGAATCACCGCGCTTCCAGAACGGGGAGCCGCTCCCGCCCAACGATTTTGCTTGCCGGACGGCACGATCTTTGGGATTATCCCCTCGACGACCACACCGTTTTGCGCGCAGTGTGACCGCAGTCGTGTCACCGCTGATGGGATGTGGTATCTGTGTTTGTACGCGGGATCTGGCGTTGACCTCCGCAAGCCTCTTCGCATGAAGCTGCATCCAGCGCACCTGCGGGAGATCATTCGGTCGGGATGGGCTGCTCGTCGTGATCGTGGCGCTGAGGAGCGGAAGGCGCTTGAACGGGTAGGGCTTCGAGACGGAGGGTTGATCGAGATCGATCGTCTCCGGGAAGATCCCCATCTGGAAATGCATGCCCGTGGTGGGTGAGCAAGGCCTCTGTCCTCATTGAGTCCGTGTTGGCCTCTTCCATGCTCGTGTTGGTACGGAGTGTGATGGACGCAGTCATCCCGCTATTGGATTTCTGGATGCACGATGCCTGATACCGATTTATTGACATTGCTCGGGATTGGTTTTGTGCTGGGATTGCGGCACGCTCTGGATACGGACCATCTTGCAGCGGTCTCGACCGTGCTTGCTGAGAGGCCCTCATTTTTGGCGTCCGGCGCTGTCGGATTGTGGTGGGGAACCGGCCACACGCTGACGCTGTTGCTGGTTGGATCGATTGTGCTTGCCTGGGGATTCCATATTCCTGCTGAATTTGAGGTTATGGCTGAATCGGGAGTCGGACTGCTCTTGATTGTACTCGGGGGGAGTCTTGCGCTGAAACTGTACCGTGAGCGTTGGCATGTCCATAGCCATGACCACGACGGTCAGCCGCATGTCCACCTGCACAGCCACCAGCAACAACGCGATCATTGCCATCGGCATTGGATGACGGACGCAATTCGTCCGCTGTGTATTGGTATGATGCATGGACTTGCGGGATCAGCCGCGTTGATGTTGATGATTTTGGCGGCGACGACCACCATGGTCAGCGGGCTTGTGGCGATCCTCGTCTTTGGCGTTGGATCGATCATCGGCATGATGGCGATCGGTTTGACCTTGAGTGTGCCGGTCATCTATTCGCGTTCGATGAGTCAGCGACTCTTTGTCGGCGTTCAGGGATTTGCCAGCCTTGCCAGTATCCTGGTTGGGGTATGGATGTTGGTGGAGTTGACTCCCTCAGTTCTCGGGCACTGATGCGGCCTGGTGTATTAGGTGCGATACGCCGCTAAGGTGCATTGGGAGTAGCCCTGTGCTATTCTCTGAAAATTGATGGAGCACAATGGATCGAGAGGGTAGGACTGCACTAAGACAATAACCATGACGTGGTTCAAAAAAGAGAAACCTGCAGAATCCGCCCCGCCTCCACGTTCAAAAGGCAGCGAGGGGATGTGGCTTAAGTGCAATCATTGCCGGGAGATCGTCTACCGCAAGGAAGTTGACCGGAACAACAAGGTTTGCCCTAAATGTGAGTATCATTTCCCGATTTCGGTCACTGAGCGGATTGGCTTGCTCCTTGATCTCGGTACCTTCAAAGAATGGGATGCGGGTTTAGAAGCGCAAGATCCGTTGAGGTTCCAAGATACCAAGCCGTATCGAGATCGGGTCAAGGCTCATCAAGACAAGACGGGCCGGAAGGATGCGCTTGTTATCGGCGAAGGTCTGGTCAACGGGCGTCGGGTGGTGCTCTGTGTCTTCAATTTCAGTTTTATGGGCGGGAGTATGGGGTCTGTGGTCGGGGAAAAGCTCTGCCGCGCGATTGACCAAGCGTTAGAACTAAAGCTGCCGGTCATCCTAGTCACCACTTCTGGAGGCGCACGGATGCAGGAAGGCATCCTTTCGTTGATGCAGATGGCCAAGACCTCGACTGCGGTCGCGAAGCTCGGCGAGGCCAAACTGCCGTTTATCTCGATTCTTGCCGATCCGACGTTCGGCGGCGTCACCGCCAGTGTGGCGATGTTGGGAGATGTCATCATTGCGGAGCCAAAAGCGTTGATTGGGTTTGCGGGACCCCGTGTCATCGAACAAACGATCAAGCAGCAGTTGCCGGATCAGTTCCAACGGGCCGAGTTTCTTCTCGAACACGGCATGATCGATATGATCGTCGAGCGCAAGCGTCTCAAGGAGACGGTTGGCACCCTCGTGAATCATTTTTAGCCTTCGCGTCCTCCCGGCTTGTCGATGAGCTACTCCTCCATGATTGAGTACCTCTACGCGCTTCAGAAGCACGGCATCAAGCTGGGCCTGGAGACCATGCAGATTCTGTTGGACCGGGTTGGCAATCCTCATCGCTCACTTCGCGTCCTTCATATTGGAGGAACCAACGGTAAGGGGTCGACGGCGGCGATGGTTGCGGCCGTCCTTCAGCAGGCAGGCCGACGGGTCGGGCTCTATACTTCTCCTCACCTCATCGAATTTCGGGAGAGGATTCGTGTCAACGGATGCATGATTCCGGAGCCTCACGCCGAGGCGTTGATCGCGCGTTTGCGGGCCGTACTCGAAGATAATCTGGAACCGACGTTTTTTGAGATGACGACGGCTCTGGCATTCCTCTATTTCGCAGAGTCGGAAGTCGATGTTGCCGTATTGGAGGTTGGGTTAGGCGGGCGGTTCGATGCAACCAACGTGGTGGAACAACCATTGGCCAGTGCGATCACGACCATTGGTCTGGACCATCAAGAATATTTGGGGCACACGGAGGAGGCAATTGCATGTGAAAAAGGGGGAATCATCAAGCCTTTTGTCCCGGTTGTGATCGGACGGATGGGAGAGGAGGCTGAACAGATTCTACGTCGGATCGCGCAGGATCGTGCAGCTCCCCTGTGGCAGCTTGGCCGCGACTTTGCTATTGATGAAAATCGTTTCGAGCGACTCACGTATCGTGGCGTGACTCGTGTGTGGGCGGATCTCACTTGTGGTTTGGCAGGGCGTCACCAGTGGGACAATGCTGCCTGTGCGTTGGCACTTCTTGAATCGGCGGATCGAGCTGGGATGGCTGTGGATGCGACAGCCGTTCGCAATGGCCTGCGTACGGTCTTATGGGAAGGTCGGTTAGAGGTGATTGGCGAGTATCCCACGGTCGTGCTCGACGGCGCCCATAACCCTGCCGCTGCGCATGCGCTCGCGGAGTATCTCAAGGACTTCGCCGTCAGTCACCCCACATCTCGGGTTATCCTCGTCTGGGGCATGATGCGGGATAAAGATCGGCGGGGATTTATTGATCCGCTGTTGCCGTGTGTGTCGGAAATCGTGCTGACGCAGGCGACCCTTGCACGGTCTGCTACGGTCCAAGAACTCCGTGCAACCCTGCTCGAATGGCAAGGGCCGGTACGTGAGGCCGTCCTTCCTATGGACGCGTTGACAGTTGCCAGAAGCCGAGCCATGCCGCATGATCTCATCTGTATTGCCGGATCGTTGATGCTTTTGGGGGATATCAAAGCGGCAGTGCGTGGCTGCGGGTTGTCACCGATTCGTGGCTAGCATGGCGGGTCCTCTCGTGTGGGTCCGCTGGCAGCTCATTCTCATCGTCGCCATTCTCACGCTCATTCCTTTTCCTGGATCAGCGGCAGACACCCAAGTGGGTGCTGGAACGTCGCCCGCTGGATCCGCTCCTCTCGATATCACCGCAGAGCGGATCGATTATCGACAAGATCAAGACGTCTACGAGGCAAACGGATCGGTGGTGATTCAACAGGGGTCGATCAAGCTCACGGCGGACCACGCTACCATTCAAGTCTTGTCGGGTCTTCTCACTGCCGTCGGCCATGTGCACTTAACGGACCCGCAGGCCGATGTGACGGCTGAGCGGATGGAACTCAATGTCAATACAGAGGCTGGCGTGGCGACACATGCCCAGCTCTACGCTCCGACAACCAACTCCTCAATATCCGGCCGCCGCCTGCAGAGATTTTCTGAATACCACTACCGAGTCAAAGAAGGCAGCTTCACGAATTGTGATGCGCAAGATGGAGAAGTGCCGGCGTGGCGCTTTCGGTTTAAGGATCTGGATCTGACCATGGGAGACACATTGGGATCCAAGGGCGGGTGGTTCTGTGTCTTGGACGTGCCCACGATTCCACTCCCTACCTTCTCCTTTCCCATGACCAAACGACAAACCGGCTTTCTGATTCCTAGCCCGAGTTATGACACTCGATTTGGATTTCACCTGAAGCAGAGCTTTTTTTGGGCGATCAATCCGAGTCAAGACTTGACGGTTACACCGTCCTACTACAGTGACCTTGGATATGGGTCCGATTTTGAGTATCGGTATGTTTTGGACCAGCGATCTCGGGGCAAGTGGTATGTGAGCTATCTGCAACAGACGCAGCTTCCCAATGTCTCCGGCCTCACCGACACCGGGGAAGACGTCAAACAGGCACGCGCGGCGCTCATCGGAACCCATACGCAATACCTCACCGATACGTTGCTGCTCCGCGCCAGCGCCAATTTGGTCACAGACCCTAACTATTTTCAGCAGCTGAGCAATTCGGGGATACTCCGTGCTTCGCCGAGCAGTGAATCAAATCTCTTGGTGACCCAGCGCTTGCCCTACGGCAACCTGTATCTTCTGGGCCTCTATCTGCAACCGTTACAAGCCGGAGGAAAGGATACGTTTCAACGGCTTCCAGAGGCTGGGTATAGCCTGCCCAACGTTTCACTGTTCAATTCGCCTGTTTTGTTGGGCATGGAAGGGAACTATGTCAATTTCTATCGCGATCAAGGATTTACGCTGAATCGGATCAATGTCGTTCCTAGCATTTCGACAGATGTACTGCATCTCGGGCATGTGATCGGGATTCGACCCCAAGCGAAGTTCCGTGAGGTCTATTACACCAGAGGAGCGCAATCAGATGAAGGGCAGCATCGAGAGACTTTTTGGTTGGGGGTGGATGCTACGTCAAAAGTGACGCGCCGATTCGCCCTTGCCGACGGGAACAGTCTGTTGCATACCCTCGAGCCCACGGTCACCTACGAATATGTGCCGTCAACTGATCAATCGAAGTTGACGCAAATCGACCAAGTCGATGATCTTCCGAAGAAGAATTTGCTGACGTATATGCTGCGTAGCCGGGTGTTGGAATCAGGGAAGACCAATGCCTTCAACTGGCTCGATCTCACGTTGGCGCAGAGTTATCATGTCGGCGATGTACAAACTCTGGCTCGTGAGTTTACGCCAGGAGTCGCCCCTTTCCTCGGATCATTCACCCAGCCGCTCCAGCCGGCCACAGTCCCCATCCAAGGCAAGAAGTTTTCTGATATCTGGATGCGGGCCGTGATTGGCAATAATCTGCCGACGTTGATGACGACGGCGTGGTTGGATACCCCGGTAGTCGGACGCGCGGCGCAGGCGTGGGCTCTGCGGCCGCCGATCAACCGGTATCTAACGGTTGACGCGTTCTTCGATCCCTATCAACCAGGGGTGAGTCAATTCAACACGGATCTTCGATTTCAAGAAGGAACCAACTGGTATTTCGAAGTGGGACAACGGTACACGAGAGATGGGAATCGGGTCAGGCGAGGCGACGTCTGGAACCCGATCTCATTTAATGAGGTGTTTGCTCCGACGAAGGACATTCAGTTTGTGACGATGGGCGGGGCCTTCCGCACCCCGTGGGGATGGACGTTCGGAGCCAAAGCCTACTACGACGTCAAGAATGGACGAAGTCCTGAATTGGACGCGGTCGCGTTGTATCAGAATCCATGCAGATGTTGGTCGGTGGGGCTATATTACCTGAAATTCCCGGATCGTGAGCAATATAGCTTTATGTTGAGTCTTACTGGAATCGGTTGGACTGAAAGTGCGGGAACTGTCGTCATGCGGACTCTCTTGAGCCCGCTTCTGTGGGGTGAACGGGGGCTACCTTGGGCGACTCTGGGTGGGCCCTATGGCATTCCTCCGCAGACCCCCGAGACAGGTGCCGCACTGCCCGGAGTTCAACCTGGACGGTGATCCCCGTTTGACACTAAAAACAGTGGTGGGGTACGATGCCCAAGCAATCATGCATCAATGATTTCAACCCTGAAGGAGGGCGCAGACGTGGCTGGTGACGCCTTGAAAGTCGAAGATTCTACTTGGGATGCCGAAGTGATGAAGGCCTCGGAACTCGTCATGGTCGATTTTTGGGCGGTGTGGTGCGGCCCATGCCAAATGGTGGCTCCCATCGTGGAGGAATTGGCCAATGAATACGCCGGGAAGCTGAAGGTTCGAAAACTGAATACTGACGAGAATCCCGAGGTGGCGGGTCGTTACCAGGTGATGAGTATCCCCACGATTCTATTCTTTAAGAACGGCCAGCCCGTTGAGAAGCTGGTGGGTGCCAGACCAAAGCGACAGTTCAAAGAAGTGATCGACTCACTGCTCGCTCAGCATGCCGGGACCGCCTAGCAAGATGCTGAAAACGGCCGCCAGCCTCGTTCTCGCATCGTTCAGAGGCTCAACGTACCAAGGCGTACGCCTCACCTCTTCACTCGCTGCGGTCTCGCTGGACAGCCGTTTTGAGCATCTTGTCTGCTGTCACTGATACTTTTCAGGTGGCATGGGCCATTTTGAGTGCCCCGAGGTGTCGTCTGCTATTAGCTAGGCTTTGCCTCTGTTGCAGCTATGCTGACTGAGCTGCGTATTACGAATTTTGCTGTGATCGAACAACTGAGTCTGCACATGGACTCAGGATTTGCCGTGTTGACTGGAGAGACCGGGACCGGTAAGTCGTTATTAATCGATGCAGTGGCGCTTCTTGTCGGTGGGCGAGCCTCAAGCGAGCAAATTCGTTTCGGTGAAGACGAAGCCCAACTTGAAGCGTCCTTTGAGATTCCGCTCACGCATCCTCTTCTTCAACAGCTGCGGGCCAAAGAAGTCCTTGGCCCACACGATTCTCAACTCATCATTCGACGCATCATTGCACGCTCAGGAAGAAACCGGGTGTATCTGAACGGAATTCTTAGCCCTGTCCATGTGCTGGAAGAGTTCGCCGGTACGCTTGTCGATATCCATGGCCAGCATGACCAGCAATCGCTTCTATCCACCTCTGCTCAGCTTGAGGTTCTGGATGCCTTTGGTCGTCTCTTGGAACTGCGGTCCCAATATCAATCAATCCATCGTGAGTTAGTGAGTTCCCGTGAGAAACGCACTGCGCTTGCCATCACTCTCCAACAGCGGGCCCAGCAAGAAGACCTGTTGAGCTTTCAGCAGGAGGAATTAGATGAGGCTGCCTGCCGTTTGGGGGAGGAAGAGCTGCTACAGGCTGAACGCCATCGGTTGGGGGCGTCTCGGCGTCTGACTGAATTGGCATCGGAAGCTCAGGAACGAATTCAGGGCGATGCGGCTGGTATCTTGGCGAATTTGGTGTCGATGGAGCGCGTGCTAGGAGAGCTCACTCAGATCGACCCTGCGATGGGAGGAACAGGTCGGCTCGCGTCCGAAGCCAAAGTGCTTCTGAAAGAAGTCGCCGATTCCCTTCGCGGGTATGCCGAGGGGCTAGACGCAGATCCTCAGCGACTCAGTGCAATTGAAGATCGTTTGGCTGTCATCCAGAAGATGAAAAAGAAATACGGGGGGACGATTGAAGCCGTTCTAGAGACTCAGGATCGAGTTAAACAAGAGCTAGGCCAACTTCGCGGGGTGGATAGCGAGATCGGTCGATATGATCGTCTTATTACGGAGCAACAACAGAACGTTTCGGTATTGGCCAGAGCGCTCTCAGGGAAGCGAACGGAAGCAGCTAAGCGCTTGACGAAATTGGTGGATAAAGAGCTCAGTGCGTTGAAAATGGGATCGGTACGGTTTCTGGTCCAAGTTATGCCTTCGTGGCCTGACGAAATGTACGGTTCTGATGGCGCGGATCGTGTCGAGTTTCAGCTGTCGACCAATGCGGGCGAGCCGTTGAAACCGATATCTCGAGTGGCATCGGGCGGTGAGCTCTCGCGGGTGATGCTGGCGTTGAAATCCGTCCTTGCTGATGTCGATCACGTGCCGGTCTTGATCTTCGATGAGATCGATACGGGGGTGGGAGGAGCAGTCGCAGCCATGATTGGGAAACGGCTACGGGAGTTGGGCCGCTACCATCAAGTGCTGTGCATCACGCATCTCCCGCAGGTCGCCTCTCAAGCCCAGCATCATTTCTCTGTCGAAAAGTTGGAGGTCAAGGGGCGGACGGTGGCGACGGTGCGTTTGTTGACTGGCATAAGTCGCGAGGGTGAAATTGCGCGCATGCTCGGTGGGGAGCGAATCACTGCAAAGACTCGATCTGCAGCGGCGGAGTTGATCGCCGGAACGCATGAATAGATTAAGCGGCGGGAGCGATCTCTATGGCGCGAGGCGAGACGGGAGAGTCCTTTACGACCTGAACGAAGAGTTCAAGCAACTGCGGGTCAAAATGCGTATGAGATTGAAGCGAGATCTGGCGGATTGCGGCATCCAGTGACAGGGCGATGCGTCCAGGTGCGTCGGCGGTCAGATGATCAAACATTTGGGCGATGCCGACAATACGCGCCAGTAAGGGAATATCCGCGCCTCGGAGTCCATGAGGGTAGCCCTGTCCATCCCATCGCTCATGGTGGGATGCGATGATTTGTCTTGCCTCAATTGGCAAACCCAACGGCGCAATCATCCGTGCACCTCTGTCGACGTGTTCGCTACAGAGGGATGCCTCGCCTGACGGAAAGATCTGGTCCTCTGAGAACCGATATGATGGGAGACTTGTTTTTCCTACATCATGCAGAAAGGCTCCCAAGGCCAATGCTTTTTGCTCGGACACGGTGAGATTGAGTCGGCTAGCCATCAACGTAGCATAGAAACTCACTCGGCTCGAATGATTGAGTAATTGGCGGTCTGTGGCTTCCAAAATATCGGACAGAAGTGGAAGCAGGGTCATCTCGTCTTGCTGCAAAGCATCATGGTTCTGCGTGTGAGTAGAGCGCGACGCATATTCCGTCTTCACTGTGTCCCATGCACGTGCACTCTCTTTCTCCGAGCCCCACAGGTCTGGTAGTGTTCGAAGGCAGTAGCGAAGAAAGTCGAGTCGGCGCTTCTTGTCCATCGTCTGCTGAATGAGGGTGGTCAGCTCGTTCACGTTGAAAGGCTTCAGTAAGTAACCCGCTGCTCCCTGACGCATACCCTCCATGGCAGACTTCAGGCTCCCGTATCCCGTGACGACAATGACCTCCACGTTGGGGTGCTGGTACTTGATGTCTCTGAGAAGCTCGAGCCCATGTCGATCCGGAAGCTTTTGATCGAGTGTGATCAGATCAATGGGTTCCTGGCCGATGACCTCGAGGGCCATCTTGGCGTTCTCTGCAGACCGAACGTTGCAGAAGGTACGAAGTATGAATTTAAGAGCATCGCGGGGCCCCGCTTCATCATCAACCACGAGGACTGTCGGTGGTGTTCCTGACTGACGAGAAGTTGTGATCATATGTGATGCTTACCCAAAGACACTCTTCCTAGAAGCAATTATCATTCCTTTTCAATCAGTTGCAAGTAATTTCAATATAGAGTAGTGATTGAATTATGAGCAACTATACGTAGACATCAATAATGGTAGGATACCTATGTTACTAACAGGTCAGTGAGGATAATGTGTGCATAAGTGTGACATTCTTGTGCATAAGTGTGTCATTCTTGCATGGGTAGGTCTGGCTCTTGGGTCGAGGAATTGTCCGGACGACCGATGCTGAGGGTGTCCATTCTGTATTTCAGCATCCGTCGGCTAATTCCCAGTAGGTTTGCAGCGTGGGTTTGTACGTAATTGGTCCGTTTCAACGCATCAAGGATAATCTCCCGTTCAAACTCCATTACGGCTTTTTCAAGCGACATGCGACCGGCAAGGGTATCGTCTCGAAGTGATGTTGAACGAGAGTCATTCTTGATCAGCGTCGGCAAATGCTCCGGGGTGATTTGCGCAGCATGTTGGGACCAGATGAACGCCTGCTCGACGAAGTTTTCCAGCTCGCGAACATTGCCAGGCCAAGAATATCGAGTTAGAAGCTCCAATGCCTCTTTTCCGAATTCGATACGAGGGCGTCGTTCCTCGTCCAGCCGTTTCTCGAGGAAATGTTTGGCCAGGAGGGGAATATCCTCGCCGCGTTCACGGAGTGGGGGGAGAACGAGCGCAATGACATTGATGCGGTAGTAGAGGTCTTCTCGAAACTGCGCTTTTCGAACAAGGTCATCAAGATTCTTATTCGTCGCCGCCACGATACGAACATCGACCTTGATTGACTGAACGCCACCGATTCTCGTAAATTCGCGCTCTTGGATGACGCGCAGGAGCTTCGCCTGCGTGATTGGACTCAAGTCGCCGATTTCGTCCAGGAACAATGTTCCGGTGTTCGCCAATTCAAACTGTCCGACGCGTCGGGCTGTGGCATCCGTGAACGAACCTTTTTCGTGGCCGAAGAGTTCGCTTTCTATGAGCGTTTCGGGCAACGCGGCGCAGTTCAGGGCAATGAAGGGGCGCTCGCGTCGAGAACTGTTGTAGTGCAAGGCTTTTGCGACTAATTCCTTCCCTGTGCCACTTTCTCCGGTAATCAGCACCGTGGTGCGGCTATCGGCGACCTGCTCGATTTTTGAGTAGATCTCCTGCATGCCCTGGCTTTTGCCAATCAGATTATGGAAGGCATAGCGCTGGACGACTTGAGCCCGCAGCTGCTTAACCTCTCGCTCCAATTCGGAAGAGTTTAGGGCGCGATCGATGATAATACGGAGCTCATCCACGTCGAACGGTTTTGAGAGATAGTCAGCAGCGCCGAACTTCATGGCGTCGACGGCTGTTTTGACAGATTTGGTGCCTGTGAGCATGATGACAGGAGTCCTCTTGCTCTCCATACGAAGCGTTTGAAGCACTGCGAGGCCGTCGGTTCCCGGGAGAATGACATCGAGGAGGATGAGGTCGGGTTCATCCTTCCGAAACACATCGAGACCCTCCTGTCCATCACATGCCTGGAGAATGTCATAGATCGGTTCGAGAACTATCTTGAGGGAGGCACGGACTCGGGGATCGTCATCAATCAGCAGAACCCGTTTTCTAACAGCCAAACTTTCCACAAGCGCTCCTTACGTTCTAATCTCGATGGGAGGGAAGATTGATGAGAAAAGTCGTTCCAATCCCTTCCGTGCTCTGAACTTGAATCTCTCCTCGATGCTCCCGAACGATCTGATGAGCGATGGTCAGTCCCAAACCAGTTCCTTCGTTTATGGTGCTCGCATACTTCGTGGTAAAGAAAGGATCGAAGATGTAGGCAAGGTTTTCAGGTGAGATGCCGTGTCCCGTATCCTCGATCTGTATCTGTATCCAGACCTCACCGCCCGTTTTTTTTAGCCTAGTGGTTCGTACGCGAAGGGTTCCGTTTTTGTCGCCGATGGCATCCATCGCATTCAAGAGCAGGTTTAAGAGGACCTGTTTGATTTGCTGCCGATCTAACATGCCACGAGGAAGCTCCGGCGCCAAATCTTTTTCAATCTTGATCCCTCGGCTGTCAGCCTTCACTTGGATGAAGTACAGGCACGACGAGACGATTTCATTCAGATCCTCATCGGTCAACCGAGGTTCCATGTATCGAGCGTAGTCGAGAATCTCCTGAATCAACCGTTCAATCCGATTGACGTCCTCGAGCACAATACGGCTGAATTCACCGATAAATTGACTGTCATCCTTCCGTTCCGGAGCCAGCTGAATGAACGTCTTAATCGACGTCAAGGGGTTTCGGATTTCATGCGCGAAGCCTCCTGCAATGGTTTCCAATGAACGAAGTCGATCAGTTCGCCGCATGAGGACTTGCGATTGATGAAGGTCCTCATACAATAAGAATGAGTCGAGCGCATTGGCGGCGCTCTGAGCCATAGCGCTCAGTAGTTCTAGGGTATAGGAGGGGATGACCGTGGATTCCAGTTGAGATTGGAGGACTACGAAGGCGATCAACTGACCTCGATTCAGGAGCGGGATGGCGAGATTAATGGGAAGTGTGGCGAACGAGGCATCCGCTGTGTTGTCCAGCAATGTCGTCCGTAGGGAGTCGGCCAGCACGGATGAGTCGAGGATGTCTTGGCGATCAGCCAGTTGTTGAACGAGGGGGTGTTTGAGAGGAACGACGGGAGGCGCGGCTATTAAAGGAGTCGGCGTGGGTACACTCACCAGGCGAAAACATTCTCGCTCATGATCAAGCAGATAGAGTAGCCCTTGAGCGTGCCGGGATGCGTCGGAGAGGCCGGAAAGAATTCGCTCTGCGATGATGGAGAGGCTTGTCGGGTGCCCTATGTCCCGTGCGAATTTCGTGAGTCGTTGCAGTGACGCTGTGCCTGCCTGATCAGGGTTCGATTGAGGAGCTGCATGATCTGTCATGAGTGTGGTGCGCGAAGTTGTATCCGTCCGCGTAGTTCGTTGTGGTGGAAACGAGTCTACGTATCATCACTAGGTTAGAAGTATACACCCGAAATGCTGTTTCACCCAGCAGATTTGGTCTTCCGTACAACGGCGAGTAGAAGTTGGTTGTCGAGGACTGGGAAAAACTGGATTGGCCCCGCACCTGCATGAGCCAGTAGACGGGCCAACTCATCCTGCGCATAGATATGCAATAAGCCATGGCAAATGGCTTCACGCAGACGACCGAGATAGTGAAGGACGATCTGGGCCGGAGACCCAAATTCATCGTGGTCTTCGGCGAGCAGATGACGGCGAAACAGTGTCGAGAGGTCGGTGTGCGATTGAAGACAGGTCACGACGACCGTTCCGTCCGGATGCAAGACGCGGAGCATCTGTCTGAGACAATGAAGGGGGGAGGACGTGAAGGAGAGCGAGAGATGGCAGAGAATGCGCTCAATCGATCCGTTGGTGAAAGGAAGCGGTGCATTCCAATCGGTGCGCATCCAGCTTGTTGTTACCAATTGAGCAGTTGGGACGGCAGCCCTGAGCGTGCCGGGTAGTTCCTTCGCGAATGTATGGAACTGCTGTTCAGCAAGTCTAAGCGATTCATGCGACTGGTCCAACCCGATGTAGCGGAGCGGGACGGTCGTCCGTTTACTGTGATGCGCCGACCGATAGGCCTGATTGGTCAACATGAGACGGGCGAAGTGCCTTTGGCCGCAGCCGATATCGAGGACAGTCATGCCTGGTTCAAGGGGAAGAAGCCGGCGATACAGATCATTCGTCATGCCCAAATAATTCGGCAAGTGTTCGAGTTGAGGCAGGTGGGCCAAATGAGCCCCCCACAAGGCGCTACGTGTGGCCTGCGAGACATGGTAGCGAAGGCGGATGCGCTCATGCTCCAACTGCCGTTGCTGATATACATCGCGGCGGTTCGATTCTTGGCTCTGAGCCAAGGGAGGACTGTCGATCAGGGGAGTTGAGATCAACTGTAAGATCATCTTGAAGGCTTCGGTACGACGATCGTCGGCGCCGGATTCTCCGGACAGGTCGGCCGGCAGCGATATAACGGGTGGGGCAGTTTCCATGGCACGAACAGGCTCATATTGAGGGCCGAAGATGTCTTCAATGGGACGGTTCTTTCTGGGAGAGGCGAGAATAATTGGTGGAGTGACCAGTTGAGCGAGATCAGCCAGTAACGAGGCTAAGTCAACATACCTTCCAGTGATCGCATCGCCGGCAAACTGGTCGAAGTTGACATTGAGGCCCCAGAGATTGACCACGCCCCGACGATGGCCTTGCCGGTAGGTTTCAATGACATTGGAGCAAGTGATGGTAGAGAGGGCGGTTTCTAGGTCAAGGACAGGATTCAACAAGAAAAGCCGATCAGCCGCTGCACTTTGGGCCATAACTTTCATCGCCACTCGCGCAGTAATATCCTCGGCGAGGAGAGTGACTGGAGCGGCGGGCCATGTGGTGTGGACAAGGTCCAGAATGCTCTGGAGATCAGTCTGCATGCTGCTTAGAGTGATGTGTAGAACGCTGCCTTCGCTGTGGCCGATATGGTTCGAGTGGTCATAGCGAAGCACGCGCAGATGGTTGGCAGCGAGGTGAAACGAGAGTGGGACGTAATCAGTTTGGGTCGATCCGAATCCCGGGATTACGATGACGATCGGGGTGTCAGGTGACATGTGATGGCGAGCATGGTCGGTCGTCACCGCAATAGCTTGACCGTGCGTATTCCGACATTCCCATCTGTCGCTGACGATCACTGGTTGGCTATCTGGATCGGCAACGTCCAGGGAGGAGCCGATGTGTTGTGCAATCAAGCGGTTGATTTCCCGTTCTGCAAACGGCGTCAGTTGGGAAAAACGGATGCCGATGCGCTGTCTCGGCTGTGATGGACCTGGTGTGAGCTTGGATGGAGCGGTCGCATCAGGCGCCAGATGGATAATGCGACCGATTAGAATCGCGTCTGGTGCTTCTGGATTCTGTTGCTTTGGTTGAGTAGGAGTGCTGATCGAAGAAAAATGAAGCGCAACGACCTCGTCAGTCATTTTCAGGAACGGCTCTGTGAGCAGGCATACACCGCCTCTGCTGAAGTTGATGACGAGGCCCAACAGACGTCCGGCTGCAACGTTAGAAGTTTCAATGCGGACCTGCAGCGCGACTCGAACTCTCACGGTCTCACGAGCGTCTGTGTCTGGCAGTCCCGCTTCGGTAAAGGGTGCTGCAAGGTCACCAACCCTATCCATCGACGGAAGCTGAGCTTCGACGGTTATGGTAAGCGCGCGTACATGCGCTGCATCAATAAACGACGCGAGGATCTTCCGTTGGTTCTCATTGAGTGCGTTAAACTCGAGTGCAAGACGGGATACTCGCTGCTCAATGTCGGCCTGTCTGGGCAGGGCTCCTCGGTCATACGCGGTGGCATCCAGTTCGATGATGCTCGCGACTGTCTTCAGGAGCAGGTAGACAGGCTGTTGCTCAAATGATGGGAGTGCACCTTCGACCTCCAACGCGGCTCCGCTTGGGCTTAGATCCACCATGATACCTTCATGCAGTCGAGTACCAATGGTAACGCGCGCTGGTAGGCCGACAGCCGTCCGAATATATTTGCGGCGCTCAGGCAAAGGCTTCGTCGATTGGGTGAAGGGGAGGGGCGCGGGTGGCAAAGCGTGCGTCGGAGTCTTAAGAATCGTCTCGACAGTCCGTTTGACTGCGCGGGCTATCGAAGAAACGGCAGAGGGTACAGGCACAGAGGGACTGTCTAGTAAAGGAGGTAGTTCCACCGGAATCCATACCTTGATCGACAAGAAACCGTTGATCGGGGCCTGGAAATCCCAACGGCCTCCGAGCTGTCTGATTACCGCATAGGCCGCAAAGAGATCACCGGTTGTTGCTTGCAGTGGCGGTTCCTCAACCTCGACCATGATGTCGGTTTCTTGTATGTGAATTTCGAATTCGGTGGCCGTCGCTTGTGGAATCGGAGCTGTTTCTTCGTCTACAGGGGATCCTGATAGGCTGATTGCCTTGGTACTGACTCGTAGTCGATGAGGGCTTCCCATAGCCACCATATAGCGGTGGGCATGTGAGAGGAGCATGCCCACGAGATCCACCATGGAGTCGAGGCTTCCGGTGTAGGGCGGAAGATTCTGTCCGTATGCCCGTTCAATCCAATCGGTGTGTGTGAGAGGAGGTTGAGTGGAGGTCAGGACAGCCTCGATGATGTCGTTGATGGTGTCCCGGCGGATAACGATGTCCTTCGCGGTCTGGATAAGTTCGCTTCCTAGATGAACGACTTCAGCGGCGTAGGTCGCGAGCGAATCGACTTGTTCCATCAGATGTGCATCGCGGATAGTTTTGAGCAGGAGTTGAGATTGGGCTTGAATCGCACGGTGGGGGGCATGCAGAGTTTTTGATAAGGTTGACACGCGTCGTGCGATGGCGAGAAGTTGATCGGACTCACGAAGTTGATGCTCAAGCTGGTGAATAGTCTTGGTCTGCCGGCGGTGTTGTGAGATATCGCGCATCAGACCCAGTGTTCCAAGATACCGGTGATTCACATCGTACAGTCCTCTCGCGCTGATCTCGGCTCGGACTCGGGTATGGGCTGGTTTGTCAGCGGAGGTCTTGCGGAGGAGATCGACCTCTATACGCTGGGCTGCGCGCGGCCCTGTTCTGCGGTCATTGAAACGATGATGTGCGAGAGCCTGTTGATCAGAAGGTATGACGGCGGAGTAGAGAATGCCGAGTAACTCGTCCTGCCTGTAGCCCAGCATGTCGGTAACGAGCGGGCTGAGATAGACGAATCGTCCCTCCACATCGAGTTCGTAGAGTCCATCGCTGAGGATATCAATGAGGCGGTCGTGACGTTCCTGTGTCTGTTTGAGTGTCATGCGGATGGCACGTGTTTCGAGCGCACCTCTTATGTACAAGACCAGTTCATCGAGAAAACCTGGTGATTTCTTGTAAAGGATAAAATCCGCACCCGACTGAAGCGCATTCAAGGCGGTGGTAGAGTCGCTATGATCTGTTTGCAGCACGAGCGTGGTATAGGGAACAAGCCGCTTCAGTTCCGAGAAAATAGGCGCAGCGCGTTGGGCGATCACATCCTCATCGATTACGATGAGCTGCCATGATGCCCGAGGTCCCCACTGAAGCGCTTCCTCCACGGTGTAGACTGCTTCGACGCGGCAGTTTGGGAAGAATCTTCTGAGGGTGAGCGTGGCCAGTTTGATTTCCTCGGCAATCGCATTGACGAGGAGGATGGTAACAGGCTCACTCTGCGGCATGGCACGATTCCCGTGTTTGTGGGCAAGCCTGCGGTCAGGGAGGTCATTCAGCGGGGCTGCTGCACGTCGCCGCCTGTCTATCAAGCAACTCCGCTACAAGGATATGTCAGTACAGACGGTGTGATTGTGATATCACAAGTGGTGGCGAGAAACCCAGGCTGGTGGCCGGTTCTTTCGTAGGGGAAGGGTGGCTACGGAGCTGTTTGAATGGACAATTTTGGACGGTAGGAAAACTGCTGACCGCTTGCAGGCCTGCCGGATGTTCTTGTCGGCAGGCCTGCAAGGGGAGATCAATGCGCGGCGGCAGTCTTGCCCTTTTCCGAGCAGGCGCCTGGCGTCATATACAACAGATAATTGCCCATCCCATGTTGGGCTTCAGTGTTTTGTAGAGAATGGTGGTAGACCATCACCATCTCATAGTCCTCGTCTTTGGAGATAGGGAATCCCTGGCTGTCTTTATAGACTTGATGCGGTAGGAATTCCCGAAGCGTTCCATCGCGCTCAGCATCCGGAATAGTCCGGAGGAGGGTCTGTTTCTTGGTCTTATTCTCCAAGGCGATCAGGAGCAATTCATCATGGCCATGCGGATATGCGTATTTAACGCAGCCGTCCATACTAAACTTCAGTGGAGCCGTACGGACTTGGACACCCGGACCGATTTCAATCCCTTCGTCCGTCTGATCCGCAGGCCGATCACCGAACTTGGTAAAACAGACGATGTTGACACCGACTTGATAGACATCCATTGCTTTGACCGGTTTGGCCTTCGGGGCGAAATACATCGTAAACGTTGCGATGACGTCTTTGGTGGGAGGGGCGCCGTGATAGAACGCAACCACCGTCATGAGCTTATCGGTTGCCGAAAGTTGGACGCCGTATCCATCGGGGAATCGTGTCTCCGACATTTCGAGTCCGGCCCCACCGTAGAAGAGCGGCTCACCGGGGCAGGAGACGCTGGGCTTGGTGTTGTTGATCATCAAAATATGGTGCAGATAGTTTCTCGGCAATTCTTTTCCGTCGACTGTAGAAAGAGCCGACTTGAATCCAATCAAATACTTGTCTTCGGGCAACTGGAAGTTGAACCGCGGCATGGAATCGCCCATATCGCCTTCGCCATGGCCTGTCGGGAGATCGATGGGGCCGAAGGTTAACACTGCGGTGTTCTCTCCATACGTGATCTTTGAGCCCACCTGTTTTTTCAGGGTGGGGATGGCGTGATGCTCATGGCCCCCATCAGCGTAGGCTGATGAGATCATGAAGAAGAGAGAGATAAAAAGAACGAGGGACCTGCGCATAAAACCTCCCAGAGGAAGTGAAGCGGTGATGGTAAACCGGACTCCGATGTCATTGCTATAGCTCAGAAAAAACAAGCTGGTTCATTGAGGGACCGCCGGTGATGATGTCGTCTTCTTCCAGTGGTAGGTGCCGCCGTGTTCCTTTGGCGGTATATTCTTTCTCGTATCGACTCGTGTGTACCACCAGATTCCTTTGGCTTGTGTACCGTCTTCCGAGAGCAGAACCTCAAACCCGCCTTCGCGGTCGTTGCCAGGCTGGTGCCAGGTGCCTTGCCACAGTCGGTTCTCGATTTTTGTTGTGACAAACCGTCCACCCTGTTGTGTGTAGGGGCCGTTCCCATTCTTGTCTAACGTCGCCTTGTAGCGTTTGTCATCCTCGACTTCGAGGATATCCCATTCCCCGCTCACATCAGGCATAGCGGCTATGGTAGCACTGACAAGCTTTTGTGAGGTTGCCGCCGTTGACGGAGAAGCAAGTGGGCCTCCCGGCTGAGCCGATCGGAATGATTCGTGCCATGACAGGAGTTGCCAACGCCCGGCACGACGTTCCAGGACGCCGGTCTCACGGAGGGGAAGGACCATCCGTTTCACAGTGGATCCTTCGCCGGTATAGCGAGTGTAATCCATCTCCATGGTAAACCAGGCGAGGTCACCTTTCGTCCAGACCTTGAGTTCTGTAATGGGGGTTTCTATTTTCTGTGTGTTGGCAAACTCCTCGCGCATTTCTCGTTCAAACTCCGGCCAGCCGACATACTTGCGGCCACCCACGGTATAACTCACGATGTCGGCATCATGGGCCATGAGGCGAGACAGGGTCGCCATATCCTTGTCCGCGTTAGCCTTGACCATTTGACGAATGGTGGTTTCTGGATCGGGAGGGTCGCCGGCACTCGCAACTGCAGTAAAGCCGATCAGGAGGAATAGACTTCCACAGGCAAACAATCCCCAACGGGACATAAGGTCTCCATGTGTGTGACAAGGTGTAAATGACCAGAAAAACTACACGGCCTGATTAGCCATGTCAACAACGAAGTAGAGTCAGGAGCAAGGAGGCGCGACCACGACCACAGTGACGTTATCTTCGCCTCCCCGATCGAGCGCTGCGGTGACGAGGCGGTTGCAGACCTGCGTTGGGTCGAGCTCGCCTGCAGCGACCACAGTACGGATCTCCTCGTCCTCCAACATCTTGGTCAGCCCATCCGAGCAAAGCAGGACCAGGTCCTCAGGGAGTAGGGGAAAGGCCGTGACGGTAGGTTGCACCGTCGAGCCGACCCCCAAGGCACGTGTCAACACATGTCGCTCTGGATGAGTCTTCGCCGTTTCTACCGTGAGGATACCGCGTTCCAGATATTTTTCGATCAGCGTATGGTCTTTAGTCAGAGGGGTCAACGTGCCGGATCGAAACCGATAGGCACGACTGTCGCCGACATGGGCGAGGTAGGCGATCGGGGCGGGACCGGTAACGATCGCGAGTAGCACGATGGTCGTGCCCATGCCTTTCAGCTTGGATTTTGATCGAACCTGATTGAGAATCGCTTCATGCGCTCGGCTGATCAGGTCTGTTAACACCTCCACAGAGGATGCTTGATCGCTATAAAGCAGAGTGCTTGTGGTTCGTGCTTCGGCTTGCACGGTTGCGATGGCCGTTTGAGCAGCGACTTCGCCCCCAACATGGCCGCCCATTCCATCCGCGACGGCCCAGACACCCACCTCATCGAGGACGGCGAACGCATCCTGGTTCAGGGTGCGCACGAGTCCGATATCGCTCTGACCGACGCCGATCCAGCTGCTCATTGGGAACAGGCCGGTTGAAGGGTGGTCGATAATGAGGAAGGGCCAAACCGTGACATCATGTCCTCATAGAAACGATCAGCAAGGAGTACGAGGTTTTCGGTATCCGCCCGGTTGTAGAGTAAGAGTGTATCACGAGCGATCATGTCACCTCCTCGCCACAGGAACCATAGGCGGACTGCATCCAATCCGTCGAGACCGCTGATGGTCTGGTTGCGCTCGATCCCCAGTTCTTGTTCGATGTGTTTCAACCCTCCACGTAACGCAAGCCGACGGGCGGCAAAACAGAGGTCGAAGTGCAGTGTGGGAAACCGGAGATCAGGAAACTTGGCACGGAGGTAGGGGACATCAAAGACGGACCCGAAAAATGTCACAAGGAGGTCACAGTGATCAAGCTCCCTCTGCAACCGCTCGGTCGTCAGCGTTTCGCCACGAACCAGGCTTGTCGTGTTCCCTCCGTGATGAAGCCCAACGACGGTCACCTCTCCTGATTCCGGCGATGCGCCGGTCGTTTCGATGTCGAGAAAGCTTGTCCGAGGTCGGCAGGCTTTGTAGAGTCGCCAATGTTCTCGGCGTGGGAGGCGGGAGCCAAACATCTGAACCTGCCCTTTCTCTGTCAGTGATTGCGCCTCTCGAAGCTCTTCATCGTACCAGGTCTTGCGCTGGGCGGAGAGGCCGGCTACGGATGATCTATCCAGGAAGCTTCGCCAATCGAGCAGGCCCTCTTGCCACCAACGCCTTTCCGTGACTAGTCCGACACCCGGGAGAAAAATGAAGCTGGAGGTCAGCATCTCGTGGATTGTAGCCTTGATTTCGCCTAGGAGACAAGCTAGAGTTCGCAGCATCACGAAGAATGCAGCGAAGGAATGGGTGGGGTCATTGATCGCGTGACTGTGACGGCGAAGAGAATTCGTATTACTGTGGGTGGAGTTCAGCTGGAGGCAGAACTCAGAAAAACGAAGACGGCTGACGAAGTCTATGCCGCGCTTCCAGTCACGGCTGCCATTACCACGTGGGGAGAAGAATTCTACTTTCCACTTTCCGGAGTCCGCGACTATCGAGAAACCGCAACGACCCAGGTGAAAATCGGAGACATCGCCTTCTGGGGAGCAGGGAAAGTCCTGGCGATCTTTTTTGGAAGAACTCCCATGAGTTTGGGGGTGGATCCCGTCCCCGCTGATCGCGTGAATATCATCGGGACGATCATAGGGGATGCGACCAGACTTCGGCAGGTGATGGAAGTCCCGACTATTTGTCTTGAACCGGGGTAAGTGCCATGCGGCTGTCCAAGGAACGTGTACGGCATATGGCCGAGAATCTCACCGGTTGTCTCCAAGAGGAAGGACACATCGAATTCATCGGAGAGCGCAAGGGATTCGTCGAGGTATTAGAGCAGGCCATCACCTCTGAGTTATCCGTCGAGGATCGTGTGAATGCGGAAGTGCGACAGCTGCTGAAGGCCTATGAGCAGCAAATCGATCAAGGGCAGGTTGATTACCAAAAGATGTTCCTGATGGTGAAGCAGAAGTTGGTCCGTGAACGAGGCATCATCCTATAGGACGTGATGATGTGAAGCGTCATAAGGTGTAAAGAACAGCTGGGCGTTCATCCGGCCTCTTCACCCCTCACCGCTCATGTTTCACGTAGTTTGTTCGTTATGTTGAGCGAAGACAAGGCGAATCATCTGGCCCATGTCATCCTCGCGACTGTCAAGAAATACACCGGAGCGAAAGTGACGGGCAATGATGAGCGGGTCTTAAAAGCGATTAAACAGGTGGTGGCCGCTGAGTTGATGCAGGAACAGGCGATTGATCAAAAGGTGAAAGCCAAGTTGGCATCGTATGCTCGGGGGATTGTTGAAGGAAGCACGGAGTGGGATATCTTGTATCGCAAGACGTTCGAAGAAGAGACGCGCAAACAGACGAGGGTTTGAAGGCTGAGGGTATATGGCCATGAGAAAAACCGTAGCACGATGGGGAGTTTTAGGTCTCGTGTTGCTGCTGGTTGGGACAACGGCCTGTTCGCAGAAACGTAAACCGCTTGTCCCGCTTGTCCTTGAGAATGAGGTAAAGGCTCAGGCCACGGCGCTGACAGAACAGGGTACGCAAGCGTATCAGGCGAAACAGTACGAGGAGGCCAAACAGTATTTCGAGCAAGCCGTGGCGGCGGCTCCGCAATCCGGACCGGCCCATTACAACTATGGGTTGGCCTTGAATGCGCTTGGTGATTCAGAAGTCGCGCGGCAACA
>NEWS02000008.1:151827-294901 GCA_002869845.2 Nitrospira sp. CG24B | reverse complement strand
AGCGTACGAAGCCTCCGTACAACCAGCCCAGTCAGATTCCCGACAAGTACAGTTGGCCCAGTCTGCTCAAGAAAGACGGCGACGATCTCTTCGATCACTATCGTCATCTCCTGGAAGAACTCGGCAAAGGGAAAGGAATGCTCGGCCTGATCTTCACGAAGGCCCCGAATAAATTCCAGGACCCCGTGAAACTCCGGCGGCTGATTGTGGATCTGATCGACAAGGAAGACTGGTCCACGATGAGCGCCGATGTGAAAGGGGACGCCTACGAGGGCTTACTGGAGAAGAACGCGCAGGACACCAAATCCGGCGCTGGCCAGTACTTCACCCCGCGCCCGCTGATTGTTGCAATGGTGGAAGCTATCGCTCCGAAGGCCAGCGAGACGATCTGCGACCCGGCCTGTGGGACCGGCGGATTCTTCCTGGCAGCCCACGACTACATCGTGAAGCACTATCCCAACCTCACCAAGGACGAAAAGCGACAACTGAAGCAAGGCACGTTCAAGGGATGGGAATTGGTGCAAAGCACAGCACGTCTCTGCGCGATGAATCTGATGCTCCACGGGATCGGAAGCGACAAAGACTTGCCTATCGTCGTATCCGACTCCTTGGCCGCTGATCCTGGGGATCGGTTCGACATCGTGATGACCAATCCGCCGTTTGGGAAGAAGAGCAGCACGACGATTGTCGGCGAAGAAGGTCAAGTCTCCAAGGAACGAGACATCGTTGAACGTGACGACTTCTGGGCGACGACCTCCAATAAACAACTCAACTTTGTCCAGCACGTCAAAACACTGCTGAAACAAAATGGTCGCGCCGCCGTCGTGGTGCCTGACAACGTGCTCTTCGAAGGCGGGGCAGGGGAGACCGTCCGGCGTAAGCTCCTGCACGAGTGCGATGTGCACACGCTCCTGCGTTTGCCGACAGGGCTCTTCTATGCACAGGGCGTGAAAGCCAACGTGCTCTTCTTCGACAAGAAGCCCGCGAGCGAGACGCCCTGGACCAAAAAGCTTTGGATCTACGACCTCCGCACCAACCAACACTTCACTCTCAAGACCGATCCGCTCAAGCGCGAAGACCTCGATGAGTTCGTAAGTTGTTACAACCCTACGAACAGGCACACTCGCAAAGCGACGTGGTCAGAGAAAAAACCCGACGGCCGTTGGCGCGCTTATGACTACGACGAACTCAACGCCCGCGACAAAGCCAGCCTCGACATCTTCTGGCTCAAAGACGACTCCCTAGAAGACTCCGCCAATCTTCCCAACCCTGACATCATCGCCCAGGAAATCGTCGACGATCTCGAATCCGCCATCGAGCAGTTCCGCTTGATTGCGGGTGATCTCGGTGGTGCAACGTCGAACACGTCGGGGTAACAGCATACGCAATACATATCGCTCTGACACTGCTGTGCTGGACGAGAATCAGTTCGAGCCAGCATCTCAGCGGCGGGTGCTGAAGCGCCCTCTGTGACGGTGCTCTTTAGCGCCATGATTGAGAGGACTGCACAGATTCACGGGAAGCAATAGCGCAACGCCTTGCCTTGGTCGTTAGATCAGACGATGTAGGTCACCTGTATTCAACGTCACCACTGATCCGACAGGATAGTTGCCAACGGCTTGGTTAGACCGTTGGGAAGGATCCTATAATCAGCCTTGGCTGCCACTCGGTCCTTGCGGGCTCGGAATCCGAGCCCGAACGGTACGAGTTTATCGAGTGGCGACGGCCTGGGGCTCTCGAGCAGCCAGACTCTTTCTTCGATTGTTGGAAATGGTGCGGTCGATAATCGCGCCGCAGTTGATGCATTTCCATGCGTAGAACACCAGAAAGAAATCCGAGAACCGCTCCAACATCATCATCCCCGTACATTTCGGACATTTCATTGATGCCTCCTAAGGTGGTTACGTTCACAGCTGATGATGAACTGAAGCAATAGTTGCGCCACATTGTCATATGTCAGTATTGCAGGGATTGGTGAAGTACGTAGTTACGCGTGGTAGGTAATGCTCAAAATATTGACGGTGCAAGAAGGCTTAGTCCGTCAATATGTTGTCAGTTGTGAATTATAAATGGGGTCGGGAGTCTTTGATGAGGTGGTGTTATATAACAAAAGATCGAGATAGGTGCTGATAGCAGTAGAACTGCGGTTGTGAATGTATTCCTGCGATGAGGGTGCTTATGCTGCTTTCTTGTCGAGATAATTGGCGGGATCGATCCCTGTTTGGTGAGGATGCAAGACGGCTTTGACGTTTCGAAGCGGCGTATTGTCATTCCGGGAGAGATCTTGCTCCTGTGGTTGAGAAAGCAGGGTATTCCCCGCACTCTTCACGAGGAGCACGACCGGCGCCAATGGCGCCTCATGGTTGACCTGTTTGACGATGCCTGTCTCGCCTGTATTCAACTCCACGATCGATCCGACGGGGTAGACGCCCACGACTTGGATGAATTGCTGGACTAATGTCGGGTCAAGGTGGCCTTCGAGCGAGAGGCGATAGAGCAACTGAAGGGTTTGATGCGCAGGTTGCCCCTTGTGGTAGCACCGATCGCTCGTCATCGCGTCATAGATATCGACAATGGCCGTGATGAGGCCGAACTGGCTGATGTCTTTCTGAGCGCGCTGATGCGGATATCCGGCCCCGTTCACTCGCTCATGGTGTTCAAGCGCAGGTTGGACGTACGAATCTCCTAAGTCCGTTGTACTGGCCAAGACCTCAACCCCTCTGAGGACATGTTGCTTCATGATCTCCATCTCATGCGCTTCAAACCGGCCTGGTTTGTTCAGGATCTCGAGAGGCACTTTCGTTTTGCCAATGTCATGCAGCAACGTCCCCACACCGGCGAGATGAATGGCGGCCCGATCGAACCCAAGGCTCTGTCCCAACGACATGGCCAGTAGGGACGTATTGACGGAATGGTAAAAAGTGTATTCGTCGAATCGCTTGAGTCTGGACAGGCTGGATAGGGCGTCCGGATTCCGAAAGACGCTGTCCGTCATGTCAGTCACGACCGCCCTCACGACATCGACGTTGATCGCCCGTCCCAGCCGCGTGTCATGCATGGCTTCTTGAATGACGGTCTTCGCGGCCTGATACACCTGCCTGGCCACAGCAAGCTCTTCTTCGAAGGGGACAACCGGCGGCGCACACACCGGTTGCTCCACGACGGGGACATTGGAATCATCGACAAGACTTTGCTTCGGCGCCGGCGCTTCCTGGACCGGTTCTGCATCAATGCGGACGACCAGTGTCTGTACTCCACAGGCTTTCAGCTGTGCGATCTGTTGATGCGAAGTGATCGCCATTTTGTGCCGAAAAAACGGCGTGCTCAGCCAGGACCGATCGAGCTGTTCGATCAGCATGCCTGGCTGTAATTCGTCGATTCCAATCCGCTTTGTCATGGGAACATCGGGTTGAGGCGCTCCCTCTCCGGAGCATTATCGGTCTGCGTCAGCAAATCTTAAGGCTCGAGGGACGGCAACATAGGCATTCGCCCATGAAGACCTACATGGCATCGGGACTTGGAAGCTGAAGCGAGAGCTGTCGCATCAAGACAGGTGATACTTCGCCATGCGGTAACGAAGCGTATTGCGGGTCATCTTCAGGAGGCGGCTGGCTTCCGAGATATTGCCGGACGTCTTTCGAAGCGCTTCTTCGAGCATCCGTTTTTCCATGTCCTGAAACGACAGGCCGAAGGCGAGCAACGACGGCTTGGGTCCCTGGCTCACGCCAATGGTCGAGGAAACGGTTTTCACGGAGGCTGGTAAATGAGTAGGTTGAATGATCTCTGCTTTGCATGTAATGGTCAGCCATTCGACAACATTGTGGAGCTCGCGGACGTTTCCAGGCCAGTCGTGGTTGTGAAGGACGGCAAGGGCTGCCGGGTCGATCGCCCTAATACGACACCCGCGCTCCTGTTTGGCTCGCTCCAAGAAAATCAAGAGAATCGGCTCAATGTCTTCGAGCCGTTCGCGCAACGGAGGAATCCGGAGCTGGTACACATTCAGCCGATAGTAGAGATCGAGACGGAATCGACCGGCCTTGATGTGGGCCAGCAGATCCTCATTTGTGGCGGCGATGATGCGGATATCGACCTTGTGACTGCGGGTATCGCCCAAGGGATCGATCGTATGGTTTTCCAGCACACGGAGGAGCTTGGCCTGTGCCGCCGAACTCATTTCCCCGATCTCATCGAGAAACAATGTCCCCCCCTCCGCCAGTTGGAATCGTCCAGGCTTTGCCCGCTTGGCGTCGGTAAAGGCACCCGATTCATAACCGAATAACTCCGATTCTAGGAGATTCTCTGGGATGCCGGCGCAATTCAGCGTAATCAGTGGACCCTTGGCTCGTGGACTGTAGTGATGAATCGCCTCGGCAAACAGTTCTTTGCCGGTTCCACTGTCACCGGTGACGAGGACGGTCGCATCCGTCAATGCCACTTCTTTGGCCAGTTGCTTCATGAGATTCATTTGCGGCGAGACACTGATGATGGACGCAAAGGGATCATGTGGCGAGGACGGGAGAACCGACAATCTGGACCGGCGGAGGGCTTGTGCGATAGCGAGTTG
This sequence comes from Nitrospira sp. CG24B, assembly GCA_002869845.2. Classification (GTDB taxonomy): domain Bacteria; phylum Nitrospirota; class Nitrospiria; order Nitrospirales; family Nitrospiraceae; genus Nitrospira_D. The sequence continues at coordinate 290,337 of NEWS02000008.1, read as the reverse complement.
GAGGTCTTCGAGACGAACCGGTTTAGTCAAGTAATCGACCGCACCGGTACGCATGATCTCCACCGCGTCTCTGATGGAATGGCGATCCCCGATCACAAGCAGGGGTGGAGACTCAGGCACCTGGCGGGCATACTCCAGCAGGGGAGCTAGTGTCTGTGGGTTCCCTTCAGCCACGACCAAGATCGGAGCAACCTCAGCCCATCTGGAGAGTCCCTCTGATACCGTACGGGCGGAGTGAATGGTGGCGTGAGGCGAAACTGTTTGGAGGAGCTCTTTGAGGTCGGAGTCTTGAGAAAAGAGGAGAAATGTCTGAAGGTTCATCGGAGTCCTCCTTATACAGAGCTCCTGTAGAACCAAATCGACAATAGCCTATACCTTTTGATGCAAAGAAAGAAAGGGGTGAGGGAGAAGAAGGTACGGTTCAGCTTCTTGCGCTGACAAGCATGGGGGCTGATGGGAAAGAGAACACGGGCTGTCAGTCGAGATTCTTGACTGACAGCCCACCAACTATCATGTCGCAGAGTGAAAGTCTTTGCAGTTGCTATTCCTTGTCGACACAGAATGTTCGCTCATACGCGATGATCGTCCAGGCTTCTTCTTCGGTGATGATGTTACCCTTGAGCAGGGCAGGCATCCCTGTACCAGGGCTTCCGTTCTTTATGACCCAGAACAGTTCCCCGTCGTTCCGCTTCTTATGGAACTTACAATTTGTAAGATTTCGTGGGCCTGGTGTGAGCAGCATTCCACCTGCGCCGTCACCTTCTCCAGTCTGGCCGTGACAGTTTAGGCAGGTGCCCTTGCCTTCATAGAGATCCTTGCCCTTGGCGATGACGTCAGGAGTCACGGTGATCGGACTCTTCATTTTTCGTGCTTCCCCACGTTCAGCCTCTGGCACACGAGGCTTCAATGGGTCGGACTCAGGGCCAGACCAGCCGGTCGTACTCCACAAGGCAACGGCGATGAAACTACACAACGTCACAATCAACCGCGTCCCTCTCATGGTTCCTCCTTGGTGATGGCAACTGGTGCTCCTACAAGATGGCTACTCTCGCTGCGCATCTAGAGGCACACATTCGGTGTTTATGTTAACACGATATTATCCCAAGTTGCAGCGCCTCTATCTCATGGAACGTGGCGTGATTGGGGTAGAGGGGGGCTGACCTAGCAGTAGAAATGATCTCGCCGGTCCGAACTCATTGGTCCGGACCGGCGAGAGACTCACGTGGAACCATGGCAGTGTTCACCACTGCGCGTCACTAGGGAACTTCGACGATATCTTTGTTCATCGGCCCGAGGACGGCGAGCAACTCGCCCTTTTCTTTCGCCGGCACGTTGAAGGTATCCAAGGCACTGACCAAGTCCTCCACGAGTGCGTTGAAGGCAGCGGTGGTGACCTTCATGCCCTTGTGCGTCGTCTTCATGTCACGGCCTGAGTAGGTGCAGGGGCCGCCGCTCGCCGCGCACACCTGTTCGACTAAGAGCTTGTTGAGCTTCTTCAGGTCGGTGGTTGCGAAATAGCTATTAATGCGCTTGTCTGCGCCCACATTGCCGATGAACTTGGTGACAACGGCTTGAATGGCACCCTGTCCGCCAAGTCGCTCATAGAGCGACGCATCCGCGGCAAAGGACGTCGCGCTGCTCAGGGTCCAGGTGGCTGCCACGGCAACTACCATGCTCATCATCTTCTTGCTCAAAGTCATATCGTCTACTCCTTTGTGTGAGAATGAATTGACTGCAAGACCTCCGTACCCCGCTCATTCATTACGGGTTCCAGGGGGTGTTTGGCATCAACTGACCTTTATAGTCCTTGGGATTCTGGTTGGCGATCACGACGGCAATCGCACCTCGCAAGGCACTCGTTAAGGAGTGGGTCACGACTGGATACGCCCCTGGGTTGTCCGCGATCAGGTCGAAGGTGGCGGCGCTCCCTGGACCAACCACATAGGTCTGGACCCCGACGAACTTGTTGGCCGGATTGCCACTTTCATAGACATTGTCCCAGATTTCGGCGATCGGATGAAGCGAGGAGAACTCGTTCGGGCCGGCATTGACGAAATAGATGCGTACCCGTTCACCAACCTTGACTTCCAACGGCTCGCCCCCTGGGAAAAATGGATGGTACTTGAAGATCCCGCCATTGAAAATCGTATTGTCAAACTTCCGATCAAACATCGCTTGCACATTGTCTGGGTTCTTCCAGAGCTCGGACTGTACCAGGACGAATTCCCGGTCGGCTTTGGGCCAGACGGTCGCGTCCTTAGGATCCACGATGATGGCACCGAACATGCCACGCGCGACGTGCTGGATCATGGGGCCCGCACCGCAGTGGTAGAAAAACACGCCAGGCTTCTTCGCCACGAAGGAGTACTTGTGTGTATCCCCCGGTCCAACCGTCTTGTGGTAGTTCTTCAAGAAGTCGAGCTCGGCCGCATGAAAGTCCATCGAATGGGGGAAGGTATTATTCTTGTCGCCGATCAGGGTGAAGTTCACCGTATCGCCTTCAGTGACCCGAACGACCGGGCCAGGCATCTGACCGTTGAAAGTCCAGGCTTTGTACTTCGTCCCGTTCCCATCAACGACGATTTCCGTTTCCATCGCCGTGAATGTGACATCGTGGACCTTGGCCCCTGCGGACCCCGGCATGGTGATACAGCCGCTGGCTCCCAAGATGACGGCAAGCCCTAATGTAGCTGTGAGCACACGAAACCTCTGCATAGTTGCCTCCCTTATGACTGTATTTTATGGAAAAAAGACGCTGCCCCTGACAAGCGTGGCGAATTGATCCCCCTCCCACCCTTTATCGACAAACGTCCAGTGTGGACTATCTACCAAATTTAGAAGAAAAAATACAAAGAAAAAATTTTGGTTATGCATTCAATTGAGTCCAAATGGCCCTGCCTCGCCAAGACTGAGACCTCTAAGATTTTCATGGCCCCAGACTACTACACAATGTGGCAAGGGGAATCAAGTGCATACGCCTATAATTTATTTGCAAAGTTAATAACTTATAAGGTTGTTGGTAGAGATTGAAAGGCTCTGTTGGCAAGAAGTCGATGTTATGGATCAAGTGGTCCGGATAAGGCGAAGAATCAAATTAGATACAGGATGTATCTGATTCGATTCACCCAACGGTGCTCTCCAAATGAAGGGACAACAACTCCTCTGTCAGCCTGAAGGCGTGAAATAGTCACGAGGACTTCAGATTGCGTTGGGCGATGGCGACGTTCCGGAGAAGCCCTTGGTGTTTTGCGCGCCGAATCGGGCTTTGTTGAAATATTGCGGCAAAGGTCTGCTCATCGAGCTGAGACAGTTCGTTGAGGTGAGGTGAAAGGCTCCAGCGTGAAGGTTGAAAAGCAGGTTCCTGAGTCGGTTCGGCTCGGAGATTAAAGGGGCACACGTCAAGGCAATCGTCGCATCCGAAGATCTTGTTTCCCATCCCCCCTTGTAGCTCCTGAGAAATAGCGGCCTCATCACCGCGCAGTTCGATGGTCAGGTAGGAAATACAACGAGTGGCATCAACCACGTAGGGCTCGGTGATCGCTCCCGTAGGGCAGGCTTGAATGCAGAGCGTGCAGCTGCCACAGAGGTCAGTCGCCGGCTCATCAGCTTCTAGAGCCACTGTAGTCAGGATTTCCCCCAGTAACAACCACGATCCATATTCCGCTGACACGAGATTGGAATGTTTTCCAATCCAACCTAGGCCCGCCTGTTCGGCCCAGGCTTTCTCCATGATTGGGCCGGTGTCGGAGTACGAACGGGTTTGAGCGTCAGGTACAAGGCTGGAGATGCGCTGCTCCAGCTGCTTCAGCCGTTTGCTGAAAGTCTTGTGATAGTCCTTTCCCCAAGCATATCGCGCAATGCGGCCGTAGCCAGGTTGTTCGTTGGCACGATGGTCGGTGAGGTAGTTGATTCCCAAGGAGATGATTGACCGGCAGCCGGGAAGCACCTGGCAAGGATTGGTGCGTTTATCCGGAGCCCGCTCCATCCAGGCCATGGTGCCGTGATAGCCTCGTCGGAGCCATTCGGTGAGACGGTCGAAGAGGCGTTGGGGTACCGCGGCTTCGGAATTGAAGGGGAGGCTGTTTCCCTGGTCGCCGGCAGCTGACGGTGTCTGGTCACCCGACACGTGTGTAATCCCAACTGCATCGAACCCCAGCGCATGGGCTTCTTGTTTGATGGCGGCCGTGATGGACATGGGATACCAGGGAACTTAGTGTTGGGTCGAGCAATCAAAGCGAACGCTGAAGTGGGCCGAACATCTGATCGATTGGCATCGGTCGCAGGTGCCGACAATGTTGGTCTTCCAATCGGTCTTCGCTTCGTCAAACCGGCACTGCAGGCGCCCGCCTTTCGAGATCGTGGTCCAGGGGTGCTTGGTTCCGGGAATGGAGGCGACTAGGCAGCCTTGTGGAAATGGAACGTGGCAAGGGTGTCCGGTATCACCTTTTTCCATCGTGAAGCTGCAGGACAGTTCTGTTGTGGCTGCTGACTCCTCTATGCCCTGTTCCCCGGCGTCACACTCGGGCAACAGGATTAATGCCAGGGGTGTGAAGAAAAGAGCCACTATGAGCCATCCTCGGATCACGATCCACGAATGCTAGCACAGTCCTTTGTCTTGCGGCCATGGAGAGGGCCACGTAGAATCATCCCGCCAGCTTCTATTCAAACTAATGGAGGCTCTATGCTCGCGACGCGAATCACGCAAAAAGAGGGCATGTTCTATTTCATCGCCTATAAGGCCAGTGAGCTATTAAAAAAGGTTCGGTTCACTAGCCGGTATTATTTCGAGGGGGAAGAGATCGCACAGGCCAAGATTTCCGAACATGACGACGTGGCGCAGTTTATTGCGGGCATTGAGCGGAGCGAGAAGGGATTCCAGCGGGTCCTGAATCGGCAGAAGATCAAACAGATCGTCAATTTTTATGAGACCGTCGTGGCGCAACCGATGATTCCCGGCACCGTGCTGCTCTTTACCGACGAAACGCTTCGCTTTCAAAAAGCGGGCGACTCAGATTCGATCGGTCATCTAAGCGAACCCAAAGGCAAGTATTTGGTGATCGATGGCCAACATCGACTCGCCGGGCTTCATTTCTTCCATGAGAAACATCCCGATCAGAGCGCACAGGTGGAAGTGCCCTGTTTGTTGTTTGATGGACGCAGCGCCGATTTCGCAACCGAGATGTTCGTCATCATCAATTCGACTCATACGCGAATCAACCGGTCGCATTTGGTTGACCTCTATGAGAAGGTGTCGTGGGAAAGCCCTGAAAAGAAATTCGCCGCCAAGGTCGTGAATCTCCTCTATGGCGAACCGGACTCGCCGCTGCAGTACAAGATCAATCGCCTTGGGGGGCGGAGTAAACAGGAAAAATGGATTCTGCAGTCTGAGGTATTCAACGAACTGCTGAAAGTCGTGACGGTCCATAAGCGTTGGATGGAGTCGCACTTAGGGATGAAACCTGATCGCTGCTACGCCCTGGTGCGCGACTATCTGAAGGGAGTGAAGGACGTCATGGGCGAGGTGTGGGGACAGAACGAGCGGTATATGTTTACTCGCGATGTGACGCTCAAGGCATTGATTCGCGTATTGGATGATCTGGTCGTGGATCGCAAGCTCATCAATGACTGGGATGAACAGCGTTCACACAAACCGTTTGCTGAGGTCGTCAAGCCATGGGCTCCTCTGACGAAGGAGTTCCGTGCCGAAGGCTTCTACGAACGGTTTCCTGCCAAAGGACAGCTTGAACGGGTACGGAAGATTCACCAGCGGCTACTGGATGCGATTGTTGGATAGACGAGCGACAGCGTCACAGGGTCTCGTCCTGTTGTTGGCCGTCCCTATCCTTCTGTCCATTTCCATATGGGAGGTGGATGCGCAGGTGGCCATTGACGCAGATGGGTTAGAGGTGAAGACAGAGTCTGGTGGTGGAATCCGTGCGACGGCACATCCGCTTTTTCCGGCCAAGCCGGAAGTGATACAAGCATTGTTGGCAGATTACTCCCATTGGCCGGACCTCTTTGAGGTTCAGATGAGAGTAGCTAAGTTGAACATCCATGATGGGGTGGCCACGGTCGATCTTCGCATCGACCACTCGGTCATGCCCGGCGAACGCCGGTTGGTTACGGAGTCCAGGATCTTACCGAGCGGTGGTCTGGTGACTGACCTGAAGGCCGGTGACTTCAAGCGCTATCACCGGGTCTGGAAGCTTCAGTCGGCTGGGGATGGAGATCACACACGCGCGGATTTTGAGCTGACCGTTGAACCGGATTCGCTTGCACCAGACTGGTTAGTAGCGATGGTGGTGCGACAAGAGTTGGCCACCCACTTCCGTATCGTCAAACAGAAGGCGTTAGAGCACTCCAAGCGGTAACTGACATGGTCCAAATTGCGCGAGAGAAGAATCCTAGCGAATCGGTACTAGCCGGTCTTTATGTCATTTTGGATCCGTCGGTTTGTACGGATCGTTCACTAGTAGATGTCCTGAAAGTTTCCGCGGCCGCAGGTGCCAAGATCTTTCAGTACAGGAACAAGACAGCTTCGATGAAAGCAGCTTATGAAGAGGCGTTGTCGCTGAGAAAAGTGGCGCAGGAGCTTGATGTGCTGTTTATCGTCAATGATCGGTGCGATTTGGCGCTGGCCGTGAATGCGGATGGCGTGCATCTTGGACAGGGAGACGTACCACTCCATCTGGCGCGAAAAATCATGGGGCCTGACAAGCTGATCGGTGTCTCAACGCACAACCGAGATCAGGTGATAGCGGCGACAGCCGGCGATCCAGACTATCTGGGGTTTGGTCCGATTTTCACACCTAGCTCAAAGCTGGACCATGATCCGGTCGTCGGGCTGCAGGGGCTACGAACAATCCGTCCCTTGACAGCTCTCCCTATCTTCGCCATCGGGGGGATCACGGCTGATCGCACTGAGGACGTGATTCGAGCAGGAGCCGACGGCGTGGCGGTGATCTCTGCCATTCTAAAGGCACCAGATATTTCGCAGGCTGTTATTGACTTCGTCTCGCGGATTTCAGCAGCAACTTCACCAGGTTCTTGAGCGTAGCGGATCGGGCCATATGCAGGACTGCGGGACGGAAACGGTCCGGCAGGCCTGGTTCGTAGGGGAGGGGACCGAGTACAGGGACACCGGCCTGTTTGCGAAGAATCTCGAGGGTCGTGCGTTCCTGAATGCGTGAAAGGCGAGATCTGACCGAATGGGTACGATTCAAGACCAGGGCGACGATGGAGATGCGTTTTCGGCGAAGGGCCTCGATGGTCAGCAACGCATGATTGATTCCTCCCAGCCCAGATCGCCCAACGACGACAACCGAAAGGCGTAGCTGCTTGATCAGGTCCGTGACATCGGAGCTGTGCGTGACCGGCACATGCACTCCGCCGATTCCTTCGACCACCATGCAGTCATACCGGCCAGCCAGGAGGCGGTAGACTTTCTTGATGGTATCCGGATTGATGGTCTGTCCTTCTGCTTGAGCCGCGGCAAGTGGAGCGACTGGTAGTTCAAGGGAGTAGGGACAGATCGCTCCGAGTGTTTCCTCGCTTTCAATGATTGATCGCAGTCGTGCGGCATCCGATTGTGCGGCTCTTGCAGACAAGACGCCTGTCTCAATTGGCTTCATTACTCCAACCGCAAGACCATGCTTTTTGAGATGAAGAGCGAGTGCGCCGGTTACCAATGTCTTCCCAACGCCCGTATCTGTACCGGTTATGAAGACTCCATATCTCATGAACAATCTCCAACAGCTGACGGTAAGAGGTGCGATGCCTCGCTCAAAGATGTCTGCTGTCGCAGCTCCATACCTGTCCCGATATGTCCTTGAGTTGCGCTAAGTGTACGATCGTCCTGACAACTTCTTCAATCGCCGGTGGATGCTGCAAGGCATGGTCGGCCCATCCTGTTCCTTCCGGAAAGATCCCCTCAGTCAGGTGTGTGTTCTGCCATCCAGGCAGCACCAGATTGACCCGAATGTTTTGCGGTCCCCATTCTAGCGCGGCCGTTCTGACGAGCCCGATTAGTCCGGCCTTTGATGTCGCATAGGCACTCTGGCCGGTCGCTCCGTGGAATCCCGTGTGGGAACCAATCACAATGATGGAGCCTGCTCCACGAGCGAGTAGGGAAGGCGCCATGGCTCGCAGGCAGTGAAATGTACCTGTGAGATTCGTGGCGATGACGTTATCCCAGATCTCGTCCGCATGGCGCACAAGCAATTCGCTTTGTCCGATTCCGGCATTGCAGACCAATGCTAATGGGCCGGAGGCGCAGGAGGAGAAGCTGTCGACCATGCGTCGAACAGATTCAGCCTCTCGAACGTCTGCATGATAGAGATCGCCGCTCCCACCGGCATTGACAACCAGCTCCAAGGTCGTGTGCGCTGCCGGTTGGTCTTGGTAGTAATGCACGCCCACGTACCACCCGATCTTCCCAAAGGCCTGACTGATCGCACGACCAATTCCGCCAGAGGCTCCGGTGACGAGGACGGAGGGTGTTGGTTTAATCGGGGACGGCATGGCGATGAATTATGCGAGGAGCGATGCACGAAGGCAAGCGATGCGCAGGACTTCATACAGCGCCGATCGGCTTGCTGCTGTTGTGATGCCTATGGTACCGTGAAAATCACGTTTCGGTAGTGCAATGAAATGATGAAACCTGGAGTGACTATGCGATCGGTCTTGAGTGTGGGAGCCTGCGTGCTGTTTGGTCTAGTGGCATGGTCTGGGGTGTGCGGGGCGGAAGAGCCTCTCACGATGACAAAGTCTGACGAGTATTTCCCTGATACGATCGGAAGTCGCTGGACCTATCGTGGCCACATCAATGAAGGGCCGCTCCAGACGATCGAACTGAAGTTTTTCACGAATGTCTCGACCGCCACGGAAACCAAGGCCATCAAAGGCGTCACCGTGACTGTGTTCCATGACACGAACCCGGGGAATCATGGCCCATCGGACAGTTACTATCGTCGAGACCAAGCTGGCATCGTCTATTACGGATCGGAGCCAGGGACACCGCTAGAAAAACAGATCACTCCCTACCAGATTTTCCGATTTCCCTTAATCGTACCGTCTTCATTTCAGCAGTTTGATCGTACGGGCATCGACTTCGGAACCGATATGGATCGAGACGGAACAGATGAAAAGGTCGATACGCAGGGATGGAGTAAGGTGATGGGCCGCGAAGCCGTCACAGTTCCGGCAGGGACCTTTCCGGATGCGGTGAAGGTGGAAGCGCGGATGAACATGAAGATTCATTTGTCGGGGAGCCGTCGGACCGTTTCCGGTATCGATGTGATGACGGCCTGGTTTGCCAAAGGGATCGGATTGGTGAAGTATGTGGAGCGTCAAGAATTATCTGCGGTCAAGGAGGACCGAGGCGTCGTGACGGAAATCACGGAAGAACTTGAAGAACACGACATCAAAGCGGCAAAGGCCTCATTGAGTCGATTCGAATCCCCGGCGAAGGGTGTTCTCGCTGATGACTCTCGTGATCATGAATTGAGCCAGATAGTCTTCCCCGCCCGCCTTCGCACCTACCCCTGAGAAGCGGTGCCCACCGAATGGTTGACGAGCGACGAGGGCGCCGGTGATCGGTCGGTTCAGGTACAGATTCCCTACGTCGAACTGCTCGCGGGCCATCGCAAGATTGGCAGGACTCCTGGCATAGACCCCTCCGGTCAACGCATACTCGGTTTCGTTGGCCACGCGGATCGCATCGGCAAAACTGTCAGCTTTCATGACGGCCAACACCGGTCCAAAGATTTCCTCCTGGGCCACACGGTGATGCGGTTGGATATCTACAAACACCGTCGGTCCGACAAAATATCCATTCTGATCTACGGTGCGCTGCACGAGGAGCTGGCCTTCTTCGAGGCCGAGTGAAATGTAGCGTTGGATGGTCGCTTGGGCTCGGGCGTCGATCACCGGCCCAACCCTAGTGGACGGGTGCATGGGATTGCCGATCTCCAAGCTCAGCACGGCCTCACGCAGGCGGGACACGAAGGAGTCGTAGATGGTGCGATGGACGATGACTCGTGAGCAAGCCGAGCATTTCTGTCCCGCGTAGCCGGTGAACGATGCGACGACGCCGGCAATCGCCTCATCGAGATCCGCGGTCTCATCGACAATGATGGCATTCTTCCCACCCATCTCGGCAATCACCCGCTTGACCATAGGCTGTCCTGGACCAACGCGGGCTGCCTCGGCCAAGATGTGGAGTCCCACGGTCTTCGATCCAGTAAACGCGATTGTTACGACCTGGGGATGTGCGATGAGTGTTTGACCGACCTCCGGCCCACCCGGGAGGCAGGTCAAGCATCCAGCCGGTACACCGGCCTCGATGAAGATGTCAGTGAGCAGCGTTCCTAAACCGGGCGAGCGGTCCGATGGTTTGAATAGAACTGGATTGCCGGTCACAAGTGCCGCAGACACCATTCCGGCGGGGATAGCGAGTGGAAAGTTCCATGGCGCGATGACGACGGTCACACCGCGCGGCGCATAGGTGCGCTGGTTGATCTCTCCCGGATGGTTGCCTAATCGTACAGGTCTGGCCAGACGGTCCATCTCATCTGCGTAGTAACGGAGGAAGTCAATGGCTTCAGCGACATCAGCGTCGGCATCGCGCCAAGGCTTGCCAACTTCGAAGATCTCCCAGGCCGCAAGCTCGTAGCGACGGCGGCTCATCTCCAACGCTGCCTGCCGCAGGATCTCAGATCGCGCTTGCGGAGCTTTCTGCCGCCAAGGGTCCCATTGTTGGAGTGCCTGTTCGATAGCTCGGTCCAGATCGGATACCGCTGCGCTCTGCACCCGGGCCACGACTTCAGTTGGTCGACAAGGATTGCGGGATTCCAGCCATGGGCCGGTCAGTCTGGTATCTGATGCTCGACCGTGCCATTCTCGGCCCAATTGAGATTGAACCGATTCAATACTTGCCTGCATGGCCTTCCTCACCGCCGCCTGTGAAAAATCGCCGTGCGGTTCGTTGCTAAAACTTTTCTCGCCATTCGTTGTTGTGCGTTGGAGTTGGGGCGGCCCTGTCGGGGGAGCAAGGAGCTGGGCCAATGGTTGGGACTGGACATACTCTTTCTGAAGAAACGATTCGTTCGACGTATTTTCCAAGAGTCGCCGCACCAGATAGGCCATACCGGGGAGCAGCCGACCCACAGGACTGTACAGGCGGACACGACGGCCCAATTTGACCATGGCTTGCTGGAACGGCTCCGCCATGCCGAAGATCATTTGGTACTCGCGCGCATCAGGGGCCAGGCCCCGTGCTTCCGCATGGGCTTCGATGGCAGCTAACGTGCGAAGATTGTGCGTGCCGAACGCGGGTCGGATGAGATCGGCGTGTTCAAACAGCACTGGAATCAATCGCTCGTACTGAATGTCGGTCTCTGCCTTATGGCCAAAAAGCGGAGGTGGCCAGCCTGCTTGCCGATATCGGACAGTGTCCGAATCCCAGTACGCTCCCTTGACCAGTCGGATCGTGATTGGCGCCTGACGTATTCGCGTCCAGACTACTAGATCCTGTACATCTCGTTCGGTTTCTCGGTGATAGGCCTGCAGCGCGAGTCCAGCATAGGGATAGGATCGATAGGCCGGCTCTGCGAAGAGTTGCTTGAAGATATGCAGGATCAGGTCTTTGGTCTCCGCCTGCTCCATATCGAAAATCAATCCGGCTGGCAGCGACTGCGCAAGGTCCACCAGTGGACGGAGACGTGTGGCGACCGACTCGTAACTTCCATCGGGATCAATCGGGTCCAGCCGAGAGGAGAGAGCCGAAATCTTGAGCGAGAGGTGCACGCGCGGAATGGGCCCCAGGTGATCTCGTTCGAGCAAGTGATTGGAAGACCAGGTCTTCGTGGCGTGTCCCAGTTCGACTAAGGCGTTCAGACACTGGTCACGATAGCGATCAGCTTCCTGCTCGCTGATAGTGGCCTCGCCCAACAGATCGACAGACCAGGCTCGTCCGTCTGCCCATAACTGTGACAAGGCCGGAACCGCTTCTTCAACTGACGCACCGACAATGAACGTTTTGGCCATCTGTTCGATCTGTTTTCTGATCGACTTACCGGTGAGGCGGGCACCTACGCTTGTTGAGGCCAGGGCCTTCAATCCCCACCGAAGTCCGAACAACTCGCTGCTCTCACGGCCGAAGTATTCTTCGGCAAGCGAGACCACTCGTTCATCGTCCTGAATGACCGGAAGGACATCGATGAAGTGGAACAACCGGGTCTTAAACGACGCATCCTTCATCGCCAAATTGATGGCCGAATGGGACCACCAGCGGCTATCAAAGATGGAGGGCGAAAGGCCTGCCGACAGCTGCGCAAGCTGTTCTCCGATGCGGAGGATGGCTGGCTCAAGAGAAGGTGAGGTGGTCATCGATCGTCCTGAAAAGAATGACGCTGTTTGGTTTCAGTATACATCCCAGACGACTAGCGGTCATCGTTCTTTGCTGCCCCAGTCGGCGCATGGACGATAGCCCGACCGACCCATTTCATTTCATGTGGTGCATCCCTTATGATGATGGGATCACGCGTGATGGCGCTTCGATGAGGGGCGTCATTGCTGAACGATGCGATCGAACATACCTGAACTGGAGACTCGCTATGGCTGATGAACATGCCCATGGGACGCAGCAATCCCAGGGAAAAGATAATTTGATTCCTGGTGTCAAACATGTCGTTGCGATCAGCAGTGGAAAGGGTGGAGTCGGTAAGTCCACCGTGTCGTCGAATCTGGCTTGTGCTTTGGCGCTGGCCGGTGCGAAGGTCGGTCTCCTGGACGCGGATCTCTACGGTCCTAATATCCCGATGATGATGGGGTGTACCACCGGCCCTGAACAGAAGGACGGCAAAATCATTCCCGTTGAGAACTATGGGGTAAAATTAATTTCCATGGCGTTCCTCGTGCCGGAAGAAACCGCGCTGGTCTGGCGTGGTCCGATGGTCCATCAATACCTGCAAGCTTTTTTCCGAGATGTGCTCTGGGGTGAGTTGGATTACCTGCTGATCGATCTACCGCCAGGCACCGGTGATGTGCAGCTCTCCTTGTCGCAAATGGTTCCGTTAGCTGGGGCGATCACCGTGACCACGCCTCAAGAAGTTGCGCTCTACGATGTTCGCAAAGGCATGGCGATGTTTCAAAAAGTCAATGTTCCGCTTCTGGGCATTATCGAGAATATGAGCCACTTTGTGTGTGGCCACTGTGGTGAGCGGACGGAGATTTTCTCCTATGGTGGGGGCGAGCGGGCAGCAGCCAAGCTTGATCTGCCATTTCTTGGCCGGATCCCGATTGATCCGGCCATTCGAGATGGGGGCGATACCGGCCATCCCATCGTCGTGGCCGATCCGGCATCCCCTCAGGCTGAGGCGTTTCGGGATATTGCCAAGAAGATTATGGGAGCACTCGGTGGTGCTGAGAAAACTGGCCTGTCAGTCGATAGTTTACTTAAGAAGATCAAGCAGCCGTTTAGTACCAATTGAGCGGTTTCATATGGGAGGGAAGGCATGGAGGAGTTCGTGCGTGTTGCAGCCCTAACAGATGTACAGCGAGGGCATGGGATTGTGGCAGAAGCCAATGGGAAGACCCTGGCCGTATTCAATGTGGATGGGACGATCCATGCGATCAACAACACCTGTTGCCATCGGGAGGGGCCATTGGGCGAGGGAGAGTTGGAAGGCAACATCGTCACCTGTCCGTGGCATGGCTGGCGGTTCGATGTGACGACCGGCTCGTGCATGAATAACCCATCCTCGAAGGTGGAAGCCTATCAAGTAAAAATCGAAGGCAACGATGTGAAGGTATTGCTGGATGTCTGAAGTCATGCTCTAGCTATCAGCCGTTACCTCAGACGGAGGGAGAACGTATGCCTGTCTCTACGAACGATCAAACGGATATCGCGGCCGCGCTCGTGCGCCTCTACGTCTTTTTGACTCAGTACCTCGATCGTTGTTTCGATGAAGCAGCTCGGAAGAGCTATCCGGATTCCGAACTCCAGGGGCATCTTGATGACACGCGACGCCAGCTCATGGAGATTTTGTCGGTGAATCCCGTTGTGAAGAGAAAGCTCGCCGACGAGTGTGACCGAATTCTGGCGCTTGGCGCCTCCTGTCTCACATCCAGTGCGGTCGATCCCAAGAATCGAGAAATGATTCAAGCGGAACGGGCCATACTCAAGAACAAGACCATTGCGTTGAGTGACTTGGTTGCCGTGTATCGAGCCTTAGCATGAATGATGGATGGAGGAGGGCTCGATAAACATCAGCTCGCCGGGTTGGACAACCGGGAACGGGGATTCAGCAGGCCGGTTGAGTTTGAACGTGTAGGGGAAGGCTATCGAGCGTTGTTACGGTATGAGACTGTCCGCGTCACGACGGAGATTCATCCGACCCAGGATGAGGCACTCACCATCTTGATCCAGACGTTGCATCGTCAGGGTTACCGGCAGCTCAAAACCCAAAGGAGTTTTCGCGACGGGATCTATCTGGGTTCACAGGAACTGTGGGTGGAATATCCGGATCCTCCACAAGCTGAGCCGGCGCAGTCTGGATTCTTTAACAAAATGAAGAATTGGTTCAGGCCACGCTCTGGGGATGGAGAGCGATCATGAGTTTTGTCCCGTTGGACCAACTCCGCTCTTCAGCATCCATTAGCCATCAGCCATCAAGCATCGACCGACCTCGGCTCCCATCCTGGTTTAAGGTCCGCGCGAGTACTGGACCTGATTACCTCGACATCAAGCAAACCATGGAGCGGCTCAAGCTCCACACGATCTGCGAAGAGGCTCGTTGTCCGAACCGGTGGGAATGTTGGAACGCCCGGACTGCAACGTTTTTGATCCTTGGCGATATCTGCACCAGGCGGTGTCACTACTGTTCAGTAGAGACAGGAAGGCCGCTTGCAGTAGATGAGAAGGAGCCAGGTCGTGTCGCGGAAGCGGTGCGGGCTCTTGGTCTGCGACATGCCGTGATCACATCAGTGAATCGTGACGAATTGCCTGATGGCGGAGCTTCAGCCTTTGCCGGCACGATCAGACAGACCAGACGGCTGAACCCGACTTGCACGATCGAAGTGTTGATCCCAGATTTTGAAGGCAACGAAGAGGCACTGGCAACGGTCTGTGCGGAAAGGCCGGAGATTCTGAATCACAACATTGAAACAGTAAGGCGGCTCTTCCCATCGATTCGCCCGCAGGGGAAATATCAGCGGTCGATCGACCTCCTTGCGAGGGCGAAGCAGCAAGGGATGAAAACGAAGTCCGGTTTGATTCTTGGCATGGGGGAGACACTCGACGAAGCGCGTGACGTGATGCGTGATCTTCGGGCAGTCAATTGCGACATCGTCACTATCGGCCAATATCTCCAGCCGACGAGAGAGCACCTGCCCGTTGCCCGGTTCTATGACCCTTCCGAATTTGCACTACTAAAAGAAGAGGGGTTGGCCATGGGCTTCAGCCATGTGGAATCAGGGCCGCTGGTCAGAAGTTCGTATCATGCGGAGAAGCAAGCTTCTTAATCTGAGGTTTGTTTCCATCCTGAAAGTACACAACGCTGGGCGATCAGCGGGGTGAATTGGGTAATGTCTTGAGCGCTGTCGGTCATGAACTCCTCTGCGAGGCGCTGATCCTCAAAACATTCATACACGTCATCGAGAAAGCCGCCACGCAGCAGCGGGTGATGGAGAAACTCATGACCAGGGCCAGTCGCCACTTCAAGCGGATACTCCATGGCCTCAACCCGTTCAAGACCGAGTGCTTCCAGCCAGTCCCGTCCATCTTGCACTGACGGACGTTCCTTCAGATAGTCCTGGAATCGCTCTCGTTCCTTGATCAGCCCTTGTTGGATCATCGCCTGATCCACTCGCTGCCACAGTGAATCAAACGTGCCATAGGAAGGAAAGGTCAGGACGAGCTGACCTCCTGGATTAAGTCGTTCGACGAGTCCGCGCACTGCTTCAAACCGATTGGGGCGAAAGAACATGACGGAGAGATTGCCTGTGATGCGGTCAAAAGCCGGCAGAGCAGGAGGCAGGGAGCGCATGTCCATACATTCGAAGCGGAGCCATGGTAATTGCCTACCTTGAATGGCTCTTGCACGAGCAACTTGACCGGCACTCACATCGATGGCCAGTACTTCTCCGGTTGGACCAATCTGCTCAGCAAGATAGAAGGCCGGGATGCCGTGGCCCGAGGCGATATCAAGGATGCGTATTCCAGGAGAAAGAGCCAAATGACGAAGCAGCGATTCTGCAAACGGTGTGGACCAATAATCATGTTTTGGAAGAGGCCAGCGAAGAAGAGGCGAAATATTCATGTTACAAATGAGGAATCATGTTGGTCTCATACCCGCACAAAATACGGAATCGCCATCAACACCACTCCGACAAAGACGAGCACGTAGACGTTCTCGATAAAGTAGGGAAAGATGCAGAGGGCCACTCCAATGCACAACGGGACAATGGCCTTTTGTCTTTTGCCATAGATGGCGAAACCGGTACCGATCGATCCGAAGATGATACTCCAGATCAGGGCTGCGGTATTCCCCAGCTGAAACATAGCTGGCTTCTCACTTGGCTGACGCCAGGGCCTTGGCAATCAGTGCCTGCGCTTCCTCTTGTATCTGCTTCAGATGCGTGTGCCCCTTAAAGCTCTCCGCATAGAGCTTGTACACATCTTCAGTTCCTGACGGCCTGGCGGCGAACCAGCCGTTTCCCGTCACGACTTTCAAGCCACCGATAGCCGCGCCGTTGCCTGGCGCCTTGGTGAGCATTACCACGATCTTGTCGCCAGCCAGTTCCGTGGCCTTCACTTGCTCAGGCGAAAGTTTAGAGAGAATAGTTTTCTGCTCTGGTGTGGCAGGCGCATCGATCCGTTCATACACCGGCTCGCCCAGTTCGTTCGTGAGGGCTCGGTACAACTCTGATGGATCAAGGCCGGTCTTGGCCATCATTTCGGCAGCCAGCAGGTCCATGATGATGCCGTCCTTATCAGTCGACCAGACTGTTCCATCACGTCGGAGGAACGAGGCACCGGCGCTTTCCTCTCCGCCAAAGCCAAGCGAGCCATCGAGCAAACCGCTGACGAACCACTTGAAGCCAACCGGCACTTCCACCAGTTTCTGTTTCAGCCTAGCCGCGACTCGGTCGATCAAGCTGCTGCTGACTAAAGTCTTGCCAATTCCGGCGTAGGATTTCCAACCGGGGCGACTGGCAAAGAGGTAGGCAATCGAGACGGCCAGGTAATGGTTCGGATTCATCAAGCCTGAACGAGTGACGATGCCGTGCCGATCATTGTCGGCATCATTGCCAAATGCCACGTCGAAGCGATCTTTTAAGGCGATCAGGTTCGCCATGGCGTAGGGAGACGAACAGTCCATGCGGATTTTGCCGTCCCAATCCAACGGCATGAAGCGAAAGGTTGGATCGACGGCTGGATTCACAATCTCAACATTGAGCCCATAACGTTCAATAATTGGTTGCCAGTAGGCCACACCGGACCCGCCGAGCGGGTCGATCCCAAGCTTGAGTCCTGCGGCTTTGATGGTATCCATATCCACCACGTTGCTCAGATCGTTCACGTAGGCCCCGATATAGTCGTGCTGATGTGTGGTTGATGCCCGTCGGGCCTGTTCAATCGGAAGACGTGTCACTCCGCGGAGGTTGGCGGCTAGAAGGGCATTGGCTCGATCCTCGATCCACTTTGTAATCTGTGTATCAGCTGGGCCACCGCTCGGCGGGTTGTACTTGATACCACCGTCTTCCGGAGGATTGTGCGATGGCGTGATGATGATGCCATCGGCCAGACCGGATGTTCGGCCTCGGTTGTAGGTGAGGATGGCATGAGAGATGGCGGGGGTCGGGGTGAAGCCCTCGTCTTTGTCGATCATGACCTCAACACCATTGGCCGAAAGGATTTCAAGGGCGGTTGCACATGCCGGCCCCGACAGTGCATGCGTGTCTTTCCCTAAATACAGCGGCCCCGTCGTGTGCTGCGCAGCCCGGTATTCGCAAACGGCCTGAGTGATCGCCACGATATGGTTTTCATTGAAGCTTCGTTTGAACGAAGAGCCACGATGCCCTGATGTACCAAATGACACGCGTTGTTCCCGAACAGATGGGTCAGGTGTCTCGGTCGAATAGGCAGAGAGGAGTTTTCCCACATCCACGAGAATTGAGGCCGGCGCTGGTTGTCCTGCATGAGAATGAGTCGCCATAAGAGATGTGTAGTTCTAATGTCTGGTCGCTGTCAACTGTCGGAAGGCCACGTAAGCTAAAATCAGACCTCACTCTTGATCCGATCTCAAAAAGTGGTGTTTACCTCGGAGGATCTTTTCCGTCTTAAGTCTGGATGGCGATCGGACGTATGGTGTCCTGGAACGATGAAATCTGAGTGGAGAAATCCCTTATAGAACGCTGACTTCATGGATTTTGAATGATTGATCCGGTAAGATACCGATAAGGACTTGTCCGTAATCTGAAGGGGGTGGTGTGTTCCGTCTTCGGCTTGCGCTTGTGATTGTACTCGCTTTCGCGGTGTTGGCCGTAGCGTTTCTCTCATTTTCGAGGGAGCTGACCGGCCAAGACTATCTCAAAGATTTTGTCTTGGAACAGCTCGAGGAGAGTCTGGGTAGAAAGATCGACGTGCATCGCGTCAAGTTTGTGATCTTCCCGAGTATTCGCGTGGAACTCACCGAGGTCAAGATTCATGATCCTCAATCAGAGCAGGTAGTCCTGACGGCTAAGCGTATTGATTTGGTCTTACGCCTCCTGCCACTCCTCAAAAAGCAAGTTGTCGGCAAGCGATTGTTGATCGAAGAGCCAACGCTGACGCTTCGGCGGAACGAACGCGGTCGATGGAATATCTCCGATGAGTTGAACGGGCCGGTGGATGTCGACCAGCACACGATGGATATGATGGCGCGGACACTCATGATCAAAGAGGCGACGCTTGTCAACGGAACGGTCACGGTTATTGATGCCGCCAGACCTGATGGCATTCGGTCTCTCAAGGCGGAGCATGTCGAGTGTAGGTTGCTGGTTCGGCCTGATCGTGGGTTCGCCGAAGTCCATGTGTCAGCAGCTCATCAAGGAGAATCAGGCGTATCGGCAGTGTCACTGGACGGTGTGATGAAACGAGCAGAGCCCTCGGTGTCGTTGTCTGGTGAAGAGGTCGCTGAATCGGCCATAGGATTTCAGTTTGAAGGACAGATCGACGCCGCTGATCTCAACATCCGGGACGCGGCTGACTTTCTTGGCCCCAGGCCGGTTTCTGCGCATCTTCAAGGAGCGTTGAACCTCAAGAGTACCGTTCGCGTAATGCCGGGTGTGTCTGGATATGACATGGTTCTGTCAGACATGACTGCGCAGTTGAATAACATCACACTGAGAGGAAAGGCCAATCTGGCCGGCCTACTGACTCCTCAACCGACGTTTGCCGTCACGTTCAGCAGTTCTCTGGTTGCCCTTCCTCAGCTCCTGAAAACCATTCCACCTGACTGGATCCATCCGCAGCTTCCAGCGCTGCTGGCTGATCGCCAGATCGACGGGAAGGTGCAAGTGGTGGATGCCACGCTCACCGGGTCTGCCACGAGGGGTCCTCAACTTTCGACGATCGGAGAGTTTCATGTTAGCGAAGGTCGCGGCTTGATCGGTAATGATCGGATCGCCGCAAAAGACCTCGCGGCGGTGGTGGTGGTCGAGACTGGGCGTGTTCGCATTGCGAAGGTCACTGGCATGTATGGGGCGATGCAGATTACGGGTGGAAAGGCGGAGGTGTCGTTTCTCGACGCAGGCCCGTGGCTGGAATTGGAGATTACGGGAGAGATGGCGGCAGCGCGGCTCGTTGAGTTTCTGGCGAGGACCGTGAAAGCGGAGCGAGTGACGCAGTTGCTTGCGGGTATCCGCGACGCTGAAGGGACGGCGCAATCCACATTTCGCCTCGTGGGACCGTTGAATCAGCCTGGTGGGATCACGTTTGCCGGTGGGGAGATCACCGTTCGTCAAGGTAGTTTTACCCATGTGAATGTCCCGGAGCGTGTGACCGGGATGCAGGGTAGATTTGTCTTGGCTGATGGAGCCACACAGTTCGATCAAGTGACCGGACATCTTGGGGGAACCGCCGTGCAGGTTCACGGTACGGTGACGGGAGGACCCCAAAGCCAGTATCAGGATGTTGTTATTCGTACGCGCGGCGATGCGGCGCAGATGGTTCGGCTGTTTCATTCCTCGGTGATTGAACGGAGTGCATTCGAGGGGGTGGTCAGCTCAACGATTGCAGTCTCTGGTTCGACGGCGAGACCGCATATCCAAGGCTCCGTTGTGTTGGATGAGGCCAAAGTCGCGTTTGGGGTCATTGCGAAACCCGTCGGTCCTCATGCCACTGTGGAGTTTGAAGGGGTGATGCCTCAGTCTAGCAGCATCAAGTTGCATCGCGTCGCGCTGGTTTTACCCTCGGCGATCATTCCAGCTAAGGGAACCATGCAGTTCGGGAATGGCTTTCTGATCGATATGGCCGTGGCGACCGGTACGTTATCGGTACCCAGTCTTCCCGAATGGCTAGCCAAAAGTGGGCTTGAAGCGGGCAATATCGAAGTCTCGCTTGATGTCAAAGGAAAGGAGCCTGATTGGAAGACCTGGCGGGTGACGGGATGGATGGGGCTGACGAACGGGCTGATGTTGGTGAAAGGGATTGATGGGCATCTGCAAGATTTCTATGCCCGCGTAAAGGTTGCCCGCAACGAGGTCGAATTCAAGCAACTGTCGTTTAAGATTCAAGGGAGTGACGTCGCCATAGAGGCCACGGTTCGAAATTGGATGGCGAAGCCGATTATTACCGGCAAGATCGAGTCCAACCAATTGGATTTGAGCCTGGTGATTCCAAAGGGGGAACGGACTCCGATCCGGGAGTTTCTTGAAACGGTGGCGGCGACCAGCCACGTCACCATGGCTGTGGCCGTGGCGCGTGGGCGATACAAGCATCTAAAAGTTGGTTCGCTTGCCGCTCGAATCAATATTCAGGACGGAATGCTTGATATCGATCGTCTTTCCGGAGAGTCCACCCATGGATACGTGGCCGGACGGCTCGTCGTGCAACTTCCCCCCAACGCGCCGGCTGATTTTGATCTGTCATTCAGGGCGACCGGAGTAGAATTTGAAGACCTGTTGCGGCTGACCAAAGCGCAGGTCCATAGCGCATCGGGAGAGATTCGCTTCAGCGGCGTTCTTCGCGGGCATGGGCGCAACCCGCATGGGGTCTATCCTTCATTGAACGGCAAAGTCGAGTTGTTGTTGGAAAATGGTCGCATCCTGAAAACGAACGAGCGGGCAGTCTGGAAGATCATTAGTCTGTTAAATCTCCCGGCTGTGTTGCAGGGGAAGGTCGATCTTGAAAAGGAGGGGCTGCCATACAACAGAATTTCTTCCACCGTGGCCATTCAAGATGGAATGTTTCAGACGGAAAATCTGATCATCGACAGCCCAATTCTAAAAATTACAGCTGCCGGGAATTACGACTTGCCGACAGACCAGCTGGATCTGGCCGTCGCCGTGAGTCCGTTCGGGTCATACTCACAATTCCTTAAGACGATTCCGCTCTTTGGGCGAATCGTTGCGGGGGACCGCAAGGGCATCGCCACGGCGATGTTCACTGCGAAGGGAGCGCTGGAAGATCCTGAGGTCACCTATTTACCGGTGAAGTCCTTTGCGTCCGGTCTCTCGGGGTTGGCCCAACTGGCCGTCGATGTTCTAACGAACACGCTGACCCTGCCGATGGATTTGGTGACGCCGGATGAAGAGTCTGGAGTGCGACCGAGAGATATGACCTCATCGCCGGCTCCCGCTGTGCCGTGAGGGCCTTGGTTCTTGACCGGCTACTATTCTTGACCGACCCACGTCCCCATGCTAGCATCACCCAAGTTAAGGTGTTGTCACCCCACGGGTTTCCATTCAACTCCGCTGTCCCACTAGCATACATATGAAACGCGCTACCATGTCCCAACCAGAATTTGCCACACTGTTTATTGCCGCCAGCGAGCATGACTCGAATCTGTACTATGCCACACGCTTCATGGCGCCAGACCCGTTCATCTATCTGGAAATCAAAGGTGAGCGGTTGATGGTCATGAGCGATCTGGAAATGGACCGTGCCAGGACCCAAGCCTCAGTGGATCGAGTCTTGTCCTACTCAGAAATTGAACAGAAGGCGAAGAAACAGGGAATCAAAGACCCGGCGGCAGTCGATATCGTTCATGTGGTGTTGAAAGAGTCCAAGATCCGCCGTCTTTCGGTGCCGGCGAATTTCCCGGTGATCCATGCCGCGCGATTACAAGAGCGAGGATACAGTCTCAAACCAAAGCGAGACCCGTTTTATGAACAGCGTGTGCTGAAGACGGCGGAAGAAGTAGGTCATATCGAAGCCGCGCAGCGGGCCACGGAAGAAGCCGTGGCCGCAGCCCACGCGCTGTTACGCCGGGCCGAGATCAAGGACGAGCAACTCTGGCTCGATGGCGAGGTGGTGACCTCGGAACGGATCAAAAAGTTTGTCAACGTGAAGCTCATGGAGCGGGACTGTATCGCCCAGCATACGATTGTGGCAGGGGGAGAGCAGGCCTGTGATCCGCACAATGAGGGAAGTGGATCGTTGCCGGCTCATCGCAGCATTATTTTTGACGTCTTCCCTCGGTCGGCCACGAGTCGCTACTTTGCCGACATGTCGCGCACGGTGATCCGCGGAAAGGTGAGCCAGGAACTCAAACGGCTGTATAGCGCCGTGAAGGATGCCCAGGAAGACGCCATCGACAAGATTAAGGATGGCGCGGATGGCATGAAGATCCATCAGGGCATCTGCGCGCGTTTTGAAAAGGCCGGATACAAGACCGGTTTGGTGAATGGACGTATGCAAGGGTATTTTCATGGGACCGGACATGGAGTGGGGCTCGATATTCACGAAGCGCCACGGATCAGTCGAACTGGGTCACTCCTCCTAGAGGGCCACGTCGTCACGGTTGAACCAGGGCTGTATTATCCTGGATTAGGGGCAGTCCGAATTGAAGACATGGTGCTCGTCACCAAGGACGGCTGCCGGAACCTCACCAATTTCCCCAAAATCTTTGAGCTCTGATAGACAGCAGTTTGGACCAGGCTCCTCATCTCCGCGTTTTTCCATCGGGTGTGCACTCCGCTTTGGCACAGGGATGTCCCACGCATTTCACTTTCTGGACGACGTCGCCATAGCTGATCTGGCGTTCGACGCCTCCGGCGATTCGCTGCAGGAACTTTTCCATGGGGCGACATGTGCGGTTATCGAAGCCTTGGCTGATCCGACAACAGTGGGGTCCACTTGGCGAAAAGCGATTGAACGAACAGATGAGGATCCTGCTGAACTCTTGTTCGATTGGCTCTCGGATCTCGTGTACTGGAAGGATGCAGCCGGGGTCGTATTCAGTCGATCGGAACTCACGCTGACTCGCCAGGACCACGGCTGCTGGAACCTGACGGGGGTATTGTACGGAGAGCCGGTGAATGGCTCAGCTCAGACATTGAGGGCCGATGTGAAGGGAGTCACCAAGCATCTCTATCAGTTGAGCCAAAATGGAGGCCGATGGACAGTGAGGGTGGTGTTGGACGTATGAAGCTGAATACCGAGATGCGGGTCAATCGGATCACCGACGAGGTGTGGGAGATCCCCATGACCGAGAAGTCCGGCATGCTGGTACCCGCGCGGATTTATGCGACACCGACGATTCTCCGATCGATGGATGCTGGGGTGTTTGAGCAGGTCACGAATGTGGCCTGTCTTCCTGGAGTCAGGCGCTATGCCTTATGCATGCCGGATGGACATTGGGGCTACGGTTTCCCCATTGGAGGCGTTGCCGCCTTTGATGTCCGTACCGGGATCATCTCGCCTGGCGGTGTTGGGTATGACGTGAATTGCGGCATGCGGCTTATCAGAACGAATCTGACCCGGGAGGATGTGCAACCGCATCTAGAGCAGCTGATGACGGAATTGTTTCGGAGAGTACCTGCTGGAGTTGGGGCAAGCGGGTTTGTGCGCTTAGATCATGCGGCATTCGATGATGTGATGACTCGTGGGGCTCGGTGGTGTATTGACCGAGGGTTTGGGTGGCATCGCGATCTTGAGGCCATTGAAGAAGGAGGATGTATTGCGGGAGTTGATCCGTCAACAGTCAGCGATCAGGCGAGAAATCGTGGGATGAATCAGCTTGGAACATTGGGGTCTGGGAACCACTATCTTGAGGTGCAGGTGGTCTCAACCGATCGTGTTTTTGATCAAGAAACAGCCTCAGCCTGGGGAATCACTGGTCAGAATCAGATAGTCGTGATGGTCCACTGCGGATCGCGCGGGTTCGGTCATCAGGTCGCGAGTGACTATCTCAAAGTATTTGAAAAAGCGATGCGGCGATATGGGATTTCCGTGAAAGACCAGCAACTCGCCTGCGCCCCGTTTGCATCAGTCGAAGGGCAGGACTATTTTTCGGCAATGAACTGCGCGGCCAACACCGCCTTCGCCAATCGCCAAGTGATTACGCATCAGATTCGCGAAGCCTTTTCTGCCGTATTGGGCCGATCTGCTGAGGAACTGGGGATGGAGCTGGTCTATGACGTGGCGCACAACATCGCCAAAGTCGAGCGATATCCGGAAGGCGATCTGGTGGTCCATCGGAAAGGATCAACGAGAGCATTAGGGCCGGGGAGCTCTGATCTCACGCCACGGTATCGGACGACTGGTCAACCGGTCATTTGCGGTGGCTCCATGGAAACTGGGTCCTATCTGTTGGCCGGAACGCAAGGCGCGATGCGTGACACCTTTGCGTCGACGATGCATGGGTCGGGGCGTACGATGTCACGCGCGCAGGCAAAGAAAACCATTAGGGGCGAGCAGGTCCAGAAGCACATGAAACAGCGAGGCATTCTTGTGAAGGCCGTTTCCATGTCGGGTCTGGCCGAGGAGGCGGGGTTCGCGTACAAAGACATATCCGAGGTGGTCGAGACCGTCGATCGAGCAGGCATCACCAAGAAAGTGGCGGAACTACGACCGATCGGGAACATCAAAGGATAATCCGCCCTTCCGTTCAGATTCGGTTCACCAGCAACATTTCATGAAGCAAGTCGAACTCCATCCTCATCAAAAAGAGGCCTTCAATAGCTCACAGGCACCAGTGTGAGCGCGCTCAGTCGCTAGCCTTCCTAGCGGGAATACGAGCCCTCCTTCTCTATCCGCTCAAGGTCGCCGCTGGTTTTCATTCAATTCTTTACCAATCAGAAATTACTGCTATCGTCGTTTCAGATGCATCCGGAACGATAGGTATTCCCTGTTTGGCCTTCTGGATAGAGGTGAGAATAGCCATGAAAATTAGGCACATGCGTCGAGCAGTGCGATGGTCGGTGCAGTGACTTTGGCTGGGTGAATGAAAGGGCTCGAAGCGATGGCTTGTTCGAGAGATTTGTCATGGACCCCGCTGCGTTCACTGAGACGGAGGCGGAATATAACTGCGTTCGGCGAGCAATAGAGGGGTTGTCGGTGAAGGGGCTACGCAGTCCGCTTGTGGTTGTGATCCGGACCAGCCCTGCCCATCTTTTGGTTGGACCGTACTGGATTTTTGAAAACCGTAAGGAAAAACTATCCTGACATGGAAGAAGAACACGAGAACACTTCCGCATTGATTTTGGTCGTCGATGACGAAGAGTTCTTCAGAACATTCGTCCGTGAGGCGCTGGAACAAGTAGGGTTCGAGGTGTGCGAAGCGTCGAATGGCGCACAGGCGCTCGAACAGTTTGCCTCTCGGCGTCCGGACCTGATTGTGATGGACGTCGTGATGCCGGTCATGCATGGATTTTCTGCCTGCGCGAAACTTCGTGAGTCGGCAGAGGGGAGCCGTGTGCCGATCTTGATCATGACCGGCTTGGACGACGCCGATTCGATTGCCCGGGCGTACGAGCACGGGGCGACTGATTTCATCGCCAAACCGATGCATGCGGCTATCCTAGGACATCGAGTGCGGTACATGTTGCGTGGAAGCATCACGCTCAACGCGCTGCTGCGTAGCGAAGCGCGGCTTGGTTTGGCGCAACGGATCGCCAAGATCGGTAACTGGGAATGGCATCCCCCTACGGATCGCTTTACGGCGTCGCCGGAACTCTGTCGGTTAATGGGCATTCGGCTCCAAGAGTTCGGAGGGACGAAAGAAGCCTTTCTGAAGATGATCCATGAAGAGGACCGCAATCGTGTCGACCACGCGCTGAAGTCGATTCTTGAGGAGCGGAAGCCGTGTGATATCGATCATCGGATCATCCTGCCGAACGGGGGTGAGTTTGCCATGAATTTACAGGCTGAGGCGGTATTCGATGATCAGCTGAAGTCGTTAACGATTGTGGGAACAGCAAAGGACATCAGCGAACGAAAGCGCTCAGAACGGGAAATCCACCGATTAGCCTATTATGACAGCCTGACCGGGCTGCCGAACCGTGTCTTATTCAAAGATCGTGTCACGCAAGCGCTGACCCATGCACGTCGTTACCAAACGATTCTGGCGGTCTTGTTCCTTGACTTGGACCGATTCAAAGTCATCAACGATACGTTAGGCCATAACGTCGGCGATCTATTCTTAAAGCAGGTAGCGGACCGTTTGGCGGATTCTGTCCGGCATAGCGATTCAATTGGCCGGTTGGTGGAGCAGGGCGAAACGCACGAACTCGCCCGCTTAGGTGGAGATGAGTTTACCGTGTTGCTGACCAACATTCGAGATGCTCAGGATGCCGGGACAGTCGCGCGTCGCATATTGGAAGCGTTGTCCAAGTCGTTCTTGATTGATGGGCATGAGATTTCCGTAACGGCCAGTGTAGGGATCGCGATCTTTCCTACTGATGGAGATTCGGTGGATCTTCTGCTAAAAAGTTCGGATGTCGCGATGTATCACGTCAAAGAGGAGGGTCGGAACAATTTTCAGTTCTATTCGAAAACTATGAATGCTTTGGCGGCAGAGCGACTCGAGATGGAAAACGATTTGCGGAAAGCGTTGGAACGTCACGAGTTCATCGTGTATTACCAACCACAAGTTGAAATTCGGACCAACCGGATCGTGGGTGCAGAAGCCTTGGTTCGATGGCGTCATCCTCATCGGGGAATGTTGTTGCCTGCCGAGTTTTTTCCCGTGGCGATTGAGACAGGAATGATTCAGAAATTGGACCAAGAAGTGTTGTTCGTGGCGTGCCGACAAAACAAAGCATGGCAAGATGCGGGGCGCACTCCCATTCGGGTGTCGGTCAACGTATCCAATTCATTCTTTCACGGGACCTCGTTGACGAGCGCCATCACGAGGGCACTACAGGAAACCCAGCTTGATCCAGAATGCCTTGAGTTGGAATTAACAGAATCCATCACCATGTTGCAGGAGCTCAGGGCCATGGGCGTCAGGCTGTCGATTGATGATTTTGGGACCGGCTATTCCTCGTTGAGCCATTTGCAGCGGTTTCCCCTAAACATCCTCAAGATCGACCAATCGTTTGTCCTGGGTGTGACACGCAACGCGGCCAATGCCTCAATTACTCGCGCAATCATCTCTCTTGCTCACAGCATGAATCTTTCCGTATTGGCAGAGGGTGTGGAAACAGAGGAACAGTTGGAGCTACTTCGTCAACAAGAGTGCGATCAAGTCCAGGGGTATATATTTGGTCGGCCTATGCCTGAAGAAGAATTTGTGGAGCTACTCGCACGGACCAGCTTTCCGCCGCGCAACAGACGAGCAGCATAGGTTGTTCGAGCCGCAGTGGTGGAATTGTTTCGATCGGCATAACCAAGAACACGTAATCCACCATATCTTGGGAGTCAATCGATGAAACAACGGAAGGATGCGCGGTTTCCCGTTCAATTTCGAAGCTTAGTCCACCTCCGGGTTTGATTCTAGACCGACCACTACGCAGCTTTTTCCGTTCGACGTTTTGCGACTTGCCCTAGAATATCGAGTGCAGCGATACGGTAGGCTTCGGCATAGGTCGGAAAGTTAAAGATATTGTCGATAAAAGATTCGACTGTTGCGGAGCCCTGAAGCGCCAATTGTCCCAGATGGACCAATTCCGTAGCTGAATCTCCGACGATTTGTACGCCAAGGAGTCGCTCTCCGTCCGGGTCAGCTACCATTTTAAGGAGGCCGTAGCCGGCTCCCGATATCTGCGCACGTGCGATTTCTTCAAACTTTGCCCGTCCGATTAGCGGGTCTTTGTATCTCTCACGCGCGCTCTTCTCATCAAGGCCGATACTGGCCATTTCAGGAATCGTATAGATGCCAAGCGGAATCGTTGACGCCGCATCACCGATCGGGAGGTTCAGGGCGTGACGGACAGCACGTCGACCTTGTTCCATGGCTTTGGATGCGAGCGCGGGTCCACTGGCCATATCGCCGATTGCGTAAATGTGATCGATGTTGGTCTGGCAATATTGATTGATGGGAATCAGTCCTTTATCCGACACCGTGATATCAGCTGCAGAGAGAGCTAAATCTTCAATGTTGGCTTGTCGCCCAAGGGCGACGAGCATTTTCTCACTCTTGATGACGGTGCCATCCTGCAAGGTTGTGACCACATGTGCGACATTGTCCCACCGCACTTCTGCAATCTGGCACCCACCCAAGTAGCGACCTCCGTGATGCTCAAGACCTTGCACAAACTGTTCAACGAGTTCTCGATCCATGAACTGGAGCGGATAGGGTGCACGGTCGATCAGCGTGACCTCAACCCCGAGCAAGGCAAAGATGGATGCATACTCGCAACCGATGACCCCACCACCGATGACCGTCAGCGATTGCGGTAGGTACAGCATGGACAGGAGTGAGTCGCTGTCGACGATATGCTCATGGTCAACGGGAATTTCTTTGGGATTTCTGGGGCGTGATCCTGTGGCGACAACGATGGTCTTGGCCGTGAGTTGTTGACGCGCTCCATCGACGGTTTGCATTTCGACGAGATGTTCATTGAGAAAGTGTGCACGGCCATGCAGCAGGGAGATGCCGTTGCGTCGAAGTTGCCGGCTCATGAAGGAATCATGGGCCTGAACGACCTGTTCGAGTCGGCTCATGAGGGTGGCAATCTGCGTACCTGGTTTGAGGTTGAATTGGAATGCTTCACCGGCCCGCTTGAGTCGATCGAGATGGAGGGCGCTTTCTCGTAATGTTTTGCTTGGAATGGTCCCACGATAGACACAGCTGCCTCCAATCCCGCGTTCTCGTTCGATGAGGGCCACCCGTTTACCGGCCTTGGCGCCCTGGACCGCCGCTTTTTGTCCCGCTGGGCCTGCTCCGATCACAATGATGTCATAGGTGCTTGGTGTACTCATAGGTTCATCGCATTCACAATGGTTAATACCTGATCTTTTGTCATCAGGAGTTTATCGACGTCTTGAGGGTAGAGGTTCAACTCTGCGAATACCGGATGATCGCGAAGACTATCTTCGGGCATTTCTTCAGGCGTGAGGAGGTGGCTTGCCAATCGATCTGCAACAAAGGTGAGCATGCATTCCTGGCGGAAGGCGGTGGCATGCTCGTAGTCTCTATAATATTGGATCGCTTCTGCCACTTGTTTGGGCAGACTCCATTTATCGGCAATCAGAACGCCCACCTGGGTATGGTAGCCCTCAATCAATGTTTTAATGTGAGATTTGTTATCCAGTACCGTGGCCAGTGCTTTGACCCAATCGTTGTTTTTTTCTCGAGCAATCGTCGCAGTTATTCGCAGCACAACGGGTTTCCCGATTTCATGCAATAGTCCGCAGAGATAGGCGCTTTCGACATTCATACGTTTCGCCCGGGCGACTTCTTTTGCAAAGGCCCCGGTAGCCAGCGAATGCCGCCAGAGCTGTTTGACGTCATTTTCATATCCCGGCACCTGGAACGCACCGACCTTTAATGAGGCGGTAAAGGCGATTTCCGATAGCAGGGTGATCCCCAACATGGCGACAGCGTGTTGGAGTGAGATGACCGGACTCCTGGGCATGTAGGCTGGTGAATTGGCAATCTTCAACACATGAGCGGCGAGAGCTTGGTCCTGATGGATCAATGCGGAGAGTTTGGCCGCATCGGCATTTGGATCTGACGCGAGTGCCATCACCTTGCTGGCGGCTTGCGGCAAGAGTGGAAGCTCAATCTCCCCTGTCTTAATTTTTTGTATGAGAGCCTGTTCGAGCTGTTCGAGCGGAGGCCAGACTGACTGTGCTTCAGAGGGCATGGAGCGGCTCCCAGGTTGTGACCCTGCTGTTCCAGACAGTGCTTTCTCGGTTGCTTTCCCCAGAAAGTTTAGCGGTCGTGACTTTACTCTGGGTACTGACTATACTGCCTCATTCCTGGGAGGGAGGGACGATGCGATGTCGATGGCTGAGAGGAGTGCTCTGGATGCCGATAGCCAGCCTGATGCTTTGTCAGGATGTTGGAGCTGAATCCACGGCGGGGACAGAGAAGATGGTCAAGGAAGCCCGCGAGACGATCGAGGCAACTAAGGAGTATACCGTTCAGCAAAAGGAGGCGATTGAGCGGAAAGCGCATGACGAGTTGGCGGCCCTTCAACGGCAAATCGTCGAACTGCGTGGGAAGGTGACAAAAGCGTCTGACACGACACGAGCGGAGCTACAGAAGTCACTGCATGAGATCGAGAAGAAGAAAGATGGTGCCAAAGAGCGGTTGGATGAATTGAAGGGCGCCACGGATGCCAAATGGCATGAAGTGCAGGAGGGGATGACGACGGCTCTGAACGAACTCAAGCAATCATATCAGAAACTGCTGTCCCATCTCCCATAAATAGCGTTGACGTGTTCAATCATGGAGTCTTGAGTATGAAGGTGATTACACTCGCCGACTATCAACAGTTCAGTAGTGACAAGATGAAGAAGAATAACCTGTTTCAAACGGAGCGGTTCTTCTGTGACATCTATGGCTTAGAGCCTGGCCAGGAGCAAAAGGGGCATGTCCACGGCCATCAGGATAAGGTCTATATCGTGCTCGAGGGGCAAGGGACGTTTCAGGTTGGTACCGAGCAGCGAGTACTCGAAGCGGGGCAGGGCACGATGGCTTCAGCTGGAGAAGAGCACGGTGTGAAGAATCATACAAGCGGGCGGCTTAGCGTACTGGTCTTTGTCGCACCGAATCCATCTTGATAGATCCAGGGGATTGTTGTTTGCCCTTCGTCTGTCGGATGAGAATCGGATGATGGCTTGTAGCCCGAATGCTCGGACCGCTTCCGTCGTGCAAGTACATGTGCTGATAGGCAATGACTTGGACTTGCCAAATTTGCTGCTCTGACAACAGCCTCTTAATGTCGGTATTGAACTCGCTCCAATAAATCATGGTCGCTCGTTCTGGAAGACCGGTTACTTGATGATCTGCTTCGCTGCCTCGACAATGGATCGTACGCCGATCCCATAGTGATCCACGAGCTCTTCTGGTTTGCCACTATGGGGAATTTCTCGAACGGCGAGTTTGTGGACAGCGATGCCTTCGGTGCTGACCGCGCTGAGGACCGCATCTCCAAGGCCTCCATGGGCATAGTGATCTTCTACCGTCAGGATTCGGCGTTGAGTTGCGCGTCCACTCTCTACCAAGGTTGTCCGGTCGATGGGCGCGATACTATAGAGATCGATCACACGGACGGCGATCCCGGCTGCTTTAAGTTGATCATGGGCTTTCAGCGCTTCAAACAGCGTGACGCCTGCGGCTACAATGGTGAGGATATCTGATGTGCTCTCCCGGATGATTTTGCTGCCGCCGATGTGGAATCGTTCATCCTGTCCATAAATCACCGGGGTCTTTGGTCTTCCCGCACGGACATAGACCATCCCTTTGTGCTGCGCGGCAGCTTCGAGCAAGCGATAGGTCGAGTTACCATCCGAGGGATAGAGCACGGTCACGTTCGGTTGCACAGCCATCATCGCGATGTCTTCAAGTCCCATTTGTGACGGGCCGTCTTCACCGATGCTCACGCCGACGTGTGTGCCGACGAGTTTGATATTTGAGCCGCTGATGGCGGCCATGCGAATGAAATCGTACGCACGGCTGAAAAAGCAGGCAAAGGTGGCGGCAAAAGGGATCTTGCCGCACGCAGCCAGACCGGCAGCGGCTCCGACCATGTTCTGTTCTGCAATGAAATTCTCGAAAAACCGATTGGGGAATTTCTTGCCGAACTTGTCCGTATAGGTCGAGTTTTTGACGTCAGCATCCAGCGCAACGACTAAGGGGTTGGACGATCCTAAGGCTTCCAGGGCGGCACCAAAGGCCTCACGTGTGGCAACGGCATCGCCGATTTTGTAAGGCGGTGGCGGGATCGTGCCGATGGTGCCGTGAGCGGCGCTTGGAGCGGAAGGTGTGTGGATCTGAACGGCGGCACCGTTCGGGCTCAATTGTTTGGTGAGCTCGTCGATCGCCTTCTGGGTCTCCTCGCCTTTCTTCAGCGGTTTACCGTGCCAGTCTGCTCGGTCTTCCATGAACGAAATGCCTTTGCCCTTGTATGTTTGGGCGAGTAACACGGTGGGTCGTCCTGTGGTGCGAGCGGCCTCATCGAAGGCCCTCAGAAGCGCTGAGAGATCATGACCATTCACAACAATCGCATGCCAACCGAATCCGGCCCAGCGGGAACGGTAGGCGTCCATATCGTGTTGCAACATCGTGGGATCGCTCTGGCCGAGCCTGTTGATATCGACAATGGCGCAGAGATTATCTAACCCGTGTTGCCGTCCGACCTCGGCCGCTTCCCACACTGAGCCTTCGACCGATTCACCGTCTCCCATCAACACATAGGTGCGGTGATCCAGCTTGTCGACGAACTTGGCATTCAAGGCAATACCAACCCCAACCGAAAGTCCTTGCCCCAGTGAGCCTGTGGCCATATCAACAAATGGCAAGCGGGGTGTGGGATGTCCTTCGAGGTTAGACGTTAAGGTACGCAACTTTAAGAGATCGCTTGTTGGAAAGAGCCCGGCTTCAGCCCACGCGGCATAGAGGAGTGGAGCCGCATGTCCTTTCGAGAGGATGAAGCGATCGCTGTTGAGTGCCTTAGGATTCTGAGGATCGTAGCGCATGACGGAGAAAAACAAGGCGGCCACGATATCGGCAGCTGAAGCACAGCTCGAAGGGTGGCCGCTGCCAGCCTCACTGGTGGCCCGCACACTGTTGATGCGGAGTTGGGTTGCCTTGTTGTGTAAGGCGTTGAGTAATTCAGGCGAAGCAGCTAAACCGGCCATGGACGATCCTTTCAGGATAGAGATCACAACGCGCGTAGGTGTTGGTTGTACACTTCTGCAGAAGTTGCTAGGGCGTGAGGCTAACAAATCAGCGAGTAGAGGTCAATGAAGAGATGCGCTCCCCAGGCAAGATCCAGGGGAGCGCTGAAACAGTGATGACTCAGTGAGCGGTGTGTTTAGCCTTGGGCTGGGGATGAAATCATGAGGACTTCATTTGAGCAGGGACTTTCTGCTTCGCCTTCTTCGCCTCCAAAGGCACTGATGGCAAAGAAATAGGGCGTATTAGGTTCAAGCCCACTGATAATAGCTGGTGGAGCCTCGACTGATTGGCTTGTCTCGTAGGAGCATGAGCCTGGTTCTCCGGAAGATTCCTTCCCGTAATAGACACGGTAACCGGTTACTGTGGGATCAGGGTTTACAGCCCAGGTCAACCGCGCGGTGGCCTCGGTTGGAGTGAAGGGTACGGTTTCTTCCTCAGGGCCTGCCACAAGAGATTCAGGATCTGCCTCTGCAACCTCACTCGGGAAAGGTTCTAGTTCTGTAAGTGCTTCAGAAATCGTCGGATCGTCCTGTTCATTTGCAGCGGTTTCAGTAGAGGTAGTGTCGGTCTCTGTGTTCTCACTCAGTTGAGTGTCCGTCGGTGTAGAGAGAGAGGAAATATTCGGTCCACCCTGTCCGCTGTCGCTACACCCGGCAAGCGGGAGGACGATGGTGCTCAAAACTAACAAGGAGACCAATGTGATAGTGAGATTTCGGAGAGCCGAAATGATCGAAGGTTTCGGTCTTAGCATATGAAATACTCCTCTCTCGTGAAGTGCGATATAGCTAGCTGGCTTCAGTAGGCTAGGGACAACACCCTGGCATTAAGCAACTGTCGTGCCTGTACGATTGATCATGCAAGCCATTACTAATAAAGAAGTTATATAATTTTTCGAACAATAGAAAATGCTAGGTGTGAATGGTTCAACCTTCAAGTACCTACAACAGTCATAGCCAGGCAGGCTTTCCAGTCACCGACTACTTATGACCAAAGACTAACGGGAGATATCAAGAAGGGATCTGTTGAGGATCTGGGCGATCTCGGAAAAATCGAAACAGCAAGTAGCCGTTTATCAGGACTACGATCGACAAGATGCTGTAGGTTGTGAGGGTGGAGGCAAGATTTAACTCAACTAACACTCGAGACAGACCGAATCCTACTATCAGCGCATCGAACGCCATGCAAATGCGCCGGAATGTCTCAGGGTCCATCAAGCGAATGAGATACGTTCCGAGTGGAATGCCGATGAGGACGCTGGGAACGATATAGGGAATAATTTCCATGCTACCGGCGCTGTAGAAACCGATAAACCCGTAAGCGATGGCTGTGAGTGAAGACTCTGTCAGGCGAATGATCCCTAATGCCGCACGGAAGTCTTGTTTTGGATAGCCTTGATTGTTAAAGAGGAGAGCCAAGGGGGGGCCGGAAATCGTCGTGAGTGAATAGAGGGTGCCGAGTCCCATCCCAAATGGTACGCCGATCACTTTTTCAGCGCGAATTGGTTTCCGAATGCCCGCTGCCTGGAGAAGAATCAAGGGCAGCAGAAAAAGATAGGTGACGAACTTGATCCATGCTGGCTGCACCAAAAAGAGTAGATAGCTGCCAATACCCACTCCGACCGCCAGACCGACAAGAATTGGAGCGACGCGCCAGAAGACATTGGGGATGCTCTTTCGATTGATGAAGAGAACATACGCGTTGATGACAAGTTCGATAAGTACGAGGGCTGGGTTCAAAATGCGATTGGTGAAAAACAAGAGGGCGACCGGAACCGTGATGGAGGAGAAACCGTACCCTAGCGCGCCGTTCACTGTGGCGGCGACAAATGTAATGAGGACAAGAACGATTGTGTCCATCAGGGATTAGCCTTTGGGATGGCCGGCAGCAAAGTCGGCGAGTGAATAGTGATCGAGGACCCCAGCAATCGCATCGCGGACTTTGCCCATTACCTGCTGTACGGGACAACGCGGCTTGTTCGTATAGGGACAGTCGTTGCATTTTTGGTAGGCCGTCTTGCTGACGCAGCTGATCGGCGCCAGCGGACCATCGAGGATGCGTATGACTTGACCGAGCGTGATCTCGTTCGGCTGTTTAATCAGGTCATATCCTCCATTTACTCCACGTCGGCTGGAGACCAGCCCAGCTCGTTTGAGTGTGAGAAGAATCTGCTCCAAGAATTCAACGGGGATGTGCTGGCGATCGGCAATGTCGCGGCGCTGCAGCGTTGTCTTTCCGTGGACCAGCGCGAGTTCAAGCAATGCCCGGAGACCGTATTCACTTTTTTTTGAGAGTTTCATAATCTGGAGTTAGTTTATCAACAATAGCTACAATAGGGTAAGTCGTAAAGGCTCGTCAAGGTCAAAGTTTTTGAGATGGGCGATCTTTAGTCATCTCACATTGTATTCCAGTATCTACTCCCAGCTTTTATTCCCTCCCTGCATCCATTAAGATAGGCCTTCATTATCGTCCTCCTCCACGAGGCCATTTTTGAAATCCAAGATTGTCTTTTCTTGCCAAACCTGTGGACATCAGGCGCCACGGTGGCTCGGCCGCTGTCCTGACTGCGGCGGCTGGAATACGATGAAAGAGGAGCGGCAAGCGGCGACAGGAAAGGGTCGTCCTGTTGCGATGAAGACAGCTCAGCCCAAGGCCACGCCCATCGGCGACATCGAAGTCGTGGGAGAGGATCGTCGGCTCACCGGTATTGGTGAATTCGATCGAGTCCTGGGAGGTGGAGTCATTCCGGGCTCGGTAATTTTGATCGGAGGCGATCCTGGAATTGGCAAGACAACGCTGCTCTTGCAAGCCTTGCCACGGTTAGCGACAAAGGCAGCGCCGGTTCTGTACGTTTCCGGAGAAGAGTCTCCCCGGCAGATTAAGATGCGTGGGCAACGGCTGGGTATTGAACATCCACATCTGCTGATCTTGGCCGAAACCTCCCTTGAGCAGATTCTGAAAACGGTGCAGGAAATTGAGCCGGCTGCCGTGGTGGTCGATTCGATCCAAACGGTGTATACGGAACAAATTACCTCCGCTCCCGGTAGCATCAGCCAAGTTCAGGAAGTGGCTGGACAGCTCATGTGGTTTGCCAAGCGGGCTGGTGTGCCGGTCTTCATCATTGGGCATGTCACGAAAGAGGGCGCGATTGCAGGGCCACGGTTGCTGGAACATATCGTCGATACAGTGTTGTACTTTGAAGGAGATAAGGGGCACAGCTACCGGATTCTCCGCGCCGTCAAGAATCGTTTTGGATCGACCAATGAAATCGGGGTCTTCGAAATGAAGGATGTCGGGCTCGAAGAGGTGAATAATCCATCGGAATTGTTTCTGGCGGAACGTCCTCAACGGAGTACCGGATCGGTGGTGGTGTCGAGCCTCGAAGGGACGAGGCCAATACTGGTTGAACTGCAAGCGTTGGTTTCCTCAACCACCTATGCTATGCCCAAGCGAATGGCGAACGGGGTGGAGGTCAATCGAGTATCATTGTTGCTCGCTGTCATGGAGAAACGGCTGGGGGTGCATCTTTCCGGACAGGATGTGTATGTGAATATCGTGGGAGGGATGCATGTCGACGAACCGGCGATTGACTTGGGGATCGTAGCCGCTGTCACATCGAGTTTACGGGAAAGGCCTGTCGAGCCGGGGACGTTACTGTTGGGGGAGGTCGGTTTGGGTGGAGAGGTACGTGCCGTCAGTCAGGCTGAACTGCGTATTCGTGAGGCCGCGAAGATGGGGTTCAAGCGGTGCATTCTGCCTGAACGAAATCTGGCGAAGCTCGATCCCATCGATGGCATGGAGCTGATCGGCATTCAAGAAGTGCGAGAGGCCTTGGATGTGGTGTTGGCGTAGAAAGAGGGAAGCAAGCGGCAGACAAGGCTCGATGCTCGCGCACTTTATTGGCGTGTGCATCGCGATCTTCATATTGGCTGGTTGTACTCTCATCACACCAAAAGAAGAAACACCGCTCAGGCAGGTGACGGCGCAGGAGTTGACGGCTCTTTTGCGTCATCGTGAAGCGGCCATCCAATCCCTAAAGGGATTGTTCAGCGCGAAAGTGCGGGGTGGACTCATCCCCATTGCCTCACGAATAGAGGGTACGGTCTACTACCGTCGTCCGAATGCGTTGCGGCTGAGAGGGTTTACTGCTCTTGGAAGCGAGCTGTTCGACTTTGCTCAAGCGGATGATCTGTACAGGCTCCGCTTGCCGCTGGAGGGAAAGACCTATACTGGGCACCAGTCCGAGATGAAAGGTGCAGGAAAATTGGCTCGATTCTCTCAGCTGAGTGTCTGGGCGGTCGGTGGCGTGTTGGGGACAAACGCCATTGCCGGGGATGAAATGGTGAAGGTCGTTGAAGACCGAGGTCGATATCGTCTCGACGTCTATGCGCCAGCAACCGGGGGAATGAGCCCATCGCGTTCGCCGATCCACCGTCTCTGGTTTGACCGCCGATTGCTCGTGGTACAGGAAGAGTGGCTTGGGTCGAGTGGGGAGGTTGAGGCGACGATTCAGTATGACGATTTTAGGCCGCTCGAGGAGTTGAAAAGTATTCCAGCACAGGCCATGGGCGATCAGGATGTTCGGCTATTTCGCCCGTTCAAGATTTCTCTCGAAGATGGTCGAGGACAAGGCTCCGTGCAAGTCATCTTCCACGAGATGCATCACAATCACGCGATACGGGCGGAAGACCTAGGTCAGATCTCATAATCGTCGATGAAAATCCTTGCGGTTGAAACAGCCACGACGTGGCAGAGTGTCGCGATTCTTGAAGATGACCGCATTGTCGCGATGCATGAGCAAGAGGCCGGTGGTGCGCAGGGTTCCCTCCTTTTGCCCACGATCGATCAATTGTTCTCTCAATCCGGATTGCGGCTTGGCGATCTGAGTGGTCTTGCCTGTTCGATCGGGCCAGGCTCGTTTACCGGTATCCGAGTGGGTATTGCCACGTGCCTAGGACTTCGTGGAGCCACTGGTCTTCCTCTCATGCTGGTCCCGACACTGGAAGCCATGGCGAGGAATGTGGAAGCGGCAACCGTTCCCGTCTGTCCAATACTGGTCAGTCGTCGTGGGGAAGTGTACTGGGCGATTTTCCGTTGGACAGGGGATGGGCGATTTGATCGTGTTGTCGGTGAACAGGTTGGCCCCCCAGGCGCCCTCGCGCAGAGTCTCACCGAACCTACGTTGGTATTCGGGGCCGGCTGGTCGTCGATGGAATCGGAGATTCGAGCGGCATTGCCTGCGTCGGTCACCGTGAGGGTGGGGCCACAGGACGTCTTCAAACCGTCGGCTATTCACGTCGCGCGCATCGGACTGGAACGACTTCGATGCGGTGAAATTGCCGGAGATGTGGTGATGCCGCTGTATGTCCAGCGGACCGAAGCAGAAATCCAATACGAACGGTCCGGCGGTGTGTCGTCCGTTGCGAGGCGCCGGCAGCGGGTTGAAACTAAAGTTGCCGAACGATTGGCTCGTGGGCGTCGGTGGTCGAATCGGCAGGACATGTGAGCCGCGACATGGTGATGTCTGAATTCCAGATTTTCTCAGCGACACCGGATATGTTACCGGACATCCTTGCTTTGGAAGAGGCTTGCTTCTCATCCCCTTGGACGCGCAAAATGCTCGAGGCTGAGTTAACGAACAATCAATTCGCACATTTTCTTGTCGCGAGGCGGCGAGAGGAGTCGATACCACAGGCTGAACCCACGATTATCGGGTACCATTGCTTCTGGATTGTCTTTGAAGAGCTGCGATTAATGAATTTGGCGGTACGAGAGTCGATGCGGAGAAGAGGGGTTGGAAAAGCGCTTGTCACCGAAGCCCTTCGTCTGGGATTAGAACAAGCGGCTACTCGAGCCGTCCTCGAAGTCAGAGCCTCGAACGATCCAGCGTGTTCTCTCTATGCTCGTCTAGGTTTTCTCAAGATTGGTCATCGCCCTCGTTACTACACGAATCCCATTGAAGATGCCGTGCTGATGGAAATGCATCCGCTCGTGATATCGAGTGGCCAGCAGCTGGCAAAGGTTTTACCTTAGGGAGGTGGATCAGCTTCAATAGAGCCAATTTAACCAGGAGGTGTCGTTATGTTGACGGAAGATGCGATTGTTGAACAACTTCGCCACTCCAACACCGAATTTCGGGAACTCGAAGCGTCCCACCATCGCCTGGACCTTGAACTGAACGAGCTGCAGAAGCGCCATGTCTTGACCCCGTCGGAAGAAATCGAGAAAAAGCGGATGCAAAAGGAAAAATTGGTGAAGAAAGACAAGCTTGCAGAACTGATTCGTCTCCACCGTGAGCACAGGCTCGAACCGGCGCGGTAGATAGGTTGATCGGCCACCGATTCTGCAGGCGGCTGAATCTGTCGATATGGAACAGGCCATTCATCCGCTCGCCTCCCACATCCAAGGCGTCAAGAGACGACTGATCATCATTGGTGCGACGGTCTTGGGTGCGTTGGTGCTGACCTTCTCTTTTTCCGCTGAAATGGTGGCATGGCTCAACCGGCCCTTTTCAAACCAACTGGCGTTTTATGGCCCAACGGAGGCGCTGTTCGCTTCGATCAAGGTGTCGTTGTTGGCAGCCCTCATTCTCAGTTTGCCGGTCATTTTTTATCAGTGTTGGAAGTTTATCGAGCCCGCCCTGTTGCAGAAAGAACAGCGTTGGGCCATCCCGCTATTCATGGTGGCTGGGGGGCTGTTCGCGGTAGGGCTGGTCTTCTGCAATGTCGTGATTTTGCCGCTCGTGATCGATCTGTTCGTGAGTTTCGGACTCGATCGTGATATCACCCCGCAGCTGAGCGTTGGCACCTATATTGATTTTAACGTGAAATTTTTGCTCATCTTCGGCTGTGCGTTTGAGCTACCCTTAGTCATGAGTCTCGTGGCGATGACTGGAGTGGCGTCAGCGGACATGTTCGCTCGTTACCGCAAACATGCCATTTTGTTGTGTCTCATTGTCTCTGCCATCGTGACTCCTGATGCCACGCTCTTTACCATGCTTTTGATGGCGGTTCCCCTGATGGCGCTGTATGAGATCGGGATTCTCGGCGCTCGAATTTTCGGGCGAAAACCGGACTCAGGAGGGATCGATTTGCCGCTCGATCCTGATCTACCGATGAATACCGCTGGAACGAGGCTGCGATGAGGTATCGGACTGTAAAGGCTCAGCGCATTCGCACGATTGCCTCTGTGATCGTCATGTGGGGTGCTTTTCTCTGCCTGGGCGTCGATGAGACTCTCCTGGCTTCCGATCCGCTGAGGATTGCAGAGACTTCGACGGCCTCGGGGCTATCTGAACAATCCGCAGCTAGCGTGCAGGCCCTTGTGATAGGGAGTGATGGAGTCCTCTATGCCGGATCCTTCGGGCATGGGATTTTTCGAACCGTGGATCGAGGCGCGACGTGGGCTCCAGTAGGGGGTGGCATCACTGATCCGTTTATCTTGAGCTTGGCCTCCGCGAAAGACGGAACCGTCTATGCCGGTACGCTTCGTGGTGGAGTGTTTCGCTCACGAGACAAAGGGAACAGCTGGCAGCCGGTCAATGTGGGGCTCAAGCGGCTTGAGGTCAAGGCCCTATTGGTGGTGGACCACGAACTGTTTGCCGGTACCGGAGATGGCGTGTATCGCCT
Organism: Nitrospira sp. CG24B; assembly: GCA_002869845.2. Taxonomy (GTDB): domain Bacteria; phylum Nitrospirota; class Nitrospiria; order Nitrospirales; family Nitrospiraceae; genus Nitrospira_D. The sequence continues at coordinate 249,434 of NEWS02000008.1, read as the reverse complement.
GCATGGCTCCGAGGATCGTTGGATGTCTGTGACGTCGGGGTTAGAGGATATTCTCGTTCATGCACTTGCTCGCGCTGCCGATGGAACCTTGTTCGCCGGGACTTCCGGTCAAGGTGTCTTTCGGTTCAGCCCTCGCTCAACTGGGTGGGTGCGTATGCGGCATGGGTTGAAAGACCATGAAGGAATGATTGAAAATTTCATTCGTGTTCTTGTCATCGATCAGGATCACAGTATTTTGGCTGGCACGTTTGACGGCGGGGTGTTTCGCAGTGCCGACAGCGGACTGACGTGGCGGCCAATCAGCCGGGCCCTGCCCAACGACTCTATCCGGGGTATTGTATTTAGTGACGACGGAGTCGTCGTGGCAACCGGGAACGGAATTTTTAAGACCATCGATAAGGGCAAGCAATGGATTCCCCTCAATAAGGGCCTGGCGAGCCTTGCGGTGCAAGCGTTGATCGGATCGGGTGATAAAGGTTTGTATGTGGGGACGAGTTCCGGGGTGTTTCGCAGCGATGATGGCGCCTCCTGGATAGCCGTCAATCAGGGGCTGGAGGTGGGAATCGCGCCCCCGCCATTTCTTTTTCGCTAAATTTAGAAAGGACGACTGTAATGGCTGAGATAGGCGAGAAAACACGGGCAACAATAGCCGTGACAAGCAAAGGGCAACCCATGGGAGAAATCGTACTCAGGTTTTTCTCGGATCTGGCGCCCGGTCACGTTAATAACTTTATGAAGCTGTCCAAGGATGGGTTTTACAATGGGACAACGTTTCACCGTGTCATTCCAGGGTTCATGATTCAGGGAGGGGATCCCAATAGTAAGAATTCCGACCGGTCATCCCACGGAATGGGTGGGCCTGGTCATAAAGTAAAGGCGGAGTTTAACAGTACGCCACACAAGCGAGGTATTGTCTCCATGGCCCGTGCGAACGATCCAGATAGCGCTGGGTCACAGTTCTTTATTTGTGTCGCAGATGCCAATTTCCTCGATTGGCAATACACGGCCTTTGGGGAGGTGGTCAGCGGAATGGAGGTAGCCGATAAGATTGTCACGATGAAGCGTGACGGGCGAGACAATCCGCTGGAACGAGCCGAGATGACCATCACGATCAGCGAGGGGTAATGAGGGGTAATAGGGAAGGGGTGAAATGTGAGCTGCAGGGAAGCCCATAATCGCACAGGTTGGATCATGACAGGACTCCTCGCTCTGTACTCCGTCCTGTCGGTCGGTTGTGCCGCTCCGCATGTGCCAGCGCGAATTATTTACGAGGATCCGGTCAATTTTGTGCGGTTGGAAGAGGACTCGGAAGTACTCGCGGAATGGCCACCGAGTCACCATACCCATCCGTTTACAATCGAACCGGATAAATTGCGAACGATTTTATCGGGCTTGAAGGTGCAAGAGCATTGGATTGCGCTGCAGCGGTGGATGCGAGGGGAGTCTCCCTTGGTTCCCGCCTTCACGGAGGAGGAGTTGACTCTCTTGTCTGTGCGTCTATCGGAGGCGCTGGCTGAGGCAAAAGCCAACGAACGAGTGACCTTTTATTTGAGCCAGCCACAGACATTCGCCCGGCGAATTATCACGACGGGTGGGTTCTACGTTCATGATACAGAACTGCACATTATTCTGGGAAATTGGAGAATTATTTACGGCATCCCGGCCTATGGGATGATCTATGATCGGCGTTATCCGATGCGCCCAACTGCCGCGAAAGGCTTTGATTTAAGGTTTGAACCAGCTGAGGCCGTTGTTCCGATGAAGAGCAGCCTACTAGACGGAGTTTTAGCTAATGCCAAGGACGAACTCATCATCGATCTGACCAAGCTCGATCCACCCGATCCAGAAGTTTCTCTCATACGATCGTGCTTGAATCATGAGTCTCTGTGTTAGCGACTGCGGGCGGCATCGCTCACGGTTGATTTGATGTACCTAGAGTTCGCTGGAAGACTCCAACAATGCAGCGAAACATCTTATCGACTGCCTAGACTCAAAAGATACATTTGGGGTACTTCCATCAGCGCTTCAGCGATGGACTGCCAGCCGAGCTTGCTTTGGCCTTCAATGCGATCGCAAAAGCGGATAGGTAGTTCATCCACATCCGCACCCAGCTGCACGGCCCGCCAGGCGAGCTCCACCTGGAAGATGTACCCCTTTGCTCGGACGGTGGCGAGGTCCATCCGTGCCAAGAGCTCACGACGATAGCAGCGGAATCCTCCTGTCCAGTCGTGGATGGTCGAGCCCAGGAAGAGGCTGACGTAGGTATTCCCGCAGCGAGAGACGAAACGACGGCGGGCGTTCCAGTTCTCGGTCCCGCCGCCAGGCACGTAGCGACTCCCGATCACCAGGTCGGCAGTGCGGCTTCGGTGTACCAAGCGAGGCAGATCCCAGGGCGCATGGCTGAAGTCACAATCCATTTCGAGGATGAGACTGTACTCTCGCTGCAGCGCCCACGTGAACCCCGCGAGATAGGCTGGCCCAAGTCCTTCTTTGTGTGGCCGGTGCAGGACGTGCACATGCCCATGCCGGCAACTGAGCTGGTCGGCTAACTCTCCGGTCCCGTCCGGGGAGTTATCATCCACGATCAAGATATCGGCGATAAGATATTGGCTGATCGCCCGAACAAGCGCCTCAAGATTGGCGAGCTCATTGTACGTTGGGAGGACAATGAGAATCGATTGTTTGAAATCGAACGGTGAGGCGGGGATGAGCGGTGTACCTGCTCCCACTTGGGAATACCCTAGAGACCGGTTTTCAGTAGAATGAATGGCAATCCGCGCGCTGTCAGCGCCACGGGCGATCAGCTCTTCAGCGAGGTCAAAGCTCGGTACAGCGTAGGCTTCATCCATGCCCAGCTCCCGGAGAGGCGTTACGCTGCCATCCTTGTCGATGTGACGGAAGCGTATGGATGGCGCGTGAGTGTCATTGAACGGTGGAGCGATTGATGGGCTACCGGACATGGCGTTATTCAATGAATTGTTCGCCTAGGGCATGGCATAGCATGGTGAAGGTTGACCTGTCTGCACACGAAGGATGTGAGAAATAGTGAGTGTAAGATCTGTGACGCTAAACAGGAAGTGGTGGAACGACAGAGTACTCTCCTTGTTGAAATCGGCGGTATTCTAGTTGACAGCAGAGAGGTGCGCAAGTAGAGATTAAGTCGGGTATACGCGATACGCTGGTTGCGCATTTTGACAGTGCGGGAACGGCTATGCTACAGTCCGCGATCCATTGATATTGCAGGCTTTTCTATCACTTAACCTCTGAAGGAACACTGCATGAGCAGGACACAGACGCACGTGATTGTTGTGGCAGGAGCAGGACCGGCTGGGCTGGCTGTTGCCAGCACGCTTTCGAAAGCCGGCCACGAAGTCATTATTCTCAATCGTGATATCAAATTCGGTGGATTGGCTGAATACGGGATTTTCCCCTCTAAGCTGAAACTCCGTGGCGGGCTCAAGAAACAGTACTGGGAACTTCTTCAGCAGAAGAACGTCCATTATTTTGGGAATGTCTCTATCGGGGCCGCAAAGGACCTCACGGTCGAAGATGTGCGCGAGCTGGGTGCGAACGCGGTGGTTTTCACGATCGGTGCGCAGGGGACCAAGGCCATTGGTGTCGAGGGGGACTCGGCGCAAGGCGTGTTTCACGCAAAAGATGTGGTCTATCACTTCAATCGTTTACCGGGCTTCGGCGACCGTCCATTTGAAATGGGACAACACGTCGCTGTGATCGGGGCAGGAGATGTCATGGTGGATATTGCCCACTGGTTGATCCGCTACAAGAAAGTTGCGAGGGTCACGGCCATCGTAAGACGGGGCCCCGTGGAACGTAAGTACAATCCAAAAGAAATTCGCAGCATTTGTGCCAACATGGACCTCGAGGGGATCAAAGCTGAGTTTGAGCGCATCAAGGACCGCCTTGCCAAGGTCGGCCAGAATCCCGATGAGGTCTTGAAGACATTCACCGACGAATTTTCAAAATGTGAGTCGACGGTGTCCGAGACGAAGATGGGGTTCCGTTTCCTTGCGTCCCCGAAGCGTATTCTGGTTGATGGACAGAATCGGGTTCGTGGACTTGAAATGGAAGACAACAGACTTGATCCGAAGGGTGAGGATACGGTCGCAGCGGGCTTGAAGGCGTATTACGAGTTTCCTTGTGATTCAGTTGTCTTTGCCGTCGGCGACAAGGTAGATGAGGCGGTTGGTCTACCCTATAAGAATGGCATGTTTACCACCAACCCCAACAAGACTGGTAATGATCCTGATGATGCGCTCTTCCAGGCCTACGATGAATCTGCAGGTAAGGTGATGGACGGCGTATTTTTGGCCGGTTGGGCTCGAAAAGCCAGCGAGGGCCTCGTCGGCGTCGCAAAGCGCGACGGAGATTGGTGTGCGGAGGTGGTTGAACGGTACCTTGCAACCAAGGCGGGAGAGGGAGACGTCAACATTGTTCTGGATCGCTTGCACGCGCGCTTGCGGCAACGTCAGAGTCGCCCGGTCGACGTGAATGGGTTGCGAGCGTTGGATATGGCAGAACGCTCATTCGTCGAGAAGTCCGGTTGTATCGGGGAGTTCAAGTTTTCAGCCAATCAAGAGATGCTCAAATATATTGAGCAGGGGAGAGTATGAAGTGTCTGGCAGGCTTCATCTTCACGCGTGCCCCCATTTTAGTTTTTCCCGCAACACTTCGTAGTAGTGACTTTCTGGAAATCTGATCAATTGGGTCCGATAGTCTGAAGTTTGAATGACTGCGGTATCTCCTTGTGTGATGGAGACGCCGACCTGTCCATCCAGTGTGGCCATCGATCCTTCATCCTTACTTGTCAGCGTCACTTCAATGACGACATTGCCCGGTAGGATTAATGGGCGATGTGTCAGTGTGTGCGGGCAGATTGGCGTCAGGATGAGCGCCTGCAGGGCGGGATTCATGATAGGCCCTCCGGCAGAGAGCGAGTAGGCTGTAGAGCCTGTCGGTGTTCCAATGATCAGGCCGTCCCCTCGCAGATTCGTCACGAACTGGCCATTAATGGCGATGTGGAGTTCAATCATGCGCGCCAGGGTCCCTTTGCTGATGACGACATCGTTGAGTACGATGCCTCTCGCAACGGTTTCCCCATGCCGATGGACGTGTGTGGCCAGCATCAGTCGTTCATCAAGAGTAAAATCGTTGGCAAATACCCGTTCGAGGGAAGGATACAGGTCGTCCAAGCGGACTTCCGTCAAGAAGCCAAGGCCCCCCATATTGACACCCAGAATGGGAATGCTTCGTTCGGCTGCGAGACGTGCGGCATTGAGAATGGTGCCGTCCCCTCCGAGCACCAAGAGAACATCGGCTTTCTGAGCCAGTTGAGTCTTGGGAATCCCTCCGACCTCGTTCAAGAGTGCTGCGGATGTAGTATCGAACAAGACATCAATGCTACGGGCACGGAGCCAGGTAGCCACGCCGAGCAGCGTGTCCCTTACTTCGGGGAATTTGGGCTTGGTCAAGATCCCAATACTTTTACTTTTCATGGATGCCAGGCATATGGTTGGGCGAACGAGGAATGTAATTGTATCGGGATGCTGATTTTCATGTCAACGGAAAGTCCATTGAGGTTCTGGTCCTGTTGACACAGCAGAACAAGAGAAGGGATGGGGGTGAAGTAGTTTTCAACTCGCTGTCTTGTTCTCCGCTCAATCTTGACTCTCAATCATACTGTGGTTAGAATCACAACAAGGTTTTTCAAGGGTTTTGCTCGAACGCGGCCAGGAGTTTCTACTCGCTGAGAAGGAGGCAGGATGTTCGAACGATTCACGGACAAAGGTCGAAAGATTATCATCCTCGCGCGCGAGGAGGCCGAGCGGCACCAAAACGACTATCTAGGGACTGAACATCTCGTCCTGGCCATCCTCCGTGAGTCTGATGGCATTGCCCTTATGATTCTGAAAAAGATGGGGCTTTCTACTGAGCAGATCAGGTTGGAAATCGAGCGAAATCTGCCCGGCGGCGGAGCGACGATGACGTTTGGGGAAATCCCATTTAGCCCACGCGTGAAGAAGGTCATTGAATATGGGGTTGAAGAGGCTCGCCTGTTGGGCCACAACCACATCGGCAGTGAACATCTACTTCTTGGACTGTTGCGGGAAGAAGAGGGAATCGGTGGGAAAATTCTTCGGAGTTTGGGCGCGAATCTTCTGACGGCGCGTCAGCTGACCGTCACATTTTTGCGGAAATCTGCTCCACGTGAACGTGATCGAAAGAGCAATACCCCGGCGTTGGATGAGTTTGGCCGTGATCTGACGCAGATGGCTCAAGAAGGTCAATTGGACCCGGTGATTGGTCGAGCTGATGAAATCGAACGTGTGTTGCAAATTCTCAGTCGGAGAAGCAAAAACAATCCCGTCCTTATCGGTGAGTCTGGTGTGGGAAAGACCGCGATTGTCGAGGGACTAGCTCAGCGTATCATTCAATCCGAAGTTCCTGACAACCTGCTCTCTCGTCGGGTCATCGCCTTGGATCTAGGGTCGCTCGTGGCAGGCACAAAATATCGGGGGCAGTTTGAAGAACGCCTCAAGGTGGTCATGAAGGAGATTGTCCAGGCGGGCAATATCATTATCTTCATCGATGAACTTCACACCCTCGTTGGGGCTGGGGCTGCGGAAGGGTCCATTGATGCTTCCAATATGTTGAAGCCCGCCTTATCGCGCGGCGAGATCCAATGCATTGGGGCTACGACTTTGGACGAATACCGAAAGCATATTGAAAAGGACGGTGCCTTGAAACGGCGATTCCAACCCATCCACGTTCAGCCGCCCAATCTCGACGAAACGGTTCGCATTATCCAAGGGCTTCGGGATCGATACGAGGAGCATCATGGAGTAGAAATCACGGAAGACGCCATTGTTGAGGCCGTGAAGTTGGCGGATCGGTACATCACCGACCGGTTCCTTCCAGACAAGGCGATCGATTTGATCGACGAAACAGGCTCGCGTGCCAAACTCCAGACCTACGCCCTTCCTTCTGAATTGAAAGCGATGGAGCAAGAGCTGAAGAAGGTGTCCCGAGAAAAGGAGCTCTCGATCTCCACGCAGAATTTCGAAGAGGCCGTACGGCATCGTGAGGAAGAAGAGCGGCTGCGCAAGCTGCTCGACGAATCGAAGCGAGAATGGAAGAAGAATCAGGAAAAGAACAAGCCTGTGATCGGCAAAGAGGATGTCGCCTATGTTGTCTCAAAAATGACCGGTATTCCGCTCTTTAAGTTGGAAGAAGAAGAGTCCAACAAGCTCTTGCGCATGGAAGAGTTTCTCCATAAACGAGTCATCGGTCAAAATGAGGCGATCTCCGCGGTTGCTCGCGCCATCCGCCGTTCTCGTGCCGGGTTGAAGGAAGCCAAGAAGCCGATTGGCTCGTTCATCTTCCTCGGGCCCACAGGTGTCGGGAAAACGGAACTGGCTAGAACATTGGCGGAGTTTCTGTTCAACAGCGAAGACGCGTTGATTCGTGTCGATATGTCTGAATACCAGGAAAAATTTACAAGCTCGCGGCTCTTCGGCGCGCCTCCCGGCTATGTGGGGTACGAAGAAGGGGGGCAGCTGACTGAGAAGGTCCGCCGTCGGCCTTATTCCGTCGTATTGTTCGATGAAATTGAGAAGGCGCATCCGGATGTATTCAATGTTCTCCTTCAGGTATTAGACGACGGTGTGCTGACCGATAGTCTTGGACGAAAGATTGATTTCAAGAATACGGTCGTTATTATGACGTCCAACATCGGGACGAAAATGATTCAGAAGGGTGTTTCTCTTGGCTTTCAGAGCACAGAGGGCGAAGCCGCGCGCCGGAAGAAGGAAGAAGTACTTGGAGAGCTTCGGAAGTCGTTCAGTCCAGAGTTCCTGAACCGGATCGACGAAATCGTGATCTTCCATCAGCTGGAAAAAGAGCAGCTCTATAGCATCTTGGATATCCTGCTCCGTGAGTTGAACCTCCGCCTCTTGGATAAAGGGATTGAGATTGAGGTCGACGATGAAGTCAAACAATGGCTTATTAAAGAAGGTTATGAACCGTTGTATGGAGCGAGGCCAATGCGTCGGGCGATCCAACGTGCCATCGGTGACCCGCTCTCCGATGAGCTCATCAGAGGACGCTTCAAAGAAAGCCGCAAAGTGAAAGTGGTTCTGCGGGATGGAGCCCCGACTTTCATTGAGCAGGAGGCCATGGCAGGAGTCTAGGGCCCTTTGTGATCGTTCATGTCCATAGGCAATCGTGAGCGGCCTCTGTGGCGGATCGCTGCAGGGGCCGTTTTGTTATTCAATGCCATCTGGCCCATTCGTAACGAGATGTCTTCCTACCCCAATCAGTCTGAATTTCAACTTGGGACTCAATGGCGTCCGTGCCCGGTTCTTGGAATCGAGTCTTCATGCGATGAAACAGCTGCTGCCGTACTCAGTTGTGCCGGAGAGGTGCTTTCCAACGTCGTATCTTCACAAGTGACCGTCCATGAAAAGTTCGGTGGCGTCGTTCCAGAATTAGCCGCACGGGCCCACCTTGGGACGATCAATCTGGTTGTCGAAGAAGCCTTGGCGGTCGCCCGAGTCTCGAAGCATACTCTCGGTGCCGTGGCCGTCACCAAGGGACCGGGATTGGCTGGAGCGCTGTTGGTGGGAGTGAATTATGCCAAGGCCTTGAGTTATGGTTTAGGGATTCCAATCATCGGGGTCAATCATCTGCAGGGCCATATCGCCTCTGCATGGCTCGCCGATCCGACATTCCCGTTGTCCTGCATTGTGCTGGTTGTGTCGGGTGGCCACACTCATCTCTATCGCCATGAAGCCGGTGGTCGGTGTACCCTGCTGGGACGCACTCGTGACGACGCCGCCGGTGAAGCGTTCGACAAGGGGGCCCAGATGCTTGGTTTGGGGTATCCAGGTGGACCGGCCGTTGATCGAATTGCGTGTTCCGGAGATCCACAGGCCATTCGATTTCCTAGATTCCACCGAGCAAAGAACAGTCTTGAGTTCAGTTTCAGTGGTCTGAAGACGGCGTTGTTGTATAAGCTACGAGAAATGGATGGTTCTCTGCGACCTGATCAGATTGCCGACTTAGCGGCCAGTTACCAAGAGGCTATTGTGCAGGTCTTGGCCACGAAGGCCTTTGTAGCCCTCAGGCAGTCAAACCTGACCGCGCTTGCAGTTGTAGGAGGGGTCTCAGCTAATTCACGGCTAAGGGTCTTACTGAGCGAGCGTGCGGCACGTGAAGGCATTCGCCTATCGATGCCGGCTCTCGAGTATTGCACCGACAACGCTGCCATGATTGCCTCGGCGGGGCGCCAGTTGCTGATGAATGGAGAACGACCGCAGGCGGATCTTGATATCAGCCCGGCTGAGAGATTCGAGACGATTCATGACGAAAACCGATCGCATTCGGTTTCTCTAAGGAATAAGGAGAACGCCCATTCCTGATATCCGAGGTCAGATCACAGGACTGCGCACTAGCCAAATCGCGTCGGTTGAACGACTCTACCGACGTCGTGTCTCACCCGACAAGGTCATGACCCCGGAGCTTGCAAGGGTAATGGCCGAACTGACCATAGAGCTCCGCCGCCCGATTGGCGTGCTGTTGACCAGACGTGGACAAGTTCAGGACGTGATTGTGGGAACGGAATTGACGTTGTCTTCCACAACGCTGACGCTGTTCCGTACTGGCGCGCGATCGCTCCGTGGCTTGAGGTTCATTCGAACGCAATTGCACGATCAGCCCATCAGCCAAGAGGTGCTGACAGACCTCGCCTTCTTGCGACTTGATCTGATCGGCCTGCTCTCCGTCACGGAGGATGCTCAACTAGGCAATCTGTATCTCGCTCATCTGCTGGCACCCAATTCGATTGGGCAATTGTTTAAAGTGCTTAAGGCTGTCCCCTTCCACAATCTCACACTGATGTTCGACCAGTTCATCGAAGAGCTTGAGGCAGACCTTCAGCAGGCGCGAGCTCATTATGCGATTGAGAGCGGTAAAGAAACGGCGATACTTGTCAGCGCCTCTGTCAAAAGTCGGTCCGAGCAAGAAGAGCGTTTAGCTGAACTGGCGGAGTTGGCAACCTCTGCCGACGTCACGGTGGTCGAGCGTGTCGTGCAAAGAACGCCGGACGGGCATCAGCGCTATCTCTTGGGCCGCGGCAAGATGAAGGATGTCCTGATTCAGACCCTCCATCGGGGCGCCGATATGGTGATCTTTGATCAAACGTTGTCACCGGCTCAACTGCGAGCCATTTCAGAGATGACTGATATCAAGGTGATCGATCGGACACAACTGATCCTGGATATCTTTGCCCGACGAGCCCACAGCCGTGAAGGCAAAGTGCAGGTGGAACTCGCGCAGTTGCGGTACCTGCTTCCACGATTATCCGGAAAGGGCACCCAACTCTCGCGTCTGGGTGGCGGGATCGGCACTCGAGGGCCTGGTGAAACCAAACTGGAGACTGATCGTCGCCGGGTGCGGGACCGCATCACGCATCTAGAACGAGAACTGACACAGTTTGGACGCCAGCAAGATCAACGTCGATCCAGGCGAGATCGGCACGGACTCCCCGTCGTTTCTCTCGTGGGCTACACGAACGCCGGTAAGTCTACGTTGCTCAATGTGCTGACGAACAGCCAGGTGTCAGCTCAAAACAGACTGTTCGAAACTCTGGACACGACGAGTCGACGCCTGCGGTTCCCCGAGGATCGCGAAGTCATCATCACCGATACGGTAGGATTTATCCGGGATCTTCCGCAAGAACTGGTTGGCGCCTTTCGGACAACGCTCGAAGAACTCCGAGAGGCTGATCTCCTGCTGCATGTTGTCGATGGCAGCGCCGCAGACATCGACATTCAGATTACTGCGGTCGTCGCCATTCTTGAGGACTTGCATTTGAACGCGATACCGAGATTAGTGGTGCTGAATAAGTGTGACCAGGTGTCCCCAGCGCGCGCGGAGTTGCTCTGCCGACGGTATGGAGCCATTGGTCTGTCGGCGCTCCAGCCCACGACACTTCGTCCTCTCTTCGCTCAGCTGGAAGCACACGTGAGATCTCTGCTAGTCGGTGAACGTCAGATTGCTGGCCTGCCGCTGCAGGACGATGCGCTGGCGCTTGCATCTCGTCGGTAACCTCTGCACAATCGGGCCGCCATGAAGAAAGTTAAACCCACGAGGACGCCATCCGCTCTCGACCGTCCAGCGCAGATTGCCAGGAGTCTCCGTCACGCCATGCCGGTGGCTGTGATGGAATTAACTCATCGTTCTCCGTGGGAGCTGTTGGTTGCCACCATTCTATCCGCGCAGTGCACGGATCAGCGAGTGAATCAGGTCACGCCGGCTCTCTTTAAGCGGTATCCCACACCTCACGTGATGGCGAACGCAACGTCGACGGAACTGGAGGCGTTGATCAGACCAACTGGTTTTTACAAGAGTAAGGCGAAAAACTTGATTGGTTGTGCGCAGGTCGTTACGGCGCAGTTCAAGGGGCATGTTCCCGATACCATGGAAGAACTCACAGCGATACCTGGTGTCGGGCGAAAAACAGCGAATGTACTCCTTGGGGCCGTATTTGGGAAACCGGGTATTGTGGTCGATACACATGTGCGACGGGTGGCCAACCGACTCGCTCTGACCCAGTCACGTGACCCCGAGCGAATCGAACGCGACCTGCAATCGGTGTATCCGCAAACCCAGTGGACAGATGTGTCTCAGCGGTTGCTCCTTCATGGTCGGTATGTGTGCCTTGCGCGAAAGCCTCGCTGTCTTGTTTGCCCGATTTACGATGTCTGTGAGTGGGAAGGAAAACTACCGACATGATTAAGAGTATGACAGGATTCGGCCGGCGACAGGGACTATGGTCCGACGGGACCGTCAGCGTTGAAGTGAGATCGGTGAACCATCGTTTTCTTGAAACCTCCATTCGCCTGCCAAAGTCGATGAGTGGGCTAGAAGAAAGCTTTAAGAAGACGATCCAACAACATTGTGTACGTGGAAGGGTCGATCTCACAGTGTTGCTACAAGGGAGTCGGGGAAGTACTCGCGTAGTGCAACTTGACGTCGGACTAGCGAAGCAGTACCATCAGGCTCTCCGTACACTCCAGCGCACGCTGAAACTTAAAGGCTCCATTGATATAGGACTGATGGCGGGTTTTCGGGATATTGTCGCGCTTTCTGAGCAGGCATCCGACGATCCTAAGCTCACAAAAATGGTGGAAAAACTGGGGCTGCTCGCAGTGTCGGACATGGTAAAAATGCGGGAGAAAGAGGGAGCCTTGCTTTCACAGGATATCCTGGCTCGGCTCGACCATGTGCGTGAGTGCAGGAGTACGGTATCGTCCCGTGCTCCCTTCATTGCGCAGGAAACCTTCGACCGTATGAAGCAGCGAGTGGAGAAGTTGTTGGCAGACGCTATCCCGGACCTCCCTCGGCTCAATCAAGAGTTAGCTCTGTATGCCGATCGGTGCGACATTACAGAAGAATTGGTCAGACTAGACACGCATATGATACAGTTTGAGCGTGCGCTCCAAGGGACCGAGTCGGTGGGAAAGACGTTGGATTTTCTTCTCCAGGAATTAGGCCGAGAGGTCAATACCATCGGATCGAAAGCCAACGACGCGGCAATCAGGGCCGACGTGGTGCGAATGAAAGCCGAGCTTGAGCGCATACGTGAACAGATACAGAATGTCGAATGAGTACCGCTATGACCACAAGTAATCTCCCTTCGGGTGTGACGGGGGCTCAGCAAACTCCTGAACGTCGGGGAATTCTGTACATCATTTCAGCTCCTTCAGGCGCAGGGAAAACGACCTTGTGTAAACAGGTCGTGGCGTCGGTCTCCGGGCTGTGGCATTCGGTATCGTTCACGACAAGAAAACCGCGTCCAGGAGAAGAACACGGACGCGAGTACTTCTTTATCGATGAGAACGTCTTTCACGATATGGTTGCCAGGAATGAGTTCTTGGAGTACGCGCACGTGTATTCCAACTGGTATGGCACACCGCGGAAGCCCTTAATGGATAAGATGGAGCAGGGTATCGATGTCTTACTGGAAATCGATGTCCAGGGTGCGCTTCAGATTAAAAAGAAATTTGGCGATGCCGTCTATATTTTCATCCTCCCTCCATCGATGGACATTCTGCGTGCTCGACTCCAAGGTCGGGGGTCCGACTCTCCGGAGGAGATTGTTCGCCGCTTGCAAAAGGTGAAAGAAGAAGTCTGGTGTTTCAGAGAATATTATTACATTGTCCGCAACGATGATCTGATGCAGTCTCTCCGTGAGCTGCAAAGCATTTTTATTGCGGAACGTCTGAAGACCAAACGGATGGACCTGCATTGGCTTGAGCAAAGCTTTATTCTTGAGAAAGATGTAACATCGCCGGAAACGGAGCCGTCATCCACTTTATAACGAGGGAGCGAGACCGACTATGATCGACATGCTGAGTTTGTTGCCGCAATACACGCCCAATGAGTTCGATTCACGTCACCGCTTGGTGATCGTCGCGTCTCAGCGCGCGAAGCACTTGACGCAAGGCGCGAAGTCAACCTGGTCCTCTCGGTTCACAAAAGAAACCACCATGGCGCTCGACGAGGTGTTGAGAGGTCATGTCAGGTATATGACCGGTAAGGAAGCCCGCGATGCCATGAAGGAAGCCAAACGAGGGAAAGAGGGTGAAACTGAGCGCATCGCGATGATGACCGGAGAGGACGCCCGCGAAATCAAGAAGGAACTCAGTGTCTACGTCGATGATACCGTACCGCCGACGGTGGCTCCTGCTGAGGAGTAGGCATTGGAGGAAGCACAGGTGTCGACTAATCCGTGGGGCAAGCGGCTAGTCCTTGGTGTAACGGGCAGCATCGCTGCGTATAAAGCGGTCGGGTTGCTTCGATCTCTTGCGCGTGATGGTGCCACCGTGTCAGTGGTCATGACTCAGGCTGCCACGAAATTTGTGACTCCTCTTACGTTTGAAGTCCTGTCAGGACGGCGAGTGACGACGGAACTCTTTGAATCTCATGAAGAAATGGTCCATCTCGCTGTTCCGGAACAATCCCATGCAATTATTGTGGCGCCGGCGACGGCCAATTTTCTGGCAAAAGCGGCACTTGGTCTGGCGGATGATCTGTTGAGCACGATGCTGTTGAACGCTCGGTGTCCCGTGATTGTCGCTCCGGCCATGGATGGGGACATGTGGACACACCCCACGGTCGTTCAACATGTGCAGGTGCTCCGATCTCGTGGCGTCGTCGTGCTTGATCCTGAAGTCGGTCCGCTGGCATCAGGGCAAGTCGCACAAGGGCGGTTTCCTGCAGAGTCACGAATCATGGATGCAGTGCATGCCGCGTTGGACCCTCGGCGGGATTGGCAGGGACAGCGGGTGTTGGTCTCTGCGGGCCCGACTCAGGAACCCATTGATCCGGTTCGTTTCATTTCAAACCATTCCTCCGGGAAGATGGGGTATGCCATTGCAGAAGCCGCGCGGGATCGAGGTGCGGAGGTAATCTTGGTGACAGGGCCGTCCACTCTCACGCCTCCTCCAGGAGTGACGACTGTTTCGGTCAAGACAGCGAGCGAGATGACCGATGCGTTGAGTCGGCATTTCCCTGCTGCTACGGTTCTGATCATGGCTGCAGCGGTTGCAGACTTTCGTCCTAAAAATCAGGCCGCACAGAAGCTCAAGAAGCAGGGGAAATCTGAGCTCGTGCTTGAGTTGGAAGCGACCCCGGACATTCTCGCGATGCTGTCCGCGCGTCGGACATCGCAAATTGTGGTTGGGTTCGCGGCGGAAACTGAACACGTAGTGTCGCATGCGAAAGACAAGTTGAGAGGGAAAGGGCTGGATCTCATCATCGCGAATGATGTCATGCAAGCGGGAAGTGGGTTTGGCAGTGATGACAATGCGGTCGTCATTCTTTCGGCTGGAGGTGAACAGAGAGTCCTGGGTCTGATGCCAAAGCGGCGTCTGGCCGACGAAATTTTGACTGCCGTGCATGAGCTCTGTCTCATCTCGCCTCGTCGCGAGTCCCTGGTGGAGTGACTGGATTTATGGCGTCAGGCTCAAAAAAATTAAGTAATGCCGCTGAAATTGATCGGTTGGCCTTAGCTCTTGCTAAGGATTCGGGGTCTAAGGTGTTTATCCCCTTGGCAGAAGAGTACGGCAAAGCCGGCATGTGGGAAGAGGCGGTTGCTGTTCTTGAAGATGGGCTGAAGATCTATCCAGGGTTTATCACGGCCATGGTTGCGTTAGGTCGCGCCTATGAGCAGATGAATCAACCGGTCAAGGCGAAGGCTCTTCTCGAAGAATCCATCAAGTTAAGCCCCGATAATCTTCGTGCACATCGAACATTGGCCAAGCTCTACGCGGCGCAAGGGGTTAAAGAAGCGGCTATCCGGTCTTGCAACGTCATATTGTCGATAAATCCGCATGACCAAGAAGCCTTGTCGCTCTGTGCTGGGCTCAGTGTACCGGTGACTCAGGGAATGGCACAATCGCAAGGGCCATTGAATGTGAAACCGGTGAAAATTGTAAGTCTTGACTCTGACCGTCTTCACGGCGAGGGTATGACGTCCGCCTTCGATCATGCGACGCTGGCACCGAAAGATGGAGCCAACGGATTGTCCAGTAGTGTACTCCGTTCAGAAGAAACGGCTATTCCTACAACCGGATCCAGGGACCTGGCCGCACAGAAAGCCAGAAGTCCAGTGATTGCACAGCTTGAGCAGTGGCTCAACTTGATCCAGGTCCGCCGACGAGATTCCCAAGCCTCTTCTTAACTTCCCTTTTGAACTTTTCCATGACTTCACTGGTTTGACCCTCTGAGAGGGGACTGCTAGAATGCCCCCCCTTGACGCGGTAGGGTGAGGCTGGTGGATAGGGGGTATGGCACAGGACATGTTGCGCATCCTGGTCCTTCACGGTCCCAATCTGAACCTGTTGGGTAATCGAGAGGAGTCCATGTATGGGACGACGACTCTTGATGAGATCAATATGTCATTGGAAAAGCTGGGTAGTGAGCTTGGAGCTGAACTGGTTATTCGTCAGTCGAATTTTGAAGGGGAATTAGTAAACTGGATTCAAGAAGCACGACGCGGGTATCACGGCATTATCATCAATCCCGCGGCCTACACACACACCAGCATCGCAATGCGGGATGCCCTAGCTGCCGTTGCGTTGCCTACCATCGAGGTCCATTTGTCTAACGTCTATCGGCGTGAAGAATTCAGGCAGCATTCATATGTATCGGGAGTTGCATTGGCACAAATCGCCGGGTTTGGTGCCACCGGGTATCTCTTGGCCTTGCGAGGATTGTGCGAGCACATATCTGCTACCGGATCTAAGGGGTCCTCTGGTGGTCGTACCTCAGCAGACGGAGCGAAGACAGAGCGGCATTGAGGATATCACCGGGCCGATTGTGTTCTTCATCAGAAGGGAGTTGCGAGTGATTTCTACGGTGGATTTTCGTAGCGGGGTACGCTTGATGGTCGAAGGCGAGCCCTTTCATATCGTCGACTTTCAACACGTCAAGCCTGGCAAAGGCGGTGCCTTTGTACGGACGAAGTTGAAAAGCTATCTCTCTGGAAATGTGTTGGACCGAACGTTTCGCTCAGGTGAACGGTTTGAAGAGCCCGATTTGGAAGAGCGTGACATGCAGTTTCTCTACGCGACCGGAGCGTCCTATACGCTGATGGACACTGAGACGTACGAGCAATTGACGTTTGAGAAGAGTCAGTTGGGAGAAAACGCCGATTTATTGAAAGAAAATATGGTCGTGAAGATCCTCGTCTACGAGCATCGCCCGATCGCTGTTGAGTTGCCAAACTTCATTGAGCTCAAGGTCGTGGATGCGGATCCTGGTGTGCGGGGGGACACGGCAACTGGAGGAACCAAGCCGGCGGTCGTGGAAACGGGGGCGACGATCAAAGTTCCGCTTTACTTGGAAGTCGGCACCGTCATTCGGATCGATACTCGAACCAGATCCTATGTGGAGCGTGTTCGGTGAGCCGTCGTCGACCTACTCATTCAAAGACCAAGGCTCGTCGGATTGTGTTGCCACAGCCTGGGGAGGAGATTAGCCATGAACTCTCACTCACAGGGGGGTCGACCAAGCAAATTCAAGAACTGATCGACCTGCTTCGGCGTAATAATTTGACCGAGCTTGAGTTTGAACGACAAGGCATTCGCATCCGCGTCCGCCAGGATCTCGCAACCAGACCGCTCGTGACATCGGTGCAGGAGTTCACTCCTACTCCGCCTCAACAACCGATGCATTCCACTTCAGCCACGACATCCGTATCAGAGGCAAACACGGGTTTTCTGACCGTCACGTCGCCCATCGTCGGCACGTTCTACCGATCGCCCTCACCCGATGCTGATCCATACGTTGAAGAGGGGGATTCTGTGAAGAAGGGACAAGTGTTGTGCGTCGTCGAAGCGATGAAACTCATGAATGAAATTGAGTCGGAAGTGGACGGTCGTCTTGTGAAGATCTTGGTGGAAAATACAAAGTCAGTAGAATATGGGCAAGCACTGTTTCTGATCGATCCCAAATCCGCTTCATAGGTCATTCTAAAGGCGGTTCTCGCCATTGTATCGGAGCCGAGACGTGTTTAAGAAAGTTCTGGTCGCCAATCGCGGAGAGATTGCGCTGCGAGTGATTCGCGCCTGTAAGGAACTTGGCATCAAGACCGTGGCGATTCATTCTGAAGCGGATGCGCTTGCCCTGCATGTTCGAGCAGCCGAGGAAAAGGTATGTGTGGGGCCGGCTGAATCGGCATTGAGCTACCGAAATATTCCCAATGTCTTGAGTGCCGCAGAGATTACGGGTGCCGATGCGATCCATCCCGGGTATGGATTTCTGTCGGAGAACGCCCATTTTGCTGAAGTCTGCGAGTCAATCGGCATCAAGTTTATCGGACCGAGCTCGGAAAACATTGCCATGATGGGGGATAAGGCGAAGGCGCGTGAAATCGTGGCGAGGCGGGGCCTTCCGGTCACACCCGGGAGCCCAGGCGAATTGCGCAGCGAGGAGGATGCCTTGCAGGCGGCGCAGACGATCGGCTTTCCCGTCATTATTAAAGCGACGGCCGGAGGGGGAGGCCGAGGTATGCGTGTCGTCAACAAGACCGAAGAACTTAGCCGGGCCTTTCAGGCTGCGCAGGCTGAGGCGAAATCGACCTTCGGTAACGACGGGGTCTACCTCGAACGGTACTTTCTAGAGCCTCGTCATATTGAAGTGCAGATCTTGGCCGATCAACATGGTCGGGTGGTGCATCTCGGGGAGCGGGACTGCTCGATTCAACGACGGCATCAAAAGCTGGTCGAAGAAACACCATCCCCGGTGGTCGATCCTAAACTGCGTCGTGAAATCGGTCGAGTGGCCGTGGAGGCGGTCAAGGCTGCCCATTACCGAAACGTGGGCACCGTCGAATTTTTGCTCGATAAAGACCGAAATTTTTACTTCATGGAGGTGAATACCCGTATCCAGGTCGAGCACCCCATTACTGAAATGGTCACTGGCATCGATTTGATTAAGGAGCAGATTCGTCTGGCCGCAGGTCATCCTCTCTCCATTCGACAACAGGATGTCGTGCTGACTGGGCATAGCATGGAGTGTCGGATTAATGCCGAAGATCCAGAGAAGTTTACGCCATCTCCCGGGATGATTACCAAGTACAGTCCTCCTGGAGGGTTCGGCGTGCGAGTCGATTCCGCGATGGAGTCAGGCTCGGTGGTCGTCCCGTACTACGACTCGATGATTGCCAAGCTGATTACTCATGGCCGCGATCGACAGGAATCAATGGCTCGTATGAAGCGTGCGCTCGGCGAGTTTGTCATCGAAGGGATTAAGACCACTCTCCCCCTTCACCGTCGGATCCTCGATGATTCAGACTTTCAGAAGGGCCATGTGTCGACGACGTTCCTGGACCGGTTCTTGGCCGGATAATCCTACGAATCTTTCCCTCCTCAATTACCGCCTTGCCCGCGCTTCGCCATCAAGAGATCTCATGCCTTGGTGGGCCGTTAGGCTTGTGTTAAGCTAAATACCTGGGTTTGAAAGGGAGAGCCACCGCTCGCGTGGGCCGAGAGGTGCATCGCTTCTTGTCTTCCTGTTAGGATAGAGACACATCGGGGCTATCTGTAGGATATATGCGACGTATCGCCTTTATTGTCGGTGTTGTAGCCATTGGACTTGCCATCGGTGGCTACGTGTTTTTTAACGGGGAGCGGAAGGCCCCCGTTCGATACCGAACAGCGGCGATTGAGTTAGGTCAGGTTATTTCTTCTGTCAGCGCCACGGGGACGATCAATCCAGTTGTATCGGTTCAGGTAGGTACGCAAGTGTCGGGCATGATCAAGAGCCTGCATGCGGATTTCAACTCGCAGGTGAAGGCTGGGGATACGGTCGCGGTCATTGATCCTGAACCCTTCAAGGCCCGCCGAGAACAGGCTGCCAGCAATCTGGAGATGGCGCGGTCAAACGTTGCGCGATCCAAAGCCGACCTGGCGCAGCGAAAACGAGAACTGGACCGCGTGGAATCCTTGTTGCCTCAGCAGTTTGTGTCACAAAACGACGTTGATGTTGCACTCACAAATTTCCAAAGCTCGGAAGCACAGTTAAAGGTCGCTGAGGCGCAGGTCAAGCAAGCGGAAGCGGCGTTGAATTCGGCTGAGCTGGAATTGAAATATACCGTCATACGGTCGCCCGTTGATGGCATCGTTGTGGCGCGTAACGTAGAGGTCGGCCAGACGGTTGCGTCCAGCTTTGCCACGCCTAATCTGTTTCTGATCGCCCTCGATTTGACCAAAATGCAGGTCGATACCAATGTGAGCGAGTCGGACATTGGAGGAATGGCCGAAGGGAAGGAAGCTGTCTTCACAGTAGACGCCTACCCTGGTGTGACCTTTACGGGGACCATCAGGCAGGTACGACTCGCACCCATCAACGTTCAGAACGTCGTCACCTACAATGTGGTGGTCGGTGTGGATAACAAGGACTTACGGCTCAAACCCGGCATGACGGCCAATGTATCGATTATCGTGGCACAGAAAGACCAGATCCTCAAGGTTCCTAATGCGGCTCTCAGATTTGCGCCGCCGAAGGGGGAGGGGAGTCGCCGGGAGGCCGATGGGCATGTAGCAAACAGGCATGGAGGAGGTCCGATCAAAATAGATGCTGGTACGCTACCATCGAAAACTATCTGGAGGCTGGTGGAGAACGGCGACCTCGCTGCTCTGCCGGTCCACATTGGTATTTCGGATGGCCTCACTACTGAATTACTCTCCGGCGGTCTCAGGGAAGGGGATCTCGTGGTTGTTGGTGTTGAACAGCCGTTCGGCGAGAGAAAAGGGAGTGACTTGCCGCCGGGGTTTGGGAACCAGCAACGCCCTCGCTCTCGATGAGGCCGCGAATATCCCTCGACTGCGGTGTTGAACATCACTCGTCCGCGGATACGGCATATGCCACCCTCATCATTCCATTTTCATGATTCGCGTTAAAGGCGCATAGGATGAGCTAGGTCTGTGAATCCATTGATTGTCGGCGAAGATATTTGGAAGGTCTATCGAGTGGGTGACGTCGAGGTGCAGGCTCTGCGTGGGGTGAGTGTCACCATCGAACAGGGGGAGTTTGTCGCGATCATGGGGTCGAGCGGATCCGGGAAGTCCACGTTGATGAATATTCTCGGGTGCCTAGATCAACCGACCAAGGGACAGTATCGGTTGAACGGCGTCGAGGTCGGACAATTGCGGCCCGACCAGTTGGCAGAGATTCGGAATCAGCAAATCGGCTTTGTGTTCCAGAGCTTCAACCTTATTCCTCGGACTAGTGCCCTAGAAAACGCTCAGTTACCTCTGTTCTACAGAGGCCTGTCTCTGAAAGAACAGCGTACGTGTGCCTCCGCTGCGCTTCAACGCGTTGGATTGAAGGGGCGCGAGCATCATTCCCCCACACAACTTTCAGGTGGCCAACAACAACGGGTGGCGATCGCTCGGGCGCTGGTGACCTCGCCCTCTTTGTTGCTGGCTGACGAGCCAACCGGAAACCTTGATACGGAGTCCAGTCAGGACATCATGGGGATTCTTGAAGGATTGAATCGGGATGGTATGACGGTGATCCTGGTCACACACGAAGTTGATATTGCCGCCTATGCGTCGCGTGAAATTGTCGTCAAGGATGGTCAGATCCTCAGCGATCGAGTGACCAAGGGGCGGTCGCAGGCAGTGGGAGTATAAATGTCAGCGTTTGTGTGGCTAACCGTCATAACGGCGTTGAGAGTGCTCGGGCGAAACAGGCTGCGCGCAGGGTTGACCATGCTTGGGATTATTATCGGAGTCGGGGCGGTCATTGCGATGGTCAGTATCGGAGAAGGGGCGAAACAGGCGGTGCAGAAGCAGATAGCCACGATGGGGACCAACGTCATTATGATCTGGCCCAGTTACATGACCATCGGCGGCGTGCGGGGCGCGCAAGGCGGTGCCGTGACACTGACGGTTGCCGATGCACTGGAGCTGAAGAAGAGGATTCCAATTCTGTCTGAAACGGGGTGGCTCATACGAAGCACCATGCAAATTGTGAATGGGAGCCGCAACTGGAATGGTCCGGTTCACGGAGTATCACCCAGCTATGTCACGATCCGAGACTGGTCCTTTAGCAGCGGAGGTTCCTTTACTCAAACAGACATGGAAAGTGCGGCCCGGGTCGCGCTCCTTGGACAAACCGTGGTCGAAAACATTTTTGAACCAGGTGAAGAACCAGTTGGCGCGATCATTCGGATTAAGAATGTCCCGTTCAGGGTCATCGGTGTCTTATCCCCTAAAGGTCAGTCTGTGCAGGGATCTGATCAGGACGATGTCGTTTTTATCCCCTTCACGACTGCCGAGCGAAAAGTCTTTGGAACATTGTTCCTTGGATCGG
The DNA here is from genome assembly GCA_002869845.2 of Nitrospira sp. CG24B. Taxonomy (GTDB): domain Bacteria; phylum Nitrospirota; class Nitrospiria; order Nitrospirales; family Nitrospiraceae; genus Nitrospira_D. The sequence goes on along the minus strand of NEWS02000008.1, from coordinate 227,531 downwards.
TCGGAGGCGTGTTTGTCTCGACGGAACGAACCGAGGATCTGGCGGATGCCGCAGAACAGATCCGTCAGGTGATGAGGGCTCGACATCGCTTACAGGGTGAGCAGCCGGATGATTTCACCATTCGTACGCAGGTCGAAATCGGAAAGGTGCAGGAAGGGACGAGCGAAACCTTGACGGTCATGTTGATGATTATCGCGTCGGTCTCGTTACTTGTCGGCGGTATTGGGATTATGAACATCTTGCTTGTCTCCGTCACTGAGCGGACAAGAGAAATCGGAATTCGGATGGCGGTCGGAGCCAAACGGTTCCACATTCTCATACAGTTTTTGATCGAGGCTCTGACGCTCAGTGTGGTCGGTGGCTGTATCGGCATCCTGTTCGGAGTACTTGCGGCTCGCTTAACGACAGTAATTGCCGGTTGGCCCACCATTATTTCAAGTGATACCGTCGCCGTTGCGTTTGTGTTTTCCGTTGTGGTGGGCCTATTCTTTGGTTTATATCCCGCCAATAAGGCTGCTCGGCTCAATCCCATCGAAGCATTGCGCTACGAATAGGGGAATCGCTCCCCAGTGTCCATTCCTACGCATTCATGTCTAGGATTGTTTCAATGGCCCGGACTTGGGGATCGCCGGCCTGGTGCGCGAGATCGATGACAAACGGCGTTGGGTATTCAGTGCCTCCTGGCTGGTGGGTGATGGTGATGATCGGTTGGTGCAGTTTTTCTTGATGGAGTTTCGTGACCACCGCCAATTCCTGCGTATTTAGCCGCACATGACTATGGATGGGGTAGATACCGATTCGTGCGATGAATGACGATACAATTCGTTGATCAAGCTTGCCTTCCCGAGCCTCCTGATACAGGCGTTGAAATGTGTGGTGAGGAGTCAGTGGGGCAGTCCCGCCGAACCCAGTGATTAATTCATCGTATCGATCCACGACCATCAGAATGCGTGTGGGGTCGGAGGTAAATTGTCCTCGCGACTCTTTCGGATAGCCGCTGTCATCAAGATAGGCATGATGATTCGCGATGAGATGAAGCGTGGCGGCTTCAATTCCTCTTTTTCCTTCCAACATCAGAACGGCACGGCGGGAATGGGTCTCGAATTCCTGTCGGTTAGCCTTGGAAAGCTCCGACGAGACATGAGTATGACGGACAATGGCAGGTCGGACCTGTAAGAGCCCGATGTCATGTAAAAGAGCGGCGGTCGCAAGCTCGTGCAGTTCTAGTGGGTTGAATTGGAAGGCCTGTCCGACCACGAGAGACAGCGTACAGGCGGCCAGCGCATGCTGGCTGAGAGTAGAGTCGTCGGCCCGGTTTTGACTCAAGGCCATGAAAATCGCAGAGTCGGTGAGCGTTCTCATGGCGATCGTGATTTCTTGGACCGCTTCAGCCGCCTGCTCAGGGTTGACCGTTCCTGTCTTTGTAATGGTTGTAAAAACGGATTGTACCGCTTGATCCATCTGTTGCTTGGCCAGCTTTGCCTGAGCATATTCTTCGTTCAGCTGGGCCAAAGGCTTGGAGTGCGTCGTGCTCGAAGCCGGTGTTGTCGTGGGCGCAGCCTGCATGATATCCGTTGCAGGATGGGGCAGAGAAGTGATTCCACGATCGAGGTCGATGTCGACCATCTTCACTCCCGCACGCACTAATTTATCAATCTGGGAAGGCTGTTCAATTAGGAATGAATGTCGGAGTAAGGGGGAGCGGAACCACGACAGGTCCAGACGGGCGACGTACATTCCGATCTGAAGTTCACTGACGGAGATGCGTGTTGTCGCCATCAGAAGGTCCGTCTATTCGTAAGTAGGGTTGTAGACATAGCTCTCTCAGGTATCGGCATGAACCAGAAATAACTGTAGCCGAGCGAGTGCTGGAGTGAGTGGTCAGTCTGAGTGACAAGGAGGGGAAATGAACGAGAGCGAGACTTCGATGCGAGGGTCGGCTTTGTCAACATGCTTATACAAATGAGTTTCGATGATGCGATTATCATTTAAGCCAAGCCCTTCGCAGACCGCATCTTGGGCGATCTTTAGACCTCCATCAAGGTCGCGCCGTAAGGCGGATGCGAAAAAGAACCGGATCGAGAGCGTGAGCGGCCCTGATCGAAGTCGATTGTGCAAAGAGGATCTAACGGGGGATTGGGCCAATGCCAGCCATACGTACTGGCTGACGTATGTCTTGTACGTACGCCCGGCGGAGGATAGCAACCGACGTCCATTTACCGTTGCATATTGATGGTTGATGCTGGGTGGGACGGGTAATGTGACTTTGATCGTGTCCGATGTCACGACGGGGAGATGCGATGGTGTCCGACGTGCAGTCTCTGGGTTCGATGGATTAGATTTCGGAGACAGAGTCGTACCGCTGATCGGCAGTAACTTTTTGGGGATGGATGGGAACCTTGATGAACGAAAGTTGTATCGAGGTCGGTCGGATGGCATGGAGCCGAGCTAGAGGAGATTCACGATCTTTGCCATATTCTGTTCAAAGCGATCTTCCGTACGCGCAAGATACCGACGCCATTCGCTTGGGTTCCAAATTTCCATGCGGTGATACAGGCCGACGAGTATGATTTCTTGATCCTCATCCACAGGAACCAGTTTTCTCAAGCGACCAGGAATCAGAATCCGCCCGGTCTTATCGATATCCGATGAGCCAGCCTCTGACACGACGAAGTGCATAAACAGACGACTCTGGTCTTCGTCCAGAGACGTCCGGGTCCGTTCAAGCACCTTCTCCCACTCTTTCGTGGAATAGATCAGCAAGGACTGTTCCGGACCCTTCAGGAACATGACGGTCTGACCGTCAGCTTCAATCTGTTCACGGATCGGTGAGGGGACGATGAAACGCCCTTTCTCATCAACCTTGCAAAGGTATTCACCGGCAAACATTGTGATGTCCTGTATTTAGGAATTCACGGCAGTTCTGGTTCGGTCGCGGATCCATTGCTCTAGATCCGAACGGACAAATCGCCATTCCTTTCCCAGCTTGAAGGCGGGAATCTGTCGACTCTGAAGATAGCGATAGAGGGTGCGTTGAGTAATCTTGAGATACTGGCATGTTTCCAGCGTGGTCATCAGTTCGCTCTTCGGAGCCCTGCTCATCACTCCACCTGTAGCCATATCGAAAAATCCGCATTCTGCCTCCAGCACTCTCGTTATTCTAGAGGCGACCATGAGAATGTCAAGCGAAAATATATGACAGTGCATGTCAAAGGCCGTCAGTGCCTTCTGGCACTCCCGCACCGTCATCGGATTGGTCCATCATCGCTTCGATATCGTCGACGTCCTCGCCCATTTCCTGTCCCATTTTCTTCATCAAACGGGCGACGCTCCGAGGATCATTCTCATCAATCCCTCCGAGGTTCGCTGGGTCTGACAGCGATTCGAGTCGAGCTTCCTCGGACTTGGGAGCGGCAAATCGAGATAGGAGACGCTTCATCTGCGAGCCGCCGCAATGCCGGCAGGTGGCCGCGCTGGGATTGCGTAAACTTAATACCAAGACCGAGGATTTTCTATGACATTTCTGACAAGCGTACTCATAAATCGGCATCGATCAACCTCCCAGCAGCTCAAGCGACGGTGGGCGCTGAGCGATGATGCGGTCGGGAATCATAGTGGGATCCATCGTGCGCCCTAACGTTATCACAAACACGTCGCCAGACCCGGCCTTCCGGAGTGTCTTGGCGCACTCATTCACCGTCGTACCAGTCGTGAAGACGTCGTCGATCAGAAGAATGCGTTTCTTCACAACGGCATCGGGGTGTCGGACGGCAAATGCGCGACGAAGGTTTTTTAGACGGCTTTTGCGGGATAGTGTGGTCTGGGCTGGAGTAGGAATGGCTCGGATCAAATTCGTGTACGCGACGGGAATATCGAGGGTCCGTCCGATGTCATCGGCAAGCAGGAGGGACTGATTAAATTCTCGTTGACGGAGTTTCTCAATGTGCAGGGGGACTGGCATGATCACATCAATGGAATCGAGTGGAGGGAGTCGGGCGATTATGAGGGCAGCCAGTGGAGCCGCCAGGGAAACTTTGCCCTGATACTTGAAGAGGCGGATCGCATGCTGGAGTGGAGGCGTATAAGGGTACAGAGTCCAGGCCTTCGTATACGAAGGCGGGCGTTCGGCACAGGGTTGGCAAACATGGTGTGGGCTGTAGGTCGTGGCAATGGAAGAAGGGAAGGGGTGGTCACAACGGGTGCATCGAGAGTCAGGCATGAGGGAAATCTTACTCCAGCAGTCCGAGCAAAAATGGGGGATCGGATCATCTGCTAGAAGCGAGTTACAGCTCGAACAATGAACGGGAAGAAAGAACCTGAGCGCGCGGCGCAGGAGACCTGAGGCCGATGCTGTGACAGGATTGGCCATGGACAGCCTTTCATCTGTGTATGTTCCACCTCTCTTTATGGCGGCGAGCCTGCCGGTGTCAAGGTTGTCGGCCTCCGATTTATTGTGCTATACGAATGAGAATGACCGTACACCGGTCGATCAGGCATTGGAGAGAACGGACCGCCGATGGTGACATTGAGACAACTCTCCAAAACCCATTCGCGTGGAGAGGCCATGGTCATGGCTTTACGCGATGTCAATTTAGAGATTCAACCTGGGGAATTCTGTGCGTTCGTGGGCCCCAGTGGCTGCGGGAAAAGTACTCTGCTAAACCTCGTTGGGGGGTTGGACCTGCCGACTTCAGGAGAGATCCTGCTCGATGGGCGATCCACCCACAACCTGACCAGCTACGAATGGACGAAGATCAGGCGTGAAACGATCGGGATTGTTTTTCAAGCCTTCCACTTGGTGCATGGCTTGACGGCTGAAGAGAACATTGCCCTGCCTCTGATGTTGCGCGGAGAAAACGGGCGGGAGATAACCAAACGGGTCGGAGATATGTTGGAGTGCGTGGGCATGAGTCACAGGCGCCGACATCGACCAGCCGAATTATCCGGTGGAGAGCAACAGCGAATTGCGATCGCGCGGGCGTTGGCACATGGGCCCCGTCTCCTCTTGGCCGATGAGCCAACGGGCAATATCGACTCTCAGCAAGGAGCAGGCATTATGGCGCTTATTCGTGAGCTCGCGATGGCTCAAGGGCAGACGGTCCTGCTGGTGACGCACAGCCTACAGGCTGCGCAAGCTGCCGACTATGTGTGGACCATGCGAGATGGACAGCTGATCGCGCGCACTGAACGTATGACTGAACTGGCAACTTCGTGATCGATCTTTCTACAACGATTGCGGGCGTCACCTTTCCCAGCTGTTTCATGAATGCGTCGGGAGCGCTCTGCGTCACACGGGACGAACTTGAGGCTCTGGGGAAATCCGGCGCGGGCGCGATCGTCACGAAGTCGATGACCATTGAGTCGCGCCAAGGCAACCCCACGCCACGGTACTATGGATTTCCTGGAGGATCGATCAACTCAATGGGTCTTCCCAACCTCGGCTTTCGAGCCTATGCCGAGTTGATCCCTCACCTCAAGCGGTTTGGGAAGCCCGTGATCGCCAGCGTGGCCGGACTCGGGGAGGAAGATTTTCCGACCATCGCGGAAGCGATCAATGCAGCCAAGCCGGATCTCATTGAGGTCAATCTCTCTTGCCCGAATATTCCAGGGAAGCCCCAAATTGGGTACGACCCGGAAACGTCTGAGCGCGTGCTCAAAAAGGTTCGGCCTCTCATCACGGTTCCGATGGGCGTGAAGTTGCCACCGTACTTCGATCCGGCCCACCATGAGGCCATGGGGAAGGTCCTTGGGCGTTGCGGAGTCGACTTTCTCAATATGATCAATTCGGTGGGCAATGGCCTGGTTGTGGATCCGGAACGCGAAGCCGTCGTCATTAAACCGAAAGGTGGATTTGGCGGGTTGGGCGGGCGACTGATCAAGCCCGTAGCCTTGGCGAACGTTCGCGCCTTCTATAAGTTGTTTGATGGGAAGATGCCGATCATCGGAACCGGAGGAATCGTTGAGGGGATGGATGTGTTCGAACATTTCCTGTGCGGTGCGTCGGCAGTTCAAATCGGGACGGTGTTGGTGGAGGAAGGGTTGGATGTATTCGGACGACTGGAAGCGGAATTGACTGCGGTTTTGACGAGAAAAGGATACCAGTCGATTGTGGAATGTCAGGGACGGCTCAAGGAATTATGAGCCTATTTCATGCCGAAGTTGCGAGGAAGCAAGTTTTGTTGCAGCGCCTGACGCAGGAGCTGGGCGACGTTCCGAACATTGAGTCGGCGCATCAAGTTGAAACGATGGACTTCGACCGTCCGAACGCTGATGTCCAGCGTCGCGCCGATCTCACGATTGGTATGGCCCAGCGCGACCAATCGAAGAATCTCGCGTTGACGGGGCGTAATATGCAGAGAAGGTTTGGAACGGTGTCCCACCCGATGGAGCGGGCGTGCGGTGGTGATGTGTTTGCTTCTGGCCATCTGTCCTCCTCTGGAAAAATCTGAGGTCAGTCTAGCAAACGACCGGATACGTGTAAACGAAATGACTGATTTGTGCCGAGCACGCGGATATGTACATCGGAACCGATGAGACGTTTCCCAGCAGAAAGCTTATCTCACGTTCAATGCCTGCCTTTGTAAGGGTCTTACTCCTTCTTCTTACCGCGCATGTCCGGCAATGGCCGTTACGCACGCTGCTGACGATTGTCGGAGTGGCGCTCGGCGTGTCGGCCTCCGTCGCCGTGCGGACTGCCAACATCGACGTGCTGAGGTCCTTTGAAGAGGCGGTCCTGACGGTGGCTGGTCCCACGACCTTGGAAGTGTCAGGAGGGGAGACTGGGCTTGATGAACAGGTCATTAGACAGGTCAGAACCATCGCCGGCGTGACGTCTGCATCGCCGGTGATTCTACAGACGGCCGTTCGCATGAGGGGAGAGCACGGCGACCAAGCGGTGCAAGTGGTGGGGTTGGATCTTCTGGCCGAATCTAATACACGAGGGTTCCACATGAGCCAGCCGTCAACGGAAAGTCAGTTGATGGGGATGATCCAGCCACAGGCGGTATTCTTGGGAGCCCAATTGGCCACGGAGTGGAATCTGTCGGTCGATGACCAAGTTGATCTTCTACTGGGGTCCAGGCGTCTCACCTGTCGGGTTACCGGGATTCTTCGAAATGGGTCAGATCGACCTTCATCATGGGAACGCATGGCCGTGATGGATATCGCTGCGGCACAAATTACGTTCGGGATGGTTGGGAAGTTGGATCGAATTGATGTCGTGACCAATGAACAAAGGACCGTCGACGAGGTCGCACAGGATCTACGGGCTGTTCTGCCTCCCTATTTGACGGTGGAACGGCCGGCCAACAGGACGAGGCAGGTTGAGCAAATGGTGCGCGCCTTCCGTCTCAATCTGACGGTGTTGAGCTGGGTTGGCCTGTTAGTTGGGATGTTCCTGATCTACAACACGATGGCATTCGCCGTGGCCCAGAGGAGACGAGAAATCGGAATCTATCGAGCCATTGGGATGACTCAGTCTCGGGTGGCAGTATTGTTTTTGATGGAAGCCGGGTTCTTTGGATTGTTGGGAGGAATCGCCGGAAGTACAACCGGAATGGTGCTCGCGCAAGAGCTGGTGGCCCTGCTCAGTCAAACGATTTCGGATCTCTATGCTCCAGTCGGGGCCGGCGAAGGAGGGCTATTCCAGAGCGGCCAATTCTGGAGCATGATGCTCGAAGGCATTATGATTGGGTGCGTCATGTCCATGATTGGTGCCGTTGGTCCAAGCCTGGATGCCAGCCGCACCGCGACGGTACGAGCGTTGGCTCCTGGTGACTATGAAGCGAGCCAGCAGCTACGAGTGGGGATGCTCGCCATCATGGGACTGAGTTTGCTTGCCGTTGCAGGGCTCTTGAGTCTGCCAGGCCCCATCAATGGGGTTCCTGTCATGGGGTACGCGGCGACGCTCTGTCTGCTGGCCGGTCTTGCTTGTCTGGCCCCGATCTGTGTCACTGGATGGCGGCGTCCGCGACACTATGTGGGACGCGCAGCGGGAGCAGGGGGAGTCATGAGGGGGATTGCCGTGGAGCATGCCTCGCGCAGTCCAGGCCGAAACGGAGTGACCGTCTCTGCCTTGATGGTGGGATTGGCAATTATGATCGGCGTGCTGGTTATGGTGCGAAGTTTTCGACATACGGTCGAACTCTGGGTCACCGATACGGTCTTGGCCGATCTGGTCGTGGCGCCGTCGCTCTGGCTGCGGGGCACGGAGATCGGAGGCGCCGGCCGGAGTCTCCCGCTAACATGGTTGACCGTCTTGTCTTCCATCCCTGAAGTAGCTGCAGTCGATAGTTATCGCGATGTCCGGGTAGAGGTGAACGGCCAACGGGTGGCTATCGTCTCACGAGATCTGCGATTACATGCCCAATGGAGCCGGTATCTTGTCCGCCAGGGTGATTCTTCAGAACAGCTCGTACAGGCAGCCGATACCCGTGGTCTCCTCGTCTCTGAGGTATTGGCGAATCGGCTCGGGGTGGAAGAGGGATCGATGCTTGAGATTCTGACGCCGAGCGGCCCCGCGCGATTCCCGATCGTGGCCGTGTTTTATGACTATTCGACGGACGGGGGGAAGCTGCTCATGGATCGGGCGCTCTACCAGTCGCTCTGGCATGATGATCTGGTCACGGTATTCCCTGTGTACATGAGCGCAGGATCAAGTATCGATCGTGTGAGAGAACGGATCATACAACAACTGAGCGGCGCAGCCGGAGGCGGGCTTCCGCCGCTCGTGATCAGCAATACGGAGTTACGGAAAGAAATTCTCGACATCTTCGATCGCACATTTCTGCTGACCTACGTGTTGGAGGCCATTGCAATCGTGATTGCCATGCTGGGGATCGTCAATACGCTGGTCACGTCTGTCCTCGAACGCCGCCGGGAGTTTGCGACCCTACGGGCCATCGGCGGCAGCCCGCAGCAAATTCAACAGCTCGTGTTATGGGAGGCGGCCTACCTCGGCGTAGTGGGGATTGCCTTGGGTCTGATTGGTGGCGGCCTGCTGTCGCTGCTCCTGATTAAGGTCATCAACAAGCAATCATTCGGGTGGACGATTCAGATGATTGTTCCAGTCGGCGCACTGGCCCAGGCCGTGGCTCTCGCGGCGGTTGCCACCTTGGTGGCGGGCTACTTCCCGGCCCGGTGGGCGGCACGACAACCGGTGGTGGAGGGGCTCCGGGAAGAATAGCTGCAGAGGCTCACCTCGATTCGTTATACCGTTTTGGCATCTCGCCCATATTTATCCAGTAACGCCTGCAGATCTTCAGGAATCGGCATGGATTTGAATGGTGGCACTCGTGCCCCGCCAGTATTGCCTATCGGCACCCAAATTCGTGAAAACAGCAGAGCTCCCAGGATCCGAGGCAGTTGACCGGCAATTTCTACGAAATCTCGGCGCCTCCAACCAACCTTCAGCATCCACCAGTGTGTCCGCGCATGGGCAACCGAAAATGATTGTCCTAAGATGTGGGCCCGTTCAAGATGTGAAAATGCGAGTTGGAGGTCTCCGGTGTCGTACCGGCTGACCGCCGCCGTCATTTCAGCCTTATAGGCTTGTCGGAGCACGGGGTGCATATCGTTCTTCCAAAGCGGATATAAACCCTATCACTGTACCGTAGGAAGGGATGAGATACCAGGATGCCAACGGAATGACAGATGGGAAATAACAACTCCCGATCGGTAATAAGAATTGAATCTTGTCCCACCTGTCACCGTATTCGGTGAGTGCATTTCTGCCAGAAGCTTTTTGTATTGCGAACCCTATGGCAAATTAGAGCTTAGTTTCTCGCTGACCAACTAAACCATAGAGTATTACTTAGCAGAAGAAGCGAATTACCACATGGTGGGAGGATCGGTGTACATGAGTTCGGGTTTATCTCAACGCTTCGAAGATGCCCTGACCTTTACAGCACGGCTTCATGCCACCCAAACAAGGAAAGGGACGGAAATCCCTTATATCGCCCACCTGTTGGCAGTGGCGAGTCTCGTCATCACGCATGGTGGAGATCAGGATGAAGCGATCGCAGGATTGTTCCACGATACCATAGAAGATCAGGGTGGTCGGCCCACATGGGAGATGATCCGGGCACAATTCGGCGAGCGCGTCGCCGCGATCATTGATGGCTGCACGGATACAGATGTGCAGCTCAAGCCACCTTGGAGGGAACGAAAAGAGCGATATCTCCATCATCTTCGCGCGGCGTCACCGTCGGTGAAACTTGTAGCCGCAGCGGTCTGCGAAGTCTGACATGAAGCACGATACAGTGACTTGGCTTGACTTTCGCGCTGACGATCTCTCGCAAGCGCGCGATTTTATTCGATCGCTTCAAGAAGAAGGCGTTATCGACGAGCTTGGTTTCCTCGCTCTTCTGGGGCGCTTTTCTGACCTATTGCATCCGGCGACCACCACGCTGATGCGATCCGCTCGATATTTTTACTTCGTCGCTGGAATCTACAGGCTGCTCGAACGCGAAGGCGTTCGTGCGAGCCACGTTGCTCACTTCGCAATGCAGCGACAGGATGAGCTGAGGGACGTTCTCGCCGCCAAGGAAACAGTGGGTGTCATCGGTCGGGAAGCCGGTATTAACCTTAGGCAGTTCCCTTCGCTCATCTACTGGAGCGGACTGCGCAAGCTTGGAATGTTGACATCGAGCCTCTCCGAAGGCGCGTATCAGGAGCAGTTCGACGACATCCGGCGCAGTCGTCGAGGCTATCAGGACGACGACAAGACGGGACAGGGGCCTGAAGGTGTGCAGTATTGGGCCACTGATCTTCCGCCGGCAAGGTTCCTGGATTCAGAAGGGCAGGTGAAGTCAGGAGAAACATTCAAGCTCACGAAGGCGGAGGCCCAGGATCTGCACAAGCGGTTCACCTCGAGATTTCCCGATTCACTGTTGTCGCACATGCTCGCGCACCGCCTCGTTGGCATTCAGTGGCCGTGGGATTGCCCGAAGCCCTCGCCGGAACTCGCAGTCTGGCTCGGGCACGCCAGAAACATGAGCCTCCTTGTACGAGGCGCAACGTTCCAGTACTACGCTCTCTTGATCGAAGAACAGGACAAACTGGGGATCCGGAAGGCGACGAACGCAGTGCAACCGGTCTTCGAGCAATGGTGGGCTGAGGCCAGAGGCCCTCTGAAGAACTGGAGCACGAGCGAGTTTGTGGCTGTGCCAACTGTGGCATCCGCATTGCGCCCAGGAAATCGAGGCGATAGGTGGTTCATCGATGGCTGGCTTGAGAGGTGTGTCGCTGCGTCGACCGCGGAAGCTCTCCTGAGCGACAAGACGGCGAGGGATTTGGTCCGAGAGCGAGAGCGGCGAGTCAAACCCGCCAAGTCGCGCCTCAAATATGAGAAGCACCTGAAGCAGTGGAAGCCCGCTCGGGTGAGCGAAGGTGTCTACCAGTTTGACTACCGACATAGCATCGGCTCGCGGTTTGTCTCCGAGATCCTCGACGGCATGGAGCGTGGCCAATGAGCGTTCTCGATGTAACGCGCCAGAGAAGCGCCTTTACCGATGCGCTACGCCCACCGCCTGGATATGTACTGGGCGCGTGCATTGGCACGACGTATAGCCTCGACTTTGAGCTGTTCACTGCAGTGCTCTTGGCTTTTGTTGGGGCAGACGTGGAAGAGCCTCTGAACAATGCTCCGGCAGTGTTGATGACCGTCGCGCGGCTGCGGTCTCGCCTCAGGGTCTACGTCAACGGGGGAAGCCTTCACCCACCAGCGACGACCAACAGGCTGTTCGCCCTCTACGACCGGTTACTGCGGCCGAAGACCATGGAGAGTGGTGCGTTCCATCCGAAGGTGTGGGCGCTGCGCTTCGACCCAGTGGCACGCCCAGAACATCACAGCGTCGAGCCCATCTATCGTTTGCTCACGGCAAGCAGAAACGTGACGAATTCTGGTTGTTGGGAACTCGGCGCGATATTCGAAGGTACGCGGCGAGCCGGCACGCAGAAATTCGGCTCCGAGGTATCTGCCTTCTGCCGGAAAGTGGCGGCCTCCCGCGATCTGCCAAGAGCCCTGTGGAAGTTGATTGAAGAACTCAAGAGCGTCGAGTTCGCTGCGCCTCGGGAGGCTGCCAAAGGCTTGAGATTCGATTGGCAGTGGCCGGCAGACCGGGTGCTGATGAATAGGCTGCCACGGGCTATGTCGCGCGCCCTCCTGATTTCACCATTTCTACGCGCGGATTTTCTCAAGCGGCTGTGCGATCGGACGGACGAGCTGACTCTCGTCAGCACGCAAGACGAGCTCGACCAATTATCCGACGAGGCTTACGCCCGCTTGGCAAGCGCACGAGTCTTCGTCATCTCGGCTGATGCCGACGAAGACGTGCCGTCGCTGGATCTTCACGCCAAGCTGCTGGCGTGGGAATCCGAGGGGGAGTCCGAGACCTTGATTGGCTCTGCCAACGCCACGGGCCCTGGCTGGGGCTGTGGTTCGAATGTCAACTGTGAAGCGATGGTGTCGATCAGGCCAGGCCTCGGCATCGATGCAGTCGTGAAGGCCTTTGTCTCACCTGCCAAGGATCAGCTGCAACCATGGATCGAGAGGTACGAGCGGCAGCCCGACGTCGCCGACCAGGAAAAGGAGATCACCAAGCGCCTGGAGAACTTCAAGCGCCTCCTGCGCGCGGACCAGATTCGCGGTGAATACGACTCGACCAAGAAGACTTTGAGGTTGCTCGCGCCGTCCACTGCGGGTGCTCAGGGATGGCCTGCCGGTATGTGCGCCGAGATTATTCCGCTCCTCCAGCGGGATCAGGCGATACGGGCCGACTACCGTCTGGTCTACGGCTCGGGTGCGGTCTTCCCGGGAATTGCCCTTGAGGACGTCGCCGCTTTCGCCTACATCGTCATCTCGAATGAACACCACAAGGACATCGAGCTGCCGTTCGTCGTCCAGTTCGAGCTGAACCTCGGCGCCCGGGACGCAGACGACCGGGACAAAGCTGTGAACGCTCGTCTTCTCGAGGGAGTTGATGCTCGCAGCCTGCTTCTGGACGTCCTCGCCGGCCTGCCTGGCGGAACGTCGCGCTCCTCGGGCGACCGGCACTCCGCAGGTGCGCAGGCCGGTGAGCCGCTGCTGAGGCGGGCGACTATCGAGCGGATCCTTGAAGCGTGCACGGCGGATCCTAGCCGAGTTCATGAGGTCGAGGCCGTCTTGGCCGCTTGCGGCGATGCTGCGAACATGAGCGCATTCCGCGAGTTCTGGACGGTGTTCCAGGAATCGCTCAAAGAGGAAAGCGCCGGTGTCTAGCGTGAAACTCGCGGAGTTTCAAAGCGCGGCGGTCGAGACAATCTGCGAGCGCTTGACGGACACCGGTGGATCACGGCGCTTTCTTCTCGCTGATGAAGTCGGCCTCGGCAAGACTGTTGTTGCGCGCGGCGTGATCGAAGAGCTCATTCGGCGCCGCCGGGGCCGAGAGTTGGTCGTGGTCTATCTCTGTTCGAATTCCGAAATCGCCGACCAGAACCGGACGAAGCTCGCTCCCAACGCGCCTCCTTCCCTACGAAGGATTACGCAACTGGCGTGGAGCGCCAGCAACACCGATAACCTTCAGCTTTATTCATTCACACCCGGTACGTCGCTATCCGAGGGTACCGGACTGGCGTGGGAACGGCAGTTGCTGCTCTTCTTGGCCCACCGCGTGCTCCGGCAAGACATTCGTAAAGGGAAATGGCGTGAGTATTTCCGCTGCGGCGCCGGAGAAGAGCGCTGGAAGGAGGCCACGGGGTTCCGCGTCCTAAGACTGGAATTCAATCGAAAGCTTCGTTCCGGCCTGCAACAGAGGATTGCCGAGGAATGGAGGAAGCCGATCAAGCTGGATGGTTCAACTCTGGTGTTGTCTGATGTGTTGCGAAGTGAGGTCGATCAATTTCAGCCGAGCGATGCGGGGAGCAGGAGGCGCCGTAATCGCATTGTCGGAATTCTTCGCAGTGCTGTCCAGCGTGTCTTGCTCGACGATCTTCAGCCTCAGCTCGTCATACTCGATGAGGTCCAACGATTTAGGGAAGTCATCGAGGAGGCGGGCAGCAAGAAGTCCATCGCGGCGCGTCTCTTCGACAGGCATCCTGGCGTTCTCATTCTCTCCGCGACGCCCTACCGCATGCTGGCCTTGGATCATGAAGGGCAGGGGCACTACGACGAATTTCTGGATACCGTGCGCTTCCTCTTTGCCGATCAAGGGAAACGGGAAGTCGCGCGCCTCCGGGTTGATCTCAAGGCGTTTCGAGAACGGCTCGAGATTAGGGCATTCCTTCAAGGTAACGACTCCGAGCTACTGGCGCTACGGTCTCGTATCGAGAAGCGTCTTCGCAAGGTGATCTGCAGGACCGAGCGGAACGCGTACATTCAAGACCCGACAAAAGGCATTCAGGAGGTACGCCCAACAGGAAATGCGTTTGTCGTACCGCAGAAAGAGGAAGTGGTCGACTACATCCGTCTGCGGAGGTTTCTCCTGGACAAGGTCGACGCCTCCCAGCACATTACCGAGTACTGGAAGTCCTGCCCGGCACCATTCACGTTCATGGATGCGCAGTACGCCCCGATGGCGGCGGCAAAGCGCAAGAAGGCCATCGTGCCTTTGGGCGTCGTCGAGCCGCCATCGAAGCTGGGCGGATTGGCGAGACGGAACCTGCGGTTCCGGGAGCTGTTTCAGGCGGTGTTTGGCACTCCCGATACGCTGTGGAAGTTCCTGTGGACGCGACCGACCTATACCTACTACCGAGACGAATTCTTCCAGGATGCGGATCCGACGAAGATGCTCATCTTTTCCGGGTGGCGGTTTGTGCCAAAGGCCATCGCCCTGCTGACGAGTCATGAGGCCGAACAACGGATTGCCCCGCGTGGGCGGTTGTGGGACGGCGACGACCGGCCCCCGCTGCGCTTTACCGAAAAAGGCTCGTTTCACATCTTCGATGTCTGTCTACCGTCTCCGGCGCTGGCCCGGCTCATTGAGCCTTCGGCCATCGCGAGCGAGGACCTCACGGCCAAGGAACTGCTTAGACGAACACGGAAGTCCTTGAAACGGGCGCTCATGGAAGCTGGCGTCGAGGTTGCCGCCACGAGCCGTTCGCCGATATGGCAAGTTGTCGCTCGTCTTGAACAGCACTCGGACTCTTCCATACGCGGAGCTCTCGAAAACAGCATCGCGTACAACGGTGACGACATCACGGAGCGTTTCGCCGAGCATGTCGACACCTTTGCCGGCTGGATGGACGACCAAGGATCGCTGCGAATCTCGGAGGAACGGCTGGCGCACCTCGCGCGCATCGCTGCCTTTTCTCCAGCTATCTCCTTGTTGCGCGCGTTTTGGACGACCTTTCCCGATAGCAGCGGCGAGGTGCATGAGAAGCTCGTTGACTTGTGCTTCGGAGAGCTTCGCAGTTACTTCAACAGACGAACCGTTCGCGCCATCGTCGAGCGCACGGCGCCGGCGGGACGCGGTTACGCGCGTGCCGCGATTGAGTACTGCGAGCGTGCACATTTCCAGGCGGTCGTAGATGAGTACCTCTACGTTGGCAAGAACGTTCTGCAGCGGAACACCCAAGGCGAAATGGCGGAACATCTAGCCCGGGTATTGGGTGTTGGTACGGGAAGCCCCAACATCAACCTCACCACCGATACGGGGCGCATACGTGCGGAGCAGTTGGCCCGTCGGTCGCATTTCGCTCTCGCATTTGGCGAAGACGTCAAAGCCGATCAAGGGTCACCGCTTGAGCAATCGGGGCCGAGCCGGAAGACCGCAGTGCGGGAGGCCTTCAACTCACCGTTCTGGCCGTTTGTGCTCTCGACCACGTCCGTTGGACAGGAGGGGCTTGATTTTCACCTCTTTTGTCGCGACATCGTCCATTGGAATCTGCCATCGAATCCGGTCGACCTCGAACAGAGAGAGGGCCGAATCAACCGGCGCGACGGGCTGGCGGTTCGTCGCGCTATCGCCAGAGAATGGCCGCTCAAGCAGCTTGGGCAGGCAGCTTCAGAAGCCCATCCGAGCTTCTGGGAGCGGGTGTTCGCTGCGGTCTCCAACGCGCCTGACGTGCAGCGGTACAAACATGGGCTCTATCCTCACTGGGTCTTCGAGCCGAGGGGCGGCCAGGTGGAGCGGATTCGCCGACACCTTTTCTTCTATGCCGACAGCCAGGACGCAAGCCGCTACGAAGAGCTCAAGGAGCGTCTTGCTCTTTATCGGCTGGTGTTCGGCCAGCCGCGCCAGCAAGATCTTCTCGATCGAATTCAGCGAACTGTCAGTGACGAATCTGGTCGGGAGGTGAGCCGCGCTGCGCTGACCCGCTATATGATCAACCTCTCGCCCCTTGGTGAAGCCCATGCGCACGTTAGGGCGGCACTCGAGGCCGACGAAATCGCTGGTTCCCCCGAGAAGCTACGGCAACTCTTGCGAGATATCGAACAGATCGAAGCCGACCGTGCCGTGGAGCTGCTTCCGGTGGCACGTGATATTGATCAGCTAAAAGCTGCGGTCCGTCAGTACATCGAGATACCCAACGACGATCTGGGCCGACTTACGACCGCGGTTCGCGCCCTAATCTATCTGCGAGATCCTTACGACGCACTCCTAGATCATCATATTGACCTTGGGTTGCACGACGATCTTGGAGTGATTCGTTCCGCTGCGCGATCGCTAGAGGAATCAGAGAAAGGTAAGAATAGTTAATCAGATGGTATTGCCCTGTGAGTTGGCCTCTCTGGAGATGATTAATGCCAAGGCTTGGAGGGCAACATTAACGCACGAACGCGCATTTGAGCCCTCGTATTTGCAAGAGTTTTCAACTGGACTGGGAACCGGAACTTTCAGGGTAGAGGAGAGAGACCGGTGAACAGCCCATTCATAACCTATGGAACCGCGGGCGAGGTTTGGAGTAGAAGAAAGTCGAAGGCGTGTATCCGCTCGCGTCAGGCACGATACATCGATAAAGAGCGAGCGGGTCGCACGAAGTGCGGTTTGGTGGCGGTGGGCCGGATTGAACGGCCGACCCGCGGCTTATGAGTCCGCTGCTCTGCCAACTGAGCTACACCGCCACGTTGAAGAATGCAGATGATAGCCGAAGACGACGGTCACTGTCCACCGACTGGACATGGCATAGCCGCGCCATGTCTGGCTGAAGTTGTTCAAAACCTGCTATGGTTTTGAGGGACCGTTTGAGAGGATGAAGATGTCGATCGGAGACAATCGTGCGGTGGTCATCACGGGGGCTTCCACCGGAATTGGAGCGGCCTGCGCGCTGCATCTTGATCGATTGGGTTTCGCCGTGTTTGCAGGAGTACGGAAATCGGAAGATGGCGTGGCCCTTCAAAAATCAAGTTCTGATCGGCTGGTGCCGGTGGAGCTCGATGTGACAGATCTCGCAACCATTCAAAAATCTCAGGCAGTGGTTTTGGAAGCGACGAGAGATCGCGGACTCTTTGGACTCATTAACAACGCGGGAATTGCAGTAGTGGGGCCACTTGAAGCCGTACCGATCTCCGACCTCCGCCAGCAGCTTGAAGTGAATGTTGTTGGGCAGGTGGCTGTCACCCAAGCGTTTCTTCCATTAGTTCGGCAGGCACGGGGACGCATCGTCAACATGGGCTCTATCGCAGGACTCTCAACGATGCCGCTGATGGGCCCCTATTCGGCCTCGAAGTTCGCGCTGGAAGCCATTACAGACGCCTTGCGCCTCGAAGTCCAGCAATGGGGGATCCATGTCTCGATTATCCAGCCGGGTGCGATCACGACGCCTATTTGGAATAAGTCGGCGATCGAGGCAGCTGAGCGAGAGGCTGCCATCGAGACGGAACTTCGAACCCTCTATAAGCCTGTTGTGGCTGCGGTGAGGAAGGTCGTGGGAGAAGCTTCGAAGCGAGCGATCGCGCCTGATGCGGTTGCAAGAGTGGTTGAAGAAGCCCTGACCGCTCCGACTCCGAAAACGCGATATCTCGTTGGGACCGATGCCAAGCTCCGCGCGCTGATGGTGAGACTGCTTCCCGATCGGGTCTCTGACAAGCTGCTGACCTGGATTCTCAAGTTGCCTCATTGAACGGCTGCCGTCGGTTTGGCCACTCCGATCCCAAGATCCTGTTTCGAAAAGTCGAATGAGACGCGGAGTTGGACTGCCAGGTATTTCTGCACCAATCCCGCTCGATCCAGCGGCTGGTCCTGTTCATGATAGACCGCGAGTTCCATATTTCGCCACCGCGCGGCCAGTCCGATGATCCAATCCAATTCCGTCGGTGCGGCTTGGTTGCCGGCATCCCGATCCGTGAACAGATTGACATCGCCATACAGCACCAGTTTGTTCTTGTAGAGATCAAGGTCGGCATGGGCAACGTATCGAAAGAGAGCCCGTCCGGTATTGTCGGGCCTGGCGAAGTAATTCTTGTTATGAAAGAGCCATCCGGCTCCCGCGTAGACCGTCAGATTCTGATTTGGGAAGTGACGTCCCCATCCTGACAAATCCTGTACAGCTTGGAACTTTGCGGTGACCAGTCCATCGGCATATTCCTGCGTAATGCCTTTCCGATCGATCGGGACATCACGTTCGTATTGCAGGCGCCAGTTGAGATGGCCAAGTACACCGGTCAAGGCATAGGTGCCGTCCCATTCGCTCAATTCAATCCATCCATTCGTACGATCGGAGAAAAAGTTCTGATCGGTGTAGAACGTGAGATATTGCCTGTAGAGATCCGTTTCCAGGTGCAGCATGTGGCGCAAGCCGACGAGACCCGAATTGTCAGGCCTGGCGGCGAAGGTGGGATTTGTGGCGAACGCACTGGTGAGGAAATAGCCGGCGAAGATCGATTCTTCGGCTTCTCGACCATTGGCGTTTCCCAGCGCAGGAAGTGGGCGTCCATACTTTTCCAATGCGGATACATCGCAGGGGTGGATGAGGTGTGTCGAAACCAGGACGATCGCACTGATGAAGATTCGCCGGCCTGTCGGTATCATGAGGTAAGACGTAACATGTTTGCCGAGAGGTGGTGAGAGAGAGGGCTGGGTCTGAGAGCTGAGCATCACTATCGTGCGCAGGTTTCAAAAATCTCTTCGCAGTCATTGGAGGCGTCGAACGTTGCTGGAACGAACCGGTACTGCACCGCAACGACGCGGTTGTCGCTCAGAATGACAGTGGCCCAGCAGCCATGGCGAACTGTTGCAAAGCTCCCTTTCCCAACTGGCCGAGATTCTTCCAGTATCGGGGCTTCGCGGTAGTAGTGGAGGACTGTCCTCTCGCCGTCGATCGTTTCTTTCTTGGGTGTCCCTGTGCAGGCAAGGATCGCAAATGTAGACTGGCCTATCATGCGCTGTTGATTGGGGTACTCCCCCACATGTGCCGGTGTACTGCAGCTCACCAGAGCTATTCCCCCTGTGAGTACCAGCGCGAGTGAGAGAAAATCTTGAACCGTCATGCCTGTCATTGTTGTCTGACCAGAGATGAAAAGCAATCACCTGGGCGGCAGGGGAAAATAGATCCCATGAGGGGACTGGAACAGAGAAGAAGGAGTCAGCCGACAAAATCCGGGTTGAGACGGGTCAGCGGTTTGACAGACAGAGCTTTGATCTCATTGTAAACGATCGTGCGGCCAACTTGTCTGAGTCGGCTGAAGACACCCTCGACAATCACTTGATCACCTTCGTGGACTTCTAGCTGTCCAAGGCTCACCACCTTCAATGTGCCCGCTTGGTCTTGCAGCAGGAATCCATAGGCAGGCTGCCCTTGACGATTGGTGGCTAACTGCACGTTCATGACCTTTCCCGTGACCATGACGTCTTGATGGTCGTATTGTTCCGGGTGGGCCAAGAGCTCCGAGATCTCAATCAGGCTAGCGGCTGCTGCCGGAGTCGCCGTGCCCAGTCCTCCTGGCAGGCAAGGGCAGATGAAGAGGAGCAGGAGGAAGACAGCCACTGACGTGACATATGATGAGGGCGTAGAGGATCGTGTTCTCATTGTTGAACGTAATTATACCGAACTGCTGGTGATTGGCAACTATGAAAGTTTACCATTTGTCGGAGGCTCGACCGCTGACATCCTCTCCGATGAAGTTGTGGAGAATATGCTGCTGCAGTTCCGTCAGTTCGACAGGGCTCGCCTCGTTCGGCGATGCGAGCAACTCCTGCTCTTTCGATCTCGGCGCCGTGCGTGTGAGGAGCTCTTCATCCAGCGCCTCGTTGCTGGCGTCTACGTCCTTCTGTATGGCGACTAGCCGTTGGAGTCCGAACAAGGTGCGGGTTGATTCACTGTGCATGGCGTTGGAACTGGCTCCATACACAAGCGAATTCCAAAATTTTGTTTCAGTGGTCTCCGGTATTCGAATCACAGCGTAAGCCGCCAGTTTCTCAAGTAACGCTGACTCAGTCTGCTCGAGCCCATCGTAGGTCGCGATCGATCGCTCGATGGGGGTGCGAGAGAGGACCTGCACGGTGTCCTTCCAGAGCTCCAGGGAGGGGGTGCTTCCTGGTGCCGGACGGATCCCTGAGCCTTTGGCCTGCAGTGCGGTGAGATACTGAGACAAGAACTTGACCTTGCGCGCGGCCAATGTACTGGCGGGGATTCCCCAAATATGGCCGATTTCATGATCGAGCAAGATCGTCTGATCCGATGTCCGCTGCTCGCGCTCAGCCAGGTCGAGACGTTTCTTGAACCGTTCGGCAAACCGGAGCAGTGTTTGCATTTCAATGGCCAGCCGCTGTCGTTGATATTCCTCCGCAGTAATCTCGTTGTGTTCCCAACGCTCTTCCAGCAGCCGGAGCGTTGCCGTGGGGACGGCGGACCGAGCCTGGGATTTGAGCGTGCCGATCGTTTCGGCAGATACACCACGGTCAGCGAGCAGGAGGGCGGCTCGAGAGACAAAGGCCTCCGCCATGTGGGCCTGATGTTTCAGGGCTATGCACTGAAGCCAGGTTCGTTCTCGTCGAAGCTGAGCCCGCCTGCGGTATTCGTCACGGCGATCGATCATCGCCGTGATCGATTCCTGGGTCATCGTGGTGACAGGCTTCTTGCCGGAGACACATCGAGGGTCTGGCCGGTCCGCCACCATATACAAGATTTCCTCGTGGGTGACGTCGAGATACTGGATCAGCAACAGTCTGAGGATGATGCGACCTTGGATCGGTAAGCCGGCGACGACGTCTTCAATCATCTCGGCGGTCAGCGGCGATGCCATGACTGCGTGTGTCATATGTTCTTTCAGGCGGTGAAGGCCAAGGTTCTAAGGTGTACGCAGGGGTGAGACAGTTCGACTCATCTCTGATGTCTGACTACGCTGTGCCGGTCCGTTGCTCACGTTGTTCGAGTTGAAGTGCGACATATTCACGGATGTCTTGTATGCTGCCGCTCAGGAACATTTCCCGTGGGATTTCTATCCGCACAAGCTGGGAGGGGTCGATCCCTCGGTCTTGGGCATAGAGTTCATCGATATACAGGCTCACCGAGCCATCAGGAAAACGCAAGGCATAGAGCGCGGTGGTATCAGCCATGAGATTCCAACGAGTGACAGTGTAGAGGTAACACAGGCCTCGTCGGACTGTCAAAGCCGTGAACAGGTGCATGAGCGGTCAGCGGCCATCGGGAAACAATCACTATTTTTATGAACTTTTCGTACTACCCGGCTTGGGGTGAGAACAGAGATCGTGGAGAGGATCTTGACAACCAGCAGGGTGTTGCTGATGTGGGAAGGCTTGAGCAATAAGCCCTTGCGAGAGCCGGCTGAGTCCTGGGAAGGCTATCGAACGCTGTAGGGCACAGGTGTGCCCTGATGACTACTGTTTCGATCAAAACAAAGGGCCTTCGATCCTAACGATCGAAGGCCCTGGGACTCATTCTGATCCGGATATCTAGCCGCCGAGGGTGTCGAGGGTTTCCTTGAGACTCTTGCGAATGCACGTGAAGATCGGGGTATCCCGCAGCGTATAGCGTGAGCCCTCCGTCTCCCGTAGCGCCATCACCAAGTCCAGAAAATCCTCCGGCTTGTCGCTTTCAAACGCCACGACCCATTCCTGATCGTCCAACCCAAACGAATAGGTTGTGTTCAGCTTTACGGAGGGGAACCGATGCCCCACTTCGATGTGCTCATCCATCATGCCCTGACGCGCCGCCTTCGTGAGCAAAAACCACTCCCGTGTCTTCAAAAACGGATACACGAAGATGTATTTGCTTTTCCCTGGGACCACGGTCAACCGTTTGCCTTCCTGGCCTGCATGCGAGTGATGATCCACGTACACGGATCGTTTGGTGATCGCCAGATAGGAATAGGGGGTCGTAAGATACTGCCCAAGCCCAGAGGCCAGCATCTTGGTCGTCATGTCTTGGAACAGGTCGAGATCATAGCTGATACGCCAGAGCATGAAGTCGCAGTCACCGCGAATACCAATGGTCGAATAGGGGACCAGGAGGACTTGTCCGTTATACTCCTCCACCGCGCGGAGGAATTCCTGCTTGCCCTGCGTCCGCACATCCTCAGGCAACCGCCGCCAAGCGGGATCGACTTTATAGAATGCAAAGTTGACGTACTGACGCCGAGGGGCCGACGGGGTAGGGGATGTTTCCGGGGTCGACATTACCAAACTCCTTTAGTATCAATTAGCATCAATAGAGGTGAGCCTCTCCTGAAGTCTTCTTCGTTTAGCACTTCCCCTTCTGTCTTGTCAACGGGAGGCCAGACCCGAACTGTTCATTGACAGGATGCCGAGCTTCTGTTACTGGCAACCACATGAAATGTGCTCACCATATAGCATCCATCTTGACTGCCGTTGGTTCGGCGGTTGGGATTGCCTGTCCATCTGTGGCGGTTGAAACCAATCCGACGCAAGAGCAAATTTCGAGGGCATTGGAACGAGGGAAAGAGGTGGCGGCACAACATCGCTCACCTGATACATTGTACGTTCGTTTTGGAGCGAATGATGGCGGGCATCCCAGCGGGTTCCTCATCACAAAGCTCCGTGGGGTATCCGTTATGGCTGCTCACATGGCGTTACGTGGCCTTGAACCGAGTGGGGAGGACATTGCTCGCGTGACCGACGCATCCACGCTGCAGATCAGTACCGTCATTTTCGGAGACAGCCCATCTTTTGCCGTCAATAGTTATATGTCACTGGACCAAGGGAGCCGGATCATCAAACCCATCGCGGTTCGTGTCGATGGCCAAGCCGGTCGGACGACAACCTGGCCGGATGCGCCTCGATTTCAGGCGAAAGTCGTGGCCTCGTTCAACTATACGGATTTTGATCCGAAGGCGCAGACAACGATCACTGTGTTTCCTGCAATCGGTGGAGAGGTCCGTTTTACGGTCAATCTTGCTCAGATTGAATAAGTCTTCATCATATATGGCCGCACTGTCGCCGCATAGATATCTCGCAGAAACAATTGCCATCGGGTCGGAGCTTCTCGTCGGAGGCCGATCCGACAGCAATTCGCTGTTGATCGCCGATGCCTTGGCTGCGATCGGCATCGAAGTCAGGTTCAAGACCATTGTCGGAGATGATCAGTCGGACATTGCCGGAGTCCTGACGACAGCCTGTCGTCGGGCCGGGATTGTAATTATGACGGGAGGTTTGGGTCCTACGGTCGATGACTGCACCAGGGAGGCCGTCGCGTCAGTCACCGGCTTTCGATTGGCTCGCCGCAAGGAAGCCTTCGAGAACATGAGGGCCAGGTTGGCTCAATGGGGGCGAATACCAAACAAGGGGCAATTACGACAAGCGTTGATTCCCTCCAAGGCGACCGTGTTGCCGAATCCAGTTGGGTCGGCCCCGGGGTTCGCGATCACCTGGCGGGGGACTCACATGATCGCCTTGCCTGGTGTTCCCAAGGAAATGAAAGCGATGACGGAGCAATCGGTTGTTCCCCTTTTGATCGCTCAATTTGACCGATCGGCGCAAGCGCATCCCTCTCCCCTCACACGATTGATCTTTCATACCTGGGGACTACCGGAGTCTGATGTGGATGCCAAGTTGAAGGGATTGATCCCGAAACGGACGCCGATTGCCCTGGGGCTGCTGGCCTCGCCGACAGGCGTGCTGGTGTCGCTGACGACCAAGGCTCATCGATCGATCAAGGAAGCCGTGCTTCAGTCATTGGCGGAAGGGGTTCGTACGAGATTGCGCGAGTGGATTTATGCCGAAGGACAGGAGACGTTGGAGGAAGTAGTCGGTCGTATGCTCAGACAACAGAAACTCACCGTTGCAGTGGCTGAATCGTGCACGGGAGGATTGATCGGACATCGACTCACACAAGTGCCAGGATCATCCGCCTATGTCGATCGTGGGGCGCTCTGCTACAGCAATCGATCCAAAACAGAGATGCTCGGAGTTTCAGCGGGTCTCTTTGAGCAGCATGGGGCAGTCAGTCAAGAAGTAGCGGCGGCGATGGCCCGAGGGATGAGGGAACGGGCAGGTGTGTCAGTGGCCGTGAGTGTCACGGGTATCGCTGGACCTGGCGGTGCGACTGAAACAAAACCAGTCGGACTGGTCTATATTGGACTCGACGGAGGCAACGGCGATACCGTGATAAAGGAGTATCGGTTCCACGGAGACCGGTTTGTGATCAAACAGCGGGCCGCACAGGCAGCGCTCGATCTGCTTCGTCGTTGGCTGATCGGAAGGGGAAAAGCATGATCCGGACCTTTTTAGCCGTCGAGGTCGGTGACGAGGTCCGTACCGCGATCTCCCAGGCACAGCACGATCTCAAGGAACGGCTCGCGGCCCATCTTTTCAAGGAGATCCGCATCACCTGGGGACAAGTGAATTCGTTTCATCTTACGCTGAGGTTTCTCGGAGAGACGGAGAAGCACCTCATCGACCAACTCCGTGAAGCGATGGCGAGTGTCAGGCGCTCGCATCCGACCATTCAGATCCCGATCGATCGGCTCCAGGCCTTCCCAAGTTTCGAGAAACCTCGGGTACTGTGGGTCGGCCCATCTGACGAGTGGCTCAAAGGTGAATCAGCCAAGCGGTTGGCGCGGTTGCATCGGGAGATAGAAGCGTGCTGCCACTCGTTCGGCTTTGCACCAGACGAGAAACCCTTCAACCCACATCTGACACTCGCAAGGATCAAACTCGGTGAACGACAGGTCGGGGAGCTGCTCGCCAAAAGTGGCGTCTGTGAGCAGGCACTACCGTTAGGGTCGATGACAGTTGGGCCGATCGTGCTGATGAAAAGCCATTTGCGTCCAACTGGCCCCGTCTATACGAAACTTTGGGAAGTGGTGTGAGGGGGCAGACCATGTTATTTGGAGGATCGAAAACAGCCAGGTGAACGTCATGGTTCAAGGAGCGGAATCAGTGCCGCGTGGCCTTGCGCTTGGGCGAAATCCACCGGGCGTTCTCCGGATGTCATGCGGGCATGCTTATTCGCTCCATGTTGCAGTAGGAGGGTGATGAGCTCCTGATCGCCTCGATAGGCCGCCACATGCAAGAGCGTGACTTCCCCGATTCCTGCCCGTGTGTTCACATCCGCTCCGCTCTTCAATAAGAGAGCCACCACCTCCCGTTGTCCTTCTTGTGCCGCGATGAAGATCGGGGCGACGCCGTCCTGCCTGATGGGATTCATGGCTGCTCCTCGTTCCAGTAGGAGCGCCACCACGTTCCGATGTCCATGCTTTGCCGCCAAGAAGAGCGGGGTCACGCCGCGTTCATCGGCCGCCTGAAGATTAAGCCCTTGTTCAAGGAATGTCTGCACCCGGAGAATATTCCCCTCCGCGGCGGCTAATCGCAGCTTCTCCTCCGGCGCTGTCATGCAACTGCTCAAGAGAACAAGCACGAGCGGACAGAGGGGGAGGGTCCAGTGCGTGGCGACCGGCTTCATGCGAGCGTCTCTTTTTTCTGTTGCCACGATTGACGAGCGTCGTGCCGAAGTATGGTTGCGGTAGTCATGGCGCGTTCCTTTACACTGCTGAAGCCTCGCAGATCAACAGTGAGGTGAACTCTCGTTCATTGGTAGACAATGGCTCTTCAATTGGGCTTGCCTGGTTTGTATCTGTTGTCGTGCTCTCGAGATAAGCACATCGATGCAGACTCCTACGGTTTCAGTAGAGGAAAGAGTGCGCGGTGGCTTTGTTGGCGAGCGAGGTCGATCGGGAGTTCGCCGGATAGCGTTTTTGCACGTGTGTTCCCTCCGTGCTTGAGCAAGAGCGTCACGATCTCCCGATTGCCCTGATAGGCTCCCACGTGCAACGGGGTTTTGCCGTCTGCTGTCTGTGCGTTCACGCCCGCTCTTTTTTTCAGGAGGAGCGCCACCATGTCATGATGGCCTGCCGCTACCGCGATGTGAAGCGGTGTGGCGCCATCGGTCGCCGGCTGGTTGACCAGCGCATTCTGGGCGAGTAGCAGCGCGACCACGTCTCGATGGTTATTTTGTACGGCGAGGAGGAGCGGCGTGGAATGGTTCCGTGCTTTTTGGTTGATCGCCGCGCCTTGCTTCAGAAGGAGCGCGACGATTTCTCGATGACCATTCTGCGCAGCAACATGAAGCGGGGTCACACCATTGTGGACGGCTTGGGTCACGAGGGCGCCCTGTTCGAGTAAAAGCCTCGCGACGTCGAGATGACCGTTTTGTGCGGCGACAAGGAGTGGTGTTGCCCCATCTGTCATGGTCTGATTCACGGCGGCTCCCTGTCGAAGAAGCAACTCGATCACGCCGTGATGGCCTTTCTGCGCGGCCATGAACAGTGGCGTGACCCCGTCTTCCGCAACGTGATTCGCATCGGCTTTGTGTTGGAGTAAGAGCGCCGCGATCTCTCGATGGCCGTTCTGCGCGGCGATGAACAGCGGCGTCACACCGATGTTGGTGGCCTGATTCACCGCTGCTCCGTTATTCAGCAAGAGCGCGGCCACTGCCGAATGACCATTCTGTGCCGCAATGTAGAGCGGGGTGGCTCCGTCGCTGGTGGCGTGATTGGCCGGAGCGGCCTTGCGCAGCAAGAGCGTGACCACGTCGCGATGCCCATTCAAGGCTGCGGCATGCAGCGCTGTCGTCCCCTGCTCATTGGCAGCTTGGACGTTCGCGCCTTCATCAATCAGGGTCTTGACCTGGTTGAGATTGCCGTCTCTTGCAGCGATCAAGAGGTTCTCATCCACGGGGCGCATGGCCAGGAGCAGCGGCAACAGGGCACAGATGACGCAGAGTCTCATCCATCGTGCAAGCATGTGAGTCTCCAAATTGGTGCGAGTATGGGCATGTATCATCCGGCCAACGCCGGGTAGTCGCTGTAACCGTCGGGCCCGCCTCCATAGAGCCGGTCGTAGTTCACCTCGTTGAGTGGAGCCTGCTTCGCAAAGCGTTCGACCAGATCCGGATTCGCGATGTACGGCCGTCCGTAGACAATCGCGTCGGCTGCTCCCTCTGTGACCGTCTTTTCCCCACTCTCACGGGTGTAGCTTCCGTTCGTCATGAGGACTCCGCTGAATTGCCGACGGGCATGCTGCAAGATGGCTTGCTCCTCAGGCAATGCGTGGTTCTCATGCCGGATCTCCAGGAACGCGATCGCGCGTCGGTTCAATTCCTGTGCGACATAGGTCACCAGAGCTTCAGGTTGACTCTCCACCATGTCATTGAACGGGACCAGCGGTGATATTCGCACGGCGACACGCCTGGCGCCCCAGACGCCGATGACGGCATCCGTCACCTCCAGCAGGAATCGAGCACGGTTGGGAACAGAGCCTCCGTAGGCATCCGTGCGCGCATTCACGCCGTCGCGCAGAAAGTTGTCGATCAGATATCCGTGCGCGCCATGGACTTGCACCCCATCGAAGCCGGCCAGCTGTGCGTTCTGCGCGGCAGATCTGAACATCTCCACATACCGCGGAATTTCGTCAGTGCGAAGCGCACGAGGGATTTCATAGGGCTTGGCACCCTGCGGGGTATGGGTCGTTTCGTTACGAATCGCTTTCGCGCTGCTGGAAACAGGCTGCTCGCCATCGTTTAACAATGAATGCGCGGCACGGCCTGGATGCCAGATCTGCATGAAGATCCGGCCACCCTTCGCATGGACCCCATCCGTCACGCGCTTCCAACCGGCCACGTGCGCAGGGCTGTAAATCCCACCCTCACCCATAAACGCGCAGGCATGGGCATCGACCATCGTGCACTCCGTCATGATGAGGCCGCTCGAGGCGCGTTGCGAGTAATAGTCCACCATCATGTCGTTGGGGATGTGTGTGGAGCCTGCTCGCACACGCGTCAGCGGGGCCATGACGATGCGATTGGGCAAGAGGAGCTCTCCAACTTGAAGCGGCGTGAACAATGTGGGCATGGGGTGTCCTTTATGTAACGGGTGACCTGTTGGGGGAGGAACTTATACTCAGTGGTCAGTAAATTAGACAACACAAACAACCCTGCAACCCGCATGGATGCTGTGTGTACTGTTGTTCAAATTGCTGACTTCTGAGTAAGTGAGAGGGGGAAGGAGTCAACGGATGACTGGCTATTCCTGAATCTTTCGGCGATGTCGATCTGCTAGCTCCTCGCAAAAGCGGGCAATTGATGTCTATTTGCCGGCTTAGGCATAAGTGGACAAGCTGGCGTGAGGGGATTATACAGTCTGTCCAAACATTGTTATGCATGAGAGTGGGAAGATGGCCGCAAAAATGATTTCCTTTCATCTACCACAGGACAGCGAACTGCTTGCTGCCGTTGGCGAAGTTGCGATCCGACACGAACAATTAAGTCACATTCTAAAGATGACCATAAAGAGCCTCACAGGTGTGACACCTGAGCAGGCTCTCAAAGCAACTACATACGAAGGCTCAGCACAACTTAGGGATCGAGTAAGGAAAAATGCCAGAAAGAGGCTTGGTGAAGGAGCACCTCTAGTTAAGCTGCAAGCAATTTTCGCTGATAGTAAACGGCTCACAGACAAGAGAAATGACTTGGTACATGGCTTGTGGGCACAGGAACTTGATGGAGATGCCCATATCAGAGATTCATATGGAAATGCTAAACCAATACCAACAACCACAGAGTTACGTGAGCTTGCTCGTGAGCTCGCGGAGCTCACAGGTCGCCTAAATACTGAGCGGCTAAAAGGCTTCCTATTTCAAGCGCTTTCAAAACGGGAACACAGCAGTGAAGATGCATAACAACCGCGTCGAGTCGGACGCGCAAAAGCGGCGCCCCGCTCACGCGGACTGTTATGTGGCTCGGGACACTCAGCCGTAGAATTACCCTGGCTAGCGCAAGCGAAAGACACACACTCATCAAATTCCCGTTGTCGAACTTATTCAGGAGTAGATCATGCCAAGGATCGTACGTTTTCATCAAACAGGTGGTTCCGACGTACTCAAAATCGTGGAGGAGCCGCTCGTTCCACCCAAGGAGGGCGAAGTTCGCCTGCGCGTGCACGCACTTGGACTGAATCGGGCTGAGGCCATGTTCCGTTCTGGCGCCTACCTCGAAGTTGCGCAGTTGCCTAGTCGGTTGGGTTATGAAGCGGCAGGGGTCGTCGACGCCATCGGCCCTGGTGTCTCAAGCGTGAAGATTGGTGATCGAGTAAGCACGATTCCGGCGTTTGGCCTCAGCGCTCATGGGGTCTATGGCGAATCGGCCGTGGTCCCCGCGATCGCCGTCGCACCTTACCCTGAACACTTTACGCCGGAGCAAGGTTGTGCTGTTTGGATGCAGTACATGACGGTGTGGATTGGATTACTAGAGCGAGGCCGACTGCAGAAAGGGCAAACGGTCCTCATCACTGCAGCGAGCAGCAGTGTCGGCTTGGCAGCAATTCAGATAGCGAAGGCAACGGGAGCAACGACGATCGCAGTAACTCGAAAGGCCGCAAAGAAGACTCGTCTGCTGGAAGCGGGTGCCGACCACGTTGTAGTTACCGACCAGGAAGAACTGCCTGCGCGAGTAGCGGCAGTCAGCGATGGTAAAGGCGCGAATCTCATTTTTGACTCCGTATCCGGTCCGTACGTGGAGACGCTTGCGCAGGCGGCGGCTCACGGAGCGACATTGATCATCTATGGATTGCTGGACATGCGGCCTACGCCTTTCCCCTTGTTCCCAGCGTTCCAGAAAAGCTTGTGGATGCACGCGTACGCCTTGTTCGAGTGCACGACCAACCCAGCAACGCTAGAGCGCGGGAAGCGCTACATTTACGAAGGACTGAAGTCCGGAGCGCTCAATCCCATCCTCGATCGGAAGGTCTTCACTCTGGACCAGATAGCGGATGCTCATCGATACATGGAGAGTAATGAACAGTTCGGCAAGATCGTTGTGAAAGTGTGACGTTGCAATCGCTCGTCGGCGTAGAAATAAGGGTGAGAGAATAATTTAGAGCATGATTGAAGGGGTCGGACTCCGGTGATTTATCCGAGATGGTAGGTGGATCGATTTGGGAAATCTGGTTTGCGGGTGGTAAAGGAACCTGGGAAGAAAAATGTGGGTCAGAGGGCAATTTGGATTGTCTTTAGTTGAATCATGCAATTAAGATTTTCTTATCAGTGATGCTGCGTCGTATATTGCTTCCTTCTTTTCTTTGTCGAAGTAGGATTTTTCAACGTGCCCTGCAGCTTTTCCCACAAGGGCATAGGGAAATGTCTTGAGGTACTTATTGAAAATGGTAATCTTCGCGTTAAGATGCCCTTTCGCCACTGCCAACTCGTCCTCGGTTTTTGAAACAGCTTTTATTAAATCACCAAAAAGAACATCGCTCTTGAGGTTGGGATAATTCTCAAGATTTATCACAACTTCCTTTAGGCTTTGTTCGAAACCATTTATTGATTTTATTTTATCACCGAGAGTCCCTGCCATATCGTAATGTTTTCTTGCTGAAACAATCGACTCGATTACCTGTCGTTCTTGTGCTGAATAATTAGACACGGAAGCTTCGACGCCCTTAACTACATTAAAACGCTTTTGATATATAATTTCCATCGCATTAAATGATTGCGTAATGTTTTCATCTGCAATTGCAAAGAAATTATAGGTCTTGCCAACGTCGATTATGAATACTGCTGCCATGGGAATCAGGGTGCCAAGAAATACCGCCCATAGAGGTAGTCTTAGATTGGTTTTTATTCTCTTGAGGGAGTGGTGTATCGCAAACAAAGGAAAGAGAAACCAAATGATTCCATGTATTAAAAACCCAAGCATGTTTCCTGGTTGTTCTTCAGATATTGCTTTAGGCATGGAGCTACCAGCAATGTATAAGAGTCCCAGTAGAATCATAACTAGGGATACTTTGATTGCCCTCGGATATAGACTCAGGTCTTGGACTTCATACTTGGGGGTTGCATCTGATGATCTCATTGGTGCCTCCGCTAATAAGCCAGCATTTTATACGGTTAGCTTATGGGTATTGTTCAAACAGTCAAGAGACTTTGCGCTTTTGCATGATAGAAATAGACCTGTATGCGAAATAGGGTCTGGGTGGGTTCAAGGTCCTAGTGCAACACCTGTATCCTGGAGATTCCAGGAACGAAGGAGTTGTACATGGGACACTATCACCGATTGACCCTTATGGAACGTGAAGAACTCAGTCGCATGTTCGCGGCGGGTATAGTGTACGAGCGACGGCTCACGCCCTGCAGCGCGCGCCCAGCACGCTGTCACGTGAACTCGCTCGGCACCGCACCAGCCCGGTGACCTATCGCGCGGTGCCCGCCCATCAACGGGCGACTCGATGGGCCCATCAGCCACGGAAACCCCGGAAGCTCGCGGCTGACCTCCGACTCCGCCGGGCGGTCTTGGTTCGGCTGGCGCAACGCTGGTCGCCGGAACAGATTGCCCATGGACTGCGCGGGCAGTACCCTAGAGACCCCACGATGCAGATCTCGCATGAAGCCATCTATGGCTATCTCTATGGGTTACCCCCTAACGCCTTCAAGCGCACCCTCACTCGGGCCCTCCGGCGGCGACACCGCTTTCGGCGGCCCCACAAGGTCCGGCTCTCCTCGCGCGCCGTCCAGGAGATGGTCAGCATTGATGACCGACCAGCCGAAGTAGCGGCGCGTGTCGTGCCGGGCCATTGGGAAGGCGACTTGCTCGTCGGCCATGCCAATGCCTCGGCGCTCGGGACGCTCGTCGAACGCACGACACGGTTTACCCTACTGGTCCCGCTGAAGGCCAAGCATGCGACCGCCGTACGACAGGCCTTTGTCCGGGCTATCCGGACACTGCCGCCGCAGCTCCGCCGGTCTCTCACGTATGACCAGGGACAGGAGATGCGCGACCATCGACGCTTTACCACCCAGACACAGATGCCGGTCTACTTTGCGCATCCCCACTCGCCCTGGGAACGGGGCACTAACGAAAACACCAACGGGCTCCTACGACAGTTCTTTCCCGCCGGGACCCACTTTAACAAGGTGTCACGGGGCGAGATCA
Organism: Nitrospira sp. CG24B; assembly: GCA_002869845.2. Lineage (GTDB taxonomy): Bacteria > Nitrospirota > Nitrospiria > Nitrospirales > Nitrospiraceae > Nitrospira_D. The sequence continues at coordinate 195,215 of NEWS02000008.1, read as the reverse complement.
AGCGAGTGCAGGCACTGCTCAACGATCGGCCACGGAAAATTCTGAACTGGCACAGCCCCGCGCATGCATTTCACCACCTGTTGCGTTAGGATCTTGAATGCACCCAGGCTACTTTTCTATGGATGAGCGGGGCCGACCGCGTGGGGCAACGTGGAGGTGAGGCCGAGTGTCGTGGCTATCCTCGCTTGCCAGTCCGAAGTCCCGAAAGGTTGTTGTCGATTCACGCAGGTGCGCAGGGCGGTGAGGTCATGATCGACGAGCGGCTGGGGGCAGGGAAAAGTAGCCTTGTCCCTCTTTCCCTCAACGCACCAGGCATTTCCGAAGCCGTCCCGGCCATGATGCTTTTAGTGTAGGTGTCCGTCAAATAGGGCAAGTTCTGCTTGCCTCTTTGCAATCCAACTGCCTGCCGCTATAATGAGCACCATGGAGTCGGCCAAATATATCTATTGGCAAGATCAAGACCACTGGCTCGGTTACCTGCAGGACTATCCCGATTACTGGACGCAAGGGGAATCGTTTGAGGATCTGCAGGTACATCTTCGAGATCTATACTGTGACCTCACCAGCGGCGAAATCCCTGGAGTTCGGAAGCTCGCTGAGCTGACGGTCCGGTGAAGCGCAAAGATCTCATCCGACAACTTGAAGCCATTGGGTGTGTGCTCGTTCGTCACGGTGGAAAGCACGATTGGTATCACAACTCTGCCACGAAGATTTCCCAGCCCGTCCCTCGCCACACCGAGATCAAGGAACATCTCGCAAAACGTATTCTGAGGATGTTAGGCAACTCCTGAGGTAATGAAGGCCGAGTTTATCGGTATCGTTCTCGCCTCTGAATCTTCTTCCCTCTACCATAGCAAAGTCCATCTTCGAGCCTAACCCAGTGGCTGTCTTGTCACTTTTCCCAGTTTGAGGAAAAGGGCTAGGCCGGTATAAAAGTCGAGTATTCCAAGGGCAAATATGTCTCCAAGGAGCTGATCCTCCTCACTCGCTAGTCCTTCGAAGCATCCGGCAGACGGAAGATGAAGGTCCTGCTGAAAAAAGAACGGCTACTTTTCTGTCGGGGCTTGAGTACAATGTGGCTTTAGCGGGATGTGCGAGTGAGTGGTGACTGGTGATGAAGCCGATGGTTTTATCAAAACTGCTGACAATGGGTTGGCCGTACCCTTCACCAATAGCACATGGGCCTGTACGCACAGACACGAAGAAGCGTTGCCTTTTTTAGACCGACTCCATAAGATGCGGAGGATCACTCACTATCTCCACTACCACAATCTTATTGAGGCGGGAGGTCGATATCTATGCGAATGAGTGACAAGCTTCCAGCATTATTCCAATCCACAGTCAATCCGGCTCTTGATGCGCTGACTCAGGCGCAGGTCATTGAGCGCCTCTGGGCGAAGGACCATCGAGTCTGGAAGCAGGATCCCAGGGAGATCGTCGACCGGTTGGGGTGGTTGACGTTGCAGGATCAGATGCCTCAACAACTCGGACAACTACGAAATTGTGCGTCCACGGCCAAGGAGATGAAGGTCAGGGATGTGGTGCTCCTGGGTATGGGGGGCAGCAGTCTTGGACCTGAGGTGTTCCGCACAGTGTTTGGCGCTCAGAAAGGGTCTCCGCGCCTGTGGGTATTGGATTCAACTGTTCCTGGCTGGGTTCGGCAGGTCACGAAAGCCATTTCTCCATCGCGGACCCTCTTTCTCGTGGCCAGCAAGTCCGGGGGCACGATCGAAGTCATGTCACTCTTCGCCCACTTTTGGAAACTCGTGACGAAGGCCAAAGGGAGTCATGGAGGAAGGCAGTTTGTCGCGATTACCGACCCGGGGACCGGCTTAGAAAAGATGGCGCGGGACTATGGATTTGGACAGATCTTCACCAACCCAGCCGACATCGGCGGGCGGTATAGCGTGCTTTCTCTGTTCGGTCTTGTTCCCGCCGCGCTCCTTGGACTCGATATCACCCGGCTTTTGGACCGTGCCGCCGGCATGGCGGAACGATGCCGCCAGCAGGAAGACGCCAAGGCGAATCCTGGTGCCTATCTCGGTGCAGTGATGGGGAGCCTTGCCAAGACTGGACGCGATAAGGTGACGGTCATTGCGTCACCGTCGCTCGCGACGTTCGGGCTCTGGGTCGAGCAGCTTCTTGCGGAAAGTACGGGCAAAGAGGGCACAGGCCTCATCCCTATCGCACAGGAACCGGTGTTAAAGCCGAGTGCCTATGGAACCGACCGTTTCTTTGTCTATCTCAAACTCAAAGGAGAAAAGAACGGGGCGCTCGATCGGGCTGTGCAAGCGCTTGCTAAGGCCAAACACCCAGTCCTGCAGTTTGACTTGCGCGATCGCTATGATCTCGGGGCCGAGTTTTTTCGGTGGGAGTGTGCGACGGCGATCGCCGGGCATGTGCTCGGGATCCATCCCTTCGACCAACCCAATGTACAAGAGAGCAAAGACAACACCAATCGGGTTCTGGACACGTTCCAATCGACCGGACGATTGCCAGAGCAGGTGAATAGCCCTCCTAAAGACGTCGCGCAAGATCTCGCGAACCAGCTTCATCCCGGAACCTATCTTTCCGTCCTGGCGTACACCACGCCGTCACGTCCGTTTGAAACGGCGGTGCGTCGTCTTCGCCAAGCTCTGATGACGAGACATCGCGTTGCGACCACATTTGGATACGGGCCTCGGTATCTGCATTCAACCGGACAGCTCCACAAAGGCGGTCCCAAGACCGGGGTCTTTCTTGAACTCGTGGACCGGATGTCGCCGGACACGACCATTCCTGGTAAACCATTCTCGTTTGGCACGTTGGCCCAGGCTCAGGCGGTCGGTGATCTGGCATCACTGCGCGCGCACGATCGTCATGCGATTCGGGTTCAATTAGGGCGTGACCAGGTGGCCACGGTGAACGCGATCACGGCGGCACTGGTACCGGCTTCATCAGGCCGGCGGCGTGGAACATTGAAGAAACGTCCCAAGCGCGCTTCCCGCTGATATGGCCGCCACGCCAGACATCCGCATTGCGCCGGGGACCCAGGAGTGGGGACAGGCGGCTGCTTCCTTGATCCTTTCAGTGAGCCAACAAGCGATTCAAGCCCACGGCCGGTGCCTCATCGCCCTCTCTGGAGGGTCCACCCCGAAGACGCTCTATCAAGTCCTGGCTACTCCCGAATGGAACGCACGATTCGATTGGTCGCGTATGGCATTCCTGTTTGGTGACGAACGCTGTACGCCACCGGACCATCCAGAAAGCAATTTTCGAATGGCGCAGACGGAGCTCTTTCAACCGCTGAACATTCGACCGGAACAGGTGCACCGCATGAAAGGCGAGAGCGACGACACAACGGCTGCGGCTCGGGAGTACGAAGCAACGATTCGACGACTGACGAACAGCCCGGCTCCACGGGTTCCGGTTCTGGACCTCGTGCTTCTAGGGATCGGGGAAGATGGGCATACCGCATCGCTCTTTCCCGGAACAGCAGCCTTGCAGGAAGACAAGAAGATCGTCACAGTTGGTCACGCTCCCATAGGCATCAGGTCTCGCCTCACATTGACCCTAGGTGTCTTGAATCACGCGGCTGTGGTACTGTTCCTCGTGACGGGATCCGGTAAAGCTCAAATGGTCCGAAGGGTTCTCGATCAGGAATCTGAAGCAGATCGGTCTTTGCCAGCGGCGAGGATATCGCCTGCGTCAGGCCGACTCGTGTGGATGCTTGATCATTCAGCCGCACAGCAGCTAAAGAAGACGCCGTCGCATTGAGGAGAGACATGATTCTCGCGGGAGACATCGGAGGAACGAAAACCAACCTGGCGCTCTATGACTGGACCACCGAGCGAGTGGAACCACTACGCGTGGAAAGCTTTCACAGCGGCGATTACACTTCCCTCGAAGACATTCTTGTAGAATTTCTCACGCCGCCAGAAGCGCCGATGCCATTGGATTCAGTGGCGTCCGAGGGAGGTGAGAAGATTCAGAGGGCCAATAAGCCGGCGTCCGAACCAGTGAAGCTCACGGCCGCCTGTTTTGGAATCGCAGGACCGGTGATCGACAATCGTTGTCAAACGACGAACCTTCCTTGGGTGGTAGATGGCTCAACCATCGCGAAACAGTTCAGTATTCCTCGTGCGCAGTTGCTCAATGACTTAGAAGCCACCGCGTACGGACTTGTGTGGCTGCGAGCGGATGAGCTGGAAGTGCTGAACACAGGCAATCCTCCAAAAAAACGACAAGCGCTTGCGCTGATCGCAGCCGGGACGGGGCTTGGTGAAGGGATCCTCTTCTGGGACGGCAAATCGTATCGCCCGATGCCATCGGAAGGAGGGCATACGGACTTTGCACCAAGCAACGATCTGGAGATCGAATTGCTTCGTTATCTCCGGGGCCAATACCTCCATGTGAGCTATGAACGGATTCTGTCCGGTCCGGGCCTCCACGCAGTCTATGAGTTTTTGCGTGACACCAAGAAGAATGAACCGACGTGGTTGGCGGAAAAAATAAAAGTCGGCAATCCAGCCGCTGAAATTGCGCAAGCTGGATTGCAAGGACAAGCCGAGATCGCCAAACAAGCGTTGGACCTCTTTGCGTCGATCTATGGCGCGGAAGCCGGGAATCTCGCCTTAAAGGCGCTGTCGCTCGATGGCGTCTATGTCGGAGGTGGTATTGCGCCAAAACTCATTGCGAAGCTCCAAGATGGGACGTTCATGAAAGCCTTTACAAATAAAGGTCGGTATAAACGCTTGATGACTCACATGCCCGTGAAAGTCATCATGAATCAGCAGACAGCTCTGCTCGGTGCCGCATCGGTGGCGGCAGCCCTCTCGCTCGCACCTACGCCATGACGTCGGTTGATCTCGATCACCTCAAGAAAGCGGCTGCCCTAAAAGCTAGTGAATTCGTCCGCAGCGGCATGGTCGTTGGCCTGGGGACAGGATCAACGGCTAAACATCTTCTGGTGGTGCTTGGCGAACAGGTCAAGGCCGGCATGAAGCTGCGAGGCGTGCCGACGTCGCAAGAGACTGCCGTGCTTGCCCAGCAGGCCGGCATCCACCTGATCGACGCCGAGAATCGATGGGACATTGATGTCGCTATTGATGGAGCTGATCAGGTCGATCCAAATTTCAACTTGATCAAAGGCGGTGGGGGCGCGTTGTTGAAAGAAAAGATTGTGGCTGCGTCTGCAAAGCAGTTCATCGTGATGGTTGACCACACGAAACAGGTGCCGGTGCTCGGAGGGGCCTTCCCGCTTCCTATCGAAGTGATCCCCTTTGGGTGGGGCAGTACCGCCCGGGAAATTGAAGCGCTTACCAAAAGCCGCGTGATACTCAGAGAACGCAACGGGGCTCCGTTTAGAACCGAGGCTGGGAACCTCATCGTTGACGTGCATATCGATCGCATCAGTCAGCCGGGTGACCTGGAAACAGCACTGAACCTCATCCCCGGCGTGGTGGAGACGGGGCTCTTTGTCGGTCGAACCAACGTCTTGATTGTCGGCACACCTCAAGGCGTTCACACCCTCCATGCCCCCAAGACATGAGCACCCGCTCAGCAGGCGAGACGTCCTACAGGCACTTGGTCGACAGGCCTGCTTTCTTCTGACCGCACCAATAGCGTATACACTCGTACCATCCGAATCTGCAGACGCTTCAACAACAACCAGACCACAAGGTGAAGACATGAGTGTTGATGATATTTCAGGTAGCAACGATCCGTATCGACTCCCGCGGCACGTGATTCCGACTCGGTATAGTCTGAGGCTTGAGCCGGATCTCACAACAGGACGCTTCCTGGGCCAAGCCACCATTCTCATCACGGTTAAAGCGACGACGCAGACCATTCTCTTGAATGCCGTCGATCTTGTGCTTCAATCAGTAGCGGTGGAAAGCCCGAACCGGCAGTCGTTTAAAGCATCAATTGAATTAGAGCAGAAGACACAACGGGTCAGGCTGTCATTTCAGGACGCCATTGATCCAGGCGAATGGACGCTCACCATTTCGTTTGAAGGCACACTGAACGATCAGCTCCGAGGGTTCTATCGGAGTACCTACAAAGATGCAGCAGGGGCCACGCAGACCCTCGCAGCCACGCAATTCGAAGCCACCGATGCACGCCGCGCCTTCCCCTGCTGGGATGAGCCGGACTTCAAAGCCATCTTCGCGACGACATTGGTCATCGATCCACGCCTCACTGCCGTTTCGAATACGGCGGTGGTTTCTGAATTGATTGAACACAACAAGAAGGTCGTACGTTTTGCCGACAGCATCATCATGTCGACCTATCTGGTGGCCTTCATTGTGGGGCAGATCGAAGCGACGAAGCCAGTCTACGTAGGCAAGACACCGCTTCGACTCTGGACGATTCCGGGAAAACAGTCACTCACGCCCTTCGGTCAGGAGATTGCCGCTGCGTCGTTGAAGTTTTTCGAAGACTACTACGGCGTCGCGTACCCAGGAGACAAGCTGGATCTTCTCGCGATCCCAGACTTTGCATCAGGGGCCATGGAAAATCTCGGGGCGATCACGTTCCGTGAGACAGCACTGCTTGTCGATCAACGGACGGGAACACACGCTGAGCTCGAACGAATTGCCGATGTCGTGGCTCATGAGAACGCCCATATGTGGTTCGGCGATTTGGTGACGATGTCCTGGTGGAATGGACTGTGGCTCAATGAAGCCTTCGCGACCTTCATGGAGATGCTCGCCGTCGACGCCTGGAAACCGGAATGGAAGCGGTGGGAAACATTCAGTGTCGCCCGCGCGGCCGCGTTCTCGGTCGATGGGCTCATGAGCACCAGGCCGATCGAATTCCCGGTCCACGCACCCAAAGACGCGGATGCGATGTTCGATATTCTGACTTACGAAAAAGGCGCATCGGTCCTCCGTATGTTGGAGCAGCATATCGGTCCGGTCGTATTCCGTGACGGGGTCCGGCAGTATCTTCGCGCCCACGCCTACGGCAATGCTGATACCAAAGATTTGTGGACCGCTCTCGGCACGGTCGCCCGCCAACCGGTCCCAGAGCTGATGGATGGCTGGATCTTTCAACCAGGGTTCCCCTTGGTGACGGCGGAAGTATGCGGTCAAGGATTGCAGCTCTCGCAGCAGCGTTTCACCTATCTCACGCAAGAGTCGGTGTCGGAACAACTCTGGCAGATCCCGGTTCAGATTCGCCTGGTTATTGGCGATCGGGTGGAACATCGCCGGCTGTTGCTCACGGAGCGTGAGACGGCGGTCGAAATCCCAGCTGGGTGTACCTCCGTCTTTGTCAACGAGGGTGGCCATGGATTTTACCGGGTCCGCCATCGGGCTCCGCTTTTGGAGCAGCTTCTCGATCAGGGCCTCGATCGTCTGGCTGCGATGGAACGATTCAACCTCATCAGCGACGCATGGGCCACCACCGTGGCGGGGGTGATGCCGCTTTCCGAGTATCTCCAACTCACCGCGCGTTTCAAGGGTGAGCGAGATAGGAATGTCTGGACCGTCGTCCTCGACTCCTTCTCCTTCTTGAACAGGGTCATTAGATCAGAAGAGAGGGCTGCCCTGGAAGCGCTGGTTCGTGACCGAGTGATGCCGGCGGTGAAAGACCTTGGCTGGGATCCGAAGCCGGGGGAATCAGATCTTATCAGGCAGCTGCGCGGGGATCTCATCGGCGCACTTGGCAAGCTTGGTAATGATGTTGGGACGCAGCAAGAGGCAGCAGACCGCTATCAACGATACCGACAAGACTCCTCGACGATTGACGTGAATGTCCTGCCGGCGCTCGTCGGCATTCTAACGTACACCGGTGACGAGGCGCGCTACGAAGAATTCTCAGAGCGTTATCGCACTGCTTCCACCCCACAAGAGGAGCGACGGTACCTCTTTTCGTTGGCTGCCTTTCGGCCAAAGGAATTACTCGAGCGGACGCTGGCCCGGACCATCAACGGCGAAATTCGCACGCAAGATGCTCCGTTCATTGTCGGGGCCCTAATGATGAATGTGGATGGGCGAGAACAGGCCTGGGAGTTTGTGAAGACCAACTGGGATCAGATGGACCGGCTGTTTCCCAAACAAGGCCTCAGGCGAATGTGCGGGGGTATCGTCGGGCTGGCAACCCCGGAGCTGGAGCAAGACGTACACGCGTTCTTCGCTGCCCGCAAGATCGATCTAGGAGGGAAAACCCTGGAACAATATTTGGAACAACTCCGTATTGCGGTCTCCTTCCGCGAACGGGAGGGAGGTGCACTTCAGCCCCTCGGGCTAACTCGCTAGATGCATAAGAGACAGACGCTCTGCCATAAATGGTTCTACATCAAATGGCTGCGCTGAGAATTCAGCCTACAGGCACTACTCCGCTATTTCTATTAAGTCCATCATTACGGGAGGTATCTGGTCACCCAGGTTTTATTGGAGATCCGGCCTAGTGATTTCCCCAGGTTGTCGGCTGCCTAGCGGCACGTTAGAATACCACGTAAGTTTTGTTGGGAAATTCCATGTCTACTCTCAGTTGTCCCGCTTGCGGGGCGAGCAAAATCCGCCTCGCGGCTAGAAAATCTCTTTCTGATGTTCTGCTGGGTGGTCTGACGATCTATCCGTTTCGGTGCCAGCTCTGCGCCGACCGCTTCCGAACATTTCTCGGTCGTCGCACGCCCAATCCCCGTCGCAGCTTCGATCGCGTCGAGGTGTCCTTCCCGGTCTGGTTCAAATCTCGACGATCCTCACCCTCTTCCCGACTAGGGCATGAGGGCGTGATCGATAATCTGTCGATTCGTGGATGCCGAATTCGTTCCACTGCGCCAATGAGGATTGGCTCGCGACTGGAACTGGAGTTCCAGCATTCAGACAGTTCATTCCCGGTGACGATTGAGGAGGCAGTGGTGCGCTCCATAGCTGATGGCGCGATTGGCCTGCGTTTCACCAAGCTTCATCGCGGTGATGAGCGGCGCATTCGTCAGCTCATCGATGTCTGGCTGCCCGAACTCTTGCCATCAGGCTAGCGTGGTGCCACAGCAGATCGGATGGTTTTGCCCAACCGGCCACTTCTTTTCTCACGATTCTAAGCGGTGCTTTGCAGCACAAGCACTCGCGCCATCGGGCTACCTACCCACTTTCTTTCCGATAGTAGCGAAAGACCAGTGCGCAATCAGGTGGAGGAAAGAGCATGCCAGTACGCTCACAGTTCCCAATACCAGCAGCATCCATTTGGACCAGAGTAACGGTGGATCGACCAGGGGTGTGGTGTAGATGTATAGCTCGCCATTCTGATACACCCGCCAGGGAATGACAGGGGCGAGATAGTGGGTGACATATCGGTATTCCGCTTCACCCCGAATAATCTTGTCGAGTTCGCTATCCAGTAGTGTCAGCCAATCACGACCGAATCTTGGAATGCCGTGTGCGCCAAAAAACAGCGTGTCGGGGTTGGTGAGTTGCAACAACCGCTTGCTGCTTGCCTTGTACGCCACGAGATCAGATCCCGGCGCAAAGGCAATGATTCCACCGAGATGGCGGTAAATGAAATCACCGGCAAAGACTTGATTGCGGGCTCTATCGAACAAGACCATTGACTCCGTGGTATGTCCAGGCAGGTTGAGGACGTCGAGCTTGCGACCTCCCAGATCCATCACATTGCCATCGGCGATGATGGCCGCCACCTTGAGTGATCTCCATTCCGAATCGAGCGATTCCCATGGGTCAATCGTAAAGACACCATTTTTGATGCTGGTGCGGATTTCTGGACGGTCGATGAGTGTGATGCCGTCGAATGTAGCAGCGTCGTAAATGTGGTCATAATGAAAGTGCGACAGGATGAGCGTGATCGGTTTGTCTGTGTATTGCTCAGCGACCTCGCGCATGGATCGAGATCCGGGAAGCCGTTCGCCGCTGCCTGCATCGAACACGATGGCCCGCGCATCACCGACAATCAGATAGGATGTATTGTACTGGGAAGATTTTGGTTCATTGATAGCAAAGGTTTGTGTATCAATCGCTTCGACCGCGTACCAGTCATCAATCATCTTTGAAGCTGAACTGTAGAGCGCTCCTTGTTTCACGTTACCGAATACGTCAACTGGCTCCACAATCCTCTCGAAGCAACCTGTAAGGCCAAAGCACCCACTCACCAGGATTATAACCAGCCAAGGTCTCATAGAAGAATCTACAAGGTGAATCGATCTTGGTTATACAACAGCGGAGGGGGCTTATCACATGAACCGCCGGAAGGGAATGCGCAGGCGGCTGTAGCTATTGCTTCTTTTACTCCTGCCGAAGCACGGACAACGGCGGCTGGCCGAGAATTCGATAGGTGCTGAGGAAGCCCACCAGCAGGGTGAGTATGATCGTCGCTATGACACCCACAGCCAGAACGGCTGGTTGAAGGTTCCAAGAGAGATCAAATACGGTCTCCAGAACAGCCCACGACAGCACACTGGCCAGCGCACAGCCGAGCAACCCACCCAAGGCCCCCAACAACGCATATTCGACTGCAAATGAACGTGCGATCATGCTGCGAGTTGCACCCAGGGCTTTCAGAATGACTGACTCGTACAACCGGCGATAGCGTGTCGCCGCCAGGGCCGCAGCCATCACCAGGCCTCCGGACAGAATACAGAACAGCGCAACAGCACGAATGGCGAGGGACAGTCGATCCAATACCTTCGCAAAACTGTCGAGGACGTCGCCCATATTGATGGCTGTCACATTAGGAAAGGATGCGACGACCGCTTGCTGTAAGGCCACCTCTTCGGACGGGGCGACACGAACGGTGGCCACATAGGTATGCGGAGCTCCATCGAGGGCGCCCGGAGAAAAGATCATGTAGAAGTTGGTCGAGAAGTTCCCCCACTCCACTTGTCGAATGCTGCTGATCTCTCCAGTGATGGGTGTTCCTTGTATATCGAGCTCAAGGGTGTTTCCGACTGTGAGACCAAGTTGCTTCGCCGCATCCTCCTCGATCGAGATCAGCGGTTTGGTAAAGACCTGTCCCGGTTTCCACCACTCGCCCCGAACGACTTTGTTGTCTTTGGGAAGGTCATGGAGGAACGTCAGGACGTACTCGCGTGTCAGGTACCACTTCTTCCGCCGTTCTTCTTTCTGGGCGGCTTTCTCTTTCTGCTCTTCCTCCTCCGACGTCGCTTCGATTTTGACCGGTTCCCCCTTCAGACCGGCGAGTCGTGATCGCACCAACGGGGTCAGCTTGGGGGCCTGATCGCTGGACCGTTGGTGCAAGAGACTGACGAATCCTTCCGCTTGATCGGGCTGGATATCGATGAAGAAAAATGTTGGTGAGTCGGTCGGGCGATTCTCACTGACCTGCGCGAGGAGCGATCGTTCAACGAGTGAAACCGTGGTCACCACCATCACGCCGATTCCGATGGCAATCGTGATGTTCACGACCTGGTTACCCGGTCGCACCACGTTCCCAAGCGCCTGGCGAAGGATGAGCGCCTCAGGGCGTGGTCCGTTCTTAAGGGCGCCGAGTACCAGATGGGCTGAGGCTCCTAACAGCAGCACCGCGGCGGCAAACGCGAAGATAAAGAGCAGACCTACTCTCCAGGAGTTCGCTTGCCAGATCGATAAGAGCGCCAATCCCAGGCCGATACCGATCGACGTGATGGCCTTTGCTGGGTCAAGCCTCTTCCAGAACATCCACCATCGGGTCCGGTCTGAGGCACTGGAGGGGGCAAGCGGGGCGACATCACGGCGAAAAATCCGAGCCGGCTTGATGTCACGAATCGTCAGTAATGGCCACAATGTAAACAGCAGCGTCGATAGGATACCCAAGGCCAATCCCTTGGCCAAGGGAGCCACGGGAAGCGTGATCCCACCCTGAGTGAATCCCAATTGGTCAAGAAGATCCGATGCCATCAGCGCTGCGATCATCCACGGAAGTCCTTGGTGGAGCAGCACGCCGATCATCAGACCAACCAAGCTTCCACCCAGCCCAAGGAGCATGGCTTGTACCCCATAGGTCTGGATGATCGTAGAAGAATCTGCGCCGACTGTCTTCAAGATGGCGATCGTATGGAGCTTTTCTCGCACAAAGGCATGAACCGATGTGGCGACCCCCAGGCCTCCTACAAACAGCGCCGTCAATCCGATCAAGCCCAAATAGCGCGTCAGCTGTTCCAACGACTGCTTCAGCTGCGGCTGTGCGTCTCGGTAACTGGACACGCGGGCAGCGTCGAGCGCAAGTCGTTCCCTCAATTCGTAGAGCAACGGCTCAGGCGCCATAGTGCTTGGGACTTTCAGTAGATATCGTTCACGCACCCTGCTGCCGACCTTGATCAACTCCGCTGTACGAAGCCCCTCTCGTGACATCAACACACGGGGGCCAAGGCTGAAGGCATTAGCCATGCGATCCGGTTCCGTCCTGACTACCCCGGTGATGATGAACAGCCCTTGTCCGATTCTGAGTTGATCTCCCACCGTGAGCCCCATCCGGATCAGGAGAGATTCCTGCACGACCACTCCAAAACAGGTACGGTCTGGGCACCGGCGCGTTTGCTGGCGAAGGAGGTCCACGAAGTCGCTCTGTGGCTCCAGTCGGAGCGTGCCATACAACGGATACTGAGGTTCGACGGCTTTGAGCTCGATGATCTGTGTCGGTTGTCCACTTCCGGATGATCCAGCCCTTGCGGCCATCGCAACGAGCTCGCTGACGTGGGTGAGGGCGACTCCACGATCGGTCAACGCCTCCAGCACTTCCTGGCCTGTGGAGCTAATCGGGCGAGAAAGTCGGACTTCAAGGTCGCCTCCGAGCAGGCCTCGCGCTTCCTTGGTCACGGCCTGTTCAACCTGTGTTCCAAAAAGAGAGACCCCGGTCAATGCGCCTACGCCGATTGCAATACAGACCAAGAAGTAGAGAAAGTGTCGCCATGCCGCGCGCGTTTCTCGCCACGCCATGTTGATGATGAAGGATGTCATGGGCGGGATTCGGGCGCAGAATCAGAGCGTGATCGATTGGCGGGAACAGCGTGATTCTTGCGTGGAGAATCCGTTGTGACGTCACTGATCGATCCCGAATGCGAGGGCATGGAATCAGACTCCAAACGCCCGTCACGGAGGGACAGCACGCGCTGCATCGATGAAGCCAGAGTGGTATCGTGCGTCACGAGCACGAGTGTGGTTCCATGATCGCGATGCAGTGAGAGCAGCAGCGCAATGACATGGGCACCGGTGGAACTATCCAGATTACCGGTCGGTTCATCGGCCAATAAGATGGGCGGACGGCAGGCAAAGGCGCGGGCCACGGCGACTCGTTGTTGTTCCCCTCCGGATAATTGGACTGGATAGTGTTCCATACGGCTGGACAACCCAACCGCAGCCAGCAATTCGGCGGCCCGTTCATCAGCGCGCCGCTCGCCACTGAGTTCGAGGGGAACTGCCACGTTCTCGATGGCCGTTAGCGTGGGGATAAGATGGAAGGATTGAAAGATATAGCCGACTTTTTCACGTCGAAATCGGGCCATCTGGCTTTCACCCATCGCTGTGATATCGATTCCATCGAGCTGAATGGATCCGGTGGTTGGCCGATCGAGGCCGGCCATCAACCCAAGCAATGTCGATTTGCCGCTTCCTGAAGGCCCCACAATCGCGACCGTCTGCTTGGCCGGGATGTCAAAGGTGATGCGATCAAGAATCGTGACAGGACGGCCTGCGGCTGGTAGAACCATCGAGATGTGGTTGACGCTGATCATGAACAATCTTCACTTCTTGAGTAAGAGAGAAACATTGGACGATATTATACCGTCTGGAAGGATGTGAGCTAGTTTTGTATCACGATATGCCACTATCACGACGACTTCATCTGATTTCGCTGCTGATGTTCGTGGTTCTACTCTGGCCGTTGGTCTCGAATGGCGCCTCCACCTCAGCATCAGACACGAGGCCCCGTATCGTGGCGTTTGGTGACAGTCTTACCGCCGGACTTGGGGTGCAGGCCGATGAATCCTACCCAGCTCAACTTCAACGCCGACTTGATAGCCTCGGCTACCACTATCGGGTGATCAACGCCGGTGTGAGCGGCGATACAACGGCCGGCGGACTTCGACGCGTACCCTGGATTCTGAACAACAAGCCTGAGCTGGTGATACTCGAATTGGGTGCGAACGATGGTCTTCGAGGGCTTCCCGTGGATCAAACACAAAGTAATCTCCGTCAGATCATCCGACAATTACAGGAATCCGGTACGACGGTGGTCTTGGCCGGGATGAAGCTGCCGCCGAATTACGGACAGGACTACACGGCCAGCTTCGAAGCCATGTACCGGATGCTGGCCAAAGAGTGCCAGCTTCTCCTCATCCCATTTTTTCTTGAAGGGGTGGGTGGTTCATCCGCGTTGAATCAGGCTGACGGTATTCATCCAACCAAGGAAGGGTACGAGGTCATCGTGGCGCAGGTACTGAGAGTGCTCAGGCCATTACTGAATGAGCGGGCACACAAACCCATGGCCCCTCATAAGCAGAGTTGAAGGCAAGATAACTCGGTTAGAACCCGCACAATGCTAGACAAGGTTACAAAAGGCGGGTCAACGAAGCCCTATTCCTTACGACTTCTTAAAAAACGTGTCGTAGACGCCGTACGCGAGGATCGCTCCGATCAGCGTATAGTATATACCGCTAATTCCGCTGTAATCAGGAGCCCCTTCCCCTGCTGGAGCGTTCGCTAACGCTGGTAAAGCCTGGACCAGCAAAGCTCCCATGAACAGACCTGTTTGTGAAAGTAGCCGTTTCATCTTCTGCCCCTTTCTAAATCTGCAGACAAAAAAGTGGGGCAAATCATACTGAATGTTGGCTGGGAGAAGCAAGAGGAAGCCGGTTGTGGGAGAATCGGCGTAGGGACAGGTCAACGCACAATCAGTGGGGAGGCAGCACGATGGCTGACTGAAGAGATTCAGCCACATCTTTAAATGAGCCGACAAGCTTCTCGAGCTGAGAGCCTTTCTGCAGCATATCGCCTGTAACCGCCCGCATTTGCCCGACGTGTCGCACGATCTCGGTCGTCAACTTGCTGACTGTAGCCAACACCTCCTTGTAGGAGGCCACTTCCCGTTGAAGTTCCTGAGTGGTGGCCTGCGCGGCATTGCCCTCCCGCAGAGAGGCCTGGAGTTGTTGTGTCAGTTGTCCAACATCCACGTCACGGTCTTTCAACTGAGATTCGAGGTTCGTCATGACCTCTTCATTTTCCCTACGTCGCTCGTCAAGGTTCCGAATCGTTTGGATCCACGTCAGGGCTGCTCCGGGACCGAGCGCAGGCGGACTGGGAAGCGGCTCTTGCTGCGCAAGAGCTTTCGTCGCAGGCTCCAGCCATTCCAAAAAGACCATGACCTCACTCAGCTTCACGTCGGGCGTGACCGAGTGCGGGGTGGTCCTTTTCCCGTTCTCGGAAGGGGCGACCGGAGGTGTCGTGATCGATCCCTTTACAGGTTTTGCTTTGCGTGAGGGCTGGGGCTGGGCCCAGCGCTGATATTCCAGCAGCACCGCGATGCAATGGCGGCACATCGGCTCTTCGGGAAGCGTGCAGGAGCATTTCGAGACGAGGTGGCCGTCTTTCAGTCGGATGGTCTGCTCGTATAGACCAGCATGACCGACGACAGCGGACGTGATTTGCGAATCATCAGCTTCGACGATACGGACGCGATTCGCAGTCAAGTACTCATGAGCGATTTGAAAGGACGAGGTATCCGAGACGGCCTGGATCATTTGAGGATCAAGCAAACCGAGCCGTTCAGCGCTGCAGGGAATTTTTTTTTGCATTTACGTGCGTAGCTCTTTTGCGCCATCACTGAGCATGATGGTGTCAGTGTGCCGAGCGATGTGAATCCTGTCAAGCACTGAGCGGTTTTGTGTTGCCCCGCGTTATCTGACGGTCTGAAGAGTAAGGCGCTGACGTGGTCCTACCGGCAGGGTTTGGCTGAACTGGACTTGCTCATAGGTGTTAGCCAAATATAATCCGCAATAGATTCTTGCATGAGAGCCTGAACATTGGCAGTTTTACTGGGCTCGAACGACGTCATGTAAATCGTAGCCTGTTTGATGTCGCCTCCCAGTCGCCTGGCGACTCGCTTCGGCACAGGGAGGTTAAATTGAACATGGCCACCTCCCGTGTAACTCACGATCATACGACGACGATCGTCGTTCTCGCGGCGAAATTCTTCTTGCGTGATGACCAGCGTTCTTGCCATGCCCTCATCCCGGACCATCGATGCCTCATACATCGTTCGGAAGTGCTCCTCGCTTCCTCCGTGGCACCGTACCAACTGATCGACAATCCTCTCGCGGTACGCGGGGTCGTCGACGATATCCTCCTGTAGGATTCCCCACGGCGCCCATTCAGGCTCCTGCCTGGCTTGCGCAAGCCCTAATTTTACGACACGACGAATCAAGGGTTTGGGTGGGTTCATCGCCCGGACGGACAAGCGTCGTTCTCGAGCAAACGTCACCAATGGCGCGTAATCTTCAAACGCGCCACCCCAATTTTGTTTCCAACGCACCTGTTCCAAGAACTCGCTCGTAATTGGCTGATCGGTTGCGACGTAGCCGTCGAGTGCCGGTTGGCCGTCCCAGCCGAACATCTCCATCCCAATGGTGGGCGCGATACCATCAGCCACCAATTGATTCAACACTTTCAGCGCGGCCTCAATATGGTAGGGATTGTGGTGTTCCTCCCCCAGGTAGACGATGTCGTGCTGTTTCAGCTTTGTCATCAATTCTGAAAACGGGAGCACGCGCCCGGTGTGAGTTTCAAGTATCTGCCAGGGTTGCCATCCCTCATCGAAGATGGGCCGGAGGCTGCTGTCGCGCTCAGTCGCACAGCCGATCGGTAATGCCAGCAGACCACCGAGCATGAGTAGCAGGAGGCTCAATCGCCAACCTAGTGAATCGGTGGACAAGAATCGTATTCTCACGAAACCACTCCTATCATACCGAATGAGCGTGAACAAGCGGACTTGACGCTGAAGTTTGAAGATTACTATGCTCCTAGCCGTGAACGCCAATCGATACCCTCTTCCGCACAAGGCGATCAGGCTTCCATGAGTCCCGACCCCCTTGCTGACTTCCGCCGTGTCGTCAGTGTTCGCGCACGTCAGTTCCCGGGACAATGGGAAGCATCAAAAAAGTTGATGGAAGGTGCCATCTTTCCCTCTACCCTCGCCCGACTCTGTGCTGCTGTACAGAACAAAGATCTTCCAGTTTCAGTGAAAGAAACCTTGTTGCGCCTCTTTGAACAGCCCGTACCACGGCGCGTTCAGGATCTCGATAGAGAATGCCTCAAGTCCGTCACGGGCCTTCCTCCGGCCAAAGCGCTACGCGCACTTGCCGTCTTTTTTGAGTTAGTGCCTGCAGCTACCATGAGGTGGCCCGTGACTCACCTGTCGAGTGGGGAGGTCGAAGAAGCCGTGCGGCGTCAGGACAATCCTTTTGACCTCCTCCATCGTACTGATGTGGCGTCTGTGTTGGAGATTGGGGCCGGAGATCTCTCGTTTGCTGAGGAGTTAGCTGATCAGTACGGCCCCGATCTCACGCAACAACACCGCCCGTTCATTATTCATTGTCTGGACCGACTCGACCCCCGTTCTCAACTGGGCGGTCCGCTCCATGCGAATCCGGAGAAGCTGCAGAAGCTACAGCGGAGCGCCGAGGTGTCGTTCTCCTTCTTCGGCGATCAAGACATGTTCACTCTTGGCGGTCTAGATAAACAGGAGTTGCTGGCCCCACGATATACCATTGCCACCTGTTGGGCCCCAGCCACACCGACCTTCGCATATGAGCCGACCAGGCTCTCTGAGGCCCTCATTCGGAACGAACTAGAGCGTACCAAAGGCGCTTTTTACCAGACACGCTTTGGAAAAGAACAAGCGCTCGAGGTCCAGCATGCTGGCCGTGCCCTCCTCTTCCCACCGTGGAAGTTTGAGATCGTCGGTCCCCTTGCTCTCCTGAGCCTGCTTGCCCGTCGCGGATTTCTGTGTGTCCTGGGAGGTGTGGATGCGCAGGTGTTTTGGGAGCTTCTCGCGCAGTTATTGGAGGAGCCACGCTATCGCCCGCTAGACCAACCATTTACCCCCGTCAATCTGCCCACCATCTTTGGCGAGGTCTATCATGTTCTGGCCGGTCTCCCAATCGGTGAGTCCATTGACTTGGCTGGGGTGGCAGCCCTTCGGCGTCACTATCTTGGGTCAGGCTCCTCTTCTGCCATGGATGGGGGTGCCGGTCATTTTCGGTATGTCCGCATCAGCCGAGGCGCCACCTTTCCGGGCATTCCTGCGAGCAGCACTGCTCGGAAGTTCACGTCCATGACGGAAGAAGTTCCCCCGTGGTTCGTCACATTAGTTCCCGCTTAAGCCACTGATCTAAGCCTTGTGCCGTTATGCGTGGTCGATAGAGGCGCAAAAAGCTTGAATAATTGACCGTCTCCAGACCCTTTGTTAGACTTCGATCGTGTCCAACACCAGGTCATTCTACAGCGACATCCCACGCATTTAGCCCTATCATGAATCCAACGGACATCATTCGAGCCATCCAGGAGAATATTGCACGGGTCATCAAGGGCAAACCTCAGGTGATCGAAATGAGCCTGGTTGCGCTCCTGGCACGCGGGCATCTCCTCCTCGAAGACGTACCGGGAGTCGGAAAAACGACGCTCGCACATAGTCTGGCGAAATCGCTCGATTGCTCATTCAAGCGCATTCAGTTTACGAGTGATCTGCTGCCGTCCGATATCGTGGGTGTCTCGATATTCAACCGTCAAAAACAGGCGTTTGAATTTATGCCGGGTCCGATATTCGCCAATATTGTGCTGGCGGATGAAATCAATCGAACGACGCCGAAAACACAAAGTAGTCTGTTGGAAGCGATGAGTGAAGCGCAGATTTCGTTCGACAACAAGACCTATCCCTTGAATCAACCCTTCATGGTTATTGCGACGCAGAATCCCGCCGAATACCATGGCACGTTTCCTCTTCCGGAGTCGCAGCTGGATCGGTTCTTGATGCGGCTTCGCATCGGCTATCCCTCGCCGGAAGAAGAAAAGAAAGTTCTCGACCGACCGCAATCGCTCCATCCAGCCGAAGAGCTCCGGCCATTGCTGGCGACTCATGATGTCCTGCTGCTCCAGGAACAGGTCGATCGCGTGCTCATGGAGGAAAGCATTACGGACTATCTCTTGGCTATTGTCCAACACACCAGGCAGTCTGACCTCCTGTCATTGGGGGTCAGTACCAGAGGAGCGTTGGCGTTGAGTCGGGCTGCCAAGGCCTTGTCGCTCGTCCGCGGTCGAACCTATTGTTTGCCTGACGACATTAAGGAGCTGGCCCCTATCGTATTGTCTCACCGCATTATGGTGGCCCGAACCCAGGGGTTGCATCAGCGAAACTTTGAACAAGCTGAGCGGATCATCCAAGATTTGGTCGACTCGATTCCCGTCCCCGTCTAGGTCTTCCCCTACATCGTTGTTCCGGCGTGGAGCTGGTGGTACATGCTGCGTCAATCTCCTTCTTTTCTTCATCGAATGTTTCGCTACCGGTCGACGAGCGTGACCTCAGAGGGCGTTCAATTCCTGCTCTTTACCATGGCGATCGGCATTGCAGCCATCAATACCGGCAACAATCTGTTCTATCTTTTGCTCGCGATGATGCTGAGCCTGGTGTTGATCTCGGGAATTGCGGCCGAATACTGCTTGCGACGGTTAGAATTCCATCGTCATCTTCCCGATCATCTCATCGTGAATGAACCGACCACTGCCACGCTGGTTGTGAAGAACCAAAAGTCACAGTTCCCCAGCTTTTCATTGAAGCTGTTCGATATCAGCGATGGCCGGAAACTGGATCGAGGTCTGGAGATTCGTCAACTCCTTCCAGGCATCAGTCAGCTGCTGTCGTATCCTCTCGTTGCGACGCGGCGTGGCCGGCTGCAACTGGATGGTGTCTGTGTCGGGACGGAGTTTCCATTCGGACTTTTTATGAAACAAACGTATTACCCGATCAACGAAACAGTCATTGTTTGTCCGGAGATTAGGCCGATCGACGAGAGGCTGTTACAGGGCCTTCTCGCCGCTGGGCCAGACCAGAGCGTCCACCGACGGGGGCATGGTAATGATTTGTACAATCTGCGCCTCTATCACGCCGGGGATGACTCGCGAAAGATTCACTGGCCGACGACGGCGCGGACGTCCCAATTGACGGTTCGAGAAACCGAGGCCGAGGACCAGCGCCGTGCCGTCGTGTATTTACCGACCGTCGCTCCAGTGAGTCACGATGCCTTGTTTGAAGAGGCCGTCTCCCTCACGGCCTCCATCATTCAGCACCTGGCACACCGCGGGTATATGCTCCAATTGCTTGTGGGGTCGTCTCGCTCATCCTTCGGTCAAGGTGACCTCCACCTCTTGGAACTTCTTCGAATGCTCGCCCTCTGTGAACGGTGCTCACCCCTTGCAGAGTCCGTCGTGCCGAAAGAACCATCCAGAGACCATTTGGAGGTCGAAGGGGGGGCGATGATTGTCGTGCAGTCATGGCGGGGACCGGGGGACATCAAGCCCGAACAGCCCACCATTTTGATTAACGGACACCTCATCGCCGGAGCATCACATGCCGTTTGATCAGGCTCTCCGGTTCGCGTCGATTTGGCTGGCGTCTACGTCATTCATCGGGTTGACGCTCGGAGCCGGTCTGCCGGAATGGCTGGCTGTGTTAACCGGAGCCGCACTGATCATTGCTCTCTTACGGAATGCAGGGGGTAAGTCTGTTGGGCAACTCGCCACCCATACGCTCATGTCAACCACCGGATGGAATCTTCTGGTGATCGTCGGCTTTCTTGGATTCTGGGTGGATATGTTGTGGGTCTCGGGCGAACTCCTTCCGGCCGGAGTTCACTTCCTCATGATCCTCATGATCATCAAGCTGTTCAACCTCAAGCTTCGTCGTGACTATCTGCATCTCTACGCCATCAGTCTCGTCGCGATTCTGGCTTCCGGTTCCCTCACGACGGATCTGTGGTATCTCCCGATTTTCTTGCTCTATCTTTTCGTCGGCGTGTGGACGCTGCTGCTGTTTCAGCTGACCAAACATCCAGAGGAACCCCGCATCCTCACGATGTCGGTCGCCATGCGACCACAACCTCTGGCATCGGTCAGCCAGGTCACGCCACAATTCTTCTGGCTGGCCAACGGGCTTGCACTGGCAACCTTTGGGCTGACGTTGGTGATCTTCTTCACGATTCCTCGGGTCGGCGCCGGGTTCTACCAAAAGGGCTTTGGAGAGAACATTCGCACGTCGGGATTCTCCGAAACGGTGAACTTAGGAGAGATTGGGCCTATCAAGCGAGATCCCAGCGTCGTCATGCGGGTTGAGCTATCCGATGGCCCCCCACAGGAAGCAGGTCGCCTGTATTTACGAGGAGTGGCCTTCGATCAATACGATGGAAAAGCCTGGACGAATCGGCTGAACTACCGGCGGGCGGTGAGCGAAGACGCGGTCGGGACCTTTGTTCTTCGTAGTAGCCGATCGTTTGCCACCCCCCGCCTTGGCGACACCATCCGACAGAATATTCTGTTGGAGCCGCTCGACACCCCAGTTCTCTTTGCTGCTCCGCTTGTCGAAAGAGTCAGCGGAAAGTTCCCGAGCGTCCAGTCCGACCTCACTGGTTCGGTGTATCTCCCGTTCCCCAGTTCGTCGCGGATCGAATATTCCGCTCTGTCCCGATCGAACCCGGTGCTACCGGAGGATCTCAGCGCGGAGCCCAGCGTCTATCCTGAATCGGTTATCCGACATTTCCTGCAGATTCCTAGTCAACCCGAGCGGATTGCCGTCCTGGCCAAGGAGATCACGCACACACAACGCACCATCTATGACAAAGCCACCGCCATCCACTCATTCCTGACGCACAACTTTCGTTATAGCCTTGATGCGCCTCTGACAGAGCAGGACCAGCCACTGGAAGAGTTTCTCTTTACCCGCAAGACCGGGTATTGCGAACACTATGCCACCGCCATGGTGATCATGCTTCGGACGATCGGAATCCCGGCGCGTCTCGTCACGGGATTTCTCGCCACTGAGTGGAACGAATACGGCAACTACTATGTGGTCAGACAGCAAGACGCTCATGCATGGGTGGAGGTGCACCTACCCCATTCCGGGTGGATTACGATGGACCCAACTCCTCCTTCGATCGAAAGTATCGGCAGCGAGTCTCCCGCATGGCATGCGTTGGGACGAATGTTGGATACCATCAGACTTCAGTGGGGTCGATTTTTTGTGCAGTACAGCGCGGCTGATCAGCTCGCTGTTGTGCGGGAATTGAAGGCGGGGAGTACATCGGCTAGAAACAAGGCAGTTGATTCTATAAGCACACTCTTCAGCCCGTTCATGGCCATGTTTGGCGGGATGGCGGGCTATGCGTCTAAAGGAATGATACAGTCGTTGGCTGAGGTACTTGTCCCCACACTGATTGGCCTTGCCGTGCTTCTTTGGCTAGGGATCAGGCGGCCATGGGTCAAGGGGATGATCTCCAAGAAAACGACTCGCGACGAGCAGGTCATTATGCAGCTCTACGGACGAATGATCGGACATCTCGCTCGGAAGGGCATTGCTAAACTCACTGCGATGCCGCCTCTTGAGTTCGTCCGCCTCACTCAGGAGCAGTGGAGCAATGCCGGTTCAGCGGTTGCGTCTATTACCGATCTCTATTGCCGAGCCCGATTCGGTCAAATCCCCCCCACCAGAGAAGAACTGGCACTCGCTGAAGACCATCTTCGCAACCTGATGACACTCGAGAAACCGTAGCAGGATCAGGAAGTGGCTCTTCTTCGTACAGATCGTGAGAGCGTCCAGGAGAATAGATGTACGGAGAATCAGTGTGAAGTTAAAGATGATCTCGATGGAGCGGGAAAAGGGATTTGAACCCTCGACCCTCGCCTTGGCAAGGCGATGCTCTACCACTGAGCTATTCCCGCTCGCGAGGTTTGAGGTGCGGAGTGTACTGACCTCTCAGGGCACTGTCAAGCCAGGACTCTGCTGGATTCACGGAAAATTATCAGTTACAAATATTAGAACGTTACATATTCGTAACGAATGCAGATATTGCAAAAGTGGTTGTTACAAAACAATATGATTTAAAAAGAAATTCAAATCATAGGCAGTACAAGACGCAACCGCTAATCGTATAAATATTAAATGAAAACTGCTACTCCTACTACTCATAAATCATAAATGGTCGAAACACGATATTCGGAAGTAAAAACACAAAATATATTGTTTTACAGATGCTTGTGCGAAGTGGAATGAGGAATTTCCTAAGCAACTAAGTATGGTCCGAATATTGCTGAATTTTTCGGTTGCAAGGAGTGGTATGCGGTGATATATGCTTCACGGCTTTCTTCTAACATGCTAAGTGCTGAGTAAAAGGCTTCATGCATACAACGCATAACAGAAAACAAATGAATGCTGGTTCAGGTCATCCAGCGGATATAAAAGCAAACAAGGAAACTGGGCTCGTTCAAGTTCATAAACGTTGAGGAGGTATCCACAATGTTCTTGTCACGTCGACAATTTTTGAAAGTCTCTGCTGGCACTGTCGCTGCCGCAGCCGTGGCGGACAAAGTTCTGGCATTGACGGCTCTCCAGCCGGTGATCGAAGTTGGCAACCCGCTGGGAGACTATCCGGACCGATCATGGGAGCGTGTCTATCATGATCAGTATCGTTACGATTCATCCTTCACCTGGGTCTGCTCCCCCAATGATACGCATGCCTGTCGTGTGCGCGCCTTCGTTCGTAACGGAGTGGTCATGCGTGTGGAGCAGAATTATGACCACCAAACCTATGAAGACTTATACGGCAATCGTGGAACGTTCGCCCATAACCCACGGATGTGCCTAAAAGGGTTTACCTTCCATCGACGTGTGTATGGCCCGTATCGTTTAAAAGGGCCTTTGATGCGGAAGGGTTGGAAGCAGTGGATGGATGACGGTTCGCCTGAGCTGACTCCGGAAACCAAGCGCAAGTACAAGTTCGACAGTCGCTTCCTCGACGATATGCTCCGTGTCTCCTGGGATACGGCGTTTACCTATGCGGCGAAGGCGATGATCATCATTGCCACTCGGTACAGCGGTGAAGCTGGAGCGCGGCGTCTTCGCGAGCAGGGGTATGCCCCGGAAATGATCGAGATGATGAAGGGCGCTGGCACCAGATGCTTTAAGCATCGTGCCGGAATGCCGGTCCTCGGTATTATCGGGAAGATGGGCAATACTCGGATGAACGGCGGAATCAATGCTTTGTTGGATACCTGGATCCGAAAAGTGAGTCCTGAGCAGGCACAGGGCGGTCGCTATTGGTCGAATTACACCTGGCACGGAGATCAAAATCCTTCCCAGCCGTTCTGGTCCGGTGCGCAGGGTTCAGACATCGACCTTGCAGATATGCGCTTCTCGAAGCTGAATACAAGTTGGGGAAAGAACTTCGTCGAGAACAAAATGCCGGAAGCGCACTGGAAGTTGGAGTGTATTGAGCGCGGCGCCCGTGTGGTCGTCATCACGCCGGAATACAATCCTACTGCCTACCGCGCCGATTATTGGATGCCTCTACGCCCACAGTCAGACGGTGCAATTTTCTTGGGCGCCATGAAAATCATCGTCGATGAAAACATGCACGACGTGGACTTTTTGAAGCAATTTACCGACGCACCGATATTGGTGCGTACGGATACGTTACAATACCTGGATCCGCGCGACGTTGTGGCGGATTACAAGTTCCCTGATTTCTCGAAGAGCTACTCTGGCCGCATCCAATCTTTGAAGCCTGAGCAGGTTGAACGGCTCGGTGGAATGATGGTGTGGGACCATACGAAGAAGCAAGCCGTGCCGCTCCATCGGGAGCAAGTGGGATGGCACTATACGAACAGTGGTATCGACGCCGCGCTTACCGGCACTTATCGAGTCAAGCTGCTCAATGGCCGCGAAATTGATGCCATGCCGGTCTGGCAGATGTATCTGGTGCATTTCCAGGACTATGATCTGGACACAGTCCATCAGATCTGCCGCACACCGAAGGATCTCCTTGTCCGCTGGGCGCGCGACTCAGGCACCATTAAGCCCGCCGCAATCCACAACGGTGAAGGAGTCTGTCACTATTTCCATATGACGGGGAACGGGCGCGCGGCTGCCATGGTGCTCATCATCACCGGCAACGTCGGCAAGTTCGGCACCGGTCAGCATACCTGGGCAGGAAACTATAAGGCTGGATGTTGGACTGCGACGCCATGGTCCGGCGCTGGTATAGCAGTCCACACAGGTGAGGACCCTTTCAACATTACGTTGGATCCGAATGCACACGGGAAAGAAATTAAGACCAAGTCCTACTATTATGGCGAAGAAGTCGGATATTGGAACCATGGGGACACGGCCTTAATCGTCAATACGCCAAAGTATGGGCGCAAGGTATTCACCGGCAAGACCCATATGCCGACACCGAGCAAATTCCGTTGGGTAGTCAATGTCAACGTGCTGAACAATGCCAAGCACCATTACGACATGGTGCGTAACGTTGACCCGAACATCGAATGTCTGATTACGCAGGACATCGAAATGACGTCCGATGTCAATCATAACGATATCGCCTTTGCCTGTAACTCTTGGATGGAGTTCACCTATCCAGAAATGACCATTACGGTCTCCAATCCATGGGTTCAGATTTGGAAGGGCGGAATCAGGCCGCTGTACGATACCCGTAACGACTTGGATACCTTTGCGGGTGTTGCCGCCAAGCTATCGGACATGACCGGCGACAAGCGCATGCGGGACTATTTCGCCATGGTCTACGCGAACCGAGTCGACGTCTATGCCCAGCGCATGCTGGATGCATCGAGCACATTCTACGGGTATTCAGCCGACGTCATGCTGAAGTCGGAAAAGGGCTGGATGGTCATGGTCCGCACGTACCCACGGCATCCCTTCTGGGAAGAGACGAACGAGTCGAAGCCGATGTGGACTCGTAGCGGTAGATACGAGAACTACCGTATCGAGCCGGAGGCCATCGAGTACGGAGAAAACTTTATCTCCCATCGAGAAGGTCCGGAGGCCACACCGTATCTCCCGAACGCCATCTTCACGACGAACCCCTACGTTCGGCCTGACGATTATGGCATTCCAATTACAGCACAACATCACGATGACAAAACGGTCAGGAATATTAAGTTGTCGTGGCATGAAATTATGCGTCACTCGAATCCTCTGTGGGAGAAGGGGTATCAGTTCTACTGCGTGACCCCAAAAACTCGCCACCGAGTCCACAGTCAGTGGTCGGTGAACGACTGGGTGCAGATCTACGAGTCCAACTTCGGCGATCCTTATCGTATGGATAAGCGAACGCCAGGGGTCGGTGAACACCAGATTCATATCAATCCTCAAGCCGCCAAAGACCGTGGGATCAACGATGGCGACTATGTGTATGTCGATGGCAACCCAGTGGACCGCCCCTACCGCGGATGGAAGCCGAGCGATCCGTACTACAAGGTGGCACGGCTGATGATTCGCGCCAAGTACAACCCGGCCTATCCGTACCACGTGACCATGGCCAAGCACGCGCCCTATGTGTCCACCGCGAAATCCGTCAAGGGCCATGAGACCAGGCCAGATGGACGGGCGATCGCGATCGATACCGGCTATCAATCGAACTTCCGGTACGGCGCCCAGCAGTCATTTACTCGTAACTGGCTGATGCCGATGCACCAGACCGACTCGCTGCCTGGCAAGCACGCGATCGCCTGGAAGTTCAAATGGGGTTATCAAGTCGACCATCATGCGATCAACACGGTGCCGAAGGAATGTCTCATCCGCATCACCAAGGCGGAAGACGGCGGCATCGGTGCCCGTGGCCCGTGGGAACCAGTTCGGACCGGGTTCACGCCGGGTCAAGAGAACGAGTTCATGATCAAATGGCTCAAGGGCGAACATATTAAGATTAAAGTGTAAACCGGGAAACACGATACAGCGTGTGAGGCTCGACCACGAATGTGCAGGGCTTCACACGGGGAACGTCGAACATAGAACGGAGGACGCAATGCCTGAAGTCTATAATTGGCAGCTGGGACGTAAGATGTTGTATCCCTACGAGGAGCGGCATCCGAAGTGGCAGTTTGCCTTTGTCTTCAACATCAATCGGTGTTTGGCCTGTCAGACCTGCAGCATGGCCGATAAGTCGACCTGGCTCTTCTCAAAAGGCCAGGAGTATATGTGGTGGAACAACGTGGAAACCAAGCCGTATGGCGGGTATCCACAGTTCTATGACGTGAAAATCACGCAGCTGATTGAGCAGGTCAATCCGGGTGGCCAAGTCTGGAACGTCCGCGTGGGGCGGAAACATCATGCCCCCTACGGCGTCTTTGAAGGGATGACCATTTTCGATGCGGGCGCCAAAGTGGGCCAGGCTGCCATCGGCTATATTCCGACCGACCAGGAATGGCGCTTCGTCAATATCTACGAAGACACCGCCACGTCCATGCGTGCCTTAGTCGAAGGTATCGACAAGACCGGCTTCTCGCGGGACGAACCCTGGAAAATGACGGGGAGCAGCCTTCCGGAACACGAGACCTTCTTCTTTTATCTCCAGCGTATTTGTAATCACTGCACCTATCCCGGCTGCTTGGCGGCCTGCCCTCGGAAGGCGATTTACAAGCGGCCGGAGGATGGCATCGTCCTCATCGATCAGAACCGGTGCCGGGGTTACAAGAAGTGTGTCGAGCAATGCCCCTATAAGAAGCCTATGTACCGGGGAACGACGCGTGTCAGTGAGAAGTGTATCGCCTGTTATCCGCGGATCGAGGGGAAAGACCCGCTGACCGGCGGTGAGCCGATGGAGACGCGCTGTATGGCAGCCTGTGTCGGAAAGATTCGCATGCAGAGCTTGATGCGGATCGGAGAGGATGGGCTGTGGGCGGAAGATCGATGGCATCCGCTCTACTATGCAATCCGGGTCGAGCAAGTGGCCTTGCCGTTGTATCCGCAATGGGGAACCGAGCCCAATGGGTTCTACATTCCCCCGCGCCATTCCCCACGGGGCTATGCCCGGCAGATGTTTGGTCCCGGTGTAGATAATGCCATTGAAAAATACTTGGTCCCCAGTCGAGAACTGTTGGCCGTCCTCCAGCTTTGGCGGGCCAGTCAGCAGATTGTGTTCCGTTACGATGTCATCCCTGGGCCAAAAGTATTTGAAACCCAGATCCACGGGAAGCGGTTCGAGATGTACAACGACACCGTCTTGGGCTTCAATAAGTCGGGGAAGGAAGTGGCCAGGATTCAGGTCGAAGAGCCGATCTACATCCGGCCAGCTGAGCGCGTAACCTGGCTATGATCTGACACAGTTACTGTGTCGAATCAGGGGCGGAGTCCTTCTTTGGCTCCGCCCCTGCTTGTTTCAGGGCGGCAGCGCTCCTGTATTTATCTGGGCAAGCAGTTCGTGATCATTTTTCAAGCACATCCGTGTATCGACATTTTCCAGGCGCCCCTTCACTCACATCACAGTCTTCGCCAGTAACCAGCCCAATACCTACATACGGCTCTCAACAAAACTAGAGCCAATCCATCTCCTTCCATCAGTCTTATGGCTCACCAGCACTGCTTCTTCTGCGCGCTTGACGAGAGAGACCCTGTCCAGTACAGTTTTGAAGTATGGTGTCGTTGCTATTGTATTGGGGAGTACTCCAGGCGTGACGTCACATCAGCAGCAAGCAGTTCCCTTTGCTGCCCAGGCCATTCCGTTTGATGAGTTTCTCGCTTCAGGTAAACTCCCAGATGGCTATCTGAATAGCGAATATGTCGCTCAACAGTTCGTTGAGCGCCTTGTTCATTATATTCTCAGTGTTCCAGCCGGCAGTTATTCTATGTCTCAGCTGAGCCAACTTCTGGAGCAGCTTGATCCACGCACGCAGGTCTTTTTCTTCAAACGGTTGAAGGAGACCAGCCCGGACTGCTTAAAAGATTTTGCGTCTCTCTACTATGGCTTCATGAATGAGTTCCAGTCGCTCCTCTTCACCTAAACCACAACAAAAAATACTCCTTGTCGGCACTCCAATCTCATGTATAATTACAGCTCATCCAAAGGAGAAGGAGTATTATGCTTCCATCGTTACAAAGGGCCGTCACCAGCTTCTACAATTTGATTTACGAAGCCCAGGCGTTTGCCACCGCAATGGCACGAATCGACACCGCGGAGCAGGAGCATTACGCTGGACGTATTGAAGGCCTCAATTGGGTCCTCGACCGCTGTCAGGAACTAGAAGACATGGACACCAATCTGACGCCAACGTCCCTCCAGCGTATTCTGGGGGAAGTCAAATCAGATTTAGAACATGAGCTATCCGTCCAGCGAAGAGAAAAAGGACGGCGTGCCGATGGACGGGAGGAAGCCCTCAATTTCGTTGCGGATTATCTTTCAAGCCTCATCACAGCAACTGAAATCGAGTCTGCTAAAACCACCGTCTAACGGGGTCTTTTCAAGCAACAGGGGCCTGCCTCTCCTCACGTGGCAGAGGTAGGCTCCCTTCTCCAGCCAAATCTCCCGGCGTCATAAGAGTTACTCACCATCCACAAGATCGCTGAATGAGATTAGGACCACAGCTCACC
The DNA here is from genome assembly GCA_002869845.2 of Nitrospira sp. CG24B. GTDB lineage: Bacteria > Nitrospirota > Nitrospiria > Nitrospirales > Nitrospiraceae > Nitrospira_D. Next base: position 165,638 of record NEWS02000008.1, on the reverse strand, counting down.
TACCGTTTTGTCTGATCAGGAGCACACTCATTTAGCCTCATTTCAACTCGCAGGTGCGAGCACACGTCCTAAAGTGGTAAGTCTTTAAGCTACAGTCCTCGAGTTCTTGGATCGATCGTCTCAGCCGAGAATGGCTTTCGTTAACCAGGCAGGTAGATCATCAGTATGATCCAGATAGAAATTGAGTAACCCTTGACCAAGACTTCCCATTCTCACTAAGATAAAACCATGTTTCCACCTTCCCGCAAACCAGGCAGCCAGTGGATTCCTGGCCCTCATCTCACACCCAGAAGCAGGCCACGCCCCTCTGCAGACACTCCACAAGAGCAATTTGGCTCACTCAATGCCTCTCTATTGTTCTGCCCTCGGTGCCGTGTGGCCACTCCGACAAGAGAGCGGCTTCTTCTCGTTCTGCCAACCGGCAATCTGTATGAATATCTCTGCAGCCACTGCGGAACCTCTACGGGGTCGAAGACAGACAATCCCGCCAAGACCCCTCAGATCGTCGCTCCCTAGCCTCTTCACACATCAACGGTTGCAGAATCCCGTCCAGCCTACTCGTATGGGCAACGAAGATCGTGATCTGATATCCACACACCTGTCGATTTTGATCACACAAAAGTCTAAGCGTCTGAAGGTGGAAAGCCAAAAACCGGTATGACTGGAGAACTACGGCATAAATGCAGTAGTGATAAAAGGCAGCAACCTAAACCTAATCTCCCAATGCGACAAGGCGAGAGAAATATCTGATCGCCTGGGTCAATCAATTTGGTCGAGTGGAATGCCTTCCTCAATCAGCATCACCGGAATGTGGTCGCGGATGGGGTAGAGGATTTTCCGATCGGAGCGAATCAAACCACCGTCAAGCTCGCCAGACACGGGGCGCTTCCCTGCATTCTTCAATTCGCCGCGGGCAACTGTAGCATTGAGCTTCTGAATCAGAGACTCTTCGGCCAGACTCACTGCTTGTTTCGTTTCCGGGCAACAGAGGATTGCCAAGAGTTCTTTATCAATACTCATGACCGTCAGCCTCCCACTGTGTGATGGCAGGTAGAATAATCGATAGCCACATCAAGCGCAAGCTGCCAGAAGGAACTCCTCATCCTCTGGCATATCTGCTACACTGAGCGGGCCTTCCTCAAGGAAATGTCGTGATGATCAAAGCCTTCTCGAAGACATGCATGGCGGGCCTCATCGTGCTGGTCCCAGCCTGGGCCACGTTCTTGATTCTCAGGACGCTTTTTACCACACTCGACGGCTTGGTCGGACAGTACATATCGGATCCTCTTCCCGGCCTCGGACTGCTCCTCTTGATCGTTCTTCTCATTATTGTCGGTCTCATCGCTGATCATGTCATCGGGCAAGGCTTGCTGGCGCGCCTTGAACTACGCATTGAAAAGATCCCTCTGGTACAGAGCATCTATCTGACATTAAAGGGAATGACCGACGTGCTGAATTTTCGCTCTCGCTTCGGGCGCAGCAAAGTGGTTGCCTTTCCGTTTCCGCGCGATGGCTGTTGGGCGTTGGGATTTGTGATGGGCACGGCGCCTCCATCCGTTCAAGTCGAGCCTGCCCACACCCTCTTCATGGTCTTCGTTCCCACCGCGATTCATCCCTTTACCGGCTTCCTGGCTTTCATCCCGGAACATGCGCTGCGGGCGATCAATCTTCCAGTCGAAGATGCGATGAAAATGGAGTTTTCCGCTGGGTTCTATAGACCACCAAACGGTTGGCTCGACGCGTCACCATCGCGTCTCACCTGATCTATGGCGAGTGAGAGTATCCAGATCAGACCAGCAACCAAGAACGATGCGGACACCATCGTCGAGTTCAATAGGGCCATGGCACTCGAAACAGAGAATCGCCGGCTCGATCTCCCAACATTGCGCCAGGGCATTCAAGCCTTCTTAGAAAGCCCTAGGTATGGATCGTATATCGTTGCTGAACTTCTAGAAAACAAGAGCCGCACACCGATCGGCCAACTCATGATGACGTACGAATGGAGTGACTGGCGAAACGGGGTCTTTTGGTGGATTCAGAGCGTCTATGTCGCTCCAGAACGGCGTGGCAGGGGGGTATTTCGAGCTATGTACGAGCATATCTTGGCCAAGGCGAAAACCGATCCAAAAGTCTGCGGGATTAGGTTGTACGTGGAGCGAGAGAACCGCAGCGCTCAAACCGTGTATCAGCGTGTGGGGCTCGCGCCGTCTGTCTATACGGTATTCGAACAGGATTTCATTCTGGGGCCTGAGGCGATCCAGAAATAGACAAGGAGTTCACATGAAAGTCGGTCACTGTGTGCTCGGTTTCGTTATGGCTGCATTGTTGTTTCAAGGCTGTGCCTTCAGTCGAGGGACGGTTGGCGATGACGTCAAAGCCGAGATTGTCGCAGCGATTCAGAAAGGGACGACCACGAAAACAGAAGTGGTCAACCTGCTGGGCGCACCAGATCGGCTGCTGCAACTCAACGGACGGGATGTCTTTCACTATTATCGCTATGATGCAAAGGCGGGAAGCCTGCTCCTAATTCTCCTCAACTTCACGCGTCTTTCAGTGAAGAGTGATGACGTGTTTATCATTGTGAATCGTGACGGGATCGTCGAAGAGATCATTTCATCGAAACGCACAGATAACTTGAGCTTTCGATTTTGGCCATTCGGGGAGTGACATGAAGAATGTGGGGAAAAGGACCATTTCCTTACTGGTGGCGGTGATGGTGAGTCTGCCATTCATGGGGTGTAATGTGGCTCGCGTGACCCTCAATACCACCCTCACTCCAGAGAGCGTCGCATTTATCGTTCCGGGAAAGACGACGTTGACCGACGTTGTCACCAGGCTCGGCGCGCCGGATACCATCACAGATGCTGACTCAGGGATTGTTGCAACATACCGATTCCTCGACATGAAATACTCGCGTGTCAATTTTGGGTGGTTAGCGAAACCCTGGACACCCGTGGATCCGGATTTAATCTTTTCAAGAACCGGACTTGGGGTCGATGAGTTCCAAGTGTTCTGTAGTCCTAACTGGGTTGTCGTGCAGCAAGGTTTTCAACGTAGTGTCACGAGACCTCCGTTCCATCCCTATCCGTTTTAACCACACAGAATCCACCACTCCACAACGAATTGCCGCTGTTCTCCTCCGGCGGCTATAATGCTAACTTATGGAACAGAAAACCACGGACCATCCACCGCAACTCGATAGGGACCACGCATCTTCGTCTTATATCCCGGCCGATAAAGATACAGAATTTCTCCAGCGCGACGAGCTTCGGCCCATTCGAATCGGGCTCGAACTTCTGAAACCAGAACTCATCCAAAAGGAAGAGAATATTCAATCCACTATCGTCGTCTTTGGCAGTGCAAGATTGCAGGAGCCAACTGCTGCGAGGCAGGCACTGAAGAAGGCGGAGGAAGAAGCAGCTCAGGCGCCGAACGACCATGGCTGCCAACGCAAAGTCGCGATTGCCAAGCGACAGCTGGACTTGGCCAAGTATTATGATATCGCACGAGACTTTAGCCGCCTCGTCTCGTCGACCTGCCAAATTGATGGCCACTGTGATTACGTGATCGTGACAGGCGGGGGTCCCGGCATCATGGAAGCGGCGAATCGTGGGGCAGCCGATGTCAACGCGAAATCCATCGGGCTGAACATTACGCTTCCCCACGAGCAATATCCCAATCCCTACATCACGCCGCGGCTCAGTTTTCAGTTTCGCTATTTCGCCATCAGAAAAATGCACTTCCTCATCCGGGCCAAGGCGCTTGTCGCGTTTCCCGGAGGGTTCGGCACACTCGATGAGCTGTTCGAAACGCTCACCTTGCTCCAGACCGGGAAAACCCAGAGCGTCATCGTCGTGTTGGTCGGACGGGACTTTTGGGAGCGGCTCATCAACTGGCAATTCCTGGTCGATTGCGGATTAATTGTACAGGCAGATCTGGGATTGTTTCACTACGCTGAAACGGTCCAGGAAGCCTGGGATCTCATCGCACGCCACAATGGAGTACCCACGACATGAAGCTCTCATTCTATGGTGCCGCCCGTTCAGTCACCGGGAGCAGACATCTGGTGGAAGTGCCGGGCTTTCGAATGTTGTTGGATTGCGGAATGTTTCAGGGCCGACGAGACGAGGCGGTACGAAAAAACCGAGAACTGGGCTTCGACCCAAAATCGCTCAGCGCCGTCCTGCTGTCGCATGCGCATATCGACCATTCGGGCGCGCTGCCGGTGTTGCCGCGACAGGGCTTCTCTGGGAAAGTCTACCTTACCCGAGCCTCCGCCGATCTCGCGGGCATCATGCTCGAAGATTCCGCCCGCGTGCAAGAAAACGACTGCCGGTACGTGAATAAACAAGAGAAGCGGCGTGGGAGAACCTGCATTCAGCCCTTGTATGACGGCGACGACGTCAGGAAGATTGTTAGGAAGTTTGAAGGATCGCGATACGGCGACCAGCTTAAAATCGCCCCGCGCGTGGTGGCGTCGTTTCATGATGCCGGGCATATCCTGGGATCGGCGGCCGTCCGCGTCAAATATACGGCGCGGGGCAACAGCACCACCGTCTTGTTTAGTGGCGATCTAGGGCGGTCCCACATGCCGATCCTTCGTGATCCGGAGCCGCCGCCAGCCTGCGATATCCTCATTCTGGAATCCACCTACGGCGACCGCTTGCACGAACAGGCCGGCGAGGAGATGAAGAAGAAAGCCCAGGACCTGATCGCCCACGCGCGGCTACACAAAAGTAAGATCATCGTGCCGGCCTTCGCGGTCGGCCGCACCCAAGAGCTGGTGATGCGGATTAAGGAGCTGGTGGGTGAGGGGCGAGTTGAGCCCATTCCCATTTATATCGATTCGCCCTTGGCTGGTAAGGCGACAGATGTCTTCAAGCGTCACCCGGAATGTTATGACGAGGAAACGCTGAAGACCTTTTCCTCAAATAACGACGTCTTCGCCTCGCGCTACATCCACTTCGTGTCATCATCCGAGGACAGCAAGCGGCTCAATGCCATGCGGGGCCCCTGTGTCATCATCTCTTCGTCGGGGATGTGCGAGGGCGGCCGGGTCATTCACCATTTGAAACATGCCATTCAAGATGAAGCCAACGTGATTGTATTCGTCGGCTTTCAAGCCGAACATACACTTGGGCGCAAACTCGTCGAGGGTTGGGACGTGGTCCCGATCTTCGGCGTGCCGACGAAGCGACGCGCACAGATCGTCAAATTCAACGGCCTGTCGGCCCATGCCGATCGCAATGATTTGCTTGCCTATGTGCGAGCGATCACCCCACGGCCCAGCACCGTTTTCATCGTGCATGGTGAGGAGAAACAGGCCCTTTCGCTCGGCGCCGCAATCCAAGCGGAACACCCAAAGATCGATGTGCGGATTCCGCATCAGGGCAGCACGCATGAAGTATAAGTCTTTGCTGGTGAGATCAGTCGGCGGCGAGCGACTGACTCAGTTGCTGCGACTGTCCTGTATTGCCATCTTAATTTCTGGTTGCCTTTCCACGGCGGCTGCCGAATCGGATCAGAGCCGTCATCGTCTTCGAGATCTTGGCATCGGCGTCGGGTCTTATCAGCCAGGCCCTCTGAATGCCATTACCGACGTGGCCGGCGTGAAAGTCGGTCACACAACCCTCATCCAAGGCGAGGGGCCGCTCAAGCCCGGCCAGGGCCCAATCCGCACCGGCGTGACGGTCGTGATTCCGCGCGACGATGTGTGGCACAAGAAGGTGGCTGCCGGTTCCTTTGTCCTCAACGGCACCGGTGAAATGACCGGCCTCTCCTGGGTGGCGGAGTCGGGCTTTCTGGAGTATCCCATCGCCCTCACGAATACGCTCAACATTCCGCGCGTGGCCAATGGTGTCATGAGCTGGATGATCAAACAATATCCGGCGATCGGCATCGAAGACGACACACTCACGCCGGTGGTTGCCGAATGCGACGATGGACGATTGAATGATATCCAGGGCCGCCATGTGTCAGAGCAGGATGTGATGGCCGCGATTGACAGCGCAAGCGGTGGTCCGGTGAAAGAAGGCACCGTCGGGGCCGGCACGGGCATGGTCTCCTATGGATTCAAGGGCGGCATCGGCACCTCGTCAAGAAGACTGTCCGAGAAAGAGGGCGGCTACACCATTGGGGTGCTCGTCAATGCGAATCACGGTCGTCGGCCAGAACTTGTTATTGTGGGCGTGCCGGTGGGCAAACTCTATGAGCCGCCGCCACAGATGTCTAATGTCCTCTCGCCGGGCCAGAGCGAAGGCTCCATCATCGTCATCATCGCCACCGATGCGCCACTCGACAGTCGACAACTCACACGACTCGCGAAGCGCGCCGCGCTGGGCCTCGCCCGCACCGGCTCTACCGCCCGACACAGTAGCGGCGACTTCATGCTCGCCTTTTCAACCGCCAACGTCATTTCACACTATCCGAAAGAGTCCACCTACCAGCTGACCCATCTCGCCGACACCCATCTGAATCCGCTCATCTCAGCGACAGTGGAGGCCACCGAAGAAGCGATCCTCAACGCCCTCACCATGGCCACCACCGTCACAGGTCGTGATGGGCATCGGATTGAGGCCATCGACCTGGGCCGCCTCCAAACACTCCTGTCCGGGTCGCGATGAAATGAATGTCTGAGCCTTTATTGTAAGGTGAACCAAGCTTGCAAATATGGAGGCTCCCTCGCTATCCTGCGACAGTTAACCAGGAGGAAGGGCATGGGCGACTACCAGATCGGCGGCGCACTCCAACTGCTGACGGCGGTGCAAAAGACAGAAGCCTTTGCCGAGTTCCTCAAGGAGAGGATGGTGCACGCGTTGGAAACTGAAGACCCGACCGAACTGCACTACCTCCTGGCACAAGTCGACGACTATCACTCCTATCTCTGGCGGTATTATAAAAAACTCGCGCAGACCAGATCCCAGCGCATGGATCCGGGAGTCTGATCGCTAGCCGTTTACTCACGCCTACGCATGCCTGGTTTATCGTCATCTGCCCCAGCTGCCTCCCAGAACACGGCCTTCCGGTTTGCCAACGCCCTGGCACAAACGGGCGATACGGAAGCCGCTGCCCGGGATCTCGCCGATGCAATTCAGACGCAGCTTGGTGGTACACCGATTGATCTCGTCTGTGTATTCTTTTCCGCCCATCATGCGGCGAGAGCTGAGGTGTTGGCGAGTATGCTGACCGAGCAGCTATGTCCTCGATTGCTCATCGGGTGCAGTGGGGAGGGTGTGATTTCAGGAGCGGAGGAATTGGAAACGGCTCCGGCCGTGACCGTATGGGCGGCGGTACTTCCAGGCGTTGGTCTGGACGCCTTTCAGTCAGCATTTTCACCCACGCAGGACCAGTTCCAACTTTCCGGATGGCCTCCGCCAGGGGCGGGGGATACGCCCATTCTGTTATTCGCCGATCCCTTCACGACTCCTGTTCAAGAAGTCCTTGGCCTCATCGATGAACGATACCCTGGGGCCAAAGTCATTGGAGGGTTAGCTGGGGGTGGCCACGAGGCCGGCATGAATCGGCTGATTCTCCATGAGCAAGTTCTAGATGGTGGGTTGGTCGGTGTCCGCCTGTCTGGACCGATTGACGTTCGCCCCATCATCTCCCAGGGGTGTCGTCTAGTCGGCGAACGGTTTGTGGTCACGAAGTCAGACGGCAATCTCATCCATGAGCTTGGGGGGGCACCAGCGCTCGAACGCTTACAAACCGTGTTCGAAACGTTGAAGGAGGAAGACCGGGGCCGGGCCCATCGAGCCCTCCATCTCGGCATCGTGATCGATGAGCATCGGAACCGATTCGAGCGCGGCGATTTTCTCATTCGGAACCTCCTGGGGGCCGACCAAACGAGCGGAGCGATTGCGGTTGGAGAGGTGGTCCAAGAAGGACAAACGGTGCAGTTTCATCTGCGCGACGCGGAATCAGCCACGGAAGACTTAAACGTCCTGTTGGCGACCGATCGAGCCGGCCATCGGCATCCTGCTCTTGGCGCGCTCATGTTCAGCTGTTGTGGCCGAGGTCGAGGGCTGTTCGGCAGACCCCACCACGATGCCGCCGCCGCGACCGACCGACTGGGACCGATTCCGATCGCGGGGTTCTTTGCGCAAGGCGAGATCGGTCCTATTGGAAACCGCAACTTCTTGCATGGCTACACGGCTAGTCTGGCCCTCTTTGCCGAACGAGATTCGTAGCCAAGCTCCAGTTGACCGAACAATCTCTCTCATGCCATACAGATAAGACGAAGGAGACGCGCTATGAAATTTCTATCCATCTCATCAACGGTCACGTTGTTGATTCTGACATCGATATTAGGAGGAGAACGCATTATGGCAGCGAGCGAAAAGGGGTCAAACGCGCAGGACATTACGACGTCGTCCGGGCTCAACTACGTGGATCAGGTGGTCGGAACCGGAGACGTGGCCGTGTCCGGCAAGACGGTGAGCGTCCACTATACCGGTTGGCTGGAGAACGGCAAGAAGTTCGATAGCTCCGTCGATCGTGGACAGCCATTTTCATTTCCTCTCGGCGCCGGGCGTGTCATTAAGGGCTGGGACGAAGGGGTGCAGGGGATGAAGGTGGGAGGCAAGCGCAAACTTACCATCCCATCCAATTTGGGCTATGGACCACAAGGTGCCGGTGGTGTCATCCCACCGAATGCCACGCTGATTTTCGACGTCGAATTACTCGGGGTGCGATAGCACGACCGTGCAGCAGACACCGCTCATCGCACAACATCGCGCCGCCGGCGCCAAGCTGGTCGACTTTGCCGGCTGGGAAATGCCCATCCAGTACAGCGGCGTGGTGGATGAGTATCACACGGTTCGGAGCAAGGCCGGTCTTTTTGACGTGAGCCACATGGGGCGGCTGGTCGTCACAGGCGCCGGCGCCGAGTCATTTCTTCAGCGCATGACGACAAACGATCTCGCAACGCTGCGGCCCATGCAGGCGCAGTACTCGATGGTCTGCAATGAGCAGGGCGGCATCAAGGACGATATCTTCGTCTATCGGTTGGCCAGGGCCGGGGAATTTCTGTTGTGTGTGAATGCGTCCAATCGGGAGAAGATTGTCTCGTGGCTGACGGAGCACAGCCGGGAGGTGTCTGACTGTCAAGTCTCCGACCGTTCCCCAGAGATCGCGCAGATCGCCCTGCAGGGCCAGGCGGCGCGAGCGATCGTCGCGGCGGTCGGATTGCCACAGTTGGAGCAGCTCAAGCTTAGAGAATCCACAATGGCGCGAGTCGCGGATGTGGAGTGCCTGATTGCGCGAACGGGCTATACCGGAGAATTCGGCTACGAGTTCTATATCTACGGACCAGCCGGCCCAGTCTGGGACAAGCTGTTGGACACAGGCAAGTCGTTCGGGTTGAAACCAGCGGGACTCGGGGCACGGGATCTCCTGCGTCTGGAGATGGGCTATCTGCTCTACGGCAACGATATCGATGAACGCACGACGCCGATCGAGGCCGGAGCGGAATGGGCTGTGCGGTTCGAGAAGGGAGACTTTATCGGCAAGCCTGCGTTGCTGGCACAGAAGCAAGCGGGTGTGTCTCGCCGATTCGTGCGCTTTGAGTTACTCGAAAAAGCTGTTCCGCGCCATGGGTTCACCATCCTCTCTTCTTCGTCGCCACAGTCGTCCATTGGAGAAGTGACCAGCGGCAATCTTTCTCCCCTTCTTCAGAAAGGGATTGGCTTGGGCTATGTGTCCACGAAGTATAGTGACGTCGGAGCGGATCTCTGTATCGACATTCGAGGAAAAGCGGTTCCGGCCAAGGTGGTGAAGGCGGCATTCTATAAAAAATCGGTGAGGCGTGAAGGGTAAGGGGTGAGAAGCGAAGGAGAGTGGTCTTCTGTGACGAGAAACATCTATACCGGCAAAGTTGTGACGCTGAATGTCGACACCGTGCGATTACCGAATGGCGTGACGATTGATCTTGAGACCATCCGCCATCCGGGGGCCGCTGCGGTCGTGCCGATCAAAGACGATGGGACCGTGGTCTTGATTCGGCAGTTCCGGCATGCCGCCGGGGGGTTCATTTACGAAATTCCAGCGGGAAAACTTTCTCCCGGTGAAGACCCCTTGCATTGCGCGGCACGCGAGCTGGAGGAAGAGGTCGGCTATCGCGCGGCTTCGTTTGAGTTACTCTCCAGCATCTTTACCGCACCGGGATTTGCAGATGAAGTGATCCACGTCTACAAGGCCACCGGATTGATACAAGGCAGGCAGCAACTGGATCACGACGAAGTCTTGGAGATCGTCGAGATGCCGCTGACCGCTGCGATGGAAAGAATCGTAGATGGGACGATTCGAGATGGCAAAACGATTGTTGGGTTACAGGCGGTGTATATCAGAGGGCTAAAAACAACCTGAGGGCACTCCACACAAAGAAGTGGAAGTGCCCCCAAGCCAAACCTCACCAGACGGAGTTTTACTTTCCGCCCTTGTCGTCCTTCTTCTCACCGAAGGTGTCCGCATGGCCACCTTTCTTCTCTTCCTTCTTGTCGCCGAAGGTGTCGTCAGCTTTGCCGGCATCCTTCTTCTTTTCCTCAGCAGACACCACGACGTGGCCGCCCTTTTTCTCTTCTTTCTTCTCACCGGCGAAAGAAGGAGCGCTGAAGGTCACTGCCACTGCCACTGCCATGATTGCCATCAATAAACGCTTCATAACTTGTTACCTCCTTGAAGTTGAAAAAGTGTGTGCCGACCATTGGCACACTCACGAGATGTACTGAGCAAACTTGGTGCCGGACTCTCTTGTTTGGATCAGTTCAATTTAATATCAACTAATCAGCATCTTATGCGCGGGCATGACAATGCTGGACGATAGCTCTCCGTATTCTTCTTGTGGCGGAATAGTGTGACTTTCTACTAAACTGCCTCAGGAAAGACGCTGAGGCATTCACAACGCAATCTCGTCAATTCACAGTGACATGAAATCATGCTATCTTCCGTGCCCACTGGCAGTATGGCTCTCCTTGCTTGTGTAGCCTTTCTCGAAGCCATGGGAGTTGTCGGGGCTTCGATGAATGTAAGCGAAAAGTCAGAGCCGTAGTACTGCTCATGAATACCCTCTAAACAAGGAGATCAGGGGCGATGTTACTCACTGGTAAAAAAGGACTCATCATCGGTGTCGCCAATAAACACAGCATCGCCTGGGCCATTGCCCAATCGGTAGCTGGCCAGGGAGCTCAGCTCCTTTTCAATTATCAAAACGAACGGCTGAAGCAAAACGTAGAGGAGCTGGCGGCTACCTTACCCGGCGCGAAAGCATTTCCATGCGATGTGAGCAATGACGGGGAGATCACCTCGCTCATGCAACAGGTCCAGAAAGAAGTCGGACAGATCGATTTCCTTGTCCACTCCTTGGCATTCGCTCCGCGCGAAGAACTCGCGGGTCAATTTGTGAATACGAGTCGACAGGGATTTGCGATGGCGCTCGACATCAGCGCCTATTCGCTTGTGGCCGTCACCAGGGCTGCCTTGCCATTGATGACCGCCGGGGGCTCCATCGTCACGCTCACCTATCTCGGTAGCGAGCGCGTCGTACCTCACTATAACGTGATGGGGGTCGCCAAAGCCGCGCTTGAAGCTACGGTCCGCTACTTGGCGTATGACCTCGGTCCTCAAAATGTCCGGGTAAATGCCATCTCCGCAGGGCCGATTAAGACCCTTGCCGCGCGCGGGGTCTCGGGCATTTCTAAGATGGTCGATCTGCATAGGGAATTTGCGCCGCTCCGTCGTCCAACCGAACAGGGTGAAGTCGGAGACACGGCCTTGTTCCTGGTCAGCTCACTAGGACGGGGCATTACCGGTGAAGTGATCTACGTGGATGGCGGATTCAATATTCTGGGCATGATGGCTCCCGGTGAACAGGCGAGCGCCTGACCTTCTTCCGTTGGATGGTTGAATGATGCGGATGAAAACTCTCGCACTGGCGGGTACCCTTGCAAGCGGCCTGTTCTTTCTGCCGATGCCATCTTCAGCGCAAGGGTCAGGCGACCATCTTGCCGAACAGGCTCTTGAAGCATGTCATCGCGGGAGACTGGCCATTGATCGTGCGACACGCCTCGCCCATTTTCAACAGGGACAGATCATGGGGGAGCGCGCGGTAGCCGTAGCTGAGGGAAGCGCCGATGCTCACTTTGCGCTATTCTGCAATCTCGGAGAATTGCTCCGTGTCGACGGAGAATCCCTCACCTCGCTCTTTGGGCTCCGCCGCATGATGAATGAACTCAACCGGGTCCTTGAGCTCGATCCAGCTCACATCGATGCGCTCTCGGCGAAAGGAACACTACTGGTGAAACTGCCGAGCCTATTGGGGGGCGATGCCGAAAAAGGAGAGGCGCTTTTGGAGCAGGTGGTGAGCCGAGCGCCGAAAGCCGTCAATGCTCGCTTATCCCTTGCCAAGGTGCGATGCGAGCATGGCCGACATCAGGAAGCCGTGACATTGGCGACTGATGCCTTAGCCCTCGCCCAACAACACAACCGACCCGACTTTATCCCCGAGGCGCGAGCGGTGCTTGCCCAGCTCCAGGCCAACGTCACCAAAGCGACCGACAAAACTCACTTCTAACCTTCTGCTGCCACGTCGGCCTTGACCGAATCCTAATCAAGACTCATCAAGTGTTTTCCGCAACGTCTTCAAGCGCCCCTGTCGTTTCTTTCCCTCAATCCGCCGATTCTGTGAACCCTTCATCGCCTTTGTGGCTCGTCGCTTCTTGCGTGGGATCGTCGCGCGGTGAATCAATTCACGGGCACTTGATGTTATGTCAGTAATGACATAAAGTATAGTCAATGAACCTGACTGATAAACCTCTGGTCTGGTTACATGGGGAGGTAAAAAGTCCGCCGTTATCGGCAGCAGCCCGAGTTGAGACGGGCATTCTACTTCGTCGGCTACAGAGGGGGGAAAAGCTGAGCATGCCTCAGTCACGTCCGATGCCTATCGTTGGCGCGCGTTGCCATGAGCTGCGGGTGCCTGATGAGACGGGAACATGGCGCATTCTGTACCGGGTGGATTCCGATGCCATTGTGATCGCAGAAGTGTTTAACAAGAAGACACGTGCAACACCGCATCAGGTCATTGAAGCATGTCAACGACGATTGCGTTCTTATGATCTGGTTTCAGGCTAAGGAGGAGTGGCGATGGAGAAAGCTAAGCAAAAGCGACTTGAGGCACGTGGTTGGCGCGTCGGTTCAGCCGGCACATTCCTGAAGCTTAGTCCGGAAGAGGTCGCACTCGTCGAGATGAAGGTGAACTTGAGCCAGGCATTACGAGCTCGTCGTGAGGCTCGTGGTCTTTCTCAGTTGACCCTCGCGAAACGACTTCGATCGAGCCAATCTCGCGTGGCGAAGATGGAGGCAGCTGACCGGACTGTTTCGATCGATTTACTCGTGCGCGGCCTCGTGATTCTCGGTGCAAAACCGCGAGACATCGCACGAGCTCTTGGCCGAGAGACCGGCGCGGCGGCCTAATCTACCTTCTTGTCCAGCGTCTTCCTCAGCGTCTTGAGTCGGCCCTGTTTCTTTTTGCTTTCAATCCGCCGATTCTGTGAACCCTTCGTCGGCTTTGTGGCTCGTCGCTTCTTGCGTGGGATCGCCACGCTCTGAATCAAAAGGCGGAGCCGCTCCAGCGCGTCCTCACGGTTTCGCTCCTGTGTCCGATGTTGCTGTGCCTTGATCGTGATGACGCCGTCGGCTGATATGCGGTGATCTCGGAGTTTTAGCAGTTCCTCTTTATAGAATGGTGGCAGGGAAGAGGCGCGAATATCGAATTGTAAATGTATGGCCGTCGAGACCTTGTTGACGTTTTGTCC
>NEWS02000008.1:111462-151727 GCA_002869845.2 Nitrospira sp. CG24B | reverse complement strand
GGGTTTGCTGGTTGGCACAGGAACCTATGAGACATGGTCCCGTCGTCACGATTCATTGAGACAACAGCATGGGCCATTGTTCACGAACCGCGCTCAGAAATTACACTCTGAGCCCAATGGTAATTGAATCCGCATTGGTCTCGGGTGTCCAGCGGTCATACAAAGACCCCGCCCCAGGTATTTCTTCGACCCATTTACTTCTTGAGCGCATGCGGCCAGGACGTAAAGAGCCGCCACGCGCCACAAAACGGTTCTGAGCTCGCCCGCTATATCCTAATCATGCCCTTGCGAGACCATGGTGAACCTGCTATTGTCTATACAACTGCAATACAGCAAGAGGTGCGATGGTGAGTTCGTCATCCCTGCTTCGGAACGCCAGGCCGGTTAATGTGCGAGAGGCGCAAGCACAGCTCTCGAAACTGATTCATTCGAAGTCTCCTTCCATGGTCCTTTCCCACGGCAAACCGGTGTCCTTCCTCGTGCCCTACGAGGACATGCTGGATTTGGTCGAGGCCCTCGATGAGTTGAAAGATAAGAAATTACTGGGGGAGATCAAGCGAGCCCGCACAGAATATGCACAGGGGAAAGCCGTTCCTGCGGAACGCCTCTTCAAGAAGATGGGGCTGTAGTTGCCCTACGAAGTCGTGTTTCCTAGCGAACGGATTGAGCGCTCCTTTCAGAAGACACTGGAGAAGATCCCCACCGATTACCGGGCATCCATCGTCGCCGCCATTCGCTCGCTCACTACCAATCCGAGGCCCGAGGGGAAACGGACAAAACAACTCGCTGGCCAACTTATCGTGTCACAATTCACCGCACAATATCGCCTTCGCATCGGTCCCTATCGCCTGCTGTACGATGTGGATGACTCACGCCGGAAGGTCATTCTTCTGAAACTCGCCAAGCGAGACGAGCACACCTACAGCTGATGCCGCGTGCCAGGGCCATATCGGCCAAACACTTCACAACGGGTTGTTGGACTGGCAACAACATGGCCGGAATTGTTCGTACGATGTTGATGCAGGAAGAACTTCAGGATGCTCAAAAATGTCTACATCTAACCCGCCCAGCCCCGGTGTGCCAAGACGCACTGTTCCACGGGCAAGGCCGCAGCGAGCGAAGAGGCGAGGAGGTACATATCAAGCTTCGCTTGAACCACTCGCTTCGATCTCATGCGAGCGGATAGGTTCCTTGCATTCGCCTTCTCCACGTTGAGTCTCTGAGCGATGCGAGAACGCCGCTGGCGGACTTTTTGAGCATCCTGTATAGAGGTTATTGCACTCTGAACTTCTCGACCAGCTGGCGCAGTCGCTTCCGCTGGACCGGCCGCAGATTCAGAAACTCCACGCCGAACACCTGTCCTCGGACCCACCGAACGACAGCATGGTTAATGTGCATGCGCCAGTTATAGTTTGGGGAGAAGATCCACAGGTCGAGATTCATGTCGATCCGGACGGTGGTCTCAGATTCAGCCGCACAGCCCGTACTGGACAGATCGAGAAGTGTCGCATCAGCCTCTGCCAGTTCGTTAGCTGAAAAGAAGAGGCGGCAGTCTAATGGAATACGAGGAGAGGTTCGCAATTCTCTTTTGTCTGTTTGATTCTCACCCTGCATGAGACGTCCTGTAGGATTACGACTCCCTATAAATGAATCACCTCAGGCGGTTTCCCGCTATTTATTTTGCCTTTCTTGCGCATCGGCTTGGCCTGCTTCGCACAGTGCGTATCACTTCTTTGCGATGAGATGAGGCTAGGTTTTACCACCTGGCTTGGGTATAATTGGCCGGATTCTTTCCTCTCATCTTGTAGGAGATTCGCATGTCTGAAAAAGACGACAAGAAGCGCGCGCTTGACTTAGCCCTGTCCCAGATTGAGAAACAGTATGGGAAGGGCGCTATCATGAAGCTGGGGGCCGAGGAGAAAGTCGACGTGCCGGCGATTTCCACCGGCTCGCTCGGACTCGACATCGCCCTCGGGGTCGGTGGGCTTCCGCGAGGACGGGTGATTGAGATCTTTGGCCCGGAGGCGTCCGGCAAGACGACGATGACGCTGCATTGTATCGCCGAGGTGCAGAAGACAGGAGGGGTGGCCGCGTTCATCGATGCCGAACATGCCCTGGACCTGACCTATGCCAAGAAGCTCGGCGTCCAGGCGGACGATCTGCTAGTCTCACAACCGGACACCGGGGAGCAGGCGTTGGAGATTGCCGAAACCTTGGTGCGAAGCGGTGCTATTGATTTGATCGTGGTCGATTCAGTCGCGGCGTTGACGCCTCGCGCGGAAATTGAAGGCGAAATGGGCGATGCCCACATGGGGCTTCAGGCCAGGCTCATGTCTCAGGCCTTACGAAAGCTCACCGCGGCGATTGCGAAGTCGCTGACGACGGTGATCTTCATCAACCAAATTCGCATGAAGCTAGGCGTCATGTTCGGGAATCCAGAGACCACGACCGGCGGCAACGCGCTCAAGTTCTATTCGTCCGTTCGCTTGGATATTCGCCGAATCGAATCCATCAAAGAAGGCCAGGAGGTCATGGGCAGCCGCGTTCGTGTGAAGGTGGTGAAAAACAAGATGGCGCCGCCGTTTCGCCAGGCCGAGTTCGATATCATGTTCGCCGAGGGTATTTCCAAAACCGGCGAATTGGTGGATATGGGCGTCGACAAGAAGATCATCGAGAAATCGGGTGCCTGGTATTCCTACAAGGGAGAGCGAGTCGGCCAGGGTCGTGATGCCGCCCGAGACTTTCTCAAGAACAATGTTTCGGCGGCACATGAGGTCGAAATGAAACTCCGAGAAGCGGCCGGCGTCCCGGTTCGGGGCGAGAAAAAATCTGAGACTAAAGCTGAGGCTAAAGAAGAGAAGCCTGCGGCCCGCAGCGAGGACAAACGGGCCCATCGGTAGCGGTACGCGAGTGGCCAAGCTTGATCAGCGCGGGCGATCCTCGGTAGATGGATGGATGCCACTCGCGATTCGGTTTCTCGCCCGTTGCGATCGTACCGTGGCGCACGTCGAACAATTTCTCAGATCCAAAGGAGCCCTGCCACCTCAGATTCGGTACACGATTCGTCGATTGTCCGATCTCCGCTATCTCAACGATCAGACCTATGCTCAGCGATGGGTGGAACGGAGGCTGGTCACTCGGCCGATGGGACCAGCGCGGATCAAGGCGGAGTTACAGGCCAAGGGAATTACCGAAACGGTGGCGGATCGGGTGATTGCCGACGTGTTCCACGAGGTCGGGGAAGAACGAATGGCTCGTCGAGCGCTGAACGCCAGGCAGCGCCATGGCAATCGGTTGACCCCGGCGCAATCGGTGCGTCTCCTACGTCAGCGGGGTTTCGACGAAGAGACGATTGATCGTATTGTGATAGTCGCTCACGGTAGCGATGAAGGATGAGACTCATGACTCAGAGTGCGCAGGAACTTCGGCAATCGTTTATCCGGTATTTCGAACAGCACGGCCATCAGGCGGTGCCCAGCTCGGCCTTGATTCCCCAAGCGGACCCGACGCTGCTTTTTACCAACGCCGGGATGAATCAATTCAAACGGGTCTTCCTCGGAGAGGAACCTCGTCCCTATACACGAGCTGTGTCTGTGCAAAAGTGCCTTCGCGCCGGCGGCAAACACAACGATCTTGAAAACGTGGGATACACCAGGCGGCACCATACGTTCTTCGAGATGCTCGGTAACTTTTCGTTCGGTGATTACTTCAAAGATGATGCGATCCGATTCGGATGGGAGTTCCTGACGCAGACGGTCGGGCTGCGGAAAGATCGGATGTGGGTGACGATCTTTCGCGAGGACGACGATGCGGAGAAGCTCTGGAAGAAGATCGGCGTCGCGCCGTCGCGCATCGTTCGGTGTGGCGAACAAGACAACTTCTGGCAAATGGCGGACACAGGTCCCTGCGGCCCCTGCTCGGAAATTCATTTCGACCAGGGCCCGTCCGTACCAGGCGAAGACCGGCCGAACGGCGAGGGCGACCGAGTGATCGAGATCTGGAATCTCGTCTTCATGCAGTACAACCGTGATGCCTCTGGCACGCTCCACCCGCTGCCGAAACCGAGTATCGACACGGGGATGGGGCTCGAGCGGTTAGTTGCCGTGGCCCAGGGTGTCTCGAGCAATTACGATAGCGATCTCTTTACGCCGCTGCTTGCGGCGATCGGCGGACGAGCCGGCTCCAAGTATGGCAAGCAGGACTCCTCGGACCGTTCGATGCGCGTGATTGCGGACCATTTGCGCGCCATTACGTTTTTGATGACGGATGGCGTGCTGCCGTCGAATGAAGGACGCGGGTATGTGTTGCGGCGGATCCTGCGCCGCGCGGCCCGTCATGGGCGGTTGCTCGGCATTGTCGAGCCTTTTCTATACGAACTCAGCGCAACGGTCGTGGACCAGATGGCCGGCACCTATTCGGAGGTGCGTGCGGCATCCGGCACGATCGCCGAAGCGACAAAAGGCGAAGAGGAGCGGTTTATCGCGACGCTCGACCAGGGTTTGCCGATTTTGAACGATATGATCGAGCGGGCGAAGGCGGCGAGACAAACGGTTTTGGCAGGGGACGACGTCTTCAAACTCTATGACACCTACGGGTTCCCCATGGACTTGATCACCGAGGCCTGCCGGGAACAGAGCATGACGGTCGATGAACCTGGTTTTAATGCGGCAATCGAGGAGCAGCGGACTCGCGCGCGTAAGACCGGTGGATTTGAACAGGAAACGGCCAGGCCGGCTGTCGCGGAGCTGGCCAAACGGATCGGGGCAACGACATTTGTCGGCTATGAGCATTTGGAAAGCGACGGCGTCTTGCGGGCGATTCTGAAAGGCGAGCAACTGGTGAAGGAAGCCGTCGAAGGGGAGACGGTCGAGCTGGCCCTGGATCTCACGCCTTTCTATGCCGAAGGCGGTGGGCAGGTCGGAGATCAGGGAACCTTGACTGGTCCTGAAGGGGTGGTCGATATCAAAGAGACGACGAGGCCGGCGCCGACGGTCATCTTGCACAAGGGAACGGTTCGCAAGGGGTGCATCCGAGAAGGTGAGCGCCTGCATATGACGGTGCATGCGTCTACGCGTCTGGATGCCGCGCGCAATCATACGGCGACGCATCTCGTCCATGCGGCTCTGCGTGATTTACTGGGGCCGCATGTGAAGCAGTATGGATCGCTGGTCGGACCTAACCGTCTTCGGTTTGACTTCGCTCATTTTCGACCGCTGTCGTCCCGCGACATCGACGACATTGAATCGACGGTGAATGAAGAAATTCGCAAGAACGAGACTGTACGCACCCAGGTGATGAGTATTCAGGAAGCCGTGGCGAACGGCGCCCTGGCGTTCTTTGGCGACAAGTACGGTGAACAGGTACGCGTGGTGACTGTGGAGTCGTTCAGTAAAGAACTGTGCGGCGGCACCCATTGCCGACAGACGGGTGACATCGGACTCTTCCGCATTGTCTCAGAAGGAGGCGTAGCGGCCGGTGTGCGCCGGATCGAAGCGCAGACAGGCAGCGGTGCGTATATCCTCATGAAGAAACTTGAAGCCGATGTTCGCGAGCTATCGGATCTGTTGAAGGCGGGGCAGTCCGAGCTGGTCGCCAAGACCCGCAAGCTGATGACACAGCTGAAGGACAAGGAGCGGGAACTGGACGAGTTGAAATTGAAAATGGCCAGCGGCGCCGCGGTTGCCTCGACTGCCAGGACAGTCGCCGGGGTGGCGGTGCATGTGCAGCGGACGGATGGCCTGGATGGGAACGGTATGCGCGCGCTGGCGGATCAGCTCCGAGACAAGCTGAAAAGCGGCGTCATCGCACTTGGCGCGGCGACCGGCGACGACAAGGTCTCGTTGCTGGTTGTGGTGACGAAAGACTTGATTGGGACGATCAAAGCCGGTGAGCTTATCAAGGCTATGGCCACTGAGGTGGGTGGAACCGGAGGCGGACGTCCAGAAATGGCTCAGGCCGGGGGGAAGGATCCAGCCAAGCTCGACGCCGCGTTGGAAAAGGTTTTTAGCCTGGTTGAAACTACTCTCCGGCGGTAGAATCATGCCTAGCCGAATTCTTGCGCTCGATTACGGCACCAAACGGATCGGCGTCGCGCTCAGCGACGAACTAGGCTGGACGGCGCAACCGCTGGAGACGATTGAGCGTCGGACACTCGTTCGCGATCTCGCCCACATCGAACAGTTGGTGCAGGAACATGAGGTCAAGGAAGTCTTGATTGGGCTGCCGTTGCGGCTCAATGGTGAAGAAGGTCCGGCGGTGCAAGCGGTTCACGAGTTCATCGCCCATTTAGGAGAGGCCCTTTCGGTTTCGATCGTGACGTGGGACGAACGGATGACGACGAGGTCAGCGGAGGACCTCTTGATTGCCGCCGATGTCAGCCGCAGGAAGCGCAAAGGAGTGATCGATCGTGTGGCCGCCGCGATTTTGCTGCAGAGTTATCTTGAGTCTCACACTCCAGCGAGGACTCACGACGGTCAGACCTCTTCGGAGGAGATAAGAGAAGAGTGGGGGGAGTCTCTCCAAGACAGTTCAGCCTATGACGCTTCGTCTCATCCTCATCGTGGTCCTCGTGATCGTCGTACTCGCCGGATTGGCCGGGTACCAGATGATTCGATGGGCTGAGGCGCCGCTCCTGTCCGATTCGGATCGCGCTCCACAGAAAGTTGTGGTCATTCCCGAAGGCGCGACGTTTCAACAAGCTGCGACTGTGCTTGAGCGAGAGCAGCTGATCAGGAGCCGTTTCGCGTTTCTGCTGCTAGGGAAGGCCCAAGACGCTGACCGAAAAATTCATCCCGGAGAATATGAGCTCAATGCGGCCATGGCTCCCGCGGACATCCTTTCGAAGCTGGTCCTTGGCCGGGTGGTCCTTCATCCCGTCACGATTCCCGAGGGCTATACATTCAATCAAATCGCCGATGTGCTGGCTGAGCACCGGATTACGGATCGTGCGGAGTTCATCAGATTGGCCTCTGATAAGTCTTTCCTCAAGACGCTTGGGATCTCGGCTGACACGGTGGAAGGGTATCTCTATCCAGATACGTATCGATTGACTCGTCCGACAACCGCCAAAGAGGTCATGCGGGTCATGGTCGACCAGCTTGCTCAGGTGATGACCCAAGAATGGCAGGCGCGGGCCAAAGACATTCACTTAACGGCCCATGAAGTGTTGACCTTGGCCTCGGTGATCGAAAAAGAAACCGGTGCGGGAGAGGAACGCCCACACATCTCGTCCGTGTTTCATAACCGGCTGAAGAAACGCATTCCGCTGCAGAGCGATCCGACCGTCATCTACGGCTTGCCGAATTTCGATGGAAACCTTCACAAAAAAGATTTGTCCCATCCTAGTCCGTACAATACGTATCGGTGGGCTGGTTTGCCGCCCGGGCCGATAGCCAATCCTGGGGCACAGTCGATCCGTGCCGCCTTGTATCCTGTGCCTTCCGCGTATCTCTATTTCGTCTCAAAGAATGACGGAACGCATCAATTTTCCGCGACACTCGTGGAACATAACAGAGCGGTGGAAAAGTACCAGAAGCGCCCCTTCCGACGAGGCAATCGTTCGCAGACGTTGATGTCCCCCGATGGCAGTCAGATACATCTCGAAGAAGGAGTTTCGTAAACGATGTCAGGATGGAATCTCTCTACGCTGATCGACCATACGGTCTTGAGGCCGGACGCGACGAAAGTCGAGGTGCTTCGGTTGTGCGAAGAAGCGAAAGCGAACGGGTTCACGGTGATTTTTGTTCCACCCTGCTACATTGATGAGGCGGTGGCGGCGGTGGCTGGCACCAGCATCCGCGTCGGCATCCCCATCGGCTTTCCATTAGGGGGCCATCGCACACAGACTAAAGTGGCTGAAGCGGTTGACGCAGTGGCTCACGGCGCGCAGGTTTTGGATATGGTCCTGAATGTCAGTCGACTGAAATCGGGAGATCATGACGCTGTGCGGAACGATATTGCTGAAGTCGTGCAAGCGACACCGCACGTCGAGCACAAAGTGATTCTTGAAACGTGCTATTTGACGCAGCAGGAGAAACGGACGGCGTGCCATTTAGTCATCGAAGCCGGAGCGGATTATGTGAAGACCTCGACCGGATTTGGGGCCGCCGGCGCCACGGTCGAGGATGTCCGACTCCTGAAGGAGACTGTCGCAGGACGGGTGAAGGTGAAGGCGTCGGGTGGCATTCGCGATTGGAAGACCACGCTGGCGATGCTCGAGGCCGGAGCAGATAGAATTGGAACCAGTGCCAGTCTCAAAATCCTTGACGAGTGGCGGACGGCAATATACAAACGCGCATAGCACCATGAAAGATAGGCGGTGGATTCCTCTGCTATCGAGGGATGGTCCATGTAGTGGTGTGTTGGCAAAGATATCTTGAGAGCACGAGGTTGCCAGGATCAAAAGAAAACCTCTCTGTGACAGTCCACGGATTGTAAGGCATAACACTCAATTATCTCCCGTCTAGGTCCTTCTGGATCCACCTGTTGGTCCCATACGTCCCTATGTCAGCCCTGCGGTGAATTGAGTATAGTGCACGGATGATCAAACGAGTTATTCTTCTCGTCATCGATGGGTTGGGAATCGGGGCGTTACCGGATGCGACCGACTATGGCGATGCTGATGCGAATACCCTCATGCATCTCGCTGAGACGGTCGATGGCCTGAGTGTGCCCAATTTGGAGATGTTGGGTCTGGGGCAGATTGCGCCGATCAAGGGCGTACGGGCTATGGTCCAGCCGAACGGATCTTTTGGCCGACTGGGATTTGCCTCGCCAGGTAAGGATTCTGTCGTCGGATACTGGGAGGTCGCTGGGGTGATTCAGAAAAAAGCCTCGGAGGTCTGCAGTTCCGGCGTCCCCACCAAGATCGTCGACGTCGTGGAACAGCTCTTAGGCAGAAAGTCGATCGGCCGAGGTCTCTCGCCCATGGGGGTGATGCTCCGCCGACATAGTATGGAGCATATGGCGACCGGAGCGCCTATTCTATGGACGGACGGAGGCAATACGTGTTTTGTCGCCATGCATGAATCGCTCATGGCACCGGTAGAATTCCAACAGCGATGTCGCGAGATTCGGAAAGCGGTGAAGGATGGGGGGATGCTCATTCGTGTCGTCGGGCAGCCGGTCATCGGTGGGCATGATTTGCTTCGGCCTCAAGTCGGGCGAAAGGACTATGTGAGCGAACCGCCGGGTGTGACGATGTTGGATGTCTTGAGCCGATCCGGCCAGATTGCGATGGGGGTCGGAAAGATCTATGACCTCTTCAGTGGCCGCGGGTTTACCAAGGCCCTCCCGGTAGCATCGGCGATGGTGGCGGTGGATGAAGTGATCGGCATGTTGAATAAGATGCCTCGCGGTCTCATCTGTGCCAGTCTGGATCTGCTGTCGGAAGATGCTGGACAGTCGGCCACTGCCCTGCAGGAATGTGATCGCCGCCTGCCGGATTTGTTCGAGAAGTTGCGTCTCGGCGATATGGTGATCGTAACGGGTGATCATGGACGAGATTTCTCATTGCCGGGACGGACCTCCACTCGAGAGTATGTGCCGGTCTTCGTGACCGGCCCCAAGTTGGCCCAAGGCGTCGATTTGGGAAGTCGATCAACCGCCGCTGATGTGGGGCAGACTATTGTGGAGGCACTTCAAGCCGAACGATTGCCGGTTGGTGAGAGTTTCTTGGATGCGCTCAGACTAGGGTAATTGCAAAAGGGTGAGTGGCAGGAGGCGGGCGAGCGATGTCGTATGAACAGAAATTAACACAGCTGGGTCTTGCATTGCCGGCTCCGCCAAAGCCCGTCGCCAACTATGTGCCGGCGGTCAGGGTCGGGGATCTCTTGTTTCTCTCTGGGGTGTTGCCGTCACGCGATGGGCAGCTCATTATGACCGGCAAGCTTGGGCAGAATCTGTCTATCGATCAAGGAATGGAAGCGGCACGAGTGGCAGTGTTGAATGGATTGAGTATCATCCGGCAGGAGGCCGGTTCCCTTGATCGCGTGAAGCGGATCATCAAAATGGTCGGCCATATCGCTTCGGCACCTGGGTTTACGGATCAACCTCAAGTGCTTAATGGCGCATCAGATTTGCTCGTGTTGCTATTCGGAGACGCAGGCCGACATGCTCGTGTTGCCGTCGGTGCCGCTGAGCTTCCCCGCCAGGCTCCCGTGGAAATCGAATTGATCGTGGAACTTGCCACGTAGTCCTGCTGTCGGCTCCGCCCGCGCGTGATAGTCGGTCTATAGGCACCATTCATTTTCATCTATTCCCTCGTTGCGCCAGCGCAAATCTCGCTGCTCCCCCTTCTGGCAACGGATCACCTCAATCGAAGAATTCCTTTAGGAATAATGCAGTGAGTCCGATAAGAAGATGGCGGCGGCAGACTCTCTTGCTTCAGTCGTTCGGTTGAGACGATTCGCAACCGGGTGGAATGTAAACAAATTGTCAGGGAACCAAGACTGATGAAACGAGTGGTCACCCATGAGCTGTTGCCGGACATGGTTTTGGCAAAACCGGTGGTGAATACCAATGGACTCCCCATTGTGGCGGCTGGAACGATCTTGGATGCAGTGATGATCGAACGGCTTCGACAGATGGAGTTGACGTCGGTGTATGTGGAGGGCGATGCCCTGGATTCAGGCGGAAAAACCCTGGCGGAATTGGAAGCTGAACTTGATCACCGGTTTCGGCAGGTCGTTCAAGATCCCATTCAGCAACTGATCCTCCGGACTCTCCGCACGCATGTGCGTGCCGCCCATGGCATGGCTTCCGTGACCAAGCCATCTCAGGCAACATGACCACCTTCAATCCGACAGACCTGCGCCATAGGATTGAGAAGCTCGGGGACCTTCCCACGCTTCCCCATGTCGTGCAACGGCTTGCCGCCATGATCGGTCGTCCAACTGTCTCGACTGAGGAGATCGGCTCCATCATCGAAAAGGATCAAGTGCTCGCGGCGAAAGTTCTGCGGCTCGCTAATTCACCGTTTTATGGGTTCCCCTCCCGTATCGGCTCGGTCACCCACGCCGTGATCGTGCTGGGCTTTAATGTGGTCAAGGGGCTGACGCTCTGTGCCTCGGCTCTCAGCATCATGAAAGAGGCCGGCATGGATCAGTTGTGGCGACATTCTCTGGGCGTGGCCATTACCGCCAATCTGCTGGCAACCAGGCTGGAGATCAAGAACCCTGAAGAACTTTTCGTCTCAGGCCTGCTCCATGACATTGGGAAAGTCGTGCTCTACGTTCAATGGCCTGATGTGGGGGATAGCATCAAAGGTGCTCTGAAAACCAGAGCCGACCGTTCACTCTTCGAAGTGGAGCAGGAGCTCACGGGCCTCTCTCATGCGGATATCGGTGGCTGCCTGGCGAATGCCTGGCATTTGCCGGTCTCGCTTCGCGAGCCGATCCTCTTCCACCATGATCCGACCCTCGCTAAGGAGGCCATGCTGCACACGGCTATCGTCCATGTGGCCGATATCCTGGTCAAAGGGCTGGCCTGTGGAAACTCGGGAGATGATCTGATTCCACCTTTGTCGAGGGCCGCCTGGGATATGGTCGGGCTGGATGAGCCGCGGCTGGCGGAATGCATCGATCAAGCATCGAATGAGTTCGCGACTATTGACGACTATCTATGAGCCATTCCACAGCAGGCCGGAGAATCCTCCTTCTCCACCACGAGCTCACTCCCGCCCCAACTATGACCGCCGCATTGGAGAAGGCCGGTTTCCAGGTCGTGGAAGGCAATTTATCCGATCTCGCGCTGCATGAGCTTGTCCACGATCCACCCTGCCTCATCCTGGCTGCCGAAGGAACTGGGGGCCATTCCGTGGAAACACTCACACGAAATCTCAAGCTCGATGCTTTCCTGGGTCGCCTGCCTCTCATTGTCTTCGTCCGGGACTGCCGACTCAACGATATTGACTGGAGTTCATTGGGAGTGGACGATTTCATCACGATCCCCTATCGTGTGGAAGACGTCGTGCATCGCATACGCCTCTGTCTCAGTCGTCTGACCCGTTCGCTCGATGCGAATCCTCTCACCCGCCTCCCGGGTAATACCACCATCCTGTTTGAAACTACCTCCAGGATTCAAAGCAAGCAGCCCTTTGCGCTCGCCTACGTCGATATCGACAATTTCAAGTCTTTCAATGATCGTTACGGCTATGGACGTGGAGACGAAGTACTCATCGTGGCTTGTCGCATCCTCACGACGGTGGTGGGAGAACTGGCCGGCCCGGAAGGGTTTGTCGGCCATGTCGGGGGAGACGACTTTGTTTTCATGAGCCGGCCGCAGACCATCGATGCGATCTGCCAAACCGTCATCAAACGATTTGATCTCGTGATTCCTGATTTCTACGACCGTGAAGATCGCCTCAAGGGCTACATCGATTCCGTGGATCGTCGGGGGAATACAGAACAGTTTCCGATCATGAGTCTGTCGATTGCCGTCGTCACCAATGAGCGGTCCCATATCGCCCATCCCGGCGACGTGAGCAAAATTGCTTCAGAACTGAAGAAACGAGCCAAGGCCTTGAAAGGCAGCGTCTATGTCAAAGACCAGCGAGGGCAGGCCGTCAATGCGTTCTCCACGACGACCGATTCCACCGCCCAGCACCCGCCTCGCACACTTGACTCTTAAAAAAAACGCTTGTTAAAGTCGGCTATGCTTTTGATGTGGTCTCAAGCTTGTCTCCCTCCTTCCCCATAGGCCATCGATGAATAGAGTTGTCATCACGGTACTCTTGCTCTCGTGTGTCATCCCTGTTGGGGGGGCGATCTCTCTCGCGCATGCCGGGAAGACGGGTATTGAGCTGTCCACTCGGTCTGTGACGCCTGGCGCGACGTTGGTGCTAAGTGGAAAAGGATTTGGCACGTTCAAGTCGACCCAATTCAATAGGGTCACTGTAAATGGGGTATCGGCGTTGGTCCAGCGATGGGATCGGGAAGTGATCGAGGTCAAGGTTCCCCTCAAGGCGACCAGCGGGTTTGTCGAGGTGCTGATCGGAAAGAAGAAATTGCTCGCCGGATTTGTGAATCTCACGATGCCACGGATCGAGACTATCACGCCGACGGAAGCGGAACGGGGGGTGACTCTTCAGATCACCGGTCATCATTTTGGTCTCTCGGCTGGCGCGCGCGATCCGAATACCATGTTTGGTGTCAATGATGTGCTGGTAGGTGGGGTGGTGGTGCGTCCCAAGCGGTGGAGAGACGACAAGATCGAGCTTGACATTCCGACGAACGCGGTGAGCGGGGATATCGTGGTCCGACTGGCCTCTTCGGATCCGCTCCCGGACGGATCATGTTGCGCTCCGGTCGAGTATGCCGTGAGCAATGCCGTTCCGCTGACCCTGATTCCGTCCATTCGAGTGGACCCGGTCAGTGGACCGGTTGGCACGAAAGTGGTCTTGTTCGGCCAGGGGTTTGGGAATACCAAAGAGCTGATGGATGATGCGGTCCTAATCGGGGGACGGCCGGTGATCATCGATCAATGGAAAGACGACATCATTGTCTTCCATGTCCCGCTCGATGCAGAGTCGGGTCCGCTTGTGCTGAAATATCAAGGACGGGAACGGGTGCTCGCACCGTTTACGGTTCACGTTCCTCGCGTCATATCCATGAGTCCTGCCAGCGCGCCCATTGGGACTTTGTTGCGTATTAACGGTGAGCACTTTGGGTTTTACTCAGAGAGTGGGTCGACGCCTTACAACTTCATGGATTTCAATACTGGTGAGAATCGCGTCGAAATCGGCGGGGTGCCGGCGGTAATCTATCGCTGGAACGACGACCGAATCGATGTGTGGGTACCGTTCAGCGCGAAAACCGGCAAGGTCATTATTTACCGGAGTGCCAACACGCCGAACGTAGGCGGACTTTGTTGTGCCGAGCGAGGGTCTCTCACCATCGAGGCCGGGGACTTCACGCTCGTGACGCCGGTCATCGAATCATATGCCCCTCAGGCCGCTGGGTTGGATGCCACGGTGACCATTAAAGGCCGGGGGTTCGGAACGTTTCTCAAGACTGCTGAACATGCTGATTTGGGATTGAACCAGAAAGCCTACAAGCGGCGAGCTGATGTCGAAATCAACGAACCAGGCGAAAGTCAAAATGTCATCTCCAATGTGTCGCGGACGGAAGTGTTGTTTAATGGCGCAGCCGCGCTGGTTCAATCATGGACCGATGAGGAGATCGTCGTGAAGGTCCCGCACCGTAACCTCTACGGGATCGGGAAGAAGGGTGAGTTTTTTGATAATCTGGCGACCGGCCCGCTGGTCGTGCGTCGAGGATCATGGGATCTGCTTCTTGATGGAACGTGTTGTTCGCCGAAGAAATGGATCACGCTTGAGGCCGGATCGTTCACTATCGAAGCAACAGGGCTTCCCGATACAGGCTACTGGAATAACAACAGGCCTGACGCGAGTACCAATCAATAATGCTGGTGTGGTTCCCTCTCGGTCGCGCTCATCGTCGAAACAGTATCGCGACACTGTTTCTCCTGCTCAGTATGATTGTTCTGCTTCCTCAATCAGCTGGGAGCACAGACACCAATAATTTTGTCACCATCCAGGGGAGTCACACACAATCAACCTTGATGAGTATTCAGTTCCGTACATACCAGAATGGGTGGGTGGTAGGAACTGGAGGCACCATCCTGAACACCACCGATGGCGGGAAAAAATGGAAGCGACAGACGAGTGGAACGTCTACCTTGCTAACGTCCGTATTCTTTGCCGACTCCTCGACTGGATGGGTGACGGGGGCTGGAGGATTTCTGAGCCACACGACGAATGGGGGAGAGTCCTGGCTTTCTCAACACCTGGATGCTCAGCAGGCACTGTACGGAGTCTATTTCACATCTCCACGTATCGGATGGGTGGTTGGGGGAGGTGGCACGATCCTTCATACCACGGATGGCGGCCAGCATTGGGCAGAACAGGCGAGCGGCACGACGGCAACGCTCTATGCGGCACACTTCCTCAATGACCAGCAAGGCACGATTGTCGGAGCCTTGGGTACCGTCCTTTCGACGGACGATGGGGGCGTCACCTGGACTTCGCAAGAAACGCAGCACGCGGTGACCTTGTTCGATGTCTTTTTCACCGATTCCACGACCGGCTGGGTGGTCGGTAATGCAGGGGCTCTATTTCAGACGACGGACCGTGGAGCCAAATGGGTTGACCTGACCTTACCCTGCGGAACGACCTGTACGCGACTCACGGATTTGCTGAAGGTGCGTTTCACCAGCCCGCAAGAAGGTTGGATTGTCGGCGAGCGAGGGATGCTCTATCGGACGACCGACGCAGGTCTTACCTGGAGCGAGGGGAAATCGATCGCCTCATCCTCGCTATTCGGCCTCAGTTTTCCGGATGCCATGCATGGGTGGGCGAGTGGCGAAAACGGGAGCATTGTCCATCTCCAGCCAGGCCGGTAGGTTTCTCTCCACTCAGTTCATTTCTTTTTTCCGGACATCGTCTGAGAGTCGAACTTTTACCGCCACAGGGCCTATTTTTGTTGAAGTGTGGCTCCGCCATCAGCAAGACGGAGCAGAGCTAGGGGTGAGGCAACAAAGAAGTTGGTCTGCTAGACATCTACTTGATCCAACTATTCCAATAGACCTTGAGCCCTGGGCGTCAAGCTGTGATTCCAATCCGAGAACCCATCCTGTCAACGAACTGGGTCCGATCTCCGTTGACAGGCATGTCGTGATGAAATTATAGTAGTGACGTCACTACATTATGATGAAAATGTATGCAAATTGGATTACGTGAAGCGAATCAGCAATTCTCTCGATTAGTGAAAGCCGTAAGAGGAGGACGGGAGGTGTTGCTCACGGAGCGAGGGCAGCCGCTTGCGGTGCTGAAGTTGATTCGGAACGGCGACAAGACGAAAGCGGCTATTCAACGATTGGAAGCGGCTGGCTTTCTGCGGCCCGCAGTCAAACGTGCAGGCCTTCCGGCGTGGAAGCCCAGACCGGTTCGAGGACGCCATCTGTCTAAGACGATTCGACAAGTGCGAGGCAAGCAGTGAGGCAGACGCGCTGGGCATATTTCGATGCCAGTGTGCTGGTGAAACGATATGTGAAGGAACAAGGTTCTGCCACTGCGCGGCGTCTCTTGCAGCAGTATCGGTTCCTCTCCTCGGCTGTCGCCCCAGTCGAGGTCTTGTCCCTCGTGAACCGGCGACGCACTCTTGGTGAACTTACCCAGCGTGATTGTCTGGCAATCCGGTCGAGACTCCGCAAAGACCATAGCTATTGGGAACTTGTGGAAGTCAGTGAAGTCGTCCTGCATCAAGCCGAGGAACTGGCTCAAAGAACCGGATTGAGGACGCTCGATGCTGTGCACCTGGCCTCGCTCCTCACATTTCAAGCCGCCTCTGGTTTGATCGTTCCCTTCATTACCGCCGATGTCCGGCAACGCAAAGTCGCAGAGACGATGGCATTGAATCTGATTTGGGTTGACTAAGCCAGCCGTAGCACGGGGATGAGGCCTGATATTTTCTCCGTGAACTCAAGGGTGACGTGTGCGACTAGAGATCTGGATGAAGACCTCTATCGGCTTTAGGGGAAAGAAACTGGGTACGGTACCTGGTTGTGCGCAAAGGAACTGTGCCAGGTGCACAGGGGGCGTTCATTTCGTAGGTGTCGCAACGCTCCTGGAGCTTACGCTGTCAGTCGCGGCTATTTCACCGGCGCCAATTTTACCGTGAATACGCCGACTCCTCTAGTAATAGTCACCTGCCCGGCCCGGCTCAAACGACCCACCTCCTGAAAGAGGTCGTTCCAGGTGAGCTCGGGACATTGTGTCACAAAGCGGTCAAAGTCACACTCTGGCGACTCTTTGAGCATGGCCATAATACGGTCGGTGATCGGTCTGTTCGTAGTCATCGGCGACTCCTCTTGTGTAATGGCGGCGTCTGGTGATGGACGGAGTGTCCGACGGGGCGATCCCTGGGATCAATCCCGTTGAGAATAGGCCGAATACGCGAGGGCTAAAACAATCGGCCTGTCTGAAACGTCGTAGGTGTATGCTACGCGGTAGACAACTGGTCCGTCAAGCGAGGTAGCCGGCCTACAGGTTTACGATGTTCTTCGCACGTCAGAGCAATAGGACAGATGCTTCTCTCTGGTTTGGCTCCAGCACGGAGTCGCTCGTGGTGTTAGCCCTTCAATCGCTGTAATTCAAGGTGGAGGGTTTGCGCACCACTTGCAATCCAGATATGCCCGTCTTGGATTGTCCATTGTAGCTGCATGGTAGGTCGTGCCATCTCAGCGAGGGCACGAACGCTCTCTATCGGGAGCAGTGTCACGGCAAGGTTTTTTAGACGTCCGAGCGCCGGGTTCTGGTTTGCCCACCAGACCTCGGCGCTGCGGGCTCCATAGGCATAGACAATGACCTGTTTGGAGCGGCCACAGGCCCGACGCAAGGTCTTCTCGTCGGGCTGGCCGATCTCGATCCAGCAGTCGATTGCCCCCGTGAAGTCTCGCTGCCACAGCGCTGGTTCATCTTCGGTGCCCACCCCTCGGCCGAATGACAAGGCCTCGTCTGCGTGCAGTGCGAAGGCGAGCACTCGTACCATCATGCGTTCCTCTGTCTCAGATGGATGGCGCGCAAGTGTGAGCGCATGGTCCTGGAAGTGCTGGCGATTCATATCGGCGATTTGCAGCAGGGCTTTATAGATGGTTGCGTTGGAAGCCATCGTGCCAGGGTGGGCGCTAGGGGAGTTCCGCCACAAACATCTGTTCAACTCGCTTGCGCGCCCACGGCGTCTTGCGCAAGAACGTCAGGCTCGACTGGAGTGTGGGATGATGGCGGAAACAGCGGATGGGCACGCGGGCACCCAATGTTGCCCATCCGTGTCGTGCGACCAAAGTCGTGACAATGGTTTCCAATGTGACCCCGTGCAAGGGATCGCGAGGATGGGTTATGGCATGTGGCTGGTTCATGGATGAACTGGACCTGAGTAGAGGCAGAGTACCGATTGCGGCTGAATTCCACAAGTGGGCTCCGTGGGCACGGTGGCAAGATCGGAGCGAATTCGATGATCAAAACGAGGGCCACTGGGAGGCAGGAGAGCATCCAAGAACGCGCGCGCGTTCGTTTCGCACATCACAGGCCCGCACCCTTGTTTTGGTGCAGTCGGTCCTGACCCTGAGTTCTTCAGGCCGGCTTCGATCAGGCTGCGGTGTTGCGCTTGAGCAGATTGGCGAAAGGGGTGAAGGGTCGATCTGGCTCATGGCTCGACAGAGATTCAGTCGGTCCGCTACCGATCTGATCGCGCTGATGCTCATTGTCGTGACAGTAGAGGCAGAGCAACTCCCAGTTGCTGCCGTCAGGGGGATTGTTGTGATGGTTGTGGTCCTTGTGATGGACCGTGAGTTGGTTCAGCTTCTTCCCATCAAACTCTCGTCCACAATGGGCACAGATCCAGGGAAATAATTTCAGCGCCCGCGCGCGGTAGAGCTGCTCTTGGTTGGTGTGTGCCATACGAGCCTCCATGAAAAGAGTGACTCGGCGCAAAGGTATTGTACAGCAAGTCTACCAAACCCTGCTATTCCCATGAAACGTTTTCTGATGCCGACTCTTTGCCTCTCACCGAGCTCAAGGTCTGGCAGACATTGCGACATGGCTCGCGCATTGCCGCTTGAACTTCAACCGATCCATATTCTTATCTGTTTCACCCTATTCACGGACGCGCTCGTCGCGCGCCAAATTCATTCAATGACTAGCGTATCCGGACTGCCGTTCCGGAGGCACCACAGAGATACTCAGACAAACCTCTTCCTGGCATGGTGATCGTTTCTTTCTCTTGAGGGATGGCGGTACTGAAGATTAAGACTGAACCGTGAGGATCGATGTGCCCATTTATTTTAACACCCGTCAGGGTATAGGACCGATCAACTGCGCGGAAGCTGCCCTCTTGGCTAAAACTTCCGTTTGGCTTCACGGTATATGTGAGTTCGGCAGTCTCATCGAATAAGGTGGAACTTGGGCCAGGAAAAACCAGAGTGCCTTGTTGTGCCAGCTGGCCAGAGCCCTGGCCATCGTAGACGATGGTTCCATTGATGTAGAAGTGAGCCGTGGAGCCTGTTGTGCTGTCAGCACAGGTCTTGACCATGCTGAACCGAAACGTGCCTTTGAGAGATGTTGCGGACTCGCTGTGGGTGTCTTCGGCAAGGGCCGATAAGGTGGGGAATGTGACAAGACAAGCCGTGAGGGCGAGCACTGTGCAGGTCGACGTGGGCATGATAAGTCCTCCTTGTTGTACGGACTGACACGACGAACGAATTGATGAGGCAAGGGACGCACAGGTCAGCATGAAAGATAGCTCACAGTTCAGGCGAATTTCTTCTTGGTACGGTGACGGTGGAGGGCCACCATCGCCGGGTGCGGTTTGCTCAGTTCGTGGTGCTGGTCAATTCCCATCCGTTTGCGATGGAAGCACGATCTTGTGCGTTGTCGTTTCTCATGAATAATTACACTGACACATTCCTTGTTGAGAATCTCACCATATGGAAAGCCCCGGTTCCCTCACCGAACTGATGTCACCGGGCTCAAAGCAATATGTCTGTAGCGATATATCGGAAAAGAGCTTGCTGCTAACTTGCGAAAAGTGTGGTCGGTTTCCCTCGGTCTAGAGTGAGGTGGCAGATTCTATCTAGGTCACTGCGCCATGGGATAGCCTACACAGGTAGGGTAGGAATGCTGTGAGTGCGCTTCGTTAGTGGTGGACAGTGATGGATTGGTGTTTCGCGCTTGAGCCAGATGCCCCGGAACTTCAAGTAGGCATGGATCTGTTCCGGTTCGGTCTCATCTCCGGTCACGAGAGGATGTCCGGTGTTGGCTCATTGGAAGATGCTGGCATAGATATTGGCGACACTGTTGCTTTGAACGTGTACTGGCGTTATCGAGGCAATGCCCTGGATGGGTATATTCTTGCCGGAGCAGTCGTTCGGCAATACGTGCACTGCGGTACCCCAATAGACCGTTACTGCTGCATGCGTAGCAATTCCGGCTAGTCGGGCCAGATCAAAATCGTCGTAGTAGCTCCTGCAATATGACTCACTTTCTTGGTACGCACGGGCATCGAGTACACGATACTGCTTCGATTCGATCTAGTCGACCGACGCTTCGGACACGCTATGCGACAACAGGGTGAACAGCAGCAGGTTATAGGCCATATCGCTCACATGAGTCGGTACGTAGAGGTGGCGATCGTGTTCCCAAGCGGCTACCAGGCCTGGTGCACCCGTCGACCGTCGGCACGCGTCCAGGAGAACGCGCGGCTGGAAGTGGCGATCCATGCCGCCTATGTGTGTACCCGTCAGACGTATGGCCAGGAACGGCTGCAAGCCGAACTGCGTGAGGACGGGTTTCCAGTTGGGATCGGCCGTATCCAGCGGCTGCGGAAGAAACTGGGCCTGTGGCGCCTGGGTCTGCACCGAGTTGGGGAGGGCTTTCCACATGTCCACCGCCGTCAACCGAATTTGGGCGGTCTCCTGCGGCTCCAGCGCCACAAAGAACTGATCCAAATTCGCCTTGGTGTGGGGCCAGTGCCCTCAATCCAAATCGGACGGCCTCGTTCCAAGTCGCTGATCACGATACGATACGCATGGCCCTTCTTGATCGACCGACCTTCACCCCCTGACAACGCGCGCAGGCCATCCGCCGCTGCTCAAACGCCAGGTAGATACGCCAGCCCGCCGCATGGGTATCCCGCACTCGGCGCGTCTGGCGATCGTAGAACGTCCGGTACCGGGTCCCGCAGCCCGAGCACACGGCGGTTTTTTTCGCCGGACCAAGACGACGAGCCTGGCGTGGGGATTGCCGAAGATGCCTTGCAGCCGACTGCGGGCACGGAATCTCGGAACGGAGAACAAGGCGGAGAGCGTCTGCGTGTCTTTCATGGGGTCTCCTGGGCAAATGCCGCCAGGAGTCTGCCTCAGATCTCGGACAAGATTCGAGGTCTCGCCACGCTGCCCCAATCCCAGGCGGGCTGCAGAGTTGGGACGCTTCACGTTCGCTCATTTATCCATTCCAATCTGCGCAGAGCCTGATTTCTGTTGCAAGGATCCTGATCTAGTCGCACTGCTTGAACTGGGACTGTTGACAACGCCGTGCCATTTCCTGCGCCTGTTCGATCTGCTCGGTCGTCATGTGTGAGGTCAGATAGTCTCGACGCTTCACGGCTGCGTTCCCCTCATCGCCTTTTAACATGGCACCAGCGATGTGGTACCACATGAGCGCGCGAACCACGTCTTTCCGGACACCCCGTCCCCTCTCGTACATCAGGCCCAGATTGCTCTGTGGACCAGCGTAGCCCTGCGCCGCCGACTTACGAAACCACGCCAGCGCCGTTGGGTTGTCTTGTCGGACACCGCGTCCTTTTTCATGCATCAAGCCCAGATAGAACTGGGCTGATGCCACGCCTTGCTCCGCCAGGGGGCTGAAGAGGCGAGCTGCCTGCGTATACTCGCCACGCTCATACGCAAATTCCGCATCCTCAAGAGAATCTGCAGCCAGAACGGGCTGTGGACTTACGCTTGCTGCATAGGTCAGAGCCAAGAGTAGTGCATAGAAAACACGTCGCATCGATCACCAACCTTTCAACGAAATCGTTACACCATGGGGGGCTAAAATATTGTTTCAAGGGGGGGCGTTCGCGGGTCGGGTCACTCATATGAAAACCGAATTAACCCAACAAACAAGTTCCACGCCAACGGCAAGTGTACTGCAAAGACGGAGGCCAATCCATCACTCCTGAGTCAATTGGAGAGGCAAGGAATGCATCGGGTCGTCACGCGGCAAACGCGCCGGAAAATTCAGAATGTTCCCAGTGTCTTCTTCTTGCTAGGAAATAGTTTCTCAGACAAGACTCCCGATCCCTGTGCTTCAACCCCGGCAGCTTATCCGGACCCATGTCCCCGATCCTATTCGTAGATGGGTTCTCCGCGTGTGAGCCAGATACCCCATGACTTTGAGTAGGCGTGTATCCGTTCTGTTTCTGCACCATTTTGGGTCACGACAGGGTGCCTTGTGTTGACCCATTGGAAGATGCCGCCATAGACATTGACGACATTGGTATATCCTTGCTGGAGCAGTCGTTCCGCAATACGCTCGCTGCGGTACCCTACCGAACAATAGACTGCCACTGGTGCCCGTGTATCAATTCCGACCAGCCGGGCCAGATCAAAATCGTCGTAGCCCACCCAAGTCGCTCCTGCAATATGACTCACCTCAAATTCTCGGTACGCGCGGGCATCGAGTACGCGATACTGCCCCGATTCGACCTGGTCGACCGACACTTCCGGCACACTGTGCGACAGCAGGGTGGACAGCAGCAGGTCATAGGCCGTGTCGCTCACATGGGTCGGCGCGTGGTGGTGACGTTCCCACAAAAAGAGGAGCACTCCGAGCACGACCATTCCAAGAATTATGGGATATCGCATCGGCAGCCATCGCTGGAATAGGATCGATGTTTCTGCCACAGGGGCATGATTCAGTCAAATGTCGAGGATGAACTGCAGCGGCGTCAGTGTTCAAGAGCCTTTCGGGCGTCCCCGAGGCCGCAAGGTTGACTCCATGCCAAACCGTTTCGCCATGCGGCGCACCCAGCCTTCTTCACCAAATGGACGGCCACGCTGCACACTGAGCCGGAGCCTGTCCAAATCCTCGCCGGTTTCAGGACGATTCACCCGTGCGACCCAATTTCGTGGTAGGTCCACCGGCCAGTCGCTCAGCCAGGTCGTGATTTTGGAATCGCCTTGGGCTCGTCGCCATAAACTGGACCATCGCCAATTTTCAGCCTGCCTGACCAACTTGGCTCGCAACGCATTACGCTCCACGTAGCGGGCGACTGTTAGGAAATGCGTATCGGTTTGGACTGGAAACGACCTGAAGCGGCCCTGATAGACCGGGCCAGTGCCGGCGGTGTCATGGTGCGAATGCCAGCGTTGGGTGTGGGTGACCGTGATCCAGCGGAGCACTTCGGAGAGTTCTCCGTTCTCCCGAGGCCAGAGCAGGAGATGCCAGTGAGTCGGCATCAGGCAATAGGCGGCGATGCGAATGCGAGAATTGGCCTGAGCTTCGGCCAGGACCTGTTCAAACGCGGCATAGTCGGCGGGTTCCTCGAACAGGGGGAGGCGTCCCACTCGACGATTCAGGACATGGTAGGCGAGGGCGCCGGCAACGAGTCGGGGGCGACGAGGCATAGGGAATCTTCTAGCGGACCCGTGACGAGGCTGTCAAGTTAAGACTCCCGACCCGGTTTCTATACGCTTAGCGCACTGCAGCGGTCTGGGATTCTCGGGCAGCCAGGCTCTTTCGGCGGTTGTTGGAAATGGTGCGGTCGATAATCGCACCACAGTTCATGCATTTCCATGCATAGAACACGAGAAAGAAATCCGAAAACCGCTCCAACATCATCATCCCTTTGCACTTCGGACATTCCATTGATCCCTCCCAAGGTGGCTACGTTCACAGCTGGTGGCAAACTTAAGCAAAAACCACACCAGTTTCACATACTTAAGTATTTCAACGAGTTAGTACTTACGTAGTTGACGAGGATAGATTATTTTCAAAACATTGACGGTGCTCATGAGATCAACTTGTCAATCTTTTGTCACGTTAGTACCTGTAAAAATAGGGTCGGGAGTCTTTGTTGAAAGGTTGTTTTGGAACAAGCGAGCGGTACTAAAAAAGAGTCCCGATCCTTTTAAATCATGTCGTGTGTGGGTCTAGTGGTTTGGCGCGGGGGTATTCTGGCCAGCAGTACATGCTAGGTGTGAAGGGATCTCAAGCTGACCGGCTGAGCGGAAGCCCCAGGCGGTAGCGAGGGCTTGGCAAGTCAGGTGCCGAACGGTCTGTTCGTTACGTTCGACGCAATGCGGGTAATGAGCGCCACCCCGCAGGACGCTTGCTCCGCGTTCGACTGAAAGGCCTCGCACCTCGACGGTAATGTTAAAGAGTGCGCCACAGCTCGTTTGGATCAATGCCTCTTCCTTTAATTCTTCCCGCTTCAGGATGAGTACAAATGCGGCATTCACCTCTGCCGCGGTCACAAGCGCTACCTGGCGATCCGATGGGGGATAGGGAATCTGAGGGGGCATGAGGATGTTGGAATAGTGATGAGACCGGAGCCATTCGTCAGCTACACTGGCCAGGAGCGGATCTCCCCAGATCAGGATGCGCTGCTGTGCGCTAGGCAACAGCGTATGGGAGCCGTTGGTGATGGGAAAGTGGACCCCGGAGGGAGGTGGTGGAGAGGAGCATCCTTCCAGAAGAAGCAGGATAGAGAAGAAGCACGCGAGTGTGATGGCCGAGCCGATGCGATATCGTCGTCCCACAGTCTGGGAT
Organism: Nitrospira sp. CG24B; assembly: GCA_002869845.2. GTDB lineage: Bacteria > Nitrospirota > Nitrospiria > Nitrospirales > Nitrospiraceae > Nitrospira_D. Next base: position 127,384 of record NEWS02000008.1, on the reverse strand, counting down.
TATAACAAACCAGAAGGATGGTGCAGGCGATTGAGACGGTAAGTGAGGTTCGGGTATTTGGACTCACGGAACCCGCGCGAGCTTATCCCGACCCCGTTACTCGACCCTGAAACACACAGAGTTAGAGTGTCTCTTGGTCCTTATCGACTGGACCAGGATTGGATCGGTACGGTGGAGATGGCATTTTGTGGAGAGCCTTCGATCACTCGATCGCTATAGGCAAGATAGATGTAGGTCTGGCGCTTTTTATCGAAAAACCGGACAACTTGGAGACTCTTGAAAATCAGAGACCGACTCTCGCTGAATACCCGTTCTCCTTCTTTCAGCTCACCCACAAGGCGAATGGGACCGACTTGACGACAGGCCAGTGAGGCATCGGATGTTTCCTCAGCTAATCCAACCATGCCTTTCAGACCACCTTTCTTGGATCGACTCAGGTAACACGTGATGCCTTCAATCTTGGGGTCGTCAAACGCTTCAATCACAATTTTGTGATCGGGTCCCAACATTTTGAATTTCGTGTCGACACTTCCAACTTCCTCAGCATGACTTGTTGAAACGATTATTGCGCAACAGAGCAACGTGGTCACGAAGATGGTTGTTTTCATCTGTTTCTTCTCCTGTCATGGTTCAGCGTGATCTCGATGTAACGTATATCTTGGAAATGCTCGAACGCAAGGGATTCTGATGAGGGCCGCTCTTGCGCAGTGAAAGAAAGAACGGTCGAGGGGAGCTAAATCACGCTTGTCGTTTGTCAGCCGAGCATGGAATGGCCGATCAGCCCGCGAAGTCATGAGAACAGCAGTCTCTCCTATTTGCTTTACCCTGATTTGTTGAGTAGTTACAGGCCGATTTAATTGACACAACCTCGAATCTTGCTACAGTTGAAAGACCTCTTTTCTATGAAATGTCTCGATTGCGACAACGACCTTCTCAGGCTTCCAACGGCCCAAGGTCCAGATCTCGATGTCTGCCCCTCAGGCCACGGGCTGTGGCTCGATGCTGGAGAGGTCAATTGCTTTGTGGAAGATTACCTGTCCCTCAAGCAAGCAGTGGGCAGTAGTGGAGGGGTGGCGGTCCGCACGCAGACAAAATGCCCTCGATGCGCCATTCAGCTGGAATCTGAGACGATAGCCGGGACTACGATCGAAAGGTGCAAAGTTTGTCAGGGATGGTGGCTTTCTCGTGGAGGCCTGACTCACCTCAACGAGACGTACAAGGGAGCCGCAGTGACGATCCGGATCGATGAGCAAGAGCTTTATGCCTGCGCTGTTGCTCGGACGAAAACCCTCCAGCCCATCGCTTATGATCAGCTCACGCGCGGAAACGCCGCCCCACGGAATATGTGGTTTTGGGGTCTCTTTTTTGGAGTAGCGCTCGCCATCGCGGGGCTCATCTTTGTCGCTGGAATCCAGAAATTCCTCCACACCACCCGCTGGATCCGACCGCCGGATGTCATGTTGTTCTACCTCATAGGTGGCGTTGTCGGAGGCCTCGGGCTGTTCTGGTATGGCTGGACAGTTCAGCAGCGCAAGCGCCTCATTGAAAGCATTCCGACATCGCCCATCCGTTCGCTCGCTCTTGGCTTGGTTGAAATCGGTGGACAGACAGAGGCCGACGGTGAGCTTCTGACCTCGCCGTTCAATGAATTGCCCTGCGTGTTCTACTCCTACGCGGTCGAAGAGCGGGTCCGTTCAGGGAAAAGCACCCGCTGGAAAACGATTGCGAGTGGCACATCGGAACGGCCGTTTTTTGTGCGTGATGCAACCGGGCGGGTGCTCGTGGTTCCTGCTGGCGCCACATTAATCTTGCCGGACGAGCGAATTTCCAAAGCCAATTGGCTGGGAGAATTGCCTCCCCTCGCTCTCGCCGGCTTACGGCGATTAGGGATTGCCACCCATGGATGGATGGGCAGCAAAACCTTGCGGTGTCGGGAAGCCCTTATCAGGCAGGACGAATCCATCTATGTCCTAGGAACCGCCCTTGCGCCTCACGGGATGAGCCACCACATCGCCAACGAGTCCAGGCTCTTTATCGGCGACAGCCGTGACCATGCCTTTATCATTTCCGATCGCAGCGAAAAGGACATATTGTCCCGATTGACCTGGCAGATGTGGGCCGGTTTCCTGGGTGGGCTGGTGTGTGTGGCGGCCTGCGCGGCATTGTTCCTCAATCGATAGGTGAGAACCCTTGACCCCTCGTGACCTTGGCAAAGGAGCATATCCATGAACGGCACATTAGTCGTGGGATCGCTGTTGGGCATCGGGCTGGTTTTGCTGATTGCCTATGTAGTCGGTGTCTATAACCTGCTGGTTCGGCTGTCGAACAATATCGACAAGGCCTGGTCGAATATCGACGTCATTTTAAAACAGCAACATGACGAGCTGCCCAAGCTCGTCGAGGTGTGCAACAGTTACATGGTGCACGAACGGGAGACGCTTGAAGCCGTCATCAGAGCCCGCAATGCCTATGGCGCAAGCCGCGATATCAATGATAAGGCGAAGGCAGAAAATCAAGTCGCAGGCGCGTTAGGGCAGCTCTTCGCGGTTGCGGAACAGTATCCGGATCTCAAAGCCAATCAAGAGTTCCTGGCGGTTCAGCAACGCATATCCGTCCTGGAAAGCACTATTGCCGATCGTCGTGAGTTCTACAATGAGAGTAGGAGGGGTTACGGAACCTGGAATTATCGTGTTCTACCCTGCTCGTCGGACCACCAATACACCATCCCGAATCGTGACCAATACAGCAGATACGCGTGGGTCTGCGGCCACAGTACGATTGAGCTCTTGAATGGCAGTGGTTGATTCGTCCGGCGGCGGCTGTTTCAGCACCTCGCCGCTCCACAGGACATTGTCGATCAAGATCACCCCATTCGGGGCAAGCAGATCGAGCGCACGCCGGTAGTAATTGAGATAGTTGATCTTGTCGGCATCGATGAAGATGAGATCGAATGGGCCAGAGAGCGTCCGCATCGTGTCCAGCGCCGGGCCCATACGGATGCTGATTTTGCTCCCGTATTGTGCCTGAGCAAAATAGCGTCGAGCCACCGCAGCTGATTGCTCGTTGATCTCACAGGTGATCACCGTGCCAGCAGTCGGCAAGGCTTCGGCAAAGCAGAGGGCGCTGTAGCCGGTGAACATCCCGATTTCGAGCACGCGTGTAGCACCGACCAGCTTGATCATCATTTTGAGAAAGGCCCCTTCCAATGGACCAACCAGCATCTGGGGATACTCCATAGTCCGATGCGTCTCTTCTCGAAGAGATCGACAGACTGACGACTCCGGCATGGAATGCGCTTCGGCATAGGCTTCGATTTCGGATGGAACCAACCTGTTCATTGGAATTCCCTTGGATGATTTGAAAAACGCGCCGCCCGTTGCGTACACTGCGACAACCGAATCACGGACGTGAATTTTAGCACAGTGAGCTGGAGGCCGAATTGAAAACACTCGCCACGCTGGAACCCCTCACCACCAGGCTGATGGAAATTCAGCGCATCAATAGCGCCGCCTCGGTCCTCTCGTGGGATCAGGAAACCTATATGCCGGTCGGTGGCGGAGAAGCTCGGGCTGAACAGATCGCCGTGCTCCAAGGCATCGCCCATCAGAAGCTGGTCTCGCCGGACGTGCAGTCGCTCTTATCGCAATGGGTGGATCCTGTCACTGGTCAAGCATCGGATCAAGGGCGTGAGGCCTGGGATGAACCGTCACGCTCACTCTTACGAGAAGTGTGGCGGGATTTCAGCCGAGCCCAAAAGCTGCCATCGGATTTTGTGGTCAAGCTGAGCCGTGAATGCTCCCTCGCGCAGCAGGTCTGGGCCGAGGCTAAAACGCAGAACACATTCTCGATGTTTCTGCCGAATCTCCAGACGGTACTCCAGCTCAAACGCGAAGAGGCGCAGTATCTCGGCTATCAGGACTCACCCTATAACGCCCTGTTGGACGTCTATGAACCAGGCGCGACCATTGCGAATCTCCAACCAGTGTTTGCTGCACTCAAGGCCCGGCTGGTACCGTTGCTGAAAAAGATCGCACAAAGCCGGGTGAAAATTGACGATAGCGTGTTGCATCACTCGTATGACCAGGCTCGACAAGTGGAGTTCGGGCGGCTGGTCTTGACGGCGATGGGCTATGATTTTGAGCGTGGCCGTCTGGATCTATCAGCCCATCCCTTCACCACGTCGTTTCATCCAACCGATGTGCGCGTCACCACCCGTGTTCATGAACATGAACTGCAATCCTGCCTCTTCAGCTGTATCCATGAAGGAGGACACGGGCTGTACGATCAAGGGTTGGATCAACGGTATTTCGGGACGCCGTTGGGTGACTCGGTGTCCCTCGGTATTCATGAAAGTCAGTCACGTCTGTGGGAAAACTGCGTGGGACGTTCGCGGCCATTTTGGCGCTTCTTCTACCCGGTTTTACAACAGACCTTTCATGACCAGTTGCGCGGCGTGGGGATCGACCAGTTCTATGCCGCAATCAATTGCGTGAAACCGTCGTTGATCCGCGTGGAAGCTGACGAGCTGACCTACAATCTCCACATCATGCTGCGATTCGAAATCGAGCAGGACCTGCTGGAAGACAAGATTCAGCCAGACGACTTACCCACCATTTGGAATCAGAAGATGGAGGAGTACTTGGGCATCGTTTCACCCTCTGATGCGGACGGGGTCTTACAGGATGTCCACTGGTCATTCGGGGCGTTCGGCTATTTCCCCACATATACCCTAGGCAACCTCTACTCTGTCCAATTTTTCGAGCAGGCCAAGTTAGAAATTCCGAATCTGGAGACTGAGATTGCGGCAGGCCAATTGTTAAGCTTACGCCGGTGGCTCGAACAGAAGATTCACCGCTGGGGTCGCATGTTCACGCCAGCCCACCTCGCCCAGCGCGTGACGGGAGCAACAGTGAGTCCCGAACCTTTTCTCAATTACGTGGAAAAGAAGTACGGCGAGATCTACCAGCTCTGAGCATCGATGACCGGTCGGCTGTCATACCCCAGCACCGTGTTGAGCTGTATGGCGATGACCAGAGGCAACGTAAATTCAGCTTGCACCTCGATCCGATGGGGTACGAGCAGCATGGTGTGGAACACAATATCACGAATTGGAATTTTCAGCTCAGGGTCCTGAGGTGTGCTCAGCTGAACCGATTCGACGGAGTTCGTGATGGCGCCGCTGTCTTGTGATCCATAAGCCGCAACGACAGCATCAATAATGTCTTTGACCTTTTCATTGGCTTCCACCCCTTCGATTGCACGCAGGAGTAAGGGGATCGCTTCCTCCTTAGCCTGATCCGATACCGTGAAGTTTTCGATCCGGCCTTTTCGGCGGAGGGAGGTCAGGTCATTATCGAGATCCTTGCTAAACGCTCCATACGCAAAGCGAAAGAATTCAAAATGGAAGGCTTTCAGACCTTTGGCGAAGGTTTGGAGCTCACACAGGAAACAGAGCTGCTGCAGCTTGACATCGCTCAGCGGACCAAGAGGCTCAGCGAGTTGCAGGACATACAAAAGCAGAGCACGGTCGACGGCAATCTGGTTGGGCGTTCTCACAGTCTCCTCGCTCTATGCGTGAAGGGTTCACTATAGCCAGCCGGAAACGCATCCGTCAAAGGCGGAGAGATTTTCAGATCGGTTTGCAGAATCACGCTTGACCCGCCGCGTGATTTCGTCTTTAATCCCGGCTCCAGGAGGAGCGATCTCATCGCCATGTCCAAACATGTCAAAGAAATGGGTGTCCTGAAGGAGCACCTCGGGAAGCACCAGCTGAAATTCACGCGCCAACGTGAACTGATCCTCGACGCATTCCTCAAGCAAGAGCACATTACCGCCGAAGAGATGTACCACCAACTGGCCCGCAAGGATCCGCACTTGGGCTTGGCAACCATTTACCGCACGCTGAACCTCTTCTGCGAAGCCGGTCTGGCTCAAGCCCGCCACTTCGGGACGCAAACGCAGTACGACAACATCTCGCACAAGGGCCACCACGATCACCTCATTTGCACCGGCTGCGGAAAGATTGTGGAGTTCGAGAACTGCGACATCGAGCGCCTCCAGGAAGAGGTAGCCTCACGGAACGGCTTTACGATCCAAACCCACCGTCTTGAGCTCTACGGTCTCTGCTCCCCCTGCCGGCAATGAAGCTCCCCGCAGCTTGCTGCGGGGTATCAGACGTTGACCTCTGAATGGACTTCTGGTATTCTTTTATTGAGACGGTTTATCAATTTCAAATCAGCTTTACCCAACATTGAAATAAAAGGTTCCATCATGCGCATGTTCCTTCACGGTTTCTTTCGTACCACAGCCCTTGCCCCTCGACTGAGGGCCGCCAGCGTTTCAGCGGCCTGTTTTCTGATGCTCCTCGGGCTGGTCATGCCGGCCATCACCTCTGCCGCCGACACGTTGACCATCTATTCTGGACGGGCTGAACGATTGATCAAGCCGGTCCTGGATGCGTTCACGGCAAAGACCGGGATTCACATCGAGCTGCTCTCATCCGGCACTACCGAGTTGGTGAACCGGATGAAAGCCGAAGGAGACCGCAGCCCTGCCGATCTCTTCATCACCAATGATGCCGGCAGCTTGGAACTGGCACGCACTGCGGGACTCTTCCGCCCCTTGAACATGCGGGAAGTCGAACGAGCCATTCCTCCTCAATTTCGCGCAGCGGACAACAGCTGGATCGGCTTGTCGGGCCGGTTTTGGATTGTTGTGTACAACACGACACTGGTGAAGCCCGATCAGATCAAGTCCTTGGTGGATCTGGCGGATCAAACGTGGAAGGACAAGATCGCCATTCCCAACGCCGGCAGTGAATATTTGCAAGCAGGAGTGTCGGTCATTCGCGCCAGTCTCGGTGACGATCGCACCACAAAATTCCTCGAAGGGCTTCGGGATAACGCCGGCACCCAGGTCTACCAAAAAAGCTCACAGATCGTTGACGCCGTCGCCAAGGGGCAGGTCGCCATGGGCATCGTGAATCACTATTACGTCTATCGGCATCTCGCCACACAACCAGCTGCTCCGCTGGCGGTTGTGATGCCTGATCAACAAGAGGGGGGGATGGGCGCCATCATGAACGTGGCGGGCATCGGCATCCTGAAACACACGCCCCGCATGGAGAACGCCAAATTGCTCGTAGAATTTCTCGTTGCGCAAGCCGGCCAGAAAATGTTTGCGGACCTCGACAAGGAGTATCCGCTCCATCCCGAGGTAAAAGCCGACCCCGCGCTGGTAGAACGGAAGAGCTTCCGAGCTGCCTTAGTTCCCTTAACCAAGCTCGCCGAACTCCGAGAGCCAACGTTGCTGCTCATCGAACAAGTCGGGATGCGGTAACGCTGCGAGCACCCTGTGATTGCCGCCGTACGCCGATTAGCTGTTTCTCCGCTCCAACTCGCCGCCCTGGCCAGCGCAGCGTTCATCCTGTTGCCTCTCGGCTATGTCACGACCCTTGCCCTGTCAGCCGATCCTGCGATTTGGCATCGCCTCTGGACCACTCGAGTCCCGGAACTGTTGTGGAATACGGTTTCTTTGGCAGGTGCCGTGGCCTTGCTCACCCTCCTGCTTGGTGTCTCGACCGCCTGGATGGTGACGCGATTCGAATTCCCTGGCCGCCGGCTGTGGGAAGTCGGTCTTGTGCTGCCGCTCGCCATGCCGACGTACGTCTTGGCCTATGTGTACAACTATCTCTTGGGATTCGGTGGTCCAGTTGAGCAACTCTGGCAGACGATCGCCGGACCTGAAGCCAGGATCATCTCACCCCAAAGCTTCTGGGGCGTTACCTTGGTGATGGCGCTCGACACGTTCCCCTTCGTCTACTTGCTCACACGCAGTGCGCTCCTCAGCTTTAACGTGTCGTTTGAAGAAGTCGCCCGCACATGTGGCGCGTCACCACTTCGGAGAATGCTGTTCGTCACCCTTCCGTTGCTCCGCCCATCGATCGTCGCCGGCGTCGCTCTTGTCATCCTGTACGTCGTGTCCGACTTCGGTGCCGTCTCTCTGCTGCGTTATCAAACCTTGACCTACGCCGTCTTTCAGCAAATGACCGGACGGTCTGACAACCAGGCCGCAAGTATCCTGAGCATCCTCTTAGTCATCCTGGCGCTTTTATTCTTGTTGACCGAACGATGGTTTCGTCGAAAGAGCCGGTTTTACCAGACCAGCGGGCGCTTTCGAGCGCCGCAACGCATCCAGTGCAAATGGGTGCACACGGCAGCACTGACGACATGCCTGAGCACCGTGATTGGCCTGGCCTTCGGAATCCCCGTTTCTCTCCTGGTGACATGGAGCCTATCCCCTGAAGCCCTAGCGATTCTCGATGCCCGCTTCTTCAGCTTCGTCTGGAACAGCGCCCTGCTGTCGACCCTAGCCGCCACGGCCGGTGTAGTGGTTGGGCTGCCTCTCGCCTACCTCGCCAGCCGACAACCAACCTGGCTCAATACTGGCTGTCTGCAAGCCGCGTACGCTGGCTATGTCCTGCCAGGACCGGTCGCCGCACTCGCGGTATTGGTCCTCTTTCTAAAAGTCCTGCCGTTCTTTTATGGTACGGTCATCGTGTTGATCGTCGCCTATGTCCTGCATTATCTCCCAGCTGGGCTCCAGTCGCTTGAACCGTCGATTCAACAAATTACGCCGAATCTCGAAGAAGTCGCCCGCACCCTGGGTCTGACCGTTCGGGAAACCTGGCGTCGCGTAACGCTGCCCCTCATTCGCAACGGGGTCATCGTGGCATGGGTCTTGATCTTTTTGCAGACCATGAAAGAGCTCCCCGCAACGTTGTTGTTGCGACCGGTGGGGTTTGACACCTTAGCGATCCGTGTCTGGCTGGAAGCGAGTGAAGAGTATTACCAACTGGCAGCCCCGTCCGCGCTATTGATCGTGCTCGTTGGCCTACCGGCGCTCGTCTTGTTGCTATCCCGTGATTGGCGGGCCGCATAACATCGCTATGAACACACCGTTGCACATGACACACGTAGATGCCGACAGGCTCGAAGAGCAAGTCACCCTCACTGCACCGGCCTCTTCCATCTTGGAACTCCGTTCTGTGTCCTGTGCCTACGATCCCAGCAGGCCAGCAATCCGCGATATTTCATTTTCTGCGCGAGAAGGCGAAATCCTCTGTTTGCTTGGACCGTCCGGCTGTGGCAAGACAACCGTCCTACGAGCCATCGCCGGTTTTGAACCAGTTCGGTCCGGACAAATCTTTTTATCGGGCCGGTTGGTCTCCTCGTCCTCAGAAACGATTCCGACGGAGGACCGCCGTGTCGGCATGGTCTTTCAAGAGTACGCCCTCTTTCCACACCTGCGCGTCGCCGATAACATTGCCTTCGGGCTTCATCATCTGTCACGGGCGGAACGGACATGTCGGGTTCAAGAAATGCTGCGGCTGACCGGCCTCGAAGGGCTCGACCGACGCTACCCGCATGAGTTGTCCGGAGGACAGCAGCAGCGAGTGGCGCTCTCCCGAGCGCTGGTGCAGAATCCTGTCTTGCTCCTCCTCGATGAGCCGTTCAGCAACCTTGACCCCGATATGGCGGGCCGTATGCGGCAGGAAGTCCATGCCTTGTTACGCCGGATGAAAACCACGACCATTCTCGTGACGCATGATCATGACGAAGCCTTCGCCATGGCCGACCGCATCGCCGTCCTGAATCAGGGAGTGCTCGAGCAAATGGATTCCCCGGAGGTGATTTATCATCTCCCCGCCACGCGGTTCGTGGCCGATTTTGTGGGCCAAGCCGACTTTGTCATCGGACAGATTCGACAAGGCATAGTGCATACCGAACTGGGAGAGTTCTCCGATACGCTCAACAGTCCTGAGGGAAGCGCGGTCGTTGTCATGATCCGCCCGGACGACATCCAGCTCATGCCCAATAAATCAGCCGAACCTCGGGTTGTGGCCCGCCAGTTCAGAGGGTCTGAAAATCTCTACACGATCCAGCTCCCATCCGGGCAGATCATCCACAGCAGTGAAAGCTCAACCTGCGTCTACCAGGAAGGTACCGCCGTCGAACTCCGTGTCTCTGCCACGCACACGGTTCTCTTTCCTGCCGAACCATCTCCTCACTCCTAGAGGAATAGAGACCGCCTCATGTATGTGCAAATTGACAGCTGCTCAGCGATCTGGCATGGATGGATCGATACTCCGGATTCCAACCCACCGGACTCAGCCCACGTCTCCCATGTAAGGAGCCTCGATGGACGCGTTGAAAGACATCATTGATTTCGGAGTCATCGGCCTGTTACTGGCCCTGAGCGTATGGTCCGTGGCTATCGCCATCGAGCGCTGGCTCTTTTACCGACGCATCAATCTCTCTCAGTTTTCAAGCATGCAACTGCTGGAAATCACTCTGACTAAACGCCTCGTGATTATTGGTACGGTGGCTGCTAACGCCCCATATATCGGCCTCCTGGGAACCGTCCTTGGTATAATGTTGACATTCCATACGATGGGAACGTCGGGGACGATGGCCGTGAGCACCATCATGATCGGCTTGAGCTTGGCGTTGAAAGCGACCGCCATCGGTCTTCTAGTCGCTATCCCCTGTGTCGTGATGAATAACGTGCTGCGTCGTCGTGTGAGCGAACTCCTGACCGAGTATAGGACACAACATGGAACGGAACATTGATCAGATCAACGTGATCCCGCTCGTGGACGTGATGTTGGTCTTGCTCGTCATCGTCTTGACGACCGCCACCTTCATCAGCACGGGACAAATTCCCGTCAACCTGGCCAAAGCCAAGGAGGTGAGCGATCGGAAGGATGTTCCCATCGTGATTTCCTTGACGGCTGATGGAAGTCTGTTCCTAAATGACTCTCCGGTTCCCGCTGGAAGCCTTCCCTCTGTTCTCAGCTCTCAGCCGCGTGAATCAGCTGTGGTCGTGCGAGCCGACAAAGTCACGCTGCTCGAGAAATTCGTGTCCCTCGTCGACGAGATTCGCGGCTTAGGATTTCAGCAAGTCAGTCTGGAGGTCATCCGCCTGTGATGGGGAAATCCATGACGCGCTCAGGCGGTCAGACTGGCCCTCTGGCGGCAAGTTGGCTGGTATCCTGCCTGCTACACGGAGGCCTAGCCGTGGCAGCGATCTTTTTTGTCCAACGTATGCAGCTGGCACCACAGGCTGACCCGTTCCAGTGGGATGTGGCGATGGTTGCGCCGCTCTCATCCTTACCAGGGGCCACGTCGAGATCTGGAGCAATGGCGCCGCCAAGTCCGATGCGTCAGCCACACACTCCGTCAGTGAGCGATGAGTCTCTCGCAGGGAAACAGATTCACCAAAGAACGATACCGGTGACTCCGCCGGCACCGGCATCCATCGCTGAAGTCAGTTCAGAATCTCATCAGGAGCAGGTTCCCCCTGACTCGGTACCTTCTGCAGCAACTCTCCCAACCCCTCACGTTGCGCGGCAAGACCTGTCGGGTCCATCGGCTGACCTGGGGGTGCCTGCTCACGAAAGTTCGACAGCTCCACTTGAATCCCAGGTGGCCAAGGATTCTCCTCTCGACTCCTCATCTTCCGTGATGGCCTCCGCGGCACCATCCAATCAACTCAGGCCAGCCAAGGCCGACTACGGATGGCTGGCGGAGCTCATGGCACAGTGGATCGAAGATCTCGATAAGCGATACCCGATAACATTACGAACGGAGGGCATTCAGGGGAAAGTGACGCTGACTGCGATGCTACATGAAGACGGACTCTTGAGTGATGTGCGTGTCGTAAAGAGCTCCGGCAATCCTACGCTTGATCAAGTTGCCTTGGAAGATGTGAGAAGCGGCCCCCCTATCAAGCTCTCTCGCCCACTTGAACGGCGCCAAATGCCAGTAAAGTTTTCAATTAGCTACGATCTCAAGATGGCGCGGTAGTCCTCCTCGGCACCTCATGGCGCGTGCAGCCGACCACGGAGTCCAGATGAGACAGTGATCTTGCCCTCCTGGTCGATGATGATCGCCTCAACCCCCGGCAAGCGCTCCACCAACGCCATCCCCTGTTCGGGTCCTAACACGAAAATCCCAGTATCCAATCCATCAGCCATCGTGCCTTCTTTGGCAATCACCGTGACACTCTGACAAGTTCGTGCCGGCTGCAATGTTTGGGGATCCAGGATGTGATGATACCGGACGCCATCTCGTTCGAAAAACCGTTCGTAATCACCCGCCGTGGAAATCGCTTCATTGTTCAGGTCGATCATGGCAATCAACTCTTCCTCCCGACGTGGATGCTTGATACCAACCGGAAACCCCTTTCGGTCCGGCAGGACACCGAACGCTTTGATGTCTCCTGATAGCGCAACCACCCCGCCCATCACTCCCACTCGTTTCATCTCCGCCACCGCCCGATCGGCTGCGTATCCCTTCCCAATCCCACCAACATCAATACGCATTCCTGTATGCGGTAGATAAATAGTCCGCGCTTCTTTATTGACTTGAATGCGTGTCCAATCGACGAGAAGCTTCAATTGTTGCAACTCCCTCTCATCGGGGATGCGCTGGCGTTCGATTACACTCCAGGCTTCGATGGCAGGACCGAGTGCAATATTGAACCCACCCAGAGTCAGGCGCCCTAGCTCCAGAGATCGAGTGACCAGTTCAAGCGTCTCAGCGCTCACCTGGACAGGCCGACGGCCGGCCTCTTGATTCACCCGTGACAGTTCGCTGTCAGAACGCCAGGTACTCAGTAACTGTTCGAGTCGCTTAATCTCATCGAATGCGACTTGCATCGCCCGGTTGCCCACATCTTGGTCGGGCGACACAGCCGTGATCGTCACCAGGGTCCCCATATGCATCTGTGTACGTTTCGAGACGATAGACTGAGATGCAGGAGGTACGGCCACACAACCAGCCACCAAGATCATGATGAAACAGAGCATCGTGATAGAAATGGCATAGATTGGAGGTGTCTTCATGACGACATCATTCCTGCCACTAATGCCTGCAAAAATACCCAGAAGCTTCTTCATGGGGGAATTATATGGCAAGCCGCATTGGAATGCAGACCGCTCCGCGCTAACTAGCCACTTGACAACGGAAGACTGATCAGGATATTAATAATCGTTCTCAATTTCATTACACGGGAAATCCGGCATCATGGCTATGGCAAAAGCTCCTTTGTTGGAACGTGATCAGACTCATGAGACCCGCTGTGAGTGCGGCCAGCTGATCGCTAAGGTGTGTGGACAAGGGCTGGAACTCAAGTGCAAGCGGTGCAAGCGTATTGTTGTCATCCCCTTCTCTTCAATCGAAGGCTGGGGAACTGCTTCAACATAATCCCCTATCAACAAAGGAGGCACATATTTAGGTTTAGCAGTTGCACACATTTCGTTGACCTGAAGACCAGAGACCGTTGAGTCCCGAGTCAGACCATCACCTTACTCATGAGGGAGGATACCGATGAAGATGCGGTCAATCCTCGGGGCTCTTTCGATCATTGCACTGGCGGTCACGCCGGTCTTCGCAGAAGAAAGCCTTGAGGAACGAGTAAAAAGACTCGAAGAAGCATTACAGAAAGCGCAGCAGCGTGAATCTCGCGAGATTCAGGGGGAAGGTTCATCCCCAAAACAATACCCGATGCCGTCGGGGCCGATGACCGATATTAGAGTGGGACGCCCAGGAGAGGAAAAAACCTCTCTCGGTTTCGGATCTACAGGATCAGGGAAACTGATCTATGCGAAACCATTTTTGAGTGCGCCAAAAGCGACTATTGGTGGTTATGTTGACGTGATGTACAACGTGCTCTCACGCCAAAACCTGGACAATCCGAGCCGCAATAGCTTTGGTCAGCAGCGACTGGTGCCTTTTATTTATGCGGACATTACCGACCGTATAAAGTTCGCGGCTGAAATCGAGCTTGAACGAGGCGGGCCGAACGCACCACAGGGGACGGACGGCTCAATTCAAATTGAGTTTGCTCAACTGGATTATTTGGTCAATGAAATGGTGAACGTTCGAGGAGGTCTTCTCCTCATGCCGGTCGGCAAGTTCAACTTACTCCACGATTCTCCCTTGAACGACCTGGTTGACCGGCCCATGGTCTCGAGAATTATCATTCCGAGCACCTGGTTTGAAGCCGGCGCCGGTATTTATGGGACACTGTATCCTTCGAGCCTTTCGAAGATTGACTACGAAGTCTATGCTGTCAATGGCATGAGCCAAACAGCGGGCGCGATTACCGATTTGGGCGTGCGAAGTGCACGGGGAAGCGTATCCCGTGACCGTGATGACAGCAAGGCCGTCGTCGGCCGGGTCGCCTTTAGCCCGATGTTGGGGATTGAGATTGCCGGGTCTGGCTTCCATGGCCAATACAAGCCTTCGGCCGGCGCGATCGGTTCTGGCATCATCGACATTTTCGCGGTTGACTGGACCTTGCAACGCGGGCCCTTCGAGCTCATTGGAGAAGCGGCCTGGACCAGAATCAGCAATAACAACGCCACCGGAGTGGCCGGTAATGGGATCGGCCCCGCGGGCATGTTCGGCTACTACATCCAGGGGAACTACCACTTCATGCCGGAGATCTTAAAGAGGCTGGCGCCAACCCACTTCTCGGATGCGTCAACCTTCACCGCTACCATCCGCTGGGAGCAAGTCGATACCGATACCGATAATCGCACGAATGGTGAAGGAAACACACTCGGCAATCGACGAGAGTTAGACCGGTTGACGGTGGGTCTGAACTTCAGACCGATTGAAGATATGGTCTTCAAAATCAACTGGCAGTACAACACTCAGAACGACAATGCCAGAGGCCTCGTTCCTGCAGGTGATCTAGGAACTTCCAGCAGCCGAATGGACGGAGACGGGTTTTTGTTCCAAGCAGCGACTTACTTCTAACTATGATAAAAGGAGGCTCCCCGCCGGTCCGGCGGGGAGCTCATACGATGACGAGATTTCTGCGAATGGGTTTGCAAATCATGCCGCTCCTGCTGATCGGAAGCTTGGCAGGCTGTGCCTTACTGAGTGGGATGCAACAACGGGTTGCCGTGTGCAGCTACGATCAGGCCTGGGATGCGGCCATTGATGCTGTGAAGGACCGTTCAACCGATACGAAGGACAAAGAAGCTGGATTAATCGTGACACAGTGGCTTGAAATTCCAGTGTCTGGACGACCCTACGGCGTGTTTCGGAGGGATGTTGCCGACAGTAAAGACCGCTCCCGCCTCACGTTGAAAGTGAAGCGCTTGGATGATGTCACTAGAATCTCTTTCATCGAAGAGCGCCAGAGCTGGGTCTTTCGAGGCGGATCACGTCTCTTTGGCTGGGCTCCGACGGACCCCTCCGAAGAAGTCATGCGCGACGTGCAGAATCGTCTCGACGCCAAACTGCAGGAGCACGGATGCACCGTCACCTAAGCGTCATTTCAGGTTTTGCACTTGGAGCCTCACTCTGTCTGACTCCCTCCGTATGGGCCGGAACAGAAAAAGTGTGGGACAACGACCTCAAGCGCCATCTCACCGAAGATGAATTAAATCATGCCGAAATCCTCATGACCGAGGAGGCGGCTGTCAAGATCATCCTGGCAAAATCAGAACGAGTTCGTAAGGAAGTCCTCCAACTCACGCAGGACAAAAAAGACCTGGTCGAACAACGCATCGGATGGAAGTTCCCTGAACAAGCGTTCGAGATCTACATCGGTGAAACCGGCGATAAGATCGACGGATACGCCATGGTTCATAATACAATTGGCAAGCACAAGCATATGACCTACATGGTTGGTGTCGACACCAAGGGGGCCTGTTCGGATGTCGAGCTGCTGGTCTTTCGTGAGGTTCGCGGGAGTGAGGTCGGCCGGAAGCGATTCAACGTACAGTACGAAGGCAAGACCGTATTGGACCCAATTCGTATCAACAAAGATATCATCAACATCACGGGCGCCACAATGTCCGTCCGTTCCATCAGTGCCGGCGTGAAGCGGGTACTCGTGTTGA
>NEWS02000008.1:62814-111362 GCA_002869845.2 Nitrospira sp. CG24B | reverse complement strand
GGAACAGCCTTTAATGGGAGGGAAGCACCCCCAAGGGTCCTAACCATCTCAGTTGGCGGTACACCATTTAGCGGCCAGCGGCTATTCGCCCAGAGCCCAGGATCACGCGAGTGATTCTGGGCTCTTCGTTTTTGAGGAGGCAGTGTCATGCATGTCGATAGTGCAGATCGGGTCGAACCGGCCGTCTTATCCATTCAGAGCATGCTCACAAAGATCGATCGGCTCCATCTGCCAGCCGTCTCGCGGCGCGATCTGGAGAGTATTCTTGTTCGGCAAGTGGCGAAAGAACTGGATCGGCTTCTACCGTGGCAAGCCGGTCATGGCCAGGGAACAGCGGCGATCGCACTTCAGATCGGACGGGCCGCATCTCTCACGGACGAGGAGTTGCATCAGCTCAAACTGGCCTCACTGCTTCACGATATCGGCGTTCTCATGCTTCCACCCTGCTTACAAACCAAACGAGAATGGTTTGAGCCAGACTGCTATGTGGCGATTCAAAACCACCCGCGGCTGGGAGCCACATTGCTAGAACCTTTTTCATTCCTTCGTGAGGCCACAGTCATGATTGCCCATCACCACGAGCGATGGGACGGATCGGGATATCCCTATGGACTCAGGGGAACGTTCATCCCATTGGGAGCAAGAATTCTTGCAGTCGCCGATGCATTCGAGGCCATTCAGGTCCCGCATGCCTACGATCGATCGCACCGCGATCGGATTGCGCTCAGAATCTTACACGTGGCCGCAGGGACACAGTTTGACCCCTTTGTCGTGGATACGCTTATCGCTCTCTTTGAGGAACCCAATGTCCGGCTCGCGGGTACGATACATAGTCGGTAACACAGCCGGCGGCAGTCCTACGCCGGCTTCAAAGTGGGAAGCCCCACACCTCCCACTTTATCGGCAAGGGTCCTCGCCTCCCGAGGGCCCTTGCCGCCCCAATTCAACGGCTGATTGTGATGGGACAGACAAGCGGAATCGACATGGCAAGGACGATGAAATCATTCATGCAACATGTTTTATCTACCCCTATCACATGTGATCGACGAAGACCTACAGCTGGACATACTTATTTACCCAACACAAAGGAACGGTGCACCATGAGTCGTGACAGGATGACAAGTCACACACAGACCTCTCTGGCTTTTCTAGGCTCGATGCTTTTCCTCATCGGAGCGGTTGCCTGCTCAGGGGATGGAGACTCCCCCCCTTCGCTCCCTATCGCTTCCACTGGAACGCCCGGCGCCGAAGAAGCCGTGGGCGAACGGCTGTTTCTCGAAACGCGATTCGCCCAGGCTTTTAAGGTGTCTCTGGACAACGGCGGCAATATCAATAACCCGAATATCGGTGATCGCGTCGTCGATACAGTGGAAACATTGAATGCGCCGATCGACCCGGGGCCGTTCAAGGACCTCTCCATGAATTGCCGGGCTTGTCATTTGGTTGACGATGTTCTAGATGCGCCGAGAGGCGGCATGCGAGCCTATGCTGACTTTGCGCGCCGCAGCCCCCTCCCGGCCCGAGCGGACGGCAAGACTGTTGCCGTCCGCAATTCGCCTCCACTTGTCAATGCTGCGCTCGATCGACCAGGCGGCGTCTTGTTCCATTTTGATGCCGAATTTCATTCTATGGAAGAACTGATCGCGGCCACCTTCACAGGGAGAAACTTCGGCTGGCTACCTGGAGAACGCACTCAGGCTATTGCTCATATCGCTCGCGTAGTCCGCTCCGACAACGGCACCGGAGATCTCGCGAAGGAGTTCGATGGAACCCCCTTCAACGTGCTGTTCAGCGGGACTGATACGTCCATACCAGAGGAATTCCAGCTCACCTCGGAATTCCGCAAGACGATCGGCTCCGCGACCGACCAGGAGGTGTTCGATGCCGTCGTGAGGGTCGTCGCCGCATACGTCAACGGCCTCCTCTTTTCTCAAACCGAAGACAGCGGCGCGCCGATCCGCTCGCCGTTTGATATATTCCTAGAGACCAACGGACTCCCGCAATCGCCCAATGCCAACGAATCTCCCATGGATTACAGCAGGCGCCTGCTGCAGCTCGTCAACTCGCGTGAGTCGGCTCGAACGCTTCAGTTTGTCACGTTGAACCCCAACAGAACAGACGGTCAGTTCCAATTTCATACCCAGCCATTCTTGTTTGGGGCGCAGGAATTGGCCGGGTTGAAGATGTTTCTGACGGAACCGGCGACGCTGCCTGCTGCACCGGCTGAACTGACGACCGGGAAAATTGGGAACTGTGTCGCCTGCCATGCCGCGCCGAACTTCACCGATTTCAAGGCCCATAATACGGGGACGACACAGAAAGAATATGATGAGATTCCAGGTCATGGTGATGGGGCCTTCAGGAATTTAACCATTCCCACGCTCGCGGCGCGAACCGCCGAGGACCTCCCGGCTACCGAACAACACCCGAAAGCCAGCGAGCGATTCCGAGCCGTTCCCGCTGCCGGCACGACATTGACTGACCTGGGCCTGTGGAACGTCTTCGCCAACCCCGACATGCCTGCGCCGCAAGACAAGATCCGAACCATCCTCTGCGATGATGCGCAACCGTGCTCCGTGTCTCAAAGCGACCTCTTGAATCGTGCGATCGCTCGATTCAAAACACCTGGTCTTCGCGACCTCGGACATTCGGAGCCCTTCATGCACAACGGTCAATTCGATACCTTGAACGACGTGATCGATTTCTATATCGACGTCTCAGACCAAGCCCGTGCGGGAACACTCCGCAATGGTGCGCCCCAACTACAAGGCATCGCCCTTACACCCAGTGATATTGCCCCACTTGTGGCATTTTTAAAATCGCTGAACGAGGACTATCAATAGGCAGTAACAGCTATGGATCTTGGTTCGTACACATCCTTGAACTAGGTGAACGCTATGAACCCGCATTCTCCTTCGTGTTCATTCATCATAACCTGCCGGCGCTGTCAGGAACCGATCGGCCATCGCAATCCGCAGCTCTGGTGTATCAAATGCCAATATGTCCAGCGTCAACAGGGACAGGCCAGGGGGCTGGAAAGATCCCTCAAGACGCGACGACTGAAAGCATGGCTCAAGACTTTTCCTACTCTTGAGTGAATCATGTTGCATAGTGCGTTGAACTCGCGAGAAGTGGTGGATTTTTCAGCCCACTGTTTATGAATGCAGACAGGTTAGGCCCTACCGTCTCTGGTGAGGCCTTTCGAGGAGATGCAGTCTGGGGGCTGACGTGGTTGTCAGGAGACAACCTCCTCGAAGGCTACGGAAAAATGTTTTGGGGAGCCTGTTAGAAGACGGTTTCGCCGAGTGTGTCAGCGTCTAAGTGCCTGAGCATGGCCTTCCGTTCCTTGGGGCAGCTGGCGCTGGTCAGCTTGTCGACCTCCGCTTTCACCTGAGCCATTTTCTTACGATTAAATTCATTGTCGGTAAACGCCTTCACTAAAGCCTCTTGCCATTTGCTTTGCGCATCAAGTGGGTTTCCTGGACGCACGGTCGACTCCAACGTCCTCAGAATATGGCAGAGTGTTGTGCTCATGGCCGGAGCCCCCTCAGCTCGCCCATGATCGACAGCAGCGCCCTGGAGCAAGGCACAGAGGGCAGTGGCCCATAGGAGCCGTGTCACCACCCGCTGCGACCCGTCACGCATCGTGGCCCTTTTCGCGAAGTTTTCGTACAGGATGCTCCTTGGGGTTTCGCAATTTCCCTCAGGATTCTTTTTTGATCTGCTCGGCCAGGTAATTCTCCAGGCCAACTTGCTTGATGGTTTCCAATTGAGTTTCAATCCAATCAATATGCTCGTCGACATCCTTCGCCATATCTTCCAGCATGTGCCGAGTCGTAAAATCCGTGACCTTCGTGCAATGGACAATGCCCTCATTCAGCAAAGTCAGCATCTCGTGCTCCGCTTTCAGATCCAACGTGAACTGTTCCGGTACAGTCTCCCCTACCTGAACGGCGTTCATTCGCTGCACATTGGGCACCCCTTCCAGGTAGAGAATATGCCCGATGAGTTCGTCAGCATCCTTCATCTCGTCGATGCTCCGCTCCCGTACCTTATGGTACAGCCGTTCATATCCCCAGTTCTCACACATCTTGGCATGGACAAAATACTGGTTGATGGCAGTCAAATCAGCCGTCAGGATCTTATTAAGAATGTTAATTACCCCTTCTTTCGCTTTCATCTTTGGCCTCCTTCCGAGTTAAGTCGTCACCGCCCATCTCATTATCATCACGTATCGCGCTCGTCGTCAACTCGATAAATAGATGTATTCTGATTTCGTCTCTCAAATTCCGTGAAATGGATTCTCAGTATTATTCGAGCCACATCCATGCGCGGGGTGATAGCCCATCGAGACAGATCGAGGCGCAGGGTTCGAGCACTTGAAACAACAGTCTGCAGGATGGTAAATTCTTCAGAATCTAGGCTGCCTAAACAATTCATTCAACGGATGACGTCATGATTAAGTGTGCGGTCCGAATAAGCCTCCCCCTCCTGGTCTTGGTCCTCGTAACCGTAATCGGCCCTACTGCCGCCGTCGCACATGGGAATGTGGCGATGGAAGAGGACATTTGTGTGCGCAAAATCGGTGGGAATATGGTGCATTTCAGTGCCTACCAGCCCCAAATTGAGCCGAAGGCTCAGTACTGCACAGAGATTCCAGATGTGGGGGATACCTTCCTTGTCGTGGACCTTGTCGACCCGAGCCTGCGCACGATGCCGGTAGGGGTCAAGATCATTCAAGGAGTCAATGAAAACGAGCAGGACGAGGCGAAGACCGTGGCCTATTGGAAGCCGGTTTCTCACCCTGATGGGATTGTAAGGGGTGAAGCCACGCTGGAAAAGGGGCTCTACAAATTGATCATCACGGCAGAAGGGCTCAGCCCTTCCACCTACCTGTTGCGAGTGCAGCAGGCTGACTATTCAAAGCTTGGACGCGCAGCTCTTGGACCATTGGCATTGCTGCTGGTACTCGGGGTTGTCGGATATGAGATCTCGAAATCGGGTCGAGTGCGGGGATGGTTTGCATCACGCCGTCGCTCATGAGTAATCGGACGACGCAGGTCAGTATCTGAGCATTCTCTTCACCATTGTAAAAAAATTGTAAAAAAGAGGACACGTTCATGAAGTCTTTCGTATTACTGAAACTGACAGTTGGATGTGCGGTAGTTGTTCTGAGTGCTCTCTTGTCCTCGCAGGTCCATGCTCACGGTGGGCTCTCTATGGCCGAGGACATGTGCAAGCTCACGATCGGCCCCTACACGATGCACTTCAGTGGGTATCAGCCTGAAAACACTCAACAAAAACAATTCTGTGAGGATATCCCAGCGGTCGGCCAAACAATTGTCGTGCTGGATTACATTGAGCAAGAGCTTCGCACTCTCCCTGCCGAAGTTCGTCTTATCAAAGACACCGGCACAGAGGCCAACCTTGAGGCCGACACCGTGTTTAACCTTCCGGCCAAAGTGTATCCCAATGGCTCTATCGACTTTGCCTATACCTTTGACAAGCCCGGAAAATTTGTCGGCATCGTCACCGTGGGCAACAAGAAAGAACATGTTTCCAAGTTTCCATTTTCGGTGGGAGAGCCGAAGTTCTATACCAAGTTCTTAAATATCTACATGTTTCCTGTGGCTGCGGTGCTCATTGTCCTAGGGATTGTGTTTTTCATGAGAGACCGCAAGCCGTCGCAACCCGTAGCGTCCTAAGGCTTGAGACCATAGCAGAACCGTTTTGAATGCTGAGGATTTAGAGAAAAACGAGGGTTGAATATGTCCGGTCATCTTCTCATCCGTGCTTGGGTGTTCTGTGTATTCCTTTTGGTCGTCGCGCCTTTTTCCGCGATGGCCCAACATGGGCATGAATTGGCAGCAGATACATGCGTCCTCCACGCTGGACCCTATAAGATGCTTTTTGCAAGCTACCTGCCTGACATGTACTACGATCGGAAATTCTGCCAGGAGCTTCCGGCGGTGGGGAACACCGTTTTGGTGCTCGATTATGTCGAACAGGAGCTCCGCTCTATCCCAGTAGAAGTGAGAATCATTAAAGATACTGGCTCGGAGGATAATCTCGAAGCGATAACAATCGCACACCTCCCCTCCAAGGTCTACTCCACTGGATCAATCGACGTGAAATACAACTTCGATACACCTGGGAAGTTCGTCGGATTAGTTTCCATAGGTCAAAGTCGCGAACATCTCGCACGATTTTCTTTTTCAGTCGGTGAACAAGGCATCATCTCTCATCTCTCGCACTACATGATGGTTATTGTGCCGGTCTTCGTAGGCATTGTCGTTGCCGTGTTCTACGCCTTCCGAGATCCTCGCAAGCCATCACGGGTCCGGGTATCGTAGGAAGCGACTTCTCAAGGGAACGCCAGACTAGACCGCCCGATGCATCACACGTAGGTGTAGCAATCGAGCGTGGGGAGAACTCATGGTCGGCCCAGCAGGCATGAATATGTTCACGCGCTTCATCTTGGTCATCATGTTCATCTTGGCAGCACCCGTAACCTCGGCTTTGGCGCATTCCATGTTAGTCAAGGCCGAGCCTCCACGCCGAGCCGTGCTTACCAAGTCGCCAACACAGGTGCGACTGTGGTTCAACGAGAAAATTGAAGGAGACTACGCCTCGCTCGTAGTCCTTGATGCCCAAAAACAGCCAATCACCGATGCCAAGCCCACCCTTGCACCTGATGACCAGAAATCGATCGTGTTGCCCATTCCCGAGCTGGCTCCCGGTAAGTACTCCATCAAGTTCCGTGTCCTCTCGGTCGATGGCCATGTGGTTGAGTCTACCTTCGACTTCACCGTAAAGGGCGACACTCAAAGGAAATGATCGAGGCCGTCGGTACGCTGCTTCGCTGTCTGCAACTCGCGTCCAACATGATGCTGATCGGGGGTTGCGTTTTTCTAGCAATCGCCGAGCCGAAGAGTCTCGAATCAGGGCATTCGTGGCTGGCTCGTCTAAAGAAGACTTTTCCTTGGTTGGCCACCCTCCTACTGATCGGCCTAGTCGGTCTCTTGGCTACGACGACCGCGCAGGCTACCGGATCCCCTGAGAATGCCTGGAACCCGCAAGCCTGGTTGGACTTTATCCAGAAGACTCATATCGGATTTATCTGGACCCTGCGCGCTGCGAGTGCGCTTGCTGTCCTAGTGATCGTTCTGTACATACAGGTTGCTCCTGCTGCGCAATGGCGCTACGTCATAGGTGCATCAGCGGCGGCGCTGCCCCTGGCCCTCGGTTCTCTCGCTAGCCATTCGGCGGCCGAAGAGCAAGCGGTTTTGGCCACCGTAATCTATGCCCTACATCTTATCGTAGCTAGCGTTTGGTTCGGCGGTCTCCCGGGCGTAATTCTTGTTGCCTCCACCATCGCGACCGGATCAGCTGACGAAAGATCCCATATCGGTGACGTGCTGGCTCGCTTCTCGAGATTGGCCCTCGTCACAATGATCGTTGTTGTCATATCAGGCATCGTCGTGGCCGATCGCATGTTTGAGACCAATTACGCCGGACTGGTCGCGACCGCCTATGGCTGGCTGCTCATCACAAAGCTCACGTTGCTTGCCGTCATTCTTTCCATCGCCTCGCGAGCAAAGTCCCTTTGGATCCCATCGATTCGGCAACGCTCCGAGCAAACCGCAACAAGTGGGCAGAAACTTCGGACATGGGTAACCGTTGAGTTTGGCCTCGCCATTCTCCTGGTCGTCGTCGCGACCTTACTGGCCAATGCGGTCCCGGCTAAGCATGAGGTCATCGATAACTGGCCCTACCCATTCCGCTTCTCTATCGACGCAACATGGGACGACTGGCTTGTACGGGCCATTGTGCTAACCGGCCTTGTACTCTTGATCATAGCTGGAACGACCATCGTACTCAGCCGCAAAAAACAGTGGGCAACCTCGTGGCGCATCGCTGTTCCAACCCTGCTGGGGATCCTCGGGCTTGGTGCGACATTCTATCCCATTGCGGTACAATCCTACCCGGAGACGTATCGGAAGACCCCGGTTCCGTTCGATGCCATCTCGATTGCCAATGGCGTCGAGCTATTCACAGGGAATTGCATTCCCTGCCATGGCCCACAGGCAAAAGGGAACGGGGTATTGGCTAAGACGCTGCCGAAACAACCCGTCGACCTGCTGACGGAGCCTCACACCGCCATGCACACGGCAGGTGACTTCTTCCATTGGCTGACCTACGGACGATTCAACGGTGTCATGCCGGCCTTCGGTGAGAAATTTTCAGAAGAAGAGCGCTGGGATCTCCTGAACTTTCTCCATGCCAATTCCCGAGGGTATCAATCCCGAATCATCACGCCCCGTATTCTGCCTGAGCAGCCGTTTATGGCCACCCCGAACTTTTCGTATACGGCGCACGATGGTTCAAGCGGCACCTTGAAAGACTTCCGAGGAAAACAAAACCTACTGCTCGTGTTATTTTCCTGGCCGGAGTCGCGTGTTCGGCTTGATCAACTTCGTACAGCTTCGACCGCGATTACCACAACCGGCACGGCTATCCTGGCAGTCCCAATGACCGACCTTCCTCCGGATGAGCTGACCTCACTCGCACAGGGAATGCCGTTCCCCGTCATCACTCAAGGCGGACGGGAGATCTCCCGCAGCTATGCGCTGTTCCGCCGAACACTCTCCATTCCTGACTTGTTCGGCGAGGGCACTCGCCAGAGTCACATGGAGTTTCTCTTCGACCGATTCGGATACCTACGAGCTCGATGGATTCCTCATGGAGATGGACCAAGCTGGACAGACATGAGCCTTTTGACACAACAGATCACACAGCTCAATCAAGAGCGAGAGATCTTGCCTCCCCCCGGTGATCACGTCCATTGAATCAGGCTCTACATCAAGCCCAACCCACGGTAGTTGATCGAGAGAGTTCATTCGGACAAAAACGCACATTGCATGGCCCGCCGAGAGGGACAGACGTCATGGCACAGCCCTGCTGAACTTGACTTCAACCATCCGCAAGCGTATAGGTGGGGTCGTACGAACCACGCTTGCCATGTAGGCTTTATACGAGTGTTTCGCGAGCCTAACCCATAATATTTCCCTTGACTCATCTCAGATTTTTGTCGGATACTTGCTCACATTTTAACCGGTCCTTCCATGTGGGCAAATGAGACGTAGTTGTGGGGGAGGATCTTTCACTGAAACGTGGTGCTCCGTAGTTTCACTATTTCATCCAAACAGAAGGAGGTAGGGAGTATGGCTGCAGACAGTTCAGGGCGAGGGTATGACATCTCGCAGTGGTACGATTCGAAGCCGGTCAAGCTCGGGTGGTTGTTGCACTGGGGCTTTGTGACGTTAGGGTGGTGCGGGTTGTTCGGAGCGGCAGGGGGGGTGGCGGCGCAGATCGTCAGCCGGATGTCGAATCTGGCGGACGTGATCTGGAACAACGCGCCCAAGGCCATTCTGGATCCGTTCCCCAGCCAAGTGAACCCGAATGCCAAGGCCGGGTACTAAGTAATTTGGGCGGATGCAGACTATATGAACCATAGGTCGGTATCGGCGGTTGACCAGGCACTCTAAGGAACAGAACGCCTGGTCAGCCACGGCCGACTGAAATGACGGAGGATGTCAGTTATGTTTAGAACCGATGAGATTATCAAGGCTTCGAAGTTACCCCCTGAAGGGGTAGCGATGTCTAGAAAAATCGATTACATCTATTTCATTCCCATTTTGTTCGTCACCATCGTCGGGACCTTCCATATGCACACAGCCCTGCTGTGTGGCGACTGGGACTTCTGGCTCGACTGGAAAGATCGTCAGTGGTGGCCGATCGTAACGCCGGTGACCTTGATCACCTTCTGCGCCGCCATCCAGTACTACAACTGGGTGAACTACCGACAGCCATTCGGTGCGACGCTCTGCATTCTGGCGCTGGGCGCTGGAAAATGGATCGCCGTCTACACTTCTTGGTGGTGGTGGTCTAACTATCCACCCAACTTCGTCATGCCTGCTACGGCGATTCCCGGTGCCTTGGTTCTCGACATCACCCTCTTGTTGACCAGAAACTGGACGCTAACGGCAGTGATTGGAGCATGGATGTTCGCCGCGTTGTTCTATCCGAGCAACTGGCCTATATTTGCCTATAGCCATACGCCGCTCGTCGTTGATGGCGCATTGCTCTCATGGGCAGATTATATGGGTTTCATGTATGTTCGTACGGGAACTCCTGAGTACATTCGGATGATCGAAGTTGGATCGCTGCGCACATTCGGCGGTCACAGCACCATGATCTCCGCGTTCTTTTCCGCATTTGCGTCCTCATTGACGTATATCCTGTGGTGGCAGTTCGGGAAGTTCTTCTGCACGTCGTACTTCTACATCACCGATGACAGACAGCGGACCACCAAGGTGTACGATGTATTTGCATACGCCACCTTGGGGCCACAAGCCGACAAAGCTAAACTTTCTGGGGGGAAAGCATGACTGCCAAACACGTCTTCAAACTGTGGATGATTAGACTCTGCGGGGTGGTGACGCTGGCAGCCACGCCGGCTCTCGATATTACCCCTGCATTCGCTCACGGGGAGCGATCGCAGGAACCATTCCTGCGGATGCGCACTGTGAATTGGTACGACACTGAATGGGTTGGAAAGTCGACCAAAGTCAATGATGTGACAGAGCTGAAGGGAAAGTTCCACTTATCCGAGGATTGGCCTCGTGCAGTGGTGAAACCAACCCGTACCTTCATCAATATCGGGTCCCCCAGCTCCGTCTTCGTGCGTTTGAGCTCGAAGGTCAATGGAACACCGATGTTCGTCTCGGGACCAATGGAAATCGGCCGTGACTATGAGTACGTGGTCAAATTAAAGGCCAGACTCCCCGGCCACCATCACATTCACCCCATGTTTGCCGTCAAGGAAGCCGGTCCAATCGCAGGACCAGGGGGATGGATGGACATCACGGGTCGCTATGAGGATTTCACCAATCCGATCAAGACCCTGACCAATGAAACATTCGATTCGGAGACGATGGGAAGCATGACTGGAATTGGGTGGCATATCTGGTGGATCGCCCTTGGTATCTTCTGGGTCGGATACTTTGCGATCAGACCAATGTACCTGATTCGAGCTCGAGTCCTGGCGGCGTATGGGGACGAGATTTTGCTTGACCCCATTGACCGAAAAGTTGGAGTAGCGGTATTAGTGCTTACATTGGTTGTTGTGGTCGTCGGGTACATGGCAGCAGAAGCAAAGCACCCGATTAGCGTCCCTCTCCAGGCTGGTGAGGCAAAGATCAAGCCAATGCCGATCAAGCCCAACCCGCTGACGGTTGACGTGATTCATGCAGAGTACGATGTTCCGGGCCGCGCATTGCGCATGACCCTTCATGCGACCAATAACGGCACACAACCGGTAACCATCGGTGAGTTCACGACAGCAGGTATCAGATTTACCAACAAGTTTGGTGCATCTAGGGTTGATCCAAACTATCCAGCCGAGCTGGTCGCATCAGCCGGTCTGACGATGGATAACGAGGCTCCAATCCAGCCTGGCCAAACAGTTGACATTAAAGTCGAGTCCAAGGACGTCCTGTGGGAAGTGCAACGGTTGGTGGACATTCTCCACGATCCGGATCAGCGCTTTGCAGGATTGTTCCTGTCCTGGACCGATTCTGGTGAGCGACTCATCAATCCAGTCTGGGCTCCAGTACTCCCAGTCTTCACACGGTTGGGAGCGTAAGGTAGTCTGGGTCTAAAGGAAACGCCGGTTCGTCTCCATCACACGGTGGAATGACGAACCGGCGTTTTTCTTTGCCCCCTGTCCTCACTCATTCGCCTCCTCCTCTCTCCACTATTTCCTCGTTGATCTCTATCACTTCTTTTCCAATAAGTGTGTTATCTCCGCAGCCTTGTGTCTGTTCATGAATCTTGGTGGAACTCCTGAAGAAGCTATTCCGAATAGCTTCTTGTATGGTTACCTGATCATCGGGCACCTGCCTGGAACTTGCCCGTTCGATAGGGGTCCTGTATGATACCAACTATATTTTCCACTGCAGGTTGAACAATCTTGAATGTAGAGATCCTGACAGCCTACCTGAGTTGCCACTTCCTAGATCACATTTGATATATGGAAGCTTCGTCACGCACTTCTTCTCCCGGACTATGGTTCGATAAGGTCAGGTGCGCCGCTCTCAGGCATTTTCCGAACACGGATACGGCCAGTACGCATCGACTACGGGATTATGCTATTGCTGCATTTACATTCCTGTGCGTTGCTGTGAGTTCCTTGTTTGAAATCAGTGCCAGCGTCGAACGACAACAGGCTTTAGGAGCCTTGGCATGGGTTTTTCTTGGAACCTTATTGTTAGGTGAAAATAAAGAAACACGGGTGCAGGTCTTGATTGCAGTGATCTTTGCAACGGTCGGAGAGCATTTCGCCTCCATCTATATGGGAGGTTACACATATCGCTTCGAGAATGTCCCGGCCTACGTCCCACCTGGCCACGGCATGGTGTACCTGACCGCCGTGGCGTTGGCACGATCCGGCCTCTTTGTACGCCATCCCAAAAAAATTGCGCTGTTCGTCATAGGCGTGTGGGGCACCTGGGCTATCTGGGGCATTACCGGATATGCTGAGCGTGGGGATGCGGTCGGTGCGTTGCTGTTTTGTATATTCTTAATCTGGCTGGTGACAGGCCGTTCACCGCTGGTCTATCTTGCTGCTTTTTTCATTACGACCTGGCTGGAATTGATCGGTACGACCGTCGGCGCGTGGCAATGGGCAGCCATAGACCCGCTCCTAGGATGGGCGCAAGGAAATCCCCCCAGTGGCGCCAGCGCATGGTATTGCCTCGTTGATGCGGTCGCCATTGGAGGAGCAGGGCCAACGTTGCGTGGAGTCAAACGTCTCTATGCCTGGTACCGGTCGAGCGGGGTCTTGAATCGAACGGGGATCTCCTAACGCTGATGCACATGCACTCCCCAATACGGGCCATTTCCTATAGGCACAGACACCCGTCTGCTTGGCCCACATCGCAACAGATCCGCAGGAAATCACCAGCACCTGTTTCAACAATTGCAGGCGCACCGTGTTTCGTGCGGATCACCAAAATGATCAGCATAGATCGCTGCTAGAGGACCTTTCTTGAAACAACCGGCGGTTGGAACAATCATCTCCTTGCAAGTTGGACAGCCACAAACCGTGGGGGGTAGAGAATCGTCCGATCCCTTCGATACGGTTTGGACAACCGGGTTTTTTAAGCTCCCTGTCACCGACCCGGTCTGGCTTGGCACGACAAACCTGAACGGAGATGGCCAGGCTGATCTCAAGAATCACGGGGGTCCTGAAAAGGCCGTGAACGTCTATCCCGTCGAACATTACCCCTACTGGCAACAGGTGCTGGGAGCAGCCGAATTTCCTTTCGGATCGTTTGGGGAAAATTTCACCACAGAAGGACTGCTTGAGACTGAGGTCTGCCTCGGAGACATGTTCGAAGTGGGATCGGCGCTTGTTCAGGTCTCACAGCCACGGCAGCCCTGCTGGAAATTAGCGCGGCGCTGGCGCAGAAAGGACCTGGCCCTCCGTGTGCAAGAGAGCGGACGGACTGGATGGTATTTCCGAGTCATCAGAGAGGGAACGGTTCAGGCTGGATCACGCCTGATACTTGTGGAACGTCCCTGCCCAGAATGGACAGTGGCCTCCGCAAACAACGTGATGCATCGATGGACAGATAATATGCAAGCCGCTCAGAGCCTCGCAGTGTGTCCGGCCCTTGCAGCCCGATGGCGTGAGACACTGACCAAGCGAGTTGAGACGAAGACGGTCGGGTCAACCACGGCAAGGCTGTATGGACCCAACCTCTAACACGCACACAAAGTACAACCGCTCTGCAACGAGTCAGTCTATACTATAGTTCTGTATCATCTTAAAAGGCTCACTGCATGAACGGCTCGACGCACAAGTGCTCCCCCTCCGTTGCTGTGATCATTCTCCTTGGAATCATCCTCGTTCTGCTTCCCTTGGGGAGCCGAGGTAACGCGCAATCGGAAGAAGACCAGCGCGCATGGTCTGATGCACTCGCTAGCCTATCGAGCGAACGGATGCTCGCCGACGTGCGCACGTTAAGCAGTCCGGCGTTCAACGGACGGCAAGCCGGATCCACCGATGACCTGCGATCCGCGCAATGGGTTGCACGGGAATTGACTTCGGCAGGGGTACAACTCCCGCTCATTGACAACAAGGGAATCGCCCTCCCTTCTTCCGGGGCCGGCAAGGAGGAGCCCGTTGGCATTATGGCCTCGATGGTCTCCACGCCACTCATCGAACCAGACCCGGTCGTTCGCACCGGCGCAGCAGACCAGTTGGTCACAGCGCAGTTGGGGAGAGACTACCTCCCAGTCTTCGACTCCCCTTCTGCCGATCTCCAGGGTCAGGTCGTCTTCGTCGGTTACGGCATTGTCGATCCCGCTCAAGGCATCGACGATTACGCCGGCGTCGATGTGAAGAACTGCATTGTGCTCTTCCTGCGTGGCAAACCGGATCACTACCCAAGCCCTGTCAGCCACGCCGACAAGGTCCGCTTCGCGCGAGATCGAGGAGCTCTAGCCTATCTGACCGCAACAGGGCCGATTATTAGCCCATATGAAATTCGCCGCGGCGCCACAGGAAAGCCCGGCGCATTGTATGGGCAGCTCCCCCCTAACCAAGCCATCCCTGGCGCATGGATCAACACGAAATTAGCCGAGACGCTCCTCGACGGAAGCGGCGACGAGTCCACTCCTGGCCACCTTCGCACCCTCCAAGAACAACTCAATAATGCCCCAGCAGCGCGATCGCGCCTCGTGAATCGATATGCCTCTCTCAATTGGAAAACCACGATGGCGGACGGCTTGCTGACGAACGTGGTGGGGATGATTCCTGGTACAGGACCGGAGGCCATCGTCATCGGCGCCCATCGCGACCATTTTGGACGTTCAGCGGGCCTCTGGTTTCCTGGCGCCGACGACAATGCATCAGGAACGGCCATAGTCCTGGAGGTCGCGCGGGCCCTTGGGAAACTCGGCCTACGCCCTCAACGGTCGATCCTCTTTCTGTCATTCAGTGGACATGAGAGAGATTCGCTCGGGTCACGCCTCTACACAACGAGTCCCGTCATCCCCCTCGGCTCAACGAAAGCCATGCTCAACATTGACCATGTTGGAGCGGGAGACGGAGTGTTAATCCTCCGTGTCACAGAGCTTACGAAATCCACATTGAAGGAAGCAGGGTACGCAGTGGGATTGGTCAAGAAGCTTGACTATTACGGGTTCTTGCCAGGCGGCGACGACGAACCGTTCAAAGAAACAGGAATTCCAACCGTCAGCATCGCAAGCGGCGGGATCCACCCGCACATGCATCAGCCTACCGACACCGCCGACACGATCAATCCAGAAATTTTGCGAAACATAGCCCGGTATGTCCTCGCACTCACCTGGCAACTGGCGAATACTCAATAGAAGAATGTGCGCTAGGAGCCTGTCCGAGTAATGCGTTCCTTTTGACTGGACAGGCAACGCGCGATGTGGTTTCTCTGCTACATGGCAAAAACATTCAAATCATGGGACGTTGATCAACTGGTGCTGCAGGTTATCAGGATGATGGTCGGCAGAGTCATACAACATTAAAGGAGTCGTCATGCCCAAGAGTTTGTTGCATAACATGCGTCATGCCGGATTGATCAGCGCATTGGTCATGGCTCCGTGTCTTGCCATCAATGCAGGCGTAGTATCAGCGGAGACCATACAGGCCCAACTCACGAAGGCACCCAATGTCCCCGCTCCGATCACGCGAACCCAGCCCGCAACCGTCGTGGTCAACCTGGAAGCGTCCGAGTGGGTTGGTCCGATTAGCGACGACAATAATTATGAGTTCTGGGGTATTAATGGAATGGTGCCAGGGCCGATGATTCGGGTCATGGTTGGCGATACGATTGAACTCCGCTTGAAGAACAAGAGCAGCAGCAAGCAGAGCCACAATCTTGACTTCACGAAGGTCAGTGGTGGAGCAGCCCTGGTGAATGCGGAGCCCGGGAAGGAAGCTCAGATCACATTTAAGGCCGTCAACCAAGGTGTCTTTATCTATCAGTCCTCCACTGCAGCGCCATCCAACATACAACATGTTTTGAGTGGCATGCACGGCTTGATCGTTGTTGAGCCGGTTGGTGGGCTGAAGCCTGTCGAAAAAGAATTCTATGTCATGCAGAGCGAATTCTACATGAAGGATGGCAAGAAGAACGATACCCTGGTTTATTCAGAGCAAAAGGTGAAAGACGCGGATGCGTCTTATATCGTGCATAATGGCCATATGACCGCGCTGGTCAAAGTTCCGCTCCGATCCAAAGTAGGAGAGACCACTCGATGGTTCTATGGCAATGCCGGAGTCAACTTTGATTCTTCGTGGCACGTCATCGGTGAGATGTTAGACCGGGTCTGGCCAGCAGGTAACGTGGCAAAAGCGCCACTTGAGCATATCCAAAGTACCCTGGTAGTACCAGGTGATGCGACCATCGGAGAATTTAAAGGCGAAATGCCCGGCACGTTTGTTTCGGTTGACCACTCGCTCTTCCGCACCGAAAAAGGCGCCCTTGGCCTGCTGAAGATCGATGGTCCAACCAATCCTGCCCTGTTCAAAGGGCTGTAGTACTCTACCGGGAACGGGTCGTACCAGAGTAACGCAACACGGGGAGGGAGAGGCGCAGCCTCTCCCTCCCCGTGTCACTATTGGGCATCCGAGTGACTGTGTGGATTTCTAAGCCGACTTCGAGGTAAGACGCTCTCACACCGCGGCCACCACCATCAAAGCTAGTGGAACAGATTGATTCTGCGGAAGGTATTGACAAAGCAAAGAGTCTCCTGATATTAACCATGCGCTTAATGCGTCACGGATCTGAGAAGATGTCCTATGCTGATTCTCGAATTTCAACGATCGGCAATCTGGCAGGAGGGTCGGCCATTTCCATTTCAGCGGCTTCCGAATTACGCGCAAACACTTCTCCAAACCTAAACAAGCATCCCTCGCTGTGTGGTCTGATGTCGTGGGTCACGCAGCAGTCCGGCGGTGCAACAACTTCACATACAGGAGGGTCGAGATGAAAAGCAGAAGAAGCAACTGGGTGAGCGGCATCGGGGCTGTGGGACTGGCTGTCGGATGCCTGGCGCTGGCTGGTTTCGGCTCAGGAGCCAGCCCCGCTGAAGCGGCTACGTCTGAAAACGCGCGATTCACCGTGCTAGAGTCCATGAATAATGAGGGGGCGCTGGATAATGAGACGGGGCTGGTCTGGGAGGTAATCCCGACGAGAGCCATGACGGTTTGGAAAAGTGCCGCCGGTGTCTGCGCGAAAAAGACCGTCGGTGGCAAGAAAGACTGGCGCCTGCCCACACTCAAAGAGTTGGAGACCCTGGCGGATCACACGATCTATCCTCCCCCGGCCCTCCCAACTGGCCACCCATTCTCCAACATCGAGTTCCATGGCTATTGGACGTCGACGGAACACGAAGACTATTCGTTTAGCGCGTGGGACGTCAACTTCGACTATGGCATCATCGGCAACGATTTTAAGATCAACAAGAACTTTGTCTGGTGTGTGCGCGATAACAAGTAGACTTAGAAGTACCTCTTAGGTCATTGGCTGATTTTGGGGGTGGCGCAAGCCACCCCCTTCTCGTCTCCATGAATCAAACACATCGTTACAACTGAAAATCCACTACTATTCAGGCGTCTCCCTCAGATTTCTCTTGCGGTACTCGCCCAACGACTCTAGGGCATCACCACGATGCCTTCCTGTGGTTGAAAATTGGCCTGATCCTTGCCCAAGTGGAGTGAAGAATTGCATCTTATCGAGAAGCTCAACGGCAAGGTGTGGATTCTTCAACGATGAACTGATGCCCTACGAAGCGTGATCTATCGGTGTTTGAATATCCTCTCGTGCAGGCTTCGGAAAGCCTAACAAGCCTATCCAACGGCCCACGCTAAGAGATTAGCAGGCTGCCGAATAACTCGGTGTATCCATAAACTGCCGGCGAAGTCTTACGTATCGCACAGATGAGACAATTACCTCAGGAGGCTCAAAAAGGCCATCCAGCAAGGCCGCAGTGAGTGAAAAGGCGAAGCATACGCTATGGCATCGTCGATTCTATTGTCAGCCTGCTTAGAAAATCATCTTAAGATAGATCAAGCACAGAGCCTGTGGCTGCCCATTTCCATGCCCAGAATGGACCGTGGGCTCAGCAAACGACGTGATACATCGACGGACAGATGATATTAAAGCCGCTCAGAGCCTCGCGGTGTGTCTAGCCCTTGCAGTCCGATAGTGCCTGTCACTCTGAACAAGGAGGTTGCGGCAAAGACGGTCGGGGCTACCACGGCAAGACTGTATAGATCCAAGCTCTAACACGCACACAAAATAGAACCGCCTTGCTCCTGGCTGACCAGTTGCAAGGCGGTTCTCACTTTACCGAGAGGTATGAAACGAGGTTGAGGTTATCCCTTCTCCCTACTCCTCATCATCATCTTTCTTCTTCTTTTCAACCTTCAATACCGGCTGGCCCTGCGCCAAGCTGGCATTGAGATCATGCTCTGGCACTTTCTTGTGCACAAGATTCTGGTGACAATCGATGCACGTGGCGCCTTCACTCTGCATTTTCGCATGCGCAGCCTTGGCTGACGCACCTGGTGCCTTCACATTCTTGTGGCAAGCCCTGCAGGTGAGACTGTCCCATTCTTTTAATTTCATCCTGGCCCGAAAGGCCGCCTCTGGACGATGCTCATTGAATTTTTCCACCGTTGAGTAGTCGGTGGTGAACTCCTTAATGAGGAATGGAAGCCCGTCAACCACATGTGTGTAGATGGCTTTGTGGAAGTTCGAGAAGCCTTGTGGCACATGGCAATCCTTACAACCAGGATCCGCGCCAAGCGCCCCATAGTGAGAGGACTTCTTCAACTCCTCGTAGGGGTAAATTTCTGAATGGCAGCTGATGCAGAACTCTGTTCTTGAGACAGCAGCTTCACCCCCGAAGACCACGGCGATCAGCAGGATACCGACCACTCCCCCGACAATAAACGTACCGGCCTTCCCTGACATTATTCCTCCTCAGCCTTGTCGGCCTTCACGGCTGGCTTGGCGCTCTTCTGGAATTCCTCGTGGAATTTCGGTGTCGGAGGGCCCGTGAATGTTCCGGACAGCTTGTAATGCGCGTGCATCGCCTTGTCGTCTCGCACATACTTCTCAAAATCAAACGAGTACTTCTTGTCGACGGTTGGGGTAAATGGCGTATAGGGCTTCTTCGCGCCCTTCCAAGGCGACCCTTCATAGTTCAGGTGACAGGCGCTGCACTTTTCAACGAATTCAAATTCCTGTCCGGCTTCAGCCAAGGACTCACGAGGGGTTTCCTTTTGAGACTTTTCAAACGCTTCACCGGCCTTGCGGTGGATCTTACGATAGTCGCTGCCAGCTCCATGGCAGGATTCACAACTTACTCCGGTCACGAACTTCTCCGGCTCTTCGACCACGTAACCACCCTCTTTCCCCCAGCCGGTGACGTGGCAACCCACGCAATCTTTGTCTTTGCTGTAATCCTTCTTCGGGTCAAGCTTTGCCTTGACCATGGCCTCATCTTTTTTCTTGCCTCTTGTAGCCTTGAGCGAATCCATAGCCTTGGCATGAAGGGTCTTGTCCCACGACTCGCCTTCGCCTTTGTGACAGTTATAACACTTCTTTCTGCCTTCAAATGTACCTTCAGCAGCAGCGGTTCCGACTAAGACAGCGAACAACGCCGTAGCGGCGAGTGCGATTGTCATGGGATGATTCACGGTAGCTCCTTTCTCCTATGAAAAACTGTTCGTGGTCCTGCTTGAGCAAGCACGCATGCATTACTCTATCGTGACCGTGGATGATTTTCAATAACCGTCTTTCTACTTCTGTCTTCTACTACTCAAAACATCAGTTATTCGAGGGCTGTGCAGATGGAATCTTATACACTAAATAGCCTCCCTCTTTGTAGACCATCTGGAGGGGTTTAAGTTCAAGGATCAACGAGGTTGTCATGGGCAGCATTTGTGCGAGCAGCGTCTTCACACTCTTGTCATCAGTCAGGAAGTAGGCGCGCACGTTAGTCTCCGAGAGTCCATGCACCGTATGGGAGGTGAACTTGTTGTCGCTTTGCCAACGCTTGACCATCACATTGAGCCCATGCACATCTCCACTCCCCTTCACGGTAAAGTCCTTGTAGGCGACACCAATGCCATCGGGGCGCATCATTCCAAGTTTGTAGAGGTCCGAGATATGGACTACGACATAGCCTTCACGCCCGCCGGTCAGTTCACGCAGGATCGCTGCACCCTGTGTTGGCTCTGCCAGTAGGGCGTCAGCAAAACGTTGAAATTTACGCTTCTCTTCTTCACTTGGCGCAGCGCCCCAGAAGTCGCGTTCATATTTCGCGATGGCCTCGGTTCGCGACCGCCAGAGCATCGGCGTGATAAGAGGTTCACTGAGATGGGAGGTGAAAACCGTCTCTAACCCGGTCAAAAGTTGAATCTGGCGTGAAGTGTCCCACCAGGCCAGAATGGTTGCGTCTTTCGGCATATTCTTGGCAATCACGGGTGCCAATACGGACAGCTCTGAGAGCTTACTGTCGACAAAGACCATTGGTTCGCCGACGTGATTTTCCCAGGCGAGCATCACGGGCTTGGTATTTCCTCGGCGGGCTAGATAGGCGGACGCTACCGCTTCCTCCATCCCTTCTATGTGAACCTCTTGCTTGCTAATGCTTAGGTCAGACCATGGACCTAGTTCGAGCTTGGGGAACTTCTCAACACCGCCCTCTTCCACCAAGCGATAGTGATACGGGGATGGACCTGGATCGAACCACAGAAACGCAACCCAACCAAGTAAAAAAAGTCCTCCCGCCACTAGGACTATTCCTAGCGACGGGAGGACTCTACTACCTGGCCGCGTCAGCGCTGCTTCCATCGTCGGCGCGGCGTCTATGGTCACCGCTGGTTCTTCTTACGTCTGCTCCATCCGGCCAGCGCGAGGGTACCGGTCAGAAGCATGCCGCCGCCGAGACTGCCGAGCGTAAATTTCCCGTCAGTGGTATCAAAATCCAGCAGGCTACTCGTCTTGGTCTGCTGTTCGAGCTTTGACACCCGTTCCATCAGGACCATCCTCTCCTTCAGCTTGGTGTCTTCGTCCATGATTTCGACATAGGCGCGGTTCATGGCTGCCCAGCCGACGGTGTAGGTGTACCCTGGATATTGGTGTGCCAGAGCTACGTGCAGTTGCACCAGGTGGTCCTCAGCCATTTCGAACAGTTTGAGTTCGATGGCTGTAGGGCTGTTGTTCTTCGACCAATAGATCTGCCAGAACTGGTCGAACAAGGCCTTAGCCGGTGCTGGAGGGGCAGGCCTGTTGTTCTTCTGACCGGTGAGGAGTCTAGCCTCGTACTGTTTATGGACGACGTTGTGAGCCTCATCGTATTTATCAAGTCCATGAGACGTGCCGTTATCCATAAACTCTAACCATGAGCGCGCGAAAGTCTCTGAGTGGCACGTTGTGCAGGTCTTGACCCACGCATCCAGTCGCTTCATACCCCATTCGCCAAATACAGGCTCTCTGATGCCAGGCACGAATGGATAGTTTGCCCAACGAACCTTACGCACCGTATTGTGGGTGAATTTTCCTTGGTACTCCATATGACAGCTCTGGCAGGTCGGGAACTTCTGTCCACCCTTCAGAACTGCATCCTTGAGCTGTACATTAAAATTCCATCTGCCCTTAGAAGCCTGGTAGCCCAGCCCATGCTGCGAGGCGTTGTAGGCTTCATAGTTATTGTGATCGGCCCCGCTGTGACAGGTACCGCAGGCTTCAGGCTTGCGGGAGTCGGCCACTGAGAATTCGTGCCTGGTATGGCAGTTGTCGCACTTATTCTGGTTGGTGTGGCACATGGTACAGCCGTCAGCGATCTCGCGCTGCGACATTCCAGCGTAGATGTCCGTCTCAACGTTAGCCCTGTAATCCAGGGCGTGTGACGGACGACCCCTTGGCCACTGGTTCTTCGGCCATAAAATCGTGTCGCGCTCGGACTCACGCTCTGCATATTCTAGTAGATGGCAATTGCCGCAGACATCAGAGGTAGTCATCTTGATGTCCACACGATGGTCAGCCTTATTCTTGGTATTGATGCCCACGTGGCAATCGATGCAGCTGACTTCCTTCAAATTCTCTTTTGGCCCGAGCTTACCAATCGAGCGCAGGTTGGTCTCGACTTCTTCCAGCTTTGCTTTCTTATAGAAGGTGTCGTCGTTCGGGGTTAGCTTGCGAATCTTGTCCAGATTGGCGTGTGTGCTTCTCTTCCACATCGCCACCCAACCCGGCGACTCATCGGTGTGGCATTTCACGCATTGCTCGCGTGTCGCCACTTCCTTGACCGATGTCGGGGGCTTGTAGAACGACATTGGGTCGAAGTACTTACTCATTGCGATCGGCTCCCAATACTGGCCGTACTGCCCTTTCCCTGCGCCTCTGCCTGGATCCAGCCAGCGCTTCGTCAAGGCCTCATGAAACTCCTTGGGGCTCGCGGACCGATCAATGTTCAGCGCCTCGAACGTTTCTTTCGGGACACTAGGGTACTGCGCATGCACTGGTGCGGCCAGCAACA
This sequence comes from Nitrospira sp. CG24B, assembly GCA_002869845.2. Classification (GTDB taxonomy): domain Bacteria; phylum Nitrospirota; class Nitrospiria; order Nitrospirales; family Nitrospiraceae; genus Nitrospira_D. The sequence continues at coordinate 88,703 of NEWS02000008.1, read as the reverse complement.
GGCCGCAGAGAACCATGGCATACTTTGCAAAATGCTTTACGGTCACAGTAATACTCCTTCCGTATATGATGGGCAGCCTGCACTGTCCTTCAAACAATACTTCTGGACACAATACATCATGATGATGTGGCTATGATATTCTACTTGACGTTACTCGGATTCTCTAAAAGAACGCGGTGGGAATATAGCTGAGGCCCACCACACTGTCAAGATCTTTTCCCCTCATAATGCCCGAAAGATCGCACTCACCTTATGTATTTCATATAACACATAAACGGAAACTTCACACCTACGGACGCTCTCGGTCGATAACGACGGTAATGTTTTCCGTCCCTGGCTTAATCGGCTGACTCATACCTTCCAGATCACCACTTCCGGGCATCGCTTGTCCGGATTTCGACAATCGAGCCACGATGACCACTGTATCGATGTCCGACAGCTTTCGAGACGGCATAGGACTTGTCGAGTCATCGAGCCGGAAGGTGAAGGGTAAGTCATTCTTCGATGCCCGCACGATCGACACCGGCATTGGTGGACCCGCCACATCCTTCGCAAAAACAAAGAGTGTATCCGGAAGTGTTTTGCCAGCCAGGCTCGGCCCCAACACTACCTTGCCCGTGATCGCACGCGACGCACCGGCCTTTTTGACCGGAGGATGATCAGCAGGCATAGCCGATTGCGCCATCGGCGCATTCGCCGCTGCCATCAACGGAGCACCACCCATCCGCCGTTTCGCGTCGTCAATAGCGGCCGCGATTTGCTCGGTAAATTCCGGCTCGGAATCTGGAGGCAAGTTCGCGCGCGCCCGTTCCCAATCTTTGACGGCAAGAACGAAATCCTTACGATTGTAGGCCACGGTGCCTGCCAGCATCAGAGCCTTCACGTGATTGGGATCAACCTTCAAAGCCTTTTCAATCAACGTCTCCGGTTTGCCTTCGAGTTTGCGCCCCTGGTGAACGGCAAGCGCATCGGCATAATCAGCAAGCATATCCGCATTGTTGGGATTCAGCTTGAGAGCCTTCTCAAAAGTCGGAACGGCGTCGGCATACCGTTCCATGGCCATATAGGAGCGCGCCAGCATGGTCCAGCCTGTGGCATCATTGGGATTCTGCTCCAGCTTCTTTTTGAGCTTGTCAACCATCGCATTGAGACCCTCGGTCATTTGGCGCTCATTGTCAGCACCGCTCTGAGCCGACATCGACGACGCCGTCGGGTGCGTCATCGCTGCTGGATTGCCCAATGTCCAATAGAGCACGCCACTGGCTGCCGGAATGGCCAACACTAACGACAGTGCGACAAGCCGAATATTCACGAGCCCTCCGGACATCATCGATGATGTTTCGGTGGAACCAGTCTCCTCCAATACCCGGCGCTCCAGCTCATGCCGAGCCGTCTGATACTGGTCATCCGTCAGCAGCCCGTTGGTGAGATCCTGTTCCAGCTCAGAGAATTGCTGTCGATACACCGGCAACGTTTTTTCCTGTTCATTGGTCAGCTGCACTGGGCGCTTCAACAACGGGCGCACGATTAATCCCAGGACGGATACGGTCATGGCGGACACAATCGCCCAGAATGTCACGGTCATGATCGCTTCTCTCCTTCTGCCAAGAGTTGTTCAACGCGTCGATGTTCTTCATCCGTCACCGACACTTCGGCCACCGTACGTGACCGGCGCCGCAACGTCATGACCAGCGCCGTCACCCCGATCGCCATTAAGACAAACGGTCCCACCCACAGCAGCGTGGTCGTGGCTTTTAACGGCGGTCGATACAACACAAAATCTCCATATCGCGATACAAGAAACTCAATGATCTCCGGGTCGCTCATATTCTTGGCGATCATCTCTCGGACTTCCCGACGCAGGTCTTCCGCCAGTGGAGCGCTCGAGTCGGCCAAGGTTTGATTTTGACAGACCAGACATCGCAACTCGACGGCGAGGTGCTTGAGTCGCGCCTCGGCGACGGGATCATCGGTCAATGGCCTGGCTTCCCCGGCCCAAGCCGACCCGGACACACACAATATGATGAGCATCACCCATTTCATTCGGATTCAAGCTGCTTCACAAGTGGAAGAATCTTCTTCTCGACCGTATCAGGATACAACGGTCCGATCTGCTTATAACGAATCACGCCCTGCTTGTCGATGACGTACGTTTCAGGAACTCCGTAGACTCCAAAATTGATGCCGACTCGTCCGACCTCATCCACGCCAACTACCGAATACGGGTTGCCCCCTCGCTGCAACCAGGTTAGCGCTTCTTCCCGCTGATCCTTGTAGTCCATCCCATAGATCGTGACCTGTCCCGACTGAGCCAGGTCCATCAACACCGGGTGTTCCGTCTTACAGCCGCTACACCACGAGGCCCAGAAATTGAGCAGCCAGACCTTTCCCTTAAGATCCGCCGGCGAGAATACTTTTTCTTGATCGTAGAGTTGAGGCTGAGAGAATTCTGGCGCCGCTTTTCCGACCAATGGAGACGGAATTTCGCGCGGATTGAGCGTGAGTCCGATGCCCAGAAAACCGACGACCACGACAAAGATAGACAACGGCAGAAGAAACCGATTCATGCCACTTTTCGCCTAGCCGTTCGCGTGGGTACAGGCACAACCGGTTCTTGCCGGCGCCATGCCAATCGATACCGGCGATCACTGATGGCCAGCGCGCCGCCCAACGCCATAATAAAACACCCACCCCAGATCCAATCGATGAACGGCTTATGATAGAGCCTCACACTCCAAGCCCCGTCGTCGATCGGCTCTCCCAATGACACATAGAGGTCGCGCAACAACCCTGGATCAATGGCGGCTTCGGTCATGATTTGATTCTGAACGGGATAGCGTCGCTTCTCAGGATACAAGACCGTGGTTTCACGACCATCCCGACTCACATGAAAGGTCCCACGAGCTGCCGTATAATTTGGCCCAACCACATCCTGAGTCCCATCGAATCGGAACGTATAATCGCCAATACTTGCCGTCTCGCCCACATTCATCCGCACATCTTTTTCAGTTTCAAACCCCTTGACCATCGTCACGCCGACGATAAAGACCGCAATCCCACAGTGCGCGACGAGCATCCCCCAGTATGATCTGGGCACCGAAGCCAAACGTTCGACGAGACTATTCCCGTTCACATGAGCCAACCGCTCACGCAGCCCAATCGCGGACGTCGTCACAATCCAAATCGCCAACAAGAGGCCGAGGCTCAGCAGGGGCGTCCAGTTCCCCATGACAATCGGTAACGTGAGTGCGGACACAAGACTGACCCCGAATGCCCACTTCAACCGCTTCGCCAAATCAGGCACACTCGCCTTCTTCCATTGAGCCAACGGGCCGATTCCCATTAAAAATATTGCCGGAACCATTAATGGCACGAAGACGGAATCGAAGTACGGAGGTCCGACAGAAATTTTCCCGAGATCCAGAGCGTCTAAAAACAATGGGTAGAGCGTGCCTAACAGCACCGAGCCCATCGCAGCCACCAACAACACGTTGTTGGCTAACAACATGCCTTCCCTCGACAACATCGCGAAGCTGCCGCCCAACCCGACTTTTGGAGCGCGCCACGCGTACAAGGCCAACGACCCACCGATGACGATCGCCAAAAAGACCAGGATAAAGAGACCTCGCTTCGGATCGGTGGCAAACGCATGCACGGAGGTCAACACACCCGAACGGACGAGAAACGTCCCAAGGAGGCTCAATGAAAAAGCCATGATGGCCAACAGAACGGTCCAGACTTTGAATCCACCCCGTTTATCGGTCACGGCTAAAGAATGCACCAAGGCCGTTCCCGCTAGCCACGGCATGAAGGAGGCGTTCTCAACCGGGTCCCAGAACCACCACCCACCCCATCCGAGCTCGTAGTAGGCCCAGCCGCTTCCCAACGCAATACCAACCGTCAAAAAACACCAGGCAACCGTCGTCCATGGCCGAGACCAACGGGCCCAGGCTGCATCAAGATTCCCCCCTAATAAGGCCGCGATGGCAAACGCGAAGGCCACCGAAAAACCGACATACCCCATGTAGAGCATCGGCGGATGGATCACCATTCCTGGGTCCTGCAAGAGCGGGTTCAAGTCCCGGCCCTCAGCAGCAGCAGGAATCAGCCGCTCAAACGGATTCGACACCGTCAACATGAACAACAGAAATCCCACACTGACCAGACCCATCACGCCAAGAATGCGGGAGCGCGTGGTCTCAGGGAGATGGCCAGAAAAGAGGGTCACCGCAAACATCCAGAGGGTCAGGATGAAGGTCCATAACAGAAGAGACCCTTCATGCGCACCCCAAATCGCCGCCAACCGATAATGGAGCGGAAGTTGTGAATTTGATGTCGCGGCCACATACAGGACGGAGAAATCCTTGTCGGCGAAGGCATAGGCCAGGCAGCCGAACGCAGTGAGGACCAATAGGAATTGGGTGCGCGCCGCCGGTTTCGCCACAGCCATCAGGCCCGAGTTCCCGACGGCGGCACCGTAGATGGGGAGAATGCCCTGCACCAGCGCGACGCAGAGCGCGAGAATCAAGGCAAAATGACCGATTTCTGGAATCATAGCGACCCTTTTCTACCATCAGGAACAACGAGTGATTTGCTTTGTTGGGCACCGGAGGCCTTGGCCTTCGCTAGCGCGTCCGCCACTTCTGGGGGCATGTAATTCTCATCGTGCTTTGCGAGGACTTCGCTGGCGACAAACGTGCCGTCGACACCCAATTGCCCTTGCGCAACGGCTCCCTTCCCTTCCTTGAATAGGTCGGGGAGAATCCCTTTGTACGTCACCGGCAAGCGCTTCGCCGTATCAGTCACGATGAAATGGACGGTCAGACCATCATTCTCACGAACCAGGCTGCCGTCTTCAACCATCCCACCGATCCGGAAGCTACGCCCTTGCGGAGCTTCTCCGCTGACGACTTGCGTGGGGGTGAAAAAGAACACGAGATTGCTCTGGAAGGCGTTTAAGATCAGCACGGTCGCCACACCCAAGACAAGCAACCCCAGACCAATAAAGGCAAAACGTTTATGTCGCGGTTTCATCCATGCCTCCTAACAACGCCGCACGCTGCTCGGCGCGCGCGGCAACTCGTCGACGCCACAGGGCCAAGACCTCCCATAGCATGCACAAGGCCGTGGCGAGAAACGAGGTCCAGACATAGAGGCCATAGCCTCCCATCGCAAAGAATTCCGACGCACTCCCCCACTGCATCAGCGAGCCTCCACGGCTTCCTGGATCACGGCCGGCTTCTCATCCCAGACCGGTAGCGAGTCCCGCTCGACCACGATGCATCGTACGCGGGCGAGAATGACGGCAATGCTATAGAGCCAGAACGCGACCGTCATGATGAGCATCGCCATCAACATGGTTGCCGCCATTTTTGACCCCGTCGACATGCTGACTGAGGCGCCTTGATGCAAGGTGTTCCACCATTGTACCGAAAAATAGATGATCGGCACATTGACGACTCCGACCAACGAAAAGACCGCACTGGATCGGTCGGCGCGACGCATGTCATCGATCGACGTCCGCAAGAGCATGACCCCCGCATACTGGAATAAGAGGATGAGCTCCGAGGTCAGCCTGGCATCCCACACCCACCAGGCACCCCATGTCGGTTTCCCCCACATCGCCCCAGTCAGTAACGCCAAGAACGTAAACATGGCTCCAGTGGGCGCGATCGCCTGAGCCATCATGAAGGATAAGCGCGCGTTGAGTCCCATTCCAACACCGGCCCAGATCGCCATGACCACGTAGAGAAACATGGACATCCAGGCTGCGGGAACATGGACAAAGATAATCCGATACGATTCCCCCTGCTGAAAATCGGTCGGCGCGACGAAAAATCCCATGTACAGGCCGACACCCATCAGCACGACCGCTACAACAGCGAACCATGGAATGAGGCGCCCTGCCAGGGGATAAAAGGCCATCGGAGCGGAATATTTTGACCAGTTCACACTCATGATGCTCTTCTATTCTAACGCAATACGTAACGCCGCTGCCGTAGCCCACGGTGCTAAGAACAGAGACAGCACCAGGCAAGCCCCAAGCAGCGACAGATTTGCTTCGCCGCCGACTCCAGCCATACTACCGGTGACGGCGCCGGCCCCAAAGATCAATACTGGAACATAGAGTGGAAGCACCAGGAGGGCAACCAGTAGACCACTCCCCCGCACGCCAAGGACCAACGCGGCGCCGATCGCACCAATCATACTCAACGTCGGCGTCCCAAGCAAGAGCGACAACGCCAACACTCCCAGGGGTTCTCCATCCAAGCCGAATTGGAGGCCGAGGAGCGGCGAGAGCAGTACCACGGGTAGCCCGGAAATCAGCCAATGCGCGAAAACCTTTCCGGCCACCAGGACCGCCAAGGGCTGGGGAACCAAGACCATCTGTTCGAGGGACCCGTCCACATAATCCGCTGTAAATACTCGTGAAAGCGACAATAAACAAGCTAACAAGGCCGCGACCCACAGCACGCCGGGGCCGATCGTTCTCAACACCGCCGGCTCCGGACCGACGCCCAGGGGAAAGAGGCTGGCCACGATAACGAGAAAGAACACCGACATCGCCGCATCTGAACGACGCCGCATCGCAAGCAAGAGATCCCGCTTGACGATGCCACTGACGGCCTCCCACATACTGGAGCGGTTCATCCAACCAGCCTCAGGTGTTGCAGCCGCTCTGCGGGAAGCGCGACCTCTTGGTGCGTGACCAAGACTGCCAGTCCTCCACGTTGCACATGCGCAAGCAGCCGCTGCGTCACCACATTCGTCGAGGCCGCGTCGAGAGACGTGAACGGTTCATCCAACAGCCACAGGGGGCGCGTGGAGAGCCAGAGCCGCGCCAGGGTAACACGGCGCTTCTGGCCTTGCGAGAGCACCTTGGACGGCAAATGATGGATGGGGCGCTTCAGCCCGATCGCCTCCAAGGCTTCCTTTGCTCCGTTGTTGGAACAAGGTTCCCCGGCCAGAGACGTGGCACTCATCAGATTTTCCAACGGAGTCAGATCATCCTTGATCCCGTTCAGGTGCCCAAGATACGTCAGTTGTCCCGCATAGAGTTCTTTGAGTTGATGGATATCCTGACCATCCCAGAGAACTGAACCTTCCTCCGGGGGCAACAGGCTGGAGAAAATCCGAAGCAGGCTGGTTTTTCCGCTGCCGTTCTCACCCACCACAGCCAACAGGGTTCCCGGCTCAACCTTGACATTGAGATCTGAAAACAGCCGACGTTCACCTCGACGGCAACTGAGTCCAACAGCTTGCAACATAAGGGCTACTCAACAGGAAAAGATCGAGAGTAAGGGAACAGAGCGTGGAAAAACAAGAGGAGGGAACTACCTTACCTTATGGGCAGGGGGAGAGGCACGAGAGCGATCTCCCCCGATTACTTAATGCCTAAATCTCTTCCTTCTGCTTTCCATCCAACAGACAACTGACGTTCATATCCCCCATGACGTTGATCGCCGTGCGACAGCGATCGAGAAACCAGTCCACAGTCAGTAAGACCGGGATGTATTGCACGGGCAGTCCGACAGCAGTAAAGACCATGGTCATCGTCACCAGACCAGCTTCCGGGATGCCGGCGGCGCCGACGGAGGCAATAATGCTCGTCAGCACGACCAGCAGTTGCTGCTGGAAGCTCAGGTCCATCCCGATCATTTGCGCGATGAAGAGCGCCGCCATTGCCTCGTACAGTGCGGTGCCATCATTGTTAAAATTTGCGCCGACCAGCGCCCCCATGCTGGCGGACTGCTCGCGCAATCCCACGCGCTCCTTGAGCGCCGCGTAGGTCACCGGCATTGTCGCCGTCGAGCTAGCTGTGGAGAAGGCCATGACCAGTGCATCACGACCCCCACGCAGCAATTCGCCAGGACGCACCCACGAACCAAATCGGATACGGAGGAGGTAATACCCCGCCTGAATTGCGAGCGCAAGCAACACGCTTACCACAAAGATCCCAAGCGCCTTGAACGGAGCGAAGCCTTCCGTCCCCACGATACTCGCGACAATGCCAAAGACCGCCAACGGCACAACCGCGATAATCCAGTGCAAAATCTTGATGAGCGATTCCAGGAAGAGCTCGACGAGATGTCCGACCGTTCCAAGCGACCGGTCGCGCTCCTTGCGGAGAGCCATCCCAAACGCCACGGCGATGAAGATGACACCGATCACCTTTCCATCGTCACCGAGTGGCCCCAGCAGACTCTTGGGCACATTCTCAAGAAAGAGAGCGAGCGGATTGGCAGATTTTACCGTTTCGTCGTGTTGTTGTGGCGGTGTGAGGCCCGCCCCTTGCCCTGGCTGGATCACGTTGGCGACCGTCAGACCAATCGTAATCGCGACTAACGTGTTGAGCAGCAACAACCGTGGCAACCGCGCCGCAAGTGGCCCACCGAGTTGTGTCGTCATGAACGTGTGCACAATCGCCGCAAGGATCAGCGCGGGCGCGAGAGCCCCGAGGAGTCGCAACACGAGCTTCCCCGGAACCGCGAGGACCGCCGCCTCGCTTCCCAGCAGGACCCCCACCATGGCGCCGAGGACCAAAGCAATTCCAATACGCGCATAGAGCGGGACACTCTGCCACCACGCAATCAGGCCTGTATTCGGCGTAGCAGTCGTTGCGTGATCTGAAGCCTTGTCGTCCACCAGCTGAGACTCCTATTTTGCCCTACTCACTGTTCTCCAGTGGAAAGTGATTGCCGAATGTACCACGAAGAAGACTCTTGCTGGGTCAGATGATCGGTGTGAGGGGAAACAAAACGATGGGATCACCTCAAACTGACCCCGCTTCCGTTTCTCCCTAAATTGTCTTGAGCCCTACCGCAAGATCGCTTACCCTACACAAGGTCTAAGCCTAATTGATATCAGGCCTATCGCAGTCATACACAAAAGAAAGGACAGCTCATGCGCGTTATTGTTTCCTGTTTGGCAACCCTACTCTGCCTTGGAACCGCTGGGGCATTCGCGGCAGCCCCAGAGCTCAGGACCGAGGAACAAAAAACACTCTATGCGTTAGGATTGGCCATCAACCAATCGCTCAGCAATTTCACCTTGAACGAGGCTGAATTTGAAATCGTGAAGTCCGGCCTCACAGATGGGTTCTCAAAACAGCCCCCCAAGGTAGACCTCAAAGCGTTTGGCATGAAGATTTCAGAGCTGCAACAGACCCGCGCTGCGGTTCTTGCAGAAGCGGAAAAGAAAGCAGGAGCCGCGTTCCTTGCGAAAGCCGCAGCAGAATCCGGCGCCAAGAAAACCGAGTCCGGCGCGATTCTCAAGACCATCAAGGAAGGGACCGGCGCCACGCCGAAAATTATCGATATGGTCAAGGTGCACTATCAAGGAACCCTGATCGATGGAACAGTGTTCGATAGTACCACCACCCAGAGCGAGCCGGTCATGTTGAGAGTGAATGAAATGAGCAAGTGTTGGGTGGAAGGGATCCAGCAAATAAAAGTCGGCAGCAAGAGTAAGTTGGTCTGCCCATCGAGTCTTGGTTATCGCGACAAGGGCTTGCCCCCGCTTATCAAGCCCGGCGCCACGTTAGTATTCGAGATCGAACTTTTCGAAATCATTGCTCCCAAGTAGCTGCACGCAACACGTTCGCACGAGGGCGAGCGGGAGCATATCCCGCTCGCCCTCGCGTTCTTTCCCTCAAGGGTCACCATGATGGTCACCTATAGTCAACTCATAGGTGACCCCACTCTACTAGCCCCGACCTCTGCCTCTTGTCGCTCAGTATGAGTGCACACCACATTTGTTCTTGACGGCAACCGGCTCTCAGCGTAGCCTCCCGCGGGCTTTCATCAGAAGGAGAATCTGACGGTGGGAGAATGGCGCTATCGCCTCATTGCGGGCATCGGTTTCGTCACGATCGCATGGCTGGCCTGGGTAACAGGGAAGCGCAATCGGCTGGACTGGAGGACCATTGGAGGCAGCGCGGCGTTGGCCTGGGGGCTCGGCATCGTGTCCTTTTGGTTTCCCGGCTCCCGCTGGCTCTGGAGCATGATCAACGATATGGTGGTCGCTGTGCTCACCGCCTCGCAGAAAGGCACGCTGTTTCTTCTTGGGCCCCTCGCACTTGGTCCAGGCCAGACGTTGCCGGATGGGACGGTCTCGATCGGGTTTATCTTGGCGGCGCAAGCGCTGCCGGCCGTCGTGTTCTTCGCCGCCTTGATGTCGGGTCTCTACTATGTAGGCGCCATGCAAGCGATTGTGGGGTTGTTCGCCCAGCTCTTTTACCGGACCATGGGCCTATCTGGAGCCGAGTCACTCTCCGGCGCCGCGAATATCTTCGTCGGGATTGAGGCGGGCTTGATTATCCGTCCCTACCTCGCAGCCATGACGCAGTCGGAACTGCTCTTAGTGCTGACGTGCATGATGGCAACCGTGGCGAGCACCGTCATGGGCATCTACGTGTCGGCGCTACAACAGACAGTGCCTCAGATCGCCGGGCATTTGATTTCCGCATCAATCATTTCGATTCCATGTGCGGTGCTCATCAGTAAACTCTCACTTCCCGAAGATCGACAGCCTGTGACGCTGGGTGGGGTGCCCTCTAAGCCCACCAGCGGGACCTCCTCGACTGTATCCGATGGTGAAACGATTCCACCGCCATCCAACCTGATTGTCGCGTTGATCGATGGCGCAGGACAAGGGATGAAAATGGCGGTCGGTATTGCCGCGTTACTGATCGTGTTTCTTGGATTGGAAGCGTTGATAGATTTGGCGCTGGCACAACTTCCTACGATCGGTGGAACGCCTCTCTCCATCACGCGAATCAGAAGATCCAGCCCTCAGGCGCAATGCCATAGACGGAAAAACCGATTGCTCCGCAGAGTAGACCGATCACCACTGTCCTGCGTTCGCCGAACCGACTAGTGATCGGACGGATCAGTCCGCCTTGCACGATCATCGCAGCCAGACCGACGCCTGCCATCATCAGCCCAACCGAGGCCGGTCCCCACCCATAGCGATAGCCCATATACAGGACTGAGACGCTCGGCAGCACCGCATGGGCGAGATAGCCGAAAAACGCGACGGTCGCGAGGCCAGATAGTTCTGGGTGCGAGCGTAGTAGTACAAGCGAGCCGACCGGATTGGCCCGCGCCCAGGCGAAAGACGTCCGTTTACTCGTTGGCAGGGATTCGGGAAGCACGAAGAATCCGTAACAGGCGTTCAGGAGGCTGAGCGCCGCCGCGCCCCAGAACGGCAGCCGAGGATCGATTGCGCCGAGCCAGCCGCCTAAAGCGGGACCAAAGATGAAGCCGAGCCCGAAGACCATACCGATCTTCCCGAATGCCGCCGCGCGCTGATCCGGCGACGTCACGTCGGCAATGTAGGCGCCGGCGGTGCTGAAGCTGGAGGAGGCCATCCCGGAAATGACCCGGCCCACCACAAGCCAGACGACGTTCGGCGCAAGCGCCATCACGATGTAGTCGAGGCCCAAGCCCAGATTGGATAGTAGCACCACCGGTCGCCGACCGAACCGGTCGGACAGGGCACCCTGGATCGGCGAACAAAAGAACTGCATGAATGCCCAGGCCGTCCCCATCAGCCCGTAGAGCACTGCCGCCTGCGCCGTATCGCCGGAGAGAAATTCCTCGACGAGTTTCGGCAACACCGGAATGATGATGCCGAACGACAACATGTCGAGCAGGACGGTGACGAGAATGAAGAGCACCGCGGCTTGGCGCGGCGCGGTCGAAGCAGGCGTGTGGTCTATCACCGCCGCATCCTAGCAGACTTTGCCTTACACAGCCTCACCGTATGGCGCACGGGTCAGCTCTATGCCTGCCGACTTCGAATTCAATGAGGTCAGGCGCGGTCAGATGAAATAGCACCGTTTTAAAATGGTTCGGGCGTGCTTTTATCTATTCTCTAGCGCTCAGAAAAGCTTCGCAGAGACTCCAATAAACGGCAGGAGGTAATTGAGCCCGCCATTTGGACTATCAGTGTCGGCATTGGAGATGTGGCTGAAGCGGAGTCCGGCGTTTAGCACCCATCGTGTAGTCAAATCATAGGTTGCGCCAGCACCGCCCCAGACCAAAAAATTGAAGTCCGATCCTTGCTCGGGAATGCGGCCGTCGAAGTTGGTCCAAAGCGGCCCACCACCACCTTCGATGTAGGGCTTCAGGGGGCCGAACGAGGTGAAGGTATAGACCACCTTGGGTGTGACTCCTAGGCCATAGGCACTGGTGGGTTCCGCAATCCCCAAGAACGCTGCCTCAACCCCGAGGGCGACAGAACCACTCCACCATTCATGACTGGTAGGACTCATGACTACGATTTGCCAATACGGATGAACCGACACTCCGTTAAGTTTGGACGACTGCCCATCCATGAATCGCACCGGCAACATACCACCGACTACGACTCCTACCGTCTGTCGTTCACTGATAGCAGGCGATGCCTCTTGCGCTGAAGCGAGAGGCAACCACGCCAGACCCGCGCACAACCACACCACCATTGCCCCAAATAGGTGAATAAACATCGATCTCCAACCTCCAGTTCGCCAAAGTCTCCGACCTTGCATCACAAGCAAGTTTCGCAAGGCCGACCCAGCAAAGAAATCAGAACTTTTGTACGTTATAACACGGACTGGAATCAGACAAGGATTGCCGGACTTTCACTCGACTGGTCTGAACGAGACGCCAAAGGATCCACCGTGCCCCTTACGCTCGTGCCCCAAGATCTGGCGTCACAGGCGCCTCAAAGAGGAATAGCAGTGATGGCTGAGTGAGAACGAAGTAATCAGAAGGAACAGAGACTGGTTACCCTGCCTCGCGGTAGCCGCATTCTTGGTTGTGACATTGGACGCTGCGGCCGTCTTGCTTACTGATTTTTTCGATGAGGAACGGAGCCTGACACGTGGGACAGACTTTGGGCACCGGCCGGTCCCAGAGGGCATACTCACACTTGGGATAATGACTGCAGGCGAAGAATGAGCGACCCTTCTTGGTCCGTTTCTGCACGAGGTCGCCGCCACAATCGGGCTGTGGGCATTTGACACCAAGGGCCAGCGGCTTGGTCGTCTTACACTGAGGGTAGGCGGAACAGGCGATAAACTTGCCGAAACGTCCTGTCTTCACCACCATCGGACTGCCACACTTGTCGCAGACCTGATCAGTGGTGATCTCCTCCTTGGGAACAATTTTGATCGTGCCATCCGGAAGCTTTTCGAAGTTCTGTGTATTCTTACAGGGAGGATCGTCTTTATAGGCAGGACAGGCGAGAAACTTCCCGTTTCGTCCCCACTTGATTTCCAACATCCGACCGCACTTCTCGCACGGAATGTTCGTCGGCGGCTCGACGATGTCTTTCGGCCCAGGAATCGTCTTCGCTCGCTCCAGCTCTCTGGTGAACGGGGTATAGAAATCGCGTACCGCTGTCACCCAGGGCTTACTCCCCTCTTCTACTTCATCCAACTGTTCTTCGAGCTGCGAGGTAAAGTCGACATTGATGAGTTCGGGAAAGCCTTTCATCAAGAAATCGTTGACGGTTTTCCCCGTCTCCGTCGGCACGAGCCGCCCTTCTGTCTTTTCCACATACTTGCGATCCTGGATCGTAGAAATAATGGCGGCGTAGGTCGACGGACGTCCGATACCTTTTTCTTCCAACTCCTTGATCAACAACGCCTCGTTATAGCGTGGTGGTGGTTGTGTGAAATGCTGTTTCGACAACATTCCTGGGACCGTCTGCCCATCCTGCTCGACGAGTCGCAACCGCTCCCCTTCTGTCAAGGCCGGGAGCTGTCGCTCGTCGTCGTCCGCCTCTTGGTCGGCCTTCGGCTTCTGCGACGGCGCTTCTTTGTCAACACCTTCCATATAGACGATCGTATGGCCAGGAAACTTCACGACCGTTCCGGTAGAACGGAACACGTACCGCTCCTTGGTGCTGACTGGTGTTGAATCGATACGCGTGACATCCAAGATGGCCGGCACCATCTGCGAGGCGATGAACCGATTCCAGATCAACTTATAGAGATTGTACTGATCATGATCCAAGTACTGGCGGATGGACTCGGGATCGCGTCCCGCCGACGTCGGCCTGATGGCTTCGTGCGCTTCCTGGGCAGCTTTCGATGTTTTATAGACATTCGGCGTGCTCGGGAGATAGTTCGCACCGAATCGGGACTGAATCAGCTCGCGGGCATCGGCCATCGCTTCGTTGGAAATACGGGGCGAGTCAGTTCTCATATAAGTAATGAGACCGGTCGCGCCTTCAGCTCCGATTTCGATACCCTCATACAGCTGCTGCGCCAGCGTCATCGTTTTCTTTGGCGAAAAGTGCAACTTTCTGGAAGCTTCCTGCTGCAGACGGCTGGTAATGAACGGCGCGACGGGATTCCGTTTCTTTTCTCGGCGCTCGATTGATTGGACGACGAAGGCCTTGCCTTGAATCTCACCGACGATGCGGCCGGCTTGCTCGGCATTTTCAATCGACGCCTCTTCGCCGTTGATGCTGTGGAGTTTCGCCTCGAATGACGGTGGATTGGTTCCGGCCAGCAGCGCAATGATCGACCAATACTCTTCTGTTCGGAAGGCGTCCCGCTCTGCCTCTCGCTCGCAAATCAGCCGCATGGCTACCGACTGCACTCGCCCCATGCTGAGCCCGCGCCGCACCTTATTCCACAGTAACTGGCTGCCTTGATAGCCCACGATGCGATCCAACACGCGGCGTGCCTGCTGGGCATTCACCCGCTTCATATCGATCTCGCCAGGCGACTGGAGCGCACGCTTGATGGCTGATTCCGTGATTTCGTTGAAGAGGACTCGGAAAATCTTTCCGTCTTTCTTTTTCTTTTTCGATTTTCCGAGGAGCTCTTGCTCAAGATGCCAGGCAATCGCCTCCCCTTCCCGATCAGGGTCCGGCGCCAGGAAGATCTTGTCGGCTTCCTCGGCCTTCTTCTTGATCTCGGCCAACACCTTCGACTTGCCTTTGATGGTGACGTACTGCGGTTCGAAATCGTGCTCGAGATCGACGCCCAACTTGCTGGTTGGAAGATCCTTGATATGCCCCACCGAGGCCATGACGGTATAGCCACGTCCCAGATATTTCGTAATCGTCTTCGCCTTCGTCGGCGACTCAACAATAATTAAATTTTTTGCCATGACAACTCCGTCTGCCTCTCAAGAATTCTATCATCCGTACCAAATATCAGAGTTTCGTGCAACTAGAATGGCAGTCGGCAACAATCCGCTCACCCACGGATGCTCACAAACTCCGTCCAACGCGGGCGGAATTGTCCAGCCTCCTGCTAGAGGCGAATGTATTGTTGACCAGGGAGTTGGCGGATCCGCCCATTCAATTCCAACGATAGCAATGTCGCCGATACTTGCGCGGCGCTGAGCCCCGTGCTCTCGATGACGGCATCAACGGATCGCGCCTCATAGGACAGAGCGTCATACACCAACGCATCTTCTTTTGCTAATGGTGCGCGCGCGTCCATCACGGCTTCGTCAAGATGCAGCATTGCCCGCCGCCGAGCATCGATTTGCGGAAGAATCTCATCGAGAATGTCTCGGGCCCCTTCAATCAGTTTCGCCCCCTCTTTGATCAAGCGATTCGATCCACGACAGGCTTCTTCCTTGATGGAACCGGGTACGGCAAACACCTCTCGACCTTGCTCCAATGCTAATTTAGCGGTGATCAAGGAACCACTGTCGGTTGCGGCTTCGCCGACGAGCACGCCCAATGAGAGCCCACTGATGATCCGATTCCTTCGAGGGAAGTGATGACTTTGCGGCGCAGCACCGATCGGCAATTCTGAGATGACAGCGCCATGCGATTCGATGTTCCGCCTCAGCGTGTGATGCTCTGATGGATAGGTCCGATCAATGCCGCACCCCAGGACTGCAATCGTGCGGCCCTTCCCCGTCAGCGCGCCTCGGTGCGCCGCAGCATCGATTCCACGAGCGAGGCCGCTCACGATCGTCACCCCACATCCTGCCAAGTCCTTCGCAATCTCCTCGGTGATGAGTTTGCCGGATGGCGTCGCTCGCCGTCCACCCACGATTGCCACCGCGACCTCGTCCTTCAGTAAGACGCTTCCGCTCACATATAATAATGGTGGCGGATCGGGAATGGCTTTCAGACGGGCCGGATAGGATTGATCGAACAAGGTGACGGTTTGGATCTTGAGGCGTTCAACTGTCTTCACTTGGCTATCGATCTGCCGCCGAATACTCGATTCTGGGCCTCGCCGCACGGATTGAGCCAGTTCCGGGCTGCAACCAAGACCAATCAAGTCATCGATCGTTGCGCCGAGCACTGCATCGGGCGCTCCAAACGCATGGATCAGCTTAAGAAGGGTGCGATCGCCGACACCATCAACCGCTTGAAGCGTGAGCCAGGAGGTCAATGATCCATCATCCATGATCGGTCTTGAGCATCAGAAGGAAGCTCGTTTCAATGGTTTGGAGGGTCCGGCAGGCAGCACATCTCCCCCGACACACACGGCGGCGGTGATGATGCTCGACTAGAACACGACCAGATCGTACTGCTCAAGATGCAACTGACTGTCCGGTGTCACGATGATTTTTGCTGAGCAGTCCCGCTCCAATACTTCCACTCCGTGTCGTTCTTCGTCTTGTAACAGTTCCGCCACTGTGGGGTGGGCTCCCACGAAAATCCGTTGCTGATCAGCCGATGATTCAATCCGCCGGATCTCGCGGAAAATTTCGTACGCCACGGTCGTAGGAGACTTCGTGTATCCACGGCCCTCGCAATAGCGACACGGCTCTGACAGCGACCGTAACAGATCCTCTCGTACCCGCTCGCGTGAGATTTCGATCAGGCCGAGGTCGGAAATCCTGGAGATCCTCGTTCTCGCCTTATCCGATGCCATGGCATCCACCAACGCATGATAGACCTTATCCCGATTCTTCTCACGCTCCATATCGATAAAGTCGACAATGATAATGCCGCCGATGCCCCGCAACTTCAATTGATAGGCGACCTCTTTGGCCGCCTCGAGATTATTGCGAAGGATCGTCTCTTCTTGATCTCGTTTCCCGACGAAGCGTCCCGTATTGACGTCGATCACCGTCATCGCTTCGGTATGATCGATCACGAGATGCCCTCCCGACTTGAGCCAGACTTTCCGGCTCATTGCGCGAGCAATTTCTTGCTCCACCCCAAGATGCTCGAATAAGGGCGCATCCTTATCGTAGTAATGAATCCGCGAAGTCTGCTCAGGAGAAAATCGCTGCACAAAGCCTCGAATGGCTTCGTATTCCTCTCGTGAATCGATCCATAATCGATCCACCTTTTTTCCGAACAAGTCCCTCACGACACGGAAGCTCAAGCTCAAATCCGAATGCAACAATGCGGGAGCTGGCAAGCGTTCTCGCTTTGTCAAAATGTCCTGCCAAAGGACGTGTAGAAAGTCGACATCGGATTTCAATTCATCTTCCTTGACGCCTTCACTGACCGTCCGCACGATATACCCAAAACCGGGACGCCTCACTCGGCGCATGATCTCTTTCAGTCTCGCCCGTTCTTCATCCCGCGGAATTCGCCGAGACACGCCGATATGGTCGACGTTCGGCATAAAGACCAGATAGCGTCCCGGAAGCGAAACGTAGGCCGTCACGCGCGACCCCTTGGTGCCGATCGGGCCCTTTGAAATCTGGACCATCAACTCCTGGCCTTCACTGAGCAGTTGTTCGATCGGCTTCGCGCTCTGACGCTTCGGCCGGGGCATATCCGAGTCTTTATCGTCTTCTTCGGCTTCGGCCTCAACCAACATATCACCAGGCTCGGCATCCACCAGTAGATCCGACACATGCATAAACGCCGCCTTGTCCAGGCCGATATCCACAAACGCAGCTTGCATCCCCGGCAAGACCTTGGCCACCTTTCCCTTATAGATATTTCCGACAAAATCCTTATGCTTCGCGCGGTCTCCGAACAAATCGGTGACGACTCCGCCATCCAGCACGGCCACACGGGTTTCTTCCCGCGCAACGGTGATCGCAATTTCACTTCCCATATTGACTCCTTTGGTCTGCAAGCCACAGGACTCGCCTGAGAACGCTAGGACGCAGGCCCAAGCCCAGGTCCGTCACTCGCTCCACACACCGGCGCTCCCGGCTTTCGATAGTATCTTCTCCGAATGACGAAACTCGAGCGTTCCGCCTAATCGGTCACCGTTTAATAAAATAGGCTTAACCTCTTCCGCTTGACGTTCAATAACAAGCCCAATGCCGCCATGGTCATAATCGTGGCGCTTCCACCGTAGCTCACCAAAGGCAGGGGAATACCGACGATCGGAAACATCCCCGCCGTCATGCCGATATTCACCACAACACAGAAACACAACATCGCCACGATCCCCACGGCAAGCAGGGCTCCAAGTTGATCTTTCGCCTTGGACGCGATTTCCAGCGAGAGCCAAATCAACCCTACAAACAACGTCAACAAGACCAGCACGCCAAGAAAGCCCCATTCTTCTGCAAAGACGGCGAATACAAAATCGGTATGGCCTTCCGGCAAAAACTTCAGCTGACTTTGGGTGCCGCCGTAGAGCCCCTTCCCTAGTAGCTCCCCAGAGCCGATCGCGATCTTCGATTGCAGAGCATGGTACCCCTTCCCGCCAGGGTCGTAACCGGGGTCGACAAACGCCATAATGCGCTGTCGCTGGTAATCATGCAAGGACCCCCACACGCCCTCCCAAGCAAACGGGAACAGCATGATCGAGAAGAGCAGGATAAACCCTAAGGCTTTCGAACGAACGCCCACCATGAGCAACATCGCGGCATACACCGCGACAAAGCTGAGCCCACTCCCCAAGTCGGGTTGTTTTAAGATGAGGAGGAGACCGGGCAACACTAAAAGCCCCGGAACGATGACACGCTGCAGCCATCCTACACGAGGGGCCTTCGAGTAGTAATGCGCCAACACCAAGACGAGGACAAGCTTGGCGAATTCAGACGGTTGAAAAGTAAACGGGCCCAGCGCGATCCACCGCTGCGCGCCCTTGCTGGTTCGCCCTTCGAATAACACAAACACCAGCATCAGCAAGATCAAGGCGTAGGCGGGATAGGCAAACCGCGCAAGAGAATGGTAGTCCGATGCCCACATGACGAGGAAGGCCACCGCACCGAGGCCGATCCATATCAACTGCTTGAGATAATACGGCGCCATCCCACCCTTCTGCCCATGCGTGACGCTATAAATAGACAACACACCGATCCCCAGGATGGCCAGGATCAAGGCAACATACCGGATATCGAAACTATCGAGTCCTCGATGTTCAGTCAATCGATCGATCATGAGTCTTTCGCGGATCGCTCCGGCCTATTCACGCCGGATAGATCCGAGGTGACGGCCGGCACCTGTGGAGCGAGCTTCATATACGTTTCAATCACTTCTTTCGCAAGAGGAGCCGCGGCGGCCCCACCATGCCCCATATGTTCCGCAAGCACGGCGACGGCGATCTTCGGCGATTCCACCGGCGCAAAGGCGACGAACCACGCATGGTCTCGGAATTTTTTGGGAATGTTCTCTTCCGGTCCAGTCCGGAGCGCCGCCACTTGCGCCGTCCCCGTTTTCCCACCGATCGTGACCATGGAGGATTTCGCTCTCGTCGCCGTTCCCTTTGTGACCACGTCGGCAAGTGCGTCCTTGATGACGCGGAAGGTTTCCGGTTTCGCATTGATCTTCCCGCGCGGAACAGCCGGTAACTCTTGAAGGTTCCCTGACATTCGATCCATGACTGCCTGCACCAGGCGAGGACGGTAGCTGACGCCATTGTTCGCAACCGTACCGACAAGACTCGCCATCTGTAATGGTGTCACCGTCACGTAGCCCTGTCCAATGGCGGCTGAAATGGTTTCGCCAGGCAGCCACTGCTCGTTCTTGGCCTTTTGCTTCCAGGCGGTTGATGGCATAATACCGGTTCGCTCCGATGGCAATTCCACTCCAGTCGCCTTCCCAAGCCCAAAATCCTTCCCAAACTCAGCCATCACATCAATCCCCATGCGTTGACCAATCGTATAAAAGTACACGTCACAGGAATGGACCAATGCATTGTGCAGATCGACGTACCCATGCCCGCTGGCTTTCCAGTCGTGATACAGCCGCTTGCCAAACTGGTATCCCCCATTACAAAACACGGTACTGGAAGGCGACATGGTTTTTGTCTCCAACGCAGCGACGGCCATGGGAATTTTGAAGATGGAACCTGGGGGGTATTGCCCCTGTGAGGCCCGATTGTTCAATGGACGTCCTTCGTCCTGCACGATTTCCACCCACTGCTTCGCAGTCAATTCCCGTGAGAGCACATTTGGATCGAAGCCGGGACGGCTGGCCATCGCCAGAATATCACCGCTGTTCGGATCAAGCGCGACGATGGCACCGTATTCTCCGCCCAGTAGATCCTCGGCAACCTTCTGGAGCCGCACATCGATCGTGAGATAGAGGTCATTCCCCGCTTGCGGTCTTTCGACAACCACAGCTTTCTTCTCATGGCCAAGCGCATCAACTTCGACGTTCTTTTGTCCAGCCATTCCACGCATGTGTCGATCATAAGACTTTTCCACACCATATTGCCCCACGATGCTGCCTTGATGGAGATCGACAAACTCAGGTTTCTCCAATTGATCCGCTGAAATTTCTCCCACATAGCCCAGGAGATGGGCCGCCGTCACACCACCTGGATAATTGCGCTGCGACTCGACCTGAATCATGACCCCAGGCATATCGAGACGATTGGATTCCACCAACATGGCATCGCGCAAGGTCATACGGTCTTTGATCTTGCGCGGGAGCAGCTTGCTGCCTTTAGCTGTCATTTTTTTTCGAACAAGGGCCGGGTCGAAACCAAGCAAGTTACTCAACTGCTGAATCAATACTTCGCGATCCTTCACGTCTTCCAGCGTCACGTAGAGGCTGAAGCTCGGAACGTTATTCGCCAAGAGGACACCGTGCCGGTCATAGATCAAGCCACGTGCCGGTTCGAGCAGCACCAGTCTGGTACGATTGTTTTCCGACAAGTCTCGATAGTACGGCCCTTCACGAATTTGAAGATGCCAGAGGCGAAGTCCGAGCAGCGCCACCACCAGCAAGAGCCCCACACGGAGAATGAAGAGCCGTCGATGCAGATCGCCAAATTCTGCTTCCGGATAATGTGTCGTCGCCATACTGAACGCCTACATTCGAGATTCGGACATCACCTGCTCAATATTCAAACGACTCCACAGAAGCCAGTAGATCGCTCCTCCAATGACCGCATCAAGGCAGGCTTGGGGCAGTACGACCGTCCAGGCAGCCCACCACAGATCTTGCTGAGGGCTAAGCGTCAGGGCGAGCGGCGTAACCAGACCGACCACACATGAGACAACGAGCAACCCCATGACGAGCACAACGGGGCTTAGATACACCACCTGCCGGCCTGCGAGACCAGCAATATACCCTACGACTCCCTTGAGAATCGCGCTCGAAATCAGGTCCTGCGCGGAGAACAGACTCATCGCCCATCCAAGCGCGAGCCCGACCAACAAACCATCAAGCTCTCCTGCTATGAGTCCGATCAAACACACCGCTACGAAACCCAGATCCGGTCTCACCCCCCACACGCTGAGGTGCGAGAGAAGAACTGACTGAACCGGCACAAGACCAACGATGACGGTAAAATAAACAAGCGCTTTCATAGCTTGGGCTTTGGAACGCCAAGTCTCTCCCCTTCGGTCGGAAGCGGGAGGGACCGAATAACTAAGACGTCCTCGACCCGATTCGGATCGACCTCCGGAGAAAGCTCCGCAGATTGGAACAGCGCTTCCTCTTCTTTATCGATTCGTATGATCGTGCCGATCGGTATACCGCGGGGGAACCCCCCAACCAGTCCTGACGTGACGACGTGATCGCCAGGCCGTGCGTTGGACAACAGCGGAATGTACTTGAGTCGAGCCTGTCCCTGCGTCGTCCCTTCGACGATTCCCTCATCTCTCGTGCGTTGGATGAGTCCGGCAATCGCATTATTGGGATCGGTCACGAGCAGGACAACGGCCGTGGAGGCCGTAGTCTTGACGATGCGACCGACCACGCCTGCCGGAGTAATCACGCCCTGGTCTGATTGAATCCCGTCGGATGCCCCCTTGTTCAGAATGATCGTCTTGTACCAATTACCGATATCACGCCCGATCACTTGGGCGGCCACGGATGTGGGAAGGGCTTGCCTCTTAAACTCCAGCAGCGCTGACAGCCGCTCCGTCGCCGCCGACGCTTCTCGCAGTTGCCCGTTTTGTTCCTTGATCAAATCCAGCTCTCGCTTCAACTGCTGATTTTCTTCTTCAACCCCTTGGAGTGCCACGTATCGTCCCCAGATATCGGCGATCCGATCATGGATCCCAGCCACGGCCTGGAGGGGCCAACTGATAACCCATCCTAGGGGACTGCCTATCGACTGAAAAACACTCTGGAGTTGGCCGGGTAGAAGCAGGAAGCCGAGCACGAGAATGACGGCAAGACCGAGAGCGATACGACGAGCGTTGTACGATACGCGTAAATTGACCATCCGCATAAGGGATGGAACCTTACCGGAGGTTGTTCGCTTGAGACATGACTGATACTTTCCGGAGAAGATCCAGTTCGTCGAGAATCTTACCGACTCCCAACACCACGGAAGTCAACGGATCGTCGACCGTAATAATCGGTAAATTCGTTTCTTCGCGGAACCGGGTATCCATCCCCTTCAGGAGCGACCCGCCTCCGGTTAACACAATCCCGCGATCGATAATATCCCCGGCCAGTTCAGGCGGGGTATTTTCCAACGCAATCTTGATCGCATTCACGATTGTTCCAATGGGTTCTTGCAACGCTTCACGAATCTCAGCGTCATCGATGACCAACGTGCGAGGAATGCCAGAAATCAAATCCCGACCCTTGATCATCATGGTCTTCCGCTCCTCGAACGGGTATGCGGAACCGATTTCAAACTTAATCCGCTCCGCCATGTGTTCGCCGATGAGCAGATTGTACTTCTTTTTGATGTAATTCATGATCGCTTCGTCCATCCGATCGCCGGCAACCTTAACAGATTCGCTGTACACGATCCCGCCGAGCGAAATAACCGCAATGTCCGTCGTCCCGCCTCCCACATCGACGACCATGTTGCCGGATGGCTCCGTGATCGGCAATCCTGACCCAATCGCAGCAGCAACCGGCTCTTCAATCAGATAGACTTCCCGGGCCCCGGCCAATTCCGCCGAATCGCGCACCGCCCGCTGCTCCACTTGCGTGATGCGGGAGGGTACACCGATAATGATGCGTGGCCGCACGAACGCGCTGCGATTGTGGGCTTTACGGATGAAATGTTTCAACATTTGCTCGGCCATCTCGAAATCGGCGATCACGCCTTCCTTCATCGGTCGAACGGCGACAATATTCCCGGGCGTGCGGCCGAGCATCTTCTTCGCCTCGGCACCAACGGCCAGCACTTTTTCGCTTTTCTTTTCAACCGCGACTACGGAGGGCTCATTGAGAACAATCCCCTTCCCATGGACATACACGAGGGTGGTTGCAGTGCCCAAATCAATCGCTAGGTCGTCGGAGAACCACCCAAACATGTTTCCCGGAAACCCCACGGCGTCTCTCCCTTCATCTTGGCCGAGCAATCCAGCGCCCAGCCTGTGTGCTTCGTGTACGACGGACCTAATCAGGAACCGAAAGCTGACCGGCGTCTAACACCTGCGTTCTTGCTACTTCATCACCCAGCCGACGACCTTGCTCATTCCCAATAATCAAAAAACTTTCAAACGCTAAAATGGCCAGCGCGACGAGCCATCCAATGTACGGGACCGCATACGCAATCTGGGCACCGCCCAGTGGAAGATTCCGGATAATCGATTCTCGGAAGCCAGCCGTATCTCGGCCATTCAATCGCATGGTTTGCAGACCGACCAAGCGTTTGCCGATACTTTTTCCTCCCGCAAACCCGTCAGCAATTAAAATGTAGGCCAAGCCCGACAGAAAGCCGACCGGAGGATCGATTTCGGCGGCAGCGACGACAATGAACAGATCAATTAACTTCGCGATGAACCGATTCAGGACATAGGCCTTCGGATAGACTCTTGCTTCTAGCGCCGTCGAGGTTAGCCCATCCCCTGCCAAGGGATCTCCTTCTAATTAGTGGCAAAGTATAACAAAATACACCAACTTGCACAAACAAAGTGCGATCTTTTTTTGAGTAGTTGTTTTCGAAGCCATCCTAGATCCTCACATGGCTCTTCACGAAAGACACGACCGTTCGGCACACTCCAGAAACCAGCTACTGGATCCCACCTCCGAGCATCTGCGTCAAAAGCGGCTCTTGCCTTCAGACCTGCCCATAAGTACACTGTCGGCTTCACAAAAGGAAGAGGCTTCAGATGATTAAGATAATGCGCGATGCTGCTCACAACTACCCGTGGCTCCTCAAGTCCATCATGGGACTCTTGGCGGTTGCGTTCATCATTACGATGGGCTGGTGGGGATTCGGTGAACAAGCTGGTGGACCCGTTGCCAAGGTCGGGAATCAATCGGTCTCCCTCGACGAATTTAAGCGCACCTACGAAAACATGCACCGCCTCTACAAAGACAGTGTCAAGACCGATTTTAAGGAAGAAGAGTTCAAGGAATTCGTCGTCGGACAACTGGTTGACAGTCGTATCTGGATCATCGCTGCCGAAGAAATGGGCGTGCGGGTCGCGGATGCCGATTTGCGTGAGCTGATCATGCAAATACCGGCCTTTCAGAAAAACGGTGCCTTCGACCCGGAGCTCTACAAGCGTGTCCTAGCCGCCAATCATCTCACGCCAGCCGGGTTTGAGTCGATCCAGCACCAAGAAATCCTGGCCAATAAGGCCAGAATGATCGTCAGAGATTCCGTTGCCCTCACGCCGGCAGAGATTACCGAAGGGCAGTCCCTGATGACCAGACCGCAAGATTCCGATCCCGCTAAGGCGGCAGAGGCTAAGCAGCGTGTGCTAGATGACATGCTCTTACAGAAACAGCAACGAGCCCTGGTCTCGTTCCAACAGTCCATGAAGGCCAAGCTGCCAGTCACCATCCGCAGAGAACTGCTGTAAAGCCAGCTCGCTTTGTTACGCCATGGTGGCTCAAAGCTAGAGGATCAGCATCGCGTCGCCGTAGCTGTAGAAGCGATATCGCTCGCTGACCGCTTCTGCATAGGCCCTACGAATAGGTTCGATGCCCGCGATGGACGACACCAGCATCAATAGCGTGGTCCGTGGGAGGTGGAAATTCGTCATGAGGGCATCGACGATCTTGAACTGGAATCCCGGTGTGACAAAGAGCCTGCTCTCGCCGGACATCGGAATGATCTCCCCTTTTGCTTGCGCAACCGTTTCAAGCGTCCGGACAACCGTAGTGCCCACTGCGACGACCCGCCCACCGGCACGTTTCGTCTGGATAATGGCCTTGGCTGTTTCCTCGCCGATGTGAAAAACTTCCCCCCCCATCTGGTGATCCTCAATTTGCTCAGTCGTCACCGGCTTGAACGTACCGGGGCCGACATGGAGCGTCACCGTCGCTATGTTGATCGCGGTTTTGCGCAGTCGTCTAAACAAGTCTTCCGTAAAGTGAAGCCCCGCCGTCGGGGCAGCAATCGCGCCCTCGTGTTTGGCAAAGACCGTCTGATACCAGCAATGATCTTCCTGCGTCGCTGCGCGCTTCATGTACGGTGGAAGCGGCATGACCCCTCGCGCTTGAAATAATTGTGTCATCGGAACCGGACTGTCTACCAACACTTCGGTGCCCGTCGCATCACGCTTCACGATAGTTGCGCGAGATTGTTGATCGAATTCAATAACCTGGCCAACGCGGAACGAACCTTTCACCATGATTTCCCACCGGCCCTGACCAAGATCCTTCACGAACAACACCTCGAC
>NEWS02000008.1:49753-62714 GCA_002869845.2 Nitrospira sp. CG24B | reverse complement strand
GGAATTTCCGCTCCTCTAAAATCTCCAGCGTTTCTTGCCCAACCGCGCCGGTGGCTCCAAGAATGGCCACCGTATACCCTGGTTTCTTCTTGATCATGAAGCGCCTACTCCAATGCCAATACGCGAATACGATGATTAAAGGTGTCGGCCACCAGCAGCGCTCCGTCGCGATCGGCAGCGATACCGAAGGGGTAACACAAACTTGCTTCTCGTGCGACGCCACCATCGCCGGAATAGGATGGAACGCCTTGCCCCGTGACGCAAAAGCCCATCCCCGATTCCCAATCCCACTGCCGAATGACATGATTGTCTGAATCGGTCAGAAAAAGATGCCCCTCATGATCGAATGCAATCCCTGTCGGGCGCGAAAGGCTGGGTGACGGCGCATCCGATGGCGACTCATACCGATAGACTCCGCCGTCGCCGGCCACCGTGGTCATCAACCCCGATGAGAGTTCGACGCATCGCACTCGGCCATTGAACGTATCAGCGACATAGAGCCGATCAGCCAAGAGAGCCAATCCACTGGGACCGGCAAGAGCCATCTCGATCGCTCGCTTCCCATCACCATCGTACGTCGCGATCCCGACTCCAGCAATCGTCTGAATCACACCAGTCTTGAGATCGACCATCCGCACACGATGATTGCTTTGATCGGCGATATAGAGTCGGCCCTCGTCGTCGATGGCCAGCGCCGCTGGTTCATTGAGCGCCGCCTGGTTGGCCGGGCCGCCATCACCGGAGAATCGTGCCTGACCAGTTCCGGCCACGGTCGACATGATCCTGGTTTCAGAATCGACCATCCGCACACGATGATTCATCGTATCGGCGATATAGAGATTCCCCTCCCGATCCACCACGACCGCCGTAGGGAAGTTGAGATGGGCACTCACTGCTGGCCCGCCGTCTCCGCCATACCGTTTAGAAGACGTGGCTGTGTGATTCGTCCAATACCGGACTGTTCCGCTCACATCAGCGTGTTGAGTAAATTTTGCGGGGCTCCGTTCGCCAGCATCATCGGCCAAAGGGTCTTCATCCGTGAGTGGGACGGGGGCATCCCGTTGTACCGCCGCATGCATGGGCTCCACGCCGAACGTCCCAGCTACGGTTGATAGAATACCGGTGGCGCGATCGAGTTTGCGAATGAGATGATTTTCGGAATCGGCGACATAGACATTTCCGTGGCCATCGATCGTCACACCCTTCGGCTCGTTCAAACAGGCCTGCATTGAAGGTCCACCGTCTCCCGTACAACCAGGCTCGCCGTTGCCGGCGACGGTTCTAATCGTCCATGTGGAAAGAATGGCTGCCATGGTTTAGCGTCGAGGACTAATTCAAGTTTCGGACAATCGCCTCGCCCATCTCCACAGTACCAACAATCTTCGCTCCAGGGCTCTGAATATCTTTGGTTCGATAGCCAAGGTCGAGAGTTTTCACGATGGCCTGTTCGATGACTTCCGCTTCTTGATCGAGTTGAAAGGCATACGACAGCATCATGGCAGCCGATGAGATTGTGGCGATGGGGTTCGCGATATTTTTGCCCGCGATGTCTGGGGCGCTCCCGTGAATCGGCTCAAAGAGGCCGATCTTGGCCCCGATACTTGCCGACGGCAACATCCCGATCGAGCCGGTCAGCATCGCCGCTTCATCGCTCAGAATGTCTCCGAACATGTTGTTGCAGAGCAGCACGTCAAATTGTCGCGGATTCCGCACCAGTTGCATGGCAGCGTTATCCACATAGATATGTCCCAGTTCAACGTCCGGATAGGACGCGTGGACGTCGATGACCACCTTGCGCCACAGCTCGGATGATTCCAACACATTCGCCTTGTCGACCGAGGTGACCTTCTTGCGCCGTTTCCGCGCCGCCTCGAACGCAACCTTGGCGATCCGTCGAACCTCTTCCGTTGTATAGACTTCCGTATTGACCCCTCGCTCTTCGCCGTTCGGCAACTTTTCGATCCCTTTTGGTTTGCCAAAGTAGATCCCGCCGGTGAGCTCGCGGATCACAAGGATATCGATCCCCTCGACCACCTCACGCTTCAATGTGGATGCATCCACCAAATTCGAATAGAGCTTCGCCGGCCGCAAGTTAGCATAGAGTCCTAAGGCTTCCCGGATTCCGAGCAGCGCGCGCTCCGGTCGCAGGCTGTACTCTAAACCTTCCCACCTCGGCCCCCCGACGGCCCCCAGCAAGACGGCGTCGCTTTGCTTGGCAAGCGCCAAGGTATCCTTCGGCAGCGGTACGCCAAACTTGTCGATCGCCTGCCCGCCGATATCAGCGGACGTAAACTCGAATGAATGTCCATATTTCTCCGCGATCACCTTCAAAACCTTTACGGCTTCAGGAACGATCTCGCGCCCCACTCCGTCCCCGGCCAACACTGCAATCTTGGCCTTCACTGTTGCTCCTTTCGATGAGTCAATCGGTTCATATCCTATTCCAGTATCGCTTCATCTTCTATCCGCCAGGCTGGATCGACGAGACAGAGAAACTCGATATCGGTCTCTCCGGTATTTTCCACGAACTGTTGCCCTCCCGGCGGCACATAGATGGTCGTTCCGGCTTCGATCAGCGTGACATGGTCGTCGATCGTGAAGCGGCCACGCCCTGAAATAAAATAATAGACTTCTGACGAGGCCAACACATGTCGCTTCGAGCGTTGACCGGACGGCAATGTCCCATGGGCAAGACTATAATTCAGGTTGAGCTGATGCTTGGCAGGGTGAAAAATCTCCCGCAAGCGAGTCTCGTCCCCAGCCAGGAACTCGGGGCGATCCGCCAGCGTCACCTTGAACACGGACAAGCCCTCTCAATCCAACAGGCCTCACCACAGACCGTGAAACTGTACCGTGGAGATCCGCGTCAAATCAAGTTCACCTTCTGCTCGCCCTGCGCCTGTTTCGTCCCCAGGTAGGCCAGCTTATTCAGGGCGCTGATATACGCTCGAGCAGACGCCGTAATGATATCGGTATCGGCGCCGTGGCCTGTGACCGTCCGACCATCCTCTTGCACCCGCACTGACACTTCCCCCTGCGCATCTGTTCCACCGGTGATGGCCTTCACGACATACATCAGCAACTTGCTCTTCGTCTGTGTCATGGCCGCAATCGTGCGATACACGGCATCCACAGGCCCATCGCCTGTCCCGGTTTGAACGATGGAGGTGCCGTCGATTTCCAGCTCGACCGTGGCTGTTGGAACCCGATCCGTTCCACTCGATACGTGTAGTCCTCTGAGCCCAATGCGCTCGGCCATCTTCGACAACTCTTCGGAGACAATGACCTCGAGATCTTCCTCGAAGATCTCTTTCTTTTGGTCGGCAAGTTTTTTGAAGCGCTCGAAGGCGTGGTTGACCTCTGCCTCGCCGAGCTTATACCCCAACTCCTCTAGACGCTGCCGAAACGCATGACGCCCAGACAACTTGCCCATCACCATCTGGCTTTCGACCAAGCCGATCGATTCCGGACGCATAATTTCATAGGTCGTCTTCTCTTTGAGCAAACCATCCTGATGAATGCCCGACGTATGAGCAAAGGCGTTCGCCCCGACGATCGCCTTATTGGGTTGCACCACCATCCCCGTGATCTTGCTGACCAGGCGACTGGTCTTCGCAATCTCCTCGGTTCGAATGCGAGTATCCGCCTGATAGAAATCGGTCCTGGTGCGGAGTCCCATCACGATTTCTTCCAGGGAGGTGTTCCCAGCGCGCTCTCCGATTCCGTTGATCGTACATTCCACTTGGCCTGCCCCATTCATAATCGCCGCCAAGCTGTTCCCCACCGCAACTCCCAAATCGTTGTGGCAATGGACGGAAATCACGGCTTGTGTGGCATTGGGGACCTTGTCGCAAATCCCCTTGATCAGTGCGCCGAATTCTTGTGGAACGGCGTACCCTACCGTGTCAGGAATGTTCACCGTGCTGGCTCCAGCAGCGATGACCGCCTCAATGACCTCGTAGAGAAACGAGGGATCTGATCGGCTCGCATCCATTGGAGAAAATTCGACATCATCCACATAACCCCGCGCCCGCTGGACCATCTCCACGGCGCGCTGCTTGGCTTGCTCTCGTGTCATCCGAAACTGGTGCATCAGATGAATATCGGACGTTGACAAGAACGTATGGATGCGGACTTTCGGCGCGCCTTTCAAGGCCTCCCATGCTCGATCGATATCTTCGGGTCGAGCCCTCGCCAGGCTGCAGATCGTCGGTCCTTCGACCTCCTGCGCGATACGCCGCACCGCTTCAAAGTCTCCGGGCGAGCTATAGGCAAATCCTGCCTCAATAATATCGACGCCGAGCCGGGCCAGCTGTTTGGCGACCATGACCTTTTCTTCCACGTTCATACTGGCGCCAGGCGATTGTTCGCCATCTCTCAAGGTCGTATCGAAAATTCTGATCATGCGTGCCATGGTTGACCTCCGATGCAAGCTGCTCAAAAAGTCCTTCCGGCAAGGCCGCAAGGAGTGAGAACCCCGAGGCGTACGCGTGTGGTACGTTGAGGGGTTCGAACGAACTGAGAACACAGCGGGAAGGCTTTTTCAGCAGCTTGTAAAAACAAAAGCCTCCATCCCTATGAGACCCAGGGACGAAGGCTTGACGCACTCCGTGGTACCACCCTGATATGGTCTGAAAACCAACTGGTCGACAGACCCTTCATTCAGCCTTTTACGGAGGCAAGGCGGAATCTCCTACTTCATGTTCGGAGATTCGGCTCGGAGGCGAGTTCGGCGACATCTAGGCTGGTTTGCACCACCCACCAGCTCTCTTCAGAACACTCACCACCCTGTTTCTAGATGGCTCGCGTACTACTCCTCGTCTTAGCCGTTCACAACCTTTTCAGCTCCTCCCACTGTTGTCCGCCGTTATGAATTGGATTCGATCGGCGGAGGCTCGACTTTTCCGATGCTCTTTTTCCCGGCTGCCGGAGTAACCAGCATAAAGACTTTCTCGACCGGTCCCATCAATGCATAGCCGGCAAAAATGACGAATAACATGACCGCCGGCCAGGCTGCCACCAGCATCAGCGTCAAAATACCCCAGACCAGGTAGGTAATCTGCCGGTGGCCCTTAAATTTCAGCTCTTTAAAGCTGCGATACTTGATCGTGCTGACCATTAAAAACGACAGTGCCAACGTCATGAGCAGGACTACGATCGGCCTGACATCGCCTCCCATCTTGAGGAGGTAATGATCAAAGACCACCAGCGACGCCACCACCCCGGCCGCGGCTGGGATCGCGAGACCGGTAAAGTACTTCCCATCTGCTAGCGCTACGGTAGAGTTGAATCGCGCTAATCGCACGGCGCCCATGGCCACGTAGGCAAACATCACGGCCACGCCAAACGTACCCTGCCCGCTTAACGCCCACGAGTAGATCAACAACCCCGGTGCAACTCCGAATGACACCACATCGGACAGCGAGTCATACTCCAGCCCGAACTGACTCGTACTATTGGTCAATCTGGCCGACTTGCCATCCAACACGTCAAAAATCATGGCGACAAGAATCGCGATAGCGGCTTCCAGATAGTGCCCGTTGAAAACGGACAGGATGGCAAACACGCCGCAAAATAAGTTACCGGTCGTGAAGAGGTTTGGGATGAGGTGCATGGCGGCTTTCCGCCGTTTCCCATCTTTCCCGAAGGAATTTTTGAAGCCTGCCGTTTTCATGGCAACTCTCCAATAATGGTTTCGCCGCCTTTCACACGATCACCCACCGCCACCCGAATCTTTGTACCCATCGGAAGGAACGTATCCATGCGCGATCCAAACCGGATCAAGCCATATCGTTGACCACGTATCGCCTGCTCCCGATCCGAGATCCAACAGACGATGCGCCGAGCAATCAGCCCCGCGACTTGCACACACAACACCTTGATCCCGTCGTGCGTCTTGATCATCACGGCGTTCTGTTCGTTCCTCAGCGTCGCCTCCGGCTTGCTCGCAACCAAAAACAGCCCCGGCTGATACTGAACACCTTCGATGACGCCATCACAAGGCATACGATTGATGTGGACATCGAAGACATTCAAAAAGATCGTGAGCCTGACACTACGCTCTTTCAGGTAGCGAGGCTCAAACTCTTCCTCGATGGCGATCACCTTGCCATCGCCGGGTGCAACAATCAGATTGGGACCTTGTGGGATCACCCGGGCCGGGTTGCGAAAGAACCAGGCAGAGAACAGCGTGGCAATCCCACCAAGAAACGCAACGACCGGCCACCCCAGCCATGCTGTCAAGAGTGTAACGCCGGCAGGAGCTGCAATGAAGGGAATTCCTTCTTTGGCAAAGGGAACACCGACTGCACGATCCGCCATGGAATTGCCTCAGTTCTTGGTTTTATCGACGAGCTGATCCTTCTTGAGCCACGGCATCATCCCACGCAGCTTCGCTCCAACGGCTTCGATAGGATGGGCCTCGCCCTTTGCAAGGAGTGCGTTGTAGACCGGTCGATTGGCTTGATTCTCCAAGACCCATTCTTTGGCGAACCGTCCGGTCTGGATCTCGTCGAGAATCCGCTTCATCTCCTGTTTCGTCTGTTCGGTCACCACACGTGGACCTCGAGTCACATCCCCGTATTTCGCCGTCGTGCTGATCGAGTAACGCATGTTGGCAATCCCGCCCTGATAGATCAGATCGACGATGAGCTTCACCTCGTGCAAACATTCAAAGTAGGCCATCTCAGGAGAGTACCCAGCTTCAACCAGCGTCTCGTACCCGGCCTGGATCAGCGACGTCAGCCCTCCACAGAGCACGGCTTGTTCACCGAAGAGATCGGTCTCGGTTTCCTCGCGAAAATTCGTTTCGATGACACCGGCGCGTCCACCGCCGATCGCACTCGCGTAGGCCAATCCGACCTGCCTCGTGATGCCGCTGGGATCCTGGTGAATCGCCAAAAGGCAAGGCACCCCACTGCCTTTCGTAAACTCGGAACGAACGAGATGTCCCGGCCCCTTCGGGGCGACCATGAAGACATTGATGGAGGCCGGCGGCACGATTTGCCCGAAGTGAATATTGAACCCATGTCCGAACGCCAAGTACGACCCCGCCTTAAGATTGGGCCCCACATCTTGCCGATAGATGGCGGCTTGCGCCTCATCTGGCGCCAGAATCATCACGACATCGGACGCCTTCACCGCATCGGCAACCGGCATAACTTTGAGTCCGCTCTGCTCAGCTTTTTTCCATGAGGCGCCCTCACGCAGTCCAATCACGACCGACACACCGCTTTCCTTCATGTTCAGCGCATGGGCATGCCCCTGACTTCCATAGCCGATCACGGCCACGGTCTTGTTTCGGATCTGCTGAATATCGGCATCCTTATCATAGTAAATTTTCATGACCAACCCTTTCTCTCATCTCGTCAGTATAGAGCAACACTGCCTGCGCAGCAGAACGTTAGTCGCGGGCAACCTTCTTCGTTTGGACAGCAACGGGACGGGCCGGTTCGCGAGCGACGGCCACGCGCCCAGTGCGGACCAAGTCCTTGATCCCAAGAGGCTGCAACAAATTGATGATCGCCTCAATCTTCTTGGGATCGCCGGAGACTTCGATCGTGTAGGTGCTCGGCGTCGAATCAATCACGTTTGCCCGGAAAATATCTACAATTCTGAGCGCCTCAGCCCGATCCGCATCCTTCGTATGCACTTTGATGATCGCCGTCTCTCGTGAAACAAACTCCGTTTCGTTCAAGTCCACGACCTTGATGACGTCGATGAGTTTGTTCAGCTGTTTCACGATCTGCTCGATGATCCGCTCATCACCCGATGTCACAATCGTCATCTGAGACATGGATGGATCAAGCGTCGGAGCGACTGACAGGCTCTCGATATTGAACCCACGGCCGCTGAATAATCCCGCAACCCGTGATAAGACCCCAAATTTATTTTCAACTGTGACTGAAATAATATGTTCCATGCAACGCTTTCAGCTGAGAGTCGTTCGCCGACGGTTTCCCTATGCCGTGAGGACCGTATCTTTATCCTCCGGCGTCACCTTTCCAGCACCAGCTTGCTTCTTCTTCAACTCCGGTGGATCTTCCAGGAGCATCTCGTGGTTGCAGCCTCCAGCCGGGATCATCGGATAACAATTCTCATAGGGATAGGTCGGCACATCCACGATGACGGGTTTATCGGTCGCCATTGCTTCTTTCAGGACGGCATCGAGATCGCCGACTTTCTTGACCCGCAATCCCACTGCTCCATAGGCCTCGGCAAGCTTGACGAAATCCGGCGTCGTACCAAGATCGCTTGACGCGTAGCGTCCTTCGTAGAACAGATCCTGCCATTGTCGAACCATGCCGTGAAATCCATTGTTGAGGATAATAATCTTCACCGGCAACTTGCTCACCACAGCCGTGGCCATTTCCTGCATGTTCATCTGAATGCTGCCGTCTCCCGCAATGCACAGGACCAGGCGATCCCGGAACGCCGCCTGCGCACCCATCGCAGCGGGAAATCCAAACCCCATCGTGCCAAGTCCGCCTGACGTCAGCCATCGATTCGGCTTCGCCAACTTGAAATATTGTGCCGCCCACATTTGGTGCTGGCCGACGTCCGTTGAGACAATCGGATCCCGGTCCCTCGTCAGTTCATACAGCCGCTTGACCACCTGCTGCGGCTTGATCGGTCCATCCTTCTCTTGGTGATACGTCAAGGGATGGGCCTGCTGCCATTCCTGAATTTGATCCCACCAGGGCTTGCGAAGCTCTTTCTGCTCCCCATTGACCGTGGCGCGCAAGATTT
Organism: Nitrospira sp. CG24B; assembly: GCA_002869845.2. Taxonomy (GTDB): domain Bacteria; phylum Nitrospirota; class Nitrospiria; order Nitrospirales; family Nitrospiraceae; genus Nitrospira_D. The sequence continues at coordinate 53,966 of NEWS02000008.1, read as the reverse complement.
GATTGAACTCACGAAGCACCGTCTTACAGTCGCCCACAATCGGAATATCGACATTGATGTTTTTCCGAATAGAAGTCGGGTCAATATCGACATGAATCACTTTTGCATAGGGACAGAACTCCGACACCTTCCCCGTCACCCGATCGTCAAACCGTGCGCCGATGGCAATCACCAGATCGGAATAATGCATGGCCATGTTCGCCTGATAGGTCCCGTGCATCCCCAGCATCCCGAGGGATAACGGATGCTCTCCTGGAAAGGCGCCAAGTCCCATCAACGTCATGTCCACCGGAATCTGTGTCATCTCGGCTAGCTCAAGCAATTCCTGTGAGGCACTCGAAAAAATCACCCCACCGCCGACATACAGAATCGGCTTCTTCGCCTTCATGATCGCTTCGGCGGCCTGTTTGATCTGCCATTTATTTCCTTCGTAGGTCGGGTTGTACCCTCGAATCGAGACCGAGTTCGGATAGGTGAATTCCGCTTTCGCCATCGAGACATCTTTCGGGATATCCACCAAGACCGGGCCCGGACGACCGGTCGTCGCAATATAAAACGCCTCTTTGATCGTGGCCGCCAAGTCGTTCACGTCCTTGACCAGAAAATTGTACTTTGTGCAGGGTCGGCTCAACCCGATATTGTCGGCCTCCTGAAAGGCATCGTTCCCGATCAAACTCGTCGGGACTTGGCCGCTGAAACAGACCATGGGAACGGAATCCATATAGGCATCGGCTAATGCCGTAATGACGTTGGTCATACCCGGGCCCGAGGTGACCAGACATACGCCGGCCTTTCCAGTCGCCTTCGCATAGCCCTCTGCCATATGGCCCGCGCCCTGCTCATGGCGTGTCAGGATGACTTCAACATCTTTCTGCTGGTGGAGTGTATCGAAAATCTTCAGGACGACTCCGCCGGGAAGCGCAAAGACCGTCTTGACCCCTTCCCGCTTCAGACATTCGATGAAGATTTCAGCACCGGTGAGTTTCATAACAACCCTCCCTACGACTGCATGAGACGATCTGCCTTAAATAATCAGATATCAAAAGGACACGTCCGGCGGAGGACGCATCATCATGCAGAAATATCTTTAAAATCAAGGGGAAAGATTCGAGATCCTAGCATCCCCATCAAGACCCGTCAATACAGCGCCACGTGAATCACCGAGAGCACTGGCCACGAGGCGTTTGAGAAGAAGCGTGAGCGGAAGACCTATAAGCCGGATTCTGTCCCGCAAAGAAGTTGCCCTCTTTGCTTGGATGATCATTTCTCTGGGATTCGAGTTACCTCGAACCTCAAGCAACCTACCCGAAGACCTCGACCGGGCCAGCCGGCGCACAACGGTCCGTGAGGAGCGCTGCACATGTCTTCCTATTTGGCCTTGCACCAGGCGACGCTTACCGTGCCGGTGATGTCGCCACCCCCGCGGTGGGCTCTTACCCCACCGTTTCACCCTTACCTGAGCCGCAGCGACCAGATGGGATCCCGTCGCGTTGGCCATCGGCGGTTTGATTTCTGTGGTGCTGGTGTCGGATTGCTCCGCCTGGGAGTTACCCAGCGCCCTGCCCATGGAGTCCGGACTTTCCTCTCGATGCCGAAGCACCGAGCGACCATCCAGTCTTCCACCCACGCCTGCTCAGTATAAAGGACCAGGATCGGTCGCGACAAGCAGACCACCCAGGTGTATTCGACGAACGGTCGATAGGAATGACGAGAACCGTTATCGTCCACCAACATCCGGTAACGAAGCCGCCGGCACAGGTGTCCGCTTCTGATAAATAGCCATGGCCTCCGGCATCCACTCCTTCAATTGTTCAATTCGGGTATCATGGCTGGGATGGGTGGAGAGAAATTCAGATTGTCCCCCACCGCCCGATGCTTGCCCCATCCGCTCCCAGAGTGCCACCGATTCGCGAGGGTCATAGCCAGCATCGGCCGCTAGGAGAATCCCCACATAATCAGCCTCGGATTCATGCTTGCGGCTGAAGGGCAGCAACACACCCACCTGCGCCCCCACACCCAACGCTCCCATGGCCGCCTGACCAAGTGCGGGATTCTTGCTCCCAATCCCAATGGCCGCCCCAATGATCTGCATTCCGACATTGGCCGCTTGCCCCTGGCTCATGCGCTCTGCGCCATGGCGAGCCAAGGCATGCACGACTTCATGCCCCATCACCGCCGCCAACCCCGCTTCCGTCTTCGCCATGGGAAAGATGCCGGTGTATACCGCCATCTTCCCGCCAGGCAGAGCAAAGGCGTTCGCCGTCTTGTCATCCTTAATGATCGTCACTTCCCACTGAAACTGCTGAGCCATCTGCGCATACTTCGAGCGTTTGGCCGCTTCAACGATGCGAGCCGCAACCCGCTTCACCGGTTCGACCTCACGAGGATCTTGGGATGGTCTCATCTTCGGGTCGCTCTTGACCTGATCGAACGCCTGAGCCCCCATTTGCACTTCTTGCCCAATCGACGTCATGAGTAACTGCTTGCGACCGGTATAGGGATTGGTCTCGCATCCCACCAAGGCTACTCCTCCAGCCAGAAGACAGACCATCGTGGTTACGCGCATGAGTTGTGGGGTACGCACCGTCAACCTCCAGCCAAGCAGCACTGTTTCCAAATCCATCATGGTTCATTGACCAACAACCAAGCGATTGAGTAGATTACCCTGCCCCTAAGAAAAATTTCTAGAGGGGCGCGGACCATCTCATGACTCCACAACCCTCTCATACGATTGAACGTATCGGTATCGACGAATCCGGAAAGGGCGATTACTTTGGCCCCCTCGTCATCGCCGCCGTGTTTGTCGACGCCACAACACAAGGGGAACTCAGGCTCATGCAGGTCCGGGATAGCAAGAAGATTTCGGACGGGCGGATTCTTGAGATGGCTCCGGACATCAAGACCATCTGCCCGCACAGTGTCATCGCGATCGGGCCGCAGAAGTACAACGAACTCTATGAAAAAATCCGCAACTTGAATCGCCTCCTGGCCTGGGGTCACGCCAAAGCGCTCGAAACCTTGCTGGAACGAGTCACGTGCGAGCGCGCGATCTCCGATCAATTTGCAAACGAGCGGTTGATTCTGAATGTGCTGCAGGAAAAAGGGCGAAAGATCGTGCTGGAACAGCGGACGAAAGCTGAATCAGACCTGGCCGTCGCCGCCGCGTCGATTCTCGCCCGCGCCGAATTTCTCTTGCGCTTGAAACGACTCTCCAGCGAAGTCGGCACCACGCTGCCCAAAGGCGCCTCACCAGCCGTCGAGCTGGCGGCGAAGATGATCATAAAAAAACACGGACAAGAACGGCTGGGGTCAGTGGCGAAACTGCATTTCAAAACGACGCAGGCCGTGCTGGCGGGCCTGGCCTAACCGATTCTCTGCTACGCATAGTTAGACATTTCCGCATCAGCTCATCCGTTGATCACCGAAAGACGAACGCCATCGTAGTAGCCTGGCGGCAAGTTTCGATCTTTTCCCACTTTCTTGCTTGCACATATAATAGTACGCTATATTTTACATAGCATTTGACATACAGGAGGTTCAGAACATGTCTGTCGCCTTCCAAAAAGACGAGATGGTGAGCGCGTCACGGATGGCACGCTCATTCGGAAAAGTGCTCGCAGACCTGAAGGCCCAGCACCGCCGACGGGTGGTTGTCCTGAAGAACAATCAAGTGGAGGCTGTCATTGTGCCGGTAGATGACTACGAGCTGATGGCCGAAGCACTTGCCCTGCTGGAGCATATGGAGATTTATCGGACCGTCAAACACCGGGCTCGCAAAAAGCAGAAGAAACCCGTCTCTTTAGAGGCGTTACTGAAGGAACACCGTCTTGCGATATAGCGTCGTCCTAACCGAAGCGGCGACGGCAGACTTTCGGAATCTCGACGGATCGCTACAAGCACCGGTTGCGAAGCAACTCCGTAAACTTGAAACTGCCCCACGGATCGGTGAGCATCTCGGCAACCGAGCCGGACTCGACCTCACCGGCTACTACAAACTCTATGCAGCGAAGAAGACCATTCGTATCGTCTATCGCATCATAGAACAGACCATCGTTGTGGAAGTCGTCGCCATTGGCAAACGCGAGGATCTTGCGGTGTATCGAGAAACCGTCAACCGTCTGCGATAAAGAAATCCACCGACCCAACCGTCCGACTCGCCGCCAAAATGATCATTAAAAAATACGGATAGGAACGGTTGGGCTCAGTAGCCAAA
>NEWS02000008.1:19677-49653 GCA_002869845.2 Nitrospira sp. CG24B | reverse complement strand
CCCCCTCAAGCTGTCGTCTTGGCAATTCGATCTGCCTATAGTATTCCTTTCGTCGAGAGCCCTCTCCCAACCAGCCGTCCTTCCCCCATCGTCGCTTGATCGAGCGCCTTGGCGAGCGCTTTGAAGATCGCTTCCATGATGTGGTGCGGATTGCGACCGTACATGAGATTTACGTGCAAGTTAAGACCACCGTGAGTCACAAAGGCCTGAAAGAAATCCTCGAACAGACCGAGATCGAACGCCTTGATCTTCCGGTCCGGCAGATTCACGTTGTACACCAGAAATGGCCGGCCGCTTAGATCGACGGTAACCTGGGCCAAGGTTTCATCGAGCGGCGCCGAGGCAAACCCGAATCGCTTGATGCCCGCCTTTTCACCCAATGCCTGGTGCAGGGCCTTCCCCATCACGATGCCAACATCTTCCACCGTATGATGTTCGTCAATGTCGAGGTCGCCCTTTGCCTGCACAGTCAGGTCGAAAAACCCATGTTTAGCCAAGAGCTCCAGCATATGGTCAAAGAACCGGATACCGGTGTCGATCTTCCCTTTCCCGCTGCCATCCAAAGTCCACTCGACACGGATATCGGTCTCTTTGGTAGCTCGATGAATGCTCGCCTGTCGTGAGGCAGATCCGTTCTTCTTCATGAGAACCTAATGTTCGCCGACTTGGCATGGGCGCCGAACCCTTCGATCTGCGCAAGTCGAATCAAAGGATCTTTGACTTTAGCTAATTCCTGTTTCGTATAATACACGATGTTGCTCACCTTGACATAATCATTAACGGACAGCGGTGAGAAGAACCGCGCGGTTCCTCCGGTCGGCAGCACGTGATTCGGCCCCGCGACATAATCGGCAACCGATGGTGGTGTATAGCGCCCCAAGAACAGCGCACCCGCATGGCGGATCTTTTCCAAATAATCGAATGGATTATCCACCGAGAGCGTCAGGTGTTCAGCCGCGATTTCGTTCGCCACCTCAATGGCTTCGTCCATAGTGGTCACGACGAAGGCGACTGAATGACGGGCGATTGATTTCGACGCGATCTTTTCACGTTGAAGCCCTTTCAGCTGACTCTCGATCAGTTTCGACACATCCTTCGCCAATCGCTCCGAGGTCGTCACAAGGAACACCTGCGCGTCTTCATCATGCTCAGCTTCACAGAGCAGATCTGCCGCCACATGGGCCGGCTTTGCCTCATCATCGGCCACTACCAGCAACTCACTGGGACCGGCAACCATGTCGATTCCAACCGTGCCGTAGAGCAATCGTTTGGCTGTGGCCACGTAGATATTTCCCGGCCCAACGATCTTGTCGACCCTCGCGATAGTGCTTGTCCCATAGGCAAGGGCCGCGACTGCTTGAACGCCGCCGACGCGATAAATCTCCGTGACTCCCGCAATATCGGCTGCGACCAGCAAATAAGGATTAATCCCATCCTTCTGGGGCGGGGTGACCATCACAATGCGTGGGACACCGGCAACCTTGGCTGGAATCGCGCACATCAGCACGGATGACGGATACACGGCCTTGCCCCCAGGGACATACACCCCTACCGCATCGACTGGGCCAACCAGTTGCCCCAAGGTGGCATCCCCATCCTGGTACATCCAGGTCTTGGTCCGTTGCCGCTCATGAAACGACGTAATCCGTTGAGCGGCCAGCCGCAGCGCATCGCCCTCATCCTTTCGGATGTGGAAATAGGCATTCTTGACCTCTTCAGGAGTCACGCGCAGCGCGTCCGGCTTCAACACGACCTTATCGAATTGCTTCGTGTAGCGGAGGATCGCTTTATCGCCTCCCTGCTCAACCCCTTTCAGAATGGCCTGCACGGTTTTTTCAACCACCACGCCGGTTGCCCGTCCGCGAAGCGCAATTTTTTTTAGGGATGGGAGAAAGCTGCGATCCGCTTGCGTCACGATTTTCATGAGCGAGCTGCCTTCCGTTTGCGCGCGAGTACCGCCGAGGAGCGACCATTGCGGGAGGGAACGCTCTGACTCCGCACCGCTACCCGAAGTTTACGAATCAACTCCATCAGTGGCTTCTGTTTGAGCCGAAAACTCGCCCGATTGACGATGAAACGGGCCGTCGAGTGAGTAATGACCTCGATCTCGGCAAGATCATGGGCTTTAAGTGTGCTGCCGGTTTCGACCAAATCCACGATCCGATCTGCCAGCCCCACGACAGGAGCCAACTCGATAGAGCCATACAACTTGAGGATCTCGACTGGAATTCCTCGCGTATTAAAATAGCGCTCGCTGATCCGTGGATACTTCGTCGCTATGCGAATCTTCGACGAGAGGCGATCATGTGTTCCCTCTCCCCGGAGCGCGGCGACGGAGATTCTACACGCTCCGAAGCCTAAATCCAATGGTTCGTATACATCACTTTCCTGCTCCAGCAAGACGTCTTTTCCGACGATTCCGGCGTCTGCCCCCCCATATTCCACATACGTCGGCACATCGCTGGGCCGAACGATGAGAAAGGTCATCTCGTTCTCTGGACTGATAAAGATCAGACGCCTGCTCTCGCCTGACAACCCAGGAATGTCATAGCCGGCTCGCCGGAAGAGATCCAGCGCGGACTCCATGAGTTTTCCTTTTGACAGAGCGATCGTCACCATGTGTAACCCCTAGTGTATCTTCGTCGGCGACTTTTGGCGCTGAACCTCAGCTCCCAACGCGCCTAACTTTTCTTCAATTCTCTCGTATCCCCGATCAAGATGGTACACACGTTGGACTTGCGTCACTCCCTCTGCAGCCAGCCCAGCAACGATCAACCCGGCACTCGCCCGAAGATCTGACGCCATGACTGGCGCGCCAGTCAGCTGCTTGCGTCCCGTCACCACCAACCGGTTCCCTTCAACGCGGATATTGGCTCCCATCCGCCGCAGTTCCTCGACATGCATAAACCGGCTTTCGAACACCGTTTCAGTCACGACACTCGTGCCTTCGGCGAGACTCAACAGCGCAACCATTTGGGCCTGCATATCGGTGGGAAAGCCCGGGAAGGGCAACGTCCTCATATCAGTGCCTCGCAATGTGTCAGGCATGGTCAGACGCACATAGTCGTTGCCTTCCTGCACGTCGGCCCCCGCCTCACGCAACTTCATCAGCACCGCCTCAAGATGACCTGGACGGCAATGCGTCGCGGTGACATCCCCTTGGGTCACAGCTGCTGCCGCCAAGTATGTGCCAGCCTCGATACGATCAGGAATGACGTCATGATCCCCACTATGAAGTTCTCGCACTCCCTCAATCACGATCTCATCGGTTCCCGCTCCTCGAATTCTCGCGCCGCGCTTGACGAGAAATTCGGCCAGGTCCACGATTTCTGGTTCCTTTGCCGCATTTTCTAGCGTCGTCACTCCCTCGGCCAATGTCGCCGCCATCATGAGATTTTCAGTACCGGTGACGGTCGGCGTATCACAGTAGATCCGCTCACCTCTCAATCGTTTCGCCCTGGCCGTGATATAGCCGTGCTCAATGGAAATGTCAGCCCCTAATTTTGCCAATCCCGCTAAATGAAGGTTCACTGGCCTGGATCCGATCGCACAGCCCCCGGGAAGGGACACTTTGGCCTCCCCCCAACGGGCAACCAACGGACCAAGGACCAATACCGAGGCCCGCATCGTCTTCACGAGATCGTAGGGAGCTTCTGTTGATTCAATGGCATCGACCTGGATGACCGCCCGATTGCCCTCATGGGATACCTTGGCTCCGAGAATCCCTAAGAGCTTTCCCATCGTGAGCACATCCACGACCCTTGGAAGATTGGTGATGACGCATTCCCCGCCTCCCAGAATGGTCGAGGCCAAGATCGGAAGAGCGGAATTTTTCGCGCCGCTAATGCGAACGTCTCCGGCGAGTCTCTTGCCGCCTCTGATAAGAATCTCATCCATACCGTGATCCTAGCTCACCCGCCGCGCGATCATCACCCGTTCGATACCGGCCTCATCCTTGATGGTCTGAAGTCCGGTGTAGCCCCCTGCTTGTTCTGCCGCCAGTCGCACAATTGGAGCTTGCCCCTGACCAAGCTCCATGACGAGCAATCCACCAGGCACGAGAAATTGCCGTGCATCGTGGAGCAATCGTTCATGGAACTCCGTTCCGCTCTGTCCGGCCACCAACGCCAACCGCGGCTCAAAATCACGGACCTCTGGCTGCAAGCCGGCCCAGACCTCGTCGGCGATGTACGGGGGATTAGATATGATCGCATCCACGGCTCCGACTAACTGGCATTCGTGCAAGGGGGACAACAGATCCCCTTCCTTCCAAATAATTTTATCGCTGACTCCGTGTCTCGCCGCATTACTCTTTGCTACCGTCAACGCATCCCCGGAGCAGTCCAGGGCAAAAATTCGCATGCCGCTCAGGATGGTCGCCAAGGTCACCGCCACACATCCAGACCCTGTTCCCACATCAACCACTACCGCACCTTCTGCAAACCTACCCTCCTTGAGAGTCTCCTGGACAAGAAGTTCAGTCTCAGGCCGAGGGATCAACACCGCCGGGTTCACATCAAAGTCGAGGCCGCAAAATTCCTGTGTCCCCAGAATGTACTGAAGCGGTTCGTGCCCCATACGCCTCGATACGACTGATTCGGCACGAGCAAGTCCTTCAGCTGACACCGCTTGGTCTCTCCGACTCGCCAACTCGTGATGTTTCATTCCACACGCGAAGGCCAATAACCAGAGCGCTTCTTGAGATGCATTGGTCGATCCAGCCCTCTCTAAAGAGCGTTGGGCCCACGTGAGCACCATGCCAATCGTCTTCGGATCTGCGGTAATGGGGACAACCATCATGACACGTTGGCGGTTTCAGCCTGCTGTTGTTGCGCCTTCAGCGCTTGAACGAATTCATCCAAGTCGCCTTCCATAACCAGCTCAAGCTTGTGCAACGTCACCCCGACCCGATGGTCGGTGACACGATTCTGAGGAAAGTTGTAGGTGCGAATCTTCTCGCTCCGCTCGCCCGTTCCGACCTGGGATTTCCGGTTTTGGGCGATCTCCGCTTCGTGTTTTTCCCGCTCGGCTTCCACGATGCGCGCGCGCAAGGTCCGCATGGCTTTCGTGCGATTCTTCAGCTGCGAACGCTCGTCCTGGCAACTCACCACGACTCCGGTGGGAATATGGGTGATGCGCACGGCTGATTTCGTCGTATTGACACTCTGACCGCCGGCGCCGGAGGAGCAGAACGTGTCGATCCGGAGGTCTCCGGGATCGATCTTCACATCAATTTCATCCACTTCAGGCATGACCGCCACGGTGATAGTAGAGGTATGAATCCGGCCCGCCGCTTCCGTCACCGGCACCCGCTGCACACGATGCACGCCAGCTTCGTACTTAAAGTGGCTATAGGCCCCCTTGCCTTCGATCAACGCCGTGATGTTCTTATATCCTCCGACACCATTCTCTGCCGCCTCAACCGTATCGACCTTGAAGCCTTTCTTCTCCGCATATCTGATATACGAACGGAATAACTCCCCGGCGAACAGCCCCGCCTCGTCTCCGCCGGTGCCGGCCCGGATTTCCAGGAGCAGACTCTTTTCATCCCGTGGATCTTTCGGAATCAAGAGCTCCTTGACCTGCTCTTCCATGACTTCCTGCTGCCTCCGCAACTCAGCGGTTTCGTCAGAGGCCATCTTGTGCATGTCACTGCCGGCTGATGGATCGGCCAGAATCTGCGCGGCCTCTTCCAGCTGGCGGGCATTGCTACGATAGACTTCGAACAACTGAGCCGCCGGCTCAAGATCGACACGTTCCTTGCTGAGCTTATGAAGCTGCGCTGGCTGACTGACGACAGAGGGATCCATGAGCTGATCGATCAACTCTTGAAATCGTGACGCCACGGATTCCCATTTCTTGAGTAAAGCGGCTTCCATCGTGGTCGGTCCTCAGATGCGCGACTAATCCTGGCCGAAAAACAAAGGGACCCTGCTCCAGGCGAAGCAGGGTCCCTTCATATGACACGTAGAGTGGCTACTTGTCCTTCTTCGCGTACTTCTTTTTGAACCGCTCAACACGTCCTTCAGTATCGATGATCTTTTGTGTGCCGGTGAAGAACGGATGACAATTGGAGCAGATATCAACGCTGATATCACCAATGGTGGTACGCGTCTTAAACGAATTTCCGCAGGCGCAGTGAACTGTTGCCTCGCGGTATAGCGGATGAATACCCTTCTGCATGACCTACAACTCCTTACCCATAAATGACAAACGTGCGTAGTCTCTTCCTAAGGGCCAACACTTTACCCGAAGGAAGTTTAAGAAACAAGCACCACATTACCGATTCATCGATTGCAGAAACTCCTGATTGGTCTTGGTCCCGCCGATCTTATCCATGAGGAATTCCATGGCTTCCATCGTCCCCAACGGACTGAGCACCTTCCGGAGGATCCACATCTTGTTAAGGCGATCTTTATCCACCAACAGTTCTTCTTTCCTCGTACCCGACTGACTGATATCGATCGCTGGAAACAGGCGCTTGTCCGCCAAGCGGCGATCCAAATGAACCTCCATATTACCGGTCCCTTTGAACTCTTCAAAGATGACGTCGTCCATGCGACTACCGGTATCGACCAGCGCCGTTGCCATAATGGTGAGGCTCCCGCCGTTCTCGATATTGCGGGCCGCTCCAAAGAAACGTTTTGGCCGCTGCAGCGCGTTGGAATCCAAACCGCCAGAAAGTACCTTGCCGCTGGGCGGCGCAATGGTGTTATAAGCCCGGGCGAGACGGGTGATACTATCCAACAGGATGACGACGTCCTTCTTGTGTTCGACAAGCCGCTTCGCTTTCTCCAGCACCATTTCCGCCACCTGGGCATGTCGCTGCGCTGGTTCATCAAACGTCGAACTGATGACTTCCGCCTTCACCTGCCGCTGCCAGTCGGTGACTTCTTCCGGTCGTTCGTCAATCAACAGCACGATGAGTGTGACTTCTTTGTGATTCCTGATAATGGCCCGAGCGATCGCTTGGAGAAGCATCGTCTTACCAGTACGAGGAGCCGCTACGATCAGTCCTCGTTGGCCTTTGCCGATCGGAGTTGTCAAATCCATGACGCGGGTACAATACTCTTCTCGGTCGAACTCCAGATTGAGTCGTTCTTCGGGGTACAACGGAGTGAGGTTATCGAAGAGAATCTTATCGCGCGCCACCTCGGGGTCTTCATAGTTGACCTTCTCAACCTTGAGTAAGGCAAAATACCGTTCACTCTCTTTCGGGGGACGGATCTGACCCGACACAATGTCGCCGGTACGAAGGTTGAACCGGCGGATCTGTGACGGGGAGATATAAATGTCGTCGGGACCCGGCAGATAATTTGAGTCCGGCGCGCGGAGAAAGCCGAATCCATCAGGAAGCGTCTCTAGCACCCCTTCCCCAAAGACCACACCGTTTTTTTCAGTCTGAGCTTGGAGGATCGCAAAGATCAGCTCCTGCTTTCTCAGATTGGCGGCTCCGTCGATCTTCAGCTCACGAGCCACATCATTTAAATCGGCGATGGACTTCTGTTTCAGTTCTGCAAGATGCATTACTTCCCCCCTATCTACTGACATAGAACTCCTCTCAAGCCGTGGGTTTGTTATTCTCCAGAGTACACTCGAACTAATTGGTCATGCGAAACGCGCTTTTATCGTAGCGATGAGCTTATTTAGGTCTTGGTCTGTTTGGGTTGGAATTGCTTGCGGAAGATTTCGTTGTCCGCTTCTTTATTGATTTGTCTCTTTATGAACTGCAGGAATATATGGTCACCCCTAAAACTCTCCGAGGTCTACAGCGCAAGCAGGATCTTTGATGGGCTCACTTACGTTACGCTCGCTGCTAGATTTGTTCGGGACAGGTTCCGGATTTGAATTCTTCGGTGGAGAGAATCAGCCCAGCCTTAGATGATACAGGGATGATACCCAGGCATCAACCGGTTGTCAACTAGCATCCAGAGTTTTGTTTTCTCTACATCATGAGAACAATATCCTTCCTAGTTAATCTCGCTCACGGGTTGTTCCCTGAATTTAAAGTGTGTTACACAGGAGAATATCGAATCTAACACTGATGAGACTGCGAGTACGACATGGCGCGTGACGAAAACGAAACTAGCCCGGACCGCGTATTTTCACTCCTGGAAGCCAATCAGCTTATCCCTCAGCTCCAGTTGCATCTGTCAACCGTGCGGGAAGGCAAAACCGTCCTGATGCGAACTCGCGAGGAAGTGAGCAAAGCATCGGCCAATGCATGCTTCGGCGGTGGAACACCAGCAGGCGTATCCTACGTGAAAAGCCTTCAGGACATCAGTGCCAACCTTCATGCCATCCATGAGCTGGGAGTCGCTGTAAAAGACATCGATCTTGGGCTGTGCGACTTCCCACATATTCGTGACGGTCGAGTCGTCTACTTATGTTGGAAGCTTGGCGAAAAGGAAATCCGTTGGTGGCACGAAGTTACATCCGGATACGAGGATCGTTGCCCCATTGAAGACGATCCTGCCTAGCTCCATACCTCCTTCAACAGGAATCGGCACACAGCACCGAAGCGCACGGCAGTTTATACGGCATGAAATTCGTCATCATCGGCTACGATAGCCCACAAGGGGAAGCCAAACGAAAAATCCATCGGGCTGCCCACTTAGCTAACCTCGAACCGCTTGATAGGCAAGGGCGAATCGTTCTCGCAGGCCCTCTTACAGATAAAACTGGGAGTCTCCTGGTGCTAGAATTTGAGACGCAAGAGGAGGCTGAAAACTTCGCCCATCATGACCCCTATACGGTTTACGGTGTCTTTGAGCGAGTTGAAATTCACCCGTTCCTGCAGGTTTTCCCCAAATCCCCCTCCTAAACTTCTCTCACTCCTTAGGATTTAGCCTCCTCCTTCGAAGCATTGTCCGATACGACCCAGAGCGGTATAGTTCTCTTATGAATTTTCGACGTGTATTAAGAATACTTCCCGTCGTCGCCTTTTTCCTTCTCCTCTATCAACCGGCAAGTGCTTCAGAAACCACGGTAGTCACCGAGGGGCGTTATGTAATGGGAGATGGCGACACTCTCGCAAGAGCTGAGGAACAGGTCCTCCGATTGGCTCAGCGTAGAGCGGTTGAAGAGGCCGGACTGTATATCGAGTCTACCTTTCACGATATAGAAAAAGCCTCCTCCGGCAAGAGCTTCCAATCCAGCTCATTGGAAATTCGTACTATTGCGGCCGCGATAACAAAAACCGAAATTCTGGAATCACGGCGTTCCATCGAAAATGATCGACCAAGCTTCTATATCCGAATCCGCGCAGTCGTCGATCTCAACAATCTTCAAGCAGCCGTTCGACGATGGCAATCCGAAGAGCGACTTGCTGAACATTTCCGTCGACTGCAGAGCGAGAATGCGGAACTCAAGGCTCAACTCCATGAATTACGAACCGCTCCGACGGGTGTGCGAACCCTCACCATTGAGCCGCTTAGCCACACAAAAAGTCGAGCGCAGGCTCGGATATTGATCGAGAAAGCGATTCTTACTCATCACCTTCCCCAGAAACTCGATTTAACCTCACGGGCGGCTGCTCTAGACCCTCAGTCTGCGGAACCTTTGATTGTGCGTGGGCAAACATATTTACGGCTCGCCTCCGCAGCCTACTCCAACAGATCCAGACAGAGTGAATACTCCGAATATATCGACAGTGCCCGAATGGATTTCGATCGAGCCATTCGCATTGATCCAAAAAATACCTGGGCTCTTCTTGGCCAAGGAGACGTCAACACATGGCTACAGCGGCCCATCGAGGCAGCCCACGCATTCGAACAAGTACTTGAATTGGATCCTTTTTTTGATTTAGCACGTTATCGCCTCATCAATCTGTATACTGCCGAGGCTCGCAAATTGGTTTCCCTCAAGCAATTGTCGCCTGCGCTTACCATCTTGCAAAAGTGTTTACCCCCACAAACGCCTGAGAGTTGGACTCCATATCAAAAGGAGGCCTATTTGCTCAGAAGCGAGATCTACAAGAATTTGAACCTGCCCACCCAAGCAATTGACGACCTTAGTGCGATCCTGCGAACCGATCCCTCCGATAGTCAAGCCTTGCTCGCAAGAGCCGCGCTCTACCAGGAAGAGCTACAAGGGCGTGCGGCGAAAGCTGACCTTGAGCATGCGTGCATGCTCGGAGCAACAGCAGCCTGCGAACAGCTTCCGTAGTCGTCGCACTTCTCACTCTCTTGCCAGGCTCTTGCCAGGTTTGACTGCAGCCCAGCTGCGCACTCATCATCTCGGCATTTCGCCAACCATCTCATATAGCCTGACCCCACATACTCATTTGACAATACAAAAGGGCGACACCTATAATGGCTTGGGTTTTATTAATCGACGTTTGAGCAGCTTCCACCTAACAGGCAGACGAAGAGCAAAGGACCTACACTATCTGCCCGATAGTGACCCAAAAGTTCTTTGAGTTGGGTCTTCTGTGATCTTGAACACGAGTAGGAAAACAGCTTAAAGTAGCTGAAGAAAACTAAAAGTATTTGAAAAAACAAACGCTTCTTCCATTAACCATAATTTTCACGGAGTGTAGGTTGTGATGAGTGATTATCGTGTGCTTCCAGGGCCAGAACACTTTCTGCCGCCAGCTGCCGCCAGTATGGGGATTTGCTTGCCAAATCCAGGAGAAGCCCATATCAATGGCGTGATCGCTCCAGAAGAAAAGGCTTATGAAGAAGCGGCGCGTCAATTCTTAATGGCGAAGGTGCCGACAATTTTCCCAGGGCCCCTCGTATTGTGGGCCTGGAACGAAAAGGCCGCTAAGAAGGCCACAGCCGTTCGGCACCTTTTTAATACGCTTGTTGAATGCGTTCAGCCTGGCCAAAAACCAATGCTGATCCCTATGCCTGACTACCGTCCCAAATATCCAAAGATTAACCCTGAAGTCGAGATTAATCCCAACCATCCGAATTTGACGATCTGGCACAACAGAATCGACTGCTGCATGTTTATCGGAGTGCATTGCCATCAAGCCAACCTGTCGCTGAAGATCATTCGCGGAGGCACTTCTTGCTATACGATCGCAATGTGCGCACAAGCCGGGCATGAAGATGCAATGCTTTCATTTCGGGATGCGTCGGTTGAGAAAATCATGAAGTTGGCCGATACAGTCAAGCGATTGAAAGGAACCGTCCAACCACGGCTGGCATCAGCTAAAAATGGGGTTTCAAGCTAACGACCTGAAACCGTTCGGGCCTGTAAAAAGGAGGCTGGATCCATGGCGGATATACACTCAGTCATCGGCACAAAAAATAAAAAAGGTCAGACCTATACAGACACGTGGAAATTGATGAACGAGGCTCCGCGGACCCCATCGTTCTTTACGGGCTCCGAGGTCATCAAGGAAGCGCTTCGCCGAGCCAGCTGCGATGTGATGATCGCCTATCCCATCACACCGCAGAGTGAAGCCGCCGCATTGATCGGCGAACTATTCGCTGAAGGCTATATCGGAGACTACTTCCGTGGTGAGAGCGAATTTGCCGTCATGTCGCAGTGCGCCGGTGCTGCGTTTGGCGGAGCCCGTGTATTTACGACGACTGCGGGACCTGGCACGATGCGTGCGATGGAAAACTTCCCGATGTGGTCTGGTGCAAGATTGCCCATCCAAATGATCGTCACTTGCCGCGGTATTAACTCACCTCTCTCGATTCAGCCGGACACGCTTGAGATTGCCTATTTACTGAATACCGGCATGTTGGTGTGGCATGCAGAAACGGCTCAGGATTTCTTTGATTGGATTTTAAAGGGCTACATGGTGTCCGAGGAGCCGGATGTGCACCTTCCGCTTGCACTGTGCTGCGACGGATTCTTCGTGACGCATACGAAGGACGTCGTCAATCTCACACCGGCCGACATGTGCTTGCCACCATACGATCCCTATCGCTCACCGGTGCCCTGCATGGATATGGAATGTCCGCCAGTCCGCATGATGCGCGATCCGTTCGTGATGAAGAGCAACTACATCAGCTATGCAACCCACGCGTCCTGGCAGCAAGAAATCTGGGCCGCAGTAGAGCGCTCGCGCAAGCATTCGATCCACTGGCTGAACGGCCTCATCGACACAGAGAACACCGACGCGGAAATCATAATCGTGGCATCCGGCACTGCCGTTTCGCAGGGCCGCGAAGCGATCCGCCTCTTGGAAGATGAAGGGGTGCGCTGCGGACTTGTCAAGGTGAAGACATTGCGTCCCTGGCCGGAAGAGGAAATACGAGAAGCGACGAAGAACGCTAAGCACATCTTCGTTCCGGAATTCAATGTGACCGGCTGGCTGGCAAAAGAGATTAAGGCGACGATTCCCAATCACGAACGAGTACATGCAGGCCCCCATGTCTGCGGGGGCATGACGATGCCGCCGGAAATCATCGTGTCCGAAATTAAAACAGCCCTGGGGATGAAGACCTTCTCCTTGGCCGGTCGTGGAAGCTGAGTTGTACTGACTTCAAACCTATGTCGTTCTTATGGGCGATATTGAGGAGGCGATATGAGCAAAGAGCGTATACAAATCTCCGAAGACTTATACGATATCATGCCACCGGATTATCAAGACCTCGTAAAGAGTGCCACATATGGCAAGGAAGATCGTGGCTGGAAAGATATAGGCACATCGAAGGAACTGATTGAGCAACACTCACTCTGCGCTGGCTGTCCTGAGTCGATGGCCTTCCGATACATATTGGCCTCTCTCCCGAATCCAGAGGATACGGTCATGGTCGGATCAACTGGTTGTACCAGCCTGGTATTCCCGATGGTGGCGGTTCATAACATCCACTCGTTGTTCGGCAACCAGAACGCCATCGCATCAGGCCTCAAACGTGCCTTGAGTGTCCGCTTCCCCGGTCGTGTCAAGGATGTCGTTGTCCTTGCTGGTGATGGTGCAACTGTCGACATCGGATTGGATATGACGCTGCAGGCCTGGTTCCGGCAGGAGAAGTTCACAACAATTTGTTTTGACAACGAACTGTATGCCAATACAGGCGGCCAGGAAAGTGGATTAATGCAAAAGGGCTTTGTGGCCAAGATGGCACCAGTCGGAAAATTATTCGATAAGGTTCGACTGCCTGAAATTGCTCGTGAATCCGGCTGCCATTACGTGATCAACTGCACGGTCAGCAAGCCGTCACTGGTCGAGAAGGTCATCCGCAATGCCGTGCATATTGCCCGTGAAATTGGCCCGACCTATCTCCAGCTCTACACGCCATGCATTCTTGAAATCGGCAAGAACAGCATGGAAGGCCTTCAGGAAATGCGTGATTCTGAAAAACCAACCGAGCGTTTCGCCTACAAGGAATACATCAGTGAGCCAGCCAAGCAATTGCTGGCTGAATTGGCAGCAAAGGATAAGGAACGGAAAGCAGCCGCCAAACAGCTGGCAGGACAAGCGTCAGCATAGTCAGACCGGAGGCAGACATGATTAAGAGACGATTGAATATCCGGATGTCAGGCCTGGGCGGACAGGGTGCGGTCACCGCAGCACATGTCTTGGCT
The DNA here is from genome assembly GCA_002869845.2 of Nitrospira sp. CG24B. GTDB lineage: Bacteria > Nitrospirota > Nitrospiria > Nitrospirales > Nitrospiraceae > Nitrospira_D. Next base: position 36,159 of record NEWS02000008.1, on the reverse strand, counting down.
ATGGCTGCCAACCGGGACGGAAAGTTCTCCATCTCCAACCCGTTCTTCGGCGCCGAGAAGCGCATGGCACCGGCGGAAAGTTATTGCCGCATTGGCATCGAGAGAATCTATGACCGCGGCGAGTTGGTATTTCCCGATGTCATCCAGGTTTTCCATCCACAAGTCATCACTATGGGCAAAAGCTACACCATGCCCTTCTATTCTGGCGTGAAAGAAGGCGGCCTCGTGGTTATCAACTCTAATCAAGAGCTTCTATCGGCCGATGATATTGAACGGCTCAATGATCTGAACGTAAAAGTATTTTATATTGCAGGGACCGAACTCGCGATCGAGGTGGCCGGCACTGAGTTATCGACGAATATGTCGATGATCGGATCAGTCGCGGGCATCACCAAGTGCGTCTCAATGGAAGGTCTGGATGGCGCCTTACAGGAACGCTTCGGAAAGAAGTTCGTCGCCTCCGGTGGAACCGCCTCCTTGGATGAAGCGATCAAGAAGAAATTCGCCAAGAAAGAAATGTTGCTGGCCAAGAACCTGGCAACCGTGAAGGCGGCGTATGACATCGCTAGCGCGTGGGCCGAGAAGAATCAGTATGAGCTGCGAGTCGGCAATCCTGCCGTGGCGGCTTAACGAGAGAGAAGGAACCAGCTTGCATGTATAACGTAGCTCAAGTCATTGACGAAAAGTGCGTAGCCAAAAAGGGATGTCGGCTCTGCATCATGTATTGCCCTGAGGCCAACACCCTTGATCTCAATTCGAGCAAGATGGTGGCAGAAGTGATCATCGACCGCTGTAAGGGCTGTGAACTCTGTGTGATCGTCTGTGACGCAGCCAAGCACAATGCCATCACTATGCAAGCCGTTACTGCCACCGGGCAGCTCATGTCCAATAAAGGTGAGTCTGCGGCTTTGGGACAAGCGTATCAGGGATAGTTCGCACGGGCTAAACTTCTCAAAACCCCATGGCGTTCGCGCTATGGGGTTTTTCTTTAGGCACGAGGTAACCGATGGAACACGAGGACAATATGATCGATGAGTTGCTCAGCGAGATTTCTGGCTTGATCACCCAATACCCCAAAGCCATCGAACGGCAGGCAGCGATCATTCAAGCGACGGGCAAAGACCCTGAGCTTGTGGACAAGCTGATCAAAGCGGCAGACACAATGCGTGATAGCGGTAACCTCTATCTGACATGGGCCAAACATTACGCCGCTGTCGCTAAAGGCAACACAGACGCTTCTTCCGACGAAGACGAGACTGAAGATTTCGACGTCTAAAAAATCTCCCTATTCCTGGAAAAGTTTTGCTAAAATACAACTCGCTTTGATTGAAATCTCTGTTCCCCGGTAGCTCAGTTGGTAGAGCAGCCGGCTGTTAACCGGCTGGTCGCAGGTTCGAGTCCTGCCCGGGGAGCCACCACCCTGCTCCAGGTCTCCTCTCTTACCGAATCAGGATAAGTAACAATTTCATCTCGAGATTTGAGCAGATTGAGAGAGTCTACAATCACTCAACCAAGATCTTACGGGACCACCGTCTGCATGATTCCTCCTTGACAATGATCCTATGGTTTTGCATTGAATGTTTTTTCCGTGAGGTCTTAGACTTGAACCGCACAGCCATCAGGAGCCCATTCTAGTTCTCCGCATCGCATACTTGACATGACAACCAATTCCAACAAACTTGATATCGCCTCGTCATTTCAGCCTCCGATTCTCCTCCGGAACGCACATCTCATGACCCTCGCCCCTCGCTACGTGCCCCGAGACACATCCTTGGCGGGATTGCCACAGGAGGCTCGACTTTTTCCCGTTGAGCCACAGACCCAGCTTCAGGGATTCTGTCATTGGCAAGGCGATCGCATGGCGTCTCCCACAGCAGTCCTGGTTCACGGTCTTGAAGGCTGCAGCGAGTCGCGATACATGCGCGGCATTACGGCAAAGGCCTATCGGGCCGGCTTCAACGTCATTCGCATGAATCAACGAACATGTGGTGGAACCGAGCATCTCACTCCGACTCTGTATAACAGCGGCTTGAGTGGAGACTACCGCATGATCATCAATGAACTAGCACACCGCGATGGGCTCAACCGCATATGGTTGATCGGATATTCCATGGGCGGGAATCTCGTCCTGAAAGCAGCCGGCGAGCTGGGCCAGACCGAGCCCGCCCTCGCCGGGGTGGCAGCAGTATGCCCTAATATCAATCCGACCGCTTGCGCTCGTGCATTAGAGGAGCCTCGCAACTTCATCTATCATCGCCACTTTCTGACTCGCTTGAAGTCGAGGCTGCGAAAAAAGGCGGCGCTATTGCCTGGGAAATGGGATCTTTCCCAACTCGATCAGATCGCCACAATCAGCGAATTTGATGATCGCTACACCGCTCACGACGGAGGCTATCGAGACGGTGCCGATTACTACAACAGAGCGGGCGCGCGCCATGTGCTCAATGCCATCTCGGTTCCTACGCTCATCATTACGGCACAAGACGATCCGTTTATTCCCTACTCGATGTTTACCGTACCAACCATTCAGCGGCACCCACATATACGTGTGGCCGCGCCTCGCTATGGAGGCCATTGCGGGTTTTTTCACAGAGGCCAAAATGGAGAAGATCCGTACTGGGCGGAAAACCGGATCGTAGACTTTTTGCTGAGTCGACTATGACGGACGCTGCGCAAGCTTAGTCCCTGAGCAGAATGCCTACGCAGCTTTGCGAAGTTTGGGAGACTCCATGGCTGCAACGAGCGGAGCACACTTCCAGACCCAGCTGAGGATGAGCCAGATACTATCGGCAACGATAGCCACGATGAAGACCCAGTTGTAAATCGCCTTGCCTAATTTCCCAAGAAACGGATCGAGCGCAAAGAGTAGCACACCGTACGCAATGGTAATTGCGAGCAGCGTCGCGCAAGGCACGACCAGACCTTGAAACGGTACCATCCACTTCCATTCCACCGGCGGATTTCTCGCCAACGCTCTGGCACCCAGCCACCCGATCACCACTGAGCCACTGTAGCCCACGAATTGGACAAGGTCTGACGCCCGAAGTTTTCCCAGCGAGCTTTCTCGAAACAACGACACCTGTCCAAGGATCAGCGCAAAAAGAAATGCTAGAACCAGAGCGACGCCATATTCCATCATCCATCGTCTAGCCCCCATAACCCAACCCCTCATGCAGCCTAACCGTCGGTATTCACCGTTCACCGTATGTGCCAAAGCTTAGCACGAGGGGATTCCGACTGAGAAACAAACCGTCATTCATGAATCTGATCAGCTTAGACGATCACGCTGTCGAGGTGTGTCCGCACATCTTCCAGATAGGTCTTAAACGGGTCCGGCATAGGAAACGGGGCGCGCCCCCGCACTTGGAAGATGGACCAATTGATGACATAGGCAGGGAACAAGCCATCAGAGGCTGGAAGCTGATCCGCCACTGAAGCGGGCCGCTCACTCAGAAGATATCTAACCAGCTCACTGCGGCCATAGGCACGCGTGTTTTTGGGTGCGGTGTCCATCGCGAGATCAATGAGGCGATCCGTCGTCACACGAGGAACACGCCCCTCCTCCAATAATCCGTGATACAGCCCCTTCGCCGGATTCAAATTGTGATACTCCAAGTCTAAACTCTTCAGCAGAGGATCAGTCCACTCGACATGTTCCGCTTCTCGGAAGCAGTCCAGCAACCACAGCTTGGACGCCCAATCGACACGCCCGACGAGCTGCTGATAATCGCCGCGCAGATCATGGAGCACTGATGCCCATTGGGCAAGAACCCAATCAGTTTCTTCATCCTGCCCGCTATAATGCCGAACGGCACAGTCGAGAAATCGTTCCTGAATATCCACAGCCGACATCATCTTGTGAGACTGTAATCGGACCAACCAGCGCCGTTCTTGATCTTGTGAAATCTCTTGAAGCGCTTCCACCGGTTCGTCGATTTCCAATTCTTGAGGCGCATGTCCCTCCTCAATCAGCTGCAGCACCAGCCCGGTCGTACCCAGCTTCAATGCTGTCGCATATTCAGCCATATTGGAATCGCCCAGCAGCAGATGAATCCGTCGGTATTGATTGGGGTCCGCCAACGGTTCATCCCTGGTATTCACAATCGCCCGATTGTGCTGCACCCATTCGAAAAAATCGTTCACGATATAATCGGCACGTTGAGAAATTTGAAAGGGCAACTCTGATACATGCTGCCCACCAAAACTCGAACGTGGAACAAGTAACCGATCCACCTGAATCCAGGCGTCTTGTGGGGCTGCGGAACCGACACGCCCAGAGCCGGTAAAAATCTGCCTGGTCACAAGAAACGTCACGAGCGGAACCATCCCGCGTCTCGAAAAAGGAAACCGTCGAGACACCAGGTAATTCTCATGCGAACCGAAGGTCGCATCCGTCTCATGATCGATGTTGTTCTTGATCAACGACACCTGATCAGAAAACTCGAGAGCTCCGATCGTTCGCTGCAACAAAAGATCCCCGGCACGGTCTGACGCCACGACATCCATGAGAGAATGACATTCCGGTGAAGCATACTCCAAGTGCCCCATGTCCAAATACATTCGTCCGGCGTTGGTCAGAAATCCCCCATTGCCAGGAGGCTCATCATGCCCTCGATGGTGCAAATCCAGCACGCCGCGCCGCTGAACCTGGAACAGATGATCACGAATCTTCTGCGCAAACCACGTCGGAGAATGGTCCGGTCGATCCTCGTGGATCAAGAGTCCGTATTCAGTCTCTAAACCGAAGATACGATTCAACATGCTATTACGAGAGTAATGGGCTCAGCTCATTGGGGAGCAGTGCTTTCAGTTCATCAACCCCAAGGGCTCGATATTTGGAGGGTCCTTGCACATGGCGATCAAGCAAGGCACATTCGACCGTCTTTTCAGCAATACATCGCCTCAGATAGGCATAGAGTGTCTCAGTATCCATCGCTAGCTGATCAGGGCTGGTCCTCGCCTCGTCATGACCTTCTCCCTCGTCCAGGGCTCGTCGCTGCGCTCGATCACCGACCGCCCACGTGCGAATCGCCGCATCGACAGCACCCTCAAGAGACGCAATGGACTGTTCTCGGAGATATCCCGCCATCTTCTGTTCGATCGCCGACGTCGCGGCAAGCACTGCATACTGGCTCTTTTCCTCAAACGTCCCGTCGTAGTTGATCGTCAAGAACCCGTCTTTCCCGGCTTTCTGTCCGAGCTCTGCCAGCAAGATTTTCACGATAAAAGGGGCCTTGAATACCTCTTCAAATGCCTGTTTGATTGCCGGCGCCATCCCGTACTTCACCAGACGGCCTCCAGTCACATCGGAGGCTGAGCGATTGAATCCTTCGACGTGAGCCATCTCCAACAGATTGAATCGCAGCTTCTCAAGATCAGCCGGATGGCCCATCCCCCCCAGGCCTAGACGATCATAAATCTCGTATAACTTGGGTGTGCCCTTGCTCATCGTCATGAGCAGAATGCCGCGCTCACACGTGACACCGACAACAGGGGCCCCCTCCTTAAACTGCTCATCGAGATAGGTCCGACGATTGCCAACTGCTTCGACCCACTTATATGGTTCTTCATACATGGCGGCTGACCTTTGCCTCGAACAAGGGCTTCAATTGCGCGTCCGGCATCGTGCGCACACCGGAGGCGGTGATGAATTTGATCACCGGATAGAGACCAGCTTCTCGGTTCACTCCTCCGGTCGCGCTGTCGAATTCCGCGGCACTCGTCAACAGTCGCAATGCCTGAACGGTCGCCTGCTCTTCCGGCATCGCGCTCAGCGGCTGTTCGCCCCATGTATTCACATAATGTAGGATTCCGCGAATGGTCGGTGAACCGGATCCGGATACTGCATAGTCCACTCCTTCGAACTCCGCGCCGAGGATGTCGTAAAAATAGATCTTTGCCGCTTCCTGCTCGAAGTCGTACCCGGCAAAGATCGGCACCACAGCACCCGTCCCCGCCAACGCCGCCGGGACGTTGTCTTTCAGCAACTTTGAGAGGGCTCTGAGTTTCCCCTCAAAACTGAGTTCCTGAAGCTGTGTCCGCCGAAAATACTTGAACGAATGTTCAAGGATGCGCGCCATTTCATACGCCGTTGCTGGTACTCCGGCGATCGCCATGACACTATGCCGATCGATCTCCAACACCTTGTCAGTGCGGTCGTACATCACCATATTGCCGGCGGTCGCACGCCGATCCCCGGCGACCAATACCCCATCGCGGTACTTGAACGCGAGGATCGTCGTAGCCGTAGTCAGTTCCTGCCCACGCGCAGCCTGCCCCAGCACGCCAAACACATACCCTTGTTCTTTCAACAGCTGATAAAAATCACTCTGCAAACTCATATGTCGCTCCGCTCCAATAAGCGGTACATGGCGAGGAGAGCTTTCTCCCCATTCTCACACCTATCGCCTAACCCCTTACCCCTCACGCTTATTCGCCCGTCCGCTGCCGATACCGCTCTGCCTGTTTGGGATCGACCTTGCGCATCCGCTTCATGAGGCTATCCTTCTCGGGCGATCCCGTATCCGGGCGTCGCGGCCCGCCGCCTTCTTCCTGTGGACTTGGCGACTTCGGCATAGGATCAACTGGCCCCTCGCGTCGTTCCGGCATCATACCGTGTGTCATGCCTCACCATCCTTCCTGTGTCGCCATGTTGCCAGCGCATCAGCCGGTGAATGGGCACACTGGAAGACATCCATGCATCGTCGGACTTCCTGTGGATCAAAGAGATCTCCCATCTCCAGACTGTGCGCGCGCAACCTTCCTACGAACTGAATCCGTTCCCATTGCATCGATTGAATCTGATCAGGAAAACGCTGTACGCAGAGCCCGCGCAGCCCGCCACGGGTATCGCTTGGACCATTCTGAATCGCCTCGTCAATTGTCTCGTCGGTCGTCATCCGCCAAGCTTTCCCCTCGGCTTCCAATCCTAGGTACAGCCCTTGTTCAGGATTGATATTGTGATACTCCAAGTCCAAGCTGGCCAACCAGGGATCATCCCAGCCGAGCCGCTCTTCTCGTAGAAACGTCTCGAGCAACCACTGTTTCGTGATCCAATCGAGCTTCCCCACTAACTGTGAACGGTCTTGCGACAAGAGACGCAAGGTATTACTCCACTCATTCAATAACCAATCCGACTCTTCGTCTGATCCGGCCAACTCGCGGCGTGCCGCCTCATAGTAATGCGCTTGAAGTTCCACGGCAGAAAGCCTCTGTCCATTTTTGAGACGAACCACTGCTTTCAGGTCCGGATCGCGTGACACCTGTTTCACGGCGGCCACAGGCTGATCCAAATCAAGATCAGGCGCAGCCCCTCGCTCGATGAGATCGAGCACGAGCCTGGTCGTCCCGACCTTGAGCGCCGTCGCATACTCGCACATGTTGGCGTCGCCGATGATGAGATGGAGCCGCCGATACTTCTCACGATCCGCATGAGGCTCATCTCTGGTGTTGAGAATCGGTCGGTTATGCATCGTATCGACGCCCAACTCCGCCTCCATAAAGTCGGCGCGTTGAGAGAGCTGATACGCTCCGGGAACATGCCCGGACTCCTGCGCCTCGGTCCCGACCTTCCCCGCACCGGCAATGACCTGTCGGCTCACTAAGAAGGGCATCAAGCCGGTAACGAGAGCCGGGAAGGGCACGGCCCGCGAGACAAGATAGTTGTCGTGACAGCCATAACTGTGGCCGTGGAAATCTGTGTTGTTCTTGTACAGCCGGAGATGCGGGCCGCCAAGTGTCCGATTACGTCGTTGGGCAGCGCGGAGAACGATACGCTCCCCCGCGCGATCCTGAGCCAGCAGGTCTCGAAGTGTTCGGCACTCAGGCGTCGAATATTCCGGATGCGTATGATCGTTGTAGAATCGCGCGCCGTTCGGCAACACAAGGTCACTCTTCATGTCATGGAACGAAAAGGGGCGATGGGCATCGCGTTGTGAAAACTCATCTTCCTCTCGATCCTGCTGCAAGCCTGAGACACGAAAACCACGAGCATCCTCATGCGGGTCCTCACCGGTATAGTCCCAACGCCGTTCGAAGGAGGCGGCGAGATGTGCTCGCACCAATTCCATCGACTCGACGACCGGATCCACCTCCGGTACATCATCCCTCGTAATCCCGTATTCGGTTTCGATGCCAAAAAGACGCATAATCATCAGCTGACAGGCTCAAATCACCTATGTTTTGCCAGCGTGTACCTATCAGCCTTTCCTCAAATGATCTGATTGACCAGGCGTTCTTCGGTCTGACGCCCACGCCGGAACGACGAAACCCCAACAACCTGTTCCGGGTGATGATCCAGCAGCTTCAGCCACTCCTCTGCTGCATCGTCCGGCGGCAACATGTCACCCTCTCGAAATTCCTCTGAGACGGAATCCAAGAAGTCTTTGGTCTGCAAGCCAGACGGCTGCCCCGACTGGACCGTACGGTCGATCGCCTTTTCCTTGGCACGCTGAACAATCGACGCCAAGATGGCTCCGCTCACCAAATCCCCCCGGTATAGCACCTTGTGTTGCCCGCTCCTGAGCCTGATCGACAGCAGCCGATTATCCTCCGTTCGACGGAAGATGGACTCGATGATGTCTTCTACGAGCGAGGCCACCGCTCGCACGTGCTCACCGCCTCGTTCCTGGACCAACGCCGGATCCAGCGGCAGATCCACTGTTAAATAGACCCTCATAATGTCAGCTGCAGCATCCCTGCTCGGCCGGCTGACTTTGATTTTCCGATCAATGCGGCCTGGGCGCAGCACCGCCGGATCGATCAAGTCAGGGCGGTTAGACGCCAGGATGATGACGACGTCGTGCAGCGACTCGATCCCGTCCATTTCGCTGCAGAACATCGGCACGAGCGTGTTCGAGATATTGAAGGAACGCATGGCGCGTCGCGTTCCCAAAATCGACTCCGCTTCGTCGATGAAGATAAACGGCAAAGCGCCGTCCCGGCGTCTCGCCCTTGCTTGCTCGAAGAGGTCACGAACCATCCGTTCCGATTCCCCCAGCCACATGTTGAGGATTTCAGGCCCTTTTACATGCAGGAATGCTCCGCCTGTCACCGGCGGACGCTTGTCCCCATCGGGCTGGTGCTCTGGCTTGGATTCGCTGACCAGCTTGGCCAAGCTACCGGCGGCCGCTTGCCCGATAAGGGTCTTCCCGCATCCGGGCGGCCCGTAGAGAAGAAAACCCTTGGGTTGGGAAAACTTGAACTGTTCAAAGGTCTTGGCATGAAGTAGTGGATACTCAATCGCCTTTCGAATGGCAGCAATCGCCTCGTTCTGTCCGCCGATCTGCTCCCAAGTAATGTTCGGGGTTTCGTCAAGGACATGCCGGCTTGCTTTGCGATCGCCCAATTTCTCGATCGCCACACGGTGGCTAGGATCGATGCGGATCTCATCACCTGCCTTGAGCTCCACGCCAACGAGATCGGTCGACCTCTGTAGAATCAACGATTGCCGGCCCATCTCCTGCTCAAACCGCAATCGCCCGTCAAGCATGGCCTCAGTCAGCTTCAAAATGGGCCCATTCCGATCGTACCCGAGCGTCTTGATCACTGCGTAGGCTTCGTTGACCAGAATCTGACTTCCGATCTTCAGATCCGTCTCGGAGACACGGGGGTCCACATTGGCATAATACTCAGCCCCACCGACGACGATGCGGGCGAGTCCCGCACCTGGGACATCCAGCAAGATACCGATTCGATTAGCCGGTGCCGTCAGTTTGGCAACGACCTCGCCGACTTTCTTGAATTCCAGTTCGCGTTGTTGATGGGCGGCTTGAGACAGCGTCACCGCATGACGCAGCTTATACAGCAGCTTCTGCCGAGCATCTCCCTCTGGGAATGAGGCCAGACATTGCTCAATCAATTCGAGCGGATCAGTCCCCGTCTTCAACGACGGGTCATCGTTCCGATTGTTGGGTTCATCCTGTTCAGAAGTTCTACGATCACTCATGGGAGGGCCTCCACAAGACGGCACCGCATGATCCTACCATACGCGCACTTTGAATTACCGGTTCACTAATTGACAGCCTGGAGGACCACCGAAACCTTTTCACGCCGGTTCCCTCGCAGAATCTCCACGCTCACCTGCTCACCAACCTTGTGCGCTTCCATCACATCCATCAGGTCATCAATGGTGGCTACGGGCTTTCCGGCGGCTGAGACAATGATGTCGCCGAGTTGGACCTGCCCCATCATGGTTTCACGCGCCCCCTTGAGCCCTGCACGATCGGCCGCACCGCCGCGCGTCACCTTGCCGATGATGACCCCCTTAATCCCCCATCGCTTCGCCATCGCGTCGGGCACGAGAGAGACGCCTAACCCTGGACGGATGAGCTTACCGTGCTTGATGAGCTCCGGAACGATGCGGTTCACCGTATCCACGGGAACGGCGAACCCAATCCCGGCGTAGGCCCCGCTCGGACTCACGATTTGCGTATTCACGCCGATCAATCGACCAGCTCCATCCAGAAGCGGACCACCTGAATTGCCGGGATTGATCGCCGCATCGGTCTGGATTACACCCTCAATCGTCCGATTCGACATGGATTTGATGGTTCGTCCCAACGCACTCACGACTCCGGTCGTCAAGGTATGATCCAGCCCGAACGGATTCCCGATGGCCAACACCTTCTGCCCCACCCGCAGATCATGCGAGGAACCAATCGCCAGCGGCTCCGCATGACCATCAGGCAATTGAATTTGCAACACGGCCAGATCGTGATCGGGATCGGCGCCGACCAGTCTCGCCTCGTATTCGCTCCGATCGCCCAATGTGACCTTGATTGAGCTGGCCCCATAGATCACATGAAAATTGGTGACGATATGGCCTTGTTTGCTCCATATAAAACCAGACCCCGACCCCTGCGGCACTTCCATGACATCCAGAGACCAGATATCTTGCTGTATCGCCGTGTTGGCAATGAACACAACAGACTTGGTCGCCCGTTCAAACACCGCGATGGTCGCCCGTTCATCGGCACTCAGCTCCGGTGGAGGGGGCGTCAGCGGGCGTGGTTTCCCTTCAGGGCCGTCATAGACGGCACCCAACGGCTTGCCCCACTCGGCAGCATGGATCGGTGAATACAGCGTTGCCGCAACCAGGAAAAATGTCAGAGATCTGACGAGGCTATTCACCCAGGACCTGCACGACGAGTTCACGCATTCTGGCACGGGTATCGAAATCCACTAGCACAATTTGCTGCCAGGTGCCGAGCAGAAGCGCACCGGCCGCAAACGGAATGGTGATGGACGGCCCCTGGAGTTGCCCTCGAAGATGGCTGTGGCCATTGTCTTCACCAGGATTGACCATGTTGTGCTGCCACTGAGAGTCAGGAGGAACGAGACGATCCCAAAACGTTTTCGTGTCTGCGCGAATCCCCGGTTCATCCTCAATAATCATGACGGAGGCGGTGGTGTGTTTGACGAAGACCGTCACGATTCCAGCTTTGAGGGTAGAACCAGCCAACGCATCGGCAACGGATGTCGTGATGTTGTTGACCTGCGTCTCACCTTCCATGCGAATCGTCAGCAAAACGGTATGGACACTCATCCTTTTCTCCAACCAGTGAGGCTACGAAGGTAGCGGCGCTCGCTTCGGGCCAGCGGCTCGCCACGCGCTTCTTCCAAAATCTGGTCGAACACCCCTTCTGCTGTCAACGCCCTTACGGCGCTCAAGACCTGGCTGCTCAAAATACCTTCTTGCCCTAGCTTATCGAGATACGCAAAGGCGTCCGACAAGCTTTCTTTTTTCCGAGCATAATAATCACGTCCCCGGCGCTGATTGCTGTAGGCTTCAAACTGTTCGCAGGCGACAAGAATCTCCGCCAATTGCCGCACCCATACCGTCGCCTTCGCCAGCCGTTCCGGGTAGTAGTAATACAGCATCACCTGTTGCATCCAAGGTGTCCACTCGACACCCAGTGTCTTCAACGTCGGCTTCACCGCACGCAATCGCCTGGCTAAACGCCGCGCATAGCCCAACCGCATTTCGATCTGCTCGACAGCCCATGAGTCCATGGCCACGCCGGAGGCGATCAGATCCTGGCCATACAACGACACGAAGGCTTCTGTCTCCCGGCCATACATCGTCCTCGGGTGAAGGGCGCGCCATTCACGAGGCCTCGTCGGAATACCCCGTTGCTTGGCCCAAGACCAAATAGTTCCAAAGAGTTGCCGATCGAGGCCGGCGCGGCCCAGGTCATGCAGCAGGCAGGCAACGTGATAGAGCCGGACCCGATCACGTGGATGTCCGAGGCGGTCGGCCACGGTCACACACATCTTCGCCGTTCGCACGGCGTGGGGCCGATCGTAACCGCGGATGGTGCGTCCAGGTCGATGGGGGTGCGGATAATCATAGAGTGTCATGAGGGCCTTCGCGAGAGGACGGGAGACTTCCAGAGGTTTCAGTCGACGAGAATCAGATAAAGCCATAGTTCACATGTTCGAGCTGAACGACCAAGCAGACCGTGGCGAGAATATCGTCGGCCGAAACAGTGTGTCAAGGCGACCCGAGAGAATCGGCTCGCTCCAATCCTACGGACTTTGCCCACGGACTTTGCTATGCTCACCCATAGTGCGCATATGAGGACATTCAGATGATGAGCTGGGTACGACCATGGTGTCTCGCGGCGGCTTCAGCCATCGCCACAGAGCCGCTGTACGGATTCGCCGCATCACCGGACCCTGTGACCGATTTGACCGGACGCCTACAGGCCATCGTGACCTTGAAAAGTCGCGACAACTTCACCAGCGAATATCGCTACGACGTGAGTGTCAGGAACCTCTCGCCGGACGCAATCATCGGGGACTCACTGATCATCGTGCTGGACAAGATTACCAACTTGGCCGGCGAAGACCGAGAGGGGCTGACGGGAGAATCCTTCCTGAAACGATTCGACGTGCTGGACCAAGATGGCCAGACAGACGATGGGAAGCCATATTTCCGCATTCCGGCTGGGACTTCCCCCGACCTCGTCCCGCAAACCGATAGTCTGCCCGCCGTGGTCCGAATCAGGAATCGGGATTACGTGGCGGTCTTCACTCCTTCGTTCAAAGTGCTGGGACAGAAGCGGCCCCCTCCGGAGGCGAAGCGTGTGGAGTCCCCTCTATCTCCTACATCTCCGTCTCTTGGACCGTCGACCGCCACCAGTCGCAATGCCGTCGATAAGCTGATTCAGCTGCTGATCAAAAAAGGTGTGTTGACGGAAGAAGAGTGGCGTAAGGCCAATCAACCGTGACGGACGCACCATGCATGGCCTGCCAAGGAACCTGGCCGAGACAGGACCATTTCATCGCAGACCTCGGATTATCGAAGGTCTATCTCCACGATGACCAGTTCTTCCCCGGCTGGGCCGTCGTCGTGTTTCAACGTCATGCGACCGAGTTATTCCAACTAGCACTCACCGAACGTTCTCAACTGATCGAAGAGGTCAACCGAGTCGCTGAGATCTCAGCCACAGTCCACCAAGCGAAGAAAATGAACTACGAACTCCTCGGCAACCAACTCCCGCATATCCATTGGCATATCATTCCCCGTCTCGCGGGCGATCCTGCCCCGCTGGAACCAGTATGGCGAGTACCGCACAACCCCCTTCTTCTGACGGGAACCGCGCTTCATGAAGCTATCAACCGTCTAGCGCACCCTCTTCGCCTGGCCTGGTAAACTCGTTCGTCCCGCATCCCCCGCGCAGATGATATAATTGAACACCATCATGGCTCTCAGTCGAGGCGTGAAACTTTTCTGATGCGTCCCAGATCCATACTGTTGGTCCTCACTGTCGCCGCAACTGTTTGCTCTTCGTCTCTCGCCCGTTCTCATTCACCGAGTGAACACAATCCCTCCGAATCATCCGAAGCCTCTGGGTCAATTTCCGGACTAGGATTCAACGAGCCAGCCGATGCGATGACAGAGATTGCTTCATTGCGTCGAACAGTCCGTCTCTTACCGAACGACCCAGACTACCGGCTACAACTCGCCGGAGCCCTTCTTCGTGTCGGCGATCTGGATGCCGCCGTTGAAGAATGTCGGGCGGCTATTACATTGCAACCGGATGATGGAAACGCCCATCTCCAGCTTGGCCTCATGCTCATGGCAAAACAAGAATGGCGGGCCGCCGCTTCCGCTCTGGGAGAAGCCATCCGACTGGAACCGGACCTATCCCATGCGCACTACAGCCTTGGAAGCGTACAGTACTCACTCGGCAATGTGACGGCCGCGATTGAGTCCTATCGACGAACGCTTGGGCTGCGCCCTCTTTTCCCTGACGCACACTACCGACTTGCCCTGTTGCTGAGAGTGACTGGACGCACACGAGAAGCCGCGCAACATCTAGAAACGGCAGCGGCTGGTGGAGTACCCCAGGCCCGGTTGTTCCTCGGCAATGCCTACCAAACCGGACAGGGCGTCGAGAAAAACCTCGGTTTGGCGATTTTTTGGTGGATGCAGGCAGCCGACCTTGGCCAGCAAACCGCCGCCAACTCGTTGTCCAAGGTGCGGCGCCAGGCGCTGTCCTCTGAATCGACAAAACAGCGACGCGTGGAATTACAAAGCGCCTTGCAGATCTACCGCAACACGCTTTGGAACGACTTTCCTGATATCAGTCGCCCGAGTGAACCGCAATCGTTAGGAAAGGTCCTTCGCGAACAGAACCGTGCAGAAGATGCGATTCCAATACTTTTGAGAGAGTGTTTCGCGTTGAGCGAAGAGGCGCATGCCGAACTTGCCACACTCTACGAAGCCGGATGGGACCAGTATTTGAAACCGTTCGACAAGACCATTCTGAGCTGTTTTGAATCGACTTCTGCTGACGGCTTCACCCCGGCGAAGAAAATCCTGACTCGCATCTATGCCAAGGGGCTCGGCCTCGAGACCAACATTCCAAAAGCGAAGGCTTTCCTCAAAGGTCTCCCGAAACAAGACACACAATCCTTGTTCGATGAGCTAGGGCTCAACTAGTCGTATGCTGGACCGGCAGAAATTCTGGCGCCTATTCATCGCGTCGCTTCCGCTACAAGCGTTGGGTATTGGTGTACTGACTACGCTCCTATCGGCGATGCTGTGGTCCGCCGCTCCAGCTACCTTGACGGCGCTGGATTACACCGTCTACGACACCTGGCTTCGCCACCGCACGACCGCCCAGGTGAGCCCCTCGCTGACCATCGTGACTCGCGACGTAGCCAGTGAAGAACGCTTCGGGAGGGGTCTTTGGGATCGTGGCATCCTCGCTCAGTTGATTGTGACGATCCATGAGGCCGGCGCTGCAGTCATCGGCATGGACCATCGCCTGGACTACGCGAGCCCTGCTCAACTTGGGGGAGCTGCGAGCGATGCGCTCTTTCTTGAAGCGCTTCGTACGGCATCTCCCGTTGTCCTGATTCAGAATCCTGACTCACTCCTTCAGTCTGACGCCGCAATCTATGGACACATCACAGTCACGAGTGATCTCGATCACATATCCCGTCACATTCCACCGTCTATCAGAATCGGAACTCAAACCGTTCCGGCTTTCGGTTCGATCCTGTCCGAGATCTTTCACCGACACACCGCCACACTCCCACAGTCTCTTTCGAGCCACTCGGATGCCGACGTGCTGATCAACATCGTCGGCGACGGATCGCTGACGGCCCTTCAGCCGATTCCCTTATCATCAGTTTGGAATGCCGTCGAGCGTCACGATGAGCCATTGTTGGCCTCCTGGTTCAAGGACAAAGCCGTGGTGATCCGATCAAGCCCTGGAGGCTCGGAGACATGGCTCTTACCTTCCAACTCCACAGTCGACGGTTTGACCGCCCACCTCCATGTCGTGAATGCCTTCCTCAACCATGAACGGATCGACTCACTCGGCTGGTTCGGCCGCTTCACCGTCACCATCGTGCTCGCCTCACTGGCTGCCTGGAGCCTCTTACAGTTTCGTGGGATGATGGGCCTCGTGCTTGCCGGTGCCGTCGTTGTTGGGTATGGGGTACTATCCACCGCGATGTTGAGCTGGGCATCGCTCCTGATGCCAATCGCCACCCCGCTCGCCGCCTCATTCTCTGTCTTCATCGGCACAGCCCTGTGGGTGAATCTGACGGCAAGCCAACGTCTGATCTTGCTGGAACGTGACATGATCCGCATCCAGCAAGAGTCTGCTGCCGTGAGAGAAGCCCTTGTTCTGCATGAGGATCGAGCGGAAGCTCTTCAAGAAGATTTAGACACCGCTAACGCGGCCATAGCTTTTTCGGCCGGCCAACAGGAAGAGTTGACCAGAACGACACACTTACTGCGGCTCCAAATCGCTGAAGCTCAGGGCCAGGAACAGGAGGCTCGTCGACACCTACAGGAACTGGAGCGACAACTTGGCGATCTCCGGGCAGCCGGCACCGTATCAAGCGCCATCCGCGATGCGGAACTCAACCGCCTTCAAGTCGAATCCCGCCAATTCGGCATCCTCACCCAGGATCGTTCCCTACTGCGGTTGTTTCACGACATGAAGAAGAGCGCACAGT
>NEWS02000008.1:1323-19577 GCA_002869845.2 Nitrospira sp. CG24B | reverse complement strand
TCCAGGTTTTCCATCCACAAGTCATCACTATGGGCAAAAGCTACACCATGCCCTTTTACTCGGGTGTGAAGGAAGGCGGCGTCGTCATCATTAATTCGGCCCAGCCGCTACTCTCCGATGAGGACGTTGAGCGCCTCAAGGACTTGAACGTCGCCGTATTTTATATCCCTGGCACCGAGTTGGCTATTGAAGTGGCTGGCACTGAGCTATCGACGAATATGTCGATGATCGGTTCCGTTTCAGGCATTACAAAATGCGTCTCGCTGGAGGGCCTTGATGGCGCACTCCAAGAGCGGTTTGGAAAGAAGTTTGTGGCCTCCGGAGGAACGGCATCACTGGACGAAGCCATCAAGAAAAAGTTCGCCAAGAAGGAAATGCTGTTGGCTAAGAACTTGGCAACTGTCAAGGCGGCGTATGACATTGCTAGCGAATGGGCTGAAAAGAATAAGATTGAGTTGCGCGTCGGAAATCCGGCCGTCGCCGCCTAAGAGAAGAAGGAACCAACTCGTATGTATAACGTAGCGCAGGTTATCGATGAAAAGTGTACAGCTAAAAAGGGCTGCCGACTTTGTATCATGTATTGCCCGGAAGCAAATTGTTTAGACTTGAATACTGACAAGATGGTTGCGGAAGTTATTATCGATCGCTGTAAGGGCTGTGAGCTCTGCGTCATCGTCTGTGATGCAGCCAAGCATTTCGCCATCACTATGCAGGCCGTCAGCGCTACAGGCCAACTCATGACTAAGAAGGGTGAGTCTGCTGCTTTGGGACAAGCGTATCAGGGATAGTTCGTCACGGGCTAAACTACTCAAAACCCCATGGCGTTCGCGCTATGGGGTTTTTCTTTAGGCACGAGGTAACTGATCATCGCCGGACGGCCGTCGCCGCCGCACTGACTCGCATGCATCGCCCCACAGCCCACAAGCGACAGGAGGAGAAATAGAGCCACCACTGAAGTCCAGCACCGGTTTCGCATGTTCATCGCAGCGCTACGCAAGCCGTTCCCTCGAACGCATGACTACTCATGTACTACCTTCGGCAGATGTGCCGATTCCGTCCAGGCTCACTCCACTCATGCTGCCTCATGTGCGGGTTCAGACCCTCGTTGGATTTGGCTGTCGGAGAAGATTGTTCGTAGCGCTTCCCGACGGCGTTGCCAATAGTTCTGAGCCGCCGACTCCATTCTCCCATCGACTCGCTTGGACCATCCCCATACCAATAGCCCGACACAGGCATAGATGGCGCCAATGATGAGATTGGGATACGAACACCATTGAGCAATAGCCTCGGCAACCTGTGGAAACGGTGGCAACGCATGCCACCAACCGACGGCTGGTATCGAGGCCGCGACGAAGGTATAGTACGACATTTTCCCACTTCTGACTGTTCCAGCCATGCCCTCAAGTAACGATTCGTTTTTCGGCGGACCAGCGACCGAATGTGCACCGTGCGGCACCTGTCTTTCAATCGCCCACAGAGTCTGATCCGACGGCCATGACCGCTCATCGTTCGTCCGGACCACCTCATAGTGGTGGGGAAGGTTGATCGGCGCATACCTTCCGGTTCCGTTGGCGATACGCTCGAATACGCTGATGTGGACCTTCGGGCAAACGATGTTGTGGGCGTGACAGAGTTTGACGAGGTCGCGCGGCTCCCAACGATAATACACACCTAATCCCGCGCGGGCGTCATAGAGCTCGTCGTGCACATCCTGATGTGTGTGCACGTATTCGCGATCAGCTTTAATAAAGCGCAGCCCGCATCGTTCTGCCTCGGCCATCATCCAGTCCAAGGCTACGAGAGACATGCTGTGCTTCACATAGCCGCCGCCCACATTGGAATGCACGCCTGCGAACCACACCTGATCCACTTGAGCCGCCGGAATCCCCTTCTCATTCCACAATTCCGGGTAGAAGGTTCGGCGGTCGTCGTCGATCGATAAGGCATGACAGGCTCGTGTGATGCGGCTGCTTGGCGTCAATTCAGAAAACCGCATGGGATAGATCCAGTTGAACAGGGCGCGCAGTTCCTCAAACGGCATTCCGACCGCCCCGACCGTATCCCACACTCCGACAAAATCTATGGTCACCGCCCCATCAGGGACATATTCATCGTGGATAATAGCGCCACACGCTTCGCGCCGCGCGCGGTCTTGCTTGGCCATATCGGACAACGGTTGATTCTTACGCCGCTCCGTCTCGGTCACCCGCTGGAACGCCTCTCGACGAAAGGCAGTCCAACATTCATTCACACGATTTGTGAGTACCTCATGGTCCACCTTCTTGAGGTCTAAAATGCCGCAGTACTGAATAAGCCCCGAGAGAGCCCGGACCGTATAGGCACCCCGGCTAAATCCGAAGAGGAAAATGTGATCGCCAGGCTCATAGACATGGATTAACTCCGTGTAGAGATCCTTGACGTTCTTGCGAAAGCCGTAACCAAACGCCCCACCGATCAGCTTGACTGGAGCCAAGCTCGAGGTACCCACTCCATCGTCATAAAACGCGACCTGCGGCGTTAAGCTCTGATCGTACTTATGTCCTTGAATGTCGATGGCCTCGTACAGCTTAAAAACGTTGGTCCCTCGCGCCTTGATGGCGGTATTGCCTGTTCCATCCGAACACAGGACGATGTTTTTTCCTGACATGCGACACCTCCTCATCTTTCCCCTGGCGGATTCGCCTCGTCCTCCAGTCACCAGCATAAACTGGGCTTACTGTTACTACCAACAGTAACAGCAAGCCTCATACCTGTTAGGATGGTCACAGGACTTCCTGGCTATACAGAGGCTTATGAAGCGCATGCGAATAAGAGAAAGAGCCAGTCGGCAGGTCTGTATCATTATGGATAGCAAACTGTATCCAAATCGATTCAAACGGAGTAATCGACTTGGCATAATCCTAATCAGTATCTATGGCAGCTATGCACCTTTCCCCATACCGCGCTAGTTACGCCCAACCTTCAAGACGCCACCCACGCGACACGAACAATGTCACGAAGGTTGGAGGAATAAACAGCCGGTCTTCCGCATGAGGAATAGGGAAATAGTGCTGCGGTTGTAGCATGCCATCGTCATTCCGACTCAAATCGATGACCGCACGAGTGGTGCTTCACGTCGCCCGAGGTAGCGCACCTCAAATGCCTCGAAGCGAAGGGGATTGGATGGATTGGAGACGCCGATTCCGCTCGCACGAGCTTGTTAAACCAATTCACGCGCACGGCGCAGCCCTGGGGTTGTCTCAGCGACCTGACTCGCAGTGCCGGGCGCGATGACCGCATCCAGCATCGATGGGGATTCGCGGAACGGATCGATATTCGGCCATACGAAGAACGGCATGGCTGCCCCCTGTTCGAGCATTCGTTCGTTGTAGGTCGGGGGACGTGGCCCCGGGCTGTTTCCATTCGGCTGATGCCGGTTGATAAATGCCAAGAACCGTCCAAAGGAATCGAAGACCTCAAAGGAGAAGGAAAGAAAATACCCGAATGTACTGGAGGTCTGCCCCAGTGCATTCATGTCGGCTTGAATCAGCCCGATCAGCGCTCGCTCAGCATTGTCGCCATGAACACGATGGTTGATCCCGGCACCGACTCCAAAACGGGTGCGAAGATGGTCCGCAAGATCGGTATCGAGATCAAAGGGTCCGAACTGCGGGAGGAACGGATCAGTCAGATAGGCCTCCCATTCTGCCGAATCGAGGCGGCGCTGTGCAGAGGAACCGGCGAGTGAGAAATTCTTCTCGGGCGTATCCACGCCAAGAAAGCGGACCGAACCATTCCCTTCGATATGAATCCCGGTTGTATCTCCATCCGGGATCGAAGCCTCCAGTGACTGAGGTTGGCCGTTTGCCCCACGACGGATGGATCCGATCGCCCGTACATTGCCATTGGTGGTGAAACATGCATCGGCCATGATCACACTCCCCCTGACAGTTGAGGATCATTCACAGACGCAGCTGGTAACTCCTGCGTTCGCGCAAGGCCTGTACCGCAGTTGTTCAAAATGTATCTTTTCTTATTTTCCAGCTATCTACGCAGTAGCAGGGCAATAGATACCAGAGGATGGCAAGAGCACCGTGTATCGGAAAATTCGACCGTAGTATCGAAAGAGATACGGGGTTGCTCTCGCCATTGACTCGCGGCGCAGAATAATTCTCAAGCGTGCCTACCCCATTCAACCGTCACGCCTCTTGAAGTCAGAGAACTGTCTTCACGGAGAGGACTTGCTCGGCTTGCGCAAGCGCATCCCGCAAGGCCTTCAGCCCTGTATCGGCTTTCCTCGCTTTCGGGAGGCTGTTCACAAAGCGAGACGCTGCCTTCGTCAAGGTTTGCAACGTGTCTCGCATATCGCCCACTTCGCTCAATTCCCCAGATGCCGCCGCGCGAGCCATCGCCAGACGTCTTCGAGGGCCGATATACGGTTGAGGAGCAATCGGATTATCTTTTTCAAGTTCTGGTCGTCTGAATATCATGCCGTTTCCTCCATGGAGAAAGGCAACGTACCATAGGATTGCAGAGAGCGCGACGGGAGAATTTTGGACACAACGATCTCACTCCTTGGTGGACTCTCGCTCTACAGCATTCACGCAACAAATTATCCCTCACCTTCTGCACTTTCAGGTACCAGTACACGCGGGGAGATCACGCAATCTGTATCTGATCTGTCACCAAGCTGTATCGACTTGGATACATTGAGAGTCCGGGTGCACCACATCGCCCGAACGATGCCTTGCTCATGCATGCAAAAAGTTCATCTTCCCACCTGGCAACAAACCTGCATGGCCTTAACTCCGTCACCCGTGAAGAGAAACCGATTTCTGAACCACACATTTCTGGATCAAGGGAGGATCACATGCTCACTATCCGTCGTCTTCAGATGATTGTGGCCGTCGCCATGCTATCAAGCGTCATCGAAACGATGACGTACGCGCAACAGTGGAATGGGGCGCCAGGGTCGGACGGGGCCATCGCTCGGCCAGGCCCCGTGGCAATTGGGTCAGGACCGGCCGACAAAAACCAGACCGCCTTGCTTGACCTGAAACGCCCCATGAGTGGATCGACCGATGATCTGCTTTTCAGCGCGCGTTCAACCTTTCGGGACATGACCAGTACCGTGTTTCAAATCGACACAAAGCGCGTGTACATCGGAGGAGCTGTCGGGAAATCGGAGATCGTACCCGACGGGGTATATGACCTGGCAGTCGGTCGTGGCGTAGCCATAGGCCTTAACAACCTCACCGATCGTCTCCCGACAGACTACAAGCTCGCCGTCGGTGGGAAAATAATCGCAGAAGAGGTTCGCATCAAGCTCATCAAGGACTGGGCCGATTATGTATTCGATCCAGAATACCGATTGACGAGCTTACCGGAAGTTGAGCATTTTATTCAGACCCACCATCGCTTGCCGAATATTCCCAGCGCCACCGAGGCGGAGGGGCAAGGGATCGATATCGGACAGATGCAGACGAAGCTTCTGGCGAAGGTCGAAGAGCTGACCCTTCACCTCATCGAACAACACAAGACCATTGCGACTCTCCAAGGGAAAATCTCGGAACTGGAGTCCGCTCGGCCCAGATCCAAGGCACAGAGAAAGCCATGACTGCCACCAAGCACGTCACGTGCAGGAGGGACAAATCATGACCTCATCATCTCGAACATGGCCGCTTCTCCTCATGCTCAGTGCCGTGGCAACAACAGTCTATGCAGCTGACGACTTGCTCATGTCCGATGTCGTGAAGTCCGGCTCCACAAAGTACTACGATCACCACCAGGGAGTGATCCTGGCTCCTGGCTTTTGGGCTCAGGCTGGAGCGGATGTGACGGCAACCATCAATCAAATACCGGGATACTATCTCGACAAGACACCTCTCGCCCCCAACGAAGATCAATATACCTACAACGAAAGTCGCAAGCTCATCGTGGCCGGCTGTCTCCCACAAAACCGACCAGTCACAAAGACGAGCCCGATTTCTGGGTATACATGGACCATTTGCAACGAGATCGACTTTGTGAAGGACAAAGTCGTAGAAAGTGAGTTCATATCCTGTCTGGACTTCTATCGAAACGGCGTTATATCTGGCGCGTCTGTGAAGGAAATCAACTACCGCACCTGGCAATCCTTCCGCTTTTCCTGCCGGGATCTCACGCCTTCGGGGGGGATGACTTCACCGGCGATTAAGACCCCGTTTCTATTCCACTACGAACGCGAAGGCACACTGTCGGAATCGACCGTTCCCGACGTGTACCTCCTCTACGGGCTGAAAGAGTACTGGCAAGGCCCCGGACTTGCCGGCCAAGCGTTCGCTAGCTTTACGTTTCTACGAGGCACTGCTTCACTGCTCGATCAGGGGAAGAAAGCGGATCCGGCCAACTACTTCGGCCAGACCGATGTGATTCCCCGATACCCGACTGCCCTCCCGTTGACCAAACTGCACTGGTTTGAATGGAACTGTCCCCTTGGAATGGTCCTGACAGGAGCCGCCATCGGGCACATCCCGGACAAGAAGGGCAAGGATACCAGGCCGGTCTATATTCTCGCTGAGTGCCGACGGTTACTGCATAATCCCTAGACGATGAACCAAACCGAGCCGACCGAGAAGAATCAGTCTCTTCATGAAAGGAGCAAGGAATGATACGAGACCTGTGGCGATTAGGAAAGCCAACCTTCACCACTCACGATCGGTCAACCGAAACAGGGTCCTCTTGGGGAAGAGGACGAAACTGGGGCTTGTATCAACGTCCTGCTACAGCTTGCAGGCTTCCTCATTGATATCTGGACCAGGGATCGGATGTTGGCGAACCTGCTGCACATAGTTGCGGCAGTCCATCTCGGCCCCTTCCTTCGATGCCTTGCCTTCGTGGACAAACCGCCGCCATTGGATAATCCGATCGGCGAACGGGTCGTACCGACAAGTATCTTTGCCAGAGGTTTGCCCAGCCAGTTGCTTACACTTAGCTACCCAGAGATCCGAGGTCAATGCGCCACTCTCCACCGACCTGGTGAGTTCATGGAGTTTATCGGCAAACGACCCAAATTCGCAGATGGCAGGATCTACCGGCGGTGGCGCTGCATGATTCCGATCGACCGTATTCAGCATCTGCCGGCAACTTGTTTCGCCGGCCTCTTTAGAAATCAGTCCCTTTTCGATCTGCTGCTTGGTTTCCGTCCGTCGTTCATCGAACTTGGATTTGGAGAGGAGTGCCGGAGCTCCGACCAGCATAGCCGTCGTCGTTGGGCATCCAGCCAAAAGCAAGGGTAAGAGACCAAGGAGCAGTCGTCGCATCGTCAACCTCACTTTCAACACACACCGGGTCACAACCATGACTGACGCGCGCGATCATGCGGACCGCGCCTACCGAGTCCGCACCATCTCACCGTCTCCCCGTCTTCAGTTTTGCGTAATGTGCGCAGCCTTTGGGCTCTCTGAGATCGCATGCTTTCCCATAATACCTGAGTGCTTCGGCATCGTCCTGTTTGACGCCTCGTCCGACTTGATAGACCGTGCCGAGATTAATACAACCCTTTGCATCCCCAGCGTCACAGGCCTTCCTGTAGAGGGTGGCGGCGCGCATGTCGTCCTGCTTGATCCCGGTCCCCTGGGCATACATCACGCCGAGATTGGAGCAGCCCCTCAGACTCCCGCCGTCACAGGCCTTCCGATAGAGGTCGGCGGCTTGAAAGTTATCCGATTGGACTCCAGTTCCTTCGGCATACATGATGCCAAGGTTGTAGCAGCCTCTCGCATTTCCACCGTCACAGGCCTTCCGATAGAAGCTGGCGGCTTGCACATCGTCCTGTGGAGCCCCGACTCCCTCGGCATACATCACGCCAAGGTTGTAGCAACCCTTCATACTTCCACCATCACACCCTATTCTCGAGAAGGCGGCAGCTTGAGCGTCGTCCTGTAAAACCCCGATTCCCTCGGCATACATCACACCAAGATTGGAGCAGCCACCCACATCGCCGCCATCACAGGCTTTCTTGAAAAGAGCAGCAGCTCGAGTGTCATCTTGCTTCACCCCCTCACCTTTCATATGCAACAATCCGAGAGCGTTGCATGCTGTCGCCGTGCCTTTCTCACACATGGCTTTCATCTGTTGCGGTTGGTCGGCTGCCTCCGAAGATCTCATCTCTGCTGAAATCAATGCGCCGAAGACCATGAACGCGTGAAGTAGTGGGCGAACCGTCATTGAGGAACCTCCAAAGATGCGGGAAGACGTGAGCGGGACGAAGTCTAGCGAGACGAGCGATGAGATTCAAGACGGTGAGCCCAAGCCTATCCGAGACATCACTTGTCACCGGAATTCGGTCTCAATATCGTGGACCTACTCATGAACAAGTTGTCAATTTCCCTGAGACAACATGGTGATGTCATTACAGTGAGGATCCCTGATACTATTCGAAGTCCAGATTGTCAATGTCGAGAGACGTTCCCTAATATCCTCACTACCAGCAGCGCAGCATTCGGCAGTTCCTCTTGCCCCGCATAAGCCGGACCTTCACGGCGCCGTGAACCGGGCGAACCGGCCTTACACAGAAAAACTCTCTGACTCGCAGCGTGGCGATGTCGATCTCCTGTCGCGTCGAGATGCTCAACCGATATCATGACCCCTCACACCCCGTTGCAAAGCGAATTGCGAAGGCGATAGGATCGCCTTCCATTTTTTCTTTATCTTTCGTGGAGCGCGAATTCATTCTGAATCCTGCACCTTCTCTATTGGTGAGTGAGACATGATCATCAAGTTATCCGCCGCTACATTTGTATCCATCCTCATGTTCTGCGGAACCGTCTCGGTTGCGATGGCCGCAGAAGATTCAGACCGGCAGTCTTCTCAGGACGAATTGAGCGTGACGAAGGCCCAGCTTCAGCAGGCCACGCAAAAAATCGAGGAGCTCGAGCGACAGCTCAAGCAACGAATTGGTGAGCTCGTGCTCCAACTCCATGCCAAGGAAACTGAGCTCGCAACCCAGATCACGAATGCTCATACGAATTCAAAGCAGCTTCGAGAAGATCTTGTGGCACGCACCGAGGAGCTCAACCAGGCCAAACGCCGGATCCCCGAACTCGAGCAACAGATGGCCACGTCGGGAAAAGGGCAGGAGCTAGCACAAGCCAAACGCCGCGTCACGGAAGTCGAACAGCAACTGGCGAGGAAAGAGCAAGAACTGGCGCAGGCCAAGCGCCGTGTCACTGACGTTGAACAACAGTTGGCCGCGATGGGAAAAGAACAAGACCCGGCACAGCCTAGGCGCCGCGTCACAGAAGTCGAATTACAGATGGCGGGAAAAGAACAGGAACTGGCCCAAGCTAAGCGCCGCACCGCCGAAACAGACCAGCAGATGGCAGGGAAAGAACAAGAATTGGCTCAGGCCAAGCGCCGTGTCACTGAAGTTGAACAGCAGTTGGCCGGAAAAGAGCATGAACTAGCCCAGGCTAAGCGCCGCACCGGTGATGTCGAACAGCAGATGGCGGGGAAAGAACAAGAACTGGCTCAGGCAAGGCGTCGTGTCGGTGAAGTCGAACAACAGTTGGCCGGGAAAGAACAGGAACTGGCCCAGACCAAGCGTCGTGCCAGTGATGTAGAACAACAGACAACGAAGAAAGATCAAGAACTGACGCAGGTCAAGGAGGAGATCAAACACGTCACACAAAAACTGGCCGATCTTAACCCTCAACTCCTGGCGAAAGACGCGGAACTCGTGCGCGCCAAGCAATTGCTGGTGGAGGTTGAACTCAATTCGTCCAAACCCGCCGCGCCGACAGCCGCTCAGGAAGAGAGCCCTCTCTCCCTTTCTCTGCTATCTGGCGATCACAATCTCTCCTTAAGCACCCTGCTCGGATCCGACCCTGAGGGCACGGATGAGGGCGAAGCCTTCTCATCAAATGGCGACCTCGGCAAAATCAGCGAAAGCCTGGCGAATCTCTTACAGCCTGAGATCAAGAAAGGCAGTGCGACGTTGAAGCAGCGAGGCAATAAATTAACCCTTGCCTTGGCCACCAGTGAGTTATTCTCCACCGGTGACGCAACGGTCACCCTCGGAGGGGCCTCATTGCTTGAGCGGATCGGCGTCGTCTTGCACGGATTCCGTTACCAGAGCATCGAGGTTGCCGGGCATACCGACAACATACCGCTCCGGAACGATCCTCGGAAGGGCTTTCGGGATAATCTCGAACTCTCCCGGACCAGGGCCGAACATGCCAGCCAGGTCCTCATCAACGGAGGACTTGAAGCCGACCGAGTCAAAGCCGCGGGGTATGCTGATGGCAAGCCAATCGCGACGAATGAGACGGACAAAGGCCGGAGTAAGAACCGGCGCATGGAAATCGTCCTTACACAAGGATCGGAGTCTGGCCCCAATTCAGCCGACGTCAAACCGCAAACCGGAAAGAAGCCTCAGGATTCTATACCAAAACGATGACCCTCGTTCACATGGTAGAACTGACGAGGACGAAATCACAGGGATCCGCCCCCGTCACTCCATACTGATCACCCTTCGACGGCTCGTCGCCGCTTGTATACCCCTCTCTCCTTATAGTCGACTCCTGAACCGCTCGTAGCCTTTCTTCAATTCGTCGATCGCCAGGCCCAACGCCGCGCCAACGGATTCCGCCGTCTTACCGGCTTCCTCCCGTGCTGCTTCCAGCTTAGGCTTTGTTTCCTCCCACTGCTCCTCCAGACGAGCCCATTCGTCCTTCGCGTCCGCTTTCGCCAGGTGAAGCTGGACTTGAAGCTCATCGCGCTGCTGTTTGAAATGCTCTAAGGCCTTCGTGACCTGCTCTTTGATGTCTTCCATGAGATGTGCTCCTTTGTTAAAAGTGGACGTACACCGCTGTGACTTCTTCTGGTACTCGTAGTCGAGAAAGAAGTCTTATCAGGCATGAGATCCCACAGTGAAACGAATGGTAGCGCGCTCCAAGGATTTCGATGCGTTACGGTCAATATATGGCCAGGAGTGTATCCCGTCGAGCTACCTAGAACTAGCCCCAGCTTCATTTTGTACTCAGGTACCCGAAGAAGAGGGAACGGGTGCGAGTGGCTGAGGTCGTACAGGTGCTGAAGAGTGAGACTCTACGTAACGTCAGAATTCAGGCCACACAGATTCATATCCTTGAATCACACTGATTCAGTAGTATCCGCATAACCAGCCTGATCCGAAGAAACGGGATCTGCCTCTTGTTGTTTCTGCCCAAGAAGCGCTCCTTATCGACCCCCCGCATTGACAGAAGCGCGTACGAAAGTGCAACATACACCTCCCGTTGATCCATATGAAAACGCGCATCACACAGCGTGACTGCCCTCTTCATGACGCCCAGTGGTTCATCAAGGGTGCGGGTGGAACATACGATAAAGAAGACGTTCAGCGCCGTGTTACATCTTAGACAATAAGGAGGCTCGAATCATGGCACTGCTGATTACCGACGAATGTATCAACTGTGGCGCCTGCCTGCCGGAATGTCCGAACGAGGCCATCTTCGAAACGCGCAGCGGCGCGGAAGAGAAGGGACTTCATGTAGGTGACGGCCAGGGCGTGGGGGATAATATTTACGTGATCGCTCATGATCGGTGTACCGAGTGCGTGGGCCATTTTGACGAACCCCAATGTTCGGCAGTCTGTCCGGTCGATAATTGCTGTATTTCTGATCCGCTGTATCCAGAGGGAGCCGATGTCCTGCTGGAACGAGCGAAGACTCTCAATCCTGATAAGGCGATCGATTCGGCAAAAGTGTGGAGTGGCGTGCGGAACTGATCGTTTCCACAAGTAGCCATACAGGATGCTCAAAATGTCCGCCCGGCAAGGCCGCAGCGAGCGAAGAGGCGAGGCGTACACTTCAGTACGTTGAGTCTCTGAGCCCGCTTCGCCGGTGTTGCGAGGCGAGAACACTACTGGCGAACTTTTTCAGCATCCCGCTAGGCCTAACTGAAGCGATGAGTCATGGCTGATAAGGCTCCACGATTTCTGACCAATGCCACGGTCATCAAGGTGCTGGCGAAAGTCTTTGCGTTCCAAGCTATCGAGATTAACCTCTTGCGTGCTCATGCGGGAATCTCCGATGCGGATTGGAAAACTCTGAAGGCGGACGCGTTTAAGAAAGCCTACGCGAAGCAACGGGCGTTTTATGAAGATCGCTTGACGGGCGCGTTCGCGCTGGAGCACATTTCCCAGTCTGAACGGGAGACCAGACTGCTCGAACTCTGGCTCAAACAGAGCGAGGAATCTCCCAAAGACGAACCATAGGCCAAACTCCCGGAACACACCCTGATCACGGAGTTCCCGTTGTCCAGAAACCCAGGAGCACGTAAGCGAGCGCTTGTGCTCGTCTCGCATGTTGGAGGTCTCACCACTGGAGAAAAACCATGAGCACGAATCGCTTTCTATGGGTGCAGGTCAGGCGGGGGCTTCTTGTTGGAGCTGCGTTTTGCGCACTAGTGGTCCTGCCAGGGGAATCTGTATGGGCTCATGGTGACGACCTATCCGAGATGAGCCCCTCGCACTCGAGCCCGTCCACCCCATCGAATCTATCCAGCCCTGAGGCAGCCGGACGGCAAGCAGCTTGCTGGGCGCTCACCATTCCCTATGGCGCCGCGAAAATGGTCTATTCGATCGGCGGAGGCATTGTGGGCGGCTTCGCTTGGGCGGTGACGGGAGGAAACATGGCGGTGGCCAAGTCCATCTGGGTTCCTTCGATGACAGGCGACTATATCGTCCAGCCGCAACATCTCACCGGAGAGAAGCACCTCTACTTCGTGGGCGTGTCATCAGAGCCCAGGTAACCGTAATTCAGCGTACCCGCATGCCGTCCGGTCTGAAGAAATGGGGCCCGCCCCTCAAGTCATGGCTTACTGCCACGCACAGAACAAGACGCCACCTAACGACACCAGATCGTCGGTCGAAGCGGTATCGACTGATCTCGACCCCCTATGAGGCCGCGTCATGCGACTCGCGATGGCTTTACTCATCACCCTGCTCACTGGATGTGCCGGATCCAAGCTCGATCATGGGATAGACCCCCAGTCCCGAACTGACAACACTTTCGACCAAACGGGTAGTGTGTGGACCGAGGAACGCAAGGCCCTGTATCACCAGGCCCGCGAAGGGCTACGACAGTCTCGTGATCGGTATATCGCGACCACTCGCCCAGTCCTTGAGCGCAAGTTTCGACACGAATACCCAGATTTGACCGACACGGACATCGAGACGCTGGTCAATGAGGCGCTGGAGAAAGGCTACCGCCACGAGGCGGAACCACGACCGGATGGTCCGGTCAGACTCCCTCCGCAACGTCCCTTGAACTGTATGCCTCCCCCAGGGGGTTGGCCGTCCTCTCCGAATTGCTATTAGCGAGCACTGCACTCGCAAGAGTGTATAGCTTCAAGTTGCCTCAGGTGTCCCTGGCGGTCTGGCGAAGTTGACACTCCCATCCAAACGAGCGCAGAAGATGTTATAGTATTCAGCCACGATTAACCGTGACAGAGTACTTCCTTGAAGGTTTCAGATTCAGTCAACCCTGATGATGGGGATTGAACGATGAGCCTGCTGACCTTTCGCTTCCGCCAATCCCAAGCCGTGGACTTTTATTGGAACCTTGAGCTGGCCAAGCGAGGATCTCTCCGCGAATTCAAGGTACATCCCAACATCACCATTTATGAGTCGGCGTTCGACCTCTTCAACCCGATTCACGTAGGACACGCCTTGTCCCTGGCCAAAGCCTTGGTGCTCGACAAGCGAGCCGAGGTCCTCTCGGGAAACACGTCGTTGACCATGACAACCGTCCGTGACGTCTTGCAGTGCTATCAGCAATCGATGCAGGTCGAGGACTATCATGCGCATTGTTGGTTCAAGATCCGGCTCACATTTGATCTGGCCGTGACACGAATTGAAGTGGAGTCCGACGACTCGGGGAAGTCGTTCGTGTTTCCGTGTCGATGCGCGGCCACACACGCGTATGGCATTCACTATGAGCACCCCGGAACGACCTATGCCCAACTGGACTCGGCCTTGTGGCGTGCCGGTACACGTTGGTGCCCACGGCTCGAAGATCTCTCAGAAATAAAACTCGTGAACGTGGAGTGGCAGACTAAAAAATGACGCGGCACAGATGCCCACGGATCGGAATGGTTCGCAACGACAGACCGGAGAGTCACAGACCATACCGGGGCTAACCGCTCAAATCATTGCTCACCGGCATGCACGGAACAAGACGTGACCCCCAATACTTATAGCGCAGCCTGGATGGGGAACAGCAGGCATCATCGCGAGGAGACGCTACTTCGTTCGGCGCTTGATCACCTCTTGAAGTAACTTTACCACTGAGGCTTCAGTCGAGGTCTTCCCTGAAATCCCCACCACGATCGCCACATCCTGAACGAGCGCTCCCGCTGACCAGCCATCGTCCGGCGCCACCCAGCCCTTGTCCCCAACATCGGGCAAGCGTTTGAACCCCTTCACAAGCTTGGGCTCTGGGAAGTAGTTCGGAGGAACAACCGTTACTGTTGCAGACGCTTCGTAGTCTGTGTCGTGCCAGCTGCACCCCGCGCCGCCCGCGGCGTTCTCCCCTAGACCAACCGGCACGCCAACATAGGCGGCAATCTCGGCCTGGGTGAACAGTTTGCACTGCGGATTGCTCGCAGCTGACCCTTTGGCGTCTCCGGTCAGTTGGTCTTTGAGCTTATGGGGATCCGTCTGCTGCGCGTGCGCGGATACCGCAATCAGCAGTACAAGGGCAACTGCGATAGCACGAGAGTAGCGCATGACGTGCTCCTTCATTCAACGAACAACTCTGAATGGCAGGAAATTGTTCCTACCTCCTTGATCGAGGAACGCTGGGGATGGCGAGAGTACGGGCAGCAGAGGCCTGCATGACACCAAACCATCTGGAGCCTGATTCGCATTGGAATCAGATTCCTCGAATTCCGTCCGCATCACACGCCACGAGAGGATTAGGACCGTACACCATGACCGCAGCCGTTTCAATGGGCTATGATGGTGACGCTATGAACCACGGGTTCTCGAGCGCCGTAGCCGGGGCCCGCCCCTTATGCTCTCCTTCCGATAACCTCAAACCAATCTCGTACGCGTGCTGAAGCGCGAAGATCCGCGTGACGTCAGAGTTCAGGCAACCGCGATGCAGATTCTTGAATGACACTGATTCTCCGATACTCATTCTGTGTCGCATGTATACCAACCCCAGCTGTTCCCCTGAATATCCTGACACCACCCGCTGAACATCGATTTCTAGTAAATATTCTTGTTATGATATCGTCCATGCGACTTCATCGAGCCTTCTTCTTCCTATTCGCCGCAGTCTTACTATTTCCCGGCTGCGCCTCCTGGTTCATAAAAGGCGAGCCTCCAGAGGTGCTCGTTACCAATGTTACGCCCCTGGACGCGACGCTGTTCGAACAGCGTCTCCGTGTCGACCTCCGGGTCCGCAACCCGAACGACTTCGACTATCACCTGACGGGCATCGATTTCACGTTGAATCTGAACGGGAAACGCCTGGCTCGCGGCCTGGGGAGCAAGGAAGTGACGATTCCCCGGTTAGGTGATACCGTGATGACGATCGACACCAGCACCTCGACACTCGACATCGTGCGCCAACTGCTCAACCTCTCTCAGAAACAGGAATTGGCCTACGACATCAAAGGCGTGCTCCATAGCGCGGAAGGGCAATTGCCGTTCACCAATGTGGGCACACTCGTCGAGCCGGGCACGTTCTCCGGCTCACCGACTAGCTCTCACGCAACTCCACAGTAAGGTTCAGGCCAAGCAAGGAAGTACCCTAGGGGCTGGGCCCAGATCTCCTTTCGCGCATTAACCAATTCCCATGGGGGTACGATGTCCTTGAGGGTCGAATTGTGCGAACCCATGGCCTAACCCAGTTCGCAGAAATTGAGACAAGGGACACAGCGGATACGATACGCAGTCTGACCCATCCTGTCATTGGCACTGGCACACACAGAACAACACGTGCCCTCAATCCTCTTCTCTTCGGAGACAAACTCTTCCCGCTTCTGAGCGTGCTCGTCAGAATTAAGTCACATGTTACCGAGAAATGTGATAGCCCTACTATGGAGAACGGACGAGGAGAAGACTCTCTATGACTACTGACGACGAACCTAACTCCGAAAGAGAAGCAAGACCGCTATCACAGACGCTTGCGCCGCAAGGGGTTGCGACCGATACAAATTTGGGCACCTGATACTCGCACCGAGGGGTTCGCGAGCGAATGTCGACGACAGGCGCGGCTCACCGCTCACTCGGCCCAGGAAAATCCCACTCTTGACTTCATCTCGGAGATCGCCGATTGGGACAGCGCGTAAAACGTGGCGATGTCGTGACCGTCGCGGCCAAAGGTCACTAGCGCGACAAACCACGCCCTGGCCTCGTTCTGCAATCCGATCTCTCCTCCGCCCTCGACAGCATCACGATTTGCCTGTTAACCACCGAAATTCTGGACGCACCCCTGTTCCGACTGACCGTGAGCCCTCCTGCTCCAATGGCCTTCAGCACGTTTCGCAGGTCATGATCGACAAGATCGTCACCGTCCCTCAAGAGACCATCGGCTCCCGCATTGGAGCGTTGGACCACGAACTCATGGTGCGTGTCGATCGCTCACTGGCCGTCTTCCTCGGTATCGTCTGATCGGAAAGCGACCGAGGTCCGAGCCTTTAACATCCTTCATAGGAGGACAAGTCCGTCAGCTGAGGCAGGCAATCAACCTTGCGTGTCCTCCTAAGCTGCTTTTCCAGACGAGCGCCTGCTCTTGACCAGCAGATCGACATCACAGTCCAGAACGTGGAGCAGTGAGAGTAGCTGATCCACTGACTTACGGTAGTTGGTTTGATCAAGCAACCGGTACAACTGCGTCGCCGATGTACGCAATCGTCTGATCATTTCCCGTTTCGAGAGCGGACTGTTCTCGATCCGCTTCTGCGCTTCAATCGTCAGCTTATAGAGTAACGCATCTCTCAGGAAGGATGGGTCCTGATTGTATTCCAACACCTGTTCACTATGAACCGTCCCTTCCTTCCCGGATGCCAGAACATAGGTGAAACCCTCTCCTCCCAATTCCTTATCGACAAAAACTCTGGCGACCGGATCATTACTGCTTGGACAAACCTCAACCTTTGCATACGGCAGCAACAGTGTGCCTTTTGAAGACTTCACCTGAAACGCCCTTTTATGGTTATTGCACATCACCGATCGAATCTTCATAGCACCCCCTCGTCGTCCAATTCTTGAATCAAGGCGCGAACTCGTCTCGACGCCGACCCGATCATCGGCTGGTTATCCTCCAAATCCCATTTCACGACGAGCACACCATCTCGATAGACATGTACATGATGGGGAGAATGATCGCCCTTCCAGGTGATAAACACATACCTACCCCGACGAACCTTCCCCATATCACGAGTGTTACCTTGTGAGGTATCACTTGTCAAGTCCGATGCCTACGCCATGACAATCGTGGCGTGACCAAAGGATGAGAATCGGGTGCGAGTGACCGGAGTGGTACATGTGCGGAAGCCTAAGGTAAAACGTGATGTCAGAGTTCAGGCAACCGTGATGCAGATCCTCGAATCACACTGATTTCCTAATACCCATGCTGTGTCGCATGCACAATACAAGATCCGACCTTAGTCTTTTGCTTTCCATCGAACTCGCTTCTATGCTCCATTGCTTCCTTCTGTGGGCTTCTTTCAGTCAAATGCTGCACCGTCTTAGATCTGAATAATTCCAATGATTTCTGGCGGTTGAGTACGACTACACAAGCAGGATCAGTGCGAATTCAATTTATGGGAATCACTACAGCAGCCGCCCTGAGTTTGTAGAATCGAGGGGACGAGACGGCAAGACAAATTCAGAAGATGTGATAGATTTTCCTAGGAGGCTTCGCCAAGCTGAGACATTCTTCAAGGTTTAGGGAGTCTTGTGGGGAGGGTAGACCAATGAGAAGATTATTCAGTCTCTTGCTTCTCGTCGTCATGGGATACGGAGTCATCCCAGGCTTTGTCAATGCCGCACAACAGCGCGTTGTGATTCAGTTGAGTGGGAGATACTGCCTATTTCATAGCTATGAACTGGCGGAATCCTTGAAACGAGTATCGGGGGTCCTCGGCGTCGACTTTGAAGCGATGCAAAGCCATGTCGTCGTTATTATGGATGCGGGGAAAGTAAATCCGGATCACCTGTTGGCTGCGATTCACGGGATCAAGGGCGAAGGGTATCACTGTAAGGGCCAATTTAATGGTGA
>NEWS02000008.1:0-1223 GCA_002869845.2 Nitrospira sp. CG24B | reverse complement strand
AGCACCTCTACTTCGTGGGCGTGTCGTCAGAGGGCCCTCGGTCATAACACCCGCCCTACGACCTTCAGTGTCCCGCAACCGGAGTGTGGGAAAGAGCCTGGGCCAGCGTATGTCGGGAGATTCAACATCTAGCGTCGTCCTTCCATCCCATCTCGGTTTCGTGCCAGCAGAACTCCTGACGTACCATCCCCGGGTAACTCCTAGATATGGTTTCATGTCCTTTGTGAAGAACCATCAAGAGCTTGTTAGTGCTTTCGACGCTTGATCGTTTCCTGCAAGATCGACGTAGCGGCTGCCTCGCTGGCCGTCTCCCCATAGACCTGTACCACGATGCCCTGAATGCCATCATCGGCGCCGGTCTCCCAGCTGTCCACGTGGCGGAGCACGTAGCCCTTCGCGCCGAAGGCCGGCAGTGGCCTGGCCCCCTTTGGCAAACCAGGTAGGGCAACACTATACGTGGAGATCCCCACCCACGATTCGTAATCCTTCGTCGTCCAGGAACAGCCAATTCCATTGGGTACATTCCGATTCTCGGCTGGTCCGATGCCGACACCGAGGTACTTGGCAATTTCCGCCTGCTGAAACAAGTTACAGACCGGATTGCTAGCGGCCTTACCAGGTGCGTTGCCACTCAATTCATCAGCCAGTTTCTTGGCATCTCCCTGCGTGCGGACTTCCGCAGTAACCACACCAGTAATGGCAAGGAACAGGATAACTAGGCTCACGTATCGCATCGGTGCCTCCTATCAGTTGTGTATGCGAATTGGGGTTAGCGCGCTACTACTGGACGCAGTTCATGAACCAGCGTCAGAACGCGGCTGTGCCAACAAGCCGCGACGACAGAACCAGTTATCCCAGATTCTTATTCCAACCAGCAAGTTGCCGTATTTCTGAATCGGCTCACCACCCGTTTGGACTGACTCAACGCGTTCCTGCCCATTGAGTCTACTCCGAGTGTATTTGAGTCATAGCTGAAGAACGGAGTATTGGGCGCGAGTGATCGGGCTCATGCAGGTACGGAAGCGCACGAGGCTTCGCGTGACGCCAGAGTTCGAGCAACCGTGATGCAGATTCTTGAATCAGACTGATCAACGGTACTCGCATAACAAGCTGATCCAAAGAAACCTGGCCGATCTCTCAATCTATTCACTGGCATAGAACAAGACGCGATCCCAATATCTATGTTATTGGAAGAGTTGGAACGCAAATGCCTGTTGCCGAAG
>NEWS02000007.1:293474-403465 GCA_002869845.2 Nitrospira sp. CG24B | reverse complement strand
GGTACTGGGCGGGGACCATTCGCTTGGCTTTGCCACCGTGCGAGGCGTGGCTCAGAATATGAATGGCAAGAAGCTCGGGATTCTTCACTTCGACCGTCATGTCGATACGCAGGAAACCGATCTCGATGAACGCATGCACACCACGCCCTGGTTTCATGCGACGAACATTCCCAACGTGCCGGCCAAGAATCTTGTGCAGATCGGTATCGGCGGCTGGCAAGCGCCCAGACCCGGCGTGAAGTCCGGGCGGGAGCGTCAGACGAGCATCATGACTGTCACTGACTGCGTCGAAATGGGCATCGAGAATGCCGCGAAACAGGCGCTCGAAGTGGCGTTCGATGGGGTGGATGCGGTGTGGTTGAGCTTCGATGTGGATTGTCTGGATGCGGCGTTCGTACCAGGCACCGGCTGGCCCGAGCCCGGCGGGTTTCTGCCGCGTGAAGTGCTGAAGTTTCTCCAAATCATCGCGGACACGAAGCCGCTGGCGGGAATGGAAATCGTGGAGTGTTCACCGCCCTACGACGCGGCGGAGATCACCAGCCTCATGGCCACGCGGGTGATCTGCGACGTCCTGGCCTGCCAGGTACGATCCGGCAACTTGGCGAAGCGGAAGAAGGGCTGAGAGGTGCTGAGGGGCTTGCTTTGCGCAAGCCCCTCACACGTCGCTAAGCAAACAGTGTCGTTCTGCGCGTGGTGGGAACGGAGAATGAGTCACCGCAGTAGGCGTTACTCTGCGGTGCGCAATTGAAAGACTCCCGGTACCGTTGCCGACGCGAAGATGATGAAAAGACAGGATTCCTAAGCGTTGAGCCTAGTCTGGGGCCTTACAGTCGTGCAGAAGGTTCTTCACCATCCGTTCTTTTGGCTATAGCGGGGTGATGGGAATAGCAGTGGATGGGGGCCACCTCACTGCCGCTGATTGTGCCGCCGTACATGCCATCGTAGAGCAGTTCCTGGGCGTGGTAAACCAGCGAGTCCTCCTATGGATCTGCCTGTATTTAAAAGCCGCACGGGGCTGGACATTGGTCACCGGCGAGACTACGATGGGTTTCACATTCTACTGTTAGCGTGAGGATCATGATGCACGAACTGATCTTCGTGATTGAAGATGCCCCCGAGGGTGGGTTTATCGCGCGTGCGCTCGGGGTGTCGATTTATACCGAAGCGGACTCCATGGCTGAGTTGCCGGAGAAAGTCCGTGATGCCGTCCGTTGTCATTTCGAGGAAGGAAAAGCTCCGAAGGTCGTACGCTTGCACCATGTCCGGGAGGAAGTCATCGCCGTATGAGGCTTCCCCGCGATCTGTCGGGATCCGCTCTAGCTGACGCACTTCACAAACTGGGATATACCGCCACTGGCCAAACAGGGAGCCATCTGAGGCTCACGACTCAGGAATGCGGTGAGCATCACCTGACAATCCCTCAACATAGTCCTCTCCGTATCGGAACGCTTTCCGCAATCCTCGCAGACGTTGCGAAGCACTTCGAACTTAGTCGAGAACAGTTGCTCAAGAGGCTGTTCGGCTGACAATACATCATCCACGACACGACGCACAATTCTTGCCTGCATTGCCGATGTTTGACTCGCATTAAATCAGTTTCTATACGTATACTCACTTCACCTGGAGGCGATCACCGATGAAAATCGAGGCAATCGAGATCGGGTCTGGCCTTTCTTCGTGCATGCCATAACATACTGGCCAACTCCGGCAGCCATGGTGCAGTGGGAAAAGTAGTGGTCGAGTGAAACCAAATAGCCGCCTCGGTTTTTACGCCGCAGATAGCATTGCAAAACAGTACTCGCGCACGCCAGCTGTTTTTACGAACTCTCCACTGCTCGCCCGAGATTGTTAAATCCAGCGGTTCTACGACGTGGCAAGTAAGTGACAACTCTGTTGTCAAATGGCATGCCAAATGACGACTCAGTCGACACCTGTCTGTACGCAAGGGTGAGCTCAAACGCCCTGAACGATGACTGGCGGCAGGTGATAGTGACTCGCGCGACCTGCTTCTGGCGTGTTTGCCAATTGGAGCACCGGTTGCGACCACTTCTAGAAACGATGGTTCTTCTGGGAATGCTCACGCTTGCGGCTGGATCAGCCGCTCGTTTGACTCACGAAGAACCCGTTTATATACTTAGGATCCTCAACCGGAGACGATCGAGATGAAAATAGCCATAGGCCTGCTTGTCCTAGTGGTCCTCCTTGTAGGAGTTGCCCTCTCCCTTCCGTTCTTGATCGACCTCAATAAATATCAGGACCAATACAAACCGCTTGTCGAGGATGCTCTCAATCGTAAGGTCCAGCTGCAAGACATTCGCTTGACGATCTGGCCGAGAATCGGTGCGCGCGTGGTGGGGTTCTCGGTACTGGACGATCCGGCCTTTGGCTCAGGTCCATTTGCGTCGCTTTCGTCGTTGGAAGTCGGTGTGAAGTTAATGCCGCTGCTGAGCAGCAAAGTCGAAGTGGAGGAAATCACGCTTCGCCAGCCAGTCATTACGGTGATCAAGAACCAGAAGGGCGTGCTGAACGTTTCCACCATCGGTCGCAAAGGTGTGCCGGTGCCTGAGAAACCTTCTCGCGCTCCGATTCCTTCGACGGAAGGGCCGCTCAAGATTCTGGCGTTGCTGGCCGTGGACCGTGTGTCGATCGAGGGTGGGAAATTGACCTACCGTGACCTTTCTGTTGCCAAACCGACGGAATATGTATTGCAAGATTTGGAGGCGCTGCTGCAATCAGTGCGGCTTGGGCAGACGCCACGTGTACATGTCGGGTCGCTGGTGCAGCCGTTCAATCTGCCGGTGAAACTCGATGGCACCTTTGGTCCATTGCGAGAGACGCTGGACATCGATGCGATCAATTTCCAGCTAGGTGTGGGAAAGACGGACTTTGTCATTACAGGAAAGGCCGCCGGGAATGATGCCATCATCAATATCAGCTCGCCGGTGATCAATACCGCGAACTTACCGGTTACGCTTCCCCTGAAGACACCGGTTGAGATCAAGGATCTCCAGATTGCGGCGGAAGTCATGGGGCAAGAGGCCAAGCTGAAATCCCTGTCGTTCCGTCTGTTCGACGGCGAGGTGAAGGGGCAAGGCAAACTGATCGCCGGATCAGACATGCCTCCATTCAAGGGAGCTGTGACGATTCAAGGATTGCAACTCGGCCCGGCGCTCAATGCCGTCGCCGAGACGCCGATCTCGATCAGCGGGACGGCCGGTATGGACCTGTCGGTGCAAGGGCGTGGGTTCTCGATGCCGGATCTGACCAAAGTGTTAGAGGGAACTGGCCACATGGCTGTGAAAGATGGAAAGATCGAAGGGGTGAATATTCTTCGAGAAGTGGTCTCGGCCCTCAACGTGGCCGGCATGTCCATCGGCGATGCGAAGGCCACGGCCTTTTCAACGATCGAGACAGATCTCGCTATCAAGCAAGGGGTGATCAATGTGCAGCGGCTCTTGATGGATAGCCATGATTTTCAGGCGACCGGCGGCGGCACGATCGGGTTTGATCAGCGACTAAATCTTGCCGTGAATCTCAACCTCTCCCAAGATGTGAGCCAAAAGATTGCGGCGGCATCGCCCGTCGTCAAAATCGCCTTGAAAGACGGCCGATTGAGTCTCCCGCTCACGATTGCTGGAACGGCTCAAGCCCCCGCGTATGGAGTTGATGTCAAGGGTCTCAGCGGGAAAGTACAGGAGCAGGTCAGGAAGAGGGTCGAAGAAGCCGTCGATGGACTGCTCAAAGGGACGACAAAGCCCGAGGACCTTCAAAAAGATGGGAAAGAGCTGCTCAAAGGATTGTTCGGTCGATAAGGAAATATCTCTATGAACATTCTGGATACGCTCACTCAATATGCCGTGCAGTATGGGTTGCAGGCGGCGGTCGCGCTCGGCATCCTCATCGGCGGAATGATGGCCTCTCGTGGAGCCGCCAATTTTACACAACAGGCGCTTGAAAAACAGACCCTTGAGCCACCAGTGCGTCTGCTCTTGGTGCGTATCGTGAAAATCATTGTCATACTGTTTACGGCGATGATCGCGCTCCAAACTCTGGGTGTGCCTATCGCTCCGCTGCTCGCTGGTGTCGGAGTCGCCGGTGTAGGTGTTGGATTGGCCTTGCAGGGTGTCTTGAGCAATGTGATGGCGGGGCTGTCGATTATCTTCAGCAAGCCCTACAAGGTCGGCGAACATATCTCGCTGCTTGGAGTTCACGGTGACGTCATGGTCATTGATATTTTCACCACGACGTTGATGCACGCTGACCATTCACGCGTCCTCATTCCCAATCGAAAAATTGTCGGGGAAATCCTGCATAATTTCGGTGTCATCCGTCAGCTGCATCTGACGGTCCCCCTCTCACACCGCGTCAAAATCGATGACGCGCTGGCGCATGTGAAGGAGATCCTTCAACAGCACCCGTTGGTCTTGAAAGACCCTGCTCCCTCCGTAGGAGTGTCGTCTCTGGGGGAGTCGTCAATCGCTCTAGCCGTGGAGCCCTGGGCGGCTGTGACCAACTACAGCGTGGTTCAGGGGGAGTTGAACAAGTTGATTCTCGAACGATTCCGGACACATGGTATCGAGTTGCCCTCTTCTCGTCACGACGTTCACCTAGTGAACGGGTAAAACCGTCGAACCTGGCAACTTTGAACTTTCCTTACAGTACTCTTGAGAAAGCGGCCTGAGAGATTCGGTCTTGTTGCGCAGGTTTCTCCGGTGCTAAGATCAGGCCACAATACAGTAGATTGGCTCATAATAGAAGGAAAGCGAAGTAGTGAAGATGGTCAGGGGGAATGGCTGAAGGTTCTACCCGAAGAGACCCAACAGCGAGGCGCGTATCATCGCCTTGCTCGTTACTTTGCGATTCCGAGATGAGGTGAAACGATGGGCACAGCACGCTCCACAGACCAGCCTCTTATCGCTCGCGACGACTCAGCGACAGACTCGGACCAAGTCGGTGGACCAGCACGCCTTGACGATCGATCCGCAAGCGGGAATCTCGACAAGATTCGCGACATTCTCTTTGGCGCGCAAGCCCGAGAACATGACCGTCGCTTTGCGCAACTCGAACAACATTTAATCCGTGAAGCTTCGGACCTCCGCAACGATCTCAAGCGACGTTTTGAGAGCCTTGAGCTCTACATCAAAAAAGAAGTTGAGGCGCTTACGAGCCGGTTGAGCAAGGAGCAGGAAGTCCGAGGGGAATCCGTCACGAACCTGACACAGGACCTCACCCAGCTGGCTGCAACTCTTGAGGATAAAGCACGTCTGCTGGATATGCAGGCGACTCAAGCGCAAGCACATGTTCTCCAGCAGCTGACAGAACGGACGAGCGAACTGGCGACCGACGTTCGTGCTCGACATGCCGAAGCAACGTCGGCACTCAACCAGGCCGTCCATGATCTCCGCGCAGAAAAGACGGATCGCGCGACGCTCGCAGCCATTTTATTGGAGGCATCTCAACGGCTATCCAGTAATGAGGCGGTCTCGGGTCGTGGCTCAGCCTAACAACAGCGGGCCGTGTGGCAGTCTCTTCGTGATCTAGCGAGTCTATGACGGTTGTGTTACCCCATGTCTATCGATCCACACAGGCCTCATCGCGATTCTCCATCTTCTGAAGGACTCATGTCCGTAGACGAAGACTGGACCCAGCTGCGCACGCTTTTACTCTCTCCGGAACAGACACAACTCGACGAACTCCGGGATCGGCTCGACAATCGGGCGGTTCAGCCTCGTGATGTCAGCCGGGTACTTCCTGAGGCATTCGCCGTTCGTGGGGAGAGAGATCCACAGTTAGCGACGGTTCTGACTCCCTACGTCGAGAACGGTTTTGTCGCGACCATACGGAAGTCGCCCCGGGCGATCGTCGATGCGATCGCCCCCATCATGGGGCCAGCCATTCGGCAGGCCATCGCGCGTGCCTTGCAAGGCATGACCCAGTCCTTTAACCACTCGTTGGATGAAAGCCTGTCCGTCCGAGGCCTTCGCTGGCGATTGGAAGCCTGGCGGACAGGGCGGCCGTTCGCGGAGGTCGTACTGCTCCATACGCTCCGCTATCGCGTGGAACAAGTGTTTCTTATCCATCGGGAGACAGGCCTTCTCCTGCATCACGTGGGAGCCGAGGGGGCTGTGGTCCAGGATCAGCAGGTCTTGTCCGGCATGCTGACGGCGATTCAGAGCTATGTGCGGGATTCGTTTGGCGCGTCACCGGACCAGACGCTCGACCATTTTCGAGTTGGTGAATGGACCGTGTGGATCGAACAGGGGTCCCACGCCTACTTGGCCGGTGTCGTTCGGGGTACTCCCCCTGAAACCCTCAGGGAGGATTTCCAAGCCGCACTCGATGATATTCATGCGCAGCAACCCGATGCCTTGACCCATTTTGATGGAGACGCGGCGCCGTTTAAGGCGACACAGACCTGTCTAGAAAACTGTTTGCACGCTCACTATGAACCACCACCGCGACCCAGCGCCTTGAAGCTATGGATTCTGGGCGGGGCGATGATCCTCCTGCTCTCGTGGTGGGGTGTCATGGCCTACCAAACCCATGCTCGGTGGTCCAATCTGCTGGTTGAACTTGGGACTGAGCCGGGCATGGTTGTCACTGTGGCAAAATCGACGTTGACAGGCTATCACCTCGAGGGGTTGCGAGACCCCTTGGCCAAAGACCCTTCGGCGATGGTGGTTGAGGCTGGCCTTGAGCCATCGAGCATCAAGGCTGTCTGGTCTCCCTATTACTCGCTGGACCCTCAACTCGTCGAGACCAGAGCGCATTCGATGTTGCACGCCCCCACTACCGTTAAACTGTCAGTGGAGGGAGATACGCTTGTCGCAACCGGCTCAGCGTCCACCGAGTGGGCCCGAGAGACGAGACGTTTGGCTTCGCTGGTGCCAGGAATTTCCATCTACCGTGACGAAGGGCTTGTCACAACATCCATTCCTGATCTCCTCGAACGGATCAATAGAACTGTCGTTCGCTTTCGCTCGGGGTCCTCGATCGTGGAACCATCGGAACGTGCCGCACTTGGCGCTGGGTCTATGGCGTTACGAGAGCTGGACCAAGCCGTATCCCAATCAGGTCAGCGAGTGAGGCTCGAAGTACTGGGGTCGACCGACGACACTGGTTCTGTGACACGCAATATTCAGCTGAGCAAGGAACGAGCCCACGTCGTGCTCGTGGCCCTCGGAGGAGATCAACTTGGAGAGGCCACGACCGTCATTGCGGGCCTTGCGCAATCTACTGACCAGCGGGGCTCAACCGGAGAAGCCCGAGACCGGCGGATCGTCACGTTACGGGCCACCCTCACGGTCGCGAATCGAGGGAATGAGGCGGCTCGTCCATGATGCAGAAGAAAGTCTGCATGTTGGGCGGATTCGCGGTCGGAAAGACCAGCCTCGTGCGACGATTTGTAAGCAACGTGTTTTCTGATCACTATCACACGACGATCGGCGTAACCGTGGAGAAGAAGAGTGTTACGGTCGATGACCGGGACGTGATGCTGGTGCTGTGGGATCTCTATGGAGAAGATGAATTTCAACGAGTGCGCGACTCGTATCTTCGGGGTTCATCCGGCTACATCTTGGTCATGGATGGTACTAGAAGAGCGACCTTGGACGCGGCATTCGCGCTACAGCAGACCGCTCTACAAACAGTAGGAACGGTTCCGTTCATCTCGATCATCAATAAAGCGGATGTTCGATCTGAGTGGGAAATCGATGAGCGCACGATCGAACAGCTGCGCGAACGAGGTTGGACGGTCCTGTTCGGCAGTGCCAAGCTTGGGCAGGGAGTCGAGGAGTTATTTGTGACGCTGGCAACCCAGATCGTACATGCAGCTCCGATCCCCAGAGATTGCTTATGAAAAGCCGGCCAGGCAATCTCGCACCGCACAACGAGTCTCTGTTCAATGCGGTTCTCTCCACTCTCGACATGGTGGTGTTTGAGTGCGAGGAGGATTTGTCCGAGTTTCGGCTTCAAGGCCTCCCGCCTGACTGGTGGCGCCAGTGGGTCGGTCCGGCAGACTGTACGGTGTTAGATCTTGGCCGATGCTCGCCCTTCTTGCAGGAGTATCTTACGAGTGCTCACCTAGCCTGGGCGGGCACCCCCGGCGCAACTGAGAAGTCGGGCCCATGGACGGAACCTGATCGACAGGGAGGCTCCATGACATTGGAGGCCACCGCGCTGTCGATTGAGTCCAAGAAGGTGTTACTCATTGAGCGTCTGGGTTCCGGCTTCAAGGAGATGGGAACCATCGTTCAGCGGGCTCGGGAACGCATGCTGGCCGAAGAACGTACCGTGAAGGCCTACCGTAAAACTGAGACGCACCTGATCAGCAAGCTTGAAGTCAGCGAGCGCACAAAGGACGATGTGCTGGCT
Source organism: Nitrospira sp. CG24B (assembly GCA_002869845.2). Taxonomy (GTDB): domain Bacteria; phylum Nitrospirota; class Nitrospiria; order Nitrospirales; family Nitrospiraceae; genus Nitrospira_D. The sequence continues at coordinate 395,092 of NEWS02000007.1, read as the reverse complement.
CTGCTTCAGCACCTCGGGCTTGCTGCGCTTGTCCTAGATGAACGCGGGCACATCACGTTCGCCAGCGATCGCGGTCTTGAGATCCTGGGAATGACGGCCGAAGCTGTGATCGACCAGGAATGGGAGCACGCACTTCCTCTTCACAAGCACGATCGTGTGTCGATTCGGGAGCTGATCGATACCGTCTCGGTCCCACGGAAGACTTGCGTGGTGTGCATCGAAGGACCTCGCCCCCGTTGGGTTGAGATAGAAGTCCATGGAGATCCACGCCACCCCGATCGGCATATCGTCATCGTGCATGACCGCACGGAGCTCCACACGCTCCGCCGGGTGCTCAACGAGCAGGCGTCGTTTCACGACCTGGTGGGGAAGAGTCCCGCCATGCTTCGCACGTACCAACTTGTGCGAGACGTGGCGCAGGTTGATAGCACCGTGTTGATAGAAGGGGAAACGGGAACCGGAAAGGAGCTCATCGCGCGTGCCATTCATTCTTGCAGCGGCCGAAAACATAGGCCATTCATCGCCGCCAACTGCGCCGGATTGACCGACTCGATTCTGACGAGCCAACTCTTCGGTCACAAGCGTGGAGCCTTTACCGGGGCGGTGAATGATCAGCAAGGATTGTTCGAAGCTGCAGAGGGTGGCACGTTGTTCCTCGACGAAATTGGGGATATCCCGCAGCAAGTCCAAACGGCTCTCTTGCGGGTGTTGCAAGAAAAGGAGATCACCCGTCTGGGAGAGGCTAAACCTCGCAAAGTCGATGTGCGTGTCGTGGCGGCCACCCACCATAACTTGAGTGAAGACGTCGTTCGTGGGTCCTTCCGAGCGGATCTGCTCTACCGAATTCGTATTGCCAGAGTCCAGCTGTCCCCTCTGCGAGAACGACGTGAGGATATCCCGCTTCTCGCCCAATCCTTTCTTGGGCAAATCTGCACCGCCACTGGAAAGACGATCGAGCGCCTGAATCCCGACACTCTTCGGCTTCTTATGAGCCACGCATGGCCCGGTAATGTGCGTGAACTGAAGAGTGCCATCGAATTTGCCGTGATTAGCTGCAAGGCGAAAGAGGTTCTTCCCATTGATCTCCCGCCGGAGATCATCAGTGCCCCCGTTGTGCCCAGTTCTTCCGTGTGGATCCCGTTGCCGAACCGGGACGAGAAATCCAGATTTCTCGCGGCGCTTTCCGATGCCAAAGGCAATCGGACGGAGGCCGCCAGACGGCTGGGTGTCAGTAGGGCGACGTTCTATCGCCGCCTTGTCGAGCTTGATATCGATCCTCGTTAGGCAGAGGTCAAGGTTAGCCCGTTTGTCCCCAGCATTGCACCGAGAGGTCCGACCGATGACGGCGGTGCTCACCCATTCCCCTCCACGCCCGTAACGTAAGCGCTTCTCACGATCCTGTGACTGTCTCATGCGGCAGGGCATCTGTCTCGTGAGACACACCGTTGTTTCAGGCTGACACAACAGAAACGGCCTCGCCAATCCATCCATTCAATGCAACCGATTGTTATGCAATGGCCTTCGCTCGTGTAGTGATGTGGCACGCGGCTTGTACTCATGTCGTGCCGTCAAGAGAAAGTCGGCAGTATCCGTTGCAAGACGATTATCAATAGAAATGCGATTAGAGAGGTACAGAAGCATGACCACACCAGGGCTACTCGTCGAAGACTACAACGGACAGGACTACCTGCTAACCACGGAATTTCGCACAGGAGTGACCACGCATCGATTGGTCGTGATGCAACGCGTGAATGGGCAGTGGAAGCATCTGAATAGAACTCAGGAATCGGCTTGTCGCGAAGTGCTAATTGGTGCATTTGTCGATTTCTTTGTAGACATCTGCAGAGTGTTGAACTCGTCTGGTTCTGATCGGATCGGTGCGGCTGTTTCACGGTCAGGTCGATCTCGCACACGACGCACGTCCGCACTCAAGCCCCTGAGGGCTGTGTAACGAGAGTGTATCCCACGGCCTAACTCGGAGGAGAGCTGTCATGCGGTGTAAGCGATGTGGTGGATTGATGATTGTGGAGCTGGGTGCAGATGAAGACCTTGCAGAGCAAGCGGCAGGGCGGGGCGCGTTGCGCTGTGTGAATTGTGGGGCGATGGTGAATATAAGAATGCTTAAGAATCTTGCAGCTCAATATGACAAAGGGTTCACATCTGCTGGGAAGATCGCTCCAAGGCGCCGTCACATTGAACGCCAAATTACCATGGGAGAGGATATATGAGAAAAGCGAGAAGGGGTAGGGGTGGATCGTACTCAATGAAATCCCGATGGCGCAATGGTATTGGCGGATATCATCCGTGTGTGTATATGAAACGGTCTATCTATCGATTTCGATGGGTCGCATGTTTCCTTTGGGTTAAGCGCTGAGTTCTGGCACTTTCACGAAACAGGGATGACCCGATGGACCAATTAACTAGACTACGAGCGCCGATTCGTGTGTTGCTGATCGATGATTCCATTCTGACTCTGCATGGGCTCAAGACCTTCCTTTCCACAGTCCCCCACATCGAAATCCTGGGCATTGCTCGTACTCCCTCCGAAGCCTTTGACGCGATACAGGCTCACCAGCCGAATGTCGTGATGTTAGAGGCTCGCGTGGGGCAAGCAAGTGGAATCGACGTGTGTAAAGCCATGCGTGAGTCACATCCAAACATCGGTGTTCTCTTTTTTACGGCGCATGACGATAAGGAACTTCTGCGAGCAGCAATCATGGCCGATGCGCACGGCTACCTGCTGAAGGGCGCAGCAGCTGAGGCGGTTGCGAGGAGTATCGAGATTGTTGCAAGTGGGAGGGCGATCATGGATCAGCAATTGACTCAGCAAGTCATCACATGGGTTCGGGATGGTGCGTTGGCTGGACAAGAACGGATCTCCTATAACTGTTCGAAAGATGACCGGCAGCTACTCTCTCTGGTGGCTCTCGGGAAGACAAACAAGGAGATTGCACAAGAATTGAACCTTGTGCCGCGTGTGGTAGCCACTCGTTTACAAAAAATCTACAAGCGTTTGAAGATCTCCAGGCGATCCGAGGCGGCACGCTACTATGTGCAATTAGAAAAGGATCCGCATGGACGTGAAGGCGTTTCTCACCAGAACTAGCCACGTATCAGGCCTGTTTGGAGACGATCTGGTGATCGTGAAGCCGGACTGTCTCAACCACGAATCGCTACTCCATGGCCGTCATCGCTCAAAGTCGCGAGCCCAGTATGGAGAGACGCTATCGCGTTCTCCTCTGTCTGGACATTGAAGATCTCTATGCTGGGTCTCGCACAGGCCGACAACAGCCTCTTGCAGTGTCACGGCAATCTAGGTATATACCCAAGGGCAACTTACCCTAACTGAACAACTTAGCCACACGAAGGAGGATAAATGAAGCCACTCATGTTACTGGTCGCAGTCTTAGCTCTGGGCGCGATGGCGACGCCGAGTATTGCTGATGATGGGGCGCTCGCGACTACGCCGGCACCGATCCTTGATGTCGTGACCTTGAAAGACGGCAGCATCATCTATGGTGAAGTGATCGAGATGTCGGGCGGGTTACTACAGATCAAGAACTCTCTGGCAGGCGATATCATCAAGCTCAAATGGGCTGAAGTGAGCAAGCTGGCGGTCTCGCACCCGGTACCCTTTCATTTAAAGGAGGGGACCGTGCTTGTTGGTACGGCCGAAGAGGGAGAACCGGGGACGATGAAGGTAAAGGCTGGGCCAAACGGAAACACGATGACGGTTCCGATCAATGCCGTGACACAGGTGAACCCGGTCATTCAGTCGCCGGTCATCTACTCCGGGAGCCTCAACGCGGGCTACTCGCAATCCGTGGGAAACAGCCATCTCCGGAACGTGAGTGTTCTAGGAGATCTTGTGGCACGCAGTGAGCAGCTCCGGCTGACCCTCCTGGGTCGCTACGTCAATGCAGACAACAACGGTAGTTTACAGGTCAGGAATGCCCGCGGCACGATCAAGCTGGACTTCTTTATCACCAAAAGGTTTTTCTGGTATGCGTCGGCCTATGTCGAAAACGATTTTCTCCAAAACCTCAAGCTAAGAACAGCGATCTCCAGTGGACCGGGGTACCAATTCCTTGAGCGTGGAGATCTGAAGGGGATTTTTAAGGATATGAGCTTCTACGCCGAAGCCGGTCCGACATATTTCAATGAGGACTACCGGGATAATAGCATCACTGCTGATCGGGGGAGCTTTCGCGCACGCGTGGCCATGAAATGGGATTGGCCGCTGTTCGATGGCCGTGTCACGCTGTACCATTACAACGAAATATTCCCCTCGGTCCAGAACGCGTCGGATTTCTTCTTCACGATGGATAACGGGGTTCGCATGAAGATTTTGGCCGGTCTGGCGAGCGGATTTCAGGTGACCACCCGGTATAACAATCGGCCGCCTGCCGGCACGAGCGATACCGATAACTTATACTTGCTCACGTTGGGGTATGCGTTCGACACCACCCGCACACGATAGGCTGCGTTCATATAAGGAGGAACACTATGCTGAAAGAGTTCAAAGAGTTCGCCATGAAGGGGAATGTCCTCGACATGGCGATCGGCGTCATCATTGGTGGCGCGTTCGGAAAAATCGTGTCGTCCATGGTCAGCGACGTGCTGATGCCGCCGATTGGGTTACTGATGGGCAAAGTGGATTTTTCAAGCCTCTTCATTGATTTGTCCAGAACATCCCCCGCGTCTCTAGCCGCAGCCAAAGCCGCTGGGGCCCCGACGATTAATTACGGCGTGTTTCTACAGAGCGTGTTCGACTTCATTATCGTCGCCTTTGTCATATTCATGTTGGTCAAGCAGGTGAATCGGTTTAAGAAAGAAACGCCTGCAGCCCCCCCACCGCCTCCCCCGGCGCCGAGCAATGAGGAGAAGCTGTTGACGGAAATCCGCGATCTCCTTAAGCATCGCCAATGAAGATCGGCGGTATAACCAGCAATATGGCGTGGGAGAGCGATGGGCCCATTCCTGTTGCTCTATCGATACGAAGGAGGTCCTCATGCGGTCAGGTCAAGGCGTCCTACTGATGACAGGACTTGTTGTCCTGGTGGGGTGTTCTTCTCTGAATCATTCTGACGGCTATATTAAGCAACCCACTGTTTGTGTTGATAAAAAATGGTATGGCTATCACCAGGGCACTGGGTGCCCCTCCACTGCGAAAGCCGCGGTCGCCATTCCTGCTGCATCCGATGAGCTGGATGTGGCAAGGCGCGACATCGGCGTCTTACAGAAGCGGATTGCTGATCTTGATGGCCAATTGGCTGCTGCGAATCGGCGCGTGGCTGATCTCGATGGACGGCGGGGTCCAACCGATGATGACCTCAGCAATCTACAAAAGCGGGTGTTGTATCTTCAGAACCAATTAGACGAAAGTGAGGCTCGTCTGGCGGCCATGCGTAAGCAGCCGACTGAAAGCAGCCTGGCGAAGGCAGAAAAAGATCTTGTGAAGGCGCTGCAGCCAGAAATTGCAAAGAGAACGGTAGCGGTCCATCAAACAGGTGACGCGCTCACGATTAACCTGGCATCCGGCCTATTGTTTGAGTCAGGACAGGATCAGCTGAAAGCCGGCGGAGCGGATGCGTTGAACCGCGTGGGGGGCGTGCTGAAAGACTTCCCGGAAAAACAGGTGCATGTCGCAGGGTACGCGGATAACGTACCGATCAAGGGCGCGTTGCAAAAAAAGTATCCATCGAATAAAGAACTTTCTGACGCACGTGCGAATAGCGCAGCCCAGGCTCTGCGGGTTGGTGGTGTGGCCAGCCTCACGGCTGCTGGTCATGGCGAGAGTGATCCGATCGCCAGCAATAACACCGCGGCGGGACGCGCGAAAAACCGACGGGTTGAAGTGCTCGTCAAGTAGTAGGACAGCGGTCTCGTTGCTTTCCGTGCTTGAACAAAGGAAGGGACTCTTCCCGAAGGAAGAGTCCCTTATCATGGCCATCGTGATTCAGATCAAGGAGATCATCATGCGAATGCTCAACACCACCGTGATTATGACAGGGCTTGTCGCCCTGGTAGGCTGTTCTTCTCTGAAGCATTCTGACAGCTATATTAAGCAACCCACTGTTTGTGTTGATAAGAAATGGTATGGCTACCACCAAGGCGCTGGGTGTCCCTCCACCACCAAAGTGGTGGCACCGGATGCCTCGCAAGAAATGGCGGCTCGTCTTGCCGCTCTGGAGGGGGACCGTCAACGATTAGCCGAGGAACTGGAAGCGGCGCGACGGCAAAACGGAACCCTCAGTAGCCGTGTCAGTGAATTAGAAGGACAACTCGCCGACCGTGATCGGGAAATTGCCGCGCTTCGTTCTGGAGCCGGTGACAATACGGCCTTCGCAGGTCAGCTTTCGGCTACACAGAGTGAGAAAGATCGGCTTGCAGCGGAACTGGCTGCGGCGAGGCTACACAACGAGGATCATGACCGGCTGGCGGCGGAGTCGGAGTCACAGTTAGCAGCATTAAGACAACGTAACTCCGACCTTGAGTCCCAATTAGCCGATCGAGACAAGGAGCTCGCTGGTCTTCGTGGCGACCTCTCCACAGAGATGGCGAAATTGAAGCAGGCGGAGCGCGGATTGATCAGGGCACTCAAGCCGCAAATCGATGAAAAAAATATCACCGTTGATCTCAATAACGAGCGATTGCTCATCAACCTGGCTTCCGGCTACCTCTTCGGGTCGGGCGAAGACCAGCTCAAGCCTGCTGGAGCCGATGCGCTCAAACAGGTCGGGGCCATCCTCAAGGATTTCCCAGAGTATAAAGTTCATGTTGAAGGCCATACCGACAATCGGCCGATCCTCGGCGCACTGAAAAAGAAGTTCCCGTCCAACAAGGAATTGTCCGAAGCGCGAGCTATGAACGCCGCGCAAGCATTGGCGGACGGGGGTCTCTCCGGCGCCCATGCAATGGGAGTCGCTGATACGAAGCCGGTGATGCCGAATGTCACCACTGAGGGGCGGGCGAAGAACCGCCGGGTAGAAATCAGCGTTACCAAGTAGTAGGTCAATGTCTCAGAGGAGCGGCGCGGATATCGTCGCTCCTCCCATACTCACCCGCGATTCGGCTGAAAGGAGATCCGCAATGAAACTGGGAATGACCCTAGTGGGCATGGCTCTGACGGTTGTCATGCTTGGTCTGAACACATCGGCATGGGCTGTCGACATGGGCGCCATGAAGCAGAAGGTTGAGACCGTAAAAGGTCAAGCGGAGAACGTGAAAAAAGAGGGTGGTGAGACCGCACAAAGTGCCAAGGATCTGAAAACGCAAGATGTGATGAAAAACGCGGGAGAAGCGAAGGACGAGGGGAAAAAGCTCAAGGACGCCGTCACAGGCAAGTAGCGTGTGAAAAATGTTCCTTCACGGTTAGGCTGGCGCCATGGACGCGCCAGCCATTCCAACCTTCTAGGGACCAAACTCTCCTGTAAGAGAGGTCTTTATGAAAGCCATCGCTTCTCAAGCTATTGTCATAGTCTCAGGTCAGTGAGCGAGGGATGTGTGTCAGGACGCCTGCCCAGCGGCCAGTGGTACTTCCGCTCAGATTCCTTGATGGAAAGGTCGTTGATGCTCGCGAGACGCCGCCGCATCAGGCCATTGTCGTCAAACTCCCAGTTTTCATTGCCATAGGATTGGAACCAGTTCCCTGCACTGTCGTGCCACTCATACGCAAACCGCCCAGCGATTCGGTTATCGTGGTACGCCCACAGTTCTTTGATCAAGCGGTAGTTCAGCTCTGTGTTCCACTTGCGAGTTAAGAATTGAACAATCGCTTCCCGTCCTGTTAGGAACTCTGAACGATTTCGCCACTGACTATCGGCATTGTAGGCCAGCGACACTCTTTCGGGATCGCGCGTATTCCACGCATCCTCTGCCATGCGTACTTTCTGGATGGTAGTCTCCAACGTAAAGGGAGGGAAAGGGGGGAGCCGGTTCTGATCTGATGGCATACGATCCTCTTACGGATGGAGGACGGCCGACAAGCGCAAGAGAGGTCTTTGTGTCAGGCTGGTGAAGACCCCGATCCCGTTCTTGCTGCATGTAACTCGGCCTCTAGTTCAGCGATCCGCTTTTTCAGCGAACCAGCATACTCTTCGATTTCTTCAAGCGAATATCGTGGCGTGATGTACTTGGGGCAGTTCCAGTCGAATGAAACAACGTCAATAAAGACCAGCCGCTCCACCGCCGACTGCATCTTGAGATCAGTGACCTGCGTAACAAGTTCCAGATGCTCACGAGCATCTTCCACACGGGCATGGCCAAGAATCTTCAAGCGCGCTCGGTTCTGGTAGTCCATGAGAAACAGGGCCACACGATCGTTCACCGAAACGTTGCCGGTTGTGAGCAGCTGTCGATTGCCCTTGTAGTCGGCAAAGGCCAACGTCGTCTCGTTGACCATCCGCAAGAATCCCTTGGGCCCACCACGATGCTGAATGTAGGGCCATCCGGTTTCGGTGATCGAACCCAGATAGAAGCTGTCACGCTCTGCAATAAACTCAGCCTCGTCTTGACCTAATGGATCTCGTTCGGGCGCCCCTGGGATATTCACAGCCCTTCCGTAGTACTGCGTCTGTGCGCGATGTACGGCATCCGTCATCGCCAGCTCCAAGTATTTCAACGCCATGGTGTACTCCTGCTGAGAGGACATGACGACGGGTTTCGCCGTATGTCCTCTCATGCTCAATCTCAGAACACGACCGTATTCCATCCCTCTGCTACGTACCGGCGAAGGCTCAAGAGCCCTGCTGTTCCCGCCAGTGCGTGGTCTTTCACAATCGGCACGCCACAAGCCTTGACGTTTTCGGTCGCCCCAAAGACCTCGGCGCACCCGCACGATGCGCCTTGCACGACATCACGCACTGCATTGTAGAGGCCATTGGCTGGATGTGAGAGCTTGGTGAGTTCAGCCGGCCAACGAGTTCCGGCGCCATTGAAGACGATCGCGACTTCATCGCCTTTCTGTTTACATTCAGACGCGAGCGCTAGCGCGTTAAAGACTCGTCCAAGCGCTTCCTCGGAACCACTCTTCGGATCGGACAGAATGATGATCGCTGTTTTCATGGGTTCTCCTTGGATGGAATGACACTCACGAGATTGTGGATGTCTGTTTGGTGCTACGGTCTCCTGCGCACTGGTCACGATATCTGTTCATCATGGCAAGTCCGGTACCACGTGCCGCCGCACTTGCTGAAACAAGAAAACTGCTTATGAGACAGGGGGTTGCCTGGTTATTCGTAGTTGCATGAAGCAGAAGGAAAGAGATGTGCCTCCACGAGATATCGTGGAGCTACGATATTTCGTGGGAGTGGAACGTTTGATACGTTGCTATGTGGTGGGGAGAGGTTTCTTAATGCCGAGCTTCTGCATCCGGGATCGTAGTGTGTTGGGATGGAGACCAAGCCGAGTCGCGGCGCCCTGCTTTCCTTCAATGACCCAGTGCGTATCCTGAAGGATGCGGAGGATGTGGGCTCGTTCCACTTCTTCCAGGGAATCGGCTACCGGCAACAGTGGGGCGGAGTTCCCCTGAAGCATCACATCGTCAATCTGAAGCAGTGGCCCATTCGCGAGGATCGTGGCTCGTTCGATCACATTTTCCAATTCTCGAATGTTGCCGGGCCAGGCATACTTCGTGAGTCGTTCCATGGTCGATTGTGACACGCCGTCGATCTTCTTGCCCATCTTGCGTGAGAACTTGGCGACAAATCGGTTGACCAAGAGAGGGATATCAGCTGCACGGGCGGACAGAGGCGGCACTTCGATTGGGAATACGTTCAGTCGATACAAAAGATCGGCCCGGAAGGAACCGGCCTTCACCGCCGCATGCAAATCACGATTCGTGGCGGCAATGACCCGGACATCGACTTTGGTCGAATAGCCGCTGCCGACTCGTTCGACCTCCCGTTCTTGCAACACTCGTAGAAGCTTGACCTGTGCATCCAGCGGCAACTCTCCAACTTCGTCCAGAAAAATAGTTCCGCCGTCCGCCAACTCAAATCGGCCGATGCGGCGTTGTAATGCTCCGGTGAACGATCCCTTCTCATGGCCGAAGAGCTCGCTCTCGACTAGGTTCGCGGGAATCGCCCCGCAGTTGACCTTCACCAGCGAGCGAGCCTTCCGTGGGCTGAGATTGTAAATGGCTCTCGCCATCAACTCTTTCCCCGTTCCAGTGTCTCCTCGGATGAGGACCGTCGAATCCGTCGGGGCGACCTGTTCGATGAGTCGGAGAACGGACGTGATGCTCGGACTCTCACCGATAATCTCCTCGAAATTGTGCTGAGACTTCACCTCTTCACGGAGGTAGAGGTTCTCCGCCTCGAGGCGATTCTTGAGCTGTGCGACCTCCGTAAAGAGCTGTGCGTTCTTGATTGCAATCGCTGCTTGATTGGCAAAGACTGCTAATCGCTCGAATTCATCTTCACTCAGTGGGCGCCGCCCGAACATCGCAATGACACCGAGCAGCTCCCAGCGGAACTTCAGCGGGTAGCCGGCAAAGGAGCGGAGGCCGTTGTCCGTCATCCACTGTTTGTTCGGCAGCCGGTCGTCACCGAGTATGTCGTTTGTGTGTATGGCTCCGAAGCCTTGAGCAATCTGCCCGATCTTGAGCGCTCCCAGCGGAATGCGTCGGTATTCCCCGTTGAGATTGGTATAGAGTCCCGCGCTCGCCTCAAGGTGCAGACAACGAGCCCGATTCGCGCAGTCTGCAGCCTTGTAACAATTGGCGCAGAGATCGCCGGGCCCTAACAGCCAGATACGGGCGAAGGCGCCATCCAGCTCATCGATAAGTCCTTGTGTGATGGTGGTGAGCACTTCTTGAAGGTCGAGACTCGACGCCATCTGGAGCGTGATCTGCTCTAACGCGTTGTGATAATTGGAAGAAGAGGGGGGATTGTCCATTGTGGGATCTCCAAGCCGGACATTGCCCAGCGTGGAGGACGATAAGTCTCCGATGGAGGATTGTCAATCAACAGGGAGAAGGAATGGGTAGCCTGGCCGTCCTCCTGCTCGCGGAACGCGCACGATAAGAATGTGCTCGTTCGACGCGCGCAATCGAGGATCAACCAGCCCACCCTTTGAAGAAAAGGCAAGTGAGCTTGGAGGGCGCATAAGAGGGTAGACGAGATGGTCTCCTGTACTCGTGCAACGCGCGGTCTGAGAAGACCCTTGTTGAACACGCGCAGTGAGAGACCAATCTAGCCCGCCCTCAAGGGAGAGAATAGAAATGGCTCGCTTGGGACAAGAGCGCGTCTCAGCGCGCTCGGGGTTGGGCGGTGAGAATGTTGCGCACAGATTGTGTGGTGCCTACCTGCTCGAAATGGTTTTTGCCACCTGTAGCTGCTCTAAACCGATTGTCGTGCCAGGATGTCGAGAGTTGATTGGTCGCGCTTGCCGTCGAAGTATTTGAGTAGGGCGTCTTTGAAGATAGTGTCGTCGGTGGCAGCGGTCAGAAACAAGGTCATGCAGGACCGGAATTTGAGATGGTCTGGATAGCCGAAAATCTCCTCAGCGCTACGATCCTCCACCTCCAGCACAAGTTGCGTACATGCTCTGAGCCATGGGCCTAGGATTGGGTGTCGCAGATAAGCCTTGGCCTCATCAAGCGAGGTGATAGCGAACTGCTGTGCCATGGCGCTGTGACCAAGCCCGGGGATCTGCGGAAAGATGAACCAGATCCAGTGACTCGACTTTCTCCCGGCCCGCAGCTCATCAAGGACTGTGTTGTAGGTGGGCACTTGGGCGTCGAGAAAGCGGTGGAGATGGTAAGCGGCAACCACTGAAATTTAGAGGGCAAGATCCATTGGCAGATCTGCGATATCTTTGAGTCGTTTTCCCTCGACCATTGTCCGCAATGTTTCTTTTGTCCCTTCTTCGTTTTCGAGTGCCTCAATAGTAGTAATCAGCTCTTGCAGTGCAAAATGGTAGACGCAGTCAATATTTCCTGTCCCAAGAGCAATGGAAGCAATCCGATTTGGAAGAGGCTCTCCTGTTATTACGGCAACATGAGGGACGTGGCCTTTTCGATTTCCTATTAAGTTGAGGGCTTCTGATCTGGCATTCTGTACTCGATCGCTTCGAATGGTCCATTTGCAAGAGATGCTCGCGTGAAGCGTCGGCAAACAGCCGTTGATTTTTCTGAGTGCAGCCAGCTTCACGCATGAGTCGTCAACAAGAACTTGAGATTGGTTGATGACGGTATCTTCCTCCGGAGTCCGGCTTATTACGATATCAGGGGTGATGATGTAATCGCTGCCAATAGCTGCTGCAAGTTGTCTGTTGGATTTTGCCGCTTCTGCAATAGCCGTGAGGTGCGAATATTGCTCGAACGCAGCAAGGGCAAGTTTGGGCCTCCCGGTAATCCTGGCTACAGCCCATTGACCTGGTCGAAGATGGTCCAACTTTAGGAATGTACTTTTGATAAATGTCAGGCAAAACTCCTCGAACTGTTTGCCTGCAACTTGTCCGGCAAGGCGCGCGCCCTTTGCTTCTGCTTGAATAAGTTTTGCAATTCCGGAAGCCACTTTGACGCTCAGAGGATTGCTGCCGTCAGCATTTGAAGGTACGCCCGTAGCGTCGGTGAGAAGGACGTTGACAAGAGACTTATAAAAGGATTTTCTTGCTTGGGTAAATAGGGAGTCAGGCATGGCGGATCTCATGCTGGCCCTTTATATTGTGGTTGACTCAGGAAATCAACTCCATATAATGTTGTTATGCTTTTGGCTACTCCTCTTTAAATGTCTAGTTCCTCTAACTTCATAACGTAGATCAACATGGCCAAGAAGCGTAGCGTTAAAAAGCGAATTACGCTCCCCCCAGACATTGATCACATAATCTCGCGATATCCTGAACAAGCCTATGCGTTACTTAGGCATTCATTTCAAAAATCGCCATACAACGGCCTTCCTTCTGCAGAAAGTCTGTCCGTATACGGGAAGAGAAAGCTAAGGGTAATCGATTTGTTTTCTGGTGCCGGAGGTTTCACCTTGGGTTTGTGCCAGACCGGAAGATTCGAGCCGGTATTTACAAATGACTTCAACGCATACGCTGCAAAGACCTATAACGCGAATTTTGGTGATCACTGTTTGCACGGGGATATCAACGATCTGCTGGCAAACAATTCCTTCAAATTTCCTGAAGCAGAGGTTGTAATCGGCGGGCCTCCCTGCCAGGGTTTCAGCCCATTAAACAAACAACGCGAAGGTGATCCAAGAAAACAGCTTTGGAGAGCTTTCATGGAAGTGGTTCGTCGTGTAAATCCGGTCGCGTTTGTAATGGAAAATGTTCCTGAGCTGCTCTCTTCGGCTGAGTTTGTAGATGTAAAAGCACATGCTGAATCAATGGGCTACTTCGTGAATGCCGGTGTTCTGAATGCAGCGGATTACGGGGTGCCGCAGCGGAGGAAGAGAGCTATTGTTTTAGCTAGTCGAATCGGCTTGCTTCCGCTGCCGACTCCGACACATTACAATCCGAAAAAATCTCCTACGCTGTTTCAAAATGGTTTGCTGCCATGGGAGACCGTAGCTCGCGCGATTGATGATCTACCGGAGCCGGTTGGAATCGAGCTCAGAATAGGTGAGGTCCCGCCTCCTTTAGATTTGCACTTCGGAAGGACACCGACAAAACAAAGTCTCTCTCGCTATCGTTGTGTTCCTGAGGGAGGCAATAGATTTGACCTACAGAAGAAACGTCCTGATCTCACACCAATGTGTTGGATCAGAAAGAAATCCGGTGGAACCGATCTGTTCGGTCGCTTGTGGGGAGACCGACCTGCCTTTACGATACGGACCGAGTTTTTTAAGCCAGAGAAGGGACGGTATCTCCACCCTAAACAACACAGACCGATTACACACCGTGAAGCCGCTCGGTTGCAATCTTTTCCTGACAGCTTCAAGTTCACAGGAACGAAGATTGAGATTGCCAAGCAGATTGGGAATGCCGTTCCGCCTTTATTGGGAAAAAGAGTCGCGGAAGTTCTTCTCGGACATCTCTGACATTTTCGTTCTCCCGATCATATTAGGTCACAGGGGTATTTCTGTGGCTGACGTCTACAACAAGGCGAAGCGTTCGCAAATCATGGCAAGCATCAGGGGGAAACACACTTCTCCTGAGGTCCGCTTAGCGCGATTACTGAAAAAGCTTGGACTCAAATTCAAGTACCACAGAAAAGACTTGCCTGGGTCGCCTGATGTGGTTCTTCAGCGAATGAAGATAGCGTTGTTTGTGAACGGTTGCTTTTGGCACGGCCATCACAATTGTTCCCGAGCGACGCTCCCTCAAACCAACAGAAAGTTTTGGATGAAAAAGATAGAAAAGAATATGAAACGGGATATGAGTCAAAGAAGAAAGCTTAGAAGAATGGGTTGGTCAGTTTTGACATTTTGGACGTGCCAGCCTCTAACTCCAAGCATTCTATTGTCTCGTCTTAGTCGGTCTGCTTCTTGGTAGTGCGTTGAAGAATGAAAAGAGAATGCCCGCAGATGAATTTTGGAAAAGCATTGAAGCGATTCAGAGAAGACGTATTCGACTATTGGAGAAATTGTAGCAGGAAGGCTTAGCGGAATTGATCCCACGTGTCGCATTGCTTGATCGCCCAGAACACGGCTTCCTTGAGCCTTTTGAGCATCGCGCTATCGGGGTCCCGGATCGCTTGGAGTTTCTTGTCCAAGTCATAGAGCGGCTGTATCGATCGCTTGTCCGGTATCTTGCCGAGGGCCCATGCAACCTCCGTCAGTACGATCCAGTCCGTCTTTGAATCTTGAAGTTTTGCCAGTAGCGGCAGCACCACCGACGCATCGCCGTTGATTCTTTACTCAGGTAGCAATTGTTGGACTGGGTTTGTGGACTCCAATGCTGTGAGTTCGAGCCCCTCTATTTCTTGGAACGATTTTCCTGCAATGCCTTGTAAGTCACCATACATGCCGACAGTTGCTTGCATGACTCGTTCGATCTGTTCCTCTCGCTTGGCCCATTGCTTGGTAATGGCTTTCTTTTCTCTGTCCAGATCCTCCTGCATCGAAGAGAAGGCCTCGACGATGGCTTCGACGCGATGGCGGAAGCGTGGGCCAGTCAGATACTGATAGACCATTTCGGTCTTGGTCTGTTGGCCATCAAGTGCCTGCCGAGCCGAGGCGAGTTCGATTAGGGAATGGCGGAGAGCAACTGCCAAGGAGAACACGGACTTTGCGTTCGTCACCCAAATTCCATCGACCAGATCAAAAGACTCGACGTCTTTGGGAAGAGTCTGACTGACGATAATAGCAATGTCTGCTTTCGCCGTTCGCTGATCGTCGCGGAGTTTGACCAACCAACCGTCGCTCCAATTCTTGGTTCGCTTGGATTCCCATAAGATCGTTCCACAGACCTGACCGAGAGGGCCGATGACCCGCTGGAGTGCATCGCCGCCGAATTCGCCTTTGGGTACCGGTTCGATCGTGTCTCTCGGGAACTTTGCCCTGAGGAGAGCCTCTAGCTCCAATTCCTGAACTTCACCCTGGAGCTGCTGCGAGCCCTGTTCAGCCCTGCGCTTGAGCTCTTCGATCTGGGTCTGCATGGAGGCGATGGTTTGCTCCTTCTCCATCACTTTGAGTTTCAGGCCTTCTTCCGCTTCCTTCTTGGCCTGTTCGCGGGTCGCTAACAACCCATCCTGGACTCGCTTTTCGACCGTGAGTTCTAGCTCGCGCTTGGCATCGTCCAGTTCGCGCTTTTGTCGGATGAGATCGGCCTGAGCCTTCTGGGCCTCGGCAAGTTTGACATCGCGTTGAGTGAGGACATCGTGAAGTTCGGCCAGCTCCTTAGCCTTCTGATCGATATCCGATTGCAGGGCAAGTTTCGCCTTCTTGGATTCCTCGCTGACAATCTTCGCTCGTTCCACAAGCAGCTTCTCGGCCACCTGATCGTCGATCGCACGCATGGCTTTTGAAACAGCATCTTCCCGCTCACGCAAAGACTCTTCTTTCCTGGCCATGTCCGTGTCTTTCAGCGCCAACCGCTTCTCGTAGTCGCGACGAGTTGACTCGATCAAAGGAGCGGCAAGGGATTCTGTCAGCTTGATCTCGGTCTTGCAGTTCGGGCAGGTGATCGTTGGTTCTGTCATGAAGTCCTGCTCCGTCTAGTAGGTTGGATGGCCAATGTCCTACCCCTCTGGCGAGTAGAAAGCAAGTCTACACAGGGGGGAGGCTGAAGGGGAATGTGGCAGCGGCGAATGTCCGTTCGGAGCAGTAAGGGTACGAGGCAGAGAAGGTCGTTAGCGGTTGATTCAGTTCAGCCGGTGGGCCTATGGGGGTGTCCTGGTTGAGGACTCCGGCAGGGATTCTTCGATCCGCTCCACCGGAATGACGGTGAGCTCGTCGCGTTCTTCCCTCGGCAGGTTATCTGATTAGGCTGCTGCCTTCTTGACCCGGACTTCTGCCCGATGACCGGTTGCGGCCAGGACTCGAATCAGCACATCGGTCGAAACCCCGTGGGTATTCCCGTTCGCAATCGCCGTCACTCGCGTTCTCGATGTGCCTGCGCTCTTTGCAATCGCGGCATGGGTTAGCCGCCCGGCTTGAATGATCTTGGCCAGGACAACGGTGAGTTCCGACCGAAATTCCATTTCAGCGGTATCCGCTGCTGACAAACCCAGCGCGTGCCCAAGATCTTTGGCTGTCACAACCGTCACTCGTTTGCTGGTTCTAGTTGTTGCCATCTACCATCTCCTGTAAACGCCGTTGGCCGAGTGCAAGTTCGTGGGCTGGTGTCTTCTGCGTCTTCTTCTGAAACCCATGAAACACCAGAATCGTGTCGGCCAGTTTAACAAAGTAGAATACTCGCACTGTCGTTGTCGCGCTTCGCACTCTGAGCTCATATGCTCCTGTTGCGACTGAAGGCATTGGTCTGCTGAGCGGGAGGCCAATGCTGATGCCTTTCTGCAGATCCCGAAGTGCCTCACCGATTTCCCGCTTAAGCGCCGGCGACTGGTCTCGGATAAATGCCAGGGCTTTCGGATGAAAGGTGATCGACTTCACATGCGGAGTATGTCTCAAAATTAGGACATTGGCAAGGGGGTGGCACCACGATTGGAGTTGCCCCATTAATTGGAAATAAAGAAATCGCAGGAGGCAGGCTTAGCTAAATTGATCCCACGTATCGCATTGCTTGATCGACCAGAAGACGGCTTCCTTGAGCTTCTTGAGGATCACGTTGTCGGGATCACGGATGGCCTGCAGCTTTTTGTCGAGGTCATACAGCGGTTGGATCGAGCGCTTATCGGGGATCTTGCCAAGGGCCCACGCGACTTCCGTCAAGACGGCCCAATCAGTCTTTGAATCTTGAAGCTTAGCCAGTAACGGAAGCACCACCGACGCATCCCCGTTAATGCCTCCGATCTGCCCCAGCCCTTTGGCGGCAGCCGCCTGAATTTCTAATTGGGGCGAGGTATTCATCATGTCGACGAGCAACGGAATGCCGTCTCTGCCGAGATTGCCCATGGAAAGAATTGCCTGTTTGGCTAGATCTCTATTTTTCAGCGCTTCTTTCAACTTGGGCAGGGCTTCGTCAGCCTGCATCT
Organism: Nitrospira sp. CG24B; assembly: GCA_002869845.2. Taxonomy (GTDB): domain Bacteria; phylum Nitrospirota; class Nitrospiria; order Nitrospirales; family Nitrospiraceae; genus Nitrospira_D. The sequence continues at coordinate 377,544 of NEWS02000007.1, read as the reverse complement.
CACCAAGTAATGACATGATTTTGATTTTCCGAGCCTGGCTGATATCCGGGGAGTCGAGCATGTTGAGGAGCCGATCCGCATGGCCCCATTCCGCCGCCAGGAGGAGGGGAAACTCATACGTTGTGAGCGCTTCCTGCAACTTGGTCATCGCATACAGGCCGGGATCAGCGACTTGGGCCACCAGTGCGGCCGCCACGGCATCCTCGAACTCCGTGCGTACTTCTTTCTGCCATTTGATCTTCATCCCGCCGAGCAGGTAGGTCAGCTGGCAGGCAGGCCCCCTCCAGAGGCGCGATGGGGCATCGGGTAGGTCGGCATCCCCCCCTGTTGCTGTCGTGCCTTCCCACGTTTTACGTTGCTCGCATTTCACGCGAAAGACGACATCGTGAGGGGTGGACGGATCTCGAACGGCTGAATACCCGGCTTCATTCAGACGTTGGGCAACGACCTCGCCTAAGGCGCCGGCACCCACTCCGCCCTTATCCGCGATGGTGAGGACATCGACTAACACGGTCTGAATCTTTTCCAGCCGATCCTTTTGCTCTGGGGTGAAGTATTCACGGTACGCGGAGGCAGGTGAGTGCATCAGGCTCAGAACGAGACAGAGTGTGAGGGTCGATAAGGCTACTTGTTTTCGCATGGCTCACCTCCGTCCACTCGTATCGAATCCAGGTGTGAGTGGGACTGCCTGAGGAACTGGGCGTACGCCGTCGATCGACTTCCAGTATACACTGTCTTCCTCGCCTGACTGTGTTGACGAGCAACTTGCCTGCCCGTGCCTGTCGCGTATTGACAGCTCATAGGTCTCAGTGCTAATTTTCGCGCTCTGCTTCGTGCCTCGCACGAAACCTTTAGGTTTGTCAAAATAACGCATGTGGATGCTAAACGGTGATTAAGACAACAGTTGCGCGACGTTACGCCCAGGCCCTCTTCGAGCTCCTCGATCACTCAACTATCGAAGCCACGCGGGGGACACTGACTAACCTCGGGCAGTCCCTGAAGGAATCCGCCCATCTTCGTCATGTGGTGGCTTCACCTGCGTTCGGGGTGGAGGAGAAAATTGCCGTCCTGACCGCACTCGGCGAGAAGCTGGGGTGCCCTCCAGCCGGTAAAGCATTCCTGGGCCAATTGGTGAAGAAGAATCGGGTGGGGTTTCTGCCGGAAATCGCCGACGCATTCGGCAAGTTGGTTGATCAATTAAAGCGGACGCAGCCGGTGACCGTGTCTTCCGCGACGGCTCTTCCGCCGGCGGAACAAGATCGAATCAGGACGCGCCTACGCGACACGTTGAAGCGCGATGTCGATGTCACATTTCAGACCGATGCCAGTCACCTCGCCGGCTTGCAGATTCACATCGGAAGCAAAGTAGTCGACAGCACCGTCCAAGGTCGCTTGCGCGATTTGCAAGTCCTGTTGACGCGAGAATAAGGAGTAGCCATGCAGATCAGGGCAGAAGAAATCAGTGCGATCATCAAAGAGAAGATCAAAGGCTTCGACAAGCAGGTCGATGTCAAGGAAACGGGGTCCGTCATCCAGGTCGGCGACGGTATTGCCAAGGTCTATGGCCTCGATGGAGCCATGGCCGGCGAGATGCTCGAATTCCCAGGTGGGCTCTATGGCATTGCGTTGAACCTGGAAGAAGACAATGTCGGTGCCGTGTTAATGGGCGACTCGGTCGGGGTCAAGGAAGGCGATCCTGTCAAGCGCACCGGCCGCATTGCGGAAATTCCGGTGGGTGACGCGTTGATCGGCCGTGTGGTGAACGCGATCGGCCAGCCGATCGACGGCAAGGGCGCTATCAATTCGACGCTCTCTTCGCGCATCGAAATGGTCGCCCCTGGCGTGAATACCCGCCAATCGGTGCGGGAGCCGTTGCAGACCGGCATCAAGGCTATCGATGCCATGATCCCCATCGGCCGTGGACAGCGGGAATTGATCATCGGCGATCGTCAGACCGGCAAGACCGCCATTGCCGTCGATACGATCATCAATCAAAAAGGCCTGAACGTGTTCTGTATCTACGTCGCCATCGGCCAAAAGCGGTCGACCGTCGCGCGTGTCGTCAAGACTCTCGAAGAGAGTCATGCGATGGAATACAGCATGGTCGTGTCGGCCAGCGCCAGCGATCCCGCTCCTATGCAGTTCTTAGCGCCCTTCGCCGGCGCCGCGATCGGCGAGTATTTCCGCGATAACGGGAAGCATGCGTTGATTGTCTATGACGATTTGTCCAAACATGCCGTCGCCTATCGTGAGCTCTCCTTGTTGCTCCGCAGACCACCAGGCCGCGAAGCCTATCCCGGCGACGTGTTCTATCTCCATTCGCGGTTGTTGGAGCGGGCGGCAAAATTGAGTGACAAGCTCGGCGGAGGCAGTCTGACCGCGTTGCCGATCATCGAAACCCAGGCCGGCGACGTGTCCGCCTACATCCCGACGAACGTCATTTCGATTACGGACGGCCAGATCTATCTGGGCAGCGATCTGTTCTATTCAGGAATTCGTCCCGCCATCAACGTCGGTCTTTCGGTGTCCCGCGTCGGCGGATCGGCGCAGATCAAGACGATGAAGCAAGTGGCCGGTACGCTTCGGCTGGACTTGGCCCAATATCGCGAAATGGCGGCGTTCTCCCAATTTGGCAGCGAACTCGACAAGGCCACGCAATTGCAGCTGGCGCGTGGCGTGCGCATGGTCGAGCTGTTGAAGCAGGGGCAGTACAAGCCGATGCCGGTCGCCGATCAAGTGCTCTCGATCTATGCGGGTGTCAACGGATATCTCGACGATGTGCCTGTCGACAAGGTGCTGCAGTTTGAAGCGGACTTCCTGCACTATGTTCAGCAGAACCATGCTGAACTGAAAAAAGAAGTCACCACCATCGGCAAGATCGACGACAAGGTTGGCGGTCGCTTGAAGGAAATCATCACGACCTTCAAGCAGAAGATGGGGTACGGAGCCAAAGCATAAGCACAAGACTAAGTATCGAGGACTCAGGGTGGAGGCGGACGCCAGGGTGCCCGATCTGCACCCTCAGCACTCAGTCCACAGCCCTGATGGAAGACAATGCCAAGTTTACAAAGTTTGCGTCGCAAGATCGCGGCGTTTAAGAATACCCAGAAAATCACCAAGGCTATGAAGATGGTGGCGGCGGCGAAGCTCAAACGCTCGCAGGACCGTATCCTGGCCGCTCGTCCCTACGCCCACAAGATGCGCGGAGTCCTGAGCAATCTGAGCCGGCGCGTCAACCGCTCCGCCCATCCGCTCCTCCAGAAGCGCGAGGTGAAAAAGATCGAGGTGCTTGTGATCACCAGCGATCGAGGGCTCTGTGGAGGATTCAACGGCAATATCGCGCGGAAGAGCGCTGAGTTTGTGCGGCAGTGCGAGGCCCAAGGGTTGACGGTGGGTCTGAGCATCGTCGGTCGAAAGGGCCGCGACTATTTCCGGCGCCGTTCCTGGCCGATCCGGCAGGAATGGACCGGTGTGTTCGACAAGCTCAGCTTCGAACATGCCCTCGATATCGGCGGCGATCTGACCGACAATTTCGTGAAGGGCTCATTCGACGAGCTTCATGTCGTGTACAACGAATTCAAGTCGGCCATCCAGCAGCGTGTGATCGTGGAGAAGCTGTTTCCGGTGGATGCGGCGACGGAGTTCAGCGCGGCTCCGGCTGAGGGCGTTGCGTCAGGAGCCTACCTCTACGAGCCGGATGAAGCTGCGCTGCTGAGTGCGCTGGTGCCGAAACATTTCCAGGTACAGGCCTATCGAATCCTGTTGGAATCAGCGGCTGCTGAGCACGGCGCCCGGATGGCCGCCATGGATGGGGCGACACGCAACGCCGGCCAGCTCATTAAGAAGGTCACGCTCTATTACAACAAGACCAGACAGACGGCGATCACCAAGGAACTGATGGACATCGTCGGCGGCGCGGAAGCTCTTAAATAGGACAGTTCTGAGCGCGGAGACGTGTGTGCTGAGTCCAGGAGAGATGATCGGCTCGCTCAGCACGGAGCACTCAGAATTCAGCACTTGAGCAAAGGGGTGAAACAGTGAGTACAGGAAAAGTCATTCAAGTCATCGGCCCGGTGGTGGACATCGAGTTTCCTCCCGGGAAACTGCCGAATATCTACAACGCACTGAAGGTGACGCAAGAAGAAAACAAGGATGCAGGTACGCCAGCCATTCGGATCACGCTTGAAGTGGCGTCGCATCTAGGCGAAAACCGAGTCCGCAGCATCGCGATGTCCACGACCGATGGTCTGACGCGCGGGATGGATGTGACGGATACGGGCGCCGCCATCTCGGTGCCCGTCGGCCGTGAGACGCTTGGCCGTCTCATGAACGTGCTCGGCGAGCCGGTCGACGAAAAAGGACCCATCAAAACGCAGAAAACCTATCCGATCCACCGGCCCGCTCCGAAGCTGGAAGATCAAGAGACTAAGACGGAAGTGCTGGAGACCGGCATCAAGGTCGTCGATTTGCTCGAACCCTATAGCAAGGGTGGCAAGGTTGGACTCTTCGGCGGCGCCGGTGTCGGCAAGACCGTTATCATCATGGAGCTCATCAACAATATTGCGCTCCACCACGGTGGATTTTCAGTATTTGCCGGTGTTGGTGAACGGACCCGTGAAGGGAACGATCTCTGGCACGAAATGATGGAATCGAAAGTCATCGATCCCGACGACTTCACTAAGTCCAAAGCCGCGTTAGTCTACGGCCAGATGAATGAGCCACCCGGCGCGCGCCTTCGCGTGGGCCTGACCGGCCTTACCGTCGCGGAGTATTTCCGCGACGAAGAGAATCAAGACGTGCTGCTCTTCGTGGACAATATTTTCCGGTTTACACAGGCGGGATCAGAAGTCTCCGCGTTGCTCGGTCGTATGCCGTCAGCCGTCGGGTATCAACCGAACCTCTCGACCGAGATGGGTGCGTTACAAGAGCGTATTACATCGACCAAGCGTGGGTCGATCACATCGGTGCAGGCGATCTATGTGCCGGCCGACGACTTGACCGATCCGGCGCCGGCCACCGCCTTCGCGCACTTGGACGCCACCACCGTGTTGTCTCGGCAACTGGCGGAGTTGGGTATTTATCCAGCGGTCGATCCGCTGGACTCCACGTCGCGTATTCTTGATCCACAGGTCATCGGGGAAGAGCACTACAAAATTGCGCGCGGTGTACAATCCGTCCTCCAACGCTACAAGGACCTCCAAGATATTATTGCCATTCTTGGTATGGACGAGTTGTCGGAAGACGATAAAATGGCCGTGGCACGCGCCAGAAAGATTCAGCGGTTCCTCTCGCAGCCGTTCCACGTGGCTGAAGCCTTCACCGGCGCTCCTGGGAAGTATGTGAAACTGAAGGACACGGTCCGTAGTTTCAAGGAGATTCTGGAGGGGAAGTATGACCATCTGCCGGAACAGGCCTTCTACATGGTTGGCCCCATCGAAGAAGCTCTGGCGAAAGCTGAGAAGATGGGAGTGAAGGTATAGGATCGTTAGGCGTGAGGGGTTAGGGGTAAGGTGAGCAAAGCGCCGAAACCCATCGCCTGACGCCTCACGTTTCACGCCTTACGGAGAGAATATGGCTGGAAAGTTTCTATTAGAAGTCGTGACGCCGGAGAAGCAGCTGCTGAGTCAGCAGGTGGATGAAGTCATTGCCCCGGGGTCAGAAGGAGAGTTTGGGGTACTCCCCGGGCACTGTCATTTCCTCTCGACGCTCCGCATCGGCGAACTTCGTTACCGTGTGGATAGTCAGACCCATTCCATGGCCATTCTGTGGGGCTTTGCCGAAGTCACTCCTACCAAAGTCACCATCATGGCTGAAATTGCGGAACAGGCGGAAGACATTGACGTGGAGCGGGCCACTGCCAAAGTTGCTGAAGCGGAGCGTCGTCTTCAAGCGGGCGGCTTGCCGTCGGAAGTGAAAGACGCGCAGATCAGCCTGGAAAAGGCTCGGCTTCGAAAAAAGATTGCGGAACGCACAAGAAAGACCGGCCACGCCTAGTTCTCATTCGATTCCTTCTCTGTATCCTTACCCTGTGTCGAGGACCCTCACCCCCGTTTCACTATACTGCGTGTCCAGCACCTGCGTGATCTCGGTGTAAGAGTGGTTGATCTCCGTCAGCATGGTGTTGAGCTACGATACGTTCAAATCCTTTCGTCGCAAGCGCGACGTAAGACGTCTCCGCATCTGGTTCCAATCGTTGGGCTCCGGTGAGTGCATTGAACAGCTTGCCATGCCACCACCTTACAAAGTTGTTGCGGAGGAGTTTGTGGGCGGTGATCGTGTCTCACGAGGAAGCGATGTCAGCAGCCGATCAATCCACTTCGAGGGTAACTTCTCGACCGATTCGTAAATGCGGGATTGCCACCAGATGGCAATCTCAGCGAGGTCTTCCTTCTGAAAACGGTGTTCGATGATGTCAAAGGTATCGTGCCGATAGAGCACGACATCGAGAGGGTATTCGACGCTGGTTGAACTGGTGCGAGTAGCGTCGAAGGCCAGGAAGCCCACCTTCATGGCGAGGTCCATGCTGGAGTCATAGCGTAACACGCGATCGAGGAGCGGTTTCCCATAGCCTGTCTCGCCGATGATGCAATAGGGTGTGCCTTCGCTCACTTCCACCCAGTTTCCCTGGGGATAGATGAGATAGAGCTTGTGCTCTTGGTCGTTTTCCAGCTGCCCTCCGACCAATGCGTGGAGGTCAAAGAGCAAGCCTGCTTTATCGAGCGTCGCCTTATCCTCTTCGGCCACGCGACGAACCTGAGCCGCAAATACGTTGACGGCTTTGAACAGTTTATCGAACGTCTGATCGCTGTCTCCAATGGCTTCGTCAAAATAGGTGACGGCCTTGTCACGCACAGAACGCAGCCCTGATGTCATGAGAAACATCGAATGCCGTCCGTGTTGGTGGATGGAAACCTTTCGTGCCATGATGCATTCCGCACCGGTCGTTACCCGTGTGTCGGCGATGCCAATGAGACCATCTTCGACTTTCATGCCTAGGCAAAAGGTCATTGTGCCTCCGCTCCGGTGATTGTATTGTGGATGGGACGTGGGGCAAAGAAGGTCTCAGAAATGGCTTCGCCCACGCGATTGAGCTGCGCTTGAAACTGATCCAAGAATTCGTGCAGCCCGCTGGTCACGAAATCCTCAAGATCGCCAAAGTCCAACTCGGCGCGCAACCGTCCCAGCCGTTTCTCGGCTTGGTTCTGATAGGATCCGTGCTCAGACCCGGAGATGGCGTGGAGCGAATCTTCGCTCTTAATGAGGCAGTATCGGATAGCTCGCGGAAATGTGGGGTCGAGAATCAGGAACGCTGTGACATCGTCCGGCGAGATGCGGCCAAAACGGTTGTAATACATCTCCAGGGCGCTGGCGGATTTTAACAAGGCGGACCACTGGATGATATCGAACGGCGTGCCGACTTCGGCGATGGTCGGGAGCAACATGAAGTATTTGACGTCGAGAATGCGGGAGGTCTTGTCCGCCCGCTCCAGCAGACGACCGAGCCTCGCAAAATGCCAGCCTTCTCCGTGCGACATGGTGGCATCGGTAATGCCGAGGAAAAGATGGCTGTTTGCTTTGACGTCTCCTAAAAACGTGTGAAGATTTCGACTGGACAAGCCTTGTGAAACAGCGTCTCTCACCATGAGATAAAAGCGATTGACTTGCTCCCACATGTCGCTGGAGATGACTTCTCGGACTGACCGTGCATTTTCACGTGCAGCCAAAAGACAGGACAGAATCGAGTTGGGGTTTGCCGCATCCGCTGAGAGAAACTGCGTGACGTTTTCTTTTGTCGCTTTTCCATAGCGATCGATAAAACTTTCATTATCGCCTGTAGTAGCCACCAACGGATCCCACTGCTCCGTGGTGCCTCTGGGGAGGTCGAGTGTGAGGTTTAAGTTCACCTCGATGAATCGGGCATAGTTTTCCGCCCGTTCGATGTAGCGATTCAACCAATACATGGAGCTGGCGACTCGGCTCAGCATCGTGGATCAAGCCCTGCCTGTTCACCGGTTAATTGACCGTTGCTAGTATCCCGGCCGCTCGTGAAGGAGGCGCTCATGAAAGGACCCATGTGTCTTTATTGCCTCCGCCTTGAGAGGAATTCACCACGAGAGACCCTTTCCGCAATGCCACGCGTGTCATGCCTCCCGGCAAGACGTACACATCACGGCCGTACAAGACGTATGGCCGCAGGTCAACGTGACGTCCTTCTAGATGATCCTCCACCAAGGTGGGCACCCGCGAGAGGGCCAAGGTTGGTTGGGCAATATAGTTGCGTGGGTCTGCCTCGATGCGGCGGGCACAGTCCTCACGCTCCTGCTTTGAGGCATGGGGACCGATCATCATTCCGTACCCACCGGCTTCGTTGGTGGCTTTCACGACCAGTTGATCCAAATGCTCCAAGACATAGGTCCGATCCCGTCTATCGGAACAGAGATAGGTGGGTACGTTCGGGAGAATCGGTTCCTCCGCCAAGTAGTAATTGATGATCTTCGGGACGTACGCATAAATCGCTTTGTCGTCCGATACGCCGGTGCCGGGCGCGTTGGCGAGCGCCACCCTGCCTCTTTTGTAGGATTCCATGAGACCGGGCACTCCCAGTACGGAATCGTGACGAAACGCCAGCGGGTCCAAATAGTCATCATTGATCCGCCGGTAGATCACGTCGACACGCTGAGATCCCTTGGTGGTTCGCATATGAACTGAACCGTCCACGACTGCCAGATCGTTGGCCTCGACCAATTCCACACCCATTTTGTGGGCGAGCAGGGAATGTTCGTAATAGGCAGAATTGAAGATGCCCGGTGTGAGAATCACGACAGTCGGATCGGGAAGGTCCGAAAGGGACCGAAGAGTTTCCAAGAGTTGGCTCGGATACCCATCAACCGGCCGCACGCGATAGGCATCGAATAGCTCGGGAAACGTTCGTTTCATGACCTGTCGGGCTTCCAATACATAGGCGACTCCCGACGGGCAACGGGTGTTGTCTTCAAGAACGTAGTACTGTCCATCGCTGATTCGGACCAAGTCGATCCCGGCCACGTGGCACCAGATGCCCCGTGGTGGGTTAAGACCCATGCAGGGCAGCAAGAAACCTTTGCCGGAATAAATCAGTTCGCTGGGGATCACCCCGTTTTTGAGGATCTTTTGATCGTGGTACACATCGTCGATAAACAGGTTCAACGCGCGCATGCGCTGTTGAAGGCCGGATTCGATGCGGTCCCAATCAGATGCCACGACGACCCGTGGCACGATATCAAACGGAAAGATCTGTTCATGGCCGTCATCGCTCCCATGGATGCCGAATGTCATGCCCATGTTGAGAATGACGCGTTCCGCCGCTTCCTGGCGTTTTTTGAGTTCTCCTTCCGGCAGTGAGGCAAACTTTCGCAGTAACAGCGTACTTCCGGGTCGTGGCTGGCCTTTGCCCTCGTACAGCTCGTCGTAGAACTCGCCTGGATCGTATTCTGAAAATTTCATAACTGTCCGGCTGCCGCTATGGCGGAGACGAAGTGCCTATCTATCATGGTCGATGTCTCCTCGTATAGGGGAGGATCAGTCCTGCGCCACCACCATAGTCCTCCCGCAGGGAGGAGGCAAACCGACAGTATTCTCCGATTGCATTTGGCTGAAGCTCTTTAGTAGCGTGTTCTGTTTATGATTACAGAATTTATCATCACGTCCGGAGAGCAGCCCAAACGGTTGGACCTCTTCCTCGTCAATCGAGAACGAGACATTTCGCGGTCAGCGTTGCAGCGTCTGATCGAGCTGGGTCGTATTCGCATCAACGATCAGGTCGTGAAGCCGAGTCACAAGATCAAACCCGGTGATCGGATTACGATGGATGTGCCAAAGCCTGAGCCTCTTTCAATGAAGGGGGAGGCAATCCCATTGGAAGTCCTGTTCGAAGACGAATCCCTTCTCGTGTTGAATAAGCCATCCGGCATTGTGGTGCATCCAGCTCCAGGGAATTGGACCGGAACGCTGGTCAACGCACTGCTGCATCATTTCCAAACGTCGGGGGGGACGATGTCGGCCATTGGGGGAAAAGAGCGCCCCGGCCTTGTTCATCGACTAGACAAAGAAACGTCCGGCGTCATGGTGATCGCCAAAACTGATACGGCGCATCGTGCGCTCGCCGCGCAATTCAAGATCCATACCATCACCCGCGTCTATGAGGCCTTGGTCTGGGGCGTACCCAAGAAAGGTCGAGGATTGATCGAACTGGCGATCGGTCGAGACGTCAAAGACCGGAAGACCTTTTCATCGAGAACGACCAGTCCCAAGGAATCCGTGACCGAGTATGTGGTGGACCGTCGGTATGGCAAAGTGGCGGCCCATGTATTGCTGTACCCGCGAACAGGGCGAACGCACCAGCTTCGGGTTCACCTCACGTCATTGGGTCATCCCATTCTGGGGGATCACACATACGGCGGGCGAAAGGTCTGCACGATCGCCGATGTGGAGGTTCCTCGGGTGATGCTCCATGCTAGAACTCTCGGCTTTACCCATCCGGTGACGGGCAAGGTGGAAGACTTCACGAAGTCGGTGCCTGCCGATATGGAGGAGGTGATGTCTGCGCTTGATCAGCTCGACATCCCTGGAGAGAAGAAACCGCGTGGACCGCGCGCCGAGATCCACGACGTTGCGGAGGATGCGTGTTAACCGCCGAAGTCCTCGATGCGGTGGGAGGGTTAACCTCTCACATCAAGTCCTATGCGGCGAAACTTCCACCTATTGTCCACTTGAGCGCCGTACCCTCGGCAGTCAAACCGTCCTTCGAAGCGGTTGAGGGTTATGAAACCATCGTATCCCGTGTTCGAAGCCAGAGCGCTGGGACTCCGTACAAGACGCTGAATGAGCCCTTCGTGTCATCGCTGGAGGCGTTTGAAATCGGAAACCTTCTTGGGGCCGTTCAGCCATTGCTCTCCGTATTGGATCACTTAGAACGCATGCAGCGGGATCACGAGATCGAGATCGGGCGAATCGATGACAAGCGTCTTACGGAGTACCGCGCCGCATTACACAAGATACTTCCCGGCAATCAGCCCGAACTGGATGGCGCGGGAGGAGGCTTGTAATGCCGTTCTGGCGGTTGCTGAGCAGTGCGCCATGAGTTTTGGAGTGAGTGACCTCCAATATACGGCGCGCACGACCCAACACTCAGCGAAACAATTAGTGGCCCATCTTGGGCCCCAACGCATTCGCTCCAGCGGTGACGAGTTTGAAGCGAGCAGCGCTCCCACAGTGGGGACATTTCGCTCGAACGGTTTCCTCGTCGAGTATCTCGTACTCATCCGCCTTCAGCCACATGAGTTGGGAACACTTTGGACAGGTTCTGACTTGCGTTGACATCGGTTTCCCCGTACACTCCAAAACAATTCGGGGGATACTCTAGTATAAGATGCCTCCAACCCTCAAGTCCGCTGTCACCTACTCCCATCACGAGCCTCCTGACGCGTCTCAGCTCCTTGGGCTATTCCAGCAAGCTCCGTGGGCCAAGGGGCGATCTCTCGAAGACGCGAAGGAGATGCTTCTCCATACGGATCTGACACTCTGTGCGTGGGATGGTGAGCGTCTCATCGGGTTCGGTCGAGTCCTCACCGACTTTATCTATCGCGCGACGATCTGGGATGTGATCGTCGACCGAGCCTATCAGGGACAAGGCGTGGGGACTGAGATCGTTCAGCGCATCCTCAAGCATCCACGGCTCGAGCGGGTGGAGCTCGTTTGGCTGTGTACCCGACGACCTGGTTTTTATGAGAAACTAGGCTTCAGTTCAAAAGAACAGATCGGTCTGGTGTGGAGTCGAAGCAAGCAAGCCCGCATGGAGTGATGTCGAGTATGCGCATCCTTAATTTAGTACTTTTCCTCTTGTCCGCCACAACTGCCGGGTGTTTTCCTGCCACTCATGACAAAAATGGGAATCCGTACAGTCAGGTTCCTGGAAGGGACGTTGAGTGTTCTTGGATGACTCAGAAAACACTTGGATGTCCGGAGATTGTTGGCCCCGTGCAAAGAGGCCCATTGGGGCAAACGTGCCAAACCCTCAAGCGGGGGAATGATTATGAGACACGTTGTGACGACGGTGTTTTACCGCCAAACCCGTATTGATAGTGAGCCGGTATCCTTCAACGACAGGGTTTGTACCCTCGCTAAGTATGAGTGGTGTAGCCTCTCGCGCTTGAGCTGGCATGTGTCTAGAAGAACATCTTTCCTCCGAATAAAAAGCCAAACGAGGATGCGTTCCAGTCATCGTTCCGTCCGCCGGTACCGGTCGTATGGCCGTCGTTCCGTTTGTAGGCCCATTCTCCATTGAGTGCGAACCGGTCATTGAGCTTGTAATCCGCTCCCCACCCGAGTCGCCAGGCAAACGTATTGCTGGGACTGATCCGAATCGCCGTGTCTTCACCGAAACTGTTCACATTCACACCAAAGCTCATATTCACATACGGGATGACCTGGCCTAATCTGACCGGCCGTATTTCCAGGGTCGGCAGCACCGATACGGTATCTTGATGTCCGAGATCCACGTCTGGCTGTTCAACGCGCACGCTATGTCGCTCCCACTCCAGCATCATTCCAACCAAGAGCCACGAATTGAGGCTATACAGCCCTTGAAGATTGACCAGTGGTCCGATCGATGTTGAGGTATTTTCCGAGAGCTGTTGAGTCAGTGGAGCAAATCCCACCCGAAAGCCGAGCATCCATTTGCCTGGTTCGGTCCCACTGAACTCTTCCGCCAGGGCGGTGTGTGAAAGAGGGAACACGGTGATACAAATTGCAAACAGTAACCCAATCAGTTGTATTCTGAACACCTGTCTAGGCATAACCTCCCCCTCTCATATCACGGCCTGGCATGTATCCCAGTCACTCGTGATGCCACTATTTTCGCACTGTAGGTGACGGCAATTTAGGCATCACGTGATTAGCAGAGCGTCACCCATCGCGTCCATCACTTTCTACAGGGTTTTCCGGAGTTGGTCTTGAATCATCAGTGGACCCTCGGTTACAGTTCTGGTGAAGTAATCGTTTTCTATACAGGAGGGAATCATGCAGAGAGTTCGACAGTATTTCGCTACGGCGGTTGTCAGCCTCACCTTGTTGACCGGTACCGCACAGGCTACGGATTTGGCTTGGGTTCATGAGGGAATGGCTGAAGAGGGGAAAATCACCGGCGGCTTTCGGGTGGGACCGAGTTTCACGACTCAAAGTTCCGGCGTGTCGACCGTTGGGCCACTGGTCAATTTCCAAGGCATGTACGGGCTCAATAAGTGGTTTCGAGTCGGTATGATGGTGGAATGGGAACGGCACGGGGTTGATGCAGGAAGTGGCGCGGTCAATACCATTTCGATACTTCCGGTTAATCTTGAGTATCGTCCAGGCCATTTTGGTCCGTTCGTGCCGTATGTCACGACCGGTATTGGGGTAAATATCAATACGCGTGATGTCTCGGATACATTTGCTTGGCGCGTTGGTGGAGGCATGGACTATGCCCTGACCAATTTAGTGTCGAGTGCGCCAAAAGGCCTCATGCTGAACGTGGAAACAGCGTGGAAGCGAAATCATCCCACGAGCGATGGCTCCACCATCGGCCTCCTCTTCGGCGTACGCCATACGTTCTAATTCCAACAAGCCAGGTAAACGAACACTGTCCCAAGCGCTAGCCCTGGCCAACCGAAATACTCGCAGGCGTCAAGTCGAGTCCCCCGCTTGTAAAGGCGGGGGACTTCTTCTTCGGTACAAGATCTACTTCAGCCTTAGCTGTCGGCGATGGATCTTGCTCGATCCTGAGGTATGTCAATGGGAATGAACGAGCTGTATTCGCCGCCTGCGTTTTGGCGAGAAGAAGACTGAGATGAAAAATATGGTGGTCGCTAAGAGAACGATGGCGGGCCCTGAGGGCACATCCCAAAACGCGGAAATCAAGACACCAGCAATCGAGGTGAATATCCCGATCGTTGCGGAATACAGAGTCAGTGTTGCAAGGCTATGCGTGAGTTGGTAGGCGGTCGAGGCTGGAATCAGGATCATGGCAAAGACCAAGATCGCTCCGACGGTTTTCAATGAGACCACCACTGTCAAGGCGACCAACGTCAGGAGGAGGAAAAAGATTTGCCGTGCAGGGACGCCGGAGGCTTCAGCCATCTCTTGGTCGAACGCGATAAAATAGAGTTCTTTTGAGAACAGCAGGAGGAGCCCTAAGACGAGGACGGTCAACGCTCCGATGACGCTCAGTTCCTCAGGTGTGACCGATAGCACGCTGCCGAATAAGTACCCGTAGACCTCGGCATTGTAGCTTTTCATCAACCCAATGAAGAGAATACCCAGTGCCATTGTCGTGGTATAGAGAATACCGATAGAGACATCCAGCTTCATCCTGCCCCGTTCTTCAACCCAACCGGTAATCCAAACCGTCGCAAGGCCGAACACAATGGCCAGCAACAGGGGAGGCCATCCCATCAAGTAGCCGAGTGTCACGCCCGCAAATGCGGCGTGTGATGTCCCAGCTCCCACGAACGCCAATCCACGCAGGACCACAAACACTCCGATAACTGAACAGAGCCCACCCACCATCGCGGCGGCGAGGAGGGAGCGTTGCATGAAATCGTAGGCGAGGAGATCGAGCATTGTCTGAAGTCCATTCCTAGTGGTGATGGTGGTAATCTTCGACGATGACGAGATCTTTCTCTGTAATCACCAAGTCTTTGCCGTACACTTGGTGAAGAATCTCCGGCTTGAGGACTTCTGCGGGGGGGGCGGCGGCGAAGAGTCTGGTTTTGAGAAGAACCAATCGATCGACCCGTGAGCGAATCATATTAATGTCGTGCGTAATCAAGAGGACGGTCAATTTGAGTTCATCATGCAGCTGTTGCACGAGCTCGATGACATTGTGTTGAGCGGTAATATCCAGACCGGTTGTCGGTTCATCCAATATGAGGACCTTCGGCTGCTGTGCTAGCGCCCTGGCGATAAAGACGCGCTGTTGTTGCCCACCGGATAGTTGCCCAAGTGAATGATCCTTGTGAGAATCCATTCCCACCTGAGCCAGGGCTTCCTGCGCGATGTCACGATCTTTCCTGCCTGGACGTGTGAACAGGCCCAGCGCTCCGTAACGACCCATCATTACTGTTTCGAGGACCGTCACTGGAAAATTCCGATCGACGACCCCTTTCTGCGGGAGGTAGCCGATTTTGGCGCGATGGTGGCAGCGGAGTGCGTCGCAGGCGCAGTCGAAGATATGAAGATGTCCCTCCACGGGGGCAAGAAGCCCCAGTACGGCACGACACAACGTCGTTTTGCCTGATCCATTTGGGCCGATAATTCCAATGAACTCGCCCTCGTAGATAGCCAACGAAATGTCTTTGAGGGCGATGAGCCCGGGAAACCCGAAGGAGGCATGCTCAAAACGGATGATTGGCTCGCGGGGATCTGACACGAAATACGAAGCTCCTTCCGGGGGTCGTCTGACCACGGCTACGAGGTCGTTTCTAATGCGCGGGCCAATTGGAGCACATTATAGCGAAGCATGTCGAGGTAGGTCGCCGTTCCCTCCAAACCGCCTGGCATCGTGGTCAAGACGACGACGTGGGCCTTGGTTTCCCTCGCCAGTAGCTCCGGAAGTCGCTGACTGAGTTGAATCTCGGATACGATCACCTTGATATGGTCCCGTCTCATCTTCTGGATGAGCGCTTGCAGATGAAGGGCGGAGGGTTCTGTGCCGGACTGCATGTGGATCGTGCCAACAATGTCGAGGCTGAATCGCTTTGCCAAATAGGGCCACGCTGGATGATGAGCGATGAATCGTCGGTCGGAGAGCCGCTGGATACGCGCGGAGAGTTCCTGTTGCAACTGACTAAGCTGTTGAAGATAGGCCGCTTGATTGGTTCGGAATTCCGTTGTATGACTTGGGTCCACTTCAATGAGGGCTTCGGTAATGTGGCGCAGCATGATGGCGACATTTTCAGGGTCCAGCCAGACATGCGGATTCCCGGCTTTCCCGTCGTGATGTGTCCCTTCATGTGCATCAGTATCGTCGTGAATCAGCTCAACGCCGTGAGAGGTGGTAATCACACGTAACGATTGGCCACCCGCGTTCTTCACCAGCGATGAAACCCACACCTCAAGTCCCATGCCGATCTCCAATAACAGTCTGGCCTTCCGGACTGCGATCAGATCGGTGGGTTTTGGTGAATAGGTATGCTCATTTTCATAGCCGCTCAATAACGATGTGACTCGTACATGGGGGCCACCGACCTGCTCTGCCAAATCCTTCAGAACAGGAATGGTGACCACAATCGGAATCGGGTCGCGAGCTTCCGTCACGGTGCCAAGAGGTGGAAGGAAACCAGCTAGCAGGGCGAGGAGCAAGAAAGAATATAGCTTGCGCACTTGAGTCAGAAGAAACATCGGCGGGGACGGTACCATCCGCGTCTGACGGTGTCAACGACGCCATGAGGGCGGTACTGCTCATAGGCCCTGTCCATTCGCCTCCTTGACCGTACACGAAAGTTCGATTAGCGTAGCACTCTCATGAGCCCTCAGCATTCAGGCGATCATGAAAGGATACCGGAGATGAACGTTGTCGGATTGATGTCAGGAACTTCAGCCGACGGAGTCGATGCGGCGCTGGTCACCATTGCCCGCCAGAAAGCGGGTCTTAGAGTCGAGATGATTGCGTTTCATTCACTTTCCTATCCGCGTTCGCTGCAGCAACGCATTCTCTCTGCCTCGGTGTCGGGAACGGTGACGGATATTTGCCATCTGAATGCGCTCTTAGGTGAATGGTTCGCCGACGCCGCTTTAGGAGTCATTCGGTCGGCTCAACTGTCGCCAGAGGACGTAGATCTCATCGGATCTCACGGCCAAACCGTGCATCACCTGCCGCATGGCATCAAAGATACCGGTGTCGGCGCCATACGGTCGACACTGCAAATCGCTGAGCCAGCCGTCATTGCCGAACGCACAGGGATTACCACGGTGGCTAATTTTCGTCCACGTGATATCGCGGCTGGCGGACAGGGAGCGCCGTTGACCCCGGGGGTCCACGCGCTGCTGTTTCGGCATCCGCGCCGCGCGCGGCTGATCGTGAATCTTGGCGGCATCAGCAACGTGACCTATCTTCCCAAGGGCTCAGGCTCTGCGGAACTCGCCGCATTTGATACGGGCCCGGCAAATATGGTGCTCGATGGGCTCATGTCTCGTATCACGAATGGTCGTGCCTCGATGGACCGTGAGGGGCGATTGGCGGCAAAAGGCCAGGTTGATTCGAGACTATTAGCCAAACTTCTCGCTCATCCCTATCTCTCTCAGGCACCGCCAAAATCGACCGGTCGCGAAGCGTTCGGCACAAAGATGCTGGATGAATTGCTCAATTGGCAACACACACGTCGGTTATCGGTTGAAGATCTTCTGGCCACCTGTAGCCGTTGGACTGCTGAAGCGGTCGGGACGGCCAGACGGTGGATCAAGGGGGGAATCGATGACGTGATTGTGGGAGGGGGCGGTGTCCGGAACCGGGCGATCATGGGACATTTAACGGATATCTTTGCTCCAGTGCCGGTCACATCCTTCGAGGCTCATGGCTGGGACAGTAAAGCGCTGGAATCGGTGGCGTTTGCCGTCCTCGCATATCAGACTATTATGGAACAGTGCGGAAACGTCCCCTCGGTTACGGGGGCGGCATCCCCAAGGATATTAGGTTGCATCGTCCCAAGCGGCCCACAGTGGTATGAGCGGTTACGATTACGCAAAGGCGGAAGCAAAAAGAAATGAGACTTCTTCTGGTCGGTACCGTCATTATGGGGATCATCATGCTTTGGCGTTATCTGAGGAAGACACGACGGAGGAAGAAGCGGACAACGCCATTTGCCATTCCTTCCGGCGTGACCATCGGGCCTACCCGATTACTCGAGGAAGAAGAAATCGCGTTGTATAGCCTCCTGCAAATGGCTGTCCAAGAGCGCTACCTTGTCTTTAGTCAGGTGCCGCTCTGGTCCTTCGTCGAGGTTGAAGCGGAGGCAACAGTGCGTTCCGATCTTCTGCGAGAGATTGCACTGAAACGAGTCGATTTTGTTTTGGTCCATCCTGGGTCATGTCGCGTCGAACATGTCGTCCAGATCGAGCGTGAATCTTCACCACTGCATCAGGCCGAACGCCAGCAGGTCATCGAGTCGGTGCTGAACGCAGCGGGGATCAGGCTGACAACGTTGCAGCCAAAGAAAAGCCACACGCTGCCCGATCTGACCACTCGATTGGGGATCACTGCAGAGGAGTGACGAGTCGCATCAATCGAACAGGAGGATGCCTACGGCGATTGATTCGTCGAGTCTTCGGCGGTTGCCGTAGCCTCGATGGCCTTGCGAGCGAGTTCTGCTTCAGCGCTATCCGGGTATTGGCCCACCACCCGGTCAAACATCAGTCGTGCGGTCTCATGATCCCGTAATTTGGCGTACGTCTGGCCGAGCTTCAGCGTGGAAGCTGCCAGCTTAGGGCTGAGTGGGTAATTTGACACGACCTCATTGAATGACTTGAGCGCATCTCGATATCGTCCCATCCGATATTGACATTCCCCGATCCAATATTGCGCATTGGCGGCTAAGGCGGATTCGCTATGCAGTTCGATGAAGAGTTGGAAACCTGCCATGGCTGCTTTGTAGTCGCGGTGCTTAAATTCATCCATGACGCGATCATATAATCGGCGGGTCGTATCCTGCCGTTGAGTAGGAGCAGCTAGGGACTGGCCCACCGAGAAGAACATGAATAGGAGGATGAGAATTCCGAGACATTTCTGGAGCATAACAGGCCTCCATCTGTTGAAACGGCAGCCGAGGGTCTTAGGCACGCAATCAGCATGCCAGGGCTCCTGCCATTCACGAATACGAAACGTTTAAAAAACAGGATCTTGCACAATCGTAGAAGCCAATCGGCTTGAGGGTTTTCCAGGGGGTGTTAATGAAGACACAGTTTTGTACAATGTGGTTCGAGTCCCTGACTTGTCGCATTCAGTATTTAAAGGGTCTCCAGGTCCCGTCAAGGCCGTAAGAACGCGACCAACCTTTCCGAGGAGAACATCGTGAGTGAAGAGCCCATTCCGACCAACTCCCTGGGCGGACGAACCTTGATTGTCGATCCGACCGATCCGCGCTGTTATCCCACTCCAAGTGCCGCGCTGAAGGATGCCGCTGAATCAGATCAGGTCTATGTCCGTCCCGGGATTTATGAGGATAAGCTTGTCGTCACCCAACGGCCGATACGGCTTGTCGGTGCCGGACGAGATCGCGTCCAAATCTTCTGTCGCCGCAGCGGGCCGTTGTATCTTCAAGAGGTACCGGAAGGGTGGATTACCGGCATCACGTTCCGCTATGTCGGCAGCGACCAGCATTCAGCGCTGAATATACTCAACTCCACATGCATCATCACGCAGTGCCGAGCGATGGAAGGGATTTTGTCGGGCGTGGTGTTGTATGGACCCGAATGTCGTGTCGCATTCACCGACAATGAAGTGTGCCGCAATCGGGAATCGGGCATTTTCGTGTTTGCCGGCGCCCAACCGCGAGTGGCGGATAATCGCTGTGTCGAGAATCACCATTTTGGCATCGCGGTCCGAGATTCTGGCAGTCGTCCGGAACTGGTGCGGAATCTGTGTGAAGACAACATGCTCAGCGGCATCCTCATGTTCCAGCACGCCGAAGGGCTGATTGTGGATAATGTGTGTCGGAACAATCAGCACTGGGGCATCCTCCTGACACCTGATTCCCATCCCAACCCTGCGCCATCGGCGCTTCCGACGATGAATCGACTCGAACCGAATGGGATCGGTGTGTATTCAATCTCTGATCAACCACTTGCTCAGATCGGTCGATAAGAGCAGTCAGGAGTTGCCAACGATAGATGATCGTTAACTGAAGCAGGTAGAGGAAGACGAAGCATCGGGAATGTGAAATTGAAAAGAACTTCCCCCTTGTTGTTTGGCTCGATACATTGCGGCGTCGGCATGCTTCAAGAGCTCATCAACTTCGTGATCATCGGTTGGGTAGACGGTAATCCCGATACTGACTCCAATTAACGCTCGGTGCTCTCCAAGGTGGAATGGTTCCGCCAATCGCTTGGTGATTCGCTGGGCGACCAACGTGATGTCCTCTTCGCACGTCAGGCCTTCCAGGATAATGGTAAACTCATCTCCTCCCATACGGGCGACTGAGTCTACCTCGCGGACACACTCTTGCAGTCGTTCAGCGACGGCCTTCAAAAGCTGATCACCGACACTGTGCCCCATAGTATCGTTCACCGGCTTGAAGTGATCAAGATCGAGCAGCATGAGACCGAGAGGCTGTTGGAGCCGTTTGCTGCGGGCCATGGCTTGGATCAGGCGATCACGAAACAACGTGCGGTTCACTAAGCCTGTCAGCTGATCATATTGGGCCAGGTAGGTCAGCCGCTCTTCAGCCCGCTTTCGTTCGATGGCATAGTGAATTGAGCGAGCCAACAGCTCCGACGGCCCTTGTCCCTTGACGAGGTAATCCTGTGCTCCATTCTGGAGAGCCTGTAGCGCGAGCGTTTGATCATTGAGCCCGCTGAGCACGATGATGGCAATCGTCGGATTCGCGGCTTGCATTTGACGCACGGTTGAGAGGCCATAACCGTCCGGGAGTGACAGGTCGAGAAGGACGGCATCAAAACGTATGCGCGCTAGGCGGGTGACAGCGTCGCTCAGGCGGGTCACATGGATGATCTCGAATTCTTCCATGCCCCATTCTGCCAGAATATCTTGAGTCAGGCGTGCATCAACGTCGTTGTCTTCGACTAATAGGATCTTGATCATCGCGCCCCAGGCCTGAGCTTTTTGCTGCCCTCCTCCCAACCACTGATTCACGCACGTACTAAGTATAGCTTAAGACACTGAATCAACAAGCAAATCCAGGAAGTGCTGATATGGTTGAGCCCTCGTCAGAGTGTCTGTACCGCAACGGTCTGGTCAGTATCTTGGATGTACGCTACGTATGGAGGAAACAGAGGGCGGAATACCATGAGGAGCGTGCTTCGACTGGGAGGAAATAATTCCGCCTGCGGGTATAGCTCTTTGCCAGTTTACGAGAGATGAAATCTCGGTGGGCCGGTTGGCCCATGAGACTCTCGCCAGCGAGAACTTGGGAGACCGGTGGAATCTTATCGGGCCCAGCCCCACCTACTAGTCTGGGCACTCCGAATGAAGTACATCACTCTTAGGCAAAAGAGAATAGTAGGGCCATGCTCGAAAGGTTTCATCACGAACCACGGGAAAGGCTGCGGAGATTGCTCGGATACGTGCCGATTGGGCCCTGCTCCGGGCCGATCCCAGCCTCACAGGCATATCCCGATTCGAAGGGCCATAGCAACGAACGGCCAACGGCACTGCCACGGATATGAATATATCGCAAGGTGACACCCATACGGGCGGCGTCGTCTTTCACCTTTTCCGTGCATTCGCTCGGCGAATCACCTCGACGAGAAATCAAAATGGGTTCACCCGATGCGCTGAGAACGGAGAATTCGCTTGCGCATCCTGTTACTGAGAGCAGCAGACATACAATACCCGTAAGTCGACCAAGCACTTTCTTTCGATTCATTTGAACCGCCCTCCCCGTTCAGCGGGTTTGTCTACGCACACACTGGCTTAAACACCTCAAACCCTAACACGAATAGCCTTCTTCAATCGACCGACTCACAATACATTGCGATTAAACAGTTTAGCGAGAAGATGAAAGGGAATAGCCATTCAATACCAACCGAATTAGACCGGCTTCTCTGCGACATACTCGATGTATTTCCACAACTGCTTAGCGTCCTCCTCATTCAAGACCACCGGAGTATTATTGGCGGCTCCTGTCATATAGATCTTGACCGAGACGGTATCATGCCAAATCTGCACCTCACAGTGAGAGATCAGATCCAGGTTGAACGCTCGGTTTCCGATTCGGACGAAGTGCATAACGTTTCCTCTTCCCAGTTGTCAACCACAGATTGAGCATACACCAAGTTCTCACACCTCAAAAGCAACGGAGAGTTTTGTCGCGGCAATTGTGCCTCCGTGAGCCCTACAGAACTTGCCGCCCTCCCGGCAAGAACTTCCCTCTTGCTCTGGCGTTATCCCAATCGTGCAGCGATATGAGGCCATTTCTCGCATCTCTCTCTGGCACAGAAGTTGAGGGAGACAATCGGGTTTGCTCCTACTGAGAATGGTGCGTAGGGCCCCAGTGAGGTTTGCCTGATGGATGACGTGGATTCGTTCACCGCTCTTTGGGAATGGCTCACTCGCGATGTCACGGTTGTCGGCGGGCTTCAGAGTCCCGTGCTGAGCTGGATCGGTGCTGTAGGGATCTTGGCCCTGTGTCTTTGGCATAGCGCGGTGCTCCTCAGGGGTTTGTTACAAATCCAAGGGACGCTTGGGCGTTTTCACTCATCTGTCGCGCCTCTGGTGCTGGCACGGCAACAGGTGTCCAAAGATTGGCTGGTTATTCCGGCTTTGGCAAAAAAACAAGCGCGTCTTGATGTGTCGTCAGAAATGCGACGCGATCTTGACGATCTGCACACATTGGATCGTGCGGTACGGTCGGAACAGGATTTTACCAGAGACTGGTTTTCATACCGCAAGACCCTCGCGGTCGAGCAATCCGCCTGGTTTCTTGAGCCGACCGTCCATAGTCAGCGCTCCGCAAGTGAGTTTTTCTCGTTCGAATCTCTCTGCGCTGCCCATCTCAACGTCCGATTTTACCGGCAGCTGCCCGCTTTCATGACGGGCATGGGGCTCATGTTCACCTTCCTAGCCATCTTAATCGGCCTCAGTAAGCTCCATGCGAACGGGTCGGAGATCGATGGCATCCAAGGACTGATTAACGGCCTCTCAGGAAAGTTTGTGACATCCATCGTCGGCTTAGCGTGCGCCAATGCGTTCACCCTCCTCGAACATTCTTTCTGGCATCGGTTGGACAACCGACACCGGGAGTGCATCTCCCTCCTGGACGAAATGTTTCCGCAGAGGGCTACGGACCAACATTCCCAGGGAGTCCCATCGTCGAATGGATCTCCGGCGCCCATCGCCACTCCCATTCGAAACGACACTGCGCATCAGCTTGTTGAGGCCGTGCAGCAGCGCCTCGGATCCACCGTTGCAGCGCTGAACACAGCCGCGCAGGCGATCACGGCGCTACACTCCAAGCATACACCGATGAAGTTTGATGATTTGCCAGCGGAGATCGGTCACGAGGTTCAGCGGGCGTTACGACCCATGATGAATCCCATACTGGACGCCATTCAAAACCTCACCCGCTCGATGAAGGAGCAGGCCTCCCCGGTGCAGCTGTCTCAAGGCGAAATCGAAACGATGTTGCAGGGTCTCAGAAGCACTACTACGGCAACGACTGACACAGCACGGAGAGAGCGAAAGGGATGAAGTCGAGCTTTACGCAGTACTCGCGTGACAACTCAGCGGTGGTGACGAGTGGGGTTGCCGATCTTATGACCTCGCTCGCCGTTATCTTCATTCTCTTGCTCGTGGCCTCTATGACTCGTATCGAGAATGGAAATGCAAATTCGGCCAAGAGCCGTGGCACTTCAGCGGACAGCACACCGAGAATCGATCCACCTCATCCAGCACTGGAAACCAAAATGCCGAGCACCCACACGATTACGGTGCCGGATACGGCGATTCACTTTGAGTTTGGAAAAAGCACATTGCTCCCGACGGCCGAGATCTTCTTGTCCGAGACCATGCCGCACTACGCCTCACTCGTCTGCAAGCCTGGAGAGCAAGACGTAGAAGCCTTTGTGATCGAGGGATACACCGATGATCTGGGTGACGATATACGCAATCTGAGACTCAGTCAGGAGCGCTCTTTTGCAGTACTGGCCAAAAGCTTGGAAGTGATCCGCGAGAAGCTTCCCTGGGCCTACGAGTGCTTCTTGCAGAAAGCCACAGCGAACGGGCGTGGGAAGCAGAACCTCCTGCGCAACGATGCTGGACACCCAGACCGCGATAAGAGCCGCCGCGTCATGTTCAAAATCCACATGCGCCCGACGTAGGGTGTGAGCCTACACAATGTGGGCCTCTTTCCTGCCAGCGTTGGCTTGAGTGGGGTAAGCTCTCAGAGCCATTCGGCTCTCGCCTGTCTCCGACTGTTAATGATAGAGGGGGGAGAAGCCTAGTCCATAAATGCGGCGGGTCAGTTCGATAAATTGCTCGATGGAAAGGATTTCCGCGCGGAGAGAAGGAGAGAGTGCAAGCGCTTCCAACGCAGCTGCCACCAGCTTCTGCTCATATCCCTGATCTTTCAGCGAATTGATAAGTGTCTTGCGGCGGTGGGCGAAGGCGGCTTTCACTAGCGCTGCAAATTGTGGTTCTTCCTCCTGGTTCAGCGCTCTCTGATGCTTGGTCTTGAGCAGAACCACAGCAGAGCCCACTTCCGGTCTCGGTCGGAAGCACTGCGCAGAGACCCGGAACGCTTTCGTGATCTCTGCCGCATACTGTGCCATGACAGACAGGACCCCGTAGCCAGAACTTCCAGGCTTGGCCACGAGTCGATCGGCCACTTCATTTTGCAGCATCAGCACCATGCGAGGAAAACGGTTGCGTTGATCGAGGAGCCGGAAGAGAAGGGGAGTGGATAAATAATAGGGAAGATTGGCGACGACGATGGTGCCGCTCGGAAGCTGCTCGACCGGGTAGGTCATTGCATCGTCGAGGACGAGCACGAGATTCGTGAACTGGGGTTGTCGTTCGGTTAGGAATGCATGGAGCCGAGGATCGACTTCGATCGCCGTCACATGGCCACTCGCACGACACAACGCTTCGGTGAGGATGCCTCGGCCTGGCCCGATTTCCAACGCGGTATGAGTCGGGGTGAGTTCAGCCAGCGCGACGATTTTTCGGACAATGTTGGGGTCGATGAGAAAGTTCTGGCCAAGGCGTTTGATTGCGGCAGGAGGAAGAGAGGAGTCCACCCTCAACTCCGAGTTGGTGGAGCTTGGGCCAATTGCTTGGCCAATAGGCTCAGGGGCGTGCGATAGCACTCCACAAGATCCGTGAACTCTTCAACCAAATCATGAGTAAACGATGGCCCTGGTTGGACGTTCGCGAAGATTTGCCCTTCCCGATCGCCTACGGAATTGGTGAGAAGCGCGACGGTGCGGGCTTTCCATTTTGCTATTCGTTCCGTCCCGGCGACGGTGTTCAAGTCTTGAAGTGTCTGTTTCTCAAGCGTCTCCAATTCGTCAATCTGACGCCGAACCACGGCAAGGCCCTTCGTAATATCAAGCGACACGTGTGGTCCGTCCCTTCTTGGTCGGTGTTGCCGCCATTCTATTCTGAGCGATCCTGGCAGCCAGTTTGATAGCCTCAATCAGGCTTCTGGGATCAGCGACGCCTTTCCCGACGATATCAAACGCGGTTCCATGATCCACTGAGGTGCGGATGATAGGCAAGCCCACGGTGAGATTGACGCAGGTGCCGAAGGCGACCAGCTTCAGGGGAATGAGACCCTGATCGTGGTAGAGGGCGACGACGCCGTCAAATGATCCTTTCGCAGCTTTCCCAAACAGTGTATCAGCCGGCAAGGGATCACTTGCCAGAATGCCCTGTTGTTGGGTGGCACGTGATGCCGGGAGAATGATTCGAGCTTCTTCATCGCCGAACAATCCATGCTCCCCGGCATGGGGATTGAGAGCAGCCACTCCTATCCTGGGGCGCTTGATGCCAAACAGTGTCGTCAGCGCCAATTGGGCCAAGCGGATCGCCTTTTCAATCTTGGCTTGCGTCAGCAGCGCCGAGAGATCTCTGATCGCGACATGTGTCGTGACGAACATAATACGCAACGGCCCGCCCACGATCATCATGCCTGACTGGTTCGCGTGGGTGAGATCAGCCAGCAACTCGGTATGGCCTGGGTACCTGCAGCCGGCCATATTGATGGCTTCTTTGTTGATGGGTGCCGTCACCATGCCTTCGATACAGCCGATCTGAGCCAGTTCGACAGCTTTTTTGATAAAGGCGATTGAAGCGGCGCCGGTCTCCGCCGCGGCAATCCCGGACTTGAAGGGACGCAGTGGTGCCTCTAGTGGATCCAGCACCGCGACCGTTCCTCTACGCGGCACCATCGGTTCATGATCACGAACTCGGACTACGTTCAGTTTGAGCTTCAGCGCCTTCACCGTTCGCTCCATGATGGGAAGCGATCCGATGACGACCGATCGGCAGACGTTACGCAAATGAGCGCCTGCCAGCGCCTTGGCGATAACTTCCGGGCCGATGCCAGCCGGGTCTCCCATCGTGATTCCCAGCAAGGGGAGTTGGGGGGATGAGGAATCTGTGCGAGGTGACCGCGATTCAGTTGACATAGAGATGCACGGTATAGCCGATATAGAATACAGCCCCGGCGGCGAGTAGCCACGGTCGCCACTGGCCTCCGATCAGAATTTGCAGGAGGCAGAGTCCTACCGCCTGCACGGCTAAGATCATGGTGGTCAATGCCGAAGGCGCGATCACCCACTCGGTTCCGATCAACCCCAGCGCAACCGGGAAGGTGCCTTGAAAGACCATGGCGCCTGTCACATTGGCCACGGCGAGCCGGTCTTTCTTGCGATAGAGCCAGAGAAAGCTATTGGACATCTCGGGTAGCTCGGTGGCGAGCGGCGCGATGAGGAGCGCTAAAATCAACGGCGACATGGCGAACAAGCCAGCCATCGATTCTGCAGCCATGACAAACAAATGGGCGCCTAATATCAATCCCCCTAACCCCAAGAAGGCTTGAAATCCAATCATCGCATAGGACGGCGTGGCTGCGTGCTTGTCAAAAATCAGTGGTTCCAGCTCACCTCCTTCTTCCCCCTCAGCCGGTACGAATTTGAGCTTCATGTAGTAAATATACAAACAGACCAATACACCGGCTGCAATGAAGTGAATCAGTTTGGACGGCACGAAAGCGCATCCCAAAGCAATAAAATAGCCGATCATAAAAAACGTGAGGTCTGTCAACACTTCACGATAGTTGAGATGAAATTTGGCAGTCCGCTTGCCAGCCCGGGCATAGAGCAGCAGAAGAATGGCCAGAATGGGCAGCACCAGTGTGCTGAGCATGAACGGCGCGCCCAAGATGGCGCCTAAGCCAACCTCAACTTCTTCCTGGCTTTCGCCGAAGAAAATTGCAATGATCGGGATCGAGGTTTCAGGCAGGGTTGTGCCGATGGCGGCAAAGACACTGCCGACGGCACCCTCGGAGATACCCCGTCGTTTGCCCAGCCATTCAATGGCGTTCGTAAAGAGCGCGCAACCACCAAGTGTGACCGCGACGGAAACGAGAAAGAGGAGCACGTAGTACAGCACGGTCATGCTCGGCCTCGCGCCGTTGTGATTCTCGTCTTTTTGCGTCCTCGTCGATAGGCCATCAGCGCTTCCTCCATAACGGTCTTGAGGGGGTGGCCGGTTCGTTGCGCGATGGCTTTACAGTCCTCATATTCGGGAGCTGCTTTTTCCCATCCGGCGCCGACCTCGGCAACTTTCATGCGAACGACTCCGCCTTGCGTCGTGACGGGGACGAATCGCCTGGTGAGGACCCGCCGGCGTACCTCATGAAGTCGCACTCCGAGCGTGGTCGTTTCCTGGAAGAGGACCTCGATCACGGCATCCGTCCGGCCTTCAGTGGCTAGGCAGCTCAGCAGGATTCCTGGCCGGCTTTTCTTCATGACGACGGGAGCCAGCACGACATCAATCGCACCGACCTGAAAGAGCTGTTCCATGATGTATTCGTAGGTCTGTGGACTGAGGTCGTCAAGATTTGTCTCAATCTGTATCATTCGCTCGGTCTGATTGGCCGCCGACGTGGGCTCTTCTTCCACAAATAGGCGCAAGACATTAGGCCACCCGTCCGGATCGTGGTCGCCGGCCCCGTAGCCCACGGCCATACTCCTCATCCTCGGCAGAGGGCCGAATTCAGACGCCAATGTCCGAAGCAGCGCAACCCCGGTGGGGGTGGCAAGCTCACAGCGCGGACCGTCGGCGTAGATCGGAACTCCCCTTGCCAGCGCCGCCACCGCGGGTCCTGGAACCGGTAAGAGTCCGTGTGAGGTTTGAATCGACCCGGCCCCAACATTGATCGGAGACGCGGTGACTCGGGTGGCGTTCAAGAGATAGCACCCCAGCACGCCACCGACAACATCGATAAACGAATCCACCACCCCGACTTCATGAAAGTGAACATCTTTTGGATCGACACCATGCGCCACTCCTTCGGCTTCAGCCAGTCGATCAAAGACCGACCGGCTACGTTCCTTGACCGGGCCTGGCAACGTGCTGTCGGCAAGGATCTTTCGAATGCGGGAGAGGGTCAGCGGCCGTTGAAATCCCTGTTGAACGATCACGTCGACCTTGATTGCCGGGAGCGCGCCACGATGCACCTCGCGCTTTTGCAGGCGGTAGCCGCGGAGCTTGAGGCGTTTGAGGCCGTCAACTAAGCTTGTCCACGAGAGCCCGGCGCTCACCAGTGCGCCCAGGACCATATCTCCACTGACCCCGGAGAAACAATCGAAATGCAAATGACGGCCCATTCAGTTCCTCACATGCGATGCGCAAAATGACCGGACATCTTACCGAAGGCGTGGACGAACGGCAATCGCTGATACATTCTCGACGCTTCGTTGACAGCCCAGGGATGCTATGTTATCCCCCTAGGAATGCGGTCAAGTGGCATCGCGGCGGGCGTTCCGCGCTCGTTCAGGAAAGCATGAGGTCAGGGTTTTTGTTGAAGACGTCACGTAATCTCCATCGTACGAGGCTTTTGCTCGGGTTGCTCACCCTGTGTGCTTCTCTGATGGCCGTATTCCCAGCAGAGAGCCTCTCGAAAGTGAAGCCGCCACGCGTTCCCAGGCCCGAGCCTCAGCTCAAAATTGTTGGCCTTAACATTGCCCCGATACCATATGCTCTGGGCAACGGGCCTCTTCAGTTTTCCGTTACAGTCCAGCTTCCGAAAGAAATAGATGGATCTACCATTTTGGAGGTGACCTCGCTCATTAGTTCTCCGTCGAAGAGCTCACTTCGGTTTCTCACGTATCGACAGCCCATCCAAGTCCCTCCAGCCGTGGATGGGGAGACAGGACGATCGAAGGTCTCCGTCGAACTTGCGTGGGATGGCCAGGATCACCGAAAGCAACTCGCCGGGGTGGGCATCTATTCGTATGAAGTGCGGACAAAGTTGTTGGCGAATGGAGAAAAGGGGTTACGCACTGTGATGGTCGCCTGGCCGAAGCGAGGCCTCCTGGAAGTGAAATAGAGCCTCATTCGTTTTTCCCGCGCCTAGTTCTCTACTCCCAACATATTGATCCGATGTGCGAGGCAGGCCGCGCCGAATCCGTTGTCGATATTCATCACGCCCACACCCGCCGCGCAGGAATTGAGCATCGTCAGCAGCGCAGCGACTCCCCCGAAGCTCGCACCATAGCCTCGGCTGGTTGGCACGGCAATGACCGGGCAGTGGACCAACCCTCCCACCACGCTCGGCAGGACACCGTCCATGCCAGCCGCGACGATCACGACCTTCGCATCGAACAGCCGATCTCTCTTTCCAAGCAGTCGATGGATACCCGCAACCCCGACATCGTACAGTCGCTCGACGTGGCTTCCCATCACTTCCGCCGTCACCCGAGCTTCTTCCGCCACGGGCACGTCCGCCGTTCCCGCAGTCACCACAAGTATATGCCCATGTTGTTTCTGCTTGGGAGCGCGAATCGCCACAAGGCGTGCATCGGGATAGTACTGTGCTCGCCGATCCAGGCGGCGAATGGCTCGCCCAACCGATGGGTCGGCACGAGTGGCAAGAAACGGGCCCTGTTTCTTGATGAGCGCCCGAGCGATGGCGATGATCTGCGCGGTGGTTTTCCCTTCACACAAGACGACCTCGGGGAACCCTTGTCGTAACGACCGATGATGATCGAGTGAGGCAAAGCCTAGATCCTCAAAAGGCAGTGACCGCAGGCGCTGAAGTGCCTGTTCCACCGTGGCATTGCCTTGACGGACTTGCTGCAACAGCCGTTCGAGTCCTTCCGGATTCATGTCCACCCCTTCTCTGATTTTGCATCCCGCTCCATTAAATCAGTCACGGCCTTCCTACAAGATTTATCGTCATACAGGACGGAATGAATTTCTTGTATGATCGGCATATCGACCTGATAGCGCTGGGCCAAGGTTAATGCAGCACGTGCCGTCCGAACGCCTTCAGCAACAGCCTGCATACTTGCCAATATCGACTCCAACTTTTCTCCCTGGCCGAGGCGAACACCTACCGAATGGTTTCGGCTGAGTGTGCCTGTACAGGTCAGGACTAGATCGCCGACCCCGGACAGTCCATAAAACGTACGCGGATCGGCTCCCATTGCAGCGCCGAGCCTGATGATTTCAGCCAGGCCTCGAGTAATGAGCGCCGCGCGGGCATTGAGTCCGAGGTTCAGACCATCGATCACACCGGCAGCTAGTGCCATGACATTCTTTAGGGCTCCGCCGAGTTGGACCCCGATGACATCAGTATCGGCGTACACACGAAATACAGGCGTCATCAATGCATGTTGAAACTGCCGCACGAGCTGTTCATCGGAGCCAGCCAGGCACAGGGCCGTGGGCTTCCCAATGCTGAATTCGGAGGCGAAACTGGGTCCAGATAGCACCATGAGGAAGCGGTGCATGGCCGGCGACAACTCGTCCTCCATGACCTGGGTCATCAATTTTGCCGTGGTTTCTTCTATGCCTTTGGTTGCGCACACGAACGGTATGGGCTCTGAGATGTAGGGTGCCAACTGATGCAACACGGATCGGGTTCTGTGTGAAGGAACGGCAAACAGAACCCCATCACAGCCATGTACGGCTTCAACCAGTGACGAAGTGGCCGTTAAATTTGATGGAAGCGGGACGCCTTTCAGGAAGACAGAATTTTCATGAGAGGTGTTGATGGCGTTGACGACAACGTGTTCATAGGCCCAGAGACGAACCTCCAGACCCTTCTCGGCCAGATGTTTGGCCAAGGCTGTGCCCCAGGCTCCGGCTCCAATAACACCGAGCTTGTTGATCGTGATCGACATACGCGATTCAGCCTCATGGCAAAATCATCATCCACTCATTCAAGAGGGCGAATTATAGGAAGGCCCTCAAGAGCCTGTCAATGAATGGAGCAGACACATGCGGCGTGTCACTCATGCCCTATTCTCCAACGAAGATGCGACTGTGGGTGGCATGTAGTTTGCTGAATCTTCTTGTGCGCGTCTAAGAACGGACTTTGCGATCATCCAGTACCCGAGAGAGTTGGAGCTGGGCAATCCGGAGTGGTTCTCATGAAACAACGATGTCCTGCGTGGGTTTACAAATGGATCTTCACTGCGACGTTGTTGCACGCGTCGCTGACATCGGTTCTGACCGTACCGACTGCCTATTCAGAAATGTACGTTGGAGGCCAAATCGGAACCACATTTTTCGGCGACAACAACAAGCTGACCAGAGTCGATCTGACCG
This sequence comes from Nitrospira sp. CG24B, assembly GCA_002869845.2. Lineage (GTDB taxonomy): Bacteria > Nitrospirota > Nitrospiria > Nitrospirales > Nitrospiraceae > Nitrospira_D. The sequence continues at coordinate 346,019 of NEWS02000007.1, read as the reverse complement.
ATCTTGGTGGTCCTCCAGGATCCACGCTCACTCCTCCCGGGTCGATGTCAGGTCGTGATCTGGCCAGCTCCCCAGTCCTAGGCGGGAAAATCGGGTATTACTTTCCGCAAGTGCCATGGCTTGGTCTGGAACTGGAAGGCTACTATACGACTCCTCACATTGAGCAACAATCGACAAGATTCAGCTTTATTCCGGGATCGATCTTGAACGGCGTCGGTCAGATACCTGGCGGGGATACAACAAGTGGTCTTTCGGGCGATCTTTTTCGAGTTATTACGGTTGCTCCGTTTAATCTCATGTTGCGGTATCACAAGACAAGGTTTCAACCCTATGTTGGGATTGGTCCGGGAATATTTATGGCCCGAGTCAAAACCATAGTATCAGGATTTGAAGGGACGCAGAGTTCAACCAGGGTAGGTCTGAACGTCAAGCTCGGCGGCGAATACTTTTTCACACGACACATCTCTGGATTCGGTGAAGTCAAATATAATTACACGACTTTCAATTTTGACGCCAACGACGCAGGAGCCTTTGGATTCACAGCCATCTATAATCCGGTCATCTTTTCCTTCGGAGTCAATTACCACTTCTAGTCTGTCAGCGCTCCCTCTGGCATCTTTAGGACATTTCCATGTATGTAGGTGGCGTACAGGGAATACTCAAGAATGCAAGTCTGTCCTGCCTGCAGCCGGTCACAACCGGAGATCAACCGTTTCTGTATCCAATGCGGACGGCAACTCGCCGATCGATCGGATAGTCGGTCGGCTACTCAACCCCCTAGCACTTCGGCACCAGACCAACTCAATCTCGCGGTACTCTACGGTATGGTCATCGTGCTGATTCTGGCCGTCTTGCTTCCTCCATGGGAGACAGCGCCGACGCAGACCCCGGAGTTTCTCGGTCTGCATTTCATCCTCTCTCCACCAACTCCGGACGCTGTCGTAAGCCGCATGCTGCTGACGATTGAACTCGTCACAATCGCAATTGCCGGCATGTATGGCGCGTTTCTATTCAGAAAAAAGTGATTAGTCAATAGTCCTTCGTCATTGATCAGAATAAATTCGTATCCGTTTATGGATTGGCCAATGACGTTTCTCAGTCCACGGCGAGCGTGAGACACTTGGCCGACCCACCGGATTTCATGAACTCATCGAGCTGAACCTGGTGGGTTTCATATCCTCGCATATGGAGCCAGGCTTGAGTAGTGGGACATCCTGTAGGGAGAACGACATGTTTCCCGACACAGACGGCATTGCAGGCGAATTGTAGAGCTTCATCTTCCGGAACGGCAAGACGCAGCTTGTCAGGAATCCGTTCTGCAATCGCTGCCTGGCCATAGCGATCAAAGGCAGCAGGGAAATAGAGGAGCTCGCCGCCGCTCAAGGAACAGAGGCAGGTATCCAGATGATAGAAGCGGCTGTCGACAAGGTCGAGGGGAATGATTTCTCGGTGAAAACGCTCACTCAGGATCGGGAAGACGCGGATATCCGATCGTTGTCGATAGCCACCGAACCAGTATTCTGAAAAACCCAGGAGATCGCCTGCTCCCTCAAAATACAGCTCTTGTTCTACTGTGATCACGTCATAGCCCTGCCCACGGAACCACTCTTCAAAATGAGCCTCTTCAGGCTGACGCTCAGGGTACCGGAAGCGACTCACGACGGCGGTTCGTCCCACCACGATGCCGGCATTGGCCGTAAATACGAGGTCGGGCAACCCAGGAATGGGAGTCATGTGTTCAAGCACGACGCCCACGTCTTTTCCGAGGACGCGCATCAATTCATGCCACTGTCGCACCGCCCGTCCGTGATCTACGCGATTGGTACGCCGCATCCAGGGATTGATCTCATACTCAATCCCAAAAAAATCCGGGGGACAGACGAGGAGGCGGCTCATGTCGACTTCCCCAACAGCCTGGCAAGTTCCGACAGAAACGATGCCGCATCCATGACGAGGCCGACCGCCTGAAAGCTCCCCCGGTCGGCCAGCTTGGTCGGGACCGACGGGTTTACGTCGACACAGACAGTGGGAACGGTTGCCGGCAGAAGATTGCCCGTCGCCACGGAGTGGAGCGTCGAGGCGACAAGGAGAGCCAGCCCAACGCCGGGGATCAAGGCGCGCATCGCGCGTTGTGCGAGAACGGAATCCGTGATCACTCCGGGCAAGGGCCCATCGTCACGAATCGTTCCGGACATGACCACCGGGACGCCTTGGCGGACACAGGCTGCCATGATTCCCTGCTTGATCATTCCCGACGTGACCGCCGCCTCAATTCCACCGATGGCTCGAATCCGGTTGATGGTCCGCAAATGATGCTCATGGCCATGCGGGACTGCGCGCCCGGCTGTCAGCCCGTAACCGAGTGACGTGCCGAACAGATCAGCTTCCATGTCATGTGCAGCCAGCGCATTCCCACAAAACAGGATATGAATAAACCCCTGTTCGATCAGCCAGGTCAGCGCCTCTCGCCCACCGGCATGAATAATGGCTGGTCCACCGGCCAGCAAGACGTGTGAGTCGCTCTGCCTCTCTCTGTGTCGTTCTTTCATTTGACGCATTCGAGTCGCGACGTCGGCGATGATATGTGCATGGGGCCGTTCAGCCGAGACCTGAGACTCCATGAACCCAAAGACGTCTCGTTCGCGTGGCCGCTGGAGGGGAATGACACGCACCCCCTCTCGACCGATCACGATTTGATCCCCACGACGAACTTCGCTCATCGGCACGGCCTGGGCGACGGAGCCCGCCTCATGGACCACGATCGCGAGATCCATCTCGATTCGACCCACGTCCAGCCATCGACCGTTGAGCCTGATCTGGGTGGGGAGGTGCGTCGTGGCATAGAAGTCATCGGGTAGCACTCCGTCGGCAGGCGCACGGTCGGTGCAACAGTCCGCCTCACGTTCAATCGAGGCACCGTGTGGTTGAATCGCCTTCAAAATGTCGTCTAGGAGCGTTCTTGAAGCAGTTTGGATTCGAATACGAGCATGAGACGGTTCCTCTCTGGTCTTACCGATGTGCACGTCCTCCAGGTCGAAGGTTCCCCCCATCATCAGGATGAGATCGAGCACCTTAGCGAGCACGAGAGAGTCGATGATGTGTCCTTGAAGGCACACGCGTTCTTGGTAGTGGTTCACAGCCGTCCTCCGTGGATGTGACCATATAGTACCACCCGCTATGGCAGGGGAAAGAAAATGAGAGGAACTAAGCGCTCGTGGGGGATATTTTCATCAGTTCTCGGAGTACGCTCGTGGCGTAGGCGCCGGGAGGGAGGCTGAAAGATAGGGTAAGAACATCACCGCTGAGGGACCATTCAAGTTCAGTGAGGGGGATGCGAAGCGCTCTGCGCTCGCCACGAAATCCACAAGCCTTGGCGGCGGCGACAAGAGCGTCCTTGGTTGTACCTGTTTCGGCAATGACGGCTTCTTCGATGCTGCCTGGTTCGCCACTTGCCCAGGACACCCGCGAGCCGAAGAGGATGCCCGTCGGGCTGATCTCAAATCGATCTGCGCGCGGCTGTTCTTTCTCGGCATCTTCAACCTGAAAACACGCGCCGTTTTCCAGTTTTGTCGCCCAGTCGCCGACGAACAGACGATCAATCTGAGTGATGCGCCGAGCCAGGATCTGATTGAACAGAAACGATTGATAGGTGTTGAGATACCAGATGCGCTGGGCACGATTCATCTTTTCGCGCCGACGGGCATCATGCAGGAGCGCGGCCCCCACCTCGTAGTTATCGCCCCGCTTGCCTTGACGCTGAGGACCAAAGTAGTTGGGCACGCCGCGTGTGCTCAGCTGTTGAAGAACGGCCGGTACGGTTTCAGCCGCGTGATCGGCAACATTACGGATGACTAAACGGAAGTGATTGCCAGAGTGATGGCCGGTTCGTAACCGGTTACGATGGCGCCCGAGGATCTGAAGACTCAAGAGCGTGTCATCGGTCTTGAGGCCAGATACCTGTTCCGGTGTGACTCCTTGCAGCGACACCATTTGAGTGGTGACGGCTCGTGAATCTTTTAATCCTGCCACGCCGATGGCCTGAGCCTTCACGCCCAATGTAGAGGAAAGTCGGCGAACAAGATCCGGCGTGGAGAGGCCTCGCTTGGTGATCGTGATGTACAAATGCTCCCCATCTCCGCACGGCAGGTAGAGCGGCCGTTCCTCGACCTGAAAGTCTTCGGGCACGGCGCGGATTTGTCCACCGATTCCAGGCACGTTGTTGGTGAGGAAGGGGTCTATTGGTTGCGTCACAGGTATTCCTTCGTTGGACTGATCATTATCAGCGCAAATGTGTTGTCAAATCTGGTGAAACGTAAGCCCATGGTATACTTTTCCCGTCCATGTGGAAACGATCAGGCCATAGACAGGTTGCGGAATGAGCCGGCGACGGATGGTGTCATGGCCTGATCGCGCGCGAGCCTCTATTGGTTACTGTCTCGGCTATCCCCTCTACCGACTATTCAGCCTCATCCCAGACTGGGAATTCGGCCTTGCAGAGCATGAGGTGACGCGGTACACGCAGGTGCATGGTGTCCTGGCTGGTCGTGCCGTCCATATTACGGACCTGCATATTGACCGGTATTGTCTGCGGCACGAGCGCATCGTACAGACCGTGGACAAGCTCCGTCCAGACTGGATTTTTATCACCGGGGATCTGCTCAACGTTCCCGAAGGACTCCCTCATCTCTTTCGATTCCTCGAACAGCTACGCGCCATAGCCCCCATCTACATGACGTTGGGCAATCATGACCACTATAGCGGTGTACCGGTGGCACAATATGCCGAACTGGCCGATCGACACAAGATCACGCTGCTGGTGAATCAAAGCGCCATCGTGTCAACGGGAAAGGGAGAACTCGCGATTGTCGGCGTCGATGACCCTTCGCTTCATCGTGCGGATCTTCGATGTGTCCCGCCTCGCGCCGAGTCACGCTTTACCTTGCTGCTCGCCCATGCCCCCAACATCCTCGACTATGTGGAAGATCATCATGCCATTGACCTCATCCTCTGCGGACACAGCCATGGCGGGCAGTGGAAAGTGCCGGGAATCCCCACCTTCTGGCTTCCTCCTGGCTGTAATGGTCGCGTGGCCGGGTGGCATGAATCCGGCCAGCACAGGCTGTATGTCAACAGAGGGTTGGGTTGGTCCTTCCTCCCATTTCGCTTGAATTGCCGGCCTGAGATTGCGGTGCTTGAGTGGGTGCGGGAATAGGCCGAGCTGCAAGCTGCATGATCATCACTCTCGCATCCGTTCGAGTGCTTCCCTGGCCCTGCTTCTGACGGTCTGATCCCAATCTTGTTCCATTGCCGTCTTTAACCGTTCACGTGCCTCAGTTGCCCGTAGCCGCCCAAGCCCCAATGCAGCGCAAGAACGGACGTAGGCATGATCATCTTCAAGGGCTTTCACAAGTAGCGGGACCACCGACAGATCTTGCAATGCCCCCAGATGACTGGCTGCCATGCCTCGGATCCGATGCTGCTTGTCGCCCAGGGCCCGCTGTAGGGTTGTGACAAAGAGTTCCTTTAAGGATGGAATTGCGGATTCCAAGCCCTCCACGTGATACTCATTCATCTCAAGCAACGCGAACGCCAGCTCCAGCTTCTTGTCTTGAACGGTTTCTCGCTCAAACAATGTCAGGAGCTTGGCTCGTTCTTTGGACTTCACACGGTGGCGAATCACTGCTCGAATTAGGATGAACAGCATGGCAGTAATTGCCAGACCGATTGCGGCCATTGGCACAGCCTGATCGACGATATAGTCTTGTGTGTCGAGCGATAGTCGCTTCCAGACCCACACACCGGTCACAGTGAGGCCGAGCAGCACGGCAAGCAGAGTCAGGTTGGCGTGCCCTTGATCGCGATGGTCCACCATACGGCGGAGATCATACGAAGGTGAAGGAGAGGCCGTCAACGAAGGGAGCCTTCGGGAAACCACCGGCTTGACCGAGATTTCCCGTTGTGACTATTCTGCGCAAACGTTAGCTTCGGGTGTGTTGCATATGAGACTTACCATTCTTGGATCCGGAACCAATGTGCACCCTACGCGGGCGGCTGCTGGCTACCTGGTGCGTACGGACCAGAACATCCTCCTTGATTTTGGCCCCCGCACCTTGATGAACCTGATCAAAACCGGGGTGAATCGGCACCAGATCACGCACATCCTGTTCTCCCATTTTCATGCCGATCACTTTTCTGATTTCATCACCTTCTTTTTCGATGCGGTCATCTATGCCAAATACGGAGGGGGCCATCGTCCCGACATGACGGTGATTGGCCCGAAGGGCACGATTCGTCTCTTACGGTCGATCATGCGCAGTTTCCCGAGTTTTGATTCAGCTCCATTCCGTGTGACCTTCCGTGAGGTATCCAGCAAGCCGTTCATGATCGGGGAGACTCGTATCGTGCCCAAACCAGTCGTCCACGTACCAGACCTCTCGTCCGTCGGCTATCGGATCGAGTACCGGGGGAAGGTGATCGTGTATTCTGGAGATACGCAATATTGTGATGCACTTATCCGACTGTGCATTGATGCCAACCTGGCCGTGCTCGATTGTTCATTTCCTGTAAACAAGCCTGGCCCTGCCCATCTGCACGCTGGACAGTGTGGTCAGGTGGCGAAGGAGGCTGGGGTCGGCCAACTTGTTCTCTCGCATTTCTATCCGATTGCGGATCGATACGACGTGAGAGGCCAAGCGTCCGAGCAGTACGGTGGCAAGATTTGGAAGGGGAAGGATCTCCTGACGATTCGAGTCTAGCCTACAGACCTTCTTCGCGGGGAGCACCGCCTAGGATCTCGATGAACTTGGTCAGGCGAGCGGTCTTTTCCTCTTCCCCCGACTTGGAGTAGATCGCCAATAGGTTTTTAATCATGCGGGACAGAATCGCTTGAACCGGGCTTTTTTGCAGATACTTCTCATCAAACCCGTATCCGGCCTCGGTCAGAAAACGAGCGCAGTTCTTTTCGGTGAGCAAGGCTCCACCGTTGAAGCAGTCGATGAAAATCTTGTACCGATCGGACTCGTATTTCACCAAGAAATGCCCCGGCATGCCGACGCCAAACAGTGGGAGTGCCAACCGCTGTCCGATCAAGAGATAGACGGCTGACAAGCTGATGGGGATGCCGACTCGCCGATCCATGACGCAGTTGATGTAGCTGTTCTCAATTTCATAGTAGTTTTTAGTATTCCCCTTAAACCCTTGTTCGGTGAACAGGTAGCGGTTGAGTGCGTTGACAGCCTCTTCGCCGGACGCGCGATAGCCAATCCGCGCTCGAACTTCGTCGGCCATGGTATCGAGCTGTTCACGATAGCGAGCGACATCGAGTGCAGGATAGGTATAGCGAGCGATCAGGAAGGCGCCGGCTTCGAGACGCATCGCGTCGTCCGTGAGGGTTGTCAGGCTCGCTAGTTCATCCTCCAGCTTGCTTCCTCGGATTTCCTCTAGGACAGACGCGATCCGATCGGCCATTTCCGGTTGCTCAATTTCCGCCTCCTGAAGAAGCGGGACGGCCGATGGGCCGATATCGATGAGTCTTCCGCTGATGGTACGGACAATTCGGTCGTCCTCATCGGACAGGAGGCGTATCAGCGCACGAATTTGACTCTCCGGCATCATCTCCTACGACTCTCCGTCGCTCACAGGCTGACGTGTGGGGGCATTGAGGTTATGATCTGACGGATTTCGTCGTCAGTCAAGCGATCCATGGTTCAGGGTGAGGTTACCCCATGGCACGACGGAATGCCTTGGCCCCGCCGTACAGACAGAGGGCATCGAACACCAGCATGACCAAGACCACCATTCCGACATGCGGCAACGCTTCAGTCCAGCCGGACAGAATTAACGGCCGCACGGCATCGATCGCCCAGGTCATCGGGTTGAATTGCGCCAGAAAGCTCATCCATCCCGGCATCGCCGTCAACGGGACCAACGCGGAACTGAGGAAAATCATCGGCAGCGACAGAAATCCCAAGACGGAAAAGAAATCACCGTGACTTTTCACGGAGAAGGCCATCGCCATGGAGATGGCCGTCAGGCCGATCCCGAACATCATGCCGATCAGCACGATCATCGCCACGCCAAGAATACCTGTCGCAGGTTGAACACCAAAGAGGTACGCCACGCCGAGAATCACGAGGACCTGCATCGACGTAATCCCCATGACGAAGATAAACCGGCTCAGGATGACAGAGGTTCGATGGATCGGCGTGGACATCAATCGTTCGAGGAACCCGTTTTCCTTGTCGAACAGCAGATCGACCCCGCCGGCTAAGCCATTGTTCAAGACCGTCATGACGACGACCCCGGCCGCAAGGAAGCTGATGTAGTTGGGAGCTTGCATGACCTCTGTGTCCGCGGCCCGTTGAAACAGGTTCCCGAAGAAGATCAGCCAGAACAGCATCGGCTGCACCAAGGTGAACAGCATGCTGAATTTTTCCCGGCTCAATCGCCGAACCCACCGCATCGTCAACGCGCTGATTTCTTGCCAATAGTGCGCCACAGGACTCCTTTACGCCGTCTCGGATTCCGGGATAGATTCGGTGATGGCCCGTCCCGTATGTGCGATGAACACATCGTCCAAGCGCGGACGGTTATATTGAATAAACTCGATGTTACAACCTAATCGATTGGCCGATTCGAGAATGGTGGGCAATGCTTTTTCAGGGGATTCCACTCTGATGTCCAAACCCTTGGTGGTTGCCCGCACGGCCTTGATCGCAGGCCGATCTTTGAGCTCGGACTCTAACGAATGAATCCGGTCGGTCTCTTTCAAGGTCAGGGACACAATGTCCCCACCGAGGGCAATTTTGAGCTCGACCGGCGAGCCCAGCGTTTTGATCTTGCCCCCGTCGATAATCGCGAGTCGATCGCAGAGTTGATCGGCCTCATCCAGGTAGTTGGTCGTCATCACAATCGTCATCCCACGGGCTTTGAGCATTCGAACGTACTCCCAAATCCGGAGACGGCTTTGTACGTCGAGGCCGAGCGTGGGCTCGTCGAGAAACAAGACTTTTGGGTCAGGCAGCAATCCGCAGGCGATATCGAGCTTGCGTTTCATCCCGCCGGAATAGGTCTTGGCCGGCCGGTCCGCATGGGCCTCCAGTTCGACCAGTGTGAGCAGTTCAGCGATGCGCTTGGCCGCTTCTTCTTTCGTCAGATGATAGAGCGCGCCCAGCAATTGTAAGTGTTCACGTCCGGTGAGGAACCGGTCGATCGCGCGTTCCTGAGGCACGTACCCGATGAGGGTCCGAACCTTGTCCGCATCGCGCACCGTATCGTACCCCATGACCGTCGCCGCGCCCGATGTCGGGTGCAGCAACGTGATGAGGGTGCGAAGCGTGGTGCTCTTGCCTGCGCCGTTCGGTCCCAGCAGGCCAAAAATCTCTCCTGCGTAGACCTGGAACGAGAGGTCATCGACAGCCCTATAGCTGTCATAGGTTTTGCTTAGATGGCTGACGTCGATTGCGATGGTCCGATCCATTTAGTCCAAGCCCTTTATGCCGTGAGGTTCGTGGAGCATGAATTGAACCAGATCGTTCAATCGACGAGCTCGTTGATGGAGCCCGTCCGCTTCCAGTAAAAATTGTTTTTCCAAGGGGGTACAGTCCAAATAGGTTGAGAGAGTATTGACCAAGACTTCATCACTGACTTCTTCACGAAAAAACCCTTGCCACGCCGCACTATCTTCCCTCGCCTGAAGGTACCGTCCAAGCACATCGACCAGCGCTCGACGAACGCCTTTGGCCAGTCCCTCGTTGGAGCACATGGGCGTAACCTGAATCGTCGCTTCGCGATAGGGCTTGTCGAAGTGTTCTTCGGAAATCTCGCACCGTTCGAGCCCTTGCAACAAGATATTGGAGCGCCCGTCCGGCAAGGGTTGCACGCTCACGATCCGTCCGATGCATAGCGCGGAATAGATTGCCGGATTCCCATAGTAGTCCGGTTCCCACCCTTCTTTCAGAAGCGCCATGGCAATACATTGACCACCCATTGTCACATCAGCGATCATCTGGCGATAGCGTGGTTCAAAAATGTGGAGCGGCAGGTACGTTCTGGGAAAAAAGACGACATTGGGTAACGGAAACACCGGAAGGCGATCGGGAATCGGAAACGGTTCGACATATTTGGACGAATTCCGATCAGACGGCCCCCGCTCATGATCAGCCTGCATGGCTCACGATAGCTGACACGTGTGAAAATTGTCAACGCCGTTTGCTCGGTGACGAGTCATGGCGAAATACAAAACATCGCTCTGTGACAGTCGATTGGTTCATGGGTTAGACGCGTGGTATAACCGATACAACGGGAGGGCCCAGGTCAGGTGATCCATTTACAATTGGCTGACGAGACAAGGCAGCGCGTGACAGACTGGGGACGGATCCTCATGGTAGTCCCTGTCTTGCTGAGCGTGACTGTGTCGATGGCACTCGCCGCAAGTCCGGCTTCCGTACCCTTTCAACCGGCGACTGCCGGCTATCGGTACGAATTTCCCAGAGACCATGGATCGCATGCTCGCTATCGAACTGAGTGGTGGTACTACACAGGCCATCTGCGGTCGAAAAACGGACGAGCATTTGGCTTTGAATTGACCTTCTTCCGCCGTGGTGTCCCGCCTGACGAAATCAAAACGCTGCCATCCAAATGGTCGATTAGCCACCTGTATCTAGCCCATTTCGCCGTGACCGACATCACCGGGAAGCGATTTCATTTCTCGGAAAAGTTTAGCCGGGAGGGGTTGGGGAAGGCCGGTGCCGACGAGTCGCGGCTCCGCGTCTGGATCGATGATTGGCGCGCGGAGGCTGCCACGGACTCGACCGGCTCTCATACCGTGGTCGCCCATGACGACACCCATTCACTCGCCCTCACACTCCAACCGGCCAAGCCTCTCGTCACCCACGGCGCAGCAGGTATCAGCCGAAAAGGGAAAGATGTCAGTCAAGCCTCGCACTACTATTCGTTTACCAGACTCGCGACAACGGGCAGCCTGACGATCGACGGCGAACAGTTCGAGGTGACTGGCCTCACCTGGATGGACCATGAATTCGGTTCGACCGAACTCGGGACGGATCAAGTCGGATGGGACTGGTTCAGCATCCAGTTGGAAGACGACACCGAGCTCATGCTGTATCGGATGCGGCGGAAAGATGGCTCGTCCGATCTGGCCTCCAGCGGGACCGCCGTGTCGCCGGATGGACGCACTCGACACCTGGAGGTGACCGACTTTCAGATCGAATCCACCGCAACCTGGACCAGCCCTGAGAGCAAGGCGACGTATCCCAGCCGATGGAAGCTGACGTTCCCGTCGCTCGACCTAGTGCTGGATGTCACGCCGCTGCTCGCGGATCAGGAACTACGCACCTCGCGCAGCACCAAGGTCTCCTATTGGGAAGGGGCGGTAGCTGTGACGGGGACTAAACAAGGGAGACCCGTGAAAGGCCAAGGCTATGTCGAGCTGACCGGCTATGCTGAGCGGCTCAAGATGTAGGGGGCTTATTTATCAGCCATCTGATCCACCACACGATCCCATTCTTTGATGGCCGGCTTCACGTGGTGGTCAAGATGGGTCAGGGCAGCATACAACCGCCCCTCATAGTCGTCTCGTTTTTCACTGGATGCAGGGAGCGCTTTCAAGAGTGCGGTCAGCCCGCGAATTTCTTCGATCGCCTCCAGTAATTCCTCGAAGTGGTTTTCCAGAAGCGTGCTTGAGGGAGCAACCAGCGTCCCAGACTCAGGAAGTTTTGTCCGCCCACGCTTCTTAATCATGGCGTTTCCCTTTCCCCAACCGCCGCATGAGTTGCTCGACTGTCTGTTCCCAGGCCTTGATCTCGACCATCCAATATCGAATCAGGCTTACGTCGGGAGTGGTACGTTGACGTTCGAGAGCAATCTTGATCTGATGATCGGTGATCCGCTGTCGCAGGCTCTCGATCCGAACTCGCAGCTTCTTGTTGCGCCCCAGGCCTCTCCAGATGCTGCCAAACCGTACCGGCGCTTTCCATTGCTGTCAACTACTCCAGCTTGTTGATCAGGAATGGCACACCTCGCAGAGCACCAAAGTCTCCTAGTGGGAAGGGGCCGTGCCGGTGACCGGGACCAAACAAGGTAAACCTGTAAAAGGTCAAGGCTACGTCGAGCTGACCTGCTACGTTGAGCGCTTCAAGCTGTAGCGAGCGAGGCATGCGGGTTCCTATTTCAGCAGCATTCAACTAGTTGCTGCATCGTTCAGATATGCTCAGGTCGTGAATGGATTCATCTGTGGATTTCTGCCACCGGTAAAATTTCTTCGGGTCTTGCCCCAATTTTCTCCCAAACTTTCCTGCCATACAATTTTGTCCAATCAGGCAGGCAACGTGCGCGGCGGGTGAGCGCCGGCCTGGCGTAGACAATCACCTGCAAGTGTCGGTTCCTCCCGCTCGAGAAGTTTGCACGAGCCTCCTTAACCAACAAATTGGGCTGGTGCCTCGGACTACCTTTAACTAAAGGAGGATGTCATGGATAAGCTCTGGTTGTATGTCGGTGGGATTATTGTCGGAACGGCGGTGTTGGTTTATGCCGTGCTCACGACGGTGAGTAGTACGAATCCTCCAGCCAGTGATCTGAGGGCGGTGTACGAGCAATCAAAGTGATGAGCCGTCGTTGAGTGTGTTGAGAATGACGCGTTAACGGGTCTCGGGTTCCCGAATTTCGTGTGACTCGGGAGCAGGCATTAAAAAAATAAGTATGTCTGGTTTGACCGGGTGAACCTGCCATGTGCGATCGGGCTTTTGACCGCGCATGGCAGGTTTCATCACCGACTATGCATACAGGGGTGTCCCATCCTCTATGCGCTCTCGGAACTCTGCCAACATTTCAGATTCCGTCATATCCATGGCCCACGTTGGACGAAGTTGGAAGTGGGGTTGATCGACGAAGGTTTTCCAGTTGCCTCCCCATTCAAACCCCAAGTCCTTTCCAAGAGCGCCGACAGCCTTATACTTGTCGGACTCGCTAAGGTACTTTGTGCCCTCAAAGACCCCGACATCAAACGCAATACCAAAGTTGTGGTTGGAGTATCCGCCTCGTACTTTTGTGACGATCCGACCAGGCTTTGTGCGGCCCTGCGCGTATAGTTCGTCCTGTTCAGCATAACTTCTCAATCCACTAATGATCTTGATCTGTATCCCATTTTGCGCTGCCTTTTGAACCAACGCCCGGGCAATGGGGTGCACTTCTGAAAGCAGCGTCGCGATATTCTTCTCGCTTCGTGCATCGACGGCCTCAATCGCCTCGGCGGGAGGCGCTCCATGAATCGTTGGTTTGACAATGTGGGCATAGATGGCTCCCCAAGTCTCTGTACCGGCTCGACCATCAACTTGCACGCCCAGTTTTTTCTGCACGGCAGAAATCATATCTTCAATCAGTAGTGTCCGGTTAAGACGAGCCCCATGATCTGGAAACCAAGAACTGGAGCGGGAGTTGAAGCGATGACGGGTGGTGTCGATTTGAACGGCGAACGGCGGTTCTGGCAGTCTTCCAGTTTTTCTCCCGGAGGCGGCTATGAACATCGGCAAGACGTTGTTTGCCCAACTGATGGATTTTCTGCCTTGGATGACTTTCACCCGCATCGTCGATCGGCATGGTGGCGACCGCTATGTGAAGCTGCTCGCGTGTACAGAGCAATTCCGGGTGATGGCCTTTGCGCAACTGACCTACCGCGAGAGTCTGCGCGACATCGAGGCCTGTCTGTCGGCGCAGGCCGCCAAGCTCTACCACATGGGCTTCCGGCACACGATCAAACGCTCGACGCTGGCCGATGCCAACGAGACACGGGATTGGCGTATCCATGCCGAATTTGCCCAGTGCCTGATCGTGCAGGCACGCAAACTCTACCTCGGCGACCGCTTTGGCCTCGAGTTGGAGCATACGACGTACGCGCTGGACTCGACCACCATCGACCTGTGTCTGACGCTCTTTCCCTGGGCGCTGTTTCGCACCACCAAGTCGGCGGTGAAGATGCATACGCTGCTCGATCTGCGCGGCAATATCCCCAGCTTCATCCATATCTCCGATGGCAAGCTGGGCGATGTCAATGTGCTCGACCTGCTGGTAGTGGAGGCTGGGGCGATCTATGTCATGGATCGCGGCTATCTCGACTTTGCCCGGCTGTACGGGTGGCATCAGGCACACGCCTTCTTCGTGACCCGCGCCAAGTCGAACACCCAGCTTCGGCGCATCTATTCGGCCCCGGTGGATCGCGGCACGGGCATCATCTGCGATCAGACCGTGGCACTGACCGGCGTCACCAGCCGCCAGGACTACCCCGAGCATCTGCGTCGCATCCGATTCAAGGATCCCGAGACCGGCAAGGCGCTGGTGTTCCTGACCAACAACTTCACCCTGTCGGCCGGCACCATCTGTGCGCTCTACAAGGCGCGCTGGCAGGTGGAACTGTTCTTCAAGTGGATCAAGCAGCATCTTCGGATCACGCGGTTCTTTGGTACGTCGGAAAATGCGGTAAAGTCCCAAATCTGGATCGCCGTATCGGTCTATGTCCTCGTGGCCATCGTCAAGAAACGCCTCAACCTGGATGCGTCGCTCTACACATTGCTACAGATTTTTTCGGTTACCCTGTTCGAGAAAATGCCCTTACAACAAGCGTTTCCGGGCCGAGGCCACAAAGCCGAACAGGGCAACGAATGCAACCAGCCGAATCTATTCGCGTTTTAACCGGACGCTACTGATCTTCAATATCCATTTGAATCTCCTTCTTGTGAGCTACAACCGGGGGTCTGATGCCAGCCCCCCGCCCCGAGGATCACCGCCAAATCTGCCTGCCATGCTTCAGCGACTGATGCCAGTCCGACAGAGGTAAGAAACCAGGTTGCCATGACCCATAACATGACAGACTTTCCTTGCTGTCGAGGTTGTCATTGACCATCTCCATGGTGATGAGTACGTGTGCGACTCACTGAATGACCCATCATGCAGCGATATGCGTACCGAGCAAAGTCTGTACCTGAAGCGAGAGAGAGGAGCGTGCTAATTATTGAGCGACATACGCATCGATTGGAGGCTTTGGGAAGGAGATCAAGAAAGAGACCTGAATTGGAATCGATCCAGGGCTGGATCAAAAAAGATTCATGAGTGAGGTGTGGGGAGCCAGTGACCATAAAATGCTCAGTTATCATTGTGGATTGAATACAGGTTGCCTTGCAGACCTTAAGAGTCGATAGCTCCATCCTCGCCTCCTCTCTGAATCCTGTGAATAGGTCCGGCCACTTTCATGTTGGTTCACACTGCTCTCGCAGTAGTCGTCAAGGCTCGTACCTGACACCAAACTGTTTCTCTATCGAGTTGACTGGCTACGTCGAGTGCAACGAGTCGTAGAGAAAGGCCGTATCGTCGGGTCACAAGACACCGATTATCAGACCAGCTCCCACCACAATCAATAAAGCCGAAACCATCAGCTGGATCGACAGGAGCGTGACCTTCTTGAGCATCTTTGCCCCGACGTAGGCCCCGGCAAAGGCAGACGTACCGGCGCCGATGACCAATGGCCACTCAACGGAATCACCATCAGCCGAGACATTGACACCGTAGATGACCATGCGGGAGAGATCGACCATGACAGCAAGGACGACCCCTGTGGCGACAAAGGTTTCTTTCTCAAGGCCAATCTTGATCAGGAACATGCTGCGAAAGGCGCCTTGATGCCCTGACAATCCGCCGAAGAACCCGCTGATGGCGCCACCAATCGGGAGCCATTGGCGATCGAGCGCCATCTTCGAGAAGGTGGGAGAAAGCTCCAAGACAACGAAGGAAACGATGAGGACTCCGATGATCAGCTTGAGCACCGTTACCTGCCGGTCACTCCCAAACGCCTGGTATTCGTAGATCGGTTTGACTTCCCCCAGATACGTCAGCAACGCAGCTCCCGCAAAGGCCGCCGCAACCGCGGGCAACCCGAACTTCAGCAGCACAGAGTAATCGGCCTTTCGCCCGAGCAATCCAATTTTGAAAAGGTTGTTGGCCAGATGGACCATGGCCGTCATCGCAATCGCCAGGTCCAAGGGAAAGAAAAGGGCGACCACCGGCATCAGCAGCGTACCAAGACCGAATCCGGAAAATAGCGTGAGGCCCGAAGCCAACAATGCTGCGACGCACACGACGAACAGTTCCACTGCGTTTCCCTAAAGGATGGATTGAGTATCCTAGCAGATATAAGACGATCACGAGTCCATCATAAGCTGCTATTCGCGACTCATCGCAGACAACCGCCATATCTATTTTCTGGAGAGGGCAGTGGAGAAGGGCAGAGTAGTGGTGTTGTCTAGACACGAACAATGTCTGGTTCGACCACCGATTTTCTGAGGGTGAACGTCTGCCTTCTCACAAGTTGCGAGACGTTCCATCTTCGAAATGAAGCGAATGCCGGCCATCCGAATCAATTGTTTCAATAGCCAGTCGCGGTCGAGCACCGCGTAGTGCATCGCAGATGCGGTTATGAAGTTCGTCGAACGTCATGCTCGCGTATTGTTTCCCGTCAAGCATCAGGAGGGGATTCGAATACTCTTGCGGATGTCGCGCGGTTCCCTTCACCGTCTCCTCGGTGATGATCACGACTGCGCGCATAAATTCGGCATCACCGTCCTCATCCGTGACAATGGCCGGAGGCAGGAAATTGGCATACGGGTCTCCGTCCTCATAACCGAGTTCCGGTGTCGAAGAGCCAATGTGTGGTGGCACTCCTTGCGCCATTACTTCAATCCATTTGCATCCGGCGTGGACGTCCCCATGCCGCGGGAACTTCAGACGCCAGAGTGTCGCGTAGATGCTCATGATGGTTTAGGAGTGTCTAACTTTAGCAGTCAGCCGCACGCTGATGTTGGATAGCTTGCGTTTACTCCTCGCTAAAGTAGTCGGAGTCAATCTTCTTGACCGCGTAGGATCTGGATACGGACACGCCGACGTCGTGGTCGATCATGTGTTTCACGAGCGCCGCGCCGTCGATGAGCACGATCTTGCTGTCGATTCTCGATGTGAACTCAAGGGCGTCAGCGGAGAATGACGATGTTGTAATGAATACGCCCTTGCGTGCGCGATGCCCTTGTAGTGCTCCAGCGAACTTTTGGATCTCGGGGCGACCCACGGTTGACTCCCAGCGCTTTGCTTGGATGTAGATCACGTCCAGACCAAGGCGATCTTCCTTGATGATCCCGTCGATTCCCCCGTCACCACTCTTGCCCACAGCCTGTCCGGCATCTCGAAGAGTTCCTCCGTAACCCATCCGGACAAGGACTTCGACGACAAGGCGTTCGAAGAATGACGGGGAGGCGCTTTTCACTTGATCGAGCAGTTCGGATTCGAGATCAAGGCGGAGACGGCCATAAGCGGCATCAAGCTCTTCCTCAGGGGTCGCGTCGATAGAGGTGGTTGCTGGAACGAGAGGCTCATTGGCCTGTTCGTGTCGCAGTTCGCGAAAGGCAACGAATTCTGGGAACTGCTCCAGGTATTTGACATCGACACGCTCGACCTTGGAGGCGAGAACGGAATGACCGCGCTCGGTGATACGGAAGAACCCGCGACGAGTTGACGCGATTAGACCGGCTTTTTTGAGGTAGGTCCGAGCCCAACCTGCTCGGTTTCGAATGACGGTTTGCTGGCCGCTTCCGAGCAACTGTTGGCGCTCTTCTGTTGAGAGATTGAAATCGTCGGTTAACGAGTCGACGACCTCGCCGATATTGTGTTCCTTTCCATCCTTCAGGAAACGAAGAAGCGGGAGCATGACCGTCTGATAGTCGGGTATCGCCATCAAGATCTCGTTTCCCAGACACGGACAACATCAGCCATCGCTTCGCTGGAGACGCGAACGTCAAGAACGACGCACGACTTGGCTTCAATGCGTTTCCGTTTCCTACCTCCGGCTTCGATTTCCCGCACACCATCCAAGTCTTCATGCCACACATCGCGTTTGGCCTCGAATTTGGCGAGCGCCTTACCGGTCAGCTGCTTACTCGTTCGCAATGCTTCCGGTAATTGCGGCATCTTTGCGTTCCCTAGCCCGTTGTGTCACTGATCTCGACGATCATCTCTCCAGCCTTGAGGAGAGGCTCTGCTACCGGCCATGCCTTCGTGAGGATGGTCATCAGCTTACTATTCGATGTGTTTCCGCATCTAACCCACAAGATCTGAGGCGGTGCTCCGAGTTGGGTGACGAGATCGATCATGTCGCTGTCCTTGGTCAAAAGAATCGCCTTCGCATCTCGTGCGGTCAGAAAAATATCTCGATCCCGTGCATCACGCAGTCGCAGGTCTCTGACTGCTGCAGCTTCCACGCCATAGGTGGAACTGAGCCATTGAGCAATGACTGGAGAGAGCTGCGCATCTACCCAGATCTTCACGCTGCGAGAATGGGATGATTGAGTCGGCTGCTGGCAAATCTAAGGCAGGCAGAAATATCTTCCGCTTCGAGGTCCGGCAATTCTTCAAGGACTTGCTGCTGAGAAAGGCCGGCAGCAAGTAAATCCAGCACATCCACTACCCGAATCCGCATCCCGCGAACACAGGGTCTCCCACCGCATTGCTCTGGATTGACGGTAATGCGTTCGACTAGTTCGGCCATGATAGATGTCTCCTGGTCGAAGAAGCTCCTAGGATCTGACAACAACCCCGCAAACCCTGTGACTTTGAAGTCTACTGAAGTGCCTAATTATTATCAACCAAAGCGTGAAGCACGAGACAAGATCTCTGGAGTTGGAGGAACATTAGTGATCAGCGCTTCTGCTTGACTCATCGTCAATTCCTATGATTAGGTCCCGCACCACGATGAAGCTATTTCGTTCACTCCTTAGCCTCAGCCTGTTCGGGCTCTTCTTGTTCTCCAATGGCTGCCAAAAGGAGAGCGAGTCGGTCGTGTCGATCGCGCTCCATCCAACGAATGCCAATATTCTCTACGTCGCCACGAACGATGCAGTCTACAAATCACGAGATGGCGGTGGGACCTGGGAGCGATTCCCAAGTTTCAGCGCGCGCCGGGTGACGACGCTGGCGCTTGATCCGCTCCTGCCTGCCACGATCTATGCTGGTACCATGGGGGACGCGGTGTACAAGAGTCCGGATGGCGGGCAACATTGGCTGCCGCATAATGTCGGCTTGAAGGAACATGTCTCGTTCGTGAATCAGTTCGTGTTCCATCCCACGCTGAGCGAGAAGATCTATATTGCGACGACCGTCGGTGTATTCTTCACAAAAGATGCAGGCCGGGAATGGGAAGAACGGATGAACGGGATGAAGGAAGTTCACATTGTGACGGCCATCGCTATGAATCCCAAAGCCCCCACCACCCTGTACGGCGGAACAACGGGCGGGATGTATCGCTCAGAGGATGGAGCGATGTCCTGGAAAAGAATCAACAACGGGTTGATTCCCGAGAGCGAGTTGATGGCGTCGATGGCGTTGGGTGTGAATGCCATTGAAATTGATCGAATGAACCCTGACACCGTCTATGCGGGAACGACAAAAGGGCTCTTTCACAGCACGAATAAAGGTGAGCAATGGGAGCGGATCGGGGAATCCCTCCCTGATGCCTTTATCAGCAGCATTCTGCTCCACCCCACGGAGCCGACGCAGCTCTATGTCGGTGGGCCGAAAGGGGTATGGAGAAGTTCGGATAGTGGAAAGACCTGGCAGGCGATGAACCAGGGCATGACAACCCTGAACATTCGCGCCCTAGCCATGAACCCGAAGAATCCGCAACTACTCTACGCCGGCACGAACGGCAGTGGGCTCTATCGCTCCACTGATGCCGGCGCGACGTGGGCGGCAGTGCCGCTCACTGCCGCGCCGGTTTCGAGTCAATAACTGCTTTTTGCGCCTGCTTCTCCATGCTGGTAACGGCCGCTATAGGAGACCATGCGGTCTGAGAGCGTTTTCCACTCGTCTGCGGTCATCAGGTCCTTCATCTTGAACCGAAGGCTCAGTACCCTGGCCGAGCTTTGCGCCCGCTGAATGTTTGCCTCGTTCACGATTTTTGAAAATTCGTCGGGTGTCGCCGTATAGCTGGTGTTCAAAGTGTAGAGCTGCCGATGATAGGCCCGCTCCTGCTCACGGCTCTCCTTGAGCTCCTTGATGATCTCACCGACATAGGCATTCACACCCTTCGCCTTTTCGGGATCCTGCACGGTCCGATTGATCAATCCATCCATATCTTGCTGGCCCTTCTGCCAATAGGCGTCACTCTTGCCGCCTCCCGTCATGCCGTGGTGGTGATGAGACGAGCACCCAACCAGCACCATCAGGGTGAGCGCACCGAGTAAACCGCCAAACATCCGTTTCATGCGTGCCTCCATTGAGAGTTGTTCCCTACCTTCTTCATACCGTATTATCCACATGATTACTATGGCCGATGCCACACCTACCTTGTCCGACCCCAGTCAGATTCTGAAGGAGGAGTTCCGCCGACATCTCGAGATTTTCTATGCTCATCTCAAATTGGCCCCACCCTACGAGAGTGTAGAGAAAGCGATTCGAATGCTGACCACCATCGTGCATGCCCTACCGAAGGAGGAGCAAGTTCGAATTGTTTCCGATCCTATCTTGCACTGGCAGCAGTTCGCACAGGCGTTTCATGCATCAGGGCTTGCGAAGAAGCATCGCGGGATCATTGCCGGCCTGGCCCGTACCCGATCAGCCTTGAACTTGCCGGCCGAATACGATCACTTCTTGAGCTTGTTTCTTGTCTGAGAAAAAGCGCGACGGGCGGACTAGGAAGAGGAGGAGATGGAGAGCGCGATGGCATCTCGCAACTCGTCATAGACTTTCATGAGGCGGCTGTCTTCGAGCCGATACGCGAGGGCCCCCGTGACGAGTCCGAAAGCCAGCACAAGGGCGGCGAGGGCCATGACTGCCACGCCCGTGAGCGTTCCCCCAAGCGAAGCGAATCCTCCATCCAGAGCATACTGCACCACGAAGGTCAGGGACCCGATCAAGACGACCGCAAACCATAGGAGCGTCATGATGGCTGACGACCATGGCATCCGCTTCACGCACAACGTGTTCAACGATCCGTCCTGTTGTGAAAGATGAATCAGCCCTTTCACCGGCCAGGCGGTCCGGAACCGCCTGGAGAACAATCGATACTGAGGGCGGATTGCAATTAGGGAGAGCTGTGGGTAAAACCAGGCCACTCCATGCGGGAGCATCAGCACGCCCTCGGGAGTGAACCGACCGCCGAGGGTTGTGAGTGCGGCTCCAGGCCACTGGTCTGGATTGCTTGCGACACGGCACCCGTACCGAATGGCGTCCGGGGTCAGCCGAATAAAATAGAGCCAATCACCAACGATCAATCCGATAAACAAGAGCCCTGCGAAGAGACCGGCCAGTATCATACATGTAGCTATCCCATAGGAACTCAACGCGAATCAAGGCGACGAGGACCGGTCAGGATTCATTTTCTTTCGGCGATCCTGCGATGGAATTTCTTTCTCGCCTCACGCAAGAAGCTGTTGACTCAAGAAGATGAGTTGGCTACATTACCCGCCATTACGTTCCATGGCTGGCTTTGGCACCACGTCATGCCCTGCCTTTATTTTTACCCGCGTTGACAGAGCAGGTTGTGAGCCCTGCAGAGTCAGGGTTCTTAGAGAGTCGATCGTTTCAAGTCTGGAGGCGGCATGGATCCCAACAAGATTGAGCGTGTCTACACGAACTACGCGGGGTTCTACGACAAGGTTTTTGGAAAAGTCTTCCACGAAGGGCGTGAGTCGGCCATTCGTAATCTGAATGTGCAGCCCAACGAACAGATTCTTGAAGTTGGTGTGGGGACTGGGCTCGCCCTTCCCATGTATCCTCGCCATTGCCGGATTGTTGGGATCGACGTGTCCGAAGGGATGCTCGCCAAAGCAAAGGAAAAGGCGGAAACGCATAGCCTCGATCACGTCCAGCTGCACCGCATGGATGCAGGAGCGATGGAATTCGAGGACGACAGCTTCGATACGGTTGTGGCGGCCTATGTTGTCACGGCGGTGCCGGACTATCGGACGGTGGTCAGTGAGATGATTCGGGTCTGCCGTCCCGGTGGCCGGATTATCATGCTCAACCACTTCAGCAACGGGAACAAGGTGATTGCAGCCGTCGAAAAAGTGATTTCCCCGCTGACCAAGCACCTGGGCTGGCGGACAGATTTGTCCCTCAATACCGTGTTGGAAGGGACGTCGCTCCGCATCGCTCGGAATCAACGCGTGAACCCATTACGGCTTTGGGCCTTGGTGGAGTGCATCAACGGCAAGGACCAGCAAACAAATGGGAGTGGTGCGTCCCACTCTGTTACAGGGTATGTGAACGGCAACGGTGCAGCCGGTTTTGCAAATGGGAACGGCAACGGGCGTTACTCCCCCGAGCACGCGCACTAATCAGCGTTCCCCCTCATCGCGGCTTATCGACTGTGTCGTGTCTGGAGTTCCCGAATCAACCATCCCTCCCATTCACGACCTGGGATGATCGTTGTGCCGACGAGACAGTCACCGACGAACTGTTGCGTGATTTGATCAGCCAGCGCTTCCAGGATCCGGCTCATCCGTCGATCCTGAATCCCCATCACCCGCAGCATCAGACCAAAGCCTTGCCCCTCCAGTGGACCATAGCCCAGGACGTGGACCCTATGCTCCTCGCTGGCCGTAGGTTCGCCTGCCGGAATCAGATCGCCCTCCCACTGCACCGCCGGATGCACCGCGACCGCCCGCGTCGTCTCACGCCACGCGCACGGCAGACCGGCTCGATCCAGTTCGTGTAACAGCCATTCCACCGTGGGGCCTTCGGCAGCTCGGCCCTGGAATATCCATCGAGCGAATTCGGCCGCCTGATCAGCCGTCACGAACGGCGTGGCGATTTCATCCAGCGCAGCCTCATCGCACACCACGTAGAGTTCTCCCTGGGGATCGAACCAGAAGCGCATTTTCCCCGCATTGAAATCCGTCTGGATCACGCCAAGGGATGAACAATCAGTCCCATCTTGTTCGAAGACGGAGAAATCCGTGACGCCGGTCATCGTGAGCTTGGCCACCCGGACGTATCCGCGAACTTCATAACGGATCATGAGCGAGATGGTCGTACCGGCCGGTACTTCCCGTATAGAGCCTTCGTCGAAGAGGCGGCGTTTGGAAATCTGCAGGTCGGTCACATACCCTGAGCGAAAACCGCCCGTATGCCCGATGAACCATCGAAGGTCTTCCGTGTTCTTGATGGAGTGCTTCATGTGACAAATTCTAGTTCTGGTATGGAGATGTATGCGACGCGTGTGCGCTCGTCCAGCACGATACCACAGCAGGACGCCGAGAACGCAACAGGGTTCTGACCTCGCATGAACCGTACCGTACGAGGCCGACCTTCTCGCACCAGGCGGCAGCGATTGCCGCTTCGTCCAGGCCTTGGTTGACCATGACAAACAAACCGTGAGGGGTGAGATTGCGGGCTACCCGAGAAAATAATGCGTGCGGCGCTAACACTGAGAGCGGCATCCGCCAGGCCAGCACAGGGTCCGGCGTCACGAAGGGATACCACGCGGTGACGACGTCAGCTGGGTGATCATAGCCGGCATAGTCGCCGACGATGAACTGTGTATTTGGCAGGTTTTGGATATAGCCATGGGCATAGTCGAGGCGACTATACCCATTGGTGTAGATCCGGTACCCTTCCACTTCAACGCCGACCAGTTCCGATGGCTGAAA
The DNA here is from genome assembly GCA_002869845.2 of Nitrospira sp. CG24B. Lineage (GTDB taxonomy): Bacteria > Nitrospirota > Nitrospiria > Nitrospirales > Nitrospiraceae > Nitrospira_D. The sequence continues at coordinate 322,320 of NEWS02000007.1, read as the reverse complement.
AAACGCATGCAAGGCGGCCGCATACCAAAAGTTACTCGACCCCATATCCTGAACGGCTCCACCTACTGAATAGGGTAAGCCAAGCGCCGACCAGGTTCGTTCCAGTACCTCAAGATAGTCGTATTGCTTCAGGGCTGTCGACTGTTCCGCCTGCTGTTCGAATCCTACACGGAAGCGTCGTTGGAGCGAGGCGACACGTGCTTGCTGAATGCCGCTCAGTTGAGAAAGCCGTCTGACCGGTCGTTCATGATACGCTCCTCGAGACCAGGCAAATCGTTCCCCAAGATGGTACCAGAATGCGTGATAGTGTGAGCGTACTCTCTGTTGAAATGAACAACGAGGAAGGGTATCCAGGGTAATTTGCGGGCAGGTCAGAGGGATATCGCACATCGTGTGGTTTACGCCGGCTGGTGGAAGACCCATGATATGTACTTGTCGGTCGGTCGACGGAAGGGCTAAAGACGGAAATGGGGGAGCGGCGAGTTATATCTTCAGGCCCGAGCGAGGTACCTTGTGGTACACCATCGAGTCATTTTGAGAAAGCAGCACAATGTCACTTCATAGACCACCGGAAGGTTGGCCATAGTGGTACGGACTGAGTCGATCGCCACGTTGGCAGCAAGCTCGATGGGATAGCCGTAGATGCTAGGAAAGGCGGTGGGCGGAGTTCTATTTTTAGCTGCGATCTTAAGACTGCGGCGATAACAGGAAGCGAGTTGCGCGGGTTCGCCATTGTTCCCACCCGTCCAGACCGGTCCGACGGCATGGATCACGTATCGAGCAGGCAAGCGATAGCCTCTCGTCAGCTTCGCATCGCCGGTTTGGCATTCGTCTAGCAGGTGACATTTCTGTACCAGTTCCGGTCAAGCGACACGATGAATGGCACCTCGTATACCTCACCGACGAGGAGTAGAGAAGCATTGGCCGCATTGACGATGGCGTCAACTATTAGAGAGTCGATGTCCCTGCAGATAACACGAAGGGCTGACAATATAAAGGGCTGACAATATAGAGGTAAGGAAGAATGAAGACCCACGCAGTCTCAGTGGGTCGTTGTGACGGAAACATCCACAACCTTGTCGATCGTTTCAACAAGCGAACGAGACCAATTGCACCATTCTTGTGCCGTTGAGCGAGCGATTTCCCTCAAAGTAATCTTCTTCGCTCTTGTCTTGCGGACCATGTCCGCCTCATGCACTATTTGATTGCGTCTGTTGACGATGGTGTTGAGTGATTCAATAACTTTTCCCTTATCGGGACTGCCTGGCATCTGCTTCGCAACTTCACTCAAAAAATCCTTTACCCCGAGCATCTGCGCAGCCTTTGCAACGTCGGCCGGGCGTTGAAACGTGTGATCCCTGTGCAGGTGGGTTTGCAGTGCAGTTTTCACCAGATGCCCTGGTCGAGCCTTAGGATCACCTCTCAACTTTTCTAGTGCATTTTTAGAAGCAAGAATAGGGAGTGATAATTTCTTTAGTTCGGAGGGGATTGCTTTTTCCGGTCGGCTGAGGAGTGACCATGAATGATGAAGCACGAGATCATGGACGTACCGATCAAGTGCCGATACGGTAGCAACAACTGCACTGCGAAGAAGTTCAGAGAGGTAGTCATGACTAAAGCGTGTGTGGTCAAGTTTCAGTTGTGGCCGTAGAATGAGCAGGCTGTTCTTATCCTTTCCATCAACGCGAACGATTGCCTCCCCTTTGGGCCAGTGCATTAGATCAAGAAACTTAGTTGCCCAATCACTTCGGATTTGACGAGTACGGGTGTTATGAAGAATGTCGTATAGATTCAATAGGTGATCCACTCGCGCCATGGCAGCATCAAATCCATCCTTTGGTTTCACGTAGGCCTCGCTTCAGCTGGCGCACTCAGAGTTGTCGTCTCTCATAGATTATGAGATCGGATAGTTCAAGGCTAGCTCCATAGTTGAAAGGTGTCAATGTGCGCGGTGGTAGTCTGCTGCACTTCCTTTATCTTGCAGGATGGCCTGTTGAAAGATGCAGAGGATCTGCTGATCGTGATGTGTGGTTCGATGCCTATGAGGGTAGAATCTGAGAAGGAGCTACAGCAGAGCCCGGAACTCATCAACAGTCAGACCAGCGTCACGAACGATCCCACCCATAGTGATCGCATTGACTGGATTGTGGCGAGGGATGGTGAGGATGCGTTGTCCATTGCTCATCACGATATGCTTTCCTTGACGGGCGACATGAAAGCCTGCCTTTTCCAGGGCTCGCACGGCAGCGAGGTGATTGACTCCGGGAATCTTTGGCAACGCTACACCGCGACTTCGATCTCGCGCACGTCTTGACCTCGGATTTCATCCTCAACGACGGACAAGTATTCGCGGATAGCATCCTGGATATTCTGAATAGCCTCCTGTTCCGATGCACCTTGGGACCAGCATCCAGGAAGTCCAGGAACCGAAACCGCAAAACCTTCCTCCGACTTGTGCAGGGCAATACGGTACTTCATGCTAACCTCTTTCTGAGAATCTGTCGTGGCTACCCGTGCAAAATAGCCTACACTTGGAGCCGAGCTGAAGACAGTGTATGTATCCCTCAGGCGAAAGTCCAGGCTAGAGCCTTTTTGTTTCACTTGCCTCAGGTCAAGCAGACGTCCAAAGATTGGCTGTTCCCAATATATTTACTTCGAAGGCCATCTCGCCTACGGATGATTGACCGCCACGATGACGGCAGACGGTGCGAGATTACGGATCTCTACGAAGGCGGTACCGTCGGAGCGCCGCTTGATCGAGAGCTGTGAGCCAACCGGATGGGCAATCCCAGCCGATGTTCCAGCCCCAGCCTCCATGCTATTCGCTACGACAGTAAATGCCATGTCAGGCTGGTTGAGATCTGCGTCTGCCATTACATCACCACCACGTATCTGAGTCCCATGGGCGTTGACAATGCACAAGGCCTCTTCATCACTGAGAATTCTTGACCATGCGACAAGTTCTCCAGACTCTCGAAGCAAGAATGGCCCGTCGAATAGCGAGATCGGTCGTAAATATTGCCGCCCTACGCGCAGCACCGGAAAGCGTTGGCGAATGGCAGCAAGGGCTGCAAGCCGGCGGTAGGCGTGAAAGTGTGGATCGAAGCAGTGGGCGCCTGCCGTTCCGAACGGTCCGAATCCCGGCAGGGTTCGGTCCAGTCCATTGGTTGCTGTCAAGCCTGCAAGCCCGGAAGCCCGAGGATGCTCCGGGCCGAACATGGCTTCGCGCAGGTACCGATCGGCATGGTCACCACCCTTCCAACCGGGAAGAAATCGGCGCTCCGACTCCTCCGGCCCGGCAAATGACTGCTCTGTTCCGTAGTAGATGCAGGGGATACCCAGCGTAAAGAGCTGCAGTGCGACGCCGGCGACAACCTGTTCTTCCGAGGCTGCTTCGCTGGAGAAGCGGATCTTGTGACCAAACACATGGTCGTGATCATCCAGGATGGAAACATGCCGCTGACCGATATTCCGATGCGATCCCATCTCCGCTTTGCCGGCATCGAAGCCATCGAAGTAGGTCTGCGGAGGGGCTAGCCCCTTCGCCACATTCTGAAGCGTCATCCGCATCCCGCCGATATCGAGGGCGGCATCAAGATTGCGTCCAAGCACATCGAGGTAGCGATCTTGCGCAAAATCACCCCCCGCGACTTCCCCAACGAGCAAAAAGTTAGTCTTGCCAAGATTCGCAGAGAACTCCTTGATGGCACCGCAGAAATTTCGCCCCTCCTCGTAGGACACATGTTTCAACGTATCAATGCGGAAACCATCGCAATCCGTCAGGGCAATCCAGTAGCGATAACAAGCCGCCAGATGATCAAGGACACCCGGCGTACTGAGCGAGAAATCCCGTAGCGTGAAAAAGTCCGTTCGCTTGTGTTCCGCATTCGGATCGTCCAGGCTGCCGCCCCCGAGATTTCCAACGCCTGCCCGAGTATAGGAATCGATGGCCTGCATCTCAGCCGGCCAGACTCCGGCCTCATGGTCATCCACATGGTTACCGACTTCTTCCCCGCTCCGGCCCAGCCATGAACCGAATGGGTAGCGATCCGGAAACGGTTTGTAGACAGGTTCCTTGGCCCCTCCCGGATAGACCCAATTGAACCCGGAATGATTGAAAATAATGTCCAGGATGATCCGCATGCCACGAGCATGCGCCGCATCGACGAGGGCGACTAGATCGTTTCTCGTGCCGAATCGAGGATCGACATCTAAAAAATGTTGAATGCCGTAACCATGAAACGTATTAAGGTGACCGCGCTGCTTAAATACTGGGCTTAACCACAGCGCAGTGATACCGAGGTCATGCAGATAGCCAAGCTTGGATTCCACACCTTTAAGCGTTCCCCCTTGCCACCGATGCGCGCCGGATTCGGCCCAGCGATCCCATCGCCACGGTTGTCGGTGGTGCCCGTGAGGTCGAAATGCCGCACGACGGGTACGATCAAGGAGAGGCCGTGACGCTTCTCGCCCATCGCTGAATCGATCGACGAGGAGAAAGTAGAGAACTTCGTCGCGCCAGTCTCCTGGCGACGAGTGAAACCTCACGCGTCGTGGCAAGGCGATGTCCGTGAGGTTCTGAGGTGCTGGCCGACTAAGGAGATCTTGAGCAGCGGGGGTAGGCATGTGAGACCCCTCATGCGTTCGGGTGAGAGATTCTTTGCTTGCTGCGTCTGTAGAGGACAGTGTATGTATCCAGCCAGCGAAAGTCCAGGTTCTGACGCTCGGTCACGATCATTCATCCTGATGCGTATATGACTAAGGCCATCTGTCTTCAACATGTTCCTTTCGAAGGTCCAGGGGCTTTCGCAGCGGCTCTTACAACGCGCGGAGTGAGCCTAGAGACCTGTCTGGTCCCGCAAGACGGGTTGCCCAAGGATTCTGGGGATCTCCTGATTGTGATGGGCGGGCCGATGTCAGTGAATGATTCTGACGCATGGATTGCCGAAGAGGCCGCCTTCATCAGATCTGCGCTTTTGTCCAACAAGCCAGTGATCGGGGTGTGCCTTGGGAGCCAGTTTATGGCGAAGGCACTCGGTGTGACCGTGTGCCCAGGCAAGGCGCTCGAGATTGGTATGACACCTATCCAGTTGACCAATGAGGGGAAAACGGACCCTGTGTTTGGGGCTGGTCCGGAATCCTTCGAGGTCTTTGAATGGCACGGAGAGATATTTGATTTACCAAAAGACTGTGTACCTTTGGCCGGATCGGACATTGCGCCACTCCAGGCATTTCGTTATGGCGATCGCGCCTATGGCCTGCTCTTTCATGTGGAAATGGAAGAAGACGGTATTGACTCGTTGTGCCGAGAATGTGCCTCGGATTTGATGAAAGCGCGTCTTGCCGCTCAAGAGATCAAGGCTACCGCGCTGCCGCGACTCCCGCAACTCCATGAAATGGCTGATTGGCTCATTGGCCACCTTCTTCGTCCTACACGTTGATTGCCGGCGCGTCTCTGAAGTAACCTAACGCCTTCAGCTTGAACGTCTAACAATTAGAAGGTTCTTCTCCGCACTTTCTAACCTTGTCACGTTCCAATTTGTGAACTCATCTCGAAAGGAGCAAGATCATAATGGCCGGTTTCCCGATTGAAGTTGCGGCACGCATCAAGACGCTGCCTCCTTACTTGTTTGCCGCCATCGATAAAATGAAGCAAGAAGCCATCGCGCGTGGTGTGGATATCATCAACCTTGGCATCGGCGACCCTGATTTGCCGACGCCTGCGCCGATCATCGATAGCTTGGCCAAAGCGGCTAAGGATCCCACGCATCACCAATATCCCTCCTATGAAGGGATGCTGTCGTTCAGAAAAGCCGTGGCTGGTTGGTACAAGCGCCGGTTTAATGTAACGCTTGATCCAACCAACGAGGTCCTGACCCTCATTGGTTCAAAAGAGGGCATTGGGCATATCCACCTTGCCTTTGTCGATCCCGGCGATATCGTGCTTGTTCCCAGCCCCGGCTATCCGGTCTATCCCGTCGGTACCGGCTTTTCAGGTGGTGTGTCGCACATCATGCCGCTGACAAAAGCCAATGGATTCCTGCCGGATCTGAATGCGATCCCAAAGGATGTCGCCAAGAAAGCCAAACTGATGTGGTTGAATTCTCCGAATAATCCCACGTCCGTGATTATGACGAAGGACTACTTTAAGCGGGCCATCGCGTTCGCACAGGACAATCAAATCATCATCTGCCATGACGCGGCCTACTCAGAAATCTACTATGACGGCAAGCGCCCGGCGAGTTTTATGGAAGTGGAGGGTGCGAAAGACGTTGGCGTGGAATTCCACTCTCTCTCGAAAACGTACAATATGATGGAGGCTTTGTCCTACCAGCAAGCTGAGGATGACCTGACTTAGGCGGTTCTTATCATCTGCCACCATTTCGAGGAATCGGATGCCCATTGATTCCGGTCGCGAAGAACACACCATGGCTGTCCCAATCTTAATGGGTTCTTCATTGGAAGCCGGTTTGATGACCAGCTCGATAAACGAGCCCTGAGGCAAGGTTGACGTCGTCTCGAGCGTGCAACCTCCCATGGAGATATCCGTCACGCGATTGTCCATCCGCCTGGCGTTTCCTGCAAGCAGGTTGGCCCTGAACGACACGGGTAGTCGTTTGTATTGCCGGCGATCCGAGACGGAGGGCTGGGCTGGGGGCTGAGCCCGATAGACACGAAAATGTGCAGTGCAGAGTTGGCAACGGAATGAGAACATCCTGAAGCGATTCAAGATTCGCTCGACGGTTCCCTCGTCATAGACGACTCGAACGAAGGGGGTTCCGCAACTTGGGCAGTGTGGATCTCTCATGAACTCTGGGACACACCGGCGGTATCATGCACCGATAGCCGCTCCGCCGGCAGTTGCTCACGTTGGACCTCCAAAATCGGTTCGATCTTTGCCGGCGAATAGGTGGGGGGCTTCACCCACTTTCCATCCGCCCGCTTGTAGCCGCCGATTTTGCTCAGATTCGACCGGTGGACTTCCTGAAACACCGGTTCCATATCGATCCCGTAGGAAACCGCGGTTCCATAGGTCACATACAGAAGATCTGCCATTTCTTTGGCCACCGCAGCAAGATTTCCGGAGGCCATGGCTTCCTTCAATTCGTCGAACTCTTCCTGAATGAGTCGAACGCGGAGGTGCTTCGTCTCCACATTCACATCACTCGGTGCGGTCTGTACGACGATCTCGAACTTGCGATGAAATGCTTCGACCATGGCTTGTTCGTCGGTCATGCCTGCTCCTTCATTCGATATCAAACGGCAAGATTTTACGTGGAACTATTCCTGTCGACTCCAGCACCGGGATGTCTCGATCCGACGAGACGCCCAATTCTTTGAAGCGTCGGGCTGCGGGAAGAATGCGTGTTTCAAGAGAACCGACGGCCCGGTTGTACGCCGATACGCTTTTGCCCAAGGCCTGACCGACATCGTTCATATGTTCAGCCAGCACCGCCATGCGCTCATACAGTTCTTTGCCCAACCGACCGGCTTCTTCGGCATGGGCGGTCATTCGTTCTTGGCGCCAGCCGTACGCAACCGCGCGGAGTAACGCGATGAGCGTCGCCGGGGTTGCCAGCACGATTCCGTTTGCGAAGCCCTCTTCAATGAGCCGGGGGTTCTGGTCCAGGGCCGCGCCGAGGAATTGCTCACCCGGGAGAAACAGCACGACAAATTCCGGCGCGCGGTCGAACTGTGTCCAGTACGCTTTCAGCGACAACTCGTCCATACGGCTCTTAACCTGGGCTGCGTGGCGGCGCAAGGCTTCCAGCTGTTGGGCCTCGCTCTGGGCTTCATGGGCATCGAGGTACGCAGACAGCACGGTCTTCGCATCCACGATAATTTGGCGTCCGCCAGGCAACTGCACGACCATATCCGGTCGGAAACGCCCATCGTCGCCCGTGACAGACGGTTGTTCGATAAAATCGCAGTGGTCGACCATGCCTGCCAATTCGGCGACTCGCTTCAGCGTCAACTCGCCCCATTGGCCTCGTACGGTCGGAGCCCGCAAGGCCTTGACTAAGTTTCCAGTCTCCAGCTGCAACCGTTGCTGTGATTCCGCGAGCGACTTCAAATGTTGATCCAATCCGCCGTAGGCCGACTGCCGAGATTGCTCCAACAAGCGCAACTGTTCATCGTAGCGTTGCAGGGATTCTTGAAGTGGACGGACCAGCCCATCGACAGCCTGTTGCCGTTGCGCCAAGTCACCCTCTGCTTTGACGTGAAGGCTTTCAAACGACACGGCGGCGAGCTTCAAGAATGCCTCGTTATTTTGCTTCAACGCTTCGCCGGACAGAGCCTGGAATGACCCCATGAGTTCCTGGCGTGTGTGATCAATCAGGACTTTCTGGTCTGTGAGCTGGCGAGCGGCGTCCTCCATTCTGGTTTCCGCGGTGACCCGTGCGTGTTGAGTGTCGGACAACTCGTGGCGGAGAGAGGCAATCGCGTCTCGTTCTTGGTCCACCTGTCGTCGCAGCTCATCCACCATTGCTTCCGCCCGCTGAGCTTGAGGTCGGAGACGGCTGGTGATCCACAGTCCGGCAAACACCCCGCCCAGGAGCAGGCCTGCCCCGAAACCGATTGCGAGGGGGATGATGTCAACGAGTGATTGATCCATGTCACTAGTCCCAATGCAATGAACCGCTACATATAGCGTGAAGACTGAAAATTTGATCGAAGACTACGCAAGGAATTGAAAAAGGTCAAGGAGCAGAAGGCCTGGATCGATCAGCTCTAGTCAATGGCAAGTTATGGAAATGGCTCTATACGAATGGTCCCTGATCCGGCATCAATGGAGACCTGCATTCCATCAGCCAGTTGTGTCATGGCGCCTGCGACATTGGCGATGGTTGGGAGTCCATATTCGCGCGCAATGATGGCTCCGTGAGACAGCGTGCCACCCATTTCCGCGATCAGGCCTCCAGCAAGACCGAAGAGAGGAGCCAAGCCGGGATCGATAACGGAGACCACCAGTATCTCCCCGGGCCTCACGTTGTCCCAATCTGCCGCTGAACGGATCGTTCGAACTAGACCTGCCACGGTTCCCACGCTAATCGGCATACCCGACAAGATGCCGTTTTGTTCAGATTTATCAGAGGTCAGGGTCTGTTCGCTTGCCGTTTCCCAGTCGCAGACTGTGTCAGGAACTTCAAGTTGTGCGTCGTGCTCGTGCTCAGTTCGCCGTACCCGAATCTCAGCCTTCCAGTCTCGTGTGCTTCCAGCCAACAGGGCGGCTCGATCGCTGATCGTCAAAAAAAAGATATCGTCGCGGTGGTTGAGCTGGCCCCGCTCGACCAACAGTTCTCCGAGGCGCAGCAAGAGGGTGCGAATCGCGATTGAGTAATACATCAGGTGGTGCCGGTTGGCTTCACGCAGAGCAAAGAACCGGCCCAATCTACGGTAACACCACAAGAAGAGGGCCCATCTGTCCAGACGCCAGCCGATTCGCCGTTTGATCTGATCCAGCGCAGCAGCTTTCGTCTTGTCTTGGCGGGAGCGAATGGTTTTCTGAGAAGGAGCGGCGGAGATCAGTTGGGTACGCAAGATAGCGAGGATCGATTCTGGATTATCGGCGAGACGCGGGGCCATGACGTCTGATTCGCCAACCGCGCGATGGCCATAATCCTCCAGGTACCTGTCGAAGGCATGCAGAAACGTGGTGTCGGCGAGAGCCATCCGAAACGTCGATGGGTTCCATGGTTCGGCTATAAGAAATGCGTTCGCTACTGCTTCATCTCTGGCGATGTCCGTAAGCTCAGCGAGCCGGAGAATCTGCTGTGCGCTGATGACGGTCCCTTGCCCTTGGAGGGCAGCATTCAGCAGATTTCTCCAGTCTGGACCAAGCCATTGAGGTAAGTGCTGGCTGAAAATCTGTAGGCATTGTCCAACTCCCCCGGCAATGCCAAACGTGACTTCACGGCTCTCTAACCAGGGGCCGAGCTTGTCGAGCTCGGGCACGAGTTCCTCTACGGAGAGGTGTAGAATGTGATCACGACGATATGTTGTGGCCAGCGCCTTCATTTCCTCAAACAGACGCGGGCCCGATCGTTCCACCCGTCGCATTTCTGCCCACACCATCCAACTCGCGCGGACAAAGGCGAACCCACTGAGTGGCTGGACCTGTGGCACGGTCTGTAGTGGCTTACCCCCCATCTGTTCGGTATTCATGGAGGGGTCTCCACGAAGTTGAGCGATGAGGATATGGAAAAGAGTGACGTTCAAGTACGGGCGTCCGTTCAGCACGCGGACCGACGTGAGTCCGTCAGGGATACGGCATCCAAGTCTTCTATAATGCGAGAGGATGTAGGCGTCCATGAACCGTTCAAGAAAGGAGAGGCTCAGCAGGCTCGGCAGTTCAGGCAGCGTCTCTTTGAAGTTCGTGCGCGACCACTCGCAGTCATCATTGGTGAGATCGGAGGAAGGGCGGACGGCGGTAATCGGCCTGGCTTGCAGGATCCACAATTGTCGGGTATCAAACGCCCATTCGAGATCTATTGGCCGTCCGAAGGACCGTTCGATGTGTTTGGCAGTCTCGGCGAGGGAAAAAAGCTGAACATCAGTGAGTGACGATTGGAGTGTGGTCACTCCGTCGAGCGGATCGGTGCGCAGTCCCTCACTCGAAACCAATAGCCGTTCGTACTTACGGGCAAGCATGCGTCGACGAATCCGAATCGGTTGTCCTTCGTTGGTCACTTCTACGACATACTGGTCTGGCGCAACCGTGCCGTCGACGAGTGGCGCTGCGAGCCCAAGTACGGCGTTAATCGTCACGTGATTCGATCGTCCAGTCACAGGGTGTATTGAATAGGCGACTCCGGCCGATTGCGCCTCGACCATTGGTTGGATCACCACAGCCATTCTCGGAGCCATGGGGTTGCTCTGTCGAGTCTGGTAGCTCACCACTCGTTCTTCCCAGAGCGAGGCCCAGAGGTCTTTCAGCGCGGCCTCAATGTCTGAGAGCGCCACGCCGAGGTGAGTGCGATAGAGCCCAGCAAAGCTGGTATGAGCCGCATCCTCATTCGTGGCCGACGACCGGACGGCCCAGCGAGTGTTCGGCGGCTGATCAAGAGTCTGGAGCGCAGTCACACATTGAGCGGCAAGTTGGGAAATCTCTATCCGTCCAATCCGTTCCCGGCAGCCCGCCAGCACCGATGCTCGCTCGTTTCCTGATAATGCGCCGACCCTCTGCCACTCCTCATGCACAATAAATCCTGACGCATGTATATACTGCGTATAAGCTTCTGTGGTAACGCAGAACCCTTGAGGAACAGGGAACCCACCCGCAATGAGCCGAGCGAGCCCAACGGCCTTTCCGCCTACAAGATCGAGATCGGTGCAATGAGACAATGAAAGGATGATGGGGCGGGTCATACCCCGGCATAGTAGCTAGAGCAGGAGAAGAAGGTAAAGGTCGTTGACGTTGGTTCCCGTCGGACCGGTATGGATATGACATCCAAGAGCTTTCAAAGCAGGGTAGGTATTGTGCCGATCTAAGGAAGAGCGGAGATCAATGCCCAGTTTCTTCGCTCGCGCGACGGTGCTTCCAGTGACCATTGCCCCGGCTGCATCGGTGGGTCCGTCGGTGCCGTCGGTGCCCAGTGCCACGACCCATGTGTTGGGAAGCCCGGCGATCTTAAATGCCGCAGAAGCGGCGAATTCCTGTGCGCGTCCGCCCATTCCACGACCGGTGACTGTCACCGTGGTCTCGCCTCCCGCTACCACGCAACATGGGCGCTTCAAGAGACAATGCCCTTCGGTAATCGCCTTGGCGAGGTCCGTCAACTGCTTCGCTGCCACGCGCGCATCTCCCGTGATGGGGTGAGAGGCGAACTTCGTATGGAGACCAGCCTGTTGTGCGGTACTCGCGACGGCTTCCAGCATAATCTGGTTGTTCCCGATGATGTGATGCTGCACGCTGCGCAACCGTCGTGATCCAGGCTTCAGAGTCTCTGAGGCATCTCCTTGTTGGCCCCGGGCCAAGTGGCGCTGTACCGATTCGGGTACTGCCTGCCAGCTTCTGTACCGTTGCAACACTCCCACTGCGTCCGCAAATGTCGAGGGATCGCCTGCTGTCGGCCCAGAACCGATAGAGCCGAGATCATCGCCGATGACGTCCGAAAGCAGGAGCGTCACAATCCTTGCCTGGGTGGATGTGGCCAGTCCGCCTCCTTTGATCAACGACAAATGTTTTCTCACGATGTTTATTTCGTTGATCGTTGCGCCGCTACGAAGCAGCAGGCGCGTCGTGCGTTGCTTATCGGCCAACGTCACACCAGCGACTGGGGCCGGGAGTAGGCTCGATGCGCCTCCGGACAGGAGCACGATCAGCAGATCTCGAGGTGTCAGACATTGTGTCAGACGCAGAAGCCGTTGAGTCGCGTGAAGACCAGCACGATCGGGAATTGGATGGCTGGCTTCGAGGACGGTGATCCGTTTGGTCGGGAGTGTGTGACCTGTTTTGACAATGATAAGTCCATCGTCCAGCCTTGGCCCCAGTGCAGTCTCTAATGCTTGTGCCATTCTTGCCGAAGCCTTGCCGGCACCGACCACGACAATACGGTCAATGTGTGAAAGGTTGTAGGTGCGACGGCCCACACGCAAGGAATGTGTATTGAGAGAGATGCTATTGAGCAAGGCTTGATAGGGGTCGGCTGTCTTCAGCCCTGCCGCAATCAGCTTCAGAAGAAGTGATTGCGCGGAGGAGGGGGGCAAACGAAGCGTCATTTGGTGTGCGTGCTACGGTGCTTTCTCTTGTTTAAAACAGCGACTGGGACAGGTTTGACGGGGAACTCTGATTTGATAGGTGCCGTGGGGGAGCATATCCTTCTTGAATTCAGGGTTCAACATCTTGAGTTCGAGCAGATAGGTGCCGAACTCTTCGGCAATCGAGGTCAATGCGCGCTGAGACTCCTTGACATTCACCGTGATGGTTTCCGTTTCAAGCGGCACATAAAGGTCCTTCTTCGTCAGCCCCAGATACTTTTCAGGTTGGGAGTAAATTTCCTTGGCTGCGATGATGCGAGGGACATACCGCATTGTCTCACGTGGCCCATGCATCTTCCAATAGTCGGTAATGTTTTGCCCTTTGAGCAGCTTGCGGACTCGTTCCTCGCCGGCATTGTAGGAGGCCATGGCCATGAACCAATCATTCTCCTGAAAGTCTTTGAGGTACTTGAGGTACTTGACGGCCGCTTCGGTCGACATTTCGAGATTGCGACGTTCATCTCGGACGGCGTCGCTCTTCAGCCGGTACCGGCGCCCGGTGGAGGGGATGAACTGCCAGGGACCGGAGGCCTTTGCCTTGGAGTAGGCGGCGGAAATGCATTTACTCTCGACCAGCAACATGTACTTCAGATCATCCGGCAAACCGGCGTCGGCCAACTGCTTTTCTGCAGGAGGGAAACATCGTCCAGTACGTTTGGCGAGGATGATGCTTTCCCCCTGATCTTCTAGAAATTGATAGAACTCGTATTCGATCCGTTCTCTCACTTGCCAGTTATCCAGAGGAACTGGCACGCCGGCAAATGTAATTTTATCGGGCAACTTGAATGAACTTAGAAAGAACCGTTCTCCCTCGCGTTTGATTTCGGGCAAAATGACCAGGCGGTCTTCTGGTTCTGGTTGCGAATCCAGCAGGTCCTGTATGAGGAGATCCTTCTCCGCCTCTGATTTTTGGCCGCCATTTTCCGCTGGTTCCGATGCAGCAAGGGCTGGAGGACACATTGACAGGATTACGAAACCGATTCCAACTATAGAAAGCAAGGACTGCATACCACGGATGATCATTCTCATACTCCTCTATTGCATCCAGATACAGGCCGTCACAAAACAAGAATTTATGCTAACAGCTCACCTAATCACCAGCAAGCAAGGGGTCTCGTCCGTGCTACACTGCCGCCCATATGCGAGCCCTGACCGTTCTGAACAAGACTATCATTGATTGCGCGGCCTGTCCTCGGTTAGTCATCTATCGGGAGGGGATTGCACGGCAGAGGCGGAAGCAATATCGTGATTGGACCTATTGGGGGCGGCCGGTTCCCGGCTTTGGAGATCGCCAAGCTCGGCTCTATGTGCTTGGCCTGGCCCCTGCGGCACATGGGGGGAATCGGACAGGCCGTGTCTTCACCGGTGATCGGAGTGGGGACTGGCTGTATGACGCCCTGTATCGGTATGGGTTTGCGAACCAGGCGGCCTCGCAACATAGAGACGATGGCCTATCATTGACGGATTGTTACATCGGAGCAACCGTGCGGTGCGCACCGCCAGGAAACAAACCTGCGCCCGATGAGTTTCAACGCTGCAGCCGATTTTTACAGGATGAAGTTCGCCTCCTGAAGAACCACCGCGTGGTGATTACTCTAGGAAAGATCGCCTTCGACCATTACCTCAAGACCTGCCGGACACAGGGGCGTGCCCTGCCGGCGCCGCTTCCAAAATTTGGACATGGGGTCGCTTATCGCTTACCCTGGGGCGTGATACTGCTGGGTTCCTATCACCCTAGCCAGCAAAACACCTTTACTGGAAAATTAACTCGCTCGATGTTTCACTCAGTGTTTCAGCGGGCGAGAAAAGAAATCGACTCGGCGTAGCCAGACAAGTATTAACAGGTACTTATCTTCGGTTTGAAAAAAGCGTGGGGGTGAGCATCCGCCGAACGCGGAGCTCACCCCCAGTAGACAACTGCTACTGCTGCCCCTTCGCCTTCCAGTCGTCCAAAAACTTCTTCAGTCCCGCATCGGTCAGCGGATGTTTGAAGAGCATTTGAAACACGCTGTAGGGCATCGTGCAGATGTGACCGCCGGCTAACGCCGCCTCGACAACGTGCTGCGGGTGGCGGACGCTTGCCACTAACACTAAGGTCTTGTAGTCATAGTTCTTATAGATCGTTAAGATCTGTCGGATGAGCTCCATGCCGCTTGAGCTGATATCGTCGAGCCGTCCGATAAACGGCGAGACGCACCAAGCGCCAGCTTTGGCCGCTAACAGCGCCTGTGTCGGTGAAAAACAGAGGGTTACGTTCACTTTGATTCCCTCGGCCGCCAACCGCTTGGTTGCTTTAAGGCCTTCCGGAACCAATGGGCATTTGACCACGATGTTCTTGTGGATCTTGGCGAGCTCTTTGCCTTCCTTCACCATAGCGTCCGCTTCCATGCTCACGACCTCGGCGCTGATCGGCCCGTCTACGATCTTGCAGACCTCTTGCAGCATTTCCCGGAAACTTCGGCCTTCCTTAACGACCAAGGAGGGATTCGTGGTCACGCCGTCGAGTAATCCAAAGCTTGCCGCTTCATGGATTTCCTTGACGTTGGCTGTATCGAGATAGATTTTCATAATGGTCCCTTTCCTAGCGAAGAGCTCGTGAGTCGATACCGTTCTTATCGGTCATTGTATGGAGAACTCAACTTCACTGCAAGAAGTCGATACAAAAGTTTGACAGGCGTTCGAGCGGGAGATAAAATTTCCCGGTTGAAGATGCCCATTGCTCTTAGAGGAGATGGCACGATGAAACGATTTGTCTGGTTGCTGCTCTTTTCCCTTGTCATTCCAGCCTGTTCAGGGAAGAACCCATACCTTGAGGCTTCACTGAAACCGGCCGAGCTTCAGGGAAAAGATAAAGGCTGGTTCGAAAAGAACTGGGGGGCTCCAGATGGCAAGGCGTCCAGGTTTTTTGGTGGAGAGACCTGGACCTACTATCGTATAGCCGGAGGAAAATCAGGGCTTCCATTCTTCAATTTTTCTCCTAATCAATGTCAGATCACCCTCAAGTTCGACAAAGAGGAGAAACTCTCCGACTACACCTATTCAGGCTGCTAACAGAACTTTATTGCCAAGCAATAGCCAGGATTTTCCTTCCACGGCAACGATTTCATATAGCTTTTGAATAGCCCCTACTAGACGGGGTGCTCACTCCGAAACCTCACTGCACACTCCTGGCTGCAAAAACAGTATTCCCGTGCACCGATCGTCTCGATCACGGCAATTCGCCTCGGGACGAATATGTGGCACACTGGATCCTCGACCATCTGATCTTGTTCTTCATCTTGGACTCGTACGGACGATTTCTTCCGGCTATCCTCAATAGGCTTGTTGAATCCACGAAATATTTGTCGGAGCAAGAAGTAAAGAGTTGTGAAAAGCAAAATGGCTAATATTAATCTATACATAGTGGGTTATCCAGTTGAGGCCACAATCCTATGCGAGTAGGATAGGCCTGTCAAGAATGGACCTGTTACAGATCGTAAATCAGATCGATGGACAATGCGCAAACGGCCTATAGCGCTAGGTCTCATTGGGACTATTGCCAGTGCCATCCAGTACTTCAGGAGTATTGGTTTCTCAATTCTATGGTGCTACAGTGCCGACCATGAAGACATGCGATAAATGCCATGGTGCGATGTTACCGGAACGGGCGGTGGATTTGGACGCCGGGCTTGCGATCACTGTGTTTGCCTGTTTGAACTGTGGTCGTCGAAAAGCAGCGGATCAAGAACCTCGACCGATTACGGCTCGCCACTAATCTTTCCTGTCTGTCTCCACAGCACTACCTACTGACGAGCGGGAGGGTTGCGAGGTCAGGTTTGATCTCAGCGCCTTCCGACTCATTGTGGGGAATGGCTGCTCCGCTGGTGACCAGCGGCGGCTACTCTGCACTTAGCGGTGGCTAGACAGAAATTAACCATGAGTTCTGGCATCATGGCCCATTCCTTCTTCCTTCATAATCGGTAACGGATTCAAAGTCGTTAGCTAGAAGCACGACCTATTCGTGAGCCACAGCATACCTGAATGTCCTGCGGGAAGTGTTGCATGGCTGCATCCCACCCGTGCATTCATTGAAGGCGTATGCATCAAGTGGATTGATGCCGAGGCGCAGTTGGAAGATGGTCAACGAAGGTTCAAAACATCCATCATGTCGTATAAACCAGGGGGTTGGCGGACGACCCACCTGGCAGCTCGCAGGGCTCCGAGGGCGAACGTATCCCGGCTACTGGCCCGATGAGTGACCTCGATTCGCTCTCCCATGCCACCAAACAGAATCGTGTGGTCGCCGACGATATCACCGGCGCGAATGGTTTGTATTCCGATTTCTGCTTTCGTTCGTTCTCCGATCAGTCCCTTGCGGGCATAGACTCCGACCTGGTCCAAGTCTCGGCTTACCGAACGGGCGAGGACTTCGGCAATCTTGAGGGCCGTGCCGCTCGGCGCGTCCTTTTTCAGCCGGTGGTGCGCTTCAATCACCTCGATGTCGTACTCGTCCCCAAGCGTTCTGGCCATTTCGCCGATGACTTTGCAGATCAGGTTGATTCCAATACTCATGTTCGGAGAAAAGACGCAGGGAATTTGCTGGGCCAGTGACCTCAGCTCATCGAGTTGAACAGCCGACAATCCGGTGGTCCCGATAACCATAGCTCGCCGATGGTGAGCAACGGTCCGCATATGTTCCAGTGTCGCCGATGGCGCGGAGAAATCGATCACCACCTCTCCTCGCTCCATCAGAATGGAGAGGTCATCTGTGATGGGAATGCCGGCACGACCTGAGGCTGCAGTCTCGCCTGCATCTTCCCCTAACGCCGGATGTCCTGTTCCCTCCAAAGCCCCTGCCAATGTCAACGCCGTTGAATCGCGGATCAGGGACACTAGTCGGCAACCCATTCGGCCTGCCGCACCCGCGACAATGATCTTGATCATCTTGTCGTGCACCTAGACCTTGCTCAGTTAGATTAACGCCGCATCCTTGAGGACGCGAATCAATTTTTCTCGTGTGTCCTGCGCCATTGGGCAGAGCGGTAAGCGTAATTCCGGGTCGATTTTTCTCATGAGTCCTAACGCTTCTTTGACGGGAATGGGATTGGTCTCATAGAACAACGCCGCAAAGAGAGGAGAGAGTTTAAAGTGAATTCGTCGCGCTTCGTCGATTCGTCCCTCTGCAAAGGCCTTCACAAGACCGGCCATTTCCATCGGCACGATATTGGCCGTTACGGTGATCACACCCTTTCCGCCGACTGCCATCATCGGTAACGTGAGGGAGTCGTCGCCAGCCAGCACGGTTAGGCGGTCACCGCACATCTGCACGATATCTGATGCCTGTTGGACCGAGCCACTCCCTTCCTTAACCCCGACGATCGTCTTCATGTCTGAGAGTCTGGCAATTGTCGAGGGTAGCATGTTGACTCCAGTACGACCGGGGATGTTGTACAGGAGTAAAGGCAGGTCGACGGCTTCTGCAACAGCCGTGTAGTGTCGATAGAGTCCTTCCTGAGTCGGTTTATTGTAGTAGGGAGTAATGAGTAACGCGCCGTCGGCTCCGGCCTGCTTCGCATGTTTCGTGAGGGTAATGGCTTCTTCCGTGCTATTCGAGCCGGTTCCGGCAATAACCGGTACCCGCCGCCGGACCACCTCGACCGTCAACTCAATTACCCGATTATGCTCGCTATGAGAAAGGGTGGCCGATTCACCAGTGGTTCCGCAAGGGACAACGCCATTGGTGCCATTGGCGATCTGCCATTCGATCAACTCGGCCAAGGCGCGCTCGTCGACCTTGCCCTGTCGAAATGGCGTCACAATCGCGACAAGAGATCCGGTAAACATGCTCACTCCGTTTCGTTGAGGAAGGACGGAATTCTCTCACCCCGTACGAGGTCGTCGTATGTTTCTCGCTCACGAATCACGTGAAACTCTCCGCCCTTGACGAGCACTTCCGGTACGCGGGGTCGAGAGTTATAATTCGACGCCATCACAAAGCCATAGGCTCCCGCACTCATGACCGCCAACAACTCACCAGGCTTGGTGCCAGGCAGCGATCGATCCTTGGCCAGAAAATCACCCGATTCACAGACCGGCCCGACGATGTCCACCGTCTGTCTGGTCCGATGAATGGCTTCCTCATTCACTGGACGAATTTCGTGGTAGGCGCCATACAGGCTGGGCCGAATCAAATCGTTCATGGCGGCGTCGACGATAACGAAGTGCTTCGTCTCCCCGGCCTTCTCGTACAATGCCTTTGTCACCAGGATGCCAGCGTTGCCGACGATGACGCGTCCGGGTTCCATGACCAGCGTCAACCCCAAATCTTTGACAAGCGGCGAAATCGCGTCAGCCAGGTCTTGGGGTAACGGCGGCTTCTCCTCGGAATAGGTGATACCGAGTCCGCCTCCGATGTTCAGGTAGCGGATGGTGATGCCCTGGCTTTTCAGCGTATGGATGAGCGCCACGACTTTCTTCAGCGAATCGACAAACGGCGTGACGTCCGTTAACTGCGAGCCGATGTGGGCGTGGACTCCGACTACGTCAATGTGGTCCAGCGAGGACGCCATCTTGTACTCTTCCAGCGCGCGATCCGACGCGATGCCAAATTTGCTCTTCTTCATCCCCGTCGAGATGTAGGGATGGGTCTTGGGATCCACGTCCGGATTAATCCGCAACGCGATGCGCGCCTTTTTGCCGACTGATGCCGCGACCTCGTTGATTGCATGAATCTCAGCCGACGACTCAACATTGAACATGAGGACGTCGGCCTTCAGCGCGTCGCGGATTTCATCCGGCGATTTACCGACGCCGGCAAACACGATTTTGGAAGCCGGCACCCCGGCTTTGAGGGCTCGGAACAGCTCGCCGCCCGACACGATGTCCGCGCCGCTGCCTTCCTTGGCCATCAGGCGAAGGATGGCCAGATTGGAATTGGCCTTCATCGCAAACGCGATGACATGCGGGATATTCTTGAAGGCACTGTCATAGGCGTGGAAATGCCGGATGAGTGTCTCATGGCTATAGATATAACAGGGAGTGCCGAGTTCCTTCGCTATGCGGCTGACCGGTACCTGTTCACAATACAATTCACCGTGGTGGTACTCAAAACTATGCATCGCTTAGTTCCTAGTGTTAATCCAACCGTCTCAGGCCCAACACCGCTTATCGTATTCCGACTGGCTGCGATGGAGGCAGGTCCATCTCATGGCCCCCCAGGGTCGGGTCCGGTTCAGCCGACTCCGTTGCCTGCCGCTCTGCCTCGATGGCATGTTGCCGTTTCTGCTTGGCGATCGTAGGCGCAACTCCGATGAGTTCCGGGGCGACCGGTGTTCCCACCACTCCGCAAGAAAGCAGAAGCCCTGCTAATGCGATCACGACGAATGCTCTCATGTTAGTAACCGCTCAAGTTCTTTGATCCGCTGCTCAACTCGCCCTCGTGCGGTCCCGCCGATTTGTCCCTTATGATCGATTGCCGCTACGGTCGTCAGCCAAGAAAATACCGTCTTATCGATCCGTTCACAAAATGCTTGTAACTCTTTCAGCGAAAAATCCGTGATGTCACGTCCGCCATCAAGCGCCGCCCGTACGATCCGTCCAGTGATCCCGTGGGCTTCGCGAAAAGGCACACCCCTCATGACCAAGTAGTCGGCCAGTTCTGTCGCGAGTAGGCCACCTCCTTGCAACGCTCGCATGAGGGCTTCTCCATTGACTTTCAGTCGGCGCATCAGCTCCGTCATCACTTGGAGCGAGGCCACCACGGTATCAAGGGCGTCAAAGAGCGCCGGCTTGTCTTCTTGCAAATCTCGATTGTAACTTAACGGCAGCGCCTTGAGCAGGGTGAGCAGATTGACGAGGTGGCCGTATACGCGTCCGGTTTTTCCTCGGACCAACTCAGGAACGTCCGGGTTCTTTTTCTGCGGCATCATGCTGCTTCCTGTGCAGAAGGCGTCCGGCAGATCAACGAACTGAAACTCCTGTGAGGCCCACACAATCAACTCTTCGCTGAGCCGGGACAAATGCATCATCACAATCGAGAGGGCCGAGGCCACTTCGATCATAAAGTCGCGGTCAGAGACCGCGTCCATGCTGTTCATGGTGATAGCAGGAAAGCCCAGTAGCTCAGCGGTGTATCGCCGGTTTACCGGATAGTTCGTGCCCGCTAAGGCGCCGGATCCCAGCGGCATGACATTGAGCCGGCCTCTCGAGTCGCGGATTCGACCCTTGTCTCGTTCGAGCATCTCTACGTAGGCCAGCAAGTGATGCGCAAACAGGACCGGTTGGGCACGCTGTAAGTGGGTATACCCGGGCATCATGAGGGTGCGGTTCGCGCTGGCTTGTGCGACCAGCACGCGTTGCAACTCAGTCAATTGTCCCTGCAGCTCATCCAGTTGTGCGCGCAGATACAGCCGAATATCCAATGCCACTTGATCATTCCGGCTGCGCCCCGTGTGTAACTTGCCTCCCAACGGACCAATCATCTCGGTCAATCGCCGCTCGATCGCCATGTGAATATCTTCGTCCTGAGGCGAAAAGACGAATTGTCCATGATCCAGCTCTCGTTTGATCGATTCCAACCCGCGGACGATAGTCCGCGTTTCCGCCCGCGTGAGGACCCGGGCCTTCTCGAGGGTTTTACAATGGGCGATGCTCCCGGCGATGTCCTCGCCATAGAGTCGACTATCGACCGTCACCGACCTGGTAAACGCTTCAACCAATCGATCGGTCTTCTCTCGAAACCGGCCGGCCCAGGCTTTCCCTCCGCCCCCGGCTGACTTCGGATCGTTGCGACGCTTGGCCATCAGGACGAAGCTTTCCGTTTCTGCGCGCGAATCTTCAGTCGCAAGGCATTCAACCGTATGAAGCCTTCCGCGTCTTTCTGCTCATACACGTCATCTTCCTCGAAGGTGGCGATGTCGAGGCGATAGAGTGACCGTTTCGATTTGCGTCCAGCCAGGGTGCAGCTTCCCTTATAGAGTTTGACTCGTGCGACGCCGCTGACGTCCTTCTGCGCCTCATCGATCGCCGTCTGCATCATTTCGCGCTCAGGGCTGAACCAATACCCGTTGTAGATCAGGTCCGCAAAGCGTGGGATCAAGCTGTCGCGGAAGTGAAGGACTTCGCGGTCCATCGTCAGGGATTCGATCCCGCGATGCGCCACATGCAGAATCGTGCCCCCGGGCGTTTCATACACACCGCGCGACTTCATCCCGACGTAGCGGTTTTCCACCAAATCGACCCGACCGATCCCGTGAGCGCCACCCAATTTATTGAGATGCGCAAGCAAGGCCGCGGGGCTCATTCTCTTGCCATCGACTGCGACGGGATTGCCGGCTTGATACTCGATCTCAACCTCCAATGGCTTGTTCGGGGCCTTCTCCGGCGAAACAGTCAGCTGGAATATTTCATCCGGTGGTGATTTCCATGGGTCTTCCAGAATGCCGCCTTCATAACTAATATGAAACAGATTGGGGTCTGTGCTGTAGGGCTTGGCTTTGGTCGCGGTCACGGGAATGCCGTGGCGATCGGCGTACTCGATCAGTTCGCGTCGGGAGCGCATGGTCCATTCCCGCCAAGGCGCAATGATCTTGAGATTTGGCGCGAGGGCCATGTAGGTCAACTCGAAACGCACCTGATCGTTGCCCTTCCCTGTGGCGCCGTGCGACACCGCTTCGGCGCCCTCTTTGAGCGCGATTTCAGCCTGACGCCGAGCGATCAGCGGGCGAGCGATCGACGTCCCCAGGAGGTAACAGCCTTCGTACATCGCATTTCCACGCAACATCGGGAATACATAGTCCTTGACGAAGGTCTCACGGAGATCCTCGACATAGACCTTCTTGACGCCGAGCGCTTGAGCCTTAACCTTGACGGCCTTGAGGTCTTCGCCCTGGCCAAGGTCAGCGCAAAACGCAATGATCTCGGCCTGATAGGTTTCCTGCAGCCACTTGAGGATGACGGATGTATCCAGTCCGCCTGAATAGGCCAGGACGATTTTCTTGATCGATGTTGGTTTCATGGTGGATCCTACCCGGTATGTTTCTTTTGGTTGAGCAGTTGAGTCAAGATGGCCTTCTGCATGTGCAGGCGATTTTCCGCTTGATCGATGACAACGGACTGTGGGCCGTCCAGTACATCCGCCGTAATCTCTTCTCCACGATGAGCTGGCAAGCAATGCATGACGATGGCGTCTGGTTTCGCCCGCTGTAGCAGCCGTTTGTTCAGCTGGTAGGGAGCGAGCGTCCGCAATCGTCGAGCCTGCTCCCGCTCGCGGCCCATACTGATCCATACGTCGGTATACACCACATCGGCCTCTTTCACGGCAACGAGGGGATTCTCTAGCACCTCAATGGACGCACCGGTGGTGTGCCCTTCCATTCTCGCACGATCGATCACCCGCTGATCCGGCTGATAGCCGGACGGGCATCCGATCACGACGCGCATGCCGACCTTCGCCCCTGCTTCGATGAGCGAGTTGGCCACGTTGTTTCCATCGCCGATGTAGGCCAGGCTGAGTCCCTTGAGCCGGCCCTTGATCTCCTGAATCGTCATCAAGTCGGACAAGGCCTGACAGGGATGGCTATGGTCGGTCAGCCCGTTAATCACCGGCATCGTGGCTTCTGTCGCCCACTCTTCAACGATCGCATGGTCATAGGTACGGATCACGATCCCGTCTAGGTAACGGGACAAGACGCGTGCTGTGTCTGAGACCGTCTCCCCGCGCGAGAGTTGAATGTCGCTCATGGGAAGGATCATCGCATGGCCGCCGAGCTGGTTCATCCCCGCCTCGAACGACACGCGCGTCCTCGTCGACGGTTTTTGAAACAGCAATCCTAATGTCTTCCCGGGCAGGAGCCGATGCGGAGTGCCTTGGCGCTGCTTTTGCTTCAAAGACGTCGCCAAACGCAATAAGTCGAGGACCTGCTGTCGTGACAGCGTCGCGACGTCGAGCAAGTCCTTGGCATAGCGCGTGCGGCTTATTCTTTGTCGGGCTGAGAGCGCCATCAGTGGTGTGAATCTTTTCCCGCCGATTGGCGTTGATTGAACAGGATATCGAGGAGGTCAATGAGCTTATCCACCTCGGGCTGTGTGATCACCAAGGCCGGTACAAAACGCAGTACCCGCTCGGTTGCCGCATTGATGAGCACGCCACGGGCGAGTGCATCGGCCACCACCGTTCGGGCATCGACTTCCAACTCCATACCTTGCAAGAGACCAAGCCCGCGCACGTCTTTTACGATTCGATGGCGGTCTTTGCAGTCGGCCAACCCTTTAGCCAAGTATTCGCCCATGCGCTTGGCTTGATCCAGTATTTTTCCTTCGAGCAGGACCCGGCAGACGGCCAGCGCCGCAGCACAGGCCAAGGGGTTCCCACCGAATGTCGATGCATGAGAGCCAGGCGTAAAGGCTACGGCCACCGATTCTTTCGCCAGACAGGCGCCGATCGGCACTCCTCCGGCGAGACCCTTTGCAAGAGTCATGATATCGGGTTTCACACCGAGTTGCTCATGGGCGAAGAAGGTGCCGGTTCGACCCATGCCTGTTTGAATTTCATCAAAAATGAGCAAGATGTCTTGCTGTGTACAGAGCTCACGCAGGCTCCTCAGATAATCCCGGTCGGCCACATGCACGCCGCCTTCCGCCTGAATCGGTTCCAGCATGATCGCCGCAGTCTTCTCATTGACCATGGACTCGATCGCGCCGAAATCATTGAACGGGGCATAGGCAAACCCGGGCATCAGCGGTTCGAAACCCTTCTGAACCTTTTCCTGTCCCGTGGCCGTGAGCATGCCCAGCGTGCGGCCATGGAACGAATTCTTCATCGTGATGACTTCATAACGATTGGGCCCATGCCGCTCATGCCCATATCGTCGAGCCAGCTTAATCGCTGCTTCATTGGCTTCGGCGCCGCTGTTGCAGAAAAACACGCGGTCGGCGAACGAATGGTCTACCAATAGTCGCGCCAGTTTCACTTGTGGTTCGGTGTAATACAGGTTGGACGTATGGATCAGTTGGGCGGCCTGGCGTTGGATGGCTTGAACCAGGTCAGGATGACCATGCCCCAACACATTGACGGCAATCCCGCCGACGAAATCGAGGTACTCTCGCCCCTCCAGATCGTAGACCTTTGCGCCTCGCCCCCGTACAATCGAAACCGGCTGGCGCGTGTAGGTCTGCATCAGATATTTGGCGGCATCATCTTTCAGTTCTTCGGTCGGCATGACGACGTATCCCCTTAAGAAAGAAGGAAAAGCTAGCACAGGGGCAATGGGAAGAGCAATAAGCGGAGCATCGAGAAATTACCGTCAGAAGTCGCGCGCACAACATTCTCCACGTAGCTATTACGCGATAGGTGGTATCCTGCTGTTCCGAGTGTGGTAAGCTGCGTCGCCATGATGATGTGCAGTCAGTGCAGTCAACAGAACTCCGACGAGGCCCATTTCTGTCATCAGTGTGGAGCCAAACTGGCTGAGGCCACGACTGCCGCAGAGACCGCTACTACCAGGTCCACTGCGCAGCCGATTCAAAGCGAGGACACACTCTGGCGCCAATTCCTCGGTCCCAACGCTGACCACTACCTGACCGTATTTAAGAAATTTTCGTCGAACGGCCAGCCAAAGTTCGCGCTTTCGTGGAACTGGCCGGCCTTTCTCTATATCTCCTTCCTGTGGTTTTTGTACCGTAAGATGTATCTGCACGCGTTCGTATACGCGGTCGGCCCGATGGTCTCGACCTATCTCACAGGAGATTTTTCCGCCGGCATCGTGTGGAGCGTCATGGCGGGAGCAACTGCGAACTATCTGTATTTTTGGCATTGCCATGAGCACATCGGTGAAATCAAGAAAGCCGGCCGGATGGATGTTGCCGCGCAAGAAACCGCGCTGAAGGAATCAGGCGGGGTGCAGCCCTATGTCATCTGGGTCGGTGTGTTTTTCTACATCATCTTCCTGGCGACGTTGACGAAGATGGTGCAAGAAGGCCCGCCTGATCTGGAGCAATCACCAGGCCGACCAGCCAAACAAGCGGTCTTGCAGTCACAGGCTTGACTTGGCGCGACAACTCAGTATGATTTGGTCCCTGATGAGATGTTCAAGTTGAGAGCAAAGGATCTGCGATGGCTCGATTAGTCTTGCTTCGGCATGGGGAGTCGCAATGGAACTTGGAAAACCGTTTTACCGGTTGGGTGGATGTTCCGCTCTCTCCAAAAGGGATCGAGGAAGCGAAACAAGCCGGTGAAAAGCTCCGTGGGTTTAGCTTTGACCGGGCGTTCACATCGGTGCTCACTCGCGCAAATGAGACCTTGAGACTTGTCCTGGAGGCCATTGGCCAAACGACCATCCCGATCGAGAAGGACAAGGCACTAAACGAGCGGATGTACGGAGACCTTCAAGGGCTGAATAAGGCCGAAACTGCCAAGAAGTACGGTGATGCGCAAGTGAAAATCTGGCGACGGAGCTATGATGTGAAACCGCCTGGCGGAGAAAGCCTCAAGGATACGGCCGAGCGTGCGCTGCCCTACTATGAGAAGATGATCAAGCCCTGTGTATTGAAGGGGGAAACTATCATCGTTGCGGCGCATGGCAACAGCCTTCGTGCGCTGGTGATGGAGCTCGATCAATTGTCGAAGGAAGAGGTCTTGGAACTCAACATTCCGACCGGCGTGCCGCTCCTCTACGAATTGGACGACAGCGGCAAGGTATTGTCACACCGCTATTTGTGAGCGTATAGGTTATCCCACCTCTTCGAGCAACTTGCCGTATTCCGAAGCCGGTGCATAGTCAATCAGTAACACGAGTAGCTTTGCTCGATCCTCCGTCGAAATGATGCCCTGATCCTCCATCAATGACGCCGTCTCCGCGCAAACGCCCATAGGATTGATCCCTTCCTGATCGATCAGGCGTGCATAGTGCGTTTGCCGGTCGTTCAGTTCCGGTTGATACTCGTCCCAGGTTCCCGCTCCGCACCATCCTGATTCCCACCACGCCTTCCGGACAGACTCCAACAGGTCCTCTGTGATGGCGGCCCTGTACTTGGTGGGGATATGCGCATCCACCGCAGCCAGGATCCAATAGAGATTTAATGACAAGATTTCGCGAGCGATCTGGACGGAGGTCGATTCTGATGCCTCGACTCCGTATTCCTCAAGCTGAGACACGGTGAGAGGTTGCGGCATGGCGTTGAACAAGGCAGCTGCGGCTTCGGTAGGCGTCATCTCAATTTTCCTGTTGGTGAGTTAGGATACTGCAGGGTGCGTCATGCCCTCAAGTGGCGGCTTGGATGGGAAACATTGCAGTGATTCACACGTCCTTCAGAACATAAAAGAAAGAGAGGGCGGGATTCTAAACAGGTAGGGGGTAGATTTGTGGGAAACCGACCGAACCATGTCGGCCTTTCACAGGCCGACATGGTTGTCTGTTGAGTATCAGCGATTCGAAACTTTTTTGACCATTCCACCGTATTGGGATGCGTCACGAGTGCTGCGTGCAAGTTGCTCGTCCGTTTCACCCGTGGAGGCGATCGGCTGGGGCGATTGGGTCACGACAATCTCGACCCGCCGGTTCTTGCTCCGGCCTTCTTCCGTATCGTTAGTCGCGATGGGGCGTGCGTCCGCATAGCCGACGGCCCTGACGCGGTCGGCGCCTAATCCACCCTTAATCAGCGCCTTGCCAGCATTTTCGGCGCGCGCCTGAGAAAGCTCACCATTATCCTTAAAGGCGCGCCGACTATCGTACTTGACCGGTGTGCTGTCGGTATGTCCCGCAACCTCAACACTCTGGGGGCGGAATTTACGCAAGGCGACACCGATGCGCTTCACCAAGGTGGTCCCCGCTGGTGTCATAGTGACTCGCCCTTTCGCGAAAAGTTCACCGGACGACAATGCGAGCGTGAGTTTGTCGCCGCGCTGCTCCAACACCACGGTGCCTCGTTTGAGTTCGTCTTGGAGGGCGCTCGCCAGCTTCTCGCTGACCCGGGCGAGGTCAACTGTGGCACGTGCTGTCGTGATGGCTGGCTGAGGAAGTCCATTCTTGGCGTAGGAAGGCAGTTTGACCGGCTTCGGCAAGCTCTTGCCCAGGCTCGCAAGTAGGCGCTTCGCTTGCACGAGCTGCGAGTCGCGGGCGGCGAGTTCCATATCCATGTTGGCCTTGGCTAGTTGGAAGTCCTGCTCTTTTGCCACCAACTGCAGGTCAAGGTCCGCGATCCGTTGCATCGCGGTATCGAGCTGGTCATTGTTAGTGGCAAATTGCCGCTCAATGTCGAAGACTTGTTGTCTGGCCAACTCCAGGCTGCTTCGTGTCCGGTTCAGTTCCTGCGACATGTACTGGTGGGTGTCCCGTTGGGTGCAGAGCCCTGCGAGTTCCTGCTCCTTTTGGGTCAGCTGCGCTTCCAAGGCTTCCGCGCGGGTCTTTTCGGCGGTCACCTGATTTGCTGCCGCTGTCGTTTTCTCTCGCAGTAAGGACAACTCTTTCTCTTTAGCCGTGAGCTGTTCGAGGAGTTGTTCCAACCGCAACGTTTCCTTCTCTGCTTCCGAAGATTGGCCCTGGGGTGTGTCGATCGTAATCGACGTCATAGGCATAATTGACGGAGCAAGAGAAGTCTCGTCGCCGTCGACTTTGTGAATATACGAGCCCCCCTCGTTGTCCTGTTGAGCCGACCGAACATCGGCCGGTGTCAAGAACCCGACGAGCATGGCCAGGAGAGAGCGTTGACCATTCTCCGATTGACCCACGGTCGGCTGGTTGTCGGCAATAGACTGAGTGGCCGCAGCCTGACTTGATTCCTGTCCATTAACTGTGAAGGTGAAGAGAAACACGAAAGCGACCAGCTTCATAATCATAATCTCACCTCATTCAATGATGAAGTTGCAGCGACTCCGCTGTCTGGAGTCAGTTTTGAAGTCAACTATTGAGGCACCAACCGTTCCCGTTCACACTGCGAAAAATCCTTCATGAAACAGGGGAACGACATTCAGCTCAAAACCACGAAACTACCCCTGGTCGTTCTTATCGAGTGATAAGTAGAACCAACAGGCCCTACCGTCCCCTATACGCCGTCTAGCGGCGCTTTGCAACTGGGGATTTGACTGTGCTGCCGCGTCCAGCAAGGCCTG
>NEWS02000007.1:280027-293374 GCA_002869845.2 Nitrospira sp. CG24B | reverse complement strand
GATATACCGCTCAATCAGGGCGCCACTGCCCACACTATTATGGATGAACGCCACTCGCTCGCCCAGCTTGTCGTCGTCTTCCACGATCGAGGCTTGGGAGATACCCAACGAGGCTTCTTCGCTGACCGATTTGACGATCAATGGGAAGGCGAGCCCTTTGGGCCGTCTGACCGTGCGCCCCTGAGGGACTTCGATGAATTCTGGATAGGGGATGCGGTGAAAGGATAACACTTTCTTGGTCAGCGCTTTGTCCCGTGCCAGCATCAGGCCGCGTGGATTACAGCCGGTGTAAGGGAGGTGCAGGAGTTCGAGGTACGACACGACGTGTTGATCGTAGACGGCGACGCCATCGAATTCTTCCAGTAGGTTGAAGGCGATATCCGGCTTCCAACCCTCGATGGCCGAATGGATCACGTCGAGCTCGCTCTTCACGCCGAGCGGGAGCACCTCATGACCCAGCTTCTTCAATGTGGAGACAACATCGTGCTCTGTCCGCCACGCGACGGTTTTCAGATCGTGACCGTTCACCTGCTCCGGCGGGACGAGGTCTTCATGCATGAGGACGAGCACGCGTAGTCGCTTCATAAGGCCACTCGATGCCGCCCACTCCGCAAAAAGTTCATGGTATGGACGGTCAGGAGGATGGTGAAATCGAGTTTGGCCTGCTCTTCTGCCACGGGGACTCGCAGATTCAATTCACGGCATCGACGAATCATATCCTCCAGCACCTGGTCGATCGTGTATTGATATTCGCCGGTCCAACTCGCGACCTTGCGTCGAACTTCGCGGCGAAATCGATTGAGAAAGGTGGCCGCACTTGGCCTAGTTGCATGGTTGGGCAGGTGGGAGAAGAGCCGCTTGAGATCCGGGTCATACTGCGACTGCCGCTCAACGCCATAATGCCTGCGCTTGCGCTCATAGTGTTCGCGAAGGGTCTTCTTGAGATTGGGAAGCGGATCAATTTCTTCATGTGTCGTGACGGAAGGAGGGATGCCCTGGAGGTTGTTCATGAGGCCATCGACATATCTGAGTTTCTTCAGAACGGGCCAGCCACGGTATCGCTCCTCCCATAGGGATTCCGGTGTCAGCCAGACGGCAAAGGTTTCAGCGAAGTCTTCATCCGGATGACTCTGCGCATACCATAAATCCAAGTGGCGGACGAAACTCCGGCTATAGGGACGAGGCGAGTAATACATCGGGTACTGTTGGGACGACTTGCCGAAAGTCTGCTGGCGAGTTTTGCGCCGCCGGATTTTGTACGCGTTCTCGATGGCATGGCCGGCTTCGTGGCGGAGAATGCGCAGGCACCATTCCGTTGTTCCGCCTTCGACTTCGAGCATTTGCGCGAGTTCGAGTTTCGCAAGGCGAGGATGAGCGAGGTAGAAGGGAATCGCAATGCCGGGAACCCCATCGGGTGTGAACCATTCATTGGAGAGCCAGAAGTGTGGGCGAAACAGCAAGCGACGTTCTTCCAGCTCGCGGGTCAACTCTGCGATCGGCTGTTCGAGAAACCCACCCTTGAGTCCGAGGTGCAGATCGCACATCGGGAGATCCAATAACGCGTCGTCTGGCCAGGAGGCCCATGTCGGTTCGTCGTGGCCAGCAGCCGGAGTCTTGAGTACGTCGGAAACTGTACGGTCCATGAGACACGCCATCCTCCATAGGGCCTGTCGGTAGGGCCCATGAAAAACTATAGCATTCTTGGTTCAAGACGCTGGTGAGGCTGATGCGACTGATCAATGAGGAGCGAGAGGAGGAACAAATTGTCCACACGTGTTCCAGTTTGAACTGCGATTACGGTTTCACGGGCCCTCGGTGTCCAGGAAACTGTGAAAGTCGTGCCATCAATGCCGGTACGGATGCCCAAATGTGGTCGATGACCGACTCCACATAGTCTCGCGCTTGGACAAGATCACGCTCCCAATCTGGCAGAGCTTCGTGCAGGTCGAGAATCGGGGTTTCTTTGCCGAGTGCCACCTCATTGAAGAGTGGAGCCGTCAGACCGAAGTGCCGCTGAATAAACTCGCGATGGTTCAGACTCATGGCAATAATGAGATCAACTCGATTGATCAGTTCCTTGGTCAGTGCTTGTGGAATGTGCGCAGAGGGGTCGATGCCCTTCCGAATCAGTGGGTGACAGACCACCAGGGGAACCGATTGAGGCGAGGCTTTGATGCCAGCCGATTCCACTTGGAAACAGGATTGTGGGTCGCTCTGTGCCCTGACCGCATATTCGGCCGCTACGCTGCGGAACACGTTTCCCGTGCAGACAAAGAGAATAGACTGCTTCATAGGTGGTTCGTCTGCTCCATATACCAGTGGACGGTCGACAGGACAGCTCTAGAGCGGCTACAATCGCGCCATGCCTATCTCTTCCACCGCCACGCCACGTCGTAAACTCGACGAAGAAACCGAGAAGCTTCAGACACGCCTCTGCCGCCTGGTAGGGCAAGCGATTGCTGATTATCGCCTTATTGAGGACGGCGACAAGGTCATGGTGTGTCTGTCGGGCGGCAAAGACAGTTATGGTTTACTCGACATCCTACTCGTGCTGCAACCCCGCGCACCGATCCATTTTGACCTGATTGCCGTCAACCTCGACCAAAAGCAGCCGGGATTTCCAGCGGACGTCCTGCCGGATTATCTGACCAGTCGGGGAGTCCGTTTCCACATCGAGTCACGCGATACGTATTCGATTGTGAAACGACTGATTCCCGAAGGACAGACGACGTGCTCCTTGTGCTCGCGCCTTCGCAGGGGACATCTTTATCGTATCGCCGGTGAGCTAGGGGCTACGAAAATCGCGCTTGGGCATCATCGGGATGACATTGTCGAAACGCTCTTTCTGAATCTCTTCTATACAGGCAAGTTGAAAGCGATTCCACCAAAACTGCGTTCAAAGGATGGACGGCATCTGGTCATCCGTCCGCTGGCGTTGGTGAAAGAGGCCGATCTTGCACGATATGCTGAGCTGAGAGGATTCCCCATCATTCCCTGCGATCTCTGCGGCTCTCAAGAGGATTTGAAGCGAAAGAAAGTGAAAGCATTTCTTCAGCAATGGGAGCGAGAGTCGCCCGGTTGTTCCGACAGCATCGCCGCGGCATTGAGCAACGTCGCGCCCTCGCTCTTGATGGATCCACGACTGTTTGACTTTACATCGCTGATAGCAGAGGCTGGTCATCAGCCGGAAGGCGATGCGTGGCTAGATCAAGAACCGGTTCCTCACCAGGATGGAGCAGCCGCGTCGATATCGACCGAGTTGCGTCATCACCCCTGAACACGTTTTATAACCGTCTCCCTCTGACATGTTTGGTGCATCGCTTGTCCGCCGACAGCTGTCGATGACGGATGAGCGCGAGGATGTCGCCGGAATACTTCCCCATGTGTTGCGTTCATAGCGACAGCAGGATTCTTTGAGGAGTTGAGTAGACTAGAAGAAACGGCTGAGGGGCTGGCTCATGGAAGGATTCGCGTACAGATCAGGCCTACGGTCTGATCATTAAAAATTCTTCATGAATTCCCAATCAGCTCTTCATAGTTCGAGGAGTATGCTTTATATGGGAAGAAAGGGGGTGAACCTCTATGATGATACTTCTTCTAATGATCGCACTGAGCGCCGTCGCAGGGGTGATCTATAGGGTGACAGTGAGTTTGAGAACGGTCAAAGTCAAGCAAGAGGACTCTTTCCGTCGTGTTGTCGGCGCGTTCGCGTTTCTCACGCTCCTCCTCCCCGGTTTTGCCCATGCGCATGGCACGGTGGCGATGGAGGAAGATCCCTGTGTGCAGCGGGTGGGCGGCAACCTCGTCCATTTCAATGCCTATCAACCACAACATGCCGTGACCGCCCAGTACTGCACCGAGATTCCGCGTGAAGGCGAGACCTTCCTCGTGGTCGACCTGGTGGATCCGAGCCTGCGCACGCTGCCGGTGGGGGTCCGAGTGGTCCGGGGACGCAGTGAGACCGCCGACGATCAGACGGTCGCCTACTGGCCCCCGACCACGCATCCCGATGGAGTGGTCAGAGGCGAAGCGACGTTGGCCCAAGGGCTCTACACGCTCATCATTACGCCGGAAGGGCTGAGCTCCTCCTCGTATCTCTTGCGGGTGCAGCAGCTCGACGCTGCCATGATGGCACGACAGGCCCTTGGGCCGGTCACCCTGCTGCTGCTCCTCGCCTTGCTTGGCTATGAGTTCTCGAAATCCACCCGCTGGAGGAATTGGCGGGGCGTCGGTCAGTCATGAAGCGTTCGTCGATGCGGTGGTTTGTCTAACAAGGAGGGACATACTATGGCCAGCGAGAGAGGGTATGACATTTCGCAGTGGTACCGCCGGTCGGAGTGCGGGTCGTCAGAGGACTCAGCGAAACAACAGAAGGAGAGACCGTGGCCTACTGGCCTCCAGCGACTCATCCGGATGGAGTGGTCAGAGGTGAAGCCAGGTTGGCGAAGGGTCTGTATAAGTTGATCATTAGTCCGGAAGGGTTCAGTCCTTCGTCCTATCACTTGCGAGTGCAACAGGTTGACTATGCGAAGATGGGGCGCCAAGCGATGGGGCCGCTGGCCGTTTTCCTCGTGCTCGCTTTGATCGGATACGAGTTTTCGAAGTCGAAGCAATTCATGCGGTGGCGGGCCCCTGGCAATTCATGAAGACGGTCGCGATGCAAAGAGTGTAGCTTTCACAGAGGGAGGGATACATCATGGCAAGTAATGAGCGCGGATATGACATTTCGCAGTGGTACGATTCGAAGCCGGTGAAGCTCGGGTGGTTGGGGATGTTGGCGATTGGCGTGTTTTGGGTGCTGTACCAGCGGACGTTTGGGTACTCGCACGGCCTGGACTCCATGACCCCGGAGTTTGACTCGGTGTGGATGGGGCTGTGGCGGTTTAACATTCTGGCCAACGCCGTGTTCTTTGCCACGGCGATCGGGTGGATCTGGGTGACGCGGGACCGGAATCTGACGAACCTGGACCCGAAGGATGTCGAATCTGGCGGACGTGGTCTGGAACAATGCCCCCAAGGCCATTCTGGATCCCTTCCCCAGCCAGGTGAACCCAAACGCGAAGGCCGGGTACTAAACAGACTATAAACCTTAGCGTAGGGCTTGCAGTCAGAGGGCTGGTCCGGATATCCGGACCAGCCCTCTGCTTTTGGGTAGAGCGGATGCCAAACGAGCATTGCCGGTGGGTTTAGAAAGCATATCGAGTAACGCAGAGGAGCCCTTGCTTCCGTCTAACGGGGGTCTGAAGCAACCCCTGCGATTCGCAAGGGTTGTCACTCAGTATTCCAGCTGAGTCAATCAGTGCGCCAACTCATATCGGACGGCGCTCAGCAGTTCCTCAATTCCAAAGGGCTTGCGCAACGTTTGTCGTGCGCCCAACAGCCGGGCCGTTTTTCGCAGGTATTCATCACTGAATACTCCTGAGATGGCAATGACCTTGATGTCCAAGAATTCGCGCGTGAGCTCGATGATCGTATCTGACCCATTCAATTCAGGCATCAGAAGATCCACGATGACCAAGTCCGCCGGCCTCTGACGGTACGATCCTAGGCCTTCGCGCCCGTTAGCTGCTTCGACCACAGCGTATCCTGCCGATTGAAGAGCCGTGGACAACAACGCGCGAATGGGGGCTTCATCATCAATCACCAATATACTGGCCATGCATCCCTTTCAAGGAACATCACTCTGAATAAGAAGTCTGTCGAAGTCTACGTGAAATGTTTCTAGTTTCAATAAAAAGCGGACTCTTAAAAGGGGAGGTCCATGGAGGAGAGGCTCCGCACAGGTCACGGAGGAAATAGAGGTAGAGGCCGGAACCGGTGTACTGGAGAGATTCACGCAGCGGGAGTGACAGTCGCACAGGCGCGAACAATGCGTCTCGCAGGTGCTAGCCGATCGGCCACAGCCGGAGGCGACCAGATACATGCGAACACAGTGTGGTGCCTGACAGGCAGACGACATCTACACCGTGCAAAAGCTTGAGCGGTAGAAAGCAGCTTCGATGGTCATGCGATATGCACATCAGCATATGGAGAATTTATGCGCCGGCATCAGGATGCTTGATCGAGTTTCGGACAGAGCTCCCACAGTTTTAGCCTAACTGGCTAATTACACTGCACAGGAAGCCGCGAGCGAATAGGTTCTAAGCTATTGGAAGAAAAGATAAACAAGGTTGGTTGCGGGGAGAGGATTTGAACCTCTGACCTTTGGGTTATGAGCCCAACGAGCTACCAGGCTGCTCCACCCCGCAGAGGGAGACTAACAAAGCGCTGAATGACAAGTCAAGTTGAGGTGTTGCCGGATTGCATTCTCGGAACCACGATGCTAAAGCGATAGCATGCGGATTGTCTTTATGGGCACACCGGAATTTGCCGTGCCATCGCTCGAGGCGCTCCTTGGATCCGAGGATCACGTGGTTGGAGTCGTCACGCAGCCGGATCGACCGAAGGGAAGAGGTCATCAGCTCGTCGCGCCACCCGTGAAACTGGTCGCGGAACGTGCCGGCATTCCTATTCTACAGCCGCTCAAAATTCGCACGCCCGAGTTCTTGCAGGCTCTTTCTGCCTGGCAGCCTGATCTCATCGCGGTCACAGCCTTCGGGCGGATTTTGCACACGCCGATTCTGAGTCTTCCCCCAATGGGTTGTGTGAATGTCCACGGGTCTCTGCTGCCGAAATATCGAGGCGCGGCGCCGGTCCAGTGGGCCGTCATCAATGGTGAGACCAAAACGGGTATTACCACGATGCTCATGGATGAAGGAATGGATACGGGACCGATGCTGCTCCAAGAGGAGTTGGACATCTCGCTTGATGATACAGCCGGGACATTGGCGCCTCGCATGGCAGAGCTAGGCGGGCAGCTACTCATCAAAACGATCGCTCAGCTGAAGGCGGGGACGTTGGCGCCGAAAAGGCAAGATGATGGACAGGCGACCATGGCTCCGCTCTTGAAAAAAGAAGACGGCCTGATCGATTGGACAATGAACGCCACGTCGCTTGCCAATCGGGCACGAGGGCTTTCTCCCTGGCCAGGGGCGTATACGTTTTTCGGTGAGGAGCGTTGGAACATATGGAAAGCAGTCTCGATTATGGGTGCGACGACCGAGAGACCTGGAACGATCGTCACGGTGAATAAGCAGGCGATTCTGGTGGCGACAGGCGAGGGTCTTCTTGAGATTCATGAAATCCAAACGGCCAATTCGAAACGCATGTCGGTCGTCCAATTCCTGGCTGGGCACCGAGTCACGGCCGGTATGCAATTAGGTTTATCGACTGCGTAACTCTTCTCTTCACAACAGCCGCCATCTCCTTGTTCCAACTATGACTGACGAAAGACCGGTGGGTACTGATGTGCGGGGGCTCTCTCCACGATCGATTGCGCTCTCTATCCTTCTGTCCTGTCAACGAACTGATGACACACTCGATGAGCTGATCGAACAACGAGCCACATCAATTCCACAGCCGCGTGACCGCTCGCTGGTCATGGAACTGGTGTATGGGACCTTACGGCGGCAGGAGACAATTGATTGGAGGCTTGATGCGGTTCTCGCCAAACCTCTCCACAAATTGCCGATGGTCGTCCAAATGTTACTGCGGCTTGGCGCCTACCAGCTGCTGTTTCTCGATCGCATTCCGGCTTCCGCAGCGGTGAACGAAACCGTTCTCTTGACGAAGTCCTACGCGAAACAATTAGGACGCGATTGGAGTGGGTTGGTGAATGGAGTTCTGCGGAACCTGATTCGTGTCCCGGCGCCACCTTTCCCAGACCCCGCAAGTTATCCGGCTCAATCGTTATCTATTCGGTATGGAATCCCAATTTGGCTGACAGAGCGGTGGCTCAGCCGGATGGGACTTGAACAAGCAGAATCGGCTTGTCGAGCAAGCAGTACGGCCCCAAGTGTCACCCTCCGGGTGAACGCCACACGACTCACTAGGGAAGAGTTTTTGGAGAAGTTGCGGCAGGCAGGTATTGCGGCACATCCAACCGCTGTCAGTCCTGTCGGGGTGGTGTTGGACAAAGGCCAGGCTGTCACGGCGTTGCCGGGGTTTCAGACTGGCGATTTCTATGTGGAAGATGAAGCGGCTCAACTCATTCCTCAGATCCTTGATCCGCAACCAGGCGAAACCGTGCTGGACGCCTGCGCCGCTCCAGGCGGCAAGGCAACGCACCTAGCCGAACTCATGGGTGATCGCGGAACGATCTACGCGGTTGATCGGAAGAGTTTCCGTATGGACCTCCTCCGACAGAATTGCGGACGGCTGGGCGCGCGGAGCGTCGTGCCGATCGTCGGCGACGTGAGAACACCATCCGAATGGGCCGGGGTGGTCGCCCTCGGGTCGAACCTCCCTAAGGAACCGCCGCTGTTCGATCGGATACTTGTGGATGCCCCGTGCAGTGGGCTGGGTGTGTTGCGCCGACATCCTGAAGCGAAATGGCGGAAGGACAGTTCGACGTTCGCCAGGCACCAGAAACTGCAATCCGAAATCCTTGCCTCGGTGGCTTCCTGCTTGCGACCCGGTGGGGTGCTGGTCTATAGTACCTGCTCGACGGAAACGGAAGAGACGGAAGGGGTTGTCACCTCTTTTTGCGAAGCCTATCCTGGATGGATGCGTGAATCTGTGGGGCCGTGGATTCCCACCACGGCTCTCCCCTTTGTGACCATCTGCGGCGCGTTCTCAACTATGGGTAACGAGTGCGGGATGGATGGCTTTTATGCCGCCCGCCTACGGAAGAAATAATGGGTCATTCGATTCAGATCGCCCCCTCAATTCTTTCCGCGGATTTTGCTCGATTGGCCGATGAAGTATCCGCAGTGGAGCGAGCGGGTGCCGATCTGCTGCATGTCGATGTGATGGACGGCCATTTCGTGCCGAACCTGACAGTGGGGCCACCCATTGTCGAAAGTCTCAAAAAAGTCACCAAGCTTCCACTCGACGTTCATTTGATGATCACCAACGCCGATGCGTTCATTCCCGAGTTTGTCGATGCCGGAGCCGACTATTTGACCGTGCATGTCGAAGCCTGCCCGCACCTCCATCGCACGATTCAATCGATTAAGGAACGGGGGATCAAGGCCGGAGTCACCTTAAATCCTGCGACGCCACTCTCGTTGCTTCAGGAGATCTTGGGAGATGTCGATCTGGTGTTGATCATGTCGGTGAATCCTGGATTCGGCGGGCAGAAGTTTATCCCATCGGTGCTCAGAAAAATCGCTGACACACGGGCACTGTTGGACAAGATCAAAAGCCAGGCGCTGCTGGAAGTGGATGGTGGCGTGAAGGTGGAAAATACTCAAGAGATCGTGGCCGCCGGAGCGACAGTTCTCGTGGCAGGGTCCGCGATTTTCTCCCAACGGGACTATACAGCGACCATTGCGGCCATGCGGGCGGCTGGAGCAATGGCCGTCTCGCCGGCGTCACGCGCCGCGGTCCATCAATAGGCGGCTCAGGTGGACATCTCCACACTCATCGACAGTCTGCACCCTCTCGAAATTAAAGTACTCACGACCTTAGGGCTTCGCCAATCGGGAACCGCTCTGGGCAGCGAACAGTTGGCCGGCGCAGCTGAGTTGGAGGCATCTCAACTCAGTATGGCGGTCGAGTGGTTATTGGCCAAGTCTCTCATCACGGTCCAGACGGAAACGGTGACTCCCATCGTCTCGCTGACGAAGATCGGGGAGGAGTATTACCAAACCGCCTCGCCCATCGAGCGAGTCTTGACGGCTGCGCGGGAAGCCACCGGCACCGGGAAGAGACTGACCATTCCTGACCTTCAGTCGCAAGGCGGACTGGACCCTTCGGATGTCAGCAAAGCTGTCGGGCGACTGAAAAAGGAAGGGGTGGTCCTGATCATCCAAGGGGGGTGCATTGAAACAACTGGACGCCCGAGTCCGACTGTCGAGGCACTCCGAACCCTCCTGGGAGACATGCATGACTCACCGAAAGAGCTGAAGAACTTCACGGAAGCCCATCGGCAGATCATCGAAGACTTTGCCGTGAAACGTGGCAATGCCAAAGAACCGTTCCGTGTGGACGAGCGGGTGGCCCGCTCATTTATCTTGTCACCGGACGGAGCCGGTGCGGCGGCGCAGTTGCTGACGCAGGGGGTTGCTGAAGAAGTCTCGCAGTTGACTCCCGACTTGTTGAAGGATGGGAGTTGGCGTCAGACGCGATTGAGAAAGTACACGATCAGTCTGCGCCCGCCTCGTATCGGAACAGGAAAGAAACATCCCTATCGCGAATTTCTCGATACGGTCAAAACTAAACTTGTGAGCATGGGGTTCCAGGAAATGCGGGGGGCGCTGGTCGAAACCGAGTTCTGGGATATGGATGCCCTGTTCATGCCGCAATTCCATCCGGCTCGGGACATTCACGATGTCTATTTCGTCAAGGAGCCCAGCCATACCACCGCCGTGGACGAGCCGTTCTTGTCGCGTGTGGCCAAGGTGCATGAGAACGGCGCAGAGACTGGTTCCACAGGCTGGGGCTATTCGTTTGATGTGCACAGGGCTAAACGGTTGGTGTTGCGGAGCCAAGGCACCGCGGTGTCGGCTCGAACGCTTGCCGCCTCGCCACAGATCCCCGGGAAGTATTTCTCGATCGCCC
This sequence comes from Nitrospira sp. CG24B, assembly GCA_002869845.2. Classification (GTDB taxonomy): domain Bacteria; phylum Nitrospirota; class Nitrospiria; order Nitrospirales; family Nitrospiraceae; genus Nitrospira_D. The sequence continues at coordinate 282,772 of NEWS02000007.1, read as the reverse complement.
GGTGTTTTCGCTACGACCAAGTCGACGCCACCCACGCTACGGATTTCTTCCAGGTGGAGGGGATCGTGCTTGGAGAAGACATCAACTTTCGGACGCTGTTGGGGCTCTTGAATTTGTTTGCCCGGGAAGTGGCGCAGGCGAAGGAAGTGAAGTTCTTACCGGCCTATTTTCCGTTTACCGAACCGTCGGTCGAGATGCATGTGCGGCATCCACGCCTGGGATGGATGGAACTCGGCGGTGCCGGTCTCTTTCGCTCCGAAGTGACGTTGCCGCTCGGTGTCACGGTGCCGGTCATTGCCTGGGGGTTGGGGCTTGATCGCATGGCGATGGTGGCGTTGGGCATCCATGACATCCGCGAACTCTTCACCGACAACCTGGAATTGATCCGCACGACCAGAGGACTGTTCTAACTCCACGTATGCCGACCATCACGATTTTCAAGGACGATTTAGAGTCGCTTCTGACGGGTGAGGGCGGTGTCGTCCGTGGCATTCCGATGGCTCAGTTGGAAGAGTGGCTCATGCTCGTGAAGGGCGAGCTGAAGGGGCACAATCCGGAAACCGGAGAGTTGCGTATCGAACTGCAAGATAGCAATCGGCCGGACCTCTGGTGTTGCGAGGGGATTGCCCGACAAATTCGCATCAAGCAGCAAGGCCGGTTGAAGCCGTATGCCTTCTTCGCTGAAACACCGACGTCGCCGCATCATCTGATCGTGAAGCCCGGCATGGAGCAGGTGCGCCCCTATGTGGCAGCCTGTACGGCCAAGGGATATCGGGTGACTGAGAAGGGGCTGGCTCAGCTGATTCAAACGCAGGAGAAATTGGCCGACATCTTTGGGCGTAAGCGCAAGACCGTCTCCATCGGAATCTACCAACTGCGGAATATTACCTTTCCCGTGACCTATGAGCTGGTGAAACCGGACGACGTGCGGTTTACCCCGCTGGGGATGGAAACGGCGATGACGCTATCGGAAATTCTCATGGTTCATCCCAAGGGATTGGAGTATGGGCCTATCTTGGCCGTCCAAAGTCTGCTCCCCATCCTTCGAGATGCGAAGGCTCAACCCTTGTCCTTTCCCCCGATTATCAATAGTCGGGAAATCGGAGAGGTACGGGTGGGTGATGATGAGCTCTTCGTTGAAGTGACTGGGACAGACCTGCGCATGGTGATTCTGTCGTTGAACATCTTCGCGGCGAATTTGGCCGACCGTGGCGCAACCATCGAGCCGGTGGAAGTGCGGTATCCGACACGCACGGTGCTGGGCAAACGGGTCAAAACGCCACAAGATCTCGGAAAGCCAGTGACCATTCGGATGAAAGCGATTGAACAGGCATTGGGCCAGGAGCTCGGTGAGGCAATGGTGAAGCAGGCTCTAGAGGCCTATGGGTATAACGTGTCGGCAGAAAAAGGGTCAGTGAAGGCTAAGCTCCCGCCGTACCGCCATGATCTCATGCATACGATGGATGTAGTTGAAGATGTTGCCATGAGTCGCGGATATGCCGAGTTTACCCCCGTCATGCCGGCGCAGTTTACGGTGGGAGGCTTATCGGCCATTGAGCAGCTGTCCGATCGGTCCCGAGAATTGATGGTGGGACTCGGCTTTCAGGAAATCATTTCAAACATTCTCGGCTCGCCGGAGCAGTATTGCCGTGGTATGCGTCTGGAAGGAACGGAATGGGGGCGGACGGTCGACGTCGATAACGTCATGTCGCTCAGCTTCTCCTGCCTCCGACAATGGATGCTGCCATCGTTGCTGCGTATCGAAGCCGCCTCCAGTCGGGCGTTCTACCCCCATCGTCTCTTCGAGGCCGGTGATGTGGCGATTCCCGATGGGACCCACGAGCTGGGGTCTCGAACAGAAACCGTGATCGGCGCCTTGATCGCGCACGCCACCACCCATTTCTCAGAAATCCATTCCTGTCTGGACGTGCTGTGTTACTACCTCGGCAAGGACTATAGCCTTGAGCCACTGCAGCATCCATCTTTTCTAGAAGGCCGTGCCGGCCGTATTCTCGTTTCAGGCAAGCCGGTCGGCGTTATCGGCGAAGTCCATCCGGAAGTCCTCGAACGTTGGCAGATCTCCATGCCGGTCGTGGCGTTCGAGGTGAACCTCTCTCAGCTTGCCGATCTTGGCTAAACCGAGCTGTCCCCATCACACGTGTCCGGAAGGTTGCTTCCAAGCGCAAGCCAATCTACAATGACTGCGTGCATTTCGAGATCATCGGTGAGATTGAAGACATTGAAACCATAGCTGTCGGGGGCCGAATCAGGGAGATCATGAGGCTCCGGCGCAGTTTCGGTCCTGGGCGCTGGAGAAAATTGAAAGGCATCGCTCGGGTTCGATTGGCCAACGGCATCATCAGACGAGCCGAAGTTCACTGGTATGAAGCGCACGGAATTGGTCGGAAGAAAGTGAAGATCAAGCGACTCCTCGACTGAGGGAGCAAGCATGCGACGAAAGCGCACAGATTATGAATTCGTGCTCTGCATAAAGAACGATGATTGCGACGATTTGGAAAAGCGCAAAGTGTATCGTGTTGTTCCTGACAAGAAGGCGGATAAAGACGGCTACCTTCGAGTGATCGATGAGTCGGGCGAGGACTATCTCTATCCGGCTTCCTACTTCATTCGACTCCAATTGCCGCTTGAAGCTGAGCAGGCGCTCGCAGCAGCAGGGTAGTTTGAGGCAAAACCAATCGTTTCATCGGCGAGGTCCATCCGGAAGTCCTCGAACGTTGGCAGATC
>NEWS02000007.1:195319-279927 GCA_002869845.2 Nitrospira sp. CG24B | reverse complement strand
TCCATGCCGGTCGTGGCGTTCGACGTGAACCTGTCGAAGCTGCTTTCGTAAGTCAGTCACGGCGCATCACGTGAAAGCGCTTGGCTTAGCCGTTGCACGTCGAGTGCAAGTGGGGCTCTCGCTGAGACTCGGGCCACACTCTTCGTCACTGGTTGGGCCTCGGGAGTTCCACAAGCTAACCAGCCTTGATAGGGTTACACCGCGTTCTCACCTCAAATAGGGCCATGTTTGGGGATTGCACGATCTACAAACCTGCGTCCAGTCTGCCATCATCTCCTCACCGTCACCGTTATGCCAAGTACCCACAGACCATCGACATGCCTTACACGATGAATCGGAGCACCAGTCGCAAAGACCCGCTCTTGCAGATCGAGGAGAAGTAGTGAGGGGTTGTGCGTGCGCACAGCGGGAGGCTCTTGGCTGATAGGCCGAACCGGATGTGCCTTCCGGTGTGTTAGACAATGTGACATTCTCGTTGCGTCCACGACGGGAGGCGGTAGAATCGCTCATCCGGTGGTCTGACACTTGGGTTCCGAGCGCACATTCGGTTGCAGGCCTGCTTCGGTGCACGGAGGTCAGTCGCCGCACGTACCTGAGATGGCGATTGGTCGCAGCGCGCATCTCTAGAGCATGAGCCGATGCACGATACAAGAGTTGACCCTTATTCCGCTCATTTGCAGGCATGAACGAACCTTATATTTTGGAAAGTTTCCTCTTGTTAGGATTTGCACTGGTGTTTAGGTTCGTTCCAGGAATAAAGGAACTCAAATCTGATGATCAGCACTTCGAATTACACCAGACAACCGTTGCTCAAGCTTCCCTGTGTATCGTTGCTACGACCTGTCTGTACGCCCTATTCGCATGGAGTAGGTTCACTTTATCAAACCCTCTGATTGTCTATGCATGGAAATACCTATCTCTCTTAGTAGTTCTGGGTTTGATTCTGATCTGGTGCAGAAGAATTGGACAGTCGTTGCGGCTTATTTTTGGTCCAACTCAGTCATGGCCCAATTTGGTCATTGTTGGTTTGAGAGCAGCCGTTCTCGTACTGATGGTGCATGATTTCTACTGGCTCCTGGTCCCTGAATCCTGGCTTAGTGGTCAGGCGTTATACCATGCCAGTGACGAGCTTAGACGGTATATTAACGCGCAAGGGATGTTCTGGAGTGGAATAGTGGTGCTTGTCACAACGGTGATGAGACAGGGACTATCGGCACTCATTGAAGAGCTGAGTTATCGAGGTCTGCTCTATAGTGCCTTGCGAAAACATGTTTCGATGACTCCAGCATTATTGTGGAGTAGTTTTTCTTTTATGCTCGGCCACGAATGGTTTGGTCTATCGATTTTTATCTTTGGCTGCATCCAGGCCTATCTCTATGAGACGTACCATTCAATTCTTCCTGCCATCATTGTTCACTTTTCATGGAACGTGCATCTCCATTTTTTCGGTTGGGCGATGAGCGCCTCATTAATGGGTGCGAAAACCTGGTACGTTGCATCCTTTATGTTTGCCCTAGTTGCGTTTGGAATTCTTAGCTTCCTGCATAAGAGAAAAGAACTGACACCCATGATCCATTGAGTCGGCGTACGAAGGCGACATTCCAAGACGGAACCAATACCAACTACACCTACGACACAGGCAATCGGATCACGCAAGTGCATGAGAAGAATGCTGGCGGGACAGTTACGGCGACGATCACACAAGCCTGCGACAGCTTAGACCGGTTGACCCAAGAAGTCACCGCGCAAGGGACAGTGAGCTATACATGCGATGCGGACGGCAATCGCATCAAGACTGGCGGAACTTTTCCCCCTTCAAACGTCCTACCTGCATTAGCCACCACGACTTACAACCTCAACAATCAATCGTGCCTTCGATGATCAGAATGTCCTACAATGAGGACTTGCCGTGGTGGGCTCGGTGTGAATAGAGGATCCGCTTAGGTTGCGAGCAGGAAAGGGAGGCGACAGGGTGCCGCCTCCCCTTGGAACAAGAACTCTGTGCCTGAGGGGCTACATTACGCTGCGGCAGGAGTCAGGTGTTGTTTGGCGAGGCCGCACAACTTTTCAAATCCTGCCGCATCTTTGATCGCCATATCCGACAACACCTTTCGATCCAGCAACACATTCGCTTTCTTCAACGCGTTGATGAACCGGCCGTAGGTCAGCCCTTGGGCCCGAACGCCGGCGCTGATGCGGGCGATCCACAATTGCCGGAAATCTCGCTTCCGATTCTTGCGGCCCGTATAGGCATACGTCTGCCCCTTGTCAACGCTTTCCGTCGCTGAACGGAAGAGCCGACTCTTTCCACCGTACTGGCCTGACGCCAGCTTGATCCGCTTCTTTCTCCGTTGCCGAGTCTTTGGTCCACCTTTTGCGCGAGGCATGAGTCATTACTCCTTTTGGGTCCTGAAATTCACAACACTACACGATCGTCGTCTATGCATACGGCAGGAGGCGATTCAATGTAGCAACAACCGTGGAATCCACCACGGCTGTTCCGCTTAGGCGGCGCTTCCGGTCGTGCCGCTTGCTGGTCAGTATGTGCCGCTTGCCCGCCTTGCGGCGGACAATCTTGCCGCTTCCCGTTTTGGTAAATCGTTTGCTCGTTCCGGAATGCGTTTTCATTTTCATCGGGGATTCCTTTGGTTGATCGATCACCGCATCGCACGTCAATTATTTGGGCGCCACAATCATAATCAAACTTCGTCCCTCCATGCGGGGGGCATACTCGATGGTGCCGGCTTGCGCCAATTGTTCAATGACGGAATTCATCACGGCTCGCCCCATTTCCTGATTGGCCATCTCCCGCCCGCGATATGTGAGGGTGACTTTGGTTTTATTACCCTCTTCGAGGAATGTTTTCATCTGCCGAACTTTAATTTCAAGGTCATGTTTGTCGGTCCGTGGGCGCAACTTGATTTCCTTCACTTGCGTGGACTTTTGATGGCGCCGACTTTGATGGTCCTTTTTGCTCAACTCATACTTGTACTTCCCAAAGTCCATAATTCTACAGACTGGGGGGGTGGAGTTAGGAGCCACTTCCACCAAGTCATAGCCGCCTTCCTGAGCCTGTCGAAAGGCGTCCGGCGTCTGAAGGATGCCGAGTTGTTCTCCTTCCGGGCCAATGACACGAATTTCTCGGACTCGGATCTCACGATTCACACGCAATTTGGGAACGATAGTCCACCTCTTTTTTAATGTGTGGGTTGAAGTTCTCGCTGTGTGTGCGTGACCTCGGCTTGCAGGAGATCCAACACTTCAGCCACTGTCTTGCTTCCTAAATTTGCCCCACTTCGGCCTCGTACCGAGAGCGTCCCATCCTGCATTTCGCGATTCCCCGCGACCAGCATGAACGGGACTTTCGCCTTTTCCGCTTCGCGAATCTTGAACCCGATCTTTTCGTTCCGGAGATCAGGTTCGGCACGAAAGCCAGCCGCCTTCAATTGCGCCACGACGGCCGCCACATAGTCTTGCTGATGATCGGTGATGTTCATGACGACGGCCTGCACCGGAGCCAGCCAGGTCGGAAATGCGCCTCCGTAATGTTCAATCAGGATGCCGAAAAAACGCTCGATGGATCCCATCAAGGCCCGATGAATCATGATTGGGCGATGCGCTTTGCCGTCTTCTCCGATATAACTTAACTCAAATCGCTCTGGATTGTTGAAATCCACCTGGACCGTGGAACATTGCCACGAGCGGCCCAACGCATCTTTGATCTTAATATCGATCTTCGGGCCGTAAAATGCCCCCCCGCCAGGATCGAGGTGGAAGGAGATGTGTCGACTCTTCAGGGCCGCTTCCAATGCGCTGGTGGCCAAGGTCCAATGTTCATCACCACCCACGGACTCTTTGGGCCGCGTGGACAAGAAGACCTCAAATTGGTGAAACCCGAATGTCTGCAAGACGAAAAATGTAAAGTCCAGGACCCGGCTGACCTCGTGTTCCATTTGATCCGGGCGGCAGAAGAGATGGGCATCATCCTGCGTGAATCCGCGTACCCGCATGAGCCCGTGCAGAACGCCGGTCCGTTCATAGCGGTAGACCGTGCCGAGTTCCCCATAGCGAATGGGGAGGTCTCGATAGCTGCGCAGGTGAGATTGGTAGATCATGATGTGGTACGGACAGTTCATCGGTTTCAGCTGGTACTCACTGCCTTCCAGCTTCATCGATGGGAACATGTTTTCCCGGTAGTAATCGAGGTGCCCGCTGGTTTTCCAGAGATCGAGGCGCGCGGTATGCGGCGAATAGACCAGCTGGTATCCGTCTCGAATATGTTGTTCTCGCCAGAAATTTTCAATTAACAGGCGGACTGTCGCACCTTTCGGATGCCACAGGACCAGCCCAGGTCCGATTTCATCCTGAATACTGATCAAATCCAAATCTTTTCCGACTTTTCTGTGGTCGCGTCGCTTAATTTCTTCCAGCTTAGCCAGGTAGGCATCCACTTCCGCTTGTGTCGGAAAGGATGTTCCGTAGATCCGCTGTAACATTGGGTTACGTTCATCGCCACGCCAATAGGCCCCTCCTGTGGTGAGTAATTTGATGGCCCCGATGACACCGGTAGTCGGAAGATGGGGGCCACGACAGAGATCCACAAAGTCGCCCTGTGTATAGGCGGTGATCGGCTCTCCATCGGGGAAACCTTGAATCAGCTCGACCTTATACTGCTCTCCACGGGACGTGAAAAAATCTATTGCATCCTGTTTTGAAAACTCCCGCCTGGTGATCGTGAGGTTACGCTTGATAATTTCAGCCGCGCGCTCTTCGATTTTCTGCAAGTCTTCGGGGGTAAAAGGACGTTCGAAGGCAAAGTCATAATAGAAACTATCTTCCAGAGCTGGGCCGATGGTCAGTTGTGCCGACGGGAAGAGTTCCTTGACTGCCTGGGCCATGAGGTGGGTACTGCTGTGACGGTACACCTCACGGCCTTCTGCACTGTCGAACCGCAGCGGTTCGAGGGTCGAACTTTCAGACAGAGCGCACGACAAATCGACAACAGCTCCGTCTACTTTGGCTGCGAGAATAGTCCGGTCGACGACACCTAAATCAGACAGAGCGCCACCCACTGTCACCCCGGTCTGAATCTCACCGCTCGGACCGTCTTTGACCGATATCTTCATGACGTACGGACTTGACCCACTGGTGCAAAAAAACAAAAAAGGCACCGAGCCTCTAAGAGGCAAACCAGTGCCTCGGCCTGAATGGTAGGCGCGGACGGTCTTGAACCGTCGACCTCTACCGTGTCAAGGTAGCGCTCTCCCCCTGAGCTACGCGCCTATCAAGAGAGGGGGCATGCTAATATAGCCTCACTGACACTGTCAAGAAAACGAAAGAGCAGGTCGCATTCCCTCAGCGAGCTGAAAGACATGGGACCTTCTCTTTCAATCATCTCTTGAGGCAGACACCCTACAGCGTACGGACGGTTACTTCACGGCCGAGCGAAGCTCTTTCCCAGCTGAAAACTTCGGGACCTTCGCTGCCGGGATTCGGAGTGATTCGCCTGTCCGTGGATTTCTTCCCATTCGTGCTTTTCGTTTTGAAATCGTAAAGGTGCCGAAATTCACGAGAGAGACGCGCTTCCCTTTTTTCAATGAGGAAGTCACTGCCCCGGTGAGTGCCTCGAGGGCGGTTCCGGCCGCGACCTTAGTAATTCCAGCTGAAGCAGCCATCTTTGCGATCAGCTCTTCCTTTGTCATGATGTCCCTCCTTCATGAGTGGTGAGAGATGGTTATGGGAAGTGAGCTCTGGAGCACGCCCTTGACGGTCCTGTTCAACCACTATTGAGTAGCTCTCGCTTTCGTCTGTTTGACGGGGATGTGAAGGTTCACGATTTTTTTTCGCAAGGTATTACGGTTGAGACCGAGAAGTGCCGCAGCCTGTATTTGATTACCCTTGGTCTCACGCAGCGCTGAAGTAATGAGAGGGCGTTCCACGGCGGAAATCAGAATCGGGTGTAGGTTTTTAGCTGATCCGTTTCGCATCCCCTTGACGAATTCTCCCATTTTCACCTCAAGATAACTTTCCAGGGAGGTGTCGTGGGATTTGTTCTGCTGGAGGCTGTCTGGCTGATTCATCAATTGGATGACTTTCAACGTTTTTTTCAAAACAGCCTTAGACCCGCTGATACAAAGAGTGCGAGTAGGGTCAAGGTGCTCATGCAGCGTGCCAGTCTGTTCCTGTCCGCCTTGCGATTCCACTACGACGGCATCAAACCGATGTCGAGGCAACTCCTTTTGAAAGGTCGACACGTCTCGAGTGATCATCACGGACGCGCCTTTGAACACCTGTCCCACCAGGGCTTGTATGGTCGTATCGTTTGTGAATAACAGAATAGTAAATGAAGATGATGCCACAGACATGAAAGGTACCACCCGAAGAAGAGGTCGGATTATTGCTTAGGGCGTACACGATGTCAATCTGATTTTATAGATGCGATGGCCTTCCGGCCTGCTTTCCGTGCGGCGTTGCAGGCATGAAATGAATAGTAAAGATATGGAGTTATGGCGCTCTCTTGATTTTCACAATTTCACTAACAATATAGCTTGGCATACTAAATGTCAGGAATATGTGTCGATCTTCATCAAAGAAGTTTCTGGTGCCTTGACAGACCAAGAGGGGAGACGATATATGTAACTCAATTCCGACAGGAATAATAAAGAATGAAAGTGTCTATGCGCGCTACATATGGAATTATGGTAGCTGTTGATCTTGCCACATATGCAAAAGAAGCCCCAATTCAAGCGCGGGCTATCGCGAGGCGTCATGGGATTCCAGCCCGTTTTCTCGAACAGATTCTCCATGCGATGAAGAAGGCCGGTTTAGTCGAAAGTCAACGGGGTGCCCAGGGAGGCTATCTCCTCACGCATGAGCCGGCAGCGATGTCGATCGCCGATATTTTCGAGGCATTGGAAGGGCCGGTCTTTCATCGGTCATTTGTCGGTCAGCAAACCCGCGATCGTCAAGCGACCAAGCCGGAACTGCTGCTCGGTGACGTATGGGAGCAGGTTCAGCAGGCAGAGCGCAAAGTTCTCGAAAACGTGACGGTCGAACATTTGGCAATGCGGTTACGAACAATCGATGCCCAGCGCAGTCCGATGTACCACATCTGACGTATGAGGCTCCTCTCCAGAGGAGATTAGGAGAGCGGTATGATGAAACACGTTGAAGCCCTCACGAGCCCTCACATTGTCACGAGTCCGATCCCTCCCGCCATTCTGGAGGAAATAGAAACCTTTGAGGCCGAAGCGCTGCGAACATTGGCTGGGGAGATTTCTACTGATCTCTTCAAGCCTTTCCGCCTGCAGTATGGCATTTACGGTCAGCGCCAACCTGGTGTGCAGATGGTGCGGATCAAAATCCCGTTCGGCGGGTTCAATGCCAATCAGCTGCGACGTGTTGCGGAGCTCACTGATCGCTATGCGACCGGGGTGGGTCATGTCACGACAAGACAAGATATCCAGCTGCACTTCGTGGAATTGAAGGATGTGCCAACCATTATGCGGGGATTGGCCGAAGTTGGGCTAACCACCAGAGAGGCCTGCGCCAATACTGTGCGGAATGTGACGGCGTGTCACCTTGCCGGCGTGTGCCAAGGCGAAGTCTTTGATGTAACGCCTTATGCGAAGACCATCGCGTATCACTTATTACGGAACCCCTTGAACCAAAGTCTGCCGCGAAAGTTCAAAATTGCGTTTTCCGGCTGCAAACATGATTGTGCGCTGACCCCGATTCACGATATCGGCCTACTGGCTGTCAAACGAGCTGACGGAGTCGTCGGTTTTCGAATGGTGGCAGGTGGCGGCTTGGGTTCTGCTCCACGGATTGCCCAACTGCTTCGTGAGTTCACACCGATGGAGGAACTGATTCCCAGTATCGAAGCCGTGATTAAAGTCTTCGATACCCTCGGCAATCGAAAAAATCGAAACAAGGCCCGGATGAAGTTCGTCATCGACAAACTGGGTTTTGAGGAATTCAAACGGCGCTGGGAAGCCGCCTATGTCGGCATGGGACACACGCTTCCCCAAAACGGACCGTTGACCCTGCTTCAGCATCAGGATGAACCCCCTCCGCTCCTCATGCCCACGAAAAATGGTCTGGTATCTGGAAACAGGAACGGTCATGGCAATAGGGCCATCACAATCGGTCATGAGACGCCGTTTGAGATGTGGAAACGGACCAATGTTGTCAAACAGAAGCAGGAGGGCTACGTCACCGCTGCCATCAAGTTGTTCATGGGGGATCTTACGGCTGAACAGATGCTCTTCGTCGCTGATCTGGCCGAGCGTTATTCAAACGGAAATCTCCGCACCACCATCAATCAAAATATGGTGATTCGGTGGATTCCTGGCGATCGGATTGCCGATCTGTACGAAGACTTGGCGTCCCGTGGTTTGGCGGATCCTGGTGCTGAGCTGGTCGAAGACATTATTGCGTGCCCTGGCACCGATACATGCGGTCTTGGGATTACATCATCCAAAGGTCTTGCGCGAGCGCTGGCTGAGGTGTTTCCAGCTGGTCGTGTGCCGGACGATCTGGCCGGAGTCGATGTCAAAATCAGCGGTTGTCACAACTCGTGTGCGCAGCATCACATTTCCACGATCGGGTTGCATGGGGTTGGAAAACGCCTCGGCGAGCACGTCGCGCCGCACTATGAATTGCATCTCGGTGGTTCGGTGAACGGCACGGCCAAGATCGGACAGATGACGGTGAAGTTGCCGGCGAAAGCCGTCCCTGCGGCGATCTCCCATTTGATCGATGTCTACCGGCGCGACCGCCAAGGCAGCGAGAATTTTCCAAACTTCATTGCCCGTAGTGGGAAGAGCAAGCTGAAGGATGAGTTGATTCCCTACACCATCGTGCCGTCTTATGAAGCAGATCCCACGTTCTATTACGACTGGGAAGGGGAAAATGAATTTATCCTTGAGGATCTTGGACCCGGCGAATGTGCCGGTGGCGCGCTAGAAATGATCGAGAACGGCATTCTGGAGGCCGACCAGGAACTCTATCAAGCGAAGCTACTAGTTGAGAAGCATCAGTATTCCGTGTCGGTGAACAAATCCTATCGCGCGGTGTTGGCCGCGGCGAAGGCGATGTTGGTGACCGAAGGACTTGAGCCGTCGACTGACTCAGAAACTTTCCTTGAATTTGACAGCCGGATTGCGCAGAAAGGGGTCATCCCTGCGCAATATCGGGAGCTCAATAAGAAGGTCGGCGATCTTGGTCCGAAGGAGACGACCGCAGAGTCGGCGCATGAAAAAATGGCGTTTGCGAAGGGCTTCGTTGAGGCCTGCCGAGCTGCAACGGAACAAATGGGGAAAGATTTAAAGCTTGCCCCGATCCAAGCGACGACGGCTCCCAAGAAGGAGGTCCCGGCGTCTGTGGTTCCAATCCCCACCGAAGTGAAACCAGCGGCTCAGGCTCCAACCGGCGCGCCGGTCTACGATCTCCGTGGCGTCGCCTGCCCGATGAACTACGTGAAGACGAAGTTGAAGCTGGAGATGATGGATGCAGGTGAGAAGTTAGAAGTGTGGCTCGACGCAGGCGAGCCGATCAAGAATGTGCCGATGAGCCTCAAGAACGACGGACACAAGGTGCTGATCCAAGAGGCCCTGGAACCGGAAGCATCGCATTATCGGATTCTGGTGGAAAAGGTCGAAGGGTAAAGGGATCGGATTGCCATGACCGTAACGGGCCGTTCTGAACTGGTCGAAGAGCTCAAAGCCTGGGGCGCATCGTTTGAGACGAAGCTGCCTCAAGATGTGCTGGCGGCTGCTATCGAGCGATACGGGCAGAAGACGGTTCTCGCCTGTAGTTTTGGGGCGGAGGACGTGGTGCTCGTCGACATGGTGCATCGCATCAATCCCGCAGTACCGTTGTTCTATCTCGATACCGATTTTTTGTTTTCCGAGACCTATGCCACACGGGATCGGATCATCGAAAGGTACCAGTTGAAACCAGCGCACGTGATCCAAGTGAAGTCATTGCTGACACCACAGCAACAAGCAGAATCCCATGGTGAAGCCCTCTGGGCCAGCCATCCAGATCAGTGCTGTCAATTGCGGAAGGTCGAGCCACTGACTCGCGTCCTCAAAGGCTATGAGGCCTGGATCACGGGTATCAGGCGTGATCAAGCACCGTCCCGTGCGAATGCCGGTTTGATCGAGTGGGACGGGAAATTTCAATTGATCAAGGTGAACCCACTGGCCCGATGGACGTGGGCCGATGTGTGGAGCTACATCAAGGTCCACGAAGTTCCCTACAATCCGCTCCATGATCACAACTATCCCAGTATTGGGTGTACGTACTGCACCGCACCCGTGGCGTCTGGCGATGATCCGCGCGCCGGGCGCTGGAAAAACTTTACCAAAACCGAGTGTGGATTACATAAGGCGTAACATGCCGATTCAAGAAATCCTTGCCAAGATCGCCAAAGGGCCAAAGGCTTCCAAAGACCTGACATGGGATGAGTGTAAGCAGGCGATGAAGGCGTTGATTGAAGGGGAGGCCACGCCGGCACAGATCGGGGCTTTTCTCATCGCCATGCGGTTTAAGTCAGAGTCAGTCACTGAACTCGCGGCATTGACGGCTGCGGCACGTCAGTATGTGCCGCCCCTCGCAGTGTCGAAAGAGTTAGCACTCGTCGATGTGCCGAGTTATGCCGGGAAGCAGGATACATTTCATGCAATCGTTGCCGCCTCGATTGTTGCGGTTTCAGCTGGAGCCGCAGTGTTGATGCACGGGTACGACGGCATTCCTGGGCGCCCAGGTACTGCCGGGGTACTGAAAGCCTTAGGTATGTCGGTGGATGCAGACCCCAAGCGGGTGAGTGAACAAGTACACAGGAACGGTTTCGCCTATCTCGATATCGGACTCTATCATCCACCGGTGTATCGATTCTTAGAGATGCGCCAAGAGCTCGGTGTCAGGAACGTGTTTCATCCGATTGCCAGGTTGTTGAATCCAGCGCGGGCTAAAGTGCAGGTAGTGGGATTGTCGCATCCACCGCACTTCGAGAAAACGGCTGAAGCGCTACGCATGCTCGGGTGTCCGCAGGGGATGGTGATTCGTGGCGTCGAGGGCGATCCGGAGTTGTCTGCCTCGATGGCGACGAGAGTTCTGGAGCTTCGCGATGAACGCATCAGACCGCTGGAGATCACTCCGAAAGATTTTGGACTGACCTTTATCCCATCGCGGGAGATGGCCGGGTTTCCCCCCGATCAGCGAGAAAAGGAGGCGGATCTGCTCCGCCGTATTCTTCAGAATCGGGTGCAGGGCGGGCCAAAAGAGTGGGTCCTCATGAACGCCGCGATGTTACTGTACGCAGCGGGGAAAGGGACGTCGTTTTCGGCCTGCTTCCCGGCGGCGCGCGAAGCCATTGAGGGTGGCGCGGCGGTGCGGAAGCTTGATGACTTGGTGCGACAGCAGGTCGCAGTGTAGGACGAAAGGCGGAAGGATTTGGGGCATGAAACACCTGCGGCAACTGGAAGATCAAAGCGTCTATATTCTCCGAGAAGCCTACAAACATTTCGACAATCTCGCCATGCTCTGGTCCATGGGGAAGGACTCCACGGTGCTACTCTGGCTGGCCCGCAAGGCCTTTTTCGGGCATGTTCCGTTCCCGCTCCTGCATGTCGATACCAGTTATAAAATTCCGGCAATGATCGAGTATCGCGACCGTCTCGCTCGGGAATGGCGATTGAATTTGGTCGTCGGCCAGAACAAAGAGGCCCTGGCGTCGGGTATGAACCACACGATGGGCCGCGTCGTCTGTTGCACCGCCTTGAAAACGAACGGTCTCAAGCAACTCTTGGAGCACAAGGGATACACCGGCGTCATTCTCGGCGTCCGCGCAGATGAAGAGGGCACGAGGGCCAAGGAGCGATACTTTTCCCCGCGCGATAAACACGGAGATTGGGATTTTCGGGATCAGCCGCCTGAGCTCTGGGACCAGTACAAGACCACATTTCCGCCCGGTACGCACATTCGGATTCATCCTCTTTTGGACTGGACTGAAATCAATATTTGGGAATACATCAAGCTCGAAAATATTCCCTTCATCGACTTGTACCTCGATAAAGGTGAGGGGATACGTTACCGCAGCCTTGGTTGTGCCCCCTGCACCACGCCGATCAAGTCCACGGCCAAGACGGTGGATGAGATCATCGAAGAACTTCGCCACACCACCGTGGCCGAGCGGTCAGGCCGAGCGCAGGACGAAGGTCGGGGGATGGAGCTGCTCCGCAAAGATGGATACATGTAAGCAGAATGCTGACGGATCTGTCCGTTTGAGCATTCTGGAGAGTAATGAAAGATGACACTGATCGAAACAAAGCCGTCTGAAAATTTGAATATCGTGATCGTCGGCCATGTGGATCATGGCAAGTCCACGTTGCTCGGCCGACTGTATGCCGATACCGGCTCCCTTCCCGACGGTAAGTTGGAAAAAGTGCAGGCCATTTGTAAGCAACAGGGGAAGGAATTCGAATATGCCTTCCTTTTCGACGCCTTTCTCGAAGAGCAGGAGCAGGGGATTACGATCGATACGGCTCGCACGTTTTTCATGTGGAAGGGTCGGCAATACATCATCATCGATGCGCCCGGGCACAAAGAATTTCTCAAGAACATGATTTCCGGCGCAGCGCGGGCCGAGGCGGCCCTGTTGCTCATTGATGCGTTGGAAGGCGTGAAGGAGCAGTCCAAGAAGCACGGCTATCTCTTATCGTTGCTGGGCGTCCGACAGTTTGCGGTGGTGGTCAACAAGATGGATTTGGTGGGCTACCGGCAAGATGTGTTCGACGGGATTGAGAAAGAGTATCGTGAATTTCTGGGGCAGTTCAAAGCTGTGCCGTTGCAGTTCATTCCGGTGAGCGCCAAGCTCGGCGACAACATCGCCAATCGCAGCGAGCAGATGCCCTGGTATACCGGCGCGACCGTCCTGGAAACGCTCGGTGGGTTCCAGAAAGAAGCGGCTCGTTCGGAACAACCTCTCCGAATGCCGGTACAGGACGTCTATAAGTTTGATGCCCGCCGGATCATCACAGGTCGTATCGCAGCCGGGCAGTTAAAAGTCGGCGATCATCTCGTGTTCTCGCCTTCGAACAAACGCGCCAATATCCGGACGGTGGAGGCTTTCAATATTGAGCCGCAACCGACAGAGGGCCAGGCAGGGCAATCGATCGGTGTGACGCTCGATGACCAAATCTTTGTGGAGCGTGGGGAGATCGCCTCCCATCAAGAACACCTTCCGTCCGTCTCCACGGCCTTTCGGGCCAACCTGTTTTGGCTCGGCAAGAGGCCGCTGGAAAAAGAGCGCAAGTATTTGTTGCGTGTAGCGACCAAAGAGGTGGACTGCGAGGTGGCGTCGATCCATCGGATTATCGATACGATGGACCTGGCTCAGCAACAGGGCAGCAATACGGTGAATAAGAATCAGGTCGCTGAATTGACCTTGCGCACTAAAACGCCGGTGGCGTTCGACCTCTCGGCGTCGTTCGAGGCTACGGGCCGGTTTGTGTTGGTGGACGAATATGATATTGCGGGCGGGGGCATTATTACCGAACTGGTCCATGACGATCAGGAATTTCTCCGCGAAGAAGCTAGACGGCGCGACTTTGCGTGGGTCAAGGGTGAAGTCACGGTCGAAGACCGTGCGCAACAGTATGGCCACCGTGCAGCGGTGGTCCTGATTACCGGGGGACGGCACACTGGCAAATCATTTCTGGCCAGAACACTCGAAGGCCGTCTCGTGGCGGATGGTCGCCATGGCTACCTATTGGATGGAGAAAATCTGCGTCGTGGGTTAGATGCGGATCTGAGCGAAGAAGAGCGGGGGGAGACCACGGAAATGGCTCGACGCTATGGCGAAGTGGCGCGTCTCCTCACCGACACGGGCCTCATTGTCGTCTCCACCACGAATCCTTTCGGTTTGGCCTATCAAGAAGCTTCACAGGCGATTAGGACACTCGTCCATCCCGCACCGGTCATTGCCGTCCACATGAGTAAGACAGAAGAAGAGCCTCCGCCAAATACCGACGTCGTCCTCTCCGGCCCCACCGATTTCGACGCCGCCACGGCTCGCATACTCGATGAACTCAAGCGCCGGGGCGTCTTGGCCCAGGCCATCGGGGCGAAACCGGTCTTTCAATATTCCATCTAGCAAGTTCATCAGTTCGAACCCCTCAGAAGACGATGGCGCAAGACCCACCCCTTGACGGCTTTCCCCATTCAGCAATATTCTGCTGCGGCGTGCTAGGTTGCTCTCCTTAGCGAAGGTGATTGTCATGCAGGGCAAGGACCCGTACTTGGCGCTCCTCGGGTTATTCATCCTTGGCACCGTGTTCCTCTTCTGTGGCGAAGGTTCAGTCACGTCGCCTCCACCGGTTGCATTGGAAAACCCGGCTGAAATTCCTCCACCGATTTCAAAAATCATCGAGCCACGGCCATCACCAGCATCGTCATTGGTACCAGCATCAGCCGTGCTCAAAAAGAAAATTGATGAGCTGCTGATGGGGACAACGATGATGTTCCAAATCAACAGCGCCACGCTGCTACCGGAGGGGAAAACGGTTCTGAATAGTGTGGCCACGATTTTACAAGAAGATCCCACAGCTGCCTTCGAAGTTGGCGGCCATACAGATAACATCGGACCGGAGCCCACGAATCGGGTCCTCTCGGAACAGCGGGCCAAGGCCGTCGTCGACTATCTGATTTCAAAAGGGATCGTTGCTGATCGTCTGGCTTCCAAAGGGTATGGAGCGTCGCGACCGATCACCGAGAATTCTACCGAGGAGGGGCGCCAGCAAAACCGGCAGATCGAATTCTCCATCGGAACCAAGGGAGAGCAGTCGTGATGTTTGCGCACTGGACATGCTGGCTTTGGACGATGGTGGGAGCTGGTTTCCTGGGATGGGGGGTTAAGGGGATGGTGCTGGGACCAGTGCTAGATGACAAGCGTCGTGAGGTGGAGCGCCTCATGAGCAAGGTCACCATGCTCGCTAGTCAACCGCCAGAGGTTCGAACGGTTGAGAAGCGGGTCGAGGTGCCGGTGGAACGCGTGGTGCTGAAGCGTGTTGAAGTACCGGTGGAGAAGGTCGTCGATCGGTCGGTCGACAATCCGGAGCAGCTGGCTCGAATCAAGGCGTTGGAAGGCGAGGTCGCCATGATCGCTGGGCTGTTTACGCAGATTGCTCAGCTCAAACCCTTTTCTTCACAGGCCGGGGAGCGGCGTAGCGAAGGGCGGGTGTTGGTGCCGGTCGACAATCCGGAGCAGCTGGCCCGGATCAAAGCGTTAGAAGCCGAGGTCGCTGTGATCACCGATCTTCGTGCGCAGATGACTGAGCTCCGGGCCGTGTTGTTAGAAGTCTGTGAAAGAGTCGTTGAGAAGCGGATCGTGATTCCCACGGAACAAAATGGGGAGGTGCCGCTCGACAATCCAGAGAAGCTAGCCCGGAGCAAGGCTATAGAGAGCGAAGTGGCCGTGATCGCCGAACTTCGTGCACAGATTGCTGAACTCCTGGCCCTGTCTGCACAGGGCAGTGAGCAGGTTGTCGAGAAGCAGGTCGAGACTCCCGCTGAACAGATGGTCGTGCAGAATGGAGACGTGCCGGTTGAAACGATCAGCGCACACACCGGGGATCTGGACCAGGCCGGGGTCATGGAGCCGTCGGAGGAGGGACAAGCGGTCGGCGAGTCGCCCGATGACCTGAAACACATCCGCGGGGTCGGGCCGGCGTTAGAACGGTTTCTGCACAAGCGGGGCGTCTTCTGGTTCAGTCAGGTGGCGACCTGGAGTCACGCGGACATCGACAAATTCGAGTTTCTCTTACCCAACTTTGGGGGACGCATCCAACGAGAAAACTGGGTGCGCAGTGCCAGGGTCGAGCATTACAAGAAGTATAAGCAGTGGCTAGGCGACGATGGGCCCCCAAGTCCAACATCGGAGATACGGTAGCGGGCTGCGAAACAAATCAGGTTGACCGCGGTAGTCATCAGGAATATCAAAGTGCCTTTCTGAGCAGCCTCACGTAGTCCATCAGGAATGAGGGGAATAGAACGTATGTCGTCGCTCATTTGTGAGTGAAACATACTTCATTCATTCCGAGAAATCATGCGGTGTGTTACATCAAAGGGTGGTGTCGGGTAAGCGAGCACCAGCGCAGCGCCTCCACGCCGGGAAGGGATCCGAGCACAGTTGTATTCATGAATGAATGGACATGAACGATGAAAACCACAGGGCCTTTCTCTTCGTCTTAAGGCGGTTTGACTCCTTGAAAATCAGTATGATAGCGTACCATCTCGACTAACCTCTGCGGAGCGACTGCAACAGGAGCCATTATGAAATTTGTTTGTCTCAACTGCGAAACCTATATGAGCCTCGAAAAGGTGGAGAAGCCGGAGGAAGGATCGCTCGGCGTCTTTTTTGCCTGCCCTTCTTGTAGCGCGAAGTTTTCGATGGTGACCAATTCCGGTGAAACGAGCATGATGAATGCCTTGGGCTTGAAGCTGAGCCCGAAGTCCGCGCCGGAAACGTCCATGGAAGGGTTGCGCACTCTCGCGGGAAATGGTCAATCCGCCTCTGTCATGACTAACCCAGCGGCATCGACTCCGATTGTTTCTGCCACTGCTGCGTCGCCTGCTAAGGCGCCTGAAAAAGCGAGTGGCTGTCCATTCTCCGCCATGGTGGCTGAAATGGGGCTCACCAGTTCCGGTAAACCAGCCAGTGGTGGGTCTTCTCCGTCCGAGTTTACCTGGACTGCCGATGCCAAAGAAAAACTCGACCGGCTTCCGGCCTTCGTGAAACCGATGGTTCAGGGCAGTGTTGAGACCTACGCGCGCAAACAGGGATTCAAGACTATCACGCTGCAAGTGATGGACGATTCAAAGAATGATTCGCCTGATGGGATGACATGGTCACGCGAGGCGGAACAGCGGCTGGAAAATATTCCAGACTTCATCCGCCCCATGGCTCGCAAAGAAGTGGAGCGTGTGGCCAAGGAACGTGGATTATCATCCATTACCGCGCAAGTGATGGACGAGACCAAAGAGAAGTTCATGAAGTTTATGTAGTGGGAGCCACATGAGTTTGGTGTCGTGAGGCCCATCCAGTCGACTGGATGGGCCTTTCCATTATCGACGCGCATTCATTTTATGGCTATTACGATGAAGTGGTGTGTTTCCTGGCTATCTGTTCTACTGTTGGTGCCGTTTCTCTGGTTCTCCAACCTCACCGCACAGGTATCTTCAGAGCATCATCAAGCCTCCCTCGCCACGGGCATCACGCAAGGTTCCCTCGGCGAGCATGGCGGAGGAGGTTGGGAAGGGTCAGCCCAAGGGGTGGCCTACTCGGAATTCAACCATCGGTTTGCCGGGCTCTTCGTGCTTCTGTTTGGGCTTGCTGAGTTAGGGCATGCGTTACGGTACCCGTTACCCTCCTGGACTCGCCTGGTTCTGCCTGGTGCTTTCGGTGTCATCGGAGCCTACCTATTGGTTTGGAGTGACCACGAGGCCTGGCCCATCGGCTCCTTGACCTTGGAGCAGACATTTTCCGGACAAGACTCTGAAATCATTCAGCATAAATTTTACGGAATTTTCGCTGCCACCGCTGCGGCCAGCGAAACGCTTCGCCGAATTGGTTGGGTGCGCCACCCTGCATGGGCGTCTCCATTAGTGATTGGCGGCCTGATCGGAGGACTGTTGCTGTTCTGGCACTCGCATGGGAATCATCCAGCGCATCAGACCATTGAACTTCACCATGCACTGCTAGGAAGCCTTGGCGTTGGGGCTGCCTTGTCTAGCGCGATGGTGTCGTGGGGATCTGGGGCGTCGAGTTTTCCAGTGAAAAAATGGGACCTGGCCTGGGCGGTATTCGTGATCCTCATAGGTGTTCAGTTGCTTCTGTATTTCGAATAGCCCGTTCACTCGGTGGTTGCGTCATAATTGACACCTTTCTGAGGCCTGTGTTACGTCTAGCCTTTCATGAGGTGGTAGTGTATTCGTACGCACCTCTAACCAGCT
Source organism: Nitrospira sp. CG24B (assembly GCA_002869845.2). Taxonomy (GTDB): domain Bacteria; phylum Nitrospirota; class Nitrospiria; order Nitrospirales; family Nitrospiraceae; genus Nitrospira_D. The sequence continues at coordinate 261,909 of NEWS02000007.1, read as the reverse complement.
CACAAAGTTCGGGCCGGCGTAGAGGAGGATCACATGGGTGGACATAGTCACTGGTCCACGATCAAACGGCACAAGGGCGCCCAGGATGCGAAGCGCGGGAAGATCTTCACGCGCATCATCCGGGAGATAACCATTGCGGCTCGGTCCAGTGGTGACCCTGAGGCTAATCCCAGACTGCGTCTGGCGATCGCCAAGGCGAAGGAAGCCAACATGCCTGGCGATACGATGAAGAAGGCCGTTCAGCGAGGGACGGGGGAATTGCCTGGTGTGATGTACGAGGAATTTCAGTTGGAAGGATATGGCCCCGGAGGGATCGCCGTACTTCTCGAGATTACGAGCGACAACCGGAACCGGACCGTCGCGGAAATTCGCAGTCTCCTGACGAAAAACCATGGCAATATGTCGGAGGCAGGTGCCGTCGCCTGGCAGTTCCAGAAGAAGGGACTTGTTGCCATTGAGAAGGGAAAGGTCGACGAAGATGCGCTTCTGTCGTTGGCCCTCGACGCCGGGGCGGAAGATGTGAAGGTCGGTGAGAAGAGTTATGAGGTGCTTACCACCCCCCACGATTTTGAAACGGTGAAGAAGGCACTGGTCGATGCAAAAATTGACACGGCCTTGGCGGAAATCACCTTTATTCCGCAGAACACGATCCGTCTGGACGAAAAGTCGGCTGAACAAATGCTCAAGTTGATGGAGATCTTGGACGAGCATGATGACGTGCAGAAGGTTCACGCGAATTTTGACATCCCAGACGAAATCATGGAGAAAGTGGCCGCGACCGCAGCAGGATAACAAGGTCGGCGAACCAACACCGTCATGGCACTCGGATAACCAGACGACATGATCGCCTTTCTCACGGGGCGGTTGGCATTTAAGGCACCTACCCACCTCACGCTCGATGTGCAAGGGGTCGGGTACGAAGTTCATATTCCACTCAGCACCTATTACGCCCTCCCGAATCTTGACGAAGTTACCGCGCTGAATATTCACACGCATCTCCGGGAAGATGCGATCCAGCTCTTCGGCTTTCTGTCGCAAAGCGAGAAGGAATCGTTTTTGCTGCTGACCAGCGTGTCGGGGATCGGACCGAAGCTGGCGCTGAGCGTGCTCTCGAGTTTGCCGATCACGGATCTGGTCCATGCGATCCAAACCGAGGATGTCGAGAAGCTGGCGACTGTTCCAGGCATCGGCAAAAAATCGGCGGGCCGCATTGTGCTTGAACTGAAGGATAAGGTCGGCAAAATCCAGGGCGGTTCGTCTCGGTTTGCGGCCGCTGACACCTCCGCCGTGGATGGCCCGTATGAGGACGCCCTCTCCGCTCTGATAAACTTGGGCTATCGTGCCCAGGATGCCAAGGAAGCCTTAAAGCGGGCCACAAAGGCTGCAACAGGCTCGTTGGCGTTGAAGGAGCTCATTCGTGAAGGGCTCAAGGAGCTTGGAAGGGGGTAAGCTGATGTCATTCAACGCAAAGAATGGTGCCAAACTGTTTCTGTGCAACGGCTTAATGGGGATTGCACTCCTGGTCATGGTGCCATCCGCAGGGCTTGCAGAAGAGGCTTCAGAGCCCAAGAGCATCAGAATGACCTGTGGAAGCTGTCCCGATGGGTATGCGACGACCGGCGTCACCCAAGCTCCGGAAATCTGCAAAGACGGCGATCCGACGCTCGTGCAATGTGTGCCGTTTGGAGCCAACATGCTGGGTGTATGCGGGTCCTGCCCTGACGGGTATGCCGAAATCGGTGGTTCTTCAGTGCCTGCTCGGTGCGGGAGTAAGGATGGTGGTCGGTTGTCGCAATGCCAGTTGAGGAAAATGGAGCAGAATTTTCCGGACTCGACCCAGGGATATAAGCGGTGTCCTCCTGATTGCGGCAGTGCGGCCCAGCCTGGCCAAGGGACGCTTTCGTCCCCGCCGAAGTATCAACAGATGCCGGAGGGCAAGTAGGGATGGGTGTCGCATCATGACCGAGCGGGTCGTGACCAATCGCGCCACGGACGAAGAACGAGGCCAGGAGAACGTTCTTCGACCTCAGTCGCTGGATGAGTACGTCGGCCAAGAGAAAATGAAGGAGTCGCTGCGAGTCTGTATCGAAGCGGCCAAGCAGCGGGGCGAGGCGCTCGACCACGCCATCTTCTACGGACCGCCCGGTCTTGGGAAGACGACCATCGCGCACATTATCGCGAAAGAAATGGGCGCGGCCTTGCGGTCGACGTCAGGCTTGGTCTTAGCCCATGCCGGTGATTTGGCGGCGATTCTAACCAATCTTCAAGAATATGATGTGCTCTTTATCGATGAGATTCATCGCCTGCCTGCGTCTGTTGAAGAGGCGCTCTATCCGGCGATGGAGGACTTTCAGCTTGATTTGGTCATTGGACAGGGGCCTGCTACGAGGACCGTCAAGCTTGATCTGCCGCCCTTTACGCTCGTGGGCGCGACGACCAGGGCCGGTTCCCTGACCTCCCCACTGCGAGACCGATTCGGCTTAGTCTATCGGCTGGAGTTCTATGGGCCGTCCGAGCTGGAGGCGATTGTGACGCGCTCAGCCGGAGTCTTAGGGGTTGGGATTGATCGGGCAGGCGCTGCGGAAATATCGCGTCGTGCCCGTGGAACACCACGGATTGTCAATCGGCTGATTAAGCGCATCAGAGACTATGCCCAAATTAAGGCGGACGGGCATATTACCGAACAGGTGGCCAAGGAGGGGCTAGCTTGGGTCGGGGTCGATGAGGCGGGTTTCGACGATATGGATCGCAAAATCCTTCTCACGATCATCGAAAAGTTCAATGGGGGACCGGTCGGAGTGGAGTCCTTGGCTGCCGCTGTTCAGGAAGACAAGGGCACGATCGAGGATGTGTATGAGCCCTACCTGATCCAGGCTGGCTTCCTGGATCGTACCGGTCGTGGCCGGCAAGTAACTCGTTTGGCCTACGATCACTTTAAGCGCCCTTCTCAATTACTGATGTAAACCTCGGGCGTTCCAGCGTTTCAAGTTCCTGATATCCAAGCGCTATCCTTGCAATAGATTCAATCGTTCCTGTAGAATTCCTCACTTGTTTCCATGATCGACTATCCCCGACGGGGATGGGAAATCCCTCCTGCAAGTAGGTGTCCGAGGCGAGACTCAGCATGCCCAAAGATATGTCTGAATATCGTAAGGAAATCGATAGGATCGATGACGAAATCATTCGACTGCTCAATGAGCGCTCGAAAAGCGTCATCGAAATCGGAAGAATCAAAAAAGAAAAAAATGCTGATGCCAACCTCCATACTGCTGGGCGGGAGGCTGAAATCATCGAACGACTCACGAAACTCAACAGCGGCCCTTTTCCCAGCGAGGCCATCCGATCAGTCTATCGAGAAATCATGTCGGCGTCCTTGTCGCTTGAGTCTCCCCAGAAGGTTGCGTATTTGGGGCCGCGAGCCACCTTTACGCACATGGCCTGCATGCAGAAATTCGGGTCGTCCGTCCAGTATGTGCCTGTCTACAGTATTAAAGAGGTCTTCAGCGAGGTTGAGCGAGGCCGGGCCAATTTCGGGGTGGTGCCGATTGAAAATACCACGGAGGGTGTCGTGAATCACACCCTCGACATGTTTATCGATTCCAACCTGCTGATCTATGGAGAGATTCTTCAGGAGGTCTCACACCATCTCCTCTCGAAATCTGGTCTTATCGAGGATGTGAAAAAAATCAATTCTCATCCACATGCCCTTGCTCAATGCCGAAACTGGCTCGAAACCAATCTTCCGCATGTGCCAGCGGTTGAAGTGGCAAGCACGGCGCGGGCTGCCGAGCTGTGTATCGATGAGCCCGCCTCGGCAGCTATTGCATCGGAATTGGCCGGCCAGCTCTATGGGCTGAAGGTGATTAAGGCCCGCATCGAAGATAACCTGAACAATTTCACACGTTTTCTAATCTTGTCGCAGAAACCGTCGGAGCGGACAGGGAAAGATAAGACATCCTTGATGTTGTCGGTGAAGGATAAAGTTGGCGCGCTCTATGATCTGCTCCGTCCGTTCGCTTCCCACGGGCTCAATATGACCAAGATCGAATCCCGTCCCTCCCAGCGCAAAGCATGGGAATATATTTTCTTTGTGGATGTTGAGGGGCATAGGAATGAGGAACGCGTGAATAGAGCGATTGAAGAGGTGAAGTCTCGCTGCCTCTTTATGAAGATTTTAGGCTCCTACCCGGTTCACGACTGACTATGGCACTGCATGTCCATCCCGATATCCGATCTCTGAGCCCTTACGTTCCTGGTAAACCAATCGATGAGCTTCAGCGTGAGCTTGGGCTCGCCCGCGTGATCAAGCTTGCGTCCAACGAGAATCCGCTCGGCCCTTCACCGAAGGCCTTGGCCGCGTTGACCGGTGCGCAGGATATGCTGCATCGATATCCAGACGGTGGTGCCTATCAGCTTCGGCAGGCCCTTGCTGACCGTTGGAAAGTGGGACGTGAGCAAGTCATTTTGGGCAATGGGTCGGACGAGATCCTCGGGTTGTTGGTGAGGACGTTCTTGATGCCTGGCGATGAAGCCATCATGGCCGATCACACGTTCGTGATCTATAAGATGGAGGTCACCGCTGTCCACGGCAAGCCGATAGTCGTGCCTCTTACCAATTGGACTCATGACCTTGAGTCGATGGTACGGGCCGTGACGCCTCGGACTCGATTGCTCTTTCTCTGCAATCCCAACAATCCCACCGGGACAATGGTCTCGGCGGACGCGGTCGATCGCCTCATGGCCAACGTGCCTCAGGATGTCATCGTGGTATTCGACGAAGCCTATTTCGAGTATGTCCGCAATCCACAATTCCCCAATGCGCTGGCGTATGTGAAGCAGGGGCGGAACGCGATTGTCTTGCGGACCTTCTCCAAGATCTATGGCCTGGCAGGGCTACGAATTGGATACGGCATCAGCACGAACGAGGTGGTCGACTTCCTGAACAGGATTCGGCCTCCATTCAATGCTAACAGCCTGGCCCAGAAGGCCGCGCTGGCTGCCTTGGGCGATGACGAGCATGTAGCCAAGAGCCGGGCCGTCAACGAGGCTGGGATGGCGCAGATGGAACAAGGGCTGCGCGCGCTCGGGATAACTTCGATCCCGAGTGAAGCCAACTTTCTCTACTTTGATGCGAAACAGGATGGGCGACTGGTGTTCGACGCACTGCTGCGAAAGGGGATTATTGTGCGGCATATCGAAGGAGCGATGATTCGCGTCACCATCGGTCAACCGGACGAAAATGTTGCCTTCCTCCAGGCTCTCAAGAACGTCTTGGATGGAGGCAGGTAAGAATAGAGTGAGGGAATTATGATCATCGTGTTGAAACCAGAAGCGTCCGAAAGTGAAGTTGACCACATCATTGATCGATTGCGGGATTTAGGCTTAAAATCGCAAATCTCTACGGGCCAGGAACGCACCATTATCGGTGTCATCGGTGATGACCGAATCCTGCACAATCAGCCCTTGACGGCGCTCCCTGGGGTAGAAAGTGTTCTGCCGATCTTGGCACCATGGAAACTGGTCAGCCGTGAGTTTAAGAAGGAAGCGACGATCATCGATGTCGGTGGTGTCAAAATCGGCGCCAAAAAACTTGTCATCATGGCGGGACCCTGCGCGGTCGAGCGACTGGAGCTCACGGTGGGGATTGCACATGAAGTGAAGGCTTCTGGGGCTGCGATTCTTCGTGGTGGAGCCTATAAGCCCAGAACGTCACCCTATTCCTTTCAAGGGTTGGGTCGTGAGGGGTTGGACTACCTGGTCGAAGCAAGAAAGCAAACGGGGTTACCGGTCGTCAGTGAGATTCTTGACACCAGGGACATCGAGCTCTTTCTCGAGAAGGCGGACATCATCCAGATCGGCGCGCGAAACATGCAGAACTTCGAGCTCCTCAAGGAGGTCGGCGCATACGACAAGCCGGTACTCTTAAAACGGGGCCTGTCGGCGACAATCAAGGAGTTTCTTCTGTCGGCCGAGTACATCATGTCCCGAGGTAACCAGAACGTGATGTTGTGCGAGCGGGGCATCCGCACCTTCGAAACGCAATATCGCAATACACTGGATCTCGCGGCTATTCCAACATTGAAAGAGCTCTCGCATCTCCCCGTCATTGTTGATCCCAGTCACGCCACAGGCAAGTGGGATCTTGTGGCTCCGATGTCAAAAGCGGCGGTCGCCGCCGGTGCCGATGGCCTGCTCATCGAAGTTCACTCAAACCCAGAGTGTGCGCTCTGTGACGGTGAAGAGTCCATCAAGCCCTCGAAGTTCAAGGCTCTGATGGCCGATCTCAGGAATATCGCCAAAGCTGTGGGCAGAGAGCTGTAACGCCCAGTATGGCCGTTCATTTCAAGCAGGTTGCCATCATTGGTGTGGGGCTGATCGGTGGATCACTCGGGATGATCCTCCGGCGGAAGGCGTTGGCTGATCACGTCGTCGGCGTCGGTCGTCGTGTCGAGAATCTCAAGACAGCGGTTGCTTTAGGCGCGATCGATCGATACGTGGCTGATCCTCAAGAGGGTGTGCGTGGAGCGGATTTGGTGGTGCTTGCGACACCGGTCGATACTTATGAGCGACATCTTCATGAATGGGCCCATTGCCTTGCTCCCGCTGCGATCGTGAGTGATGTGGGCAGTGTGAAAGGCGTCTTGGTTGAACGGTCGGAAGCGGCGATGCCGGCGGGCGTGCACTTTGTTGGGGCCCATCCCATCGCGGGGAAAGAAAAGACGGGAGTCGCGGCTGGGTCCGATCAACTGTTCAAGGGCGCACGCTGTATTCTGACGCCGACAACACGGACAGATTCGGCGGCACTTGACCGGGTGAGACAACTGTGGGAAGAAGCCGGTTCGATTGTCTTAACGATGGATCCGCATCTGCACGACCAAATCCTGGGAGCCGTCAGTCATCTGCCCCATGTGGCCGCCTTTGCCTTGATGAACGCCCTAGCCGAGCTTCGCGATCAGCAGGTCCCCTCATTGGATCTTGCCGGCCATTCCGGAGGAGGCTTACGGGATACGACCAGGATCGCTGCGAGTTCTCCGGAAATGTGGCGAGACATTTTCTTGTGGAATCGAGATAACGTGGTGTCCTATATCGACAGATATGTACGGGCCCTTGAAGAAGTGAAGCAACTGATTAACGCTAGGGATGCTGCCGGAATCGAGAAGTTGCTTGAGCGAGCCAAGGGCGAGCGTGACAAGTTGACGAGTTCCTCTCTGAGCCACGCATGACATCATTGACGATCACCCCTGGCCGGCCACTGCGAGGAACGACCATCGTTCCTGGCGACAAGTCGCTCACCCATCGGGCGATCATCCTCACCGCACTGGCGGAAGGGACGAGCACGATTGCGGGTTACTGCCAGGGAGAGGATTGTCTGAACACGATGCGGGCCTTTCAGGGACTGGGGATTCCTATTACCCAGACTCCAACTGAATTAACTGTCTGCGGGAAGGGGTTTTGGGGGCTTTCTGAACCAACTGGCCCGATCGATTGCGGCAATTCTGGGACTGGCATCCGTCTGCTCACGGGCCTCCTGGCCGGACAAGATTTTTTCTCGATCCTTACTGGCGATGAATCGATCAGACGGCGTCCTATGGGTCGAGTCGTCAAGCCGCTGCGTGAGATGGGGGCAGTTATTGGAGGCGGTAAAGGAGGAGAGCTGGCTCCCTTAGCAATTACAGGGGCAGGCCTTCACGCCATTGAGTACTCCTCCCCCGTGGCTAGCGCGCAGATTAAGTCGTCGCTCCTGCTCGCCGGTCTTTTCGCTCAAGGGCAGACTCGGTATAAAGAACCCCGTCTGTCACGAGACCATACTGAGCGGATGTTTCAGTTCTTTGGAATCCCTCTTGCGAAAGAAGACGACGGTGCTTTGGTCTTGCACGGGCGGCCATCGGTCGGATGGCGAGGCGTTCATGTAACCATTCCCGGTGATTTCTCGGCAGCCGCATTTTTCATCGTCGGAGCGACGATTGTAAGAGGATCTGATATCACTATCTACAATGTCGGCATGAATCCGACCAGAACCGGCCTCCTTGAGATCATGAAAAAGATGGGAGCCGATATTCAGGTTCTGGGTCTGCGAGAAGCGGCGGGCGAACCGGTCGCGGATCTCCGCGTGAAGTCATCCGCTCTGAAAGGTGTGACGATCGGCCAGGACCTCATCCCACACACGATTGATGAGTTTCCCGTGCTATGCGTAGCTGCCGCTGTGGCGGAAGGGGATACGGTGATTTCCGGAGCAGAGGAACTGCGGGTCAAAGAAAGTGATCGGATTGCGACCATGAGCTGCGAGTTGCAGGCCATGGGAGCGCTCATCGAAGAACGGCCTGACGGGATGGTCATCCGTGGATTGGGCCAAGGAGGAGAGAACGGCAGGCTGAACGCGGCGGACAAGGCCCAAAGCCATGGAGACCATCGTGTGGCCATGTCTCTCGCCATCGGTGGGCTGACGGCGGAGCAGAGTATGACGATTGCTGATACGAGCTGCGTGGATACGTCATTCCCGAATTTTGAAAAGACGCTCACCAATCTGTTGACCCAACCTGGGTGAGAGTGGTGGGACAGATAGTACGGTTCGAGCAGTGAGGGGACTGAGTGATTATCGCGATTGATGGACCAGCGGGGGTGGGCAAGAGTACAGTAGCCAAATTATTGGCGGCTCGTCTTGGCTACCTCTATCTTGATACAGGGGCACTGTACCGAGCCCTCGCATGGAAAACCTTGCAGTCGAGGATCCGTCCGACTGATCAGGCGCAGGTGACGACACTTCTCCCGGCCACCTCGATTCACATGCAGTTTCAACATGGCCTGGTGCAGGTCTTGGTCGATGGCCTGGACGTGACAGGGGACCTTCGTACGCCCGACGTCACGACGGCAGCGTCTATTGTGTCCGCTATCCCCGCCGTCCGTGAATGGCTGTTACCGATCCAGCGTCAGATCGGCCAGCGTGGATCGGTGGTTGCGGAGGGACGGGACATCGGCACAAGGGTGTTTCCCTCTGCACCGTTCAAGTTTTTCTTAGAGGCAGATGCGACGGTACGAGTCGCGCGACGGCACCGTGAACTGGTGGCCGTGGGCCGTGGGGGGACGGTTGAAACAACGTCCCAAGATCTGTCGGACCGAGACCGGCGCGATCGGACCCGTTCGATCGATCCATTGGTTCCGGCGGATGACGCACGATTCATCGATACCTCTACCCTGAGCCCTGATCAAGTAGTGGAGCAGATGATCGCGGCTATGTCGACCGGGTCGTGAGTGGGGTTATTTACGGATTTCTGTGGGTGTTGGCGCGAGCCGTCAGCTGGATGTGCTTTCGGTATCGTGTCGAAGGTCGGGTTCCTCAGACCGGAGGGATGCTGATCGCGGCAAACCACGCCAGCTACCTCGACATTCCGCTACTCGGCTGCGGGATGCGTCGGAGGGCTTGGTACTTGGGACGGAACGACTTGTTTCCGATCCCGGTGTTGAACGGTCTGTTGCAGGCGTTGGGCTGGATACCGGTGAGACTGGGACGTCTCGACCGAGAGGCGTTTGGGAAGGCGATCAACCTGATTCGAGCAGGTCATGTGGTGGTCATTTTCCCCGAAGGCGGTCGCAGTCATGATGGCCACCTCCGGCCTCCGAAAGCAGGTATCGGAGTGATTGTGTCTCAGACCGGGTGCCCGGTCGTCCCAGCCTACTTGAAAGGAACCTTTGACGTGCTACCCATCGGGGCTCGTTGGCCTCGATTACGTCAGGTCACGGTACGATTTGGGGAACCGATTCAGTTCGAACCGGGAAAACAAAAAGAGAGGGCAGAAGCGAAACAGTTCTATCAACAGGTCAGCCGTACGGTGATCGAGCACATTGCAGCCTTAGGTCAAGTTCTTGCTCCAAAGGGGAAGAACGACCTGGCGCCCGACACACCAAACAGGCCAACCACCGACGCTCACAACGCTGAGTGAGCTCGGCGACTTCACCATCAGCACCCGACAACAGTCGGAAGAGGTAGGACGTTCATATGAGTACGGTATCCAACAGCAGTGACGCTCAGTTAGACCGCGATGCATTGGCCGCGTTGTACGAAGAAACTTTCAAGAACCTTGAAGAAGGCACGATTACCGAGGGCCGGGTCGTGGCCTTGACCAAGGACAAGGTCGTCATCGATATCGGGTACAAATCAGAGGGTATGATTCCGACTGATCAGTTTTCTTCCGAGGAGCTTCAGAATCTCAAGATCAGTGACCGGGTCCAAGTCTATATCGAAGAATGTGAAGACGCAGACGGCAATCTCGTCCTTTCCAAGGAAAAAGCCGACAAGATGAAAATTTGGGAAGAACTCGAGACCCTCTATAAGGAAGAGAAGAGTATAGAAGGGAAGATTGTCTCACGCATCAAAGGCGGCATGATGGTCGATATTGGTGTCAAAGCGTTCTTGCCAGGCTCGCAAATCGATCTTCATCCGGTTCGTGATCTGGATGGGCTCGTTGGAAAGACTTTCCCCCTGAAGATCATCAAGATCAACCACCGGCGAGGGAATGTGGTCGTGTCAAGGCGTGTGTTGTTGGAAGAAACCAGGGATAAAAAGCGGCAGACGACGCTGGCTACGCTCAAAGAAGGACAACTCATCCAGGGGACCGTCAAGAACATCACCGACTACGGATCGTTCATTGATCTCGGCGGGATTGACGGGTTGCTGCATATCACCGACATGTCGTGGGGGCGAGTTGGACACCCATCGGAACTGTTTACGGTGGGAGATAAGGCCGAAGTCACCGTTCTGAAATATGATCGCGAAACCGGTCGCATTTCTCTCGGGCTCAAGCAGAAGAGTGCGGATCCTTGGACCAATGTTGCCGGTAAGTATCCGATTGGAACGAGAGTCCGTGGTCGTGTGGTGAGTCTGACCGATTACGGAGCGTTCGTGGAGCTGGAGCCGGGTGTTGAGGGATTGGTGCACGTTTCCGAGATGTCGTGGACGCACGAGGTCCGGCATCCATCGAGAGTCGTAGCGGTTGGTGATCAAGTGGAAGCCGCGGTGCTCAATGTCGACCCCGCGAGCCGCAAGATCTCATTAGGCATGAAACAAACGGCGCCCAATCCCTGGGACATGATCGAAGGCAAATATCCGGTCGGGACTCGTATTGAGGGAAAAGTAAAGAGCCTGACTGATTTCGGTGCCTTCATTGGACTTGAAGAGGGGATTGACGGACTCATTCATATTTCCGACATGTCGTGGACGAAGCACATCAAGCATCCCTCTGAGCTGTTCAAAAAAGGACAAAAAGTGGAAGCGGTTGTGTTACGTATCGACAAAGAAAAAGAACGGCTCTCGTTGGGCTATAAGCAGTTGGCGCGTGATCCGTGGGATGAGGCGATTCCAGCTCGCTATCACATCGGCGATTCAGTGACCGGCAAGGTGTCGAAAGTCGCTGATTTTGGAATCTTCATCGAGTTGGACGCTGGGGTGGAGGGCTTAATCCATGTCAGCGAATCTGGTCTTGAACCCTCTGCGAAGCTGGAAGAAAAGTTTAAGTTGCAGGATGACGTGACGGCGAAGATAATCAAGGTCGATCGAGAGGAACGCAAGATCGCACTCAGCCTTCGGGATCATCAACAGGACTGGGAGCGTAAGCAGGTTGACGACTATCACTCGACACAAGGTGTGCTGGACCAGAGTCTAGGGCGGGCGGCCAAACAGAGCCGGAAACGGTCGCAACCGGACGATCAAAACTAAGGTGATCGGTTTGGGAACGATGTGGGATATGGCCAATGGCGGATGAAGTGACACAGGCGGAACGGCCTCCCAAGCGCCATCTACTGCGGAAAGCCTTTTGGCTTTTCGCAGTGGGGCTGGGGGTGCTGACACTGATCAATCTCTTGTTCCCCGACCTCGATTTATCCACTGATGACCGCATCGCTCTGATTCGAGTTGAGGGAGTCATTTTGGATTCTCAGACGACCATTGGAGAGCTGAAGCGATTCAGCGAAAATCCTTCCGTCAAGGCCATCGTCATTAGAATTGATAGTCCTGGAGGCGGCGTGGTGCCATCACAAGAGATTTATAACGCCGTCAAGCAGGTCAGAAGTAAGCACAACAAGGCGGTGATCGCGTCAATGGGAAGTGTCGCCGCATCGGGAGGATATTACATCGCTGCCGCAACGGATCGGATTGTGGCCAATCCTGGGACTCTGACCGGTAGTATCGGCGTCATTATGGAAACGGCCAATGTGGAAGGGTTACTCCAGAAGATCGGTGTGGAGGGGGTCGTCATTAAGAGCGGAAAGTATAAGGATGTCGGTTCTCCACTTCGGAAGATGAGTACGGATGAAAGAGGTTTATTACAGGGCGTGATGGATGATGTCCATAAGCAGTTTATCGAGGCCGTAGCGGAAGGCCGTTCACTCGAACTCCGGGCTGCTCAAGCGCTGGCCGACGGTCGAATTTTTACCGGACGCCAGGCTAAGGAAGCCAAGCTGGTCGACGAACTCGGCGACTTGGAGGATGCCATTCAGCTGGCTGCGGAGGTCGTCGGGATCGAAGGGGAACCGAAGGTCATCGAGCCTCGCCGTCGCTTTTCCCTTCGTGAAATTCTGGACTCAAAACTCAGCATGCTGTTCCCCAAGTTGGATGTTCAGCCGGGTGTGAATTTGAAGTATCTTATGGCCTTCTAGCTGTGGCCATGAAGGTGTGGCGGTTATCGCGGCGAAGGGAGGGTGGAGATGACCAAGGCGCAGATCATTGAGAAAGTTTCTGAGCAAGTCACCACGCTGACGAAGCGACAGGCCGAAGTAGTGATCAACACCATTTTCGATTGTGTCAGGGATTCGCTGAAAAACGGCGATAAAACTGAGATTCGTGGCTTCGGCAGCTTTCGCCTGCGGGCTCGTCGAATGAAAGAAGGGCGCAATCCAAAGACCGGAGAGACAGTTGCGGTACCGGCCAAGCGAGTCCCGTTTTTTAAGGCCGGCAAAGAACTGAAGGAATTGCTCAATCAACAGTAGCGATTGTCTGGTTGAAAGGGGAATCCATGTCGGTATCAGATTCTTCGCAGGCGAATACCACGGACGTCCGCTGGACAGACGGTGCTCTCAAACGCATGGAGCGCGCCCCAATATTTCTGCGTGGCATGGTCCGCCGCTTGGCTGAAACGAAAGCGCGAGAATTGGGGTACGAGCAAATCACCGAGGAGATTCTTGAGCAGTTTAAGGGACAGATGATGGGACGCATGGGCGGTGAGGCCGGTATGGCCTCCGCTGTCGAAGAGATGGCCAATGGCCGCCTGCCATGGACCGCCGCCGCGAAAGAACGGTTGGGCATGGTACCCGAGTTCATGCGCGCGATGATCAAGCAGATTACGGAGGAAATTGCGAAGGAACGGGGGCATCTTGAAGTAAATGTCGAGTTATTTGAAAAAGTGGAAGCGCTTGGTGACCTCCACGAGGAGGGCGGCCTCACGATGGAATGGACCGAGGAAGCCGTGGCGCTACTGCAAGACAAGTTAAAGCACTCCCCTCCCATCGCAATGGACTTTGTGACGGATATGCTGAAACGAGATAGTGAGGATCTGGCTAGAGAACGGGGCCTCACCCGCATCGATGAACAGATCCTGCATGAACTCTGGGAAGCACCGCAGGAACGAATGGCCTGGACGGATGAAGCCTGGAAGCGGCTTCAAACTTCTCCTGATTTTGTCCGTAGCGGTATCCGCAAAGCAGCGGAACGGCGAGCGCGCAAGCTGGGATTGAAAGAAATCGATTCAGACCATCTGACGACGTTTCGGAATCAGGCGATGATGAAAGCCGTCAAGCGTATCCGCTCGTTCGGCTATCATGAATTGACCTTCGATGCCTTCGAAACCGCCTTGAAGAAAACCAAGCGCCTGCAGGGGAATGATCAGGCGGAGAAACGCCTTCAGGAAATCCGTGGACACTTTGCTGATCCATCGACTAAGAAGCCTGACGGCGGGACTCTGGGAGTCGAGCTCATGGATCGTTTCCGCAACTATCTCAAAGGCGAGGGAACACTCTAACTGGACGAAGCTTCTCGTCCGTCAATTCCAACGTGTTCCCCGAAAATACCCAACCGACCAATTCAGATCGGAGATTCTCTTCTAGTGGGCTTCCACCTGCTGGGGCCAAAACTTGTGCCGAATTTGCGGGAGCGGTTCGTTGTCTAAATTGGGAATGTCGTATAGACAACGATCAATCATCGAAACTTCGTCTTCGGTTAATGGCAGCGTCACTTTCTTCTTCCAGAACTGATCAAGCGTAAAATAATCAGCCGATTGCGGCTTCTGCGCCAACAGCTCCTGCATTTTTTTGAAGCCCGGGGTATCAACGCCAGGGATACGCCCCTTATTTCGATCATGACACCAGGTAAGAACTTCGGCAATCCCGTACATCGTGATATCAACATTCACCATTTTGCTCATAACCTTCCTCCTAAAAATAACGTCGTATCATAACGTAAGCGGCAGGCAAAATTCAAAGGCTGATAAGGTCTTGCTGAAGATTGCGCGTGAGAAGACTGCCTCTGTATACTGGGCCTTCTGCTTCCATCATCATAGGCTCATTGGTCCAGCAGGGTTGGGGTGTCGGAGACGGTGTGAAGATTGGTATCGAGCGGAAATCGCATGCAGCCAGGCCGCTTCTTTCCCTGCTATGGCTGTTGCTTCTCATTGGTCATGGTCTGTGGGCCTGTTCCAAGAGCGAGCCGTATAACCCGCCTGATCCTTTTTATTATTTTGCCAGCTACAAGGTCGGCAAAAATCCAACCACGGTTGTTACCGAGGACCTCAATCATGACTCATTCACCGATCTCGTCACCACCAATATTGCGAGTAATACGCTCTCGATACTGTTGGGGAATGGAGATGGGACATTCAGAGATCAGATTCAGCTCAATGTCTGCCAGGAGCCGCGTTCCCTCGTGATGGGCAACTTCAATCAGGACCGACATGCTGATGTGGCCCTGGCGTGCTCCGGTGGCGATGAAGTCATGATCTTGCTCGGTCATGGAGATGGAAAGTTTGAAGAGGGACCACGTTATCCGGTCCATCGTGCGCCAATTGCACTGGCCGTCAACGATATCAACAGCGATCATCATGCGGATCTTGTCGTTGCTCTACGGAACGATAAAGTCAAAATATTTCTAGGGAACGGGACCGGTGAATTTCGACACGGAGTTCAGTACGAACATGGAGATACTCCCACATCCGTTGCCCTCTCTGATCTCAATACCGATGGGAAATTAGACATGGTGGTGACGAATGGTGGACCGATGTCGAATGCCGTCTCCATTTGGCTCGGGAATGGTGACGGTTCTTTTCGGGATCCCACAGACTATTCGACGGGCCGTCGACCACTTGGTGTAAGTTTCGCCGACTTCAATAACGATCATCACAGAGACCTCCTGGTCATCAACGGAGAGCAGGACAGCTTCACAACGTTTCTTGGTAATGGCAACGCGACATTCCGATCCGGTAAGGATTCCGGGGCTGATGCCGGTCCGAACTTTGGGTTGGCGAAAGATTTCAATGGCGATAGGATAGAGGATGTCGCGATCGTCAATCTCCAGTCCAATGATCTGTCGATCTTGTTCGGGAAAGGCGATGGGACCTTTCATTACCCACCGAGAAATTACCGCACGAAGTCCGGCCCGTTTGCTCTTTCGTCCTTCCATGTCACAACTTCCCGGCTGGAAGAACCGGGACTGGCCGTCGCCGATAACGGGAGTGGCAGCGTCTCGATCTTTCTTCACCGTGGACTCAAATCCGTTGCAACGTCGAAGGCACGAGAGTCGGACGCGAGCAATCGCTGACTATTCTTGACAGCCAGGAGGGCCTTCGCTAGAGTTGCCGGTGAGGAAAACTGCCCGCGATTATCAGGCATTACGATGGCGTTTCGATCCTTTGCATGGTGGTTCATGATTGGGGCTCTCTTGACCCTTTCCGTCCTGATGGTGCAGGGTGGGGTTCGGGATTTATGGGAAGGGACTCAACCGGCTGGGGGCACCAATGTCTTGGTGTACTTTGGCACGACGCTCATGGGCGGCGGCTTGCTCGCCGGATGCGTCGCGCTCATCATGAATCGCATTCGGTAATTCGGAGAGAACGGGACATGTATGGAGTGCCTCAAGTGCAAGGGATTTATGCTGGTGGAGCGCCATTATACCCTCGTCAATCGTCGGCTATACGCGCGCTGTCTCAATTGCGGGTTCTGGATTGATCTGGCCGACCTCCTCCGGTTTTTCCATAAAGTGATTGATAGTGGGCGGAAAGGTGATAAAGTGCGTGAATCCTTCATTTTCTAGAAGAGGCGGTCTTTTGTGGCCCAGCACGACTCTATCTCACCCGCCGATCATAGACGGAGTTGGGGTCGGATCCTTCCTCGCCTTGCGCTAGGTTCGGTTGTCTCTCTTTCTTTGCTCGCGTTCTCACTATGCCCGGCCTTGGGGATGGAGCATCATGCTAGGAAGCAGACCGCCCATCCTGTCAGCTATGCTCCTCAACCCCTTCCCTGGAAGAGAATTCCGGCGCACAGTATTCTCCTGAAGGAATTGCGATCGGGCCGTATTTTGTTCGAGTACGATGTGGAGAAACGTCTGTCGCCGGCCAGTCTTACCAAGATTATGTCAGCGCTGATCATTCTTGAAAAAGGCCGCCTCAATGATCTCACCACCGTGAGCCGGAATGCGGCGAGGGCCCCCAAGACTCACCTGCGACTCAAGGTTGGAGAAGTCTTTCGCCTTGGCGATTTGCTCAAGGCAATGATGATGGTCTCCGCCAATGACGCCTGCCTGGCGGCTGTTGAGCATGTCGGCGGCGATGAAGAGCAGTTTGTCAAATTGATGAATGCCAAGGCTATGGCGCTTGGATTATCCGACACGCATTTCAGCAATGGGTGCGGGTTCGACGGCCCTGACCATTACTCGACGGCTGAAGATCTCGCGACACTCAGCGAGGTGGCGATGCGAAATGCGGTGTTCCGAAACCTCGTCAAAGAGGAGCGCGAGATTATCACGCCGGTTAGTGGATATCGCGCCTACGTCCTGCATAATACGAATCGGTTACTTGGCCGCATTCCCGGTGTGGTAGGGGTGAAGACGGGATTCACTTCCAAAGCAGGTCGATGCCTTATCGCGAAGGTTTCTCAAAATGGCAGCGATCTGCTCCTCGTGATCCTGAACTCCAATCGTCGGTGGAATACCGCAAAAAGCCTCATCGATTACGGGTTCCGTCTCACAAATACCCCCCAATAGCAGCCTCCAGCTCTCATCCTTGGCATGCCTACTCATCGAATAATCAAGGGATAGCGGTGCGTAACCGATTCAGCATATCAGTCTGGGACGGTGGCTCTGTTTTAGATTCCAGATGGATTCCCCAGGTCTGACTGCACGTCTGGGCTGGACTACCGTGGGGCAGCAAACTCGATGTTGATATCCTTCCCGAGGTAATTCACTTGGAAACCCTGCTTATCGTAGGCCATGACGGCACCCATGACGTTTTCATCACCATACTCCTCTTGGCCTAACACCTTTCGGATCTCTTCAGGGCTCTCACTATTGAGCACGTTACGAAAGATGCCTCTGGTCTTATACGTGAATCGATTATTGATGAACAGGAGATCAACCCGCCCGTCCTGAATACGCACCCCAGCCATTGGACCGGTTGGCTTTCGCTGATCGAGCAGGAAAATGAAGCTCGCTTCCTGCTCAACCTTGACTCCGGAAATCTTTTCAGTGACGAGCGTTTCAACGGCTTTGGATTCTGAGTCGCCGAGTTTGACGCCGAACAGCGAGATCTCGGTGCTCGAAATGGCCTTTGGCTCTATGACATCGTTCTTGCTCAACTCGTACGGCTCGGCATGAGCTGAGCCAAGCACTACGAGGATACTCGCCAACGGGATGATGACTCTTCGCACGACACGCTTTTTGATCATGGTGTTTGACGTTTCTTCTGTATGTGGACGTGATTGATCAGAATGGGTGAACCGGTAGAATCTGAAAAAGCATATGACACATTGTAGCCAAGAGCCTTCGGACCTGCAAGAAACGGGACATACGAGCAGCCCCTGGATAGGCACTCGTCGGGAGGAGGCGGTACTCTTGCCTCACGACCGTGGCTCATCACCCAGCAACATCGCGCCGAGTTCACGAAGCCGGACAAAGTAGGTTTGGGATTCGGTGTCCAATGTGTCCGTCAGTTCGTCGAGATCTCCCAAACAGTCTTTCACGATGGCCACCCGCTGAGCGTCAAGGCCTTCGGCGCTATCGAGGTAGAAGACCACACAGCCACTGATAACTGTGTCGATCGTCATCAACTGTCCTTGGTGGGGGCTTGAAAACTGAGGCCAACCGGTGACGCAATGCTGCTCCCACGCTGTTGCAATCTTGCTTCGATCCATGAGGTATTTCTAACCCTCCTCTGCCACGAAAGCCAGCAGCCTAGCCCACGCGCTTGCAGAGGAGCAAGTATACAGACACGAGGTCGCATGGAACAGCGTGGAGAAATCGCAGGGTCAGGGGTATAGCCCACGCTGGAGATGTGCTTGGGCGACCTGGTCAATGCCACTCATGAGCGCGGCCATGCGCATGGACACCCGGCGTTCGCTCGAAAAATGAAATGTGCGCTGAAAAGCGGACGTGATGATGTCTTGCAGCCGATTCTGGATGTCTGTTGCGCTCCAGAAAAATCGCTGCAGGTCCTGCACCCATTCGAAGTACGAGACGATGACGCCGCCGGAGTTTGCGAGGATATCGGGGATCACGAAGATACCCTTGTCTGCGAGGATGCGGTCGGCTTCCAGAGTCGTCGGACCGTTTGCCCCTTCAGACAAGATTCGACACCTCAGGGAATTCGCATTTTTAGCCGTGATCTGCTCGGATAGGGCGGCGGGCACGAGTACGGTGCAGTCTAATTGGAGTAATTCTTCATTCGTGATCGCGTCCCCAAGTTTGCTTTCATGCAGCGGCTGGCTGGGGTCGCGTCGAAGAAGCGCCGCGATATCCAACCCCTTGTTGCTGTAGATACCCCCGTTGACGTCACTGACAGCAATGATCCGTGCCCCATGCTCATGCATGATGCGGGCCGTGTGTGAGCCGACATTTCCAAATCCTTGAATCGCCACGGTGGCACCGTCAATTGACAACTTGAGGTGACGCAGCACCTCGTGGGTCACATAAACGACTCCGCGTCCCGTCGCTTCTTCACGGCCCAGGCTTCCCCCGATTGACAGTGGTTTGCCGGTCACGACGCCAGGCACGGCGTAGCCAACTTGCTGGCTGTATGTGTCCATCATCCATGCCATGATCTGAGCATCGGTCCCGACATCGGGAGCTGGGACATCCTTGTCCGGGCCAATCAGTGGGAAAATCTCCGCAGCGTATCGTCGTGTCAGCCGTTGTAATTCAGCTAGGGATAGTTGTTTCGGCGCGACTGTGACTCCGCCTTTTGCGCCGCCGTACGGTAATCCGGCCAGCGCACATTTCCATGTCATCCACATTGCAAGAGCGGCCACCTCACCGAGGTTCACATCGGGATGGTAACGCACGCCGCCTTTGGAGGGGCCGCGGGATGAATCGTGTTGAACGCGATAGCCGGTAAAGACCTCGACCCGCCCGTCGTCCATCCGAACTGGCAGGCTGACCACGAGGGAGCGTTGGGGCAGTTTCAGTCGTTCGCGGAGGTTTGGGTCAAGTCCCATCGCCTCCGCCGCTTGATCGAACTGAGCAACCGCCAAACGAAACGTCGGGGTGTCGAGTTCTTGCATCGTGGTCCTTCCTAGTTATCGGATAGATATTTATCAGTCTGAATCGAGTACAGCAGGCCCATCGAGTTTGAGCATCCTGCGACAGAGCTGAGCAAGTTCCTGTTTAACGGCATCGAGAGAGATCGCCTTTTGGCACACTGCTGCCATGGATGTGATGCGGCAGTCCGAGAACCCACAGGGATGGATTCGATGGAACGGTGTCACGTCCAGATCCACGTTGAGCGCACACCCATGGAGCGACACACCGCGCTCGATACGGATGCCTACGAAAGCAATTTTTTCAGGGGTTGGAGTCATGACCCAAATGCCAGGTTTACCGGGGATGCGATGGCCGGTGATATTCCAGCGGCTCAGCAATTGAATGACGATTTCTTCGAGTAACCAGACCAATTGCCTAGGACCCGTGGCATGTCGATCAACCTTGATCACGGGGTAGACCACAATCTGTCCAGGGCCGTGAAAGGTTACCGATCCCCCGCGATTCACATAATGCAGTTCCGCTCCGTTTTCACATAAGCGCGAGGCATTGCCGCCCCAGTGTGAGACAGTGGTGCGTCGCCCCAAGGTATAAACAGGTCGGTGTTCAAGGATCAAGACGGTGTCCGGTGCCTGATTACGGACCCGCTCCTCGTGTAAGCGAGACTGAAGCTCCCATGCATGAAGATAGGGAACTGGATCTGAAAAGACTCGAACAGCCTCTGCGTGCGGATCGGGAACATCTAGAGCTGGAGCGGTGATGGCATGGGGAAGGCTCACTGGGCTACCTGTTGGAAGAGGCAGGTTGATTGACTGAGGAGAAAGGAAAGCCTGTCCCATGGTCTGTTTCTAAGGGGGGGAGCTGTACTAGGGAGAAGACATGTCTGCATGGGATGCATATTGTCGCATAATGGGCCATGCAGTAGAAAGTTGTAATGCCGGCGGCCAGATTCTTGGCCGCCGGCACGAGGAGAACCAGAGGGTCCTACTTGATGGCGACGAAGAGTTCCTTAATCTCCGGGGTCTTCAGTTTCTTGAGCGCTTTGGCTTCGATTTGGCGGATACGCTCGCGTGTCACGGACAAACTTTGACCAACTTGCTCCAGAGTGCTGGCTTCATCGTAGCCGATCCCAAACCGTAGTCTGATGACGGTTTGCTCACGGGGCGTCAAGGTACCGAGAATTCGCTCGAGTTGATTGGTCAACTCGCCCCGGTGAACATGCGCATCGGGTGGAACGGCCTGGTGGTCAGGAATCATGTCGCCAAACAGTGTTTCTCCGTCACCAATTGGAGCTTCTAAGGCTATTGGCTCCTGGAACGCCAGCATGGTCTCGCGGAGCCTTTCTGGCCTCATGCGCAGCACATGAGCGATTTCTTCTAACCGCGCGGGCCGCCCGAATTGCTGCCCAAGCTTCCGCATGACGCGGAGGACTCGATGCGACGCTTCGGTCTGGTGCACCGGAATCCGAATCGTTCTCGATTGATCCGCGATTGCGCGGGTGATCCCTTGTCGAATCCACCACGTCGCGTAGGTGCTGAATTTGAATCCTTTCCGATACTGATATCGTTCGGCCGCTTTCATCAGGCCGATGTTGCCCTCCTGAACGAGATCCAGCAAACTCAATCCCCGTCCGGTGTAATGCTTGGCGACATCGACGACTAAGCGCAAGTTATGCCGTACGAGCTCATCCTTGCCTTGCTCCAGAACGATCCTGGCGGATCGGATTTCATCGAGTGATGCCCGCAGTTGCTTTGCCGTGGTTGCGGCAGGTCTGAGATCTGGGGCTGACGGACTCAGGACGGTGTCTAAAGCCCTCTCCACCTTGTCCAATGCGGTGGCTGAAAGTCCGCTTAATTGTCTGACGACTTGGAGCACTTTCACGGTGTCTGTACAGACAGACGTGCGCTTAGATTTCAGCAGCACCTTCACCGCTTGCTTCAGAGCGGTCCGAATGCGTCGTGTCCCATGGTCCACGCGTTTAGCAATCGTGACCTCTTCTTCTCGCGTCAAGAGTTCCCGTTTGCCGAAGGACCGGAAGTACAACGATTCCAAAAGGAATGGGCTTGCCCCCGGGCTTGTACGCATGACCGGTTGGGGCTTCTCATCCTCTCCGGATCCCTCAGTCTCAACACGACCGATCATCCCCAGTATGCCGCTCGCCTTGGCGTCATCGGCATCGGGGGCGAACCTTGTCCGTATATCCAGTCCCTCAGAGGATCGAAGGTCTTCTTTCATCGTGTCACCCCTTGCTCTGGTTGAATATCACTCACCATGGTTAGAGTCCTATTGAGTCAAGAAGATTCACCGAATTATTCCCGGTGTACTCCTATCTACGAAGCAAAAGGGATGCTGGATTGAAGATGAGAACCGGTCGGTGTAATCAGCTCGAAAAATCTGAAAGATTAGTGCCGGCTAATTAGAGAACGAATAACGAACTGTCGCACTTATGCGGCATCTATGTAGAATTGGCACCAACGATCAGACTGAAATGCCACACTATTTCTGTAACAGTCCCTTTATAAACGGAGCAAGGGTGTCGATTGGAATCGGGAAGATCGTCGTCGAGTTCTTCTCAGCCGCGATCTCGACGAGTGTCTGGAGATACCGCAGCTGCAGCGCGGCAGGATTTTGGCTGATCACGTCTGCCGCTTCAGCCAGTTTCTGCGCGGCTTGAAATTCCCCTTCCGCATGGATGATTTTAGCCCGCCGTTCCCGCTCGGCTTCCGCTTGCCGGGCGATCGCACGTTGCATGTCTTGGGGGATGTCCACGTTCTTGACTTCGACAGCAGCAACCTTGACTCCCCATGGTTCGGTCTGTTGATCGATAATTCGCTGCAGCTCGGCATTGATATCGTCGCGTTTCGAGAGCAAGTCGTCGAACTGGCTTTGACCGAGCACACTTCGTAGCGTGGTTTGAGCCACTTGCGACGTCGAATAGAGGTAATCTTGAACGGCGAGCACGGCACGCTGGGGATCAACCACTCTGAGAAAGATGACGGCATTCACTTTCACGGAAATGTTATCCCGCGTGATGACATCTTGCGAGGGGACTTCCATTGTGACGGTCTGCAAGTTGACGCGGACCATCTGCTGGAGGGCAGGCACCACCAACCTGATACCAGGCCCCTTCACCGTCTGGAACTTACCGAGCACAAAGACCACGAGCCGTTCGTATTCCATGACACGTTTGAAGCTGGCATAGAGAACAAACCCCAATAAGACCAACGGGATGAGCAATGACATAACGACTCCTTCGTCTTCAGGCATTCTATTTGTGGACCGGGCCTACATTCACCGTCAGCCCTTCAACTGATGTCACTTCCGCGGCCTCTCCCTGCCGAATCGGGGTCTGGCTGATTGCCTCCCAGATCTCTCCATGTAACGCGATCTGGCCGCGCGGGTTGAGATCCGTTTTCGCAATCCCGATCGATCCGATCATGCCTTCAACTCCTGTCACTGGTCCGCGACGTCCACCCTTGGCGGCCATCCAGATGACGGTTCCGACCAGGGCGCCGACTGTGATGACGGTCGGTAGCAGAAATGACAAGGACACCTGCATGAACGGTGCGTCACTCTTGATGAGGAGGAGGCCACCTAAAGTCATGGCAGCCAATCCGCCAAGTGCGAGTACTCCATAGCTGGTCACTGAAATTTCAAGCAAGAGAAACACGATGCCGAGTATCACAAGGAGGGCACCTGCATAGTTCACGGGGAGCGATTGGAGCGAATAGAAGGCTAGGATCAAGCTGATGGCGCCGATGATCCCGGGGAGGATAGCTCCATAGAAAGCCAGGATCAAACTGATGGCACCGATGATCCCGGGTAGGATAGCCCCAGGGCTGTACAGTTCGGCCATGATTCCAATGGTTCCAATGGACATCAGGAGATAGGCGATGTTGGGGTCGCTCAACGCCTTGAGCAATTCCAGACGCGTTCCCATCGGGAATTCACGAAGCGTGACGGCCTCGCTTGAGAACGTGATTGACCCCGTAGAAAGGACGATCTTTCTCCCGTTCAGCTGCTGTAAGAGTGCGGGAATGTTCTCAGCCACCATATCGATGATCTTGAGTTTTAAGGCTTCTTGCTCTGTGGCGGATACACTCTTTCGAACCGCATCTTCGGCCCATGCTACGTTCCGCCCATGCTGCTCCGCGATACTCTTGATGTAAGCCGCCGCATCGTTTTCAACTTTCTCCTTCATCGTGCTGTCTATCTCACCGCCGCCCATTGCGACTGGATGCGCGGCTCCGATGTTGGTTCCGGGTGCCATGGCGGCGACATGGGCGGCCATCGTAATGAAGACTCCCGCAGAGGCAGCTCGGCCTCCCGAGGGAGCGACGAACACGATCACGGGGAGAGGCGAACCGGTCATCTCTTTGATCATCAGGCGCATAGAGGTGTCCAATCCTCCAGGCGTATCGAGTTTCAAGATCAGAGCCTGGGCACCCGACGAGTGTGCAAAATCCAGGGCGTCGTGCAGGTACTCCGCAGCGACCGGGTTGATTACACCTTCATAACTGGCGACGACGATGTCACCGGCATAGGCTGGAGTGCCCATGAGGATAAGGCACACCACTGCGAGAATCTGTCTGCGTAGAGCTCTGTACGGAGGCACGGTGCCACGCATTGTGAACTCCATGCGCGCAAGGCGCTAAAAGCGCCGAAGGTATGAACAGCGAGTAGATCGAGAAATTCTACTTTTCTCATGCTGTCACGAAATGGCTGTTGGTTGCAAACTTCGGAACGAACCCCCTAGAATGCGCGGCATGTCTCAATTATCAAGCGGCGAACGCATCCATCTGGTCGATCACAAAAGGCGCCAGTATGCCCTTACGTTGAAGGCTGGCGACACCTATCAATTCAGCGGTCAGAAGATCGCTCACGACGCGATTATCGGGCGGCCGGATGGGACCATTGTCGTTCTATCGGGCGGGAAAAAGATGTTGGCGGTCCGGCCGACCTTCGGAGACTACGTGCTGAAAATGCCGCGGGGCGCTCAAGTGCTCTATCCGAAAGACCTCGCGCTGATTCCCATGTGGGCGGATGTCTATCCGGGTGCGCGGGTGTTCGAGTCCGGAACCGGTTCAGGCGCGCTGACCATGGCGCTCTTGCGAGCAGTCGGGCCACGAGGGTTGGTGGTGACCTATGAAATGCGGGAGGATTTTGCCCGCACCGCACTCCTGAATATTGATCGCTATATGGGTCCTGTGCCGAACCTGTCGGCATTGCGGAAGAATACCTATGAAGGTATTGATCTGCTTGACGATGGAATTCCCTTCGACCGTGTCGTGCTCGATTTACCTGAGCCTTGGCAGGTAGTCCCGCATGCAGCCACCGCACTGCGATCCGGCGGGATCTATCTGAGTTTTGTCCCCACCGTGCCCCAAGTCGTACAAACGGTCGAGGCGCTTGAACGGGCAACGGTGTTCGGGATGATCGAAACGTTTGAAACGTTGCTCCGAACCTGGTCTGTACAGGGCAGGAGCGTGCGGCCTGATCATCGCATGGTCGCTCATTCTGGATTTATCACCGTAGCCAGAAAGGTGGAGCCAGGGCTGCTCTGTTCGCTGGTTGGAAGAGAGGCTCCTCCGGGCGGAGACCGGGAAGATCTTTCCGATGAAGCAGAAGAGGAATTGAACGCATGAATAGGTTAGAAGGCAAAGTAGCCGTAGTGACGGGAGGTAATGCCGGAATCGGCGAAGCCATCGCAAAACGTTTTGCCGAGGAGGGAGCCTCGGTTGTCATCACGGGACGTCGGCAGCAAGAAGTGGATCGTGTGGCAAGTGTCATCCGACACAACAAGGGAAAAGTACTCGGAGTTGCTGGTTCAGTGACGGACGAAACCCATGTGCTGGATGTCGTCCGTCGAGCGCTTGATAGTTTTGGGCGGATCGACATTCTGGTCAACAACGCGGGGATCGGTGAGTTTGGGAAGCGGCTCCACGAAACTGATGATGCCGTTTGGGCAAACGTACTGGATATCAATTTAACCGGGGTCTTCCGCATGACACGAGCCGTCATCCCCCACATGCTGAAACAAGGACGAGGCTCGATCATCAATATCTCGTCAATTGCCAGTCTAGTCGGTCTCTCTGGCTTAGCCGCCTATACGGCATCCAAAGGGGCGCTTGACGCCTTGACGCGCGCGCTGGCCGTCGAGTATGCGAAGGAAGGAATTCGCTGCAATGTGGTGAATCCTGGTCTCATCGATACGCCTATGGCGGCCCCATTGAGTGAACGGACGCCAAAGTATCAAGCCGCTGCTGATTACATCATTGAGACCAATGGAAAATCCGCCACGCAAGTTGCTGATGAGATTCTGGCACGACTCTAGTTCCCTTGGTAGGCTCTCTGAACCTTGACAAGTCTCGCCCTAACGTGATTCATGTACTCCTGCTGCGCCCGTAGCTCAGTTGGATAGAGCGCCGGGCTTCGAACCCGTAGGTCGCAGGTTCAATTCCTGCCGGGCGCACCAATAATTCAACAAGTTACCGGATCTTCCCGAGTTGCCCTGCCACGTTGATTGTGCGGGGGCTGCAAGCCCCTAACCCAGAGTAAGGAGACTTCTTCGTCGAGCCTGCCGATATCATGATCGAGCTGTGCCCTATCTCTCGCTTCACGGAAACCTGGTTCGCTCTTTACTGAAGTAGCGCACGAGCTAAGTTATGGTTGAGATCGATTTCTTGTTGCCCAGTCAGGGTAAGACCAAGCAGGCAGTGAATGGTGTGCAGATCAGATTTGATCATGCGGAGCATCGATTCTCGCAGAGCCTATTCTCTGGTCAGATTAAGAATAGATTTAGGATCGCATTTCACGTCACAGGCTTGTGAGGTGGCAACATGATGACAAAGTTCCAGGTTGGGAGACTAGTGCCCTACATCTTCGTCCTGATGACGAGTCTGCCGAGTGCATGGGCGATATCGAATGACGCACCCGGCACAGACGGACCCTCGCTTGAAGAGACGGTAGTATTTATCAGAGACACATGGGAAGCATGTGGAACAATGCGCAGCGGTTTGCAACCTATGATCGCCAAGGACGGATCTCTCTGGCATATGGATAGAATGGCGAAGGTCGATGTGGTGGTGATGCCTCCATCAGCTCTCAAAATTGTGACACGGCTCAATGAACACAGGAAATTGAGCGGGATATTTGGACTTCAATCACCCGTAGAAAGGATTCAGGAGTTTGACTTGAACGCACTGTCTCCAAATGTGAGCTCGGAGCAGGAGGGTGAGAACATCGATCTCTATGGAGTTCGATTGCGCTGCGCGCGGGGGGGCTGTGTGACCGAGTGGCTGGCGTCTCTCGCGATATCAGGCAAGCCCATGCACGAACTAAAAACCGGAAAATTGGCTGTGACGAGCCTTGAGGAGCTTGTGTATGAGGATCATGCCCCCAAAGACAGACCGGGGGAAAGGAAGGGAGAAATCTATATTCCCGTCTGTGATATGGCATCTTTAGACAGTCTTTCGAAAGCCTTTCGCCACGCCATCATCAAAGCCGGCGGGAAGAAGCCGCTGTTTTAGGATGTGGCGTGGACAAGACGGGGAAAGCGGTAAATCGTTCAGGATTGAGAGGAGTATGTCTCTTGGGCAGAGTACCGTCTTGATCTAAGCTGGATTGCAAATTTTTCCCCCATTCTCGATAGCCGTAGGGTGCGTCATTCCCACCTTGCTTTTCATTCATCTGCCTGTGTAGCCTTCCTAGTAGGTGCGATTTTGATGGCTGAATCGCTTAGATAAGCCCTCGAATCAGTGGGTTGCAGCCTCAATTTCTGCTGGTATGTACCAAATAATGAATCATATTTATATGCATTTCCAATGAGTTGGGCTATGCGGGTTTTGCTGGTCATTCCACGAAAGCTGGATAGAACCGTGATGGACTTTCATCTACTATAAAATCTATGCGTAAAAGAGGTTATCCCGTGCCGTGGTTTAGCCGATATAGAACACGAGCAACGTTTGGAGCGGTATACTCTGAACAGAAGAAGCGGTGTGCTTGGACCAGAGAATGCCCCTGTTGTGGAAGACCACTTGAGAAGATGGACCCGGCGAGTCCCTGGGTTTGTGAATGCGGATGGCGCAGTCAATGAATCGAGCAAGCAGAGGGAGGTACTATGATCCCCATTTTGCACGACATGAGAGCAGCATTTTTCCTCGTGATTGCACTAGCCATGCTGTTGTTGATCGGTGCGATGGCTGGGTTAGGAGCAGTATTGCAACCGATCCGTTGGTCTGATCGGAAAGGATCCCGCTGAGCAAGAGAGGGGTCCGTCCGATTAAGCTACCGGTGGTGCTTGATCGGCCTCTCTCTTCTCTCCCCCTCATGTTTCTCGTATTCGTGCTGGCCCAATTTTAGTTCTCTGTCTAGTCAGACAATCTTTCCCCGTCGCCCGGCCAAATATTTGAATTTATTAGGCATCCTGTCATTCATCGGCTAGGCTTCTGCTAAAGCGTCCCTTTTCAACAGCGGTGCTATATTTATTTTGTGTGCAAGAAGGCAACCGGCAAGCCTCACGCAAGGTTATCAGTACAACGGTAATTACCACTGAATCGATTGAGCCACTGGATCGGGATGTCATATGGAGGGGAAGAGGTATGAATAGAGTAATTGCGAAGTCCGGAGCGGTGGTGGCGATGGGATTAATTTTGTTGTCAACCCAAGGCTGTAACACAAAATGGCTTAAGTCTGAGGGGGCAGGTGATGCGGAGAGCGGGGCTGCGAAGCTCCCCAATATGTCGAGAGGAGGCCCCAGCGGAGAATTGAGTGGGTTCTCCCGTAATCCGTCAGAGGAGCGACTTGGGCAAGGCGGATACTCGACCTCAATGAACCCGTCTGGGCGCAGCGCGCATCAGCGTGCGGAATTGACACAAGAAGAAAAGGATGCCGTGGAGGCGGGGATGCAGGATGTGTTCTTTGGGTATGACCAGTGGACCTTGTCGGAGCCCGGTATGGAAGCGCTCAATCACGACGCGGCGTATCTTAAGGACCATCCAGGCGCCACGCTGAAGATTGAAGGGCACTGTGACGAGCGAGGCACGACCGATTACAACATGGTGTTGGGCGACAAACGCGCCAAGGCTGCTCGGAGCTATTTGGCGGAAGTTGGGGCAAATCCCAAGCAGGTGGCGATTGTCTCATATGGAAAGGAGCGTCCCTTCTGCTTTGATCGGGATGAGCCCTGCTATCAACAGAACCGCCGCGGCCACATGCTTCTTTCCATCAAGAAGTAGGGTATTTCATGAAGAGATCAATTCGCGAAGAGGACCAGTTCTTCACTAGGGTTCGAAAAGGTCGGATGGAGTGCTCCCACATGATGAGGTTGAGCGAAGGATTTCATCGTTGAAGAAGCTCAGTTCACTCTTCAAGTCAAAACCCTCTGATCAGACTCCGGTCAAACCTCTGCCAGAGGATCGGCGGGTCCAGCCAAGGTTCACCACCCAATTTCGCAGCACCTTCTCGGGGCAAAAGCAGGAGGGGCAGGGAAGAACTCTGGATATTTCCATCGGTGGGTGTAGGATCGAAAGCGACATCAAGGTGGAGCAAGGTACGAGGTTCGAATGTCGACTTCACATTCCAGGCCTGGATTGGCCATTGAGAATCGATGAAGCCACGGTGCGTTGGGTCGATGGCAATAGTTTTGGGATTGCCTTTTCGCGTATCAGTCCAGAAGAGCTGGCGAAGCTCAAGACGATACTCTCCGAACTTGAACAGGACGAGTAACTTCTTTTCCAATCGCTCCAGCCTGCACAGGTCCTCTCTCGTAAGTATTTCCTGAAATTCTGCTCGATGAGATCTCGTCGTTCTCTCACTCTGCAGTGTGGCCGTATGCGTTGTGCAGGCGCTATCCTGACCCTGAACACGGTTGACATGGCTACCGTAACTGTCGGAAAGTACAGAGCGACCGAGGTCCCAATGGAAAACTCATGGCATGAGGATAGAGAAAGGAGTCGGGGGTGGAACAGAGGTATGCAATCACCGTGAAGTTCTTGGTCGATGCCGATTCGGCGGAAGATGCGGAAGAGATGATTGAAACCGCCTGTGAAAAGGCGTCGGCGGCTTTCCCTGAAATGAGTTATGAAGGGATTGAGGATATTGAGGAAGATGAGGAGTAGTCGGTCTTCGCCTGCAGGAAGAATCTTGTCATCCACTCGACCGATCACACAATGGGCATCGAATCACGATCAATCTTACCTCAGCAGGAAGTCGCTATTCTTGCAGGCGGCTGTTTTTGGTGTCTTGAGGCTGTCTTTGACCAGGTCAGGGGGGTGGAATCGGTCGAGTCTGGGTATATTGGGGGTAATCTAGATCGCCCCAGTTATGAAGCAGTGTGTGGGGGGCAGACAGGCCATGCCGAAGCGGTACGAATGGCCTTTGATCCCCGCGTGATCACCTACAAGGAACTCCTCGAAATATTTTTCCTCATTCACGATCCCACGACCCTCAACCGGCAAGGAAATGATACAGGCACCCAGTATCGATCGGCGATTTTCTACACGTCCCCGGAACAGCAGCAAACCGCTGAGAATCTCATTAAATCTCTTACGACCGAAAGACTCTACGATGCTCCCATCGTCACGCAGGTCGTATCAGTCAGTCAGTGGTATGAGGCGGAGTCTTATCATCAGGAATACTTTGCTCGAAATCCCCTTCAGGGTTACTGCCAGTTTGTGGTCGGTCCAAAAGTTGCAAAGTTCCGAAAGCAATTTGCTCAGCGCCTAAAAGGGTAACGGCACCTCTCTCATCGACTGAACCATCCGACCAAGATCTCTCGTACCGTCCTAAAGACCGCGGGCTTCTGGAATATCTGATGGGTTTTCAGTATCACCTCGGCATGTACGGGGCAAAAAGGCCATTCGTCAGTGGGGTTGCCTTGAACATGCGCAATGATCGAGCCATCTCCCTGGTCGGTTGAAGCGTGAAGGATGATCAACGGACTGTTCGGATCAAGTAAACACGTGTTGTCCGTCTTACCCGATTGATCGGTCGCTGCGTGACGGATCTGCACCTGCTGTTCACCCTCTGAGAACGCGGTGTCCCCTTCTCGAATAGGGCCAGTCGGAGCGAAAGAGTAGAGAACCAGCGGGGCACCGAGGATAACGAGCACTGCTACAGCCATCGACCAGAGAGGCGGTTCAGTATGGTGCTGGTCGCGTGTGTTCAATGATTCGTTCATCCGCAGCGGACTTCCCTCTTGGACTGGTTGCAGCAGCTCACCTTTTGCGTGAGTCGTTGCCATTAGCCAGGCCATCGTCGATTTAACAAATCTGCAACAATCCCGTAGCACTATCTTAACGCTGTTGAACTATACCTCGCCAGGTATCCGAAACATGACCAACTAGAGGGAGGTAATCGAATGAAGCGATGGTGGTTTGCGGTTGCCGCGTGTGTCTTCGGTCTTGGGTTGCTCTTTCAGACCAATCCGGCTCAAGCCAGCGTGGAAGATCTTCTGTACGAGAAGGGACAAATCACGAAAGAAGAATGGCTCAAGCTCAAGGCCGAGCATGAGCGAGACGATGCAATTATTGCCGAGAGGGCCGCGATCAAGAAATGGTTCGACAAGATCAGCATTCGTGGTTACGTGCAAGCTCGTTATAGCTACCTTCCCGGAGATAAATCGATACGGAGTGAATACGATAACACCATTCGGGATGATACAGGCTTCGCATTCCGCCGAGCCCGTCTTGTCATATCAGGCGACGTGACGGATTGGCTGTCCATCTATATTCAGCCTGAATTTGCAGGTACTGTGCCTGGCACGACAGGGGATCAGAGCAATCACTTTGTCCAGCTTCGCGACTACTATGCCGATGTTTTTCTGCCCGTACCGTTTCTGTTCTTCGCAGAAAAGGAATTACGGGTTCGTGTAGGGCAGTCAAAAGTTCCGTTTGGCTTTGAAACTCTGCAGTCTAGTCAAAGTCGGCTGGCCTTCGACCGAAGCGATGGGATCAACAGTGCGGTGCAGGGCGAACGGGATCTCGGCTTCTTCATCTATTACACGCCGGCTGAGACTAAGAAATTATTCAGAAAGCTGGTTGACTCTGGCCTCAAGGGATCCGGGGACTACGGCGTCTTAGGCGTCGGGGTCTACAATGGTCAGACCATCAATGTCAACGAGCGTAATGATAATAAACATATCGTCCTCCATGCCACCTATCCCATGGAGTTGCCCTACGGGCAGATTATTCAGTTCGGTGTCGATGCGTATCGTGGGGCGTTCAATGTTGGGGCGGCTTCGGGTACTGGTCTCGCGGCAACTCCCATACGAGAAAATAATGGGAATATCCTTGATGAGCGAGTCGGCGTCCATTTCGTGCTGTATCCGCAACCAATCGGTTTCCAAGCGGAATGGAATTGGGGCCATGGGCCGGAATTGAATGCAACACGAACAGCCATTCAAGAAGGTGATATCCAGGGCGGCTACGTCCAGGGGATGTATAAGTGGGATGTGAATAAGCCCTGGATGACCACCCTGATTCCCTATGTCCGATACCAAGAATACAGCGGCGGAAAGAAGCATCGGACCAATTCTCCATTCAATGTGGTTCGGGAATGGGAAGTCGGGATGGAGTGGCAAATCGCGAAGTCCTTAGAGTTCACGATTGCCTATGCCCGAAGCAGACGTACCGATACGCAAACTGCACCCTATAACATCCGTGAAGGGGATATTGTCCGGACGCAGATGCAGTTTAACTTCTGATGATGACTAGGGGCAGGTCACAGCCTGCCCCTTTAATCAAGGTCGTTCAAGCTAGGGTGCTTGCTTTGTAACACGTCTGTAACATTCGCGTAATGTAGTCGCAATATAACAGGGTTATTGTGCTGAGAGGGATAAGTTGGTGATTACGAAAGGACTGTTTATGAACATATCGGCTGCCAAGTCTGGTCTCACCTGCATCGCCCTTCTTGGGGCTCTTGTTTCTGCAATCCCATCGGCCCATGCCGACGACGCCATCGTGCTGGATCCGGCCTTGAAGGGGTACCTCAAAGTCAGCGGGGTATCAGGGAATGTGAATAGCATCGGTTCGGACACGCTCAACAACCTCATGACGTTGTGGGCCGAAGGATTTCGCAAGCAATATCCAAGCGTCAAAATTCAAATCGAAGGCAAGGGATCGAGCACTGCACCTCCGGCCCTGATTGAAGGGACCGCGCAGCTGGGCCCAATGTCCCGTGCGATGAAAAATACCGAGATGGATTCCTTCGAAAGAAAATTCCGGTACAAGCCCACCGCATTTCCCGTCGCCATCGATGCGCTGGCCGTCTATGTCAATAAGGACAACTCTGTCCAAGGACTCACGATGGCGCAGGTCGACGCGATCTTCTCGAAGACCCGCCGATTTGGCGCGTCACAAACCCTCGAACGGTGGGATCAGCTGGGGGTGACGGGCGAAGTGGCGACCTCTCCGATCAGCATCTATGGCCGTAACTCAGCATCCGGCACCTACGGATTTTTCAAGGAGTTTGCGCTCAAGAACGGTGACTTTAAAGATGAAGTCAAAGAGCAGCCAGGTTCTGCCTCCGTGGTGCAGGGTATCACGGAAGATCAGTCCGGCATCGGCTACAGCGGGATTGGCTACTTAACCTCCGGGGTGCGAGTACTTCCGTTGGCTGAAAAGGAGGGGGCACCCTTTGTGGCTCCCACACAGACCAATGCCATGAACGGGTCCTATCCCCTCTGGCGGCATTTGTTGGTGTACGTCAATAAAGCTCCGAACAAGCCGCTTGATCCGCTCGTGAAGGAGTTCATCAAGTTTATTTATAGCAAGGAAGGGCAAGCCATCGTCATCAAGGATGGTTTCTTTCCACTCCCGCAGAGCGTGATTGAAAAGGAATTGCCAAAAGTAGAATAGGTTTCAACTGAGTTGTCAGTGAGGAGCAGCAGTGAACAGTGTGTAGGCGGTCACTATCCTATGAGACATACTCGGCGGATGGCGAAGCGGCAACAACGGAGAGAGTAGTCACGGTTCGAGTATGAACGTACCACCATTCACTCCGATCCCGGTGCTTCAAGGAGAGCCCTCCCCAGGACGGGGTTCCGTTCCGACCCCGGCCCTTGTGGGCGGACTCTTCAGCCGTCGCCAAATCAGATCAATCACGGATAGATTCACCAATGTCGTCATCAAGACCGGTGGGATCAGTATTATCCTCTGCATCATCGGGATGTGCGTATTTCTGGTCAAGGAAGTCATCCCGCTTTTTCAGTCTCCTCACGCGACCTCGACTGAGCCGGTTGCACTCGCTCTGCTTGAGCGTCTCTCGACGTCAGCACTTATCGGTATTGATGAACATCAAGAATTCGCCTATGTCCTGCGCGGTGACTCATTGGAGTTTGTCTATTTAGGAGAGACAACGTCGGCCATATCAAAGATTCCTTCGCGCGGTTTGTTGCCGGATGGTTCGGTCACAGCGCTCGCTCGAGCATTGGGGAAGGGGCACCGGCTCGCCATGGGCACGGAAGACGGCCGCGTCATTCCTGTGACGATTGAATTTACTCAGGACTTCCAAGGGAACGAACGTTCGATCGTCCCGTCCGTCACGGTGGGGACTCCAATGGTTGCGGCACCAACTCCACAACCAATCACCAAGATAGCCTACCAGAGCACGGATTCCGACGTTCGGATTGCCGCGCTACTTCAAGACCAGCATCTTTGGCTCACCACAAGTCGAACCGCATCCCGTCCCGATGGAACTGTTGTGGCGTCGATCACACAGGTCGATCTCACATCCAGCATCTCTGGTCGGGTGACGGCAATCACACTCGCGGGTCGTGCCGAACTTCTCGCTGTCGGTACGGAAGACGGTAAAGTCTATCATTTCGACCTCCGGGAACCGGCGAAGCCCGGTCTTGTTGAGATCAGTCAGGCTTCTGAAGGAAACGAGGCGATTACCGCACTGGCCTATTTGATGAGTGACCGGAGTCTTGTGGTCGGCGACGCATCCGGGCAGATTGCCGTGTGGATGCCTGTGCGGGAACATGCCGCGACGAATACGACCCATATGACACGTATCCATCGGTTTGTCCCTCATCAGAGTGCGGTCACCGACATCACGATTTCCCAGCGCGATAAGGGATTCATCACGACCGATGCCGGGGGAGAAATCCGTCTGCACCATTCGACGTCGGAACAAACGTTGCTGACACTTGCTCCACAACAGGGGGCACTCCGCAGTACCTATTTTTCTCCCAAGGCGGATGGCCTGGTCAGTCTCGCCGAAAATAATCGTCTGGTGCATTACCACATTTCAAACCCCTATCCGGAAATCACCTTGGCTACCTTGTTCTCTCCCGTGATGTATGAGGGCTATGATCGGCCGGAACTAGTCTGGCAATCATCGAGTGGATCGGACGACTTTGAGGCCAAGTTCAGCTTAACCCCGTTAATCTTTGGAACCATTAAGGGCACCATCTATGCCGTACTCCTGGCGGTGCCATTGGCGGTCTTAGCCGCCATCTACACCGCCATGTTCATGCATCCGAATCTCCGGGCTAAGATCAAGCCTACAATTGAAATCATGGCCGCGCTGCCCACCGTGGTGCTTGGATTTCTGGCCGGCCTCTGGTTTGCGCCGGTCCTGGAGCGGAGCTTTCCCGCCATGACGGGGATGGTCTTGGTGATGCCCTTGGTCATTGCCCTTTCCAGCGTACTCTTTCTCTTGCTCCCTGCCTCCCTCAAGCACCGTGTGCGGCCTGGTGCGGAGGCGCTGCTCATGATGCCGATCATCATCGCCGTGGTCTGGGGGTGCCTTGAGACCAACGCGTGGTGGGAGTCCTTCTTGTTCGATGGTCATTTTAAACCCTGGCTCCAGACTCATCTCGGTCTGAATTATGATCAGCGCAACGCCATCGTAGTCTGGGTGGCCATGGGATTTGCCATCATTCCCATCATCTACAGCATTTCTGAAGAAGCACTCTCCAATGTGCCAAAGAATCTGATCGCCGGGTCCTTGGCCCTCGGGGCCACACGGTGGCAAACGCTCACCCATCTCGTTCTGATCTCGGCCAGCCCAGGCATCTTCTCGGCATTGATGATCGGGTTCGGCCGGGCTGTTGGCGAGACCATGATCGTGCTGATGGCAACCGGCAATACGCCGATTATGGATTGGAGCCTCTTCAACGGGTTTCGAACCCTGTCCGCGAATATCGCCGTGGAGATCCCTGAAGCGCCGCATGGTGGGACCTTGTATCGCACACTCTTTTTGGCGGGGTTGCTCCTCTTTATCGCGACTTTTCTGCTCAATACGGTAGCGGAGCTGGTTCGACAGCGACTCAGGGAGAAATATAGCCAATTTTAGTTGGCTTGGGTTTCCGTAACTGGACACGACTGATTCGATGAAACTGTGGCTCAAACATTTCATGGCGAGCGGAGAGCTCTTTATTTGGAGCTGTGGGGCTGGGCTGTCCATCTCGCTCCTCATGATCGGTGGGCTTCTGGTGCTCATCCTCCTCAACGGGTTCGGGTATTTTTGGCCGGCTGATCTCGTCGAATTGACGCTGAAGGACGGAAAACATGTGATCGGTCAGTTGGCCGGCGAAGAAGTGAGTCCGAAAGGAATTCCGCGAATCAGGATGAAGATCGGCAATCGCGACTTGTACGGGCTCGACTATCGGTGGATCAACACCGATCAGATCGTCGAACGAGCCACACCGGCCGATCTCGTGATGGTGGAGCGGCGCGAGTGGGGGAACTTCTATGGACGGCTCCAGACGCTGGTCAAGGAAGATCAGACTGTGGCTGAAGGATCGGAGGCCGTATGGCAGTCCCTCCCGGCACTGCTTCGACAGGCGGCATCGAGTGAGGCAGAGAGTACGTATATGTTGCTCGTTGTCGATGCCAACGGCAGAGAAAAGTCCATGGCGCTCGGCCAAGTCATGCGAGTCTTGCGCCCGAACGACCTTTCGAAGTTGGAGAAGGTGTGGGTCTATGCCGGCAATGTCTGGGTGGTGCTGACCACCGAGCCACGAGAAGCCAACACGGAGGGTGGGATTTTCCCAGCCATTTTCGGCACGGTTCTGATGGTGATGATCATGAGCTTCGTCGTGACCCCCTTTGGTGTCATCGGTGCATTGTATCTCAGGGAGTATGCCCGCCAGGGAGTCATTGTGCGGATTGTTCGTATCGCCGTCAATAATCTCGCCGGGGTTCCCTCGATCGTGTTCGGTGTGTTCGGGTTGGGGTTTTTCGTGTATGGCGTCGGGGGCACGCTGGATGCGCTGTGGTTTTCTGATCGGCTGCCCACTCCCACGTTCGGCACGGGTGGAATTCTGTGGGCCTCATTGACACTGGCGCTGTTGACCGTTCCTGTCGTGATCGTCGCAACGGAAGAGGGACTGGCAGCTGTGCCGAGGGAGTATCGAGAAGGGTCGATTGGCTTGGGCGCGACCAAATGGGAAACCATATGGAAGGTGGTGCTTCCCACGGCGCTTCCAGGCATCTTGACCGGACTGATCCTGGCCATGGCTCGTGCCGCGGGCGAGGTGGCGCCCTTGATGTTGACCGGCGTCGTCAAACTGGCGCCGGCTATGCCGATCGACTGGACGTGGCCGTTTATTCACCTGGACCGAAAGTTCATGCATTTGGGGTTTCATATTTATGACGTGGGGTTCCAATCGCCCAATGTGGAAGCTGCCAAGCCGATGGTCTATGTGACCACATTGGTGTTGATTCTGGTGGTGGTGACGCTTAACCTCACGGGCATCCTCTTGCGAAATCGAATGAGGAGGAAATATGCTGGGTCAGCAGTTTGACGTGACGTCCGGTGTTTCTACCCTCTCACCCGCTGTGTCCTCACTGGAGATGGAGCGCATGGACCCACATGATTCCAACGTGACGCCTCAGCCCAGTGCTCAGGGGAAGTCGAAACTTCGGGTGCAGGGCTTCAACTTTTTCTATGGGCCGGTCCAGGCCCTGTTCAAAGTTGATTTGGATATTCCAGAAAACCAAGTGACTGCCTTCATTGGGCCATCAGGATGCGGGAAATCGACGCTGCTCCGCTGCATGAATCGTTTGAATGACCTCATCGAAGGCGCGAGGCATGAAGGAAATATCCTCATCGACGGCGTAGATATCTTCAATCCGTTGATTGATATCACTGATCTTCGAAAACGTGTGGGCATGGTGTTTCAAAAATCCAACCCGTTCCCCAAATCAATCCATGAAAATGTTGCGTACGGTCCGCGGCTGCAAGGATTGAAGAATCGGGCGGTGTTGGAAGAGATCGTCGAGCGAAGTCTCCGAGGAGCCGGCTTATGGGAGGAAGTAAAGGACCGACTCCATAAAAGTGCACTTGGCTTGTCCGGCGGTCAGCAGCAGCGTCTCTGCATTGCGCGGGCTCTCGCCGTCAAGCCGGATGTGCTTTTGATGGATGAACCCTGCTCCGCCTTAGATCCGATCGCTACCGGCATCATCGAAGAGTTGCTGTTTTCGTTGAAGAAAGAGTTGACGATCGTCATTGTGACGCACAACATGCAGCAGGCTGCCCGGGTATCCGATCGGACCGCGTTCATGTATCTCGGCCAATTAGTCGAATATGGTCTCACGAAGCAGCTGTTCACGAACCCTTCGAAGAAGCAGACGGAAGACTACATCACTGGACGATTTGGGTGACGCTATGGCTCAACACCGACATTTCGACGAAGAACTTGCCGAACTCAAGACGAAGCTGGCGCGAATGGCTGGTCTCGCAGAAGACCAAATCGATAAGGCGTTGACCGCATTGGTGACGCGAGATGCGGCCCTGGCCTGCCGCGTGATCGAGCGAGACCATAAAGTGAATGCGATGGATGTGGAGATCGACGAAGCCTGCATTGAGTTGTTGGCACTCCACCAGCCGGCGGCGCGCGATCTGCGGTTGGTGACGACGGCCATGAAACTGTCCACTGAGCTCGAACGTATCAGTGACCTGTCAGAAAGTATCTGTGAGCGCGCGATCGAACTGAACGAAGAGCCTCAACTCAAGCCCTACATCGATATCCCACGGATGGGGAGCCTCGCGCGGGTCATGGTGAAGGAAAGCATCGATGCCTTCGTCAAGGAAGATGCCATTCTGGCTCGGAAAGTCATCGGGGATGATGACTTCGTCGATGATCTCATGGAACAGTTGTTTCGTGAACTCCTCTCCTTCATGATGGAAAATCCGCATACGATTTCACGCGCCATTCGGTTGAGCTTTATCGCCAAATCCCTCGAGCGAGTGGCCGATCATGCCACCAACATCGCTGAGTTGGTTGTCTATCTGGTGGAAGGCAAGATCATTCGGCACACAGCGCCATCGGCTCCATTGTGACGGGTCGATTGGTCTGACAGGCACGCTGGGACTGCCGGTGACTCAGATGCGCGTTCGTTTGAAATGACCCTGCCCCTGTGTTAGCATTCGTTCTATGGGTGCCACCACCTCGGCGAAGCGGGGAGAAGCCCGCCGCGCCCCATCTCCCCCTTCTCATATTCAGCGAGAAGTGATCGGCGTAATCTTGATCGCGCTGAGTCTGCTGATGCTCTTGAGCTTCCTGTCGTTTGTGCCAGGAGAGGCGAAGATGCTGGCGGCTGGTGTGCCGGATGCCGATCCGCCACGCAATCTCATTGGTTCGTTCGGTGCGTTGTTGGCCGGTGGGTTCTTTTTTGGTATCGGTGGAGCGGCCTATCTCTTTCCTGTGCTGCTGGGGCGGTTGGGAGTTCGATGTTTCTCTCAGGTTCCGGTGAGTCTTACGCTGCGGACGGCCGCCAGCTCCTTAGCCGCAGTCTTCTTCTTGAGCGCCTTTCTGCATCTTGAAACGACGGGGGTTCCAACCCTGACCAGCGGGATGATTTCCCGCGGGATGGGCGGTGGTGTCGTTGGCCAGACCATCGCCGAGGGACTCCGTGCCGTCTTTGCCGGAACCGGGGCCCATATTCTGGTCATCACAGGATTCCTGGTCTCCCTCTTGCTAACAACCCCTCTGTCCTTGGCGGAAGCCGTACGTCGGATGCCGGAACATTGGGCCACTCTCCGCGAAGGGGTGTTCGCGGTGATGCCGGAGCGATCAATTGAGGTGGAGAAAGAGATCGGCAATCGACGGTTACGAGCCAGGTTGTCCAAGCCAGCGGCCGTCGCTCGAGGAGAGGAGCCAGGCACTGACGGGATCGAGGAGTTGGAGCTGACCCCAACTCAGACTCCTCCAGGTCCCATCATCCAGCCATTCCCTGTCACAATCCCGACATGGGACGCGCAAACGACTGAGTCGGAAGTGGTTGTTGCGACAGCTGAGTCCGAAAACTATCAGCTGCCTGACCCGGAGATTCTGTTAAGTGATCCCTCTGGCCCGATGGATCGGATGTCGGATGAGGAACTCAAAGCACAGTCCGAGATCTTGTCACGCGCATTGCTGAGTTTCGGCATTGAGGGCATTGTGACGGAGGTGAGGCCCGGCCCCGTCGTTACCATGTACGAATTT
The DNA here is from genome assembly GCA_002869845.2 of Nitrospira sp. CG24B. Classification (GTDB taxonomy): domain Bacteria; phylum Nitrospirota; class Nitrospiria; order Nitrospirales; family Nitrospiraceae; genus Nitrospira_D. The sequence goes on along the minus strand of NEWS02000007.1, from coordinate 221,752 downwards.
GAGCCGGGGCCCGGCACGAAGGTCGCCCGCATTGTGAATCTGGCCGACGACCTGGCGCTGGCGCTGAAGGCGACGAGTTTACGCATCGTTGCCCCGTTACCGGGGAAATCCGTGGTCGGCATCGAGGTGCCGAACCGGTCTCGAGAAACGGTATCCCTGAAAGAAGTCGTCATGAGCGAGGCCTTTCGGCGGGCACGATCCAGGCTCACACTGGCGCTGGGTAAGGATATCTTTGGTGCGCCCAGCACGGCAGATTTGAAGGCGATGCCGCATCTTTTGGTGGCCGGGGCGACGGGAGCTGGGAAGAGTGTCAGCCTGAACACGATGCTACTCAGTATCCTCTTTTCCGCCAAGCCGAGTGAAGTGAAACTGTTGCTCATTGATCCGAAGATGCTCGAGTTCCAATCGTATGAAGGCATTCCACATCTTTTGCGGCCGGTGATTACGGACCCCAAGTCAGCCGCAAGAGGCCTGGGATGGGTCGTCGCTGAGATGGAGCGGCGGTATAAGCTGCTGGCGGAAGCCGGTGTGCGGAACATTGATGCGTACAATCGAAAGGTCGCCGGTTTGCACGAGGTGTTTGCTGAAAGTAACGCACCGAGCGTCGAGCAGACTGAGCTTCCGATGAAATTTCTCTCTGAAGAAGAGCGTCTCTCCGCTGGTGAAACCTCAATCGCCGAGGGGGAACGGGGTTGCATGCAGCCGAAACCGACGCCGCCGGAACCGCTGCCGTTTATCGTCGTCATGATCGACGAACTAGCGGATCTCATGATGGTCGCTCCGAAAGATGTGGAAGACAAGATTGCCCGACTTGCGCAGATGGCCCGGGCGTCCGGCATTCATCTGGTGTTGGCCACTCAGCGTCCATCCGTCGATGTGCTGACCGGCTTGATTAAAGCGAATTTCCCAGCACGCATTGCGTTCCAAGTCTCGTCGAAGACCGACTCGCGAACCATTCTTGATGCGAACGGAGCGGAGGCTCTCCTCGGTCGTGGAGATATGCTGTACTTGGCCTCCGGAACCGGACGCCTCGCGCGTCTACATGGGTCCTTTGTGTCGGATGACGACGTCCGCTCGGTGGTGGAATTTGTGAAGAAACAGGCCTTGCCGATCTATAACCAGGAGCTGCAGTCCCTCAAGTTGGAGGAGGCGGCTGAGGAAGAGGCGAAAGACGAGGTGTACGAGCAAGCGAAAGAACTGGTGCTGTCGACGGGGCAGGCTTCGGCTTCACTGATCCAGCGACGACTGCGGGTCGGCTATCCCCGGGCAGCGCGTATGATTGAGCAGATGGAATCGGAAGGCATTGTGGGGGCCGCGGGTCGCGATGGGCGTCGGGAGGTGCTTGGACGGCGCGGCCCGGTTGGTGCGGCGGAAGTATGATGCGCTGGTGGCTTGCCGTTCCATTAAGTGTCCTATTGGCTTTGCCGGCTTGGGCGGCAGACGGACCGATCGATGAAAAGGCCTTGCAAGAGGTCCGTGAAGTCGTCAAACAGCTGCAAGCGCGATACGAGAAAACGAAGGATCTTCAGGCCGACTTTTCTCAGAAAACCAAGATTGAAGGGTTTGAGCGGCCTGTGGCGTCGTCCGGCAAGGTCTATATTAAAAAGCCCGGTCGCTTACGGTGGGACTACTTGGATCCGGCGACTGAGCAAATCTATGTGAACCAGGAGGACGTGAAGGTCTACGTTCCCGAACATAAGCAGGTCCTGGTTGGGAAGCTCACACAGATGGCTGCCTCCAAGGCGCCATTGGAGTTGTTGCAGGGAGCGGCCAAATTGGATGAATCCTTTGAGATTGAGCCTACCAGGGGAAGAGATCGTGGAGTCGGTGGGATGCCGCTCATCACGCTGATTCCCAAAGCCAAGGAACAGGAGTCCACTCAGAATCTTCAGAAGATCGTCGTGGAGGTCTTCCCCAAAACCTATTTTATCCGCACGGTGTCCCTCCATGAGGTCAGCGGCAATGTCGCCGTTTTTGAGTTTTCGAACTTGAAACCCAACCTGGGATTAGGTAATGAAGTGTTCGACTTTAAGATACCTGCGGATGCGGAAGTCGTCAGGGCTCCGGTATTGAATGGGCCGTAAGCAGTCATTGGTCGATGATTAATAGTCATGACTATGACCTGGTGCATTTCTCATTGACGAATGACTCACGACCATTGACCGAGAACCGTATTGGCGAGAGGGATTGAGATAAGTGCAGAGTCTTGTGAGCAATGTGACGGACAGGGTCTCGCAAGCGGTCACCGCCTTGGATTTCGACCGGCTTCACCAAGAATATTGGGATCAGAACGAGTTCCTCGTCATCAAGCAGTTCTTGCCCCGAGCTTTCGTTGAGGAGGTGTTTGTTCCTCAGGCCCAGGGCGTGAAAGCGGAACTCAATCGAAACTACATTCCTGGCCATAAGAAGGGCGGGAGCGTCAGTTATTATACCGTGCAGGAGAAAGCCCCTCGCTTTCTCGACCTCTATCGGTCCGAGTCATTCCGGGCATTCCTGAACCGGCTCGTTGAGGCAAAACTGATGTTCTGCCCGGCCAACGATCCCCATTCCTGCGCCCTCTACTATTACACTGAACCGGGTGACCACATTGGGTTCCACTACGATACGTCATACTACAAGGGCGCTCGCTACACGATTCTGATGGGGCTTGTCGATCGGTCAACCCAGTGCAAGCTGGTGTGCGAGCTGTTCAAGGACCATCCGACCAAACAGTCCCGCCATCTTGAGCTCGTGACTGAGCCTGGGGATATGGTGATTTTCAACGGTGATAAACTCTGGCATGCGGTCACGCCTCTCGGAGAGGGTGAGGAGCGGATTGCCTTAACAATGGAGTATGTCACCAATCCGGAGATGGGTACCGTCAAGCGGCTCTATTCGAACCTCAAAGATTCATTCGGCTATTTCGGCTTCGCCGCCGTCTTCAAGCGCGCACTAGGCCTCAGCCGGTCTAAGTGATGTAAATCCCTTCTTGTTTGATCGCTCTTCCTGATTCAGTGTGCGTCGAAGATCATGCCATGCCGATGGCATGGCGAAGTATCGTGCACAACTCTTCTCGTTCCCACGGTTTGGTCAAATGGGCATAGGCGCGTAGGGACCCCAGGTTCCTATGTGAAGCCGTTAAGACAATCACGGGAAGGGAGGGTGTTGAGACTTGGAGTTTCTCCAAAATCGAGCAACCATCTCCGTCAGGTAGTCCAAGATCGAGGAGGACTGCATGGTAGGCATGTTGTTCGATGGATGAAAAGGCCTGTCGACAGGTCTGGGCACAGTCGACCTGGAAGCCTTCGAATTCGAGCAAGTCTTGCAAAGCCATTGCGATATCAGGGTCATCCTCGACAACCAATATCGAACGGGCTGTTTTCGCTTCGACCCTCATGTTCGTGTCTGGACCCAGCTTGTGATCTGGCTCTAATGCCGGCTGCGGGAGATTTATCTCAGAATCAACGGGGGGAAAAGGGGCTGTCTGAACCGGCCCACTTGGTTTCGTGGCAATGGGATGAGTGGCAGGCCGGGCTGTGCCTCTTCGAGGAGGCACAGCACCGGCGGCAACGGCGGAAGGTGGCAGTGCTGCTCTGGATGGGCAGGATCCAAAGGGGGCATCAGATGGTGAGGAAGAGGGAGACCTCCTTGCCATGTGAGTGACTGTCAGCTCCATACCGTGCTCCATTTTGTCTAGTGGTTACGAGATAACCCACAAGGCTCCATGACTCTTGCCAGTAGGTTAAGCAACGTCCATTCCCGTATGGTTGGTCAAGAGATGTGAGTCGAAGTGTTTGATTATATGTGTGTGTTTTAAAAATACATGATCATCTGACGTGCGGAACTGTATCTGAGGTGATACAGCAGCTGTCTCATGTGAGACGGCGGAACTGTCTCGGGAATATTCAGAAACAGGATGCAGGATTATTGATGCAGGTGCTTCATGGCGGCGGCGCAGAGGATAGTGAAGAATCCCATCCAGAGGGCGGCGCGCTGGAATGGAATAACCTCGTAGGACTCTCCCTCCTCGGCCTCATCGTCTGACTTGAAAATGACTGTGTAGAGGAACAGTGTGAGAAGCCCCAGCACGAGAAGAAGCTTGATCATGAAGACCATGAGGTACTTGGAGTGGTGCTGGATCCCGCTGCCCGTTTGTGACGTAATGACCTGATTGACGTAGTGGAGATTCACGCCGCCGGTGAACAGTAGGACGACGACGAGAATGCCGGCGACTTTCTTGTAGTGCCGGTAAAAAATATCCGTGATGGGTTTGATCTGATCCTTTGGAACGGCTTTCTCCAGTCCGGGTGTCACCGCCATGACGAGAAATGCCAAGCCGCCGATCCAAATGATCGCTGAAAGCAGATGAAACCAGTGATTGACGATTGGAATGAGGGTGTTGAGATCGGTGGTGATACTTTGGAGCGCGTCCATTTAGAAACCAGTCAGAAGAGAGTCGTAAGGAGTGTGGGGGCTTTGAGGATGGGCCTCTAGGTCTTCATCCCTGACGCCTTATCCCTTACCCTTTACGTCAAAGTTAAAGACAGGTGCGTCATTGCCGAATCGTTTTTTGCGCAGCTCTTCCATGAGTTCAACGGTGATAAGCAGTACATTGTTTTCGCGGGCGTGCTTTTCCACGCCTTTCTTCACCATCGCGCGTAGGAAGTAGGGGATACGGCTCAATCGGAGAGCAGACGCGTCGTCCCACGCGACATCGGTCTCTTCCGAGACATTGAACGCCACCTTAATTTTCTCGCCGCCTTTCGGGGTGTAGAGGCACCACTGATCTTCATCCAGCCAGTCGCCGTGGTCGACATAGGGACGGGCGCGGCACCCCCCGCAGATGTCAGTATATTCGCAGTCACCACATTTCCCCTTGAGTTGGGGATAGCGAAAGGAGTTGAAGATATCCGATCGTTCCCAGAGATCAACGAAGCTCTGTTGACGGATATTCCCTGCCGACAGCGGCATATAGGGACAGGGGGTCAGTTCACCGTTTGGGGTCACTCGGGCGTAGTTGGTGCCTGCCAGGCATCCTCCCCCCATATATCCAGTCGCCTTCGTGATCGGGGAGTTCGGGTCCTTCTCATAGGCCAACCGTTTGAAGTGTGGAGCGCAACGGGCACGGACCAACATGCCTTTGTAATTATCTTGGCATTCAACAAGGTAGCCCAGGACCTCTTCATACTGAGCGGGAGTGATATCCGTCAGCTCTTCGCCTCGTCCCGTACACACCATAAAGAACACGTTCAGGACGCGGGCGCCGAGTCGGTGCGCCCAGTCAATGACTTCAGGCAGCTCCCGATAGTTCATCGGCTGAGCACTGAAATGCACTTGAAATTGAAGGCCATTCCGCTTGCTGGCTTCAATGCCGGCGATCGCCGCTTCCCACGCTCCCGGAACGCCACGAAAAGTATTGTGTTTCGCTGCGTCCAATGAATCAATACTGATGCCAACTCCCATCACGCCGATTTCTACAAGCGCTTTGGCCATCTGGTCATCGATCAGCATCCCGTTTGTGCCGAAGACCACCATAAAGCCAAGTTTAACGGCGTAACGAGCAATGTCGAGAATGTCAGGACGCACCAGTGGTTCGCCACCAGTAATGACGAGAAGACACCCCTTATTCACTTCGGCGATCTGTCCAATGAGCCGGTAGCACTCTTCGGTGCTCAGCTCGTCGTCCCCACCAGCTGCCTTGGTCGTCGCATCGAGATAACAGTGATCGCATTTGAGGTTGCAACGCTTGGTCAGGTTCAGCGCAACGAGGTAGGGCTTGAAGTCGTCAACCGTCCGGCCATCAAACGGCCCTTCCCCCTTTGGAGTGGGGGTGAAGAACTGGGCAATTTGTTGCTGCAAAGAGCCCAAGACGCCTGAAGGACCATTGAAGATGGGAAGAGATTTACCCATGGTGTATCGTATCGGGTGCTGAGAACGAAGACTCGTCAGAGGAAGGCGCTGGGGGCCAGCACCAAAAACTCAGCATGCGAAACTTATCCGCGTCCTTTTCCGGTGAGGTCGGCAATCATGTCCTTGAGATTGCCAGTCTTCATCGCTTCGGCCATATACCCCTTTGCCTGCTCGATCCCTTCATCGGCGACCTCAATCGTGATCAGGGTCGCGCCGATTTTTTCGGCATGCTTGAGAATGAGCGATCTGGTGCAATCCCGCATGAAGCCTTCCGGAGCTCGATCCAATCTGGCTTGTGCGTCGTCCGTCCAGGTGTAGGGTGAGGCGGCTTCGATATGACCATTTGCCTCATTCCCGTTCGACGCTGCAACGGTGGCTTCCGCTACCGGCGAGGTACCGGTGCCTTTGTTGGAGAAAATCGGCGTATAGTCTTCGGATGCGGCCTCTTGAATGGTCGGCGCCGCATATTCAAGCGTGATGGTCGTCATGCCTAATTTCCGCGCGCTCTTTTCAATCCTGGCCTTCGCACGTCTCCGTTGGAAGCCAGCCGGCACGGCACGGATCGCTTCTTTTGCATCTTTGGTCCATTGCATCGGCACGTCGTCGTAGGCCACGTCCGTTTCCAATTCACCTTCAGTTGTCGCGGCTACTTCGAAAATCTTCTTATCGACCTGTTTGAATTTCGTCCCATCCGCACTGCACACCGGACATTTGACCGGGCTGTCTCCCTTCCCAATGTAGCCGCAGCCGTCACAGACGAAATAGGTTTGCCCCATGCGGTCTAGGTAGGCCTGTGTGGAGGCGCTGATCTCTTTGGGTTTCTCCTCAACGATCTGGGTCATGATTCCACTCAATGTCGGACCCATGAGATCTTTGGTCACGCCCTCATCGGCTTGCATCTTGTCACGGTCGATACCCGCTGCGTCCAAACTACCGCCAAGGGCACGCATAGCGTCCATGGCGCCTTTTGGAAGAATGTGTCCGATCGCGGTGTCAACGACGGTATTACTGATGATGGTATGCCCTTTTTCAATGGCGTACCGATGAATGGCCGTCTTCGCCACGCCGCGCGCGAACACCGGGATCTTTTCCATCCGCCGCAGCGCTTCTTCCGTCCAGGCAATGGTGTACTCGGCCTGTGTATCGATCGGAGGCACGTATTTTCGGTTGGAGATCAGCACATTACAGGGGGCGCTCCTCAACAGATTCTCGGTGTTGCTGCCGACGTCCATGTCCTCGTCGCTATGGACGCCGATACGCCCGATGATGAGCAAGGCAGGAACATCTTTCCTGACGTACTGAATGATTTTTTCGAAGGCTTTGCCGTCCAGCAACGTCGTTTTCACATCCGTTTGCTCGGCCTGGGCGATTTCTCGGGAAATGTCCAAATGAGACTGGTAGATCTTAGCCAAGCCGCTGTCGATGATTTCTTCGTGCAGTTTTTCTTGTTCCTTGAAACGAAAGACTTTGCCGGCTTCTTCGTTCAGGACACCGGAAATACTGTGGAATGCCGCATAGTGGAAGTAGGGATCGAAGGCTGAAATCGCCTCCACCGGCATGTTGAAGGCCTTGCCCAGCGCTAGGCCGGTCATCAGTCCGCCGAAGGAGTAGGGGCTGCCGTCGACAGCCACGACGATCTTTCCGCCGGTTATTGGCTGAACGTTCTTGATGATCAGCATGTCGGAGTTACGGACCCGGCGGACCACGCGCTCTGTGTTGCTGCCGATGACGCTGTCTTTGACCGCCCCGACCCCCAACGCGCCCATGATGACGAGGTCATACCCGTTGGTGTTGATGTCTTCGGCCAGCACTTTCCAGTTACGTCCTTCGAGCGATCGCCGCTCAACGGGGAGATTCGCTTCGTTACATTTCTTATCGACGTAGTCGAGGTAGGAGTCAGTGATGATTTGGAGCCCTCGGGTAATCAGCGAATCGTGGATCTGGCGCTGACGGTCAAGCTCCTTCTCGTCATGGTATTCCTCCGGGAGGCCCGCTTCCATCTGCTTGAAGCGCTTATCGTGCATCTTCGCGGCGTAGACGTGGCTCCCTACGATCCGGGAACCGAAGGTTTTTGCCAAATGAACGCCGACATCCACTGCTGTATTCGAATGGTCAGAGTTATCGACCGGAATATAGATTGTCTTATACATTGAGGCGCCTCCTTAAGGCGCGAGTTAGTCAGAGGAAAGGAGTCGTAATTGTATGAAAACTCAAATGATTAACGTGCTAAAAATTCCCTCAAAGAGGAGGAATGATAGCACTGGCTCAAACGGGAATGCAAGGTATGAGGAGGGCACGTCAAGTGTATAGGAGGTGTGTTTGTGGTGAATGAAGGACGTATGGCGCCCATTCAACTGGTAGAGGTCGTTCTTGGTTCAGCCATCTGTGAGGGCGAGGGGGTTGGCCTGGTGGAACGGATGATTTCCTCGATCGAAAGCAAGGCGTCCCGCCCGGAATTGCCTTCGATTCCTCTGCTCAGGTTTTGGTCGGCATAGGCTGGTTCGCCCGATGACTGGGACAGGGATCCGGTCCATCGACGGGGATCGCGGCTACCTTGCTTCCGTTCCCAGGCGCGGAGACAAGACTTGGCGATAATCTTGTTGAGGGGGGCAGGATTATAGAGAAGCTTCTTGATACTGGTTGGTGTCAGCATCAAGGGGTTATAGCCGGCCGACAAATACCCCTCTTCCAGTAGGCGCTGTTCCAGGTCGGTATTCGGCTGGATGCCTAAGAAAAACATCAATGGAAACACACGCTCTTCGCCAAGAATCGAGGCCACCATCTTGTAGGACTCGACGCTTTGAAGCAGGCTCTCTTCCGTCTCCTTAGGGCTATTGAGGGAATAGTTGAGGATGACCTTGCCCTTGAAGCCGGCCTCTGCCAAATAGCGGCAGCCATCGTACAAGCGTTCCAGCTTGAATCCCATGTGGAGATTGTTCAGGACCTCCTGTGAACCGGAGGTGATGGCCACCTCCAAGTCGCCGACCCCAGAACGGACCATCAGCTTCGCAAACTCAGGGGTGATCAACGACGTGCGAATATAGCCGGACCACTCGATCTCCAGCTTTTCACTGATGATACGTTCCATGATCTCGGTACATTGCGGGTACGCTTCCTTGCCCGTAATGAACTGGGCGTCGGTAAACCAAAAGCGACGGGCTCCCCATTGATGATAATGCTGAGAGATGTCTTTGACGACCATCTCCGGTGGCCGGTAACGTACCCGCTTGCCCTCGATATAGGGATACAGACAGAAGGCACAATCATAGGGACAGCCTCGTTTCGACTGAACCCCGATCGATTCGCTTGTGAACTCCCTCCACTGCGGAAAGATGGAAGTTATATACGGGAGGTCAACAGCCGGTGCATCAAGCAGCGCCGGTGAACCGTGGGAGCCTTTTCGGGTCCGTCCGCCTTCTTTGACGATGTAACGTTCGTCCTCGATCGAACGACCCTCGAGAAGTTTCAGGATTGCATCCTCCCCTTCGCCCAGTATGCCGATCGTGCCTTCCGGAAGCTTTTCAATGAGTTGATCAGCAAAGGCGGTGAACGCTCCGCCTCCAATCATGATCTGCGCGTTGGGGAGTTCTTTGCGAATCAGGGCCGGATAGGACAGGATCGTATAGATATGGCTGTAGTACCGGTATAGCTGTTTGATACCCGCGAACGAAGCGGCGACACGCTTGATCGGGTTACTCGCGAAATAGAAGTTGAACGCATGCTCCAGCGACGAATCACCCTCATGTGGCGAGAAGATCTGAATGTCACGCCACGAAAAGCAGACCAAGTCCGGTTTGAACTCCGTGGCGGCATCACGGATAGCCTGAGTGCGCTGCGAGACGGGAAACAGCGATAGGTCAAGGATCTGTTGGCGTACTTCCGGTTTCCGTCGGTGGATAAAGTCCGCCAAGTAGGTGATCCCAATGGGATAGACCTTTTTGCAAGGAAGAAAAACGTAGAGGATTGAGTTCACGGCGTATGGCTATTTTGTTGCGATATGAATGGCGACAATGCCACCGCTGAGGTTTTTGTACGACACCTGACGAAACCCGGCATCGCGTAGAACCTGGCATAACCGTTCTTGGTCGGGAAATGTCCGGATGGACGCGGGAAGGTACTCGTAGACGCCGGTGCGATCACGGGCGACGATGGTGCCGACCCAGGGCAGCAGTTTGAACGAATACCAATCATACAAGGTTCGTAACCAACCGAATACCGGACGCGAAAACTCCAAGCACACAAAGCGCCCACCGGGCTTCATGACACGGCGAATTTCCCGCACGGCGCCTGGTAAATCCCCGACGTTTCGCATGCAAAAGCCGGTAGTGACTGCATCGAAGGTGTTGTCCCCGAACCCCAGGTGTTCCGCACTGGCCTGCAAGCAGGTGACTTTGTCGGTGAGTCCTTTGCCACCGATCTTCTTGAGGCCTTCGGCCAGCATCGCATAGTTCAGGTCTGATGCGATCACACGTCCCTTGGGTCCCATTCGAGACTCGAGCAGGAGGGCAAGGTCGGCCGTACCGGATCCGACATCGAGCGCGGTCCCCCGTCCGACGGGGGTAATGAAGGACGCGGTAATCTTCTTCCAATGGTAATGCAGGCCGAAACTCAACAGCGTGTTGTTCAGGTCGTAGACGCCGGCGATGGAGGTGAACATCCGCTGTACGGCATCTTCGCGGGCCTGGCCGGACCAGGTGGACACCACCTTCGCCGGGGCCTTGGAATCCTGTGTCAATGGACGAGGGTCGGTTCCCACCATTTGACGGTGGTAGCACCCGGTTTCAAGCTTTGTCAAGGTGAGTCATCTTGAGATCAGGTGGTCGGCTCTTGTGAGCAGCTCCGTGACGATTAGAGATCCAATCTGAAAATTGACGGGGCGAATCGAGCCGAGAATCCGGAACGGTCGGGGAGGCTATCATTAGTAGGCCTTTTGAACACGCATAGCTGGTCGGGCTACATCCAGCTTGCCGCATGCAGCCCGTTTCTGTTGTCGTATGATTCTGGTTGAGTTGGCTTTGAGCCAACTTGCATAATGGTCAATATGGACACAGCTGATCTTCTCTCGCTGTATCGTCAGATGTTGCTGATCCGTCGATTCGAAGAGAGATCGGCGGAGATGTACGCCCTTGCGAAGATCGCCGGCTTTCTTCATCTGTACATCGGCGAAGAGGCGATTGCGGTCGGGGCCATCGCCTCCCTTCGACCGGACGATTACGTCATCAGCGCCTACCGCGACCATGGACATTGTCTTGCGCGCGGGTCCGATCCTGGACGGGTCATGGCCGAGTTGTTTGGTAAGGCGACCGGCCTCTGTAAAGGCAAGGGCGGATCGATGCACCTGGTCGATCTGCCGCGCCGGTTTATGGGCGGGTATGCCATCGTCGGAGGCCATATCCCGCTCGCGACGGGTCTGGCCTTTGCGAATAAGTATCAATCTCTGGATTTGGTCACGGTCTGTTTTTTCGGTGAAGGGGCGCTGCCAAGCGGGCAGGCACACGAGGCGTTTAACCTGGCTGCCTTGTGGAAACTGCCGGTGATTTTTATCTGTGAGAACAATCGTTATGGCATGGGCACTCCGGCCGAACGGGCCATCGCGTTGTATGGGGATGTAGCCGAAACTGCTCGATCCTACGGCATCGCGGCTGAATCAGTGGATGGCATGGATGTGCTCGCGGTTCGTTCGGCGATGCAGCGGGTGGTGGCGCAGGTCCGTGCGGGGCATGGGCCGTGGTTCATCGAGGCAACGACCTATCGGTTCATGGGCCATTCGATGGCGGACCCGGCGCACGGTCACTACCGGACCAAAGAGGAAGTGGAGGAGTACCGCAAACGTGATCCGCTTACCTTATTGAAAAGCACCATGATGGCTCAGAAGCTGGCGGACGAGGCGGATTTCAAACAACTGGAGCGGGAAATCGGAGAAGTTGTGCGAGCTGCCGTGAAGTTTGCAGAAGAAAGTCCGTTTCCGGCCCGCTCGGATCTGCACGCTGACGTCTTACAGGAGTAGGAGAGCCATGGAGTTGTCGTATCGTGAAGCTCTGAATCAGGCCATGCGCGAGGAAATGCGCCGAGACCAGCGCGTCTTTTTGATCGGCGAAGACGTCGCCTACTATCAGGGCGCGTTTAAGGTCAGCAAGGGCTTCATAGAGGAATTCGGGCCGCAGCGCGTGATTGATACACCCATCACCGAGGCTGGCTTTACTGGTCTGGCCATCGGGGCAGCCATGGCGGGTCTGCATCCGATTGTGGAGCTCATGACGATGAATTTCGGCATCGTAGCCCTTGATCAGATTGTCAATAACGCCGCCAAAATCCGGTATATGTCCGGGGGACAACTGTCGGTGCCGCTCGTCATCCGTGGCCCCGGGAGCGCCGCCCACCAGTTGGGGGCACAGCATTCGCAAAGTCTTGAGGCCTGGTTTTGCCATGTCCCTGGACTGAAAGTCATCGCGCCCGCTACGCCGCATGACGCGAAAGGCTTGCTCAAGAGCGCGATCCGAGACCCCGACCCGGTCATCTTCATCGAAGCGCAGCTCTTGTATGGTACGAAGGGTGAGGTTCAAGAAGGTGAGTTCACCATTCCCATCGGCGTCGCCGAGGTGAAACGGACGGGCCAGGATGTCACGATCGTCGCCTATTCCAAAATGCTGTTGCTTGTCCTGGAGGCCGCCGACGCGCTGAGCCGCGAAGGAGTCGAGGTTGAAGTGATCGATCCGCGCACGCTCAAACCGCTGGATCTCCAGACGATTGTCGCATCGGTCAAAAAGACCGGACGTCTGGTGATCGTCGAAGAAGGCTGGTATTTCTGTGGGCTGGGAGCGCAGATCGCTGAGAGCGTGTACGCGACCGCGTTCGACTATTTGGACGGTCCGATCCGGCGAGTCACCGGTGAAGATGTGCCCATGCCCTATTGCCGTCCGCTGGAAGATGCGGCGATTCCGGACCTGCCGCGCGTGATCGAGGCCGTCAAGTCGCTACTGTGAGGGGAGGAGAGCCATGGCAAGCCGCGTTGTAATGCCCAAGCTTACGGATACGATGGAAGAGGGCGTGCTCCTCGAATGGAAGAAGCGCGAGGGAGATCAGGTGCAGGCCGGAGAGGCGCTCGCTGAAATCGAAACTGACAAAGCGGTCATGGATCTTGAGGCGTTTGCCTCCGGTATTCTCCGGAAGATTCTCGTGCAGAACGGGGAAACGGTTGAGTCTGGAAAACTATTGGGCGTCATCGGCGAGGCGGATGAAGACATCACGGAAGCCTTGTCCGACAAGGTCATGCCCGTCGCATCGACCAGCGCCAAGCCCGCTGCCGCATCGACAACCTCGCCTGGTACGTCACTTCTGAGTACAGAAGGGAATCGCATCATCGCCTCCCCGCGGGCCAAGGCCCTGGCCACTGAGCGAGGGATCGACCTCTCCACGGTGATCGGCACCGGTCCTGGTGGGCGAATCGTCGAGGAGGATGTGGGCAACGCGCAAGGGGTTGCCACGTCGGCCATGCCGGCCGGAACCGATCAGCCCCTGACTCAAATGCGGAAAGCCATCGCCAGGGCTACGGTGCAGAGCAAAGCCCCGGTGCCGCACTTCTATCTGACGAGAGAGATCGATATGGAAGCGGCGGAGCAGTTTCGTCGTCAGTTCAAGAAAGACCGGCAATCCCATCCTTCAATGACCGATCTGCTCATCAAAGCCGTGGCTCTGGCACTCCGCAAGCATCCGGAACTGAACGTGTCCTATACCGGCGAGGCGATCAGGCGGTATGAGCGTGTCGATATCGGCGTTGCGGTCGGGATGGAGGACGGCCTGATCACGCCCGTCATTCGTGATTGTGGTGCTAAGGCGTTGGAAACGATCTCATCTGAATCGCGGGCGCTCATCGAGCGGGCTACACAGAAACGGCTGCAACCGCAGGAATACAGTGGTGCTACCTTCTCAATCTCCAATCTTGGCATGTTCGGGGTGGACAATTTTCTCGCCGTCCTCATCCCACCGCAAGCCGCTTCGCTCGCCGTCGGTGCGGTTCGGGACGTGCCGGTCGTTGTTGCGGGCGCCGTGAAGGCCGGCCGTAGAATGCAGGTGACGCTGTCGTGCGATCACCGGGCCATCGATGGTGTGACGGGCGCGAAGTTTTTGACGGAGCTGAAGCGCATCCTCGAACACCCGCACGAGCTTGTTGCCCAGACGATGAAATCCTGAAGCCGGCGTCTGAAGGGTTCATCAGCTTCCTCACATCCTTCGCTTCGAGCACTCGGTAGAGCTCTGCGAGCCCTTGTTACCATATCCATTCGAAAACCGAATGGGTTCGTGCGCATCGGCCTGGACGATCATTCCGTCATGCTATAATCCCGGGCCTATGAGTCATTCGGTCGTCATCGAAAATGGCGCACGGGGGCAGAATCTCAAGAATTGCACTGTCCAGATCCAAGCCACCCCACTCGTTCCAATCATGGGATCGATCAGATGGGCAAGATTCGTCTCTGATGGTCCCATTCTGATCGGCAAAACCGGGAATCCGAAATCTGGGAGCTATGGGCGAAACGCGCGTTGATCTGCAGCATTTGCTCGAAGATCTCCGCGACGCCTATCCGGGCGCTCTCGAAGAAACCATTTTGACTGAGGTGGTCGCCAATTCGCTCGATTCCGGTGCCACCTGTCTCCGGCTCACGGCTGACTCTGCGTTGTCGGTGTTGACCATCGTGGACGACGGATCAGGCATGAGACGACGGGACCTGGTACGGTACCACGATCTGGCCGCCAGCACGAAGACACGGGGCCACGGCATCGGATTCGCGGGAGTCGGAATCAAGCTTGGGCTTCTGGTCTGCGAAGATGTGGTCACCGAAACGCGTCGGGGTAAGGAACATGTGGCGAGCCGCTGGCACTTGGCGGGACGGCATAAAGCGCCGTGGAAATGGATTCCACCATCGGGGTTGGTGACCGATCATGGCACGGCGGTGCAGCTCAAGCTGCACAATGCGCTCTCGCCGCTCTTGGACGAGGGCTTTCTCGAAGGGACGCTGCGGCGACAGTATCAACCCCTGCTGGAGTCGGCGTTTGACGAAATGCTCGCGGCGCATTATCCGAATGGCTTCCGGTTCGAGATCAATGGCCGAGTATTGGAGCGTCAGCCTGTCCACGGCGTAGAGGTATCGAAACTCGCGATCTGCCTGGCGCGCAAACGCAAGCCATCGGCGGTCGGCTATCTGGCGCGAAGCGAATCTCCGTTTCCGGACGATCAGCGTGGACTGGCGATCAGCACATTCGGCAAGGTGATCAAGCATGGATGGGACTGGTTGGGGATTACGCCGGTCGCCCCGGACAGAATGGCCGGGATGATCGAGGCACCGGCGCTGGCTGTTGCCCTTACGCTCAACAAGGGAGATTTTGTTCGTGTCGGGACGCGGGGCGCGCTGTATCTGGGGTATCGCAAGGCGATTCAAGAGGCGGTCTCGCAGCAGCTTGCCTATTGGGGAGATGTCCGTGAATCCGGAGACAAAGCCGGCCGCCGAGCTGTGCGGCCGATGGAGCGCGATCTGGAAACGGTCCTTGTGGACCTCGCTGAAGAATTTCCACTGCTGGCGTCGCTGGTCGAGCGGCGAGCCGGGGGGCAGAAGCGATTGCCCATCGGACAATCCAGTGCGACGGAGAACGGGCAGGGCTTTCTCGCCGCGTCGGTCATGAGCGGTATGGAAGCCGTCGAAGATGGGACGACTCCTCCGGAGGCAACTCAGGACCCTGACGAAGTCCCGCAGCCGCCTGAAGCAACACAAGGAGAGGCGAACCCTCAGGCGGAATCCACACCCGGAGTCGCTGTCGTTCCAGGACCAAGAGGACGATCGCGGCCGGGTCATTACGGGCTCAGTATCCGGTTCGAATCGCATGAAGGAGATCCGGACCTCGGTCGTCTTGTTGAGTCCACCGTCGTCGTCAACGACGCGCATCCCGCCTATCGTCGAGCCGTGGCCTCTCGATCCGAGGGATATCACATTGCCCTTGCCGTCGCGTTGGCCCTGGCGCGTTTGGCTGTGCCTCCCGCTGAAGAACACGAGTTCGTAACGGCGTTTCTCGCTCGCTGGGGCGAAGCCCTCGATAGCCCGCGCCGTAGGTCTCGCAGGCGGTCATAGTCCACGAGTCTTACTCCCCGAATAGCGTCAAGCCGGGGACTATTTGAAAGTGCCGTTTGTTTCGTGTCATCAGGGGAAGGTGTTTGACGAGGGCGGTGGCGGCAATGAGGGCATCGCCTTTCTCAAGTGACGGGTGTTGGCGGCGAAGGTCGGAGTATCGTGTGGTGATGGAATCGGAAAGCGTGATCAGGCGGCATTGGGCCAGTTCGGCCAGAATGGAGGCGCGTTCGTTGTCACGGAGCCCTGGCTTGGTCAAGAGTTCCTTTTTCGTGATGGCTGAATAGTAGACCGTGAAACGGCTGGAATCGAACAATGTATGGAACCGGCCAGTATTGAAGTAATCGATGAAAATGTCGGTATCTAAGAGGAGCGAGATTTTTGCCATGCTTCAATCTCGTTCAGAAACGCATCATCGGACTGTTTGCGGCCCTGCTTCCGCAACGCGCTGACATAAGCGGCACTGTCGTCTACGTCCGTATGCCCATACGGGTTGAATTTTTCCCGCACGAGACTTTCAAGCAGAGTCACAGGATACATTCCCCTACGCTTAGCGGCCTTGACCACGACGCTTTTCAGCGCCGGATCGAACGAGAGCGTCCACTTTTCTTTTTTTAGTGCGGCCTTGGGCATATTATCTCTCCGTCTTATCGTACGTATACTAGACGTACGATAAGACGGTGTCAAGAATGAAGCGCGAGTGGTATAATCCCGCGCCTATGGGAAATTCCATCATCATCAAGGGCGCGCGGGAGCATAACCTCAAAAACATCGACGTGGAGATTCCCCGCGACAAGCTGGTGGTCATCACTGGCTTGAGCGGGTCCGGTAAGTCATCGCTTGCGTTCGACACGATTTATGCCGAAGGGCAGCGGCGGTATGTCGAGTCGCTCTCCGCCTATGCACGGCAATTCCTCGAACAGATGGGAAAGCCGGATGTCGATTCGATTGAAGGCTTGTCTCCAGCCATTTCCATCGAGCAGAAAAGCACCAGTCATAATCCCAGATCTACCGTCGGCACGGTTACAGAGATTTACGATTATCTCCGGCTCCTCTTTGCCCGTGTTGGGCGCCCCTACTGTTTTCAATGTGGAGAAGAGATTACGGCACAGACGGTCCAGCAAATGGTCGATGCGATTGCCTCAGTGCCGGAAGGCATGAAGTTCCAGGTCCTCGCTCCGATCGTGCGTGGGCGAAAGGGTGAATATCGGAAAGAATTACTAGAGATGCGAAAGGCGGGCTATGTCCGTGCCCGTATCGACGGCAAGATTGCCGATCTGGGCGAGGACGTCACGCTCGACAAACAGAAAAAACACACAATCGAAATCATCGTCGATCGGCTGGTGATGAAATCCGGCGAGGCGCTTATGCGCCGGCTGGCGGATTCGGTTGAGACCGCGACCAAGCTGACAGGCGGGCTCGTCGCAGTCCTGCCCGAGGATGGGAACACCCGTCTGTACAGTGACAAGCTGGCCTGTATCAAATGTGGCGTGAGCTATCCGGAAGTGACGCCTCGGGTGTTTTCCTTCAATAGCCCGCACGGTGCCTGTCCGGCTTGCGACGGCATCGGGTATGTCATGCCTCCAGGCTGTCCGGAGGAAGAGGACTTCACGCTGCTGGAACCCTGCACAGTCTGCCATGGGGCGAGGCTGAGGCCAGAAAGTCTCTCCATCAAATTGGCCAAGCAGTCAATCGCCGAGGTGACCAGCCTCTCAGTTCGCGCGGCTGCCGACTTTTTCCTGTCGTTGAAGTTTACTGACCGTGAACTTGTCATTGCCCATCGGATCTTGAAAGAGATTCGGGAGCGGCTTGGGTTTCTCGTCAATGTGGGGCTGGACTATCTGACGCTTGATCGCGCCGCAGCGACGCTGTCCGGCGGCGAAGGGCAACGGATTAGGCTAGCCACACAGATCGGGTCAGGTTTGGTGGGGGTGTTGTACATCCTGGACGAACCGTCTATCGGACTCCACCAGCGCGATAATCGTCGATTATTGCAAACCCTGCTTAGATTGCGGGATCTCGGCAACACAGTTGTGGTCGTCGAGCACGATGCCGAGACGATGGAAGCGGCTGACCATGTTCTCGATATGGGGCCGGGCGCTGGCTCTCAAGGTGGGTATGTCATCGCGCAGGGGACGCCGCAGCAGATTAAGGGCGACCCCAATTCGCTGACCGGCCAATACTTGCGTGGAATCCAGACCGTCTCAGTACCTCAACGGCATCGAAAGCCGAGAGGGACACTGTCGGTAGTGGGGGCACAAAAGCATAATCTGAAGAACGTCACGGCGCGCATTCCGATGGGCCTCTTCACCTGCGTGACGGGGGTCTCCGGATCAGGAAAAAGTACGCTGGTACTGGAGGTGCTCTTTCATTCGCTTTCGCAACTGCTCTATCACAAGAAGCCAAAGATCGATGGGTGCAAGGACCTAAGGGGGGTTGATGGGCTCGACAAGGTGATCGATATCGATCAATCGCCGATCGGGCGGACACCGAGGTCGAATCCTGCCACCTATACAGGCCTGTTCGGGTACATTCGCGATCTCTATTCGAATCTTCCTGAATCGCGTGTCCGTGGCTATAAGCCAGGACGCTACAGTTTTAACGTCAAGGGTGGGCGATGCGAAGCCTGTCAGGGAGATGGGCTCATCAAGATAGAAATGCACTTCTTGCCGGATGTCTATGTGACCTGTGAGGTCTGTAAGGGCCAA
Source organism: Nitrospira sp. CG24B (assembly GCA_002869845.2). Classification (GTDB taxonomy): domain Bacteria; phylum Nitrospirota; class Nitrospiria; order Nitrospirales; family Nitrospiraceae; genus Nitrospira_D. Next base: position 203,040 of record NEWS02000007.1, on the reverse strand, counting down.
CGGTACAACCGTGAGACGATGGAGATTCTTCACAAGGGCAAGAGCATCGCCGATGTGCTGAACATGACGGTGGACGATGCCTTGGAATTCTTTGAGCACATTCCGTTGATCAAGACGAAGCTCCAGACCCTGCACGATGTCGGCCTGCACTATGTGAAGCTTGGCCAATCCGCGACGACGCTCTCCGGCGGCGAAGCCCAACGGGTGAAGTTGTCGCGCGAGCTCTCCAAGCGTGCGACCGGTCGTACGATGTACATCCTCGATGAACCAACAACGGGTCTCCATTTCGCCGATGTGCAGCGATTGCTCGATGTGCTGGATCGACTTGTCGAAGCAGGGAACACGGTGCTGGTGATCGAGCACAATCTGGATGTCATCAAGAACGCCGATTGGATCATCGATTTGGGACCAGAGGGTGGAGATCGGGGCGGCGAAATCGTCGCCGAAGGCCCGCCGAAAGAAATTGCCAAGTCGAAGCGGTCGTATACGGGACAGGTGTTGAAAGAAGCAGGGTTGTAAGGGCGGATCGTTCGTGCGTCGCCATAATGCGATGAGTTGAGACGGCAACTGAACCGCTACGATTGGCCGCGTGCGACTCTGAAGCGCGATGATGCATCGCATGCCGTCGCACGCGGCAGTTTTGCCTGGATCCACCAAAACCCGCTATGGCGACTTCCGAAAGATCCATCCCTTCCACCCCTGGAGAAAAGATAGGCGAGGCGGCTGAAGGCGCTGGTGGCCTTCAGCCCCATGGTCATGTGCCCTGGGACTATTGATACTGGATTCCGAGAGGTGATCTGGCTTGACTGAAAAGTGTGAAACCATCAAGGCGTACTTCGAGGGGTGGCAAGAGAATCTTGCTAGGGTCAAGATGTTGAGAGCCGACTCCAAATACTACCTTGAGGCCATCTTGGTCATGAGTTGTTACATCGGAGCCTTGGGATCACTCCGATATCCAGGCGAGAAAGATAACAAAGCTTATAAAAGAGTTGTACGGGAATATTCCGGGAAGAAAGACTTTTACGAACAAATAGATCTCCTTTTCTTTCTTTAATGGCCACGGTCGCAATTTCAGAGTCATGGAGACTACCTGGAACTAACGAATCACAAAGAAATCTCGAAAGCTATTGCCGATGCCTATGGTGAAGAAGTTCAAATCAAAAATGGCATGCGGTACATTGCACCTCAGGATTTCCTGACATGCGTGGAGCAGCGGCCATTTCCGGGCTTTAACAAAAGCAATCTCCGTGAACATCTACCACGCTTCTCGCTTTGTGAAATGCTCTATCGTTATTTGCGTTGTAGTGCAGTCCACGATGTTCGTTTTCCCTTTGTTGATAAACCTCGTCAGGTTGGTGGTGGCATCCGTTACGAGGATAACCATGCAATCACCGGAGATGTTCTGCTTGAAACGACTGAAAACATTTTGACAAACATGCGGCTTGAATGTTTGGAGAAAGCAAAGTGGCCAGAGGAATTGTAAGGGCTGATATCGGGCGGTCCTGGGAGATGAGAGCTCGCACACGCCATTATCCTACTGTCAATCTGCAATGTTCATATGCTCTTTGCGTTGAGAGAGGCATCTTTCCTCCAGGTGAATTGATGCCTTTCCGGCCAACCCATTAGTGCCTTCCAATATTTGCCCATTTCCTTTCCTGCCCGGCGATTCTAAGTGACAATATGCCAGCATTGCTTAAAAGAAGGAGGACGGTGTCCGATGCAGACTGTCGCGTTGTTGACGATTTCGAATGTGTTCATGACGTTTGCCTGGTACGGCCATCTGAAGTTCAAGGACTCTCCCTTGTTCACGGTGATTCTGGTGAGCTGGGGGATTGCTTTTGTTGAATACTGCTTCCAAGTGCCGGCCAATCGGATCGGACATGGGCAGTTCACGGCGGCGCAGCTCAAGACAATCCAAGAGGTGATCACGCTGGTCGTGTTCTCGATTTCTCGGTCGTCTACTTGAAAGAAGCGCTGAAGTGGAACTATGTGGTGGGGTTCGCGCTGATTGTGGTGGCGGTATTTATCATCTTCAAAGAATGGTGACGGTCAGCGGCTTGCCATACATGCCGCCTACTCCTTCCGGTTAATCTGATCACTCCTCTCCCGCTTGCGGCTCGTCTTTTAGACCACTACAATATCGCGAAATTTGTCCTGACTGTCGAGCGAAGGGGGATATAGGCATGCCGAAAGCAAAGAAGACCGACTCGAATGCAAAGGCCGAGAGTGTCGCAAAGAAATCTACGCCGTCAGCTCCATCTACCGCAGAGGATTTCGAAAAACTCGGCGTCTTTTATATGGGACGGCCATATGATCTCGCGGCGAAGCAGGCCAAACCGGGGTGGCTGCTCTATGATTCAAAAGATCTGGTGACGCACGCAGTCTGCGTCGGCATGACCGGCAGCGGCAAGACGGGTCTTTGTCTGGCGCTCCTTGAAGAAGCTGCGATCGATAGCATCCCCGCCATCATCATTGATCCGAAGGGCGATCTCGGCAATTTGATGCTGACGTTCCCGTCTCTCAAGGGCGAGGACTTCCAACCCTGGATCAACGAAGACGACGCGCGTAAAAAAGGTTTGTCACCAGCAGACTACGCTCAGGCACAAGCAGAACTCTGGACGAAGGGCTTGGCTGGTTGGCAACAGGATGGCGCTAGGATTCAGCGGCTGCGGGATGCAGCGGATGTGGCCATCTATACGCCTGGGAGTAATGCCGGGTTGCCAGTCTCTATCTTGAAATCATTCGCCGCACCGGCTGCCGATGTGCGGGAAGATGGAGAGTTGCTGCGCGAGCGTATCAGCACGACCGTCACGAGCCTGCTCGGTTTGCTCGGGGTCGAAGCCGATCCGATCCAAAGCCGCGAGCACATTCTGCTATCCACGATTCTCGATCAGACTTGGAAGAAAGAAGAGGATCTTGATCTCGCGTCATTGATCCAAGCGATTCAATCGCCTCCCGTATCCAAGATTGGCGTCATGGACGTCGATTCCTTCTTCCCTTCGAAGGAGCGCTTTGCTCTCGCAATGAAGCTGAATAATCTGCTTGCCGCACCAGGCTTCCAGGCCTGGCTGGAAGGAGAGGCGCTGGACATCCAGTCGTTGCTCTATACACCGGCAGGAAAGCCGCGTCATGCGATCTTTTCCATCGCGCATCTCAATGATGCCGAGCGCATGTTCTTTGTGACGTTGTTGCTCAGTCAAATAGTCGGATGGATGAGGGCGCAATCGGGAACAACCAGCCTGCGCGCGCTTCTCTACATGGACGAGATCTTCGGCTACTTTCCGCCGGTATCGAATCCTCCCTCGAAGTTGCCGTTGATGACGTTGCTCAAACAGGCGCGCGCCTTCGGCCTTGGAGTGGTCCTGGCGACGCAGAATCCCGTGGATCTCGACTACAAGGGCCTGGCCAACACCGGGACCTGGTTTATCGGACGATTGCAGACAGAACGAGACAAGGCTCGTGTGCTGGAGGGATTAGAAGGTGCGTCGAGCAGTGCTGGCAAGAAGTTTGACCGGGGCCGCATGGAGCAAACGCTGGCTGGTCTCGGCAATCGGATCTTTCTGATGAACAACGTGCATGAGGACGAACCAGTCGTGTTTGAGACACGTTGGTGTCTGTCGTACCTCCGCGGCCCGCTGACGAGAACACAGATTAAACAGTTGATGGATCCGGTGAGGCGTGAAAAGGGAACAGTACACAGTGCGGCGCCTGGGGCTCAGCACTCAATCCTCAATCCTCAGTCCTCAGGATTGACAACCCGTCCCATGCTGCCGCCGGAGGTGCCGCAGCATTTCGTCCCGCTGCGTGGTTCAAAACCTGAAGGGAACGAGTTGGTCTATTCCCCGATGCTACTGGGTTCATCACAGATCCGCTTCTCCGATTCGAAGAGCGGTGTTGATCGCACGCAGGATGTGACGGTATTGGCTCCCATCGAGGACGGACCTGTCGCGGTTGACTGGGACAAGGCCAAGGCAGCGGAGTTGGCCGTGGCCGATCTCGAGCGAGATCCGGAAGAGGAGGCTCAGTTTCTTGCCTTGCCGGTGAGTGCCGGCAAGGCCAAGAGTTATGCTGATTGGAACAAGGATTTTGGTGGCTGGTTGTTTCGAACACAAAAGGTCGAGTTGTTCAAGAGTCCGAGCACCAAGGAAATATCCACTCCAGGTGAGTCCGAGCGGGATTTCCGAGTCCGGTTACAGCACACGGGTCGGGAACAGCGTGATAAGGGGGCTGAAATGCTTCGCCAGAAATATGCCCCGAAGATTGCGACGCTGGAAGATCGGATCAGGCGTGCTGAGTTGGCAAAGGAGAAGCAGCAGGCTGAATCCCGATCCAGTCAGGTGCAGGCGGCGATTTCTGTCGGAGCCTCCATCCTTGGGGCCTTTATGGGACGAAAGACGATCAGCGCCTCGAACATCGGACGTGCCACAACGGCGGTTCGGAGCGCCGGTCGAGTCATGAAGGAGTCCAAGGATGTTGGTGTGGCAGAAGAAAATGTTGCAGCCCTTCAGCAGCAACTGGCTGATCTCGAAGCCCAATTCAAGTCCGAAAGCGAGGCATTGGCCGCAGCGACCGATCCGCTGAACGAAAAGCTCGAAACGATTTCAATTAAGCCCACCAAAGCCAACATTGCCGTCAAGCTCGTGACCCTCGCTTGGACGCCGCATTGGCGGGACGAGAGCGGCAGCCTGACAGCCGCGTGGCAATGAGGCAAAGCCGTAGACGATTCGGATGAGGCTGTTTGGAAGAGGTAATCTCTTGTGGCGCGGTTGTAGTGGTCATTCAGAATCTCCCCCCTGGTTCCGATCAAGTTTTGTGATCTAAAAACCGAAAAAGTATCGAGTAGGTTTGCTTGCGATTCCGCTTGTAAGCGGGATATGCGGCGAAGGTCGACGCATCTATCGAACAACCTTTTGTGCGAATGGCCACAAATCATGGGTTTAGCCATCTTCAAGAGGTTGGCTGAAGTGAGGCAGGACCGAGTGGAGTAGACGAAGCATTCCGAAAGCGGTTCGCGTTGTTGCTTTATGGTCCGGTTCCGTGAACGAGCAGTGGAGGGGGCTCCCAAATCACAACGGTGATCCGGGGAATCAGGTTGCCGCCTAGTCCAAGATCGAAAGGAAAACATACGATGGAAGTTCATACCTTTGGTTATGATCGCAAGAAATACTGGTCCGTCAAGAACCGGCCCCGTATTGACTCTCGGCGAACATTGGTCTTGTTGTTCGGGTCTTCCAGTTTTCTCGATTCAGCGGATCCTCTCAGCGAGCTGGCTGATGATTATCGCGAAGCGATCGTCATCGGATGCTCGACGGCCGGAGAGATTTTGGGAACACAGATCTTTGATGAGAGTGTGAGTGCAGCGATTGTGCGATTTGATCATACGGATCTTCGGCTGGCCAGCGCGCCTGTCCAGTCGGCGGACCACTCGTTCTCCGCCGGACAGGAGATAGCCCAACAGCTGAACGATTCGCGATTGAAAGGCATCTTCGTCCTTTCTGACGGGCTTCATGTGAATGGGAGTGAACTGGTTCGGGGATTAAATTCCAAGGTGTCTCCGTCCGTTGTGGTGACCGGTGGACTGGCCGGCGATGGTGACCGATTCCGACGAACCTGGGTCTTGCAAGACAGACGACCACAAGCAGGTTTTGTGACGGCTGTTGGCTTGTATGGCGATCGCATTCAGATCGGACATGGATCGAAGGGGGGATGGGATCTGTTCGGCCCGGAACGTCGTGTGACGAGGTCGAAAGGAAACATCCTCTTTGAGCTCGATGGTCGACCCGCACTCCAACTCTACAAGGAATATCTTGGCGAGCGGGCGACCGGATTGCCGGCGACGGGGCTTTTGTTTCCGCTCGCGTTGCGTTCTAACAAATCAGATTCAAAGAGCCTAGTCCGAACCATTTTAGCCGTGGATGAGCAGGCGCAATCGCTCACTTTCGCCGGCGATATTCCAGAAGGGGCGCTCGCGCAGCTGATGAAGGCGAATTTCGATCGGTTAGTCCAAGGCGCGTCAGAAGCGGCATCTTCCACGAAGCTCTCGACGGATGGGGGTCCCTGCGCTCTTGCCATTGCGATTAGTTGTGTGGGTCGGCGTCTTGTGTTGGGGGAACGAACGGAAGAGGAAATTGAGGCGACGCTGGACGTGCTTCCCAAAGGGACCAGACAGATCGGGTTCTACTCCTACGGAGAGCTGTCCCCTTTTGCGACAGGAACCTGTGACCTTCACAATCAGACGATGACACTGACGACGTTGAGTGAGGCGGCCTGATTCTTTATGCATCCCTTGCTGGCGCGACAACTAAAACGTTTAGGCCTCGATGAACAGCATCCGCCGCCGTCACGTGAGGCCTGGAGCGAGCTGATTGAACGGATCGACCGAAGCTATGTGGAGGCCGACCAGGGCCATGCACTCTTGGAACGGTCGTTGGCTCTCTCCTCGAAGGAGATGCAGGATCTCTACGCCACTCTTGGAACGGTCGTTGGCTCTCTCCTCGAAGGAGATGCAGGATCTCTACGCGCAGCTTAAACAAAGCAGCGACACACAACTGGCCCAGGAGCGGAACAAACTCCAGGCGGTCGTACACTCTCTCGGGGATGGGCTCTGTGTTGTGGATTCAGACTGGAAGATCAGGATGACCAACCAGCAAGCGGAAAAGCTGTTCAGTGGGACGGCTGAAGCCCTCTGCGGTCGTCCTGTGTATCAGATGATTTCTCCGGGTCCGGAGGAGTACCGAGACGAGTGTTTGATTACCGATGCCACGTTTCCACCTCTCGCATCGGGAGAGCCCTATCGCACCGACGACGGATTGCTGGTGTCATCAGACGGGCAGCTGGTCTCCATTTCTTTGGTGGTCACACCCATGTCGTTGGACGGTGCAGTGACCGGGGCCGTTCTGGTCTTCAGAGATATCAGTCAACAGAAACAACTTGAGCGGGAACAGCAACGCACTGAAGGGCTGCTGAGGCGAATCCAAACGGGATTATCCGAGCTGGCAAAAAATCCCCAGATCTATGGGGGAAATGTTCAAGACGCGTTTCACACGATCACACGTTTGGCTACAGAGTGTCTTCATGTTGAACGGGTCAGTATCTGGTTTTTTACGCAGGATCGTTCCGCCATTCACTGTGCGGATCTCTATCAATTGGCCATCCAAGAACATTCACAGGGATTTGAGTTGATGGCAACCGACTATCCGAAATACTTCCAAGAACTAGATTTCGAACGAATCGTCGCTGCCGATGATGCGCAGGGGGATCCGAGGACGAGCGAATTTACAGCGACGTATCTGGCTCCACTCGGGATTACCTCCATGCTGGATGTGCCCATTCGGTCGGAAGGTCGGATGGTCGGCGTCATTTGCCACGAACACATCGGCCCAACGCGACATTGGACGATGGAGGAACAGCATTTCGCCACATCTGTCGCGAATACGGTTGCTCTAGCGATCGAGTCTGCCGACAGACGGAAAGTCGAGCAGGCCTTGCGCACCAGCGAAGGCCGCCTGACCACAACGGTTCAGAACACGAACATCGGCATTTGGGACTGGGATCTGAATTCCAATGATGTCTATCTGTCGCCTGAGTGGAAGCGGCAGTTGGGTCATGAGGATCACGAGATCGGCAATACGTTTCAGGAATGGGAAAGTCGAATTCATCCAGAAGATCATGACCGAGCCCTGGGAGTCATCGAGGCGTACTTGAGTGGAAGAGAATCTCAG
>NEWS02000007.1:147498-195219 GCA_002869845.2 Nitrospira sp. CG24B | reverse complement strand
AAGGCCTGATGGTTGGCGTGATTTGCCACGAACACATCGGTCCTACGCGACATTGGACGCTGGAGGAACAGCATTTCGCCGCATCTGTCTCCAATACGGTGGCCCTAGCCATCGAGGCTGCCGACAGACGGAAGATTGAACAGGCGCTGCGAACCAGTCAAGGACGCCTGGCGATGACGGTCCAAAGCACGAACATCGGGATTTGGGACTGGGATCTGAATACGAATGACGTGTATCTCTCGTCTGAGTGGAAACGTCAACTCGGATATGAGGATCACGAGATCGCCAGCGCGTTTCAAGAATGGGAAGGCCGGATTCATCCCGAAGACCACGATCGATCATTGGCCACCGTTGAGATGTATTTGAGCGGGCGAACCTCCACGTTAGAGAATGAGCACCGTCTTCGTCATAAGGATGGCTCCTATCGGTGGATTCTTGCCCGCGGAACCATCATCAAGAATGAAGGTGAGTTATCGTCCCGCATGGTCGGGATCCACATCGACGTAACCGACCGCAAAACAGCAGAAGAGGTGCTGCGTCAGGCCAAGGAAGCGGCAGAAGCCGCCAGTCGAGCCAAGAGTCAGTTTCTTGCGAACATGAGCCATGAAATTCGGACACCGATGAACGGCGTGCTCGGCATGGCAGAACTCATGCTCCGATGTGCGCTCGGCGACAAGGAGCGTCATTTGACGGAATCCATCCATCGATCTGGTTCTGTCCTGCTCGCCATCATCAACGATATTTTGGACTTCTCGAAAATCGAGGCTGGCAAATTACAACTGGAGGCCATCCCGTTCGATGTTCGTCGGACCATTCAGGAAGCGGTTGAGCTGGCGACGCCTGAAGTGCAGAAAAAGCACCTGAAGCTCTCGTGGCATATCGCCAATGATATTCCTGCTTTCCTGCTTGGCGACCCGACGCGGCTGAGACAAATCATCGTCAATCTGGTCGGCAACGCAGTCAAGTTTACAGAACAGGGCGTCATCGAAGTCGCTGTGTCCGTAGAGAGTCATCAAGGGGAACTGTATGGATTGTCGGTCACGGTGCGAGACACCGGTATTGGCATCTCCCCTGAGGCTCAAGCTCATCTCTTTGCGGCATTTTCCCAAGCCGATGGCTCGACGACCAGGAAATATGGTGGGACCGGCTTGGGGCTGGCAATTGTCAAGCAACTCGTGACTCTCATGGGTGGACAGATCAAGCTCCACAGTGCTCCGGGAGAAGGATCCACATTCACGTTTAGCGCCTATTTCAAAGAATGCGACTCTGTTCAGATGTTGCAGCCGCCCTCCGCCGAGGAAAGCCAGATCGACGCTGAACCATTTGCCCATCACGCGGAAGGATCTGAGCAGGTTCGCATTCTGTTGGTTGAAGACAACCCGGTGAACCGAGAAGTCGCCTGCGGCATGCTGGAAATGCTCAATCTTCGAATTGATACGGCTGAGAACGGGCGAGAAGCAGTCGCTGCGGTGCAGAATGCAGAGTACGCGCTTATCTTCATGGATTGCCAAATGCCTGAGATGGATGGTTTCACTGCGACACAGTTGATCAGGGAACGTGAGGCGAGCACAACGCCGCCATCTCATATCAACGTTCACCGATCTGTTTCTCATGTGCCAATCGTCGCGCTGACGGCACACGCGATGCAGGGAGATCGAGCGTTGTGCCTTGCCGCAGGCATGGATGATTACCTGACAAAGCCGTTTACGCTCTCTCAACTTCAGCAGATGCTGGCTCGTTGGGTGTTCAACAGAAGGCCTGTTCAGGTCGAGATGTGCGGTGATGTCATGAATACGCCATCGCAGCAGGGCCCTGCAACTCCGCGGGAGGTTCCTGCTCTTCAGATGGTAGCGCCGCGCCAGGACCCAATCGTTGAGCCAACGATGATTGATCAGGCCGCGTTAGCCGCCATCCGTGCGCTGCAACGACCAGGTCAACCCAATATCGTCGCCCGCATCGTGACTCAGTATATGGACTCGTCGCCGGAGCTCATCGATCGGATCCGCCGTGCGGTGTTGTCAACGGATGCAGTTGAGCTGCGTGCCGCTGCGCATCGCCTGAAATCGAGTAGCGCACAGTTAGGAGCGACTGCATTGGCGTCCGACTGTCGTGAGCTGGAAATGATGGGTGCGAGGGGAGAATTGGAGCGCGCGGATGAGACCTTCAAGAAACTGGAGCGGCACTACGCCGACGCCTGTGCCGCCTTCCAAGATGAAATCGGCAAGGGAAGGGCAGCGGCATGATGGATAGCGGTCGTCCCACGGTTCTTATCGTCGATGATGATCCCGTCGCACGCTTGCTGGCCCGTGAGGCGCTTGAACAGTCCGGCTGGTCGGTGGAAGAAGCCGAGAATGGTCGACTTGGGCTCGAGGTCTTCATCAAACGACGTCCGGATCTCATCCTTCTCGATATTATGATGCCGGAAATGGATGGGTTTACAGTCTGTGCTGCGCTGCGCAAATTGCCGGAAGGCATTCACACTCCTGTGCTCATGATGACCGGACTCGAGGACTACCAGTCAATTACCCAAGCCTATGATGCTGGGGCCACTGACTTCATCGTCAAACCGGTCAATGGTCTCTTGCTAGGGCATCGAGTGCGCTATATGTTGCGGGCCGGTCAGGCCATGCGAGACTTACGCGACAGCCAGGATAAGTTGATGCAGGCTCGCGACGCCGCGCTTGAAGGCACTCGCTTGAAGTCAGAGTTTCTAGCAACCATCAGCCATGAGATTCGTACACCGATGAACGGTATCATTGGGATGGATGAATTGTTGCTTGATACGGAGCTCTCCTCTGAGCAGCGAGACTGCGCTGAAACCATCAAGAAGTCCGCTCAATCCTTGCTTGTCATTGTGAACGACATTTTGGACTTTTCTAAACTTGATGCCGGTCGCGCCACGATGAATCGCGAGGAGTTTGTGCTGAGTCGAGTGGTCGATGACAGCGTGGCGGTCTTCCGAGAGCGGGCACAAGAGAAAGGACTCCACCTTCGCCATGACATCACCTCGTCGGTACCGAGGACGCTTTGGGGCGATCCGACTCACCTCGGTCGGCTCCTTTCCCTATTGCTCAGTAACGCCGTAAAGTTTACGGAGCGAGGAGAAGTCTGTTTGCAGGTGCAACCGGATCCTCAGCCATCCGGAGACTCGATGGCTGGAGGCCCAACCGATATAGGCCGGATCCGCTTTTCGGTGACCGACACGGGGATCGGCATCAGTGAGTCAGACGCTCTCCGATTGTTCCAGCCTTTTGTGCAGGTGGACGGGTCTCATCGGCGCAAGTATGGAGGCACCGGCCTCGGCTTGGCCCTCGCCAAGCAGCTGGTCGAGCTGATGGGGGGAGCGATGGAGTTTGAGAGTATGCCAGGGAAGGGGAGCCGATTCTGGTTTGACCTCCCCCTTGCGGGCGCCAGTGACCGTATGCCGGAGGCGGTCACATCTCGTGAGGCGCTTGTCTATGTGAAAGAAGTCGTCAGTCAAGCCGTTATCAGAAGAACATTGGAAAAGCTCGGATATCACGTCCATACCCTAGCGGACGTGGAAGATCTGGTAAAGATGGGTCCGGAGGTTGCTCCCATCTTGTTCGTTGTGGAGTGCAACGTACTGGTTCAGGAATCAGTGCGTATGCATGTCCAAAGGTTGAAGGAGCGCTTCTCCCGGTTGCGAATTCTCGGGCTGGTGCATGAATCGCTCACTAGCGAGATTCCAGCGCATCTTCCGTTCCACATCGATGGACATCTCGGAAAACCGTTGACTGTCGACGCCATCAAGTCGGCTGTTGAAACAAGCGGGTCCTCCAAACTTGCTGCCTAGACGGACGCTGCGGTACCCCTATGACCAGCGATTGTTTTGAGTGATTCATGGCAGGGCCTCGTCATCGTTCAGTGCTTCTTGTCCTTCTGCATGATCTTGTCGGTCCATGCCAGCAAAATAGCAGACGCTAAAAAAGTCATGTGGATGAAGATCTTCCACTTCAGATGTTCCGGGTTTTCATTGGCGACATCCACGAACCCCTTCAAAAGATGAATGCTTGATATTCCGATTAACGAAGCAGCCAGCTTGATCTTAATGGTCCCGGGATCGACATGGGTCAGCCAGTCCGGGCGATCCGGATGCTGCTCCAAATCAAGCTTGCTGACGAATGTCGCATACCCGCCGATGATCACCATGGTCAGCAAATTCGCGACCATCGTCACATCGATTAATCCCAGAACTCCCAGCATGAAGACCGTTTCATCCATCTTGTTGATGTGGAGCACCATTTCCCAGAGCTCAATGAGAAATTTGTAGGCGTAGAGCAATTCCACCACAATGAGTCCAGCATAGAGTGGGGCTTGAATCCATCGACTGGCAAAGATGATGGATTCAAACGTTGCCTCGACGTGATTGCTGGCTGAGTGAGAAGTCTTCGGTGATCCGTGCATCTCTCGAGATTCTGGTGAGTCAGAATCGGACATCAAATTCCTCCTACACAGTGCAACGATAGAGGTGTTCCAGTGACGAATGGACAGCGGAGCGTATCCTAGTCAGTGCATTCCAAGCTGTCAATTCCATCCATCGCCATGTGGGTGGGTCGTGTGAGTGATCTAGGGAGAGATCGATACGTTGGGCAGATGGAGACAGCCAGGCGGCGAGGCTCTTTTGCCAGCGGCAACACCAGGCGAGCATCCACGAGCGTTGCGATGAGGAGTCATTCCTCTCGCGTCAGCCATGACTGGCTCAGCGAGTCGCCATGGGTAAACGCACTTCCGAGCCCTTAAAGCTCCCGGCATAGAAGGCGGCAATCTGGGATCGGCGCCCGATGTTCAGCTTTGAATAGATATTCGCGAGATAGTTCTTGACGGTTTTTTCACTCAAGCTGAGGTCGATGGCGATTTCTTTGTTAGTAAGGCCTTTTGCCACCAAGGGTAGGAGACGTTGTTCTTGCGGTGACAGAAGCGGTCGTTTGGATTGGCCAGGCTCTGTGTAGACGTGCTTGAGCCACTCCATGGTGTGTTTGGTCAAGCGGGGATCAATGACGGGCTGGCCAGCGTAGATGGTTCGAATGGCACGAACCAACGCCTCGGATGCGATATCCTTCAGAATGTACCCTTGAGCACCGGACAGAATAGCTTCGAGGACCGTATGGTCGTCGGCGAAGCTCGTCAAAAACAGCACACGTGTCTTGGGGCATTTGGCAAGAATCTCACGAGCGGCATCGACCCCACTGCCGTCCGGCAGTCGGATATCGAGTAAGACGAGGTCCGGTTTCAGACGATAACAGAGCGTCTTCGCCTCTTCCATCCGCGCACCTTGACCTACCACCTTCATGCCAGGCGTCAAATTGAGGACCGCACAGAGCCCGATACGCACGACTTCATGATCGTCCACAATGACCAGCCGAATTGGTTTAGACTTATTCATAGATGTGTTCCTTCTTCAGTGGAATGTCGACCATCACGCGGGTTCCCTCCCCCGGCGCGCTCTTTAGCGTAAAAATGGCGGAGATCTGCTTGGCTCGGGCTGCCATGTTGCGCAATCCATGACCGGCTCGACGTTTGCGCACAGTCGAAAATCCGACCCCATTATCACCGATGATCAACTGGATGGCATTATCCGCCAGGCTGAGTCGAATCCAGCGATGGGATGCCTGCGCATGGCGGGTGCTATTGCTGAGGGCTTCTCGCGCAATGTTGAGTAACTGTTCTCCCAGCGTGGGTGTGATGAAGGACAGCACCGGGTTTACGATATCCAGTTCAGGCGGGGCCTGGCTTGCACCGGACATCGATGTGACGAGCTGTCGCAGGGCTGGTCCGAAATCTAACTGCGTGGTCGTACGCCCGGTCAACGAGGTAATGAATCGCCGGATATCAAGCATCAGGGCGTTGAGCTGGTTCACGGCTTGCGTCATATGGAGTTTGGGTTTCCGAGGCGATTTTCCCATCGACAACTTGCCGGCTTCCAGTTGCATGCCGACTGCGTAGAGGGCTTGCAAAATATTGTCGTGCAGGTCCCGGCTCAACTGCTCACGTTCTTCCATCGCGAGTTTGCGCTCGGTAATGTCCTGAACCGCCGCCAGGAGGAGTGGCCCAGCATGGCCCGATAACTCGATTCGGGTGGCTTTGACGGAGACCCAAATAATTTCACCGGACTTACGAATGTACCGCTTTTCGTAGGTATATTCCGATCGAACCCCGCGGAAAAACTCATCCGTCAACATGATATTGGTCGCAAGATCCTCCGGGTGTGTGTAGAGGGCATAGGTGCTGCCCACGATTTCATGTTCTGCATACCCTGTGATCTCGCACATGGCTTTGTTCGCGCTGATCGCGCGCCAATGCTCATCCAGAATACACAGCCCGACCGGCGCTTCAGCGACAAAGCGCTGGAGCCTAAGCTCGCTCGAGCGCAAGGCCGCTTCGGCACGCTTGTGCTCGGTGATGTCCCTGAAGGTCCAGACGCGACCGACAATTTCATCATCGAGGACCTGAGGCCGCGAATAGCGCTCAAAGATCCGCCCGTCCTTGAAGTCGAGGGTATCAAAGCTTTCCTGCTCTGGATGCGCATACAGCTCTCGAACCTTATGCAGAAAAGCCTCAGGCTCTCGAAGCTGGTTAGTCACGAAGGCCAGTAGCTTCTCGTCGTCTCGGCTGTCGGCCAATGTTTGGGGGATGTTCCAGAGGTGCAGGAACCGCTGGTTCACACTGGTCACATTTCCCTCTCGGTCGACGACGAGCAGTCCGTCTGCGACCGAGTTGATGGCGGCTTGGAGCAGTGAATAGGAGCGCTTCCGCTCCGAGATGTCGCGGGCAAAGGAAAAATTGTATTCATGACCGTCGACCACGACGAAGTTTGCAACGATTTCAACTGGGTATTCTTCGCCTCCTTTCGCCCGATGCAGGCTTTCGAACCGGAGTTGGCCTGCCTGGCGAAGGGTCTCCCAATGCTGCGGCCATGATTGGGGCTGGTAGTGTGAGTCAAAGTCTGCGACCGTCATCCTCAGTAATTCAGTTTGTGGATAGCCCAGCCGCTGGCAGGTTGCATCGTTTGCGTAGAGAATGTTGGCGTCTCGGTCGATCCAAAACGCCATGTCGGCAGCTTTCTCGACGGCGGTTTGCGTCAGCCGCAGCGCCTGTTCGGCCCGTCGTTGTTCCGTGACATCGAGTCCAATAGTGACCATGCAGCTTTTGCCATTCAGCTCAATTTGCTCCGCGGAAATCAAACACGTGCGGTATCCTCCAGATTTCATGCGGAGTGAGGCCTCCACGTTCCGGACCGATCCTGTTTGTGCCAACTGCGCAATAAACTGGCGCCGGTGGTCGGGAGTCGGCCACAGTCCAAGCTGGTCCGCTGTGTGTCCGGCGACTTCTTCCGGGCGGCACCCAAAGAGATGAATTGCTGTGTCGTTGGCGTCCAGGCAGAGGCCTGACTCCAGCTCGGAGATCACGATGGGATAGGGGCTGGACCGGAACGCCTTTTCAAACCGCTCTTCGCTCTCGCGCAATAGCTGTTCAGCCTGCTTTCGATCGGCGATATGTTGAATGACGGCGATGAAATAGGCTGGTTCGCCGGAACCGGCACGGACCAGCGAGACGGTCAACTCGGCCCATACCCACGTGTTGTCGCTTCGGCGGTACCGTTTTTCCGTGGAGAAGGAGGGGTATTTGGCGGCGAGCAATTCTCCTATAGAGTGAAGATTGGCCGCGAGGTCATCGGGGTGAGTGAGATCTTGAAACGTGCATCGGAGCATCGATTCTTGTGAATGCCCCAGTGTTTCGCAGAGCCGAGGATTGACTCGGAGAAATCGCCCATTGAGGTCGAGTTGCGCGATTCCCACGCCGGCATGTTCATAGAGCGCTTTCCAGCGTGTCTCACTGTCCCGAAGCTGGTCTTCCGCGTCGCGGCGTTCCGTGATGTCTTCACAGGAGATGAGAACGAGGGGTTGCTTGGCAAGATCGTAAATGGCCCGTGCCCGTTCCCTGACCCATAGTCTTGTCCCGTCTTTTCTGGTTTTTTGAATCTCCCACTGAAACAACGTGTATGGACTGGCTACAGAGGCCTTGAGCTGCGTCAGCACGGCCTGGTGATCCTTCGTGTCAAACACGTTCAGAATCGAACGACCCACAAGGTCTTCTTTCTGATGCCCAAGTTGATCAGCCCCAAATTGATTAACGGACAACACCGTACCCTCAGCGGTAAGGGTGAAGTACATGAAGGGGTTCTGTTCATACAATGACTGGTAACGCTGCTCGCTCGCCTTGAGCGCGGATTCGGCCCCTCGCCTCCGCTCGGCTTCTTGCTCAAGGTTGGTAATGGCTTGTTCCAGCGTTGCCGTGCGATCGCGGACTTGTCTCTCAAGTGTTGCTCGAAAGTCTTGCTGGGCCAGTTCCAGCTCTTTACGCGCGGTAATATCCTCAATCGTGCCGGCCATGCCCGTCACCGGCTCGCTGTCGCTGAACAGCGCGCGCCCACGGCACGCGACCCACAGGATGGCGCCCTCCGGTGTGATGGTGCGATGTTCAACTCGGTAGGGGGCCCGGTCTTCGACGGCCTTGGCAATAGCAGCGCCTAACCGCTGACGGTCCTCTGGATGAACGAGTGCGAAGAACGTCTCATATGTGCCGTCAAAGGAACCAGGAGGGATGCCAAAAATTTGCTCGGTTTCCGATGACCATATGACACGATTGGTATGGCTGTCCCACTCCCATGTGCCTATCTGGGCAGCCCCAAGTGCTGATGTTTTCGCCGAGACACGGTCGTGTTCCACCTGAGCCAAGGCCTGCTGCAATTTACGAACTTGTCGGCGGAGATTGACAAGTTCGGTGGAGGTCGAGCGATCGGTATCCAGCGGCGTACTCATAGGGAAGGGCTCTGGTGTCCTGTCAGATAGAACGACAGAGCTAGTCTGTGACGCATTTCAGGTAGGTCAATCGTAGAGTGTCAACTTGAAGCACAGTATAGAGCCTATGAGGTTTCCAATGCCAGAGGGGGGTGTCAGGGACAAGGGGGGGATGGGGAAGACCTGTGGGCATAAGCAGGTTGCTGAAAACACCCGCCAGCGGCGTTCCCCGCCTTGCCGAATCGGCTTCGCGAGGCAGGTCGCATCGCTCAGCGGCTCAACGCACTGCCTGGGCAAACGACTGCTTCTTCGCTTGCTGCGGCCTTGGCTGTGGAACGGTGCGTCTCGGCGCGCCGGGGTTGGGCGGGTGAGAACGACAGTCTTCTTGAGTATTCTGAAGGAATGCTGGTCTCAGCGCCAAACGGAAATTGCTGGCCGTCTGATAGCCTCGACCAATTGTGCTCGTGGCCTATTAGAAACTTTGACTTCTCGCGCCACCGGGTATCTGGGCTTCCTTCATGAACCAGGCAACGGCTTCTGTTCGACGCTTGACTTGAAGCTTGTCAAAGATATTTGCCAGGTAGTTTTTCACCGTTTTGTCGCTCAAGCGAAGCTGAACGGCAATTTCTTTATTTGTTTTTCCTTCAGCCAGAAGCGGCAGGATCAAGCGCTCTTGCGGAGAGAGTCGAGAAGTCCCATGGGACGTCGTTCCTAGGTGTGAACTGGTTCGAATCCAACGCAGGGCTTGCTGGGTGACTCGCGGGTCGAGATACCCCTGGCCGCTGGCAACGGTGCGAATGGCGCGAATCAACTCATCCATTCGGATATCCTTGAGCACGTAGCCGTGGGCCCCGTTTTGGACGGCAGCCATCACCGTAGAATCTTCGGCATAACTGGTCAGGACGAGAATCCGAAGCTTTGGGGCAACGGCCAGAAGCCGTCGACAGGCTTCGGTCAGCGAGGCGTCCGGAAGTTTTACGTCGAGTAACACCATGTGAGGGGCGAGACGCTCAACGGCAGCTATGCCGTCCGCCACAGTCCCGGCCTCTGCGACGATTGTCATATCCGGTTCGAGGTGAAGCAGCGCGCGTAAGCCTCGACGGACCATCTCATGGTCATCAATGAGAATGATGCTGGTCAATGATGGTTTCATATGGATGTCAACTCAGGTTCCAAGGAAAATTCTGCGATGACGTGCGTCCCTGCTCCTGTCTTAGACTGAATCCGCAACGCCCCACCGAGTCGCTTTGCTCGAGCCTCCATGTTGGCAAGCCCATATCCTCGCGGCTGCCCAGCCGAAGCAAATCCGATGCCATTGTCATGGATGCTCACCCGAATGTTCGTGTCTCGCATGCGGATCGAGATGGCCGCACGGGTTGCGGCGGCGTGCCGCGCGCAATTGCTGAGCGCCTCACGCACGATATTCAGGATTTCTCGCTCTTCCTCGTGTGTCAGCACCTCAATGGCGTTGCGTTGGAGATCCAGCTTAATGCATAACCGCCCCGCTTGCTGGTAGGTCGTGCATAGCGTGGAGAGCTCCGATGACAAGTCAAACTCTTGCACGTTTCCCGACTCTAACTCTCGGATCATGCCACGGACCTCATGAATCAGTTGATTGATCTGGAGGATCATCCGGTCGTCAGTTTCTTTTCGTTCCACCGTCTGGTCGTTCCGGCCCCGCCGAGCCGCTTCTATGTTCAGCCCGATGGCATACAGCGATTGCAGCACGGAATCATGCAGATCTCGGCCGATACGGCTCCGGTCTTCCAGGAGTTTGCTCAACCGGCGTTCCGTCGCTTTGAACGCGGTCGTTAACTCGCCGGAGCAAGGTTTCATCTGATGGAGATCGAGAGACTCCGTTGGTGGTCGTACCGACCGAGCCGTTGACAATGTTGAGGTTGATCGAAGTCCACCGTCCAGCAATTGAAAACTAGTCTTACCTTGAGTCACGCCGGTTCCTCCATATTCTCAGCTTACATAGTTCGTAAACCTATTAACAGTGGGCACCACATGAACTCTTGTACGCGAGGCAGACTAGCAAATCACCTGGCGGACACGCCAGGTGACGTTTAGTGCCTAAAGTGAAACCATCCGCCACCTTATTCTGGTCAATCAGCCCTATTGGGCCCTATTGAAAAGGAGGCGGTCATGCGAGGAATGGCATTAGAAGAGCAGAGAGGGGTTGGATTTTACGAGGGAGAGTTTCTCGTCAAGACGCTCAAAGATGAGTCCGACTTACAGCAGGCCTATCGCCTACGGCATCGCGTATTTGCCGAGCGGTTGCAATGGGTGGCTAGAAATTCGGAGGAACTAGAGTATGATACCTACGATACGTTTGCGACCTCTGTTGGGCTGTTTGATGGCGGTGGAGAACTCCGCGGAGTGTTTCGGATGGTCAACTCTTCGTTCCCATTCATGTTGGAAAGCGAATTTCGCGCGTGTCTGCTCCCGACGTGTGAGGTCAGAAAATCGCCTGACGCGGCGGAGATCACGCGATTGGCGGTCGATCCGACGTTGACCGATAAGGGCCTTTCCAATCGCCTGATGCAAGTTCTCTTTAAAAGTGTCTACCAGTGGTCGATGCACAATGACGTGCGCTATTTGTACATGGTTGTTGAAAAACGATTCCTGCGGGTACTACGCGGAATGGGCTTCACATGCGAAGCGATCAGTCCCGCAGTGTCTCTGCCCCCAGCCCAAGCAGTTTCGATCGCCGCAGTGCTTGACTGGCAGCAGTTTCATCAAACCTGTCCCCAGAAGCAACCGTCCTTTTACCGTTGGATGAACGCCATTGATGGCTCTTGGTCGTTTGAGCGGAGCAGATTTGTCGCTAGAGATTTGAAGGAAAGAGATAACGAGATGCAGCCTTACAAGCTTGGGGTGAGAGATCATACGATGTCGGTAGGAGCCGATCCAGTGTTGGTTGCAGCGTAGCTGGTCTAAAAGTGAGACGGAGCTCGCTGAATTACGTATTGGGGAATAGACCTTGTTCTATCGCACACGCGACGGCTTGAGTGCGAGAGCCAACATCGAGCTTCATGAAGATGCCTTCTACATGGAAGCGAACGGTTCGCTCACTGACACCAATGATACGCGATATCTCCCAGTTCGTCTTTCCTTGCTTCATCCATTCAAGAACCATCAGCTCACGGGCTGAAAGTCCCTTCACGCGGTTGGCAGGAGGGGTGTGTACATTGGCTATCAGGATTCTGTGTAGATGGGGAAGTAGGTATTCGAGCAACTTCTTGTAGCGAACTATGTGATCCGGTTCACCTCCGGCAAAAGAAAAGAAGGAAGCGAAGTTGCGACCGGGTTCGAGCATGCCAGTCGTAAGTCCATGAGTCAGGCCGTATGATCGAGCCTCTTCCACGAATTCCAATTGTTTCTGGGAACTGGCGCTCTTGTAGGTCTGCTTCCATACCTGTGTCTGAAAGGTAGAGAGAACCGACTGAAGGACGGGGTCCACCGTCGCATACGCCTTGGTGCCATAATGATACAGCCAGTCGTTTGAGTAACTGACATTGATAACGCTATTGAAGTCCTGGAATGTCCCTTTGGGGTTCAGCTGAGCGACGCCACCGATCACCAGCGGAGAGGCGATGACGCGTTGAACTAACTGAAGAAGATGGTGCACATCAGTTCCAGTAGTCGCTTGCATTGTATGGTGAAGGATTTCCAACACAGACTGCATCTCGCTTCTTGTGAGATCATCAAAAATGTCAGTCGTAAACGGATGAGATGGCATCTTAGGCGAAGTGGGAATCTCAGGATGAGACTCAGCGACGAGTTGTGCCGAGCGAGACTTCGCAAGGGCCTTCCCTCCATTTTCGCGAATGAAAGGAAATACACTGTGTAGTCGGCTGCCAGAGATTGAATTATCGAATTTGAGTGCTTCACCCATGGTGGTCGCACCTCCAGTAAGACTAACAGGTAGCATTAGAATTGCGACTCAGTAATGTACTTATGCTGGAAGCCAAGATCAACTAGGAAATACGAAAATATTGGCCCCCATCATTTTAACGTCCAGACTGCTGGTTATACGTCCATATGGCTCTATGCGGATGCCAGAGAGGAGCGCTAGTGTAACGCTCATTCTCGTCAAGCCGAAAAACCATTGTTCCTATAGGATGCCTTTATTGTTGATCTAACGGAGCATCTTTTCTTTGCGTATCGTACTCTCCGTGCTTGTGGGAGCCGTGATCATCGTGGTCTGGTCCACGGCTCATGCTCAGGCACTGAGGTTTCAACCACAGGGGGCCGTCGCTGCAGCTCAAGGAAATGCATTCGCAGCTCAGGCAGACGATGCCTCAGCTATTCACTATAATCCTGCTGGCCTTACTCAAGTCTCTGGTATCCAGGGAGTATTCGGGATCGCGTTACTTGGTGGCTCTATTAAGGCGAAGAGCATTTCCGGAGTTGATACTCGAGGCGATTTTGGGGGAAGCGTCAGCTTCCCTCCACCCGGGCACACGTACCTCAGCGCCAACCTTGGAGCGCTCGGTGCGCCTCGTTTTTCCGCTGCGACTATTGGATTGGGGCTGACATCGCCGTTTGGCTTACGAACTCGCTATCCGATTGACGCCCCGTTCAATACTTCGGTCACGTCAGCGGAGTTACCGCTGATCGCTATCAAACCGACGATTGCATATAAAATAAGTGATGCGCTCTCTGTTGGTATCAGCGCTGATATTTATACCTTTGCCAGCTTTCTGGGCGAAGGGCATGTCGAGCAGAAACAGATCAGTGCAGGCGCTCTTGGAATTCCACCGGGGGCGTCCATCGAACTGAACGGGACGGGGACTGGAGCGGGAGTGACTGCCAGTCTGCTCTATACTCCATTCAGGAACGAAGCTGGTAAACCGGTCGTCTCAATCGGGTTGGTCTATCGCAGTCAAGCGGTGTTGCCGTTAAATGGGTCGTTGTTAGTCAACGGAGGGAAGGTGGCCGACGCCTCCACGGACTTGGTGTTGCCACAAATGGCGATGGGGGCTCTCGCCGTCTGGCCGATTCGATCCCCAGAGCGAGAATGGAAAGTCGAAGTCGATGTTGAATATGTAGGATGGAGCTTAAACAGGAATCTCGATGTACGACTGTCCAATGGAGCCACAATTCCCCAACCGCAACAGTGGAAGAATGTGGCGGTGATTGCACTCGGAACCGAGTATAAGTGGCTCAATCCACGCTGGTTGCCGAACTGGGAGGTCGCAGCTCGGTCCGGCTATACGTATACGGAAGATCCGGTTCCCGATCGGACCTTTAACCCTGGCATCATTTCACTGCCGGCTCATACCCTATCTCTTGGCGTGGGCTTTCTGTGTAAGGGCTCTGGACGTTTTCTAGGCATGATTCCTTGCAGTGGAGAGTCAGCCTTGTGGCCGAAAGGAATTGGTCTCGATCTTGCCTATCAGGAGTGGTTCTACGAATCACGCACGGTGGCCGGTAACCAAAACCCGACAGTGGATGGGACCTACCACGCGTTCGTGCATCTGGGGACGTTCAGTTTCCGGTATCTATTTTAGGCGGCGAATGGAGGCCGATGACTACTACTGGTCAAGCGCCCGACGGAGATTCAACACGGTTTCCGCATTGAGTCCGGCCTCCCGTAGGGCTTCGTCGCTGGCCGACACCACGTTGTCGAGGCTGCCAAATTTCTCTAGGAGTTGATTGCGCCGAATCTCCCCGATCCCAATGACCTGATCCAGTTTTGAACTGACCAGTGATTTGCCACGCAGCTTCCTATGGAAGGTAATCGCGAAGCGATGCGCTTCGTCACGAATATGTTGTAACAGATGGGTAGCCGGAGAGGTGGCTCTGAGGACAATCGGATTTTTTCTCCCTGCCAAGAAGATACGCTCCTCTTTGTCGCCGCGGGCCTTGGCCAGCCCAAGGATCGGCAGACCCGATTGTCCAGCCTCTTTGAGCCCTTCCAGCGCGGCAGCCAGCTGGCCTAACCCGCCATCAATGAGAATCAGATCCGGCTGAGCCAGGCTCTCCTCTTGTCCGTAGCGACGCGTAACCACCTCTTTCATACTGGCAAAGTCATTGGCCCCTTCGACCGTTTGGATTTTGAACCGTCGATAGTCCGTCTTCTTCATCTGTCCGTCTTCCCACACAACCATTGAGGCGACGGAGTCGTTGCCCATCGTATTCGAGATGTCGAATCCTTCGATTCGACGCGGCGCCTGTTCCAGTCTCAGCAGCCGTTTCAGTTCCTCGCCCGCTTGCCGGTCACGTTCCTCATCGCGCAAATGATCGGCGACAGCCGCGGCTGCATTCTCCTCGGCTAACAGGACCAACTGATGCTTGGCGCCTCGCTCAGGCGAACGCACATGAACGGATTCCCCTCGCTTGCCGGAGAGCCATTGTTGAATCAGTGCGGTGTCTTCGAGATCCGTCGGGACGAGGACTTCTCTGGGCGGCTGCCCGTCCTTGTTATAGAATTGTTCAATCGCGGAGCGGACCAGTTCCTCGTCCGGGGCATCAGCCGACTGAGGCCAGAAGAAATCTTTCCGCCCGATCAGCAAGCCGCCGCGCACGAACAGAATTTGCAGGTCCACTGCCGAACCCTGCCTGGCCAAGCCGATTACGTCCTGATCCGTTGCCGAGGTCTGCGTGATCCGCTGCTTTTCTAGCATGCGTTGGATCTTGAAGAGGCGGTCCCGCAGTCGGGCTGCCTCTTCGAATTCCTCCCGTTCGGCCGCCGCTTCCATGCGGGTACGGAGATCGTCCAGTAACTCATGATCCCGGCCTTCGAGAAAGTGGCGGACCTGTTTGACGATCTGATGGTACTCCTCCTTCGACTGATGGCCGGTACAGGGCGCCATGCACCGCTTGATCTCAAACTCGATGCAGGCACGGTCAGCGGTCCCGTCGATGTCGATCGTGCATGTGGCGAGAGGGAAGACGTGTTTGATGACTTTCAACGTTTCCCGGAGCGCGTTCGCCGGGGTATAGGGGCCGTAGTAGAGGGCTCCATCTTTTTGCACGCGGCGCACGATCGAGAGTCGGGGAAAGTCGTCTTTGATGGGCAGCCGCACATAGGGGTACTGCTTGTCGTCCCGCAGCACGATGTTGAAGCGGGGTTTGTGGCGCTTGACCAGGTTGCTCTCAAGAATCAGGGCTTCAAGTTCAGATCGGGTCACCATTGTCTCTAGGTCGGTGACGTGGCTCACGAGAAGGCTGGTCTTGAGGCTATGGTCAGTCCCTTTCTGGAAATAGGATCGGACGCGATCGGCGAGCACCGCGGCTTTTCCGATGTATATGATTTCTCCGTGCTCGTTCTTGAACAGGTAGACGCCGGGGCTACCGGGCAGATGGGCAAGTTTGGACTGGAGCACGTCGATCGTCATGCGTCAATCGTCATGTATCATCGTGAGAATACCAGGAGTACACCGGAGCGTTCTGTCGGTTGGCTATAACGATCGATGGTTCGCTATTTCAATCCCCGGATAAACGATGGGCTTACTGTCCCTCGCGCGACTTCGGCCACCGGCCCTTTCATGGTCAGGCTGAAGTCCGGAGCCACATCAATGTTCAGCACTCCCCCTGGCATCTTCACGGTGACGGGGCTCTTGACTAATCCCAGGCGCACCGCCGCGCTGGCCGCCGCACAGGAGGACGAGCCGGAGGCCTGCGTTTCTCCGGCGCCTCGCTCCCAAATCAGAATGAAGACTTCGTTACGTCCAGTTGGAACGACGAGCTGCACGTTTGTCCGTTTAGGAAACAGCTTGTGGTGTTCCAGGGCTGGCCCAAGCGCCAAAAGCTCCTCTCGTGACCAAGATTCTCCGGTTGGCTTGAAGACGACACAATGGGGATTGCCGACGCTCACGCCGGTAAAAATCAACGAGCGGCCTCCAGCTTCGATCGGCTGCTGAATCAACTCGGGCACGTTCAGTGAACAGGGGAGTGCATCCGGCTTGAACGTGGCGATTCCCATCTCGACCGTTGCAGCGGCAGCATCGCCATGCCGGTCTACCTGCAGGTCAATGCTGACCAGCCCGCCCTTTGTCTCGACTGTGAAGCGCGTCTTCTTTGTTTTACCGGTCGCGTGGAGATAGCGCGCGAAGATCCTGAGGCCGTTCCCTGATTTTTCCGCTTCACTGCCATCTGGATTGAAAATTCGTAGGCCAAAGTCAGCCTTCTTTGAGGGAACCAACGACAAAATCCCGTCGCTGCCGAGCCCCCAGTTCCGATCGCAAATCGTTTTGATGGCCTTTGGCGTCAGCTTGAACGTCAGCTCCTTGGGATCCATCACGAGATAATCGTTACCAAGCCCATGTCCTCGGAAAAACCCGTTCTTCATCTCAGCGGTCCTCCTGATTCGGAGCATTCACACGGTATGTTGATGAGAAGAAGGTACTTCGGAGGGAGTCATATCGTCAATGTGCGTAGAGTGTGAAAGTGGGGAGTCTGTATTTGTTGAAAGCTAGACGATCATCACTCCTGCTCGGCGTTCGATGAGCTCAATCTCATAGCCGTCGGGAGCATCAATGAAGATGAACCGGCTGCCGGAAGAGGTGGCCGTCGGGCCATCGGTGATCGTGACCCCCTGTGCATGAAGCGAGGCAATCGTTTCGTCGAGGCTTTCAACTTGAAAGGCTAGATGCACGAGATCTTCCTGGACTTTCACTGGGCCACTTGGAGGGAAACTGGTCAGCTCTATCAATTCTTCGCTATTGGGTACTTTGAGAAAAGCGAGGTGTGAGCCCCGCGGAGAGGTTTTTCGTTCAATCACCTCAAGGCCCAAGACGGTCGTGTAAAATCGGATGGTCTCATCCAAATCGCTGACCCGCATACGAGTATGGAGGAGTTTTGTGACTCGCAAATCAGTCATTGGTCAATAGTCATTAAAAGAGCGATTGCTGTTTGGAATGTACCATTGACCGATGACCAATGACTACTGACCTCTTCCTCTGGCAGGCCCCGCCGTCTTCCGCAACAACAGTTCCGCGCTCCCTGGTATCAAGAAGTTAGGCATAGGCCCGATTTCTTGATAGCCGTGTCTCTTGTAGAAGGCTCTCGCGGACTGATTAAAGTCCGACACACAGGCAAAGAGGTTCTTGGTCCGCTCAAAGACGAGCTCTTCGATGTGCCGTAACAGCTGCCCGCCGACTCCCTTCTGACGAGCCCATTCAGCCACGCCCAACAGCTCCAAATAATCGCCCAGGAGAAACTTCTGCTTCACGATGGCGACGCCTGCCACTTGCCTATCGAGGAGAGCCACGTAGCAGTCTCGCCCCTGGGGAGTCGGACAAAAGATGCGGTTCCAATCATCCTTTGTATAACCGAGTGTCTTCCAGGGGTCGGATTCACCCAGGAGGTGAACCACGGCTTCCCGATCGTCTGCCTGCATCGTCCGGATGACTGGCTGGCTCATGGAGTCGAAGACTGACAATTCAACAGTTCACTGACGGTCATCGGTTTGAGCCCCTTCTGAGGGAGCACTTTCGTGGCCAGTTGCTCGATCACCTGCCGAGTCTGTTTGCCTTTGCCGTTCGCATGGAAGACGATGATGCTGCCGGGTTTGGTCTGCTTGGCGACTCTGGCCAAGATGTGTTCTGCCGAGAGTGTCGGATCTGGATCGCCCGATTCGATATTCCATTGGATAAACTGCAGGCCGAGCAGTTGCACCACGGCGACGGTCACGGCGTTGTATTCGCCGTACGGTGGCCGAAACAACGTCGCCGTATAGGCATAGTGGTCTTGCAGAATTTTGACAGGGCCAAGGATCTCCGTGCGTTGTTCGTCGGCATCGTGCAGGGGAAGGTGGGCGTGGACGTCACCATGCGTCCCGACTTCAAAAAAATCCATGCCCAGCAGATGGTTCACTTCTGGCTCATGTTTGGCCATCCACTTGCCGGACATGAAGAATGTGGCGGGGATCCGGTGCGCGATGAGATAGTCCATCAACGGCTGATCGTAGCCGGACCCCTTGCGCACGGGACAAAGATCGAACGTCAGCGCCACGCCCGGGCAGGTTCGTGGACCGGACTTGATCACTTGAGCCACACCGTCTACTGGAACGAATGGCCCTGGAGTTGCGGCTAACAGCGCGCCGATCAGCAGGCGTCGCAGAACGTGTCGTCGCATAGGGGCTAGTATACCTGAACCGGTGGAGAAGAATTGACCCTTTGCGTATTCCACTGGTACGGTGTTGTCAATGCAGGTACCTTCCTGGGAAATCGGTCGCGCGTTGGGAATTCCGATCCGTGTCCATGCGTCATGGTTCGTGGTGTTTCTCCTGGTTACCTGGTCACTCTCGACTGGGTATCTACCGGACAATTTGCCTGGGCTCACTCCAGAACGTTATTGGGCTATGGGGGGCCTCGCAGCAATCCTATTATTCGTCTCCGTGCTCTTGCATGAGCTCGGCCATTCGTACGTCGCGTTGTACTACCGCATTCCGATTGAAAAGATTACGCTGTTTATTTTTGGCGGCGTGGCTCACATGCGGCAGGAAGCCCCCACACCTCGCGCTGAATTCCTCATTGCGTTGGCCGGGCCGGCGGTCAGCTTTGTGATCGGCGGTCTTTGCTTTGTGGTTGTGGAGCTGGCGGAGATAATTCAACGGCAACATGGTCTCCAGGGGTGGATCATGCTTGGGGCTTTGCTGGGCTTCGTGAATATGCAAATTGGGCTCTTCAATATGATTCCAGGCTTTCCACTGGACGGCGGACGGATGTTACGTGCGGGACTCTGGGCATGGGGAAACAATTTTTATCGAGCGACCAAACAAGCCGCAGGGATCGGCCTTGGGTTTGGAGTGATGCTTGGGCTGGCGGGCCTTGTCGTGCTGTACGGCTCCGCGAGCGGCGGACTCCCCACGTCGATGGCATCGAACGGCGGATGGGTGGTCGTCATCGGCATGTTTCTCTTCTCCGCAGCCCTGGCGAGTCGTCGTCAAGCGGTCATGCGTCAGGCCCTGGCGACGGTCCCTATTCGGGATGTCATGGCGACGACGGTCACCTCGATTCCGTCGCATTGCACGTTGGATGTGGCGGTGAATCAGCACTTCCAATCCTATGGCTACGGCGGGTTCCCCGTGCTAGAGGATGGGCGACTGGTGGGACTCATCACCACGGTTGAGATTCAGAGCGTTCCACCGTCGCTGTGGCCCTGGCGCAGGGTCGAGCAGGTGATGCGCCCCCGTTCGGAATCGTTCGTGATTGAGCCGGATATTCCTGTGATGCATGCGCTGGAGCGTATGGCCCGTGAAGGGTGGGGTCGCTTAGTGGTCATGCAGGACGGAGAAATGGTCGGACTTGTCACCCATTCAGCCATCGTGCGTTATCTTCAGCTCCGAGGCTTTCCCCGCCGCTAAGTCGCGGGATGCACCATCGGTCATCACGCGCCACCGTCTTGGCTAATCACTGTCAGCGGGCACCTGTGATAAACGGGCGACCTGTTGTAGCTTGCGGGCGATAATCCCACCGAACAGCAAGAGCCCGGCGGAATAATAGACCCAGAGTAATAAGAGCACGACCTCGAGTAACGATCCATAAAGCCTGGCGTACACCGTGGCATAGTCGCTGTAGCTGACGAACAGCAACTTCGCCAAAACCCAGAGCAGGCCGAACGTCAGCGCGCCTGCCATGGCGTGGCTCCACCGGGGTCGGCGGCGAGGCACTAGGCGGTACAACAGGCTCACCGTCAGGAATGCCAGGGAAAAGGGGAGCGTGTAGGTGAGATGAACATCATGGGCGGCAAGGGCGACGAGATCGAGCCCCCACAGCTTCGGGGCATAGGCCGTCAAAAAGGCGATGGTCTGCGTGGCGACATAGGAGAGGAACAATAGTAGTCCTGTCGATCCCAGCAGGGCGATGGAGATCGCGGTGGAAATCAACGGGTGACGCTTTTGGGTGCTTTCAAATACCACGTTGAGTGCGTAGTCGAGCTCGTAAAAGACGAGCCCTCCAAACCAGAAGAACGACAGCAATACCAGCCAGCGCACACCTTCTAATACGCTGATCCGATGGAGTTCTTCAGCCAATCGTTCACCCAATGACGGGAGAAAGCCCTTCAGGAAGCTCAGGATGAATTGCTCGCCGATGATGTTTTGGCTGACCAGGAAGCTGATCCCATACAGGAGAAGAAAGACGAGAGGAAAGAGCGAGAGTAAGGAGAAAAAGGCCAAGGCTGCCGCCAGGCTCGGGCAGCCCTGGCGCAAGAAGGTGGTCAGCGTCTCGCTCAGAAAGCGGAGGACGGTCATGATGCTCCGCATGCGGATCGGTAAACCACAACGGTCTTACTTGAGCGCCGATACCGCTTGCATGGCGAAGTTCACGAGTGGGTTGGGATAGATCCCAAAGATCACCACCCCGGCCACCGCGCAGGCCAGCACGATTGAGAGAGCCGGTGACATGACCATCCGAGGGCTCGTGCTCGACAGGTCACTCGGCTCGCGCATGTACATGACCATCACCAGCCTGAGGTAGTAATAGGCTGAGATGACGGCAAAGATGAGCGCCACGGCAGCCAGCCAGGGCAGGCCGGCTTCCACTGCCGACATAAAGACATACAGTTTTCCGATGAACCCTGCGGTCGGAGGAATGCCTGCCAGCGAGACCATAAAGATCAACATGAGCAGCGCAGCCACAGGATGTCGTTTGGCAAGACCGGTGAAATCTTCGATGTCTACTCCCTCGATCCCGCCCTTGCGAAGCATGGCGACGATGGCGAACGCGCCAAACGTCATGAATGCGTAGAGCGTGAGATAGAGCAGCACGCTGGCGATACCGGACGAGTTTTCCATGTGTCCCGTTGCCACCACACCGATCAACGCGTAGCCGGCATGGGCAATGCTTGAGTAGGCCAGCATGCGTTTCACATTCGTCTGCACCAGTGCGAGGACATTTCCCAAGATCAGGGTAGCAAGGCAAAGCAGGAGGAACATCGCAGACCAATTGGCTTTCAGACCACCCAGCCCTTCCATGAACACTCTGAGGAATGCGCCGAAGCTTGCGGCTTTGGATGCGACCGCCATGAAGGCGGTGACGGAGGTAGGAGCGCCTTGATAGACATCCGGCGTCCACATGTGAAACGGCACCACGGCGAGTTTAAACCCGAATCCGACCGTGAGCAGGATCGTGGCAAACAACAAGAGCGGATCGTCCAGGTTACGGCCGGAGATCGCTGCGGCGATCTCCGGAAGTCTGGTGCTTCCGGTCGCTCCATAGAGAAGGGAGATGCCGTAGAGGAGAATTCCAGAGGAGAACGCTCCCAACACGAAATACTTGGCTGAGGCCTCCAATGAGCGAGGTTCCGATCGCTTCAGGCCCGCCATGACGTACAGCGAGAGGGACATCAGTTCGGTGCCCAGATAGAGGGTCAATAAATCAGCCGACGAGACCATGACCATCATCCCGGAGAGGGAGAGCAAGACAAAGCCGTAATATTCGCCGAAGTACAGCTGCTCTTCCTTCAAGTAGGAATGAGAGAGGAGAATGGTCAGGCCGGTGACGAAGTAGAGGAGCAGTTTCCAGAAGGCTCCGTACGCATCGATGACGACGAGTCCGCTAAAGATTGTGGCGGGAGCCTGTATTTGGGACGCCGTCAACCCCATGCAGACGGCCAGTGTTCCCAGGCTCAGCCAGACCAAGCCGTCTTTGTCGGATGTCCGCAGCACCGGATCGAGTACGAACACGATGCAGGCTGCCGTGACGACCAGCAATTCTGGAAGCACGAGGAACAGATCTGCCGCTGAAAAGGTCATTGCGGTTGGCCCTCCGGCGAGACCTGCGCTCCTTGCCCAAACGCCGGTCCAGTCGGTGAAGTGATTTGTTTCACGGTTGGAGAGAGCGGGTCAGCCTGGCGCATGGTTGACGTCTGCTCAGTTGCCGCCGGGAAGGCGCGCGCGATGACTTTCTCCACACTGGGATGCATGCGAGTCAGGATGGGGTTCGGGAACAGCCCGATCAAGAAGATCAAGACGACCAGTGGCACCACGGTGATCATCTCACGCAGGTTCACATCGCGAAGCTTCGGGAGCATATGCGGATCGGGGACGCCGAAGGCGACACGTTGGACCATCCAGAGCAAGTAGGCTGCCGCCAGGATAATTCCCAACAACGCAAAGGCCGTGGCGATCTTGCTCCAGAGGAAGGCGCCTGCAAGAACCATAAACTCTCCGACGAAACTGTTCGTGCCGGGCAGCCCCAACGAAGACAACGAAAAAATGACGAGGAAGGTCGCATACCGTGGCATCGGCTTGGTGAGCCCCGTATTGTCGGCGATCTGTCGGCTATGGGTGCGTTCGTAAATCATTCCAACGCAGAGAAAGAGTCCACCAGTGGTGATGCCGTGGTTCACCATCTGCATGACGGCGCCTTCGATTCCTTGAATGTTAAACATAAAGAGGCCAAGCGTGACAAATCCCATGTGGCTCACACTCGAATAGGCGATGAGTTTTTTTAGGTCGGACTGAGCGAGTGCCATGTAGGCCCCATAGATGATGGCAACAATGGAGAGCGCCACCATCGCTGGTGTAAACGCTTGAGAGGCGTCAGGCAACATCGGCAGGCTGAAGCGTAGAAACCCATAGGTGCCCATCTTGAGCAGCACGCTGGCGAGTATGACGCTGCCGGCTGTGGGTGCCTCCACGTGCGCGTCGGGCAGCCAGGTATGGAAGGGGAACATGGGAACTTTGACGGCGAATGCGGCGAAGAACGCGAGGAAGAGCCAGAATTGCAACGAATTGGAATAGGTGCCTTGACTCAATTGAACAATGTCGAACGTATGGCCGCCCTGGAAATACAGCACCAAGATCGCGACCAGTAGCAAAACGCTGCCGGCGAGAGTATAGAGCAAGAATTTGATCGCGGCGTAGAGACGATTCGGCCCACCCCAGATCCCGATCAACAGGTACATCGGAATCAGCATCGCTTCCCAAAAGACATAGAACAGCACGAAATCCAGCGCGGTGAACACGCCGATCATGGCGCTTTCCATGATGAGCAGCATGGCCATGAAACTCCGCATTCTGATCTCGATGGAGTGCCATGAGATCAGGATGCAGAGCGGCATCAGGACCGTCGTCATGAGAACGAGCGGGAGGCTGATTCCATCAAGTCCAAGCCGATAATTGATGGACAGCGACGGGATCCACCGCGCCGATTCCATGAACTGCATCTCACCGGATGACGCATCGAACAACCACCAGAGCGGGAGTGAGATCAAGAGGTCGGCTACGGCTACAGCGAGAGCCGTAACCTTGATGGAGCGTTCCTGCACCGCGAAGACAGCAATGGCTCCGGCCAGCGGGAGGACGACCAGTAATGTGAGCCACGGAAAGCCGGTCATCGGGACTCCTACATCAGTGATGCTAAACACAAACGGCAACGTGTGAAATCGGTCATGGCAATGTCACTCTACGCTACGTATCCGTGGTCTCTCAAAGAAGAAGATACGCCGTTAACACGACGATCCCCACTGCCATCGCCAAGGCATAGTGCTGGGTCTGCCCACTCTGGACCAGTCGTAACAGCCATCCCCACCAGGTGATGGCGCGCGCGATACCGTTGACGGTTCCATCGATTACGTGGACATCAACATGCTTCCAGAGTTTGGAAGCGGCCGCAAGTGTTGGTCGTACGAATAGGCAATCGTAGGCCTCATCGACATACCATTTGTTCAACGAGCCCCGATAGAGGATGCCCCACTGTCGCGCCAAGCGCTCCGGAAGATCCGGGTTGAGGACATACACATAATAGGCGGCGGCCATGCCGATCAGACCCATCGCTGTCGCGGCTGCCATAATCATGAGCCCATCCGAGCCATGAGGGACGGCGGGTTCACCCCCGGTTGAAAAAATGGGTTCTAGGAAAGATGGGATGCCGAGATAACCAGTCAGAATGCTCAAAACTGCGAGAATGATGAGCGGTGTTGTGATTGTCCGTGAGGGCTCGTGGAGGTGCTCCGCATGGTGCGGATCAACATGGGACGTTCCCCAGAAGGTCACGAATACAAGCCGGAAGCTGTAGAAGGCGGTCAGGAGCGCCGTCAGCAGACCCAGGAGCGTCAGTGTCCGGCCAAGGTTGCCTGACGACCAGGCGGACACGAGGATGTCATCCTTACTAAAGAAGCCGGCCGTCAGAGGAAAGCCGGCAAGCGCTAGCGAGCCAACCACAAACGTCCAGTAGGTGATCGGTAACTTGTCTTTGAGACCGCCCATGTGCCTCATATCTTGCTCATGGTGCAGGGCAATAATCACAGAGCCGCAGCCTAAAAACAGCAAGGCCTTGAACGCGCCGTGCGTCAATAAGTGATACATGCCGGACGCATAGGCACCAAGTCCGCACGCCATGATCATGTACCCGAGCTGACTGACCGTCGAATACGCGACGACCCGTTTGATGTCGGTCTGAGTCAACGCGATCGTGGCGCCGAGGACCATCGTTGCCGCCCCTGTAATCGCGACCACGCTCATCGCGGTTGGTGAAAGGTTATATATCGGGGCGAGACGCGCCACCATGAAGACGCCGGCGGTGACCATCGTGGCGGCGTGAATGAGGGCCGAAATCGGTGTCGGTCCTTCCATTGCATCAGGCAGCCAGACGTGGAGCGGAACTTGGGCAGATTTACCGACCGCACCAGTGAAGAGCAAGAGCGCGATGAGAGTGAAGACCGAAACCTCCCATGTTCCACCGAAAGGGCCGAGGAGATTCATCGTCACATCAGTCGCCTCATGGAGGGCAGGAAAGATGTCAAGGTAGTTCAGCGATCCAAAGCTGTACCAGACGAGCAGAAGGCCCAGCATGAATCCGAAGTCTCCTACACGATTGACCAGAAAGGCCTTGGTGGCGGCGGCACAAGCAGAAGCACGCTCGTACCAGTGCCCGATCAACAGATACGAGCAGAGTCCGACCGCTTCCCAGAACACGAAAAGCTGTAATAAGTTGTCGGCCAGCACCAACATCAACATGGAGAAGGTGAACAAGGCGATGTAGCCGAAGAAACGGGCATAACCTGGTTCACCATGCATGTACCCGATGGTATAGACGTGTACGAGCGAACTGACACCGGTGACCAGTAGGAGCATCACGGCGGTGAGTCGGTCGATATGAAGACCGATGTGAATGTCCAGCGTTCCGGATGTCAACCAGGTATAGAGCGGAAGCGAAATGACAGAGCCGGAAGCCACTTCTAAAAAGGCTCCCATCGACAAGGCGAGCGACAACATAACCGCCGGAACCGCAACAAGGTGAGCACGGGCATTGATGTGCCGTCCAGCCAAGCCAAGGATCAAAAAAGCAGTCAGCGGAAGGAGTGGGATAAGGGCGTACAGCATCAGAAATCGTGCCTCGTCGTTCGTTACTCGTGAAGCGTATCGGCCGACGGTTTCACGTTCCATGTTTTAGGTTTCAAGTCGTTGGTTGCCGCACAACGTGAAACGTTGAACTTGAAACGTGGAACTCGGGATTGAAGGAACGAGAGAGGCGTCACGAGATACGGCTCCTTTACCATTTCAATAGGTTGAACTCTTCAACATTGATCGTGGATCTCGATCGGTGCAGGGCGATGATAATCGCGAGTCCGACGGCAACCTCCGCAGCGGCGACCGTTAAGGCAAAAAAGACGAACACTTGACCGCCAAGATCCTGCAGATGGTCGGAGAACGCGACGAAGTTAATATTGGTGGCGTTCAGCATCAGTTCCACCGACAGCAGAATAGCAATGATATTGCGCCGGATGAGCACACCCACCACGCCTGTCAAGAAGACGATGGCACTCAAGATGAGGTAGTACGAGATGGGAATCATTCTTTAGTCCTCGTGAAGCGCTATCGAATGAGGAGACAAGAGCAAGCATCCCGTGCTCGCGCTCTCTTTCTGAATGATGCGTTCTGCGAGATACGCTTCACGTTTCACGCTGGCCAATATCTTTCTTCGCGAGGACGATGGCGCCGATCATTGCCACAAGGAGTACCAAGGAGGCCACCTCGAACGGGAATAAATAGGTTGAATAAAGTGTCTTGCCGATGGCCAAGGTATTGTCGGTGGCGATGGCACCATCCGGTCCGGATTGGAGCGATCGACTCCCGGTGTTGACGGCGCCGGCTCCGCCGGAGAGAAGCAAGAGAGACTCAATGAACAATGGAATGCAGACTACTCCTGCGATCCGCCATTGGCTATGGTAACGGTCGTCTTGCGTGACATTGAGTATCATGACGACGAACAGATACAGCACGAGAATGGCCCCGGCATAGACGATAATCTGCACGGCTGCGAGAAACTCGGCATGGAGTGTGATGAAGAGTCCCGCGACATGGAAAAACATGACCAAGAGCGAAAGCGCACTGTAGACAGGATTTTTCAATGCCACCACCAGAATGGACGTGATGACGATCATTCCGGCGAAGTATCCAAAAAACAACTGCGACATGGACGGTTCCTGGGTTAGCGGCCGACCGGGGCTAGCCTAACGCAACGGTGATGCAGTCATGACTCGTCTGATGAGTACTCTGTGAAAGTCAGTCCGGTTTTGGCGGCACGTGCTTGAATGCCACGTTGAAGAACGCGACGTTTGGATGTTGCAGCTCCAGACGTTTCTCGCGGACTGGAAACGAACGGTCGCCGATCGCGAGCAATTGTTGTTTGTTCAGATGAAGCTGGCGCTTGTCGTATACCGCCCATTCAAACTCTCGCGTCATGCCTAGCGCATCGACGGGGCAGGCATCCACGCACATCCCGCAGAACAAGCACCGGGTCATGTCCATGTAATATTCTTTTGAGTAACGTTTCGTCGGCTCGCCTGGCACTTCGGCGCTGACGACCCGGATGACGCGCGACGGACAGGCCGCTTCACAGAGGTCGCATCCCACGCACTTCTCGGTCCCATCATCGTATCGGAGCAGCGCGAGCATGCCGCGATAATTGTCCGGCAACGTGCGTTTTTCATGAGGATATTGCAAGGTCACGGGACGGTAATTGAGGAGATGGGACAAGGTCGCCTTCATGCCGACGAGAATCTCGTAGAACGTGATCGTCTTGAACCATTCGTGTAGGTTCAAACGCTTGGTGGTCGCCGTAGATGCCATGATGGATCTCGTCTGTTATTTCATCTATTGAAAGAAAAACACCGCAAGGGCCGTTACGACGATGTTCCCCAACGCAATGGGCAACAGCACCTTCCAGCCGAATCGCATCAGCTGATCGTAGCGCAGTCTCGGCAACGTGGCTCGTAGCCAGAAAAAGAGGAACAAGAACGAGTATGTCTTGACCGCAAACCACATGGTGTTCTCGGCCCAGGCCAGGGACGGCAGGCCGATGAACGCCATAATCGTTCCAGGATACGGTGCGTTCCATCCACCGAGAAACAGCGCAGCCGCGACGCAGGACACTAACACCATGTTGGCGTACTCGGCGAGGAAAAAGAACGCGAATCTGAGGCCGCTGTATTCCGTGAAGAAGCCGGCGACGAGCTCGCTCTCCGCTTCCGGCAGATCGAACGGAACCCGGTTGGTTTCCGCCACCGATGAGATCACGTAGACGACAAGCGCAAAAATTTGTGGAGCCGGCAACGCGAAGACATACCAATGCCAAAATCCTCCGGCCTGGGCATCGGTGATTTTCACCAGGCTAAGGGAACCGCCCAGAATCAACACGCCGACAATGGACAGTCCCACATTCAGCTCGTAACTGATGATCTGCGCCGCCGATCGTAGCCCACCGAGCAAGGAGTATTTGCTGTTGGATGCCCATCCGCCAAGAATGATGCCATAGGCCCCGAGCGACGCGAAGGCTAAGACGTACAGAATGCCGATATTGATATCGCTGATAACAAATGGTCTTACGGTGATGCCGCCGACCTCGAACGTCTGATTGGGGCCCCATGGAATGACGGCAAATCCAATGAATGCGGGAATGAGACAGAGTATCGGGGCCATGGTGAACAGGAACTTGTTGGCCCCGGCGGGGATAATGTCTTCCTTAAAGAAGAGTTTGATGGCATCCGCAAACGGCTGGAGAATGCCGTAGGGTCCCACTTCCATCGGACCCATGCGGTCCTGCATCCAGCCGAGGACTTTTCGCTCCGCAAGGGTGAGGATGAGCACGGTGATGACCACGATGCCCATGACTGCGGCGATCTGGGTCAGGGAGATAGCAAGACGCAATCCGAATTCAGTCACGATAGGACTCCTCGATTAGCACAGTGATCCGTGTTGAGCGAGCGGCATCACGCCACCTTCATCATGGACACCGTCGCCGTCCGGAACGACGGCACATGGGTGATCGGATCGATAGCGCATTCAAATAGTTGGACGGCCGCTTGACCAAAGTGATACGGGAACCATGCCGTTCCTTGTGGGACTCGTTCCATAATTTTGACCTCGGTTGTCATTTCCCCGGATGTGCTGGAGAGGCGGACACGGTCGCCCTCCGACAAGGCAAAGCGTGCGGCGTCAGATGGACTGATACGGAGCCGACCGCTTCCTTCGACTTGTAACAATCCCTTTGATCGTGTGGATAATTTTCCAGAATGGAACAGGCTTTGTGTCAATTCTAGTCGTACGGTTCCATCCGGTCTGGACACGCGTGAGATCGGGTGGTACCTCGTTGCCAGGTCATGCTGATAGCCATCGGTGAGATAGCGGTCCACGGCCGAGCGATCCACTTTGGGCGGCAAAGGTGTGGGCCCCAGCGAGCTATAGCCAGGAATGAGGCTCCGAATTTCCTTCAGGATTTCCTTGCTCTCGGCATACTCCATGGGTGAGTTCAATAAGATAGAAAGCGCGGAAAAGATCTCCCAGTCTGGGCGACTTTCTCCGACGGGCTCGATCGACGGACGCACAGCCTGCACATGTCCCTCGGTATTGGTAAACGTTCCATGTTTTTCCAGGGAACTCGCGGCCGGCAATACGACATGGGCCAAGGCGGCCGTCTCCGTTAAAAATAGCTCCTGGCACACCAAGAGATCAAGATTGCGCAGCGAGGCCTCGGCATGTATCGCCGCAGGGAGGCTTCCGACTGGATTCTCTCCGACGATGAACATGGCTTTGAGAGATCCCGCGCGGGCTTGCTCCAACATCTCGATGAGGGACGCTCCTTTGTCAGTTGGAAGTTCGCTTTTCCATTGTTTCGCAATCCTCTCGCGCTCTGTGCCGCTGGTGATGGGCTGTGCTCCGGGAAGAAATTCGGTGACGGTTCCCATTTCGACCGCGCCCTGGTCGTTATTTTCTTCGGCGAGCGGGGCAAAGCCACAGCCAGGCTCATCCAACTTCCCTGTCAGAAGAAGGAGATCCAAGAGGGTCAAACACCCACTGTAGCCCTGTTCGCTTCGCAACAAGAGCTGTCCGGCCACGATCACGACCCGGCGCGCTCCTGCCGCCGCTTTGGCTGCCCTCACATACGCCTCTGGCTCGATCCCGGTCGCTGCCTGGAGCTCCTGCCACGAGATCTGTTGTAGCGCGCTCGTCATGGCGTTGAAATACGTGGGATGTCGTTGCGCGAGGTCCGGTTGTGTCAACTTCTGTTCGAGGACGGCCTTCACCAGACCGACGATCGCATGGTGCGTGTCGCTGGTCGGAATACGGAAATGATGGTGTGAGAGATTGGCGATGTTGCTCATGGTGTCGACGACGGGCTCCAATGATTCAATCGTAATCAGTGTCGCCCGGCGTTTCTTCACCGCTTCTTTCACTTTGAGGCCTGTGATGGGATTTGTCTCAGTAATATTCGTCCCGACGAGGATCAGAACATCCGCGTCCAGGATGTCGTCGAAGGTGACGGTCCACCGATGTGTCCCCTGCACCAGTCGCATGGCCTGCAGGCCGTTGACATGGCCATAGCGCGCGCTGCTGTCGATATGGTTGGTGCCAACAGCGATGCGGAGAAATTTCTGAAACAGATACAATTCTTCATTCGTGCAACGGCCCGAGATCAACCCTCCGACGCTCTGGCCCCCATACGCGGCTTTTATCTCGCCGACACGGCCGGCGACGTATTCCAGGGCTTCTTCCCAGGTCGCTTGCATCAGCCTGCCATCGCGCCGAATCAGCGGATGGGTCAGGCGCTGTGGATCGCTGGCCGCATGGAATCCAAAAAACCCCCGGGCGCACAGGTCGCCGTTGTTGCGTCCCGCTCCATGCGCCGAGTTCACTTCAATAAGTTCCTGCCCCTTGGTCTGCACCGTGATCTGGCACCCATCTCCGCAGTAACCGCAGATAGTTTCGGCTCGTTTTAACATCCACGGACGGTACTCGTACATGGACAGTCGGCTGGTAATCGCGCCGACCGGACAGATCTGAACGCAGCCGCCGCAGAACTCACAATCGAGTGGGTGAGAGCCGAAGTGCTTGATTTCCGTCATGGTCCCGCGACCGACCGGTGCCAATGCCTTGACGTCCATAACTTCATCGCAGTATCGGACGCAGCGGAGGCACTGCACGCAGCGATTCATCTGTGTTTCGATGAGCGGGCTGAAATACTCCTTCTGGAAGATGCGCTTGGTTTCAACGAACCGGCTGGTGGCGGTGTACTGGTGCGAAAAGTCTTGCAGGTCGCACTTCCCCCCTTGATCGCAGACCGGACAGTCCAGCGGATGATTGGCAAGGATAAACTCGAGCACTGATTTATGGGCATCATCGACCACCGTAGTGGCAGTGCGTATGTTCATCCCTTCGTCGGCCGGTGTGCTGCAAGCGGTTTGAAGCTTGGGTACCTTTTCGATTTCAACTAGGCACATACGACAATTGGCGTCTGGCTTGAGTTTCGGGTGATAGCAAAAATGCGGAATCATGACGCCAACGCGCCGTGCCGCTTCGATCACCAATGTCCCTTTGGGGACATGGACCGTCATGCCGTCAATTGTGATACGAACCATCTGCGATGTGGTTTCAGGCATAGTCAAGCTTTGCTATCTCATGACCGGTCGATCTGTTGATCTCAGGAGTTGAGAGGTGTCTTCCGCGTAACAGATCGTCAGATTGACAGATTCCCATCAAGGCTTTCCCACCGGTTCAGGTCTGATCAGGTTCGCGGCTTCTGCTTCATTGATGAGGTCGACGTATTCCTGTCGCCAATGCTTCAGCGTGCTTTGGATTGGAGCGACTTCCGCGTCGCCGAAGGCACAGACCGTGCGACCTGCGATGTTTTTGCATAGATCCAACAAGGTTTCAAGATCCTCCATCCGGCCACGCTTCGCCAAAATTCTTCGCATGGTCTGAACGAGCCAAGAACTCCCTTCTCGGCAAGGGCTGCATTTCCCACAGGACTCATGGTAGAAAAATTCCATGAGCCGAAGCGCGGCCCAGACCATGCTGGTGCCTTCCTCCATCACCGTCACGCCTCCTGACCCCAACATCGATCCCGCCGCCGCCACGTGCTCAAAATCCAGTTTCACGTCGAGATGGGCCGGCGTCAGAAAAGGCGCCGACGCTCCACCGGGGATAAACGCTTTCATCGGCTTGTCGGACCGCATGCCGCCGGCATACTCGTACACCAATTCGCGGACCGTCATGCCCATCGGAACTTCATAATTGCCCGGTCGTTTCACATGTCCACTCACACAGAAGACTCGAGTGCCGGTGCTCTTCGGCGGCGACCCGATCGCCGCAAACCATTCGGGGCCTCGGGTGATGATGTGGGGGAGGTTCGCCAGCGTCTCGACGTTGTTGACGACGGTCGGCTTATTGTAGAGACCATGCGTGGCTGGAAACGGCGGTTTAATGCGAGGGAGTCCACGTTTGCCTTCAAGTGATTCCAAGAGGGCCGTTTCCTCGCCGCAGATATAGGCTCCCGCTCCCCGATGCACCCACACGTCTACGTTGATACCTGTGCCGAGGATGTTCTTCCCGATATATCCGGCGACTCTCGCTTCGCCGATGG
This sequence comes from Nitrospira sp. CG24B, assembly GCA_002869845.2. Taxonomy (GTDB): domain Bacteria; phylum Nitrospirota; class Nitrospiria; order Nitrospirales; family Nitrospiraceae; genus Nitrospira_D. Next base: position 162,578 of record NEWS02000007.1, on the reverse strand, counting down.
CCTGTTCCAAGATCTTCGAGCCCAGGACCATTTCTCCGCGGATATAGATGTAGGCGGTTTCCGAACCGATGGCATAGCAGGCCAACACAATGCCTTCCAAGACTTGATGAGGGTCCCGCTCCATGAGTTGACGATCTTTAAACGTACCGGGCTCGCTCTCGTCGGCGTTGCAGCACAGATACCGGGGACCCTGATAGTCTTTCGGCAGAAATCCCCATTTCACACCGGTTGGGAAGCCTGCGCCACCTCGACCGCGAAGGCCTGATTTTCGAACTATTGTCGTCACGTCGGCCGGGGCGATTTTCCCCAGTGTATTGCGCAAGGCTTGGTAGCCTCCGGTCTTCTCATAGTCGGTCAGCGACCCGGTATAGCCGGGTTGCATCATGTTCTTCAGGAGAATGAGTTCGTGTTTCGGCATCTTAAACTCGTGAAGCCCGCTTCGACTCAGCCCGCGTCGACGAGTCCGTGAGGCGAGCGTCGCGTGTGAAACGGGAAGCGTCAGACAACTCGATGTTCTCTCTTTCGAACGACGAAATACGCATCACGTTTCACGCGCCCCTTTCTGAGGGTGCTGGTTCAGGCCACATAAACGGCCCGCTCTTCAGCGGACTGGTTCCGGTCGATCGCAGATCGGCCAAAATTCGGTCCAGTTTACCTTCGGTCAATTGCTCGTAGTAGTCCTCGTTGATCTGCATCATGGGCCCGGTCCCGCAGGCGGCCAAACATTCCACCACGCTGAGGCTGAACAGTCCGTCCGCCGTCGATTCACCCGAGGCGATCCCCAGCTTCACTTTGATCCATTCGATCACCGTATCCGAGCCGACGAGGGCGCACATGAGAGATTTGCATACCTGAATGTGGAACTTGCCCACCGGCTTCAGGTTAAACATCGTGTAAAAGGTGATCGTTTCATAGACTTGCGGAGGCGTCAGCCTGAGCAGCTGCGCGATCTCTTGCATGGCCGATTCGGTCACATAGCCCTGGTCACGCTGCGCGACGTAGAGGAGCGGGATCAACGCGGAGCGCATCACCGGATAGCGTGACAGGATGTCCGCGATTTCGTCTTTATATTTTTCTAAGAACGTCATGCGTCCACAGTCCTGGTGCTGATACGTGCGCAAGGGGCAGGCTGCCAAGCTCCGGATATCAGCCGCTCGTGTCTCACCGATCACACTCCCCCATGACCACATCGTAGGTCCCGAAAATTGTGATGATGTCGGAAATCAAATAGCCACGCGCCATATGGTCGAATGCACCCAGGTGAATGAAAGAAGGAGACCGTATTTTCAGCCGGTAGGGGCGGGGGCTCCCGTCGCTGATGATAAAAAATCCCAATTCCCCTTTAGGCGCTTCGGTCGCGCAATAGGTTTCTCCCTTCGGGGGCTTGAACCCTTGTGTAAAGATGATGAAATGGTGAATCAAACTTTCCATATCGCGCATCACTTGCAACTTCGGCGGCGGAATGTATTGCGGTATATCGGCGATGATCGGCCCAGGCGGCATCTGGTCGAGACATTGTGAGATGATTCGCGCGCTCTGACGCATCTCTTCGACACGAATCCAATAGCGATCGTAGGTGTCGCCGTTTTTCCCGACCGGCACGTCCCAGTCCACTTTATGGTAGACCCCGTAGGGTTCGAGTTTACGCACATCGTAGGACACGCCGGATCCCCGCAAGGTAGGACCGGTCATTCCGAAATTGATCGCATCTTCCCCTGAGATCACCGCGACATGTTTCGTTCGTCCCAGCCAAATCCGATTGCTCGCGAGCAGCGAATCGTACTCATCCACTTTCTGGGGGAAGGTCTCCAAGAACTCCTTCAGGCGGGCCACTAATTCCGGAGTGAAGTCGCTATCCACGCCGCCAATGCGATAATAATTCAACGTCAGCCTGGCACCGCACAGCCGTTCGAACATGTCGAGCAAGGTTTCCCGCTCGCGAAACGTCCAGAAGAAGACCGTCATGGCTCCGATATCCAGGGCCTGGGCGCCCAACCAGAACAGATGTCCCAAAATGCGCTGCATCTCCGCGACAAGGGTGCGGATATACTCCGCTCGTTCAGGCACGGTGATATCGAGGAGTTTCTCAACGGCCCGGACATAGGCGTAGTTATTCGCCATCGCGCAGACATAGTCGAGGCGGTCGGTATGAGGGATAATCTGCATGTAGGCCAGACCTTCGGCCAGTTTTTCCACTCCCCGATGGAGATAGCCGAGATCCGGTGTCGCCTTGACGATCCGTTCTCCATCCAGCTCCAGGACAACCCGCACAACTCCATGCGTGCTTGGGTGTTGCGGGCCCATATTCAACAACAGTTCTTCCCGCCGATTTGACGAAGAGCCGCTCGGGTTCAACAGGAACAGCTTCCTTTCGGCTTCAGAGACTTCACTTTCAACGTGCTCGACCGGTGGTTCATCGAGGCGAGGAATAAAGTCGAACTGACTGCGCCACCCTCGGCCTTCCGTCGGGAAATCCTTCCGTAACGGATAGCCTTCCGCATAATCTTCCGGCAGGAGGATGCGGCGCAGGTCCGGGTGGCCTGTAAACCGAATGCCCATCATGTCGTACACTTCCCGTTCCAAGAACGTCGCGCCGCGCCAGACGCTTGTCACGGAATCCAGTGACGGGTTGTCTTCGGTGATCCGTGCTTTCAGGCGGATTCGTTTGCCGTGTGGAAGCGATAATAAGAGATAGATGACTTCAAACCGCTGCTGATCGGATGGATAGTCAGCGGAGCAAATGTCGGTGATGTGATCAAAGCACGCCTCGGGATCGTCGTGCAGAAAACGGGCGACCTCCAGGATTCTTGGCGCAGCGACATGAACGGTTACTTCCGAGCGGGCTGTGTCGATATCGACGGAGAGTACCGCCTCCGGGAACTTCTTGAGTAAGGTTTCAGTGAGGGATTGCATGGTGTTTTCAGTTGGAAAGTCCGCACGTTAAAAAGTCTGCACCTTAGTGGTCTCTCAAACTTTAGAACGTTCCCACGTGTACAACGCGCATCTGTTACGCACTCATTTCACGAACACCTTCTCGCGCTGAATCTTCTCCTGTAACTTTAATAGTCCGTCCAGCAAGGCCTCTGGTCTCGGTGGACACCCGGGCACATAGACATCGACCGGTATGATTTGATCCACGCCCTGCACGACCGCGTAGCTGTTGTAATGATTGCCCGAGGTCGCGCACGAGCCCATGCAGATGACGTATCGGGGTTCGGGCATTTGGTCGTAAATCCGGCGAATAACCGGGGCCATTTTGCGCGAGACCGTTCCTGCGACGATCATGAGATCCGATTGCCTGGGCGATGCGCGAAAGACCCCGGCGCCGAAGCGGTCAAGGTCGTATCGGGAAGAGACGCTGGCAATCATTTCGATAGCGCAGCAAGCCAGTCCGAACGTCATGGGCCACAGCGCCGACTTTCGGGCCCAGTTGACGACCGCGTCCAGATTCGTCGTTATGATGTTCGCGTCAAACTGGCGCTCCAACAAACTCATGATACGTATCTCGTCGTTCGTGAAGCGTCGTTCGTCGAAAGCAGCGTGCGCAATGCGTGCGCTTCACGCTTCACGAGATACGAACAACGGCTCGGTTTCAGTCCCACTCCAACGCCCCTTTTTTCCATGCGTACCAGAACCCCACCACCAGAATGGCGATGAACATGATCATCTCCACTAATCCAACCAGTCCGAGACTGGTGAAGGCAATGGCCCAGGGAAACATAAAGACAATTTCAATATCGAAGATCACAAACAGCATCGCGATGATGTAATACCGCATCGGAAACTGGACGCGGGCATCCTGAAACAGCGGGCTCCCGCTCTCGTAGGGAGCCAATTTTGCCCGATAGGGCTGATTCGGACGGACGAACCAGCCGAGCAAGAGCGTCAGTGTCCCCAGGGCGATGCCCACCCCGATGAACATGAGGATCGGGACATAGTTATCCGGAACGGCTGTGTCACCCATGTGGACACCGCCAAACGTGGAATCCGCTTCGCCCACTCAGCCCGCGTTGATAAGTCCGCGAGGCGAGCGTGAAACGTGAAACGTCGCCGGATGACGCAGGTGACATCATTCTACATCCCTTATGCGGCGGATTGCGTCGTCAGCGCTGAACCAAAGAACGGCTTGTACTGCAAGCCGTCGAGTTCAGGGCGCGCGAGGCCCTTGTGCTGGATGAGCACCTTGAATGTCGTGCCCATCCCGTTCGGCCTAAGCAGATGAATCGCCGCGTTGAACTCCGGGCTGTCCTGCTCCAACTGCGCAATCATCTGTTCGACACCGAGTCCCATGAGAAAGCTCATCTGGTTCGTGAAGCCGGTCGTCTGAAGTCCCTGTTCTTCGCCGGTCGCCGCCAAGCATGAAAAATCTACATGGGCGGTCATGTCTTGATCTCCCACCCGGAGGAACGGATCTTCATTGACGGATTGCCGCGAGTAGCAGAGGAATGTTCCACTTTTTCGGTCGGACCGATAGAGGTCCTGGGCCGTGTGGCCATAATCGATGGTGAGCACAAAGCCACGATCCAGATGTTGAGCGAGTTCCTTCATCCAATCCAGTGCTCGGAGATTGATCTCGGTTCGATAGCCTTCCGGCCACTCAGGATTCAACCGGTCTAGATGCTCGGCGAGGGCATCGGAGGACAGCGGTTTGAGACACTCAATGAACTGCCCGTCCCGACAGTCCACACAGAGTTCCTCGGTTCCCGCCGCTGTAGCCTGAACGCGGTGGACGGGAAATGAGTCGACGAGTTCATTGCTGAAGAGCAAACCAGTCAGACCGTGAGGGGCCACAGCCGAGAGATCATCCGCCCATGCGAGTAGATCTGGTCGATCCAGCCAAGGAGCCAGGTTTCCGCGCTGCATCTCGCGCATGGCCGGGCTTCGGTCGATCAGGACATACCGAAGATGCTCGAAAAGCGAACGGTAGCGATGCGCACACGTTTCCAGAATATGTTTCGCCAGTAGGCCTTTGCCAGGCCCCATTTCAACGATGGTAAAGGAATGGGGTTGGCCGAGTAATCGGTACATTTGTTCGGCTTGTGCGGCCAGAGCTTGCCCAAGGATGGGATGGACATCTGAGCTCGTGTAAAAATCACCTCGCCAGCCGATCCGTTCGGGGGCTGGTGGAGTACTCCGCATGTAATAGCCGAATTGTGGGTGGTACAGCGCCAACTCCATGAAGCGGGCGAACGGAATCGGGCCTGACGCAGCGATCTCAGAGGCAATAGTAGCAACAAGTTCCGGGTGCCCTGTGCTCACGGAAAGCTCCAAATTCACCATCCAAGATGAAAAAAGCGACACCCCTAGCCTATGGGCAGCGTCAGCCCATCGCTTGGTATCGAAGGGGCCGTAGAGTAGCCTTCGGAAGTGCGCTAAGTCAAGGCGAGATCATGCGGAATCGCCGTGCCTAACCATAGAGAAACGAAGCAAGTTTTCTCCGTTGAGCCGCAGGAGACTAGAACGGTCGAGTTGGAGCATTGAGCGAGAAGGACTGACGCGGATGGTTTCCTACGTCCCGTGGCACTTCTTATATTTCTTGCCGCTGCCGCAGGGGCAGGGATCATTGCGGCCAACCTTGTTTTCTGTCCTCTGGGCGGGGGCCTGTGCCGTGATCGGTTCGTCGCCGCGGTTCAAAGTGAGTTTGGGTGGTGGATTCGAAATAATCGGTTGCGGCGGAGGAGCCGGCTCTTCTCCTTCATGGCGGACGGCCTGCACATGGAAGAGCCGATCAAGCGTGTCGGATTTGACCCGGTCCATCATGCCGGCGAAGAGATCGAATCCCTCACGCTTATACTCAATCAATGGATCTTTTTGTCCGTAGCCACGAAGGCCAATGCCGTCTCGCAAGTGGTCCATCCCCAATAGATGGTCCTTCCAGTGATGGTCGATGACCTGGAGCATGAACGTTTTCTCAAGAAAGCGCATCAGGTCAGGCCCCAGCTCTTGTTCCTTCTTGGTATAGGCGTCCCGAACCTGGGCGCGAAGGTCCTCCAGTAAGGCATCACGTCCGACATCCCTGAGGGAGTCTCCACCGTCATGCTTGCCCTGTGTGATATCCAGGCCGAACTGACTCTGCATGAGTTCGGTCAAACCTTTGACGTCCCACTCTTCCGGGTATTGTTCGGGGGGGCAATATACGCTCAGTGACGATTCCACCGTGCTTCCCATCATGTCATGGAGATCGTTGGTCAAGTTCTCTCCGCTCAACACGGCGCGGCGGTGACGATAGATCACTTCCCGTTGCTTGTTCATGACATCGTCGTATTCGAGCAATTGTTTGCGGATTTCAAAGTTATGGGCTTCGACCTTCTTCTGCGCGTTCGCAATGGCGCGGGTCACCATACCGTGTTCGATGGGCACTCCTTCTTCCATCCCGAGCTTCAGCATCAACTGTGAGACCCGTTCGGAGGCGAAGATGCGCATCAGGTCGTCTTCCAACGACAGGTAAAACCGAGAGGTCCCTGGATCACCCTGGCGACCGGCCCGTCCACGAAGCTGATTGTCGATCCGGCGGCTCTCGTGCCGTTCGGTACCGAGGATGTGAAGCCCTCCTGCCGCGATGACATCCTGCTTATCCTTCTCACAGTCGGACCGGATGCCTTCATAGATTTCGAGTTTGCGGCTCTCGGCGATATTTTCTTCCCGATAGAGCACTTGCTTGTACATGAAATCAGGATTGCCGCCCAACAGAATATCGGTTCCGCGACCAGCCATGTTGGTGGCGATCGTCACCGCGCCTTTGCGTCCGGCTTGCGCGACGATCTCGGCTTCTCGCTCATGCTGCTTCGCGTTGAGGACGTTATGTTTCACGCCATTGCGGTTCAGCAGGCCCGCGATTTTTTCAGATTTCTCGATGGAAATGGTCCCAACGAGCACCGGCTGGCCGCGCTCGTGACAGTCTTTGATCTCTTCTACAATCGCGGCGAATTTTTCTTTCTCCGTCCGATACACCACATCGGCATAATCTTGCCGAATCATTTGGCGGTTGGTGGGGACGACATTGACATCGAGGTTGTAGATCTTGGCGAACTCGGCCGCTTCCGTATCCGCGGTGCCGGTCATGCCGCTGAGCTTCTTGTACATGCGGAAGTAATTCTGGAAGGTGACGGACGCGAGCGTCTGATTTTCATTGGCGATCTTCACGCCTTCTTTGGCCTCGACGGCCTGATGCAGCCCATCGCTCCACCGGCGGCCCGGCATCAAGCGCCCGGTAAACTCATCCACGATAATGACTTCGCCGTCCTTCACGACGTAGTCCACGTCTCGCCTGTAGAGCGTGTACGCTTGCAACGCTTTCACCACATGGTGAACCATGTCCATGTGGGCCGGGTCGTACAGATTATCCACGCCGAGTAGTTTTTCGACGCGCACATTGCCGTCTTCAGTCAATGAAGCGGTCTTGGTCTTTTCTTCGATGGTGTAGTCTGTTTCGGCTTTGAGTTGTGGAATGATCGCGTTGATTCGGTAATAGAGGTCGGTGGTCTGGTCGGTCGGGCCCGAGATGATCAACGGCGTCCGCGCTTCGTCGATCAAAATGCTGTCGACTTCGTCGACGATGGCGAAATTCAGCTCACGCTGGACACATTGACGCAAATCGTTGACTACCAGGTTGTCGCGCAGATAATCGAACCCGTATTCGTTATTCGTCCCATACGTGATGTCGGCGCGATAGGCCTCGGGCCTGGTGCAGGGTCGAAGATGTTGCAGCCGTTTGTCAGACGCGTCATACGTCGGATCGTACATGAACGAGGCGTCGTGTTGAATGATCCCCGTGGACAGCCCCAGCGCATGATAGAGCTGGGCCATCCATTGCGCGTCACGTTTGGCGAGGTAATCGTTCACCGTGACCAGATGGGCGCCTTTGCCCTCTAGCGCGTTCAGATAGACCGGCAATGTTGCAACGAGCGTTTTCCCTTCGCCCGTTTTCATTTCGGCGATCCGGCCGCGGTTGAGAATCATGCCGCCGATCAGCTGTACGTCGAAATGCCGCATGTTGAGCTTGCGGCGGGACATTTCCCGACAGACGGCAAAGGCCTCGGGCAAGATGTCGTCTAGCGTTTGACCGGCTTCGAGCCGCTTCTTGAAGTCCTGCGTCTTGTCAGCCAAAGCCTCGTCGGACAGGGGAGTGAGACTGGCCTCTAGGCCGTTGATCTGTTCCACAATCGGTCGTAGAGCTTTGATTTCACGATCGTTTTTACTGCCGAAGATCAGATTGAGGACTTGTGTAACCATAGAGATGATCTAAGTTTTGGGTAGTGGTTGAGTGCTAAATGGGCGTTGACGCCGAAAATAATCCGGGGAGTATACAGCATCTGTCCAGTGAATCCTACCGTAGATCATCCGGCGGTGTCACGGTGGCTTGACAGGCGTTGTTTCGGTCGCCTAGTATTCCTAGACTGTAGCGTGTGTAGGTATGGCATAGGCTGATACAGCCCTATCAGGAAGTGCTTTGTCGCATGGGTCACACATTTCGCAAGTTCCTTTCGGTATCCCTTGTGCTTTGCGTTCTCGCGATCGGCGGGTTGGCGCAAGCGCAATCCGCTGAACATGCCGGGCACCATGCGCAGCATCAAGCCGCGACACATGGGACGTTGCTCTGTTCCTGGATGTGCGCCGCCGGTACGGTCCTCGACACAGAAGTTGTCTTGATTCATGCCGAGCGTAACCCCATCGCGCTTGTTTCGATCGTTCATTCCATCGACTCTTTTTCTGAACCCCTGCATATCTGTCCCAGCCGCGCTCCTCCGTCCATCTCCTTATAATCTTTTGCCGATTTAGTCAGAGCTGTTTCGTCGTACGTGACTACGCGACGGTTCCTAACTATGGCGGTTCGAAGTTACTCCTGGGGAGAAGGATCTCTAGTCATCATGGTTGTCAAGCGGTTCATATTCTCGTTGTTACTGGCGCTGACCCTATTTCCGTTAGCGTGGTCTATCAGCCAGCCGGCTGAGGCGGCCTGTGGGTCGGTCACCTGTTTTGTGGTGATCGGCTCCCAACAACAGGTGCCGCAAGCCGGCCTTTTAACCTTCAACACGATTTACAATTACACGCCAATGCGCTTGCTCGATGGGACGAATGGTGTCATCCCCGCGATCGACCAAGCCGGCCGTCGTCTGATTCTAGATCACCATCAAGAAGTTCGAACCATCACGCAAACCGTCAATTTTGACATGAATTACGGCATTACGGATCGGCTTGGCGTGCAGGTGACGATTCCCTATCTCTGGCGAACACATAAGCACATCGATGGGTTGGGAGAAGATGGCGCGAATGGTGAAGGGGAACTGGTCCCGTTTCGAGATAATGGGATCGGGGACATGACGATCACAGCTAAATACAATGTGCTCCCCACGCTACGGAGCATGATCGTCGCTGGGTTTGGCGTGCAAGTGCCGACAGGGAGTACGAGCGCCAGAGATGCCGCCGGTGAGCTGATGGAGTCGCCAACCCAGCTGGGAAGAGGCAATGTCGGCCTGATTGGATCGGTGTATCAAACCTACGAGCTGATCCCCCATCGGCTCAATCAATTTTTCTACGGCAGCTATCGCCACACGTTTCGGAATAATGATGGCTACCAGTTCGGCGATGAATACAACTTCAGCTTAGGGGCAAACGGGGTTCCACTAGAAAGAGCTCCGTGGCTGGTGCTGACGGGACAATTCCATTGGCGGTATCTGGTCCACGACAACATCAGCGCGTCGCTGGAGCGATCGGCGACGCCAGCTGATGCCCCAGACTTCCCCGGTGAAACGATTGTGATGGACCCCTTGATTTCCAATCGCCGAGTACCGACCACCGGCTCCACGTATTTTGCATTTTCGCCTGGATTTCAGGTCAGTCTGGATGGGCTGATCGATTCGCCCTTGACGAAGTGGACATCCGTCTATTTTTATTCGCAGATCCCAATTATGCGAGATTCTAATAACGGCCTCGCTCAGGGGATTAGCTACATTTTTGGGATCAGCAGGTCGTTCCAGTTGACGAAAAGTGGTTCATAACGAATTCATGACGGTGGGTAAGGAGACCGCAATGATGAGAAGGTGCCATCCATCCAAACTTGGGTTGCTCGCCCTCGGTTTCACGCTCGCGCTCAGCAGTGGTCTGGTCTGGGCGATGGGGTCTCGGGTCCCTGCGGTCGGGACGGCTGCCGAAGATTTTCGTTTGGTTGATTTGGAAGGCAAGCAGCAGAGTCTCAGCCAGTATCGCGGCAAGGTCGTGCTTGTGAACTTTTGGGCGACCTGGTGCAAGCCCTGCACGACGGAAATGCCCGCGATGCAGGCCACCTATGACAAGCTTCGGGAGAAGGGCTTCGTGGTGTTGGCGGTCAACGAACTGGAAGACGAGGCCAAGGTGCGCGAGCACATTAAGCAACACGGGCATACGTTCCCAGTGTTGATGGATCGTGACAACAAAGTGGCGAACCAGTTTGGGGTCTTTGGCTTGCCGGTGAGTGTGTTTATTGACGAGAAGGGCGTCGTTCAAGAATATATCAAGGGCGGTCTGCTGACTGAGCAAGTGATTCTCGACGCGGTGGCGCGGATTCAGAAACCGGAACCCATGAAGGCGGCATCGCTGCACTAGAAGAACGATATGGCGGTTGACTCGAAACGATCCGCGTTTGTCTGGGCATTGCTGCTCTGCCTCGTGCTGGTGAACGGGTTTATGGCGGCGCCCAGCGTCGGCCATGCCGGACACCACGCAGATCATCAGGCCGGGACCCACTCGACCGGAATATGCGCATGGATGTGCGCAGCCGGTGAGGGGATCGAATCGGCTTCGGCCCCACTGAATACACCGCTTCAGCCTATAGAAGGATTGGTCGCTGTCCAAATTAAGCCAACTCTCACCCCTGTTTCATCGCGCAATTTTTCCCGTGGGCCTCCCATCTCCCTTTTATAGTTAGTGTGTTACTGCGTTTTCTCAAATCGTAACTCCCAATGAGGCCTGATGCTCGGCTTGGCGAGAGTCGTTGGATCATGACGTATATTCGCCACAAGTTTGGTTGATAGATGATCTATCTCTGTGGCTCAACATGTATATCTTGTCCGAGCAGGCTGCCCTCCGGCTCGGACCAGCGTGGGACGGAGGCGCACCTCCCTTGGCCTCCGCCCCGCACTTTTCATGATTCCGGTGAGTTGAGAGTTGTGTGGTGGTCTGTGAAGCGTCGGAAGGACATACGATATGATCTCGATCGATGACAATCGGTTCTTTTTCCCCGCCTGGGGCATTTCGCTGACCTTACATGGCTTCGCGGTTGGGTTGGCGGTAGTGTTTGCAACGCAGGTCAAACCTCTCTTGCCCGAGGAGGTCTTTCAGTGGGACGTGGCCTTGGTAGAGGCGGCGAAGCCAGAATCGAGATCGGAGCAGGTCCCATCAGTTGTGGCCCGTCACCAACCGTCGGCTCAGGTTCAGCCTCCACCTCAAATCAAACCTGTGTCGGAGCTGTCCCAGACTGTCACGCCGATTGAGCGGAAGATCGAGCCATCACGACCGACGATCGAAACCGTGAAGCCGATTGAACCAAAGATAGAGAGCCCTCAGGTACGGGAAGAGCCGGTTGAGCGGTCGATCGCCGAAATCGCTCAGCCGATATCTGAGCCGGTTGCCGTGGCTGCTTCACCCGAACCGGTTGAGTTCCACCCTGTTCCGAATGAGATGGTCGCGGTCGCACCAGCTCCTCAATCACCCTCCGAAACTCCTGTTACTCAAGAGGCTCCCACACTCGCTTCGTCTCAGGATAGTCCTGTGGATGCCGCTCCGGTGCAGGTGACCAGGGCTGCTGGACTGAGCGCTGAAGCGAAACTGGATCATCAATGGCTGGCCGAGTCGTTGTGGCGGCGGGTCGCGGAACTCAAACGCTATCCGAACTCCGCTCGCATGAATAGTCAAGAGGGGAAGGTGATCGTGAAGGCGGTCATCCGTGCTGATGGCCACTTGGCGGACGTCTTTGTCCTGAAAAGCTCGGGATACAGCGCGCTCGATGCGGCGGCGATGGAGGCGGTGAGACTCGCCTGTCCACTTCACATGAAACATGCCATCGGCAAGCCGCAAATCGTCGTGAGCCTTCCGATTGTCTATAGCTTGGCTAACTGAGCTCGGGTGAACTTGAGGGTCATCAAGGACCCGAGCAGATTCACGAGTATGAAGGGGGACCGATGAAGAGGTTCGCTGCCGCATTCCTTGTGATATTGCCATCGCTTCTCGCGATACCGGTGTGGGCCGAGACGTTCGAGCCAGCCATCCGGCTGGGACCCAAAACTATGACCGTCCACCAGGTAAAAAGCGTGGTGGGGCCCTCGGTTCAGATTGATGAGCAGGGATTGGTCTCATCCTCGTGGGTGGAAGAAGATAAAGAAACTCGCACGATTTTCTTCGCAAGGTCCGAACAAGCTGGTGGACCCCTTGGAACTCCCGTGCCCATCAACCAGCCGACCGAACATGTCTATTATCGGCAGGAGACTCCAGCCGTAGCTGTTCGTGGAGACGACGTGTTTGTGACGTGGTCGCAGACGCATCCGAAGATTACGCCCGAGAAACCGTTTGCCGGTGAACTGAGACTCAGTAGATCGACAGACGGAGGGCGGACATTCGCTCCGTCAGTGCTCGTGAACGACGATGGCCACGTCATTCAGCACACGTTCGATTCGATCCAGGTTGCTCAAGATGGGGTTGTGCACATGGCATGGATCGACGGCCGCGAAGGGAAAAAGGAACCAGGCACATTCGTGGCGAGGTCGACGGATCAGGGTCGCACGATCGCGAAGAACCTCAAGATCGACGACGAGACCTGTGTCTGCTGCAGGACAGCAGTGGCGACATCCGCCGATGGAGTGGTGTACGTGGCGTGGCGAAAGATCTTTGAGGGCAATATTCGGGAGACCGTTGTTTCGCGATCGACTGACGGCGGTGAAACATTTTCTTCTTCGGTTGTGGTCGGCAATGATCGGTGGGTCTATTCGGCCTGCCCTCATCGCCCTGCCTCGCTCGGAGTCGATAAGCAAGGGCGGCTCTATGTGGTGTGGTACACGGAGGGCGCCGATGAGACGCCTGCGATTTACCTCGCCTATTCCGACGATCAGGGCAAGACGTTTTCGACGAAGAGACAGCTCAATCGTTCCAAAGGGACCTTCCCCGACCATCCGCAGATGGCGGTCGATCCGGCTGGACGGATTGTGGTGGTCTGGGAAGAACAGTCACCTGTTCGCCGAGAGGTCGTGGCCAGCTACTCGCTTGACCGGGGCGAGTCGTTCAATGCCCCGATCAAACTGAACGAGAAAAATGGACAGACACCGACAGTGGCGGTTAATCGGTCTGGAACGGTGGTGATGGGGTGGAAGGAACATGCCATGCCGGCACATCGACTGGTTCTCCAAACCATGCAGTTTCCACTGCTCAACGTGACGGCGGAAAAGACCGGAGATCATGGGCCGTAACGCACGCGATTTGCTGAGTGGTCTATTCCTTGCCGGGTGTCTGCTGATTCTTGACTCCGGCACTCCACTACATGCTGCCACCGCAGCGAGCGATCCCTTTGCCGCGCTGCGTGTCACACGAATCACGGCTGGTGCACCGATCGTAGCATTCGACCTCCAGGGGCTCGATGGCGGAACGGTCCGCTCCAAAGAACTGGCAGGGAAGGTCGTACTCCTGAACTTCTGGGCGACGTGGTGCGGGCCTTGTAAAGAGGAAATGCCCTCGCTTGCCAAACTCCAGTCACAGTTCGATCCCACGCAGTTTCAGGTCGTGACGATTACCACGGACATGCATCCACTAGGGATCAAGCAGTTTCTCGATCATCTAGGCATCCGGCTGCCCGTGCTGTTCGATCAGCATGAAGACGTTTCGAGGTCCTTCATGGTGCGGGGCTTGCCGACGACCGTCCTCATTACACAAGACGGTCGAGCTATTGGTCGTGCCGTCGGACCTCGAGCCTGGGATAGTGAAGAGTCAGCCGCGCTGGTGCGGCATGTCCTTGAAGGCATGCCATGAAGCGTTGGTTCGCACCACTGGTTGTCGGGATGGTCCTGCTCTACAGCGTGCTTGCAGTAGGGGCGGCAGGCTGTCTCTTCATGCCGAGAGACAAGGCGGATCATGCTCACCACGGTTCTTCTCATGCCGGCCACTCCATGTTTTGTGCCTGGGCCTGTCAGGTAAATCCAACGGTCGGCATTCATGCCACTGTGCCAGCCCTCGTCAGCATTATCTTCGTGACGATGCAGCGGCTGGTGAGCGCACCCCCTCAAGCCCGTCTCGTTAGCACGGTTTCTCGTTCTCGCGCGCCGCCTCGCTGATCATCTTCTAGATTCACATCGTGTTTGTCCGGTTATGGACGGGGATCCTTACGGGGGTTCTGCGTCGAACGGTTTCTTTCAACCACATGGAGGGAGTGAGCAATCATGTTTGTAGGGGTACGAGCGTTTCGAGTGGGATATACGATGGCAGTTGGTTTAGTCGCGTTGTTGGCAGTCGGAGGCGAAGGAATCGCGCAAGATGCGCCTTCTGCCGATCCCTCCGCCTTGCCGCGTGAGAGAGAGCTGCGCGATCAGCTCAAGACCATTCTGCAGGAATTGGACGAGTTGCAGCAGAAAAAAGATTCGACGAAACCGGAAGCGGAGCGCCAACCCATCATCAAGGAGAAGAAGGTCGAGTCGCCTTCCGCAGAGGCCGAAATGGTCACTCCCACTGAAACACAACCGGATTTCGATCTGTCTGATATGAGCATCGTCAGCAAGCGTCTGCAGAAGAGACCGGAAGGTGTCTCGCTTTCCGCGACGCTTCCTTCTGAAACAGAGTCGCAGCCGACCAGAACCATGAAAGAATCCATGGAATCACTTCCCGGTGTGGTGCTGCGGCAGGCCAACGGTCCTCGCGACTTCAGCATGATGATCCGTGGGCAGGGTGCCAAGACGACTTTTGCAATTCGGGATATCAAGATCTACGAAGACGGATTCATCCAGACCCAATCCGACGGCCTTTCGCGGCTCGACATTCATGATCCGTGGTTCATGCGCAGCGTGGAAGTGATTCGAGGCGCGTCCTCTTCCCTGTACGACAATTATGCCCTGGGTGGGATGGTCCAC
>NEWS02000007.1:127526-147398 GCA_002869845.2 Nitrospira sp. CG24B | reverse complement strand
AAATATCCAGATAGGTTGATCCATCACACCGTGATCGTCGGTGTGGCATTGATCTATGTGGCGCTTTCAGTGATGAACGCCAGTTGCATGTTTACTCATGCTCAGGAGGTGTTGAATGATCATCATCACCACCATAGTCACGACGGATCATCTCCACAGAACGCCTTCTGTGCCTGGGCTTGTCAGGCTACAGCGGACACCATAGCGGAAGGTGGCCCACAACTAGCTGTCAGAGATTTGGTGAGTGGGCCAGCAGAACTCACTTCAGCCGGACTTCCTTACTCCACCTATTCCTCCGCGATCCATTCGCGGGCACCTCCTTCGGTTTTCTTCGTCAGAATTGGCTAATCCGTACCGCGTGGCCGTACTCTCGCGCGCTGGTATGAATGCAGCCTGAGTGCGCCTATTTCGTAACCAAACTGTTTAAGTAAACAGTCCGAGCAGGTGACCCTCCGGCTCGGACTAAGCGCGGGGTGAAGGTTGACTGCCTCCTCCTTTACCCCGCCCTAAATTTTCAGCAAGTCCAATGTGCCGGCAAGACGAGTCAGCGCCTGGCTCTTATGGTCTTCACAGGGCAGGACCGTACCTCAATGCCGTGTGCTGGTGAGCCTGATGTTGAGGATACTCGCGATCATCGGCATGTCTCTGTGATGGAAGAAATGATTGAATGATCCCGATCCATTCGAGAAGTATCGAGCTATCGATGTCCGGTCGAGCCGCCCCCTCGCTCGGACCGATCCGGGGCGCAGGTGTTGCCTCCGTCTACCTCCGCCCCGGCTCATTTCTGTGGAAGATGTTTAAAAGGACGTGATGAGACGAGAAAGGCGGCTGATCTGGAATTGCCAGACAAGCCGATTGCGAGATGGTATTTGATACGATGGTGCGAGAGGGTCGGACAAGCACGATTTTGTCACACAGCACTCGGTAGACAATCAAAGGAAACGGGTCTGGTAGTTGCGCACTCTTCTTCCAGGCCTGCCCAGGGAGTCGGTGGTTGCCTCCTTCCGACTCCCTGGCCCTTCGGGGACACACAGCACAATCCATTTCCTGAAATTGCGGGTGAGAGGCCCTTCGGATCGTGATGTTTTCCCTGATGGCATACGATGTGTATACTTATACCCGGGTTCGAACTTCATCAATCAAACCATGTGGAGGGGGTCATGACACAATTGAAAGCTGGTGTGGTTGCGGTCGCGGTCTGCAGTCTTCTCGCGGGTGGGGTCTCGAGTGTCGCATTTGCCAAAGGAGATGGGCATGTGCAGGAAACCATCAAGCATGCGAAGGAGGGAATTGCGCACGAGAAGGAAGCCATTAAGCATCTGGAAGAAGCGATACAGGGCAGCGACAATCCTCACGCGAAGGAAGCGCTTGAACATGCGAAGGAATCGATGAAGCATGCGGAGGAGTCGCTCGCGCATGCCGAACAGGCCTCGTCGAAGCCGAAGGGCAAAGCGAAGTAAACCCTGTCGGGTAAGAGAGGGAGATGCGAAATCGCAACCTCCCTCTTTATTCCGGCCAGCGTTCGTAGGGGTGACATTCGTCTATCGAGACCCTCTGAATTCAAAACAAAGCAGGTAGAACACGGCTGCTCATCAGATAGCCTGCGCGCTATAGCGGAGAGATGCACCTGCACAGACAACAGGCGATCGTCTGGTTCGTCAGGGCTCGGTCGCCTGCCTTTTTTTGAGATAGGCCCTGGCCAGCGCGTCTTTGATCGTTGTCGGGACGAGGTGGCGTCCTTCCTCGATATTCTTCTGCATGGCGGCGCGCGCCCCTTGGGAATCCTTGACCCGAATCCGCTCTAAAATCTTCAGATGTTGGTGGCAAGTGTGTTCAGCGCGGTCTTGTCTCTCGAAATCGAGCATTCGAAACAGCCTCAGCCGTTCATTGATGGTCCGAAGGTGCCGCAGAAGGGATGTATTTCCCAAGACTCGGGCCAGTGTATCGTGAAAGAGCGTATCCAGTATGGCGAATTCCTCTGGTTTCTTGGACGATTCCTTCAAGAGTTCGGTCCAGGTTTGTTTGAGGTCAGCCAGCTCGGCGGCAAGCTGTGTCGTGTGCTTCTTGGTCGCAAGACGTTCGACGGTATAGAGCTCCAGGGCTAGACGCACCTCGTACAGCTCCTCGATTTCTTCGATGGTATACTGCTTGACCGCGTAACTCCGATTCGGCAGTTTTTTGACGAAGCCGTCGGTTGCCAGCACCCGGAGCGCCTCCCGAACTGGGCTGCGGCTCACGCCGAAGGTCTTGCACAATTCGTCTTCCGTTAGCCGATGGTCCGGCGGGTAGTGCCAGTGAACGATGTGTTCCTTCAGTGTGGTCACGACGGCCGAGCTCAGATTGGAGGGGGTGTGTGTTGTCTGTCGGTCCTTGCGCTGTGCGATTTTGGTCATGCCTGTTCCTCAATCGTTCCGTATCCGTGCACCTGACTCCCCATAGTGCCCATACGAAAGAGTACCAGATGTCATTTGAGCCCACCAAGATGGGGGCAGTGCGTAGATATGAGGCGAAGGTATCGAGCGTTGGCGGTATGGCACTCAAGACCTGTCTCTATCGGCATACACCACGGCGGATACGGGAGCTGCGCTCTTCATCCGCTTTTGGGCACTCATGGCCTGGCGCGGGATCAGAAACAGTGTCTTGCGCGAGACGCGCTCACCAATAGTAGGGCCAGGGGTGCCAGTATGGAGACCAGTAGGGTCCCCAATAGGGGCCAGGGCCGATGGGACGGCGAATGCGAGGAGGCTCCTCGTCGTTCTCGGTCCACACGCGCAGATTGGTGACGTTGAGAAGCGGGTAGGTGTACTCCGTCTCATCGAGTGGGAGGGTGACAGATCCAGCCATTTCTCCGGTGACAGTGACAAATGTACCGGGAGGGATCGTTGCGGGATCAAGGAATTGCTTCTGTATCGCGATGAATCGGCCCTGGGATTTGCTGAGGTCCATGGTTGGCTGGAGAGAGGAGTTCAGCGCCAATTGAAGAATTTCGATTCTTGTCCCTTCCTTCAAGCGCCTTGCGGCCAGCACCTTCCCTCCGAACGTCACCGGCTGTCCGTTGTATGATGCTGGTGTCTCCTGCACCTGCGCATAACTAATTTGAGAAGGGGCTGCAGGCCTGGCGCCGGTCAGGTTTCCGTTTGAGGCACAGCCGGATACAATCAACAGCACCGACGCGATCCAAACAGGCCAAGATATTCGCATGACAAGAGTATAACAGAGCACAAGGAGGCGCTCCATCCGCTATAATGGGGCACGACTATTTACCCGTGAAAGGAGTTTCAGATGAACGGTCGGACGATGTCGATCTGGACGTGTGTGCTTGTCGTGGTGGGTGCGATCGGGTTTGCGCATGCACCGGTGAGTGCCGCTGTGGACAAGCCGGAACTGAAGGGCAAGTTCGAGATCCTCAAGGATGAGCCGTCGACTCATCAACCAGGCAAGGTGAAGGTGATCGAATTTGCGGATTTCTATTGCCCGCATTGTCATCACTTCGAGGAGGCAGGGGTCCCTCTGTTACTGAAGGAATTTGGGAATAAGGTCGAGGTCACGATGGTCGGATTTCCTGTGATTCCCGGGAAGCTGCCGACCCCGTTTGACATGTATGAGCAGGCAAAACTGATGGGCAAAGGCGATCAGATGAAGGCTGTCTTGTTCCGCATCATTCACAAGGAAAAGCTCGATGGGGTGCTGGATCGTTCCATTCGCGCCATGTTGATCCGGGAGGTCGGGTTGGACGTCAACACGTTCGAAATGGGAATGGAAAGTGGAAAGCCGGCCAAGCTGTTCGAAGAGGGGCGTCGATGGGGCGAACGGATCAAGGTGTCATCCACCCCGTCGCTCCTGTTGGACGGCAACATCAAAGTCGATGGTGCGAACATGACACCTGAGAACGTCATCATCATTATCCGGAGCATTCTTGAAGCAGATGCGAAAAGGTAGTGAGAAGTGAAACGTGAAGCGTGAAACGTAGGGCCTGAAGAGGGTTGGATGAAGATGGCGATCGATCCTATCTGCGGCATGACGGTCGATCCTGCCAAGGCGGCGGGTCAGTACGACTACAAAGGGACGACCTATTATTTCTGTGGGACATCCTGCCTGGAACGATTTCGCGCCGACCCCGACCGTGCGCTGAGCAAGAAACCACTGAATCTGATCACGATGCCTACTCCACGGAAGCCGTTGCCGATGATGGCGCAACCGGCGATCGGCGAAATCGATCCCGTGTGCGGTATGACAGTGCAACCGGCCACTGCAGCCGGTTCCTACGAATACGGAAGGAAGACGTATTACTTCTGTGCTACCAGATGTCTGGAAAAGTTCAGAGCCGATTCCGACTATTATCTGACCCCACCTGACCAGCGCATTCCGAAGCCGATACCTGCCCCAGCCGGCGGCAGCGTCCAATATGTCTGCCCGATGGATCCAGAGGTGTCGGAAAGCAAACCGGGCGCCTGCCCTGTCTGCGGGATGGCGCTGGAGCCAGCGGACGTGACTGTTGCGAGCACGCGGACTGAATATACCTGTCCCATGCATCCGGAAATTGTGCAGGCTGACCCTGGGAGTTGCTCGATCTGTGGGATGGCCTTGGAGTCGCGTACGGTGACGATGGAGGAGGCCAATCCTGAGCTGGTCGATATGACTCGCCGATTTTGGCAGAGCGTTGTGCTTGGCTTGCCCATCCTGGCGTTGATGATTTCCGAGATGATGCCGAGTCAGCCGTTGCAGCACTTCTTTTCAGCAAGAGCATTGGTCTGGTTTCAGTTCGTGCTGGCGACGCCGGTGGTGTTCTGGGTCGGGTGGCCGTTGTTTGAACGAGCGTGGGTCTCGCTCATTAATCGTCGCCTTAATATGTTTACCCTCATCGGTCTTGGTACCGGTGCGGCCTATCTCTACAGCGTCGTGGCAACTCTCGCGCCAGGCCTGTTCCCTGACTCGTTCCGTGGTCACGGCGGAGCGCTCGCCGTCTACTTTGAACCAGCGGTTGCCATCATCGCGCTGGTTTTGTTGGGGCAGGTGCTGGAATTACGGGCGCGGAGTCGAACCAGTAGCGCTCTCAAGGCGCTCTTGGGGCTGGCACCGAAAACAGCGCGGATTGTCCGGGCTGATGGCCGCGAGGACGATATTCCATTGGACCAGGCCCAGGTGGGGGACCAATTACGCGTCCGACCAGGTGAGAAGATACCCGTCGATGGAGTGGTGGTGGATGGGATGAGTACCGTCGACGAATCGATGGTCACCGGTGAATCGATTCCCGTGGAAAAGCGAGCGGGGCAGAAAGTGGTGGGCGCGACCGTCAATGGAACGGGCAGTTTCGTCATGCGGGCCGAGCGAGTCGGTCGCGAGACGTTGCTCTCGCAAATTGTCCGCATGGTCAGCGAAGCGCAGCGCACGCGCGCGCCGATTCAACGGTTGGCCGATGTCGTGGCTGGGTATTTTGTACCGATCGTGATCCTTGTTGCCCTCGTCACCTTCGCGATGTGGGCGTTCCTTGGTCCCGAACCCCGTATGGCCTATGCGCTCTTGAATGCGGTGGCGGTGTTGATCATCGCCTGTCCCTGCGCATTGGGGCTTGCGACGCCCATGTCGATCATGGTCGGCACCGGGCGTGGCGCGACGGCAGGGGTGTTGATCCGAAACGCGGAAGCGTTGGAGACCTTGGCCAAGGTGAATATTCTCGTTGTAGACAAAACTGGCACGCTGACGGAGGGCAAGCCTCGTCTCATGACGGTCGCTCCTCTCCCGAATATGACAGAAAACGAGCTGCTTCGGCTTGCAGGTGGATTGGAACAGAGTAGCGAGCATCCGCTGGCTGGCGCGATTGTGTCAGGGGCTCGCGAGAAAGGCCTCGCGTTGGCTGGCGCGAAAGATTTTCGTTCACTTACGGGGAAGGGCGTTATGGGAACAGTGGAGGGTCGCTCGATAGCCGTGGGGACGCGACCCCTTTTCTACGAATTGGGTATTGATGCTGAATCGTTGCTCGCTCAGGCTGAACCGCTCAGGCAGGAGGGCCAGACCGTGATGTTCGTGGCGATCGACGGCAAGCCGGCTGGGTTGCTGGGTGTAGCCGATCCCATTAAATCGTCCACGCCAGAGGCCATCGATTTGTTGCATGGTGAAGGACTGCGGATCGTGATGCTGACCGGCGACAATCGGACGACCGCTGAGGCAGTGGCGCGCAGGCTCCAGATCGATGAAGTACAGGCCGACGTCTTGCCCGAGCAAAAGGCGGCGGTCGTCAAGCGGTTCCAATCAGAAGGGCATGTCGTGGCCATGGCAGGAGATGGAATCAACGACGCGCCGGCTTTGGCGCAGGCGCACGTGGGGATTGCCATGGGAACCGGGACCGATGTGGCCATGGAACGACCGGCACGGGGGCCGATGTGATGAAGCGGATTGCCGCGCCGATGATCGGCGGGATGGTGTCCTCCACGATCCTCACGCTAGTGGTGATACCGGTATTCTATGCATTGTGGCGGGGTAGGTCGCTGTCGGCAAAGTGAGGGTGAAGCAGTGCCACCAAGGCACCTAGCAGTGTGTTGACAAACACATTCACGAGGCTGAAAAGGCACGGTATTCAAGAGCGCCAACGGAAGCAAAATGACCCACAGGCTGTTTAGAAAGGCCGTCCAGCAAGGCCGCAGCGAGTGAAGAGGCGAATCGTACTCTGGGCCGTACGTTGAGCCTCTGAGCAAGGCGAGAACGACGCTGGCGGACTTTGTCAACAGCCTGCTAACAATTCGGGAACGAACAGAAAGTCGATCATCATGCAACCCCCAAAGAAGGTACAAGACAAAACCAACTCGATTTCTAGGCGTGTGCTGATGAAACGCGCCGGCGCACTGGGGTTGCTTGCTGGACTCCAGCCGCTCTTTGCCTCCTGCGCGAATCATCCGTTACCGCCCGCCGCTCGCCCCAGTCCGGATATTTCGACGCTCAGTGGTGAGCTAATCGAGCTGGTGATCAGCGAAGGCTCCTTCGCCCTGGACCGGAAAAATGGGGTTGCGGTGTCGATCAACGGGACGATCCCTGGTCCGCTCATTCGTTTGAAGGAAGGCCAAGACGTAATCCTCAACGTCACGAATCATCTCAAGGAGGTCTCCTCGATTCACTGGCACGGAATCCTATTGCCCTCGCACATGGATGGCGTGCCGGGGGTCAGTTTTAACGGCATTGAGCCGGGCACTACATTCACCTACCGATTTCCCATCAAACAGAGCGGGACCTATTGGTATCACAGCCACTCGGGTGGTCAGGAATTACAGGGTATGTACGGGGCGATGATTCTCGACCCCATCGAGCCGGAGCCCTTTCGGTATGACCGAGACCATATCGTGATGCTTTCTGAGTGGAGTGATGAGTCCGCTGAGGTCATGTTGGACAACCTCAAGAAGTTCTCCGGCTATTACAACTTCCAAAAGCGCGACGCTCAGGAGTTTCGTTCAGACGCAGCGAGATGGGGATTCTGGCCGGCCCTGAAGAATTATATGATGTGGGACGAGATGCGAATGGATCCGACGGACTTTGCCGACGTGACCGGATCCACATTCACGTTTCTCATGAACGGCCTTCCACCCGCCGGCAACTGGACGGGTCTGTTTCGACCGGGTGAACGAGTGCGGCTGCGTTTCATCAATGCCGCCGCCATGACCTTTTATGATGTTCGCATTCCTGGTTTGACGTTGAGGGTGGTGCAGGCTGACGGCCAGAACATCCAGCCGGTTGCTGTTGAAGAGTTTCGTCTTGGTCCTGCGGAAACCTACGATATCATCGTCCAACCGACCGAGGATCGTGCGTACACGATTTTTGCCGAAACCATGGATCGGAGCGGTTACGCTCGCGGAACCCTTGCTACTCAGCCTGGAATGGAAGGGCAGGTTCCTGAGCGCCGTGCTCGCCCTCTTCGAACTATGGAGGATATGGGAATGATGGGACACAGCAACGGCCATAATGACCATACCGTGATGAGGTCCGGTACGAATCATCATGACACGATGCATGGTCAAGGTATGCAACATGGCCAGGAGGGTGCTGATCGAGACCGTTCACCGATCCTAGGTGCGATGCCGGTTAAGCATGGCCCCGATCACCACGGAACCGGCAACCAAACGGTGGCTGAATACGCTCAAAACAGGATGCACGAACCGGGAAGAGGATTTGAGCAGAGTTCCAGGCGTGTCCTTGTTTATACTGACTTGAAGAGCCTCGTTCCCTATCAAGACCAGCGAGCGCCGGAACGGGAGATCGAGCTTCATCTCACCGGCCACATGCAACGCTATATGTGGTCATTCGACGGCAAGAAGTATTCGGATGCGCCGGAGCCCATTCGTGTTCGCGACGGCGAGCGCCTGCGGCTTACGTTCGTCAACGATACGATGATGGAACATCCCCTCCACCTGCATGGGATGTGGATGTACCTCGAAAACGGTTCAGGGGCGTACCTTCCACGCAAACATACCGTCGTGGTCAAGCCCGCTGAACGCCTATCCGTTGTGATCAGCGCCGATGCCCCCGGTTCGTGGGCCTTTCACTGCCATCTGCTGCTGCATATGGAAGCGGGCATGTTTCGCGTGGTTCAGGTTCTTATTTAACGAGTGGGGATGCGCGAGTGAATATGGTGCTCTGGACCTGCTGGGCGACGACGGTCATCTGCGCGCTGAGCGCAAGTATTGGCGTGACAAATACCTTGGCTGAATCCGTGCC
The DNA here is from genome assembly GCA_002869845.2 of Nitrospira sp. CG24B. Classification (GTDB taxonomy): domain Bacteria; phylum Nitrospirota; class Nitrospiria; order Nitrospirales; family Nitrospiraceae; genus Nitrospira_D. The sequence goes on along the minus strand of NEWS02000007.1, from coordinate 138,698 downwards.
AGGGGACAGAGTGACTGGGACAGGCAGGTCTTTGACAGTCGTGCCTTTGCCGGAGCGAGCCAGGACCCTCGCGAACCTAGTGCCGCAACAGGGTTGGCCCAATCCTGTCAATGACCAGGAACATCGCCTGTTCACACTGATCGACGTCCTCGAATATCGGCCTCGCACCGGCGGAAGCGGAAGCAACAGCGACTACCGCTGGGATCTCGAAGGTTGGTACGGGGGGGATTACAACCGGCTGTGGTTCAAAAGCGAGGGACAGCAGGACACTGCATTCAAAGCGGACTACGATGTGGACTTCCAATTGCTTTATGGACGGTTTCTGTGGAAGCATTACGACCTTCAAGTCGGCGGCCGAATGGAAACACAGTCATTTCGTGGGGGTAACGTGACGCGTGGGCTGGGGGTGATCGGGCTACAGGGAATTGTCCCGTACAACTACGAGTTTGAATCGTCGCTATTCATTGATCAGAGTGGCGCCATCTCGGCTCGACTGTCGTATACGAAAGACTTTCTGCTCACGCAACGTCTCATCCTTCAAGGCCGCTTTCAAACAAACATGGCTATCCAACGGGTGGAAGAGTTTACAACCGGCTCAGGGTTGAACAATCTGGAGTTTGGGGCTCGCCTGCGCTACGAAATCCATCGGAAGTTCGCCCCATACATCGGCCTGTCATTCGAACGCAGCTTCGGCGAGACTGCTACTCTCGTGCGCCGACAGGGGGGAGACCCGAGTCAGATACGATTCGTGGTTGGTGTGAGGATGTGGTACTGACGGTTTCTGCCGGTCTGGGTATCCTCAGCATCAACCTTGTTGCAGGACGAGGTATGGGCGACAGGCACAGGGCATCTTGTTTGATGCATCTAAGCAACTGTGCTAGCCTAATACTATGAAGGTGTCACGGCGTCATACCCTCTCCTGGTCTCGTCTGATGGTCTTGGCCTGGACATCCTTGTGGATGCTGGCGGTCCCTCTGTTCCATGTGCATCCCGAGGCCGATCATCGCCATGGAGAAGTTGGGCATGTGCATGGCGGGACGGTTCACACCGTATGGTCTCCCGACCTCGACTGTGAGTTCGACAAACCAGCGCAGACAGTTCGCGGTCACGCACAATTCGCACATTCGGGTGACAGCCATGCAGAGTTCGGTTTGTCGCTACTGACCGATTCAACCGATCGCAAATCCCTCAAGCCGCTGCTCATTCAAGTGCTCGGGCTTTCGCCGAATGCTAATGTCGGTATGGAGCACAATGTCTGGATACGGTGGAGCGTCGCCACTCTTCCATCTTCCTTCCTATTTATTCAGGCCATCCCATCGCGCGGTCCTCCGAATCGTCTCGCATAGACGTCCTGCACGTTCACTCTATTTAGCTGGGTTATAGACACGCCTTGGACGAAGGGCCATGGTGGGGAGGAGAGGTGCCAAGATGGCTTCCTGGAAGGCTATCTCGTCGAAATGTATCGTGCGGCTTGCCGTAGCCGTAGCGATTACTGCCGTATCTGCATCGTGTCAGCCGACACAGGACGAGACGCAGAAAAGGCTTCCGCAAGCGATACCGCCTGCGACTCAAGCAGGTGTGATTGAGCTGCCGGATGGGAGTTCAATGCTCTCACAGATTCATACTGAGCGGGTGGCGCACCGTTCCATGCGAATGTCGCTGAAGGCGCAGGGAGGAAAGATTTTGCCCAATGAGAACCGGCTGGCCCATCTCGGCCCACGAGTGCCGGGACGCATCGTAGCCGTCTATGCCAATCTTGGCGATCGGGTGCAATCTGGAGAGCGGCTTCTGTTGCTCGATAGTCCGGCGTTTGGTGAGGCTCAGCTGGAATATCGCAAGCGGCGCACGGCGATGAGAGTGGTGGAAAAGGCCTTTGAACGGGCCAAGGCGCTCTCGACCGAAGGTGCGATCGGGATTAGCGAATATCAACGGCGGGAAGCCGAGCATGAAAACGCCAAGGCCGAGCTCTACGCAGCAGAAGAGAAACTTCACTTGTTAGGGATGTCGGAACGCGAAATTGAGCGGCTATCTGCTGAACGGTTGCCCCATGCCGAGGTGGCTCAGGTATTTCTGCGGGCTCCCTTCTCCAGTGAAATCATCGAGCGGAATGCGACGGTCGGCGAAGTGGTCGACTCGAGTAAGACGCTCTTCACCGTGGCGGATCTCTCCACGGTGTGGGTCAGGGCGGACTTTCCAGAGCAGCAGATCGGGATACTGAAAACCGGACTTGCGGTGGAGGTTCGAGTCGCCGCCTATCCGGAGACAGTATTTCACGGCGCCATTACCTATATCGGCGCCATGATCGATCCGGCCACGAGGACGGTGACGGCACGTTTGCAGATTTCCAACTCGGATCGGCGTTTACGTCCGGAAATGTTCGCCGAGGTGACGGTACGCGCGCAGGAACAATCGGTTTTGGCCATACCGCGTACCGCGTTGCAGCAGGTCGGCAACCGCACCATGGTATTTGTCACACGAGGCTCGCGTCGGTTTGAATGGCTCGAAGTAACAATCGGAGAGTCGTCGAACGAATACGTCGAGGTCAAGGCCGGAGTGAAGGAAGGCGATGAGGTTGTGACGGAAGGCAGTTACGCGCTCAAGTCTGAAGCGCTTCGCGGTCAGATGTCGATGGGAGGCCCGCTGTGATCGAACGGCTGATCCGCGCATCACTTGAGCAGCGGGTCATTGTGCTGCTGGCGGCGTTCGGCGTGAGTATCGGCGGAGTAGTCGCGTTCCTCCATGTGCCGATTGATGCCTTCCCTGATGTGACGCCGGTCCAAGTCCAGGTCATTACCCGTGTTCCTGCTCTAGCGCCTCCGGAAATCGAGCGCCTCGTGACATTTCCGCTTGAGATTGAATTGATTAACTTGCCTGGGAAAACTGCACTTCGATCAGTCTCGCGGTTCGGGATCTCAGTGATTACGGTGGTGTTTGAAGAGACGGTGGATAACTATTTTGCCCGGCAGCTGGTTTTCGAACGGCTGGCTCAGGTCCGTTCACAGTTGCCGCCGGGGGCCGAACCAGTCCTCGGGCCTGTGAGTACGGGGCTCAGCGAAGTCTTCATGTATCTTGTGGAGGGGCCATCACAGAGCCTTATGGAATTACGGACACTCCATGATTGGGTGATTCGTCCGATGCTGCGGGCCGTACCAGGGCTGGCGGACGTTGATACTCTGGGTGGATTGTCGAAGCAGTACCACGTGCTCGTGGATCCCAATCGCTTGACCAGCCTGGGCCTTACCTTGCGGCAGGTTCAGACAGCGGTGACGGAGAATAACCAAAATGCCAGCGGCAGTTACATCGAGCGAGGCGGCGATAAGTTGGTGGTCTATGGCCAGGGGCTGGCACGGTCGGCTGAGGATTTGGAACGCATTGTCGTGACGGCCCGTCAGGGGACGCCGATCTACCTGAGGGATGTGGCGGAGGTTCGTCAGGGACATGCTGTTCGCTTGGGCGGCGTCACACGAGACGGAACCGGCGAAGTGATGCAAGGTATCGCCGTCATGCTGCGCGGAGGAAACAGCCGACAGGTTGTTTCCGCGGTGAAGGACAAGGTGGGATTGATCAATCGTCTATTGCCGGATGGCGTTACAATTACGCCGTTCTACGATCGGATTGAACTCGTGACCCGGGCGCTTGAAACGGTTGAGCGGGCCTTGTTGGAGGGGGCCGTTGTTGTCGTCCTTGTGCTCTATCTATTCCTCAGAAGTCTGCGTGGTGCTCTGGTCGTCGCCCTGACATTACCGCTCGCCACGCTGACCACGTTCTTGATCATGCAACGAGTCGGCCTCTCTGCCAATCTGATGTCGCTGGGAGGATTGGCCATTTCACTCGGGATGATCGTCGATGCCGCAATCGTGCAGGTAGAAAATGTCGAGCGGCATTTGAGCGAACGTTCCCAAGAACACACCTCGTTCGCTACCGTATCGGAGCGGCTTCCTGTGGTCCTTCGTGCTGTGCTGGAGGTGCGCCGGCCAAGCCTGTTCGGAGAATTGATTATCGCGCTCACATTCATCCCCTTGCTCGCGCTCCAAGGGATCGAAGGCAAGATGTTTATCCCACTGGCGCTGACGGTGGTGATTGTCCTCTTGAGTTCGCTGGTGCTCTCGATGACGGTGATACCGGTGCTGGCGGTCTTACTGATGCGGCCTCGATCCCGGGGGGAGGGTGGATCAGCCTTGGTCACAGGGCGGAGGCTGTATCGGCAACTCCTAGAGATGGCCATTCGTCGTACCACGGTGGTTGTGATGGCGACCGTGATAGTTCTGGTCTGCGGCATCGCCATCATCCCCTTTATCGGGAGGGAGTTCGTGCCGATTATGGATGAAGGGTCGATCGTGGTGAATTTGGTGCGGTTGCCGAGCATCGGTCTCAGTGAATCACTCAAGATTTCTGGACAGGTCGAGCGGCTGTTATTGGAACTTCCAGATGTCCGTTCGGTGGTGACCCGCACGGGCGCAAATGAGTTAGGGACGGATCCGATGGGAATGGAGCTCAGCGACATGTATGTCTTGCTCAAGCCTGAATCAGATTGGAAGGCACGCAGCAAACATGAGATTGAAGACCTGGTTCGTCAGCGATTGGGGCAAGTGCCTGGCATTGCGTTCGGGTTGTCTCAGCCGATCGCGATGCGTGTGGATGAGCTGGTGTCTGGTGTTCGCTCTCAAGTGGCGGTCAAGCTCTTCGGAGACGACCTCGATGTCTTACGGGTGAAGGCAGAAGAGATCGCTCGTGTGCTGCGACACGTGAAGGGCATCTCCGATCTCCGTGTCGAACAAGTCTCAGGACTGTATTACTTGAAACTTGACGTCGATCGATCCAAGGTGGCGCGGCATGGAATCAATGTGGCCAACATCACGGAAGTGATCGAAGCCGTCGGTGCCGGTATCCGTGCCGGAGACGTCTTTGAAGGGCAACGGCGATTTCCGATCTTGGTGCGGTTTCCGGATGACCGACGGGGCGATATTGAATCGATCAAGTCCCTCTGGGTGACGGCACAGGATGGTGCTCGAATTCCCTTGCGGGAGTTGGCCGACATCCAAGTAGTAGAAGGCCCGGCGCAGATCAGCCGTGAACAGGCCAGCCGACGAGTAGTCATCGAGGCGAACGTGGTTGGGAGAGACCTGGTCGGGGCCGTGGAGGAGGCTCAGGGAGCCGTGGCCGGTCTCGTGCAATTGCCGACTGGCTACTATGTCACCTGGGGAGGACAATTCGAGAGTCAGCAACGGGCGATGGCTCGCCTGGCCATCGTGGTGCCCGTCGTCATCGCACTCATTTTTCTGCTCTTGTTTTTGACGTTCGGGAATCTTCGGCAGGCAGCGCTGATTGTTCTCGCTATTCCTTTTGCAATGGTCGGCGGCCTGGCAGCGCTGTTGATTGGTGGGCTCTATCTGTCGGTTCCGGCCTCCGTCGGCTTCATCGCTCTATTCGGAGTGGCCGTGCTGAACGGGGTTGTGAAGATCGCCTACATCAACCAGCTGCGCGAACAGGGGATGCCGCTTGATGAGGCGGTATTGACCGGCATGGTCATGCGACTCCGGCCCATATTGATGACGGCACTCGTGGCTGCCCTCGGCCTGACGCCGTTACTCCTCGCGACGGGACCTGGCTCTGAGATCCAAAGACCGCTGGCAACGGTGGTCATCGGCGGATTAATCTCATCAACGGTCTTGACGTTGATCGTCTTACCGGTCCTGTATCGGTGGATCGAACAGCGTGCTGCGAAACGAAACAGGAGCAAGCAGCAGGACATCTCGCTTGCCACAATTCGTAGTCTATCGTGAAGGAGGAATCGATGTCTTTGGCTGGTTCGCTCGCGCTTTATGTGCTTGCTGGATTATGTGAAATCGGTGGCGGATACCTGATGTGGTTAACGTTCCGGGAAGGCCGGCATTGGGGTTATGCCGCGGCAGGCGCCGCCATCCTGATTTTGTACGGCATTATTCCGACTCTCCAGCCGGCGCACTTTGGTCGCGTCTATGCGGCGTACGGTGGAATGTTTATCGTGTTATCCCTCTTGTGGGGCTGGGGTATCGACGGAGTTCGTCCGGATCGCTATGACGCGATGGGTGCCATGCTCTGTTTGGCCGGCATGATTGTCATCATGTATGCTCCCAGAGCATGAGGGAAAGCCGTGGTTTGTCACAGATGAGTGGGTCTGGGATCGGTAGTTGGACGTAGGGAGAGGTGTTGTCAACGAGAACGTGTACGAACGCGCTTCAGCGCGCGATTTGGAGTGTCAGATCATCGAAATAGGTAACGGCATCAGATTTGGTCCAGAGTCCAACCCGGCCAGTGAAGAAGGTCTCATCACACAGGTCGAACACTGGCTTCTCATCGAAGAAAACTTGAATGCGGCACCCTTTCGTGACGACGCGGAGGGTATGCCACTGTCGGACATCAATGATGTGGTCGAAGTTCTTGAGCATCTGCCGAACCCCATTCACGACCCGATAGATTCGAATATTCTGCTCCAGCGGATTGGCCCTTGTCAGGTAGTAGTTGCGGTCGTCTGTGGCCCGCCAGATCAGGCCGCCTCCCATATCGGCTTTGCCGTCGATCGGTAAGAATGAGACGTGGAGATCGAGGTCAGATGCCGTGATCCCGTTAATGAGCACCGTTTTATACGCGTGCTCCGCGCCCTTTCCCATGAGCTGCCCGAGCACGCGAGGTGAACTCTTGGCTCGATCGGTTTCAATCACCGTCCACTTCCCGGCGGGCCTCCCATCAAACAAGGTTCCTATCTGGAATTCAGGGGGAAGAGTCTCCGGTGGATCATTGTCAAAGGTCCACACGTGGGTCGTGCTCTCAAGTCCGTACCCAACTACCGGCGCAGCTAGCAACAGGATGGTAATCAGAAGAAACTGTTGAAGAGATGTGCTCATCCTTAGCGCCAGGTGACTTCTTCCCAACAGAGATGAACAAAGGTTTCAAACGGAGGAAAGTTGTTGGGGTTTTGTTCTTTCGAGCGCACCCAGAGATCGATTTCCATCCCTGCAGGATCGGTTTCGCCACCGGGCATAGTGCGCTTGACCGGGTAGCGGATCTCATGCGTCTTCGGATCGCGCGAGCGTTCCATGACCATGAAGTGTGCGTCATAGTCTTTGTAGAGCACCTGGTCATTCTTATACACCGTCGCCGTACCCCAGCCTCCCAGGTACAACCAGGTTTTTGGATAGAGCGGATCGCCGTTATTGGAATCCCCATGTTCGTAGATTCGGGTGGCGACACCGCCGCTCTGAAGGGGAGTTTTTGCGGCAAATCGATCGAACATCACGCGATACTGGTCGGCTCCCTCGACGAATTCAGCCACCACTCGTCCCGTATTGGTGTGCTCGTTCACCTCGATCTCAATCGTTCCCTTCACCGCATTCAGGTGTTTGCCGGCATAGTCCAGATGATCCCAGGGCGTCGTATCACCCATGCTTCCAACGAGCGTTGCCCGATCACCCTTGAGGCGAAATTCAGCGCTATAAAATGGATGCTCAGTGGCTTTGAAAATCCTGGTGCCTTCATCCGCCTTGGGGGTTCCAAACTTGCTTTCCTCAGCATGCCCAGGGGAGATAGGCATCCCTGAAACGGTCCAGAGTAAAATGGATGCAACGAAGGTCGTACGGGGTGTCATGATCTACCTCTTGGATAACAGCCAAATCGTACAGTGAATAAGAGTCGATGATGATCGTAACACACTGGTTCGCTGGCCGACCAACTCACCATTGGCGGCCTCGAATCGGCTGGAGTTGGTGCGAAAGCCGGGTGAGTATTTACACCCTGCTATCGTGCCCGTACACTGTTGCTGATGTCATATTGAATTATGAATGCGTGAGCCAGTTGTGCATGATAGGCTGGCCACGGCAATTTGAAAGGTTGAGAACCCGCTCATGCACAAGAGGCGTATTTGTGAACAGTAGCAGGCTCATGGTGCACATGGTCGTGTGGGGAGTCCTGAGCAGCCTGTTAGTTCCCGGTTTGGGCTTGGCCGGCAGCCAACAGGTTCCTGCCGTGAACGGGCAGGATTTGCAGAGCCAAGTGAAGGGGACGGCCACTAAAGTCATTCCGGCTGTGGTGAGCATCGCGTCAACCGTGATGGTGCGCGACCAGGCGTTCAGCGACGAAGCCTTGCCGTTCGGGCTGTTCAAAGAGCCTCCGTCGCGTCGGCAATATGGACAGGGGTCTGGAGTGATTGTCTCGCCGGATGGTTACATCATCACGAATAACCACGTGGTCGCCGATGCCGTCGATGTGGAAGTCATCTTAGCGGATCGCCGCCAATACAAAGGCAAGGTCGTCGCCACTGATCCAAAGACTGACGTGGCGGTGGTGAAGATTCAGGCATCGAATCTACCAACCGCGGTCTGGGGAGATTCGAGCCATCTGGCCGTCGGCGACTTCGTGCTCGCCATCGGAAACCCGCTGGGTTTGAGCCGTACCGTCACATTCGGCATCGTAAGCGCGGTCGGTCGCGCGGATGTCGGCGTGGCGGACTTCGAAGACTTTATCCAGACGGATGCCCCGATCAACCCTGGAAACTCAGGCGGCGCGCTCGTGAACATCCAGGGCGAGCTGATCGGGATCAACACGGGGGTCGGCCGAACGAGCCGGCCTCAAGCGAGGCGATGTCGTGGTGCGCTTCGATGGGCGCGATGTTATGGATAGCGGTCAGCTGCGGAATCTGGTGGCGCAATCCCCGATCGCCAGCAAACATCGCCTGGACCTCATCCGGGAGGGGAAGCTGTATCAGGCCGATCTGGTCATTCAGGAAGCGCCGCGTGAACGGGTAAAGAAAAGCCAGGCGGCCTCGTCGGCCGCATCGACCGCCCATCCATTATCGGGCGTGGTCTTCGATGACGTGACAGCTCCCTTGGCCCGGCAGATGGATTTGCCGGTGAATAATGGCGTCGTCGTGACGGATATTGAAGAAGGGAGCTTAGCCGAAGCCTCCGGCTTACAGCCAGGCGACGTCGTGCTGGAACTCAACCGGCAACATGTCAACAGTTTTTCGATCCTACAACGCCTCGCTGATCCCCTCAAACCCACCGACCTCGCCCTCTTGCTCGTGAACCGCCAGGGCAACATCATGTATATTCCGATTCAGGGGGAATAAAGAGACTGCTGCCTGGCAGGAAGACAGAGGCTGCGAGATTTGAATCCTCTACAGACCCAGGGACTATAGTGCCTGGTAGTACCTCATCGCTTCAATCTCAATCACTTACAGAAGAGCCAGAGGTAGGGGAGAAACCCATTGAAACTGATGGGACGGATAGTTCTGCCACAGTTCAGCCACAACGTGTCTAGACAGGAGCTTTCCTGATTAAGAAGGCGGTCTTACGACTCTAAAATGAAGCGTATGCTCCCTACGAGCCATGTTTTTGCCTGAAATGATATAGCCGAGTTCAAAAGCATTAACTGAATCAGGCACCGTTATGTCCACGGTATATTTGACTGCACCTGCTACCTCAACTGGTTCGATGTCATTGGTGGTGGGACCGCTGAACTGGATTGTATTGTGTTCCGCCCTTTCCCCTCCTCTTTGGCCGGGGCGGTCAATGAGGACGGTCTCAGGTGATGCCCACAATCTCGTAATTGGTTTAATAATCTCTACGTTTCCTCGATTTGAAACAAGAAAATTAAGTCTGAGCCATTTCTTGTTCTCTTCAACAGGAAATTCAATCTCTGAACCTTTTTCGAGGTCAGTCAAAAGTTTTGCGCCAGCACTTGTAAGGAGGGAAATTTCAGCAATCGGCTTTCTAGCGAGACGTTCTGTCTCCCGCTTCTGTTGCTCCTCCAGGAGGTGCAACTGGGCCTTTGATGTTTCAAAATTTTTAGTTTGTATCTCCTGCTGGATCACTGATCTTTGCAGAGATTTATTGAGAAGCTCTTGCTGGGCTATAGATGTTTCGAGATTACGGTTGAGGATGTCCTGTTGTTTAGTCGCAGCTTCGACTTCTCGTTTGCCCTGCTCTTTTAGAAGGGCCAATTGTGACTTCGATGTCTCAAGGTTTTTGCCCTGTATCTCTTGTTGGATCTTTGATGTTTGCAGATTTTTGTTGAGAATTTCTTGTTGCGCTTTAGATGTTTCAAGATTGCGATTAAGGATGTCTTGCTGCTTGATCGCAGCTTCGACGACCGCTTGCAGTTGTACTCGGCTCGCATCCAAGTTCTTCTGTTGTTCTAGGCCGTCTTGAACAGATTTTTGATAGGCCTGGTTGGCAACCTGGAGAGAATCGAACGCGACAGCTAGACCGACACACGTCAGAAAGGCAGTCAAAAGATTGATGAAGTCGCTAAGTGCTAGAGAGCTTGATTGACGGGATGATGAGCTATTCCAAATGAGGAAGATAGCTATCCCGGCTATAAGGACAAAGAATATGGAAGCTATCGTCCAGAGCATTGATTCTTTTGTGGAAACCGTGGATGAACGCGGAGATCCTCTTACCGGAGGAGTGACATTTTATCACGGGGACAGCGATCCGGATAGATTGACGTTCCCAAGCAGGCAACGAATTGCATATTCGCAGCTTCTGCCATGTTCAAATGGGCATCCTGCTAGACGAGAAGTAGCTGAAGGTCGAATTTCCGCACTGTAAACCAGCCCAGCGCGATGACAATCACTCTCTTCGATCATCTCAATGAGCACAAGCTTCGGCTATGAACAGGACTGCCGGTGCAGAAATCAAAAAATGTGCCTCCTTGTCTTGACTAGAAGCAAGCTGTATCTCTAGATACATGTAGGGAGGTACTCATGAAAGTCCTTGGATATACGCAGGCCCATACGCTGGATCAATTCAATCTGCAACCCATGGAGTTGCCTGACCCTACACCCAGCGGTCGAGATCTATTAGTTGAGGTGAAGGCCGTCGGGTTGAATCCTATCGACTACAAGATTCGAAGCTGGCGCTCCGGCCCCGCTGGTCAGCCGGTTATCTTGGGCTGGGATGCCGCAGGCATTGTGCGGGCTCGCGGTACAGAGGCGACACGGTTCAATGTCGGCGATGAAGTCTTCTACAGTGGGGATCTCAACCGGGCAGGGTCTTATGCGACGCGGCAACTGGTGGATGAGCGGCTGGTAGCCTTGAAACCGAACACCCTCTCCTTTACGGAAGCGGCGGCGCTTCCGCTGACCAGCTTGACTGCCTATGAGATGCTCTTTGAGAAAATGCGCCTCACTGGGTC
>NEWS02000007.1:71289-127426 GCA_002869845.2 Nitrospira sp. CG24B | reverse complement strand
CTGATTACCCAAACGGCCCAGGGCGATCAGGCCGCGCTCGCGACGTTGTACGACCGCACGAGCCCACAGGTCTTTGGGCTCATCCTTAAAATTCTCAACAATCGTGAAGCAGCCGAAGAAGTCACGTTGGACGTCTACACGCAGGTGTGGCGTCAGGCCAATACCTATGACCGAACCAGGGGGGCGCCTGGCGCCTGGTTGATGATGCTGGCCAGAACACGAGCGATCGATCGGTTTCGTGCGGGAGCAGCTGAGCATGGACGGGTTGAATCGTTAGATGCCGCTCAGTTGTTTGCCAGTGACGCAGACACGCCAGAACAAGAGGTTGCAGGACAAGAGCGTCGGAAATTCGTGCAGCAGGCATTGGCAGTCCTGACGGCGGAGCAGCGGCAAGCCATTGCGCTGGCCTATTTCTATGGGTTGAGTCAAAGCGAAATCGCCGAGCAACTGCAGCTGCCCTTGGGCACCGTCAAGACGAGAATCCGGCTGGGCATGATCAAATTGCGCGAAGCGCTCGCGCCCTATGAGACAGGTCTCCTATCGTGAGTGAAACCAGGTTACCAAAAGAATTGGAAGAACAGGCGATACTCCATGCCCTTGAGGTTCTGGATCCTGAAGAGTGTGAGGCCTTTAGAATGAAACTGACAGAGGAATCCTCTCTACGCCAAGCGGTGATGGCGTATCAAGCGGTCACGGGTGTCTTGGCATCCGCGGTGGCTCCTGTCGCGCCTCCCGCGATCCTTCGCGAACGGCTTGTCAGCCACATGGCATTGGAGGCCGCTTGCGAAACGGAACAGTTTGAACTGGCCGCGAATACACTGGCATTAAGTGTCGCTCCTGTGAAGCCGCGAGAGTTGGTGCGGGAGCAGCTCCTTTCAAGAATCGAAGCGCATTCGGATGCCTCACGTGAAGTTACAGACTCCACGTATGCCCCGGGTGAAGCGCCTGCTCTAGCGAGTGAGGGAGGGGAAAGTCTAGATGAGAGGCCTCTTTCTCAAGAAAGTGATTCCTTCGTCACATGGCTGAGGTCTTGTCGGGCAGTCATTTCACGCTTCCTGCGGACACTGGTGATCCGTTCCGCGACCTCCGAGCGGATCCGATATTGGAAGGCCAAAATCACGCTTCAACAGCCGACAAAGGGGCTCACCTTTATCAGGGCGTCGGAGGGAACCTGGCGGGGGATTGCTCCGGGCGTGATGGCCAAGCTGCTCTCCTTTGATTCAGTTTCGCGACGGACCACTACACTGCTCCGTTTTGCTCCGGGCACCAGCTATGCGCCGCATCGTCACACCGCCGTGGAAGAGCTGTTGGTGCTTGAAGGCGGCTGTAGTATCGCCGGTCGTGAGATGGCGGTTGGGGATTATCATCGTGCCGAAGCTGGGACCGTGCATCACGATACGTCGACGGACGACGGATGTCTGCTGCTCGTGATTTCCTCTCCCCAGAACGAGATGCTGCACTAGTGTGTCGCCTCCCAGTGCGTGCCTGCCTTTCATGAATCCAAACAGGCCGGAAGTTTCGTAAAGACAACAGTGTGTAAGTTTGCGGTTGTCAGTTTGGCCTCTCAGTGCTACAAAAAACTATTTCGTGCTACCAGTTTAGAGGAGGCGTTATGGATGGGTTGGTCCGGTTCGGAGTCTCGTTGGATGGGAAGCTACTGGCGGAGTTCGACCGTCACATTCGAAGACGGCGTTACACGAACCGGTCAGAGGCGCTCCGTGATCTGATCCGTGACAATCTGGTGGGGGAGGAGTGGGATGAGAATAAGGAAACGGTCGGCACGATCACGTTTGTCTATGACCACCATGTGCGAGATCTGACGGGAAGGTTGACGGACATTCAGCATGACTATCACGGGCAGATTCTGTCAGGGATGCATGTGCACCTCGATCACAATCATTGTCTTGAAGTACTGGTGGTGAAAGGCAAGGGGACGGAGATCAAGAAAGTGGCGGATGCTCTGGTATCGGTCAAGGGTGTGAAGCACGGAAAGTTGACGATGACCACGACGGGAAAATCTCTTCGCTAACAGTTTTCCGATGAGACCTATATCGAACAAGCGATTGTTGTCCGTGACCTTGTGTGTGTGTCTGGTGTCAGCCTTCTGTTGGGTAGACAGTGCATCCGCGCATGATCCCGACGAGCCTGAGCTGGAAGTGCCGGAAGTAGCTGTGCTCGGTGAAAAACCTGTGGCGGCGTCCTCTCAACAATTCATTCCTGACAAAGAGATTATCCTGCAACCTCAAGGACGCCCTGCGCAGATCCTTCGGCTGATCCCCGGCTTTGTGGCCGTGGAACATTCCGGTGGCGCGGGGAAAGCCGATCAATACTTTCTTCGAGGCTTCGACGCGGATCATGGGACGGACGTCGGCTTCTTCCTCGATGGGATGCCGATCAATCTGCGCACCCATGCGCATGGACAAGGCTACACGGATCTCAACTTCATTATCCCAGAGACGATCGAGGGGGTCGATGTGCACAAGGGCTCTTACTTGCCGGAGTACGGAGACTTTGCCACAGCAGGAGCCGTGAATTTTCGGACGCGAGACATGGTCAAAGAGGGAGTCATCCAGGGAACGGGCGGGGAATACAGCACGCAGCGGTATCTACTGATGCTCTCTCCGACCAAAGATCGCGTGCGCACATTGTTTGCCGCCGAGGGGTTCTATACGAACGGCCCGTACCTCAACGACAATCAATATTCTCGGACCAATCTGTTGGGCAAGGTCACGACGAATCTGACCGGAAGAGACGAGCTGAGTTTCAAGGCAACCTTCCTTCATTCCAAATGGGATGGCTCCGGTGAAATTCCCTTCCGTGCCGTGAGTGCGGGTCTTCTGGACCGGTTCGGTTCCATCAATCCGTATGAAGGAGGCAACACACTCCGAACGACGGGGAACTTGAACTATCACTATGACACCACCACAGGTGGTCAGTTGTTTGCGAATGCGTACGGCCAATACTATCGACTGGATCTGTTCACGGATTTTACATTCTTCCTCAATGATCCGGTCAATGGCGATGGTTTTGCCCAGTTCGATCGCCGGGCTATCTATGGTGGCGACCTTGGCTTCAAGCAGCGGATCGAACTGCTGGGCATGCCGATCGTTGGGACGGTGGGGTTTCAGACAAGAGTCGACGACGTTCATGCGAAATTAGGGACTCAGACCCTGCGGACTCCAACCGGGACCACAATTGACAGCGATGCCCTCACCGTGTCCTATTCCCCCTTCGTCAAGGCGGAAGTCCAGCCGCTCTCATGGCTGAGGTTGTCGGGAGGGGTTCGCGGAGAGTTTTTCACATTTGATGTGATCAACCGGTGTGCCACTTGTGCCGAACAACCAGATGGGCGAAAAGGGTCCGGCATTGTCCTTCCGAAGATGAGCATGATCGTTGGACCCTGGGCGGGGACAGAATTCTTCGTCAACTACGGAGAAGGGTTTCACAGCAATGATGCCCGATCAGCCGTGACAATCGGGGCTTCCCCATTAGCCAGGGCAAGAAGCTATGAGGTGGGGATTCGCTCCAGGCCGTGGGGTCCGCAGGGCCTCGAGCTGACCGCCACAGCCTGGCGATTGGATCTCAAGTCGGAACTCGTTCTGGTCGGCGACGAGGGGACAACAGAGATTCGCGGTGCCACCAGGCGCCAGGGGGTGGAAGTTGCTGCTCGGGGGCAAGTCTGGGGCCCGCTCTATGTCAACGGCAGTTTTACCTGGACCCATGCGGAATTCCGCAATGGGGACGCGATTCCATTGGCGCCTGAGTATACCGCCTACGGAGCAGCCATCCTGCAATGGCCGGAAGGGCTCACGTCTCAACTGCAAGCGACGTATCTTGGTGTTCGGCCGCTCATCGAGGATCGGAGCATCACGTCGCCCTCGTGGATCACGTTCGATCTCTCGGAGCGGTACCGTGTGCCGGTCAAGTTGCCGCATGGACGGCTGGAAGCGTTTCTCTTTGTTCAAAACCTATTCAATACCAAGTGGGAACAGGCGATCTTTGCGTTCGAATCGCGGCTCCGCAATGAGGCGACCGGAGTCAACGATATTCACTTCGTGCCGGGCAATCCGCGGACGGTGATGGCAGGAGTCGCGTGGTACTTTTGAACTGCCGAATGGGTTATGGTGAATAGCGAATCGCTGAGGTGAATGCATCAATCTGAACGTGCGCCAGCGACGTACAGGCATCACTGATCATGACGATATCGAAGCCTCTCCCACGAACGTTTTTCAACCGTCCTACGCTGGCCGTGGCTCGGTCGCTGGTCGGCAAGTACGTGGTGCGTGAGAACGGGAAGGGGACCGTTGCTGGGAGAATCATTGAAGTGGAGGCCTATGTCGGTTCGCAGGACAAGGCCTGTCATGCGTCAAAAGGGAGGACGGCAAGGACGGAGGTGCTGTTCGGTCCTCCAGGGATATCCTATGTTTACCTGATCTACGGCATGTATCACATGTTGAATGTCGTGACGGAGCGGGCTGAATTTCCAGCTGCTGTGTTGATCCGGGCGATTGAAGTCGACGGCGAATTGATCGATGGTCCTGGGAAGCTCTGCCGCGAGCTAGGGATCAATCGGTCGTTGCATCGACTCGACATGACGCATGGAAGCCGACTCTGGTTCGAAGACCGAGGTGAACGGGTTTCGCGTAAACAGGTTGGAACGTTTCCTAGAATCGGTGTCGACTATGCAGGGGCCTGGGCGAAGAAACCCTGGCGGTTTAGATTGCTTGATAGTGGGGCATCGAGGGTAAGGTTGATCAGATAGGACTCATGATCCAGTGAGCCAACAAAAAGGGGAAACCCGGCTTCCCAGGACTTCCCCTTTTCTATTGACCGAATCTGCCGTTAGTCGATTTTACGATCACCGGTAATTTTGGTTGCAGAGGTCACCGGCGGAGCAATGGTGATCTGAGGTCCCTGGACATTTGGAAGCCTGCCGGCACCCTGCCCTTCCGTGATACGCTCATTATCGGTTTTCATCAGTTTCTGTTCCGCGTTCTTGACCGAATCCGCTGATTTCAGCAGTGAGGAGGTTCCGTACGCATCCGACTGGCCTGGATCGTTTGCTGTCGGTTGGCCGGTCACGGGGCTGCCGGAGTTCTTCATCGGATAACCGTCATGTTTGGGGAGCAGCGCCGGATTGGCCGATGCCAGGGAAATTCCAAATAGGACTGCGGAGGCTGTTGCAACTGCGGCGGTCACGAGTTTCATACCCATTCTCCCTTTGAGCTATGACAATGGATAAACACCATTCAACGCATTCAATTCGGATGACTCTATACTGAGGCGTGAATCATAGCGATGGAGGGTCATTCTGTCAAACGGGCGAGACGTGGCGGACAGTGTCTTTCGAATCCCATCCTGTTGTGCTGAGCCGTGGGTGGTGAGAGTGAGAAAAGGACGGACGTGTCAGCTCGGTCGACGAGGAGGGGGACGGCGTCCACGCCCACGGTGTCGAAATGCCGGTCCTCGGCTGACGCCAGGCAGACGAATGGTGACGGTCGTGCCCTCGCCGGTAGCGCTCCCGATCGCAATGGACCCACCGTGTTCTTCGATGATTTTCTTCACGCTGGGCAGACCGAGGCCAATGCCTGAGCTCTTCGTGGTGAAAAATGGCTCGAAGACTTTATCGACGATTTCAGCGGGAATCGGAACTCCGTCGTTCTTGATGAGGATCTGAACTTCAAACCCTCGTCCGGCACGATGTTGTGAGACCTGGATATGGAGATGGCCGCCGGGAGACATGGCCTCACACGCATTCCGGAAAATGCTCAAGAACGTTTGTTGGAGCTTGGCTTCATCGCCGCGCACCGGCGCAATGATATTGGCGTAGTCTTTGGTGACCTGAATACGGGTCGCTTCCAGGTCGGTTCCGACCACCACAAGGGCGCTTTCGAGTACCTCCGGAATGCGGCAGAGATGGCGATTCAGTTCGAGCGGCTTGGCGAAGTCGAGGATCTCATTGAGGATCGCCTCAATACGGATCAAGTCGCGCATGGCATTCTCAACCCGTGTCTGAGGGTCGAAGTCGAGGATCCCTTCACCGGTCACTTCTTCAAGTTGCGAGCGAATGGACGCGAGCGGCTCGCGAATTTCCGTCGCCAAGAATGCGCTGAATTCGCCGATCGCGGCCTGACGTTCTTGTTTTCGAATGATCGGCTCAGACGGGACGGCTATGGGTGGCCATGGGCCCGCAGTTCCGTCGAGGTCCGTCGTCGGAGAAGGAGCGGCAGCCTGCGGCGCCGGTGCCTGTAAGAGCTCCGCGAGTTTGAGAATAATAGGCTCCAGCGTACGGGCATCGGTCGTTTGATATCGTTGTGGATCCTTCGATCCCAGCGTAAACGTCCCGCCGACCTGGCCTTTGACGAAGAAGGGGATGACAAGTGACGACTGAAACCGGTCCTTGAAGAGATGTTTGTGATCGAGAAAGCGACCTTGGGTAGACGCCAGATCATGATCCACGCGGGGCTTACGATGGCGGACGGCCCATCCCGCCGCCGAACTGTCGAGCGTCAGGCGTTGACCGGGTTTTAAATCTTTCTTGGCGTCTTTGGGGTCGAGTTTGACATCGCCGGCAGCTCCCAAGACCTCGACATTTCCCGCCAGCGGATCGTAGCAGCACGCCCAGGCCCGATCATAGGCCACATATTCATGCGCGTCGGCCAATACTGACTCGATCTTCTCTTGGAGCTCGGGTGAAAAGTGCTTGGCCATCGGCGGAAACAAGTCCGCTCCGGTTTGTTGAGGAGGACTCGGTTCCTGGGTGACGTAAGAACGACTCAACACCACGCTGGTGTTGAAGAGTCCTTCGCGGTCCAGTGTCTTGGTCATACCGTCGCACATCTGCTCCAGCTGAGATTTGTCCTTTTTGGAGAACGCGGCGTTCTCCTTCCGTCCGATGACCAGGCACCCGTACACGGTATTGACATGGCGAAGCGGAATGATCAGCAGGGATTTCGCCCCGGGGGTGATCACCCGCAGGCGGATGGCCCGTCCACCGTCAGGATCTTGGGCCGTCGGAGTCAAGGCTGCGGCACGTTGCGTCGAGAGCGTGCGCAGAATGGCTTGGACATCTCTCGGTGTGAATCCGCGCGACGCATGCTCAACAAGCGGGCCATTTTCCTGGTGGAAGATGGCCGCCATTGCGGCATCCGTGCCGATATCGTTCAACGCGGCATTCAACGTCCGTTGAAGAAGCGTTTCCGGGGCTGGTTTGCTTTGAGGAGGTGCGATCGTCATACGTTCAACTTTGAGCCGAGGCATTGTAGCGGGAACATTCATGAATAGCTACTCTCTCCATGAACGTGGGCAAACTGACGATCAATCCCGAGGCATTTTGTCGGGGTCGAGCTCAACCAGGCGCAGGCGCCCATTGGCGATGTGGTCGGTTTTATAGATCCGATCACCAATCTGGATGGTTCCGATCAGAAGATTGCCGGTGATGACGAAGGTGAAGTCGCCTTGTACAGGAGGCTTGAAGGTTCCGCGAATGACGGCGGTGTTGTTGATACGAGAGACCGTGGAGCTGACGTCCAGCTCAGGGTTGGTATTGTCGAAGAGCTCGATGGTGATTCTAGGAAGCGGTCTGGCTCCTGCATCCTTTAGGATTTGGAGAAGCGGGTCATCGAGTGTGATCACTCGTTCGCGAAGCATCCACGGCTTTCGTGGCATCGGTGGTTGGCCAGCGGAGGGAGGAGTCAGGACGGAGTGCCACAAGCCTTTTGGTGTCGGTGGCTCATCAGCCCACGCAATCTGGCCAATAATGACCCCCACGACCACAGCGAGGAGAACATAACTGAATCGGTGAATCACAGAATCGTCATTCCGGGCTAGCCTCACACGCCGCTCATTCTATCAAACGTGACATCTCGATGCGATCACGACAGAGGGAGGACCGGAAGCCGGTCCTCCCTCTGTCGTAACGGTTAAGGAATAGTTCTACGAGACTTTCCCAGAGAATCGTTCCCTGATGTATCGTCTGAGTCGCCATCCGAGTCGTTATCCGAGTCCTCATCCGAATCATCGCGCAACGGTGCACGGGAATCTTTCAAACCGTCGGGAGCTGCGGCGGTGGAAG
Source organism: Nitrospira sp. CG24B (assembly GCA_002869845.2). GTDB lineage: Bacteria > Nitrospirota > Nitrospiria > Nitrospirales > Nitrospiraceae > Nitrospira_D. The sequence goes on along the minus strand of NEWS02000007.1, from coordinate 119,352 downwards.
TTGCGGTTCCTGTGCGCCACGCCGCAATGACGTTCCGGACCTCGTTCATGGAGCGGGCATTGTCCGCGGAGTTTGCCGGGTTGATCCTGTGATCGATCCCAGCTGGACGGCCGTTGATCTTGATCTTCGGGTTTGAGAAATACTTCACGCGTGGACAGGACACAGTGGGGCAGGCGTAGGCCATGATGGTCCTGAATTTTCCGATGGGGTCGCGATATCCATAGGAATAGGGAAAGACGCCGCTGCCGCCGCTCGCGCGATCATGTGCATCGCCCATATTGTGCCCCAGTTCGTGGGTGAGGGTGTTATTCGACACACAATCGCGATCTGTCACACTGAATGCGTAACTGGCAAAGCTGGCTCGTGGTCCATTGGCCATGACATAGGCGATGCCGCAATAGGCCCCGCCATTGTCTACGATCAATGCAACGAGATCGGCCTTGTATTGATTCCGCAATTGATGAACCGTATCCAGGAAGCCATCGTTCGTTCTTTGCAAGCGCGAAAGATCAGTGCTGATGTTGCCCGTTTCCACATAGGCGACCTCAGCGGCCCGGACCAGCCGGAGCTGCATTGCGATTTGGCTGTTCCTGTAGGCTTGATTGGCCAAATCGACGCCCAGTGTAATCAGCGCATTCATAGCAGCCTGGCCACCCTGCTTGGTTCGTGCCGTGGAGGTGTAGACGACTAACAGGTCGACGACAGTGTTCGTCGTCGCTGCTGCGGTGGTCACGGTGTCGGTCGCGGCAGCTGAACGCGCATCAGACTGCAGGAGGTTGGGTTCTGGGGCGGGAGGTTCTGCGGGAGTCCCATCGTCGGGCACCACGAGTGGATGGTGATCCGGTCGCATGGCGTCTTCGTCAATTTCGACAAGACGATGGCGGTTGTTCTCGGCCGGCTCGATTTTGTAGAGACGCTGACCTGAGGTAATCGTACCGACCATCTTGGTGCCGCGTACGGCTAAGGTGACGTCGCTGTTCTCTTCACCTCGCACCCGCCCGTGCCACACCGTTGCCTTATTACGATGGATTTCTGGTTCATCGAGCTCTAGCGTCCGTGTGCCGGCATCGAAGAGGTCTAGTGAGAGATCCTGTTTCGAATCTTTTCGGGCGAGTTTCATGGCGTCCAATGCAGCGGGATTGAGCCCCATAGAGCGGTGACGACGTATCCATTGTTTGGACATCTCAGGTGAGGAAAATGCCTGGGCAATCGCCGGGGGGATATCGTTCGGGGTTTCAACAAAGAGAGGGACCGGCGAAGGCGTCGATGCGCAGAGTCCGGCAGTTGGGATGCCAAGTGCGGTCATAGACAGGCACAGGGCCATCGCGCGTGAACGAGCGAACGAGAGACGAGGTGTCGTACGACCTCTTGGTGGCTGTCGAATGGCCAATGTCGGATCCATGTAATCCTCCTCTGTAAATGAGTGATGGTTTACGGACAGCAAGAGGCATACCTCTCAATCGGGATAACAGCTCCTCATGGTCAAGAGCTCAGATCATCCACAGTATCAGGCGCTTTCACCGTAGACGCGCAGGGTTCACAGATGAGTAGGAATGAAAATTGTGTGGCAGGGTGTAAACATGAAGGGTGTGACCTACGCAGAAAATCATATCGTCATTGAATGCTTTCACCCGAGCGATCGACGGGAATCCTGTCATTCGCGCGTTCCTGGAGAATCGCGGCTGGCTCAATCCGGATTGATGATTTTGGGAGGGCGTCGCGGTTCGTCGGGGACCTCTGGAAGAGGACGACGGTCGACGGTCCAACTATTGAGGATGGTGGTGACCAAGCTGATGATGAGCGCCCCACCGACAGCAGGCCAAAACCCTGAGACCGTAAACCCCTTGACCAGGAACGCTGTGAGGCCCAGCAACAAGGCGTTCAAGACTACGAGAAAGAGGCCGAGTGTAAACACGATCAGTGGCAAAGCGAGCAGAAAGAGAATAGGGCGCAGGATCACATTCAAGAATGTCAGAATCAGCACGGCGGCAATGCCGGCCGTCAGGCTGTCTGCTTCCAGGCCGGGGACGATTGAGATCGCCAGGAAGACCGCGATTCCTGTGATGAGAATACGCATGAGCGCATGGCGTACTCCTCCGTGGAACGGTGATTCGTGGCCAGTTCTCGCGAAACGAATCGTCGGCATCGATTACCGCGGCGGTGAAGGGGTCTTGTTGGGTGAATAATGTACCACTGTTGCTGATAGCTTCTTGGTCTTGTCGTCTTTGGTCGCCTCGATGATGACCCGGTCTCCCACCGTGGGCGGATCGTTCGACGTGGGCTTACTTTTGTTCTTGAACTTCACCTGCTTACTGAGCAGGACCGGAACAACCGGTCCTTTGGCGGTCTTGATGTCGATGTGTTTGGCATCGATAGCAGTCACAATGCCGAGCACGTGCAGGAGCTCCGGGCTTTTGGCCGAAACCACAGGGGAGAGCCACAAGGACGTGAGCAGGACCACGCTGACGGTGATGAAGTTGTAACGCTTTGCCATAACGAAGTCTATTGAGCGTATGGGTCGAGTTAGGGGGCTCTGCGGTAGGTCAGGACTGCACCACCGTCTCTTCTCTACATGACCACAGCAGACTGTGTCTCACTATACAAATTCCTCAGCGTGAATGCCACCGCAGTATTAGGTAGGGTGGTATCGCCGAACGTGAGAAAGGCGGGCAACGAGCAGGACGAGGATGGGGAGATGCATGAGCAGGCCGCTCAGGCCCATGAACGTTTCGCCGATCCAAAATGTCATGCCGAGGTTGAAGGCCAAGACTCCATAATACAGCCCGACTCCTAGCAATAGCCGCTGAGTGAGTAATTGGGGTGCTGAGAGAGGGGTGAGGCGTCGGTCCAGCGGGAAATAGATAGCCAGTGAAATGAGTCCCACCACAGCCCAGCCGATGTAGTTGGCCACGGGAACACCGAAATGCCAGCCCGGGTCGGGGTAATAGTAGATTTTGCCCAAGAACCAACGATCGCCGCGCAGAGCGACCGGATCAATCACCATATCGACAAAGGCGAAGAGGAACGCGGTGAGGGCATAGACCCCCCAACTGGTCCGCGCACTCAGATTGAAGGTCAACTCCCGTAGAGAAAAGCGGGCATGTGTTGGCGATGATGTGAGCGGTAGCAGCAGCCCGAGCGCGACGCAGTAGGAAGCAAACAGCAGGAAGCTGAACGAGATGGAATCCATGAACGGCACGTCGAAAAAATAGAGCTCTTGGCCGACGGTCGAGCCATTGTAGAAGTACCAGCCGAAGGGGATGCCGGTTCGCGTGGACGAGAATTCACAGACGAACGCCGTTGCCCAGCTGATGAGCCAGAAGCGCCAGGTGCGTGGCCAGCCAATCAGTTTGATCGCGGAGAAAAGAAATGCGGCCAGAAAAAGAAAGACATAGGGGCGAAGGACAATCGTCTTAATAAAGAGGTCAAAGACTTCCATCAAGTTTTAGGCTGTGAGTTCTTAATGGGGCAGCAATAGCGGTGCCGACAAGCGAACAGGCGTCATGATTTTGCAAGACCTGTCAGCAGGGAGCCTCAGTTCTTGCGGCTTGTGATATACCGCGCGATTTCGCGCAACGGATCGGCGGAAGGCCCAAACGATGAGAGCCGGTTGATGGCGCGGGTCACACAGTCGTCAGCCAATCTCTTGGCTCCGTCTACCCCATAGAACGTCGGATAGGTTTTCTTCCCGCGCTCCGCATCTGTGTTGGGATTCTTCCCCAGCTCTTCCCTGGTACCGGTCACGTTCAGTACGTCATCGGCGATTTGAAAGGCCAGGCCAATATCCTCAGCATAGCCGGTCATGTCGTCGAGTTGACGGTCACTCGCTCCAGCGGCGATGGCGCCCATGCGGACCGCGGCGCGCATGAGCATGCCGGTCTTGTGCTTATGAATGTTCTGAAGGGTCGGCAGATCGATGTCCTTGTTTTCAGCCTGGATGTCGAACACCTGGCCGCCCACCATGCCGATGTTGCCGGAGCCAAATGCCAATTCTTGAATAATGCGGACTTGCCGCACCGGATCGCAGCCTTTCATGAGATCTGGCCTGCTGATCAAGTCGAAGGCCATTGTGAGCAGCGCGTCGCCGGCCAGAATGGCCATGGCTTCGCCGTAGACTTTGTGATTCGTCGGTTTCCCACGGCGAAAGTCATCGTTGTCCATAGAAGGCAGATCGTCGTGGATCAGGGAATAGGTATGAATGAGTTCCAGCGAGCAGGCGACCGCCATGAGACCGGGCGGTGTCTGGTCTAATGCTTCTGCCGCGGCGATCGTGAGTATGGGCCGCACCCGTTTCCCGCCTGCCGTCAGGCTATAACGCATGCTCTCATGCAGCGTCGTCGGTGGTACAGCAGCAGGCGGAGATACGAAGTCGAGAAACCGGTCAACCTCGATGCGTTTCTGCTCCAAATAGTTCGCAATGTCCATGAAGTCTCGCTCTTGTTGGGGCCCAGCTCTGATTCGCGCGGAGAGTAACAAACGATTAGGGATCAGTCAAACGGGAGAGGTGGGAGAGGAAACTCGTGGTCTCCTGTGCTCGCGCACCGCGCACACGGGACTGATTGGAGTTTATCTCGTGGGTGGTGTTCGGTGCATGCGCGCAGTAGGAGCTCACCGATCTCCCTCTTCTGAAAAAGCAAGCAAGGGCAAAAGGTCTAGCAGATCAAGGAATTAAGCGTGCTTGATCGTCATTCATCCCAATTGAGTCTTGACGGAGCCTCTGGATCGTCGGAAAATGTGTCGCGCTTCACAATATGTCGCGGTCTAACAGCAACGGGATGTCGTTATCGCTGATTGGAAAGGGATGAGTGTGGCGCATGATTCTGACAAAACATTGGCGCGTTACGAATGAGTAGACGATCCGGCTCTTGCACGGATCAGCCGAAACATTGTTTGAGCAATGCTTTGCGTCACTCAAACAGTTTCGCGGTAAGCGCTCATAGTTCGAACCGCGAAGCGCGTCCCGAACCAGCGGCTGCACAACCTCTAGTTGCTTCGCGCCGCCGCTTAGCGCGGGTGGGAATGCGTTACAACATGTCTACCTTCCGCAACATTATCCGCGTCGATCATGAGGTAAGCCGAACCCATGCGTGGCGGGTCACGGTGCAACGACACAACGATATCGCCGTGAAGACGTTCTCCGATGCAATCCATGGAGGGAAAGGTAAGGCCTTGAAGGCGGCTGAGGCCTATCGAGATGAACTGCTTCGGCGATACTCTACCTACGTCCATGCCATTTGGGTCCGCACTCGCCTTCGTCGGAACAATACATCGGGCATTCCAGGCGTCGGCAGATACGAACAAGTGGATAATCCAAGGACCGGATCCGTTCGTGTCTTTTGGCTGGCCTCCTGGGTCGACGAGCAAGGCGACAGTCGTAAGCGCAAGTTCATGGTGTCGCACTATGGAGAACGCCAAGCCAAGCGTCTTGCCGTTGCAGAACGTGAGCGTCAGCTGAGCCTCGTCTGTGCCACGAAGAGTGGCCGTCTATAGATGTCCAAAGATGTCCAACCCTATCGCCCAACGCATGGTGGGGAGTGTTCAATTCGCCTTCCTGTGTTGATCTGCGAAAGCGAGATGGTGGGGTCACATCTTGTTCTGTGCATGCCCAATTCCTATAAGGTATAGAGTCGCGTCTTGCAGTCAAACGCGACCATGGCACTCTCTCGCCCCTATAACCTCTCCCTTCGCTTGTATTCCCGCCGATCGCCCCGCTATACTCCTGCTCTTATGAGTATTCGAAAAGGTGGCGGGGAATGGGAGGCGATGCTGCTCGGGGTCGAGGCCCGTCTTTGCCGAGTGTGTCGAGAAGATCTCTATCGGGACAAAACGATGCTCCGGGGAGGCTGGTCTCGTTGCACAATCTGTGACGAGTTCGTCCATTACAGTTGCCTCGCCAGTGGAAAAGTCTCCTTTCTGAAAGCACGGCCACGGGTGTGCAAAACCTGTCGATCGGTTCCGGAGGGGACTGTCGCTCCTTCTTTGAAGAAAGATGGGCCCACTGTGGTAGTCCCGTCATGAATTCCGGTTCGCCGTCTCGTCCTGCGCGCTTGCGCTAGGGACGGTTTGGTGTTTGCTCCAAAGCCATTCAGTGCATGAATGGTCCGTTGCCCTTGCGGACCGGGATCGGGCGCAAGCGCTTCTACTCTCCTTTCGTGTGATTACTCTGTTCGGTTAGCTGAACCTTGGGTGAGCGAGCTTCACGCCGCGTGATGGTGTAGCGAAACTATAATGGTACAGATCGTCCGAAGCGGAGCCTTTCTTCAGCAGTGTTGGTCGGTCCATCCGCTGTGTGTGACTGTCAAGCGCATGACAGATGAGAAGGCAGTGGTGCTTTCTTGCAGCTCATGCAAGTCGGCCCATTACCTGACGGTCACTGCGGTCACGTCGCAAGCAGCTTCGGCTCAACACCTAACGGGAGAAGGCACTTCACGAGACGAGCCGCCGGGCGAAGAATTCCTCAAGGCTTGCGTTTCCTCGCATCACGCCTCCTTGACGCTTCGCGAGATGGATGTCTTTCAGGATCTGGTGCGGCTGCGCTGTGCGGACTGTCGACGGCTATACGAACTGGCTATCGCGGCGTTCGAAACACGCTACAAGTAATCCGGAGTTGATGAGGAAGGGAGCATCATCCCTTCAGTCCCTGCCATGAGGTCCTACTCCACTGTGTTTACCGATGACGAAACTCTGTTGCTGGCCAATGCGGAGTTCTTTCGCAAAAAGGCCACGATCACGACAAAAATACGAGTCATGCTCGAGGCGACGCAAGGCGCCTTACAGAATGAGTTGGCAGGTCTGTCGCTTGTTGCCCCTTCTGATTTCGATCCACACCTCCACCAGTTGGTAAAAGGGGAGCATCTGGAAGATTTCCCGTATCAATATCTGGATTGTCCTAAACACTTCTCCGGCGCGAATACGTTCACGTTCCGTACGCTGGTCTGGTGGGGCCATCATGTGGTCTGTGCGCTCTTGCTGGAAGGCTCAGAGATCGGGCGATACAAGCGCCAGCTGCTCGGCCGCTTTCATCAGCTCGCAGGAAAAGACCTCGAACTTTCTCTGGCACCGTCGTTATGGGAGTGGAAACACGGGGAGGGCTATACGCTGCCGATCACCCATGATCGAAAGGCCCAGATTGCTGCCGTGTTGGCTGAACGGTCGTTTCTAAAGGTCGTGCGCTGTGTGCCTTTGGCAGATTCTCGAGTACGGGAGGGTCAGTTGGCTCAGCTGGCGTGCGAAACCTTTCGATCACTGTCCCCCCTCGTCACCCCGTAACTTATTTATCCTAATTGTCTCTGGCACCAAACTTGGGTAGACTGGGCCGCCACTCTTTTTGACCTTTGACCGGGAGGAGCCTGTGAAGCAATCGTCATTGCGAGTTTTGGGCTGTGCCATCATGATGGCGACCCTGCTGGCCAGCTGTAGGGGAACAGGAGAGATGCGGTATATGGATTTGCGGGAGAAGCCCCCGATGGTGCAGGTGACCGACATCGAGCCGGTCAAGATCGCCATCGAACCGTTTGACGATCGACGGGCAGACAAGAGTCGTGTGGGCACGCGCACGCATCTCTGGGGCGGCACCACGCAATTCGATGTGTTGGGTGATCGGCCTGCCAGCGCGATCACGCAGCGCCTGGCGGATCGCTTACGAACCCGCGGGTGGCGAGATCGGGTTTGGAATGTACGTGTGGCCACGGCTGGATCTGCCGCGGATGCCGATATTGTCATCAGTGGACAGGTGCAGGATTTTTCCACTACGGTGAAGAGCCGAGTGTTTTCAACCGTGATTGATACCACCAGCCGGTTTACGATTCAGGCCAGGAACCTCGCCGACCGAAGCACCACCATCCGTACCATTGAAGGGGGGCGGAGCCGAACGGTATTTTGGTTCAATGAAGATGACGTGCGCGAACAGCTAGCGGCGACTTTGAAGGACGGACTTGATCGGCTGATCAGCGACACGACGATTGACAATAAGGCGTTACGCCCAGCGCGTCGCCTCCTGCAAGAATGAGCCTGTATGGACCTGTGGTGAGAGGCGCTGTGTGCCTGAGAGGTGACAGGACTCTCAAGCTATCGTCAAGGATCTCCCGAAGTGCGTGAGCGACGGTGGGAAACGACGACGGCCTTGAGCTTCGGTGAGGCCCTTGCCGTAGGAGACCGACTTGCCACGCTTGGGCTGAAGCCGGTCTCGCCTGCCAGCGACGTGATCTGCTATGTGGAGGAATGGACGGTCGGGTCGTTCGACGGCTTTGATCAGCTTGATCCCTGGGCCACGGAAGACGTCACGCTCGTCCATATACGGGAACAATGGCGCGGCGATTTCTTTCTTCTCTCCGGGGCCTATCACACGGTCTATCAGCGTCATCAAGATATTGGTACCTATTGCTCCATCAGCCATCCCTGGCGCATTCGAGACACGCTGCAGCTGCATGACCAACGCGCCATGTTGTGGATCGGGTTTCGGCATGCCCATTCCTTCATCCGGGTTCGTCTTCAGACCCAGGTGGTGATTACCCCCGGTGAAACGCGTGGCGATGTTGATCGCACACGTTGGCTGGATGAACGGCGGGCGGCGTTCCTCGACGCGATCACCGTGCTGGATCTGCCGATCGAGACGCATGTGGAGAAACACGCGGTGGTCCTTCGTTCTGCCGATGCGTCCATTCCATTCTTCTGCTCATGGCCCGACGCGTTTGGTCCCTGCCAGTTCGAGTACAACACGTCCGATGCGTTTGAATTCCTCGTGCCGGCCAGCAAGCTTGCCGAGACGTTCAATCCAGAACCGGCCGGAGTGCGTGCCTATCTCACAGGATTTTCAGAAGCAGCCTTGGAAGAATTTCAAGGGATCGAACCGGGAGCGCGACTGGCCTATCGCTGTTCTGTCCACTGTCCGCTGGATGATCTCCCTGAGGTGCAGAATGCGATCCGACCACACGGCCTCCTGTACGCCACGCTCTGTGAATTTCAGACGCAGGCGATGTTGCCTGACGCTGAGGATGCGTCGGCGATTATCGGGATCGTCGGAGTCAATGGACAGTTCAAGATCGAAGCGCGCCTGAATCAAGCACCCCTCCCAGAAGAGGCCATGGCGCCGTGGTTGGAACGGGTGATCGGTCATCCCGTTGCGTACGCTCCGCTGCCCGCATTTGTGTGACCTGGCGTAACGTGCGATGCTCGAGTGTATTTCGTGGACAGATCAACTCGACGAGTATCTGAGCTTCTTCAAGAGTTCCTTTCCCAAACAACTATTCCATTGAAGGAACCAACCATGTTTCGCACAGTAACGGCATGAGTCCTCTGGCAAAGGTTCAGTCTATTCTGGCCAAACCCTTCATGCCAGCGGTGTGCTTCCTCTCCGGCGTGACCTACGATACGCTCACGCTCACACGAATCGACCGGCTGCTGGATAACTTGATTCTGCTCCTCTATCTGGTCTTGCTCGGGGCTCTGATCGTTTTGACGGGACGGTTGGGGGTCGAGCCTCCATCTGATCATGCCAAGCTCGCCTCGTATTCCCGTTTTACACGCTGGGTGTTGGAGAGCCGTCCTTACTATCCCATGGCGAGTCAGTTCCTGTTGGGTGGTCTCTTCAGTGCCTATACAATTTTCTACTCACGAAGCGCCACGTTCACCGGCACAGCGGTCTTTTTTGCGCTGCTGATCATGCTCTTGGTGGCCAACGAGTTTTTGCGTGATCGACTCTCAAATCTTCGACTGTTGATTGGCCTTTATGCCGTGGTGTGTTTCGCGTTCTTCACGTTTTTTCTCCCTGTAATAACGGGCTACATGAACTCGATCATCTTTGTGATCGGAGCGATGCTGAGCGTTGCGGTGGTCTTGCGAGTGGCGCAGTTGATCTATCGTAATAATCCCGATCGATCACGCCGCGAAGCGATCGGGATGACCGTCCCCGCTTCGGCATTAATCGGCCTGCTGGTCGGGTTCTATTTTCTTAATTGGATCCCACCAGTGCCGTTGTCGTTCAAGTTCGGAGGGATCTATCATGACGTGAAGCGAGCCGGCGATCAGTTCGAACTGGCTTTTGCAAAAGAGTGGTATGAGATCTGGAAGCGCTCCGATACGACCTATCCCGCGAACACGCCGATCTACTGCTTTACTGGGGTCTTTGCACCGATCGATCTCAACACCACGATCTATCACCACTGGTACTATCGTCCGAACGACAACCGGCCTTTTACACATGCGGACAAAATCCCGCTCAAGATCTCAGGCGGACGCGAGGGCGGGTATCGGGCGTACAGTTTTAAACAAGGACTGGACCCCGGCGACTGGCGTGTGGATGTTGAAGCAGAAGATGGGCGCATCATTGGACGGATGTCGGTCACGGTTGAAGGCCAGCGTGAAGCCAATCCGACGCTGACGACTCTGTCGTATTGAACTCTGATCATGAAACGGTTGAGCGGCCTCACATTACTTGACGAGCGGGAAGGGGCCGGACAAGTAGCTCAGAAAGGCGACCATGTCGTCTATAACGTGCGGCTCTATCTGAACAAGGGAGACGAGGTACTGCTCAATGAGAAACAGGCGGAGTATGTGCCAAAAGAGAAGATCAGGATCCAGGACGGCGTCACGCTGATCGATCGTACTGTCACACTCGGTCGTCGTGAAGTGATGGCCGGCGTCGAGCAGGCGCTGATTGGCATGAAAGTCGGCGGCTATCGGAAGGTGCGCATCAGTCCCCACTTGGCCTATCGAGACAAAGGTCTTTCGGATCTCATCCCGCCTCATGCCGTGCTGGGGGCAGAGATTTGGTTGCGGGCGGTAATTGAAACGAGTACAGTGCGGGCCCAATGAGCCAGCGGACTCTTCCTCCTTGTCCTCTCAGCCCTAATTGCGTGTCGACGCAGGCGACTGATGTGGGTCACGCCATCGCGCCGTTTCCGTACAAGAAGTCTCGCGCGGAAGCCAAAGAGGCGTTGAAAGCGGTGCTCGCAACATTGTCTCGGAGCAAGCTCGTCGATGAGGACGAGTCCTATCTCCATTACGAATTCACATCCCTGCTCCTTCGCTTCGTTGATGACGTGGAGTTTCTCTTCGATGAAACCACGAAGACGGTTCACTTTCGTTCTGCGTCCCGCACGGGCTACAGCGATCTTGGTGTCAACCGAAAACGCATGGAACAGGTGCGAGCCTTGGTGGGCAGACAGCTTTAGGCATTTCTGTAATTGCTTCGACATGATCCTTCCTCCTGTTATGATGCCGGACATAAAGGGGATGGGTTATGGCTTTCAAGCGTAAGCATTCGCGTGTCGATGTCAGCCGTGTCGGTCGCTTGCAGCGCGGCTCGCTCTCGGCGCCGTGCAAGGTGCTCGACGTGAGCGAGTCCGGCGTTCGTCTAGAAAGCCGTCTGTTCGTGAAGCGCGGTGATGGGCTCCAGCTTTTGATAGAGCTTGAGGGGGGACGGTCCGTAACCTGCGAGTTGGAAGTCATTCACGTGCGTACACCCAAATTAGGCGCGAAAATTATTTCCATCAGTCCTGAGGATCGGGAGCGATTGACCCATCTTCTCGACGATCATGTCCAGAGCAGTTTGTCCCGCGGTTAGGTGGAGTTGACGCTAACGCGTAGCCAGCCATACTCGCCTTGTATTCCTTCTCTGCAAGATTCAAATTGTGAACGGTCGGTGTGTGACCTCCCTTGGAGATGCTGTGTGTTACCAGGGCGAGAGGTGTCTCATTTCAGGTCGCTCTGCTCGTTCATGCGGCTCCAGCGGCGTCGCGGGTGGCCTAGTACTTTGTACGGTTGGGGTAGGGTGTTCTTGAATTGGAATAGATGAGGCTTGGAGGACGGACAAGTGATCAGGTAGAAGAGCTGGTGCGTGCCAGTTGAGAGTCAGCCGCCAGTCTACTTGGGTAAGATGATTCACTCAGAACTAGGATAGGGACGATCCTACCTACAGGAGTGAGTCGATCAGGGAGCAAGCTGGTCTTAGCCACTGAGCTAATCAGAGGCTTATGGTTTTGGTCCCAGCCGGCGCGTATGTTGGAAAATGCACTTAGGGCATGTGTAATGAATGAATTGGTTGCCACCCACGAGCCGCTTTCGCATGAGCACCTTGCACCAGGTGCAGAGGCGATCGGGTAGCTCGATTCGAGGTGTGTCTCGGATGAGATCTGGAGAGGATGCCATGAGAGATATTGTCCCTGAGAGTTGAAATCTTGTCAACCGATTGACAGTGCTTTTTCACTAGAGCCAAAAATTTTCCACCACTTCACGTGCGCGAGAAACAAATCATGGTATAGTTTACGCATGATAGTCTCCGCGTGCTCAACCTTCTTACAGAAAGGGAACCCCCCTCTATGAGTACCTCGGCTAGTTCCGAGTCCACAATCTTACCATCCAACGCCCCTGCGGCTGCTGCCCGACCGATCCAAGACATGGTCGGAAGCGGTAAGGCATGGGGACTCTGCACTGCTGTTGACCTCCACGATTGCAAACCCGAACTTATCCGTGATGCGGAATATATAAAACGCTATGTCGTAGAGCTGTGTGAGCTCATCGACATGAAGCGCTTCGGTGAATGCCAGGTCGTCGACTTTGGCGAAGGGCCTGTGGCCGGCTACTCCATGGTGCAGCTAATCTCCACCTCGCTGATCAGCGGCCATTTCGCCAATGAAACCAATCACGCCTACCTCGACATTTTCAGCTGCAAGGGATATGATCCCACGGTGGTCGAGTCGTTTTCGAAGGAGTTTTTCGGTGCCAGTCGTAGTGTTGCGACCGCCACACTCCGGTACTAAACCCTTCTTTTATGTTGACCGTGCTTCGGGGGCGTGAGCATAGCGCCCCCGAAGACTTTAACCATCCATTGCCATGGGCATGATCTAGATATGAAAGCCACGACTGTCAAAGAGGTATTTGACTCGCTCCCATCAAAACTCGATAAAGATGCAGCTGAGGATCTTGAGGCCGTCTATCAGTTTGATCTCCGTGGGAACCAAGGTGGTCAGTACCATCTGCTGGTGCACAATGGGACTTGTGTCGTGAAGGATGGAACGCATGCCGATCCGCATGTGACCCTCTCGATGACTGGAGAGGATTGTATCGGGGTTCTGAACGGACATCTCAGCGGGATGACGATGGCGATGTCGGGGCGCTTACAGATCACCGGGGATATCGGACTGGCTATGCAGCTGAAGTCCTTGTTCCCAAACATTGTTGAGCGTTGACGAAGGCTATTCCGGAACCGAGGTGGCTCCAATGGAGCCCACTTCCTGCCCCTTCGCTGCTTCTTCGGGTCTCCTCGGGAAATACTCCTCTACAATCAGATACATCGTTGGAACGAGAAACAGCGTGAGGAGGGTAGAAACGCTCAACCCTCCGACAACCGCCCTTGCGAGAGGCGCGTTTGTTTCACCGCCTGTCCCAAGTCCGATCGCCATGGGCAGCAACCCAAAGACTGTTGCGAGCGAGGTCATGAGTATCGGGCGTAGCCTGGTTCGTGCAGCCGTCACAACGGCTCGGTGCAGTGCGTCGCCTCTGCGGCGGAGGACGTTGGTGTAATCGACCAGTAAGACACCGTTTGAGACGACAATTCCAAACATCATGATAATGCCCATCAACGACGTGGTGGACAGTGTTGTGTTCGTCAGGAACAGGATCAAGATGACACCGGGGAAGCCCATCGGTACCGAAAACATGATGATGAAGGGGTCGATGAGTGATTTGAATTGGGTGGCCATGACCATGTAGACCAACAAGAGTGCCAGGATGGTTGCAAACTGCAATCCTTGGAATGTTTCGCGCTGCTGCTGAATCTGCCCTGCCAGCTTGATGCTGAACCCTGCCGGTAACTGGAGCGTGGCGAAGGCGGACTCAAGGTCTTCAGCGATCTCACCAAGGGGTCGGGTGGTGGGATTGGCCGTGATGTGGACCACGCGCTGGAAATGCTTCCGATCGACCTTCACTGGTCCTGCGTTCAACTTGAGAGATGCGATATTCTTCAGGAGAACAGGCTCGCCGGCTTTGGCGATGAGCAGAATATTCTCCAAATCGTTGAGATCCTTTCGGTGTTCCTCGGCCAACCAGGCGCTGATGAAGTACTCATTGCCGCTTTGTGGATCCGTATAAATGATTGGGTCGGTCTGGCCGTTTCCATTCAGGGAAAATAGGACTGTATTGGCTACATCGGTCTCGCTGATGCCGAGCAGAGCTGCTTTCTCTCGATCCACTGTCACGTTAATTTCCGGATAGTTTTCCTCCCGGCTCGGTTCAATGTCCGCCAGGCCAGGAGTCTGCTCCATGATCTCCTTGACGCGCGCGATGACGTCTCTCGCTTTTTCAAAGTCATAGCCATAGATTTCCACATCAACGGCCTTTTGGGAGCCGAAGCTTGTAACACGTTTGACGAGACCCCCGGGGTCGAAATACATCGAGACTCCGGGAAACAGTTTGACGATCTTCGGGCGCACATCGTTCATGATCTCGACTTGAGTTCTGGCCCGCTTGTCCGGTGAGACCAAGTACACTTGCATCGAAGATGTATGGGGGCCTGTGTTGGGGTTGAAGAGCGACGCGCGACCTTGCGACAGGACACCCGTACTGGAGACGATCGTCTCCAATTCAGTCGCGGGAATATTGGCTCGGAGCACCCGTTCGACTTCTGAGACCTGCTGTTCAGTCTTTTCAACCCGTTGGCCGACTGGTGCCCGCAGGACGATGCGAAACTGACTCTCATCGGAAACCGGCAAAAACTCAGTCCCGATCATCGGAACCAAGGTGAGCGATCCGACAAAGATTAGCAGCACTAAGGCGATAAAGATCCGGCGATGTCCCAGGACCCACTGCAACGAGTCTTCGTAACTTCTATCGAGAGACTCATATCGGCGACGGCTCCAATCCATCAGTGTGGTAAACCAGTGTGGCATGGTCTGCCGAGTGTCTTGCTCAGGCTTGAGGAACTTGTAGCAGAGCGCCGGCGTCACGGTACGGGAGACGAGGAAGGAAGTGAAGAGCGCAATCGCAATGGTTACGGTCAGCGGCACCAGCAACAGACGCGCAACACCAACTACGAAAAACATGGGGAGGAAGACCACCACCGTGGTGACGGTCGACGCGAGGATCGGCATGGCGACTTCACGAGCGGCATCGAGAATGCTGTTCCATCGGCTGGGATTGGCATTGAGGTGGCGCTGAATATTTTCCAGTTCCACGATGGAATCATCAACCAGCCGGCCGATACCCAGCGCGAGCCCGCCAAGCGTGAAGACGTTCAGGGTTTGACCTGTAAAATAGAGGACGACAAACGTCACGAGCATGGAGAGCGGAATGGCCACAGAAATAATCACGGTACTGGTGAGGTTACGCAAGAAGATCAAAATTACGGCTGCGGCCAGCAGCGACCCATGGACTGCTTGTTCGGCAAGATTGTGAATGGATTGTCGGATATAGAGGGATTGATCGAACGAAATGCCGAGTTTCACGCCCTCGGGGAGACCGACCAGCTTGGGGAGGGCTGCGCGCAGGGTATCCACAACCTCGACCGTGTTGGCGATCGGTTGCTTGTTCACACGGAGAAACACCGATCTGGCCCCATCGGCATGAACGATGTTCGTTTGGATGTCGGATGAGTCCGTGACCGTCCCTATGTCACGCACGCGGACCGGATTGCCTTGCGGATTGACCTTCACGATGACGTCCTGGATTGGCTCGACTGTTCGGAACTGAGTATTCGTAAAGACGTTATAGTCGAGGTTGCCGGCTTTGATGTCGCCAGATGGCAAAATCAAGTTGGACGCTTTGACGGACTTTACGATATCGAGAATTGAGAGTCCGCGGGCGCTGAGGAGTGCCGGGTCAAGGTTGATATTGATCTGGCGGATCTTGCCGCCCTCGACGGTTGCCGCCGCAACATTGGCGATCTGTTCGATCTGTGGGGCGATGGTGTTGTACGCAAGATCATACAGCGCTCGCTCGTCCAGCTCATCGCTCGACACCGACACAATGGAAACGGGGATGTTGGAGACGTCGAACTTCACGATAAAGGGCTGTAGAATCCCCGGTGGAAGGCTGTTCAGAATCTGCGTGATGCGTTGCATCACTTCCATCTGTCCAACATTGATGTCTGCCCCCCAGTTGAACCAGATCTGGACGGCCCCGAGACCCTGCTTACTGAAGGATTCGACATGTTCGACATTGGAGGCGGAGCTGACAGCTTTTTCGATTGGATAGACGACGCTCTGCTCGATGTCGAGCGGGGGAGCCCCCTTGTACACAACACCTACAAAAGCGACTGGGACCTGGATTTGCGGGAAGAGGTCAACCGGTAGGCGTTGGAGGGACGTCAGCCCCAGTACCACCATCGCGAGGGATAACATCAGAATGCCGATGCGATTGCGTAGTGCGAGTAGAGTGAGCCACATTCTAGGTTGGTGGGGAAACTGAGGTGAATCGTGAGACCACGGAAGCCGAATTCTTCAGCCGTATCACCCGTTACCCGTCACTCCTCACTTGGTTGAGCGGTTGGGGCTGGACGGGTGTGCCGTCGTGCACCAAGTCCTTGCCTGCGACGATGATCTGTTCACGACCCATCAAACCTTTGGTGATTTCTACATGGTTGCCGTTACGGGCACCAATTTCGATATCTACTCGCTGAGCTTTTCCCTCTTGGACGATATAGATATATTGTATATTTTCTAGTCGACTGACGGCATCAATGGGAATCTGCAACGCTTGGTGATGGGTTCCCACCATGACTTCGACTCGGGCAAACATCCCGCCTTTTAATCGACGATCCTTATTTGATAAGTCGATTTCCACCGTCATGGTGCGTGTCGCGCGATTCAAGGCCTGGACGACCCGCGTGACGGTTCCTTCGAATACGTACTCTGGGTAAGCTTCGGCACGGAGCTCGGCCTTTTGACCTACCTTCACCAGTGGAATGTCTCGCTCGACGACTTCGATCAGTACGCGAACCGTATTGATGTCGTGTAGGCTCATGATGCCTCGTGACATAGTCGACGTGCTGGCAGTCGCGCTGCTGACATAGGCCCCGGTATCTAAATTTCGTTCTGCGATATAGCCGGGAAATGGGGCTCGGATATACGAATAGGCTAAGCGTGTTTCCGCCTGGGCCAGGGCCACCTCCATTTGTGTGACCTGCGCCTGGAGTGATTCCTGTGCGGCACTGGCGGCGTCGAAGTTGACCAGCGCAGTATCGAGGTCTTGCTGTGAGACAAATTGGTCTTTGATGAGGGTCTGCACACGATCGAGCGTCAGCTTGGCGTTGCGGACGACCGCATCCTGTTGTGAGACCTTCGCCTTGGCGGCTGACAGATTGGCTTTTGCCTGATTGACGGCATGTTGATAGTCCGTATGATCGATTTCAACGAGCAACTGGCTCGCTCTGACATAATCACCCTTATCGACATGGAGTTTGGTGATGTATCCGTCAACCCGTGAGAAGATATTGACGACCTGATTAGGCGAGATGTCCGCTGTATAGGCCAGACGAATATCGAGATCTTGTCGGAGCGGAGACACAATACCGACCGTAATGAGCCGTGCCGTCTTCTTGTCGGTTTTGGAGCCTGTGCTCAGGCGAAAGGCTACAAGAACGGTGATTGCAATGAAGATAATGATTCCGAGAGTGACAAATGGATGTCGGACGAGTTGACTCATAGTGGTACCTGTCGTTTACGCGCCCGTCGCCAGCTTCGCGCAAGTCGGAGCATGCGCCTTTTCTGAGAACGTTGCGTTGTACTGGGCATGCTTGGTCGGAAAGTGTTTGCAGGGTGAGCGCCTCACTGATGCCCGTAGCCCTGCTGTTTATGGCTGAAGGTTGGGGATGGTTGATGTCGTTGACGAGAAGATGTCCGTGTCCTATTCATGGTGGGTAAGTAGTCACTCACCATGAATTAGCATGGTGCGCGTCCAGAAGACAAGGTGAGATGGATTGCTAGGGTTGAACATTCCCGACTAGGCTCTGATGGTAGGGTCATTGAACCGACTCCGCTTGGGCAGCCGATTGGGCGTGGAGAAGTGCTCGCAACCGATCGCCATCGCGGAGGCTCACTTCATTCAGTTCAACGCCAAACAGAGATCCCTTTGTCCAGGAGACCACCACTTCCGAAACGAATAAGGGCTCGTCCTCGTCCGGAAGATATAAGAACAAGGTCAATTCCATGCCGATCTTGACGGGACAGTTTCCACGAATGCCCACCCCACCTTCGGATAGGTCTACAGCGCTACCGTCTCCAATTAGAACGTCGTCCCCGTTGATTCCTGAGTACATAAGCCCCAAGGAGACGAAACTTCTTCTCATTCTGCGACGCTCAATCGAATGCGATGAGTAAGGCACTTCCGACTGTCTCAAGTGTTTCATCTGTCTCATCGTTAAACCTCCTGGTTATGTCCCCATTTGGATGGGATTGATCGACTCAGTCCTGACTTGCTAAACGCTTGAGCT
This sequence comes from Nitrospira sp. CG24B, assembly GCA_002869845.2. Classification (GTDB taxonomy): domain Bacteria; phylum Nitrospirota; class Nitrospiria; order Nitrospirales; family Nitrospiraceae; genus Nitrospira_D. The sequence continues at coordinate 100,928 of NEWS02000007.1, read as the reverse complement.
CCAAAGGCTCTTTCTGCTTGCCACGGTACAGTCTGTATTGGAGATTTCGTATGGATGAAGGCTAGCGCGGAGTGTCAACCTTGCCTTCCCACCAGAGGAGGGGGAGTGGCCAAACCGGAAGGGGGGGAGGGTAATGGACAATAAATCGATCTGTTATGTGCGTACTGCAAGGGAAGCCTGGTTCTGAACGCCGTAGGGGAGGTCTTATGAGTTGATGAGTGTGATGAAAAGGATCGGGGGACCGTAGACAGGAGGGGATAAGGACCGGACTATATCATCAGCCGGAATCGAGTTCGTTGATCGCTTACGGTTTGATGGGAGATGCTTTTCCAAATGAAAGATTGCAACCGCTTCCGATGGTCTTGGCTCAGATCCATAAATCGGACAGAAAATTGACAACCCGATACCCACACAACATGCGCTGATTTCAATGAAAGCTGAGGCAATCCATCGGGAAGCGCAATGGTAAGTGTCAATAATGTGCCTCGCGTTACCGGGCGGTCGCTGATGATTTGGCAACCAGAAACGGATATATTTTTGGTGAGTCCCTCTCCTTGGTGAGGCTGTGTCGGAACTTCACCGACATAGCGCACTCGACACGTGACCGTTACACGTTCCGCATAACGGCCATCCAACGGAACATAGGACTTTCGGTTACTCATTGTAAGTGTCATCATCATAACTTCGTCCAGAATATTTTCCCAATCAATTCAATAATGTAACTTGGTCATGCGAAGCGAATGATGCGCCAACTCGTAGAGCAGTAACTGGTGACTGAATACCATATTGATGAAGGGAATGACTGCCGGATCTTGGCCCAGATCTTTTAAGGAAGGTCTGATTTATTCGCCTCTCCTGATGTGCTAAGAGAAGCGCAGCACTGAATTGGAGACGCTCCCCATGCTGCAACAGACATTGGCCGAGGTGACATTCGAACAATATCGCAAGCCCACACGCCGGGAACGGTTTCTCGACGAGATGAATCGCGTGGTGCCGTGGACGGACCTGGTGGCGGCGATCGAGCCGGTCGATCCCAAGGCCGATGGGCCGGGCGTCCGCCCGTGGGTGTCGAACGGATGCTGCGCCTCCATTGTCTACAACAGTGGTTCAACCTGTCAGATCCGGCCGTGGAGGAGGCCTTGTACGACTCACGAGCCATGCGGCAGTTCGTCGGGATTGATCTGGGCCGCGAGCCCGTGCCCGATGAGACGACGATCTGCAAGTTTCGGCATCTCTTGGAAACCCACCAGTTGGGCCAGCAGCTCTTTGCCCGGATCGGAGAGTATCTGACGAGGCAGGGGCTGCAGGTGAGCCGAGGGACCATTGTGGATGCCACCATTATCAGTGCACCCAGTTCGACGAAGAATCGGACGAAGGAGCGGGATCCGGAGATGCATCAGACGAAGAAGGGAAACCAGTGGTACTTTGGCATGAAGGCGCATATTGGCGTGGACAGCTGCACCAAGCTGATTCACTCGGTCGCGGCCACAGCGGCCAATGTGCATGACAGTCAGGTGTTGCCCAAGCTGCTGCATGGACAGGAGACACGGGTGTGGGGCGACTCGGCCTACAGTGGACAGCGTGAGGTGATTCAGCGCCAGGCCCCCAACGCCAAGAGTTTTATCCAGACGAAAGCGTATCGCCATCGGCCGTTGAGTGATGAGGAACGGGCTCGCAACCGCACCAAGTCGAAAGTCCGGGCGAAGGTCGAACATGCGTTCTTGGTGATCAAACGGATCTTCGGCTGGGCCAAAGTCCGGTACCGGGGGCTGGCAAAGAATACTCACTGGCTCCAGATCAGCTGCGGGTTAGCAAATCTCTATGTGTCACGACGGCGCCTGTTGGCGGGAACGTAGAGGATGGGGGGCTGGAGGCGGGCCGTGGGCCATCGCACGATGGGTGTGCCTCACAAACAGGCTCTCGCAACAGCGGCTACCCACTGAATTTGCCCTGGTGGTCAGTCCAGGAACAGCTGGCCGAGTGAAAGCGTGAATTAATCAGACCTTCCTTAATGCTTTATCAAAGGGATGACTTCCATCCATCTCTTGAACATTGGTACTGGTTGAACGCGATGACCATAAACTCTGGAGTAATGCGGCAGGAGGTTTTGCAGTGTGTGCCACCATGTGGCCCCACATGATGCGAAGGAGCACAGCCTCTTGCCAACGGAAAGTTTAAGGAATTATCTATCCACGGTTAGAAGACTGTCGCGGAAGTCCCGTCCGATAGTTTCTCAGGGAGCGTCAGGCTTTCAAAAAATATGATGCCACGATCAGTTCCAGTCTCGAACCGCAACGCCACTTCCGTATGAAAGCCATGCCACACATAGACTTTCACCCGGCCGACCGTAATTTGGCCCGGTGTTCGGTCGAGCGGACCATACTTGGATTGAAGGTAGGTCAGGATTCTTTCATGAGTTTCACTTCCACTGTACCGAACGGTCACGCGACCGAACTTTTTCTCAAACGTGGTAAATTGTATGGAATCGACGGGTATCGTGCCGAGCGCAGGAGCCTGTGTAGCTTTTTCGTAGATCTCTAGGCGACCGGCATCTTCGACGTGCCCAAACTGGTCCATTTCCGCAAGGGATGTTCCCCAGGGAATATCTTCGAAGCCATTGGGATCGTTGACGAGTGGAACGGCCAACGCCGATGTCGCTGCATGCAGCACGCAGAAGATCACCGCTGCGGGGAGTACCGTTCGTTTACAAAAACCCGCGTTCATCGATCTACTCTGCGGAGTCGGTGATAAAGTCGTTGAACCGTGGTGCGAGCGTACGGCTATCGATGAAGATGTAGCCGCGCTCGGGGCCTGCTTGGTAGGTCAGCGTAATCTCGGTATCTGAGCCGCGCCATGTGTATTGCTGATTGAGACCTCGTGCCATCTGCCCGGGAATACGCTCCAGCCCACCGAATTGATTTTCCAAGAAGCGAAGCACGTGTTTATGAACTTGTTCCCCTTGGTATCGGATCATGACACGCGCAAATTGATCATCCAGGGACACGTAGAGGATGCTGGTCATTTCTGTTCCCGCGAATGACGCCGGCTCTCTCTTGAGAAGGTATTCAATGATATGAGGACCTCCCCGTATCGTTTCTAGGTCTTGGCGTGCAGACAAGGAGGTGCCCCAAGGAATATCGTGAAATCCATTCGGGTCATTCATCATGGGAACAGCCCATGCTGAGTTCGCACCGATCACGATGGCGATTATCAGGACCAACGGCAAGGTATTGGGTCTTGGTTGGGTGAGAGCGCTCATCTTTTGTCAACGGAGTCGGATCTAACCCTCTTGCTACTAACGCTAACATGCGAGAGGGTTCAACTCAATCGCGGATCTTTCTTGAGAACCTCGCAGGGCGTATCTTATAATGCGCCGGCTTTCTACGGGTGGGTCTCAATACGCCAGGGAGAAACGTTCAGTGATTGAAAGCGACTTGTTCGTCCAAACGATGCAGGACATGGGAGTGAATTTCTTTACCGGTGTGCCGGATTCGATTCTGGGTGGAATCATTGCGGAACTCATGAACCGTCGGCTCTACACTCCTGCGGTTCGTGAGGATGAAGCGGTTGGCATGGCTGCGGGCGCCTATATGGCGGGGAAAACCCCCGCCGTGCTCATGCAGAATTCAGGACTCGGTACTTCTCTCAATGCACTCATTTCTCTGAATATGATTTATCAACAACCCTGCGTACTAATTGTTTCCTGGCGTGGGCAGGGAGGGAAGGATGCTCCTGAACATTTGGTGATGGGAGAGGTGATGCCGCAATTGCTTGATACCGTCAAGATTCCGCACCGGACCCTGACTGAAAAAACAGTGATTGAAGATTTCAGGTGGGTCGCTGAGACATTCATGAAGCAGCGGATTCCCGTCGCCTTGTTTATCACCAAAGGCGTGGTCAAGGGATTGCATCCATGAGACCCGAACAAGGCACATTGATCAGTCGGGCGCAGGCCATGGAAGCCTTGCTGGAGTTGCTGACCGATCAGCCCGTTATTATCTGCAACGGGTTTCCCTCGCGCGAGGCGCACAAGATCGCGGATCGCCCTACTCATTTCTACATGATCGGTTCCATGGGGAATGCTTCAGCTATTGCACTCGGTGTCGCGCTCGCCAAGCCGAATAAGCAGGTGATTACCTTCGATGGCGACGGAAATGTGCTCATGGGAATGGGTACACTCGCGACGGTTGGTGCGTTGAACCCCAAAAACTTTATCCATGTCGTCTTCGACAATGAAGTGTACGGAACGACCGGAAACCAGCCGACGATCTCCAACGTGGTGCCGCTGGAGAAAGTGGCGAAGTCGGCGGGCTACGTGAATGTGGAACGGGTCCTTGATCGTGACGATCTCGTCTACGAGTTCAAGGACATGCTGAAGAAGGATGGGCCTAGCATGTTGCTCATCAAGGTGAACGAATTTGTGGAAGATGCTGGTCGCGTCCTGCACGACCCGCCGGACATCACCCGTCGATTCATGAAGGCGATTGAAGAATAGGGAGTTCATCACGCGCTCTGAGAAAAGGAGAGAAGAGTGGTTCTCCTAAATCCTGGTCCAGTGAACGTGTCCGAGCGGGTGCGGCAGACGCTGCTGACACCCGATATCTGTCATCGAGAAGACGAATTTTCAGAACTGCTTCACCGCATCCAAGCCAAGCTGCTCAAAGCCTTTGTCCCCGGATCCGAATCGGACTACGTCGCCGTCGTGATGACCGGATCGGGCACAGCTGCCGTCGAAGCCGCCTTGATGTCGTCGCTTCCTCACGGTCGCCGGATGCTTATCCTCAACAACGGTGTCTATGGTGAACGGATGTCCCATATTGTGGGCCTCCATCGCCTGGGGGTGAGCGAGTTGAAGTATGACTGGACGGTTCGGCCAGACCCTGAGAAGCTCCTGCTGGCCTTGCGACAGCATCAGGAAGTGCATGCCGTCGGCATGGTGCACCATGAGACCACCACCGGACTCCTCAACCCTGTCCATGAGATTGCCGAGATCGTCGACAATCAGAATCGCGTGTTTGTGCTGGATGCCGTCAGTGCGTTGGCAGGTGAAACGCTGAATATCGCCAAGTCGCACATCTATATGGTGACGGGGACGGCGGGAAAGTGCATTCAGGGGTTCCCAGGCGTCTCGTTCGTGCTTGTGCGAAAGGGGTTCGTCGAGAGAATGCGGGCGTATCCAAAGCGCTCGTGGTATCTCCATCTGACCCATTACATCGACAACGAGGGGCGAGGCACGATTCCCTTCACGCCCGCGGTGCAGGTCTACTATGCTTTTGACGAAGCGCTTAATGAGTTGCTCGAGGAAGGCGTGGCCAATCGCATCCAGCGGTATAAGAAGATGGCGACCCTGATTCGTGAACGAATGGCCAAGTTCGGTGTGAAGGCGCTTCTCCCGGCGGACCGACAATCGAACACCATTACGGCCTATCACCTGCCAGACGGGGTTTCTTACCAGGCGTTGCATGACCGTCTGAAGCAGCAGGGCTATGTCATTTATGCCGGGCAGGGCAACTTGGAAAACAAGATTTTTCGCGTAGCCAATATGGGGGCACTGTCCGAGGCGCAGTTTGGCGGATTTCTCGACGCCTTCGAACAGGTCTGCAAATCAATATGAAGGCGGTCATTCTGGCAGCGGGAGTCGGAAAGCGTTTGTGGGAAGTGACCCAGCATCACCCGAAATGCCTCATCGAGATTGGCGGCCGGTCGCTCCTGCATCGCTATCTGGAGTCGCTGGTTTCCGTGGGGATTCGCCGGGCGGAGATTGTTGTCGGATACAAGCAGGAGATGATTCGCGCGGCGGTCGAGCAGGATTGTTGCGGCGTCAACGTCACGTTTTTGGTCAACGAACAGTTTCATAGGGGCAGTATTTCCTCACTGTGGATTGCGCGAACCGCGCTCGACGACGACACCATCGTGATGGATGCCGATGTGCTGTTCCATCCGGACATCCTACGACGTCTCGTGGCGTCACCCTGTGAGAATGCGCTGTTGATGGATGAGACGGTACAGCAAACTGGAGAGGAATGCATGGTGGTTGTGGCCGGGGGCCGAGTGATTGCGCTGACGAAGAATATGCCGGAACGTTACGAATACGCCGGTGAAGGGGTTGGATTTCTTCGGGTTCGGCATGCCGACACGCCTCACGTGGTCTCGTCGCTCCGCGGCTACATCGACCGAGGCTCGTGGGAGATGGAGTATGAGGACGCGCTGCGGCCGTATTTTCAGGACGTGCGGGTTGGCTATGAACGGATTGGGGGGTTGCCCTGGACCGAGATCGATTTCATTGAAGACGTAAGAAAAGCTGAATTGGAAGTTTTGCCAAAATTATGAGAAAGTCTTCAGTATGGTCCGCTGTCCGATGAAGAGTGACTCTACGCAAGGGAACACTGAGGAGCAGACCTCGGCGCCTAGAGAACATGAGTAAGAGCATCCTCCAAAGGAGAGTCGAGATTCAAGGGTTGGCCACGGCGATTCTGCTACCCTCGGTCGGGGTATTCGGCTGTCCGATTGGGACGCAGGTTGACGATATAGGGCCCCTGACCAGTGTTGTGGGGATCGGGCTCTTTCAGCGAACCGTACTCACCTTGCAGCGGGCGGGCATTCGTCAATTAATCGTCCTGTCTGGTTCTGAGGAGGAACAGCTGAAACAGGCCCTCGGCAAAGGGCCACGCGTCACGATTCCCGTCCGATGGATGCCAATCCGCGAATTTCCTCTCGATGATCCTCGGACCTGGGAAGCCTTGGCGGCCGAAGTGCATGGCTTTGCGTTGGTCGCGAGCGTTAATAGCGTGTTCTCTCGAGGGTTGATTGAACGGTTGCGGCGTGAGGTGCAGGACGGTCAGGCCATTGTGGTCTCGCAAGCCTCACAGGGGCAGGTCGATCAGTATATGGTGCAGAGCCTGCGAGCGAAAGTCCAGTCTGATCGTCCGACGATTTTTGCCCCTCCTCGTTTCGACAGTCCTGCCTTACGTGTGGCTGAGTTAGTGGTCGTCCCGGCAAGCCTGATGAGCACCACGAATCAAACTGTGAGTGAGAAGGGAAGCCCTCCGATCCGCCAGTGGCTTGAACGGGCCGCGACGGATGGTCGAGTGTGTGTTGTCTCGGCTGAAGCGAAGCAGGGGAATTGGTACCAACCCGTTCGAACGCTGTCCGACGTCCAAGCAGCCGAAAAGAAGTTGTTCAATTCACTCAAGGGGGAATTCGAAGGGTTCGTCGATCGCTATTTCAATCGTAAAGTCTCTCGCTGGTTTACCCGCCTGTTTCTCGCCATGGGGCTGTCGCCCAATTCCATCACGGTCCTTGCCGGGTTAGTTGGTCTGCTGGCGGCTGCAGGATTTGGGATGGGCACCTATAGCGCCGGTATCGTGGCAGCCATCTTATTTCAATTGGCGGCCGTTATCGATTGCTGCGACGGCGAAGTCGCGCGGTTGACCTTTACCGAGTCGCCGCTTGGTGCCTGGCTGGATATCGTGTTGGACAACATCGTGCACATGGCGATTTTTGCGGGTATTGCCGTGGGACTCTATACGACTCAGATTGGACAAGCGGACGACTGGGTTCCGCTCGCACTCGGCACCGCTGCGGTGTTTGGCAACGGCCTCTCACTTGTACTCGTCGAAAAGGCGCAAAAGATTAAAGCGGTGAGTGGCTGGAGCACCCCTGCCCATGCAGCATGGGCTGACGTCATGCTGAAAAATGTGGCCAGCAGAGATTTTTCTGCAGCGCTGTTGGGCTTTGCCCTGTTCGACCAGCTGTATTGGTTTCTCATCTTCGCGGCAGCCGGCGCATTGCTCTTTGCCTGTGCCATGGGCTGGGTCATCCGCCCATCCGCGGTCTCGTCTCCTCGGCCATAAATGCCCCGTTCGCCATCCGACTAACGTGTTGCGCTATATCCTACTAGCCCTTGGCCTCATCGTTCTTGGCGTTCTTGTCTGGCAGATTGGACCCGGTAACATCTACGATGCGGCATTGCGGCTAGGCCCCCTCCCCTTGGTGATCATCCTGATTCCCTCTCTCATTATGTATGTGATCGAGGCATATGGTTGGAAGCTGGTATTGGGGTCATTCGCGCAAGTGATCCCGTTTTGGCGGCTCCTCACGATCAGGACCGCCGGGGAGGTTGTGAATATGACGACACCCACAGCCTACATGGGCGGCGAACCACTGAAGGCCTACCTGCTGAAACAATACAATGTTCCGATGGCGGAAGGGGCCGCGTCCGTGGTGATTGCCAAGACGACTCTCACGATTGCCGAGGTGTTCTATATTCTCGTCGGGATCGCCATTGGATTGTTGATTTTGGGCGTCGGGAGTTCGGCGGAACAGACCATCACAGCTGCGGTCGTGAGTGTGGCGGTATTAGTCTGTTCGATTGCCGGGTTTATCTTTGTCCAACAGCGCGGGCTCTTTGCTTCGATGCTGGCAATCATGAAGAAGCTGGGAATGCGGATCCAGGTTCTAGAAGCGCAAGAGGAGCACTTACGCTCGATCGACCAGACCATTCTGAATTTCTACAGCCAGCATCGTGGGACTTTTGCTCTCTCGACCGGGGTGTGCTTTTTCGGCTGGCTGGCCGAATCGTTAGAAGTTTTTGTGATCATCTATTTCCTAGGCGATTCCGCCAGTCTGTGGTCGGTCATCGCGATGGGCGCCTTGGCAGCCCTCATTAAAGGCGGGACCTTTTTCATCCCTGGTAGTCTCGGGGCGCAGGATGCCGGCAATCTCCTCTTGCTGCAAGCCTTCGGCTACAGCGATGTGACGGGCATCACCTTTGCGCTGCTCCGACGATTCCGCGAAGTGGTTTGGATTGGCATCGGACTCTTGTGTCTGGCCCTCGTGGGAAAAGGCAGGAGCCCTCGGGATCAAGAAGGTGAAAGTCCTTCCTGAGTGATCGTGTGGAGCCGTTCGACCATCCGATCCCACACAAAGCTGTGGAGCCGAAAATCCGCCGCCCGCTCCACCCTGTGAAACTGAAGCCCCATTCGATTCCCTTGGGTCCATCGGACCTCCGCTTCTTCGACCGGGAGTGACTGCGCCTGATCCGGGAGGATGAGCCGCATCCGCAGTGTCGTTCCTTCTGGGATGGTATCGGCACATTCGATCGCGCAGCCGAACACCGTCAGGTTCATGACTGTTCCTTCCGCGATTATTTCCGCATCGGAAAACATCACGGGGTATTGCATGGCAAGCGGGACGCGATAGTGATGGCGCTGATAGGAGCGTGTGGATTCCACGGTGACCTAGTGTAGTCGGCCTCGCGCGGCAGAATGTATCCCCCTTTCGCGGGGACGAAACGGGTTCTCCAGAGTTGTTCGGGGCCTCTTCACCGTGAAGGCTGTGCCTATTCAGGCGGAGTAGTGCTTGTTGAGGTGTTCGCGTTGAAATTGGATAATATGCCGGATCAGCAGTTCTCGATCCGCAGTGGCCATCCTGATGAAGCGGCCATGGAGGCGATACGTGTTGAGCGGGTAGGGGATGGGATCCACACGCAATACTTGAAGGTGAGACTTAAAGAGCACCTCGCCGGGAAGGAGCAGGGCGCAGGAGAGAATGGCGTTCACCTCGAAGGTCTGGTTCAGCGTGACGCCGATGCCCCCGGCACTCAGATTCACTGCTTTCTCGACGAACTCGTTCTCGGTAGTATCTGACTCAGGCTGAAGACAGATGGGGAGCGAGACAGTGATGCGATAATATTCACGGCGATCGCTCGGTGAAGGCGGTGAAGCCGGGGCATCGGGTGGCATGGTCCCGAAGAGTATACCAAAATGGGAGTACCAATCCACGATCGTTGTTGGTGAATACAAAGCGTTGAAGCGAGAGGGCGTGAGATGGCTTGTAACGAGCGATTGGCAGAACGAATCAGGGGCTACTTCAAGCGCCGAAACGGGGTGGAGGAGAAGCCTATGTTCGGCGGGCTCTGTTTCATGCTCAACGGCCACATGTGCTGTGGGATCGAGAAGGACCGCCTCATGGTTCGTGTCATGCCGGACCGCTACGAAACACTTCTCTCGAAACCGCACGCTCATGAAATGGATTTCACCGGAAAGCCACTCAAAGGCTTCCTGTTCATCAGCGAAGCTGGCTATCGTACGGCGTCCGGTCTAGCTTCATGGCTCGACGAGGCGGTCAAGTGCGCCAAATCGAAGCCGCCGAAGAAAAAGAAGGCAAAACCTCCGCGGAAGGCTACTGTGACACCAGAGCGGGATGCGGCTCGGCAGAAAAAGTTCAGTGCGGCGTTAAATCGGGTAAATCGGCGGTATGGAAGAGCACTGAAGAAACTTGCAGAGTGAGTGGTCAAGGAACAAGGTCCATCGTTCGATGCCAGCGTCGCAGGTGTTTCAGATTGGGCAATCGTGTCTTGCCGTTGAACAGGTAGTTGCCGAGTACACCATACAGATTGTAATCCACGAACAATGGGCGATCGGCCAGAAGAAACGGCGAAGCTGCCAGCATGTCATCGATCGGCTTCAAGAGTTCCGCGAACTGTTTGCACAGATACCGCCGGTGGCTGGTCCATTCCCGGACGCATCCTCTTCCGAATTTCCGTTCCTTATGGCGAATGAGCATGGTCCGTTCGATGAGGGGGCGGGTCGGGATCACATACGTATCGTTCACCTTGAACCCCACCATCTCCAGCTCGTTCTCGATATAGCGTGAGAGAATCACCTGCATCCCATCGAGGTTTTTGGGAAAGAGGTTGAGCCGATAGCGTCGATCCACGTAACGCGCCACCTCTTGCCCAAAATCTGTGACGTCACAGATCCCACGCTTTCCATCGAGTAGGCAGGGCACCGTGTGCCCTCGGCCCTTTGTCGCTTTGATGATTGGATCTCGATCATGGTAGGCGATATTGTGAAGGCGAAACGGAATGCGATGGCGGGTCAGGATGTGCCTGATCGTGATGCAGAAGGGGGACCAGGGAAATTGGATGAGAGTGAGCATGTTGCTTATATGACGGAAGCGTGGAGAAACTTCAATATTGCGGAAATCTTGAAACCTGCCAGCGACTCAAATCGGCTATCGCATGTTGTGCTATCTTGTGCTTAAATCGAGATGTGATCAAGCTCAAAGCGAACGTTCAATAGCTCGAAGGCTTAAACGGTTAGGATGATTGTCTACTTTGATACAAATGTATTTGACCACCTTGAGCAACGTAACGGGGTAACGGACTGGGATTTATTTCCGCAGATTCAACTCTCCAGTGCATCCTGTTCAGCCGCCTCTGGTCAGCGCGTGAAAGACCTCGTTGGGCGTGTGAAAGCCGAGCGATTTTCTGGGCCGTCGGTTGAGCAGGCGTTCCACCTTTGCCACCGTCGCCGGGTGAATTGTAGTGAAGTCTGTCCCCTTTGGGAAGAAGTCCCGAATCAGGCCATTCGTGTTCTCGTTCACCCCGCGTTCCCACGCGTGATAGGGGGTGGCAAAGAAGATGTGGGTCTGCAGGCGGTGCGCCGTGTGTCGGTGTCCGGCAAACTCTTTGCCGTTGTCGTAGGTGATCGTATGGACATGGTCGCGCAGCGGTGTCAGCCGACGCACCGTGGCGCGGTGAGCCGCCGGCGCCGTCGAGCGGGTCAGTTTTGAGATGGTAGGAAACAGGCTTTTGCGCTCAACATGGGTGAGCAGCGCCCCCTTGTGGTGAGCTCCCACAATGGTATCGCCTTCCCAGTCGCCGAGGCGTGCTTTGCGGGCCACGATCGCAGGACGCTCTGCGATGTCGATGCGATAGGGGATGACGCCTCGGCCCGCGTGCTGGGCCCCACGCCGGTTGTACTGTTTGCCCCGCCGCCGCAAGAACCGCCAGAGGTCGCCCCCCGCGCGTTTGTCGTCCCAGATCATTTGGTAAATCCATTCGTGGCTAAGGAACACCCCGCGCTCATGCCGCACCCAGAAACTGAGCTGCTCCGGGCTCCAGCGTTCTGTCCGCAACTTGCGAACGAGGGCGCGACGGACACGGCCCGTCAACTTGCGCGGCATCTGCCGAACCTGCGCCTGGCGCTGCGCTTGCTGAAAGCGATAGCCCCGCCGTCCCGCATTCCGAGCCAGTTCCCGGCTGACGGTTCCTTGGCTGAACCCCAAGGTCTTGCCGATCTCGGCCTGTGTGATTCCCGCCGTCCGCAAGGCGTAAATTTGGCACCGGTCTTCGTAGGTGATCCGACGATACGTTCTCATCTGTAACCCCTTGGTGTGCCAAGAGGTTACTCCATCACGCCGTCGGTGAAATCATGCACTGACTACTTGAATCCGCGTGACAAAATGAAACCTTTCGATCGATCTTATCCTTGAGATCGGAAGGAACGACCGATACACCGGTGCATCCCATAACTCACAGACTTGCGACGACAGCCGCTAACGCTCTCGCATAACTTGTCCCATCCTGAGAGGCCATGCCAATAGTGTTCAGCAAGACGAGTGCCGCAGGACGCACGAGAGAATGTAAAGGAAACCTCGTGTGTCTTCAGAGGAAGTTGGAGGATCGTTTTCCCACGATGGACAGCCCAACGGAGGAACTGAGGGAAATTGCTACAGCGCACGACCATGACTGCGGCGTGAAGGGACAGCTGCGTTTCGCATCAATGCAGCGCAGAGCTGCGACCTGGCCGTGGCCTGGATCCTGAAAAAGCCGACCGCTACTCCCCGACACGATGGGCCGTCTTCTTCAAGCCTCTTGATGCCGTGAGCGTGATGATCATGGCCAGCGCGGCGCCGCCGAAGGCCGATGCCATGTCCTTCTGCGCGTCCCACTCGTCGCCCTGCGTGCCGAGATACGCGCTGCCGAGTTCGGGGCTCACGAAATCCGCCACGACGGATTCGATGATTTCGAACAGGCCGCTTTGAGCAAGTATCAAGCTGGCCGGGAGATAATAGGACCAGAGGCCCCGCACGCCGGCCAGGCGTATGAGCGTCTCCCGCACCGGATAAGCCAATAACGCGCCGTAGGCGAAGTGGACGATGCGATCAAAGGGATTGCGGCTCAACGGAAACAAGTCTTTGAGCCAAAAGCCGAAGGGTACCTCGGCATAGGTATAGTGCGCGCCCACGGCGTGGAGCGTCATGAAGCATGCAATAAGCCCATAGGACACACCTGAAAACTGATACCGCCGGTAGGTCAGAACCAGCAGAACCACGAAGGCGAAAGCCAGCAGATTCTCAAGGAGCCAATCCCTTCGATTCACCGGCGCGATGGCCAGCCAGATCCAGAGCAGTCCGTAGCAGAGGAGGAGTGCGGAGGCCAGGTGAGAGTTTCTCGACTCTGCCTGAGCAAGGCTTGGGAGTCCAGCCTTCATTTATGTGGATGAGTCGACGATAGCCGGCTGAGCCTGGGATGGCAGGAGTGTTCCTCGAACCGCGCGGACGGCTGCAAGGATTGTCACACAAAGCAAGGCGCCGTAGAGCGCGGCGGCAATGTCTTTCTGGGCGTCCCAGACATCTCCTTGAGATCCCAAATAGGTGATGCCCAGCTCCGGATGGACGGCACTCGCCACCCATGATTCGATAATCTCCCAGAGTCCGCTCAATCCCAAGACCGTCATAACCGGTAGGTAGTACAGCAACCAGCCTCGCACCCCTGCGCCGAGGCGGAACAGTTCCTCCATCGGATAGGCCAGCAAGAAGCCGAAGCTGAAGTGGACGATCCGGTCGAAATGGTTCCGGCCGAGATGGAACACCTGGTCTATCCACTGGCCGACCGGGGTTTGGGCATACGTGTAATGGGCGCCAATCGCATGGAGAGTCAGAAAGAGGGTGATGAGCGTGTAGGAGGCATGGGACAGAGGAAACACACGGTGCGTTGCGATCAACCCCACCACAAAGGCAGCCGGTAAAATACTCGCTATGAGCCAGAACTGGGGGTCGGTCGGCGACTGCGCCGTCCAGACGGAGAGAGCCACATACCACAGCAGCAATCCCATCAACAGAAACTTGTCACGAGACCACATCGGTTCTCCCTAGAAATGGATCAAAGAAGCGTCACGATGGGAACGAGAAGTCCCTAATACTCTACCGAATGGTCGGTGCGCCTGCAAGCCGGTCAGAGAATGCCCCTCAACCTTCCCCCGTATTAGCCCGGGCCATGCGCTTCGGCTAATCGGATGTTCCCCTCCGCCCCAAAATCCACACCAGCACTGAGACGACCATACCCGTGAGGGTCGTTTCAAAAGAGTGCTCTGACATTGAGTCACGTCATGAAGTGTGAGCCCTTGATTTCTGAGTGCCTGAGCTCGCACTAACGGTCACGCGTCGAAAAGTTGGTGAACGGATCATCCAGGTCCCCAATCTGGGTGATCCGCTCAGCCTGGCTAGAGGCGATGAGAATGTCCTTCGCCTCAGCGTTGTTGACCACCTGGAATGGCGGTACTTCGACTCGTGCGATCCTGGGTGTCGGAGGTTGACAGAGCGCCAAACTCAATACCCCGACGATAATGGCGCACAGCCCAATCGCTGATCGAAAACTCATGGGCACCTTCCTCCAAATAGCGGCTAGTCGATCTTCACTGCAAACGCATCTGCACTACATCACTCATGGGAGCAATGGCAATGCCATGCGCATGAATATCGCAAAGTCACTGATCGTTCAGGCTGAAGGGCCTCATCAGTTATGCTGAAAAGTTTCAGAACAGCGAAACAATGGGGACTAATTCCCCACGAGAATTCTTCCACATGCCGCAGAACGCTACGGTTTGATTGATTGATTTTGATTGACTCATTAAGAGAATTGGCCTGCTGAACGGGCACTGAGTCAAGGCACGCATGATGCACAGTGAACATGTGGAGAGGTGTGGTGTGTCGTGATTCTTCCGCTCTTAGACATTTGCAATCTGACCTTTGCGGTGGGCAATCAGAAGATTCTCGACCGACTCGACCTCACAATCCAGCCTAGAGAAATCCATGCGCTCCTCGGAGCGAACGGCTCCGGCAAGACCACACTGGCCTATGTGCTGATGGGATGTGAGGGTTATGTGCCGAGCGGAGGCCATATCCTGTTCAACGGGACGGACCTCTTGCCACTCAAGATGTATGAGCGGGCGAGGTTTGGACTTACGCTCGCATGGCAGGAGCCGGCACGATTCGAAGGGATCACCGTGCGCGAGTACCTCAGTTTGGGGAAACCGGACTACGATCCGGAACCGGCGCTGAGGCAAGTAGGCCTCGATCCGGAACGTTATCTGAATCGCCGGGTAGATAAAACCCTCAGCGGGGGGGAAAGGCATCGCGTTGAGTTGGCCTCTGTGCTGTCGATGAAGCCGACGCTCGTGATTCTCGATGAGCCCGCCGCCGGTATCGACATGCTCTCAATCACCCACATCATCGACATCATTCGCGCGCTGAAAGCAGCGGGGGGATCGGTCCTCTTGATCACCCACCAGGAAGAGGTTGCACTCATTGCCGACCGGGCCTCACAGCTCTGCACCGGACGCATCATCTTCTCCGGCAATCCACGGGAAGCCGTCGATCATTACCGCGGACGAACCTGCGTTCGTTGAGATGGAGAAGTGTGCAACTATGTCAGACCTTGACGACCTGAGACGCACCCTCCCGATGGTCGGAACTGAACCCTCGATTCTCGATGATACGAGCATTGCGCATGTCGTCGCGCATGGGCATCGTATCCTCAGCCGGCGGACAGTACCCGGTCTCCGCGTCGAGATGGAGGAAACACCGGACACCATCGTCGGAAAACTGATTGTCGAAGCGGGAGTACAGATCGCCCAGCCGATCCACATGTGTTTCGGGCTCACCCACCCGACCGGGGTCCAGCAGATCACAATCGACGTACAGATCTGCGAAGGGGCCCAGGCGCGAGTGCTGTCGCATTGCCTCTTTCCTCTCGCGCAAGCAGCGGAACATCGGATGCAGGCCGTCGTGGAGATCGGACCAGGCGCATCGCTGATCTATACCGAAGGCCACTACCACGGCCCCCATGGGGGCATGCAGGTTCTGCCCCATGCGACGGTGAAGATCGGGAAAGGCGCGCGGTATTTTTCGGACTTCTCACTGCTCTCCGGCTCAGTGGGGAACCTCGACATCGACTATCTTGTGGAAGTGGAGAAAGACGGTATCGCCGAACTCACGGCGAAGATCTTCGCGCACAAGACCGATCGAATCGCGCTCAAGGAAACCGTCGTGCTTCGAGGGGAACGGTCGCGAGGCCTGATTAAGACACGCGTGGTGCTCGATGGCGAAGCCCGCGCGGAAATCACCGGGATCACCGAAGCCCACGCAAAAGGAGCCCGGGGTCACGTGGATTGTATGGAAATCGTGCAAGGCCAGGCTCACGCCAGCGCGATCCCGATTGTGAGGGTGTTTCATCCGGAAGCAAAAGTCACCCACGAAGCCGCCATCGGCAGCGTGGACAAGAAAGAATTGGAAACCCTAATGGCGCGAGGACTCACGCCGGAACAGGCGGTGGAAGTGATCGTGAGCGGGATTCTGCGGTGACCGGTCGTCTAGCTCAACGTCATGATCCCACGGGCGACGCAGAACACTTCAGTTCCGTCCAATCACGAATTGGTGCGCACGCGGAATCGTGGTTCAAGCGCCTTCAGGTTTTCCATGATGCCGGTATACTCCAATTCCGCCATGGGCAACATGGCAGCACCGAAGAACCCTTGGCGCCGCATGCCGATGGCTTTGTCGGAGACGGTGTCCCGTACTCGGTTCCAGAACGGATGGGCGAACGCGTCCGCTGGTTCGGTAAACCGTCCTTCGTGCATGGCAAAGGCGGCACAGGTGATCACCGGAGGACCATCGAAGTAGCTAATACCCGATTGCAGCGGGACCGGCATCAAGGGCATCTGATGGGAGCCCCGCATGCCACCAGCCACATACGAACCGATGGCATAGGGCGCTAAGACCTCGCCCGTCGCCGGAAAATCCTTTTGTACCCTCACTAACATCACCGGGTCATCCTTACCGGTATACTTCCCGGCAATGTTATGCAACCGTGACGTGGATGCCACCACTGCTTGCTCCCCACTGGCGACGGACCACACCGATTCCACGACGTAACGCTCGGTGTCCCGCAACAGCGCGGCGATCTTGTACAATTCTTTCGGGGCATCGAGCTCGATGAGCTTGTCACCTTCCGTATGATTCACGTCCATGATGACGAAGCGAAAGCCTTCTGCCATGTTGGGCGCCAGGATCAAGCCTGGTGTGTTCATGGGGTCGGCGAAGGCCAGATACAGCGGGAGATTAAAGGCGCCGGGATCAGTCTTGTCAGCCGCGAAAAACAGAAACGGCTCATTCGGCCGCTCGTTGAATTCCATCTCCGCCACGGCCGGACCCATCCCGCGCACATTGCCTGAAAAGGCGTCTTTCAACAAATCCTGACCGGCCCCGTACAGCCCCTGCTGTTTGGCTACTTCAGTTCCGGCAAGGAACGCGTCCCACGCCAGTTTATGAACGGCTTCGTGCCCTGCGCCATGCCTGTGGCTCATCAAGATCGCGATATCGTCACCGGTACTGCTGACATAATGGTCGATCAACAACGAGGCGCCATGCTGGGCGATATGGCTCCGAACGGTTGCCAGCAATTGTTGCGAGGGACAGATATGGCCGCCGATAGAACCGATATCGGCTTTGATGATGCTGAGTGTGACTCTCATGGCAATACTCCTCCTCTACGACAATGAAACAGTGTTCCTGCTTCCATCTACATTGAGCAATCTCAATGCCACAGCGCTTATAGAGAGATCTTTCACGGATTCCCTTGATTGATTTGCGGAGGTACGAAGGAGGGACATCGGATTAGGCAATCGGTGGGGTAGGCGTCTACAGATACGTTTGGCGCGATGAGGCAAGCTGCTACAGCGGACGAATCCTTACACCCGGTCTCGCACCAGGTAGACTGTAGACTCATGACGACGATGTACCAACACCACTCGAAAATAGATTCCCCCGCCTTCACAGACGGGGAACTCCCGCTTAATTAGATTGGCCCCTGCATGACCTTGCAAGAGGCCAAGCGTGTAATCCTGACCATCGACGGCTCCCGCTATTCCGGCAGAGATACCATTGCATGTCAGGCGATAGGAATCGCGAGACTCACCGTGCCCGGCGCGATCCTCAGTGATCGTCCGGTCCATTCATCAACTCATTAACGCTATCTGATCTGGGCACTTTTGCTACAGATCATTATTGGGACTTGTCGCAGACTTCCCCAATCCTACTCGCCTTCATTTTCCGCCTCCTCAAGAACCCCTGTGATATCGCGTAGCTGCCAAACCAACAACCGATCGCATCCTGGCGCCATCCTTGCTGAACACATGATCATTGATTCGAATCAGAGATGGATGGGCCATCAACCGCGCACATGCGTATGACAGGAAGGGAGGAGTTTTATGTCTGTTGCCAAAGTCATCGAGATTAGTTCCGAATCGCCTAAGAGTTTTGAGGATGCCATCGTCCAAGGAATAACCAAAGCATCCAAGAGCGTTCACGGCATCAAATCGGCTTGGGTGAAGGAGCAACATGTCGTGGTTGAAAACGGCAAGGTCACCTCGTATCGCGTGGATTTGAAAGTGACGTTTGTGTTGGATGACAAATAGCGCGAAGAGTGCGTGTCCATGTCATGGCTAGTCAGAGGGAGGTTCTGGGCTGCCGTGGGTCGGCGACGGATTCTTCACGATGCGGTGGGGGTCGTGCTGACGTGGTTCGTCGTGGTCGCGGCAGCGCCACCAGGCACTGAGCCTCCTACCGAAACCGTGCGTGGGACTATCACCCAAGTCCTCCAGATCCTCGAAGACCCCGTCTTGAAGGACCCGGCAAAACTCAAACCTCGCCGTCGCATGCTGGAAGAAGTGATCGCGATACGTTTCGACTATGCGGAAATGTCGAAACGCACGTTGGCAGCCTATTGGCCTCCGCTCACCGAGGCCCAGCGTGCGGAGTTCGTCGAGCTCTTCAAACGGTTTCTCTCAGACCGGTACGCCGAAAAGATCGAAGGCTATAGCGGTGAACAAGTGATGTACCTCTCGGAACGGATCGAAGAGGCCTATGCGGAGGTCCGAACCGAGCTCCGTTCAGATAAGACGACCATTCCTATGGACTACCGCCTATTCTCAAAGGAAGGGCGGTGGCATGCCTATGATATCGTCGTGGACGGGGTAAGTCTGGTGAAGAACTACCGGAGTCAGTTCCAGAAAATAATTCGCGAGAGTTCCTACGGGGAACTGGTCGAAAAATTACGAGAACGGACCCTTACCGGGGAGAAGAAAACGAAACCATAACCGGTTATCTGTGAGATGCGCGATCGGCAAATCCATCAGTTACCCTCCATCACCTTTTCCCGGTCACCAATACTTGGCCGCCGCCTTCAAGTAGCCGAACACGGCATCCCGTCTGGAGACAATCCCTACCAAGGCTTTCCCCCTGATAACCGGAGTTCGGACGAGATGTCGCTCTTGAAGGAGCTTGATCAAATCTTTGACCAGCATATCTTCCGTAACCGTGACGACATTTCTGGTCATGATCTCTTCCGCTGTGATTTGACGAAAATCTTTCCCCTCCTCCATGACTCGTAACAGGTCGAATTCGGACACGAGACCGACAAGCGTGAAATCTTTTTCCACGACGGGCACGGCTCCAAAGTTCTGGTCGGTCATCGTTTCCGCGATGGCGATCCCTTTGGTATCCGGGCTCACTGTATAGACGTCATTTTCCATAACCTGTCGAACAGTCAATGTCTTTGGGTCACGCGCATTCACAAAATGTTCTGCCGCCCTCATAACGCCTCCCTCCTTCTTTAGCCATTATCCTCTCTCTATATCCTCTCTCAATCACTTCTACAGCAAGTCTAATGCCACTCGGTCGGTTCGATTGTCATACTTATGATATAGAGAGAACTCCTCTCCTGTTGTGGGTCAAGACCGCGCGTCATGGCCACCAACTCGCAGAAGGTTGTGGCAGAACACCGCAGGAGGCTGAATCGAAATGCCCCGAATTGCGACAACATCTGTCGGCACCCCTTGTCTTCACACCATGCCAGGGTGCAGTCATGCTTACCTATTCGAAAAACAATGAGGCACGATCATTGCTCACCTTCCACATATCATCTTCATCCAGATTCCCTTCCGTCTATCTCGACAATTGCTTTAAGGAGGATCCCCGAGCCATGAACCTAGAACCTTCACGCCAGACCAAGAAGACAAGGTCCCGAGTGCCAGTGAGTACACCAGCCAAGGCAGCGGCTCCCACTGCCGCACACACGCGCCAGCAGGTGTCACCCTGCGATGATCCGCATATTCTGATCGCGAAGCGTGCCTATGAGCTCTACAGCGAACGGGGGTATCGGCACGGGAATGCACTCGATGATTGGCTGGACGCGGAGCGGGAGATTCTTAGTCAGATCCCTCCGGTCTGATGGGCGCCTTGCACACTCTGTCGACTGTCAGGCCACTTACCCGGTTTCGAGAGGAGCTCTATGTCGTACGTCGGCGTGAACATCGGCGCCCTCACGGTGAAAGTGGCCTCCCTTCGGAGTGATACACGGAACGCCATCGTGCTGGCCCATCAAGGCCGGCCGCTCGAAATCCTCAACGAGATACTTGGCCGCCAGGAGTTCAACGATGCGGAGTATTTCGGCGTGTCCGGCCAACTCGGTCATATTTCCGAGGTAGCCGCAGTACAGCGGGCGCTCCGTGAGGTGGGCGGGACGTTTGACGCGGTCGCGTCGCTCGGTGGGGAATCCTTCCTCGTCTACCTTTTGATGGATGGCCGGATCACCAATGTCGTGTCCCACAACAAGTGCGCGGCGGGTAGCGGCGAATTCTTCGTGCAACAGATCGGTCGGATGGGGCTGGACATGGAGGAGGCGATCCAGCGGTCCTTCAGCGGCAAGGTCGTACCTCTTGCCTCGCGCTGCTCGGTCCATTGCAAATCGGACATCACCCACAAGCTGAACCGCAACGAGGCGACGCCCGAAGATATTCTCCACACGCTGCACGACAGCATGTCCAACAAAGTGATTGCGTTGCTGGAGAAGGGCATGCGCGAGCTGAGGCGAGTCCTCTTGATCGGCGGCGTCACGCGTAACGATGCGATGCTGCAGGCATTGCGCGCCAAGCTGCCCGCCACGGAGTTCGTGGTGCTGCCCGAAAGCCCCTGGTTCGAAGCCTGGGGGACCGCCCTGCTTGTGCAGGACTCACCCAGCGAGACATCTCCGAAGATTGCCGCACAGCCGGGCCTGGGCCGTCTCCCACCTCTCCATCTCTATGGCGAACGGGTGCAAGTGATCGCCGAACCACCTCGACAGATCCCTTCCGATGGACCGTTGATTCTGGGAGTGGATGCGGGGTCGACGACGACCAAGGCCATTTTGATCGATCCCACGACGCAGGCTGTGGTGGCGTCGCATTACGGACGGACGAAAGGGAATCCGGTCTCGGCAACCCGTGAGTGTCTTCAGGCACTTATCAGTCAGGTGGGCAATCATCAGATCGGCTTGATCGGCACAACCGGATCGGCGCGTGAACTCGCCGGCGCCTACCTTGGCACCGAACATGTCTATAACGAGATCTCGGCCCATGCGGCAGGCGCCACACATTACGATCCGGATGTGGACACGATTTTTGAGATCGGCGGACAGGACTCTAAATACATCTATTTGCGCAACGGCGTACCCATCGACTATGCGATGAACAACGCCTGTTCGGCAGGTACGGGCTCCTTTCTGGAAGAGAGCGCCCACAGTGATCTCGGCATCACGGTCTCAGACATCGGCGACCTGGCACTGACCGCTCC
The DNA here is from genome assembly GCA_002869845.2 of Nitrospira sp. CG24B. GTDB lineage: Bacteria > Nitrospirota > Nitrospiria > Nitrospirales > Nitrospiraceae > Nitrospira_D. Next base: position 79,193 of record NEWS02000007.1, on the reverse strand, counting down.
GTCACCGGTGCACTTCAAGGCGACCTGCGCAGCCTTCATCAATTCCGACATTCGTCTCGCCCAGCAACAGGGCCACCCCCGTGACAACATCATCGCCGGACTGGTGTATGCCATTGCCGGCAATTATCTGAATCGTGTCAAAGGCCCGCGCTACATGGGAAAGAAGATCTTCCTGCAAGGAGGCGTCGCGCTGAACCGAGCCGTCGGGTACGCGTTCGCCCACAGCGTCGGTCGGCAGGTCGTAATCCCGCCCAACCCGGAATTGCTCGGCGCGCTGGGGGTCGGGCTCCTGGCGCTGAAGCGGTCCGAGACAATGTTGAGCCACACGGTGGATCTGCTCACGCTCGGCGCCCCGGAGATGAAGCAAGTCGGCCGGTTCACCTGCGGCGCCTGCAAGATGTACTGCAGCATCGACCGGTTCGAGGTCGCCGGACGCCGATTTCCTTTCGGAGGCCGTTGCAGCCTCTATGAGAATGTCTGGAAGCGCAAGGCCCGGACCGCAGCGGCTCAGGACCTAGTCGAGAAACGAGCCGAGGTGCTCTTTCAGGTCACCCCCGCTCCACCATCCGCCACCCCAAAGCACGAACGTGTCGAGCGCACCTCTTGGGGCGTGGGACCAGCCTACGAAAGCGCGAAGGCGTTTGTCCGCGAATCTCTGGGTCGTTCACCTGCGGCCCCGATGGCGAGCGGCACGCGCATCGGCATTCCCAGAGCCCTGACGACGCACTCATTGTTTCCGCTATACTCTACGTTCTTTTCCCGTATCGGCATGGACGTCGTGCTCTCGGATGTCGACCCTCGGGGCGATCTGAGTTCACATTCTGGATTTTGTTTCCCCGCGCAGATTGCGCACGGCGCTGTCTTGGACCTGGTCAAGAAAGGCGTAGGTCTGATCTTCATTCCACACGTCGTACGCATGCCCCACCCAAATCAGTGCAAAGATTCGTATCTCTGTCCGATCACACAGGCCGGACCCTATTTTCTGGCCAAGGCATTTCCCGATCGCCGCTTACTCTCGCCCGTGCTGGAGTTCATCGACAGCTACGAGACCTGCTCTGCCTTGGTCGACATGGCAGTGGCGGAGTTGGGAGTCGGGCGCGAGGTGGCCGTCAGCGCGTGGGAAGCCGCTGTGCAAGCACAGACTGATGCGGAGCGGACGCTCCGCGAATTTGGGAAGCGGGCGCTCGATGCGGCCATCGCCGCTGGCAAGCCCGCCATCCTACTCGCCGGCCACAGCTACAACGCCTTTACCCCGGAGGCCTCGCAATCGGTTGGCAAGAAACTCTCCAGCATGGGAGTGGCCGTTATTCCGGCCGACTGTCTCATGCCGGGCGAAGAAGGACCTACCTCCTGGCACTTTGCCAACCAGATCTTGAATGCCGTCGGCATCGCAAAACAACATCCCAACTTGTTCCTGTTGAGCGTCAGCAATTTCAGCTGTACCATCGACGCGTTCACCCACTCCATGCTCGCCTCGGAGTTGGGCTCGAAACCCTACCTCGTCCTCGAAATCGATGCGCACACCGCCGATGCCGGGGTCCAAACGAGGCTGGAAGCCTTCCTGGACATCATCCACAATTATCGGGACCTGCAGACCGCCGCTGCCAGACCCTTTGTTCCATGCCGTCTCGTCTCGGGTGGCCGCATTGTTCGATCGAACGGCGAATCGGTACCGCTCATCGACCTGCGGGTGAAGGTCTACTTTCCGAACTTCTCTCCCTACCACACGAGGGCCTTTGCCATGGGAGCCGGTTGGCTCGGGCTCCACCCCGGCCAAGTCATCCCGTTGGACCGCGCCCAACTCGACAAGGGGCTGCAACATACCTCCGGCCGCGAATGTCTCCCCCTGCCGATCTGCATCGGCCAGCTGCTTCAGATCCACGAACAACGCCAACCAGGAGAGATCGCGGGCTTCTATATGCTCCAGGGTGGCGCACCCTGCGTCAGCGACGCCTATATGGGATATTTTGAACGATTCCTCGCCGAGCAACGGCTGACCGATCTGTTCCTCTTCAACCCGCAGCCGGAGAACGACTTTCTGGGCTTCGATAAAGATGTGCTGGCGCAACATATGTCGCCGGCCATTATCCTTGCCGACATTCTCGTGGAGATCGACCATGTGCTCCGCGTCGTCGGAGAAAAGGGCACGCTTGATCAACTACAGACTGAATGGGAACGGTTCGCCCGGGAAACTCGATCACTCGACGAGTTTCATGCCACACTGCCGACGTTCGTCGAGCGCCTGGCGCACCTCCCTCGCACGAAAGATCCACGGACCTGCCCGCGCGTTGTCGTGGCCGGCGACTTCTTCACCCGCTTCAGTTCGTTTTTCATGGACGGCGTGCGGGATCTCTATGCCCAACGAGGCATCATCCTCAAGCCAGTTGATTTGAGTGAGCTGTTTCTCTACGTCGCATACCATCCCATGGCGGAAACGGCGGGCACCTGGGGCATGAAACCGGGAGGCCTGGCCCTGGCCAAAGCCTGCACAAGGATGTTTCAGCCTGAGGGGAAAGAGTACATTCAACAGTGGATGAGCTACCAGACCTTGAAGCGTGAGGAAGCACATTACCGCGCGCTCTTTGGCAAGACCGGCCTGCTGGTGGCTGGCCCTAACGCAGTCTCGTCCATTTTTGAAAAGGGAGCAGAACACGTCTCGCCCGCAATATATGGCGAACTTCTCCCGACCGTAGGCAAGGGAATTGAGGCTGCCCGAGAAGGATACGACGGCATGCTCGTCATCGGGCCGTTCAACTGCCTTCCCTACCGGATTTCAGAAGCCATTCTCAAACCACTCAGCGCTGAGCAAGGCCTGCCCATACTCACCTATGAGAGCGACGGGTACGCCGTCTCGCCCTCAGTGCTCCGACAGGTGGACGTTCACATCCAGCAGGTGCTCGAACATGCAGCCAGAACCCATGTGGCTCAGACGTGATGTTTCCCTTGTTCCTCCGCACCGTCAGCGCCTCGGGAACGAGCCACACATCGCCAAGCAAGGAATGTTTCAATGATTACGTCGATCGCGTTCACTGTGTACCCCATCTCGAATATGGAGCGGGCACGGGCATTCTACGAACACGTGCTGGGTTTGCACGTAAGCCATAACTACCGAGACGTCTGGGTGGAATACGACGTCGGAGATTCGACCTTCGCCATCACGACGACAGAGATGGGCCATACGCCCGGCGCAAAGGGGGCCGTGGTGGCGCTTGAAGTGTCAGACCTTGATGCCTTTATCCACAAAATGAGGGAGCGGGCCGTGCCGTTCGTCACGGAAATATTCGACACGCCCTTCTGCCGGATGGCGGTGATCGAGGACCCGGACGGGAATCACATCACGATCCACAAACGCCATGCCTGAGCGATTGCTAGAGGTTTCGGAGTGATCCTCTAGTTGGAAAAGAATGAGGTCGAGAGACGAGCCAAGCAAGATCAAGAGAGTAATGCAGTGTGCGCCTGATTGTTCATAAAGCGTCGCTGCGCTTCTCCGGCAAGCTGCGGGAAAAGGACGAACAGGACTATTCTCTGTCGGGAAGAAATGGGGCCAGCAATGGAAAGTGAGGCGATCCGCTACAATGGTGACCCTCTGCTTGACTCCGGGTATATCCCGCTTATCTTAATAGTGAGCGGAGGCCTCGGTGAGAGGAACACTCAGGGGAATCGAGGTCGAGCGCTGGGGCGGTGAGCAGGCCCACCGGGTGGTGGGGAGCCTAAAACCCCTCCAAGACCTCCACGCAAGTGAGAAAGAGCTCTCTAGACCCGCCTCCGCTTCGTTTTTTTCCTCTTCGCCTAGAAGGGGTAGCTCGCTTAGGGAACTACCTGAATCTGGTTTCGGAAGGCCATTTCACCCTTATGCAGCAGGCAGAAGAGGTGAGAGGTTTGCGCTCCCGACGCATCTGTTCCTCGCTCACGGTTCAACCGTTCTGCACTGACCCGGATGTGCACCCTCTCTCCAGGAGCGATGTAGACGCGCATCGGGTTCACGGTCGAATTCTCGCTCCCCTCCGCAATAGTCTGCTCGAACAAGCCAGGGGCTTCGAACACACGGGTGCGGGGCGTCGCATTCTCGAGCACGAAGCTCAGTCCCCCTTGAGGTCCGTGCTCGTGTGAATGATCACTTCTCTCGGCGACAAAGCCGCCGCATCGCCTTTCACATCATGGACCATAAAACGGAACTCTCCCGCGAGAGCCATGGACGACACCAGGCAATTTCCTACCATCAATGTGAGAAACCCGACGAGTACCATCGATGACCTGCAGTGGACTACCCTCCCGTTCGTCATCACGTTTCTCCCGCTCGCATTATCCACCCCTCGGCCCCTCGTACATCGCCCCCCGGACGGGCATCGCAATTATAATAATGACGAGAGACCTTGAGGCCGTTGATGGGGAGTGCTCAGCGGCCACCGAGATCGCCCCTCGTTTCTACAACATACAATTCCCCACGGACTTCGGGGTGTATGTCGCACCAAATTGCGTGACGCATACTCTCAACGGGACCGTGGATCCCCAATTTCATCGGAGCCGTCGAAAAGCGGAGCGTCATGATGTGTCCTGGCTCCAGATGGAATGACCGGAAATTTTTCCCCCACACCTCCTTGCCGTTCTCCACCTGGACATCGATATCCCTAAACAGTCTCGAGGCGAACCCATGGGTGACGGTATCCTCGTTCCGAACCACGATGGTCGTATCGTGCGACGGATGGGTCACACCTACAGTCTGATACCCGTGCTGCCGATCTTTAATGGTGATCTCCACCTTCGATGGTGGGGCATCCATCCCCTGAGCTTGGGCGTACGCGGTGCCCGTTCCCGCACCGAACAAAATCATTCCTGTCACAGCAATGTATGTGGCTAGTCCGAGACCTGAAAACGATCTGATCCTCATTGATCTACCTCCATGTTCGACACGTGAACCGCATAGTCTTTCTATTGCCCTACTGTTCTTCTGGACCACATACCAGCCCCTCCCAACATTCATAGCGCTCCCCCTTCGCTCGTCCGACCAACCACCATTGCCGCCTGCTCTCATTCATGACTCTTCTCGTGCCTGATTCCCGCCAGCACATAACGGTCGCTGCTTGTTCGACATTCTAGACATACGCAACCTGCGTACCACCCTCGCGCAACTCCCCCTGAGTAAGAAAATCCACAGAAACTAATCTACTTTAGGTGTTTGGCTGCATGAGGGAGAGATGGTGGAGTGGTGAGAGGTGCTACAGAAGATCAGGAGGGGCGTGGGGCAAAAGAGGGCACAGAAGCAAACATTCTCGCCCCCCTTCTGTTCCGGTCTCTTGTTTCACCCCCAGACTATTCAATTTAGTGAGCACTACTCGAGCTCATTTTCTCGAGACCTATTCGCTGTAGGCATTGATTGCTTGCCGGTAAGACGTCACTTCATGGTGAGCATACACAAAAACGGCCCGCCCTTGTGTGGAACCACGGGGGCCGTCATCTGGCCGGAATCACGTTCGGCAATCATTCAGTCGCTTCAGGCTGATTGCCCCGCGCCTCAATCTTCGTTCTGGCTCGCATCTACGGCCATGCCTAGTGGCACCGACAGTCGATAGCGCGTTCCTTGAACACCCTGACTCCGCTACTGAAACAGCGCCCATGCCCTTCGCACGCTGACCACACGAGAGCGAGTCACCAACCTGAGGCTGCCGACCTCTCTAAGGCTACGCACCTCCTTCAATATTTTTATGGTTCTTCTCCTCACCGAGTGGGTGATGTCGGCCTAATTTCATATCGGGTCGAGCATGCAGGTGAGAACTTTCAGCCGCAGGTACTCCTCGTCGCGTAAGCCGTAGCTCCGCCGCTGCATGACGCGGATCTTGTTGTTCATGCCCTCGACGAATCCTAAGGCGACCTTGTTCTCCGGCTTGCAGTAGGCTGCGATCCCGTCCCAGTGCCGGTCGATCATCTTGGCAAACTTCTCGTAGGGCTTCAGGCGTTGCCATTTGAGTGAGGTGCGCCAGTTCTCGAAGAAGCGACGAGCCCAGCCTTCCCGTTCGTAGTCCCAGAGCTGCCCGAACTCCTCCTTGAGAATGTAGGCCGTGTTCAACCGCCGTTGGTCTTCAGCAGCAACCGCAGGCTTCGCCGGCCATCCGGCTTGAGGTTCTCCCGGTGCGCGAGGAGCGTGTACTTCTGGCCCTTGATGAACCGCCGATCCTTCCCTGTCAATCGGTCGTACTCGGCCTTGCGCACCGTGTCCAACGCCTCGCCGAGATGCCGCAGCACATGGAACTTGTCGAACAAGATGGCGGCCTGTGGCGCGTACTCCGGCTTGTGTGTCGCATTGCGGAACGCTTTCCACATGTCCATCACGGCCAGCCGGATCTTCTTGCTCTTTGACACGCCCAGCCACTGGTAGAACTCGTCCATACTCGCTTCTGAGCGGTCCGTGCCCCCGAACCAGATGGGCCGCCGCCGCTCCAAGTCGCTGACCACAATCCGGTACGTGTGTCCCTTGCGGATTGAGATCTCGTCGAGACCGATCACCTTTGGTGCAGGCGTCCCCGCTCGTCGCAACTGTTCCTGCATGTACTGCGCATCGAGGGCCTTGATCGTTTTCCCGTTCAGCCGGGTTTCCTCGGCGACATCCTTGATCGTCATGCTTCGGCAGCGCCGTCCCACGAAGAAGGCAACGCGTTTGGTGTAGAACGGATTGTCCGCAAGCCAATCCAACGTTTCCTGCTTCACTTTGCCGCATTTCCGGCACTCGACGCGACGAATCTCCACCGCCAGATAGACCCGCGTGTCCCCGCAGGGCAGGTCGCGAACGCGGCGTGTCTTGCGGTCATACCAGGACCGAGCACCCTGTCCGCACGCGCCACATGCCGTTTTTTTCCCCGCCGGCACAGGTGGATAACGCGGGCCTTCAGATCACCGATGATGCCCTGGACCGTTGGAGTGGGCCGGAAGCCGGGGAAGCGGTAGGTGGCCCAGAGGTGTCGGTGTGTGTGCATCCGGCGATCATGCCAGATTTTCAGGCCCCGGAGAACACAGCATTCACGCTCCGATCCTCCAGAAATGCCGTTTCCCGCCCTTCGTTTACCCACTCACCAGGGAGAAGAGCCTCTATAACTTGGCCTGCCCGGCCTCACCAATCCACTATCAGAACGATCCCGTCCAGACGACAAAAGTGAATGTGCACGGGTCAATCAATATACTTGGATTGGCGAAAAGGGTAAGAGCAACCATACTTCAAGCTTCGACCTCTGAGGTATACGGTAATCCAACCATGCATCCACAAGTTGAAAGTTATTGGGGAAATGTAAACCCCATCGGGTCAAGAGCCTGTTATGACGAAGGAAAACGATGCGCTCGTTGTTTTTTGACTATCATCGACAGCATAAAGTCGCGATAAAGGTTGCCAGAATTTTCAATACCTATGGCCCAAGGATGCACCCAAACGACGGGAGAGTTGCATCTAACTTCATTATTCAAGCATTGCAGGGGAACCCCATCACCATCTATGGGAAGGGGTCGCAGACGCGATCATTCTGTTATGTAGACGACATAATCGATGCGCTGATGAGGCTGATGCAGACCCCGACAACTTGTACCGGTCCGATTAATCTGGGAAATCCACACGAATTTACGATTCTTGAGCTGGCACAATTGATCATCCGGATCACCGGCTCCAAATCGAAGATAGTCAGCATGGGCCTTCCCCAGGACGATCCGGAGAGACGGAAACCCGATATTTCTCTCGCAAAATCCACGCTAGACTGGTTTCCAAAGGTACAACTGGAAGAGGGCATCGCCAGGACCATAGGCTATTTTGAAGACCTACTTCGATCAGGATCAATCAGCAAGTAGATCGGCATGGTCACCTCCACACGTCTGAGCCAACATTCGATACGATCCCCCGGCCAGTTTCCGAAAATGAGAATGACAGG
>NEWS02000007.1:68520-71189 GCA_002869845.2 Nitrospira sp. CG24B | reverse complement strand
GGCCTATTTGATCGGGACTGGGAGCATTTCGACCATTTGGCCGATGTTTGGTGCGGCAAATCAGTTGTTGGGCACGCTAGCTCTTTGCATCGGAACTACCGTCTTGATCAAGATGTGGAAGTCCTCTTATCTGTGGGTCACAGTGCTGCCGATGCTCTTCGTGGGGATGATTACATTGACTGGATCGTATGAGATGTTTTGGATGTTCTTGAAGAAGGCTGGAACCTTGGCGGCGGGACAAGCCTTTTCGCTCTATCTGGATGCAGTGTTGGTGGCGATTGTGGCGATACTGGGTTTGATCGTCTTGAGCGACAGTATCAGACAGTGGTATGGCTACGTGGTCTTGAAAAAGCCGTTTACGTCGAGTGAAGTCGTCGTGATGGCGGGTGGAGGATCGGCAGGACGGATGCAGACGGCGATTCATTGCGTTGATGACGAGAAGGCATTTAAGTTGCCGCATGGGACAGGGTGTTGTTGAGGGCGGCATGGTTAATCTTTCTTGCTCGCGTCCGGCGTGTGAAGGAGAAAGGAGCAGCCTGGTCGTCCTCCTGCTCACCGAACGCGCACATCTGCTTATAAGATGAGGCATTGGATGTGAACGATGTGCTCGTTCGATGCGCGCATTCGAGGTTCAACCAGGCCGTTCCTTGGAAAAAGTATAGAGTAAAGAAGGAGGAAATCGTGGCTGATCAGTTTTCATTCGATGTGGTGTCGGAAGTGAATATGCAGGAGCTCAAGAACGCGCTGGATCAGGCAACGAAAGAGATCAAGCAGCGGTTCGACTTCAAGGACACGAAGACGGAGATCACGCTGAAGGAGAAAGAAAAAGAGTTGGTTGTCATCTCCGACGACGAATACAAGCTGAACGCGGTGCAGGAGATCATCAAAGGGAAGTGCGTGAAGCGTGGGGTGTCGCTGAAGGCGTTCGACTTTGGCGCGGTGGAGCCGGCGTTGAGCGGAACGGTGAGGCAGACGGGGAAGATTCAGAGCGGCCTCGCCTCGGAGAAAGCCAAAGAGATCACGAAGGCGGTCAAGGATGCCAAGTTGAAAGTCCAAGCGCAAATTCAGGGCGAGCAAGTGCGGGTATTGGGGAAAAGCAAGGATGAATTGCAGTCCGCGATCGCATTCTTGAAGGGCAAGGATTTTGGGATCGATCTGCAGTTTACGAACTATCGATAGACAGGATGCTGAAACGGGCTCCCAACTGCGTTCTCGCTCGATCGTCCACCTCAACGTGCAAAGCAGAGCACGGTTCGGCGTCTGACTCTCTCTGCGGCCTTGTTGGATAGCCCGTTTGAGCATCCTGAAGAAATTTCAAGATCCCACATGAGAAACCTTCTCCTGCTCCTCGTTCTTGCCGCCTCACTCTTTGGCTGCAATCGCAGCGATCCGATTGTTCTGATCCAGCTCCATCCAAAGAATCACGATATCATCTACGTTGCGACCAACGACTACATCTATAAGACCCGTGATGCCGGCCAGACATGGACAAACCTTTCTCAAGGAATGAGCTATTCCCGTGTGATCGCTATGGCAATCGATCCCGTTTATCCCGCGACCGTGTATGCGGGAACGAAGGGCGACGCCGTCTATAAAAGTCATGATGGCGGACAGCGCTGGATCTCAATGCGATCGGGTCTTGATGATGCGACCATTACGTCCGTAGTGAATCAGTTCCTCTTCGATCCTGCCGACGCCCAGCACATTTTTCTCGCTACCACGATGGGTGTGTTTGAAACCAAGAATGGCGGCGAACAATGGACGAAGAAAATGGAGGGTATGAAAGAAGTGTTGATGGTCGTGACGTTGGGCATGGATCCGACCCAACCTTCCATCCTGTATGCCGGAACCAGCGGCGGCGTCTACAAGTCGATGGATCAGGCCGGTCATTGGATAAAAGTGAACAACGGGCTGGTGCCGCCGAACATGGTGAAAACGTCCCGGGCGCTGAATGTCACCTCCATACTGGTTGATCCATACGAGCCTGATACCGTCTACGCCGCCACGCTCGCGGGGCTCTATAAAACAACCGATGCGGCCAAGGGTTGGAAACGAATCGGAGAATCACTTGCCGATCAGATGATCATTGCCATGGTGCTCGACCGAACGCGTCGAGGCGTGATCTACATCACGGGACGGGATGGTGTTCATCGGAGTGAAGATGGTGGGGGTACGTGGGTGGTGCTCAACCAGGGCTTGTCGACCACCAACATCAGAACCATCGCACAAAGCGAATCGAATCCAGCGGTGTTCTATGCCGGCACAAATGGAAGTGGCCTCTATCGCAGTAAAGATGCGGGGGAGACCTGGGAGCCGATGCCGATGGTGGGAGGAAAACCGTGAGGGGAGGACTATCGCCTCTTGTTATTCAAGTCGGAATCGCCGATGGCGGCGCCGACCCCTCGGCGTTGAACAGACGAAGTCCCGTCACGATTTTGGGCGTTGTCAACTTCAAAGCCTGGACTACTGGGCATCGAGGTCTCCTGGATATCCGTTCCCGGTCGATGCGGGAGGTGACTGTCGTGGACCGCCTCTCCTCTGCGTGGGCGGAGCGATTCATTCACATTGCTGTAAGGGGAAACTGAGGCTCCGATATCTGCACCGAAGTTGGCATTCAGCTTGGTATCTTCGATGCCTCCTCCGATTCGTGAGCGCAGTGTCGTATCTTG
>NEWS02000007.1:35600-68420 GCA_002869845.2 Nitrospira sp. CG24B | reverse complement strand
GTCGACGTGCCTTTTCCTTGAACGCTTCTACAGACTGTGTGTCGTAGAGCGGCTCGCATCCTGGGCCTTTTTTCGTTGAAATCTGTTGATCGGGCGTCTTGCTCGAGCACCAATAGACCGGTGCCGGTTGGTTGAGAGGATTATCCGGATTGAAGTCCTTTGCATCGGCTTGTTCCAGGCAGAGGAACGGAAGGGTGAGGAACAGAAACGGTCTTATATATGAGAAAGACGAATAGTTTCGAAGCATGACAGCATTCTCTAATTGAAATCTCTTGAAGTCAACCAAACCTCACCAGTTTGATGGGCCAGGAAAGTGTTGGCACTCACCCAGAGGACTAGGGTTCGTAGCCTGTTGCAATTGAAGAGTAAATCGATCGGATATCAGCTTCCATATGACGCTATGTACCTACTTCTTTACCGGAATTTAGCCCTCGCTAAATTACTGAAAGGCTGTTGACAAGCAAAAATGCCAGAGTATACTTCGTCAGGGTGGGGGAAAGTGGAGGCCTGTGGGTGAAAGTATCGTTAGTGAAAATTTGCACATCTCAGTACTCGGCCAAGAAGTATGCTTTTGGCTTATTTCTCAACGGCCTACCACAATTGTCGATTGTACGGTGGGATATGGTGGGCATGCTGAAATGATCTTAATGACTAGCCCTGTTGGAACAAGGGTTGTAGGGCTGGACCAAGACTCTCAGGCCATTGAGTTCAGTCAGCGGCGCTTGAATCGATTTGGAGACCGTATTGTGTTGCGGCAAGGAAATTATCGAGACTTAAAGTCGCACCTTGCTGAAGCGGGTATCGCGAAGGTCGATGGTGTGCTGTTCGATTTTGGAGTTTCATCCCCGCAGTTGGACGATCCCTTGCGAGGGTTCAGTTTTCAGCGAGAAGGTCCTTTGGATATGCGAATGGACCAAACGATCGGGACAACTGCCGCCGATTTGGTGAACAGTAGTCCCGAACATGAGCTTGCAGACATCATATTTCAGAATGGGGAAGAGCGGTATGCCAGGCGGATTGCTCGGGCCATCGTGCAGGAAAGGCAACGACAGCCAGTCATGACCACCGGAGTACTTGCCGCTATCATCGCTCGGTCCGTGCCGGCGTCTTATCGCCACGGACGGATTCATTGTGCCACGCGGACCTTTCAGGCGCTTCGCATTGCGGTGAATCATGAACTGGATTTCTTGGAGCCCTCGCTTCGAGATGCAACCGAGGTGTTGGCTGTGGGGGGGAGGGTTTGCGCGATTTCTTTTCATTCTCTCGAAGATCGTATCGTGAAGCATACATTCCGGTCGCTTGCGCAAGGGCCAGACGCCACCTTGTCGATACTCACGAAGAAACCGGTCCTTCCTTCGGGGGCCGAGTGCGAAGCAAATCCCCGATCACGAAGCGCTAAATTACGAGTCGCTGAATGTCAACCGAGGATGGGACTTTCATGAAGACCCTCACCGTTTTTCTAGGACTCTGTCTCGTATTTGTGTTTGTGTGGGAGCGCGTAGACGTGGTTCGGATCGGCTATCAGATTGAACGGTTGAAGCGTGACAAGACGGTGCTGGAACGTCAACGAGATGAGCTTCGCGTCAAATTTTCCACATTGAGTGCCTCCGACCGGATCGCAAAGTTGGCGACGGAAAAACTCGGCATGAGTCTGCCTCAGCAAGGGCAAATCATCGTGGTTCAGTCCAGGCCAAGACCAAGTGGTGTCCATCCCTCAGGTATTGCGCTGGTTGAGCTGAAAGTCGCCAGGAATGATCTTCCCAGCGGGAGGTTCTAGTGGCCGGTTCCCTTTCTCGCGGTCGTCGGTATGTCCTATTGCTGCTGTTGCTGTGTGGGTTTGGAGTGGTTCTGTTCCGGCTGGTCACGCTGCAAGTGTTGCAAGCCGCTGTACTCTCCGCCCAAGCGGATCGACAGCACCAAAAGACAGTATCCCTTGAAGGGGCTCGCGGCACGATCGTCGACCGACATGGCAAGATTTTAGCCATGAATGTGGAGGTGCCGTCCGTATTCGGAGTTCCAAACACAGTAGATAGCCCTCTTAAGACCGCTCGGCAGTTATCGCCGATTCTGCATGTGAGAACCGATGAGTTGGAACGAAAGCTCCGACAGGACCGGAGATTCGTATGGTTAGCTCGAAAGTTGGATCCTGAGCAGGGGCGTCGCCTGGATCGTTTGTCGCTTGATGGGATCGGGGTTGTGATGGAAGGGCGGCGGTTCTATCCCAAAGGGCCGCTTCTGGCCCATGTGTTGGGTTTTTCTGGAATGGACGGTGAGGGCTTGGAAGGCGTCGAGCATCGCTACGAACCGTACTTGCATGGTGAGAAGCGGATGATGGTGCTGCAACGCGATGCCTTAGGGCATACGGTATTTCCTAAGGGCATGATGGAACGGAGTCCGACGCCCGGCCATAGCCTCACGCTTACGATCGATGAAGTGATTCAGTATATCGTTGAGAGAGAGCTTGAGGACGCGGTTGGCCGTGCGCGGGCCAAGTCAGGAACAATGATTGTGCTTGATCCAAAGACCGGAGCGGTGTTGGCTATGGCGGTGAGCCCACGATTTGATCCCAACGCCGTGTCGGCACTCAGTCGTGATCGCTGGCGAAACAGGGCGTTAACGGACACCTATGAGCCAGGGTCAACCATGAAGGCGATGATGGCTGCGGCAGCCATTGAGGAGCGAGTGGTGAGGCCCAATACGATGGTGTTTGGGGAGAATGGGCATATGATGGTCGCGAACACCGTCATTCATGATCATGAGCGACTGGGATGGGTCTCCTTTGCGCAGGTGATTCAGAAGTCCAGCAACATTGGGGCGGTGAAGACTGGGATGGCGTTGGGGGAGCAGCGGCTCTATCGATATCTTCAGGCATTCGGCTTCGGTCAGCGTACGGAGATCGACTTGCCTGGGGAGGGGGCAGGATTGGTGAGCAATCCAAGAGACTGGGGGCGTCGTTCGATCGCCTCGATTTCTATAGGACAAGAGATCGGCGTGACACCACTTCAAATGGTATCTGCTGTCGCAGCCCTCGCGAACGGTGGGGTGTTGATGAAACCCTACGTGGTGTCAGAAATACGAGATGCTGAGGGCCAGATCCTTAAGCAGATACCTCCTCAAACCAGACGACGGATCGTATCCCCAGAGACAGCCCGCAGCGTGACCAAGATCCTTGAGGGTGTCGTCACGGACGGTACTGGGGGGAAGGCAGCGATCCCGGGGTTCCGGGTGGCTGGAAAGACGGGCACCGCTCAACAGATCGATGGCGACACGAAGACCTATTCGACCTCACGATTTGTTGCGTCCTTTGCCGGCTATGTTCCCTCAGATATACCCCGGCTTGCCATGATTGTGATCATCGATGAACCTCAAGATAAGAAGGCCTCAGGCGGGAGCGTGGCCGCCCCGGTGTTTAGTCGCGTCGGGGAGCAGGTGTTAAGCTACTTAGGCGTGCCATCGGATGCGCCCATCACGTTGGCGATGGCTTCGCGACGATAGTAATCGTACTGGGGAGTGTCGATGACCTTGGCAACCCTGCTTCAGTCGCTAGAGGGACGGGTGAAGATTCTCGATCGCCGTGGGAATTTGGATGTGTCTGTCAACGCTATTACTGATGATTCTCGGGCTGTCTCGCCCCACAGTCTCTTTGTTGCCGTGAAAGGCGAGCGGGTCGATGGACATGAATTTATTCCGGCGGCCAGGAATGGCGGAATGGTCGCATTGGTGTCGCAGCAGCCGGTGAGTGAGGTGTCACTTCCATTCGTCCGCGTTGACGACTCCAGAAAGGCGCTCGGTCTGCTGGGAGGCCGCTTTTATGGAGACCCCTCGTCGAAGATTCGGATGATTGGTGTGACTGGAACGAATGGGAAAACCACCACGACGTATATCTGCAAAGCGCTGCTGGAAGCCATGGGCCACCCAGTAGGGTTAATCGGAACCGTTGCCTATCAGATCGGTGAGCGCACGATGCCAGCCACGCACACGACACCTGGTTCTCTTGAGCTGCAACAGCTGCTTGCCAAGATGGTCACCTGCGGGTGCACCACTGCAGTGATGGAAGTGTCTTCTCATGCTCTGGCGCAAGATCGCACGAGCGGATGTGAATATGATGTGGCGGTCTTTTCGAATCTGACTCAGGATCATCTCGATTTTCACAAGACTATGGAGGAGTACTTTCAGGCGAAATTGAGACTATTTACAGAATTGAAGGGAGGGCTCAAGGCGAATAAACGGGCGATCGTCAACATCGATGACTACTATGGAGCTCGCATTGTCGAGCGTTGTCCGGTCCCGGTTTGGACCTATGCATTAAAGGCCAAGGCGGACCTGCGTGCGGAAGCGGTGCGGCTGTCTCTTCAGGGGACAACCTTTACTGCGGCGACTCCGGTCGGGAGCTTCCCCATCGAGAGTCATCTTGTCGGTGAGCACAATGTCTACAACTTACTTGCTGCCATAGGCGTCGCGCTTCATGAAGGGGCCACACCCGCGCAAATTCGTGAGGCCGTGGTGAGGGTCACGAACGTGCCGGGACGGTTCGAACGTGTGATCGCGGGCCAGCCATTTACGGTGGCCGTAGATTACGCCCACACTGAAGACGCGTTAGTCCGATTGCTGACGGCGGCACAAGTACTGAAAACCCGACGCATCATCACGGTCTTTGGGTGCGGTGGAGACCGTGACCGAGGAAAGAGGCCGAAGATGGGAGAAGCGGCCGTGCGCTACAGCGACGTCGTGATACTGACGTCGGACAACCCTAGAACCGAGGACCCCCTCTCCATCCTGGAACAAGTAGAAGTCGGGGTGATCGAGGCACTTCGGCTACGGCCACACGTCCAGTATCGAAAAGTGTCTGATCGGCGAGAAGCCATCGAAGAGGCGGTGCGGGAGGCCCAGAGTGGGGATATGGTGTTGATTGCCGGTAAGGGACACGAAGACTACCAGATCATCGGCACGAAGAAGGTTCATTTCGACGATCGCGAGGTGGCACGCGACGCTATCGAACGACTCGGAGCCCGCATCTAGTCTATGGATGCAGAGGGTGGTCGGTGCGTGGAAGTATCCAGATGACACTGTTTACTGTCGAAGAATTGCGGGAAGTGATCAGCGCTAAAGTCTTGGCTAGCGATGGGGTGAGTTGGGCGAAACAGCGTATCCGTGGAATCAGCCTCGATACTCGCTCTCTTCAGCCTGGTGATCTCTTTCTTGCGCTCCAGGGAGATCGATTCGACGGCCATGACTTTGTGGCGACGGCATTCTCACGCGGGGCGGTTGGAGCGATCGTGCTCGATTCCTACGATGTGTCGGGGATTTCCTTGAAGCGTGGTTCGAAGCGGGCCCAGCCATTTATCCTCGGGGTCCGCGATCCACTCCATGTCTATCAACAGCTGGCTGCGCACCACCGAAGCCGATTTCACATTCCTGTCGTTGCCGTGACGGGAAGCAACGGTAAGACGACGACGAAAGAAATGGTCGCCAGTGTCATGGCCCATCGCTGGAAGATTCTCAAGACGGAAGGGAATTTGAATAACCGTGTGGGCGTCCCGCAGACGCTGCTTCGCCTTAACGAGCGACACAAAGGAGCGGTCATCGAGATGGGAGTCGACAATCTCGGTCAGACCACCAGGCTGTGTGAAATAGTTCGCCCCACGATTGGGGTCATTACGAACATCGGCCCCGACCATTTGGAGTTTTTCGGTACGATGGAGGTGTCAGCTCAGGCAAAGGCGGAGATGCTCGATCTGCTTCCTTCTGATGGAGTTGCAATCCTGAACGCGGATGATTCGTATTACGACTACCTTGCTGCGCGAGCTCGCTGTCGTGTGGTGTCGTTTGGTTTTTCGTCAAAGGCTGACGTCCGTGCCATGAGTCTGAAATCTGACGGGCGCAATGGGACGATCTTTCGTCTTCTGCTTCCCGGAACGATGCGCCATGCCGCGGTTCATATTCGAGTGCAAGGAGACCACAATGTCACCAATGCCTTGGCTGCAGGAGCGGTCGGTTCGATTTTGGGCTTGTCCGGAGGGGTGATCGCTCAGGGACTGTCTCGTTTCCGGCCTGCTGCCATGCGGTCGCAGGTGCGAGTGAGTCAGGGCGTGAAGTTGATCATCGACTGTTACAATGCCAACCCGGCCTCCATGAAAGCAGCCGTGCAGTTGCTCGCGCAAACAGGGGCAAAACGAAAGAGAATCGCCGTGCTTGGCGATATGCTGGAACTTGGCCCGAATGCCGCTCAGATGCATGAGGAAGTCGGCGGATTCGTGGCACGCCACGGCATTGATCAGCTCGTAGCCTGTGGACTATTGGGGCGGAGCCTCGCCAAAGGGGCGAAGCAGGCAGGACTGGATCAAGCCCATATTCTCGAAGTCCCGGATGCGCGCGCGGCGTCCGCTGCCATAAAAGCCTTTGTGAAGCCGGGTGATACCGTGCTGATCAAAGCATCGCGCGGGATGAAATTAGAGCTTGTCGCTGATGCGCTTCGAGGAGCAACACATACGACAAGAAAGGCGTCCTAACGGTCGTTCAGGCTATGCTGTATATCTGGCTCTATCCATTCCATAAAGAATTTTCGTTTCTGAATGTCTTTCGGTATCAGAGCTTTCGCATCATTTATGCCGCGGTCACGGCGTTTCTGATCGCCTTCGTGCTCGCGCCGTGGGTGATTCGTAAGCTTCAAGAAATTAAGTTAGGGCAGCAGATACGTGATGACGGACCGAAGCGACATCTCGCTAAAAGTGGGACGCCTACGATGGGCGGCATCCTCATTATTTTTGCAGTCACGTTGTCCACGCTGCTCTGGGCCGATATCTCGCGTTCCCACATCTGGCTGGTTCTTGTTGCGACACTGGGGTTTTGTGCCATTGGGTTTGCGGATGACTATCTGAAGTTCATCAAGGCCAGATCGAAGGGGCTTTCCGCATCGCAAAAATTCACGGCTCAAATAGTCGTCGCGCTCATCGTCGCGCTAATTTTGTACTCGTTACCTGGCTATAGCACGAAGCTGAGTGTGCCATTTTTCAAGAGTTTCACGCCTGATTTGGGATGGTTTTATATTGTCTTTGCGGTGTTGGTGATCGTCGGTTGTTCCAACGCCGTGAACCTCACTGATGGTCTCGACGGGCTGGCGATCGGTCCTGTGATGATTGCTGCATTGGCGTACACCGTGGTTGCCTACGTCACCGGTCACCGATTGATGTCGGAATACCTTCTAATCCCACACATCGATGGAGCCGGAGAGTTGGCGGTCTTTACGGCGGCCATCCTGGGTTCGAGTCTCGGGTTTCTTTGGTTCAACACCTATCCGGCCTCGGTCTTTATGGGCGATGTCGGTTCGCTCCCGCTCGGGGCGGCCCTTGGGACGGTAGCGGTCATCAGTAAGCATGAGCTGTTGTTGCTCATGGTCGGCGGTGTTTTCGTGATCGAGGCCGTCTCGGTCATTTTCCAAGTTGCCTCATTCAAATCCCGAGGGAAGCGAATATTCCTCATGGCCCCAATCCACCACCACTTTGAGATGAAAGGCTGGGAGGAGCCGAAAGTCGTTGTGCGTCTCTGGATCATTGCCATTTTGTTGGCACTATTAAGCTTGAGCACGCTCAAGTTGAGGTAATGGAGATGGTGGGAGTGGACACCACACAGTTGGCAGGAGCTCGCGTCACAGTCGTCGGACTGGCACGGAGTGGCGTGGCCGCCGCCCGCCTACTCCAAGAAGTCGGCGCGGTGGTGACGCTGGCCGATCGAAAAGATCGAGACGAGTTACTCGGTGTGCTTGGATCGCTCGATCAGGCAACGACGCGTTTCGCCTTAGGCAGGAATTATGAATCGGCTCTCAGCACAGCCGAACTTGTCGTCATTAGTCCGGGAGTCCCTTATCGGTTGGAGGCCCTTGAGCGCGTTCGCCACCGCGGTGTGAAGGTCATCAGTGAACTCGATCTCGCATCGAGGTTTCTTTCGGCTCCAATTCTGGCTCTGACCGGCACCAATGGGAAGAGCACGACGGTCACGCTGACTGGGAAGATGCTGCAAGAGAGTGGGAAACGGGTATTTGTCGGGGGAAATCTGGGCACGGCGATCAGTGAGGCCGCCCTACACTCGCTGCAAGCCATGAAGGCAGGCCGCTCATGCCCGTACGACGCGTTGGTGGCGGAAGTGTCCAGCTTCCAACTGGAAACCGTGGAGCAGTTTCATCCATGGATCGCCTCGATTCTCAACGTGACAGTGGACCATCAGGATCGCTATGAGTCAATCGACGAATACATCGCGGCGAAAAACAGAATTTTCGAGAATCAAACTCCGTCCGACTATGCCCTCTTCAATCTGGATGATTCAAGGGTGGCTCTGTTGCGGCGGAGTGCGAGGGCTCGGGTACTGGGTTTCACGAGGACTCAGACGTTACCGCCTGATTTGGACGGAGGGACTTATCTCGATCGAGATCGTCTCATGACCACCATTGGCGGGCAGACTCAGGAGATCTGTGCTCGGAGCGAGATCAAGATCATCGGCGATCACAACGTAGAAAACGCCATGGTGGCTGCCACTTACGCACTATTGAGCGGGTGCCCTCTCAGTGTTGTTCGTCAGGTTCTTAGAGAGTTTCCTGGCTTGGAACATGCGTTGGAGGTGGTTCGTGAGCGCCGAGGCACCTGCTTTATCAACGACTCGAAAGGGACCAATGTGGATGCGACTCTCAAAGCGTTGGAAAGTATCGAGCAGCCGATTTGGCTGATCGCCGGGGGGCGAGACAAGGGCGGAGATTTTTCTCGGTTAGCGCCCGCCATTCGACGGAGAGTGAAGCGACTCATCCTGATCGGTGAAGCGGCGCCGCTGATTGCGAAGGCGATGGAAGGTTATCAGGCGGTCGAACGGGCTGACACCTTGAAGCAGGCCATTGAGTTGGCGGCAGCGGGCGCCGGTGTCGGCGAGGTGGTGTTGCTGTCACCAGCCTGTGCCAGTTTCGATATGTTTGCGGATTACCAGGATCGAGGCCGTCAGTTTAAAGCACTCGTGCAATCGTTGCCCGCGTAGCTGACGGCGAGGCAGAGGAGAATTGATACTTACCAATGGCGCAGAGATCTGCAGGGACCCTGACGCTGCCATGGTCCACTCCCAGCCCGAAGGCCACGAAGCAGGTGACGTTCGATCATCTCTTGTTGATCGTCACCGTGACCCTGGCGCTCGTGGGTCTAGTGATGGTGTTCAGCGCAAGCGCCGTGGTGGCTGGAGAAAACAAGCGCTTTCACGACTCGTGGTACTTTCTGAAGCGGCAACTAGCGTGGCTAGCATTCGGGCTAGCACTTCTCCATGTGGTGTCTCGGATCGACTATGTGTGGTGGAAGCGATTGGCGCTTCCGCTTCTTGGTCTCATCACCGTGTTGTTGGTCCTGGTGTTGATTCCGTCGGTCGGGGTGGAGATCAAGGGGGCCAGACGATGGCTGCGCCTTGGACCGATTTCAATTCAGCCGGTCGAAATGGTCAAGCTGGTCACCGTGATTTATCTCGCGGCGTATCTGGCCAAAAAGGAGGATCGGCTCCAGAGTTTTCGCGATGGGGTCATGCCGGCGGTTGCGGTGATCGGTCTCCTCAGCGGTTTAGTTCTACGGGAGCCAGATCTCGGGACCATCGTGGTGATCGGATTGGTTACAGCGGGGATGTTATTTCTTGGCGGGGCGCGAATATCCCATCTCTTCAGGCTCGTACCGGTGGCGCTGGTCGCGATGGCGGTATTGATTTGGCTGTCGCCCTATCGCTGGAAGCGGCTTCTTGCGTTTCTCAATCCGGAGCAGGATCCGACTGGATCGGGTTTTCAGATCAATCAATCGTTGCTTGCGTTTGGCAGCGGGGGATTGTTCGGAGTCGGGTTGGGCGAGGGCAAACAAAAGCTCTTTTTCCTCCCAGAAGCCCACACCGATTTTGTCTTAGCGTTGATGGGAGAGGAGCTTGGATTGGTAGGTGCAGGAATCATTATTCTACTCTTTGCTGTGTTCGCCATCCGCGGCTTTCAGATCGCGGCGCGCGCACAAATGCCGTTTGGTCGGTATCTCGGCATGGGGATCACGTTGCTCATTGCCGTTCAAGCGTTAATCAACGCCTCTGTGGTCACGGGACTCTTGCCGACCAAAGGACTGACATTGCCGTTCGTCAGTTATGGGGGATCTTCCTTGGTCATGAGTCTGGTAGGAGTGGGGATCTTGCTGAATATCTCGCGGGATCGCCAGGCAGGGCAGGAGGAGATGAGACAACGAAGTGGGCGCGGCTGGGTGCGGCGACGATGACCATTGTTATCGCCGCCGGAGGGACCGGTGGGCATCTGTATCCAGCGGTTGCCTTGGCGCGTGAATTTCAGCGTCGTGCCCCTTCTACGAAGATTCTCTTTGTTGGGACGACACGAGGGGTTGAATCGAAGGTCCTCGCGCATGAAGGGTTTGAACTGGCGATGATTACCGCCAAGCCGGTGATGGGAAAGGGGCTACTGGATGTCATGCGGGGAGTCTTTTCCGTGCCTGTTGGGATTTGGCAATCACTGGAACTTCTGCAGCGGCGGCAGGCTGATCTCGTGATCGGGGTGGGGGGCTACACGAGTCCGACCATGTTAGCTGCTGCTGCCTTGAAAGGAATTGCCCGGGTGATTCTGGAGCCAAATGCCTATCCCGGATTGGCCAACAAAGTCGTCGCTCCTTTTGCGCAGCGGATTTTTTTGGCATTTGAGTCGGCCGGGACTTCCTTTGACCGGCGGAAGGTGCGCGTCGTCGGGACACCGATTCGACAGGAGTTTTTGGTGCAACCAGACAACAGCGCGCCAACCAAGCAAGGTGGCCAGCACCTGCTGATTTTTGGTGGGAGCCAGGGGGCTAGGGCCATCAACAGCGCGGTATTGGAAGGATTGCCCCTGCTGAGCCAACGGTTTCCAGGCCTGACCATCACGCATCAGACGGGCGAGGGAGATTACGAGCGAGTCAGTGAAACGTACCGGACATTGGGTATCCACGCCAAGATTGTCCCGTTTCTCTACGATATGCCGGCTGTTCTTCGGGCAGCCGATCTGGTGGTGGCGCGTGCTGGCGCGATGACCATCGCCGAACTGACGGCCTGCGGAAAAGCTGCGATTCTGATTCCGTTGCCGACGGCGATCTATGATCATCAGATGAAGAATGCACGGGCGATGGAGGCAGCGGGAGGAGCCATTGTGTTTCCGCAGGCCGATCTCACCGGAGTAAAACTGAGTGAGATGATCCACGCTGTCTTGTCGGATCCGCAACGGCTGAGGACAATGCAACGGAAGAGTGTGGAGATGAGACGAATTGATGCCGGCGAAGTGATCGTCGGTGAATGTTACACGCTCATGGGAGTGACACATGACATCAACCAATCTACTCGAGCGACCGGAGGTTAGTGTTGTTGGTGAACAGGGGATTCGATCACAGCCTTCAGCGGCACGACAAAGGCAGGCTCGCATGACACTATTTCGAAAAATACAGCAGATTCATCTCGTCGGAATCGGCGGGGCCGGCATGAGTGGCATCGCAGAAGTGCTGCTCACGATGGGATACAAGGTGACCGGTTCAGATCTGAACGTTTCGGAGACGACGAGGCGACTGGAAGAACTCGGTGGGAAAGTGTTCATTGGGCATCAGGAGTCCAATGTGGGAGAGGCGCAAGTCGTGGTCATTTCCTCCGCCGTGGCGACGGGAAACCCGGAAGTTGTGGCGGCGAAGGCCAAGCAGATTCCAGTGATTCCGCGGGCGGAGATGTTGGCGGAGCTGATGCGTCTGAAGTTTGGGGTAGCCATCGCCGGTGCCCATGGAAAGACCACGACGACATCGATGGTCGCAAACGTGTTGGCGCAAGGTGGCCTCGACCCCACAATGGTCATTGGGGGCAAGGTCAATGCCTTGGGCAGTCATGCACGGCTTGGACGAGGCGACTTGCTCGTGGCGGAAGCGGACGAAAGTGATGGATCATTTCTTCGCCTCTCTCCGACCATCGTGGCGGTGACCAATCTGGACCGTGAGCACCTTGATCACTATGGGTCGATGGAACGCATCACCGAAAGCTTTCTGGAATTCATCAACAAAATTCCATTTTACGGCGTGGCGGTCTTGTGTGCCGATGACGATCATCTGGCCGCACTGTTCCCTCGCCTGGTCAAGCGGTATCACACGTACGGACTTCGCGATCGAGATGGGGCGGCACCCGATTTCAAGGCAACCGACATCAACTTGAGGCAATGGAGTGCCGAGTTCCGGGCGCATTTTCGTGGGAAGCATCTTGGTCCCTTCCGCCTGGCTGTGCCGGGGATCCACAACGTGTCCAACGCGTTGGTGGCCATCGCGATCGGCATCGAGCTGGAGATTCCTGTCGACCTGATTCGCAAGGGGTTGGCGGCCTTCACGGGAGTCGAACGGCGGTTTCATTTGCGAGGTGAAGCCGGCGGTATCATGGTGGTCGATGACTACGGCCACCATCCCACCGAGGTGAAAGCGACCCTGGCGGCTGCCAAGCAGGGTTGGGATCGTCGATTGGTGGTCATTTTCCAGCCGCATCGATATAGCCGGACACGGGATTGCATTGGAGAGTTTGCGGATGCCTTTGCGCACGCTGATATGCTGTTTATGACAGAAATTTATCCGGCCGGTGAATCACCGATACCGGGAGTTTCTGGAGCGGCCCTTGCCGAAACGATCAAGTCGGCAGGACATCCATCTGTGACCTTCCTCGAGCGCAAAGAAACGTTACCGGATCAGGTATTGCCTCATCTCAGACCGGGTGATCTCGTTCTTACGTTGGGGGCGGGCGATATCTGGAAGGCTGGAACCGGGATTCTTGCACGGCTCGAGTCTGCTTGATGGCCCATGGTGCATTGATGCACACAGTTGGAACGAAGGGACGACCAATGCGGACGCAGCGCAGATTGGAGTCTGCCGTGGCCGACGTTCGAGGGGTGGTTCGCTTCAATGCGCCGCTTAGAGAGTACACGTCATTCCACATCGGTGGCCCAGCTGATGTGTTGGTGGAGCCGGCAGATGTGGAGGATGTCGTCCAGCTCGTCAGGCAGACGCAAGAGCAGAATCTTCCGATCTTTGTGTTGGGTGGCACCAACCTCCTGGTTCGGGACAAAGGCATTCGAGGTGTGGTGGTTAGTTTGGGGAAATTACGCGCGATCAAAGAAGAACCAGGATCCGTGTTGTATGCCGAAGGCGGTGTCGGCATGCCGACCCTGATTGGCCATGCCATCCGCCGGTCTCTGGCGGGATTGGAGTGGGCGGCCGGTATCCCTGGCACTGTCGCAGGCTGTGTCGTCATGAACGCAGGGACACGACTCGGTGAGATGAAAGACTCAGTGAAAGCCGTTCGGATTGTGTCGCCGAAAGGCGCACTGATGGACTGTCCCGCAGAGACGATCGAATTTGGGTATCGTCGGGCGACATTGCCGCTGGGTGTGGTGGTCGGAGTATGGCTGCAACTGAGGTCGGGAGTGCGAGCAGATATCGAAAAGGTCGTGAAAGACTATCTCCACTACCGCCGTGATACGCAGCCGCTCACGCTACCGAGCGCCGGCTGTGTGTTCAAGAACCCGCTGAACGATTCGGCAGGGCGAGTTGTTGAAGCGACAGGGTTCAAGGGCACATCCGTCGGTGATGCGCAGGTTTCGACAAAGCATGCCAATTTTATTGTGAATCAAGGACAGGCCAGTGCCTCCGACGTCCTCTCGCTTATCAAGAAGATACGTACGGGAATCGTGCGAAAGACGGGGATCAAATTGGAGCTGGAGTTGAAAATCGTGGGTGAAGTGTAGCGAAGGGAGTCGTTGTGACCAGGGGTCGTCTAACAAATGCCCGGATCGGCGTGCTCATGGGAGGACGCTCTTCAGAGCGGGATATTTCACTCAAGACCGGTCAGGCTGTTCATCAAGCCCTGATCCGCCAAGGATACGATGCGGTGGCCATCGATGTCACCGATCGTCTGCATCGAGATTTAGAGGATCAAAAAGTCGCCATTGCGTTTCTCTCGCTGCACGGACCGGGAGGTGAAGACGGAACCATCCAGGGATTTCTCGAGACATTGGGAATTCCCTATACCGGGTCCGGTGTGCGTGCGAGTGCCGTAGGCATGCACAAGGCCGCTACGAAAATGCTATTGGCCGCACATGGTGTCCCGCTACCTGCCGGAACCGTTGTGCGGGAATGTGACAGGTCGTCATTGGCAAAGGTTCTGAGGCAGACCAAACTGAAATTGCCGATTGTCGTCAAGCCGGTTTCGCAGGGTTCTACGATCGGGGTGACGATCGTGCGTCGCCGCACCCAATGGAAGGAGGCGCTCGCTCTTGCGCATCGTTATGATCCAGAGGCGATGGTGGAGAGTTATATCCCCGGACATGAAGCTGCCGTTTCCATTCTGGGAACAACGGCGGAAGGTCCCACCGTGCTCCCTGCCATTGAAATCGTGGCGCCTGAGGGTTTTTACGACTTCTCGGCAAAGTATCAGAAGGGCAAGACTCAGTATCTCTGTCCCGCTCCGTTCCCTCCCAAGGTGATGCGCCACATCAGTGAATTAGCGAGGCGAACCTACGAGGCGTTGGAGTGCGAGGGGGCTGCTCGCGTGGATTTTCGGATCACTCCGAGAGGTCGGCCCTATGTCTTGGAGATCAATACGGTTCCCGGCATGACGGAGACGAGTCTTTTGCCCATGGCCGCCGCTCACGTTGGGATTGCGTACGATGCTTTAGTCGAACGGATTCTGCAGTCGGCCCTCGATCGTGCGAATCGCTTTGCGCAGGTAGTGCCGAAGGAGTGAGTGTGATGCGACTCTTGGGAAGAAAGCGGCGACCTTCTCCCGTGGAGCCACGAAAAAATCAGTGGAAGGATCCGCAAGGAGAGAGAGCGGGGAGGGAAGCCCACCTGGGGGCAACAGCCAGACGAAAGACCCTGACTCGATGGATTGGCGTGGTACTCGGTACGGTGCTCGTAGCAGGGGTCATCATGATGAGTGTGAAATACGCTGACCCTGCGCTTCAAGCATTGCTAGAAATCAAGACCATTACAATCGAAGGAGGCCACCACATCGATAGGCAGAAAGTGCTCGATCTTGCGAAGGTGAAATCTGGCACTGGCCTCCACCATATTGTCACGAGCGTTATTAAGGAGCAGGTGGAATCTCATCCGTGGGTCAAAGAAGCCGAAGTGACCCGCGTTCTGTTTCATGAGTTACGTATATCCCTGGTTGAGCGAAAACCAGCCGCGGTCATCCGTGCCGACTCTCAGAACTTTCTGACTGATGCGGAGGGGCATGTGCTGACCAGGCTCGGTCAGACCGATGATGATGCGTTGCCTCTTGTGACGGGAATCAATTCCAAAGGTTTGCTGGAAGAGGCTGAATCGGTAAAACAGGTCATCGCGTCGGGCATCGAGCTTGCACGTTTGGTCGGGCAAACTTTCGAAGGTCGGCTACAAGTAAACGCCGAAAACCCGTCAAACCTCATCGCGCTTGTACAGGGAGTGCGATTTCAGTTCGGGGAGGCAACGGTTGGAGAGCAGTGGGAACGGTTCCAACGCGTCAAACCGACACTCAAGACCCTGAACTTTGACGGTCGCGGACGTGGAGGGAATGAAGTGGATCTCCGGTACGAAAATCGGATTGTCGTACGGGAAGGAGGGTGATCGCGGTGCCGAAACGGGATCAAATTCTGGTCGGTCTCGACATCGGAACCACGAAGATCTGCGCGATCGTGGCGGAGATGACCGATGCTGGAGGGATCAGTATTATCGGCGTCGGATCGAGTCCTTCCCTTGGCCTACGTAAGGGAGTCGTTGTCAACATCGAAAGCACCGTCGAATCCATCAAGAAAGCAGTCGAAGAGGCGGAATTGATGGCGGCTGTCCAGATCAATTCGGTCTACACCGGTATCGCGGGTAGCCACATTTCTGCTGAAAACTGCAAGGGCGTCGTGGCGCTAAAGCGAGCCGAGGTGACGCGCGAAGATATCCAGCGTGCCATTGAAAGCGCCCGTACTCTCGCTGTCATTCCCCACGAACGCAGGATTCTTCACGTGCTACCGCGAGAGTTCATGATCGATGGGCAGGAAGGTGTGCGCGAACCATTAGGCCTTTCTGGCAATCGCTTGGAAGTGAACGTCCATGTCATCACCGGTGCCGTGACATCCGCGCAGAATATTGTGAAGTGCGTGAATCGAGCGGGACTCGATGTCGTGGACATTATTCTGCAGCCGCTCGCTTCCAGTGAAGCCGTATTGGGGCAAGAAGAGCGTGATTTGGGTGTGGCAATGGTGGACCTAGGAGGCGGGACAACGGATTTAGCGATTTTCCTGGATGGCAGCATCCGTCACTCAGCGGTCCTTCCCATTGGCGGCCAAAATTTGACGAAGGACTTGGCCTTCGTTCTCCACACTTCACAGACTGAGGCTGAGAAGATCAAGACGCAGTACGGTGTTGCGCGTACTGAGTTGCTGACAGGGCATCAGATCATCGAAGTACCGTCTGTCGGAGATCGGCCAGCTCGAACGTTTTCCCGGCGAGATATTGCCGAGATTTTAGAGCCGCGCGTTGAGGAGATGTTTGAGCTCGTCCGAAGAGAAATTGCACGTGCCGGCTATGAAGGAATATTGGGGGCCGGTGTCGTGATTACCGGGGGCACATCGCTATTGGAGGGCATGCCCGACGCCGCGGAGAAGGTTTTGAACTTGCCGGCACGCCGAGGCATACCTTCCGGTGTCGGAGGGTTACGAGAAACTGTCGGCCATCCCAGTCATTCGACCGGGGTCGGTCTATTGTTACACGCCCGAAGACATGTCAGTGAATTAGAAACGGCCGGGCTGCGCAATGGAGGGCCCTGGGCAAAAATGCGCGGGTGGACGAAGTGGGTGTCAGAGGTCTTTTAACCGTTAGAACCCTTGCGGGCGGCAGGCAGGTCGTCGTGCGAGGCGCTGTGAGGAGGTGTCCCAATGTTCTCATTTCAAGAAGATATGTTGTCGCCGGTCCGCATCAAGGTGATCGGAATTGGTGGTGCCGGGTGCAACGCGATCAACACGATGATCACCTCTGGACTCGCACGCGTCGATTTTATCGCCGGGAACACCGATCTTCAGGCGCTTGATCGGTCGTTGGCACCGTATAAGATCCAACTCGGGCCGGAACGTACCCGGGGGTTGGGTGCGGGGGCAAAACCGGAGATCGGTCGAGATGCCGCGCTTGAAAGTAAAGAGCATATTCGAGAATGTCTCGAAGGGGCCGATATGGTCTTCGTCACGGCTGGGATGGGAGGAGGAACCGGCACAGGAGCCGCCCCCATTGTGGCCAGCATTGCCCGCGAAATGGGTATCCTTACGGTAGGCGTCGTTACAAAACCGTTTCAGTATGAAGGCCAGCGGCGACACAAGCATGCGGAAGAAGGAATCCGGGATTTGCGTCGGCATGTCGATACCTTGCTCGTGATCCCGAACCAGCGGCTGCTAGGGATTGTCGATAAATCAACCCCGCTTCTGGAGGCATTCAAAGTCGCGGATGATGTGTTGCGCCAAGCGATCCAGGGTATCGCCGACGTCATTACGACCACAGGACATGTGAACGTCGATTTTGCCGATGTTCGGACCGTGATGTCACACACAGGACGAGCGGTCATGGGTATGGGCGTGTCCTATGGACCGAATCGGGCGATCGAAGCGGCGCAAAAGGCTATGTGCAGTCCTCTCCTGGAAGAAGGCAGTGTCGAGGGGGCCTGCGGTGTCCTTCTAAACATTACGGGAGGCCCCAGCATGTCGCTGCACGAGATCGAAGAAGCCGCCTCGATCATCCAACAGACAGCGGATCCCGAAGCCAACATCATTGTCGGCCAGGTCATCAACCCGGACATGGGCGAGGAACTTATCATTACGGTGATCGCAACCGGGTTTGAACGAGAAGAGGATACAGCGGCAGTCGCAATCGGAGTTGATAGAGGCGCAAGTCGACCGGCTAAACCTGTTCCCTCAGCGTTAGCCAGTATGGGTGCCTCACTAGCGGCAGATCGACCGATAAAAGACCTCGATCGCCCCACCTTTTTGAGAAGAATGAACGATGTGCGAGAGTCCATGGACCGAACGGTGATGACTGCAGAAGATGAATGGGATGTGCCGACCTTTCTTCGCAAACAAACAGACTGATCGCGTGCCGATCTTCACGGGATGAGGCAGGGAATGTGATTATGGCAAGCTCATCGGTTATTACCGTGCCGGCGTTTGCGGATGCCGGGACTCAGGTTCGACATTTTTTCGGGACTCGACGGCATGCCATGGGTCTTGGCCTTGAAGCAGGAATCCCGCGGAGGGGGATAGCAGGGTCGGCATCGTCGTCATGGACGCTTTCAGTGAAGCAAGTTCATGGGACGGAGGCGTTGGTGGTGGATCGTGTCCTAGCCCCGACTGACCGATTTGTGGGAAGTTGGGATGCCTTGGTTACCGATCAACCTGGTATTATGGTGGCGGTACGGACGGCAGATTGTGTCCCGATTCTCATGCATGATCCTAAGCGTCGGGTTGTGGCTGCAGTTCATGCCGGCTGGCGAGGAGCGGTTGCCGGCATTGTTCCCAAAACCTTGGCCTTGTTAGAGTCTCGCTTTGGCTCGCGTCTGGAGCATGTGCGGATCAGTATCGGTCCATCTGCCGGGGTTTGCTGCTATGAAGTGGATGAGCCGGTTCTTGACCGCCTATGTCAGGGATTTCAAGATTGGAAGAAGGTGGTTCGAACGGAGAGAGAAGGAAGAGCGCATCTTGATTTGAAAGCACTCGTCAAAGAACAGGCGCAGGCCATCGGGATGTCTCCGAAGTCCATCACCACAGTCAACGTCTGTACGATTTGCCACAAAGACCTTTTTTTTTCCTACCGGCGTGAGGGGAAGGTCAACGGGACCATGGTCAGTGCCATTGGGTTGCCGGTGAAGCGAGTATAAGAGAGACTCTGCCAATTCTGAAACGCTTCCTTTAGAATAAGAACGGTTCGCTGAATGGGCGGCCACGACTTGTGCGAAAGGACCATGGAACCGCTCACCCCTGAAACGATCGCAAAACGTGTTCAATCGATTCTGACGAAGATTCGGTCGGCGGAGGAAAAAGCCGGACGTCCTGCCGGTACGGTGCGACTTGTGGCCGCGACGAAGACCGTGACGGTTGAACATATTGCAGAAGGCGTGCGCGCCGGTCTGTCCATTTTGGGTGAAAATCGGGTACAGGAAGCGCTCCCTAAAATAGCCATGTTCACCCAGGCACCGGTTCACTGGCATTTTATCGGACAGCTGCAACGGAGGAAGGTACGGTCTGTGATCGGTCGATTTGACCTCATTCATTCGGTGGATACGGTAGACCTCGCGCAAGAAATCAATCGCCGCGCAGAGGAAGCCGGTTGTCGGCAGAATATCTTATTGGAAGTGAATGTCGGGAGAGAACCGACAAAGGCAGGGTTTCATCCTGATGACGTGGTACGATCGGTACCCATGATGGCGCAACTCTCTCATGTGTGTATCAAAGGCCTCATGACGATTCCTCCGCCGAGCGCTGGTCAGGATTCGGCCAGGCCGTATTTCCGCACACTCCATGGACTGGCTCGACAGATCGAGGCTTTAGACTTACCATCTGTAAGGATGGATGAGCTGTCAATGGGAATGTCAAACGATTTTGACGTCGCCATTGAGGAAGGGGCGACATTGGTCCGAGTTGGCACCGCCATCTTTGGAGCGCGGCATGTCTAGTCCAACAGTCATGCCTAACATCTCGTTTGTGGGCGGTGGGCGAATGGCGGAGGCATTGATCAGTGGGGTGCTGTCCTCTGGGGGCTACAAGGCCGAGCAGATCTATGTTGCTGATCCAGATACGGTCCGCCGGGATCATCTCAAGCAGCAATATGGTGTTCAGATTAGTGCCACGAATCATGAGGCAGTAGTCTCGGGAGATGTCATTGTGTTGGCCGTGAAACCTCGGGTAACGGCCGCAGCCCTCAAGGAGATCGGGAAGGGGTTGGCGAAACGGCTTGTGATCTCAGTGGTAGCAGGAGTGCCACTCAAACAAATTATTGAGGCTTGTGGGCCGCAGGCTCGCGTCATTCGCGCAATGCCGAATACGCCGGCGATGGTCGGTGAAGGGATGACTGCCTTGGCAATTGGTCCCGGGGTAGGGGAGAGCGAAGTGGCATGTACGCGACAGCTCTTTGAGTCGGTTGGTCGGGTAGTGTCTGTCGATGAGTGCTTCATGGATGCTGTGACCGGCTTGAGCGGAAGCGGACCGGCGTACGTCTTTCTCATGATTGAAGCGATGGCCGATGGCGGCGTCAAGATGGGGTTGTCGCGAGAAACAGCCAGTCTCCTTGCCGCGCAGACCGTTTTGGGCGCGGCACGGATGGTCCTGGAAACCAGGCAGCATCCGGCGCAGCTCAAGGATCAGGTGGTATCTCCTGGCGGAACGACCATTGCGGGTTTGCATCGGTTGGAACAGGGAGGCCTCCGGGGTCTGTTGATCGACGCCGTTGAGGCCGCAACGAAACGTTCTCAGGAGCTCGGAGGCTGATGTTTGTCGTAGGAAATACGCTATTAGGGCTGGCCACGGTACTTGATTATGCGCTGACGTTCTATAGCTGGATCGTCATTGCTCGAGCGTTGATTTCTTGGGTGAATCCGGATCCGTGGAATCCAATCGTTCAATTCCTTACCCGAGTCACTGAACCAATTTTGGTCCCGATCCGGCGGAGAGTGGGCTCGGGGATGGGCATGGATTGGTCACCATTGATCGTCATCGTGACTATCTGGTTTTTGCAGATTGCGGTCGTACAGTCGATTAAGGACCTCGCGGTACGGATGAATTGATTCAACGAATGGGAGATGCCATGAAGATCACACCACTCGACATTCAACAGATGGTCTTTCAAGTTAAGCTTCGTGGCTATGACCGTGAAGAGGTCAACCGCTTTCTAGAAGAGATTGCCCAAACCGTCGAATACCTAAATCGTGATAATGCCACGTTGCGTGATCGAATTATGACGCTTGAACAGCAAGTCTCGGATCTCAAACGGACCGAGGCGACTTTGTCTACCACATTGATCTCGGCGCAGTCCTTGGCCGAGGATGTCAAGCGAAGCGCGCAACGCGATGCCGAGTTGATCGTCAAAGAGGCGGAACTGAAAGCCAGCGAGTTATTCCGACAAGCGCGAGTGGAGCTAGGAAGCACACAGCGAGACCTGTCTCTGTTGCAGAAGCAGCGGCTGCTCATGGTTGAGCGGATGCGGGCGACGCTTCATACCTTCGAGCGGATGTTGGACGTGGAAGCCAGTGAAGCGTACCAGGATCATAACGTCATGCAGGAAGAAAAGCTGGAAGGGGAATCAAGCCCTACCCGTTGACCGTTCGGGGTGAGAGCGCTACCGCATGCGTCATGCGTGATCATTACCCCTGAGCATGTCCCATCACCCTCATCCCGATGCCCAATCTTAGTGTGATCCAAGAAGCACTCGATCGAGCCGTTACCGACGGGGTCTTTCCGGGGGCCGTATTGGCGGTGCGGTGTGGCAATAGACCGACTTCTCGCTTTCATGCTGGTCATCTTTCAACCGTCCCTCCAGGATCTTTCGTCAGCCCCTCCACAATTTATGATCTGGCTTCGTTGACAAAACCGTTGGCCACCGTTACGGCCCTCGTTTTGTTAATGCAGAAAGGCCATTGCCGGCTTGATGATTGTGTGGCCGACCATCTTTCAGAATGTGTCGATACCTTTATCGGCTCTGCGACGATTCGCCACCTACTGACGCATTCTTCCGGTTTGCCTGGCTGGCGGGGATTCTATGAACAGCTCAGACCGGATGGAGCAATCCCTTCGTCGGCTGGAGAGCGAGAGCAGGCCAAACGGGCTATGCTTCGCCTCATTCAGTCTGAGACGCCGGTATATGAACGGGGCACGCGCAGCCTGTACAGTGATCTCGGCTTCATGTTGCTCGGCTTTATTATTGAGCGAATCAGCGGACAATCAATGAGCGAATATTTTCTTGACCACATTGTGTACCCATTGGGGGAGCCCCAAATCGGATTTATCCTGCCCGGACAGCACCGTGCATTTTCTAATAGCCTAGATGCCGATATAGGTGGTGTAGCGCCGACGGAAATTGATCAATGGCGAGGACATCTCTTATGTGGAGAAGTCCACGATCAGAATGCAGCTGCGTTGGGTGGTGAGGCTGGTCATGCCGGGCTGTTTGGGACTGTAGACGCAGTGTTGGCGATCTCAGGCGAGTGGTTGGGAGCGTATCATGGCCGAGTGACAATTCTCGATCGGGCTATGGTCCATGAATTTACGCGAAGACAGAAACTGGAAGGATCTTCCAGTTGGGCGCTTGGGTGGGATACACCGTCAGTTCCTTCATCCGCAGGATGCCACTTCGCAACTCAATCATTTGGCCATCTCGGCTATACGGGGACTTCCCTCTGGATCGACCCCATGCGAGAACTGGAGGTCGTTCTGCTCTCAAATCGAGTGCATCCATCGAGCAGGAATGAAGCGATTCGTGAGTTTCGTCCGGCGATTCATGATCTGGTGTATGAGGAATTCATCGGTTCGATTTAAGCTCGATCTGGGTAGTCAAGCCACGTTTCTTTTTCGGCGAGATAGCGAGTTCCCTTAAAATTGGCCCGCGTTCTCATGCGAGTGAACCCGAACCCCTGAAGTTTATCCACTAATTCTTTCACTGTTGCGGCAATGGTCGAGTGAGAGCGACTCTCAACAACGAAGGCTTCATACATAATCTTCCCTGAGTATCCCGATGGGGTCCGATTGACCAGAATGGTGCGGTTGAAATATCGATCACTCGGATCAACTCCTTCAAGCTGATGTTTCTCGACCAATCCTTCTTTCTTAAACATCAGTGGCAATGTGCTCATGCTTTCTTAATCCCCCAGAAATAACAATTGACGACAAGTCTATATCTCTTAATTATAGAAGGTCATCAATACAGCCTGCAACTCGTTGACAAGCGTCGCGTCGATTACTATGATGCCACCCCTCATCCAGTCAGAGGCGCGGCTAATTCCATCCCATGAATATCCCCAATAGCCTCACGATCCTTCGCATCCTTCTGATCCCCGTCTACATAGGGTTCATGACCTACGGCTCATATGGGTTCGCACTCTCGACACTACTCATCGCCGGACTGACGGATGCCATTGACGGTTATCTTGCACGCAAACTGAATCAGCGCACACGATTAGGGACCGTACTTGACCCTCTGGCAGACAAGCTGCTGCTGACGTCGAGTTTCATCTCGCTGGCGATGCTGCATTTGGTGCCGTCCTGGCTGGTCATCCTAGTCGTGAGCCGGGACATTATTCTTCTACTGGGAACTGTGGTGGCTCACGTCACCAATACACCGATTAATGTGACACCGACGTTCTTGGGAAAAGGAACGACGTTGTTTCAGTTGAGCTACGTCCTGTTGATTGTCCTTTTAACATGGCGAGGGCTCGACCGCTCCATGCTTACTCCACTCGTTGTCCTCATGGTTGGATTCACTCTGGCCTCAGGGTTACATTACCTTTATCGAGGGTATCGCGACACGAATGTGGCGCCTCCGCCTGCCTAATGATCTCGGTTGCAAATACGACCTCTTCGGTCGTCCGGTAAATAATTCAATTGTTTTTGACAGGTTTCCGACCCCCCAGTAGACTCGCTTCGTAGTCTTAGCTTTCCCGTATAACCGGCTCAGGGAGCCATAACAGGACGAGAATCTATGGCCACGTTTGCATATGTTGGGCGGAGCAAGTCCGGAGCGGTGAAAAAGGGTGAACTCGTCGCGAAGTCGCGCGATGAAGCGGTGGAGCAACTACGCAAACAAAGCGTGGTGGTGACGAGCCTTGAGGAGAAGGCGGCCCAAGAGGGATTCAGTTTTAAGCTTGGTGGCGGAGTGAGCGAAAAGGACTTGGTCGTTTTTACCAGGCAGTTTGGGACCATGATTAATGCTGGGTTGCCCTTGATTCAGTGTCTAGAAATCCTATCGAACCAATCAGAGAATGCAGCGCTGAGAAAGTCTGTGGGTGCGATCAAAGTTCAAGTCGAGGGAGGCTCGACGTTTTCAGATGCCCTCCGCAGGCACCCCAAAGTTTTTGATGATCTGTATGTCAACATGGTGCATGCGGGCGAAGTGGGGGGGTTGCTCGATACCATTCTTGGTCGACTTTCCAAGTATATTGAAAAAGCGATGAAATTGAAGGGGCAAATCAAGAGCGCCATGGTGTACCCGGCGTCGATTTTGGGAATCGCCTTTATCGTGATTGCCGTATTAATGATCTTCGTGATTCCGGTGTTTGAGAAGATGTTCAAAGATATGTCCGGTGGAAAGGTGGCGCTTCCTGGTCCCACTCAGCTCGTGATTGATATGAGTAATTTTGCTCAGTCGAGCTGGTACATCATTCTTGGTGGGGGCATTCTCGCAGTCGTCGCGTTCAAGAAATACTATGCAACGGCCAAGGGAAAGTACCAGATGGATAAGTTGCTCCTCAAGCTGCCTGTTTTTGGAGATTTAGTGCGAAAGGCGTCGGTAGCGAAGTTCACGAGAACGTTGGGGACGCTCATAACCAGCGGCGTGCCGTTATTGGACGCCTTGACGATTTGCGCGAAGACGTCGGGTAACAAAATCATTGAAGAAGCTCTAATCAACGCGAGGGTGAGTATCAGCGGAGGCAAGACGATTTCCGAGCCTCTCGCGAAAAGTCAGGTATTCCCGAAGATGGTGACACACATGATTGCAGTTGGCGAATCAACGGGTGCGCTCGACGCCATGTTAGGGAAAATCGCAGATTTTTACGAGGACGAGGTGGATCAGGCGGTTGCCTCGCTGACTGCATTGCTGGAACCGATGATGATGGTTTTTCTCGGAGTCCTCATCGGATTCATCGTGGTGGCCATGTATCTGCCCATCTTCACGATGGCCCAGGCAATCAGCTCATGAACACGGATGCGTTTGTTTCGCAGGAATATATCCATTGCAGAAGGCTGACTCTGGTCGTTAGGAGCTGAATAGACCCTACCTCGATGTCATCTCGGCACCACAGTTCTCGATAAGCGTGGGTAGGGGTCTAATCACGTCATGACGGCGAGTGGGCCCATGGGCGATATCAAAGCAAGAATCTACCGGTTAATGGGGTGGCGAGTCGTTATCGTCACCCTGCTATTAGGGCTTTCCCTCGCATTTCAGGTCACCAAGGGCGAACGGGTTGAAACGTTCTATGCCCTGATCATCTTCACCTATGCGGTCACGATTCTTTACGCGTTCATTTTCCGGCTACTGACTACTCCTCAAGTGCTTGTGCAGTTTGCCTGGGCTCAGATTGCCGTCGACTTTTTACTGGAGACGGTCTTGATTGCCAGGACGGGCGGAATCGAAAGTCCGTTCGCAGTGCTCTATGTGATCAGTGTGACGGTCGCAAGTTTGGTCCCGCGTCGCCGGGTGGGCCTTTTGACGGCCAGCCTCTGCATCATCCTGTTTGGGATTCTCACGAATGTGCAGCTCTACGGCCTTGCTGAAGTCTGGGGATGGTTGCCTCATGCTGACCTCAGTGCCGCTGAAACACTCCATGCGTTCGGTGTCTACGGTCTGGCGTTCCTCGTCGTCGGCTTCTTAAGCGGCGCCCTTGCGGATCAGCTTCGGTTGGTAGATCAATCGCTTCGTGAAAAAGAACAGGGCCTGAGCCGCCTTCAAGCATTCCATGAGAATATCGTTCACAGTATCAGCAGCGGCGTCTTTACGACCGAAGAGAAGGGTCGGATTACTTCCTTCAACCCCGCGGCGCAGGAAGCCACGGGTTATAGCTTTGCGCAAGTACAGGGGCGTCCCTGGCGGGAAGTGTTTAACTGGCATCCCAGTCAGCACGATGACGATCTCGCGCAAGATGTGTTCTCCAACATGCGGTTCGAAGTGGAGTGTAAACGATCCGATGGCAATCGGTTGATTCTCGGCATGACACTCGCGCCTTTGCATGAGCGTGGAGAGCAAACGGGACTGGTTGGCGTGTTCAAAGATCTCACTCAGATCCGTGATCTCGAAGAAGAAATGCAGCGGAAGGAGTGGTTGGCCAGCCTCGGGGAGATGTCGGCGGGAATGGCCCACGAAATTAGGAATCCCTTGGGTGCACTGGCTGGAGCGATGCAAATGCTACGAAAGGATCTCCTGGCCGATGATACCAGCCAACGCTTGATGGAAATTGCAGTTCGGGAAGCGACACGGCTAGATACGATCATCACAGAGTTTCTTCAATATGCCAGGCCGCCAGCGCTAAATTTGGCAGAGTGCGATTTAAACAAAGTCCTTGCTGAGACTCTTGATCTGGTACAACATGAAGCACGAAGCAGAACGAATATCACCATCGCGGCGGCACCGTGTACCGGGGCATTGCCCGCGCAAGTGGATCAGGATCAAATGAAACAAGTGTTCTGGAATCTGGCGGTGAATGCCTTCGATGCCATGCCGAAGGGTGGGCAACTGACAATCACGACGGGAGAGAGAAAGGTCGATGTCGGCGGGCGAAAGGCTGAGGTGGTAGAGATCTCATTTCATGATACCGGAGAAGGCATCCCGAAGAACAATCTCGGCAAAATATTCCTTCCGTTCTTTACCACCAAAAGGCGAGGCTCTGGGTTGGGGTTGGCGGCAGTCCATCGTATCGTCGATCTTCACGGAGGGTGGATCAAAGTGGAAAGTCAGGAAGGGCAGGGGACACGATTTGGCGTCTGCTTGCCCCGTACTGCGGATTCAGGAGTGCGACTCTGGCACGAAGGTAGAGAGCCGTGGAAAAGATCCTAGTCGTTGATGACGAACAAAGCTTGCGCGACGTATTGAGCATCATGCTCAAACGGGCTGGGTATGCCGTGACCAGCGCCATGGACGGAGAAGAAGCCGTTGAGCTTCTGAATAAAGAAATCTTTGATCTGGTCATCACCGATTTGAGGATGCCGAAGATCGACGGCATGGAGGTTCTGAAGGCCGTCAAGTCTGCCTCACCGGAAACAGTCGTGCTGATCATCACGGCCTTTGCCAGCGCGGATTCCGCCGTCGAGGCTATGAAGCAAGGCGCGTACGACTATCTGACGAAACCATTCCAGGTCGATGAAGTTCAACTGATCATCCGGAATGCGCTGGAAAAACGGCGTCTCACAACCGAGAACATGCTCCTCAAGCGGGAGATGGCAAGTCAGTCGTCATTCGCACAGCTCGTCGGCCAGAGCGAGGCGATGCAGAAGGTGTTCGACGTCGTGCGGAAAGTTGCTGACTCGAAAAGCAATGTCCTGATCTGCGGCGAAAGTGGAACAGGAAAAGAGTTGGTCGCGCGTGCGATTCACTACAACAGCGCCAGAAGCGTCATGCCGTTTGTGGCGGTTAACTGCAGTGCCGTACCTGAGACGCTGTTGGAGAGTGAGCTGTTCGGCCACATGAAGGGTTCGTTTACAGGGGCTATTGCCAACAAAGCCGGATTATTCGAGGTGGCCGATGGAGGGACCATCTTTCTCGATGAGATCGGTGATACGACTCCTACCATTCAGGTCAAGCTTCTGCGCGTGATTCAAGAGCGAGAATTTAGACGGGTCGGTGGCAATCACGACGTCAAGGTCGATGTGCGTGTGGTAGCCGCCACCAACAAAGATCTTGAAAAAGCGGTTGCGGATGGTTCGTTCCGAGAAGACCTCTACTATCGGTTGGACGTGATCCCTATACGGCTTCCACCCTTGCGCATGCGTACCGGCGATATTCCGTTACTGGTCAATCACTTTCTGGAACGGTTTTCAAAAGAAAGCGGCAAGCCCAAACCTGTGATTAGCCAGGAAGCAATGCATGTTTTGCTGAGTCATGAATGGCGCGGCAACGTTCGTGAGTTGGAGAATCTGATCGAACGGGTCGTCGCATTTGCAACAGCAGAGCTTGTGACCGACGCTGAGGTGCATGGATGGCTTCATCGACCTGCGACGCAGTCGCAGCACACGGCGATGCCGATGGATCTGACTGACGAGGGGTTGGATCTTGAGGGGCTTATTAATGGCATCGAAAAGGATTTGTTGCTGAAGGCACTTGAGCGATCAAAATGGGTCAAAAAGAAAGCCGCACGCATGCTCCGTCTGAACGCCAGATCATTTCGGTATCGCCTGGAGAAGTATGCTATAAAAGGAGGTCGTGACTAATCCATCTTTACGATCGACCGTCTTGTCCACGTCTCTTACCGTTTTCGCACCCGCAAAAATCAATCTCGTGCTTCGCATTCTCGACCGTCGGCCAGATGGCTATCATAATCTCTGGTCGCTGATGCAGAGTGTGCAGTTGAAGGACGAGCTCTCAATCTCCCTTAGCGACAAACATTCGTCCATTACCTTGCAATGCGATGACTTTTCGTTGAAGACAGACCCTTCTAACCTGGTCTATCGTGCCGCCGCGGCGGTACTTGAGCACAGTGGACGAGTCATTGGATTGGATCTGGTGCTCGCAAAGCGAATTCCGATGGGAGCCGGGTTGGGAGGCGGGAGTAGTGATGCGGCTGCGACGATTATCGGGCTGAACCAGCTGTTGAATTTAGGGTGGTCGATGAAGAAGATGGCTCATGTTGGCCAAGCACTTGGAAGCGACGTTCCATTCTTCTTTTTCGCTCCTTCCGCAATTGTGGAAGGGAGGGGTGAGAAGGTGGACCCCGTACAAATCAAGGGGAGCCGATGGGTGGTCCTGGTGAATCCAGGGTTTCCGGTCGAAACAAAGTGGGCGTATCAGCAGCTTTCCATAAGCCGAACGGAGGTGCGGCCGCTTTCGGAGGCCCACGCGGCGCTGGGGAAAACTTCTGCACTCTCATGGGAGAGTGTGCTCCACGTGGCTGAAAACGATTTTGAAACCGCAGTGTTCAAGGCCCATCCAGCACTTTACAGAATCAAGCAGAAACTGTTGGCCGAAGGGGCCGAGGCGGCTTTATTGTCGGGGAGTGGGGCCACGGTCTTTGGTGTGTTTCGTGACGAGACGGCAGCTCGGCAGGCCCAGGCAAGTTTTCAGACTGAACCCCATCTCAAGGTCTATGCGGTTTCAACCCCCTCCGATTTCTGAGCGTGCCGGACAAACGTTCCATGATCGTTTGTTGACAGATGCCCGTGATTTCCGATAAGGTTTCACCCTTTGATTGGCTTCGCCGGTCGTGTGTGCAGTAAATGGGGGGTGGTTTGCAGAAAAACCACCGTCGCTCACCGCACAAGAACCGCTAGAGAATCCAGCGCGTTAGAGAAAAACGAGAAGGCGGCTCAGAGTACGTTCTTCATGAACAGAGAGCTAAAAATTTTCTCTGGCAACGCCAATCTTTCGCTTGCCCAAGAGATCGCAGCCTATTTGGGACAGAAGCTAGGTGAAGCGACAGTTTCGTCGTTCAGTGATGGAGAGATTCGGGTCAAGATCGACGAAAATGTGCGTGGCGCCGACGTGTTCGTTGTGCAGTCCTGTTGTCAACCGGTCAACGATTCCTTGATGGAGTTGTTGATCATCATCGATGCGTTGAAACGTTCGTCGGCCAATCGTATCACTGCCGTTGTGCCTTATTTTGGATATGCTCGTCAGGACCGCAAGGACCAACCGCGTGTTCCAATCACGGCGAAGCTCGTTGCCGACTTGATTACGACTGCCGGAGCGGATCGTGTGCTCTCAATGGATCTTCATGCTGGGCAGATCCAGGGGTTTTTTAATGTGCCGGTCGATCATTTGTATGCCCTTCCGGTGTTGCTGGACTACATTGTGAAGAAAAAAATCGTGGATCTGGTCGTCGTCTCGCCCGATGCTGGGGGCGTGGAGCGGGCCAGGGCGTTTGCCAAACGCCTTCAGGCGAACCTGGCGATCATCGACAAGCGGCGTGAAGGTCCGAACCAAGCGCAAATCATGAACATCATCGGAGATGTGCAAGGGAAGAGTGTGTTGCTCCTCGATGACATGATCGATACGGCAGGCACCATTGTCCAGGGGGCCCAGGCTTGTCTTGATCATGGGGCTCGAGACGTGATCACGGCCTGCACGCATGCTGTGCTGTCCGGCCCGGCGCTGGAACGGTTACAGACGTCCTGTCTGTCCCAAGTGGTGGTGACCAACACGATTCCGCTGCGAGGAAAAGAGTTGGCCTGTCCGAAGTTGCATCAGTTGTCGGTGGCGCCTCTCTTAGGCGAAGCCATCAGACGGATCCATGAAGATGAGTCGGTGAGTTCATTATTTGCGTAGCCCAGTCGAGACTGGGTCTTGCGCGAGCAGTCGAGGAGACGGAGGAAGATCATGAAATTCGATTTAACAGTGGCCGTGAGAGAACAAGCGGGCAAGGGAGCTGCACGGTCGATGCGGCGGGCAGGGAAAATTCCGGCCGTGCTCTACGGACAAGGGGAATGCCTGTTATTGACTGTCAATCCCGAGGGATTGATTAAAATTTTGAAGTCTCAAGCCGGCAGTACTGCGTTGATCTCGCTTACGGTGGACGGTGCCAAGTCCAAACCGAACCGCACCGCGCTCTTGCGTGATTATCAAGTGGATCCGGTGACTGGGGCCGTCCTCCACGCGGATCTCTTTGAGATTTCCATGAGCAAACCGATCAGAGTGAAGGTTCCAGTTAAGATCATTGGTGGTATTCCGGCCGGTGTCAAGGAAGGTGGTGTGTTGCATCACAACATGCGCGATGTGCAGGTCGAGTGTCTTCCTGCTGCATTGCCCGATTACATCGAGGTCGATGCCTCCCCTTTGACTATTGCCAGCGGCATTCATGTGAAGGAACTCGGGGCGCGTGAAGGTGTCCGTTTTCTGGATGATGCCGATCAAATGGTGGTCAGTGTCGCGGCACCGATGTCGGATGCCAAACTTGAAGCCTTGCTCACCAGTGGTGTGGGAGCAGCGGGCGAACCGGAAGTCGTGGCGAAAGGCAAAGAAGCAGGAGCTGACGGCGCTGGGGGTGCTGAACCGGCCAAGGCTGGAGCGGCCGCGCCTGCCGGTGATGCCAAGGGTGGCGAGAAGAAAGAAGCTGCCGCGGCTCCGAAGGGTGACAAGAAAGAAGCTGAAAAGAAGAAGTAACGTTGCGTCTGCTCGTTGGACTGGGCAATCCTGGGAAAGCCTATGCCCAGACCCGTCACAATGTCGGCATGTGGACCATCGAGCGGGCCGCCGCTCGATGGTCGATTCGACTTTCGCCGCGTGGGACCGCGCAGCGGGGATCTGGGCGACTCGGAGGAGAATTGATCGAGCTGGCTGGCTTGCTCGACTGGATGAATGTGACCGGCCCTCCCTTGAAAGGCCTCTTCCGCGAATTCGAGCTCACCCCCAATAAACTCATTGTCATACACGACGATCTTGATTTGGAGCCAGGGCGGCTGAGGATTAAGCTATCTGGTGGCCATGGGGGACACAACGGGATCAAATCCATCATAGAGGCACTCGGGACTCAAGAATTCATCCGATTGAAAATTGGAATCGGTCGGCCTGCGCCTGGTCAGAATTCTGCCGATTATGTATTGGAGCGGGTGATCCAGGATGAGATGGCCATCATTGAGCCTTGTCTGGGACGAGCTGTCGATGCATTGGAATGTTTGATTCACCGTGGGGCGGATGTCGCGATGAATCAGTTTAACATCAGAGAGAAGATCGTGGACGAAGGGGAGGGGACGACATAAATGGGTCTTTGTTGCGGCATGATCGGGTTGCCGAACGTCGGCAAGACGACAGTTTTCAATGCATTGACCGGCAGCGGCGCCTTGGCGGCTAATTATCCATTCGCAACCGTAGATCCGAACACCGGCATTGCGCTGGTACCGGACCCTCGCCTGCTCAAGCTGACGGAGATTTTCGCTTCGAAGAAAACCACCTACAGCACGCTGGAAGTGCGCGACATCGCCGGGCTCGTGGAAGGAGCCAGCAAAGGCGAAGGATTGGGCAATCAATTCCTCGGCCATATCCGCGAAGTCGATGCGTTGCTGCATGTCGTCCGCTGTTTCCAGGGCACCGATGTCGTCCATGTCAGCGGCGGTGTCGATCCGCTCCGCGATATCGGCGTGATCGAAACCGAACTGATGTTGTCCGATCTGGAGACGCTCGACCGGCGGAAGCAGAAAACCGAGAAAAAAGTTAGGGCTGGAGACAAAAAAGCTGCTTTTGAAGTGGAGTTTCTCGCCAAACTCATCGGTCAGCTCGACAAAGGCGAGTGGTTGGGCAACCTGCCATATACGGCTGAGGAACGGGTCATCCTCACCGAATGTCAGCTGCTATCCGCCAAGCCGGTCCTCTTTCTTGCGAACGTATCCGAAGGGAAGAACGCGGATGACGCGATGGTCAAGACGGTGCGCGACTTTGCCGAGAAGCGTGGGGCTCGCGTCGTGACGATCTGCGGACAATTCGAAGCGGAACTTTCTTCGCTGCCGGACAGCGAGCGGGCGGACTTCCTGAAAGAACTCGGGCTGACCGAATCGGGGCTGGTCCGACTGACACGCGAAGCCTACACATTACTGGACTTGATTACCTTCTTCACCGCCGGCGAAATCGAATCTCGTGCCTGGCCCATCCCAAAAGGCATGAAAGCACCGCAAGCCGCGGGCAAAATCCACTCCGATATGGAACGCGGCTTCATCCGCGCCGAGGTCTATCATTACGACGATCTCCTGGCCTGTGGGTCGGAGGCGAAGGTGAAGGAGAAGGGGTTATTTCGCCTCGAAGGCAAGGACTACGTCATCAAGGAAGCGGATATCGTGTATTTTAGGTTTAACGTGTAGTCGTCCTTATCTCCACCCGCCAAGAGCTTGCGCTGAGCTGGCGCCCATCTCTTCCATATGTAGTATCTTGATAA
>NEWS02000007.1:0-35500 GCA_002869845.2 Nitrospira sp. CG24B | reverse complement strand
GATCTGCGAGGGGTTGCCCTTGCCGCTGTACGTACCGCTAGACCGTCTGCCAGTTCGCTCGCGCTCCTACCGTCGCCACATTGTACCCGTCGGTCAAAAATTCTCCGCCCCACAGCACTCGTTTGACGGCAGGCTTCCGTCGAAAGATTTCCCGGACCGTGAGGCGCTTGAATATCTGCACAATCCATCCCAGCGCTATTTTCGGATGGGCACTGCAGAGCAGATGAATATGATTCGTACCCGTTCCAATCACTTCCATTTCGATCGGAAACCGAGCCGCAATCTCTGCCGCCGTGTCCTGGATCATCGCGATCACCCCCTCATCCAGCAGCGCCTTGCGGCAGTTTACCGGAAACACAATATGGTAGTGGATGTGCCACGCACAGTGTGCCCCCTTGCAAACTTCGTCTTCCCTCTGATCCGCCATGCGCCACAGGCTACCAGAGAAGAGGATTCCCCTAGCAAGTACGGGGAATCACAAGTTGAGGAGCGGAATGCGTTTGGGCGGCGTCAGGCGGCGGCTTTTTTCACGCGGACTTCGGCACGATAGCCGGTGGCTGCCAGGATTCTGAACATCGGCAAGGGTCGGTTTTCAACGACCTGATGAGTGAGCGGTTACGGACGTCGGCGGGATTTGCTCGATTCTTCCCTCGCAACCTTCTTGATGAGCGGAAGCAGGGGCGGAATGTCTTCTTGGGCGGTTTTCCACAGGACTTGATAGTTGACTCCAAAGTACTCGTGGATCAGTTTGTCGCGCATCCCGGCCATTTGCTTCCATGGAACGTTCGGATGTCGCTTGCGTACGGTCGGCGGGATCTTTTTCGCCGCTTCACCGATAATCTCGAAGGCTCTCACCACGGCATAAATAGTCTTCTGATCCTGTGCGAACCGGGCCCAGGTCATGCTTCCGATGAATTCGGAGATGTGCTGTGTAGCCTCTTGAATATCATCGAGATAGTCGAGGAATTCGCGTGCGCGCGTCACAGACCCACGACTTCGCTAAGGATATGACGACCGATAAGGGGCTTAAGTGCTCCCTTCATGACGAGGTCAACTTTAACGTTTAGAAGTGAGGATAAATGGTTTTCGAGTTCGATGAACTCGAACAGGCTGGGCGTTTCAGAATATTCAACGAGGATATCGAGGTCACTGTCCCTCCGGGGCATCCCTTGGACATACGAACCAAATAGGCCGAGATACCGGACATGAAACTGTTTTCGGAGTATGGGCAATTGTCGCTGCAAAGCGTCCATGAATCGACTCAATCTTCGTTGCGCGGTTAA
The DNA here is from genome assembly GCA_002869845.2 of Nitrospira sp. CG24B. GTDB lineage: Bacteria > Nitrospirota > Nitrospiria > Nitrospirales > Nitrospiraceae > Nitrospira_D. The sequence continues at coordinate 34,217 of NEWS02000007.1, read as the reverse complement.
ACGGGAAACTTTTTCCATGCCCGTCTCCTGTGTGACCACAGCCTACGTTCCAGGTTCAATTCTGTCAACATTTCGCGGTGGCGGAAACCATTCCGGCTAGATCTTGACCGATGGCGTAAGCCGTCGTCGGGCTCCGCCTTGGACGATCACGAACTCATAAAGCCGGCACTCTAATGCGCCGTTGAAGAGGGGAATGCGTTTGGACGGCGTCAGCCCAATTCGCTTCGACAATCGGGGATCGCCAGTCAGCACATAGGCGCGCCATCCGGTAAAGCGCTGCTTCAGCCAATCGCCCAGCTTGGGGTAAAACGATTCCAGATCGTCCGGCCGGCTGAGGCGGACTCCATAAGGTGGATTGATGATCATCACACCTGTGTCTGCCGGCGCTTCCAGGTCTAGAATATCGCGTTGCTCCAATCGGACATCTATCGACACTCCAGCGCCTTGAAACATCCGCTGCGCAATCTTCACCACCGCCGGATCCCGGTCGGACGCATAGATGGCGGTCGGCACCTGAGCCACGTGTTTGGCCAGCGCTGCGTTCCGAAGATGATCCCACTGGTGTGCGTCGTGAAGGAGCAATCGTTCAAAACCAAAGTTGCGTGAGATGCCCGGCGCGATCTGGCGAGCCATGAGGGCAGCTTCGAGAGGGATGGTTCCGCTCCCGCACATGGGATCGAGCAGCACATCGTTCGCAGTCCAGCCGGCGAGCCGTAAAATTCCCGCCGCCAGGTTTTCTCTGAGTGGTGCTTCGACCGATCCTATCCGGTGTCCGCGCTTGAATAGGGGTTCGCCGGATGTATCCACATAAAACGTGACGGTGTTCTGGTCCAGAAAGGCGTCGAGCTTGATGTCCGGCCGTTCCGTATCGACGTTGGGGCGCCCCTGTTTGGCCTTGGCGAACTTATCGCAGACGGCATCTTTGATACGGAGAGTCAGGAAGTCCAGGCTGGGGAGGGGACATCGACGGGCGCTCACCTTCACCTTGATCGTCTGAGCCGGCGTGAACCAGTCAGGCCAGGCGAGCGCATAGGCGGCGTGGTAGACATCGCGTTCTGTTTTGTAGGCACTCTGGCCCACTTCCCACAGCACACGGCTGGCGATGTGCGTGTTGAGATTGACCCAGTACATGGTCGACCAGGACGCGCTGAAGCCAACGCCCCCTTCTGTCTTGGTCGTTGTGGGCACGCCAAGGCTATGAAGCTCTCCTTCAAGCACGCCTTCAAGCCCGCGAGGACATGGTGCAAAGAAGCGATGGTTTGTGCTATCCATTTTGCTTGCCGGGGATTGCTGATTCAGAGGCCACCTGATGAATTATTGCAGCGCCTGCGGAAAGCCCGTCATTCAAAAAGTTCCGCCAGGCGATAACCTGCCTCGGTTTGTGTGCGACACCTGCCAGGCTATTCATTACCATAATCCGAAGATTGTCGCGGGCTGTATTCCTGAATGGGAAGATCACATCCTCCTCTGCCGTCGGGCCATTGAACCTCGACTTGGACTCTGGACCTATCCGGCCGGTTTTATGGAGCTCGGTGAGGGCACCGAACAGGCGGCGATGCGGGAGACGCTTGAGGAGGCGCAGGCGAAAGTGACCATTACGCAGCTCCATTCCGTATTGAGCCTCCCTCGTATTGGACAGGTCTACATGACCTTCATCGGACGTCTTCAGACCAAACAGTTCAGCGCAGGATTTGAAAGTCTGGACGTGAGGCTCTTTCCCCGCCACGCAATCCCGTGGGAGGAAATCGCCTTCCCAGTGGTGGAAGCGGCCTTGCGTCATTATGTCGAGGATGCGGCACGGGGAACGTTTCAGCTGTATGTCGAAGACGTCCTGGGGACTATCAACTGACCGAGGTTTTCAGGAGCGAAGCGCACTCTGAGGCACGATCGCGTGGATATCGACAAGGTGTTCCGTGCGGTCGATCGCATAGAAAATCCGCCAGTCCCCTACAGCATACTTGCAGAGTCCAGGAAGGTCGTCCGCGATCGATTCATGGCGTAGGTTGTCGACATTGGAAGCCAGCCACTTGGACTTGTCGAGGAGCCGTTGAGCCATGGCTTTGTCAATTGCGGCGAGGTCTTGTGCGGTGCTGGGGCGAAAGGTGAGGCGGTACCAAGGCATAGGGTTTTACCACCGAAGTCCGATCCGTTCGGCTATGTCTTCTCCGGAGAGCCGGTCACTGCTCGCTAATGACTGCTTGAGGCGGGCTCTGAGTGAATCGCCGAGCTGGAGGCCAAGGTCGGGATCTCCGATCAACTCGCGAATCCGATCGTCCACGAGGCCCCGGACCAATTCTTTCAATTGTTCCATCGACAACGACGAGAGCTCCATGGAACGAGAATACGGGGCAGGATGGACGGAATGCAACGGGTCTGGTAGCAAGACAGCGGCGGGCTTGGACTCGATCGAAGGCTGTGTGTGCTGAACATGGGTGATGCGAAGCACGGTGAATGCCAACTCCCGCTGGCCAGCCTGCCGGATACGCCGGCGTTCTAGCTGAGGGGAACCCTGGTTGCTTTTAGAAAAGAATGATCGATCTCGTCAAACGTGGGGAATCGTCTGTGCTGACAGCTGAGCGATCTGCTTCACGCCTTTGGCAGCTCGCCTTTTGGAACAATGAGGGCCTGTCCTACTGCTACGGAGAGTTGTTCGACTACCCGCTTGAGTCGTTCTTGTTCAGGGGGCGCTACGGTTAAGAATTCGACCCCGATGCCCTGTGATCCGGACCAGCGGACGGTCCCCTTGCTAATGTGGATGGGGTCAGGTTCGCCGGGCAGTTCAATGAGTAATTCAACCTGCATGCCGGTAAAGGGCTGGACGACGCTTTCTAGCCGGCAGCCCTTCAGCGAGAGATCCTTCACGGACGCGTTGTATCGAAGTTTGTCTCTCTGCACCAACGTGCTGGGGATTGCTACCGGAAACCGCGGGAATTTACGGGTGACCATCGAGTGTCCTTATGCCGCGTGGCAGATTTCTTTTCCTGCCTGCCAAGCATGAGACTGTGGCTCTTTGCCTGTCGAGCCGATCAGCGTCGTAACTAGTTGTAGCTAATGGGGTACTAGGTAGCAGGCTATGTGTCCGTGGGCAACTTGTCAACGAAAAGACTGATCTGGGCAGAGGTGATTGCGTTCAAAACGAACGGGGTGTCGATGGATTCGCCTGTCAGGGAACGTTACCAGCGAGAGCCCCAATATCCGTAATGTCGAGGACCCCAAAAGGGGCGGTCAAAGGGTGACGCATACATCCCAGAACTTCCAAAATGAAGTCCAAACCCCAACCCGAGGGGATAGCCATAGGAGTAAGGATAGGAATACGGGATTGGGACAATGCTTGTGGTGGGCCGCTCTACAAGCTGTCGTTGTAAATCAGCCGTTGCGGTTGATTGTCGATCGAGCTGGCTTTTGAGTTGACTGACTGCCCCCTCTTGGGCCTGGAGTTTCCCTTCAAGCTCAGCGATTTTTTTCTGCTGTGCTTCTATGAATGCGTTTACACAACGGGTCTGCGCGTCGCCTGTGTAGTTAGAACACTCCCATGGTATTTGGAGAGTTTCAGCGATGGTCGGGAAGGGGAAGAGGACGCAGGCGACAGCCCCAGCCAACACCAAGGCTCGTGACCACCGATCTCGGAAGGTTTTCCGCTTCATGCTCCCCCACCATGCGGCTATTTATAGAGTACCATGCGAATTGCTCCTTGACCAGATGGGCCGAGGACATTTGAATACACGTTTCCTCGATCGAGCGGTGTACGTGGGCGCATTTGATTTTAAAGGAAGGGGACTCCTACAATGACTCGATTGGGAGACTGTGCTATAGGACTTGAGGCATGCCTACGAGACGTCCCTCCAACAAGAAACAACCTGGCAAGTCCGTTCTACCCGAGCGTTCTGCTAAGCGTCGATTTCAACTGAGGCTTCTGAAGTGGTATGGGGAACATGGCCGGGATTTACCCTGGCGGAAAACCTCAGACCCGTATCATATCCTCGTCTCAGAGGTGATGCTCCAGCAGACCCAAGTTGATCGGGTGATTCCTAAGTACCACGAGTTTTTGAAACGTTATCCAAGCTTCGAAGACTTGGCGGAGGCTCCGGTCGCCGATGTCAAGAGGACCTGGTATCCCCTTGGGTACAACATTCGCCCGGAACGGCTGCACGGGATCGCCTGTGAAACGGTGGAACGGTACGGGGGAAAGCTCCCCAACGATGCTGAGGAGTTGCTCTCATTCAAAGGGATCGGGCGGTATACTGCGGGGGCCATTCGCTCCTTCGCGTTCAATGAAGATGCGCCCATTCTGGACACAAACGTGATCCGTGTCTTGCACAGGGTGTTTATCGCTGAAGGTGATCCTAAGGCACAGAAGACGATACTATGGGAACTGTCGGAAACCTTGATCCCACGTGGGAAAGGGTATGACTTTAATCAGGCGATTATGGACTTCGGAGCGATGGTATGCACGGCTCGTGATCCCTATTGTCTCCTGTGTCCGATGAAGTCGTTTTGTAAGACATATCCGTTCCGTCCGGCGACTCGTGAGCGGTAGTAGGCTGATCATGCAAGTCATTGAAGTGGCGGCAGGACTCATTCACCGTGACGGTCGCTATTTAATCGCCCGTCGAAAACCTGGTACCCACTTGGCGGGTTTCTGGGAGTTCCCTGGGGGAAAACGGGAAATGGGCGAATCGCTCACGGAGTGTTTGCAACGAGAGCTGTTTGAAGAGCTGAGTGTTCGCATCGACCGACCTATTCCGTATCGGGTCATTCGGCACGACTATCTGGATAAAATTATCGAGTTGCATTTTTTTCGATGTGCTATTGAACAGGGGGAACCCGTGCCTATCGGTTGTGAAGAAATCCGCTGGGTCTATCCTGAAGATCTCACGCAGTTTACGTTTCCGCCGGCAGACTGCGCGGTGATCGAAGCCTTGCGGCGTGATGCATTCGGAGTTTCACGATGAAGGTGGTGCTCGATATCGAAACCGTCCAAGCTCCTCGTGAAGAATGGGCACGTTTGGCGGGGAAGGCGCCGATGAGTAGTGAATCCCTCCAAGCGGACGAGGGGTATGACCTCTTTGCCGCAGGTGTGGCAGAAGAACGCCGGCACGCAGAGGATGAGCTGTACGCCAAGTCGGCGTTCGATGGGACATTCAGCCGCATCGTCTGCATCGGCCTGCTGGAGTTTTCCGATCAGATGGAAGCGCGCAGCGCCGTCGCCTGGTTCGGGGCAAACGAGCGTGAGCTGCTCCGTCAGTTTTGGGCAAGACTGGCCCAGGACCGTCCCACCTTATACATCACACATAACGGGCTTGGTTTTGATCTGCCCTTCATCAAGAAGCGGTCGATCATCAATCAAGTGAAGCCCAGTTTCGACATCAATCTGGCAAAATTCCGGACCGAACCGGTCTATGACACGATGGCGATCTGGAGCAATTGGGATATGAGGGGCTGGGTGAAGCTCGATGTGTTGGCTCGAGCCTTACAGGTTGAAACGAAGTCAGGGAGTGGGGAGCAGGTCGCCGACATGTGGGAAAAGCGGCAGGGCCATGAACTAGCGCAGTATTGCCTACAAGATACCTACGTGACGTATGCCTGTTACTGTCGTATGAACTTTCGTCAGCCTCTGTCCAGAGAGATTGTTCTGCTGCAGCCTGAGATCTGCGACGTCGATTAGATCGATCGATTGATCACCGAGTCTGATACGCTTCCGCTGATTTCTTTTTCGGGACTGAGCGAGCCGCTGATTTGCTGGTTTTCATAGCTTTCACTTCTTCCGTCCGTTGACGAAGTTCTTGTTTCATCCACATTGTTTCCTTCTTCAGCATTGCGATCTCGGAATCTTTGCGTTTGTTAGCCTCTCGCGCTTCACGGAGCTCATCCAGCTTCTTGTTGAGTAGTTCATCGGTACTCAATTGAGGAATTTCTGAGTCTGTCCGGCTATGAGCCGGAAACCCTTGAGGGTCTAGCAAGGCGGAAGCCTCCTGTGGCGATGCTGCTTCCGTGACCAATGGGTCTAGTGTCGGCGCAGCGGCTGGTACCATCGGAGCAGCCTTTGCTGCAGAAGCTGGGAGAGGCTTTGGTGCCCCTGCTGTTAGCAGCGAACCAGGCGTCCCTGCTTTAGCGAGGGGCTGGTAATCGATGACCATCGTCATGGCTCCACTCCCCAGAGCGACGAAGGAAGGAGCTTTTTCAAAACGCGCGGCAGAACTAGGATTGAACCCTGAGGCCTTCCTGTTTTGAGATGGAGCGATTGTCAAATGGATTGATTCTTTATGGACATAGAGGGTGCCCGCTGTGGGTTCAGTGCCTGACCCTGCCGATGGAGACACCTTGAAACCGACAATCTGCTCCGGTTTCGCTTGCGATAAGCCTTGGGCTAGCAGGGGAGCAAGAAACTCGGCGTCTTCATCGCTGAATACTCTCATCGGCTTGCTGCCACTGGCGGGCATGTTGCCTGATATTTTCTGAACGTCGTCGGTCACAACGCCTTTGACTATTTTCAGCATGGTCATCTGGTCGATGGTGGCAGGATGGTTGGCTGAAAATGACCAATCGGCGATCTCCTTGAGATAGACGGATCCTTTAGCATTTTTGTGAAGCTTTGCCTCTCCAGAAAACATGGAGCACCCGGTTATGATCAGGCTGACGGACATCAAGACGCCGACATAGTGAGAACTGCCGACATTGAAAGGGATATGCATAGGGGATCTCCTCATCTGTGGTCTTGTGGCCGAGGAGGCCGGGTGGTCGCTATCGCGAAAGTTCAGAATTTGACCATGGTTCTTATACCGAACTACCATACACCTAGACCCATGAGTACTATGCCGATTACCAACCAGCCGACTACCCCAACCGAAATGATTGTTTCGAGTGTGACACGAGAATCAGATGGGTTGGGATTAGGTGTTGAATCGGAGTCGGCGGACTTCATAGTGAGAGGCAAAGGCTCTGGTTGCTGAACAGGTGGACGCCGGAATTTGAGCAAGGTCCATGCCTTCTCATTTTTAAAGTGACAGGTTGTATCGTTGGTCAAGGGAAGAGGGAGAGGCCCTTACTAGCGATCAGCATCCGAAGGTCAAGAATGGTGACCGCTCTCTAGAGGAGAGATTTAAGACGGTTCCTTTATAATCATGAGGTTAGCGGCGAATGATTGATCAAGTGGAGGAAGAAGCTTCGGATGATTGGGGGTGGGCTTGGTCATCAAGGAGGTTACGTGGGAGCGAATACAGGGAAAGAACGGTCGACGAGATACTTTGAATGTGGCCGAGCGAGCCGGTCAAATAATGTTCCTTTCTACCCTGAGGTGTGCAGAATTGTTCCAAAGGGTGAGATTGTTAAATGTCTCCACTACGAACTCTCTACGAGACGGGGATCTCACTCCCCATAGAGAGTCGCAGCCGAGGCATCAAAGATCTGTTTCGTAATCAGAGTGCCTGGCCAAAAATCACCGGTGCCTTTCTCCCATACAACCGTGATGTTGCCATCGGTTTTGCCCATGCTCTGGGTCGAGGAACGAGTGGCATCGCCTTCGACTAAAATTTCCACATCCTTGCCGATGTACAGGCGATTGCGCGCTGCCGTGATCGTCCGCTGAATCTCGACGAGTTTCAACACCCGCTGGCCCTTCACTTGGTCCGGCACATCGTCGGCATATTTCCGAGCCGCAATCGTATGTTTCCGCTCCGAATATTTGAAGGTATAGGCCGAGTCGAGCTGAGCCTGTTCCACGATACGACAGGTGTCACGAAACTCCGCGTCGGTTTCTGAGCAGAATCCGCAGATGATGTCCGTGGTCAGGACGACATCGGGGATGACGGCTCGAATGCGACCAACCAACGTCAGATACTCGGCCCCCGTATAGTTCCGCCCCATCAGCTCAAGAATGCGATCACATCCGGCCTGCAGCGGGAGATGGATGTGTTTGCAAATGTTTGGATGAGCCGCAATCGCGTCGATCAGTGCCGGAGGAAAGTCCTTGGGGTGCGGCGAGGTAAATCGCACGCGCTCGATCCCATCAGTGTCTGCCACCGCTTTGATCAGTCTGGCAAAGTCCCATTCGTCGTGGCGATAGGAATTCACGTTCTGGCCGAGCAACGTGATTTGCTTGAATCCACGCACGGCGGCGTCACGCGCTTCGAGCAGAATCGATTCGGGATCACGCGACCGCTCACGGCCTCTGGTGTAGGGGACGACACAGAACGAGCAGAAGTTGTCACAGCCGCGCATCACGGTGATCCAGGCGTTCACGCCGTCGTTCCGGTCCGGCATAATATTTTCGTAGGTTTCATACTCCGACAGATCGAGAGCGAACGCCTTCTTTCGAAGCCCTTGTTCTTGTGCGTCCAGCGCGTTGGCCAGCAACAGGGGCAATTGTCGGTACGAGTCCGGGCCGGCCAAGACATCGATGAGGGGTTCTTTTTCGGCCAGCTCACTCTTTAAATTCTGCGCCATGCAACCCAGCACGCCGACGACGAGCGAGCGTTGCTTCTTGATGGCTTTGAGTTCGGAAAGATGGGCATAGATCTTCTTGTGGGCGTTCTCTCTGATGGCGCAGGTATTGACCAGCACCACGTCGGCCCGTTCGCGGTCTTCCGTAAAGGCATAGCCTTCCTGCTTCAGCAGGGACCGGACGAGCTCGCTGTCGGACTCGTTCATCTGACAGCCGAAGGTTTCGATATGTACGTGAGGAAGGGTCTTGAGCATCATAGAAGTGCCAGCGACGCTTTCATGGTTGGCGCCGATACGAGATCGCCGAAGACACAACGCTCCGTTGCGGCGGTAATGGTGACGGGCTTGATCTGGTTCTCCAGGTTGCCGGAGTCCGCGACCGCAACTTTTGTAAAGTTCGGCGTCGTGCCGAAGCGATAGGATGCTCGTGTGCCGGATTCAAACAGGACCGAGACTGTCTTGCCGATCTGTGCGTTGTGAGACACCAGCCGTTTGGCGCGATCAAGATCCAAGAGAAGATTGGTGCGCTTTTTGACCGATGCCGATGGTACCCGCTGTTTGATGCGCAGTGCCGCCGTTCCTGGTCGCGAAGAATAGGGAAACACGTGCAGATAGGAGAAGGGGAGGTCTGACGCGACCGCGAGTGTGTTCTGGAACGCGGCGTCAGTCTCTTCGGGGAACCCCACCATCAAATCAGTGCCGAGACCAAGATCGGGAATCTTGACGAAAGCTGTTTCGATCAACTTGATATAGCTCTTGATCGTATGGCGTCGGTTCATGGCCTGTAGGATATGATCGTCCCCGCTCTGCAGAGGAATGTGGAGATAGGGACAGAGCTTCTTGGATGAGGCCATGAGATCAAGTAGTTTCTCGCTCACCGTGGTTGGCTCGATCGACGAAATGCGGATTCGCTCAAGGCCATCAACTTGATCAAGCCGGCGAAGCAGCGCACAAAAATCGTGGTCGCCGTGCGCATATTGCCCGATGTTTACGCCCGTCAGCACGATCTCGCGATAGCCCCGTTCTACCAAGCTGTCGGCTTCGCGCAGGATATCGTCGAATGTTCGGCTTCGTTCGTGTCCTCTGGCGAACGGAATAATGCAGAAGCTGCACATCGCGCTGCAGCCGTCCTGGATCTTGAGCAAGGCTCGGGTGGAATCAGGTTCCGCAAAATGCGGCAGATCGAAGTCTCCGCGCGCCATCGTTTTTGTGTAGTGAACGTCCGGAACCGATCGCTTCGTTAACTCGTGAATCGCCGGGAGATAGGCCGGCAGGTCCAGCTTGAATTGATGCCCGACGATCAGGTCGATGCCGGCTTGCTGCTTGAGCTGTTCCATGCCCGTTTGGGCGTAGCAGCCGGTCACGGCGATGAAGGCATGGGGAGAATGTTTGAGGGTTTTACGAATGAGATAGCGTGCCGTTCGCTCAGCATCTTCTGTCACGGAACAGGTATTGAGCACGAGGACATCGGTTGGTTGGCCGAACTCGACGAGCTCAAATCCCTTTCGTCTGAGCCCTTCCCCGAGGATCGAGGTTTCGGCTTGATTCAGTCGGCAGCCGAGCGTATGAAGTGATGCACGGGTTGTCACCATAAGATCGCATTATAGGAAGATCAGGCCCATTCCAGCAAGGTTGCTTCTTGCGACTGGGGATCTCAAGGATTGTGAGCCAATTGCCGGAACGACCCATGATCGGGTTGCATCCGAGTCGCCGGGGAGAGCGTGAGGATCGTGCATCTGCGTCCGCTCATCGTTTTTGTTTTGACAGGATTGTTCTGGAGCCATCCTGTCACGGGATGGAGCATGGATTTACTTCCCACTGAGCCCGATCTTGCTACTCGTGTCGATGAGCTGTATGACCATGAGGCCCGTCTCTTCATCATGCTGTATTCGCTTCGCGGAAATGGCCACATCGACTATGTCACGGCCCGGCTGGTGCAGGAGTATTCGCGTAGCACCTACGGTAATCCTATCTATCAGACCGAGGCCCAGCCACTTTTCTATTGGTGGAACCACACCATGTGGAATGACCCTGAACAGGATGGCGTCAATGGCAACGAAAAGGTCTACCAGGAAAACACGGACTTCGACATCTCGCGATACAAACCCTGTGTATTCAACGGACAGCCCTGTTAGCCTCAGTGCCTGCCAGTGAGATGGTCCTCGCCTGTTTTGTGATTCTGCTGAGCGGCGGCGCGAGGCGGTGGTATTCTGCATGGCGACCGAAACAAGTTGCCCTGCTGATGGTACGTCCATCCGATTCAGCTCACGTGTATGCGAGTCAGTTTCCATGAAACAAGGATCCTTCGACTTATCAAGCCTGATGAATCGCCGCATCCTCGTGATGCTGCCATTGGGCTTTGCCTCAGGCCTCCCACTCGCCCTCACCTCCGGGACCTTACAGGCCTGGCTTACGGTGGAAGGAGTCGATCTCAAGACCATCGGTATTTTCACGATGGTCGGCCTGCCGTATACACTCAAGTTTCTATGGGCCCCAGTGATGGATCGTGTGATCCCTCCCTGGTTCGGACGGCGGCGCGGCTGGATGGTGCTGACGCAACTCTGTGTGGCAATCGGACTTGGGCTGATGGCCCTCACCAATCCAAAGATTCACCCCGGATGGATGGCGGCCTATGCTGTGCTGGTCGCGTTTTTGGCTGCTTCTTTGGATATTGTCTTCGACGCCTATCGCACAGACACGCTCCAATCGCATGAGCGCGGTTTGGGTGCGGCGGTATGGGTGAACGGCTATCGAATCGCCCTATTAGCCTCTGGGGCCGGTGCGCTCGTGCTTGCCGATTATGTCGGGTGGCAAATGACGTATCTGGCCATGGCAGCCGTCATGGTAGCCGGAGTAGGCATCGTCTTGGTCAGCCCCAATCCAACGTTCATTGCCGAGGCGCCGAGGAGTATGAGGGAAGCAGTCGGCGCACCGCTGGCAGAGTTCTTTGGACGACCCCATGCGTTAGGGTTCTTAGCCGTCATTGTTCTCTACAAGCTTGGAGACGCCTTTGCCTCTGCGCTTCAGACCGCTTTTCTGATCGGAGGGCTTAGTTTTTCTGCGACGGACGTCGGCGCGGTGAAGGGATTAGGGGTCTTTGCCACATTGCTGGGCGCTTTCGTCGGCGGACTCATGATGACCAAGTCGGGACTTGTACGGTCACTGTTGATCTTCGGAGTCTTGCAGGCGGTCTCAAATCTGGGATTCGTCGTATTGGCATTGGCAGGCAAGAATTCGATGGTCCTAACGGCGGCAGTCGTGATTGAAAATGTGACGGGCGGAATGGGCACTGCTGCGTTCGTCGCGTTGGTGATGTCGCTCTGCGATCCCCGGTATACCGCGACTCAGTTCGCCTTGCTGTCTTCATTAGAGGCGTTGGGGAGGGTATTTGCCGGCCGCCCATCGGCGGATCTTGTCAGCCTGGTTGGATGGACTCAGTTTTTTGTCTTGACCGTGGTTGTCGCTCTGCCGGGTCTGTGGGCCGTTTGGCGGATCCGACGTTCCATCGAGCCGGAGCAGAAAGCCGCCGAGCATATTTCGGTTACGGAACCTGGAGTTTCGTCGATCTCCAAGTGACTATGAGGACAATCGTCGTTGGAGGAAGAGAACAAAGAGCATCAGGGTGGGCAGCGGAGCCAATAGAAACGGCACCAGCCAGAGCCAGACATTCTTGCCGCGTACGCGCGCTTGGTCGATCATCCAGACGAAGAGCCAGACGAGCAGGCACGCATAGTTCAAGATGATCCACTGAGTGGTGTGAGTCTTGAGGACGCTCGTGCTCTCCGAAGGGCCTTGGAGAAGAAAAATTCCTAACAGCAGCACGAATGCACCTAACAGGCCCCCAACAAGTTTTTTACTCCAGACGAACATGGTCTCCTCCAGACTTGATAGACCTTGTGAAGAAAATCCCGGCTAAGCTAATTGGCGGACGGTTGTTTGTCAAATGAGGCGATTCGATAATTATCGAACAATTTCGAGGGTAGACGATCCTAATTAGAACATCATGAGTCTCCTTCGTCTAAGCGTGATAGTTGTTGCACTTGCAGGAGCGGTCGCTCTGGCATGGTCAAACCCGACCATGGACGACTATTTACGCTTCGTTGAACAGGAATTGAGCAAAGCGATAGACCGAATGGACCGGGGGGCGCCGACTCGAGAGCAACAATTTATTCGGCAGGTGTTTCAGTCGCAAAGTAGGAAGCTTCTCGAATCACTCGTGAGGCCGAATACAGCGCGACAGAACTGGGGGATTGTGAGCCGGTATGAAACGCAGGTGGCCGATACAAAAGTCATTGTCTTCGGTCTCGGCGGTTGGTTCATTCCCATTCAGGGCGTCGAAGAAGCAACGCTGAAGATCGGGCGAATGGCCTTCTAAAAAGAAAAATGGCCAGGGTAATCTGACGGAGCCGTATTCTACCGGTTATTTCTGTGGATAACCTAGCTGATAAGCGACTAGAATTGGCCAGGATATTCGCATTTCGACTATTCACAGCCTGTCCTCTCATTCCCCAAAGATCCACAATACTTGGTGTTGACAAAAAAACATGATAGCTATATGTAGCTGTCCAGTGAAACTACATGAGCTCCACGCACCTTAAATATGGTCTACTCAGAGGCATGGGTCACATCCTTTTCCCCTCGGCAGGAGGTCTACCGTGAAAATTGATCGAAGATTTACCAGTCGCAGGCAGAATCCCTACGAGGGGATCACGTTTGTGAAGCGTTCGTCGGAGATTCGCAATCCCGACGGATCCACTGTCTTCAAGCTCGAAAATATCGACGTTCCTGAGGCATGGTCGCAGTTGGCCATCGATATATTGGCCCAGAAGTACTTTCGGAAGGCTGGAGTTCCGCAGCGCGATCAGAATGGGCAGCCTACCATCGGTCCAGATGGCAAGTCGGTGTTGGGTGGTGAGCGAGATGCCCGTCAAGTCTTCGAACGCATGGCTGGATGCTGGACCCATTGGGGCAAGTCTTACGGGTATTTCAAGACGCCGGACGATGCTGAGTCGTTCCACGATGAAATGTGCTACATGCTGGCGCATCAAATGGCAGCGCCCAATTCTCCCCAGTGGTTCAATACCGGCCTTCATTATGCCTATGGGTTATCGGGACCGGCACAAGGGCATTATTACGTTGATCCCAAGACTCACGAGGTGGTGAAAGCCACCAACGCCTTCGAACATCCTCAACCACACGCCTGTTTCATTCAATCAATCGAGGACGATCTCGTGAATGAAAACGGCATCATGGATCTCTGGGTTCGGGAAGCGCGGTTGTTCAAGTATGGGTCCGGGACCGGGACCAATTTTTCGAAACTGCGTGGGGATGGCGAAGGGCTTTCTGGCGGCGGGAAGTCTTCAGGCCTTATGTCATTTCTGAAGATCGGGGATCGAGCTGCCGGAGCGATCAAATCCGGAGGGACGACCCGCCGTGCCGCCAAGATGGTTTGTTTGGACCTCGACCATCCGGATATCGAAGAATTTATCGATTGGAAAGTCATCGAAGAGCAAAAAGTCGCGGCGATGGTGACGGGGTCAAAGATTTGTGCGCAGCGCCTCAATGCGGTGCTGAAAGCTTGTCATACGGTCGATGGTGAGGGCGCTTTCAGGCTGGACCTCGACCAGAAGACCAATCCGGTCTTGCGTGAGGCTCTGGCATCGGCCCGTCGGGATCTGGTGTCCGAGGCGTATATCCAACGAATGTTTTCTTATGCGCAGCAAGGCTTCACGCATTTTGTCTTCCATGAATATGACACGAATTGGGATGGGAAGGCCTACCAGACGGTCTCCGGGCAAAACTCCAACAATAGCGTCAGGATTCCTAATGAGTTTTTTGCCGCGCTCGAAACCGACGGTGACTGGCAACTCAAGCGTCGAACGAGCGGCAAGGTCTGGAAGACCGTCAAGGCACGGGAGCTGTGGGACCGGATCGCGTGGGCGGCCTGGATTTGTGCTGATCCAGGGACGCAGTACGATACCACCATCAACGAGTGGCATACCTGTCCGGAGGACGGTCGTATCAACGCATCAAATCCCTGTTCCGAGTACATGTTCTTGGACGATACGGCCTGTAATCTCGCTTCCCTGAACCTCACGAAGTTCTATGCCGCTGATGGGCAATTCGAGCTGGAACATTTTCGCCATGCCGTTCGGCTGTGGACGATCGCCTTGGAGATCAGTGTGTTGATGGCGTCTTTCCCGAGCCGATCCATCGCCGAAAAGAGTTATCAGTTCCGGACGCTGGGGTTGGGGTATGCGAATCTTGGCACGGTGCTCATGCGGCAAGGCATTCCGTACGATTCCTCCAAGGCCTTGGCGATTTGTGGAGCCATCACGTCCATTATGACGGGTGAAGCGTACAGCGCATCGGCTGAAATGGCTGCCGAATTGTCGCCCTTTCCGGGGTACGCAAACAATCGAGAGCATATGCTGCGGATCATCCGCAATCACCGTCGAGCTGCGTACCAGGCGCCGCAGGTAGAATACGAACACCTCACGATTGCGCCGATGGGAATCCGTCCCGAGCATTGTCCGCCTGACATGCTTCTCGCCGCCAGACGCGCCTGGGACCATGCGCTTGAATTAGGGACGGCCTATGGATATCGCAATGCTCAAGTGACCGTCATCGCTCCAACCGGCACGATTGGGTTGGTCATGGACTGCGATACCACGGGGATTGAACCAGACTTTGCTCTGGTGAAATTTAAGAAACTGGCCGGTGGCGGGTACTTCAAGATCATCAATCAAAGCTTGCCGCTGGCGCTGGCCAACCTTGGCTATACGGATCAGCAAGCGCAGGATGTCGTTCGGTACTGTGTCGGGGCTCAGACACTCAAGGGCGCACCGTTCATCAATCATGACACGCTGCGTCAAAAGGGATTCGACGATGCGGCTCTCGATCGTTTGGAGAGCAGTTTGGGGCAAGCGTTTGAAATTCAGTTCGCCTTCAATAAGTTTACGCTCGGAGAGGCGTTCTGCGTCGAAAAGCTTGGCCTGACCGAAGCCCAGCTGAATGAAATAAGCGTCAATATGCTGAAGACGCTTGGCTTTACGCAAGAAGAGATCGCCGCAGCGAACGATTTCTGTTGCGGGACGATGACGGTGGAAGGCGCCCCGTATTTGAAGGCCGAACACCTTGCCGTGTTCGACTGTGCCAATCGATGTGGTCGAATCGGGCAACGCTCCATTGCCGTCGATGCGCATATCCGCATGATGGCCGCGGCACAGCCGTTCATCAGCGGCGCGATTAGCAAGACCATCAACATGCCGGCCGATGCCACGCTTGAAGACGTCAAGGCGGCCTATTTACTCGCCTGGAAGAGCATGGTCAAAGCAGTCGCGCTCTATCGTGATGGGTCCAAACTGAGTCAGCCGTTGAGCGCTTCGACTGACAGTGGGAAGGCCGTGGAGGCGACCACTAGCGTGATGGGGATGGCGGAGAAAATCACCGAACGGGTACTCGTTCGGTATCTCGCCAAGCGCCGCCCGCTCCCGAGTCGGCGAAGTGGATACACTCAAAAGGCGATTGTCGGGGGACATAAGCTGTACCTGCGCACGGGCGAATATGAGGATGGGACGGTCGGAGAAATCTTTTTAGATATGCACAAGGAAGGGGCGGCGTTCAGAAGCCTCATGAATTGTTTTGCGATCGCCATCTCTCTTGGACTTCAGCACGGCGTGCCGTTGGAAGAATTCGTTGAGGCGTTTGTCTTTACCCGGTTTGAGCCGAACGGTCCCGTGAAATTGAACGATCGAATCAAAATGTCAACCTCGATCATCGATTATATCTTCCGTGAATTAGCCGTGACGTATCTCGACCGGTATGACCTGGCGCAGGTGAAAGAGGAGGATCTGCGCATGGATTCGATGAAGAAAGACGACATGGATCCCGAATGTTCAGAAGAAGAGGCGGACCTCGATGCACTGGCCAGGTCTTCCGTTCTTACGGAGCATCTTCCGATCCGTCGGAACAGTGGAAAAGGAAATGGTCATGGAAATGGACATGGCCATAGTGTTGCTCGACAAGTGGAGATCACGAGGGAAACGCTTACACTGACAGAGATCAAAAATGCCAAAGATGCTAAGGTCAAGGGCTACGAAGGCGATCCCTGTCCCGAGTGCAAGCAGTTCACCATGGTCCGAAACGGCACCTGTCTGAAGTGTGTGACGTGCGGCGCAACGAGTGGATGTTCATAAAGAGGAGTGTAAGAATGCGGAGCAGGCGGCCGTCATTGTGTCTCTGGTGTAGAAAGCGGCGGTTCCTCCGAATTCGCTCGAGTGCCGATGCCTTCTTTGCGGTACGGTTACGGACTCGAAGACTTTGCGCGCGACCGGCGTCCTCTCGCATCCTAGCGTATCACTACGGATCGTGGTCTCCCTTGCGGGCCATACGCTCAGCGAGGCGGAAAAATTCTGATGCCGGAGGTTAACTAGGAGTCTCACTATGCCGACAACAACGCAACTTGTTATCAGTGGTCAGAGTAAGCCGGGTGCACTTGCCAGAGTGACGGCGGTCCTCGGTGAAGCCGGTGTCAACATCAAGGCGTTCTCCGCTCCAGAGGTGATGGGAACAGGCAAGCTGAGACTGCTTGTCGCTGACCTGGACAGTGCGCGCGCGGCCCTTAAGGCGGCAAAGATTAAGTTCGGCGAAGAAATTGCGCTTCTGCTAAGTCTTGAAAACAAGCCTGGCGCGTTAAGGAAAGTGGCAGATACGTTGATGAAGAGCCGGATCAACATCAAGTGCGGCTATTGTACGCCTTCACGGGAAGGGAAACGGGCGATCGTCGTTCTGACCGTTTCCAATACCGACAAGGCCTTGGCCATTCTACGCAATCAGTCGCTCGACGAGTTTTGATTGATGCGGCCGGTGCCGCTCACGAAACTTACTTCTCTGCCCATGGTCGTGATCGGACTGGGCGTCGTCCTCTATCAAGGCTGCACCACCGCTTCTCGTCCTATTGATCGTTTCCCCGGGTATCCCATTGGGTTTGTAGAACGAGGGATGGCCTCGTGGTATGGCCCTGGCTTTCATGGGAACAAGACAGCGAATGGGGAACGGTACGACATGTACAAACTGACGGCTGCTCATCGGACACTGCCACTCGGGTCCGTCGCAGTCGTGCATTCGTTGACTTCAGATCGCCACGTTACGGTTAGGATTAATGATCGAGGACCGTTCGCGAGGGGACGGGTTTTGGACCTTTCGTTGGCTGGTGCCCAAGCGCTTGGGATGGTCGGCAACGGAACCGACCAGGTCGAAATTCGAGTTGTGGACTATAACTCTCGGCCCGAAGGGATGGGGGTGTTACGGGTTCAAGTTGGTGCTTTCGCGGACCTTCAGAATGCTCGGGCGTTGTTAGCACAAGTTCAACGAAATTTTGCTGATGGGCGTATTATTCAGATCGATCTCCAAGAAGGGCGTCGTTACCGAGTTCAAATTGGTCGATTCTTGACCGAGCCGGAGGCTCAGATGGCCGCGAATCGCCTCGATCGTACATTGAACCTGCAATCGCTTGTTGTGCGAGATGATAACTAAACACGAGAGGGATGGTAGCATCATTCTGAGGGTTCCGTTTGGAACCAATTGATTTTCAAGCGACATTTCTTTGATTGCTTGCCTGCATTTGATCCCTATGATAGATGTAGTAGCTGTGAACTCTATTCTAAGCGGTTCGATTATCTTAATCGTACGATCTTCTGAAGGGTGGGCCAAGAGGTATCCTCTGGGAGACGCCCGGCTTCTCATCAGGCCAGCCATGCTGGTCCAACGTCCCTAATAGACGACTGCGATGGACATCCTCATCCTACTAGGATTGATAGGGTTATCCGCCGTTATTTCGACAGCCGAGATCGGCTTCTTCTCAGTCAACGAAACACGACTGAAAGCCTTAGCGCAGAACGGAAGTAAACGGGCAGCCAAAGCTCTTCAGTTGAGGAGCGACCCCCAAAAGCTTCTCTCGACCATTCTCGTCGGTGACCGTCTCGTCAGTACTGCGACCCCCATGTTCGCCACCTTCATCACATTGAATGCCTATGGGGGCAAGAGTGCGCTTGAAGAAGCGATTGCAGTTATGATCGGTATCCTGACCTTTGTGCTTCTCGTGTCAGTGGATGTTATTCCAAAGACTCTGGCGGCAAAGTTCTCCGTACCCGTGACGCTGAACATGGCCTACCCCATCTATGGGGTTCAGGTCATGTTGCGACCGCTTCTTTTTCTGATCGTTCCTCTGATCTACAGTTTGACGGGAGGAAAGGGGTTGACGCTTCCCTTGGTAACAGAGGAAGAGCTGAAAATTATGCTCGACCAGGGAGGAAAGGCCGGCGAGTTAGAATCAGAAGAAGTCAAAATGATCAAAAACGTGTTTCAACTGAAAGATATTACCGCGGAAGATGCGATGACGCCGCGCATCTACGTGTTTTCGCTCGACGGGAACCTTCGACTGAAGGAAGCACAAGAGCTACTCTATAATTCCAAGTACTCCAGAATTCCGCTCTATGACGGCATGCTCGATAACATTACCGGGATTCTTTACAAGACGAAGGCGCTGACCGAGTTGGCGAAAGGGCGAACCGATTTGCGCCTCCGGGATATCGCCCATCCTCCGCTCTTTGTCCCGGCCGGCAAGACGGCGGACGACTTGATGAAACAGTTCCAGCAGGAGAAACGGCATATGGGAGTCGTCGTCAACGAATTCGGCGGTGTCATGGGACTGGTGACGCTTGAAGATCTTCTCGAGGAAGTCGTGGGTGAGATCGTCGATGAAACGGATATCACTGAAGAGCTCATCAAACGCATTGGAAAGAACCAAATTCTAGTCCATGGACGGACGGAAGTTCGAAAGGTGAACGACTTCCTAAAAGTCGAGCTTGGAGATGAAGCCCTGACGATCGGAGGGCTGATCCAGGAAAATCTTGGTCGCATCCCGCAGGCAGGAGAAGAACTCCGCATCGAGAATTGTCGCCTGGTGGTCCATGAGGCGGATCCCCGCTCGATACGAAGCGTACAAATTCTTAAGGACGAAAAAGTGCCTGTTCCGGTCGAAGCTTCGGTGTGATTAGCCTTCTTTTTGTTGCGCTATTAAGTCTAGGAAAGCCTCCTCGTTAAGGACAGCTACCTCTAGTTTCTTAGCCTGATCAAGTTTGGAGCCAGGGTCTGTGCCGGCTACGACATAGCTCGTCTTCTTACTGACCGCGGATGACACCATGGCGCCCAACCGTTCTACCAGCGCCTTGGCCTCCTCTCTCGTCAGCCTCACCAATCCACCAGTGAACACGAAGCTTTTCCCTGAGAAAGGCAAAGCAACCGGGCTCTGAGTTGAGGGTGTGTCCATGATCGAAACGCCGAGTGTACGCAATTCATCGATGACCCGTCGGTTCGAACTCTCTTGGAAGTATGAGACCAAACTCTCGGAGATTTCAGGACCAATTTCACGGACTTCCTGAAAACGGGCGCAGTCAGCCGACATGATAGCATCAAGCGAGCCGAACTCTTTCGCAAGCACTTTGGCGATGTGCTGCCCTACTTGACGGATTCCCAGGCCCATTAAAAATCGGTCGAGCGAGACGTGTTTGCTTTGAGCGAGGGCGTTAAGGAGAAGGGTTGAGGATCGCTCCGCGAATCCCTCTAATTCAAGAAGTTGTTCAGCCCTGAGTCGATACAGGTCGGAGAGATCCTTTACAAGGCCGACGTCGACCAATTGTGCCACTGTTTTCTTACCCAGTCCGTCGATATTGAGAGCGGTCTTTGATACGAAGTGTTCAATGGCGCCTTTCAGTTGGGCCGGACAGGCGGCTTGGCCTGTGCAGTAGAAGTAGGCACCTTCTCTTGCCACGGTGGAATTGCATATTGGACAGTGAAGTGGCATGTGGAAAGGGTCCGACCTGACTTCATTCAAGATAGGAATACGCTCGGTGATTGCCGGAATAACATCGCCGGCGCGCTCGACTCGAACCGTGTCGCCTACTCGGATATCCTTTCTTGCCACCTCGTCCGCATTGTGGAGGGTTGCTCGGCTGATGGTGACCCCACCCACTTCTACTGGTTTCAGGAGGGCGAGAGGGGTTAAGGCTCCCGTTCGGCCAACGGAAATGACAATGTCCTGTACTTCTGTGATCTCCTTCCGAGGAGGAAATTTGAACGCGATGGCCCAACGAGGACTTCTGGATTTCATTCCTAGTTGCGCTTGCCAATCCCTGCGATCGACTTTCACCACGACTCCATCAATTTCATAGGGGAGATTGTCGCGTTGATCCTCCGTTTCCCGGTGAAATGCCAAGACCTGGTCGATGGCTTCGCATCGTCGGCGAAGGTGAGGGACCGGAAGCCCGCACATGGCCAACATCTCTAGTTCCGCCCAGTGTGAGGGGGGATGGGATCCGGTCATTGCCATCACTTCATAGCACGTGACGACGAGTGGCCGTGAGGCGGTAATGTGCGAATCGAGTTGCCGAAGAGAACCGGCGGCGGCGTTACGTGGGTTGGCAAAGGCGTCGTCCCCCCGTTCCGTCATTCGGCGGTTGAGCGCATGAAAGTCAGAGAGAGGCATATACACTTCGCCTCGCACCACCAAATGATCCGGGTACGATCCGGTCTGCAACTGCAGCGGGAGCGAGCGAATCGTGCGGAGATTGATGGTGATATCCTCGCCCACCTGTCCGTCACCACGGGTCGAGCTACGAACAAACGTCCCGTGGTCGTAGACTATTTCAACTGACAGGCCATCGAATTTAGGCTCGACCGTGTAGCCGATGTGGTCCGTACCTAGCTCGCGTTTCATCCGCTGGTCGAAGGCCAGAACCTCCTCGGAATTCACCAAGGAATCAAGGCTTAACATGGGCCGTTCATGCTGCACCTTGCCGAGTTTATCCAAGGGGGAGGCACCGACACGCTGAGTCGGAGAATCGGGGGTTACCAGTTCCGGATACGTCCGTTCCAAGTTGGTCAATTCTCGGAACAACCGATCATACTCCCCATCGGAAATCTCAGGGTGGTCCTTGATGTAATAGAGGTGGTCATGATGCCGGATTTGGCCCTTGAGTTGGGCGAGTCGCTCCTGCTCGACTGGAGTGGCTTTCGACAATGGCAGAGAGTCGTTATGGAGTGAATCCTGTCGCATGGTTGCGCTCAACGAGGTGACGCCTCAGCGTTCCTTTCTAAGGTGCCATGAAAGACGATGTTTGGCATGAGAGGGGAGAGGGGCCTGACCTGTGCTGACCGTAGCATAAGGGTGCGGAAACGGTCAAACCCGATGGGCCTAGTCCGCTTTGACTTTCGCATCAGTGGCCACTATTCTAAGCGTCGCTTCAGCAGGTCTGAAGTTGGCAGAGAGCTGGGTAAAGGAGGATATATGCAGAAAAAGGAGCAGCAGGTCTGTGAGCGAATCCAGAAGATTATTTCATTAGGAATACTGCTCTGTGGTGGGTGGCTGGTAAGTGGGTGTGTTGTATTAGAGGAAAAATACAACGCGGAAAAAGCGCGAAGCCTCAATTTTCAGCGCCTTCTCACGCAGGAAGAGAAGCGGACGGCAGAGCTGGACAGTGAAGTCAGGCACGTCAAGGCCGAACTGTCTGAATTTGAGGCGAAAAATCGTGAACTGTCAGCCCAAGTGCAAATGGCACGTGAGCAGATGGGGCGTCTTCAAGAGGAGACAGAAGCAATCAGGGAAGCGACAGTGCTGGAACGAAAAGCTCTAGAGGATATGCAGCGAAAGGGCCAGCCCCCTCTAGTCAAACCGAAAAAAGCCGAATTGCCGAAAGCTGTTTCCGGCGGTCACAGCGGTAGTCATCTTTCAGACAAAGGCATGGCGGCTATGACTGAGCCGGCCTCTCCGATGAAGGTCACACCGGGGATGGTGCATGTGGTCAAAGCGGGAGAAACGCTCTATAGCATTAGCAGGCGGTATGGCGTTGAGGTCGATAAGTTGAAGAAGGCGAATAAACTGCCGGATGACATCGTCGAGATCGGACAGAAGCTCCTGGTTGGGGTAGAGTAAGCGGACGACATGCGGGCAGCGACCTATTCACTCACTCTGGATGAGTTTCGCTCTTACGCAAAGCAGGGCAATCTCATTCCGTTATTCCGTGAAATCTTGGCGGACCATGATACGCCGGTCTCGGCCTTTGCCAAGATCGATCATGGGCCCTCGGCCTATTTACTGGAGAGTATTCAGGGGGGAGAAAAGTGGGCCAGATATTCCTTTCTTGGAAGCGGGTCTCCGCTCGTCATCTATGAGGATCGTGGCGATCTGTGTGTGAAGAAGGGTTCGGATTGCCGGCGGATCCCTAGCCGAGGCGCGCCTCTGGACCGTCTGCGGGAAATCATGGAGGCGTACCGCCCCGTTACGGTTCCAGATCTGCCTCCTTTTGTCGGTGGAGCTGTCGGGTACCTCGGCTACGACATGGTGCAGACGTTCGAGGATCTTCCCTCTCGCAAGAAGGAACACCTCGATGTTCCGGACTTTGCATTTGTATTGACCGAGACACTGCTCATCTTCGACAACGTCTCGCAGAAGATCAAGGTTGTCGCCAATGCACAGGTAAAGTCCCAGTCGGAACGAGATATTCGTTCGGCCTATCGTGAGGCGACAGGCAGGATCGAAGCGATGATTGCCAGAATCCGTCGACCTCTTCGACCCGTCAAGCCGAGGCGTCGGCGAACTCCGATTCGTTTCACGGTCAACATGAACAAGGCGAAATTTGAGAAGATCGTGTCTCGTGCGCAGGACTACATCAGGGCTGGCGATATCTTTCAGTGTGTTTTGTCGCAACGATGGGAAACAAATCTCCAGGCTCCCCCGTTTCAGCTCTATCGGGCACTGCGCCTTGTGAATCCGTCGCCCTACATGTATTACATCAGAATTGCGGGGGTTGAACTGGTCGGCTCGTCTCCCGAAATTCTTGTACGGTGTGAGGACGGGTTGGTCTCGGTACGCCCGATTGCCGGCACCAGACGGCGTGGCGCAACGATGGATGAGGACGTGGAATTGGAACGCCGTCTTCTTGCTGATGCCAAGGAACGGGCCGAGCACATTATGTTGGTGGATCTCGGACGCAACGATGTCGGTCGTGTGGCTGAACGGGGATCCGTCCACGTCGAGTCGTTGATGAATGTTGAACGGTACTCGCACGTTATGCATATGGTCTCCAATGTCACAGGCACGCTGTGCCCGGACAAGACGGTGTATGATGTGCTGAAGGCGTGCTTTCCCGCCGGTACCGTGTCCGGTGCGCCCAAAATCAGGGCGATGGAAATCATCGAGGAACTTGAGCCGACCAGACGCGGGCCCTATGCCGGCGCCGTCGGCTACATCAGTTTTTCAGGGAATATGGACATGTGCATCAATATCCGCACGGTTGTGGTCTCGCGCCGTCGAGCCTTCATCCAGGCCGGGGCGGGCATTGTCGCTGACTCGAATCCGGAACATGAGTATGAAGAAACCTGCAACAAATCCCGCGCCATGATGAAGGCGATCGAACTGGCGGAACAGGGGCTGGAATAGGGAATGGTCACTGGTCATTGGTCGGCAGTTCATCGAACGGATGCCGATGCGTATCGACTCAAGACTCATGACGATTGACAGGTCTCAGTATGCTACTCGTCATCGATAACTACGACTCCTTCACGTACAACCTCGTTCAGTATCTCGGAGAATTGGGTGAGGATGTGCGGGTCTATCGAAACGACCAGATCACGCTCGACCAGATTGAGGAATTGCATCCAAGCCGTCTTGTGATTTCACCGGGACCGTGCACACCACGGGAGGCCGGTATTTCAGTCGACGCGATTCGTCGGTTTGGGGGGACGCTGCCCATTCTCGGCGTCTGTTTGGGGCATCAGTCGATGGCCGTCGCATATGGAGGAGAAGTCATCCGTGCTTCCCGCTTGATGCATGGGAAGACCTCGCAGATCAAGCACGACGGCAGGACCATCTTTCAATCGTTACCCAATCCGTTTGAAGCGACGCGCTATCATTCTCTTATCGTCAATCGAGACAATCTTCCGGAATGTTGCGAAATTTCCGCTGAGACTGCTGAAGGCGAGATTATGGGAATCCGCCATAAGACACTGGGTGTCGAAGGGGTTCAATTCCATCCGGAATCGATTCTGACGACCGTCGGGAAAGATTTGCTCCGCAACTTCTTGAAACTCTAGCAGGATGCTGAAAAAGTCCGCCAGCGTCGTTCTCGCATCGCTCAGAGGCTCAACGTACGGCGCAAAGTACGCTTTCGCCTCGTCGCTCGCTGCGGCCTTGCTGGACGGATTTTTTGAGCATCCTGCAACAGATCTACTTTACTGAGAGCGTCATGATCAAAGATGCGCTCGCCAAATTAGCCGATCGAACCGATCTACCCGCGCAAGAGGCCGAAATGGTCATGCTGGAGATCATGGATGGGGCTGCAACCTCGGCTCAGATGGCTGCTTATCTCATGGGACTCAGGCAGAAAGGTGAAACGGTCGAGGAAATTGTTGGTTCGGTACGCGCCATGCGGGAACGAGCAACCCGAATCAGAGTCGGGTCGTCGATTGTTGTTGATACCTGCGGAACGGGTGGGGATGGGGCCGATACATTTAATATTTCCACGACCGCAGCATTCGTGGTCGCTGGGGCCGGCATTACCGTGGCAAAGCATGGAAATCGCTCGGTATCCTCTCGATCCGGCAGTGCGGATGTGCTGAGCATGCTCGGTGTGAAAATTGACCTCGAGCCGAGCCGTGTGGCCGACTGTATCGACGAAGTTGGCATCGGGTTCTTGTTTGCGCCGCTCTATCACGGCGCGATGAAGCAGTGCGCCGTGGTTCGACAGGAAATGGGAATCCGGACCATTCTGAACGTGCTTGGCCCATTAGCCAATCCGGCCGGTGCCACGCACCAAGTGCTGGGGGTCTATGATGCAAAGTGGACAGATATCCTCGGGCGTGTCCTCCTGGAGCTAGGATCGCAACATTGTTTCGTGATGCATGGTCTGGATGGCTTGGACGAAATCACCTTGTCGGATCGGACGAGAGTCGCTGAGGGAAAGGGTGGTGTCGTGTCGAGTTATTTTATCGCGCCGGAGGAGTTCGAGGTTCGGCGTGCAGCGCGAAAAGAATTCGTCGGCGGCTCGCCGGAGGAAAACGCACGGGTCACGAAAGAAATTCTACAGGGCCGGAAGGGGGCGAGGCGGGACATCGTGTGCCTAAATGCCGCTCCCGCGATGGTTGTCGGTCAAAAAGCGAAAACTCTCACGGACGGATTCCGTCTTGCACAACAGGCGATCGACTCCGGCGCCGCCTCCGAGAAGCTGGATCGGCTCATTGCGTTCACCAAGAAAGCGTGAGTGACTCATGATTCTCGATCGTATTCTTGAGCACAAGCGAGCGGAACTCAGGCACAAACAGAGCCGTTCCTATCTGGCCGACCTCAAGGCGGCGATTCGAGATGCCCCGCCGGTCCTTGGGTTTGCCGTCACCCTGGATGCCACACGGTCTCCCACCAGCCCAGCCTTGATCGCGGAAATCAAGAAAGCGTCACCGAGCCTGGGGCTTTTACGAGAAGACTTTTCGGACAAGTTTGATTATCTAGGGCTTGCGCGCACATACCAGGAGCATGGGGCAGCGGCCCTGTCCGTCTTGACCGACAAGGATTTTTTTCAAGGCGACCTTCGGTATCTTGCAGAGATCAAGCGCGCACTCCCGATCCCGGCGCTCAATAAGGAATTCATGGTCGATGACGTGCAGTTCTATGAAGCGCGGGCCCACGGTGCTGATGCTATTCTATTGATTGTGGCGGCATTAGAACGGCGGCAACTAATCGATTTCCATGCCTTGGCAACGGAACTTGGCATGGATAGCTTGTTTGAGACGCACCATGAGCGTGAACTGGATACGGTCCTGGAGTGGATTCCTCCTGCGAGGATGATCGGGATCAATAATCGAGACTTACGGACCTTTACGACCGATCTCAATGTGACCTTCCGGCTGGCAAAACGAATCCCGTCCGATAAACTGATCATCAGTGAGAGTGGAATTCGTACGCGAGATGATGTGGTGAAGCTCAACGAAGCCGGTGTGCATGCCATGTTGATCGGCGAGTCGCTCATTCGTGCCGAGCACACAGCAGACAAAGTCCGAGAGTTGCTCGGCCTCGCCTCGCCCAATTCGCAGCCTGAGTAGATCATTTGCCATGAAAATCAAAATTTGCGGGATCACCAATACGGAAGACGCAGGAGTCGCGGTGGCAGCGGGCGCGGATGCGTTGGGGTTTGTCATGTACCGCAAAAGCCCACGTTGGGTAGAGCCGACAGTAGCGAGATCCATCATAGCCGGTCTTCCGCCGTTTGTGTTCCCGGTGGGGGTGTTTGTCAACGAAGAGGCCGAGAGGGTTCGCGCACTTATGGACGAATGTGGCTTTGCTTTGGCTCAACTCCATGGCGATGAATCAGCTCTCTATTGTCAGAACCTCGGCCGTCCAGCGCTGAAGGCCCTTCGATTGAAGGATCGGGGTACCTTTCTCGCCCTGGCAGAATTCCAAGGGCGGGCCAATGTGCGAGGGTTTCTCATCGATGCATTTTCGGACCAGGCCTATGGTGGGACCGGGAAGACGGTTGACTGGACCTTAGCGCAGGATGCCGCTCGCTCGACACCCATCATCTTGGCAGGAGGACTCACGCCGACTAATGTGGCTGAGGCAATTGCTCAGGTACGTCCCTACGGAGTCGATGTGAGCAGTGGGGTGGAGCAGAGCCCCGGCAAGAAAGATCCGAACAAGGTGAAGGCGTTTATTCAAGCGGCCAGGCTTGTGCCGGTCTGAGCGCCGTAGCTATACTCGTGCAGATTCTGCAGGATGTTCAAAAATCCTTCCAGCTAGGCCGCAGCGAGCGAAGGGGCGAAGCATACTCTGCGCCGTATGTTGAGCCTCTGAGCGATGCAAGAACGACGCAGGGAGGTTTTTTCAACGTCCTGCCATTCAGGAGGAGACGTTCACATGCCGATGCTCCCAGATAGCCATGGCCGATTCGGACCCTACGGGGGTCGCTATGTGCCGGAAACCCTCATGCCGGCGCTCCTCGAATTGGAAGCGGAGTATCTCAAGGCGAAGAAGGACCGTCGATTTCAAGCTGACCTGGCCTACTACCTCAAGCAGTATGTCGGGCGTCCAACGAGTCTCTATCGTGCGGATCGGCTGACCAAGAAGTTGGGCGGCGCAAAGATTTATCTGAAACGAGAAGACCTGTGCCATACTGGCGCACATAAGATCAACAATGCCATCGGCCAAGTGCTGCTGGCCATGCGCATGAACAAGCGACGGATCATTGCTGAGACCGGTGCCGGTCAGCATGGAGTGGCCACTGCGACGGCAGCCGCGATGTTTGGGCTGGAGTGTGAAGTCTACATGGGCACGGAGGATATGCAACGTCAGGCATTGAATGTCTTCCGCATGCGGCTACTCGGTGCGAAAGTAACTGGTGTCGATGCAGGCAGCCGAACACTCAAGGATGCCATTAGCGAAGCCATGCGTGATTGGACGACAAACGTGCGGACGACCCATTACATTCTCGGGTCAGTGTTAGGCGCACATCCCTATCCCATGATGATCCGAGATTTTCAGGCGATTATTGGCAAAGAGGCGCGGAAACAAATTCTGGCGGCGGAAGGGAAGTTGCCGGATTATCTCGTGGCCTGTGTCGGGGGCGGGAGCAATTCCATTGGGCTGTTTCATCCATTCCTCCGCGACCCCAAGGTCAAGATGGTCGGCGTGGAAGCTGGAGGGAGTGGGATTGTGAGCGGCAAACATGCTGCGCGGTTCTCAGGCGGCAAGCCGGGAGTGTTGCAAGGCACCATGACGTACCTGCTTCAGGACGAGAATGGTCAAATCAATCTGACCCATTCCGTCTCGGCCGGTCTGGATTATGCGGCGGTTGGGCCTGAACACAGCCTCTATCATGACCAAGGTCGGATCGAGTACACCTATGCGACAGATACCGAGGCGATGACCGCCTTTGATCTGCTGGCGTGTGAAGAAGGGATCATTCCGGCGTTGGAAAGTGCGCATGCCATCGCGCATGTCATCAAACTGGCCCCGAAGCT
Organism: Nitrospira sp. CG24B; assembly: GCA_002869845.2. Lineage (GTDB taxonomy): Bacteria > Nitrospirota > Nitrospiria > Nitrospirales > Nitrospiraceae > Nitrospira_D. Next base: position 5,711 of record NEWS02000007.1, on the reverse strand, counting down.
GAAAAAGTCACAAGTCATCATCGCCAACTTATCCGGTCGTGGGGATAAGGATGTGCAACAAGTGGCGAGGATGCGAGGGGTGGAGTTATGAGCCGACGGCTGGAAACCACGTTTCAGAGATTGCGTGATAAGAAGGAGAAAGCGCTCATTGCCTACCTTATGGCCGGGGATCCTGGATTGGCTGAAACAGAACAGTTGGTCGTGGCCCTAGAGCAGGCAGGCGCTGACGTCATCGAATTGGGCGTGCCCTTCTCCGATCCGATTGCCGATGGGCCGGTCATTCAGCAGGCCGCTGAGCGGGCTTTGAAGAACGGGACTTCGCTTCGGAAAATCTTGGATTCGGTGAAGTCACTGAGGCAGCGCACAGAGATCCCGATCGTCTTGATGTTGTACTACAACTCCATCCACGCCATGGGCTGTGATCAGTTTTGCAAGGCGGCAGGCGCTGCCGGAGTGGATGGATTGATCGTACCGGATATGCCGCCGGATGAAGCGGGGCCGCTCAAAGGCCCGGCGGATGCAGCCGGACTGCCGCTCATTTTCCTGTTGGCGCCGACCAGCACACCCAGCCGGCGAAAACTTGTGGCGAGAGAGTCGCATGGATTTGTCTACTACGTTTCGCTGACTGGCATTACCGGGTCGAAGTTGAGCAACGTGGGCGACGTCCAAGACAATGTCAAAAAACTCCGGAAAGTCTCCACCGCTCCAGTCGCCGTCGGGTTCGGAGTGGCGACGCCGGAGGATGCGGCGCGGGTGTCGAAGGTGGCGGATGGGGTGATTGTCGGTAGCGCTATCGTGAAACGTATTGCGTCCCACCAGCAAGATCCCAAGATGATCGGGAACGTCGCCGAGTTTGTCCGATCACTGAAATCAGCCATGGCCACAGGCTAGTGGTGTGGCTACACACTGCATGATTGGCTGAAGGTCGTGATATCTCGTCGCATGCGTATGCGCGTTTATTTAGCGACCGATGCTTGTCTTCATTCAACCCCACTATAAGTCATAGCTCTGACAGAACCGCGACCGGAGGCGAGTCCTTCCCTGACATGCTGGTTTCCTCCATGCTGATCAGGGTTTCTTGTCCTCATGATAGTGACGGTGTAAGATAGCGCCAATGAAGGGTGCGCACTGGGTGGAGTCAGGGACATCATGAAGACAGCCCTCTATACCATTCGTCCAGAGCAGCGAGAAGATGTGCTGGCGAAGCTCCGTGTTGAATTGGCGAAGGTATCGGGGCTGCGCTTTGCGTATGTGTATGGGTCGGTGCTTGAGTCCGATAGGGTTCATGACGTGGATGTTGGGGTTTATCTTGATGTTCCGATGGTTGCACAGCAGATGAACATGATGGATGCTCTTTTAGTAACGCTCTCAGCCGCTGTGGGATTTCCGGTTGATATTCGGGTGCTCAATGAGGCGCCGCTGCCGTTCCTCTACCATGTGCTGCGAGGGAGGCTGTTACTGTGTCGAGACGAAACATTTTTGACCGATATGCTGGAAGATGTTGCCCGCCGCTACCTTGACCTTGCCCCATTCCTCTGCAACGGCACGAAGGACGCCTTCGCCGCATGAGCCTGAATCCGGACCTCATCCGGGCACGTTGCGTTGAAATCGATACATCGTTGAGACGGCTCGAAGAGATCGGTCGTCTGTCTCGCGAGACATTCCTTTCTAATCAAGACACCCGTGATGTGGCCTGTTATCGACTACTGATCGCGATTGAGGCCGCGTTGGCCTTGTGCTTTCATGTGTCGGCGAAACGACTGCATCAAGTGCCTGAAGAATATGCAGGTTGCTTCGCCACGTTGGAACAGGCAGGACTCATCCCCACGGATCTTTCCTAGCCGCCTGCAGCAGATGGCGCGCTTCAGAAATTTGCTCGTTCACGTGTATTGGAAGATCGACTATGGACAGGTGTATGACGTCATCACGACTCGACTCGAAGATTTACGGGCGTTCCGTTCCGCCATGGCTGGGCTGATCTAAATGCTGGAGCTGTGCAGATCGGGACAAGGTCTGTGTGGAAACAACAGGATCCCGGGATGGTGGGGAAGGTCGCCGAGTTTGTCCGATCGTTGAAAACGGCCATGGCGACGGGCTAGGCACCCACCAAGGTAGCCCATCGGGTCGAAGAGGGAAGTTGACGCACGGAACAAGATCTGCCCCCAACTCATTAAATTTACTGAAAGGGGTTGTGTGTTTCTAGATCTCTTTGCCGGGACGTCTACGATGGCTTAGAACCGATCCAGTATCTGCTGCTTTTTGGCGCGGTATTCTTCTTCCGTGATCAACCCTAGGGCGTGCAACTGCTTCAGTGCGCGGAGGCGGTCTTCGATCGACATGGAGGCAGGGGCTACCCGCGGTGAGAGTGTGGCCGGTGCTTTGAGTGTCGAAACATCAATCGTCTGTCCCAACAGGGCTGCCTGATAGGAAATAGCCAGTTCGGCGGGTGGGGACGAGAACAGACTCGAACTGACAGTGGGGTCGCGCACGATTGTATGATGAGTCCCTGCAACCAGATCGTAGTCAGCCCCCTCGTCTGGGCGGAGCGGATGCTCCCAGAGTGATTCACGGGTGCTCCGCATCGTCACAGCTTTCCGATAGTTGGCCAAGATGAGGTGGAGCGAAGATCCTTCCACGAACCATCCCCCTGTCGTAATTTTAGCCATCCCATGCGTGGTCGGGCCACTGAGACCAAATACCACCCATTCATTGGGCTTTGCTTGGGCAAAGGCTTTGCTCAATGTTGCGCTGAGATAACCGATTTCTTCTGCAGTGAAGGCCGGGATAATCGGTCCGGGTGGGTCCCGTAACAGGAGTCCTTGGCTTTGACGTTGGACATGCAGCTCTCTGAGAAGGGACACCCACTCTTCAGGACTTAGGACGAACGGATGCGTGAACGGTCGAGCGGTTCCCATGCGTGGCTCTACCGCTGCGCCTTGCAATCGGACGAAGCGATCGGTCTCTTCGCACTGGCTGCACAGGAGCCCGGTTTCTAGGTTGGCAGCTTCCACCCGTACGTGGCCGAATAACAGCCATGCCGATGCGGTGAGGATGACACTGAGCAAGGCCAGAGTTCTTGGTATTGTCCGTATCACCCAACGTGACCTTCCTCGAATTCGAAGCCGAAATCCAGTGCGCGACTTCTCATGATAGCTCCTGTTTAGCCGCCTGCCCACCTTAAAATAAAAAAGTGACACACATGAACGTAATGAGGGTTATATTGTGTTCGGTGCATCAATGGTGAGATGGATTGTCCTACTTGGCTTGACCGCTTCGCATCGAATTCCCTGAGGCGTTCTATCACGTCACGGCCAGGGGCAAGGCTCGGCAGAACATTTTACTGGATGACGAGGACCGACAGCAGTTTCCCGCGGTGCTGTCACGCGTCGTTTCCCGGTTTGATCGCCTGCTCCATGCCTATCGCCTGATGGATAACCACTTTCATCTGGTAGTGGAAACGTCAGATGGCAATCTCTCCTACTGAGCAGAGCCTCAAATAGTGCGTGTTCCAGTTCTTGAAAGGCCCATGAATAGAGCCGTTTTTAGAATTGCATTGGGCATTTGTTCATGGCTGGATCAGTAACACAATCCTACCATCGTCGGGCACATTGGTGAATCGGCACGTTCGTTACAACTGCGATGGCCTAGGCAACTATCAGGGGAGATTTTCCTGCTGAAGATGGGAGTTGACGCACAGAACAAGATCTGACCTAGCCTTTCATTTGACTTACGTGCCGGATAGGCGATGTTCCTCTATGCACAGTGCAAGATCTGACCGAGATTGTGTAACCACAATCTACGACCGAATACGATGAGCTTTCTGACTGCTCGTGAGAGCGATCATGTCTTCCACCTGGGCAAACGCACAATCTAAGATCTGATCCTTATTGTTCTTTTTCTGTTTCCGAAAGGTCTTCGGAGCTATGTATCTGTGATACTCCGAAGCTTGCTGCGGGGGAGCCTCATTCAACGGCTCATGCAGTTCTTTGTGGACTAGCCTGTAGAAGGTAAGAGGAGAAGCGGCATGTTGACAACTCACCGAGGACGTCGACTCCGGTTGTTGCCGTTAGCTCTAGCCGTCATCATGTTCTGCACGGCAGTGCCCGTTGAGTTCCGCGGGCCGGTCATGTGGTCTAACGGGTTCGATATTGGAGACTTTTTGAATAACGTGCTGCTTTATGCTCCGCTGGGATTGGCGCTCTGGAGGCGATCTTTGCTTGTCGGCCTGGCGGGAGCGGCGATACTTTCGACCGCCATTGAGATCCTACAGATCTGGCACTTCGAGCGGTTTGGGTCAGCCTTCGATGTGTTGGCAAACGTACTTGGGACAGCGTGCGGCGTTCTATTGGCTCGGCGACTGGCGCATTCAGGACGCGGTACGCCCGATGTATTTCCCATCGACCAGCGACTGACCACGTTTGCCGTCTTGGGCGTTGTGATGCTGCTTGCCCTGTGGGTAGCACCTGCTCGACCCAGTAATCTCTCAAATTGGAACCCCGACTTCGAACTGCTCCTTGGCAATGAACGAACTTCGGACCGCCCCTGGCGTGGCGCCATATTGGAACTAGCTCTCGTGCCTGCGCCACTGTCAGGCACGGAAGTTCACGACCTTAGCGATGTCGCTGATCCATCGGTTCGAGCCTCACTGCTCACTCGCGGGGCGTACATCCTCCCGCAGTCCATAACGCTGGACGGAGGGGAGGCTAGTCGGCTTTCGCCGGATGTCGCCCGTCGATTTCTTCATTCGGCGATCACACGCAACGGGTTCACTATCATTGCAAAAGTCACGACTGCGAATGCCCGCCAAAATGGTCCGGCTCGGTTGATGAGCTTTTCCGCCGATCAATTCAATCGGAATTTCGATCTGGGGCAGGAAGATGCTCGACTGGTCTTCAGAATACGGACAGTCATCACCGGACTCAATGCTATGCATCCGCACGTTGAAACGTCGCCTGTTTTTGTGGCTCAGCGCCCCATTCTTGTGGTCGCGACGTTCGATGGGGCAGTTTCGCGAGTCTACGTGGATGGGCAAGCACGGGGTCGATCCAATCTCGCGGCGGCAGGCTGTTTCATCCCTTTGCTGTGCGATACGGGGGTGCCAATCGCTTCCGCCCTGTTCGGTGGTCTTTGTGCGATTGCTGTCATCGGCATCGTGAAGACGACATCCAGAGGAAGTGCCATCATGCTGGCACTTCTCGCCGGAATGCTCGGTGCCGCACCATTCTACCTCGTGACCGAATCACTTCCGTTTGGTGTAGGGAAACTTGCAATGGTCTTGGCCGGTGCTATGACGGTGAGCCTCGGAATCTCAGGACATCACCGGCCGATTGAGTCGGAGGGCTAAAGTCTGTCGCCTTGTGATTTCCTGGCATCCCAGAGATAGCGTTGAAATGTAGCTCTACCCTAAGGAGAGATGTATTTGATTCGACCCGGCTTTCACAAAAGTAAAGCAGGATCAGATTTTGTAATGTGTATCGCCGGTGAGCTAGGCTCATCCCGTGGCTCGGCCACTCCGTATAGAATTCCCCGGGGTGCTCTATTACGTCACCGCCCGGGGGGGATGCGCACCAAGACAGCTTTCTCGATGATGAGGATCGGCAGCAGTTTCTTAGCGTGCTGGCACGCGTTGTTTCCCGATTTCATCTTTTAACCGACCGAGTACGGGGGAATGAATCCATTTGTCGAACTCATCTTGAGCACGGCTATAGTCT
>NEWS02000006.1:57863-85413 GCA_002869845.2 Nitrospira sp. CG24B | reverse complement strand
CTCCATCCGGGGGCATCACCCAACAAGGCTCTTCGAATCCCTATTACTATGCGCCCGGTGCCGTGGAAGTGGTGCGATTCGCGGACGGCACGACCTGGGGACCGGGCACATTCGGCGGGGTGGTCACAGGATCGGCGGATACCGATACCTATCAGTTTGGACTGGGCAGCGGGCAATTGACCATTGTGGAGTTCGATCATCTGAATGGGGCGCTTGATAGCGTGCAACTGGGAGTTGGAATTATCGCGAATGATGTGGTGCTTGAAAAGAATGATATTGATTTGAAGTTGTCTCTGGATCACGCGCCTGACGTGCTGACCGTGGCATCCTATTTCAGCGTCGTCAGTGGGAATAACCGGTTTACCCCCTCCCTTCGAAGCCATGCCACCCCCTACAAGATCGACCACGTGGTGTTTGCAGATGGAACGATCTGGGATACCGTGACCTTGGAAAGCCGGATCAATAATTTTACGGGGACGGGCTTCTATGATCCCATCCTCGCCAATGATCTAGACAATGTCATTCGCGGGCTGGACGGTGGCGACTGGCTGGCAGGACGAGGAGGCCATGACACCGTGTACGGTGGAGCCGATAACGATGAAGTTTATGGAGATCAGGGTGACGATGTCCTGATCGGTGAAACGGGAGACGATCTTCTTTTTGGCGGAACCGGCCACGATACGTATCTCTTCAATCTCGGCGACGGGCTCGACACGATTGAGGATGCGGCAGTAGTTGGTGAAGGAAACCGGATTCAGTTCGGAGTGGGCATCAGCCGGAACGATCTCACGGTCACACATGATGCAGTCGCACGGACGCTGACGATACAAGTGGGCAGTAGCGGGACGGACAAACTGGTGTTGAACAATTTTGACCTGGCCGGTGTGAACGGTACGGCGGTCGTTGAGACGCTGGCCTTCGCGGACGGCACCACGACGAGTCTTGCCGGTTTCTTCGGACCGACCGTCACAGAAGGGAATGACACCATCACGACAGGAGCGGGGGACGATGTGATCAACGCGCTCGGCGGCGACGATCTCGCGGATGCCGGCGCCGGCAACGACATCATCGCCGGTGGAATTGGGAATGATACGCTCACCGGCGGCCCTGGCGACGACACCTATCTCTATGATCTTGGTGACGGCATCGACACGATCACTGATACAAGTGTGCCCGGAGAAGAGAATATCCTTCAATTCGGCCCGGGAATTAGTCCGAACGATGTAACTTTGGATGTGGGATCGTTTCTGATCCGAGTCGGCACGACCGGCGGCGCACTTCACCTCTCCAGTTTCGATCCAGCCAATGTGCTGGGGCCGCGCACGATTGAAACCTTCCGATTCGCCGATGGAACGGTCTTATCGTATGACCAGCTTGTCCAACGCGGGTTTGATCTGACCGGGACTGACGGCGACGATTCCATGACTGGCACCAACGTCGTGGATCGGATCACGGCCCTCGCAGGGGACGATATGTTGGCTGGCGGGCGTGGTGTCGATCACCTTCAGGGTGGTGTGGGCCACGATACCTATCTCTTCAATATTGGCGACGGCGTTGACACCATCGACGATGTGGTGCTGCCCGGCGCAGGGAATCGAATTCAATTCGGGGCTGGAATCAATCAGAGCGACGTGAGTTTTGTACAGGATGAAGCTGCGCGAACTCTGACCATTCAAGTAGGGACCAGCGGGACCGATCGACTGGTGCTTGCCAATTTTGATCCCCGTCATGCGAACGGTTCCCTGGTTGTAGCAGCGCTGGAGTTTGCCGATGGCGAGGTGGTGCACCTGATTGACTTGTATCCTCCGAACCAAGCACCGATGGTTGCTGTTCCAGTGTTGGATCAGACCGCCGCCGAAGATTCATTCTTTACCTTCACGGTTCCCGCTACGACGTTCACCGATGCTGATGTGAGTCATGGAGATGCTCTCGCATATGGCGCAGCTCTCGCTGACGGCAGCCCACTGCCGGCGTGGCTGAGCTTTGATCCGATCACCCGCACGTTCAGCGGGACGCCAGGCGCCGGCGATGCCGGGGTGCTGCGGATCACCCTCACAGCCACCGACCAGGGTCATCTCAGCGCAACTGACCCCTTCATCCTTTCCATCTCTGGCCCCCTGCCACACACACTCGTCGGCACCTCGGGGAACGATGCGCTGACCGGTGGCCGAGGCGACGATACGTTGAACGGGCTGGCGGGAAACGATCTCTTAAATGGTGGGCAAGGGAACGACATGCTCGATGGAGGGACGGGATTTGATACGATGCAGGGCGGCACGGGCAACGACACTTATACGGTTGATCTGTCTGGCGACATCGTCACCGAATTCGTCGATGACGGGATCGACACCGTGCACAGCAGCATGTCCTACACCCTTGGCGCCAATATCGAGCATCTCATCTTGACCGGCACGGCAGTGATCAACGGGACCGGCAATGCCTTGAACAACGTGCTCCTGGGCAATAGCGCGAACAATACCTTGAAGGGCGGAGCCGGCCATGATCGGCTCAATGGCGGCCTCAGGAGCGATGTGATGATCGGTGGGGCAGGCGATGATACCTATGTCGTGGATCGAGCGGGCGATGTGGTGACTGAGCAAGCCGGACAAGGGAGCGATACGGTGGAAAGCAGCATCACCTACATTCTCGGACCGAACCTGGAACATCTGATCCTCACCGGCTCGGCTAGTATCAACGGTACGGGGAACTCAGCCCCTAACGTGTTGTTGGGCAACAGCGGCAACAATATTTTGGACGCCGGTTCCGGCGATGACACGTTGGACGGTGGGATGGGGAGTGACGCACTCTTTGGAGGGAGCGGTTACGATAGGCTCTTTGGTGGACTGGGGGACGACAGCCTCCATGCAGGGAGCGGACACGATCTCCTGAATGGTGGTGAAGGAATTGATAGGCTCGACGGCGGGTCGGGTGATGATCGACTGTTGGGCGGTGCCGGCGATGATCAGCTCATAGGCGGCAGCGGGGCGGACCACTTCACCGGCGGCCGGGGCAATGACACGTCGGTCGGCAACTCAGGGAACGACACCTACCAGTTCGCACGGGGCGATGGCCAGGACACGATTCTGGATGTTGATGCCTTCTTGGGCAATCAAGATCGTGCCCTATTTGGGACGGCCATCGATCCCCTTGATCTCGTGATAAGCCGCCAGGCCAATGACCTCCGGCTTGCCATTCACGGCTCGACAGATCAGGTCACGGTAAAAGATTGGTATCTCGGTAGGACGAATCACATTGAGACGATTCAAGCCGGCAATGGGGAGGTTCTGCTCAGTACACAGGTTGACCAGCTGATTCAAGCCATGGCGGCTTTCACGCAACAGACGGGACTGACGTGGGATCACGCGATTGATCAGCGGCCGCAGGATGTACAAACGGTACTCGCAGCGAGTTGGCAGTAAATGATGAGGAGGGCTGGCTCAGGGCTCAGCGGCTGTGCTAATCGCTCGGCGGCTCGAAATGTCCGGAGGGGCGCTGTTGCCACGGCACAGTCGCTTGACGAGATTGTTTGACCAGGCTCCGCAGGCTCATCTCCACGGCTCGCAGGAGTTTGGGATCGCCGGCTTGCATCAGCGTCGTCAACAGGACATAGAGGGATCGATCGGCGTGAGATCCGGCCAAGATCCGATCGGTGATCGGATCGATCTGTGAGGTATCGGGCTCCTCATCGTCTGCTGAATCTGTGAAGAGACAGGTGAAGGATTGGGGGTTGTCGAATAACCAAGAAGGAGGAATGCGAAGCGCGGAGGCAAGAGCTTCAATCGTACTAGTCGTGGGATCAGCCTGATCCACCTCGATCTGTTCGAGGAGCGTTGTGGGAATTCCTGCCGCGTCTGATAACGACTCGATCGATTGGTTTCTGGAGAGTCTCCAGCCCTGGATAAATAGCCCTATCGACATAAGGCCATGATACACAATGAAAGGTTGAGCTTCAATTAAAACATGCGAAAAATTGATATTTATTTATGAAAATCAATATGTTATGATGTATTTCAAGAACGGGCATGAAATCGGTATAATGTCGGCACAAGTTTCATCGCGTTGTAAGGAGGTGGGGGAGCTATGTTAGGAACCGATATTCGTGGCATCATGGCTGAGGAAGAAGAAGTCCAGCGTCGACAAGAGGCGCTCAAGTCGCTCATGACGATGCGGTCCAGGCAGCTTCGGGAGTCCTTGGATGATCGAATCAAGCGTGCCAGGAGCAGTGGGGATTGGACACAGCTGTCGAAGGCGGAATGCGCGAGTCTGCATAAGCAGGAAAAAGCGCATCTGCAGTCTCAGCTTGAACAGTTACAGTTTGAGCAGACTCGGACACGGGGAAAGCTGACAGCCTTGAAACGTGCCAAGGTGAGGGCTCAACGTATCCGCGCGGCTGAAGCGGCCTCTGAACGAAGGCGTCGTTGATCACCTACTCCAGCTGTCTTGCCCGTATGTGCTTTAGTGCGACGACGGATCGCTAGGTGGCTGCCGTGCTGCAGCTACCGGTTCTCACTCGTGCTGGCGCCTCGCGGATCCGGCAACTGCTTCGCGATAAGAAGGCCAGATCAATAGAAGGTGCCTTCGTTTTTGAAGGGGCTAAATCCTGTCGTGATCTGATTCACGAGTCTCCAGAGTCAATCCTCAGTCTGATTGTCTCGCCGCGCTTTCTCTCTGTGGAGACCCAGGCAGATCGAAGGGCGCGTACAAAACTGCCTGGGTCCCAGTTCCTTTGTCCGGACGCCGACTTTGACAAGCTGACCGATGTCGAGATGCCGCAAGGGATACTGGCCATCGTCCGGCAACCTCGGTGGGATGAAGCTCAGGTGTTCAAACAGTCGCGTGTGCTTGGCTTGTATGGGGACCGACTGCAAGATCCCGCGAACGTAGGCGCGATCATTCGGACAGCCGCAGCGCTGAACTTGTCCGGAGTATGGTTGAGCGCCGATTCCGCTGATCATTTTAGTCCCAAGGTGGTTCGTGCCACCGCCGGTACCATCCTGCGTTTTCCGGTCTTTCAGATTCGGGATTTTCGGACATTCTCCTCCTATGGGTGTGACATCTATGCGGCGGTCCTGGATTCGGCTGATCGAGTCCCTATCAAAAGTATTCGAACAATCCCCAGCCGCCTCATGATTGCGGTCGGAAACGAGGGAGCAGGGTTGGCCCTCGACATTGTGAAGGCGTCGCGCGTCAGGTTTTCCATTCCACTGGCCGAGGGGGTGGAGTCATTGAATGTCGCGGCGACCGCGGCGATTTCGGCATTCTACTTCAGCGCATTGCGCCGTTTAGCCTAGAGGATTGAAAATAAACTATGTGTGGTCTACTCTGAGGTGCAGTTCATGCTATCCAGGCTGGAGACGAGAATGCGGATAGGGTATGTGTTGGTGTGTGCGATCAGTCTCGGATGTGGCGTGGCTACGGCCTCTGCCCAATCCGACGGGCAGCTGTACAGCCTCGACATGATCGTGGATCTGGCCTTGGCGAAAAATCCCTTAGTTTCCTCTGCCGAAGGAGTGATCGAACAGCAGAAGGGGCAGCAGACAGCAGCCGGTGCCTACCCGAACCCCACCGTCGGAGGTGCCGGTGGTCATGGGATGTTGCGTGACACAAGTCGGGCAGGTTCCGGATCGAGTCTCGATCGCGAATCACTCGCAGAATACAATGTGACGGTCGGACAACCGGTCGAGTGGCCGGCGCTTCGTACCGCGCGGCAACGAGTGGCGGATCTTGGCTTGTCGACGGCCAATGTGGGTATGTTGGAGACGCGATTGAATTTGGCGTCACAGGTTAAGGTGGCATTCTACGATCTGCTGCTGGCTCAACATGACGCTGATTTGGCGCGCCAGAATCTTGATACCGTCGAAGGTGTGGCCAGGATCGTGAGGGCACGGGTGAAGTCTGGCGAAGCGCCTCAATTTGAATCCATCAAGGCAGAGGTGGAAGTCCTGAAGGCGCGGCAGCAACTCGCGCGTGCGGATAATCTGGTTCGGATCAACCGTGTGGCCGTCGACACCTTGACTGGTGGTGCGCTTGGGCCATCCTATCTGGCCTATGGCGAATTCAGGAGACTCCCTCGTGACCTCCAGATCGACGGACTCATGACTCGCATGATGGAGCAGCATCCAACGATCCAGCGCCTGCTCAAGTCCGTTGAACAATCGGACTGGAAGATCGAATTCGAACGGCAGGCCCGGGTGCCGACTGTGACCGTGAACGGGAGCTATTGGCGAGAAATGGGGCGGGAAGCCTTTCAAGGAGGGCTCTCGATTCCGGTGCCCCTCTGGTACCGGCGTCAGGGAGAAATCGCCTCATCGTTAGGGGTGAAACGCCGAGAAGAAGCCGAGCTGCTTCGGACCCGCAATGAACTCGGGCGAGCCGTCTATCAACATTTTCAGGATGTCCGCACCACTGCGGAGTTGATCGAAGTGTTCGATAAAGGGTTGCTGAAGCAGGCGCAGGAGGCACTGAGGCTGGCGCAGTTCAGTTTTCAGCAGGGGGCGTCAAGCTTGCTGGAAGTCCTCGATGCGCAGCGTGTGCAGCGACAGATCTTGCTGGACTATGCGCTGGCGCGTCGTGACCTTTCCGTCTCAATGGCCCGGCTGGAGCAAGCCGTAGGAGGAACACTGTGAAGGTTCTGTTCGGTTCACGACGAGCGTCATCATGTATTCGTCACGGTATGTCTGGTCTTCTGCTCGGTTTGATCGTCATGGAATCAGGTTGTGATGGAACGCCGAGCGATGTGGTGGCGAGTAAGTCGCCTGTCTCTGTGTCAACGCCTGGCCGCATCACACTGTCGGCGGAGGAGTCGTCGCGGGTGGGTCTGGTTGTCCAGCCGGTGGCGCGCAGTGACTTTCGAATGCACCGGGACTTTCCTGCAATCGTGCAACCCAATCAACGGAACATGGCGGAGATCACGGCGTTGGTTCGAGGACGAGTGGTTGAGGTGTACGGCGAACTAGGCCAGGAGGTCAAAGCAAATGCCCCGTTGGCGATCCTGTATAGCAGCGAGTTGGGGCTTGCCCAATCGGCCTATCTCAAGGCGAAGGCCAAACTTCACGTTGCTGAGCAGGCCTTCAACCGTGCGCAATTTCTCTTACAAGAGCAGGTGATCGGCGAGGCGGAATTGCAGCGCCGACAAGCGGAGCTGCTGAGCACTCAGGCCGAAGCCAATGAATCGCACGACCGGCTCAAGCTGCTTGGCATGAATGACGAAGAATTCAGGCGTCTCGAGAGCAGCCGGAAGATCCGTTCGGTCGTGCCGATCGTGGCTCCCTTTGCCGGCCGGATCATCGGGCGGAAGTTGACGCGAGGCGAGGTCGTCGAGACGACCGAAAATCTATTCGTGATCGCTGATCTTTCGGAAGTCTGGGTGCAAGCTAATATTCCCGAAAAGGATATTCCATTCGCGCATTCCGTCCATGCATCCGGTGACAGGCAAGTTGAGGTGCGGATCAACGCCTATCCCAAGGAGGTCTTTCAGGGCACGATCACCTATGTCGCGGATGTGCTCGATCCCGTGACACGCACCATGCAGCTCAGGATTGAGTTGCCGAATCGGGATGGGCGGTTCAAACCGGAAATGTTCGCCACGATTCGACTGTTTTCCGAAGCCCAGCCCGATCGACTGGCGGTGCCGGAGGCCGCGTTGCAACGCGATCAAGGGCGTACCTTCGTCTTCGTGCAACGCAGCCTGAACGAGTACGAGGTGCGGGACGTGCACGTCGGCGAATCCAATGGGACTGTCACCGCCATCCTCGCCGGTCTGAACGAAGGGGAGCCGGTTGTGACACACGGTGCCTTTGTCTTGAAGTCCGAGTTATTAAAGAAACCCGTCTGATGGTTTCCCGTCTCCTGGACATCTCCCTCCGCCAGCGGCTTCTGGTCATCATTTGCTCGATCATGATCGGCGCCGGCGGGATCTATGCCTTTCGAACCATTCCGATCGATGCCTTTCCAGACGTGACCAGCGTGCTGGTCCAGGTTGTTACGAAGGCGCCGGGGCTTTCTCCCGCCGAAGTCGAGCGACTGGTGACCTATCCGGTCGAGCTGCAGCTCACCGGTGTGCCGTCTCTCACGGAAATGCGTTCCCTCACGAAAGTGGGTCTCTCGCTCATTACGATTGTGTTTGATGACTCGATGGATATCAACCTGGCACGCCAACTGGTGCTCGAGCGACTGCTCGAAGTGAAAGAACAACTGCCTCCAGGAGCCGAGCCGATGCTGGTGCCGAACAGCACGGGCCTAGGCGAGGTGTTCCAATATTACTTGGAGGCGCCGCAACGAGCTGCCGCCGATACCGAAGCCGAACACCAAAGCTTGATTGTACAGCGGACGATTCAAGACTGGGTCATTCGCCCCCTCCTGAAGAGTACGCCGGAGGTCATCGATATCAATTCGATGGGCGGGTACGTCAAGCAGTATCAAGTGTTGGTCGAACCAGGCCTCCTGCGGAAATACGGTCTGACGCTTCATGAGGTGTTTGATGCGGTGGCGAGAAATAACGCCAACGCCGGCGGGAATATTCTTGAAAAACATGATGAGAAATACATTGTGCGGGGGATCGGCCTAATCCGTTCGCTTCAAGATATCGAGCGGATCGTCGTGAAGGAAACTGGCGGAACCCCGGTGTTTGTCGGAGATGTCGCGCAAGTGCTCATCGACCATGCCGTGAGGCATGGGGCGACAGTTCTCAACGGGGATCGCGAGGTGGTCAGTGGAATCGTCCTCATGTTGCGGGGAGGCAACGCGCGAGATGTTGTCGAGGGGATCAAGACCCGCATTGAGGACATCCATACGAAACATCTGTTGCCGGATGGATTGCGCATTGTGCCGTTTTACGACCGTATCGAGCTGATCACCGAAGCGTTGAATACGGTGTACAAATCGTTGGCTGAAGGTGTGGTGCTCGTGGTCGTGGTGCTGTTCCTGTTTCTTGGGAATATTCGCAGTGCGCTGATCGTCGTCGGCACGCTGGTATTGGCGCCGCTGGCCACATTCATCGTGATGGGACAAATCGGGCTGACCGCAAATCTGATGTCGCTGGGAGGGCTGGCGATCGCGGTCGGGATGATCGTGGACGGGTCGGTCGTCGTCGTCGAAAACGTGTATCGCCATCTGTCGCATCATTCTGCTGCCGCAATACCGAGGCTTCAGCTGGTGACGCAAGCGGTGAAGGAAGTCGGACAGCCGGTCGTCTTTGGGATTCTGATTATTATCTTGGTGTTTTTTCCTCTCTTGTCCCTTCAAGGGATGGAAGGGAAGATGTTCAAACCGCTTGCCTATACCATCATGATCGCGCTGATGGTGTCTCTGGTCCTGTCGCTCACCTTGTCGCCGGTCCTCTGTTCGTTAGCTCTGAAGCAGGGGAGCGAGGAGGATCCGTGGATTGTGCGGCAAGCCAAGCGTCTCTATGCGCCAACTCTCCACTGGGCCCTCGGGCATCGGACTACCGTGGTGGTGATGGCCGTCGGCGCGCTCATCGGGGCGCTGGCGTTGGTGCCAACATTAGGCTCAGAATTTATCCCTATTCTGAACGAGGGATCAGTTGCCCCTCAGACTATTCGGCTCCCCAGCGTGTCGCTTCCTGCCTCAATCGAAATCGAAAAGCGGATGCAGCAGGCGATCATGGAGTTTCCGGAAGTGGAGATGGTCGTCTCGAAAATCGGTCGTACGGAATTGGGGAACGATCCACAGGAGCCGAATGAAAGTGATCCGGTGGTTCGCTTGAAGCCGCTGGATCAGTGGACCACGGCCAAGACGATGCCGGAGTTGATGCAGAAGTTTCGCGAGCGGTTGACGACTGTCTCGGGCGCGACATTCCTCATCAGCCAGCCGATTCAGCAGCGCGTCGATGAATTGATTTCCGGCGTGCGCACGGAAGCCACGGTCAAGCTGTTCGGTGATGATCTGGAAGTGCTCCGGAATAAAGCCCAAGAAATCGCCGAAGTCCTCGAAGCGGTCCGAGGGGTCCGAGATATCAAAGTCGAGCAAGTATTCGGCCAGCCCTATCTCACAATTGATATCGATCGCGGCAAGATTGCGCGGCATGGGATCAATGTCGCTGATGTACGGGAGATTATCACCACCGCCATTGGTGGGGAGGTAGCCACTCGGATCTTCGAAAACCAGCAACGCTTCGAGCTGGTGGTGCGGTTTCCGGAACAGTACCGGAACAGTGTCGAAACCATCAGTAATATTCGGGTCAGTGATCATGCGGGTGCACTGATTCCATTGGCGGATCTGGGCACTGTGCAGTTGGAAGAGGGCCCCGGTCGGATCAGCCGCGATCAGCTGCAACGATACGTGTCGATTGGGTTCAATACGTTAGGGCGAGACATCGGCGGGTTGGTTGGAGAAGCGCAGCAGAAAATTTCCGAACGCGTCATACTTCCGCCCGGTTACCGGGTGACCTGGGGCGGATCATTTGAGAACATGGAACGGGCCATGGCCAAGCTGCAGGTCATCGTTCCGATCACAATCGGCCTGATCTTTTTCTTGCTGTATTCAACCTTCAACTCACTCCGTCAGGCAACCTTGATCATCTTGAATCTCCCCTTCGCATTGATCGGAGGGGTTGTGGCGCTGTGGCTCACCAAGGAATATCTCAGCGTGCCGGCGTCAGTGGGCTTCATCAATCTTTTCGGCGTGGCGGTGTTGAACGGGATTGTGCTCGTCTCCTATATGAATAAACTCCGAGAGGACGGCCACAGTTTGGACGAAGCCGTGACTTCAGGCGCGCTGCTTCGGCTACGCCCCGTCTTGATGACGGCGTTGGTTGCACTCTTAGGGTTGGTTCCCCTGGCGTTTGCCAACGGGATCGGCTCGGAGGTGCAGCGTCCATTGGCGATCGTCGTCATTGGCGGTCTCGTGAGTTCGACGCTTCTGACCTTGATTATGCTGCCGGTTCTCTATCAGTGGTTGGAAGGCCGCTCGACAGAGGGGGGTGCTCATGGCGAATTGCGAGGAGGATCAGTTCCTGCTGTCCACACTTCAGTCGGTGACACACCTCATGGCAATAGTGAACCGACGTCGGCTCGCCGGCCTGACGGGATGCCATCGACGTGATGAGGATGGTGAGGCCAGAGAAAGGATGAGGTGAGGATGCCTACGCTCGCTGGTACCGTATGCATGGGGCTGGTTGCCATGATTGTGGGGGTACAGGTATCGATCGCCGCGCCGAACGAGTTGGCATCAAAGCGCGCCGATGTTGCAAAAGGAGAAAAGGTATTTGTTCGGTATTGTGCCGGTTGTCATGGCTTGGAGGGGAAGGGGGATGGCTATTTGCTTCTGGGGCCAGAGCCGGCCAACCTCACGAGACCGACCACGAAGAAAAGGTCTGATGCGATGCTGCTTCAGACCATTCACGAGGGAAAGCCGAATATGCCGTCATGGAACACTCGTTTGTCCAAAGAGGATAGTCGAGCCGTACTGGCGTATATTCGGACGCTGAAGAAGTAGAAGGATTCAGCCAAATCCGCTACGCGATCCACGTGTCAGTCTCTCAGGCATACCTCGCCCGCTGCTCAGAACAATGTCTTCTTCACACTGAATTAGATGAATCCCATGGCTATTGCTGACAGGATTGGTGCAGCTGTGGAGGGTGGATAATAGTGGTGCCGAGGGACAGAATCGAACTGTCGACACCAGCCTTTTCAGGGCTGTGCTCTACCAACTGAGCTACCTCGGCACGGAAGGGCTTCGATCGTTCAGCGCTGGATTGTTCTCATGGTCGCGAAACCAATCAACGCCGTGCGCATTTTACCAAGGTCTCACCTCTGACTTCCACATCTTTCGCGTGTACGCGGCATTTCTTCTAGGCCCGCGACTCGGTATGAGTTTCCACCGCATGCCGCACCCACCGTAATCAGTACGCCGGAGAGAAGGTTCACGGACTGGAGTGATGAATCGGCAGTCGAGACATAGAGGCGTGTGCCAACAGTGATGAATAGTCTGTTGGTGAGCGAGATGGCAACATCCGCAATGACACTGAGTTTGAGATAACTGGCGGATGCTGAAGTGGTCTGCAGGCTATTCAGAATGATCCTTGTTTTCACTACACATCCCAGCACGACAAGACGCGCATTCCACCGAGCATGGTCGCAGCAAGCAAAGCAGGGAGGTACGTGGTGGGCCTGCTATCGAAACTCTGAATTCGAGCGAGGCTTGCCCTACCTTGCAGTACATTACGCTCATCTTCACAGACGAGGAACCTAGATAGGCGTGGAGCGGAACTGGTAGGTGTGGATCAAGAGGTTCTGCCGATTGGGCACACCGACCTTGTCGAAAATGTTCGTCATGTGATGCCGGACTGTACTGTCGCTAATCGACAATTTATAGGCGATGTCTTTGTTTGAGAGGCCCTGCCCTACCAACCGGATAATTTCCCGTTGTCGCTCCGTCAAGGCATTGGGCCACGTCAGCGGTGATGCGTCGGCGTCACTCTTTGTCTTGATGGCTTGGGGGGCCAGGTCCAGCCCTACGGTACCATCTCGTTTTCCATAGGTCTTGGGCTGGGAGGAGGTATATAGCGCCTCAATCACTGCCAGCATGACCGTGGGTGGTTGAACCGTAAGGATGATGCCGTCGACTCCGGCGGCAAACGCCTCACGCGTACGGGACTGATCCTCAAGCCCGCATAACAACACGATCTTACTGGTCGGGGCGGACGCCCGAATCTGGTTGATGGTGCCGATGGTGTCGTGTTCGGTCTCCAGATCTAGGATGACCACATCTGGACGAGTTCCGGTGGGGAATCCGTCGGGGATCCTCCACTGGTGCGGAGACACGACCATCTGGACAGTCGCGCGGCCCTCGAGCACTTTCTGCAAGCCCAACCACAGGAGCCATTGACGGCTCAGGATGGCGATCATGAGGGATGGATTCGTAGGGCTAAGCATGGTGGCTTCTGGTTCAAGACGCAGGAAGCCCTAGTACATTCCTAGGGGTTCCAGTCGCTTGTGTTCAGGTGAAAAGGTTTTCGATTTCTTGACCGTCTGTTCCTTAATCTTCTTTTATCTAGTCTGCTGATTGAGTGTGTTGTGTCGCTTACAGCTAGGTGCGAATGATACTAGTCATTAGTAGGGTATGCACTAGATTGCTCCGTGCATGTATCCAATTTGTTGAATTGATTGTCTTATTCTCATTCTTCTTTCCGGTCATATAACTCTCACTAGACGCGTCAGTAAGGCACACGTATTGATAGGCTCAAGTACGTCCAGGAAATAGCCGAACTTGTAGTGGTAGGGAGAGAGGAACAGTCGACTAGAAACAATCGTGTTCGATGGCTCGAAGGGGCGTAACAATTCCGGTAGCCAATTGCCCGGACAAATGTGCCCGACCTGCTACACTAAAACTAGACATTCATCTTATGGTTTAAGGATGACAGTGCCGTATATTGGGTAGGCTCAAAAGTTTCTATTTTGCAGCCTGAACGGCTTGATTTTTATAATGAATGGATTGGGTTCATGAGCTGAAGATTACCTGTCATGAAGAGTTTGTTGCACCGTATGGTCAAGTAAGGATACTGGAGTTTGGACAGGGTAATGATATCGGATACTGATCGCAGAAAATATGTCCTTATTATAGCCCCGTTTTTGTAACTCCATTTTTCACACGAGAGATAGGCTTGGGACCAACTGCTGGCAATATGGAGAGGAGATCCTTAACTTCCCGTTGGGATGACAATGCCGCCAATACTCCGATTACAGAGTATGCTTGGTGCTTTCGCTGGTTAAACGCACAAATATTGAACACCAGAGAAAATCAATGATGGCTATTGCCGGGAGTAGACATAAGATGCGCACCTCACTCAGCCGGATTCTCATCGTCACCGCAGTGCTTGGGGTGGTGGGGTGTGCCGAAAAGAGAGTGAATTACGAAGTCGACCTGACGGCGCCATCTGATTTTTTCCTCGGGCCGGAGGATGTGCTGAAGGTGATGGTCTGGAAAAGTCCAGACCTGTCTGGGGAGGTGACGATTCGTCCAGATGGCACGATCACCATGCCTCTGATCGGGGATGTGCCATCTGCCGGGCTTACCGCGAATGTTTTAGCGAAGCGTATCGGCGATCGGCTCACTGAATACGTCTCATCACCAGTTGTCACAATTCAAGTGAAGGAGGTCAACAGCTATTTCATCTACGTCTTGGGAGAAGTTGTGAAGCCGGGGAAGTATCCGCTCAAGTCCTATGCCAACGTGGTGCAAGGTATTTCGCTGGCCGGTGGGTTTGGCCCTTTTGCGAACAAGAACAAGATTAAGGTATTGCGTAATATAAGCACTGGTCCGGAAGGACATGAAAAGAAACGTCAGATCGAGATTCCGGTGCACTATAACGATATTCTATCGGGTACCGCCGTGCCAGGAAATTTTTTTCTGCGGAGCGGCGATGTCATTGTGGTGCCGTAGGTGGGTGGAAGATGGCCACTTGCGCACATGGCAAGTATCATTCTTGGGATGGGCGTTGGCTTGTGTTCGTTGAGTCAGGCACAGATGGGTGGGATGGGCGGAGGAATGCCGAGTATTCCAGGAACAGCGTTTGGCGGGGCGACTGACCCCAGCTCGATTCAGGTAACGACTGATGGGTTGCGTATTATTCCCTCCGTTCAAGTTTCTGAGCGATATGACAGTAATGTGTTTTTTGCATCGAAGAGCCAGCTTCAAGGAACAGTACCCGGTGACTTTATCACGACAGTCTCGCCCCAAGTCAGAGGATTGTATACCGATCATGACAAGTTGGTGAAGGTGAACGCGTCGGTGGGAGTGGTTGGCAGTTATTACGCGAACAATACCGGACTAAATTATGTGGGCGCGAATGCCGGTGTGGGACTGGACATGAGCGATCTCATGAGCCAGTGGAGGCCGGGAGCAAGGTGGACGGTGTCTGATACGTATTTTTACAGCCCTCAGCCCCCTGCGTTTCTCTTAGGGAACCAATCAGGGGAACAGATAAATCCATTGCTGACAGGTTTTCAGGCAGCCCGCACTAACACAAGCGCCAATAGCGTCAATACCCAATTGGAGCTTCCGCTCTCTAGTACCGTCAGGTTGACCGGAAGCTATACGCACAGTTTTATCCGCTATGGGGCATCGCAAGTTCCTCAGGCCTCTACAGCGCAAGTTCCTCAGGCCGCTGCTGCCTTGATCAGCCAAGACACTCAAGCCTATACCGCTGGTGTTTTAGTGCAGGCCTCCATTCAGGACAGCATATCAGTAGACTTCACGAGTAGCGACTTTGATCAAGGCAGACTGGGGGCTTTTAGCACAAAGGGCGGTGCTCTAGGGTGGACCCACAGATTTTCGCCTGCCGTCAGTTTTAAAGCCACAGGTGGTGTGCGGGAGTTGTCAGGGCAATCAAATGGAGTACGGTTCCCTTCGACGATTGCACCATTCAGCAGTGTTGCCATCCTCTGGAAGGATCCTACGACATCAATCACTCTCCTGTACCAGTCCGGTATTACTCCCTCCTTGGCGTTTAGTAGCGCAGCTATGCTCAATCACTCGGTGTCGTTCAGCCTGACTCAGAATACCCCGATCCGTGACTTGGTCGGCTTGCTTGGCGCCAGCTATGGCGTCGCGAACCAGTTTGGGTCGAATTCAGGAGGCGCGCTCTCCTGGACCACTGTGGGAGGAATGGGAAGTTTGGTGTACCGAGTGACCCAGAAGACGTTTCTTGCGCTGGCCTATAGTTACCAAAACGTTGATAACGTATTCGGAGAAACACATTTTGCTTACGATAAGCACGTTGTCCAGCTGAATCTGACTCAGGCCTTTTACTGAATACTGACAAGATCGCTCGTATGCAATCGTTGACCCAAGAAGATCTGATTAGGACACTGTTGAAGAAATGGTGGTGGATCGTTGTAAGTATCGTCGTCTGTATGTCTCTAGCCTACGGAGGTTGGAAGATATTCCCTAAGACATATAAGTCCACTGTCATTATGACAATCGATAGCCCGAAAGTGGCGAAGGATTATGTGAAAGGTCTGGGAGGGGCAGATGGAAAAGGCTTTGAAGACCCAGCGACTGTTGCCATGCAACAGGTACTGCTCGCGCTTACGAATAAATCAGTGTTGGTGCCCATCATCGAAAATATGAAGCCGTATCCGGACAGCGAAGAAGCGACTGAGGAGTCCTTGATTAAGCGCCTTCGAATGGCCATTAGTGTCGCACGGCCCAAAGAGGGCCTCGGCATTGGGATTTCTTACCAACACTCTGACCCCCATGTGGCCCAAGCCGTTGTAGCCCTTCTCGTCGTCAAACTGCAGGAAGACAATGCCAAGCGCCGAGAAGGACTGGTCGAGACCACTACCGAGTTTCTGTCTGTTGAGCTGAATCGAGTGAAGGCGGAACTTGAAGCCAAGGAACAGGCGATATCTGATTTCAAAAAGGATCATATCGGAGAATTGCCAGGCCAGATGGAGGCCAATCTGCGCACGCTCGATCGATTGCAGGCTGATCTTACGACTTCCAGTGAATCCTTGAATAAGGGGGGGGAACGGCTTACGGCCTTGGAAAAAGCGATCAGAGAATTCTCTGAGATCGGGTCAACCGATGTGGTTCCAGTTGAGAGGGGTGGGCGAATGATTGAATCTCGGCCTCCCGACCCCCGTGGTGCCAAGTTAGAGGAATTAAAGCAAAAATTAAATGAACTCTTGGGGGTCTACAAGGAGAACTATCCAGATGTGGTGCATCTTCGGCAGGAAATCCACCGGTTAGAGTTAGAGCCACGAGTGGCTGGTAGCGATCAACTGGGTGTGGGTGAGACGACAGGTGGACGGGTTGAAAACAGCGGCAAGGTTGCCCGTAAGCCCATTGACCCATTCTTGAGAGAACTGATGAAGGAGCGCAATGAACTAAAAAGTGAGATGGCCTTTCTTAAGGAAAAACAGGCCAAGACAGTTCGTCAGATCAAGGAGCTTGAAGCGCATGTACAACGTATACCCGCAGCAGAACAGCGCCTCACAATCCTAGTCCGAGACTATGAGAATCTTCAGAAGGGGTATCAATCTCTTCTTGATAAGCGGACCAATGCTAGGATTTTGGGGAATTATGAGAGTCGTCAGTTTGGAGAGCAGTATCGAGTTATAGAGCCAGCCAACCTGCCCTACGGTGAAGAACCACCGACACTCCTCCATTTTCTGTTTGGAGGGTTTGTGCTGGGCTGTGCCATTGGGTTGGGGGGAGCCATTGGGGTAGAGTTTTTGAAGCCCGGGTGTCGCCGCCCCGAAGAAGTCGAAAGCTATCTTGGTCTTTCGGTCATCGCCTCGATCCCTCCTTTTGACAACATGACGGTCGGAATGGGTTCGACAGGGTCGCGGGCGCTTCTTACCGGGCCTAAAACCAGTGTCGGGATTCCTGGACGTACTCCATCACATTATGGATATGGACGCAACTGGACTGGCGCCGGATCTGGTGCCAAGCGGGCATCATTTACGAGTCTGCCCCAAGCGTTTCATTTGATTGCAAAGTGGGGGGCGCATTCCATTATTGCTGAGCAATATCGAGTGGCGTCGACGCGTCTACTGTTGATGACGGCTGAAAAGAAACATGTAGTGACTCTTGTAGCCAGCAGTATTATGGGGGAAGGGAAAACAACCACGGCTGTCAATCTTGCTTATGTTCTAGCTCATGATCTGAAGAAATCTACGCTCCTGATCGATTGCGATTTCAAGCGCCCGATGGTGCATGAATACATGGACATTTCGGTCGAGCCAGGCCTCAGCGAAGCGATGCTGGGGCGAGACATCCTTGACAGTTGCATTCATCACTATGAGGGGATTCCACTCTCGATTCTGCCGTGCGGGGATCCGAAGGTCAGGCCTGCCAGTATTTCCGGGATTCAGTATGTGAAACAGATCTTACCAGAGTTAAGAACTCGTTATGACCATGTGATTTTAGATGGGCCGCCTATATTAACACTTGCTGACGTCAATGTCCTCGGTAGTCTGGCGGATCAGGTGATTCTTGTGGTGCGAGCCGGCTTGACGAGTCTCGAGATGGTGCGCAAGGCGGTAAAGCAGCTCAACGTGAATAGCGACGAGATTGGAGTTGTCTTGACAAAGGTGGAAATGGAGTTTGCTCCCTACTTCATGTACGAGACGCCCTATGCTGGTAAGACCGGACGAAGTGGCGAATAAAGAGACTGCAGTGGAGCAGGACCTGCAGTTGTGCCGCTTCACGGAAGGTATGTATCCGACGTGGGACGCACTGAGTCCTAGGAGGCGGATACTCATCTTGGGAGGCGGAAAGTTTGCCGGGGAACTTTGTCGAGTCGTACGTTTGCAACGCCTTGGGCTGGCGGAGATTGTCGGAGTGCTCGTAGGAAGGAATGAGCGAGTGGAGAGGAGCCCCGATATGCCTGGCGTTATTGGCACGTATGAACAGGTAGCACGAGTGGTCGAAGAGCAGAGAGTGACCACCGTTGTGGTCTGTCTTGAAGATCGCCGCTCGGTACTGCCGGTTGAACAGCTACTCGATTTAAAGGCGATGGGAATAGATGTTCGGGATGGGCATCAATTGTTCGAAGAAGTCTCGGGCCGCCTCTCAATTGATTCGCTTCGTCCGAGCGTCCTAGTGTTTTCGAATGGTTTCAAGCAGCGCATGGTCACCCGTATTATGAAGCGGTTCGGTGACATGATGGTTGCAATCGGCGGATTACTGGTGCTGATTCCACTCTTCTTACTCGTCGCGTTTTTGATTAAGGTTGATTCATCAGGGCCTGTGTTTTATCGCCAGGTCCGTGTCGGATTGCGTGGGCGGCCATTTTCGATCTGGAAGTTTCGATCAATGGTGCAAGATGCGGAAAATGCAGGGGCTCAATGGGCGCAAGCGGACGATCCGCGCATCTCCCGCGTCGGGTGGTGGCTGCGAAAGACCCGTGTCGATGAGTTTCCACAGCTGATTAATGTGTTGCGAGGGGAGATGAGTCTTGTTGGGCCGCGCCCAGAGCGGCCGGTGTTCGTGCAGGACTTGCGAAAAACCATTCCCTATTATGATTTGCGCCACACGGTCAGGCCCGGCATCACCGGATGGGCACAGGTGAAGTTTCGCTATGGCGCCTCTGCGGAAGATGCCCATATGAAGTTGCAATATGATCTCTACTACGTCAAGCGGTTGTCCTTCGGGATCGATATGAGCGTTTTGGTGCAGACGGTGCGAGTGATGTTGCTCGGGGAGGGGGCGTTGTAATGGCTTCCGACCAGCAGAGCCAAGAGGCGCGCGTACTACATGTCCTCTCATTTGATGTGGAGGAACATTTTCAGGTGTCGGCCTTTTGGTCCGATGCCAGAAGACAACAGTGGGATCGACTGGAAAGTCGTGTTGAGCAGAATACGCTTCGGCTCTCGGATCTCCTGGCGTATGCTGAAACAAAGGCCACATTTTTTGTTTTGGGATGGGTCGCGGAGCGACATCCGGGGTTGATCAAAGCGTTGGCGAAACAGGGGCATGAAATTGCATCGCATGGTTACGGACATGAGTTAGTTTCGAATCAGACTGAAAGCGAGTTTCGGGACGACGTCAGGCGCTCCAAGTGCATTTTGGAAGAGTTGACGGGAAAGATGGTATTCGGCTATCGGGCGCCCAGCTTCTCGATCACTGATCGAACCCCGTGGGCGTTACCGATTTTGGTTGAAGAAGGCTATCTCTATGACTCCAGTATCTATGCTCGATTCCAACCTTCGAAGAAAGTTGGGATGCAGACATGTGCGCAGGAGATCATGACGACCGCCGGCCCTATTTTTGAAATTGCTCTACCTACAGCGAATCTATGCGGCATTCAGCTTCCTACTCCCGGAGGGGGGTACTTTCGCCTCTTGCCCTATTCAGCTTCCAGAATGTTTTTAAGACAGTTTGAAAAAACTGGCACTCAGTTCGTCATGTATCTGCACCCTTGGGAGATTGATCCGGATCAACCTCGAATGGAGGGGTCCGTGATTTCAAAACTTCGCCACTATCTAAATCTCGAGAGGACCGAGCAACGGTTACAGTATCTGTTGCGTGATTTCGCGTTTGCTCCTGTAGCCGACGCGATTCAGCCAATCCGTGACATGTGTCAAGCCCGGGTACAGGGTGGTGCGGCTCCATGTGCAGTGTTTGGATAAATAGTTACGGTGAATGATGACGCATTGGTATGCAGTAAGGACGAAGCCTCGTTGCGAAGCATTTGCAGAAGCTAATCTTCAGCGGCTTGGGGTGGAAGTGTTTCTTCCAATGCTGATAGAAGGCAAGCCCATGTCCGTGGTGGATCGAAAATCAGCCACGCCTTTGTTCCCCGGGTATCTATTCGTACGGTGTGCGATGCCGGCTCAGTATCGCGCAGTTAGTTATGCCACAGGGGTCAAGGGTATTGTCTCATTCGGCGCCGGTCCCTCGATTGTGGACGATTCGATCATCGATTCTATTAAGGGGCAAGCCGTGGATGGTATCATTGAAATTGCTGATGGCACACTTGTGCCAGGCAAAGCTGTGCGAATTCACGAAGGACCGTTGTGCGGATTGGATACGGTCTTTGAGAAGAAACTGAACGGGACGTCTCGCGTGGTGTTGCTGTTGAAGGCTCTTTCCTATCAGGCGCGAGTTGTTATTGACCTTCGAGGGGTGGTCAATGCCTGAAAAGTCAAAACTTGAATGTTCTGCGCTGTTTAGGGGGGAAGCTGATAGAGTTTTTTGATGGGACCTTGATCTGGCTCCTTTTTCGATCAAGGATCCACAGTGGAGAGCTAGAAGATTGGCGAACGTCCTCTATTTTAAAGACCCGGTGGCTGACATCGGATGGGCGGTAGCCCGAGTTGAGCTGCTACAAACTCACTTCCAAAATGCAATAGTATTGTTGGCCGTGGGGCTGCAGCAGAGATTATAAAGCCGAAATATCCCGTTGAAGGGACTTCTGCTAGCTAGATTTAGGAGCAAAGAAGCCAATGTATATACTAGGCATTTCGGCGTTCTATCATGACAGCGCAGCTTGTCTAGTTCATGAGGGAGAGATTATTGCGGCCGCGCAGGAAGAACGGTTCACACGTAAGAAGCATGATTCAAGTTTTCCGCATCATGCAGTGCGATTCTGCCTCGCCCAAGCAGGTATTAAGATCACGGATGTCAAATACTTAGTGTTCTATGACAAACCCCTTATTAAGTTCGAACGGCTTCTTGAAACATACGTAGGTTTCTCACCCAAAGGCATCCAGTCATTTCTCGCCGCCATGCCCGTGTGGCTTAAAGAGAAGCTATTTCTGAGGAAATTGCTTCAGAAAGAGGTTCTGACGTGCGTAGAGGGTGTGGATCAGGCGCAGTTGCCTGAATTGTTGTTCGGCGAACACCATGAGTCTCATGCCGCCTCAGCATTCTTCGCTTCCCCTTATCAGAAAGCCGGCGTGCTCTGCATGGACGGGGTTGGGGAATGGGCCACCACTTCTGCATGGCTTGGTGAAGGGAACACGCTGATGCCGTTGTGGGAAATTCCCTTTCCCCACTCGCTGGGGCTCTTGTACTCGGCATTCACCTACTACACTGGCTTTAAGGTCAACTCGGGGGAATACAAGGTGATGGGTCTGGCTCCCTATGGAGAGCCGAAGTATGTGAAAGCTATCTATGAACACCTTCTGGATCTGAAGCCAGATGGGACGTTTCGAATGAATATGGAGTATTTCAATTACTGCACCGGGCTCACAATGACTAGCCGGAAGTTTGACGAGGTATTTGGCGGCCCGCCTCGCCAACCGGAATCGAAGTTATCCCAACGGGAAATGGACTTGGCTCGCTCAATTCAAGAAGTCACCGAAGAGGTGATGTTGCGACTTTCTAGGACCATACACCGTGAGACGGGTGTCGACTATCTCTGCATGGCTGGAGGGGTAGCATTGAACTGTGTGGGCAATGGAAGGGTCTTACGCGAGGGGCCATTCAAGGGTATATGGATTCAGCCTGCAGCGGGTGACGCTGGTGGTGCCTTGGGCGCAGCGCTGAGCGCGTGGCATCTGTACGAGAATAAGCTAAGAACTGCGAATAACGTCAAAGACCAGATGAAAGGAAGTTATCTGGGGCCAGCCTTTAGCAACGACGAGATTGAGTCGAGGCTCAAACAACTCGGCGCTGCCTATGTACGACTGGGAGAGATGGATCTATTCACTCGAGCAGCGGAGGAGCTTGCTGCGGGCAAAGTCGTGGGCTGGTTTCAAGGTCGCATGGAGTTTGGGCCGCGGTCATTAGGTGGGCGGAGTATTCTGGGCGATGCACGCAATACGAAGATGCAGTCCGTCATGAACCTCAAGATCAAGTACCGGGAATCGTTCAGGCCCTTCGCGCCGTCAGTCCTACGCGAACGGGTGAATAGTTATTTCCAAATGGATTGCGACAGCCCCTATATGCTTTTGGTGGCACCCGTGCAAGAGAAACGCAGGTTGCCATTTAACCCGAGTGAAAAAGAACTGTGGGGAATCGAACTCCTGAACGTTCTCCGGTCGGATATTCCAGCTGTCACACATATCGACTACTCGGCAAGAATTCAGACGGTCCACGAAGATACAAATCCTCGCTATTATTACTTGCTGAAGGCCTTCGAGGAGAGGACTGGATATGCCACATTGGTTAATACCTCTTTCAATGTGCGCGGAGAGCCGATTGTCTGTACACCGGAAGATGCCTTCCGCTGTTTCATGCGAACCGAAATGGATATCTTGGTGTTGGAAAACTGTGTACTGAAGAAGGAAGACCAGAAGCCACTGGAAAGGGATACGGATTGGAAGCAGGAGTTTGCTCTCGATTAATCTGAGTGAGGATCACGTGAGTCAGATGGCAACAAAAAAAGACCTCCGGAGTTTTGGGTTATTGGTGGGGGCGGTGTTCTGCGTTATTGGCCTATGGCCCTTGGTGTTTCGGGGCGAGCCCATGCGGGAGTGGGTTATTGGTGGGGGCGGGCTCCTGATTCTACTGGGAGCGATCGTTCCTCAGCTGCTCCGCCCTCTTCATACGGGCTGGATGTGGATCGGGCATGTGCTGGGGTGGGTCAATACCAGTATTTTGCTGAGCATCGTGTTCTATGGATTGATTACCCCTATTGGCTTAATCTTCCGGCTAATGGGGAAGAACACAGTGCGGCAAGCATTTTCTGAATCAAGCGTCACGTATCGCGTAATTCGGACACCACGAGCAAGAAATCACATGAAAGTTCAGTTCTAATTCGCCGACTGTGTGCCAAGGAGGTGGGGTATGGGTGAGTTCGTAGGGGAACTGTGGGCCTTCATGAAAGAACGTAAGAAGTTTTGGCTGCTGCCTATTGTACTGGTGTTGGTGCTGCTAGGCAGTCTCATTGTATTAACACAGGGGTCGGCAGTTGCACCGTTCATCTACACGTTATTTTGAGATGCCTGAAGCATTGGCTCCTGTGAATGCCCTCTGTATCAATTATGTCGATACCAGTCACGGTCAACTAAGCTGCGTTTTGTCACGGCAAGAGCAGAATGAAGGTACTGATTGTAGGAAATATGGGCTACATCGGTCCGGTGGTGCTGCGTCATCTTCCCCAAGAGTTATCCGCCGGCAATATTGATTGGTTTTGATACCAGGTTCTTCGCTCAATGTCTCTTATGGTGCGAGGACCGTTTCCCAAGAGCCTGCTCGACCAGCAATGTTGTGGCGATGTGCGCCCCATCAATCGTTCGACCCTCAAGGGGGTGGATGCCGTTGTGAACCTGGTTGCGATTTCTAACGATCCAATGGATAAAGGCTCTAAGGAGGCCATCTTGGCCATCAATTAGCGTTGTCAGGCCTACGGACCCCGATCTTGGAATTGAAGGATGGATTGGAGCAGTCTGGATTTGCCGATCAGGCATATCGCGAATCGAGTTTCATGTGCCTGAATGTCCTGAAAAAGTTCCGGGAGGATGGGTGGTTGACCGATAAACTTGCATGGTTGCCGGTCACGAAGCACAGCACGCCAGCATAGTTGTCCGATTGAGTGGATCCACCACGATGAAAGGGAAGGTAGTCATGGGAAGCAATGCTTGTTTATTTTGCCAAACGCCGCTGCACCGGACCTTCGTCGATCTCGGAATGCATCCACTCTGTGAAAGCTATGTGAGCCAAGATCGATTGGATCATATGGAACCGTTCTATCCCTTGCACGTATACGTCTGTGAAAATTGCTGGCTTGTGCAGCTCCACGAGTATGTCAGCCCGTCGGATATCTTTACCGAGTATGCCTACTTTTCCTCTTACGCGGACAGCTGGGTGCAGCATGCAAAGCGCTATACCGATATGATCGTGCAACGACTTGCGCTCACTGCCAAGAGTTTTGTGGTGGAGCTTGCGAGTAACGATGGCTATTTGCTGCAACATTTTGTCGCCAAGGGTATTCCGGTCCTTGGGGTCGAACCTGCGGCCAATGTAGCGGAAGTCGCGCGGAAAAAGAATGTGCCAACCCTGGTAAAGTTTTTCGGGAAACAGACTGCGGTCGAATTGGTTGAGCAGGGTAAAAAAGCGGATCTTATCGCGGGAAACAATGTTCTGGCTCAGGTGCCGGATTTGAACGACTTCGTCGGCGGCACCAAACTATTGTTGGCGCCGCAGGGTGTTGTCACCATCGAGTTTCCACATTTGATGAAGTTGATGGAGGAGAATCAGTTCGATACCATTTACCACGAGCATTTCTTTTATTTTTCACTCTTGTCCGCGGAGCGCGTGTTTGCGGCACATGGTTTGGCATTGTTTGATGTGGAAGAACTATCTACGCATGGAGGATCACTCCGGATCTATGCCCATCACGTCGATGATACGACCTATCGCATGACGGATCGATATCGTGAGTTAAAGCGGCGGGAGCAAACAGCTGGTTTTGAACGAGCCGAAACGTATGCGTTGTTTGCGGAGCGGGTCAAGGAGACCAAGCGAAAGTTGCTGGAGTTCTTGATTGAGGCGAAACGAAAAAGAAAAGTCATCGTCGGATATGGAGCGCCTGGTAAAGGCAATACGCTTCTCAATTATTGTGGAATACGCTCGGATTTCATCGAATACACCGTGGACCGCAATCCCTATAAGCAGGGGAAGTTTTTGCCTGGTACGCATATACCGATTTATGCTCCGGAAAAGATTGCTGAAACCAAGCCAGACTATGTATTCATCCTGCCATGGAACTTTCGAGACGAGATCATGCAGCAAATGACCTTCATACGCGAATGGGGCGGGCAATTTGTCGTCCCGATTCCTGAAGTGCGGGTGTGTAGCTAGTGATCATGAGGGGTAGACGATGATCGAACGAGATGCATTCCAGGGGGGGGCCGAACAAGACCAAATGGGCGCAGAGATGCATCGGCTCATGGCTGATCTCTATCCGATTTGCCGCAGCCTGACAGGTAACGGAGTTCGTCAGACCTTGCACATGCTCAATGACGTGATGCCGCTCGTAATTCATGAAGTGCCCACAGGGACGACCGTCTTTGACTGGACTGTTCCGCAAGAGTGGAATATCAGAGATGCCTATATCAAAAACTCAAAAGGCGACCGCGTCGTTGATTTTCAAAAATCGAATTTGCATGTCATGGGCTACAGCGTGCCTGTGTCAGAGACCATGAGTCTGGCTGAATTGCTGCCGCGACTCTATTCACTCCCGGAACATCCTGAGTGGATCCCGCAACGAGCCTCGTATTACAAGCCGAATTGGGGATTTTCGATCGCCCATAACGATCTGATCAGGCTAGCCGAAGATCGGTATGAGGTCCGCATTGATTCTACATTGTCCAATGGCGCGATGACGTATGGAGAATGTGTGATTCCCGGCGAGCAGGCTGACGAGATTTTGTTTTCCACGCATATCTGCCATCCGTCCTTGTGTAACGATAATCTGTCAGGGATTGTTATCGCTGCCTATCTGGCCAAGGCCATCGCTGCTATGCCGAAACGGCGCTATACCTATCGGTTTCTCTTTGTCCCGGCTCAGTTAGGGTCTCTGGCCTGGCTGGCTCGAAACCAGGAAGCTTACGGAAGAATCCGGCACGGCGTTGTGTTGGTTGCACTTGGGGACGTCGGGTGCTCTACGTACAAGTGCAGCCGCCGGGAAACAGCGGAAATCGATCGCGTCGTTACACATGTGCTGAGGCACAGCGGTCATCCCTATGAAATCTTCAAGTTTGTTCCTTACGGATACGATGAACGTCAATATTGTTCTCCCGGCTTTAACCTACCGGTCGGATGTTTCATGCGTTCAACCGGGGCACGTTTCCCTGAATACCATACGTCCGCGGACAACCTTGAGTGTGTCAAGCCCAGCTCTTTGGCGGATTCTTATCGCAAATGCATGGAGATTTGTTATGTGCTGGAAGGCAACAGAGTCTTTCGGAATCTGTTGCCGAATGGCGAGCCACAACTAGGCAAACGAGGATTGTATGGCGCTATGGGAGGATTAGCTGGGGGAGGACGAGGGAACGAGCTTCTACTTCTCTGGGCGCTTAATCTTTCAGATGGCTCACACACACTATTAGATATCGCAGATAGGTCTGGCCTGCCATTTCGGCAGGTGCGGCATGCCGCTGATCTGTTGCTTGAACATGGATTGCTCGAAGAGGTAAGGGAGTCTAGGTAGAAGCAGGGGAAAACCATTTATGAAGCAGTATCGATACAGTTATGCCAAGACCACTGTAATAGCAGCAGTGGCTGGAACTGGAGTGTTGCTTGTCGGTGTCATGCTACTGTGCGCCCCCGCAGTGGATTGGCCCATGATGCAAGCGGTGCTGATCTTGCCGCTCCCGATTCGTGCCGTGGGGGGCATCCTGTGTCTGGCTGGTGCGCTGGTAGGATACAGCATCGCAGCCGGCGGGGTGTTGGCCCTGCGTTATGATGCAAAGGGACGCGCGGTTTTTGAGTAAGTTTTGTGCATGCAATGCAGAAGGTGTTGTGGAGGAGACGCTCAGATGCCAGGTAGTCTGATTGTTGGAGATTGGGTTGAGATTCTGAGCGCTGAAGAAATTCTTCGGACGCTAGACGAGCGGGGAACCATGGAGGCACTGCCCTTCATGCCTGAAATGTTGCCGTTTATCGGACGGCGGTTTCAAGTGTTCAAGCGAGCCACAAAGACCTGCGATACGATCAGTAAACAGGGGTTTCGGCGCGTGAACGACACGGTGATGCTTGAGGGGCTTCGTTGTGACGGGTCCTCCCATGGCGAGTGTCAGGCCGGTTGCCTGTTGTTTTGGAAGGAATCCTGGCTAAGAAAAGTTCCCGCCGGAACTAATGTCGAATTCGTCTCAGCTCAGGCAAAGGGAGCAGACAATCAGCAGGACTCGGCGTACCACGAGTTGGCAGCACGTGTTAAGCGGGTTGTTCAGGTTGAGTCACGTGACGAGCCGACCTATATGTGTTTGATCACAGAGATGAAGAAAGCCAGTTTTCCCATGGCCTGGTGGGATATCCGCCACTATGCGGCGGACGTGACTTGCGGAAATCGACCACTCAAAGAAGTTGTGCGCACACTCCTTCTTGATATCTTTAATTGGGCGCAGAAGAAACGAGGTGGCGTAGGATTTCCCTATATGGAGCCAGGTCTGCTTAAGAAGACACCTGTCGTCAA
>NEWS02000006.1:54433-57763 GCA_002869845.2 Nitrospira sp. CG24B | reverse complement strand
GTAGCGTCTCTTGGCGTAGAAAGACTAGAAATTGTCGGTCCTCCTGCTCCATCGTTTGTGCAACCAGCGAGTGGCGTCAGTAAGAGGGTGAAAAGTGCTAGATAGGTCATCGAGAAGATCGGTTTCCAAGTGACAAGGCTTGCTAAACTCTCCCGCATCAACATAGGAACACTCCTCAATAGATGAATGGGTATGGGCTATGAAACTAAGGTTGTGTCTAGTGGTGAGCAATCTAAGACGAAGAGAATCACCACAAGTACCGCCCTCATAGGAGGAAAGGTATCAGCAAGAGTGGTGCCGTTAGAAAAACGATGGAAGAGCTTTATTTTATAGATACTTAGAAATTTGTTGCCGAGGCTTGGAGGTGTAGGGCGTGAAGGGATTAACCTTCAAAAGGTCGAGATAAAATAGGAAAATGCCCAATGATCATTCCGGGTATCTTCTTGTCCATGGCAGGGAGGTGAGCAGTGTGCGTTCCTGGGATCAAGCCCCCTGAGGTGAGTATTGTGCCTGGAATTTTGATCAGGCTTCGATCACCGATCACTGGAGGCGGCCACTCGTGGTTGTATTCCCATACTCGGCCCTAAATGATCTGATACGTCTCCGCAATACACTCTGCTGGTGGGAGAGTAAAAAAACCTACCCATACAGTATCGTCTCCCGTAAGATCCATATGGTTGCGACGACAACGTCTTTTCAATACACAACAAGGCGGAGATCGATCATGCCAACTGTTCGAATCGTGACACAAGAGGACGCACCTCATGCACCTGTCACAACCGGAAAGACCTCCACGACGGGAGTCTGGGCCTATCTTGGAGTGAATCTGGTACTGCTTGCTGTGATTGGGACATGGCTTGTCTGGTTCTCGGCATTTATTCAGAGGAATCTTCAAGAAGACGATATTCGAGCCGCTTGCCGGCGAGTGATGCCGGATGCGGCTGACCGATGCTTCGATACGGTGGTGATTCAGCGAGGAGGGGTACGGCGGTGATTGGAATACGTCGAGTCCAACCTTGGGTATGCTCAGCAGGGGCATTGCTGATTTTACTCACTTTGAGCGCTGTGAGCTGGGGACAAGATTTGGATGCTCAAGTACGGCCGCGAGTAGAACTATCTCTCAGGTCATGGTTGTTCACTGCCGGCGAAACCCAATGGAGCCATGATGCCTCTGGGCTCAATCCTACGTTGGGCAATCCGACGTCTGAGCTGAAGTACAAAGACAACGATACCCACCTTGTTGGGCTTGGAGCGAAAGTGCATCTCAATCGTCGATTATTCGTGGAGGGAGAGTTTGGTTTGTCCGTCGATTTCGATCGCGGGAATTTGATTGATAATGATTACTTGGCTGGACAGCGATTGTTCTCGCGTACCAGTAGCGACATCACCGGTAAAGGGACATGGTATTTCAATGGAAATGTCGGATATCGTGCAGCCGAGCTTCCAAATGAGCGCGGCCATCTCGATCTGCTGGGCGGGTTCCAATACTGGAGGACAACGTACGAAGCCAAGGGTTTTGTCTGCGATTCGTCTGTTCTCACGTGCGATCCATCAACCCTCCCAGCGGTCAAGAATACGACCCATTGGATAACGCCGCTCCAGATTGGCGGACAGATCGAATATCGAATTGTGCGCAGGGTGAGTGCAAATGTGAAGATGTTCTTCTCGCCGGCCAGTGTCGTCTACAACGAGGATATCCATTTTCAACGGAGTGATTTAGAACAGGATCCGAGCTTCTCGATGTGGGGGGTAGGATTAAGTGCGACTGTCGAGCCGACCATAAAAATCATGCTGACCCGTCATCTCGCACTCGTGGGAGGATATCGAGTCATGTGGAGCCGGGCGTACTACGGTCGATGGGAAGTTCACGGTCTTGGCACCGGTTCAGAGATAGCTCCTCTCACTGAATTTCAAACCCTTCGTCACGGCGCAACCGTCGCGCTGACTGCATCATTTTAACTGCTTGAGGTCAGAAACAACTTATCGTCTCTGCCGTCCGGATGGGAGAGTTTCATCTTCGTACTCAAGGAAGAGGCGCTTGGCTTCTGGATGGAGTTGATGGGCGTGTCCGTGGGGAATCCCCAGGGTTCTGAACAGTGGCGTCAGCTTTCCGTTGGGATGCAGGTAGCCGGCTCTGAGGGGCACGGTGCGCTTACCGTGGCGTACGAGCCGGCAGGCCGTGGATCGGATGGAAGTCAACCAATCGGCGATATCTTGGGGATTGCCGATCGAGGCGGAGAGCAACAGCAGTTTGGCTTGTGAAGGACAAAAGATGATGGTCTCTTCCCACACGACACCCCGTTCGGGATCAGCAATGTATTGAGACTCATCGAGAATCACAAGCCCTAAGGTGTCTAATCGGATATCGATTTCCCCGCTCGCGGCATCATAGAGTAGGTTTCGGAGAATCTCTGTGGTCATAATGAGTAACGGGGCTTGCCCATTTTCCTGGCGATCACCGGTCAGAATACCCACTTTGTCCGGTCCGAAGACCTTCGAGAACTCAGTGTATTTGGTATTGGACAATGCCTTGAGCGGCGATGTGTAGATAACGGTGCGATTGTCTTCCATGGCCCGACGGGCTGCCTCAATGGCCACGTAAGTTTTGCCACTTCCAGTTGGGACACTGATCACAACGTCGGTCTCACTCACGGCGGACAAGGCTTCGGTTTGCCAAGGGTCTGGTATAAACGGCTGGGGAGAAGGCACGCCGATTCCTTCGAGCCAACGCGAGAGGGAGACGGCAGATTCCAACGGCTCCGGGTCTGTTCCCCGTAGCGAGGCTTTCTTAGAAAGAAGGGGGGAAGGGCGATGAGTATGTGACGGTTCTGATTCTGATCGAGGTTGCCGTTCTCCGATCAACGTCTGCAGGTCAGATTCGAGGCCGGCACGATTCTGACTTGAATGCTGAAGCAATAGCTCGATCAGTCGCCTCTTGCCGGCACGAAACTGCCGATGGACGCGTCCGCGCGCCAGGCGGTGCAACAAGGCGACAGGTTGTTGGGCAAGCAGTTGTTCCAGTTCGTCGGTATTCATGGTTGGAAGTGCTGAGGATTGAGTGCTGAGGACTGCGTCACAGGATAGCTCAGTCCAGAAGCCTCGGCCATCAGTCCTACACTGTTCACGGCAGTTCCTCCAATACTCCACGTCGGATCAAGGTGATCGCCTGCGAAGCGGATCCAGCGAGGCCGGGATGCGTCGATTTTAGGGCCTGCACTTGTGACAGAAACTCCAAAGTTCTGGCCAGGAGTCGGTAGATGTCGCCTTCTGCCATCGTGGTCAGTCGACAGAGGCCAATCCACGTGAGGGTGGGGTCGGCGACCCAGCGTT
>NEWS02000006.1:38417-54333 GCA_002869845.2 Nitrospira sp. CG24B | reverse complement strand
GTGGTCAGTCGACAGAGGCCAATCCACGTGAGGGTGGGGTCGGCGACCCAGCGTTCAACCAAGGCTGCCACATCGGCGCGGAGGAGGGGCGGATCTTCATAGGGAGATAAACTCTCCGCCAACTTGCGAACCTGCCCGAGTAGGGAACTCAGCCCGGCACTGATGCGGGGAAATGCGCCGGGACGATCGTCGTCGTGGGCCAGACTGGCTAAGATGCCGGCGAGGAGAGACGGGTCTCCTCCTGTAAAGGCTTCCGCGCGGATCAGCTCGGTAATCAGTAGCGAATGGTCGATCCGGATCAGCCGTGCCCATTCCCCTTCGATCGTCAATTGTGTCGCCAGTGTGAGATACCCGAATTTTTGCAATACGTCCACACGCTCTTGGAAGCGATGCCACAAACTGGCCCGCAGCGCTTGTATGGATTTCGTATGGCGCTGTTGCTCTAGGCGAAGTCGCGACGCCGTCACGAAGTCTTTCTGACAGGCTGGCCGCGAAGGGCACGTGGGGCAGGGGAAGTCCCCCAACGATTGGACGATGGCATCGGGCAGTGGTTCGCAACTGGTGGAGATCAGGATAGGAAGCAATGGCAAACGCTGCGGAAGCTCTTCTAACTGATGACTGAGTCGATCGAATGTGTCGGTGGAACACCACGGATAGGTCGGCGTCTCCGCGAAGTCGCATGTGCGGTCGTAGACTTCTTTCACGCTCGTGACCGGACATTCAGTAACGGCGCCATCCGGTCGTAAGATGGTGAGCATGGAAGTCTTTTGGCCTTTACTCCGGTATTGTCGGAGCACAATCCCGCGGCCTCTGTTGAGCCCTACGACACGCCCAGGGCTCAGAAACGGCAACCGAGCCGAAATCTCCGGCGATTCTAGCCGGTGCGTCTGATGCCGGGTGTGGCGGTGCCTTCGCGCATGGTCGAAGGTTTGCCATTGGGTGATCCAGTCTGTACAGACGCGAGGGCCGAACGGTTCCATTTGCACATGAAGTGCGTCGAGTTTGTGCTCGAGCAGTTCAGCGCGCTGGTTGAGTTGGAATTGCGCGAAACTCTTGGCCAAGATTCCTTGGATCTGCTCATGAGGATGGGCTTTTAAGAGATTCAAGACCATCGGATAACTGATCGTAAACTGGCTGTCGATGGCTTCCGGTTGCCCGGTCAACCCTTTGGTCAGAACCGCCAGATCGATATACGGAGAGGGAGTCACAACCGCAAATCCGACGTGATCTTTCCCGCGGCGGCCGGCTCGGCCGGCGACCTGCTGGACTTCGCCGATGGTCAGGTCGGTGAAGTCGCGGGATTTGCGGATGCTGGATTGAGTGATTACGACCGTGCGGGCTGGAAAATCGACACCCGCCGCCAGGGTTGTCGTGGCGAAGACCGCATCGAGATGGCCTTGTCGCATCAGCTCTTCGATCGCGATTTTCCACGAAGGCAGGTGCCCAGCATGATGGGCGGCGACGCCGATTCGCTGCACGATGGGAATGAGGGGATGTTCGGTAATGCTCGGATACTGTGCGATGACCCGTTCGAGCGCTGTACCGATCGCCTCTTGTCGCACTGGAGGAAGCACGAAATCGGCGTGATTGAACGACTCCATCGCCTCGTCACAGGCTCGCCGTGAGGTGAGAAACACAATAGCTGGGGTGAGATGTTGTTGGCGGAGCGCCGCGATGAGATCAACCGGATGGATCGACGGCGGCATGCAGCTTCATTCCTTTTGAGATGACCACGAGGCCTGATTCAGTGACGGTAAATCGTTGCGCATCGGCCTCTCGATCATACCCGATTTCCGTATTCGGAGGGATCGTCACATCTTTATCGATGATGGCCCGTCTGATGCGGCTCTGCGCGCCGATCGTCACGTTCTCCATGAGAATGGATTCCCTGACATCCGCGTGGTCTTGTACGCGGACGTTCGGGGATACAATCGAATTTTGGACCCGTCCACCCGACACGATGCAGCCGCCGCAGACGATCGAATCAAGCGCGACCCCCATCCGGCCTCCCTGAA
The DNA here is from genome assembly GCA_002869845.2 of Nitrospira sp. CG24B. GTDB lineage: Bacteria > Nitrospirota > Nitrospiria > Nitrospirales > Nitrospiraceae > Nitrospira_D. Next base: position 52,318 of record NEWS02000006.1, on the reverse strand, counting down.
AATCCTGCGCAAAGACGAACTTGGCCGGTGGAAACTGCCCCTGATAGGTCCGGATCGGCCAGCCTGGGTCGTACAGATTGAATTGGGGATCGACGGCGACCAAATCCATGTTCGCTTCCCAGTATGCGTCGAGCGTTCCAATGTCGCGCCAGTACTTGACGGCTTTGTTGTTGGCATCTTGAAATTTGAAGGCATACACTCGCCCTTGTTCGATCATTCGGGGAATGATGTTTTTTCCGAAGTCGTGCGCGCTGCCTTCCCGAGCGTCCGCAATCAGGTGCTCGCGGATGGCCTTGGTGCGGAACAGGTAGATGCCCATCGACGCGAAGGCATGGGCGGGATCGTTGGGGAGTGGAATGGGATGCGCCGGCTTTTCATCGAAGCGAGTAATCCGATAGTCCTTGTCGACTGCGATGACGCCGAAGCGAGTCGCTTCCTGGACGGGAATGTCGATAGCCCCGACGACCGCATCTGCGCTCTTGGCGATGAGCCAGTGGTACATCTCCGCATAGTTCATCTTGTAGACGTGATCACCGGCGAGGATCAGGAGGAATTCTGGGTGTTCCCCGTCGATCAAGAACATATTCTGATACACGGCATCGGCGGTGCCACGGTACCAATCTTCGCTGATGCGCTGTTGAGGAGGGATCGAGGCGATATATTCACCAAGTTCCGCATTGAGAATATTCCAGCCGACCCGGATATGACGATCGAGCGAGTGTGATTTGTATTGAATGAGGACTGCGATCTTGCGGAGCCCTGAATTCAAACAATTGCTGAGGGTGAAATCGATAATGCGATACTTCCCGCCGAAGGGAACCGCCGGCTTTGCACGTTGGTCCGTCAGCGGGAACAGTCGCTCGCCTTTCCCGCCAGCCAATACCATCGTGAAAATATTCTTCATCGGCTCGATTCTAGCAGGACCTTCATGAAATAGAAAGGAAGTGGAATCGTTGACTTCCCGTTCCATGCGGATAATACTAGCTACCAGAACACCGGAATGAGCAGCTCGGGATCGGCTGACGATGAACAAAGGAGTGAGCATGAAGCGAGACGTTGTTGTAGCGGCTCTCCCACGAGTCGATTCCAGGCGTGTGATGAAGCTGACAGCGAGATCCTCAGATCCAGCACGCAACATGGCCAGGCGCCTGGAAAAGCTCGAGGAGCAGATCCAAAAGCTGTCCGAACTGGTTCGAGACCATGCCGAAGATATGGATCGGTTGGTTCGGATTGTCGCAGAGAACCAGGATGTGGTTCGTTTGCAGTTGCTTCGGAAACATCATGAGAAGGTTCGAGTGAGAAAGCATCTTCGGGAAGCCAATTCGGGAGTGGACTAAGGCCGGCGATCGTTGGGTCGCTTCCGCCCCTTCGCTCCAGTCGATGTGTCGGATACGTACCCGTGTCAATGGCCCCCTCCTGAACGTGTCACCGATTGATGATCTGGAATAAATAGGAGTTCACGCATCGTGGTCAACTATGCATGCATTGCCGCGGGTATTCTTGCCGGTTTTGTGCAAGCACAGACGCTCTATGCCCTGTCGGATCAACCCGTGCGGATATGGCCGATCCAAATTCCCTATGAAGCGCCACCGAAGAATCAAGATGTGCCGGATGTCTCGATTCCTCCCAATAAGGATCCGCTCAGCGCTGAAGAGGTCAAGCGCGCGGAAGCCTTGCTGCCGCTGCTGGAAGGGAAACAGGAATTTTGGGCCATGGGAGAATTCGTGCATTTGGGAGAGCCGGCCGTTCCCGCCCTTGTTCAGGCATTAACCATGCCGAGCCCGCGGATTCGCTACAACGCGATCGAGACCTTGCTGATGATGAAGGGAGTCACCGGGGTTCCCGCTCTGATCTCCACCGCAAAGGAGTCCGGTGAAATTCCTCGGGTGCGGGAGCATGCCCTACGCGTTGCCGTTCGTCTGGATCCGACGAACGCGCCCGAGGCGATTGACGTCATGGCAAAGGACTCTAATCCATCCGTCAGAAAAGCCGCGGCGTTCGAAGCGCGGTATGTCCGCCAGAAGGCCGTGATCTCCATCTTGATTCCGATGGTGAGCGACGACGAGCGTTTCGTGGCGCTGTCGGCATTGCAATCACTCTGGATTCTGACTCGCCATGAGACAGAGTTTCATGATTGGGACACCTCGACCAAGCAGGATCGCGCCGCATGGTCGAGTGAATGGACCGAGTGGTGGGATGCCAATAAAGATGTCTTTGAGATTCCCGAACCGCGCCGGTCAAAACGGAGTTCCTAGCGACCAGCCGGGAGGTTGCGGGCCGAGAGATTCCTGTGCTACGAATGTATGGATATGAAACTCAAGAGCGGAGCGATGCTCAAGATTGCCAAATTAGGCAACCCTATTCTTCGCAAAGTTGCTGCGCCGATCGATCCGCGAGAGATTAAATCGTCCGAGATTCAGCGGTTGATCGACGACATGTTTGAAGTGATGTACGACGAACCGGGCATTGGGTTGGCGGCGCCACAAGTGTCACGTTCGATTCAACTGGTAGTGATGGGCTGCAAAGGTGAGGGTGGATTTCCAGAAACGGTCCTCATCAACCCCTCGATTGTGTATTACGGGCCTGAACAAGTGGACAACTGGGAAGGTTGTCTGAGTGTTGATGGATTGCGGGGCAAGGTAATTCGACCCTCACTGGTGCGGGTCAAGGGGCTGGATCGGAAGGGCAAAGCTCTGGACTTTGAGGCGACCGAACTGTACGCAGTCTGTATTCAGCACGAACTCGATCACTTGATCGGCAAAGTCTTTCTGGATCGCATGGCTGATATGTCCACCCTTACTCAGCTGGACGAATTTTCGCAGTATTGGCAAAAAGAACCCACGAATGTAATTTGATGCCTCTTTTCTTGAACCGCTCGTGAAGTCCCTTCTTCGTGTTCTGCTGTATCTTCGGCCTCACCGCGCTCTCGCGATCACGACGCTCGTCTGCGCCGCGTGCGCGACGGCGATGGAGCTGGTGCCTCCGTGGGTCATCAAGATCATCATCGACGATGTGATTCAGGCGAAGCAGACGTCGTTGCTGCCATGGGTGATTGGTCTGCTAGTGGGCGCCCATGTGCTCAAGAACGTGTTCGCCTCACTCAGAATCCGGCTGAATAATCAGCTTGAGCAGACGGTGGTTCACGATCTTCGCCGGCATATTTTCTCCGCCCTTCAACATCTGTCCATCACCTATTTTGAGAATCGCTCGACGGGGGAGATCATGTCCCGTGTGACCAACGACACGGAGCATGTCGAGCGGATCTTCATTGATGGACTTGAAGGAATGCTGACGGCGTCGCTGACTCTTCTTGGAATCACGGGACTCTTGTTCATGCTCAATTGGAAGCTGGCGATGTTCTCGCTGTTGCCGATCCCATTGCTGGCCTTGTCTGCGAGTTGGTTTACGTCGAGGGTTCATGGGTATTATCGGGAGACCCGCCAGAGCGCCGCTGAACTGAACGGCTATCTACAAGATGCCTTGTCCGGCATCAGGGAGACCATGGGGTTTGGCCGCCAGGGGCACGAACAAGCGCGTTTCGACCGGCTGAGTCAGGCGTATAGTGAGAAGAACCTCAAGGCGATGGTCTTGTGGTCGATCTATTCGCCGGGAATGATTTTAGTTGCCGCTATTGGGACCGTCTTAATCCTCTGGTATGGGGCGGGTGAGGTCATGGAGGGCGGTCTCACCGTAGGCGAGCTGGTCTTGTTCCTCTCCTACCTGGCGATGTTCTACGTTCCTATCAATCAGATTCATTCGGTCAATCATATGTTGCAGCATGCGCTGGCGGCGAGCGAGCGGGTCTTTGAGGTGCTGGATACGATTCCGGACGTCGCCGACCGTCCCGGAGTGGTTGCTCCTGCCCATCGTGCCAATGGAGCTGTTCGATTCGACCAGGTCCAGTTCCACTATCGAGCTGACGTGCCGGTTCTGAGAGGGGTTTCAGTGGCTGTGCCGGCAGGGGAACGTGTGGCACTGGTTGGGATGAGTGGGGCGGGGAAGAGTACCCTCCTGAAGCTATTGATGCGGTTTTACGACGTTACAGACGGGGTGATTGGTATCGATGGGAAGGATATCCGTGATCTGCCGATTGCGTATCTTCGGCAACAGATCGGGTTTGTACAACAGGAGCCGTTCTTGTTCAACGGGACGGTGAAAGATAATCTGCTATACGGCGATTTGACTGCCGATCAGGATCGGCTCGAATCGGCGGCGCGCGCCGCACGGGCGCATGAGTTCATCGCGGCGTTACCCGAAGGGTATGACACCTGGATTGGTGAGCGGGGTGTCAAGTTGTCGGTTGGACAAAAACAGCGGGTCTCGATTGCGCGGGCGTTGTTAAAAGATCCCCCCATCGTCATTTTTGACGAGGCCACATCTAATATTGATACGGAGACCGAGGTCAAAATCCGCGAAGCGTTGAACGAGCTGACGACAGGGCGAACCACGTTCATTATTGCCCACCGATTGTCCACGCTTCACGATGTGGATCGGATTGTGGTGCTTGATAACGGTCGACTCGTGGAGGATGGCCGGCATGATGAGCTGGTGAGCCGAGGAGGAGTCTATGCTGGTTTATACGAAGCGCAGTTCCAAGTTTGAGGGGATGGAGAACCGTAGCCTGCCTCGTTCCATGCGGTTGCGGGTAGGGCGGGCCCGTCGGTATACTCGCCGGTAGGCATAGGGAGTATTGGTGAATCATGGTGCTGATTTACGAAAGCGATCCCTTGGACGATGAGAATGCCAGGGGGAAGTTCTATCATGTCTGCCGAGGGAGGGTGGAGCGGACGCCATTGGCAGTGCCGCAGGGTGATCGTCCCTATGAGTGCGGGCAATGCGGTATTGATCTCGAAACGGAAGATTTTCTCATGGCCCTGCAGAAAGGATCGGTCTAATCGCTATGGCTGGAAGTACGGGAAGAAAGACAGTGGGGGTCTCACGCGGCCTGATGATGCTCTGCGACACCTGCCATTCCTTGGTCATGAACGAAAAACTCGTGGATGCAAAAAACTTCGTCGCCAACCACGATGAACTCTTTGACCTGATCTGCATGGGCTGTACCGATATCAACCGCCCCCTGATCGACGACATGGCGGGGAGCGGAGAATAGGACTTCTTGTGGGTTTGCCCTCTTGAAGACGACAAGCTATTTTCAAACAACAAGAAGAAGGCCAGATAGAGCGGGAATCAAAGACGAATGGATCGAGCATGTTGTCAGTTGCCCTGAAAAGGAGTACATACAGGCTGATGGTCGAATCAGACGATGGGCAAGAATCAAAGAAATGAATAATCGATATCTACGGGTTGTCCTGCTGCAAGATGGAGTGATCGTCCATAACGCATTCTTTGACAGAGGGTATACACCATGAAGGTCAGTTATTTTCGAGATACTGACACGTTATATATTGAATTCCGAGTCGACGATATCGTGGAATCAAAGGATCTGGACGAAAACACCACGCTGGATGTGGATGCAAAGGGCAATGTCTGCGCGATTACGTTTGAACATGCAAGCCAACGTACGGATGTCAGTCATTTGGTTGTAGAAGGTATTGCCGCATAACCAGAGACCCAAGTTTGCTTGGGCCGCACTGAGATTAATCGCCTCCTCATCGACGATATGGCCGGCAGCGGCGGACAACGACTTCTCCTTTTCGCTCTTATCCGAAAAACTAAAGTGCCATTCTCAAACTCCGCTCGACCCGATATGAAATTAGGCCGACATCACCCACTCGGTGAGGAGAAGAACCGAAAATTTTAACCACGATGATCTGATGCGATTGATGAGGCAGCAGGAGCAGGAGAGAGTGGGAAAACTATTATTGAAAGCCACGTTAAAATTCTCTCGGCTGGATATGATAAGGCAGTAACCTATACAAATGTGATCGTTATTGGGGGATACGCGAGTTTTTTTGGCCTCTGGTCGGTGAGTAAGCCCTATCTGAGTGCTGTACAGGCACGCTGGGCTGCTCTAATCATGTTGGTGTCTGTATTCACTTTCGTGTTCTTTGAAGTTTACAAGATGGTGGTAACCACAAGGGAACTCCACAAGCGTGCTCAGATCCTCCAGAACCCTGAAGCTCAAAGTAACTAAACTATATGGCTTGTGAAGCTCGAAGAGCATGAACAGAATTGCAGACGCGAGAACATTGCATTTATTCGAATTTGGGGGGCGAACGTAATTGTTGCCGTGGTCGCGGCAGTTGTCGCAGTAGGAATTTTAGGTTTCAGTTTTGTCAGCGGATTACTTGCCGAGCCGTGATCGGAGATTTACGAGCCTTTGGCTACTTGCACTCCTTCCCGTTGAAGTGCATGCAGGTCGACTCGCCGGATTTGACCTTCCAGGTTTTGATCAGCGGTCGTTTGTCCTCACCGCGCATCTCAACGACAAAATCCACAAGCCCGGAGAGGGGCAGTTTCTCGATGTGGGGCTTTGCCGCATCCGGCACTTCGATATAGAACACGCTGGCACTCGTCGAGATCAGGATCTGATTCTGTTCCTTGTCGATATGAATCACTGGACTGTAAAAACTGCGATCTTCGGCAAAGACCAGCGTTGGTATCAACGTGGATACGGACAGCGCAAGAATGAGGCAAGAGCTGAATAATCGTTGTCGAGAGGGCATGTGTCATGCTCCTGATTCAAGCTACGGGAGCACATTAGTATATTTCGGGGATGATGTGAACCGGAAAAATCAAGATCAGCGAATAAGGACGTCGGCTGGGGTCACGCAACCAGATCTGATCCAATAGGTCTTCACGTCCGGTTCAGAATTCATGAGGGAGACGAGGAGGTAGGCGGGGATGGGCAAGTTGATCTTGGGCCAGATCTCTTCATAGTCGGTGGCGATTTTGATGTCGGTTACAGACGGCCGCGCGGGATCGTGGGGGTGCGAGTGATAGACGACTTGGAGGTCGAGTCCATTGTTGCGCATGTCCTTCTTGGCGGATGAGAAGTCCTGCATGTCCATGACAAACGCAATTTCCGCTCGTTCAGCCGGCGAGAGGCGTTCGAGATGCGCGGCTTTTGCCGAGTCGAATGAAGAGAGGTTTTGCGCACCTTCCATCGCGACAATGTTCTTGGTGCGATACAGATGGCTGACCACCCCATTGGTTCCAGCCAGCAGCCCACAACATTCGTAAGGAGTCAGTTCCTTCGCATGGGCGATGATGTCGTCGAGAATCTGTCGGGGGATGATGAGGTCGGCCACGTTAAATCGTGCAGGTGACGGTGTAGTCTAGACTCAGATCTTTGATCTTCGGGTTAGGTCCGCAGAGAGGGCAGGCTGGGTCTTTGGGCCTGCCGACTTTTCTGAACTTCATGTCGAGCGCATCGTAGATCAATAACTTGTCGGCGATGGTTTCTCCGATGCCGAGAATTTCCTTGATCGCTTCCGAGGCCTGGAGAACTCCCATCGTACCAGCCAACACGCCAAGCACACCGGCCTCTTGGCAATTGGGGACCAGCCCAGCCGGTGGGGGCTCTGGATAGAGGCATCGGTAGCAGGGATAGCCTTGGTGCGGCTTGATCGTCGTCAACTGCCCCTCGAACCGAAACATGCTGGCGGAGATCAGCGTTTTCTTGGCAAAGAAACAGGCGTCGTTCACCAGAAACCGCGTCGTGAAATTGTCCGAGCCGTCCAGCACGATGTCGTACTGGGAGACGAGAGGGAGAATGTTCTCGGCATCGACGAGTTGGTGGTACGCGTTGATCGTAATTTCAGGATTAATGGCCGACAAGGTTTTCCGGCCGGACTCAACCTTCGGCTGTCCGAGCGTTGCGGTCGAATGCATGATCTGCCGTTGTAAATTTGAGAGGTCCACGACATCGCCATCGACAAGCCCGATCGTTCCAATGCCGGCTGCAGCAAGATAGAGACCGGCGGGAGAGCCAAGACCGCCCGCGCCAATCAGGAGAACTTTGGCCCGCTTGAGCTTAAGTTGCCCCTTGCCTCCCACGTCCTGGAGGATAATGTGCCGACTGTACCGTTCGATTTCTTGCTCAGTGAGTTCCATGATATTCGTATCTCGTCGTTCGTGAAGCGTGACGCGCGATCTCAGTACGAGATACGCTTCACGAGATGTTATTCCACCACATTGAGTTCAATCGGGTCGACGACGCAGCCTTTGGCTCGCAGGCCAGCGACGGCCCGCTCGATCTCAGCAGTGTCGCCGGAGAGTTCCACATCGGCCCATCCGGTCGTCTCGCGAACATCGGCTCGCCTGACATCGGTCACGACCTTATATTCGCGTCCGATCTGATAGATGATCGGCTCTCGGATTTTGTCTTCAGGAAAGCGAATATGGAACCGCAAGTGTGCCATGGTTACCCTCCTGCGATCGCCGGGACGATGGAGACTTCATCGCCATCCTTGAGGGGCGTGTCTTTCCCCGTGAGGAAGCGAATGTCTTCTTCGTTGACATAAATGTTCACGAAGCGACGGAGCTCTCCCGTTTCATCGCATAGGCGATCTTTGATGCCGGGATATGTGCTGTTCAACGACTCGATCATCTCCACCACGCTACCGGCTTTGGTCTCGACCTCGCCCTGACCTTTGGTCAAGGGGCGAAGTGGAGTTGGAATGCGGACTCTAATCATGCTTCACCACCACCGTTCTTTCCCATTTTGAATGTCTTTTGGAAATCGACCAGACTGGGCTGAATGCGGACCGGACGACCGACGGAATTGATCACCGCTTCCTGGGTTTTTAGGCCGTTGCCGGTGATGTAGGCCACCGTGACCTCATCTTTTTTGATCACCCCTTGCTTGACAAGCTTCTTCAGCACGCCGATCGTGACGCCTCCGGCTGTTTCCGCGAAGATGCCTTCGGTTTGGGCCAACAGCTGGATGCCTTCTACCACTTCTTCATCCGTCACCATATCCATGGATCCGTGACTCTCAGCGGTCGCCTTGAGCGCATAGTACCCATCGGCGGGGTTGCCGATGGCAAGGGACTTGGCGATCGTCTGTGGTTTCACTGGCTTGAAGAAGTCGCGCCCCGCCTTGAATGCGGTCGAGATCGGTGAGCAGCCTTCCGCTTGGGCGCCGTTGACCTTCGTGCGAACGTGGTCGATCAGGCCCAACGCCTTCATCTCATGCAGACCCTTCCAAATCTTGGTCAAGAGCGAGCCCGACGCCATGGGAATGACGACTTGATCCGGTGTTTTCCACCCCAATTGTTCCACGGTCTCAAAGGCAAGGGTTTTTGAGCCTTCGGCATAGTAGGGGCGGATGTTGATGTTCACGAACGCCCAGCCATGTTCGCCGGCAATCTCGCTGCAGAGCCGGTTGACATCGTCGTAATGACCTTCAATCTCAACCACGTGGGGCTTATAGATCAGGTTGCCAAGCACTTTTGCGGCCTCAAGGTCGCCCGGGATGAAGACGTAACAGTGGAGATTGGCGGATGCCGCATGCGCGGCGACGGAGTTCGCCAAGTTGCCGGTCGACGCGCAGGCCACCGTTTCGAAACCGAGCTCGCGCGCGCGCGTGAGGGCCACGGCGACGACGCGATCTTTGAAGGAGAGGGTGGGGTGATTCACCGTGTCGTTCTTGATGTAGAGCTCGTCGAGCCCAAGATACGCGCCAAGGTTCTTCGCCCGTACGAGCGGGGTGAACCCGGCATGCGGTCCGACGAAGTTTGTGCCTTCGACCGGCAGCAGGTCGAGATAGCGCCACATGCTATGTGGCCCATCCTCGATCTTCTTGCGCGAAATCGTCTTCTTGATCTCCTCGTAGTTGTACTTCACCTCAAGGGGACCGAAGCACATTTCGCAAACGTGGATGGCCTTCGTTGGATATTCTTTACCGCACTCGCGGCACACCAGCGCTTTCATTTTGCTCATCGTCGCACCACCTTATCAAACTCTATGCGGATGGACGCATGGCGCATCCAGCATAGGGGTCCCCATCGTCGAACAGTTCGGTAATCGTCGGATGTTCCCCGCAGAGCGCACAATTTGGGTTCCGGCGGACTTTGATTTCTCGGAATTGGGTTTTGCGCGCATCGAAGTCGAGCAGGCGGTCGGTCAGCGGGCGCCCGATCCCGAGGACAAGCTTTAATGCTTCCGTCGCCTGAATCGTCCCGATAATCCCTGCCAAGACCCCGATCACTCCGGCCTCCTGGCAGGAGGCCACCAATCCAGGTGGAGGCGGGGCCTTGAACACGCAACGATAACACGCCGATTTCTTCGGGATGATGGTCGTGACACGTCCGTCAAACCGCAGAATGCCGCCGTGAACCAGCGGTTTGCCGGCGAAGAAACAGGCGTCGTTGATCAGGAACTTGGCCGGGAAATTATCGACTCCGTCGATCACGACATCATAGTCGCCGAAGATCTTAAGGGCATTACCGGCCGTGAGCCGTTCCTCGTACATGGAGACCGAAACGTCAGGGTTCAGTGCCTGGATCTTTTCTTTGCCGGAGAGGACCTTAGGTCGCCCCACGTCAGGAGTATGGTGAAGAACTTGGCGCTGCAGATTGGTCAGGTCCACCACATCGCTGTCGATCAGCCCAATCGTGCCGACTCCTGCAGCAGCCAGATACAACGCGGCTGGTGAGCCAAGACCACCGGCACCGACGAGAAGAATCTTGGATTTGGCGATCTTCTTCTGGCCCTTGCCGCCGACCTCAGGCAAGAGGATATGCCGGCTGTAGCGGTTAATCTGTTCTTCGGTAAATTCCATCTTAATCAGCGGTGCCAAGAACGTTCAAAATGGTTTCCAACGAGGCCGCAGGCAAAAGAAAACCCTCTGGGGTACGTTGAGGATTTTCTTGAGCCGAGAACAAAGTTGGAGGCCATTTTCAGCGTTCTTATATATTGAAATACTTCTCAATGCTGATATAGCGCTCACCGGTGTCGCACAAGATAGTCACGACATTCTTGCCGGGTCCCAGTTCATCGGCGATCTTTTGGGCGGCGAACACATTGGCGCCGGCGGAAATGCCCACCAAGAGGCCTTCTTTCTTCGAGAGTTGTTTCGCGGTCTGATAGGCTTCGTCATCCGTCACAGTGATCACGCGGTCGAGAATCTTTCGGTTGAGCACCTTAGGAATAAAGCCTGCCCCGATCCCTTGAATCTTATGGGGGCCAGGGTCTCCTCCGGATAACACGGGGGAACCGGCCGGTTCGACGGCGATGACTTGTACGTGCGGGTTCCGTTCCTTAAAGACTTCACCACATCCTGTGATGGTCCCACCAGTTCCAACGGCAGCCACAAAGGCATCGATCTTTCCTTCGAGCGCATCCCAGAGTTCCAGTGCTGTCGTCATCTTATGCATCACAGGGTTAGCCGGGTTCGAGAATTGATCAGGCATAAAGTACGACGGATTTTGAGCCAGGATGCTTTCGGCCTCCTTAATAGAGCCTTTCATGCCTTCCCAAGCCGGGGTTAGCACCAGCTGTGCGCCATACGAAGACAATAAGCTGGCCCGTTCCATGCTCATGCTTTCCGGCATCACGAGGATCAGCTTGTATCCACGCACGGCTGCGACCAAGGCCAGTCCGATACCCGTGTTTCCGCTGGTCGGCTCGACGATGGTTCCGCCAGGTTTGAGCGTTCCCTGGCGCTCTGCCTCATTGATCATATTGAGGCAGATTCGATCCTTGACGCTGCCGCCGGGGTTGAAAAACTCGACCTTTCCGTAAATCGTCGCAGAACCGGACTTTGACAGGCGGTTCAACCGGACAAGCGGGGTCTTGCCGATCAGCTCGGTAATGTCTTGATGCAACGTGGTGCTCACCGACCCCCTCCCATATAAAAGAGGAACTCTACGTGATCTCCTTCATTGAGGTGGGTCGTGGCCAAATGGTCACGGTCCAACACCTTGTCGTTGACCTCGACGGCGACCATCTGCGGCTCGATGTTCTTTGTCTTGAGCAAATCGAGGACGGTTCCGTTCTGGACCTCCTCAGGCTTTCCATTGATCTTAACCTGCACGGATTCTCCCAAGTTGGCTTAGAGATTAAAGAATTTTGAAACTAGCAAAGGCATGCTCTGCTTGTCAAGGCTACGTCATCCACAGTGAGAGACACGACTGCTCAATAGGATTCATACTCACCCGTATCTGCTGAGGAGGGGAGAGATTCCCTGAGGGAGTTGCTTGACTTTGATCCGGCTCGTCGCCACTATGCCGCCTGCAAGTATGTGGAAAAAGAACTTCCTCTTTCGCGCGGCTGAATCGACTCCGCTCACCGAGTCCGAGAATGAGCTCTTCCATGATACTGAGCCGGCACTGGACAGTGCAGGTCTGGTTCTGGACAAGTTTCTCTCGGTGTGGGTGCAGGGTGAAGGGACGGAAGAGAAGCCGTCGATCTTTACGAGTCTGTATGTCCGCACCGCGATGCTGGATGTGAAGAAGCACGTTAGTCTCCTTCAGCCGCTTCAAGGGCGCACTCATCAGATCAAGCAATTGCTCACACAGGAGCAGAAACAGTTTCTTCGACAGTGGCTTCAGGTGCATGCGCCACAGGCCTGGGAGTCTTCCGACGACCACTTCCGCGACCTCTTCGAACTGGCATGATCCGGCCTTCGCCGTTCCAACTATCCACGCAGTGCCGCCGAGGGCTCATTCTCTGGCTATTTGCCGCAGTTCTGCTTGGGCCAAGCTTGGAAGTCTCGGCTACATCAGTCGAGGTCTGGTATGGTCCGGAGGATAGGCCACTCGAACATCTCGTACAGATGTATGACCGTGCTACACGATACATTTTTGTGGCCGTGTATGGCGTCACGTCGCCGCTTACGGTGAAAGCGCTGGTTGAGGCGAAACGGCGTGGTGTGGATGTTCGTCTCCTCACCGATCGGGAACGTCTCAACGATCCGAAGCAACGAACGGCGCTGTCGGCGTTGCGTGAAGCTGGGATCCCGATCAGGATCAATCAACATGACGGCCTCATGCATTTGAAACAGGCGGTGATCGACGACGAGATCAATACGACCGGGTCTATGAATCAGACGACCAGTGGAAATCGCTACAATGACGAGCGGCTCGATATCATTAGGGACCATGCGATTACCGTCCAAGCACGTGAAAAGTTTCTTTCGCTCTGGAAAGATCAGGAACGATTCCAGGAGTGGAAATAGGAGGAATGTTGAGGGTAAGGTAGCCATGCAGCTTCATGACTGAGGAACGTTAAGAAGTCATGGTTGAAGAAACCGACATTGCTGTCGTGGGAGCCGGTGGAGGAGGGGCCGTGCTGGCCCTTGCACTGGCCCAGAAGGGGATCAACACGATCGTTTTCGAGCAGGCACCAGGACCGCCGAAAGGATTGCGCGGAGAGATTCTGCAGCCGAACGGGCAACAAGTCCTCGATCGCTTGGGGCTTTTGAGTCAGTTGCCGGTTGAGTCTACCCGTACGGTGCGTAAGTTTCATTTTTGCCGTGTTGGTGGCGAGCGGCTGTGCACGGTGGACTATAGCGAACTGCCTCCACCGTACAATCAAGCCGTGGTCACACTGCCGAATGTGGCGCACCATGCCATTCTGAGTGCGATCGAGCGCGAACCCTCCGTCTCCTTGCGGTATCGATCAGCCTTCACGGGTCTGCTTCGAGAGAATGGGCGGGTCGTCGGGCTGACGGCCAAGCAGGGAGAAGACCACGTGACTGTGAAGGCGAAGGTGGTCGTTGGGGCCGACGGAGCATTCTCAAAAGTTCGAGAGGCCCTGCAGATTCCGGCTGATCTTCATCTCTATCCGCAAGGGTATTTGATCGCCCTGTTGGATGCGGCGATTCCTCTGGGAGAGGCGAAGTATTTTGTCGGTAAGCGAACGATCCTTGGGATGTTTCCCGCCGCTGGGGACAAGGTGTATGTGTTCTACATGATCAAGGCCGGTTCATATGAGAGTGTCAAGGAACGAGGCATCGCGGCGCTACAAAAATCATGGATTGCGATCGATCCCTC
>NEWS02000006.1:12622-38317 GCA_002869845.2 Nitrospira sp. CG24B | reverse complement strand
TCGGCTCCGTCGAGGAGATATCGTCAAGCTCGTCGAGCACCACGTGGCACCTGATGGGACCGAAGGCTACTCCATTGAAGTCTTCACGGCCCTCGGAAGTACACTTACCGTGACGACTGTTCCCGCGAATGCACTCGAAGCGCTTCGGCAGGACGAAGTCCTCTGCGCCAGGATGCTGTAGGGAACTCGCTTAACATTCCATTCACAACTTTCTTGACGAACGCCTCTAGGCAGGAGACTCATCTATGAATAGCCCCTACGTCTGGAACCGTTTCTCGTTGTCGTTGAGCCTTCTTGGAGTCCTCATCTTGTTTGCGTCTGGTTGTGCAACCACCACCAAGGAAACTAAGACCGCGTCGGTCTCATCTCAGGACGTCACCGATGCTGCGATTGAGCGTTACATTCGTGCCCATCCGGAAGTGATCGAGCAATCGTTGCAGGGATTGCTCGCCAAACGCGATGCCGAACTGAGGGACCATCAAAAAACGGCCCTCGTGACAAAGCAGCAGGAACTGGTGCGCGATCCCGCGTCACCGGTCAGCGGCAATCCAAAAGGTGAGATCACCCTGGTGGAGTTCTATGACTACCGCTGTGGCTTCTGTAAGAAGGCGGCATCAGCAGTCACAGAACTCCAGAAGGTCGATCCTCGAGTTCGGGTAGTCTACAAGGACTTGCCCATTCTGGGCGAACCCTCTGAGCTTGCGGCTAAGGCTGCGCTCGCGTCTCAAGCGCAAGGCAAGCACCAAGCCTTCCACGAAATGCTGCTCGCCTCCCACGCCGACATGACCAAAGAGTCAATCTTGAAGATCGCCGTGAAAGTGGGCCTTGATGCGAAGCGACTGGAAGCCGACATGGCCAATCCGAAGTGGCAGACCGTCATCAACAAGAATCGAGCCCTCGCCCGCGATCTCGGCATCTCAGGAACACCCGGCTTCATCGTGGGCAACGAACTGGTGCCTGGGTGGTTGGATTTGAATGGGCTGAAGGAATTAATTGCGAGGGCGGGGCAGGGAAGATGACGAATCGTTGGAAATGCACTGGTATAGTGCGGGCCGGCGGGTGGGTGTCCGCAGCACGCTGGATGGGATGTGAACCCGTGCGAAGACGGGTGTAATACCGACCCGCATAAGAACCAGTGATGCATGGCCCCACCGTCGCAACCCATTGAAACGGCAACGGTCATGGCATATTCTTCACGAATCGCATTGGCGGGTTATATGGGCAGAAATCGGGTGATCCGGCTCTTACGCGGATCGGCCTAAACATAGTTTGGTGTCGTCTAACCAGACCGCATCGAAACACATTTGGCACCACCAACGTGTGGCGTATCACATGGATCTTGTTCACATTTCGAGTGTGGCGGAACTACTAAAAGTTGAGCACCCTCACTTTGGCAAGATACAGAAACTTGGATTCCTCAAGACAACAACCGGATTGTTTACGGGTACCAGCAGGAAAGCCGTCGCAATAGAGGATTACAGTTCAGGTAAACGACAATCTGTCGCGCTGCATATCGGAGCAGATAATTTCATGGTAACCATTGCCAGTTCATTTGTGCTCGTCACACTTAAAGAAGGTGCGAGTAGATTTCCGGTTATCCAAAAGAAATGGAAGTTGCTGACCCAGAAGAACGGGGAAGGAATTACAGAGTTCTTTGGCACGGTTAACACTTATGTCGATTCTGATGGTTTGAGGTGGGAACACAGATTTAAAAGAACAACCGACGAGGATGAATTGACTGGGTTTGATAGTAATGGGAAGGAAATCCTAGTCATCACACTTGAGACCCTCCGATAAATCTTTGTCCTCAAGTAGTCACAATCGATATAACACCTAACTATCGGTTCCAGGCGACGTCGGTGCTAACATGCTGCCGCGCCTGAACCAGAACGTTGGACAGCGATGTCGAATGCCTGACCTTAAGCGAGAACGATTTGTTATCGAAGAATTCTGCAGGCGCTTATCGGTGCTTGTTCGCGAGGATTGCGTCGTCGAATCATGGCCCGATTCTGAAAGCCGAGAACCAGGAAAGTGCGATGCGATCCTTAAGCGAGGGGGGGCTTCCTGGGCCCTCGACCACACGCATCTGAATAGCTTTCGCGATCACGTTAAAGACAATGTGCTGTTCAACTCCATCATTCTGCCGTTACAGAGCAGCCTCGCGCCGATCTGCAAAAGTCATCACATCAATATCGTTCTTGGTATCCGCGAACTTTCTCACGATCACCGTGAAACCATGCGCCAGCTTGAGGCGCCCCTCTTGCGAATCATCCCCACAGTAGTCGACGACGGACAGTGGCATCGAATTACACTGGATAGCCCCGCGTGTGAGGTACACGTTTCCCGACGGGCAAGCAAACTCGCCGGCTGCTTCTTCCACCAACTCGCCCCAGAAGGGCACAACATTGAGCTTCGCCAGGATATTGAGCGAGCGATCCGTCGGAAGAGTACGAAGCTAACACGGTATAAGGCTGAGGGGAAGCGAACTGTCCTGCTGCTTGATACGGAAGACATCTCATTGATCAACGAGTTCAGCGTGGCAGATGCGTTTGCGACCGCTACAACCCAAATCGACCACTCTTGCCTCGACGAGGTCTTCCTGTTTGATCAACCAGGCGGGTCCCATGTCCATCTTGTATGGCCATTAAAGTTTCGTGGCGTATTTCAGCCGGATCGAAGGTGGCTCGACGAATTCCGCAGGGCACAGGGTGCCTTGCTTTGGAACTGGGACGACCAGGGACCGCCATATGTTGAAGACATCACGTAGTTGCTGACCAACACGACGACGCAGCTGCCAATCGGGCGCATCGTGGCCAGCTTCACGTGATGTTTTGTAATCAGTCCTCGCAGAACCTCGGTGAGCCCGTAGGCTAATGCCATTGTTTAATCATCTTGACCTGTTTTGGCCATGTTGCACCTCGGTCTGGCGGTGCGTATGATCGCCCGGCTCCATTCTTGAGGAGGTGCTATGGCGAAGATTACCGAGATCGCTCCGGACCTATTTCGCATCACGACGTTCGTTGCACCGTTCAATATTCAGTTCAGCCAGTTCTTGATGCGCGACGATCAGCCCTTGCTGTTCCATACAGGTCCGCGGGCTCTGTTTGCGGAGGTCAAAGCCGCCGTGGCGTCGCTCATCGATCCGCAGACCTTGCGCTGGATCGGGTTCAGCCATTTTGAGTCCGATGAATGCGCGACAGTGCCGGAGTGGCAGCAACTGGCTCCGAAGTCCGAAGTGCTGTGCAGTCTCGTGGGCAAGATGGTGAGCGTCGATGATTGTCTGGCGCTTCGTCCCGCCAAAGGGATGGTGGACGGCGAGGTGCTGGAGACAGGCAGATATCGCTTCCGTTTTCTGGCGACACCGCATGTGCCCCATTGCTGGGAAGCGGGACTGTTGTTCGAGGAGACAGAACGGACGCTCCTGTGCTCGGATTTGTTTCACCAAGACGGAGATGTGGAACCGATGGCGGAATCGGACGTCATTGAGCGCTGTCGGAAGACCTTGGTGGACTATCAGCAAGGTCCTTTAGCGAATTACGTGCCCTATTGCTCGTTGACGGATGCGACGTTGCACCGACTCGCGGCACTGCAACCGAAGCGGCTGGCAACCATGCACGGATCGGTCTACGTCGGCAATGGAAGCCAAGCGCTTCACGACCTCGCCGTTGTGTGGCGGGAGGTGCTCAGTCCGCAGTTATGATCTGGAACGACTGAGGAGTGGAGATCTCGCGGCGCTTGACCGGAGCCTACAAAGAGGCTGAGAATACGTTTGAGTGAAGTTTTGCAATTCAGGTCGGTCCAGCTAGGTATTGTTAGGTTTTGACACAAGAACACGGGGAACATGAAGATCGCTATCATTGGAGCTTCGGCTGGCATTGGGCTTGAGACCACACGTCTTGCGCTAGAGCACGGGCATGATGTGACCACCTTATCGCGCCGGACGGTTCCGCGTCCCGATCAGGCCAAATTAAGAAGGGTACAGGGGAGTGCGACCAACCCAAACGATGTAAAAGCCGCAGTGGAGGGGGCCGATGCTGTCCTTGTGACCCTTGGCGTGAAGAGCCCCTTCGCCACGACGCTGTTCTCCGACTCTGCGCGCATCCTGCTGCAAATGATTCGCCAGATGGGTTCTTCCCCAACACTCATCGTGCTCACTGGTTTCGGTGCCGGCGACAGCTGGGGCTATAACTCTTTCCCTGTGAAGCTCCTCTTCACGCTGCTCCTCAAGGCTGTCTATGCGGATAAGAATGAACAGGAGCAGCTGGTAGCCGGTGGATATCCCCGGTGGGAAATTGTGCGCCCGGGCCGGCTAACCAACGGAACGATGACTGGTCACTATCGCGTGTTGGACAGCCTTGTGGAAGGCATGCGGGTGGGGGCTATTTCTCGCGCTGATGTGGCGCATTTCATGGTCGCGCAGGCAGAGCACCCCACGTATCTCGGTAAATACCCGGCGCTCACTTACTGAGACTGATGTGCCGGTTCTCGTCTCGGCACGACCCGCCCTTCTTCCAAGTCCTGCACATCCGACCAGGCGGTGAGGTCGGTGCGTGAGGGATCGATGGCGGCCAGGTATTTGTTGAATCGGGCCGCACTTTCAGGAGAACTCGGTCCGCGTGCCAACAGCTGCTGATTCCATTCTTCCAATTCAGCTGGCTGGTGTGGTTGTGCCGTTTTCCCAAGCCACGTGACGACTCCTCCATCGGTCGAATTGGCCTTCACTGCAGCCGTGAACTGATCACTGGTGATTCCCGCGAACTCCATGAGCCGTTCGTCCATGGGACAAGGGTAGATATATTCCCCCTCTGTCCCGGCAAGCACCGCCCGACATTTGTCGATCATGCGGGCGAGATGGGCATAGCCTGCCAGTTTGAATTTCATGCTGCGAGGAAAGTCTTTGCGTAAGTCCATCGTTAGAGCAGTTTGTGGTTGGTGAAGGTCAGATTCTTCACGACGACCTGGCCATCTTCATAGGTGATAATCCGCCTGGTCGCTGGAAGGTCTGATGAGCCGACGCGGAGATGGGTGTCGGTGAAGCTTTCCACATTGGTCAGTTTGCCATCGGTCGGCGAATAGTAATAGACCGTGTATTTGGTCGTCAGATTCTTCTGGTCCTGTGTGATCGCGCTCTCCTCAACGTTGATCGTAAAGGCGAAGGGGTTCATGCCAGGATGGGCCATCTTCCGGTTGATCTGGGTGATGCGGTTGTCCTTGACCCGGTAGAAGGAATTGGAGCCATGGATGTTCAGTTTGGTTCCGAACGGGTGACCGTCTTCCTCCATCGTGAGCGAGTATTTCCCGTCAGACTCCTCAAAGCTCCGTGGTCCACGATGGACTGCGATCATACCCAATTGCTCTTGCGCCCACTTTTGGATGTCGCCATTGTCCAGCTGAACCGATACCTCGCGGGGACCCTTGACGATGACAGGGCCGCTGGTTTCTTTCCCGTTCACATTCACAGTGAGGTCAGCCGTAAACCCCGTAAAGTCTTTTGGCCACCGTGCGGTCCTTTCGAACGCTTGGCGTAAGAGATCGCGCGCTTGAGGGTCATCGGCGACGGTCGAAGATGCAGGTGTATGTTCCATCATGGATCTCCTCATTAGACAAAATATGACACTTCCATACTTATACCGGTGCCTGGGATGCCACTCAAGGGTGAAATTCAGGAGCCAGCGGCCACTTTCTGTCCCGCCGCAGGGGATGATGACTGACAGGGCAGTGCAATATTCGATATTCCAAAAATCATCATAATTCTGATATACTTCGGCAAATTTTTGGCTGACTGGGGTATTGGGGCCACAGCAGCCCCGATCAGTCGGTCGGCCTGTGTTGAGGAAGGATGGGCATGGAACGACGAGCTGCTTCGCATACCGAAGAAGAAGAGATGAATCAACGCCGCAAGCTCTTGAATGCGGCGAGACGAGGCGACACGAAAGCCATCAGCAAGCTGTTCGAGCTGTATCAAGTCCGCGTGCTCAGCGGAGAGCAATTGGTGAAGGTCAACCGCACCTCCGCGTACATGACTCCCGTGAAGCATTCGCACAGCAGCAAGTCCAAGGCTGCGGAGAAAAAGGACAAATCAAGCGCGTCAAAGACCGTGAAGAAATCGGGCGAGGTTTCTAAGCCGGTTGCCACGAAGGCGCCGACAAGCCCAAGCAAAAAATCAGCCAAGAGCACGCCTAAACGGAAGTAAGCGGACCTGGATTACTGCACGGCCACTCTGAGCCCGCCCCCTGCAAGTTTTGCTGCAATATCATCTGCCTGTTCCGTCGATCCGGTGAAGACGATGGCTTCCCCATCATGGTCGATCCGATAGGCCAACTCAAAGGCTTTGGTCGAGGTCATCCTGGGAATAAACCGGCAAAATAGCTCGATCACTTGTTGGTAGGTGTGACAGTCGCAGTTGTACACCACGACACGAGACTCAAATCCGGTTCCCGAACCGGCTTGGACGTCTTCGGTGATGTCGGGAATCGTCTGTGGCGTGGCAGGTGTCGGCATGGAGGGGAGTTTCTAGCAGGCCTTATCTGAGGACGCTGCAAAAGCCCTCCAGCGTCGTTCTCGCATCGCTCAAGGCCTCAACGTACCAACCGCGTACGCTTCGACCTTTCGCTCGCTGCGGCCTCGCTGGAAGAGCATTTTCAGCATCCTCTGGGATCATATAGTGTTCTTCTCAGGAGCTTAAACCTTGTCCATATCGATCACTTCAGTGGCATCCCATAAGTTTTTCAGCTCGGCATCAGCCAAATCCTTTTCACGATCCGCTTCTGTTTCTTCTCCAAAACTTGTTCGCAGGGGTGTCGCTGCGGCGCCCGTGAGCCTGTCCTCTGCCACCGAGGCGGTGGCTGTCTTGGGGCGACGCCGTTTTTTTGACGGATCCATGTTCACCGGCATGAGGCTTCTCCGAATAGCTCCAGTAGTGTTCTCTAATTGCGACCGTCTTGTCAATCAGGGGGGCGAGGTTCAACAGCAGGAAAGAGGATGAGCATTACTGCCGTGCAGCATGTTCGATGTGCCGGTTTTCATGGCCCACTTAGAACAGCTGCTCGGCTACCGTATCAGCGTAGCGCCGTCCCAAAGAGGTCAGTCTTACTCGATCGCGATCGGCATCGAGCAGGCCTTTCGCGACAAGTTCGTCGATCTGATGATCTCGCTCCGCAGCCTTGACGGTCTTTCGGGGAACACCATGAAGAAGGCGCAGGCCGAACACGAGGGCATCTCGCTGGCGCTCGGATGCTGAGAGAATTGTACGGTCGGTCATCGGCAGACGGTTGTCGTTCAAGCATGCCGCATAGGTGTCGAGATTCGCAATATTTCCAAACCGGATTCCATGGAGATAGGATTGGGCGCTTGGGCCGAGGCCAAGATATTCACCCCCGGTCCAGTAGAGGAGATTATGACGACAGGCAGAGTCAGGCTTGGCATAGTTGGAAATTTCGTAGCGGGAAAATCCTACTTCGGCAAGGACACGCTCTGTTGCGGATTCCATGTCGAGCTGAAGCATGTCGTCAGGTGGCAGGACAAGATTCCGAACGATATCCTGAGCGAGCCTGGTTCCTTCCTCAATGGTGAGGGCATAACAGGAGATATGCGATGGAGTCAGCGTCATGAGCGATTCCAAGGTGCGTATCCAATCTTGCAACGATTGGCCCGGAAGCCCATACATCAGATCGAGGTTGATGTTGCTGAACCCGGCGCGGCGCGCGGCTTGAACTGCGGCTGCCGTATCCTGAACTTGTCCAAACCGGCCAATGGAGGCGAAATCCTTGTCCGTCATGGACTCCGCTCCAAAGCTGATCCGATTGAATCCGGCATCAGCCAAGACTGTGAGATCTCTTTCCGTGACGGAAGAAGGGTGTGCCTCCACCGTGACCTCCGTCGTGGCACTGGTCGGCCAGGTCGTTCGAACTAGCTTGAGAAGCGCGGCCAGCTGATCTGCGGGGAGGGACGTCGGTGTTCCGCCACCGAAGTAGATGCTCTGCAGAGCGCGGCCATTCAGAGAGTCTTGCCGATGGTGGAGTGCAATTTCTTGGATAAGGGCGGAGTGAAACCGCGCCATCGGAGCGGGTTGAGCGATTTCAAGATAGAAGGCGCAAAAGTGGCAACGGCGGCGACAAAATGGGATGTGAACGTAGAGACCAAGGTTGTTGTCCGAAGGACTCATCGTTTCAGCAAGAGGGGAAGAGGCTGTGAGAAATCCTTGGCCAATACGATTTCGATTTCATCCGCCGGTGATACGCCCCGGTTGCGGATGTGCGACGCCCAACCGTCGTGTCTGCGGAGCGCCTCAAAGACGGATTTGAGCAGTTGCGGTTTGATCTGGGCTTCCCACTCCTGCAGCCAATTGCGTTCATCTTCGTTTCCGGTATAGTCGTCCGGAAACGAGGCTTCCAGCGTGAAGCGAAGCGTAAACGTTTTTTCTTCCTGGTACATATACTCCCTGTCGTTGCGATTCAGTCTCGGGTGATTTTATAATAGCCCCAGCAAACAAAGGAGCCCTCGACTATGCCTATCTTCGAATATGTGTGCCGTGAATGCAATCACCGTTTCGAGTTGCTGATCCAGGGATCGGTAGAGGCCGCTTGTCCCCAGTGCAACACGAGCAAGATCGATAAACAGTTTTCCGCCTTTGGAGTCGGAGCCACCGGCGGATGGCCCGTGACGAGCAGTGGAGGATCTTGCGGCAGCTGTGGCGATCCTCGTGGGCCTGGCGCCTGCTCGATGAATTGAAGCGCCGATGGCCATGCCGGATGAACAGGCGGTGCAACGCGCGATCGCGGCTATCTCGCAATCCGATCCGCTGATCAAGCTGCTGCAGCAAGTGCGACTAGGCCGCATGAAACCAACGGATGCGGGCTTGCGCGCCGTGACGGAATCGTGGCTCGGGACCTATGAAAAGGCCTTGGCCACAGATGGCCTGACGCAGTCTGGTCTGCGCCGACTCAATCCGGCGCCTCGGCTCGCGGTTTTGATCGATGCCGGAGTACTCACTGACGACCATCAGGGTGTGGCATCTCTAAAGACCTCGTACGACCGAGTATTGACTCATGCCGGTGGTGAGTAGGCCTTTCACGCGTCTGCTGGTTTGTTTGCTCCTCTCAGGTCTATTTCTTGTGCCGTCTCCAATCCGATCGGAAGATGCAACCGAACTCCGCCAGCTGAGAACAATTCCACTGAGCACGCTCAATGCTCTTCTTCCTCTAGGGACACACGTCCTGATCGAAGAGAACGCCATCGAGGCGTTTCTTGTGGCGCTGGAAGGGTCGCCTCCTGATTGGGCCACAGTCTATGGCTATGGGCATCATGATCTGGGACATGATGAGCGGCTCTTCAACCTGAACCGCGAGAGGGATGTTGCACGCGAGGAGAACCCCGTTCTGAACTGGCATGTGGCCTTCGTCTGGCCTGGAGAATTGTCGCAATTCGATCCCGATACCAAGAGCTATACGGTGGCGATCGGGCCAGCGTTCACTGCAACAGGTTGGGGTATGGTCCGATTCAAGCCTGAGGAGTTCCCAAGCAATCTGCGCGCGAGGCCGAACAAGAAACTTGCCGGTCTGATCAGTCGAAGTCTCGCCAAACGTGAAAAAGTGGAAGTAGTGGTCGTGATGGCTGGTGTGCTGATTCCCACCGAGTCGATCATCTATGATTTCTCGCACGAGGAGGAAGGAGTTGGCCTCATCATGCCTGTGGTGAGGGTTGAACAGGTGGAGGTTGTCCTCAAGCCTCACGCTCGCTGATTGCACTGAACCGTGAGTTTGCCGTGCAGAGGTGTGGGCAATCTGAATTGACGAAGGTACGAGGGGACTGCCTGCTAATACGCGTCTTTCGCGCAGCGAAAGCCAGTGCCGCTGGGACGGCTGTCCATCGTGCCCCAATCGCGATCGCTGGTGCGGAGGCTGGCAGCCGGTTTGAGCCATGACCCACCACGCATGGCTTTGATCGCCCCTTGAACCGGACCAGTGGGGTTCGTGAGCGGGGCGTTTTTATAGTAATTCGGGTCGTACCAGTCCTGCACCCATTCCGAGGCATTGCCGGCCATGCCGAATAGGCCATACGGGCTTACTGCCTGTGGGAAACTGTCGACCGGCATTGTCAGGACCTCTCCCTGTATTCCTTTCTCCTTGGTCAGACGAGCTCCCTCGCCGCTGACCCAGAAGGCATCCCAATCCGATCCGCTCTGGAACTCGATCGTCCGTTGCGCCCAGTAGCTGGCGCTATTGGCTCTGGAAAAATCCCACTCATTTCCCCAGGGATAGTGTCGGCCGTCGGTCCCTCGTGCAGCTTTTTCCCATTCCGCTTCGGTCGGGAGGCGTTTCCCCGACCATCTGCAGTAGGCGTCGGAATCTTCCCAGCTCACGTTGACGACAGGATGGTGTTCGATGCCTGGAATGGGGTGATTGTTCATCCAGAGCGTTGCGGCTTGGCTGGCATTCGCCGGAGAGCGATGACCTGTCGCTTGCACGAAGGCGGCATAGGCTTGGTTCGTCACCTCAAAACGGTCAAGGAAGTATCCACTGAGGAAGACCCGTCGTTCCGGACGTTCATCAGGGAAACCATCGCTTCCCTCGGGGCTCCCCATCGTAAACTCTCCTGGAGGAATCAGGGCCATGTCTGCGGGAATGTCAGTGCCGGCAGCCGCCGGATGATGGCTCGCCTCGCTGAGCAGGCAAAGCGGGCTGAGGGCAAGGAAGAATACACAACAGGAGAGGAAGGCTCGGGTCATGAGGGTTGCTTGATGCCACAGGCCCGAGCGACCGCATCGCGATAGTTCAACCACAGAGACAAGCTCTTTTTGACGCCTGTCAGAACCGATTGCCGAAGCGCGGGCGGTGTGTAATTGACGACCATGTCATAGGCATCATGCCGATGGCCTGCCTCAACCATCTGGTGGGCTCGGATCAGATCCATTCGGCTTGGCGAAATCCCATGATACCGGACCAAGGGATGAAGGCTGATGATAGATTCGATATCTTTCGGATGTTTCTTTTCAGGAGGCGCAAGAATCTCTGTGCGATCCTTCACGCTGCCTTCAACGAAGATGGTCAAGGTCGCTGCGGCAATCACCCACTGGCGATGGCTCGACATGCGCTCCAGCCAGGCGCGATAGGTTCGGGCTGCGGGCAGCAGGCGGGCGTGTTCAAAATCCCGCCGGCGGAAGCCCAATCCTTCCATCATCGTCAGGAAAAGCGCAGGATGAGATTGCCCCAGTGAGAGTCCTCCGGTTTCTTCCTCATAGATGTTCTCCGCCAACATATGGCGGACTGAAAGCGGGGGATTTGTTCCAAGGATTCGTGATAAGAAGACGGGAAAGTCTCGGACATAGACGGCGTACTCATGCTGAAAGTGAATTTTGAGCTGGGCTGTGCTGAGTCGGCCGGAAGAAAAATATTCCCAAGCCCAGTGATGCTTGTCGTCCATGATCCGGAGGAGCGCTTCAAGAAATGCAGATTTCTTCATGTGAACGGGCACGATGCCTTGCCTTCTTCGGTGGAGCGTCGTTACAATTCGGATTACAGAGTAACAGCCGATGAACCCAATAACGATTCAGAATCCTGACGAAATCCTCACGGTGTTGGCCGATGTGACCCTTCGTGGGACGGGCTTTACGAGCGAATCGCTACTCGACTACGTATTAGAAGAGGGATTTACCGAGCCAATCTTCCTCAATGCCAATGGAGTGGACCCCACGGCGTTCTTCAAGGGCCAACCGAATGCCTGGGCCATTTACCAGATCCGTGAGTGGAAGCGCGTGCTGACTATCTCGGGTGGTCCGGGGCAGGAACGGCGCGCGCGAATTACAGAAACTCCGTAACTCGTGTTTGAGTGTAAAGCGAGAGACGGCAAAGTTCAACTAATGGGCACGTTTCACGCATGAACAACCGATCGGCTGACGGCTCATGCGTATGATTCATCTCACCAATGCGCAAGACGTCGGCGAGCTCGCGATGATCAGGAGCTTGCTCGACGGCAACGGTATCGCCTACTTCATCCACGGTGAACATATCAGCAGCCTCTATCCGGGTGTGCCCTTCTTTGTCAGTCGGGTCATGGTCGATGCATCTGACCAGGCGCGTGCCGAAGTCCTTCTGAGCCGGTTGCGACTGTCTATCCGGGAGACGTCAGCCTAAATCCCGAGCGAAGATCCTCGCTCGGGAAGCGTATTTCGGCACCAGTTTCGAGTTTCAGGTTTCTCGTTTCAAGTTCGAAAAGTATACTCTCGCCCAACTCGAAACTTGAAACCAGCAACCTGAAACGCTTGCCTGGTTGGCGAGATACGAACGACGCTTCACGAGATACGGCAGCTGGTTACGGCTGAATCTTTGGGTGCGGTTTTTCTGCGGGGAAATCTCGGGAGCGGCGTTCGCGCGAACCTTCGTACCATCCTCCCATCAGGGTCCCTTCCTCGAAGTAGAGATAGCGGTGACGGACAATCGCCGAGCTTTCCCAATCTTCAAAAATCCATTCTTCTTGCCGTATTCCATCCTTGGTGAACGTCGTATTGATGGTCTGTGGTCCGCCCCAGGATTGCAGTACCTGTTCTTTGGTCATTCCAACCAGGACACGGTGTTGCTCGATGTGCTTCCGAAAGTCCGGATCGCTCAGTTGAACGACCAGTGGCCAGACCACAACCATGAGGACAAACAGCGCAAGCCCAACATAGATGATGATTCGGACCGGGCGGCGGCGAATGAACGACGGTTCCTCAGTGTTGGGATCAAGGGCAAGGGGTTGAGATTCAGTAGCCATGGAGAGAAAAAATGGATGCTAACAGCGTGGTTCCTCGCGAGTCAAGGAACTGCCAGTAATATTCAATGAAATCATACTCATAGGAGACGCGCTATACTTAATCAAGAGATTTCTGAGCGCTCCGACAATAATTATGGTTACACGCAACAGCGAGATGGTCACTAAGCTTCAAGATCTGATCCTAATGATGTGTCTGTGCACCATGCTCGGACAGGGTGTCTGCGCTGAGGCTTGGGCTACGACTATTTATTCCTACATTGATGATCGCGGGAATCTTGTCTACACCGATTCTCCGGAAACAATACCTGAAAAGTACCGCGCGAAAGTGAAGACGCATGAGCAGCCTGATTCTGTTTCAAAGACTCCTTCCATGATGCAGTCGATGCAACAGACAGTCAGAGAGCAAGCCAAGAATTATGGATGGAGCATGCCGTCGTTTCACTTCGCGATGGAAGGTCTGACCCCGGCTCAATCCAAGATCGTGACCTATGCCGGCGCCGCCGCGGTGGTATTGTTGCTGATGATGTACCTCAGCAAGAGCCAGCTCATGCGGATGTTAGGATTGTGCCTCCTCATGGTGATTGGAATTGGAGCCCCGGTGCTGATCTATGTGAGTGATAGTGGTCCTATGGATGTCATGAAAAAGAAAGCTGTGTCGTCTGGACAAGCGCAGCAAGATCGACTTCAACAAGTCCCGCGGTAAGCCCCTCTCTTCCGGTATCTCTTTCGACTACTACTCCGCATACTTAGGAACTGGTATTGATGTGGCTGATGGCTTGAGGGGAGGAATTGTTTTGTCGAATTGGTGGGAGTATGGATTCGGAATCCGTTCATGGGTGTGCCGCTGTTGGAGGGTCACCAACTGCAGGCTCTGAGTGCTGATTTCCACACGGTCTATCAACGCCTCGGTTAGTAAGCGATCGGGAAGCCCTTGCATCGCGAAGAGTTGATAGCAGAGCGTCCACTCGAGCTGCTCCTTCCCTGGTTCTCTCACGATGAAGCGGGCATCAGACGAAGGGGGGCCTTTGAACAACAGCACCCAAATGTTAGATCGAAAAGCGGGATTAGTCGGATCGGTCGAAGGACGAAACTCCGGAATCAAGCCGGGGAGTCGTCTGATCGGCACGGCCGGGGAAAATTCGATGTCTACCAGCCGTACGGTCAGCAGTCGATTCTCGCTGTGATCATTCGGGTCAACCGCATAGCTGAAGGAATAGCGGACATCGATACTTTCACGCGAGAAGGTGTACACATCTTCGCCGTTTTCAGGCGACACGAGCTTGCTGAAGTACGTTGACCAATCGGTAATCGGATAATATGTGAAAACGCGCAGGGCAGATTTTCGGTCCCGCACGGCCTGCGGCCTGCCAAGTTTGTCGTGCAGCTCTTTTTGAGAAAGCCCCAAGAAACCATCTTCGAAATAGGACGCTCCATGAGAATGCTCGGGAAGGGTGACAGTGATTCCAAGAACGGGCAGTACCAACAAAATTCTTGAGACAAGATGCCGAATCAACATGGCGTTCCATGGTATGTGGATCGGCTGAAGGCTGTCAATTTGCAGTCTGAACGGTCAGCTATGCTGAGCGCCGGAGCCTCCCTTTCAGAGGTCAGAAACGATAGCCGATTCCGACTGACACGTAATGGGATTGAGAGTCGAGGCTATGGATCGGACGCGGTATACAGTTTCTTTTGCGGTATTTGCCGGATCCACACCCGTCATCTTCTTTCCCCCAAAAAAACAGCGCAGGTTTGTATTCAGCGAACCCGAATAGATGGTCTGTGATTATCAGTCGTGCTCCGATGATGCCTTGCAGGGTCAGCCCTGACAATGACTCAGTTTCACGAATGCCGGAGGAACTTTGAGTTTGGCCGTCCGTCAGGATGATGGCGAGCCCTAGGCCAACACCTGTATAGGGCTGGATATAGTCGCCAGGGTATCGAGCAAGGGCATTAACCATGAAGTTGAGCCTGGTTGTGTCCAATTGAGCGGAGCGTACTGTGTCGCCTACTACCGTTTGTGGGGCTGTGATTGATCCCCCATGACCGGATACTTCAACTTCTGCACCAAAAACAGACTTGTATGAGGGGAAGACGCCTATCTTGAGACCTCCCCCTGTTGCGCTGTCAAAGCTGGTGTCCGGAATCTTGTCGCCGTCGAATTTGAGTGTGCTGCCGATAGGGTAACTGCGCATAAGGAATCCGCTCACATACCATTCCTTTGGAAGAGGTTCAGCGGACTCTTCCGTTTCGGCCGCATCGAGTTCTGCGATCGGGCACACAATCAATATCGGTAGGTTGAAAAGGATGAACCACCAACGGGAGTCGGAGCTGCTGAGGAACATGGCAATAATTTTTAGCGTGGGCTCGCATGATCTGGGCTGCCGGGCACGTCGAGAGACCATAGTTACCTCCAAGGTACGTACACTCAATACAAGAATCACATGATGACGTCATCGTACTAAGTGAAAAGCCTGTTCGCCAGGGGAGGAGCAAGAAATAATTGTAAAAGGAAATA
Organism: Nitrospira sp. CG24B; assembly: GCA_002869845.2. Lineage (GTDB taxonomy): Bacteria > Nitrospirota > Nitrospiria > Nitrospirales > Nitrospiraceae > Nitrospira_D. The sequence goes on along the minus strand of NEWS02000006.1, from coordinate 23,052 downwards.
TGAGCAACACTCGCGCCAGGATGCCGTCTGAACGCTCTTGCGGGAACAGGCGTGATCCAGTTAGGATCGAACGCGATATCTTATTGCTGAGGAAAGGATTTTTGTCGATGACGGTTGCCCACACGAATAGCAGTATTGAGCAGCTTCTTCATGAGCGGATTCTAATCCTTGATGGAGCGATGGGGACCATGATCCAGCAACGTAAGCTGGATGAGGCCGCTTTTCGTGGCGAGCGATTCAAGGATTGGAAGAAGGATCTCAAGGGGCACAACGATCTCTTGAACATCACTCAACCCGCAGTCATTGAAGAGATTCATCGACAGTACTTAGAAGCTGGTGCGGATATTATTGAAACCAATACATTTAATTCCCAGACGATCTCCTTGGCGGATTATGGGATGGACACGCTGGGCTATGAACTGTCCAAAGCAGGCGCAGAGTGTGCCAAGCGGGCAGTCGCGGCGGTGCAGCGGGCGCAACCTGAACGGCGGTGTTTTGTCGCCGGGGCCATCGGACCGACGACCAAGACCTCCTCGATTTCCACCGATGTGAACAATCCGGCAGCTCGTGGGGCAATCTTCGGTTCTCGCTGTGATCATTCGGGTCAACCGCATAGCTGAAGGAATAGCGAACATCGATACCCTCACGTGAGAAGGTGTACACATCTTCGCCGTTTTCAGGCGACACTAATTTACTGAAGTACGTCGACCAATCGGTGATTGGATAATACGTGAAGACGCGCAGGGCAGATTTTCTGTCCCGCACGGCCTGTGGTATGCCGAGTTGTTCATGCAACTCCTTCTGAGAAAGTCCCAAGAAGCCGTCCTCAAAATAAGGGGCGGCAGTGGCTGACGGGAAGACAGTCGCAAGCAAGACAACGCTGAGAAGAAAGGTCAAGGCTCCGGCATGGAGCATGGTGCATACATACATGAAGTGGCATCGTAGCCAGGCCGCTGAATTCATGTCAAGGAACGGGTGTGCTTGCTCGTTTCGAAGAGGTTCCAGTATGATCGCGCACAGCCAATAGGGAAATAGCCTGGTAATTTTAATAGGGTGACTATGTCGATATCGCACGAGAGTTCCATTGCAGCGCTCTTGCAGGAGCGCATTCTAATCCTCGACGGAGCGATGGGCACGATGATTCAGCAGCGAAAGCTGGATGAGGCGGCCTTTCGAGGGGAACGGTTCAAGGACTGGACGAAAGACCTCAAAGGTCACAATGATCTATTGAATCTCACGCAGCCGCTCATCATCGAAGAGATTCATCGGCAGTATTTGGAAGCGGGCGCGGACATTATTGAGACCAACACCTTTAATTCACAGAGCATCTCGCTCGCCGACTACCAGATGGCTTCTCTTGGCTATGAACTGTCCAAAGCTGGCGCCGAGTGTGCCAAGCGGGCAGTCGCGACGGTGCAGCGAGCGCAACCTGGACGGCGGTGTTTTGTCGCTGGAGCCATCGGACCGACGACCAAGACCTCTTCGATTTCCACCGATGTGAATAATCCGGCAGCTCGAGGGGCCAACTATGAAGAGTTGGTGAATGCCTATGGCCAACAAGTTAGGGGCCTGCTCGACGGCGGTGCGGATCTGCTGCTCGTGGAGACGATCTTTGACACGCTGAATGCGAAGGCCGCGTTCTTTGCAATCCAACAGGCGTTTGCATCCGGGGCGCGAGGGGTTCCAATTATGGCGTCGGTAACGTTCATCCAGGCCGGCAGTAATCGCGGGGTGACCGGGCAGACCGTCGAAGCTTTCTGGAATTCGATCTCCCATGTGCCACTGTTGAGCGTCGGGATGAATTGTGCGCTCGGTCCGAAAGAGATGCGTCCGTTGATCGAAGAATTGTCGCAAATTGCGCCGGTCCATATCAGCGCCCATCCCAACGCCGGTCTGCCGAATCCGTTGTTGCCGACAGGGTTTCCCGAAACGCCTGAAACCTTGGCGCCTCAACTGCGCGAATGGGCCGAAAATGGGTGGCTGAATATCGTTGGCGGCTGTTGCGGTACTACGCCGTCTCATATCAAGAGCATTGCCGAAGCCGTGCGCGGGGTGAAGCCGCATGCACCCTCGAAAGTCGAGCCCTATACGCGATTGAGCGGCCTTGAAGCCGTCACGATCAGGCCCGATTCGAACTTCGTCAATATCGGTGAGCGAACGAATGTGACCGGTTCGCCGGCCTTTGCGAAGCTGATTCTGGCCGGTGATTATGAGGCAGCGCTGTCGGTGGCGCGTCAGCAAGTCGAGGGCGGCGCGCAGATTATCGACATCAACATGGACGAGGGCATGCTCGATTCCAAGGCTGCCATGGAGAAGTTCCTCCGTCTGGTCGCGTCGGAGCCGGACATCTGCAAAGTGCCCATCATGGTGGATAGTTCCAAATGGGAAGTGCTGGAGACCGGCCTGAAAAATATCCAAGGCAAAGCGGTTGTGAACAGTGTCAGTTTGAAAGAAGGCGAACAGAAATTCATCGACCAGGCGACCCTCATCCATCGCTATGGTGCGGCCGTCGTCGTCATGGCATTCGATGAAAAGGGCCAGGCCGATACGTTGGAGCGGAAGCAGGAGATCTGTACGCGCTCGTACAAGATTCTGACTGAACAAGTCGGCTTTCCGCCGCAAGATATCATCTTCGATCCGAACATCTTGACTGTCGCAACGGGGATTGACGAGCACAACAACTACGCGATCAATTTCATCGAGGCGACGCGCTGGATCAAACAGCATTTACCGGGTGCGAAGGTCAGCGGGGGGATCAGCAACATTTCCTTTTCCTTCCGTGGCAACAATGTGGTGCGGGAAGCGATGCACGCCGCCTTCCTATACCACGCCATCAAGGCCGGATTGGATATGGGTATCGTCAACGCTGGCCAGTTGGCGGTGTATGAAGAGATTCCGAAGGACTTGCTCGAACTTGTCGAGGACGTGTTGTTTAATCGACGACCCGATGCGACCGAACGCCTGGTGAATTTTGCCGAGACGGTGAAGGCGAAGGGGAAAGCGGCTGTCAAGGACGATGCGTGGCGCCAGGGGACAGTTGAGGAGCGGCTCTCCCATGCGCTGGTCAAGGGCATCACCGACTACATCGATCAGGATACGGAAGAGGCGCGTCAGAAATACCCAAAGCCTCTGGAAGTGATCGAAGGCCCGCTGATGGCCGGGATGAATATCGTCGGCGACCTATTCGGATCAGGCAAGATGTTCTTGCCGCAGGTCGTCAAGAGCGCGCGCGTCATGAAGAAGGCCGTGGCCTATCTCATGCCGTACATGGAAGAAGAGAAGAAGCGGTCCGGCAATTTTCGGGCGCAGGGGAAGATCTTGCTTGCGACCGTGAAGGGAGATGTGCACGACATCGGAAAAAACATTGTCGGCGTCGTCCTTGGTTGTAACAACTACGAAGTGATCGATCTTGGAGTGATGGTGTCCTGCGAAAAAATTCTCGCCGCAGCACGAGACAACAACGCCGACATCATCGGCCTGAGCGGCCTCATCACGCCCTCGCTCGATGAGATGGTCCATGTGGCGAAGGAAATGACGCGCGAGGGGTTCGATGTGCCTCTCTTAATCGGCGGCGCCACGACTAGCAAGGCCCACACGGCAGTCAAGATCGCCCCCTCCTATGAACCGGGCGTGGTTCATGTGCTGGATGCCTCTCGCGCGGTGGGTGTCGTGGGAAGTTTGGTGAGCCAAACCCAGAAAGAAGGTTTTGTCAGGCAAGTCAGGGACGACTATGCGCGGATGAGGCAAGCGCATCAGGATCGAGGAGCCAAGCCACTTCTTTCGATCGCCCAGGCGCGCGCCAATCGGTTCATGTCCGACTGGGCGAGTGTCGATATTCCCGTGCCCACGGCGTTGGGCGTCCGGACGATTGCCGATCAACCGTTGGTTGAGCTGATTCCCTACATTGACTGGTCGCCCTTCTTCCATACATGGGAACTCAGAGGTCGGTATCCGACGATCTTTGACGAACCAACCGTCGGTCCGAGGGCGAAGGAATTGTACGAGGATGCGAGGCGTCTCTTGGATGAGATTGTTCATAAAAAACAGCTCAAAGCCAGGGGAGTCTATGGAGTCTTCCCCGCATTGAGTGTTGGGGATGATATTGAGCTCTATCAGGATACGTCTCGGAAGACGGTGCTCACCACGATTCATCATCTGCGACAGCAATCGGAAAAGCCTGCCGGCCAGCCTAATCTCGCACTGGCTGATTATGTTGCACCGAAGGAATGCGGTCGGCAGGATTACATCGGAGCGTTTGCCGTAACGACCGGCATTGAACTGGATGAACTCTGTCGGGGGTTTGATAACGACCATGATGATTACAATTCGATCATGGTCAAGGCTCTTGCGGATCGACTGGCTGAAGCCTTTGCCGAATGTCTCCATAAGCGAATCAGAGAAGAGTGGGGATATGGGAAACATGAACAGTTGACGACTGACGATCTGATCCGTGAGAAATACCGCGGCATCCGGCCGGCACCAGGATATCCGGCTTGTCCGGACCATACGGAAAAGCAACTGCTATTTGACCTTTTGTCGGTGGAGGGGAATGCCGGTATTACGCTGACGGAAAGCTATGCCATGTTGCCAACCGCGTCAGTGAGCGGGTTCTATTTTGCCCATCCGGAGGCGAAATATTTCGCGGTGGGGAAAATCGGGAAAGATCAGGTCGAAGATTATGCCTGCCGCAAGGGCATGGATCTGCGCACCGTCGAGCGTTGGCTCTCGCCGAATCTGAATTACGAGCCTGAATGAAGAGTGGGAAGTATCTTGGTCTACGTACACTGTTCAGCCGGCTAGAGACTAGGCGTAATTCGCAGGACGGTTTTTCGTTAGAGCTTCACCATCAACCAACCTATCACCCTGGTGCCGAGTAGAGCGCTTAACGGATGCTCGCGGTGGGTATCGTTTAGGGCCTCGAATACGGAAAGTGTGACTTCGGCTTCCCGCTGATAACCGGCCGCCGTTTCTTGCTGCCAGAACTGATAGCCTGGGAGCCTGTCCGGCATTGATCTGAGCAAGCCTGAATCATGGCCGAGGAGACGGGTTGGACTCGTCGGTGTGTGGATGGGCCCCTCATCACCCCGCCTCCTCGCTCATCACGATACTACATCGCTGATACACGAGTCAGACCCTGCACACAAGTACGTGGGGGCTAATGTTGGATAGGCTCCTAGTTCAGCAATGTAACATCCCCGGTGACGATGGCTTGCTGCCATCGTCACCGGAGTCTCTTCTCTTGCCCTCTGCACAACTCGCCCAAAGAATTGTCCTCGCCTGGGGAGGTGTTCTCACAAAAACGGTAAGAAACATTATGCCTCTGACGCGCTCGGTGGTTTGATGTGAGCCAGTGATGGGGTTCTGACAGTTGTCGTGCGAGTGAGGTGTTGATGCAGCCTACATGGCCGATTTCAGCAGATCGTCCTCGAATTCCGTCATCTTGCTGCGCAGCGCATGCACAAGCTGCAGGTACCGCTCTTCGGCCCAAGCATTGAACGACTCGGCGTCTGGGAATACGAGGTCCCAGGCCTTGGCCGCTTCCAGCATCAAGAGCTGCTGCGGTTTGTTGGGTCCCGGGAACAAGACGATGAGTACGGCGGAGTTTCCGGTGAGACTGATGTCGGTGAAGATGTGCAGCAGGGAGGCTGAGGGGAGCATAATTTCCCGAGAGGCGGCTTCGACGAGCGGTTGATAGAGGCGATGCAGTAATTGCGCGGTAATTTCATGAGGGTTGGTAGGGGTCAGGAGGCGTGGGTTGGGCTTTTCTCCGAATAAGTTTTCTGTGAGATAGGTGGCCGCTTCCCAGGTCGGCATGGTGCCTGAGGCCACCAGGGATTCGCAGAGGTAGGTGATCCAGTTTCGGTTCCGGAGACGTTTGCGAACGGCCGTCAACTTTTTCGCCATACTCGGCAATCCCTTCTGCCTCTGGTCCCTCTGGTTGGGAGCACACTAGGTTATTCGGTAGGTTTAATTAGGTTTAAAAAGTATAGCGGTGGCGCCACAGTCGGTCAACGAATTGCCCACAATCGAGCAATGTGTAGGGTCAGCTGAGGAGAGGTTTATGGTTGGCGGAACGTATTGGAGTGCACTCGGTCTGCATATTGATCGTGGATGCGCACGAGTTCTTCGGTAGATGCGACAAAGACGTCCAGCAGCTCTGGGTCAAAATGTTCGCTCCGGTGCTTGAGCATGAGTTCAATCGCATGACTGACTTCAAAGGCCGGCTTGTAGACCCGCTGCGTGGTCAAGGCATCAAACGCGTCGGCAATCGCGGCAATGCGGCCTTCGATGGGAATGGCCTCGCCTTGCAACTTGCGAGGATATCCCGTGCCGTCGAAGCGCTCATGGTGGGTGTAGGCGATGACGGCTGCGACTTTCAGCAGCTCTGCATCCGACCCGCTGAGGATTTTGTACCCGATTTCGGCGTGCTGTGCGATCACATCGAATTCCTCCTGCGTGAATTTACCGGGTTTTAGCAACACATGATCCGGGGTGCCGATTTTACCGATGTCGTGCATGGGGCTGGCTGTCCGAATCAAGTCACATCGTTCAGGCGACAGGCCGGCTTTGCGCGCGAGCATCTCACAGTAGTGGCTCATGCGTTGAATATGTTGAGCGGTGGCGCTATCGCGGAACTCCGCGGCAATGGCGAGCCGTTGAATGGTTTCCTCACGAGACAGTCGGAGCTCTTTTTCAGTACGTTCGAGCCAGTCCAACGCTTGCTGTAACGCGAGTGTTCTTGTTCGGACGACATCTTCAAGATTCTCACGATGGAGGCGGTTTTCCATCTCAAGCCGGCGGCGGCGGAGGGCATTGGCGACGTCGATGAGCACTTCATTGGATTCGAACGGCTTGACGATATATCCGAACGCGCCGCCGTCGAGTGCTGCGTTGGCCAGGACGGAGCTGTCGAGGCCTGTGACCATGATTGCCGCTGTATGGTTCTGCTCTGAGAGAAGGCTGCGCACCAAGTCCATGCCCGATTCTCCCGGCATATTGACATCGCACAGCATCAAGGCAAAAGGCTGGTCGCTCAGCTTTTGCCGGGCCTCTCGGGCATCAGCGGCGCAGTCGACCGTATACCCATGGGATTGGAGCAAATAGGCGAGGAGGCGCCTAATCGACTCTTCATCGTCAACCACCAGAATGTTTCGATTATCGAGCAGGGCTTGATGAGTGGTCTGGTCTAGGAGGGTTGCCATGAGTCGGGTATTCTTCAGGTCGTCTGGGTCGAGGATTGTGTCGTTTCTTCTTTATCGGCTTATTGGGAGTATAACCTGAGTGATGCAGGAACCTCACAGAGTTCTGCACTTTGTGTGCCATCGCATTCCCCCTGTGTCTTGGACTGCCAGCTAGTCTTTATATCGTGGTTTCGCGGGAGCGAAAGTTTGAATCCTCTCACCTGGAGCGGTCTTCAGAGTTAGCTGCTGCGATCAGGATCAGATATCAGTGCTGGCGTTGGTGGGCTGTATGCCCGTGGAATGTACGGAATTCGCCAAACGCGGGAGGCGGATTTGTACAAATGGCGATGCTTGGACGGCCGATCGGTTTGCGATTTCTTAGGGCCTTCACTATAATTCCAACCTTACTCTTGAGGAAGGGGCCTACGAATGAGCGCAATTTCAGGGTTGGTCCGTTTCGATGGGCGTCGCCGAGATCAGGTTCGCCCGGTGAAAGTGACCCGCAACTTTACCAAACATGCCGAAGGTGCTGTTCTGATCGAAATGGGAGATACGAAGGTTATTTGCACGGCGTCTGTTGAAGAAAAGGTGCCACCTTTTCTTAAAGGCAAGGGGATTGGATGGGTGACAGCCGAATATGCCATGTTGCCGCGTGCCACTCATGAGCGATCGCCGCGAGAGGCGGTCAAGGGAAAGCAAGGTGGTCGGACTCTGGAGATTCAACGCCTCGTCGGACGTGCACTGCGGTCGGTGACAGATATGTCGCAATTGGGTGAGCGGTCCATTTGGATCGACTGCGATGTGATCCAAGCGGATGGGGGGACCAGAACTGCATCCATCACCGGTGCCTTTATCGCTTTGGCGGATGCCTGCGCCGTGCTGAAAAAAAGGGATCTTCTGAAGAAGATTCCCCTGACTGATTACTTGGCGGCCATCAGCGTCGGAAAGGTTGGCGGAGAAGTGATGGTGGATCTGGCCTATACCGAAGATTCTATGGCGGAAGTGGATATGAACCTCGTGATGACGGGTCGTGGCCGGTATGTTGAGGTACAGGGTACGGCGGAACGTACGCCATTCGCGAAGCAAGATATGGATGAGTTTCTGAATTTCGGCTGGGAGGCCATCCAACGATTAACCGCCATTCAGAAAGAGCTGATCGGTGCACTCGACTGAGAGCCCGATCAAAGAGATCCTCCTCGCGACCAGAAATTCTGACAAAGTCAGGGAGCTCGCGGCTCTTCTTGGAGATCTTGGAATGCGCATCCGTACCCTGGCTGATTTTCCGACCGCACCGGAAGTCGACGAAGACGGTGAAACCTGTGAAGCGAACGCACGAAAAAAGGCACGAGAGATCGCTGCTGTGACAGGCCTCCTGTCGGTTGCGGATGATACGGGGCTCGAAGTTGATGCGTTGGGTGGAAGGCCAGGCGTCTTTGCGGCCCGATATGCAGGAGAAGGCGCCACCTACGAAGACAACTGTAGGAAGCTGATCAAGGAACTGGATGGCGTGCCGCAGGCCAGGCGGACTGCCCGGTTTGTAACAGTTGCCGCCTTGGCGATGCCGGGAGGAGAGACGCGAGTAGCCACCGGCACTCTTGCTGGTGTTATTGCTGAAGCGTCGGTTGGTATGCAAGGGTTTGGGTACGATCCGGTGTTCTTCGTTCCGGAGCTCGGTCGCACGTTGGCTGAATTGACGGCTGAAGAAAAAAACCGTATCAGCCATCGGGCCAAGGCATTTCGAGCGATGGCCGACATGCTTCGACCGTTAGCCGCTGGAACGTTCTGAGCCGCGTGGTGCTGGCACATGGTCCAATTGTAGGCGTTGCCTGGACACCAATCGGAACATTCCTGTATATAAGGACCTGCAGCTCGTGGTGCCGTTGTTCTAAGTGTTGTGAAAGCGAAGAGCTTGTCGGGGCGTAGCGCAGCCCGGTAGCGCGCCTGCTTTGGGAGCAGGATGTCGGAGGTTCAAATCCTCTCGCCCCGACCACAGGGGAGCATGATTTCCCGAGAGGCGGCTTCGACAAGGGGTTGATAGAGGCGATGCAGTAACTGCGCGGTAACTTCATAAGGGTTGGCAGGGGTCAGCAGGCGTGGGTTGGGCTTTTCTCCGAACAAGTTCTCTGTGAGATAGGTGGCAGCTTCCCAGGTCGGCATGGTGCCTGAGGTCACCAGGGATTCGCAGAGGTAGGCGATCCAGTTTCGATTCCGGGGACGTTTGCGAACCGCAGTTAACTTTTTCGCCATACTCGTCAATTCCTTCTCTCTATGGTTCCGATGGCTGTGAGCTCATGAGCTCACCGGAATATGCGGTAGGTCAAAAAAGTATATCGGTGGTGCCACAGTCGGTCAACGGATTGCCGACAATCGAGCAATGTGTGGGGGTCGGCTGAGGATAGACTTATGGTTGGCGGAACGTGTTGGAGTGCACTCGGTCTGCGTATTGATCGTGGATGCGCAATAGATCTTCGGTAGATGCGACAAAGACGTCGAGTAGCTCTGGGTCAAAATGTTCGCTCCGGTGCTTGAGCATGAGTTCAATCGCATGACTTGCCTTGAATCCTTCGACGGCCTCATTATAGGCCTTTAGGTCGGATGATTTGAGGATGGCGATCTCAGGACCGGCTGCGTGAACAAGCTCAGAGAAGAAGCAGGAAAAAGCGATAAGCACAAGAGACATCAAGCAGGTGCGTGAAGATCGCGCAAGGGGCTTCATTCGACCTGTGATGGTGTGAGCGATCATGATTGTCGTTTAAAGAGCACGTAGAAACTCTGCGCCGCAAAATAGTTGTGAGTTGTAAAACTGTGCGAACAGTAACATATTTCCCAATCGTCGCTAATACCGCACCGTCAGCCAGCCCATGACGCGGCTGCCGATCAGATCTCCTAGGGGATGTTCCCGGTGTTTGTCGTTCAACGAGTTAAAGGCGGACACCGCTACTTCGGCGTCCCTCAGATATCCTCCAGCCGCTTTCTGCTTCCAGAATTTGTATGCGGCTCGAAGGTTGAGTAAGGTATAGCCATCAACGCGTGCATTCGGCACGGTAGCGCCGAACTGGGCTAAACGTTGGTAGGTATCAATCACTGGGTACGTAGCCGCCGTGACGTAGTAAACAGTTGCCTCCCCACTCAGGCCGTTGTCCCACTCGCCTCGTAGCCCGGCGTTCACTTTCCAGGCAGGACCACCTCGGCGGCCGACTCCCTCGAATGTTTGCCCGATCTGCTGGTAGGACGCATTCATAAATCCAC
>NEWS02000006.1:0-12522 GCA_002869845.2 Nitrospira sp. CG24B | reverse complement strand
CGCATTAAGAATCAATCCCGTAGATTGCGAAGCAGGACTCCCCAGCGAAGTTGGACGGAATGATTCGTGCTGCTCTGGAGTCATTCAACACGAGCCGGGAGAGGTAATAGATCTCATCCCGGCTTGTGTCCAACCCAGTGTCTCACGATGAAAACTTCTTTGGTGCGGAATCAACCCAGTGCTTCACCATCATTACTTGCGGTCAGGGCCAAGCGCGCCATACATGAGGAATACCGCACCGATCACCAGCACTCCAATGTTCAACAACATCAACATCATCATCACCGTTCACCTCCTTTCGTTGTAAGCTGCGCCGCGCAAGACTGAGTCATGTCTTTCGCATGAGCATCGCCAACATCGTCACTGCGAAACATATCGCGCCTGAAATCGTTAACATAGTCATCTCATCACTCAGCATATTCATACCCGTCCTTTCTGTTCTCCATCGTGATTCGTTCACATGGAGGTCGAGGTGTGTCAATTATGAAGTCCGAGTTCCATGGAGATTGTTTCTTCATACCAAGGACCTAGCATTTCTTGGGCCACGCGTGACTGGCATTTTACGCCTGATATTTTCAGCACTTGCACAAGGAGGCCCATGCTGTGGTGGCGTGTACCTGAATCTGAATGAATTCAAGGCTGGATCAAATTAGATGCGGACGTGGGGAAACGACGGTCGCTGATGTCGTGAGAAATCGAACGACGAGCTGAAACCATTTTATGAGTATGGTTCTTTCAGTCTGAGGGATCAGCAGGGGGCTTGCTTGGAATCTGCTTCTGCCGGAGCAATTTGGTCAGGTAGGTCCGTTGCAGACCGAGTTCGGCTGCCGCCTTTGTCTGATTCCACCCGTTCCGATTCAAGGCCGCCTCAATGAGTTTCTGGCCATATGCGTCCATACTCTTATGATAGGAGAAAAATAGTATGTCAGAAGTAGGCTCCTGATTCACTGGGGATGTGGCGATTGTTGACGTCGTTGGAGCAGTCAATGCGAGGTGTTCCGGTCCAATCGTGTCGCCGGGGCATAAGATCAATGCACGAGTGAGGACGTTTTCTAGTTCGCGCACGTTGCCTGGCCAGGAGTACTGATGCAGCGCCTGGAATGCGGCATCGCTGAGCGTCAGGCGTTTGCACGGACCCACATTACTGGGCCGGTTGAGGAAATGGTGGATCAGCGCAGAAAGATCTTCCATCCGTTCACGGAGCGGCGGCAGGGCGAGGGGAATCACGGCAAGGCGAAAGTACAAGTCTTCGCGGAACGTGCCTTGATGAATCGCCTGTTTTAGATCTTTATTCGTGGCGGCGAGAAAACGCACATTGGCCCGTACTTCTTGCGTTCCCCCGACACGGTAGAATGTCCGATCTTGCAGGATTCGCAAGAGATGGCTTTGCATGGTGAGCGGCATGTCGCCGATCTCATCAAGAAACAGCGTGCCTCCCTCGGCGATCTCGATTTTTCCAGGCTCCCGCTTGATAGCTCCGGTGAACGCGCCCTTCTCGTGGCCAAAAAGCTCATTCTCCAATAGGTTCTCAGGGAAAGCCGCGCAATTCACGGCAATAAACGGTTTCGTGGAGCGAGGGCTCCACCGATGAATGGCGCGGGCGACGACTTCTTTCCCCGTCCCCGTTTCGCCGAGCAACAAGACAGTCACGGAGGAAGGTGCCGCCTGTTTGGCCACGGCCAGTTGTTCGCTCATTTTCTTGCTGGTCGAGACGATTGGTTCGAACTGATCATCCACCTCCTTGCGGAGCGAATCGACGTGGCGATGGAGGGCGACGGTGGCCAAGGCCTTATTGATGACGACGGTGAGGTGGTCCGAGGTGAATGGCTTCGGCACAAAGTCAAAGGCGCCGAGTTGCATGGCTTGTACAGCCAGTTCGATGGTTCCATATGCAGTGAGTATGATGATCAGAGGGGTCGTATAGGGGGATGTCTGGGCTGTCTCCTCGTCTGTTGGTTCGCTCGGAACTGATGCCGCACGGACCTGCCGTAACACGTCAAGCCCGGCAATTTCTGGAATTTTCAAGTCCAGCAGGACGAGATCTGGTTCTTCTTCCCCGATCAAGCGCAAAGCATCCTTGCCGTTCGTCGCTGTCAGGGGCTCGTGTCCCATAAAACTGACACGATTCTGCAAGCTCAGGAGGATATCGGGGTCGTCGTCGACAACAAGAATTTTAGCGCGCATCGTCTGTCGCTCCTTTCAAAATAGACAACGTTGGACTCGCACACGACTGGGATGCCACTGGCTTGTTAGGTTGTTTAGCTCTGTTCATCCTGTGACTCAGCGAGTGGGAGCGTGAAATAAAAGCGTGATCCGACCGCCGGTTGACTTTCTGCCCAGATCTGTCCGCGATGCATGGTGACGAGCGTCTTTGTAATACAGAGGCCAAGTTGCGCACCCTGTGACGTGGGCATAGCTGACGGCACTCTGGAAAACTCCTCGAAAATGTTCGGCAAGTGGGACAGTTCGATCCCGCAGCCGGAGTCGACAATACACGTCTGTACGAAGCCCGGTGGCGACACGCAACACTCCACCGTCACATGACCGCCAGATGGGGTGAATTTAATCCCATTCCCGATGAGGTTCATCAGAATTTGTTCTAATTTATCGCGATCACCTTGAACCGGCGGAAGCGACTCAACCGGGGTAATGGAGAGGGATATATTCTTCTCGGATGCAACCATCTGCAAACTGTCCGCGACGATCGTTGCGATTTGGTGCACACAGACCTTTTCTAAGCGAAGCTCGACTTTCTTGGTATCAAGACGCGACCAATCGAGCAATTGCACGATAATTCTCCCCAGGCGGGCGACATTGTGTTGAATACGTGTAAGATAGGTATGTTGCAGTTCGGTCAGCGGCCCCGTCACGCCGTCCAACATATTTTCTGCAAAACTTCGAATCGCCGTCATGGGTGTTCGCAGCTCGTGTGAGACGACGGAGAGAAACGTTGACCGGTGCCGATCATGTTCCTGGAGCTGTGTATTGGCGCGCGACAGCTCGTCGGTCCGTTGCTCAATACGCTCTTCCAGATGCTGCGTTAGCTCCTCCAGATCAGAGTAGGCCTTGGCATTGTCGATGGCGGCCGCCACATGGCCGGCGATCGTTAATAGGATGTGGAGATCATCTTCGGTACATTTCTTCGCACCTCGATCTGCAGCGAGATATCCAAGAATCATGGCACGGCTCTGGAGCGGTACGGCAACGATTGATTGCAGGCCTGAGTAGTGCATCAATTCGAGCACCGGTGGGTATAAGCGATGGGCGATGGTTTCGATATCATGAATGAGGACCGGTTTCCCGTGAATGAGTAGCTCTTCTGAGATGCTGCCTGCAACGATAGGTATATCGAGTCTTCGAGCTGTTTGCTCGATCTCCTTTGGAACTCCGATGATCCGAGCGATGGAAGCACCGTTCCGGTCCGGGTGGCGAAGGAGAAACGCCATCCGGGAAAAGCCTAGATTATCGACGAGCAACGGGAGCAGCGTGTCAAGCAGCTGGTTCATGTCGAGCATATTGGCGCTCGCGATTGCGGAGCTGGCCTGATGGACCGTCGTCAACTGCCTGATCTGCCGCTGGATTGTCTCAAGATTCTTGGTGATGGCTTGATTGCGCTCATACAAAGACCGCGTCATATCGTTAAACACATGTGTTAACTCACCAACCTCATCGTTGGTGGATGTCATGAGCCGAATGGGTGCATCGTTTCCCTGCGCGAGTTGTCGAGCAGAGTTGGCGAGACTTCGTAGGGGCGTCGTAATACGTGATGTCAACAGATGCGCACCGAAAATGCCTCCCGCAATGATGAGGAAGGTAAGGATGGAGACATTGCGGACGATCACCAATAGGGCTTCTTTAGCCTGCAAGTCGGTGATTCCGATGCGTACGAGGCCAACCACCGGAGAGGTGTGTATAGGGAGAGCGGAGCCTGTTTTCTCTTCCAATTCAATCGAAAGCTGAGGCCTGAATGGCGCAGCCTGGGATTCTCGAAGAATAGGCATCGCAAAGTCGAACAGAGTTTCTTTCCCAATAAGAAAAGGTAGGAGCCAGTCTGAAGACTCATCCTGGGCAACCAACGTCTCGTCAGGCGAGAGAACGACCCGCGTGATAAGCGGAGTGGTCAAAGGAGCCTGGAGCAGCGATTGTGAGATGCGATCGTTCAGGTAACGCGGTTGTTCCATGGCAGGAGAGAATCCGTTCGGCGATCTCCGAATGCGTTTACTTTGTTGGTCCAGAATCCGGCCGTCGGACGCCGCGATGACTACATAGACGACGTGGTCGATTGTCATGAGACTCTGAATAAATTGTTCGAGCGTGACGCGATCTTCCAGGACGACGCCAGCGACTCGAAAGTGCTCGTTGCGGACGGTATTGGTCAATAAGATCGTTCCAAGCTCTTGCAGGTTATCGGTCATGGCCTGTCGTCTGGTCTCAATGAAATACCAGCTCAAGGACGAACAGGTCATGATGAGAATCAGGCTGAACAGGACCACGAACTTCATGCGGAGGCCGAAGAACTGACTGGTCGGCCTTGATTCGGGATTTGGCCTCTCCTGGAGCGTTGTGTTCCGCATGGACTGGTCTATTCAATAAGTCTCGTCGATCAGGCTGTCGAGCTCTTTGGGAATCGTCACGCTTAAATGCCGCGCTGTCTTCTGATTCACGGTGATTTTGACCCGCTGGACTGAGATGGGATTGAGCGGGAGCCGTTGTTCACCGTTCACAATGCGTTTGGCAAGGAGACCGGCTTCTCGACCGACTTCGCCGTAGTCGATCGACATACTGAGCAGGGCGCCAAGGCGCGTAAATTCGGAAGAAAAGCCGACGACAGGAACCTGCTTGGCCACTGCCGATTCGAGGATGAATCGGATCGATTCATCCGTCAACACGGTTGAGTCAGGAATGAGCCATAAGGCTTCTGATTCAGACAAGAGCGACCGAAGTTGCTGTGGAACCTCTTTCTCATGCTCGACTGGAAACCCCTGCAAGCGAAACTCATAGGTAGAGGCTCGCGATACCGCCTCCTTCAACTTGGGCGCGGACTTGTCGGGGTCGTACATCATGCCGATCCGGCGCAGGGTAGGGAGGAACGCGCGCATGATCTTGAACTGACGGTCCGTCGGAATTTCTAGTAGGACTCCGGTCATATTGTCAGCGATGAGGCGATGTTTTATGGGGTCGAGAATCATCATATAGAGAATCGGGATATCCACGATCTCTAATTTCGCCGCCAGCGCCGCCTTCAGGCCGACCGCGACCACGAGAGAAGAGTTCGTCGCGCGAATCTTCCTAGCAAGGTGTTTTCCCTGCTCGAGATCACCGCGCAGACCATATTCGATATAGGTTGCGTCGCCTGGGGCCGTTGCCTTGAATCCTTCGACAGCGTCATCATAGGCCTTCAGGTCGGATGATTTGAGTATGGCGATCTCGGTGCCGGCAGCGGTGGCTTGGGGAGGGGCAGAACAAGAAAGCGCGATGAGTATGAAGGACCCCAGCCAGAGATGCAGCGAACGCAAGTTTCTCTTTCCTCGGCTTCTGAAGGGGAGTTCCGTCATCATCCTGTCACTCTGGCAGAATTTCAACATACTGTAAAAGACGAATCCATAGAGCTATCAAAATGTCACATGAGAACGCGTTCTCACTCTCGACGAGTTCCGCTCAAATCGTACGGTTAATCAGCCCATGACTCAGCTGCCGATCGTATTGTCCAAGGGATGTTCTTTGTGCTTGTTGTTCAATGAGCTAAAAACGGAAACTCCTACTTTGGCGTCCCGTACGTATTCTCCCGCCGCTTGCTGCTTCCAAAAGCTGTACGCTCCTCGAAGGTTGAGCAAGGTGTAGGCGTCCACACAAGACGTCAGTTCGGTAGCACCGAATGGTGCCAAAGTTTGGTAGGTCTCGATGACAGGATAGGTGGCTGCTGTGCCATAGTAAACAGTTACCTCGCGACTCAGGCCGTTATCCCACTCACCCCGTAACCCGGCATTCACCTTCCAGGCAGGATCACTTCGGCGACCGACTCCCTCGAATGTTTGCCCAATCTGCTGGTAGGACGCATTCATAAATCCACTGAGCCACTGAGTGACTATGAACTCGGCACCGGTGACTTGCATGATCTCAATGCCTAGGACACGACGCAGAATGGTTGGTAGGTCAGTGGCACCCGAATGGCAAATATCTTCGTCAGTGATCACATAGATGTTCGACGGTGCTTGAGAGATAGGCTGCTCATAGCGCGACGCGACACTGACCGTGTTTTCTTCCGTGAGTAGTTGCAGTTCGTCGGGGATGCCTTGGTTGAGCGGGTGATCTACTTCGTTCTTCGGTTCTTCTTCCAGGGCGGTTAAAGGAAAAACCGCCACGATGGAGATGGCAACGAATGCCAGGCCAACAATGGAAAGAATGTGTTGATCGTGTGCCATATCACTCTCGACGCCAACTGCTACAAGCTCTGGAGAAGGTTCCTCGATGGTCTTGCCCACATCCAGGCTTCATGAGTGTGGACATAGGAATGTCGACAGTGTGGAGGTTGCGAACCACATCACACTGTGGAAATGGGAGGAGGTTTAGAAGCAGGTAAGAGTGACAGAAGACTTCTCTGGGCGCCACGGGGATGTGCTGCTGATTGCCGGCAAGCTGCAACATGGTAAGGATGTTTCTTGTTATCCTTCTTCGTCTCATGCGATGGATGATGTGGTAGAGGCTGTTACATGGCGCGACGATTGACTTCTGTGCAATGCTCGTACTGCAGGTCGACCGTGTTATGAGTCAGATATCCGTGGTTCTGTTCGGGATCGATACTGCAACTGCAAGTCACGAACCATCAACGCATCTCTTCATCCGCTCAGTGAGAACGAGGACCACGGATAGAATGCGCTTGTACGATTGTGATAGAGCAAGCTCTGTACCATGGCTATTGTAGGATTCAGATAGGTCGTTGCATAAGTTACAGCTATCTTTTCAGGAGGCAGGTGACATGTGAACTTTGTCGGTCTCGAAGAACAATCTCCTATCAGGGTGTATCTAAAGAGATTCAACCTGAATCAAATATGATTCAGGTGATTGGAGTTGTTGTTGACGGAGATATCGACGCCGAGAGCCACACGATGTATTCCTCTTGAACACATACACGAGGAGTTGCGTGTGAAGATCTATTTACTCGTGGCCTGAATGGATCTGAGATCCCAGTCCGCTACGCCGTTGAGGCCAACTTGCCTCAGGAGGGCCGCGCGCAGCCTCCGAAGCGACGGGTCCGCTGGTTCTTTTTCAATCAACGAACAGACACAGCCCATCGCATCGTACCAGAACCCGATGAGCGCATTGGTGCGCACGCTGTCTCGGTCGCAGGTCAGGTTCACTGAAGTGATCGTCAAGCATTCGCTGAACTCGCATCGCTCGATCATCCCACCGGCAACGATATCTTCCGAATGGGAGTCTGTGTTGCGCCTGGCCGATACGAACCAGCGGTATTGGATGTTCGGTTCAAGCGTGAGTCCTAGAGTCTTGAGATCAATCGATTGGACCCCTGCTTTCATAGAAGTAGGAAGGGGGCCTTCATAGAGGGGGGCAATTTTTTGGGTGTCGTTGAGTGTAAATCGTAAGGGATAGGCCGTTGGTTTTGAGAGATACCAATTGAGTGTGGGTGTTTGTCTAACCGTCAGGCCTACGTGGTCAGGTACCAACGCGACAAGTTCTGGCTCATGGCCTTCGGTCCCTCGCAATGTGCCTCCGACCCGCGCGCGAGGAGTCAGTTTCTTGGGCAGTGTGTAAATGGGAGGCTGCTGGTCATCCTGTTGACCGGCCGTCGCCGCTGTCGGCGTATCCGCGGCGTCGAGGAGGGAGACTTCCGCGATGGTCAGGGAAAGGCTCAACCCTATGATCAATACACGCCTCACGGTGATTCTCCTTTCACAGCCAATTATTAAGCAACAGAAATGGCGACCAGTAGGCCGGATGTTCATAAATCCTGTCGCTCAACAGCTTCAGCTGCGCACGTTGGAGCGCCACGGCTTTCGAGAGAGCGGGATTGCGCAGCTGTCGATAAAATTCAGAGATCAGTGTTGCCGATGCTTCGTCATTGATGAACCAGAGGGTGGCCAAGGCGCTGCGGGCTCCGGCCTTTAGCGCGACGCCGGCTAGGCCAAGCGCGGCACGGTCATCGCCGACACCAGTTTGGCAGGCGCTCAAGGTCAACAGCTCCAGTGGCTCTTGCCGGAACCGAAAGAGGCCAATCAGTTGGTCGAGGGTCTGCATCGTCAGTTTCCCATCGAAGGTCAGGAGAAACGAATCGTTCACCTCAGTCGAGAACCTGCCGTGCGTGGCGATGTGCAGGCCTCCATACCGGCCTTCACGCAATTCCCGTTCCAGTCTGGAGGCTTGAAAGGCGTTGTTGAGCAGTTGGTCGCTCTTGTAGAGCCGTTGGATGGATTCGATCTCGTCTGCGACGTAGGGAAGAGGGGGAAATCCTTGGACCGATTTGGTAAGGCCTGCTGTGAGAAACCGGAGCTTGTCGCGGTTCAGCGGTCGTGGGTCGGTCAACGTCAAGCCGGGTGTCATGGCGAGGGCGAACTTGTTGATCAGAAACGATACACCGTCGTGAAGCGCAGCTAGTGGAATGGTCCGAAGGGCGCTATCTGGGACGAAGACCAACGTGGTGATGTTCAACCGTGAGAGGTCCGTTTCGAGCGGGCGGATCAGCCAGTCGTACAACTGTTGTGCATGGGGCACATATTCACGGGTCGTCCGTTTTTCAATCAGGCGGCGAAATTCGCGGATTTCCTGTGTCAAGCGTTCAGCAGTCACGGGCACTGAGATCCGCTTCAGACCGGACGGAAGGCTCATGAGCAGTTCCAGCCGTGAACTGAACATAATGGGATAGATCACGGCGGTGTCCGGGGACAACCGATCGAATGTGGTCAGCCTGGACCGCACGGCGTCGACACAGTCATCCTTGAAATAGTCCCGCAGCTCAGCTGTTTTGTACGCCTCGATTGCATCGCGAGCGGAGAGCAAATACCCTTCGGCTGCTGTGGTGTCTTCCGTCAGTGAGGCTCGCTGGAGCAAGAGGTCGGCCAGCTCAAAGAACAGAGGCTTCACGGTGTCTTGGTCGGCGGCATGACCTTCAGAAGAGGCTTGTGCGAGTTCAACGCGAATTGGTTGAAGCGTCACGGCTGCTTGCCGGTATGAGGCGATGGCCTGATCCAGCTGGCCCGTCGCGGCCAGCTGGCGCCCTAACTGCCATTGCCAACGATAGAGTGACTCGGGGGCATCCACGGCTTGCGCGGAGAACAGGGCCCGCCTGGTGAGCTGCAACGCCTCGTCCATGCGAAACTCTGTTTCATAGAGATGTCCAAGATATCCGAGGGCATAGGATAGCGTCCGCTTGTCGCCCTGTTGCTCAGCGAGGGTGGCCGCTTCCTGGAGCACACCTGCGGTTCGTAGCATGAGCGGGTCATGAGCCTGCGGCAGCTGAGGGGTGAGGCGTTGGTAGGCCAAAGCGATGCCGATCAAGCCGAGTGATTGATCACGAGATGGGGGCAAGTCCTGTAAGTGATCAAGGGCGTCGTCGAGGGCTATGCGACTGTTGGCTGGTTGGCCGAGTCGCAGCAGGACTCGCGCGGCGTTTGTGCGGGCCGTTGCTGCGAGTAGGGGGAGTCCAGCGCTCTGTGCGTGAGTCACGCTCTCCTGAAATGCATCCAGTGCGTCCTTGTCCTGCTGTTTTAATACGGAAAGAATACCAAGATCATTCAGTGTGGTCGCCATGAGCGGCGAGGCCTTCTGCTTGTTTGCGATGTCGGCTGCTTGCTGGAGGTATTCCGACGCCTCGGGAAGTTGCCGCAGGGTCAAGTAGATCCGTCCCAGATGCCCAAGGATGGGAGCTTCGATGAGCGGATCACCACTCTTCTGTACGAGCGCAAGCGCGAACTCCAGCGACTGGAGTGCTTGTTTGGATTGTCCCAAACCCATGGCGGCCTGAGCCGAGAGGACCAGGGCCTCGACCTGTGCCGGGGCGTTTCCGGAACCTTTGTAGAGCTCCCCGGCCTGTTTCCAATGAGACAACGCTTCACCGAATGCTCCACGTTCGAACGCCCGAGCACCGTCCTTCATCGACAAACCGGCAGGAGAAGAGGTGTCATGGGATTGCGATTGTGTGGCAGTGAAGAGCAACAGCGTCACCAGTAGCAAAAAGCCAGCTCCCTGGGTGATGAACAGCGCACATGGCCGAGTGAATGCCCGCATAGTGTCTCTCACGCCTACAACGCCTGAACGATGACTTGCAGATGGATGCCATGGTCTTGGAGATTGCCGGTCGAATGGGTCACGTGATTGAGCGGCACCCCCCAATAGAGCTCAAACCGTGCTCGATCTCTTGGTAAGACCGCCCAACGCAATCCCAGCCCAACACTCGCCAAGGTCTGGGGATCTGGAGTTTCGCCTTTGGCTTGCCAGGCTCGACCGACGTCCACAAATTGAGCAAACTGCAAGAGCGGTTCGCCACTGGCATAGCGGAGTATCGGAAAACGTGATTCGACGGAGAAGATAAAGCCGTTATCGCGGATCAATGTGTTCTCACGATATCCACGGACGCTAAACCGTCCTCCAAGGGGAATCTGCTCAAGCGGAAACAGGCGATCGTTGGCAATCTGGAGATTCATCTGTCCCAGTAGCTGCATGCCCCACCACTCGTCGAAACGCCGGACGCCCTGGAGTTGCCCCAACCAGGAAAAGAAGCGTCCATCGGGCAGGGGGCCGGCATTGGTTGTGGCATTCAGGACGTCCAGTCCAACAGAAAATCTAGACCGTGCGGCAATGACCGTGGTCGGGGTGCGATGCACATATTCCTGAATGAAGCGCAACGCACTGACAGAACTGATTCCGGTACTCGATGAGCCGGGGATAAGAAATTGGGTTTGACCGCCGCTATCGAGCGCCGACGTGATTTTATTAAACAGATGTTCGCCCGTGATGGCAATGGCGACTTCGTCGGACAAGGTTCTATAGACCGGATGTCGAAGCGTGAAACCGATAATTTCTGAATTGGATTTCAAGTTCAGGAAGTCAAACTGGTTATCGACGACGACAAAGTCGTTCCGGCGATAGTGGGCGGTGAAGGTCGTGTCGTAGCGGTTGAGCGGGAGCGTATAGGCGACATCGATAATCGGATGCACTCCGCGCGAGCCTCCATACGTGACGGTGAGGGGATCTCCATGACCGGTCACATTCTGATGAGCGACCGTCATCAACCCTCGCTCGGCTCCGACCACCGGTGTCTGATGGTTGCTGAACTCCACCCACATCTTCCAAGGACTCTGTTCTTTGACTTTGACATTCAGGATGCTTTGGCCACGCTGGTCGCCGGGACGCAGCTCGGCATTGATCCGTTCAATGCGGGGATCTTGTTGGAGTAGTTGCAACCGCGTTTGGAGCGGTTCCATCCGCAGCGGAGGGCGCGCGCCGAGAGCAATGCGGTCGCTCACATAGCCGCGCCGAAACCAGTTGGTTCCTTCCACGTCGATTCGTGACAGGGCCCCCTCGATGATCTGGAACTGAATCACTCCGTCTTTCACGTCTTGATCAGGGATGACGGCACCGGACGTGATATAGCCGTTGTTGACGTACAAGAATGTGAGCGCGAGCCGTAGCCGTTCCAAATCCTCGGTGGTCAAAGTGCGGTTCTCATAGGGTGTGGCGACTGCGGCGATCTCCTCACTGGAGAACACGGTATTCCCCGTCACCACGATGGACTTGACGAAGACTTGTATCTGGCCGAGCTGTTGCTGCGCACCGTCCTCCGATGGGGTCGGTGGCACCGGTGGTAGCACGGGGCTCGGTGGAGACATGGCGGGAGGGGTGAATTCCTTCTTCAGCGGAGAAGGAGGCTCACCGGATCGCAGAGTCGGATCAAAGATGGGAGGCGTAGCTATTTGAGCGAACAGCGGTGAGGAGGGGATGGTGACTGTCATGACGAGCCCTGAGAGTACGAAGGCGATGCAGCGACGCCGTTCCCAGTGCTCCAGATCACCCCATCCTCCTATCATGAGCGACAACCCATGGGGCTATCCTCGGCAAACGCCTGAACCAGAAATCCTGGTGGTGTCAGCCCCCGCAAAGACAGCACCTGTGTCGTGTCCATACTCCGGATCATTCGCGCTAATCCATTTGGCCGGGTTCTCCTCACTATGAGACCAGACGCATGCTCCGTGTCCTCTCCCGTCCAGTGTTCCATCGAGACCGGGCTCCTGAGCCATCCGCCTGGTTCGATGGGGAGGGTGTCACGTCCGGCAAGGATGAAGGTACTTTGTTCGCCGCCCGCCAAGGCGATGCAGCGGTTTTGCAAGAGGACCTGTGGCGGGCTCGCCTTCGATACAAGCTGGCCGACTGCGCCACTTAAGTTCGCCGTCGGTGATTGAATCGTCACCGTGCCATTGGGGCCACGTTGCGATTGGGCGCTCACGGTGCTTGCGGAGTCCGCCAAGAACAGGGGCGTCACGAACTTGATTTGTCCTCCTGCCCCTCCAACGG
>NEWS02000005.1 GCA_002869845.2 Nitrospira sp. CG24B | reverse complement strand
ATTCGCGGCAATATACCCTTCCGTGTCTCGTCGACTCAGAAATTCGAACTGATTCAAGCCGAGCTTAGCCACTGCCGGTTGAATGGCGGCCTTATCCTGATAAGCGATCTGTGCAGCCTGTGCGAGCCAGTAGGCGTTGTTGAGACTGTAGGCCGTGGCCTGTGATTCAAAAAGGACTGTTGATAGTGTGGTAGTCATGACTGGGACTCCCATGAGAGGCCATAGGTGATGGGCTTTCCTGTGCGTGATCGCGACAGGAGTTTGATGCATGACTCAGCAACTATTGTGCCGCTGATCAAGCTATGCGAAAGCACTGATAAAGGGCAGTTTTCTCTGAGGAATCACGAGTGATCAAGACGAGTAAGAATCGAAATAGATACATAGAACGAATCGAAATGGATACGCCCGACAACAATCCATCAGGACCTGATGCATGACACATGTCTTTGGATGTGACGGGAACTATTCTAGGCTTACGGTACGCGATGGTGGTGGTGTCCGTCGTCAATGTGCACGCCATGGTGGTGCCGGTGGTGGCTCTGCTTACAGCATGCAGCACGCTCGTGCCGTCGATGGCGGGGGCTCAACCCGATCCCGAGTTTTATGCGCTGCAGATGAGGCGTTTGAAAGAAGTGCTGACTGCGGCTTCAGCGATTCTTGTCGCAGGAATCTTGCATATTATTAGAGCCTGGCTGCGGTGGCCAGCAGCGTTGATCGCCGATAAAGCCGCGCACGAAGCCGTGCTGGAACGGCCTTGGCCATTACTCTGTTTTAGGGCGTGACCTTTGCCTTGCGGCACTTGATGGATAGGGTTTACCAGGGGTAATCACAACTGGGAGCGGACCACTTCACGGAGCTCAGTCTCGGTTACCCACGCGTCTCGCGAGTCTCAACGGGTTCTGATGGATGAGATCCCGGTTTATCGAGAAACGTCAGCAGCGCGATGAGCCCCAACCCCGACAGCAACCACGCGAACCCAGCCAACCATTGCCTTTGGCAAAAGGCGAGCAGACCCATCAGCAGCACCACTCCGCCTACAAGCCCGGCGATACCCGTCCCAAACGAACTCATAGCCCTCCCCCCCTGTCATTCAGGAAATTCAAAGACCATGCTGGTGGCACCAGAAGGCGCGACACCGAATTTTCTCCGCATCATACTGTGGCAACGTTCAGCGAGAAAATTCTACTCCTTCTCGCAGGATGATGAAACAGTATCAGGCTAGGACATTATCAATGCCCCCGGTGGGGCGTCGTCACTGTTGGCCGAGGCCTTGCGCTGTTGTTGCTGCGGATGCTGAGACCACCATTACTGGCCTTGCGTCACTCCCACTCATCACCGACAAGTGAAGTGGCAGTACTCGACAGGGCTAGGAGGCGCTGTCATGGCCATCTGAATGGTATCTACATCGTAGCCGATCTCTTCCAAATCTTTTTGTGCGCGGGTGAGTTCCTCTTCGGTCACGTAGGCCACGGTGTCGGGAATGCCGCTGTCTTTGAGTGCCCGCACGATCGCACCCAAGGTCTCTCGCTCGTTAGGCGGCATATTGCTGCCTAACGGAAATTCGAGTCGTCGACGATAGGGACTCTCAAATGTTTCGTTCAACGCCCTGATGGTCTTCAGCACAAGTTTGTCCTGTTCCCAGGCTTGCAGTGTAGGCCCAGCAGAGGGATGCGTCGCCAGCAGATCCATGAGGGTGATCACATTCGTATTCAACGACCGCCCGACGAATTCTCGCTGGGGCTCAAAGGTCATTTGCTTCAGCCCCAGATGCTTGGCCACCGCGTCGACTAACGCGAAGTTGATCATGAAACTGTATTGCCCACCGAACTGGCCGTAGCAGGGCTTTTCAGGATCGTTCAAGACCTTCATGTCGGCGGTCCCGGCATCGAAGGCGCTGAAGCCGACCGCATCCAGAGCGAGAAGCCGTTTCGCCTCTTTTAGCGTGGCGAAGGCCCCAACGTTGACTGGCACCAAGACTTCTTGGTCGATGGCCTGGAGGAAGTCGACGATCGTTTTCCGGTAAGGCAGGTCTTTCCATTCGACTTTGCGGTATTCTTTTTCCCAAACTAGTTCATCAAGGAACGGAGGAAACGTCTTGAGCGTTGCAAGGTCCTTGTCCTGAAAAGCCCTGACGAACGCCGACCAATCTTGAATCTTGGCATGGAGCGACTCGCTCAGATTGGGACGGAGATACTCTTCCTCGACTTCGCCGCCATGTTTCGCCAACAATTTCGTTGGTAGATCGTTCCACAACTCGTTACAGATGATCCGGTCGACGGTCCCATCTGCCACTCCCCCCACCAGCTCAATCGATCCACAATGGGTATCCACACGATCCCGATGCACTGCCAGTTCTGGATGAGCCAGAGCCCCGTCCAACACCGATTCGTCCCAATCGACCATGACATACCGCACTCGCGGATACACCGTACGTTCTTTATCCAGGGTCTTGAGATGGCTGAGAAAGCAGGCTGCCAAGTTGCCGTTGCCAGGCCCCAGCTCTAGAACGGTAAGAGGAGAGGCGTGAGGGGTAAGGGGTAAGGGGTTGGAAGATTGACGACCTGCTGTCTTATCACGCTTTGTGACGCGCTCGAAATAATCAGCCGCCAGCGCATGGGCGAGCCGAAAGTCAGCCGAGGCGAACGTTTGATAGTATGATCGGAGTTTGTCCCCTCGCAGCCCATAAAAGAGCTGGTTGAGATGGATCTGCCATTGGTCGAGTGGTTTGTATTCTCCGATCAACTGGGGAAGAGCATCAGCATCTTGCAGCATAACGTTGAGTCACCAGTGAGAATGTTCGACGAATTGTCTTCCAGTGGCCGAAATCCTAACAGATGGCTGGAAAATGCCGCAATGGGCCACTTGCTCACCGATTTCTTGACAGCGTCCCCTCGACAGGTGTAGCAGACAGACATGATGACCAGGGGATTTCATCTGGCCGGCGGTGTGATGGTGGCCGTCCTGCTGTGGTATTCAGCCGCGCCTGGTGAAGAGCTCCCCCTCACCGAAAACGTGCCGATCTCCGAATTTCAAAACCGCACAGAGGACGCCAACGTCTACGATTTTGATGCTCCTCCACAAGGCATGTTTCGCTCGATTGCCATGGCGGAAGACTTTGAGGAGCGCCTGGGGCCTCTTCGAACTCATGAAATCGTGCCGAGCAAACCAACCGAACGCTTTCGCGCTGATGTGGCTGCCATTTTCATCGTGTTCTCGCTGCATCAACACTATCAAGGCTTCACGGTCTTCGGTCGTTGCATGCCTGAACAGGTGGCCGGTGTCCTGCCCGGAACGATCGTCAGCGAAGACGCGATGCACATTGCCCTAGAGGATGAAAGCGGGTATCTCACGTTGTCGCCCCCACAGAAGGGCTGGAAGCCGGGGCGCTACAAGGTCGAAATTCATACCGGCGAGCAAGTCAATGAGATGACCCTCATGGGCACGATGCGTTTCACCATTGTGGCGTCCAGCCAATAGCCTGATTGACGATCAGCCCTACCCCTTCGACACGGGTTTGACCCTCTCCCCGCCTTCCGTTAGAATGCGCCAGTTTTTATCGTCACCTCTGACCGTAGTTCGAATTTTTGTGTGCCATGACGACGCCATCTAGCCCCAATTCCAATCCTTGGGCCTCGGTTATCATCCCGATCAAGGATGAACGAGAGAACTTGTCTCCGCTGATGGCAAGCCTATTGAAAGTCATGGATTCGCACGAGCTGTCACGCTCACGCCCGTACGAGATTCTCTTTGTTGACGATGGGAGCAGTGATGGGAGCAGCGACGAGCTGGACCGATTGGCTCGCGAGCATGCCCAGGTGCGAGTGTTTCACTTCGACCGCAATTACGGCAAGACCTGCGCGCTTGAGGCCGGCTTTCGGCAATCTTCGGGTGAGATCATCATCCAGATCGACGGAGACCTTCAACAAGACAGCGAAGATATCTTGAAGCTGATTCCCTATACCGCTTCTCATGACGTGGTCTGCGGATGGAGGCAGCAACGACAGGACGGTTTCGTGAAGATGATCTCCTCCCGAATTGCGAACCCTGTGCGCAACGTATTCACGCATGACGGTGTCCATGATACGGGATGCCCGCTCAAGGTCTTTCGACGTCCCGTTTTGGAGCGGATTCGTCTGTTTGAGGGAATGCACCGGTTTTTCCCGGCGCTCGCTTTGATGCATGGCTTTACAGTGACCGAGGTGCCGGTTCGGCATTATCCACGCATTCATGGGATATCTAAGTACGGCATGGGGAACCGCCTGTTCAAGTCGCTCTATGATCTGATCGCGGTTCGATGGATGCAGCATCGTGTGTTGCGCTACAAATTCCGTGATAACTGACATATACAACCAACCCCAAGACAGATCCCTCCACGATGCTGGTATGCGAATGTTGACTTCCTTCTGACTATCCCAATGACTACTGAAACCATCTGGCTCGGCATCGGCTTTCTCGGCCAAGGACTGTTTTTTGGTCGTTGGTTGGTGCAGTGGATTGCGTCCGAACGGACTGCCGAAAGCCGCGTCCCCGTTTCCTTTTGGTATATGAGTCTCATCGGAGGGCTGATTACGCTGGCCTACGCGATCTACCGAAAGGACCCTGTGTTTATCTCAGGGCAAGCACTCGGGGCGGTTGTCTACGTGCGCAATCTGGTCCTCATTCATCGCGCGGATCAAACCAAAAGTGAGCCTCGGCCACAGGCATGAGCGGCAGCAACACACACTGCCATTCGGCGCCTTTCACGACCCACTGGTAACTGGCTACATCCGACCATGGAACGTACCTCTCCTCAACCGATACAACTGCTTCTTCTGCTGCTCCTCTCTGGCCTGCTTTTTTTCACCGGCCTCGGCAGCATGGGCTTGACGGATCGCGATGAAGGCCGCAATGCCGAAGCCGGGCGAGAAATGTTCGCCTCCGGCGACTTCGTCACCCCGACCTTCAATGGGGAACTACGCGTCGCCAAGCCGGTCTTTGTCTATTGGCTGATGACGATGTCGTACCACGCCTTTGGCGTGAGCGAGTTTGCGGCGCGAGCGCCCTCAGCCCTATTCGGGGTTGGGTTGATCGTGATGCACTATCTGTTTCTCACTCGGCTGCGCGGCCCGACCGTCGGCCTGTTTGGGGCCTTGATGTTGCTGTTGAACATTGAGGTACTGGCGCTCGGGCGCATGGCGATTACCGATAGCGTCCTGATCTTCTCCACCACCTTGTCGCTCTACGGGTTTTGGCTTGGCCTTCATGAACCGGGCCGCGGGCGCCATTGGATCTGGGCCTTTTATGCCGGCATGGCCATCGCGACTTTAACCAAGGGACCGGTGGGATTCGCCGTGCCGCTGATCACTGGTCTCTTGTATCTCGCTGCCACCCGGCAATGGCTGATCTTTTGGCAGAGAGGCGCGCCTATCGCCGGCACGTTGCTGTTCCTTCTCCTCGCCGGTCCCTGGTATGTCGCCATGTTCCTTCTCCATGGAGATGCCTATTCCTCTCAAGCGAAAGTTCACACAGTTGGGCGATTCCTCGCTCCCATGGAAGGCCACGGAGTGGGCTGGTGGTTCTATTTTCCGGTCCTGCTGCTGGGCTTTTATCCGTGGAGCGCCTTCCTCCCGGCAGGGCTCTATCGAGCCTATCAGAGCTGGCGGGAATGGCGCCTGATGAAGAATCGCGCACACGCATTAGAGACACCGCCAGGATCCGGCAGGGAGTTGGATTGGTTTGCGGGGCTCTGGGTCGTCGGCGTATTCATCTTCTTTAGCCTGTCCTCCACCCGACTGCCTCACTACATCGGCCCGTTGTTTCCCGCATGCGCCATCCTGGCTGCTTCATTTTGGGCCCAAGGGTTAAAAGATTCTTCCACGAGAGGCCTGCGGGGGTCGGTCCATTTCATGATGGGAATTGGCTATCTCTTGGCGATCGGGTTTGCCTGTGCACCTTGGTTGTTCATCAAATTCTCAGGGAAGATGGTCAAAGAGTTCCCGCTCGCCACTCAATTCGATCTGGGTATCGGGCCTTACGTTGGCGCTACGATTATCGTGGTTGCTATGGGGCTGATCGGATATTTGGGATTGAACGACAACAGACGAGGCATGGCCTTTGGGGTGGCCGGAGGCGCGCTGGCGAGTGTGTTCCTTGTCGCCATTCTGCTGGTCGTTCCAGGGCTCAACCGCTACGCAATTGCGCCGCCGCAGGAATTGGCTTACGCAGCCGGGTTGAACCTGAATCCGACCGACCAGCTGATTGCGTTCGGTTCGACCAGACCATCCATGGCCTTCTACGCGAGACGAACCGTGACCTTTATCCCAGCCAACGAAATCGACCGGCTGCGTACGGCCCTGCGCAAAGAGGGCCGGACGATGATCCTCCTCCCGGAATACGTTCAGGATGCCTTACCGGAAGAAGCGGTCGGATTTCAGCCGATTCTTAAGCGGTATGGCTACGTCTTGTTAGGCAATCAACCGATGGTTACCGCGCCTCCGGATGCAGAAGCTGCCTCGGCAACACCTTCTAAGATTCTCGGACACTAATCCGTGAAACGTATTTCGTGAAGTGTGAAATGCAGGATTTGTCTTGTGCGAGACGAGATACGGACGACGCTTCACGCGTCGACGCATTGGTCACCGAAAGGGCAGGACCCCTCGCGCATCAACAAGAATCAGAATGGCGAGAGCCACCCCCCCAAGCAAGGCACTTTCCCGCATCATAGACCAGCCAGGCGATGCCTCAGCCTGGCCGTCGTGCCGACCTATCGCGTCGAGCCAGGACGCCATGCAGGCGAATCCAACCGACGAGAGGACAAGAGGTGAGGTCGTCAGGGCAGCCAAGCCGTACGCCATCAACAGCGCTGAGGTATTCGAGTGCCAGCGCTCTCCTGTTCTTCCCCTGTGGACCCAATGAGTTTTCCGTATCCATAAGCCGCCCACTACTGCACCAACTCCCAGCGTTACGAAAAGGATGCCTACCATTCCATCTTCCATTCGATGGGAGAGCACCCAAAGCAAGGCAAATACCGCCGAAGCACCCAACGCCGCATATCGTAGTCCATCCTGTATTGACGCGCGCCATTGTCTTAATGGAGTCGTCCCGATGAAGCCGCTGATGATACCGATCACCATCCCTCCAAGAACATCGGTCGGAAAATGCGATCCTCGGAGGACACGACTGAGGGCGACGAACAGTGCGATCACGATACAGAGCGGTCCGACGAGGGGAAACCGTCTAGCCAGCACCGTCGCGACGGCAAAACTCGCCGTGCTATGGCCCGACGGAAAGGAGTCCAGTCCCGATGCCCAGGAAAGGGCCATCTGCCAGTCTCCCGCATGGACGAACTTCGGTCGAGGCCTGCCGATGAGGTGTTTCAGCCCATTGGCGAGCAGCGCGGCGATGCCGTGAGCGATCAACGACTGGATGGCCACGATCTTGACTGTCGGCTTTTCAAAGGCCCACGCGCCGACGAGCAGAAGGAGACTGACGGCTGTCAGCCGCCATCCTTGGCCGATCCAGTCCCCCATATCGCTGGTGAACGCCATCCACGGAACCGTGAGTTGGTCCCAGGGGAGATGAATCGTCACCGATCGCACATACTTGGTGATCGGCAGGTCAAATTGGGCCACGCCGAGAAAGCTGATGATCAACGCGGCGCAGGAACAACCAACTATGGCGAGCGATACGGTCGTATTCTGGGAAGATTGAGACGGGGCTCTCATCAAGCCACCATCTGTAGCGAGGCTCTCTGGATGTCCGGACCTGATCACCAATCTCTCATCACTGATCACCCCGCTTTACGGCACCCAGTCGGCCAGAAACACGTTGAATTCTCCGGGTTCCTTGGCATGTCGATCCGAGACCCATACGAGGCGCTTGCCGTCAGGGGAGAACATGGGGAAACTATTAAAGTGTCCTTCCATAGTGAGCCGCTCTAGTTCAGTTCCGTCGTCACCCACCAGATACAGATGGAAGCTGGGGCGGCCCCCTTCCCCTCTCGTTTCGATATTGGAGGAAAAGATGATGCGTTTGCCGTCGGGATGAAAATAGGGGGAAAAGTTCGACGCGCCGGTCGTGGTGACCTGTTTCTTCCCAGATCCATCGGCATTCATGACAAAAAGTTCAAGCTGGCCTGGCTCGATCAGTCGTTGGGCCAACAACTCCTTATATTTGGCCACTTCGGAGGGATCCGTCGGATGGGCCGCCCGATAAACGATTCGCTTGCTGTCGGGTGAAAA
This sequence comes from Nitrospira sp. CG24B, assembly GCA_002869845.2. GTDB lineage: Bacteria > Nitrospirota > Nitrospiria > Nitrospirales > Nitrospiraceae > Nitrospira_D. Next base: position 3,710 of record NEWS02000005.1, on the reverse strand, counting down.
GAACGCTCCACCTTCGTAGCCAACATCGTCCGTCAATCGACGCACGTTCGAACCGTCCAGATTCATCGTATACAAGTCAAGATCTCCATCCTTCACCGAAGTCCAGACAATGGTCTTCCCATCAGGCGAGATCGTGGCCTCCGCGTCATAGCCAGGTGATGACGTCAACCGCTGCAGTTGCTGTCCATCGAGCCGGACCGAGTAAATGTCATAATCATCGAGCGCCCATCGGTACGCTCCGTCCCGTTTCGGTTTCGGTGGGCAATTGGGGTTGGCGGCGTGAGTGGAGGAATAGAGCACACGCCGGTCTCCGGGGAAAAAGTACCCGCACGTCGTCGCCCCCACGCCGGTGCTGACCAATCGTATAGCGTCGCTTGCCAAATCCATCACATACATTTGATAGCAACCCAACCCGGCGTCAGCTGGTTTCGACCGGTTCCCCAGGACGTCCTTCGACCAATCGTTGGTCGACTGAAAGATCAGTTTGGTCCCATCAAATGAAAAATAGGCCTCGGCGTTCTGGCGGCCAACGGTCAGTTGGCGGATATTGGCCAGATGCCGTTCCGGAGAACGAGCCGACGCCACAGTCTCTTTATGTTGATCAGCAGCCGGGGTAAATGTGGGAATTCCCATCAACACACAAAACCCCAAAATCGAAATTCCCCCAGTCTTACGACATTGCATCAATCCTGACCTCCTTCACATCCGGCAAACCAGGCCACACTTCGCGTTTCATCACAGCTCCATCTTGAAAAATCACGCAACTATGCCATCCATAATAAAACAGAAAACGCGACATTTTCTCGACCGCACCCGAGGTCACGCCATACAGCACCGTGATGAGGCTGCCCGGCACATCCGCCCGATGACAGGAGAAGAGCACTGCCATCTTCGGCCCGTCATAAGCCTGCCCATCGATTTCGAACCCCCTATCTCCGAGAGCAATCCGCTCGCCACAAGACTCCTGCACCACTGATTGAAGCGCCTGTCGCTGGTCGACTCCTGCCAGTACCAGGATCGATCCATCACGGGGAAGGGAATCCTCTTTGAGCGCGACAACCGCCGTTCTCCGTGACCCCGTGAGTTCATGATCAGTGATGCGATCCACAATCTGCTGCAGCGGCGACGCAGGGTCGGAAAACGCCCGCACCACCGTCTTGTGTGAATCCGTCACATAGCCGTTCAGCATCGGTGGCAGTTGACCTCTCGTCAGCCGGCGAAACGTCATGAGATCTGGATCAAGCTCCACCCGCAACGGCTGATCAGGCAGGACGAATTCGGCAGCGCTCCTTTGCGCGAGGCTCAGCATGATCGACTTGATGTCCGTCGATTCCTTCATCACGATGCGGAGGGGAATTGTCATCCGAAACGGCTTCTCGGCCTGCTCAATCTCAACCGTCAGCCGCCACGTTTCTTTGCCGCCCTCTCCCTTCACCCGACGGGCGTGGACATCGCGCAAGGACACGCGTGGAGCACCGGGTTGTTCGACCCATTGCCCGAAAAACCACCGCAAGTCCTGACCGCTTTCTCGAGTAAAGACTTCCTCGATCGATTGCCAGTCCGCCGGGCGATTGCGATAGCTGCGGACGAAGGTCTTCACGCCGCGCCAGAATGGCTCATCTCCGATTTCTTTTCGAAGGAGATGAAAGACAAAGGCCGATTTTTGGTACCCGATGGCATTATCTTTCTCGTCATGCTTTCTCAGAAACTGGGAGATCGCATAGTCCGTGTCAGGCCTCACATAGAGATTGTACCCACCAAGCATCATTCGCCTTTGTTCGAAGGCTTGTGGAATATCCTGCACCAGCTCGTGCCAGTAGTAATTCGCCAAGTAGGTCGTCATGCCTTCGACCCAGTTGCCATGATCGTCGAGATTGAACACCGAATTACCGATCCATGAATGGACGATCTCGTGACCCAAGGCATAGGGTTGGATATAGTGTCGCTTGATGCTGCCGCTGCCGAGGAGGGTGAACGACGGCAGACCAAGACCGCTCGCAAAGAAATTCTCAACCACTGCAAATTTGTCGAAAGGATAGTCCCCAAGAATCCTGACATACGCGTCGAGATACTTAGCAGTCGCATCGAGATACTCATCCGCCAAGCCCGCATTGTCGGGCAAGAAATGGGTCTGGAGTTCGACCCGCTGTCCTGTCGAACTTTTCCATTCCCGCGATGTCGTCACAAACTTGTTGGCAACGAGCGTGAACGCCTCAGACTGGTCCTGAACGATCCAGGTTGAGGAGGTCATTCCCGCGCTCGTCGTCTCGCCTTCCTTACGGCCCGATGCCACCACCGTCCAGCCCTGTGGAATCTGAGCCGTCACTCGATAGGTACTGAAGGAGCCAATGACATCGGGGTACCATTGGCTCTCACCGCTCAAGTACACACCTTCCACACCGATATGTCCCGCGGTCTCGCTGGGGGTCACGAATCTCAAGTGGCGCGGTTCTCTGGGAGGGTCATTGATCTGACCCCGATAACTCAGGATCAATGTCATTCTCCGGCCATGGTCTTTGGGAAGAGAGACAACAATGCGTTGGGCCAAGGTCTCAGGAGGACGCACTATCGTGAACGGGACGACTTCATCCCGGCCTCCCGGCCCACCCAAAACCGAGTGCGTTCGCATCGCAATGGACTCGACATGCAGCGTATGGGCAAGCGTAAACGTGACCAACGTGACCTGTGAATTCACTTCTAGTTCGATCTGATCGCTCGCCACAACCTCATGTGCGGCAGGAATCATCTCAACTGAAAGGGTGTGATGAACGTTGGTGACATTCTCTTGGGCAGGCAGAGCTGAAATACACCACGTGTGTACAATGGAGGCCGCCAGCAGACCGATGAGACAAGAGCGAAGGGCACATTTCCTGATAGACATCAGGAAGCGTTTTAGCACTCGCGGCATGTGCCATCAGGCTTGTCCTCAATGATGATGCCTTGTTCACCCAGATATTTCCGGATCTCATCGGACTTCTTGAAGTCTTTCGCTCTTCTGGCCTCATTCCGTTCGGAGATCTTCGCGTCAATCTCAGAATCGGTCAGATCTGTTCCAGTTGTGAGTTCCCTTCGAACTGAAAGTGACAAGGTCGCTGTCCCTGCCAGCTCGATCTTGGCGTGAAACCGCCATCGGTCGAGTTGGAAAAGACCCAACACCGAGCCCAGGTCACGAAAGACCGAGCGTGCGATCCGTCTCTCATCTGTTGACAAGCCTCGCTCGACCAGTCGGTTTACTTCTCCTCGGAAGTTCTGAAAAGCGGCCAATGCTACGGAAGTGTTCAAATCATCGTCCATCCCCTGGCGAAACTCCTCCCGCATGCGAGTGATAGACCGAGCAAGATCTTCTTCACCAAGCATTCGTGTTTCTGGTTCAGCCAGTCTATTGAAGAGGTCGTAAAACGCATCCAGCGTCTGCTTTGACTCCTTAAGTCCCTGGTCTGAAAAGTCCAATGGTCCGTGGTAATGGGTCGAAAGAAGAAAGTACCGCAAGATCTCTCCCGTTACATCCTCCGGCCACTCCGACTTCTCGAAGATCTCACGGATCGTGAAGAAGTTTCCCAGCGATTTTGACATCTTCTCTTTATTGACCTGCACAAACCCGTTGTGCACCCAATAGCGCGCGAATTCTTTTCCCGTCGATCCGCATGATTGGGCAATCTCGTTCTCATGGTGTGGGAAAATGAGATCCATCCCACCGCCGTGGATGTCGA
>NEWS02000004.1:1723296-1762591 GCA_002869845.2 Nitrospira sp. CG24B | reverse complement strand
GGAAAAGATCTTCGCCATATCATGGCCGAAGACATGATGACGAGACATGTCGTGACGGTGACCGAAGACATGCTGGTGCAGGATTTTATCAAGCTCCTTCAACAGCAACACCTTATCCGAGCTCCGGTTGTGAAGGGGAACATGTTGGTCGGGATCGCCACGAGACGGGATGCGGTGTTCGCCTATGTGAAGGCGATGGCCCCATACTGGAGCCCGAGGAAGGGTGGAGATATGTAATGCTGAAGTGTGCTACGCACACGCTCGGCTGTGGTAGGACTCTCCGAGCGTTGTGGTACTATCGCAAACGTAAGAGAGCCGGTTAAGACGACCGCAACGCAAGGTATAGGACCCGCTCACTATCTCCGCAGCCTGTAACCCTCCCTGCCATCTTCGCCGATCGAGCACAAACGTCACGTTCAGGTTCACATAATACAAGGTGACCTTGATCTTCCCGATTGTGACATGACCCAAGCGGACTTGATGTCGTGCACCATCTTGGATGCGTTGGCTATTGTTTCCCTTCCGAGTTTGAGCCACCCGTTGTGTACGTAAAAATAACTGTGTGCCGAATTTGACCTTGCGGGGTCTCTCTAGGTGGACTAGAATCAACTTCTCTCACCATGACACCCAAAGTCGCCAAAAAAGAGCGTTGGGTGAGGGCACGACTGCTTTCACAGGCACCTCACGCCGAGGATCGGCAAGGGAAGGCGGTCGAATCGGCACAAGACAATTTCTTCGCCGAAGCCTTCCGCCTAAGCCCTCACCCGATCGGTATTACAGATCTCGAGACAGGGCTCTGTCTCGAGATCAATGACGCCTGCCTAGCCACATTCGGTTTTCGCCGGGATGAAGTTATCGGAAAGACGACGTTGATCTTGGGCATCTGGCCTGATCCTCATGATCGGGCCAGGCTCATCGATCGATTGAAGTCTGAAGGGTCGGTCCGAAACCTTGAAGTGTCGACGCGGATGAAAGATGGGGAGCTGCGACAGTTTCTCATCTCGACAGACTTGATCACGCTCAGAGGGAAGCCTTGCCTTCTGACGATCGGCAATGACATTACCGATCGTAAGCGGGTTGAGGAGGTGCTGCGTCGGACCCATGAAGAGTTGGAACAACGTGTTCAGGAAAGAACGGTCGACCTCGAGCGAACCCATGCGGCGATGCGAGATAGTGAGGCGCGCTTCCGTTTGTTCATCGAACATGTGCCGGCTGCCATTGCGATGTTTGACCGCAACATGCGTTATTTGGTGGCCAGTCGCCGGTGGATGGAAGATTATCAGCTTGCAGGGGCGATCCTCGGCCGATCGCACTATGACGCGCTTCCAGAGATTTCATCACGATGGAAAGAGATCCATCGTCGCGGCCTGGCCGGAGAAATTCTGAGCGCAGATGAAGACCGGTTCGTTCGAGATGATGGCTCAACGCAGTGGATGACGTGGGATGTTCGCCCTTGGTATAGCGGCGATGAAGTAGGCGGAATTGTGATTGCCACGGAGGATGTGACGGCTCGTGTGGAGGCACAGAACGCCTTGCATGAAAGGGAGGAACGGTCCGACCAGGTCATTCGGTTGGCCAACTTCGGGATTTTCGATCACGACCACCGCACAGGGAAAGCCTACTGGTCTCCCGCGATGAGAGAAATCTACGGAGTGAAACCCGATGATCCAGCGACTTTCGAGCGATATATCCAGCTACTCCATCCGGAAGACCGCGAAACCGTCGTCCTGGCTATCATGCAGGCTCAAGATCCTGCCGGTGACGATCTCTTCTCGGTAGAACACCGTGTGTTGCACCACGATGGGAGTGTCAGGTGGGTGAGTTTTCGATCATGGACGTTATTCGACCATGAAGGCCCAGAGCGTCGCCCTACTCGAACCTTGGGGGCGATGATCGATATCACGAAACGCAAACAGGCCGAGGAAGCGCTGAAAATAAGCGAGCGCCGATTCGCATCCTTTATGGATAATTTGCACGGCTTTGCCTGGATCAAAGATGCTCAGGGACGGTATCTCTACGTCAATCGACTCTTTGAAGAATCCCTCCTCAAAAGATTAGATTGGAAAGAAAAGACTGCGCGTGAGTTGTGGTCTGAGGAGATCGCCGTACAGTATGAGTTGAACGATCGGAAAGTGCGGGAGACAAGGGTCCCTCTGCACACAGTCGAGCCGTTCGTTCAGGATGGGGAGTTCCGGCACGCGCTTGTGAGCAAGTTTCCCATTGTCGATCATAAAGGCGCGCCGGTGCTGTTGGGAGGTGTCGCCGTCGACATCACCGAACGCAAGCAGGCGGAAGAGGCGCTTCATCGCAACCAGCTGGAATTGCATCAGCAGCAAGTGCAATTGGAAGAACTGACGTCCAAGCTGCTGGCTGCGCAGGAGCATGAGCGGAAGCGAATCGCCCGTGATCTGCATGACGATGTGAGCCAGCGATTGGCCGCCTTGGTCTTGGAAGTCGCATCCTTGGAACACCACTCTTCTACCGTACCCGGTGAACTCACTCGAGCGCTGGCTCCACTTCGTGAACAGTTGGAGCAGCTTTCTGACGATGTGCACACACTCGCGTATCGGCTTCATCCCTCGCTGCTAGAGCATGCCGGATTGCGCCCGGCGGTCGAAGAGCATGTTCATCAGGTTTCTCGGCGCACGGGCTTGCCCATCTATCTGAAGATGCTTGATGTTCCGGATGCGGTGCCGCTTGATCAGGCAACCTGTCTCTTCCGTGTTATGCAGGAAAGCGTTCAAAATGTGGTGAAACATGCGCAGGCAACGACCGTGACGGTCCAGCTCCGAGGGTCATTAAAGGGGGTCGGTCTGTCCGTCATTGATAATGGGACGGGATTTGACTCACAGGATCTGCGTACTCATCAACAAGGGCTGGGATTGAGCAGTATGGAGGAACGGCTACGACAACTGCATGGGTTCTTTCGAATCCAATCTCGCCCATCCCACGGCACAAAGGTCTGTGCGTGGGTACCGTGCGAGGTGGAGGTCGCATGAATCGTCCCCGTATCCTGATGGCTGATGATCACGCCATTGTCCTGGCTGGACTTCGGAAACTGGTGGAAGCCGAGGGCGAAGTGGTTGGTATGGTGGAGGACGGGCGAGCGTTAGTGGAAGCGGCGCAGCAGCTTCGTCCCGACATCGTGTTGCTAGACATCTCGATGCCGTTGCTCAACGGACTCGATGCAGCGCGCCAAATAAGTAAGCTGGTGCCGGAGAGCAAGCTTATCTTCCTAACCATGCACGCGACCCCCACCTATGCAACCGAAGCCTTTAAGGCCGGAGCCTCCGGTTATCTGATAAAGCGGTCCGCCGCCGTGGAACTCAAGCAAGCCATCCAGGCGGTGATGCGAGGACAACACTACATGACTCCGCTTATCACGAAAGATGTCTTGGCAGCGACACTCCAATCTCCGGATGGTCAGTTTAATAAGCCGTTGGTGACCTCCCTTACACAACGGCAACGGGAGGTGTTACAGCTTGTGGCCGAGGGAAAAGGTACCAAGGCCATCGCCTCGATTCTGAACATTTCCGTAAAGACCGTGGAGTTTCACAAGTTCCGCATTATGAGTGAACTCGATCTGCACTCGACGGCCGAGCTCGTCAAATACGCGATTGCCGAAGGCCTTGTGAGTGTGTCGTCGTAGTCGCATCCGCTGGGCACGCCTACTACCCGAGGTATCATCGTCTGCTACTGGCACAACATCATGAATTCATCTACTAGTGTTACCATTCAGTACTAGTAATCTCCCTGTATCTTTCTAGTGGGCTTCCTAGTTCACAAAGTCCGTCATATATCCTTACTATTAGTTAACGAAATAATTTGTCGGTTTTTGTACGTTGGTACATGCAATACCGAATCATTTGAGTCTGTAGGATTCTTCGCTAACAGTTAAGAAGTCGTTGTAAGTTTTGATCTTTGTGTAGGAAGGTGTATGCAAGTTTCAACGATCATCGACCGTGTCTATGTTGCCTTAGAGCAGTTTGGTGCTAGCTGCTCCATGGAGGAAGTGGTTGGGCTTTGTCCAGATCTGACCTGGAACCAAGTGTATCTAGCCATTGACTATTTGAGCAAAACTGGAAAGGTCTCCGTGACCTTAGACCCAGACAGGACGTACACAGTCCGGGTCTATCCATCAATCACTGAGACATCTCAATTCTCACCCAAACAAGATCACATCCACAGTGCTGCCTAGAACCTTGGCGTAGCATACCCTTGCTGCTGGTCGCTCTAGCTTACGGTAATAATCTCCCGTGGAGTACGGGTTCCTGATGAGATCGGCCTAACCTACTGTTGGCTTACAGCAGTCTAAGGGCTCCCTGTCTCATCAGGTGGATGATAGGGAGATGTCAGCTATTCTCGGATGGCCTTGGCTCGCTTTTGCAGATAGGCGTTTCGGACCGCAGCATAAAGGTCGAGCGTCGATTCTTCCACCCCCTGAAACTTTTCCAGATTCAAGGAGCGTTCGTTGACGACTTCCGTCCCACGTGCGGCAAGCGATATGCCGTAGGTGAGCGCCCGCTCATGTATCGAGACCACTGTCGGAATTGAATCGATGTTATGCATGGTCGGCAGGATGAGCCAGTAAATCGGATTGAGGGCGATGTCTCCAGCATAGCCAGCAAGATCTCGAACCGTATATGGTCCCAGAATCGGTATCATGAGATAGGGACCTGGTGGAACTCCATAAAATCCGAGCGTTTGTCCAGTATCTTCCTCCGGTGTCGTCAGCTTGAAGTAATGTTGGGCCACATCGAAAAATCCACCGATCCCGACCGTCGTATTAATGAGAAATCGCCCGACTTCAATCCCAGCTCCTGTAAATTTTCCCTGAAACATATTGTTCAGGAATCGCGGGGTCGCACGGCTATTGTAGAAAATATTGCTGACGCCCACCTGGACAACATTCGGCACGATGAAGTTGTACCCCTTCGCGACTGGCTTCAATACCCAGCGATCAAGCTGCCGGTTGAATTCAAAGAACTTGGTGTTGAGTGGTTCCCACGGATCGTACTCCTCGATCCCTTCTTCACCCGGCTTCGAAAACGGATCGAGTGGCTCTTCAGAAGACGCGTCGTGGACCGGTGCTTCTGACGGGAGAGCTTTGGGATTAGCGTCAGCCAGAAGAACTGGCCGAGCGCTCTGCTCAATGGTGGGGGCGAGTGAGTTGGTCGAGACCTTTTGAGCGGCGCAACCGGAGAGCACGATCAACAAGACCACAAGAAAAAGTCCATATTCACGTTGTCTGAAGCAGACCGGCCTACGCCCAGCTGTTGTTTTCATTCTTCCGATAACCTTCGTGAAATTAATGTATCGAGTATACGGTGCCGCACTCTATCAAAAAAGTTGAGTCACCCGCCAATCAATTTTTTCAGAATTGTTCTCGTGAAACGAGGACTTGCGTACGGCCGTCGCTCCTCCGCCATCGTGGCATCAACGTTGCTCTCCGCGTACTCATCGATAGGTCAACATAACCAGACGGGCCTGTATCCACTGCGTTTCAGGATTCTGCCGAGAGTGTTTTCGATGGGCAGCTTGCGCCATGCGGGGGCTGGTGACGTCACGTTTCGAATAAGGAGGATACCGATGAAAGTTGTCGTAGGAGTAGATGGATCGAAGTATTCAGAGTGGACGTTGGGTTGGCTGGGGGAGATGCCTTTTCGGATGGCACCGCGAGTCACGGCGATTCATGCGATGGACCTTCAATCTGTGCGACCGCCGTTCATCGTCCAACCAACCGTCAGCGGGTATGAACCGGACGAAGGAGAAGCCATTCATCTCTTAAAGTCTCGAGCCAAGCAGGTAGAAGCAGAGACGAAGCGGCGCTTCGTGAAGCTTGGGCTCAAGGGCTCGGTGCGTGTCGTGCAGGACAAGATTGCACAAGCCCTCATTGAACAGGCAGGCCATACGGGATTGATCGTGGTCGGGAGTCGAGGGTTAGATGCCATCGATCGTTTAGTGCTGGGGAGCGTCTCGTCAACCGTCACGCTCCATGCGTCCTGTCCAGTCTTGATCGTGAAAGAGCCTCCCCAAACTTTTCGGCGGATACTTGTCGCGACAGACGGCTCTCCGTCATCCAAGAAAGCGCTCCAGTTCATGACCAAACAGTTCACGGCCAAGCCTGATGCCAAGCCGCTCATGATTCTGCTGGTCCATGTGATGCCGTTTCTGCGCTACACGATGGTGAAGGAGGCGGGGGAGCAATTGCTCGCGCAGGAAGCAGCCAAGCTTGAAAAAGCCGGGTATCGCGTCAGACAGTTTCCCTGTGTGGGGCCGGCCGCTGAGGAGATCATGAAAGTGGTCAATCGCGAACAGCCGGACCTGATCGTCACAGGGGCCAAAGGGCGAAGTGCAGTGACGCGCTTTCTCCAGGGCAGCGTCTCAATGAAGCTCGCCCAACAGAGCGCCTGTTCCGTTCTCGTTGTCAGATAAGACGCGAACCTATCACCCTACCGCACGCACAGAAACAGAACCATCGCTCGCCTCTGAGAGAGGCAAGCGATGGTATGAATCGGACGAGGTTCGACAAAACGAAAGGGTCCTTACCCTGAGAAATGTCTCTCTTCGCCAGACCGGATCATCTGCGGCGCAAGAGTACTTCTCAACAAGATGAGGCCTTCCCCGAAGGATGGCCAATTCTGGGCCGGCGACCTACGCACTCATTTTGTACACGATCCACCCACCGATGATGATTAGAACCGATTGTACACGAACCACGCACCGATGATGATTACAACCGACACCAATGCGAACAGCGGCAGAATATCCATAATGGCTCCTTAAAGACCTTCGAACAATCACCTGGAGACCACAAGTCTTCTGGTGCTTAATCGTCTATCGCTTATGCGGCCGTCACACCGCCATCCACCGACAGGATGCTCCCGGTTGTCCATCTCGACTCCTCGGATGCAAAATACACCGTCGCTTCGGCAACCTCCTCCGGTTGCCCGAGCCGACCCATTGGGTGGACGCCTTCGAACCAGGCTTTAATCTGTGGATCCTTCACCATGTTTGCGATGGGTGGGGTCACAACGCCAGCTGGACAGATACAGTTACAACGGATGTGTTGCTTCGCGTAGTGCACAGCCACTGTCTTGGTGAGCATGATCACACCCGCCTTGGCCGCTTCATACGCATGAGCCTCAAAACCTGGAATTGCCTTGAGCCCGACGACTGTGGAGATATTCAGGATCGAGCCGCCGCCCTGCTGAAGCATCCGAGGAATCACCGCACGAATGAATCGAAACGTCCCCTTCATAAACACGTCAAAGGTCTCATCCCAAACCTGATCAGTGGTCTCGTGAAGTCGCCCCGTATGGAACACATTGCCCGCATTGTTGACCAGAATATCGAGACGTCCGAAGGTCTCGACAGTAGTTGCCACCGCTTTCTGCACGTCGGCTTCGTTGGTCACACTGCCTGGAAGTGCTAACGCCTGTCCACCTGTCCGCTTAATGTCTTCAACAACGCGTTCCAATTCGCCCTGCCGCCGGCCTGTGATCGCAACTTTCGCGCCTTCCCGAGCAAAAACCTTCGCAATTGCTTCGCCGATGCCGGTCCCTCCACCCGTTACAATCGCGATCCTGTCTGCGAGTCTCATATGTTGCACCCCTAAGCAGTTTGGTTAAACCCTATCACGCACGGTATACATCGAATCGTGAAACCATTACAAATCAGGACGACACACCGCGTGCACTATCTGCATTGCCCTCATCATTTCCGGATGCGAGTATCAAAGGAGTACCTGAGCCCCAGCGGACCTCCACGACATCCGTCGCTCTTTTCACGAATGGTGTGACGACAACTTGATCGAGAGTCTCCATGCATGTTCCATCCCCTGAAATCTTGAGGAGTGGGCTACTGCACATCAACAGACCTTAGGCTAGGACAGCGTGAGAAGAAGACTGTAAAAGAATCGCATCGATTTCCATGGCATTCAACACTTCTTTTTCCAAGAGCGCTTCCGCCAACGCTTTTAAGCTTGCCATCTGTTCGGTCAGGACCTGCTTGGCCCGTTCGTAATTCTCCGTAACGAGGCGCTTGATTTCTCGATCGATCTCCAGCGCTATTTCACTGCTCACATCTCGCTTACTGCCAAAGGAGCGACCGAGAAACATCGATTCCTCTTTCTGCCCAAACACGAGCGGCCCAAGTGTTTCACTCATGCCCCATTCGCAGACCATTTGGCGCGCAAGGGCCGTCGCGCGCTCTAAGTCGTTGCCGGCACCGGTCGTGCTCTGTTTGAATACCAGTTCCTCCGCGACTCTGCCGCCCATGAGGATTGCCAGCGTGTTGTACAAAAACTCTTTGGAGTAATTGTGACGATCGTCGGTCGGTAGCTGCATGGTCACACCCAGCGCGCGGCCTCTCGGAATAATCGACACTTTGTGGACAGGATCGGTGCCAGGCAGAAGTTTGGCCATCAAGGCATGACCCGCTTCGTGATAGGCGGTGACCCGCTTTTCCTCGTCCGTGAGCACCATGCTCTTGCGCTCGGGGCCCATCAAGATCTTGTCCTTCGCCATGTCGAAATCCACGGCTCCGACTTCGGTTTTGCTCTGACGAGCAGCCCAGAGCGCAGCCTCATTGACTAAGTTTTCCAAGTCGGCTCCTGAGAAACCGGGAGTGCCTCGAGCGATCTTCTCCAGCTCTACGCCGGCGGCAATCGGCACTTTCTTGGTGTGGACCTTCAGGATCTCCGCACGGCCCCGGAGGTCCGGCTGATTTACCACCACCTGCCTGTCGAATCGGCCTGGCCTCAGCAGAGCCGGATCAAGTACATCTGGACGATTGGTGGCTGCCACCAGAATGACACCCTCCGTCGTATCAAATCCGTCCATTTCGACCAGCAACTGGTTGAGCGTTTGTTCACGTTCATCATTTCCACCGCCGAGCCCCGCTCCCCTGGACCGTCCGACTGCGTCGATCTCATCGATAAAAATGATACAGGGAGCCTGTTTTTTCGCTTGTTCGAACATATTACGCACTCGAGAGGCCCCGACGCCCACGAACATTTCTACAAAATCCGACCCGCTGATGCTGAAGAAGGGAACGCCCGCCTCGCCGGCAATCGCCTTCGCCAATAAGGTCTTCCCGGTTCCAGGAGGGCCCACCACCAAGACCCCTTTGGGAATCCGCCCGCCGAGTTTCTGGAACTTTCGCGGGTCCTTCAGAAATTCGACCGTTTCTTGTACTTCCTCTTTCACTTCATCGATTCCCGCTACATCGGCGAAGGTCACCTTTTTTCGATCATCTGTCAGCAAGCGGGCTCTGCTCTTCACGAGGGACAGGGCCGCGTTCCCGCCCTGCATCCGACGCATCAAAAACAACCAGAAACCAAGAAAGAACGCGATCGGCCCCCAGGTCATGAGAAGACTCATATACCAAGGGCTTTCTTCAGGTGGTTTGACCTCGATCTGAACATCTTTCTCCCGCAGCGCCTGGACGAGATCCGGATAGTCCGCTGAATAGGTTCGAAGTCGGGAATTATCTTTTAATACGCCGTTGATATGATGGCCCCTGATGATGACCTTTTCCACGTCGCCCTTGTCGAGTTTCACCATGAACTCACTAAAAATGACCTGTTCCTCCACGACAGGGGGCGGCATGCGCAAGAGGTTCAGAAGCAATGCCATAAACAGGCCTACTGACATCCAAATCAGTACTTTGGGGAATTTGATAGTCACGGGTAGCCTCTCACGGATAGTTAGTCACATCGGATAGCTTGTCGCTGTGATACCCTCAGTGTGAAGACGCGTTTGGCTTACTTACAGTTTTATATTTACCTGACATCTTCCGTCATGTCAGTCGACCGGAGCGGCCGACCCGGGCTACCGGGCCGACCGCTCCTTCACCTCCTACGTTTCGGATCTACGATTCATGGAATGTGCCATCATTCCCAACTCTTAATACCCCGCCTTCGCATTGGGGTTTGCCTGACCGGCAAACGGATCCAGAATGGCCTTCGGTGCGCTGTTCCAGACCACATCCGCCAGATTCGACATCCGTGAGATGATCTGCGCGGCCACGCCGCCTGCGCCGCCGAACAACCCGCACCAGCCCAACGTCACAAAGCCCCAATGCAACGGCGCCGCAAACAGCTCATCCACAAACCAGAACGCATGGCCCCACTCGTTGAGCCCCACGTTCGGCAGAATGAACATCGGCCCCACCACCGCCGCCACCAACGGGAACGACGTGGCTTGGCTGTACAGCGGCAACCGCGTCTGCGCATACAGATAACTCGACACACCGCACGTGATGTACAACGGGAACGTCCCGTAGAACGCCACGATGTGGCTCGCCGTAAAGCTCGTGTCCCGGATGATCACTTGGTGCCACGCCGCATCCTGCTCCAGCGTGTAGCTGCCCGCGTAGTACACGCCCCAGATGTAGCACACCAACCAGCCCATAAAATAAAAGTACCGCTTCAGCTCGAGCTTCGGGTCCAGGTTCGTCAGGTTCCGATCCCGCGTCACCCAGATCCAGCCGATCGACGTGGCAAAGAACACGGCGTTCGCCAGAATGTTAAACCGCCACAGCCCCATCCACACCGATTCAAACTCCGGGGTCATGGAGTCCAGGCCGTGGGAGTACCCGAACGTCCGCTGGTACACCACCCAAAACACGCCGATTGCAAACATCCCCAACCACCCGAGCTTCGCCGGCTTCGAATCGTACCACTGCGAAATGTCATACCCTCTCTCGCTAGCCATAGTATGTCCCTCCCTCCACTATATAAATCTCAGAGACTGCGCTCTCCTACTATTTGACTGCAATGATTTCTAGAGAAAAACGCCTTCCCCTTCCTCTCACGCATATATAATTTATACTCATCAAGATACTCTTTTCAACTCAATTACCCCCACCACTCTCATGCGATACTAACCCTAGCATGCTCAGCTTTCCATTATACATCCTAACTCATTGATAATTATAGCATAACTTAACTTCAATATACAGCGATATTAATGGTTAGCACGTAAGACCTACATCCAGAATTACCACCGATTTCAACATTCTGCGTGAAGGATAGGGATGAGAATTCCTTACTGCTGATTAAGACCCCACCTCATGGTTGATCCATTTCCATCGATATCCTCAAGCTCTGATTAGCACAACATTGATACGCCCTCATCCATAGAGTAGGATGAGCGCGTTTTTTCCTTTCCAAATTTTTGACGATTTGGAGTTACGCAGTGCCAGCTAATAAGTGGGTGCGCCAATTGCTGCTCCTGACCATCATTGGGGGAGCTTGCCTTGTAGGTTCCCAATTTTTGATGGGCCCGACTGTAGAAAAGGAAGCGCTCATCGCCGATATCATCAAGAACTGGCAAGAGGCACATCCGGCGGCCCAGCGTTTCGTGATCTTGCCTGATTTCAACAACAATGCAATCCTCGATAAGGATACAAACCTCATCTGGGAACTCTCCCCGCTGCCCACGTCCGTGACGTGGAACGAAGCCCGCGCAACATGCGCAACCCGAGCAACCGGCGGTCAGAAAGGCTGGCGCCTGCCGGCGCCCTCTGAAATGCGTAGCCTCGTGGGGCCAGCAGTGGACTCCCCGATCCCCAATATCCCCCCAGGGCATCCATTCTTGAACATCCAGCCGACATCCTATTGGACAGTGGTCCCTGAAGACAATCAGCCTTCCTATGCACGATATGTGGATGCATTCCTCGGTAACGTACTGAGTTTCATCAAGATCTACACCTATCCGGTCTGGTGCGTTCGCGGGCCAATCAAATCGGACGAGCATTGAGCTGAGCAGTCACTTTGCTGGAGTAGTTCCCTAAACGGGAAATTGATTGCGCACAGCTCACCTCACTCACTTCTCCCGCGTAACACATTTCCCGGAACCCTCTTCCATCTGTAACTCCATGTGAAAGCGATGATGAACATCGCGAAGCTGCGAATTGGTGTGTCGATATCACTGATACACGCGCTGGCGCATCGAAAGAAGAATCATCAGGCGGCTGTGCAGTGCAGGGAGATCATCGAGCAGTTCGATCTTGGTATCACGAAGAAGGTCTCCGAAAGCGCGGGCCCCCTGGCCCCCAACAGCAACAGGCCATCCAGCGGCTAGCTGTCCAAGCTCCTTGAGTTGTTCGAGCATGGCGGCCTCAGACTTCGCTTCAGTGAGAGAGAGCAATACGAGATCAGGCCTGATCTTCTCGCAGAAAGCCATGAGGTCTGGCATAGGCAGGTTAGGTCCAAGGTAATAGACCTGGCAACCTCTGGTCGCGGCAATATACGCCACGGCTTGGGCTCCGATTTCGTGCGTTTCCCCCTGCGGACAAGCGATCAAGACACGCGGACCGAATTCATTCACCGGAAGCTGATTCATGACAGAAAACAACTTCTGCTGGATAAGCTTCGTCACGTAATGTTCGGTGGCTGTACCAAGGCGACCCTCGTGCCACTGTTCCCCGATTCGTCGTTGTAGAGGGAGTAAAATCCGCTGCACGGCTTCTTCGAACGGAATGACGGCCACTGCGCCGTTCAGTTTCCTCTCGAACCCCGCCTTATCGATCGGGTCAAGCAATCCCATCAAATCATCCAATAGATGCTCATGCGGCTTCTGTTCCTCTGCGACGAACGGAGTTGCGAGACGCATACGTGCGAGGAGCGCATCACGTCCCTCTGTGGCAAGACCACCGATTGTTGCGCCTTGTTCCATCTGGGCCCTCACAAACCGAAGGAGTGCGACATCCTCATCACTGTATTCGCGATAGCGATTCGAACTTCGCGAAGGTGTGACAAGCCCATACCGCCTCTCCCACACACGAATCACGTCCTTCGACAGGCCAGTTAATTTCGCAACTCTATGAATTCTATGTTTATTCATAAACATCAGTACAGTGTATTAGAATGTCCAATGTTTGTCAAATATAATACACAAACACTATTGACACTTTGGACATATTCCATTATACATTAGACATACAAGATACAAACATTGAACATCCAGTAGGAGGATCATCATGAAAGGGAGGTTCAGGCAATACTTGAGCATGTCGGGTGGTGCCCTGCTTCTTGGCGCCGCTCTTACAATCGGAGCAATCGCCGTGGTCCTCGGCGGGGAGCACGCCCTTTCGAGAACCGAGTTCTGTGTAAGCTGCCACTCCCAAACCTACCCCTACGAGGAGCTCAAAAAGTCATCGCACTACGGGGCGCTAGGGGCCGATCCAGGCTGCAAAGACTGCCACGTGCCCCAGGGCTTAGGAAATTTCCATCTGGCTTTATGGACACACACCTATGACGGGATCCGGGCGGTGCTCGCGGAGATGAAATATGACTATTCGACCATCGAGAAATTTAACGAGCGCCGGCCAATCATGGCCCACTACGCTCGCATGTCGCTAAAAAACTGGGACAGCGTCACTTGCCGCGAGTGTCACAAGAATACCAAGCCACCGGGTGCATCAGCCAAGGCCGCGCACAAGAGGATGGAAACAGATGGCGCCACCTGCATTGATTGCCATCAGAATCTTGTACACAAGAAAGTCCCGGAGAGCGATCTCAATGCGAGTCGAGTTCAGGGTGTGATGGTCTTGAAAGAAGTGCAAAAAGAATCAGAAAACAAGGATGAGAAGGACTAGTCTATCCCTCGTGACCCGTCCTAATCCAAAGTCAACATGGCGTTGTCATCCAATTGATAGTAAAACACTACCAGATGTCCAAAAAGTTGAGGTAGCAATAGGAGGTCGCGCATGAGTGGCAGGATGATCGCGCAATGCATCATGGTGTTAGTATCGGGCCTGACTCTCTCAGAAGGGATCGCGGCTTCGGCAGAACTCATGCCGTTGGATCCAGTTCCGGCTCCCTATGCAGACAAACACATGCCCGCCGGCTGGTGGACGGATCCGAAGGTCATTGAGGAGGGAAAAATGATCTATGTCGGTGAAGCCGACCCGCTTGTCTCCTGTACTGGTTGCCATGGCGAAGACGGTGAACCAGTAAGAAGTGGCGAGGGGGTTCGTAGCCTGAAAAATACCAAACGCTTCTCAGACAGCTATTGGTTCTGGCGGGTGGCGGAAGGGATTCCAAAGACGCCAATGATGCCATGGAAATCGCTCCTCTCAGAAGAGCAGATCTGGCAAGTTGTCGCATTCATGCATACCTTCTCGCATGGAGGGAAAGCAGTCGAACACAAAGATTATACGGGATACAAGCGACCGGAGAAGATCACTCCCAAGAATGTGGGGCCGATGGTCCTCGTGCCCGCTGGGGACTTTACCATGGGGAGCAACGAAGGTAGTGACAATGACAAGCCCGAGCACAAGGTCTTTCTCAATGCTTATTATATGGATGTCTATGAAGTAACGGTGGGGCAATATGCAAAGTTCCTGGACGCCACCAGTATAAACCCACCACCGAAGTGGATAACTATGAACGAGCCGCCTCATCAGAAGCGCCCGGTTGTCAATGTCGATTGGGCGGATGCGAACAACTATTGCAAGTGGGCCGGCAAGCGGCTGCCGACCGAAGCCGAATGGGAGAAGGCGGCACGGGGAACGGATGGGCGCATCTATCCCTGGGGTAACGATCCACCCGATCCACTCCGCGCTAATTATGGGAAGGAGAAGGAGAAGTGGAACAACCATGATGCGCTGGTGCCGGTGGGGCAATTGAAAGACGGCAAGAGCCCCTATGGAATCTACGATCTAGCGGGGAATGTCTGGGAATGGGTGAACGACTGGTATGACCCAGACTATTATGCAACCAGCCCATCGCGAAACCCACTAGGACCGAAAAGCGGCAAATACAAGGTGATGCGAGGAGGCTCGTGGGACCTCGCCCCAGAGCAACTGCGATCTGCGCGTCGAGACTTTAACATAACATCGACCACAGACTATGCCTCGCCGGCGTATCGAAACTTCAACAGTGGGTTCCGGTGTGCGAAGAGTCCGTAAGACTTTGTTCCCCTGGCATGCTCGATGATACCAAGGCACCGCATGCAACCAAAATGCTCCCAGACAGCAGAACTGTCCCATATAGGCAGGCAATAGCATTGGATAACAGAGATAGCATTCGACAATCGGACGCGTAACCAAAGGGATAAACCGCTCCAAAACATTTTCCGCAAGAGGAGGGCTACCAATGACACGATCTAACATTCGAATCGCTCTAACGCTGACCGGAGTTCTGGCCACGATCCTCACCACTGGCATGCCGCTCCAGTCGGCATTCGGCGAGGGTGGGGCACGACGTGATGTCGTGCGGCAAGAACAGCAGAACGTCAAAGATGCCATCGAGCACGCGACAGAAGCAGTGGAACACGGCAAACAAGGTCATGCCGACAAGCTTGTGACCCATGCCGAAGCCTCACTGCAGCATGCAGTTAGAGGAGGGGAGGATCCGCATTTGGCAGAAGCGATGACCAATCTGAAATCAGCGATTGAGCATGGTAAAGCAGGTCATGCTGACGTGGCCACGAAACATGCCGAAACTGCCGTCACACATTTATCTCAAATATCTCAAATCAGGTAAAGAATGAATGCCTATCGCGAAGGATGGCTTGAACGAGCGATGTGGGACATGACCCTGAGCTGCAAAGATATGAACTGCCACACAAGACTTAGATAGGGGGCGTTATGCTCACGGTAAAAATAACAAGTTTCGTCCTATTTGCTTTAGCCCTCTCACAATTCGGGTACGCCGAAGAGTATCACGGACCAAAGCCTATCGCTGATAGGCAAACGAAGTCGAACCAATTCTGGTGGCCTGAAAGGCTTGATCTCATGCCCCTTCGCCAGCATTCAGCTGAGTCCAACCCAATGGGCAAACAGTTTACATACGCTCAAGAGTTTAACAAGCTCGACCTGAAGGCTGTGAAGAAAGACCTCAAGGAGTTGATGACAGCCTCACAGGACTGGTGGCCGGCAGACTACGGTCACTATGGCCCATTCTTCATACGGATGGCCTGGCACAGTGCCGGCACCTACCGCATGGCTGACGGTCGAGGCGGAGCTGGCGGCGGTCAACAGCGCTTCGAGCCTCTGAACAGCTGGCCTGATAACGCAAACCTTGATAAGGCGAGGCGGTTGCTGTGGCCCATCAAAAAGAAATACGGGAGTAAGATTTCATGGGCCGACTTGATGGTCCTGACGGGAAATGTCGCCATGGAATCCATGGGCTTCAAGACCTTCGGTTTTGGCGGCGGGCGTGGGGACACGTGGGAAAGCGATTTAATCTATTGGGGGCCTGAAAAGAAATGGCTCGCGGATGAGCGATACAAGGGCGACAGACAGTTGGACAACCCACTTGCTGCTGTTCAGATGGGCCTCATCTATGTGAACCCCGAGGGACCAAACGGGAATCCTGATCCAATAGCGGCAGCAAAGGATATCCGGGAAACGTTTGGCCGTATGGGGATGAACGATGAAGAGACTGTCGCTCTGATCGCAGGCGGCCACACCTTCGGCAAAGCCCATGGCAATGGAAATCCATCTAAATGTGTCGGGGCTGAGCCCGCAGCTGCATCGATAGAGGAGCAGGGATTTGGCTGGACAAACACCTGTGGGTCCGGCAAGGGTCCAGATACTATTACGAGTGGGTTGGAAGGCGCTTGGTCTGTCAACCCCGCTGCATGGACCAACCAATACTTTACCAACCTCTTCACCTTCGAATGGGTGATGACCAAGAGCCCGGCTGGCGCCACACAATGGATTCCCAAAGATGGCCAAGCAGCGAACCTGGTGCCCGATGCTCATGATCACAACGTCAGACATGCTCCCATCATGTTCACGACAGACCTCTCACTAAAGTTCGATCCCAGTTATCAACAGATTGCGAAACGCTTCCTTGAAAACCCGAAGGAGTTTGAACTCGCGTTCGCGAAGGCATGGTTCAAGCTCATTCATCGTGATATGGGGCCTCGCGCACGTTATCTTGGCAACGAAGTCCCCCAGGAGGACCTGATCTGGCAAGATCCAATTCCTAAGGTCAATCACAAGCTGATCGGCACCAGCGACATTGCGAGTCTGAAGAAGACCATCCTTGCTTCTGGATTGACGGTCCCGGAACTCGTTCGCACAGCCTGGGCGTCCGCTGCGTCTTTCCGCGGCACGGATAAGCGTGGCGGAGCTAACGGAGCGCGTGTTCGCCTCGCGCCTCAAAAGGACTGGCCGGTCAACAACCCGGATGAACTGGCCAAGGTCCTCGCCCGCTTAGAGCGCATTCAAAAAGACTTCAATAAGGCGCACACCGATGGGAAAGCCGTGTCACTGGCGGATCTGGTTGTCTTGGGTGGAACTGCAGCTGTGGAACAGGCGGCGAAGGCAGCCGGGCACAGCGTGCAGGTCCCTTTTACGCCAGGACGCATGGACGCATCACAACTGCAAACGGATGTTAGTTCGTTCGTCGTACTTGAGCTAAAAGCAGATGGGTTTCGCAACTATTACGGCGAGGGCAACTCTATGTCACCCACAGAAATGCTAGTCGATCGGGCCAATATGCTGACGTTAACAGTCCCTGAGATGACTGTGCTCGTGGGAGGTATGCGAGCGTTGGACGCCCATGCAGGACAATCCAAACATGGTGTGTTCACTCACAAACCGGGGACATTGAGCAATGACTTCTTCGTCAACTTACTCGACATGTCTACAAAGTGGCAAAAGTCATCGCAGTCTGAAGGGGTTTACGATGGTGTGGATCGGAAGACCAATGCGATCAAATGGACCGCAACACCTGTCGACCTCATTTTTGGATCTCACTCTGAACTTCGTGCTATCGCAGAAGTCTACGCGGCTGAAGATGGACAACAGAAGTTGATTCGTGACTTTGTGACAGCATGGAACAAGGTGATGATGCTCGACCGCTTCGACGTCATGTAATTTTCCCAGTTGCTCGACGTGAGTCGGACTGGTCTCTATCGGACGCCTTGCCGCCAGAGGCCGCCGTTCTACCGATCCTCCATGAATCGAACGGCTCCGCCCGTAGATTCAGACGCATCCCACAGTGGCGGCGGGCAGGTCCCTACATCAGTGCGTCTATACCCCGGCGGCGGCCTATCGAGGCTGCCGCTTGTAACAGACATTCGACGCGTCGTGGAAGCCGGGACAAGCTGGGAGCATCCAACAGTTCATTCGGATACTCAAAGACGATTGTGTCTGGTAGCACATATTTCTATCATCCGAGGAGACGCGTCAGATGATCCGGAATGGCCGGCAATGCGATGTGCCCGTCACTTTGTTTTCTAGTCAGAGACTACTGCTCGCCCCCACAACAACTTGGGATGAAAGACTCTTAGTATAAAATGGCAACAATCGAAACAGGGTTGGGAACAGTGATTATTACCGGCAGCAGTGGGCTGATCGGCAGCGCATTCCTTGCTCACGCCGGAGAACGCTACACCGAGCTGTGCCTTGACTCCAAAGCGCCGCCTCGTTTGGCTCCCAAGACGGCACACATTATCCCCTGCGATCTCACCTCGGATGAAAACCTACACCAAGCCCTGGACGAAGTCCGTCGGCTCGGTCACAGGCGGATCGCCTCAATTCTTCATCTCGCCGCCTACTATAGTTTCGCAAGTGAATCCAGTCCCCTGTACGAGCAAGTCAACGTGCGCGGCACCGAACAGTTGCTGCATGGGCTGCGCGACTTTGAGGTTGAGCAATTCATATTTGCGAGCACCATGCTCGTCCACGCGCCCTGCGAACCGGGAGCGCGCATCAACGAAGATTGGCCGCTCCAACCGAAATGGAGTTATCCCAAGTCGAAGGTCGCGGCGGAGCAACTGATCTTGCGTGAGAGGGGCGACGTGCCGGTGGTGCTGATGCGCATCGGCGCCCTGTATGACGATCACTGCCATTCAATTCCCCTCACACAGCAAATCAGGCGCATTTACGAAAAGCGATTCGTCAGCCGTATATTGTCCGGCAACGTCACGCATGGAGTCGCCTTCTTACATATGGAGGATATGGTCACAGCGTTGGCGCTCGCAGTCGAACGACGCAAGGAGCTTCCGCAGGTCACGACGTTACTCATCGGTGAATCGGAAACGCTCAGTTACGATGAGCTGCAGCGTACCATCAGCCGCCAGCTTTACGGTCAGGAATGGGTAACGCATCAAATCCCCAAGAGATTGGCCAAGTTTGGCTGCTGGCTCCAGAACTTGTTGCCCGGTGCAGATCCCTTCCTCAAGCCGTGGATGATCGATCTCTCTGACGACCATTATGCGTTCGACATCTCCCGCGCACGCACACTTCTTGGCTGGGAGCCGCGCCACTCTCTACGCACATCACTCCCAAGCATCATCAACGAGCTGAAGCTCGATCCAGAAGGTTGGTATGAAAACAACCATCTGAGAGCGAAGACCCTTCCGTCTCAGTAGAGTCCGATTAAACGCGAATAGATTTGGGAAGGTGCAGTTAGAAAAAGGTTTCGTGGCGGATATGTTCAACCGGCATGCCTTTGTTCATGAGCAATTGTTTGGCCTCCTCAATCATAGGACGCCCTCCACAGAGGTATGCGTCCGTGTTTGCGACCTGGTCGGCAGACACCTGTTCATGAATCAGGTCCGTGACGCGACCTCGCAATCCGTGCCAGCCCATCGAGTCCGGTTGTGAGAGGATGATGGTCGATTCGAACCAGGGGTGGCTCTCTCTTAGATCGCTCAACAATTTGGTATAAAAGAGGTCGGAGACATTCCGCAATCCGAAGAACAATCGGATCCGGCGACTGCCGGTGTGTCCAAGAAGAGACAGCAGCATCGATTTGATCGGCGCAATACCGGTTCCTGTCGCGATCATCAGAATCTCTCGCTGTGAGCCGTCGGCCAATCGAAAGTCACCGTAGGGGCCTTCGACCTGGATATAATCCCCTGGACGGAGCCGATGAATGAAATTAGAACAGAACCCACCGGACACCGCGCGCGCACAAATCTCGAAATGTGTCCTGTCGGCAGGATGTGAAGAAATCGAGTAGGATCGCCGAATGACTTTGTCGAGTCCCGGTACATGAAAAATCATATATTGGCCAGGAGAAAATGTGATTTCTCCCGACTCGATTGCAAATCTCTGCTCACAGACCGTCAAGGTGAGTGGCCGATACTCTTCGACACGTGCCTTGAACAAACCAAGTGAGGCGGCCCCGTGTGGCGTTTTCGCGCTCGCCCCCAGCGTGAGCGTTCCGTGGACATCCGCCAGACACAAGAGTCGATACTGCTTGGGGTCCAGACCATTGCTTTCTAGCGTCCGAATCTCTCGAGCTCTCTGCGGTCCTAGACTCTCTTCGCCTTGCACAACCTGAGTCGCACAGGTGCCACAGGCACCAGCTTTACAGGCAAATGGGACTGACGCTCCAGCGGCCTCACACACATCATACAACCATTGCCCCTCTTCAGCATCGTAGGTAATCTTGTCCTGTTGAAAGGTCACGCGGTGCATTGTGCTCATTTAGTTATGGGGCATGAGGATTGTTGATCAAGTACACAAAGGTGTTGCATGCGGCTGAAAACGGTGACGAGACGTTATTTTGCAATGGTAATCGCGGGCGAAGGAGTTTTTGTCACGGCCTCGCTCACGCTCAGTTGATACATCGTATGGAGCATCGCAAACGCTCCCCGATTCCACGACTCGAGAGGGATCGTTGATTGTTCGGCGTGCGTCAGCCAGTAGTAACTACCCTTGTATTTAGTCGAGACAAACGCATTCCTTGGAGGGCTGTCTCCACTATGGAGCAGCAACGTCCCAGCGGGATTAATCTCCGCAGCCGCAAGTTGCTCAGCGATGATGCCCGTGCGGGGGTCAGGATCTACCTGATATTCGACCTCTGGGCCAAGCCCTTTCGCGAGAAACCGCATCGTTTCATAGAGACCCCTCAACCGAAGGATTGCTTTGACAGGATAGTCACCACCAGGAGAATCGGCTTTGATATCAATCGGAATTTCGTTGATTCTCAATCCTCTCACCTTTAAGTCCCAATCCCGCTTATCCTCATTTCTTAAACTCCCCAAGGGATAATTGGTGATGACCGTTCGTCCATGAACGATTCTAGTCATCAGATATCCCGATCCGTCCTGCTTTTTCTCGAACCGGTCGCCACGTTCTAGGCTTCTCTCTATGATTGCTCCAAGGTCCAAAATGTTGCCCGAGAGATCGATTCGCTCCTCATACACTATTGGGCCGATGTACAGGTGGTGCGTCGAATATAGGTAGGCCAGGTGGAGCACCAGCCGACGGAATTCCTGATAGTCTTCCCGGTAACCGGGCGAGTTGATGATCACTCGCTGTCCGGCGGTCTCATCAGTCACGTTGACCTCACGCACGGCCATTCGAAGCAGCGCTGACAGATGGTATGGTTGATGCGCCAAGAACTCAAATCGGGCGTGGTCGAGAGGCAACAAGACTCTTCTGGTGAATTCCTCTCCCTGAACTGGGATAATGGTTGCTGTGGGGTTCTCTGCTGCTTCGCTTCCAAAATTTATGCCGAATAAATCCTCGTGCAACGCTTGTCCGATGAGTCCACCCCTGACCCGGAAATCGAATGTGGCGGCGATGCTCGACATGATCGTAAAATGTGGAGGTTCTTCATCCCTCAATCGCAGGAGGTTGATAAGGAGCAATTCGTTTTCTGCCTTGGTGACACTTTGATCATACGCCAGCACCGCGCGATTGATCGCCAATGGGCTGACACAACCAGACTGCGCGCAGATTAGAAATGTAATCGCAATTATCCATCCGACGAACAGCCTTTCTACTTGTTTCTCTGGCTTCACAAGTGGATTTATCCTAAGGGTATCCTCACGCCATCGTAATCGATCGGCTTGCCAGCCTGCAACATTCCTTGAACCGCAGCGAAGACCTGCGCGTCATGCATTCGCTGGTTGGGAGCCCGGCGCTCGAGTGCGCGCAGTGGAAGGCGCATGCGCACATTGTTATTCAGCAAGGATGCGTGTCTGGCGAGGAACGCCCAATACATCGAGGTAATGGGACAATTCGTGTTCGGATTGAACTGACAGGTCTTACAGTAGTCGCTCATCTTGGCGATGTACGCGGCTCCAGAGACGTACGGCTTCGTCGTCATCAAATCGCCCACGGCATAGGTGCCCATTGCCAAAACGTTCGGCTCGACGACCCAATCGAATGCGTCCGTGTAGGCGACCCAGAACCAGTCGGTTAGCTCGCGCGGCGAGACATCCAACAGCGTAGCGAGATTGGAGAGCACCATCAGCCGGGTGATGTGATGGCTGTAGCCCTCTGCCCAGACATCGGCTACCACGCGGTCCAAACAGGCGAGTCCGGACTTTGCTCCCCAGTAGGCTGAGGGCAGTGGAGCGTGAGCGGTCAGGTACGAAGGTCGTGCGCCCCCGTCCAACTCGTCCTTTGCTTTCGATGGGGGCCAGGGCGTTGCTCGCCACGAGGCGTAGCCGGCATCTCCCGGGGTTGGTGCCACTGGTGGGCATCCTGCCGGTAGTTGTCTAAACCCGTCGGTTTCCCGATGCACATGCCGGACGAACTCGCGCCAACCCAGAATCTGGCGAATAAATCCCTCTTTGCTGGCGAGAGGAATGTTGAGAGCGGCTGTCTCTGTGACCGTCTGCCGGGGAAGCAGCCGATGGAGATTGATTACCGAAGATAAACGAGTGTGAAAAAGCCCTCGCGAGCCGACAGACATGGCGTCTTCGAATGGGCCGAAGTGCGGCAAGCATTCACGCTTGGCCCAGTGCCAGAGGCGCAGGGCATCCTTGTCAGTGGCCGGAATCGTTGAGAGGTCCATCTCACCCGGATGACATGAGAAATACCGATCGATAAGCTCGCCGACCTCAGCGGTTATTTCATCAATCGGAAAACTGAGAGGCTTGGGAGCGGGCGGATCACCGGCCCATCGTCCGCGATTGAGCACATCGTACGAAAACCGTCCGCCGACTGGGATGTCCCCATCCATCAGAATTCCCGTGTCCTTGCGAACGAATCGATAGAAGGCGTCCATGCGCCAGGGCGATCCCTCCCCTGCGCCCCGAATAAATTGCTCCCGCGTGGTGAGCCAACCTTCGTGGGGCAGGACAATGACTCCACCTGTTCGGACTAGTGGATCGAGATCGGCGCGTAATTCTCGCTCAGCCGGCTCCATGACGGTCACCGAGCCGAGCTTCGCGATCAGGGGTGCCAGCGTGGCCTGAAACGACCGAGTCGTCGTGAGATAGCGCACCGAGACACCCCGTGATGCCTGCTCAATGGCAAAGTGCCGAAGATTGCTCCAAAGAAGGGCAAGCTTCTGTTTATGGTATGGCCGTCTGGCGGCTTTCCAGTGAGACTCGATCAAGATGATGCCGATCTCGCGTGGATCAGTCCTGCTGATTGGGCCGATGTCATCGGAAAGTTGATCTTCAGGGACAAAAATCCAGCGTCGATCCGAATGGGGAGGATTTCTTTCGTCAAGAGCTCTGAGGAACCTGCTCATGATTCGCCCCAGCTAAGTTCGATCTTTTTACGGCTTGTGCCGGCTTGAAGGGGCTGATCTGCAAGCGTCTCCCGTACAGCTATGCGAGCGACCGGTGAGCCTCAAGCGGTTCCGTGCGAACCAGGCATATGCCTTCACGACAAGTGGCTCGATGAGAGAAAAACGGGTGAGCCTCGCCAAGAATCCCAGGCCGACTGCCTCCCACATGGCTCGGAACACATCGACGCCGGTGATGACGGTCCCATCACCCCAACGGGCATGAATGATTCTCCCAAGTTCAGCGGGGGATATGTTTATGGATGTTGGGTCATAGTCCGGCCGTGAGAAGTCGCACAATAACAGCCGCCGATGCCTGTCCAACCGCCTCATAAGGGCGATCTCTCGATCGCAAATTGGGCAGGCTCCATCGAAGAATACTGTGAGTGGGTACGATGCCATCTGATCGTCCTCTCCTCGTTACCCGCGAGAGACGGTTTGTCTCATCAATCGATTCAGCAGGTGATCCAAGTCAGCGAAGTTCTCCAGAACCGTAATATTGTATTTCATGAAAAGGTCGCGCATCGCGAGCGCGCCATGACCGCCGACGGCAACATCGGAGGCGGGGCACACTTCATTGGCAAGGGTTTGAACCAACTCAGCCGCATTGGCCTCGGAAAGTGCGACAGGAAATGACATGATGGTCAGATCTGGTTCAACCTCCTCACAGATCTTGGCCAGTGAGCCAAGAGGCACATTGGCTCCCAAGTAGTGAACTCGACAGCCACGAACACGACATCGGTAGGCAACTGCAAACGCGGCAATGTCGTGTTCCTCGCCGGGCGGGCAGGCCACAACCACTTTGGCACCATATTCAGCGACTGGAAGCTGATTCATGGCGGAGAAAATCTTTTGTTGGATTTGCCTCGTGACGTAATGTTCGATGGCCACGTCCAGATGACCATCGTGCCAGAGCTGCCCCACCTGCTCCTGAAGCGGGAGCAAGATCCCATGCAGCGCTTCCTCAAAGGGAATCACCGCCACGGCGCCGTTCAAACGCTTCTCAAAGATCACACGATTGAATGGATTCAAACTAGACAACAGTTCCTGCAGGAGTCTGCTGAATACATTGTCGACGAATGACACTTGCGGCGCACTGGCTCGTGCTCGATTCAACAACTCCTCTCGCCCTAATTTCGACAGCTCTCCGATCGAGCCTCCAGCATCCAACTGCTCTTTCAGGAACCTGAGCAATGCGACATCTTCATCGGAATAATTGCGATAACGATTGGCCCCTCTAGTCGGTTTTATGATTTCAAACCGACGCTCCCATACTCGAATAACATCCCGTGAAAGCCCGGTGAGTTTCGCAACCCTATGAATTCTATGAGCATTCATTTTCAGTGAGCCAATTCTATTCCAATGTTCAATGTTGGTCAAATTTTTAACAAATAACACTTGACACTATGGACATATATCCATTATACATTAGACATACTTATGACAAACATTGAACTTATGCCAATGGAGGTCATCATGGCGAGAGCAGAGCAGAAAGCGAAAATCGGTGAACTTCTGAGTCACTCAGATTTCTCTTCAGTACTGCTTCAGCTGGTTTGCCTGAGATGCGGCGGTCTCATGGTGAAGGAAGTCTCTATGGACCTGTGGAACAGTACGAGCGAGCTGGAATGTGCCACAAGACGATGCGTGCAGTGCGGTGACATCGTCGATCCTGTCATCTTGCGGAATCGTCGCATTCGTCAAGAGCCGATGGTGCTCCAGCTTGCAGGAAAGTTTTTGCCGAGCAATTGTGCGATGAAACATCGATAGACGGGCTTTCATCTGCGATTTATACGATTAGATTACGAAGCAAAATAATGGGACATTTTCGATAGCGATTTAAGCTTGTCATTCAACCTTAGGGAGGGCGTGATGAAAATCAAAACGTGTCTAAGAAATCGGTTACTGGTTCAACTAGCTATGGGGGCCATCGTGCTCACGGTCATAGCGTTGGGTGGGCGATCCGTCGTCCAGGCGATGGATAAGGGTGAGATGCATGTCGACATTACAATCACAGACCTGGGGTACAGCGTCAAAGGGCACACGATGCCCAATCAATTGACATCAATCACGATCCGCAACAATGGCACCATTCCCCATGGCATCACTTCCCCGGCGTTCACGAAGGGAATCATCAAGAAGGAGGGCGATGGTGTGGAGACGAGAGACTCAAAAGGCAAAGGATACAGAGCCTATCATCTTGAACCTGGGAAGGTCATGACTTTGCACTTCTCTCATTTATCTAATCCGGAGCAGGAAACGGCGCAGGTTCCATTCTGGTGCGATATTCACACTCATATGAAAGGGGAATTCCTGGTCGTGGAGACGAAGGGCGAGTATTGAAATACTCGCCAGAACCATCAGAGAAATGACCCGGTCTCCTGTCATGCCTGAGCTTGACGGCGATCGCTGAGTAAAATGCGTGACGTCGACAATCACGTCCTCCTGCGACATCAGAATTGAGGTACCTGGCACGAGGGGACAACGGCGCTTCCGGCAAAGATGAGCCGTCTTGCAATCCATATTCATGAACGTCAAAGTTCAGATCTATGCTCTACCAGGATTGTCCTGGTGCTAAAAAACTAAGGAGGTAGCTTATGCGGAGTCGAATGTCGTTTCAGGTGGGAGTGGGGGTGGTAGTGATGGTAGGGGCCGTCTCAGTCGCCACAGCGGCGGACATGGTCACCATCCCGAAGGGAGAATTCACCATGGGGAGTAGCGAACATTCAGATGAAGCCCAGCACCAAGTCGTACTTGATGCTTATCTGATCGACAAGTTCGAAGCCTCGAATGCTCGCTACAAGGAGTTTATGAAGGCCACCAGTCACCCGGCACCGGCCTATTGGGATGACCCAAGGCTCAGTAAGCCTAACCATCCAGTTGTCGGTGTGAGCTGGACTGATGCCAATGCATTCTGCAAGTGGGATGGCAAACGGCTGCCGACAGAAGCAGAGTGGGAGCGAGCGGCTAAGGGTCCACAGGGCGACAGCCACTACCCATGGGGTCACATGCTCGATCCAAAGAAGGCCAACTATGGGCAGAATGTGGGCCGGACGACACCTGTCGATTCCTACCCGGAAGGGGTGAGTGGCTATGGTGTCTATAACATGGCTGGAAACGTATTCGAATGGGTCGAGGATTGGTATGACCTCAACTACTACAAGACCAGTCCAGCAATGAATCCCCGCGGCGCAGAGAAGGGGTACAACTTCGCCAATCAAGGACCGGTGCGGGTGCTACGCGGCGGTTCCTGGCTCGCACCGGAAACCTCGCTGCACACGAGTCACCGATTCTGGAATCAGCCTGATAACAATTCATACGGAGTCGGCCTCGGCTTTCGCTGCGCGAAGTCGGTTCAGACGGTGCCGGACGAAGCCGTGCAAACAGGACGTGACGCATTCATCCAGGCACTAGTCGCCATGGGTGCCGAAAAGAATGCGGAGGCCATGGCTGCCATTGAGAAAGCATTGGCCTCGGATCCGGGAAACCAGGAGTACCTAGCAACCCGTGAACTGATCCAGAAGAGTATGAAGAAGAAGTAGTCGAAGCCTGGGAGGGGGGTTATCGCCCCCTCCCCTGGTCCAAGTCCTGATGGGAGATCTGAAGTGAACAAGTCTGACGCCGGTCCAAGTACATCGACAGCCAACCCGGCAGCAACCCCAGGGACCTCCCTCATCCTTCTCACTGGGGCCAGCGGATACATTGGTGGACGCCTCCTGCCGTCGCTGGAGAATCAGGGTTACCGCTTGCGCTGTCTGGCCAGACATCCAGAGATTCTCAAGCCAAAGGTCGGGCCCACGACGGAAGTTGTGGCAGGTGATGTTCTTGATCGTCCAAGTCTGGATTCTGCATTGCGCGGGGTCGACGTGGCCTACTACATGGTCCACTCCATGAGCTCGAGCGGTTCTTTTGAAGAAGCAGACAGGCAGGGTGCCCAAAACTTTAACGAAGCAGCTAAAGCAGCGGGTGTGAAGGGACTGGTCTATGTGGGAGGCTTGGGCAGCGACGAAGAAGAACTCTCGGCACATTTGCGCAGTCGGCACGAGGTTGGAGACATCTTGAGGCAGTCGGGCCTGCCGGTCTGTGAGTTTCGCGCATCCGCCGTGATTGGCTCCGGCAGTGCCTCGTTTGAGCTGGTTCGCGCGCTGGTCGAACGATTGCCGATCATGCTCACACCGAGATGGGTCAAGGGGAAGGCGCAGCCGATCGGAATCGACGACTTGTTGGACTATCTGATTGAAGCGCTTCAGATTCCTCTCTCCAAATACCGTATCTATGAAGTCGGCGGGGCAGACAAAGTCTCCTACGCGGATATGATGCGGGCATACGGGCGGCAACGCGGGCTTAAGCCTCTCATCATCCCAGTGCCGGTCCTCACCCCCTGGCTGTCTGCTCTGTGGTTGGGGTTGATCACACCGCTCTACGCTCGCATCGGCCGAGCGATTATTGCGAGCATCGTCCATGTCACGGTGGTACGGGACAATGCTGCGCTGACAACCTTCTCTGTACATCCGATGGGAATCAATGAAGCGATGCACCGAGCCCTTGTCCGTGAGGAGCGACATTTCTCCGAAACGCGCTGGTCCGATGCGCTCTCTTCATCCGGCAGGCTGCCGTCGTGGGGAGGCGTCAGATTTGGCACACGCATCGTCGATTCACGAACGTTGACCGTCGAAGCGCCACCAGAAGCCGTCTTCAGGTCCATTGAGAGAATCGGCGGTAACCATGGTTGGTACGCCTGCAACTGGCTGTGGCGGGTGCGTGGCTTCATCGACCTCCTTCAAGGGGGTGTCGGCATGGGACGGGGACGGCCTTCTTCCACGACCCTCCGCGTCGGCGACACGGTCGACTCATTTCGCGTCGAAGCGATCGAGCCGAATCGGCGCCTGCGGCTTAAGTCCGAGATGAATTTGCCCGGGCGGGCATGGCTGGAGTTTGAGGTGACGGAAGCCGGCTCTTCAACACAGATACGGCAGACGGCGATCTTTGATCCGGTGGGACTGAAAGGCCAGCTATACTGGTATTCCCTCTACGTGCCGCATGAGTTTGTATTCAATGGGATGTTACGGGGAATCGCGCAAGCAGCGTTGCGAGAAATGAGGGACCTCGATACGTCGAAAATGCCAAATGGGCAGACGGCAACGCAGCACCACCGCTGAACCGGGCGTACCGAAAGAGGCGGGACTGCTTGTATGGACAAACCAATTTGTGATGGAGGTCTGCAATGCATACAGCAAGAATCATTGTGATCGCGGCGCTGGCAACCGCATTCATAACAGTGAACCAGGCAGTCCGTGCCGAAGAGCACCTGACGCCGAAAGACATGGTGTATATCGGCCAGGGAGGATCGGTGATGGGGCTCGACCGGGAAGAGTCCGTAGCCACGGGTAAAAAGCTCACACTTTTCGAACGACGAATGAAGACACCCTGGTCTGCAGAAGCACTGAATGACGAAAGTCCCGCTCATATGGTGTTTTTGGATCCATACTTCATTGATAAGTATGAAGTCTCGAACAAAGACTATGGTGAATTCATCAAGGCGAAAGGTCACCCGGCTCCGGCCTACTGGGACGATCCCCGTTTAAATAAGTCTCAACTGCCCGTCGTCGGAGTGAATTGGGAGGACGCGAGAGCCTTCTGCGACTATCGAGGCAAACGGCTGCCGACGGAAGCAGAGTGGGAAAAGGCCGCCCGAGGACCAGATGGCAATCTCTATCCCTGGGGCAACGCTTTTGATCCAGCGAAAGTCAATTATGGGAAAAAGCACGATGCCACCATGCCCGTCGATTCATACCCAGAAGGAGCCAGCTACTATGGCGTACATCACATGTCCGGCAATGTCTTCGAGTGGGTCTCCGACTGGTATGACCCACGCTACTATGGACGGCTTGAAACGAGTGTGAATCCAAGCGGCCCCGCTCAACCCCTGTGGATGGGCGGAACCGGGACGTACGTGGACCGTCTGACCGTCGGCGAGAAGCGGGTCATTCGCGGTGGCTCCTGGATCGCCCCGGAGGGCACAGCTAGGGCAACCCACCGGTTCTGGAATCATCCACTCAATAACAGCTACGGCGTGGGTCTGGGATTCCGCTGCGCGAAGACTGCCCCACCAGAAATCGATCAGCGAATCAAAGAGGCCGCCATCATGACCTATGTCGAAATGGGACGAGAGCGCTTTGCGGAAGCTCAGCAGACCCTTGCTCCAGCACTGGCCCTTGACCCAAAGAATAGGGAACTCCTGGATCTTCGACAATTGATCGAACAATCGATGAAGCGACCGTGAAGGAAGATTTTACGGGACTTGTACATGATTTGATCGTGACGGAGGCGCACCAATGATACTCAAGAAGATTCTTTATCGAGGGATTCTCCTCATCGCCCTACTCGGAGACTCATCCCTCCACGCTGGGCCCATCGATTCACCCGGACACGCGCATCAGGATAAGGCCCAGCTGGTCCATAAGGCCAATCATGAAGTGGACCAGGCATGGGAGGTCTACCATCGGGCAGCATTGGGGGGAACAGTCGCCTCGCCTGCCCTTCAGGCGGAAATCGAGCAGCACCTGCACGAAGCCAGAACCCTCGTGACCCAGGCACAAGAAGCAGCTGACCGAGGAGATAAGCGCAAGGTTGAAGCGCTCATCAAGCAAGTAAGACTCCATACCACCCAAGCCATCAAGGGTAGCAAGGAGCAGAAGAAATGATCACTGGTCTGTGGCAGAGATCAACTCAGCTCAAGAGAATGATGATGGCGGTTGTCACAGCTCTGGTGCTGATGCAATTGCTCAGCCTGGAAGCATTCGCTGGAGCGAAAGAGCTTGACCCGGTGCCGATGGTCACGATTCCGGCCGGAGAATTTCTGATGGGCAATCCAGAAGGAAAAGGCCGGGAGGATGAGCGACCTCAGCGATCCGTCTACCTGGACGAGTTTGCGATCGATCAAGTCGAAGTGACGAATGAACGGTATATGGCCTTCGTGAAATCCATTGGTCATCGCACACCACCTAATCCCTATGGCACCGAGCCCCTCCAATCGATTAAGGGCATAGAGCAACTACCGGTGGTCCAGACAACTTGGTACGACGCGAAGGCCTATTGTAGTTGGGCGAAGAAACGACTGCCGACGGAAGCAGAATGGGAAAAGGCTGCTCGTGGGACCGACGGACGTCTCTACCCCTGGGGGAATGAACCACCCACGGCGAAGCGAGCAAACATTGATCGAGAGTGGGAGGACGAGCGTACCCTGCATGCGGTCGGATCGCTTCCAGATGGAGATTCACCCTACGGGGTGAAGGATATGGCCGGGAACGTCAGGGAGTGGGTCTCCGATTGGTACGACGCGGACTACTATCAACATGCGCCCAATCGGAATCCACAAGGTCCCGACAAAAAGGGAGTGGTTCGGTCGATTCGTGGTGGGTCCTGGCATAGTCCAGCATCCGATATCACCACATCGGCGCGCGGTCGCGGCGGGTTCGCCTTGCAAACTCATGGCACCGGGTTTCGCTGTGTCCGTGGTCTGGAGGAAGTGATCCAGAAGAAGTAACCGGTTGTAGTGAGCGTGCGAGATAAGACGATGGCAACGACAAGAGTTCGGAGGCCGGTTTATTGGCTTTGTAGAGGTGACGCCGAAACTCCGCACGGCGTCGCCCGCTAAGGCAGACAGGTCTCCTCTTCATGAGGAGCCTGTCTCCTTGGCGAACTGTATAATCACCATACAGGCAGGTAGTTCCAGACTCGGATGATAAGGAGGAACGATATGGATATGAGTCTAGTCTTTTTGATCGCTGTTGGATTTCTGGCTTGCAGTATGGCAATGGGACTCTATCAGACCGCTACCGTTTTCGTCAGACGTCGGTCTGTGAAAGGTAGGAGGACCAGGAAGAACGAAAAGGGAACCGGCTTATCTTTTTCACCATACGCTTGATGCAGATAAGGCAGCCGATCGACATCACACCGCGGGCGGAACAAGAGCTCGCGATTGGCCAGATCTGTCGATGGCTCTTTCAGGAGTTATGTTTATGAACATCGTCGTAGCTGGAGGAACAGGGTTCATTGGTCA
This sequence comes from Nitrospira sp. CG24B, assembly GCA_002869845.2. GTDB lineage: Bacteria > Nitrospirota > Nitrospiria > Nitrospirales > Nitrospiraceae > Nitrospira_D. The sequence continues at coordinate 1,731,083 of NEWS02000004.1, read as the reverse complement.
AGCGCTGTGCGCAGCGCTCTTACACAGTGGCCACAGAGTCAGTCTACTGACAAGGCATACAGGGAAGGTGCTTCACCGGCCCAACGCACACGTGAATCTCGTGGAATGGAATGCGCGAGACACGGGCCCCTGGGAGGAGCTCCTTGAAGGAGCCGATGCCGTCGTTAATCTAGCCGGAGCACCGATAGCCGACGGACGCTGGACCGATGAGCGCAAGCGACTCCTTACCGAAAGCCGAGTCCTCACTACCCGCTTACTAGTCAAAGCGCTGTCCCGCCGGTCATCGAAACCCCCGGTGTTTATCAGTGCCTCTGGCATCGGCTATTACGGCGCCAGCGATGACCGCCTATTGGATGAAGGTGCGGCTCGTGGCACCGGATTTCTCGCTGACCTTTGTCTTGCCTGGGAGGCGGAAGCGATGAGCGCCGCAGAATTTGGGACCCGCGTGGTCCTCTTGCGAACCGGCATGGTCCTGGAGGCAGACGGTGGTGCGTTGGGCAAAATGTTATTGCCGTTCAGGCTGTTCGCAGGCGGCCCGATTATGCCGGGAACCCAGTGGGTCTCATGGATTCACCGTAGTGACCACATCGGTCTGATCCAATGGGCCCTCACCACGACCGCAGTTTGCGGTCCGATCAATGCCGTAGCCCCAGAGCCTGTGAGGATGAACACGTTCTGTGACGTTCTCGGTCAAGCGATGCACCGACCGTCGTGGCTTCCCGTTCCAGGCATTGCATTGAATATTCTGTTGGGAGAATTGGGAACATTGATGACTACCGGCCAACGAGTGATTCCGAAGAAAGCGATGGCAGGAGGCTATGTGTTTCGTTACCCGACGCTCGAATCCGCTTTGCGAGCCGTGCTCAAGAAACCGATCGCCGCAGAGCATATGACATGATCGACGGCCATGAATCATCGCCTGGCAGCGCCATAGCAGAAAAGATCGCTTGATGTAGCCCACAAGGAGGCGGGCTCATGAGGGCTCTCGCCATGTATGTTGCGGCAGGACTGATAGTGAGATTTCTAACAGTCGCGGCACTGTCTTTACTTGGATGTGTACGTGTTCGGTGATCAATGGGCATTTAACAGGAGGTGCGCTATGAGAATCTCCGGCTTCCATATGATGGCAGGGTTGTTGATGGGCCTTCTCGTTGTGGGATCGGCTATAGCCGACCAACCAGCGAAGCAGGCTCCGTATGGGCATGGGGACGATACCAAGCTGCCCAAGGGTGTGATCGGTCTCTCTCTACAGATCGGAGCGGAGCGGATCGGTGATCCGGCCATCCTGTATGTCGGCATGGTCCATCCGGAGGGACCAGCCCACAAGGCGGGACTCGGACATGGCGATGAGGTCGTGAGTGTTGATGGAACACCCGTGAACGGAAAGCGTTATGAGGAAGTGGTCGGCATGATTCGAGGAGAAGCAGGAACCGCCGTGAAGGTTGGAGTCAAGGGTGAAAACGGCCTCCGTGAGCTGTCCATCACACGAGTGGCAGGTGACAAGCTTTCAAGAGGACCATCGGGATCACATGGCAACCCAGCGCCTTAGGACTTCATAAAGGGGAATAACCTGTGCGAGGAATGGTTTGGTTCAGGCGCGATCTTCGAATGCACGACCAGCCGGCTCTTACCGCGGCCTGTGCGGAATGCGACGAGATCATTCCGCTGTTTATATTTGATGAGCCGTTGCTGCAATCGCATGAGTTTGGATCAGCCTGTGTGAACTTCATGCTGGGATGCCTCGAAGATCTGAACGCTGCGTTGAGTGGACTGGGAACCCCGCTCCAATGGAAGCGGGGTGAACCGGTCGAACAGGTCGTACAAGCAGCGCGTGAATGGAAAACTGACGCGGTCTATTGGAATCGTGACTACGAGCCGGGAGCCATCGAGCGGGACCGGCTGGTGCAACAGCGTTTGGCAAAGCTCGGAGTGGCGGTGCGGACGTTCAAAGACCATGTTGTGTTTGAAGCATCCGAGGTGCGGGGCGCGACGGGTGAGCCATTGCAACGGTACAGCGCCTATCGCGCACGCTGGTGGACCAAATGGCATGCAACAACCCCGGCAGTTCAGCCGATCCCAACCGCTCTTGCGAAAAAGAAAGTCGCACCGCTAGCACTCTCTCGTCCTCTCCCCTCCAGCAGTGAGCTGGGTTACGATCCCGTGGTGTTGTGGATTCAGCCGGGTGAGGAGCACGCGCGGAAGAGGTTGCGCTGGTTCGTGGAAGGACCGCTTCACTCCTATGTGCAAGGCAGGAACCTGCCGGCGATCGATGGTAGTTCAACACTTTCCCCGCACTTCCGGTTCGGAACACTGTCGCCGCGCATGGCCATTCACGCTGCGTTGAACACATTGGCCAAAGGGGGGCGGGTATCCCGCCTTGATGTCCTGACCTGGGTCGATGAGTTGATCTGGCGTGAGTTCTTCCAACAAGTCCTCACGGCTTTTCCACATGTCGCGAAGGGCCCGTTTAGAGCAGTCATCGTCCCACCAGCTCGACCAGCTGGAAGTGAGCGAGATGGGCTCTTTCGCGCGTGGTGTGAGGGAAAGACCGGCTATCCCATTGTGGATGCGGGAATGAGGCAACTTAATCAAACAGGTTGGATGCATAACCGTGTTCGAATGATCGTCGCATCATTCCTGATCAAAGATCTACGGATTGACTGGCAGAGCGGCGAACGGTACTTCATGCAACACTTACTCGATGCTGACGTGGCGGCCAACAACGGCAACTGGCAGTGGTGTGCCTCAACCGGCACCGATAGTATGCCCGGCTATCGGATCTTTAACCCTGCGCTCCAGAGCAAAAAGTTCGACCAGGACGGAACCTACATTCGCCACTATGTTACAGAACTGACCCGTGTATCGGCGAAGTGGATTCATGAGCCGCATCTTATGACCGCAGATGAGCAAGAACGCGCGGGATGCCGAATTGGGATCGATTATCCTTCTCCGGTTGTGGACCATCAACTTGCCCGTCAGGAATATCTCAACCTTGGGAAACAGGAAGCGACGAGATGACGACCTCCCCGCTTCGTCTTGGCATCAGCCGGTGTCTTCTCGGAGATGAGGTTCGCTTCGACGGAGGACACAAGCAGGACCGTTTCTTGACGGATGTATTGGGCCGCTACGTCGAATGGGTATCGGTCTGCCCTGAGGTGGAAGCGGGATTGGGCACCCCGCGTGAAGCAATGCGCTTGGTGGGCAATCCGCATCGCCCCCGGCTGATGACCATCACGAGCAAGCACGATCACACCCAGGCAATGGAGACGATGATCGCTGCGCGTCTTGATTCACTCCACAAACAAGACCTCTCAGGATTTGTCTTCAAGAGAGGTTCCCCCAGTTGCGGGGTCGAACGGGTGCATGTATACACCGCACAGGGCATGCCGAGTCATAACGGGGTCGGGATCTTTGCGAAAGCCTTCACGGAACAGTTTCCTTTGATTCCCGTCGAGGAGGAAGGACGGCTCTGTGATCCCTCCCTTCGGGAGAACTTCATCGAGCGGGTGTTCTGCTACCGCCGGTTCCAAGATCTGGTGCAAAACGGAGTCACAAAACAGGGCCTGATACGCTTCCACACAATTCACAAATATCTGCTCTTGGCCCATAGCCAGCAACACTACGAAACGATGGGACGGCTGGTCGGCCAAACGAAACGGTATCGACTCAAAGAATTGACGTTGAAGTACGGTGAGCACTTCATGAAAGCCCTCACCATGAAGGCGACAGTGCGTAAGCATGTCAATGTGCTGCAGCATATTGTGGGCTACTTCAAGAGTCGATTGACCACTCATGAAAAGGCCGAGCTGTTGGGCGTGATCGCCGACTATCATGGGGGGCTTACGCCGTTGATCGTCCCTCTCACGCTGGTCAAGCATTACGTCCAGATCTTCGACGTCGGGTACATTCGTGATCAGGTCTATCTCAACCCGCATCCGAAAGAGCTCATGTTGCGGAATCATGTGTAGAAGGGAATCGCAATGCCACATGTTGTTGTAGAAGAAGCCGGAGATTTGCAGGGTCTTTATCAGGCATTCACACCGATGGTTCAACGAACCGGCGACGAGATACTGAAAGTTCAGGAATTCTATGTGTCCCGGAGTGGGAAAGACGCCCTGCTGGAGTCCGTGGCGATCGAGAAGGGTGCTGCGTGCACGTTCTTTGTCCAGCTCAAGTTGCACGAGAAATCCATCACCGTCCGTCTGTTACCGGCCACAGACCCTGAGAAAACTCACTCGGTCAAGAAGCTCATGGCCCTCGTCGCGGGATTCATTCGAAAGGTGTATCCAGGGAGTCGCTATGGGAAAACCAATCTTCAAGAATACTTAGCGCCAACGGCAGTCCCAGAATGACAGTGGATAACTATACTGTACTGTCCAAGAAAGAGACTGCGCATCTCCGGACAAAGGCGTGTCGTTCAACAGCCGCGCTTGTCAGAAACGTGAACACCGCATGAAACGCTCAACTCCACACGTGCTCATTATCGGCGCCGGTCTTGCCGGGTTGGTCTGTGCACGTCGACTGACGCAATCGGGCCTCACCTGCACGATCCTTGAAGCTTCCGACGGCATCGGTGGGCGTATCCGGACAGATCGCGTAGAGGGTTTTCAGCTCGATCGCGGATTCCAGACTCTTCTCACCGGCTACCCGGAAGCGCGCACGACGCTGAATTATACCGCGTTGAATCTCATGCCATTTCATCCCGGAGCGCTGATTCGCTATGCCGGCCGCTTTCACTTGATGAGCGATCTCTTTCGTCGGCCGCAAGATCTGATTCAGACTTTGGTCAGCCCTATCGGCTCGCTCTCCGACAAGTTACGACTGTTGCGGGTGCGACGGGATGCATTGCGCCAACGCCTCTGCTCTGAGATGAGCGACCCCGCCTGTCCGATTCACGAAGTTTTACAGACATATCAATTTTCGGACGCTATGGTGACGCGTTTCTTCCACCCCTTTCTCAGCGGCGTATTTTTGGAAACCGGGTTGACAACGCCCTGCTGGATTTTTGAGCTTGTCTGGGGCGCCTTCTGCCGAGGAACAACGGCCTTGCCGCGAGACGGCATGGGCGCCATCGCACAACAACTTGCAGCTCCATTGCCTTCCGGGGCGATCCGCCTCAACCAAGCCGTACAACACATACAGGGATCGAGTGTGAAGCTGGAGTCTGGGGAACAGCTCACGGGTGATGTGCTGGTGGTCGCGACAGATCATGCGACCGCTGCCCGCCTGCGTGGGGAGCACGTAGCAAGCTCCTCAGCACGTGGTTCAATGACGCTCTATTTCGACGCGCCCGCTGCTCCGCAACCCGGACCCTGGTTGATATTGAACGGGGAAGACAACGGGTTAGTCCGGACCGTCTGTGTGCTGAGTGAAGCGGCGCCTTCCTACGCACCGCCTGGCCGAGCCTTGATCTCAGTGACAGCTACCGAACAGATTGGGGCACACGATGATTTGGTGCAAGCGGTGCGGCTGTTTCTTCAATCCTGGTTCGGCTCGCAAGTCAACGGGTGGCGACATCTGCGGACCGATCACATTTACCACGCGCTACCTCCGATAGACCTGCTGTCGCCCGGGAACCGCACAGCCTCACCGCGCGTGGCTGCGGGTCTTTACCTGTGTGGCGATTACCGGGAAAGCGGTACATTGGATGGGGCGTTGTTGTCGGGCCGGAAAGCAGCTGAAGCAGTACTGTCTGATTACGATCTGTCGTGACTCCAACTGTCGGTGCTTGCCAGATTCGTTATATCAGGCGCTAGGCAATCCGCCTCGTACAGGTAGGATTCGTCTCGCGAATGCACGGATCAGATGCTCATCGTGAAATTTTGATAGCTGCAAGCCCTGTTACGAGAGTTTCAGAGCCCACAAGCAACCTTCATGAGCGCTGCAGTGGATGTCCCCGAGACGGAGGCTGTCAACTGGCCCGTGGCTCCAGTAGTGCGCCCTACTGCTCCGGAACCCATGTGGTCGGCATACCACCTCGTTTTCACTGGCTGACTCTTTTGATTCTGACAGTCGTATTCTCGCACGCTGATTTTCGAGAGCGCCGGGAAGTCACCTTCCGTCTGTGCCGTCTTATAATCGAACAGATCAGACATGGTGACCGTTTCGTCCGCTTTCCGAATACTCCCACGGTCGGCGTAGTAGGCGTACGTCTCCGTCTCGCCAACTTTTGACCAATCAGCTGCAGAGATCGTCGTCGGACCTGATGACGGCTCCCCTCCTGTACAGGCCGTCATCCACACACAACTCAGCACCAGCAACATACATAGTCGCGGCATATCACCCCCTGCTATCCATGACTCAACCTCGATGGGCCTGCCGACAGGCCACCTTCATTTCAACATCATCATCGCTACCGGGAACCACGCGGGACCACTCGCGCGTCGCTGGCGCAGCATACAACACAAAGCCTTGTGCCATGCCGTCTGGATAGTACCGAGCGCGGAGCGGCCGGCTTTTCCTCTGACCGCAGTCGTACTGACGCTTGATCGTCAGTGACCGATAGGGACCGCGCGGAATGGCTCGCTCGACACGAAAGTCCCGGAGTGTCCAGAGCGTGACCCTCCGCCCCGACACCCCAATGGTAGTCATATCCACATAGCGGTCGTATTTATGGGTCCCTCCAACTCTTGCCCACTCAGCCGCTGCCAAGTTGGCACGCAACGTGTCATGCAGAAAAAGCCCCGCACAAATAGCAATCATGATCCTGAACCGATGCATCCACATTGCCTCGTTTCTTATCGACATGCGGTTTCAGCTTTTCGCCAAGGCTTTTTCCACATCAGACAGAATGGTGGGCGATAAAGGGTTCATGCCGGGATCATACTTCCCGATCACGTTGCCGGATCGATCCACCAGATATTTCTGGAAATTCCAGGTCACGCGGCCAGGGAAGGGACTACGCTCAGTTAAATATTGATAAAGTGGATGCTTCTCTTTTCCAACCACGCTGATTTTGGAAAACAAAGGGAAACTGATGCTGTATTTTGTGTAGCAGAATCCTTTAATTTCTTGATTCGTACCCGGCTCCTGCTGCCCAAAATCATTAGCTGGAAACGCCAGGACCTCGAATCCCCGCTCCTGATACCGCTCATACATCTCCTGAAGGCCGGCATACTGAGGTGTATTGCCGCACATGCTCGCGGTATTCACAACGAGCAGCACTTTGCCCTTGAACGTCTTGAGATCGACGGGATGACCATCGATGTCTGGGAGACGAAACCCATAGAGAGGCGCCATCGAGCTCTCAGCATGCGACGGCACATTGAATTGTTTCTCCTTTGCACTAATGTCCGACTCCGTGATCGCAAAGAGTCCCAGTCCAGAAAAGACGAGACCGCATAAAACTAAGATAGTTCTTGAACAGATCGCCATATCGAGTGCCTCCTCCCTTAGTCAAACCATCAAGCTCATTGCGTACAATAGCATCTAGTAACAGGTTTGTCCATATATATGTTGACTAACATTAGACATCATGATAGTCTTGTCCTGTGTTAGGAATTATGCATCATGAAAAAACAGCCCAATGTCGGCAAATTATGTCCAGTCCATTCGATGGAAGCATTGGCGGGTCTTCAACTCTTCATGAAGCGTGTATCGATGCGGAGGTTCGTCTAACAAGGAGGTCACACTATGGTTAGCGAGAGAGGGTATGACATCTCGCAGTGGTACGATTCGAAGCCGGCGAAGCTCGGCTGGTTGGGGATGTTTGCGATCGGGGTCTTTTGGGTGCTGTACCAGCGGACGTTCGGGTACTCCCACGGCCTGGACTCCATGACCCCGGAGTT
>NEWS02000004.1:1708900-1723196 GCA_002869845.2 Nitrospira sp. CG24B | reverse complement strand
AAACAGAACCATCGCTCGCCTCTGAGAGAGGCAAGCGATGGCATGAATCGGAAGAGGTTCGACGAAACAAAAGGGTCCTTGCCATGAGAAATGTCTTTCTCCTCCAGACCGGATCACCTACCGCGCAAGAGTACCTCTCGGAACGATGAGGCCTTCGCCCAGGACAAATCCCAATTCTGGGCCGGCGAACTACGCACCTTTCTTGTACACCACAAGACCCCCAACGAGGAGTGCAGCCATCACACCCACAAACATCCACAACATATCCATAACTGTTCCTTTCAGTTAAGAAGACTATAAACCCCTGCATTTGTTATGGAGCAAATCTTGTGCTTGCTTTGATTAAAGACGGCGGTACCTAAACTCCTGAAAAAGAGGTGTTTGCAACACCCTGTGCCAAACGTATTCAGCGAGCTGGGGAGAATGTCCTCAAGGCTGTCTAGTCAACTGGACAGATAGAGGAGGTGGAGCAATCGAGTGCCGGCTCTGCCTTGGCTGAAGCGGCTAAAACGAGATCAGACGGTCACGTCCATGGGGCGTGGATAAGTCTTGGTCGGGGCCGATGGGGACAATACGGGTTGGGTTGATGTCATCGTGTGTAACGTAGTAGTGGCGTTTGATGTGGTCGACATTCACGAGACCGGATCATCTGCGGCGCAAGAGTACTTCTCAACAAGATGAGGCCTTCCCCGGAAGGATGGCCAATTCTGGGCCGGCGACCTATGCGCTCTTTTTGTACACGATCAACCCACCGATGAGGAGTGCACCCATCACCAATGCAAACAGCGTCATCGTATCCATCACGGCTCCTTTCAATTAAGAAGACTGCAAACCCTTGCATTTGTAATAGAGCAACTCTTGTGCTTGCATTGATCGAAGGCGGCGGTTTCCAAACTCCTGAAAAAGAGGTGTCTATAACACCCTGTATGCCCAACGTATTCAGCGAGCTGGGGAGAATGTCATCAAGACTGTCTATTCCATTAGACGACGAAAGGTGAGGAAAAGATTCAGCGCCTCAAGTGTGGTGGCTGAAGCGGCTGAAACGAGATTAGACGGTCACGTCCGTGGGGCATCGACAAGTCTTGGTCTGGGCCGATCGGGACGATGCGGGTAGGGTTAATATCATCGTGCGTGACGTAGTAGTGGCGTTTGATGTGGTCGACATTCACGGTCTCGGCAATGCCGTCGGTTTGGTAGAGATCTTTCAGATACCCGAACAGGTTCGGGTAGTCGACGATTCGTCGGAGATTGCATTTGAAATGTCCATGGTACACGGCATCGAACCGAACCAATGTGACAAAAAGCCGCCAGTCGGTTTCCACGAATTCCGGTCCGAATAAGTACCGGTGAGTTGCCAGGCGCGCATCGAGTTGATCCAGCGCGGTAAATAATCGCCGTGCCGCTCGTTCATAGCCCTGTTGGGATGTGGCGAACCCTGCTCGATAGACGCCGTCGTTCACATTCTCGTAGATGAACGTGTTGAGCTCATCGATCTCTTGCCGCAGGCCATCCGGGTACAAATCAATCGGGCTTTCAGTGAATCGATTGAACTCACCGTTGAAGATTCTCATCAGATCGTCATCGGAGTTGGTGACGATACGTTTGGTGACGGAGTCCCATAGCACGGGCACTGTAATACGTCCGATATAGTTCGAATCCGTCGCTTTATAGGCTTCTCGAAGAAACTGGAATCCATTGATGGGGTCGGGGGAATGTCCTGCGCCTTCGCGAAACGCCCATCCTCGCTCGTCACGAATGGGATCCACGATGGTCATACCGATCACAGTCTCAAGCTTCTTGAGCGTACGCACAATGATCGTGCGGTGGGCCCAGGGGCAGGCCCATGACACGTAGAGATGGTAGCGTCCGGCAGCGGCGGGATAGTCCGAACTACCATCGGCTGTCACCCACCTCCTGAACACATCCGGCTGCCGCACGAACTCACCCGTCGGCGATTGCTCGTCTGGAAATTGGGCTCGAACTTCCATACAGGGGGCACTCCTACTTGGAATCAGTATCTCATATCTGCAACCGGTGGTGGAGGGGGTCTCACCGCGCGCCTGTCGCAGTTTGCCACAGCTGCAATCTTTCACCGTGGCAAAAGGCGACGAATATAAGGCCCTGCATGAAAAATACACCGTATTTGGGAGGCATGTACCGTGCGAGAAGCTCATAGTCGGAGGACGAGTGAATCTGAGGTCGAAGAGTGGATCTTAAGGAGATGGGGGCTATGGTTCATACCTGCCTGAATCAGCGGACGCTCAGATTGTTTGCTCAAGTCATACATGGCCTGGCGGTTTGCGTGATCCTAGCGGCGGGCATCGCCTGCGAAAACAAACCGGCAGACACCTCCACAGTCAAACAGGACTTGCCTTCGGCCCGAACGGGGTTGTTGCACCTCACGCCGGAAGAGTTGTCGCGGATGCAGCTGGAACTGGTATCGGTAGCGCAGGGGCAGCTTCTTTCACATCGTGAGTTTCCCGCGACTGTTCAGGCGAACCAAAATGAATTGGCTGAGGTCACCACTCTGATCCGTGGCCGGGTTATGAAAGTCCATGTCGACGTCGGGCAGGATGTGAAAAATGGCGCTCTTTTGGCGATGCTCCATAGTGTGGACCTGGGCGTCGCAGAAGGAGCCTATCTCAAGGCTGGGGCAAAGCTCCATGAGGCGGAGCTAGCGCATCTCCGTGCCAAGGATCTGTACGAAAACAAGGCCATCAGTCTCGCTGAACTGCAACGACGCGAAGCTGCCATGAAGACGGCGCGCGCCGAAGTCCGTGAGGCACAAAACCGTCTCCAATTGCTTGGTGTGCCGACGGATGAGATCAACAGACTTGATCGGGAATTGACGATTAAGGCCGACATGCCCCTACGCGCGCCGTTCGATGGGCGAGTGATCACACGCAATATCACACGGGGAGAAGTGGTCGAGACGGAACAAAAGCTGTTCACCGTGGCCAATCTTACGGATGTGTGGGTGATCGGCAACGTGCCGGAGAAGGACGTGCGATTCATCCGCAAGGACCAGAAAGTCACCGTGGTCGTGGCGGCCTATCCCCATGCGATCTTCAGCGGGACCATCACCTATGTCGGAGACGTGCTTGATCCCGCAACCCGAACCATGAGCCTCCGGGTCACCGTGCCGAACCCCGATCGACTGTTGAAGCCGGAAATGTTCGCCATCATCAGCGTGTTGGCAACTCCAAGTCCGGACGTGCTGAGCGTTCCGCTAGCGGCTGTCCAGGATGGGCCTGCCGGTAAGATGGTATTCGTTCAACGGGAACCCGGCGTTTTCGAGCCACGGCCAATCAAGTTGGGGAATGAAGAGGGAGACGTGATCAGGGTGCTGGAGGGGGTGAAGGCAGGCGAGCAGGTCGTGACGAAGGGCTCCTTCGCCCTTAAATCTGAAATGGAACGATACAAGATCGAGCCTTCGCTATGATCGTCTCGCTCCTGGAATTCTCGCTGCGGCAAAGAGTATTGGTCATCGGCCTGGCCTGTCTGCTGTCGGTTGTCGGTGTGGTTGCCTTTGAGTCGATCCCGATCGATGCCTACCCCGACGTGACGAACATCCAAGTGCAGGTGTTGACTGAAGCGGCCGGTCTCTCGCCGGTGGAAGTCGAGCGGTTCATCACCTATCCGCTCGAACTTCAGATGACCGGGTTGCCTGGATTAGCGGAGATCCGGTCGCTTTCGAAGTTCGCACTGTCACAGATCACGGTCGTGTTCAACGACGACGTGGATATCTACTTCGCCCGCCAGTTGGTCCTCGAGCGGATCATGGCGGCCAAAGAGCGGTTGCCAGAGGGGCTCGAGCCCGTGATGGCCCCCGTCACAACGGGGCTGGGCGAGGTCTATCACTATTATCTCGAAGGGCCTCATGCGACCGCGACTGACGCGAAGACGGTCGAGGCCGAGTTGACGGATCAGCGCACCATGCAGGAGTGGGTCCTACGCCCTCTGCTGAAGAGCGTGCCTGGCGTGATCGATGTGAACGGTATGGGTGGGTTTGTGAAGCAGTATCAGGTCCTCGTCGATCCGGCCAAACTGCGCAAGTTCGACTTGACGCTCCACCAGATCTACGAGGCGGTGGTGAAGAACAACGCCAATGTCGGGGGCAACGTGCTGGAGCGCCATGCCGAACGCTCGATCGTTCGAGGGCTTGGGCTGATCAGGACCGTGGGTGATATCGAATCCATTATCGTGAAAGCGGTCGGCGGCACGCCGGTGTTCGTTCGGGACGTCGCTGAAGTCGGCATCGGCCACGCCGTTCGTCATGGCGCGGTGGTTCTCAATGGGCAGCGGGAAGTCGTGATCGGAACAGTGCTTATGCTTCGGGGAGGCAATGCCCGTCAGGTGGTTGAGGCGGTCAAGACGAAGCTGGAGGATCTGCGGCAGAGCAATGTTCTTCCATCAAACACAAAGCTGATCTCTTTCTATGATCGCATCGAACTCGTCACTGCGGCTATTAATACGGTGCGCGATGCGTTGATCGAAGGCGTTGTGCTGGTAGTCTTCGTCTTCTTTTTCTTCCTGGGCCATGTCCGCAGCGCCATCATTGTCACGGTGACGTTGATCGTCACTCCGCTTGTGACCTTTATCGTGATGGAACGGTTTGGGCTCTCGGCCAACTTGATGACACTGGGTGGGCTGGCGATCGCCATCGGCGAGATCGCCGACGGGTCCCTGGTCGTCGTGGAAAACGCCTATCGGCATCTCGCCCAACATAGCGGCGCATCGCCGGAAAGCAGGTCTAGTGTCATTCTCCATGCCACGAAGGAAGTCGGTCGACCAATCCTGTTCGGCATTCTGATCATCAGCGTCGTCTTCCTGCCGCTTCTGACGCTGCAAGGACTGGAAGGCAAGATGTTCGCGCCGCTGGCCTATACGCTGGTGATTGCACTCTTGGCCTCGGTCGTGGTGACGCTGACTCTGTCGCCAGTGCTTGTGTCTCTTCTCTTGCGCGGGGACCATCTTGAAGAGACGCGCGTGACGCTTAGGATGAAACAAGGCTATCTGCCGGTGTTGCAATGGACGCTCCGCCATCGCGGCCTCATCCTGACGAGTTCAACAGTGATCGTGTTGTGCAGCCTTGCCCTCGTTCCATTCGTGGGGCGGGAATTCATTCCACTCCTTGAGGAAGGGGCTCTGACACCTCAAGTGGTGAAGTTGCCGAGCGTGTCGCTTCCTGAGTCTATCGAGCTAGAGAAGCAGACTCAGAAGGCCATGTTGGAATTTCCCGAAGTGAAGATGGCGGTGAGCAGGATCGGCCGAGCGGAAATTCCCTACCACCCGGAAGATCTCTACGAGAGTGATCCGATTGTCTCACTGCACGACCGGAGTACCTGGAAGACGGCGACAACTCAATCGGGATTGACCGACGCCATTCGGAACAAACTGGCGGAGATTCCCGGCATCTCCGTGCTCATGAGCCAACCGATCCAGGAACGAGTGGACGAGTTGATCTCCGGCATCAGGACCGAATGCGCCATCAAGCTGTTCGGAGACGATCTCGACCTGCTCCGCGACAAGGCGCAGGAGATTGCGGCCCTGGTACAGCAAGTCAACGGCGTCAAAGATATCAAGGTCGAACAGGTCGCTGGACAGCCCTACCTCATTATCGACATCGATCGGCAAAAGATTGCCCGTTTCGGCATCAACGTGGCCGACGTGCAGGAGATCATCACTACCGCGATCGGTGGGAAGGCGGCGACACAGGTCTATGAAGGCGAGCGGCGGTTTCAGCTCACCCTGAGATTTCCTGAACCGTACCGGAACAGCGTTGCCGCCATCGGAGAAATCCGTGTGAAGTCTCCTTCCGGTGCGCTCATTCCCCTGAGTGACCTGGCCAAGATCGATATGCGTGAAGGCCCGGCTCGTATCAGCCGAGAGCATGTGAAGCGCCGCATCTACATCGGCTTCAATGTCGTAGGCCGGGACATCGGCGGTGTGGTGGATGAAGGGCGCGCGAAGCTGGCGGCGCAACTCCACTTACCGGAAGGCTATACCGTCGTATGGGGCGGGGCGTTCGAAAACATGGAGCGGGCCAATGCGCGATTGATGATTGTCGTGCCGATCACACTGGGCCTCGTATTCTTTCTTCTGTTCTGGGCCTTCCATTCGCTGCGATACGCAACCTTGATCATTATCAACCTGCCGTTCGCGTTGATCGGAGGTGTCGTGTCGCTATGGCTGAGCGGGCAGTATCTGAGCGTGCCGGCCTCTATCGGCTTTATCGAGCTGTTTGGACTGGCCGTGGGGAACGGGATCGTGCTGGTCTCCTATATCAACCAACTGCGCCACGAGGGGCAGCAGATCGATGAAGCGATTCTGGCTGGCTGCAGTCTCCGTCTCCGCCCTGTCGTGATGACCATGATGACCACGCTGCTTGGACTTCTGCCGCTGGCACTGGCGCAAGGAATTGGAGCGGAGGTCCAGCGGCCGCTCGCTAGTGTCGTGATCGGCGGACTCTTCACGTCGACGGCGCTGACGCTGGTTGTACTGCCCGCGCTCTATAGTCTGTTCGCTCGGCGGGAGGTGAGGAAAGAGGAGGCGCCGGAATGGGTGTGAGGGTAGGGAGAGCGGTATCGTCAATCCCTTCGCTCGCCGAGGGCGCACGATCGGAATGTGCTCCCTCAATGCGCGCGGCCAGGGATCGACGATACCGCTCTCCCAATTGGAATGAAAATGTATGGGGGGAAGGGCTAGTTAGGGGTCGTCAGAGTGCTCGTTCCATGCACGCAGTTGAGGACCAATGGCTCTGTCTGTTGGAGAAGAAATTATAGTGCAGCCACGATCAGGCACTAAACTTGTAAGTGTTTGTTGGTAAGTTTGCCTGGTTTGTCGGCAGGTGAGATCGACTCCACAGGGCGATCAGTCAGAATGGGGAGAGGGGGATTCTTATGAGATATGTGTTGGCGGGGATGACCTTGTTGTGCCTCTTCATCGCTCCGGGGGCTGTTGCACATGCAGCCGGCGGAGAGCAGGAATTTTCCAAAGGGGAAAACCTGTTGAAGAACAAACAGTATGCGGAGGCGCGGGCAGCGCTGGAGGCCGGTATCCTGAAGGATCCGTCCAATATCCAGGCCCATTTCAATCTGGCCGAGGCTTGCCGAGCCCTAGAATCCTGGGCTTGTGCGGAGCAACATTACGAGAGCGCATTGGATCTGGATGCCAAATCCGCGACGAAATCCTATTTACCCAAGACTAAAGCGAAGGTGTGGCGCTTACGGGAGGAAACGACGGCATGGCGGCTCCTGAACGAGGGGAAGGGCCTGATCGCCAGTGGAAAAACGAAGCAGGCGGAGGAGGCTCTGCACAGCGCCGAGGAGCTTGGTCTCAACAATGAGCAACAGACTCTCTATCAGCAGCTGCAGGCGAAGCTGCCACGATCACGATCTGCTTCCTCGAAATATCTGGCTTCTGCCGGATCAGTAGGCGGTGCGGGGGAGACCGAGACACTCGATACGCAGATGGTTCTCGTACCGGCGGGGAAGTTTATGCGGGGAAGTATTCTCGGAGACGACGAGAAACCTGTTCGGCAGATCTATCTCAATGCTTTCTATATGGACAAATATGAAGTGACGGTCGGGCAGTATGCCAGGTACTTGGAGGCGACCGACATGGAAGAGCCTCCGGACTGGAACACCATGAATCAGCTGCAACATCAGCGGCGCCCGGTCGTCAATGTGAGTTGGGAGGATGCGGTCAACTATTGCAAATGGGCCGGCAAGCGTCTGCCGACCGAGGCGGAGTGGGAAAAAGCGGCGCGGGGAACAGATGGGCGGATCTATCCCTGGGGTAATGAAGCTCCAAGTCGGCTCCATGCCAATTACGGGAGAAAGGAGTGGGACGACCACCTCGCCTTAGCCCCGGTCGGATCGTATGAAGCGGGGAAGAGTCCCTACGGGATCTATGACATGGCCGGGAATGCTTGGGAATGGGTGTTCGATTGGTATGAACTAGATTCGTACAAGAAAAGTCCTGAAAAGAACCCCATTGGGCCGGCAAAAGGCGATGGGAAAGTGTTGCGGGGCGGATCCTGGCTGTACGTGTCTGAGTTTCTGCGGTCCGCGCACCGGTTCGATGCGCAGCCGACGAATCGGCTCTTTGGATACGGGTTCCGTTGTGCGAAGACGCCGTAGTCCTTTTGTCGGCGGCATCGATTGATGAGGGGGGCTTTGGGTATGTCCGGGATGTCGGAGTGCTTCCTTGGTTCAAAAGACAGGGCTCAAGGATATTTGGCGAAGCAGATCAAGTCGAGATGGTCATAATGATCGGGAAGAATCGTTTCGGCCTTGTACCCGAGGTTGAGGAAGAACTGAATATTTCTGGCTGTACGCAGCATGGTACAGGCATAGAACTTGTGGGCATCGGTCGCGGCTCGTTCGATTTGGTGGATGAGGGCCTTCCCCACTCCTTGACGCTGATGAGTGGGGCTGACAGAGAGCAATCGGATGACACAGACGCCGGCCACGGTCCAGAAGCGCACGGAGCCGACAATTGTTCCTCCCGCTTCCGCGACAAAAATATGTTTCTCTCTGGCATCTTCTTGCAGGCTCTCGATGGTTTCCGTCGTCCAGCCGCTGACCTTGTAGAGTCCGGCATAGTCGCCGAATGCAGCTTGTTGCACTTGGAGCAGCGAGGGAAAGTCCGTGTCGGTCGCCAGTCGAATGTGAACCATCACATGCATCCGGGTGAAGAGGAAGCAGCTTCCGTCTTACATAGCGAAAGCAACAGCAATTGGCAAGACATCGGTTTGGTGCGCGGAATGGGGTGATGAGAGACATCACCCCATTGGGATATCCGTACATTTTCGATTCTCATAACATCAAGGAGGTTCAATGCTGAAGGAAGTCACCGGAGATATTTTACGGACAAAGGCCGAAATGGTAGCGCACGGTGTGGCTCCGAACGACAGCTATGCGAATGGCTTGGCACTGAGTCTTCGAGGGCAATGGCCTGCCATGTACAAAGATTTCAGACATTATTGCCAAACGTTTACGCCGAAGACCGGTGAACTGTGGGCCTGGGCGGGTGCCGGAGGGGTGCGAATTGTGAGCCTCTTTACCCAGGAACCAGCTCCCAGTCATGGGGCCAGGCCTGGGAAGGCGACGATTGAGAACGTCAATCACTGTCTCAAAGCCTTTGCGAAGTTGATCGAGAGCGAGAAAATCAGAAGCGTTGCGCTCCCCCGCTTGGCAACAGGCGTCGGAGGGCTCGACTGGAAAGAGGTCAAGCCGTTGATTGAAAAACATCTCGGCCACTTGTCTATTCCGGTCTACGTGTACGCAACGTATCAGCCAGGCGTTCAGGCCACGGAGGGATGAAGTCTCGTCGTCCAGGTGAGGAGGCTTGGTCAGTGCGAATTGGCGCACGGAGAGAGGCTACATGCGACAAGTTCCGCAAGACCTGTATGACCGGCTGGTTGCGCTGCGAAGAGAGCTGCATCGGTATCCGGAGCTCAGTTGGGAAGAAACGCGTACAGCCGGTGTGATCCGTCTATTTCTTGAGAGCTTCGGCGTTCAATGCCGCACCAATGTGGCAGGTACCGGCGTTGTCGCGGATATCAGCGGAAAGGCGGGAGTGCCCTGTGTGGTGTTGCGGGCCGATACGGACGCGCTTCCCATTCAAGAAGAAACCGGCCTTGAGTTCGCATCGGTGCACAATGGCGTCATGCACGCCTGCGGCCACGATGGACACACGACGATGTTGCTCGGCGCGGCTGCGCTGCTTTCCCAAGAGAAAGACTTGCCAGCGCCGGTGCGGCTGATTTTTCAGCCTGCGGAAGAAAAAGGGACCGGCGCCATCGCCATGATCAAGGAAGGGGTGCTCGATGGAGCCGGTCTGATCTTCGGTGGGCATCTGGATCGCCATTATCGCCCGGGCACGATTGTGGTGAGCGAAGGGCCGGTCAATGCCTCATCCGATAACTTTATGATTGAAATCATCGGACAGGGAGCACATGGAGCGAGACCACACGAAAGCATCGACGCCGTGGTGGTGGGCAGTCTGATGATTATGGCGTTGCAGACCATTGTCTCACGAGAGATCGATCCGGCTCGTCCTTCGGTCGTGTCGGTTGGCCAGTTTCACGCCGGGACTGCGCCGAACGTGATTGCGGGACAGGCCAAGCTGGAAGGGACTGTGCGCGCCGAAGATCCGGCAGTCCGCCAACAACTGCTCAACTCCGTGCGCCGCATTGCCGAATCTATTGCGCAGTTGCACGGTGCGAAGATTCACGTTGCGGTCACGGAAGGAACGCCGCCACTCATCAATCAGCCTGAGTCAGCCAACATGGCGCGCCGTGCCGCGATCGAAGCGGTCGGGGAAGCGAATGTGTTGCCCCTGAAGACGGCGAATATGGGGGCGGAAGATTTCAGCTACTACCTTGAGCAAATTCCCGGCGCCTATGTCCGATTCGGCAGCCAAGTTCCTGGCCGGGAAGGCTATCCGGCACATTCGAGTAAGTTCGACTTCGATGAAGAGGCTCTGGCCGTAGGAGCCGCGTATTACCACGCCATCGCCAAGATCGCCGGCCAGCAACTCGAGAAGAAGGCAACATCCGTCTGATCCGTCGCAACGGGAGAGTTGTGATCAGAGTCAGAGAAGCTCGGGAAGAGGATGTGGGCCAGATCCGCGAGATCTTTCTCGCGGTCTACGGCATCGACTATCCGCATCGCGAACTCTACGATGAACTCTGGCTGAAGCGCTCCGTCTTCACTGATGATGCCCTCATTCTCGTTGCTGAGGATACGGAAGCCGGTCGTGTCGTCGGGACGGCCTCCGTGCTGTTCGACTTCGGGGCCCATTCCGATCTCGTAGGAGAGTTTGGTCGCCTTGCCGTGCATCCTGAGTATCGCCGGATGCAGGTCGGGAAGTTGCTCATGGACAAGCGGCTGGAGGCCATCAAAAACCGCTTGCACGTGGGACTCGTGGTCGCGCGCACCATGCATCCATATGCCCAGCGCATCAGCCTGGCTCAGGGTTTCATCGCCACAGGCTTTTTGCCGCTCAAGCACTTCTTTCGTCACCGCGAGAGCTTCGCCTTGTTAGCCCGGTATTTCGGCGATGCCCTGGCCCTCCGCCGTAACAACCCGCGTATCATTCCAGAAGCCTATGCCTTGGCCAATCTCGTGATGAGCCAGCCGCCCCTCACGCCGGATTTCATCGTCGACGAAGACTCTGCCTCTTATCCGTCCGGCGGCGACTATCGACTGGAACAGCTTCAAGCCGAGGGGTATCCCGCCTTGCTGCGCATCGAACGGGGTCGAGTGAGGAATCGGGAAATCTTTGGGCCTATGCGGTTGGACTACGGATTTTTTAAGCTCCAGGCTCGTCAGACCAGTTACTTTCTCGCCCGTTCCGGAGACCACATCGTGGGAGCCGTCGGCTACACGATGGATCCCGTCGAGCACACGGTGCGGGTGTTCGAGCTTATCGCGCTGGCCGATGATGTGGTGCGATTTCTTCTGGCCGAGCTGGAGCGTAAGTGTCGGGAGGAGATGGGAAGCGAGTACATCGAGATCGATGTCAGCGCCTACGCGCCTCGTATGCAGCGGACATTACTGGAACTGAATTTTCTTCCAGTTGCCTATGTGCCGGCCATGGTGTTCTATCAAGTTGAACGGCTCGACATCGTCAAAATGGTGCGCTTGAACCAGTTGCAAGAGTTGGGGCCACTCGGGTTGACCGAGCCAGTTCAGGCCGTGGCCGATGTCGTGATGCGCGGGTTTTCCACGTGTGTCATCGCACCTCGTATGGCGCAGGCGATCAAAGAGGTGCCGTTGTTTCGTGGGATGAACACCGAACAGGCGACGCGGTTAGCGGGAGTCTGCACCGTGAGGAGCATAGGAGCGGGTGCTCGGCTCTTTTCCGGGCATGATCCGGGAGACCGGCTCTATCTTATGCTTCAAGGGCACGTCACCATCAGCAGCGGCTCTTCTTCTCGCGTGATCGGTACTGTGCATACCGGCGAGACCTGTGGAGAAGTATCGCTCCTTTCGGCCAGGCATCACTCCGCCACCGCGACAGCCGTGAACGACATCGAGGTGGCAGAGCTACTCCGGCGTGACCTGGAGGATCTCATTCGGCGTCGCCCCGATATCGGTGTGATCATTTATCGCAACTTGGCCGTTGGACTGGGAGAGAAACTCCTGCGTTCCGGCGAATGGAACCGGGATCCGGAGCGAAGCGAAGCCGACAGCCTGACTCTCACGTCGCAGAGTGCGTTGCATAGAACCTGATGGCCACACCCAGCACCGGTCGTTCTCTCGTGGCTTCGAGCGGCACGCAGTTTTGGAATCGGCTGGTAGCGTGATGCCTGTCACGCAGCTTGGCCACCGTACCGGCGGCGCTCGGGATGTGAGGCTCTCCTCGGCTGTGACGTGACGCGCCGATTGTCACGGATCACATCGTCGACGATCATTCCGCAATTGACGCAGCGCCAACCGTGAAAGTCCGCTGGCGAGCCAGTCTGCACCGCGAAGCTATCGTCACTGACGGCGAGGCCGTTGCATCGTAAGCAATTCATTGATCATCTCCCAGTAGAATGTCCTTTCCTCTCCGAGGACCCTGTTGCGGAATCTCGGTGGTGGCAGCATGAATCATGCGCTGTATTCGTGCGGCTTGCAGCAAGGCTGTCCCGTCTTGGAAGCCCAGCACGTACCGCCTGAGAATCTCGGGAGGGCACTGTCGATAGGTGTCGGTATGGTCACTATTCATCAGCGCATCTCGTAGTCCATCTGCTTCCGCGCTCCACTCGTCTACTTCCGGCTCTGTGCGAGCCTGGGCGGATTGCCGTCGGCACCATTCGATACGAACAGTGATGGGATGTGTTGCGTGGTTCATGGTTCACCCCTTAGGTATCCAATCATGTCCTGTTCACAGGGCAGCAAGTTGAATGCCACGGTAAAGAGTGGCAAAGAACCTTGTTATGATAGTTCTGTTCACTCAGCAGTTTCGTACGTAAGTATAATGAGTTACACGATGGGATCAGGTAGGTGAGGATAAGGTCTATGGATACCTGAGTAATCGAGGTCAGTGCAGGAGGTGTAGGATGGAGACTCTACTGTTTCCTAATGAGACTAGGTAAAGCCCTAGAAGGAATCTCTGGTGCTGAAGAGAGTAGGTTAAGCGTATGGCATCGCAACTCCTGCTTCTACCTCATTGAAGATTCCACGATCACTCCAGCATTTACCTTCCTTTGAGTTTTAAGCGGACACACGACTACGACAACTTACACTCAAGGGTGCTCTTATCAGACAACAGTATTGCCTGCTCTTCGCGTAACGGTTATAAACAGCACAAAGGATCTTCTTCTCAGGCATTTCCCTAGCATGGCAAACAAACCACGGCGTTCAGCTGATTTTCCCAAAGCAGCGATTGAGGCGCTATGGCAGGGCAATGTGATCGAAGCGATCAAGGTGGTTCGCCAGGAACGGAATATTGGTCTGAAAGAGGCGAAGGAAGCGGTCGAGACCTACATCGCTTCAGAGCCGACCCTCAAGAAAAAGATGGACCAAGTCCTTGCCACGGCGAAACAGAGATTTATCCGGTGGCTTATCGGATTCCTGGTGCTTGCCGCAGGAATTGCGTATTTCGTGATGGGCTGATTCGAGGCAATGAATGCACTATTAGCTACCGGTCCTTGCGACCATTCTTCCATTCGTTCTGCCGATCCCTTGATGTTCGTCGGTTTGCCCCAGCCATGGACAGAGTGGCGATTTTCACCTTCGGTGTCGATCTCCACCGAATCGTGACGCATCTGGCGGCTCCAATTGTCTTGATAAAGGTATGGATGCCCTCGGTATATAGGCACAAGTAATGCATCATTAAGAAGTATGTCCGTTGCTCTCGCATTCTTTCAGCGGAGCTGGACGTATGGAGTAATAGAATGGCGAAAGACGTTTATTTATTTTGCGTAGTGCCTGACATCTGCTCAGTCACAGGTAACGACTTCCATGTCGCGAGGGATTAGGATGAGATAAATCCACAGGGGGGCTGCAGTACACGTACTGACTTACAATGGCTGAGAGGGAATGGCCGTGGATATGAAGCCCAGCTTCGGTTAACATCACAAGCGCAGCACCCTTCGCGCTTCCTCAGGCGAGAGGGTGGTGCGTAATTGGAGGCATCTGATGAACGATCAAGACACACAACGAGCGGTCGAAATTCTCAACCGGATTATGGAGCACGAACTAGCGGGAGTCGTACGCTATACGCATTACTCACTCATGATCTACGGCTATAATCGTATTCCTATTGTGTCGTGGTTGAAGAGTAATGCTGACGAAAG
>NEWS02000004.1:1657294-1708800 GCA_002869845.2 Nitrospira sp. CG24B | reverse complement strand
ATTTGCCCGAGAGATGATCGTGGGTGAAGAACTGCACCTTGATGAGGTGAACAAGATGCTGCGTAAGTCAGGTGATGTTCAGCCATTTCGCTCCTAGCCCTTCATCTAATCAGGAGCGATACTAGTGCTGGGAATATCGCTCGCCTGATTGCATGGCGGGCGATGTGCTTCGTTGATGGAGGTGTCGATGCGGCGATATGGCAAGCTGAAGGCGCGTATTGGTCTTGGTCTGGTCTTGTGCTTGCTGTTGGGGGCGGAGGTGGCGTCCGCCAAGGTGCAAGTCTTGCCAGAGACGGTGTTACAGGTGGAGGGAAAGAAAGTCATCGCACAAAGCGGTCTGCTCCGCCATCCTGTTGTGAAAGGGCTGCTTGCGGCATTTGAGCGGGCAGAAGCGGCGTTACAAAAAGAAGATGTAGATGCTCTCATGCGGTTTTATGCGCCCAACTATGACTACCATGGGTTGAAGGATAATGACGTGCGGCGGGTGTGGGGCGAGGTATTTGAGCATTACAAGGCCGTAGAATCACTCCATCTGTTCTCCGATGTCAAAGTCCTGCGGGTGAATGACGAACTCCGTGTAGAGGTCACCTGCACGGGTGGTTTGTATGGCACCGACGAATCCACAGGAAAGCGGCTCACACTCGACAGTTGGTTTCGTGAAGTCCACTATCTGGTGAAAGAGGGTGATGCCTGGCGGTTTCTGGGCAATGCCGGCGAGGTGCCGGCTGGCGCCCCCTTCTCATCTGCCCCCCATCACCCGCTGTTTTGATTATTCGTGAAACCTATGGCAGTGGGCATTAGTCGTGCCTGACATGGCGCTGAATAGGGATGCTGCAAAAAACGCAACGTACACGTTAAGCTGTTAAAGAAGGGTAACAACCGGACGATGGATGTGGCACAGTTCTATGAAACGCAGGCACTGACGTATCTTGAGGATCGAGATCGATCCCGTGTGGGAGTCGAGATTGTTCAGAGTTGGGCAAGATCTCTACCATTTGGTGCTTCCGTCGTCGAAATCGCCTGCGGCGGAGGGTATCCCATTACGAAGGTCCTTGTGGACTCCGGGCTTGCGGTATGGGCGGTCGATACCTCTCCTACATTGCTGAGACAATTTCGATTACGTTTTCCCACAATTCCCACGCAATGCGCGTCGGCCCTTGACAGTCAATACTTTGGGCGGACATTCGAGGCCGTCATCTCGATCGGCCTCGTGTCTTTTCTACGCGAGGACGAGCAACTAGCCTTCATCCATCGTGTATCGGAGATCCTCGAACCACGAGGGCATTTTCTTTTCACGGCGCCTGTCGAAACCGGAACCTGGCAGGATGTCACCACCGGTCTCGACTGTTGGTCACTCGGTCGCATTGCGTACACGCGCGCTCTCGAACGCAATGGACTTCGCCTGATCCGCACGCATGTCGATGAAGGGGAAAACAATTACTATGAAGCCGAAAAGATTGATGGAGTGTCGCTGTGAGCGTGCAATCATAGAGGTTCTAAGATGATCGAGGCGGCGAGTGAACCGGTTCGGTATCAGACTCAACTGACGAGCGGACCCAGTTGAGTCGTAGGATCCATCCCTGGTCCGACCTTGAGTGTGAGGTATGTGGGGTTTGGGCAGCACACACTCATTTATAGAGGAACTGGCCAGGGGAGAATCTAGGTCTCGGTACCCATGCGTCTCACTCAGGTCACTGCGGAAATCAGGAAGACGTGAGCCGATCGTTTCTGCTACACTCTCCCCCACGACGACGAAGGAGGCAAAAGTGGCATACGATCTTCCCAGGAAGGCATTGGAGGCGCTGTCGCAAGGCGATCGCAACAAAGCGGTGGACCAGGTCCAGCTTGAGGGAAACATGAGTCGGGAGGACGCCAGGGAAGTGGTCGCGACCTATATCTTCTCAGACCCCTCTTTGCAAGCGATGATGAGAATGAAGGAAGCCACAGCGGAGACCAAATGGGGCCTCATGCGCTGGTTGATCCTGTTGCAAGCAATTGTCGTCGCGATCGGATACTTCCTCTTTTTCCACAATCAATGGTGAGCGAGCCTCAGGCAGGAAGGTGACCTGACTGTCGCTGCCCCGCTGGTTTGGCTGATTCCCCGCTTGCGGTCTGTGTTCTTTTGCTCTGGCCCCCTCCGGAGACACGAGCATGTTCCTCCCGTGGTTTTTCTTCGTCGTCTCCGCCGTCGCGATTGTCTTTGCAGGGACGAAACTCTCACGCTATGGGGATCAAATTGCTGAACTGACCGGCTTGGGACGATTGTGGATCGGCGCCGTGTTGATGGCCGCTGCTACGTCCCTTCCGGAAGTCTTTACCACGATGAGCGCTGGCTGGATCGATGCTCCGGACCTGGCGGCTGGCAACCTCTTCGGGGCCGGGATGAGTAACATGCTGACGCTTGGGCTTATCGACCTCCTGTACCGTCAGAAGCGAGTTTGGCAGCAGGCGGCCATGGGGCATACGTTGACGGCAACGCTTGCCATGGTGTTGACGGCCCTCGCGGCGTTTTTCGTGCTCTTACGAGTCGAGGTTGTCCATCTTGGCGTGGGCTTTGAGAGTTTGATACTTCTGATCCTCTATGTGCTAGGGATGAGGCTGGTGTTTCGGCAAGAGGATATGGCGCGCCGTCAACTCGAACACAAAGCCGTCGTGGAGGGTATGGCGGAGGAGCCTGGCTCCGATGGAGGGCGACGCGATGCGCTCCGTCATGCCGTCAGAGGGTTCTCCGTCGGCGCCCTCGTCTTGCTGATCGCGGCGCCGGTGTTGGCCTGGTCGGCTGAGCGGATCGCGGAGGAAAGCGGCATGACCGCCACCTTTATCGGAACGTCACTGGTTGCCATAACCACCTCGTTGCCGGAGCTGGTTGTCTCGATTTCTGCGGTTCGACTAGGCGCATTCGATTTGGCGGTCGGCAATCTGTTCGGCAGCAATGCCTTCAACATGGCAGCGTTCTTCTTCGCGGATCTCGCCTATCGCGGGGGAGGGCTTTTAAGCACCGTGAGTTCAACGCATGCGCTCACGGCTTTGTGGGCGATCATTATGATGAACATCGGGTTGATGGGGATCATTGACCGGGCGGAACGACGGTTCAGGCTGATTGGGCCGGATAGTCTGTTGATGATCGTCGTCTACGTCCTGGGGCTCTGGCTCCTCTTCAACGGGTAACCAGAAACCAATCAACAACTCCTCCACGTACTCCCACCTTCTTTGTGTTGCATTTGACCACCGTAGCCTTTTACCGACGTGGCATAACGCCACAGTGAACAGCGTAGGGACGTCAGATAGTCGAATGCTATGCATGGCATGCACCCTGCTGTGTGAACAGTCCTAGAGAAAGGGACGGTATGCGAATTGAGAAGAGACTACCGGTACCCAGTGAGACGAAGAGCGCAATGGCATGGTATGGCAAACCGACGGAAGCTTTGGCTGGTGAACTCCGAACAGACCTCAACGTTGGTCTGAATGTCGATGAAACGGCACGCCGGCAGGCGCAAGAAGGTCCCAACGAACTGCCTGACGCCCCTCCTCCCTCGCTGCTGAAACTCTTTCTCTCGCAATTCTCAAGTCTCATCGTGTGGGTGCTGATCGGGGCGGCCATCGTGTCCGGGTTGTTGGAAGACTGGATCGATGCGGCGGCGATTCTGGCCATCGTGTTTCTCAATGGTGTGCTGGGGTTTGTGCAGGAGTTCCGAGCCGAGCGATCGTTGGCGGCACTGCGCAAGATGTCGGTCGCGACGGCCCGCGTCATTCGCGGCGGCGCGGTGCAGTCCATTCCGGCACGGGAACTGGTCACCGGAGATGTGGTCGCCCTCGAAGCGGGTGACCGCATTCCGGCGGATTCACGCCTGTTCTACGCGACGAATTTCCAAGCTCAAGAAGCTTCACTCACCGGCGAATCGACACCTGTGCAAAAACAGGCGGAACGGCTCGAAACCACCGAGGTTCCGCTCGCCGATCAACACAACATGGTCTTCATGGGCACCGTCGCCGTTTCTGGTAAGGCCCGTGGTTTGGTGGTGGCGACTGGTCTCAAGACGGAACTGGGCCGGATTGCCTCCATGATTCAGAAGGCTGCCGAGGCAGAGCGTGACGAAACACCGTTGCAGCGTCGATTGGAACAATTCGGCTATACGCTCCTGTGGCTGGCGCTTGGCGTGGTCACAGTCGTGTTCGCCCTCGGGTATTTCCGGGGGGAACCGCTGGTTGAGATGTTCCTCACCTCGGTGAGCCTTGCAGTGGCAGCCGTGCCGGAAGGTCTCCCCGCCGTCGTCACGATTACGCTGGCCATGGGCGTGACCAGGATGGCCAAGCGACATGCGTTGATTCGAAAGCTCCCCGCAGTCGAAACACTCGGTTCAGCCACTGTGATCTGCACCGACAAGACCGGCACCTTGACGAAGAATGAGATGACGGTGACGCGCGTGATGATGGATAACGCCCACTTCGAGGTGACCGGTGAGGGATATGAGCCGGCAGGGGAAATTCGCGAAGCGTATTTTGACCTCTCACCTCTCACGCCGGGATTGCGTCAGCTTTTGACTGCGGCCGTGCTGTGCAACGGCGCCACA
Organism: Nitrospira sp. CG24B; assembly: GCA_002869845.2. Lineage (GTDB taxonomy): Bacteria > Nitrospirota > Nitrospiria > Nitrospirales > Nitrospiraceae > Nitrospira_D. The sequence goes on along the minus strand of NEWS02000004.1, from coordinate 1,704,229 downwards.
TTGCAGCAAGAGAACGGGACCTGGCAAATCATCGGCGATCCGACGGAAGGCGCGCTGCTCGTGGCGGCGGCGAAGGCCGGCCTCATGAAGGCTGAGTTGGAACGCCGGGCACCACTGGACAGAGAAGTGCCGTTCGATGCCGAACGGAAGATGATGACGATCGTCCGCCGAACGGAGCAAGGCCGCATGGCGTACTGCAAAGGAGCGCCCGATGTCTTGCTGAAACGTTGCGCGGCACGCCTCACACTGGATGGCCGGATCGAGGATTTGGACGAAGTGCATCGGCAGCTGATCAGTGAAGCCAACGCCTCGTTGGCACAACAAGCCCTCCGTGTACTGGGCGTCGCCTATCGGCCCCTTGACCAGCCGGTGAGTTCGGACAAAGAGGTCGAGCGCGAGCTGATCTTTCTCGGCCTCATCGCGATGAAGGATCCCTTGCGGGCCGAAGCGGCAGAGGCGGTGCGCCTCTGTCGGGATGCGGGCATTCGCATTTCCATGATCACTGGTGATCACAAGGAGACCGCGATCGCGATTGCGCGCGAATTAGGCCTGCATCGCGCTGACGGGGAGGCGTTGTCCGGGTCAGAGCTGGATGGCTTAACCGACGAGCAATTGACGCAACGTGTCGAGCGCGTGAGTGTGTACGCCCGTGTGTCGGCCGAGCATAAACTCCGGATCGTCCAGGCCTGGAAGCGGAACGGGGCTATTGTTGCCATGACCGGTGACGGGGTCAACGACGCGCCGGCGATCAAGGCGGCGGATATCGGCGTGGCGATGGGAATGGCAGGCACCGATGTGACAAAAGAGGCGTCGGACATGGTGGTGACGGACGACAACTTCGCCTCGATCGCCGCTGCGGTCGAGGAGGGCCGGGGCATCTTCGACAACATCAGGAAGACGATTCATTTTCTTCTGTCGTGCAATGTGAGCGAAGTGCTGGTCATGCTGTTCGCGACCCTGTTCGGCTTGCCGCTTCCGCTCCTGCCGATCCACATTCTGTGGATGAATCTCGTGACGGACGGTTTTCCCGCTCTCGCACTGGCTGTCGATCCGAAAGCGCAGGATCTGATGCAGCAGCCGCCGCGACAGGCCCAGGCGCGCTTATTGGACGGTGGGCGGTTGTGGGCCATCGCCGGCGAGGGTCTGCTGTTGGCGGTCATCGCCCTGAGCACGTTTTCGTATAGCCTGTTTGTCTGGCACCAGCCGATCGAGCAGGCTCGGACGGTGACGTTTACCGTGATGGTCGTTGCTCAGCTGGTGCATGCCTTCAATTGCCGGAGTGATCGGTGGTCGCTGTTCCACGTGGGCGTGACGACCAACCATGCCCTCATCTGGGCTGTGGTGGCTTCTCTTGTCCTGCAAGTCGGCATTCTGACCATTCCGTTACTGGGGCCCATCTTTAAGGTCGCCCCGTTGCCGATTGAAGATTGGGAACTGATGGTGGCTATGGCCCTTCTCCCGTTGGCAATCGTTGAAGCGATCAAGTGGTTTCATCGACAAGCAAGCGCCGGGCTACAGAAGGCCCGAGGCGTTCAATGAATTGAATTTCCCAGCGTGGGCCTTCCACGGTAGATACAACCCCCTCTTTCGTGGGTGATCCGCTCGACCCGAGTTAGCCGGCGAGGCACTAGTAATTACTCCCCTCATTCTGGTTAATTATTATATGGAGTGTGGAATAGCTATGTCTCCGACGGTCGGGCCCTGTCCGGCCTGCTCCCAGAGACTATCGGTATTCAGAAATAGTTCTTCAAAGACTCTCTGGTGTTCCTGCAACACATTTCCCTTGCAAACGTAGATGAAGAAAGTGTCACGACAACTGATCTGGATGACGCGGCCCCAGCGCTTGGTTCTCATAACATTTGAGGTGATGGCCAGGTTTTTTCGTCGGTAACGACTCGGACGAAATGGTAAGGGACACGATCATGCTGTCAGGTAAGAAGCCTGCTCCTCGTGAGCAGTGAGAGGGATTGCAGAATGGAGAAAGATTTGGATTACCGTTGTCTGTGCAGTTTATCCGGGACAACCTGTAAACGGAAAATTTCTACCAGGAGTGCGACGATCAGGGCAACGGACAAAACGAGCGGGCGAGTGGGAGTATTTGTCCAATGCTCTCCGGTGTCGATGGAGGCACAATGGGCCTGACGAGAATGCACAATACGCTCAGTAAAAGCCATGTGATGGCTGATCGTATGGCAACGGTAAACCGCCTAGAAGAGGTGGTCTCGACATCGGATGAGTTCGATCAAGTCGTCTCGCAAGCCTTACCGATTTTGTTGGATCGGGCCACGGGTTATACGAAGCGGTTCTTACGGGAGACCGGCCAATGGAGCGACGACATCGAACATGAAAAATTCGCGTTGCGCTGGGGCTCTGAATATCTTGAACGGTTTCTAGTCTGTGGACGTAGTGAAGTCCCCTGTCGGCCCTTGTTTCTGTTCGACTCCTTGGTGGCCAAACAGCACAGCAAGCCGGAACCATTTTGTTATCACCCCGACTTGCTGCGGCCGCTCGGTCGATATCTCGATGGGCTTGTCGCGAGGGCGGTCGTCAGTCGTGACGCGCTGATCGCGCTCTATCATCATTCCTATGGATGGGGCGCGGGGGACGTGATTGCGGTGACCGGACTCAATGGGTTGGAAAGCCAGCGTATCTACAAGAATTTTCGACGGTGGCGTGAGAGCGGCTGGCAGCGCACGATGGATGAAGTGGGCCTCACGAAGGCCGAGCTGGCCGAGCTTGGGAATCAGCAGCAGCGGCAACGACAACGATTCAACAGCGACGCCGAGCGGCTGATCCGAGTCGCGCAGGCGCATTACCGAAAAAGTGAGCCGGATCATTATCCGTGTCTCTCACGGTCTCAATGGGGAGACATGTTCACGCAGGGTTATGGCTGCGATTATCGAATTTGGCACCTGGCGCTCTGCCTTGATTGCATGCAAACGGCCTGGGGATTGGGATCCAGCGGATCCTTGACCGGTGAAAAACCACGTCTGGAATTGCAGGTGAGGCCGTAAGGGGAGCGCTAGCGGGCGCGTAGATGCAGTAGGAAGGTAAGGAGGTTGTTATGGGTCACGAAGAGGAATTGGACGCGTATCGATCCCAACTCCTTGAATCATTGAACCGCCGGCCCACGATTCGTGGCTGGTCGGATCCTATACAGGTCTATGTCAATGAGCGGCGTGTTGGGGAGCTTGAAGGCGCAGGGATCGGTGCATCACTGCAAGTCCAGTGCGTCGATCACATCGAAACGGTACAGCTTCGCGCCGAAGATGGAACGCTCTTGGGAGGGCTTACGGCTCCCGAGTGTGGATATCGAACGGACCGTGTCCGGATTTCCGCTGATACGGTCGAGCTCTCTGTGCACAATATGGCACAAGGGGGAACGCTTAGTGCGCTGTTCACTCCTGCGCCAAGTTTTTGGAACCGCGCCTGGAAGAGCATTGCCGATGTTACCGACAGAGTGGTCGCCCGCCGTCCGGAACCGGCACTGGCCTATGGAATGCGAATAGTTGCCTTCACGCAAGCGCTATTGGCAATTGCTGTCGTTGGGTTGGTGACTGACCGTATCACGACTGGAAGGACATCGGTCCGTACGCCATCTCCGGTTGTGCAAACAGCAGCTCTCTCGCCGGCTCCGGTCGCTGACATGGCAAAATTTGAACAACAGCTGGATGAGCTGGCACGGATGCAAACGAAGGTTGATGACGCGCTCGGGTCTCAACAAAAAGGCGTGGTGCAGCTGCAACAGGCCATGGCCAAGCTGTCGTCTACGCAGGAGTCCTTCGAGTCTAACGTGCTGACTGTCAGGGAAGAGATCGAAAAGCGGCTGGAAACAGTCAGTCGCGAGACAGATCGCCAGACACGCCAGATGGCGAGCCGGGGGCGGGTCGAGCAGGAGCAGTTGGAAGCTGCCATCCAGAATCTTACAGCAGACAATCATCGTCTCTCCAAAGAAGTCGTCAGCTTGGAAGAATATAACCAGGCGCTGAAGTCTAAGTTGCAGACGGCAGTGGCGAGTGCATCGAAAGCTGTCGATCCAAGCCCTGAGCGGCTCTTGAAAATGGCTGACAGTCTCCAGGCGACTCAGCAGATGCCGTTTCTCTTCTGGGTGACCTTCAGCGATGGAACCAGTCAGGAAAGCATCGACAAATGGGTTCATGAAATGCAGGGTCACAAGGGAGCCGTCAGCGAAGGTTGGCAGGAAGTCAGGATTCTTCCACCGGCAGTCCCAGCCGATCGATTTCTGGAGCAGGTCAGAGGAGAGAAAATCGTCAAGGCAGCGCGGATCAGTCAGTAGGAGGATGTTCCGCGAGAAAATCCTTTCCTGCGGCATCGTCGGTGGGTATGGACCCGTCGAAATCGCTACGGGAGATGATGCGTTCCCGATGTCCCGTCCGTGGAGATGCTATCGATGTTCGTTGCTGGTAAAACGCTTGGATCAGGTCGAGTCAGCTGCGGGGTTCTTTCCTGGTGGGTGCAAACCATGAGGCTCACTATTCAGTCAAGCGTCCAGGACTGGACATATTCCGGCTCGCTCCGAGAAGTTTTGTCCGTTGAGCCGGACAAGCTGTGGTGAGTAGCATAACGCTCATGAATGACGGACAAACCAGCAACACCAACGGCTCATGTGCCCGATCGAGACTCTGGTGTGTCACCTCCAGCCGATCATTTGACGTTCACAATTTCGAACTGGCCCTCACACACAATCACGAACAAGCCGACAACTGACCGAACGCAGTCGATCACGAGAGGAAGAAAGGAAGACTCATGAGAATCGCACAAGTGGCTCCATTGTGGGAAAGCGTCCCGCCCAAGCTGTATGGGGGTACGGAACGAATTGTGTCGTATATTACGGAAGAGTTGGTTGCCCAGGGACATGACGTCACGCTGTTTGCCAGCGGCGACTCAGAAACAGCCGCGCGGCTTGAAGCCATCTGCCCACAGGCCCTCCGGTTGAATACCGGTATCTTCAACCGAGACGCTCCGATGATGATGCTTCAGGAACGGGGCCTTGGAGCGGCGAGAGGCTTCGATATTATTCATTCACATCTGGATTTCATCGGATTCCCGTTGGCACGCAGGAATACCATTCCGGTTGTGACGACCTTGCACGGTCGTCAGGATCTGCCCGAATTGGAACCGGTCTTCCGTGAGTTCCCGGAAATGCCCTTGGTGTCTATTTCAGACGCCCAGCGCAAACCGTTGCCTTGGGCCAACTGGGCGGCGACCATCCACCATGGTCTTCCTCGAAATCTCTATACGTTTCATCCTCAGGCTCAAGGGTATCTGGCCTTTCTGGGGAGGATCTCCCCTGAAAAACGTCCGGACCACGCGATCGAAATCGCCAAACGCACCGGCCTTCCCTTGCGGATTGCGGCAAAGGTCGATCCGGCCGACCAGAATTACTTCGAAGCGGAGATTGAACCGTTGCTCAACCATCCACTGATTGAGTTCGTTGGAGAGATTTCCGATGCCGAGAAAGACGATTTTCTCGGCAATGCGATGGCGTTGGTGTGTCCCTACGATTGGCCGGAGCCTTTCGGGTTGGTGCTGATCGAAGCCTTGGCCTGCGGAACTCCGGTGTTAGCCTATCGACGTGGATCGATTCCTGAAATCATCGATCATGGCGCCACCGGGTTTATCTGCGAAACGGTCTCCGAAATGGTGGACGCAGTCGGTCAGGTCTCCCTCATCAATCGACAGCGCTGTCGGGCGGCCTTTGATGAGCGGTTTACGGCGGAGCGGATGGCACGTGACTATGTGGCGCTCTATGAGCGTCTTCTCGAAGACGGGACCGCGCAAGCCGCACACGCCTTTGCTGTTGAACCACACAAGATTCTTGGACGAGGCTGACATGTCTGACGTACGTACTCATTCGCAAGAGACTGGTTCAACTCCGAGCCGTGCTCGAGGCTGGGAGTTGGTCAAAACTAGAGACTTTGGGTTTTTGTTCGCTGGCCAGACAATCTCTCAGATCGGCGACAGCCTCAATAAGGTCGCGTTGCTCTGGTTTGTATATGACCTCACCGGCTCGGCGCTCAAGATGGCGGTGGTTGGACTGCTTCAAACACTACCCCCCCTGCTGTTTGGGCCGCTCATTGGTGTCTATCTGGATCGCGTTCGAAAGAAGCCGGTGATGATCGGGGTGGATCTTCTCCGAACCCTGATGGTGCTCTTGATCCCGGTGCTTTTTGCCATGGGGGCCTTGTCGCTTGATCGGCTGTATATCCTTGTGTTTGCCACCGCAATCTTTTCCACGATTTTCGGGCCAGCTATGACCTCGGCGGTTCCTCTTATTGTGCCCAAAGAGCGGTTGATTGCCGCCAATGCCTTACTGCAGACGACGACCAACGTCGGGCTTCTTGTGGGTCCTGCCGTCAGTGGCCTCGGGATCGCGCTCATCGGAGCGCAAAACGTGCTCTATGTCGATGCGGCCACGTTTTTTATCTCTGCGCTTTGCCTGTTCCCCATTCGGGTGCATGAAACGATCGACCGTTTCCATGTTGCACGCAAAGGGTTGACGGAAGGCATCGCCAGCGATTTGAGGGCGGGTTTCCGCTTCGTGTTCGTCGAACAGAAGACCGTCACGCTGCTTATGTTGACGGCCACCCTCTATAGCGTCGGCTTCAGTGCCTTCATCTTTCTCCTGCCGGTCTTTGCGAAAGACGTGCTGGGTGTGGGTCCCATCCAGCTTGGATGGCTGTGGTCGGCGCTGGGCGTCGGGATGGTGCTCGCGTCTCTCAGTTTGACATCGATTGCGCAGGGCAACGTACCGTGGCGTCTGCGATTCATGTCCGGCGCCTTGGCGGTCGGCGGCATTGCTGTTGCCGCACTTGGTTTCTTCGATACTCCCGTCGCCGCTGGAGTCTTGATTGCGGTGATTGGGGGAAGCACCGCCATGTTTACGCCCTTGGTATGGACGATGCTCCAAGAATTGACGCCGGAGCATCTCCTCGGGCGAGTCTTTACGAGCTTTGCCACGGGGGGGATGGCCTCTTCGATGGCTGGAATGGCTGGTTTTGGATGGGCGGCCGATCACATCGGTCCTGCCGCCAGTTTAGGAGGGATCAGTCTCATTCTTCTTCTGACGGCTGCGACCGCGTGGCTCTTCAGCTTTTATAAAGCACACCCCCGAGGATTGGCCGTTTCTCCATCTGGCTCCTTTACCCCGCAGCCAAGCACTGCCCAATCATAGAAACCGGACCTCACGGCCTGGTTGAACGACAAGACAGAAGCCTCCGGCTCGACCGGAGGCACGTCAATCGGAGCCGCCCCTTGACGATGGGGGTTCTCTCGCCTAGGTGCAGATGACAGCGCATCATGAGCGAGTTACAATGCCTGAGAACATCTCAGGAGTGATATTCACGAGGAGGACTCGCGCGATGATCACATCGTCGAGAGCGCTGATCGTTCTGGGTCTGAATGTGTTGGTACTGGTGCCGATAGGTGCGGGTTCAGCGTTCTCTGAGACACAAGAAAAAGAAGGTGCGACGGAGGCGAAGCCGCAGCCTGCTCCTGCGCCGAAGACGGACACGTCGACCGAGCACAAAGAGGTGGTGCCGGAGAAGCATACACCACGCCCGCAGCACCACCCAGCCGATACCGACAGTCAGCCGGCACCGCACAAGCCATCATCTGAACATAAAGCGCCATCACAGCTCGTACCTCCCGTCAAGTCTGATGGGCTGTCTGAACCGGAGATGAAGGAGAGGGAGTCAGCCAAAGAGAAGGAACCGGCTCAGGAGAAGGAGTCAGTCAAAGAGAAGGAGCCAGCACAGGAGAAAGAGTCGGTCAAAGAGAAGGAGCCGGTCAAGGAGAAGCAACCGGCCAAGGACAAGCATCCGGCCAAAGAAAAACAGCCGCTCAAAGAAAAAGAGCCAGCCAAAGAGAAAGAGTCGGTGAAAGAGAAGGAGTCCGCCAAAGAGAAAGAGTCGGTCAAGGAGAAAGAGCCAGTGAAAGAGACGCCCAAGAAAGCGCTTGGCTCGCTGATCTTGTCCGTCAAGCTTGCACTAATGGGAGATGCACGGCTCTTCCACTACGAGATTGAGGTGGAGGACGATCAGCAAACGGTTACCTTGAGTGGGCGTGTGACGAGTGAAGAGGAAAAGGCTGCTGCAACGGAAGTTGCGCAGACCGTTCATGGCGTGAAGACCGTCATCAGTAAAATTATTCTGGACAAGGACTTGGCAAAGTCGTTGCTGAAAAAACAGGATGAAATTCTGACGGCGCTCATTAAAGAACGTTTCGCCAAGAGCGCCACCTTGAAAGCAACAAACTTCGAGGTGAAGACCGAGGACGGTGTTGTCCTGCTCAATGGAACTGTACGTTTCCAGGTTATCGCACTCGAAGCTGCCGAGACAGCCCGTCAAGTGCCGGGTGTCCGAGCCGTCAACACTGAGAAGATACGACTGGAAGGTGAGAGCTGATGCAGGGACGCCCCGGCTCCTTGGCGGGCGCTCCCACCACAGCGGAGCACGTAAGCACCGGCTCGGTCGAGAATCGTCCACTCCTTCTGACCCGCGATTTCGGACTTGTCTGGTCGGGCCAACTCATTTCGCAAATAGGCGACGGCGTCTCCAAGCTGGCGCTGTTATGGTTCGTCTACGCAGTGACCGGGTCACCCCTCAAGACCTCTGTGATCGGTCTGCTGCAGACGATCCCCCCGATTGTTCTCGGCCCTCTCATCGGCGTGTATGTCGATCGTCTTCCGAAAAAGGTGCTCCTGATCACCAGCGATGTGTTGCGCGCGTTGTTGATCGGGTTGATTCCTTGTCTCATCCCCGTGGAATCCTTTACGGTATCGGTGTTGTATGTGCTGGTGTTTCTCCATGCCATCGCCACGGCGGTGTTTGGTCCGGCGCTTACGGCGGCGATCCCCGCATTTGTGCCGAAGAGGCAATTCACGGCGGCCAATGCGCTTCTGCAAGGCACCACCAGTCTGGGTATTATTTTCGGTCCGGCGCTCAGCGGGCTTGGTATTGCCGCGTATGGATCACAAGAGGTGCTATGTCTCAACGCCGCGACCTATATGGTTTCGGCTGCGTTGCTTCTGCTGGTTCGTTTTCGCAACCCAGGCACACCTGTTTCTTCACCTGCTGCCAGGTCCACCATGTTGCAAGATCTGATCGAAGGATTTCGCTACAGCGTCGTCACTCAACCAAGATTGTTGCTCTTGACGAGCATCGCTGCTCTCTATACGTTCGGCACCAGCGCGCTGAATGCGCTTTTCCCAGTATTCGCTCGGAAGATGCTTGGGCTGGGCCCCGTCGAGGTCGGCTATCTCTGGTCGGCGCTCGGCGCCGGATTATTGGTCACGTCGATCGGACTCCTGTGGGTGACGGATTGGCGAGTCAAGGATCGAATGCGTCTGATCATGGCCACCAGTGTCTTGAGCGGTGTAGCGCTCTGTGTGTTGACCGTGACACCTGATCCGTATCTCGCCGGGCTTCTCATGGGAGTGATCGGCTGTGGGATGGGTGCGTTTACCCCAATTGCGTGGGGCATCATTCAAGAGCTCGCGCCAAGCCAGATGATCGGTCGAGTGTTAGGCCTCTATGGAACCGGGGCCATGACTGCCGCCATCGGAGGGATCTCCGCATTCGGATGGATCACGGAACACCAGGGTCCTGAAACCGGTCTGTTAGGGATTGCGCTGGTTCTCTTGCTGACGGGCCTGGGGGCTATCCGAATGAGTCGAGCGGGCGCAGGGTAGAAAAGGGAGCGCTTCATGAACGATGTTATCAAATTGAAGGATCAATATTACATCCGCGCCTCATCCTCATTGGCGGATGGCCGTACGGAAGTGTTGAAGCAGGGGGAGACCTTCGCGGTCTTCGATCGGTACGGTGACATTCACCAAGTCCTCCCGGGCCCGCAGGGGCTCTATCATGAAGGGACACGGTTCCTCTCCCGATTCGAGCTTTCGCTCGGGGCGCAGCGCCCGATGCTGCTCAGCGCCATGGTGAAAGAAGATAATGCGCTCGTGCGGATCGATCTTACCAACCCTGACCTGATGCTGGATGAGCAACGGCCTGTGCCGCGCGGCACGCTCCATCTGTGCCGTACGCGGTTTCTCTGGGAAGGGACCTGTCATGAGCGCATCCGCGTGCATAACTACGGGACCCGGACCTTTCCCCTTGTGCTCACGATCGCCATGGATACGGATTTCGCTGATCTCTTTGAAGCGAGGGGGCGACAGCGACCTCGTCGAGGATGGCGGCTTAACACCATTCGATCGAAGACAGGGCTGGTCCTGGGGTACAAAGGACTTGATGAGACCATCCGGCGAACCTCTATCAGGTGCTCTCCGACGCCGAAGCGGGTGACGCTTGAGGGATTGAAGATCGAGGCCAACATTCCCTCGCATGCCGAGATGACGTGGGAGATCTCGATTTCCTGTGAGATCAAGCCACGGCGGAGTCGGGTGTTTCTCTCCTACGACCGCGCCAACCGCGAGGCCGACCGCGCGTTACAGAAAGCCAAAGCTACCGATGCCCATGTCTACACATCGAACGAGCAATTCAATCACTGGTTGAACCGGTCGATTGCCGATCTCCACATGTTGATTTCGGAGACTCCGCAGGGATTCTATCCCTACGCCGGAGTGCCCTGGTTCAGCGTGCCGTTCGGCCGAGATGGCATCATCACCGCGCTGCAGATGCTCTGGGTGAATCCGACCGTCGCGCGGGGTGTGCTGGGGTTTTTGGCAGCGACACAAGCCACGGAAGTGCGACCAGAACAGGATGCAGAGCCTGGAAAAATTTTGCACGAGACGCGTCAAGGGGAGATGGCGGCGCTCGGTGAAATCCCCTTCGGCAAGTACTACGGCAGTGTCGACGCCACGCCGCTGTTCATTGTTCTGGCCGGCGCGTACTACGAACGGAGCGGCGATCGCCGGTTTCTTACGACACTCTGGCCGCATATTCAGCTCGCTCTCCAGTGGATCGATCAGTACGGCGATCCCACTGGTATGGGGTTCACGACCTATGCTCGGCAGACCGCCAGCGGACTGGTGCACCAAGGATGGAAAGACTCCCACGACGCCGTCTTTCATGCCGATGGGACGGCTGCAGATGGACCGATTGCGCTGTGCGAGGTCCAGGCCTACGTGTATCGAGCTAAACGAGCGGCAGCAGAGTTGGCTCGACTGCTGGGCGATTTCGATCATGCCGATCGGTTGCTGAAAGAAGCGGACTCGCTGAGAGAGCGATTTGAGCGAGCGTTCTGGTGCAAGGAGCTCGATTCCTATGCCTTGGCCCTGGACGGAAGGGGACAGCCGTGCCGTGTCCGCTCTTCGAATGCAGGCCATTGCCTCTACGGAGGCATTGCCGAACAGGGGCGTGGCATGCGGACAGCACGGGCATTGCTGACCGAAGACTTTTTCAGCGGGTGGGGCATCCGAACACTCGCCACATCGGAGGTCCGGTACAATCCCATGTCCTACCATAACGGGTCGGTGTGGCCTCATGACAACGCCATGATTGCAGCCGGCATGGCAGCGTACGGCGACAAGCAAGGTGCCATGAAAGTCTTGACCGGCATCTTCGATGCCAGCCTGTTCATCGAGCTCCATCGGTTGCCGGAATTATTCTGCGGATTCACCCGACGGCCAGGCGAAGGCCCCACTCTCTATCCGACCGCCTGCTCGCCGCAAGCCTGGGCGGCCGGCGCGGGCTTCCTGCTGCTGCAAGCTTGCCTGGGCCTACAGATCGATGCGTCTCGTCGTCTCGTGAGTTTCGTCCGTCCCGTGCTGCCTCCGTTCCTCGAGCGAGTCGAGATTCGGAACCTCTCGGTTGGAACCGCGCGTCTCGATCTCGTGCTCGATCGTCATGAGAACGAAGTGGCGGTAAGAGTGACCCGCCGAACCGGCGAGGTGGAAGTCGTGCTCACGATGTAGCGGGGTCGTATCGACCAACTCTTGCCAACTTCCGATCTCTAGCTCCGTTTCATCTGCTTGAATAAAACCATCGCTTCGCCAGCTCAGCCGTCAGGACATAGCCGGCCAAAATCACTGCCAACAGCAAGAGGAAAGACGGCGGCATCGGAGTCAATCCAAACGCGGCAGCTATCGGCAGATAGGGAAGAAGCAGCGTGGTTCCTACAACAGCAACGGTGGCCAGAACGAGAGACTGTCCCGGCCTGCTGGTGAGAAAGGGACGCCTGGTGCGGATGACCAAGACGATGGCTGATGCGGAGATGACCGACTCCACAAACCATCCAGTCCTGAATTGCTCCGGCGAAGCCTGCAGCACGAACAGTAGCGCTCCAAACGTCAGATAATCGAACACAGAGCTGACAAGTCCGAACGTCAGCATGAATTTTCGAATGAGGGCGATGTCCCACCGTCGTGGCCGGTCGATGAGCTCCGGGTCGACGCTGTCGGTTGCGATGGTCATCTCGGGGATATCGGTCAGTAAATTCGTCAAGAGAATCTGTTTCGGCAGGAGAGGGAGAAACGGTAGGAACAGAGAGGCGCCGGCCATGCTGAACATGTTGCCGAAGTTAGCGCTCGTTGCCATGAAGACGTACTTCAGCGTATTGGCGAAGGTCGTCCGTCCTTCACGGACTCCATGCACCAACACGGTCAGGTTGTTTTCCAACAAGACGATGTCCGCCGCATCCTTCGCCACATCGGCGGCATGTTCGACGGAGATGCTGACATCCGCCGCGTGCAAGGCCGGTGCGTCGTTGATACCATCACCGATATAGCCCACCACATTCCCGGAATGTTTCAGGGCCAGAATAATGCGATCTTTTTGATTGGGTTCCACCTCAGCAAACACATCAATGTCGTTGACCCGTTGGAGGAGCGCTTCGTCGGCCATCTGACGAAGGTCCTGCCCGGTCAAGATCCGCTGATGGTCCATCCCAACCTGCTGGCTGACATGCGCGGCCACAAGTCGGTGATCGCCCGTGATAATTTTCAGTGAGACGCCTAGTTGTCGTAGGGCCGTAATGGTGTCTGTCACGTCCGATCTGATCGGGTCGGCGAAGACCAAGAGTCCAAGGAATGTCATGGCCGCTTCATGCGTCTTGTCGATATGAGGCGCCTCGCCCATGTCTCGATAGGCCAGTCCCAGTGTCCGAAGACCTTGTCGGTTCAGGTCCTGAAACTGCCGTTGAATCTTCTCGCTGCGTTCCCCGATGGGAACCGTCGTTCCCTCCGGCAATTCGGCACTGGTGCAGACGGTCAGCATCGGCTCCACGGCGCCCTTGGTAATCAGGAGATGGGTCGTGGGTGTGGCCACGAGAATGGACAGCCGTTTACGGAGGAAGTCGTACGGTACCTCGTCCAGTTTCCGGTATCCCGATAGATCAGCAACGCATCGGGTCCGAAGCGCCTCATCGAGCGGATTGATGAAGCCAGTTTCATAGGTGGCGTTGAGAACCGCATGGAAAAGGACGCGCTCGCTGGGGAGACCTTCCAGATCAAGCGCCGCTTGCAGTCGCATCGTGCCTTCGGTGAGCGTGCCGGTCTTGTCCGAGCAAAGGACATTCATACTCCCGAAGTTTTCAATGGAGGCGAGGCGTTTGACGATCACTTTCTGTTGGGCCATGCGTTTCGCCCCATGCGAGAGATTCACGCTGATGATAACCGGCAGGAGTTGTGGGGTAAGGCCCACGGCGAGAGCCATGGAAAACAGAAACGAGTCGAGCACCGGCCGCTGGAGGTACACGTTGATGGCAAAAATGGTGAATACGAGGAGGAGCGTCACTTCGAGCAACACATATCCAAAGCGCCGGACGCCGCGCTCAAATTCGGATTCCGGAGGTCGAAGCATCACGTGAGAGGCGATACGGCCGAATTCCGTTTCCTTGCCCACGTGTACGATGATGGCTTTCGCATGTCCGCTGACCACGTGTGTGCCCATGAAGACGCTGTTGGTCCGTTGGCTCAATGCGGCTGCGGCGGCAATGACTGATACTGATTTCTCAGCAGGATAGGTTTCGCCGGTCAACATGGCTTCATCGACAAAGAGGTCCTTCGATTCAATTACCAGCCCGTCGCCGGGAATGCTGGATCCGGCTGAGAGGTTGATGACATCGCCGGGGACGACTTCTTCAATCGGTACTTCGATGAGTCGGCCATCCCGCCAGATCTCGGTCTTGACCCGAACGAGTGAGAGCAATGCGGCAACCGCTTTTGCGGCACCGTGCTCTTGCCAGAATCCGAGCAACGCGCTGATCAGAATGATGGTGAGGATGATGAGTGCGTCGGTTCGATCGGCGAGGAACAACGACACAATTGCTGCACACAGTAGGATAAGGATAATCGGACTGCGAAATTGCGAGAGCAGCGCGAACAGGGGGCGAATATCCTGGTGTGGCTTGAGCCGGACAGAAGCATATCGTGCTTGGCGTTCTTGTGCTTCCTCGGTACGAAGGCCCTCAGGTCTTGATTGAATGCGGTCGAGGAGCTCATCCGCCGATGTGCTCCAGAAATCCGTCTCACGACTATTCATAATGTAGGGCTTCGATTGGGTTCAGCTTCGATGCTTTGTTCGCCGGAGAGAGACCGAAGAACAGCCCGACGACGACAGAGAAAAGAAACGCGGCCACCACGGCTTCTGTGTTGATGATGGTCGGCCAGCCGACCATGGTGGGTTCTTGGGGATCAGTGATCATGACGCGCTCGTGACCTGGGTGGTTTCGGTATGAGTATGAACCCTACGAGTGCGACGGTTTACGATGAACTTCCGGCCCTCCTCCGCCGACAAGAGTGCCAGCGCCCCGAACACGAGTGGTCCGAAGATCCAGAGAGGCAAGGGGCTGGTTCCGAAGATCTCGTTCCCGATCGGCGTGTAGGTGATGAGCGCCAAGATGATAAGCTCGGTGAGAATCCCCCACAGAATGAGCGGGTTGGTCAGCCATCCGAGTCGAGCCACCGACAGATGGTCGGATCGGCAGGCGAACACGTTCGCAATTTGTGCGAATACGATCCCGGCGAAGGTGACGGTTGTTGCCTCCCGATATAATGGCGAGGACCAATCCAGGTGTTCTCCCCAGGTCCAGCCCTGACTGTTGAGATAGAGTAAGAATCCTCCCATCGCGATCCCTGCCTCAATGAGCCCGAGGAACAGATAGGCCCGCAGCAGGATCGGGAGGCTCAGCAGTCGCTCGCTTCGTGCGCGCGGTGGAAGGTCCATGACATCAGATTGTGGCCGCTCTATTCCGAGGCCCAGGGCGGGGATCATGTCGGTTCCGAGGTCGACTGCCAAGACTTGCGGAATTGTGAGGGCCAGCGGCATGCCGATGAAACCATAGCCAAGAAATGGGACGATTTCCGGGACGTTGCTCGCCAGTATGTAGGACGAGAATTTGCGAATGTTGTCATAGACAGTGCGGCCTTCTTCGATCGCACTCACGATCGTCGCGAAGTTGTCGTCGAGCAGTATCATGTCGGCCGTTTCTTTGGCGACATCCGTGCCGGTGATGCCCATCGCGATGCCGATGTCGGCTTTCTTGAGAGCCGGTGCGTCATTGACTCCGTCGCCGGTGACTCCGACCACTTCCCCCATCTCCTTGAACGTGGACACGATCCGCATCTTGTGGCGCGGGGCCATCCGAGCAAAGACTGGGTCCGGTTCGCCTGGCTGAGACGGGGTCAGCAGCCGACGGAGTTGCTCGTCGCTCATCGTATCGAGCTGCGGCCCTTCGATGACCGGGACGAAACTGCTCGAAACCAACGTCTGTTCAGGAGCGAGGCCGATCTTGCGCGCAACGGCCAGTGCTGTGAGTGGATGGTCGCCGGTAACCATGATGACGCGAACACCGGCTCGTTGGCATTTCGTGATCGCCTCGGGCACTTCACGGTGCGGCGGATCCATCATGGCCACCAGTCCAAGGAACGTCAGGTCAGATTCAATCGTCTCTACTTCAATGTGCTCAGGCTGATGAGCCACTTCGCGCATGGCCACGGCGAGCACGCGATAGGCCTGCTCGGCAAAGGATCGGCTTTGGCTCAGGATGCGAGTGCGTTCATCCGAGGTCATCGTGATGGCATTACCATGGACGTGAGTGTTGGCGCAGAGAGGTAAGACCGATTCCGGAGCGCCTTTGGTGAATGCGATGAGTCGTCCTTCTGCCCAATGGAGGGTACTCATCCGCTTCCGATCCGCATCGAACGCCAACTCCCCCATGCGGCGCAGGGGAGGTCGGTGGGCCAGCCCATGTTCAATGGCAAATTCCAACAACGCAACTTCCGTCGGATCGCCGGTGACCACGAAACGTCCATCGGACTTCCGGACGCGCTTGGCGTTGTGGCAATGAAGCAGCGCATCAAAGAAGGAACGCCATTGCGTGGTGTCGGCGGTACCGATCATGCGGCCTCTGGTGAAAAAACACCCCTCTCGTGATTCGATCACAAGTCCGTCGGCAAAGAATCGATCCACTTTCATGCGATTTGCCGTCAATGTCCCCGTCTTATCCGTGCAAATGACCTTGGTGCAGCCGAGGGTCTCAACAGAGGGTAGGTGCTTGATCAACGCGTTGCGCTTCGCCATTCGAAGGCTGCTCATGGCAAGGGCGAGAGTGACGGTCGGGAGCAAACCCTCCGGCACATTGGCCACGATGATGCCGATGCCGAAGATCGCACTGATCCAGAATCCGAGTCCCGTTGAGACACCGATCACGAAGAACGCGGCTCCCATGGCCAATGAAATGAGGCCGACAATACGCGTGACCGTAATGATCTCTTGCTGAAGGGGGCTGAGTTCGGTTTCGACCGCGGTGGTGAGCGCGGCGATCTTACCGAATTCCGAACGCATCCCAGTGGCGAAGACGACGGCGCGACCATGTCCCGATAGGATCGTGGTGCCGGCAAAGACAAGATTCGGGAGGTCGAGCCAGTGTCCGTCTTGTGTGGCCTCGGCCATCCGTCGTTTTGGTCTTGATTCGCCGGTCAAGGCGGCATTGTCCACCCGCATGCCTATCGCTTCAATGAGGCGCGCATCGGCCGGAACCCGTTCGCCTTCTTCTAAGATCAGCACATCACCGGGCACGATTTCGTTTCGTACGGCTTCGACGGATTGCCCGCCTCTCGTGACCCACGCCTTGTTCGGCAGCAGGCGGCGGAGTGCCTGAACGGCATGTTCCGCCTTGTATTCCTGGAAAAAAGCGAACCCGGCGTTGATGATGATGACGCCGAGGATGGCCCAACCCAGCGTTGCCATACCCTCACCGGGTCGCATGAAGTCGGTCGCAAAGGAGAGGCCGGCGGCGATCCAGAGGAGGATGGCGAGGAAGTGGGTGAAATGGCGAAAGAGCCCACGGAAGAGCGAGTAGTGACCAGGCTCGACGAGAACATTCGGTCCATATCGAGCCAATCGCCGTTGAGCTTCATCGGAAGACAGACCACCGTTGCTGGTTTCCAGCCGCTTCAGCACATCTTCGGTCGGAAGCTGGTGAATGTCGTGATGGCTGAACTCAGGCACGGGCGCCTCGCACGATCAGTACTGAACAGGGAGCATGTCTCAGCAGGCTTTCGGAGACGCTACCGAGGTAGAGTCGCTCGCTCTTCGTCAAATCGCGAGATCCGATGACCAAGAGTTCGTCACGATTGGCTTCGATATGTTTGACGATGGTCTCGATGACGTGGTCCATCTGGACCTGCGTCACGACCAGAAAGCCATCTTTAATGAACGCATCCCGTACGCTGTTGACGAACGCGACGGCCCGCTCCATGACCGGCTTCCTCAAGTCGGCCAGTTGCGATTCGGATAAGTACCGGGCGGCAAAGTCCGTGACGGGGCTCTCCACTGAAGAGAGAATCGTGACGGTGGCGGTTTCCGGAGGAAGGTAGGATCGCAGAAACTTCGCAGCGGCCCGTGACGGCTTGGAGTCGTCGACGGCGAGCGTGACATGGAGAAGTTTGCGCGTCGGTTGTTTCACGATCCACACGGAACAGGGAGCCATTGAGGCAACTTGGCGCGAAATACTTCCCAGTAAGAACCCTTGAATATCGCTGAGTCCGCGCGATCCCATGATGATCAGATCCGCCTTCACGCGACGCGCTTCTCTGGCGATGGTCTTTGCCAGTGGGCCATGAGCCAAGATGGTTTGGATGGTTGAGCGTGCCGCCGTGGCTGCTTGACCAAGGGCGACGTGCGCCGATCGCGCCGCCTCCCTGAGCAGACTACCTCCCGCCTTTTCCATGGCCGCCAGAACTCGACGTTCCCGGACGGGATTCTTCCCGGCGAGTGCTTGGAGAGCCGGCTTGTCGACGACGTGAAGCAACGTGATGTGTTCAGGCTCTCGGCTCGCAAGGGCTTCGAGTGCCTGGACTCCCCACTGCGAGTATTCCGATCCATCGACCGCACATAAAATCCGCATGACTGATCCTTTCCTTCGTGACGGACACGATGTCGAGATGATTGCGGGTATCAGAACTGCATTGGATGTGCCTGTGACATAGAGAATAACGGGAGAAAACTTGTTCAACTTCCAAGGAGTTATCAAAAGAACCGGTGTGTAGGTTCAGAGGGAGGTTGAGGCATTTTGCAGCAGAGGGGGAAATGTGACTGTGGTGAATAGCGTCAGCTCGAGCTTCTAGACGGCTCAAATTGATCAGGATCGAGTCCGGTACACAGAGTGTCACCCAGTCTTCGCTAGTCAGAGAATCGGAGCTTGGTCATTCGGATCGCCGAGGACTGACACCTGGCAGCGACGAGGGGGCAAATCTTATCGGAAGGACTTAAGGAGGGACGATGAAAAAAACGAAAAAGGCGAAGAGGGGTACGATCGTCAAAGTCAAAGACTTTGAGTTCATGACAGTTAGTCAGGTTATGGAGAAGGAAGTCCAGTCCGTTCGTCTGAGAACGAAGGGAGATGTGATTGCGTCGCTCATGATCGAGGGCTTTGGGGCCGTCCCAGTCGTCGAGAATGGGCGCAAGCTGGCTGGCATCGTCAGCGAGCACGATTTGCTGGCGGCCATCGACGATGGTCATCGGCTTGGCGCGGTTTCGGCGAAAGATGTCATGACGTCCAACCCCTATTCAGTCAGGCCAGAAACGACGCTTGGAACGTTGGTCCATGTGCTGCGCGCAAGCGACCTGGTTCGCGTTCCTGTTGTGGATGACAAGGATAAATTGGTCGGTATCATCGCAAGACGCGATGTCTTGCGAACCTATCTCGCCACTGGCGGCAAACAATAACAGTGAGGAGCGTATGAGACAAACCGAATTCTTCCTGAAGGCCTGCGATCCGAAGACCTTGACGGTGGGACAGCTGATGCAGGACGCCGTCACACGATGCAGCTCGCGCACTGACGCCTCGACGATCGCCCACATGATGACCCATCGGAACTTCGGGAGTCTTCCGGTCGTGGACGAGGATGGCACATTGGTCGGGATCGTGACCGAATATGATCTCCTCCAGGCCATGCTGGAGGGGCGTGATCTTCGAAAGGTTCTTGCGACTGAGATCATGTCGGTCCATCCCGTCACCGTGACGGAGGATCAAACACTCGGCCAAGTGGCCGATCTATTCCAGGATCGCTATTTGACTCGCGTTCCGGTGGTTAGGAATAACAAGCTGGTGGGGATTTTGGCCAGACGGGATTTGCTGTTCGGTTATATGAAGGCATCCCAGCACTGGTCCTGACTTTAAGAAGTGTGCAACTGAGGTGTCAATTCAAACGTCTGAGAACGCATCTGATACTCGTGTCGACCATTCTCCTTCTTTCCGCTGGCTCTGAGGCGGAATCGGCTCGAAAGTATCGGGATCTCTGCAGCATCGTCTATCCAAGCGATGCGACCATAGAATGGGAGTGCCGAACGCTCCGTGCGGGCGAATCGTTGGAGAAGCTTTTCGGCGAGCACTGGATCGACGTGGTTCGGTTCAACCGCATCGACCGGCGCCATGCACAGGCTGGGCGGTCCATCAAAGTCCCCAAACAGCTTTATGATCTGCAAGCATTTACGCCACTACCCCTTTCTTATCCGACTGCAGAATTGGACGAACAGTTCGTCCTGATTGATCTCTCTGAACAATTTCTCGGGGCCTATGAATATGGATCTCTTCGCTTTGCCATGCCCATTGCCTCTGGAGAGGTCAAGAATCCAACACCGGTGGGAGAATTTCGTCTGACTGCTGCGCATCGGGCCCATGAATCCTGTCTCTATATGATTGAAGGTACGAACCGACCGTACCCCATGAACTATGCACTCAGGTTTTATATTAATCGCGAAGGTGTGTCCTACTGGATTCACGGACGTGACGTACCTGGGTATCCCGCTTCTCACGGTTGTATCGGGCTCTATGATGAACTGATGCAGAAAGAGCAGTACGGCATCCCAAACGAACCTGAACTGAATGACGCCAAACGGCTTTTCGAGTGGGTCTTAGGCGGCGAAGCAGAGGATGATCGGCTGATCCAGCTGCCGCGAGGTCCAAGAGTGTACATCACAGGCCGAGCGCCGAGATAATGGCTGTCTGCGCTAAGCGCGAAGGTGGTACCGAAGGCAATCATGGATAGGCGCAATGTCAGCTTTCTCTCCTTGTCTCAGTTTATCCATCAACATCTGCTCTGGTTTTTGATCGGCGCCTACGCCCTCTCTGCCATCTGGCCAACCGCCGGCCTCTGGATTCGAAACGTCAGTTTCGGCGATCTCCGAATCGTCGATGAGACCCTGCATATTTCTCTCCTCCTGCTTTTGCTGGCCACCTTGATGCTCAATGCAGGGTTGGGGGTCAAGACTGCGCACCTTAGATCATTGGCCAAGAAGACAGGGGTCTTGCTTGCGGGGCTCACCGGCAATCTCATCATCCCCATGGCCTATATCTTTCTCGTCACTCTTATTATGCGGCTGTGGTATGAGCCGGAGGAAGCCCAACACATCCTCGTCGGGTTGGCGTTGGTGGCGTCTATGCCGATTGCCGGGGCCTCAACCGCCTGGGCACAAAACTCCAATGGAAATCTAGCGCTGAGCTTAGGGTTAGTCCTCGCCTCGACCATCCTCAGCCCTATCCTGACGCCTATCGCCCTGTATACGTTCGGGGAGATGGCTACGGAGGAATATGAGGCTGTCATACATACACTCGCTGCGTATGGATCAGGAGCGTTCCTGGGGCTCTGGATCGTATTGCCTTCTCTGCTGGGCCTTGCTGTGCGCTTCGCGGCGCCTGAAGCCCAACTAACGGCCATCATGCCGTTCATCAAACTGATCAATGCAGTTGTCTTGTTGCTGTTGAACTATTCGAACGG
This sequence comes from Nitrospira sp. CG24B, assembly GCA_002869845.2. Lineage (GTDB taxonomy): Bacteria > Nitrospirota > Nitrospiria > Nitrospirales > Nitrospiraceae > Nitrospira_D. The sequence goes on along the minus strand of NEWS02000004.1, from coordinate 1,683,027 downwards.
ATCGGTATCACTTCCTCAGGCCATCGCGGACCGAGATTATGACTTTCTGGCGGTGACGCTGGCCATCACTGCGGGCCTCTGTGTCACGGCCTTTTGCTCCGGCTATGGGCTGAGTCGATTGTTCAAGGTCGATGATGCTGATCGCGTCTCGCTCATGTATGGATTGGGGATGAATAACAACGGGACCGGGCTGGTCTTGGCCTCTCTTGTGCTTGGCTCGTACCCACGAGTCATGGTCCCCATCATTCTGTACAACCTGGTGCAGCATCTTGTGGCTGGAGGCGTACATGAAGTGATAGGCCGGACAATTGGGAAGCAAAAGATAGAAGGACACTGAGGGAACAGATCAGAAACTTTCATTGCCTTCGGCCTCAGCGGGAGATTCCGACTAAGGCCTTCGCATGGGTCAGACTTCCGCCATCTGTTGAACATGGTTTCCAGTGCCGTATTGTTCTGCGATCAGGAGTGGCAGGGATCAGGCAGGCACTCCAAACAAAGCTCCAACCCCAGCGGTTACGGCCATGGCCAAGGCGCCCCAAACGGTCACCCGCGCGGCAGCGGCCATCACAGAAGCACCTCCGATACGCGCAGCCAGGGAACCTAAGAGTGCAAGAAATAAGATCGAGCTTCCAGAAACAGCCCACATCAGCGCAGAGACGGGCACCAACAGAACTACCAGGAGAGGGAGGACAGCGCCAACGGAAAATGCGACAGCCGAAGCCAGTGCGGCTTGAACCGGTCGTGCGGTTACGATGTCGGATATGCCCAGCTCGTCACGCCCATGCGCGCCGAGTGCATCATGTGCCATCAGCTGGGTTGCGACGTTGGATGCGAGTTCTGCATCGAGCCCACGTGCAACGTAAATCGCGGTCATTTCGCGGTGTTCTTGCACCGGGTTTGCTGCTAACTCTTTGCGCTCCCGATCTAGATCCGCGCGCTCGGTGTCGGCTTGCGAACTCACCGAAACATACTCACCAGCAGCCATTGCCATGGCACCAGCCACAAGACCGGCCACGCCCGTGATCACAATACTCGTTGAACTCGCGCCTGCCGCGGCGACGCCTAAGACGAGACTCGCCGTGGAAACAAGACCGTCATTGGCGCCAAGAACAGCCGCACGGAGCCATCCAATGCGGCGTATGCTATGTGTTTCAAAGTGCGGCATGGCAACGGTTTACGAGTCAGTCAGCGGTGGCCAGCACGGGAAACCTCGCGAGGTAGTCTCACGGGTCTAATAGGGACAAGTCTACTGCAAAATCGTAGATGGGGCCATCGATCCGGAGATGATACGGGAAGTGCATGTGAGAGGGGAGAGAGCAGAGCGAATGATGGAACTTGAGAGAACCGACCGCTCTTGTTACTTACGGAAAGAATGGACGGGTTAGGACGTGATGATCAAACAAACAGGGAGTACGAGTTCTAAATGATGATCTCGCAGGGTTGGAGAAAGACTTTCAGCGGGATTTCGCGGTCATCATGCCCTTGAATATGCTTTGCACGAAGCTCTTTGAGCGCGACCACAATCTGTGGCAGAAACGTGGCCTCATATCCGAGTGCGACCATGAAGAGGGTATTGGTCTGAGCGTTGTGATCGGCTGAGTGGTTGGCATCGGGGACGGTCCCAGTCACACCACTGCCTCCCACGCCTGAGATCACCGTGTATCCTTTGATCCCCACCTTCTTAAACATGGCCAAGATTTCGCTCTCTAACCTCTTCCCACAAACAATGTGAAGCATCTTCATGAGGGTCCCCTTCGGCGTTGTGATTGTGGTAAGAGAAATCGTGTAGGCAGCGTATCACAGAGGGAAATCCCCCACAAATGCTGTGTCATATCGTGCGGTGGAGCAGACGAGCCGTTCCCATTTCCCAGGGGCTGCTAAGAATCTACGTCTAGAAACATGGATCCGACAGGGGTTTTTGAACCTCTTATCCTGCGGTCTAAGAAACCGCAGGTCAGCATAGCGAGCTAAAAGAAGCGAACATGCAAAGAGGCCGATTAGCACAAGTTTTCCAAGCTAGAAGAAAGGAAATGCCTGCGCTACAATCGGCCCCATGAATCTTAATCGCCCCTTACAGCTTCGAATACTCCAGACGCTAAAGGAGTCCTATCCTGAGCATAGTGCCATCTTTAATCAGCGGTTCGGGTCCGATCCGGACTTCATACCCAATCTCCACTATTTAAAAGGTCATGGCTTAGTCACCGGTATAGAGGCCAAAACCCACACCTCTGCCGGGCAGCTAGTAAATGTCAGAATCACTGAAACTGGGCTGGATTTTCTGGAAGAGGATGGCGGCATCGGATCCATCCTTCACACTGTAACGGTACGGCTCGACGCTGACCAACTCCGGCAAATCCTCGTTGCCAAAGTACAGGCTCTTTCTATTCCTGAAGAAAAGAAGGCATCTGCGTTAGAAAAAATCCGCAACCTGCCAACCGAGTTTCTGAACAACCTGATTATGCGAGTCATTGACAAAGGCATAGACCGCTTTCCCGAACTGTTGATGGATTTCCTTCAATCAGGTTCTTCTGGATCACCTGGGGGAATACCTCCCGGAATAGTTGTATGAATTGTATGTGAGGATGACTCCTCAAAATTCGTGCTCTCCCACCGTGATTCTGCTACCACGCTGCTACCAGGACAGGGCAAACCTCCCCCATCTCGCCCCATGTCGGGGGAGTCGTGAGTTGTGGTTTCTTGTGGGGTTACGCTGTCTGAGGTAGGTCTCTCTGAACTTTGTAAACCGCAGGTCGCACGATTCATGTAGCTCACTTCCCCGCTGGCCCTTGACTCATCAAAATTTATTGTTATACAGTTCACTCATGGTTGCCAGTGCTCTCTCGACCAAGAAAGCGGTTGCGCTGTTTCACGCCCTGTCGGATGAAACGCGCTTGGAGTTGCTGGACCGTTTGAAAGACGGAGAACAATGTGTCTGTGAACTAATGGATTCGATGAAGGCCGCGCAGTCGCGTCTCTCGTTTCACCTCAAAGTATTAAAGGATGCCGGGCTGGTCGAGGATCGCCGCGAAGGGCGGTGGATGTATTACTCACTCAGTGCTCAAGCAATTGAGGAGCTGGAGGATTTGGTGGGTTCTCTCAAAAAAGCAGCCAAGTCAGCAGTCTCTGCGGGCCGCTGTTGCTGATTTTTTGGTTCTCGTGCATCAATATTTATTGATTGGAGGTTAATCATGAATGACGCACAGACGCTCAAAGACGAAATCAAGACCAGATACGGTCAGGCGGCTCTGCAGGCGCAGAAACAGGAGCGGCGTTCCTGCTGCGGGACCGGGACTGTCTTGCAGGCGGGGCAGCTCGATCCTATCACCGGCAATCTTTACAGCGACAGCGAAGCGGCCACCGTGCCTCAGGATGCCGTGGCGGCGTCGTTGGGGTGCGGGAATCCGACGGCGTTGGCACAGATCGCCCCTGGGGACACCGTCTTGGATTTGGGATCCGGCGGTGGCATCGATGTGCTGCTCTCCGCACGGCGGGTCGGGCCGACCGGTAAGGTCTACGGTCTGGACATGACCGACGAAATGTTGGAGCTGGCACGGGCTAATCAGGCGAAGGCAGAAGTCACGAACGTTGAATTTTTAAAGGGCGATATCGAACATATTCCCTTGCCCGATAACACGGTTGATCTCATCATTTCGAACTGCGTGATCAATCTATCGCCGGACAAAGACTTGGTGTTGGCTGAAGCCTTTCGGGTATTGAAGCCAGGAGGGCGGCTGGCGGTGTCGGACATTGTTGTCCGGGGGGAGATCCCGCAAGCAGTCCGGCGTAATATCGAACTGTGGGCCGGGTGTGTCGCTGGAGCATTGGAGGAGCAGGAGTACATCACGAAGTTGAATCGAGCCGGGTTCGAGCAAGTCTCGATCGAGCCGACTAGAGTCTATACGGCTGCCGATGCACGGGAGCTGTTCGAGGGAACCGATCTCGACCTCAATACCATTGCGCCGCTCGTCGATGGGAAGTTCCTCAGTGGGTTTGTCCGGGCGACGAAACCGGAGGCCAGTCCCGTGGCCTGTTGCTCAACTACCTGCTGTTCATGAAACAGCGCGTGTTGTTCCTCTGTACGGGGAATTCGGCTCGCAGCCAGATGGCGGAAGGATTACTTCGTCATCTGGCTGGGGATCGATTTGACGCCTTGAGCGCCGGCACGCATCCCGTCAGTCTGAACCCCGGAGCTGTGGCGGCCATGCGTGAGTTGGGCATCGATATTTCTGCCCAGCGGTCCAAGCGGATGGACGAGTTCGTTGACCAGGCGTTCGACTATGTCATTACCGTATGTGATCGGGCCAAGGAGTCGTGCCCCCGTTGGCCCCATACGGGGCGGTTGCTTCATTGGAGCTTTGACGATCCCGCTGTCGTAACTGGATCTCCTGAACAACAACGTCAGGCCTTTCGAACGGTGCGGGATCACATCAAAGCCCACCTCGAAGAATTCCTCTCGACCAGTTGTAGGAATTCACGCCAGAGATCTTCTTACGCGCGCAACCGCTGAGGACCCTCGCCATAGGGCCACAATATTGCTTGCTCCCAGATAGAGACTTCGCTATACAGGGCGGGTCGACAGCCTCAACCTCAGCAAGGAAGGAATGCGAATTATGAAACGAATGCCGGTTGGAGCGTTGCTGAGTGGACTCGTTAGTCTATTGGTGATGGCCGGTTGCGCATCGGAGCAGGCCTTCGTGGAACCAACATCGGCAAGCCCGTTCGTGTCGTCGGCTCCCTCTGAGCCTGCCCCCATTGGGTCGTCGGATTTCTTGACGGCGTGTCTCGCCAACATTTCGAACGAATCCAGCGAAGGGGCGAGGATGGTCGCCGAACAAAGCTGTCAGGATAGTGAAAGGCTCCATCAAGGTATCGTAGGAACAGCCCTCGCGAAGAGCGCCAACCGTGTATCCGCCGGGACGCAAGGTGATTCGATGAATGCCTGCATGGCGCTCATTCCCACAGATGCGACGGTTGGTCAACGGATGCTGGCGGAAGAAACCTGTGCGCGCGATCAATTGACGCATCATTAACAAACGAACCAAGACGGTCAGGAGCCAGTTCTAGCCATTCAGCCTGGCTTCACTTCCTGCACAGGGTCCTGGTTTTCTTTAGTAAGGCGGTCGCTGAACCTGCCAGTCACTCCGTTGGATATTATGATTGAACGGATCGCACCCCAAGCAGCTGCGTATCCCTACAGCCAACCGATGAGCCACTGATGGCTCGCTGCGGCGGCTGGCCTGAGGAGGAGACTCTATCTCTCCTCAGGCCGAGGCAGCGCGAATGATTCACGCGCAGATCGCTGCGTTTCTCATGGTTCCGTGATGATATGCCCGCTCGGTTTCTCTTCCCCTTCCCCTTCACTCCATTCCGCCACAGCCTGCGCCATTTCTTCCAGCCGCTGAGCGGCGCGCCCAAAGACGCTGTCGGACGGGTAGGTCCCATCAAGCCTCCGCTCACCAAATACGATGCGGGTAAGCAGTTCCACGGCTTCCTCCATCGTGTTGATGGCGTACGTGAATATGTGTGATCCTCGGCCATTCCATCCTGGTGCATTTTTCTACAGTGCAATGCTAACCGGTGGAGCCTAATGCAACAGCCTACTCACGATTGGCGGCATTTCACAGGGTTTGGAAGAGCGATGCCGGGTACGTGAATTGCGATCGTTCTCAGCATGCCAATGTTACGCAGACCAGCCCTGGAGCGCTATCTCCAGACCCGCTTTGGCCCAACGGCGCGATTGTTGTCCTACGGAGTCATCGGGAAAGAAAGTTCCAAGGGAGAGCAAAAACGGTATGGGTACGGCACACCCGTCAAATTGACGTTCCGAGTCGGGCGGCTGGTTCAGTCCGCGGTGCTCGAAACGATGAAGCCGGGTCCGTTCGGGCACGAACATATGGCCGATCGCGCTCAGGCAATGCTGTGGGACTACGACTCCTATGGACGTCTATCACACCATGTGAAGGCCCTCGATGTGGGCGCCTTCGACGCCAACCAGGCGCTCTTTTCCCTCGCGGAGGCACGTGAGTTTTTCGTGCTGAATGAATGGACCGATGGCGCAAGCTATCATGCGGATCTTGCACGGCTGGCAAAAGGCGGGAGATTACGAAAGTTAGACCGGCAACGGACCGTCGCGTTGGCTCGTTACTTGGCTCAAATCCATGCCAAGAAACGGCGAGACGCTGATCTTTACAAGCGTCGGTTGCGTGAATTGATCGGTCACGGAGAATGCATCATGGGGTTGACCGATAGCTATCCCAAGCGTTGTGGCTTTATCACAGGCGATCTGTTGCGCACGGTGGAAGAGGCCTGCAACCAGTGGCGGTGGCGCCTCCGTGACAAGGTCAATCGTCTTTCCCAGGTTCATGGGGATTTCCATCCTTACAATGTGCTGTTCCGTACCGGGACGGATTTTGCGGTGTTGGATCGATCACGAGGGGAATGGGGCGAGCCGGCGGACGACGTGACCGCGATGACGATCAACTATCTCCTGAACTCATTGATCAGCCGGGGCAAGCTCCAGGGGCCGTTCGAGATCTTGTTCCGATTGTTTTGGGACACCTATGTGGAGGTCAGCGGCGACAAAGAAGTTACGGAAACGGCTGCGCCGTTCTTCGCTTTTCGCGGCCTGGTCGTGGCCAGCCCGCTCTGGTATCCCAATCTGTCGATCGACATCCGACGCAGTATCTTCCGTTTCATTGAAAACGTACTTGATGTGCCGCGCTTTGAGCCGGGTCGAGTGAATGAGTATTGTGGACTCTAGCAGGATGCTGAAAAAGTCCGCCAGCGGCGTTCTCGCATCGCTCAGAGGCTCAACGTACCGAATCGTACGCCTCGCCTCTTCGCTCGCTGCGGTCTTGCTGGACGGACTTTTTGAGCATCCTGGGGTCTATCGTGTCATGCTTTCTTTTGTCATATTTCAACGGTGGTTGATGTATCAACCGAGTTTTTCAGCAGACTGCTAGAGTCCGTCACTCGCTAGCGGTTTGCCTCAGCTGATAGAACGAACGCCCATGTCTCTCTTGCTGGCTGACCCATGACGATTGAGGCCACATCAAAGGCGTTCGCCATCTGGCTCACAGGGCTGCCTGCGTCCGGAAAGAGTACGATTGCAGCCGTGCTGAAGCCACAGCTGGAAGAAATTGGTCCTGTCGAAGTACTTGAATCGGATGTGGTCCGTGGAGTCTTGACACCTCATCCGACGTACAGTGGTGCAGAACGGGATCTGTTCTATCGTTCACTCGCGCTCATGGGCGCAAGACTGATCGCTCATGGCGTCATCGTCCTCTTCGATGCAACAGCCAACAGGCGGGTGTATCGAGACTTTGCTCGTAGCCTGATTCCTCAGCTCATCGAGGTCGCTGTGGAGTGTCCGTTGGAACTGGCGATGCAGCGCGACTACAAGGGCACCTATCAGCGAGGCCAACAGGGAGAATCCTCGACCGTGCCAGGGTTGCACGATCCCTACGAAGCGCCGGTCCATCCCGACGTGGTCATAGATACAACGAAGCTTTCCGCGAACGACGCAGCGAGGAAAGTGCTGGAAGTCGTGAAGGAGAAATTTAACCCACCGTATTCGTAAGCACGTCTCCTGCAACCGCCCATAGGCAGCTGCGCGAGCAATCACCCAACGCTGCTTGATGAGGCTCTCTCCCGGTCGCTATAGTGTCGCACCATGAGCAAGACACCTGCGTCCCGTCGCAGAGGGGGGGAACGTCCCTTTTCTGACACGAAGGAAAGCCCCTTCATTCCTACGCCAGCCTCGGCAGCCCTTGTTTCCGCATTTCGCGCTCTCGCTGTCAACGATTTGTACACGATGGCCCCTAAAGAGACGGTGCTCAGGGGATATGACTATTACCGGCAGCAACGGCTTCAGCACTATGTCTGGGGTAAGGACGGTGCCACGCTCACGGCGCAGGTGCAGGGAACCAGCCTGTACGAAGTCATCTTTTCTCTCGACGAGGGGTTTCTCTCTTCGTTCTGTGACTGTCCGGCCTGGGATTTTGATCGGCTATGCAAGCATATCCTGTGTGTCTGCTTTGCCACCAAACATCTGCTGTCGCCCGAGACGTTCCCATTGTCCGATCGGCAACAAGCCCACCTAGCCGCGCTCCGAATTGAGTTGCTCGGCGACCTCGCCCAGACAGGTTCCATCAAGGGGACGGTCCCCTCACGGGATGGGGACGGTCTCCCTGAGTCGGGTTATGAAATCGTGATCGACACCGGCCAGCCGTCTCCGCAACTTGTGATCCATCGGAACGGTGTGCGGGTTCCTGCAGGGTGGACCCCCGCGTTACCGCCAGAGCTGCGGCCACTCCTGAATGCGTCCTGGTTTTCGTCAGGGTATGGGGACGAGCCCTTAGAGCGCTATCTCCGTATCTCCAAGCGCCGGTTCCCGATCGTGCTGAAAGCCGGCCTGGAGTCTATCGCCCTCGAATGGGCTCCGTCGGTCACCTGTCGGAGCAAGACCGAGATCGCTCTTGCCGGTGATGACGTGAGGATTCGCGCGGTCTGCATCGCCGACGGAACGGCGCTCGACAGAATCGTCCGTATTCGCGGCTTCGTGGTCGATGTGACTGGCCGCCGCTTGCTCTGCTTGGAGGACGAAAGCGGATGGGCTTCGTTTCGTGCGTTACGCAACGGTTTCCAAGGTTTCAACGCTGATGACCATGCAGGCGGACCAGCTGGGACATTGTGCGCGGTGACCTTGCCGGACGGCCAGGGCCATGGGCGATGGCAGGGCCTTCACCATGACGTGGAATTCACTGTCTCACGAGACGAATTCCAGTCCGCTCAAATTGATTTGATCCGCAAACAGGCCGACAAGACCTTCCGTGATGTTCTGCTGCGTGTGGGTGGGGAAGAGGCGCCGGTTCATTCTTCCGACACTGTGTCGGTAGGCGATGAGGTGTCATACGCGTTGATTCTGGCGCCGCTCCCAGCCGAGGCCGCCGCGCCGACCACCGCATGGATGCTACAGATGGAATGCCGTCGCGGTGACGCCAGATTTGCTCCGAGCGCCTCGACCTTTGCCTTCATCCGGGCGTTGGGGCAGGGCCGCGCCGTGTCCGCACCGTTGCGCACGCAGAAACGCAGAGGCCGACTCTACGATCTGTTCTTTACGTTGCTCACAGTGGGCGAAGCCAAGGAACGAGATCGCCGCATCAAGACGGCGTTGGATCAGAGCGATTGGGCGAGGAGCATCCGTCTTGAGGCCGCTCAATGGCTGAGGCACCATCTGTCGGTGTACACCAGTCAAGATGTGCGGCTGCAGGTCCAAGGAGGGCGGTGGGCATTGCAAGCAATCGACAAACCTCGCGAAGTGTTGCTGTACCGGATTCCATTCGAGGTTTTCGGTCTGGACGCGTTTCGCGGCATGCCCTCGTACGACGCGATGATGATCGACCCGCTCGTGCTGTTCCAGCGGTTGCCGGAGCTTTTGGAAAAGCTGACGGCGGCCGGGATTGCATTGCTGTACGAAGACAAACCGCTCCGGCCCGTTCGGTGGGATTGCACTGTCCAAGTTGGGCGTCAGGATCGAGAGGGGACCGGGATCAACTGGTTCGAGATCCGGCCGGAGATTCGCTGCGACGGGGTGGTGATTGACGAGACGGAATGGCGGGCGGCCGTCCGGCAGGGCGGCATGATCGACACTGGGCACGGTTTGCGGGTCTTGGATGGGCAGACTATGGAGCGGTTGCGCGCGATCATCGGCCTTACAGGTGATGCGCCGGAGGATCGGAAAGCAGCGCACGTCGTGCGTGTGCCTCGGTTGCAGATCTTCGATTGGCTGGCGCTGCGCGAGCAGGGTATTCCTGTGTCGCTGCCAGCCGAGGACGAGGCGGTGTTGGCGCGCTTGCTGGGATTTGAGCGGATCGAACCGCCGCTGTTGCCGAAGGCCCTACACGCGAAGGTGCGCCCCTACCAGCAGGACGGCTACGCCTGGCTGGCATTTCTCTACGAGCATCGATTCGGTGCCTGTTTGGCCGACGATATGGGATTGGGCAAGACCCTCCAAACCATTTGCCTGTTGGCCGCGATCAAGGAGGGACGCATCAAGACGGCTCACGGGGTGAAGGGCCCTCATCTGGTCGTCGTGCCGACAAGTCTGCTCTTCAACTGGGAACAGGAGCTGGCGCGCTTCGCGCCCGGGTTGAAGGTTCATGCGTATAGCGGTCGCGAGCGGACATTCGACGCTGGAGACGGCGAGGTGGTGCTCACGACCTATGGGTTGGCCCGTCGGGATATCGACACCTTAGCGCGGACGGCGTTCCATGTGATCGTGTTCGACGAAGCACAGGCGGTGAAAAACATTCAGGCGGACACCACAGGCGCGGTCCGCCGGCTCCAGGGTCGGTTCAAGATTGCGTTAACCGGTACGCCACTTGAAAACCATCTGGGCGAGTATTTCTCCGTGATCGACCTGTGCGTGCCGGGACTCCTGGGTGAGTACGATCACTTCAAGACCGACCTGAAACGTGTCGCGGGTCGCGCGCTCGATCGGATACTGCGCCGGACGCGGCCCTTTATTCTGCGGCGAACCAAGGCCGAGATCCTCCAGGGCCTCCCGCCGAAAATCGAGCACGAGGTCTTCCTTGAGTTGACGGATCGGCAAAAGGCACTCTATCAACAGACCGTCGATCAGGTTCGCTCAACGATCGACGACGCCTATCGCACCAAGACTTCCGGGCAGGCCCAGTTTATCGCGCTCACGGCTATCCTCAAACTGCGGCAGGTCTGTCTTTCGCCCCGCCTCCTGACGAAGCAAACCGATGAGACCTCCCCCAAGCTCGGTTTCCTGGTGGAGCGGCTCCAGGTCTTGCGCGATGAGGGGCACAGCGCCTTGGTATTCTCGCAGTTCACCAGCTTTCTGGACCTCGTGCAGGAAGCATGCACTCGGCATGGGCTGTCCTACCACCGGTTGGATGGATCCACGGCGTCGGTTGCGCGCAAGGCCCGCGTGACTGCGTTTCAGACCAGTGAACAGCCGAGTGTGTTTCTCTTGAGTCTCAAGGCGGGAGGGCAGGGGCTGAATCTCACCCGAGCGAGCTATGTCTTTCATTTGGACCCCTGGTGGAATCCGGCGGTGGAGCGTCAGGCGTCGGACCGCGCGCATCGCATCGGGCAACGGCAGACCGTCTCGATCGTGCGAATTCTCATGCGCCACAGTATCGAGGAGAAGATGGTGGCGCTCAAACAGCGGAAGCTTGAGTTGTACGACGCAGTCATGGCCGGCGTGGTGCGCGGCTCTGGGCAAGGCGTCCTGACGAAAGCCGACTTCGACTTCCTGCTCTCCCCGAGTGCGTGAGTATGGAGGACTGTGGCCGGTCTTGACCTCAAGCGACATGGATACGAATGTTGGAAAATTTGGGTTCTTGCCGATCGATAAAACCATTTCATTTTCAGGTGGAGCGTTCTCGCTCCTCGAAGATTTCAATGAGACAATGACTGCAGTTCGGTCAGCTACCAACGCTGATGGGTTTGTTTATCCTCCACTTGAAAAACAAATGCGAGGACAGCCAAAAATCCTAGACGGACAACTCTTGCCTGAAGATCAATGGGATTGGAAAGCGGTTTCGGGAACTGAACGTCCTGCCCATCTGCATCGTTTGCCAGCTTCGCATGGGATCCAGTTAGAGCAGACTCCCATTGATAATGATCTTAGACGAAACGACGGAGCTTTCTTGATGTATCTAGCAGGTTATCTCTATGGCTATCGGTTGCAATTTCATGACTGGTGGTTCGACGGGCGGGTCAAGATGAAGAAATCACATAACGCATATGTGGGAGACGATAAGGCTGTTGATTTCTTCTCGGAAAGTTATTCTGTTTGGAAAAACTGGTCTATGGAGACCAGAAGGCATTTCACGAACATTCTCTATATGAATTCCAGATTAGAGCTGTACGAATGGGATTGGGAAAGGTTCATGATAGCTTACATGGTTTTTGATGCCTGCTATAAACAGGCGAAGGAGCTTGGGCAAGTTCGAAGCCCACCATCACATGCGGGTCGAATTGATGCGATGTGTGGGGGATACGGTTTGTACTGCAATAGCAGCCTGAGCTCGGAGATTGCGAAGTTACGCAATGCCTTGTTTCACGAAGCTCTATGGGACGGTGGCCAACCGTGCAGTTCAGGAGGGCAAAAGTCTTTTTACTATACGGAGTGCTTGAGGGGTATCAACCGTCGTCTTATTCCCGCCATGCTTGGCTATTCAACCGCATACATTGGAACTCAGTGGGATTCCATTAGCCCCTGTCAATTCTAAACCTTCGTCGAGTGCCTTTTCGCACGTGACTTGGGGGCGACATGGGTTACAACATGGCTGAGTGAAATCCGTTACGAGGGTGTGCACAGGTATTGTTGGAACCATTGCGTCGCATGCTCCGCCACCTGTTCCAGGGTGCCAGGTTCTTCGAAGAGGTGAGTCGCGCTGGGAACGACGATGAGCTTCTTTTCGCAAGTCAGGAGTTCTTCGAGTAGTTCGACGCCACTCTGAGTGAAAGAGAAGTGGGTGGGAACGTCAGAAGTTGACGGCGGGTACGTCTAACACTTGATCCGGCTGCTGGGCTCGTTCGAAGATGTCATGGAAGCTCTGATCCATGCGCCTGAGCACATCGGGGGTGAAATATTTCTCTCCGCACTGTTTGCAAACACCCGCCGGAACGTTTCGCAGGATGAGCAAGTGATCACGGCGACGATAGTCGTAGTTGATGTGTCGTTCTTCCACCTCGCCGCCACAGAAGGTGCAATCCGCATAGGTGGTCATGGCTTTGTTCCTCTGGTGCGGAGATCTGGCCATTTTGGCGGCCTTGGGATGTATACGGTGATCACTCTCAGAGTTCTCTCAACCTGCTGTTTTCTCGTGGCCCATCCTATCACAACATGTATCTGTTTGGGTCCAGCCAGACCGCCAACGAGACAACTTGAGCCCCTCGGGTCTTTGGGATATTCTTCAATGAGTTCCCCTTTCAGCAAAGCGGTCTCAATCTCGTTGATATCCAAATCATCTTCCAGCCGTTCCCGTTGAGCATGAAGACTGACCTCATAGCGACCTGCTCGAACCAGCTCTCTGATTTCCTCGATGGTCATTCCTAAGCTCTTTAGGACTTGCTCCTACTCTTCCGTGGAGCGCAAGATTAGTTGTCCAGGTCTTAAAAGGCAAGGGCGCATAAGTAGTGATCAATGTTCAGGCTTCGCACCAGACACCACACTTTCACGCGTATTACCAAGGGCATGTGGCGGTATACCCTATTGATCGTCGGTGGCCACGATGAACCGGTGATTGAAATGAATCAGGCTGCGTACGATTTGTTGACCTGTGAAAAGAACCTGGTCATCGTCTTCGGCGCCACGTGCGGCAGCTTGCAATGCTGCTCCGGCGCCGGTGCTAGCCCCGAAATAACCGATCTTCAGATGTTGTGTCCGAGGCTCCGCTTCCAGCCAGTCTTTCGCGAGTAACAGCCGATCCGCCAGCAGGTCGATATCAAACACCTTGCGCCGATCGTCCGCGTCTTCATCGGTCAGTAAATCGAGGAGCAACGTCGCGAATCCATCTTGCTATAAATGGCGGGCGACGAACATATTCCGGTGGCTGAATCGCCCGCTGCCGCTGCATGCGCAAAGACAACGATACCGCGCGGATCAAAGGGGAGTCCGAGGATACCCTCCAAAGTAACTTCCCCTCGTGTGATCCTTACAGTGTGCTCGTGTTGGGAGGTCATGGTTGAACCTATTTCTTGGCAGGACTGCAGGGAGCGGGACGATTAAGGCCAGGTGGCAATTTGGTCTTGTCGTCGATGCAGGCAACATTGAGTTGTGCCTGCGTAAGACCGATGACCGACGAGAGGTTGGCCCCCGCGAAGTTCGCGCGACTCACGTCTGCTGAGTCCAGTCGAGCACCACTCAAATTGACGGAAACAAATATGGCATCTTGCAGATTTGTATCCTGAAGATTGGCATGGGTCATGTTGGAGTGGCTGAAATTCGACCCGCGAAGATCGGCGCCGACCAAATTGGCCGATTCCAGAGTGGCCCTGTTGAACTGTGCGTACTGGAAAGAGGATTTTGGAGCATAGATTTCGCCTAGATCGCCGTTCATGAAGTTGGTGCGTAATCCTGTGGCCCCGATCAGGACCGCGCGGTTGAGGTTTGCGTCCATGAGATTGGTCTCATCAAAGACGGCATGATAAAGAATGGCCATTCGGAGCTTCGCCGAGTGCAAATCCGCCTTGCCCAGAGCAGCTTCTTCAAGGTTGGCTCCTTCCAAGTCGGCGTCTTGCAGGTCTGCGCTATGCAGATTGGCGTACCGGAGGTCTGCGCCGCGAAGAATCGCTCCCTTCAGGTTTGCGTCACGTAAATTTGCTTCGTCCAGATAGGCGCTTTCCATGTCGGCTTCGATCAGGCGGGCCCCTTCCAGTTGCGCATGGTCCAGCAGCGCGCCCTGAAGGTTGGCACGGTGCAGATTCGCGTTGGTCAGGACGGTGCGACGTAGGTCGGCGCCTGTCAGATCAGCGTTCACCAGGATCGCACCTTTCAGGGATGCTCCGTAAAAATACGCCTCGACGAAGTTGCCGTCGGTCAAGTCGGCAGAGGTGAGATCAGTCCCCTCCAACTGTGCCCGCTCGAACGAGGCTTCGCGTAGTTTGGCACCGACCAAGATGGCATCGAAGAGCGCAGCTTCATCGCCGATGGCTCGGGAGAGATTTGCGCCAGTGAGCCGGGCACGGCGCAGATCGGCTCCGGAGAGATTACTGTCTTCTAGGAGGGCTTTGGTGAGGTCAGCCCCGGCAAGGCTAGCCTGAGACAGGTTGACCTGAGACAGCTTCGCTTGACGCAGGACCGTACCCTCCAGATCGGCCCGTTCGAGATTCGCTCCCGCGAGTGCTGCCCGGCTCAGATCCGCTTGGCAGAGCTCCATCCTTTTAGCATCAGGGTTGCCTCGATACTCCACCCATCGTTCATGCAAACGCACGAGGGTCTGCAATGTCTTCGCCGGGACAGGCTTCTGTTTGTAGGAACTCTTGCAGAGGGGAACCGCAAGCGATGTCGTGTTAGAAGCAGGTGAGCCTGCCGCTCCAGCCCATGAGGCGGGAAGTCCGATGAGGATGATCATCCCTACAAAGACGGTCGGTAAGGAAAGTCGGTTCATCTTGTGTCTCCTTGGGTGGTAAATCATGGGTTTGACCGTCAGGGCTGGACGTTGCAACGCCGTGGAAATCCGAATGTCATGGGTTCAAGCGCTCGCAGAGATTCAGAAACCCGTTCCCTCTGTACACGTCGGCCATATTTGATGATCGAGCAGGGTGGGTCAAGAAAGTCGTAGCATCACCTTGAGTAGATCGATTATCGCTCTTGTTGCGACAGAAGGCGAATGTGCGCCACGACGTCTTGCATTTCTCCGTCGGTGAGCTGGCCGCGCCAAGAATGCATCGGGCTGAAGACCACACCGTGCTCGATCGTTCGCAGTAACTCTTCATCGGATTTCAGGAACGACCGAAAGCGCTGAAAATCGGCCGGTGGCACTTTCAAGGAGGTGGCGGCAGGGCCGTCTCCTCGACCGGTAAAACCGTGGCAGTCCTGACAGTGGTGCTGATAGACCGCTTTCCCGCGTGTGATGTCCGGCGGATAGTCCTGGGCGTACAAAGGAGATAGCACCAGACCAATCAGAACGAGAAGGGTCCACAGTCCCACGATGAAGAATAGATTCTCGGTGTATTGTGATTGCATGATCCACCTAGTCCTGCAGCGTGTTCAAAAAGGCCGTCCAGCAAGGCCGCAGCGAGGGAGGGGCCGAGGAGGTACATACCAAGCTTCGCTTGAACCGCTCGCTTCGATCACATGCGAGCGGATAGGTACCTTGCCTTCGCCTTCGGTACGTTGAGGGCCTGAACGATGCGAGAACGCCGTTGGCGGACTTTTTCAACACGCTGCTAACTCTTCTTCGTGGTGTGAGCGATGAAGGAACTAAACAGCTGCTGCAGCTTCTTGCTTCCGCAGGCCGGGCATGTCACCTCGCCTGCTGCATGCTCTTTCAATGTTACCACGATCAACGATTCTTTCCCGCAATCGAGGCACGTATAGTCGTACATCGGCATGGTGTACACCCTTTCGACAATCAGCCAACAATCAAGAGTGGATAGGTGCCCTGGTGCAACAGCGCATGCGACACGCTGCCGAGCAGCATGCGGGTGAGGCTGTGGCGTCCACGGGATCCCGCGAGAATAAGGTCGGGATTCAAGGCCTTGGCTTCCTGAAGAATTCCCTCGACCGGGGTACTCAACGTAGTCGCCACGCGGGTTTGATAGCCCAATGGTCTGAGCTTGGCGGCTATCTCGTCGAGAAAGTCCTTCGCCTTGCCAAGGGAATGGGTTTCCATATGCTCGGCCGAGACCGCATCCACCGGCCAGGGTGGCCTGGTATGGGGGAGGACGGTGAAGAGGGTGACAGTGGGCGGTTCACGAAAGGGTTTCTGTTGAAGGAAGGAGAGGGCATGGTCGGCATCATAGCTCCCTTGCAGGGGAAGCAAGATATGATGAAGCATTTTTAAGGGGCCAGGAAGGATCAATTTCGCGCCAGGCCCGAATGTCAGCACTCGGTGGGAGACACTTCCAACGAGCCGTTCCTTGATTGGTCCAAGGCCTCGGGCACCCAACAGAATGAGATGTATCTTTTGTTGTTCAGCCAAGGCCACGATCTGATCCACCGGAGATCCGACGACCAAATGTCTCGTCACCGGTCCGGCATCTAATGGCAGCAAGGACACGATGCGATCCAACAAGCGAGTCCCGTCGTCGCGCATGTTGCGCTCGACCGATTCGTACAGTTCTTGTGCCACTTCCGGTATCATCATGGGATAAGCTGGACTCGGGACATCGAGTACGTGCACAAGGTGCAGTTCCTCGGCACGAGCCAGGTACTTCAAGGCGCGCACGGCTTCATAGGAATTGTCGGAACCGTCGACTGCGAGCAAGAGTTTCATAGCATCACCTTTCGACTGTGGCCTTGCTGATCCGCTCCAACATGAATCACATGGGTAGTAAGGCCGTCGCGATCATCAGATAAATTCCCACGCTCAGAATGTCTTGGACAACGGTCGCCACCGGTCCGCTGGCCAGGGCTGGATCTGCTCCGAGACGCGCCAGTCCTATCGGCAGGAGACTGGCCATAATGGTGGCGACAACTGCAGTCACCCCCAGTGAGGCTCCCACGACCACTGCTATCGCCGGATGCCCGTTCCAGAGCCATAATCCTCCACTTGCGACAACTGCGACGATCGCTCCGATGGATGCGCCGATCACTGATTCTCTCGCTAATTGCTCCCACACCGAGACTTCTCCATAGGCTAACCGACGAACTAAGATGGTTTCAGTTTGGGTCCCGACGGCATCGGCCATATACACCACCAAGGGAAGAAAGAACGCGAGAGCCACTTCACGCCTCAGCGAGGCTTCAAAGGCCGAGGCCACGCCACTGGCCAAGAACCCTCCACCCAGACCGACCATCAACCATGGCAGACGCGCGCGCACGGCGTTGAGCGTTTGTTGCACGGTGAGTGACAGATGGAGATGATCTATTCGGCTTACACCGCCCATCCGTAAGAAGTTGTCCACATGTTCCTCATGCAGCAGAGCCAAGAGCTTTCCGATCGGAATGGCGCCCAACAGCCGACGACGGCTGTCGATGACAGCGACATCCGCGTCATGACGTTCGACCGCACGCAGCGCTATGGTCTCAGCCGCATCGCCAGGGAGAACTTCGATTGGAGGGGAGCCTTCGAGTTCGGCCAAGTAGGTCTGTTCCTTCGCCTGGAGCAGTCGCTCGATCGGAACCTGGCCGACCAGTCCAGCCTGATCATCAACAAGATAGATATGGCCCACCTCGTCCCATGTATGGTTTCGAAGTGCCGCGATCATCTCCCCCACTGTGCGGTGTCTGTCGCTCCTGGGAATGTCCAGGGTCATCAGGTCTGCCGCAGTCGCCATCCCGCTCCTTCTGGTCGATCTTTACTGACAGTCTGCAGGGCAGAAGAAGATAAAATAGATCACGATTGCCAGGCCCAACCCCACTGCTCCGAACAGGAACCACTGTGCGCGTGTCATTGTTCCCCCCACTACTGAAGATGGTCTTCAGCAAGTCCAATGCCGTCATAGGCGTGAAACGTGAAACGTGAAATGTGAAAGGAATCCGGGGCGGTTTAGAGGCACTTGTTCCTCGCCTCTCACTTTTCGCTTCTCACGCTTCACATCCTGTGGCGCCTTCTGCCACAGCAGGCGGACGACCTCTGTAGCAGAGAGCCCCTGTTTCCGGAGACGGTCCTATCAGCCAGTAGCGGATCACGAAAGCAACCAACTGCAAAGCTGTGGTTTCTTCAACCTCTTCACCAGCGCCGGAAGCTCTTCGTGGATGGCATCGCCCTTGCTCAATTATTGGCCAGGAGGATCGTTCATGGGGAAGGAGACACATCTCTTCGAGACCATACTGGTTCCGGTTGATTTTTCCCCCTGTTCAGATGAAGCATTTCGGGTCGCCTGTCAGCTCGCTCGACTGTGTGGGGCGACAGTGCTTGTTCTGCACGTGATCGACACCAGTGCGCTTGCCGCATTCAATCGATTGGGCTTGCTGGCTGTTCCATCCGATGCCGCGCCACAGCGCCGCCGGTTACGCCATCATGCCCGTCTCAAAGTGAGGCAGTTGTTGGAGTCGAAAGTAGCCATGGATGTGAAGATCACACGCCTGATCGTGGAGGGGGTGCCCTTCATCGAGATCGCCAAAGTTGCGCGCACGGGGGATATCGATCTGGTCGTGATAGGAAGCTACGGCGGCCGGTCCGGCAGTGTGGACAGGATTTTCTTTGGCAGTACAGCGGAAAAAGTCGTTCGCACGGCCGGTTGTCCCGTCTTGACCGTGCCGCTTGAGGCATCCGCGCCACAGCGGAAGTCCACGCGTTGATCAATAGTTCATTGGCAGATGGAGGATCTCATGACGATTGGGGCAAGTCTGGTACAGTGGCGCAGGTTGGGAATGGTTCTCTCGATGGTCTGTCTGGCCTGGATGTATGGGTCGGTTCTCCTGGCGCAATCCGAACAAGTGGTGGACGTGACGATCAAGGATTTTCGTTTTGTGACGAAGCAGAGTCCGTTGCGCTTGGGGTTTCCCACCGTCATTAAGGTACGGAATGATGATGCGGAGCGACATGATTTCAGCTCGACCATGTTTGAAGGGATTCCGACACAGATTGAAAAGGACGGCGTGATCGTCTATGGCCGCGGGGTGGGGGGAGTCTATCTTGATCCGAAACAGGACGCCACGATTCGATTTGACATGACGCGACCAGGCCGGCATGTCTTTCGATGTTCGATTCACCCGACGATGAGCGGAGAGTTACTTCTATTAAGTGCGGAGGCAGTGTGAGTGTGCCAGCAGGGGGGCTGAGAATTCTCTTGGCCACTGATGGGTCACAGGGATCAGCGGCGGCGGAGGCCTATGCCTGTGCGCTCGCCCACTCGTGGGGTGCCTCGCTGACCGTGATGAGTGTTCTGGAGTTTCCACCTGGGATGAACCCAGACTATGCGGTGAATCGATTGTACTTGGATGAGTTGATGCAGGAGGCAACAACAAGGTTGGTGGACTTAAAAGTGCGGGCGGGAGGCTTGGGGCTACCGGTCCAATCGCACATCGCCACAGGAATCCCGAGTGAAGAAGTGCTGGCCGTCGCACGGGCTGAAGACGCGGATCTGGTCGTGGTCGGAACGAAAGGGAAGACTGGTCTCGAGCACATCTTGCTGGGAAGCACGGCTGAGCGAATCATTCGTATGGCACCCTGTCCCGTGTTGACTGTCCCGGCGGCAAAACAGCGCGCAGGGGAACGGCTGAAGGCCACTGTTACGAAAATGCTCGTACCGGTCGACTTCTCAGATTGCTCACTTGACGCACTGGAGTATGGAGCGTTGATTGCACAACGATCGAAAACCTCATTGAAACTCTTTCATGTGCTCGAGCCGGTGTCGTATGGGTTAGACTTTACGCTGCCCCAAATGGCTCAGCGGGAATCGAGCAAGACAGCCATTACGAAGCGGCTATCGGATTTCGTCTCCGCGCTCGCTTCCCTCGGCCTTGTATCCGACTTCTTGATTTCGGGCGGGCTGCCGGCTGATTCCATCCTTGATGCGGCTCGAGCCCAATCGGTTGATGTGATTGTGATGGGGACGCATGGCCGCCGGGGGGTGTCTCATGCGTTGTTCGGCAGTGTCGCGGAGTCCGTCTTGCGGAGATCCTCGTGCCCTGTTCTCACAGTAAGGAGCCTGAAGTTACCGCCAGACCATCGTCGGGTCCTCTCAGGACAATCGATGCCGACCAATGTGTAACCCAGGAGCAAATCATGCGAACGCGAAAAACAACAACTAGTAAAGCGAAAGGCCGAGTTGTTTCCAAGACAAGACGAGCTGAGAAACCCATCGAATTGCCGGATGGCATGTGGGAACGGATCTCGCGGAAAGCGTACGAATTGTGGGAACAGCGCGGCCGTCAAGAAGGGAGCGCGTTTCGAGATTGGCTCGACGCGGAAGTAATCGTCATGGAAGAAATACATGAAGCTCGCGAGTGAACAAACAACAGGGTTCTGGACTCCACGGCCTACGGATCTTGACGCGCTCCTCGCGCGGCTCGAATCGCTGTCGCTCAAGCCGGAATTCGCCCTGCAGCGAGAGATAGCGCTGGCACGGGCGTTGAGACCCTACCTGGGGGGCATCGCGGGCAGACTCGTCGCACCGCTCGCTCAAGAAACCGAACTCGCCAACCTGTTCCTTCTCTGCGATTTCTATCCTGAAGACGGGCAATTGACGCTGATCGAACAGTTACGAGATGTGATCACCGAACATATCCCCAATGAAGAACGGCAGTGGCTCGATCCCTTGAAACATTCCTATTTCGATGTGATGGAACTGACTTCCTTGCCGAAGCCAGGGGAAGATCTCACTGTGCGGTCGCTCGGAGATCGAACCACATTGGTGGTTCCCGGCCATGAATCCATCAACGATCTGACGGCAGGCCAGGTGTTACTGACCCGCCTCGTTGGCACTCCGGATGGTGGCGAATCAGGCAAGGCAGTGTGGGCCGGCTGCGGAATCGTCATGTCTCAAGCCGATGCCAACGCGCTGCTCGAGATGACCGCGGAGTGGCGTCGAGAAATGGAGATGACCACCGGATCCTTTGCGTTAGGGGAGTGGAGAGAGTTTACCAAGCGTTATGGGTATATGCTGCTCTGGGCGTTCGCGCGGCTCCGCATGGACGCGTTGGTGGATGCCGTCGTCCATATTCGCTATCTCCGTCCCGATGGCGAGCCTTATCTCTATGCCGTGGCTCTGTACGATCACCATGAGTATCGGTTCTTTGTCGATGGATTCTCCGAGATGAGCGAGCTTAAGCCGGAGCAGGCGGCGCCTCAGGTTAGAAGGCAAGGCCAGACCGACGATGTTCCTCCGACGTGCACATGGGCGCAGCGCGATGAGAGCGGCGTGACCGACTCTATTGTCGCGAAGGTGACACTCACGTCGTCCCAGCTGATCGTGGAATGCGATAGTCCAGCACGACTTGACCAGATCAAGCATCGACTCGCGGCCTCGTTTGGATTTTCACTGCATTTCCGATGTGAGACGCTCGTGCCGCCCGCGCGGCAACTCTCGGCAGCCGAACTCATGTCCGATGAACCGCCGCCGTTGGTCGTGACATCGGAAGAAGACCGTGCGCTGCTCAACCAGTTTCTTGAAAAAGCCTACTTGGAGTGGTCAGATCAGCCTCACCTCGCGCTTGGCGGGCACACGCCGCGACATGCCGCCGCATCTGCCGCTATGAGCGGCAAGGTCGGTGCCTTAATCAATGAGATGGCCCAGCATGATCCAGGCCGTCAGCGATGTGGCCGACCAGCGTTCGATTACAATCGTCTTCGCGCTCATGTGGGCTTGGACGAACTACCAGAGTAATTCGAGCTGCACCACTTGCCTCTTGACGAGATGGCGTATACAACCATCCCGCAGATGATGGCCGATGGGGAATAGCCTAAGGAGAAGCCGATGACAGTAGAGCGTCCAACCGTCGGTATCTTAGTCGGTGGCGGGCCGGCTCCCGGAATCAATAGTGTGATCAGCGCCGCCACGATCCGCAGTATTCTTGGGGGTTCGGACGCACTTGGAATCATCGATGGGTTCAAATGGCTCATGGAAGGGGGGACGGGACAGATACGGCCGCTCTCGATCGAGGATGTGAGCCGAATCCATTTTCGGGGCGGGTCCTATCTGGGCACGTCGCGTGCGAACCCGACGAAAAGTACCGAGCTGCTCAATAACGTGTTGTTCGCGCTGTCGAGACTCAATGTCACCCGGCTGGTGACGATCGGTGGGGATGATACCGCGTTTTCGGCCATGAAATTGGAGGAACATTCCGGCGGCCGCCTGCAAGTCATTCATGTTCCCAAGACCATCGACAATGATCTCGACCTTCCGTATGGCATTCCGACGTTCGGGTTTCAAACGGCTCGTCACGTCGGGGCCGAGATCGTGAAAAATCTGATGGTCGACGCCCGCACCACCGCACACTGGTACTTGGTCGTGACCATGGGGCGCAAGGCCGGTCATCTCGCCTTGGGTATTGGAAAGGCCGCTGGTGCGACGCTGACGATTATTCCAGAGGAATTTCGCGAGCGGCCGGTCAAATTACAACGGATCGTCGATCTTCTCATCGGGGCCGTGATCAAGCGTCTGGAACATGGTCGGGCCGACGGGGTTGCGGTGCTGGCCGAAGGGCTGATCGAAATCATTGATGCTCGAGATCTTGGTGGGTTAGAGCATGTCGAACGAGACGAGCACGGCCATTTACGAATGAGCGAGATAGACATCGGTGATGTGCTGCGGCGTGAACTGACGAAGCAGCTTCACCAGCTGGGGCTTGCCATCAGCTTGGTGACGAAGAACGTGGGATATGAGCTCCGTTGTGCCGATCCCATTCCATACGATATCGAATACACGCGCGATCTTGGGTATTGCGCCGCTCAGTATGTACTCGACGGCGGGACATCGGCCATGGTCTCAATTCAAAACGGACGGTTCACCCCGATTCCATTCAAGCAGATGGTGGATTCCTCCACTGGACGGACCAAGGTGAGGATGGTGGATATCGAATCCCAGTCCTACCAGATCGCCCGGCAATTCATGATTCGACTCACGGAAGCCGACGTGAACAATCAGGACGCGCTGGGCCGCTATGCCGCCATCGCAGGCCTGTCTCCAGAGGCGTTCCGAGAACGGTTCAGTACAGTCCGTTGAACAACATGAATACATCTCGTCGAACAAAAGGATATCCGACATGAAGATTCTTGCGACAACTGATGGGTCGAAACATGGGAAGTGGGCGATCGAATGGTTGGCGGAGATGCCGTTCGCGGTGCAGCCGGTCGTTCGTGTGCTGCATGTCATCGATGTGGCGAGCGTTCGGGCTCCCTTTATGATCCAGCCGGCGATCGTTGGGACCGGACGATACATTCAGTCCGAAGTCAAGCGGATGGAGGCAGCGGCCAAGTCCACGAAGAAAGAGTCGGAGGGTTTGTTGTCAACGCTTGGCTTGAGCGGGACCGTGACGACCGACCAGGGCGCGGTGGCAGCAACGATCATGAAGCATGCGCAGCGTGGGGTCGGACTCCTGTCGATCGGGTCTCGAGGCTTGGATGCCTTAGACCGCTTTATGCTGGGCAGCATCTCGAATCATGCTATTCACCATGCACCTTGTTCTGTACTGGTGGTGAAAGAGAGTCCTCGGCCTGTACGGCATCTGGTTCTAGCAATTGATGGCTCGTCAGCCTCAGATAAGGCGGTTAAGTTCCTGATTCGCAACGTCAACCCGACACCTGACGGTCTGGATCGCGAACCAGTCGTGGTGACCGTGATACATGCCGTACCCTATTTTAAGTATCCAGAAGTAAAAGAAGCCGGGAAAGCGCTGGTCCAGCGCTATAGTGCTAAGCTCTCGAAATCAGGCTTCCAGATCCGTGAAGTCTTGAGGCTGGGGAAGCCGGCGGACGAGATTCTGACCGTGGCCAAACAGGAGAAGGCGGATCTGATTGTGACCGGAGCGAAGGGGCTGGGCGCAATCCGCCGAGTGCTGCTTGGCAGCGTTTCTACCCGTGTGGTGCAGCATGCTCACTGTGGAGTGCTCGTGGTCCGCTGAAGATCAAAAGTAGGGGGTGGCTCATGGTTGGAGGAACAGGCTTGACGGAAAGGAAGAAGGCGCAATAGACTGACACCCTCTCGGATCAACAAGAGAGGGAACCGTATGACCGCATTAATGAAGATTGACCAAGAGTCGCTCCCGGATCGTTTAGTGACGGGGCTTTCAAAAATCGGGTTGGCGATGAAGAGCCGTGCCTGGAGACGAAAGGGACGGGCAGGGATTGGTCCTTTGCAAATCCAAGTGCTGACGTTTCTCCGATCTCGACCGAATCATTCGGCTACCGTTTCAACGATTGCCCGAGAACTCTCCGTGAAACTGCCGACGGCTTCTGAAGTCATCCGAACGCTTGAGGGGAAGCGATTGGTCCGCCGGCGCCGTCGGGAAATCGACAACCGTGTCGTGACGGTTCACCTCACCTCCCTCGGGGCGAAGGCAGGCCATGTGGAAAACCGATGGCCGGAGATTCTGGCGTCTGCGACCAAGAATTTGTCGGTGCAAGAGCAGGTCGCGCTTCTGAGTTCACTCGTGAAGCTGATTCGCGCGCTTCAATTGCAAGGGGAAATTCCTGTTGCGCGCATGTGCGTCTCCTGCGAGCATTTCCGTCCGCATGCCTATGCGGAATCGGACAAACCGCATCACTGCGACTTCTACCATGTGGCATTTGGAGATCAGGCATTTCGCCTTGATTGTCCCGAGTACGTGGAAGGTCCCGCGGAAGATCCGAGCAAGAAAGCCGATTCTCACAAAGCTGAGACCATGGCCCAAGGCTTAGCTGCCGGGTGACGATCTATCATGGGGCAGCCTCTGTAACGGCTGCTCTGTTCGGCTGAGGTAGAGTGCTCCGTCCGCCTCGACCTGCCTCATTAAGTCTTCCAACGCTCCCTGTAACGCGGTTTCGATGGGGTTACGGTCCGACGCCGTGACCCACCGCACCGATGATCCCGCTGCAGTGTGTTCGGCACGATAGGACTTCATAACCCCGGCAGCTTCGCTCATCTCTGCTTGTAGCACGATTCGATAATGATAGAGGCTGCTGCGGGAGGTCAGCGTCAATTTCGTGGCCACGCGAAGCGTCAGGTCGGCTGGGTCAGGCGAGACTGACGTGAAGGTGCCTCGTTGTTGCAGGTATCGCAAGACCGCCTGTTTCAGGTCGAGATGCGGCCATTCCAGCAAGGCGATGCCTGGCCGATGGTCCGCGCCTTCCATTGCAATCGGGCTGACAACGGCCTGAAGCGTTCGAGGGATCGTGATGGACGACACGCTGATGGGGAGAGGCGTCACCTGAATCCGATGGACACACCCCACCCCTGTGACATAGAGGGCTAGCAGGAGCATTGTGAACCGTCTTGAGTGGGTCATCGGCAATCAAAGGATAGGCGGCTCGACCCTTCTCGCAATATTTTGATCTGGGCGATCAATGAGTCGAGCTGGGAGAGGACCCTGACAGGATCTCCAAGTCGTTCAACGCTCGAGCAGCCTGTTCTCGATAGGTACGTTCCGTGGGGTTCGTGTAGGT
>NEWS02000004.1:1633783-1657194 GCA_002869845.2 Nitrospira sp. CG24B | reverse complement strand
GCGCTATCTTAGTCGCCGGTTTACTAGCGACGAACATCTCGGCGGGGGTAAGGGTGGGCCTTCGAACAACGGGGAGGATGATATGGGAAAAAGCTTAAAGGGAACCAAGAGTCACGACAATCTGAAACATGCGTTTGCCGGCGAATCACAGGCCAACCGCCGGTATCTGTATTTCGCGCGGAGGGCGGATATTGAAGGCTATCCGGACGTCGGTGGGCTCTTCCGGGACACCTCGGAGGCTGAAACCGGCCATGCCTTTGGTCACCTGGACTTTTTGAAAGAGGTCGGAGATCCGGCGACGGGTGTGCCGATGGGCAACACGGACGCGAATCTCAAGTCCGCCATCGAGGGCGAAACGTACGAATATACGCAGATGTATCCCGGGATGGCGAAGACCGCCCGCGACGAAGGATTTCCTGAGTTGGCGGAATGGTTTGAGACCTTGGCGAAAGCCGAACGGTCCCATGCCAATCGGTTTCAGAAGGGATTGGATACGCTGAAGAGCTAACGCGCGCGTATCGGCTCACGTTCAGCGGTCAGTTTTCGGCGATGTGACTGGTATCCGTCGGCGAAGGCTGGCCGCTGATCGTTTTTGGAGAGAAGAATGAAAGGTCTCAGTCTCCTGACCCCGATCGACTCCACGCAGTTGGAGAAGGAAACGCTGCGGATCTACGAGGTCTGTGACGGCTGCCGGCGCTGCTTCAATCTTTGTCCCTCGTTCAACACACTCTTAGATCGGATTGATGTGTGCGAGAGTGACGTGGCCAAGCTGACCCCGGCCGATCATCATCAAATCGTCGATGAATGTTACTACTGCAAGCTCTGTTTCAACCATTGTCCCTATACTCCGCCTCATCACTATGCAATCGACTTCCCGCATTTGATGGTCGCCTGGAAGAAGCGTCTTGCGGCAGAGCGTGGCGTTCGGTGGCGAGATCGCCTGTTGATCATGACAGATGTGATCGGAAGACTTGGCAGTGCCACCGCCTCGCTCACGAACAGGTTGTTGGGGAACCGGCTTGTGCGCCGTCTTCTGGAACGAGTCATGGGGATTCATCGGGACCGCCAGCTCCTGCATTTTTCAGGAGAGACATTTCCACGCTGGTTCGGCCGGCGAGCCAAAACGGCCATCGTAGATCCACCCGTCCGCAAGGTCGCCCTCTTTGCCAGTTGCCTCGTGAACTTTCAGGCGACCGACGTTGGCAAGGCGACGGTGCAAGTGCTGGAGAAAAACGGCGTCCAGGTGGTGGTTCCAGAGCAGCGCTGTTGCGGGATGCCCAGTTTCGATATTGGGGATACTCAGGCGATTCAACAGGCTGCTCGAAGCAACGTTGCGTCATTGTATCCGTTGGTCGCCGAAGGGTACGATGTGGTGGTCCCGACCGCCAGTTGCAGCTTGATGTTGAAACGCGAATACCCGGAACTCTCTCGCGATGAGAAGACGAAACGGGTCGCGGAGCGGACCTTCGATGTCTGTGAATATCTGATGGCCATGAAAAAAACCGGCCAGTTGGCGACCGATTTCACGCAGAAGCCAGGGCGAGTCGCCTATCAGATTCCCTGCCACCTCAGGGATCAAAATATCGGGTTTAAATCCAGAGAACTCATGGAGTGTGCCGGTGCTCAGGTCGAGGTGATCGAACAGTGTTCGGGGCATGACGGCGCCTGGTCGGCGAAGACGGAGTTTTTCCAACTTTCGATGAAGATTGCCGGGAAGGCCGTGCGAGCGATTGAGCAGACACCAGCGGATCTTGTCGCGTCGGACTGTCCCCTGGCCGGCTTACAGTTAGATCAGGCCGGCGCGTCGGCCCATGCCGGAGGACGGAGCACGCTACATCCGATTCAGATTGTCCGTGATGCCTATGGGTTGCCACGACAACCATGAGGCTGGAGTCAGCTTCACGCTGGACGAATCATGAGAGAGGGGACAATCAATGAAAGCCATCGCTCCAGCAGATATCATTCCGCACCAGGAGTACGAGCGGCAGCGTGAGGCCTTTCGAGCGAACATCATTGCACTGAAGCAGCGGCGGCGCATGTCGGTTGGCCCCTGTATCACAATGGTATTCGAGAATCGTGCAACGGTGCAGTTTCAAATTCAGGAGATGATCCGCGTCGAGCGGATTTTCGATCCGGTCAAGGTTCAGGATGAACTGGATGTGTACAATGCCCTTCTACCGACTCCGGGCGAGTTGAGGCGATATTCGTTCAACGCGATCCACGAGAGCCATCAGGGGCGAGATTGGGACTGCTACGTGACGGTTCACGGGACGATCGATCCCATGACGGGCATGGTGACCGACATTGGCGCGTTGGACCGGCTGGTACAGGACCGGGTCATCAAGCCCTTTGATCGGCAGGATCTCCGCCAGGTGCTTGGCTCCGAAACGGTGAGGGGAGAAGTTCTCGCCAAGACCATTTGGGACCGCCTCGACGGCTATCTCTCAGGTGGAACGCTCCACAATATTCGGCTGGTTTCGGCCCGCGATCTAGTGTACGAAGTATCACCCTAGGGGACGGTGTCTGCTCGTCACTGGGTGGTGTTGACGTAACCTTCATTTTTCTATCGGCAGCTCGCAGCCCTCTCATTTCCTGTTGTCACATCGTAGGTCTCCACCTACAGAGATTTCAGTTCCTCCACCTCAAGCTGCTCCTGTCACCCAGGAAGATTCATAATTTTCGTGAGATAGCTCGTTACCCGAGGCGTTCCTAACGAGGCATATCTTGTGCTTTTACTGTCGACTTGTCTCCCTGATCTGATCCCGTTAGGGATTTCCTGGAAGGTCACACGAGTATCGATATATCCGTAGGCGTGTGTGCTGGTCTACGGAAGTAACACCAACGGTCGGAGTATTTACTTGTTGAGAGAAATTGTAGGGTGGTCAGTCTTGATCTCTTGTATGCACGCTTGACCGAGTTTCTCGGGGAAGGGGAGCCATGTATAACTTACGGGTGCCGAAGCCGATTGCGTTAATGATGACGGGTCTCTTACTTACCATGGCCTTGCCTGCGGATGCGCAGGATCAGGGCAAGGAGCATAGTGAACTATATGGTCCTCGCTTTGCTCCGTCTCCAACATACAAAGTCAAGCCGAGGCCTCGGTCGAGGCTCAATTGGGTTCGAGATTGGAATGAAATTGCGCTCGATGCGAATGCGCTAGATCATACACCTGTCGCAACAGGGGACACCCGGATATTTGGAGAACAGTTGGGGCCAGGGCGTACGAGCAGGGCATTGGCGATCGTCCATATCGCCATATTCGACGTGGTCAACGCGATTGTCGGTGGCTATGACAGTTACACGGACCTTCCGCGCGTCCCTCCAATCACTTCTATACATGCAGCGATTGCGCAGGCGGCGCACGATACGCTGGCGACGTTGTATCCATCGCAGAAGGCGAAATTTGCCGAAGAGCTCGCTGATGACCTCAATAAAATTCAGGAAGGGCGTGCCAAAGCGGATGGCGTGGCTTTGGGCCACAGGGCGGCTGCAGCGATTCTTGCCCAGCGGGCAAGTGACGGTTCCGATAAGCCTGAACCCGTTGTGGGGGTTGACTATCTTCCGAAGAACGGGCCGGGCTTCTGGCGGCCGGACCCGGTCAGCCAGATTCCGATCGCACTGGGCTGGAAATGGGGCAAAGTCTTGCCGTTCGTGCTCAAGTCGGCCGACCAATTCCCGCTCCCACCGCCCCCAGCGCTGGGCAGTCCCGAATATGCATCCGCCTTCAACGAAGTGAAGTCAATGGGCGGCGATGGGGTGAACACGCCGACGCAGCGCACTGCGGAGAAGACGAAGATCGGCATTTTCTGGGGCTATGACGGAACGCCGGGTCTCGGGACGCCGCCGAGGCTGTATAACCAGATTGCGCTGCGCATCGCCGAGCAGCGGGGTTCTGACATGGTCGAACTGGCCCGCCTGCTGGCGTTGGTGAACGTGGCGATGGCTGACGCGGGGTATGCTTGTTGGGATTCGAAATACACGTATGAATTCTGGCGGCCGGTCACAGGTATCCGTGAGGCTGATGGAGACGGCAACGCAGCCACCATCGGCGATCCGAGCTTTTCTCCACTCGGAGCGCCGGCGAGCAATCTAATCGGACCGAATTTCACTCTACCCTTTCCGGCCTATCCGTCAGGTCATGCCACGTTTGGGGGAGCGTTGTTTGAGATGCTTCGGCGGTTTTATGGGACCGACCATATTCGGTTCTCCATTGTCTCGGACGAGTTCAACGGTGAGACACTCGACAATCAAGGCCAGGTACGGCCTCTTGTCCGACGCCACTACTCCTCGCTTTCCGAACCAGAGGAAGAAAACGGTCAGAGTCGCATTTATCTCGGGATCCACTGGGCGTTCGATAAGACTGCTGGTATCACACAGGGCCGTCAAGTTGCGGGCTATGTCTTCAAAAATGCGTTCACGCCGCTCCGCGATGGGCGATCTCGGCCACGGAGCGAACGGTAAACGGTAGGAGACCTATAGGTCTGCGGCTGATGATCGAGTCTTGAGTGGAACGCCCTGGGGTGACTCACCACCGATGCAACGATGAGTAGCCGGGACAGGGGGCTGTCCCGGCTATGGTTGACCTGTCTGGAGTTTGCTCATCGGGACGTGCCAGACAAGAATGATGAGTGCAACGGGATCGCTGTTTATCGGGATGGTAGGTGCGCTGATGTCTCTGATCAGCGTGGTTGCATTTAGCCAGAGAAATTTAGAAGGGTGGCCTCTTCTGGTTGCTGGTCGGCGTGGAATGAATCGCGTTCTTGACCCATAGGGACAAGCCGTCATCCAATTTGTTGCCCTGATGCCTTGACGGTTGAACCAAGACGGCTGTGACTAATGTTTTGCCTTGTGATGGGACTCGCCTCTTGATGCGGCTCCGCTCTTGGCATTGAGCGGAGTAAAGCGGGCGGCATAGGCCTGCTGTTCCGGTAGTCTGAGGAAGACCAGAATTCCGGTATCCGGATAAATCGTAAATGTTCCGCTCCCCTTCAGCTGGTTGTCACCAGACGGTTCCAGTTCAATCTGGATCGTGGCCTTCTCAAACCCGTGCTGGATGGTGGCCTTAGCTTTCGCCCCATCGGACGGGATCCCCTTGTCGGAATGATCAGTCACATACAGCAACAGCTCTCCATCCTTGGCAACCAACTCAAGATGATACGGGCCTGCGGCAAGCGATTGCCCGCCGTGAAGGGCCTTCACGGGTTCTGTGTGTTTCGCTGAATGGGCCCCGACCGGCGCCGCTCCGAGCAGCGTTGCACACAGGGCTAAATGTCCTAGGAGATATTTCATGATCGGTACTCTAGAATGGCAGCTCCGTATCTCTCAATAGTGAGTGGTGGAAGTCGGCCATCAATGCTTCGGTGAGTGGTGATGGTGATGTGGGCCGGCGTCATCCGCGTGGGACGGGGCTTTTTCCGCCTGTTCGTTCTTGGGTTTCAACGGTGTGAAGCGGGCGGCATAGCCGTCTTGGTTCGGCAGCTTCATGAAGATGACAACCACGGTATTGGGGGTCAACGAAAAGTTGCCGGAACCACGGAGCATATTGTTTCCCACGGGGTGCATATTCACTTGGGTTCTGGTTGACCCGTTCTCGATGTTGGCTTTGGCTAAACCACCGTCGATGCTGATGGGGTTGTCGGCATGGTCTGAAACGTAGACCGTCAGATCTCCATCCTCGGCGACCAGCTCCATATGAAATGGTCCGGTCATGCGCAACTGCCCGCCATGGGGCGCCTGGACAGATTCAAAATATTCGTCGGTATGGGCACCGGCCGAGAGGGACAGGGTCAGGGTCATGCCACATACCAAGCCAACAATCGTCTTGTTCATGCTCTGCTCGCCTCCTAACTCATCGACCGCTCAGTGCTGCCTGATCCAGTGGTTGTGGAAGAGTCTCCGGGGTCACTGACTCAGGATGCAGCAGCGGACCTACTTGAGTAAATGGTCTGAAATGAGTGCGGCGAGTTCGGCCGGCTCGACGACTCCTTCGCGTGTCAGTAGTAATTTACCATGCGCGAAGAAATGTGTGGTGGGGTATGTTTCAAACGTGTGGGTCTTCTTGATCTCACGACAGCGGCCCGGCACATGCATCTTGGCCTTCCCGATTTTGATCTCAGGAAATTTCGCAGCGGTCGCTTCAAGAATGGGATCGTAGGCCTTGCAGGGCTCGCAGGTGGCAAGGCCGTACGCGACGACCGCACCGGCGCTGTCGGTGAATTCTTTGTAGTTGGCGTCGCTGACGTCGAGAACAGTGCCAGTCATAACAAGTGCTGAGGTCTGAGTGCTGAGGACTGAGCGGTCGGAGCCACCCAGTCCTCAGTCCTCGTTGCTCGGTCCTGTATCGCTAGTTCAATTTTGAGAGCGCGTCAAGGATGTCCTTGTCTTCGCGCGCTGTCTTGATCTCCTGCACCTTCGCGTAGGCGACCTTGCCGTTCTTATCGATGATCACGGTCGCGCGCTTCGAGCAGTTCAGCGGCTCGAAATACAGACCATACGACTTTGCGGTCGTCCGGTGGACGTCCGACAACAAGCGGTGCTTCAGGTCCAGCGAATCCGCCCAGGCTTTGTGGGAAAAAAAGCTGTCGCAGCTGATGCCGAACAATTCCGCATTGGCGGACTGGAACTTGGGGAAGTCATCGGTCAGGCACTTATTTTCACCCTGGCACACAGGGCTCCAATCCAACGGATAGAAGCAGAGCACGACGTTCTTCTTGCCTTTGTACTCGCTCAACTTCACGTCCTGTTGGTCCTGATCCTTCAAATTGAAGTCCGGTGCTGTATCGCCCACCTTAATTTCTGATGCTACGTCGCTCATTGCAAACCTCCTTAATAGGACATCTATATATGGGTGATGGCTGTACTGAGGTCTCGGATTGGCAGGACCCCACATGAACCATAAACTTTGTAACCTGTGCTTGAAAGGGATGTCAACGGCCCGATAGGCCCAGTGGGCTGTTGAAAAATTCCGCCAGCGGCGTTCTCGCGTCGCTCAGAGGCTCAACGTATCGAAGCATACGCCTCGCCTCTTCGCTCGCTGCGGCCTTGCCGAGCGAAATTTTTGAACAACCCGCGGTCGACTAGACGTCAAACTGGACTCCGATAACATATTGAGTTATCAACGGACTTACGAGGTTTGAAGTTCTCGGAATCCCAGCATCCGTCCGGCAGGCGCAGCGGTGCGGTAGTTCCTGACGTGAAGGGTACGGCCGAGCAGAGGAAGGTCGAGTGCTGTTCCAACTTTTGGAGAATGCCCCAGCCGCAGCAATTCGCCGGCCAACTCAGTCAACAGGTCTTTCGCCGCGCTGTCGGAAAGTCCTTTTGCTGTAAACATTTCAACTTCGTCCAACCCAAATTTGCTGAGGCCGAGTGAGTAGGACCACACCTGGTCCAGGTGAGTGGTGTCGTCATGGACGATGGACACATGGTCATCCAGAAGAAAACTCCCGAGTGTACGAGGCTGCCAGTCCGAGGGATTGGCGTACGCTTGCCGAATGACGTCATAGGCCGTGCCTTGCGATAAGAGGGTCAGACAACGGGCCAATCGTGTGGCCAGGAGGACGGTATCGGGCATATCACGAGGGGAGGTGACGGACGGTGCAACGGCACCCATGAGGTCATGTTCCCAGGTCAATTGTTTCATCACTTCAGCCACATGACTCATCGGGAGTGGCAGGACGACATGTGCGGACCAAGGGCCGTGGGTTGCCTGCCAGGATTCAGGCGAGCCGTCTTCATGGTGGATGACCAAAGGGACGCCATATTCCCGGTCGTAGAGTGCCTGAACCTCGTCGGTTGATGGAGCCGTACCCCGATAGCCGATGAAGTAGAGAGGCGGGCGCTTGGCAGAAGGCTTAGGAGACTTTTTCCGAATCCTCATATGGGTACCTGTGACACTTACTTTCCGGACTTCTTCGCCTTGCGGCGGTCATCCGGGTTCAGGAGCCGCTTTCGCAGGCGCAGGTTCTGCGGCGTGATTTCGACCAACTCATCGCCCCCAATGTATTCCAACGCGAATTCCAGCGTCATTTCGCGCGGAGGGGTGAGCACCAAGGCTTCATCAGAACCGGACGCCCGCATATTCGAGAGATGCTTTTCCTTGCACACGTTCACATCGAGATCCTCGTCTCGGCTGTTTTGGCCGATGACCATCCCCCGGTACACTTCGACCCCAGGGCCGATGAACATGGCCCCGCGTTCTTGGGTCATGAAAATAGCATAGCCCGTACTGGCACCGTCTTCATACGCGACGAGTGAGCCATGCGGAGCAACAATCAAGTCTCGCTCTTCCGCCGGTTCGTAGGCCGCAAAGACGTGATGCATAATGACGGTTCCGCGGGTCTTCGCCAGCAGCACGTTCTTGAGGCCCATGATGCCTCGCGTTGGAATATGGTATTCCAAATGCATTTCACTGGTGCCGACGTCGGAATGAATGAGCCGCATATGCCGCATTTCGCCGCGGCGCTTTCCGATCTCTTCGATGACCGTTCCCTGATAAGTCTCCGGGACCTGAATGGTCAGCTCCTCGTACGGTTCCATGACGGCGCCGCCTTCACGATGGAGGATGACCTCTGGTTGCGAGACTTGCAGCTCGTACCCTTCCCGTCGCATCTGTTCGATCAACACACCGAGATGGAGTTCGCCGCGACCTGCCACGAGGAAGCGATCCGCGCTATCAGTCTCATTGACGCGCAACGAGACATTGGTCTCCAGCTCTTTGAAGAGCCGCTCGCGCAAGTGGCGCGATGTCAGGAACTTCCCTTCCCGTCCGGCGAAGGGGCTGTTGTTGACCGAAAACGTCATCTGAACCGTCGGCTCATCGATTGTCACGCGCGGGAGGGCAACGGGATGGTCGGCATCTGCGATGGTATCGCCGATACTCACGTCATCCAGCCCCGCGACTGCGACGATTTCTCCGGCCGCAACCTGTTCGGTGTCGGCCCGGTCAAGGCCCGAATAGACGGCGAGGTCGGACACCTTTCCGGGAATCTGTGCGCCGTCCTTGCCGAGCACCATGACACTCTGCCGCCGGGCAATTGAACCAGACTGAATCTTGCCGATCCCCATCTTGCCTTTGTAGGAGTCTTGCACAAGGGCGAGCACGAGGATTTGGAGCGGGGCTTCGGCGTTGATCGCTGGGGCAGGAATCTTCTCCAGCACGGTATCGAGTAGCGGGACGATGTCGGTTCCCGGTTTATTGACATCCAGCGTAGCGATTCCTTTAATGGCCGACGTGTAGACGATCGGGAAATCAAGTTGCTCGTCGGTGGCGCCCAGATGAACGAACAGGTCGAAGGTGCGGTTGACGACGTCGTCGATGACCGCGTCCGGCCGGTCGATCTTGTTGATGACGACAATGGCTTTGTGTCCCAGCGCCAAGGCTTTCCGCAACACGAAGGTCGTTTGCGGCATGGGCCCTTCCTTCGCGTCGACTAAAATCAACACCCCGTCCACCATCCGGAGTGTGCGTTCCACTTCACCGCCGAAATCGGCATGGCCCGGCGTATCGACGATGTTAATTTTTACCCCGTTGTAGATGACGCTGGCGTTTTTGGCCCGAATTGTGATTCCACGCTCCCGTTCCTGGTCCATCGAGTCCATGATGCGTTCGCCCATATCATCGATCTTGCGATGGACGTGAGTTTGGCGGAGCACCGCATCGACCAAGGTGGTTTTGCCGTGATCGACGTGGGCAATGATGGCGATATTCCGAATATCGCTTCGACGGTTCTGAGGGGCGCGTACTGTGGACATGGTGACGGTGCTTCCTTAATGACAAAAAAAGACGCCCCGATAGTGAGGCGCAAACTCGGTAGTATACGCGAACTGTATTCTCTTAAACAAGCGAAGGAAGCTAGGCTGGACCTGTCGATTGACAGTCGGCCCTGTTCCACCGCAAGAGCCTGTCTTGATCGTTCGTTCTTGGATGGTGATGTACGTGATCAGGTGAACACAATCTGCACCTGTTCAAGGTAGGTAACAAGCAGGGCCAGGTCTGTCTCAATCGAGGCGGCTGATCCTGTCTTCACTGCCTGCTCGATCGTTGCTGCGAGAGCCGCGATGGGCTCAAACCCGTATATGTCGCCGGCACCTCTCATGCCGTGTGCGATTCTGCCGATGGTGTGGAAGTCATGCCGCGCCATGGCTTCTCGTATATCCACAATATCCTTTTTTCGGCCAGCTATGAACATGGGCATCAGCGGCTTGAGGTCGGAGTCAATCGTGACGATACAGTTCTCTCCACTCGATGTCTCATTCGTCGAAGAACGATCACTGACGATGGGATCAGTCGAGGGATAGGCAGCTTCTCGTTCTATGGTGCCTGTGTAGAGACGGATGGTTTCAAACAACACCGTTTTCTTGATCGGCTTCGTCAGATGGGCGGTGCAGCCTGCGGCCAGGCTCTTATCTGCTTGTTCTTTGAACGCATTGGCCGTCAGGGCCACAATCGGCGTCGGCCTGCGCTGCTGCTCCCGTTCCCAGGAGCGAATGGCCGCTGCGGCGTGAATCCCGTCCATCACCGGCATCTGCATATCCATGAAAACCACATCATAGGTGCCTGATTGAAATTTCTCGACGGCGACTTGACCGTTTTCCGCCATGTCGATTCGGTACGGTGTTTCCTTCAGGTAGAGATTCATCACCTCGCGGTTTTCTTTGAGATCCTCGACGAACAGAATATGGAGCGGACGAAGGCTGCCCGGTTTCTCCACGGTCTGGTCATGACCCACTGACATCGGCACGGGAGGTTTCAGGCTCAGTGCGAACGCAAGCGACTCAAGGAGTTGCTTGCGGCTGATGGGCTTATAGATATAGCTGGCGATTCTTAGCCCACAGGCTTGTCGTGAGGCATTTCCGAGCATGTCCGAGATGAGCATGACCAGGGGTAATGCCGTGTAATGAGGTCGTGTGCGGATCGCCTCTCCGAGATCCAATCCATTCATGCCTGGCATGCGGTAGTCCAAAATTGCGAGGTCGATGGTTTGCCCCTCGCGCTCAGCGCGGTCCAGTTCCGTCAACGCTGCGGTCCCACTATCGGCCTCGATCACCGATGCACTCCATCGGGAAAGATGCTCTCGTATCACGAGTCGATTGATCTCGATATCGTCCACGACGAGAATGTGTCGCCCGCCTAGGTCAAGGCCTGGCTGCGGTAAGACGCTGGATGAACTGGGGGCTTCCGGCAACGGCACCACGAACGAAAATGTGGTGCCCGCCCCCAGCGTACTCTCAACCTGGATCTGTCCCCCCATCAATTCCACGATGCGTTTCGAAATGCTCAGGCCGAGTCCGGTGCCGCCATACTGTCTGGTTGTCGATGCATCCACCTGCGTGAAGCTGTCAAAAATGGTCTGCTGCTTGTCCGGAGGAATACCGATGCCCGTATCGGTCACTGAGCAACGGATGCCGCCTCGGAGGGTCTCGTCCGGCATGAGTTGAATGACGACCTCCCCGCACTCGGTAAATTTGATAGCATTACCGATCAGATTGACGAACACTTGGCGCAAACGCGTGGGATCTCCGGTGACGAACTCCGGAATGGCAGGATGCAGGCACGGCACCAGTTCGAGCTGCTTCGCGTGTGCACGGACCGCCATGAGCTCGGCGGTCTTCTCGATGAGGTCATGGAGATCGAAGGATATGGCTTCCAGTTCTAACTGTCCGGCCTCAATCTTGGAGAGGTCCAGGATGTCGTTGAGCAGGTCGAGCAGGCTGGTGGCCGCACGACTGAATCGGTCGACATACTCTTGTTGTTCAACCGAGAGCGAGGTGCCCTTCAACAGGTCGGCCATCGCGATCATCGAATTCATCGGCGTACGGATTTCATGGCTCATCGTGGCGAGAAAGTCGCTTTTGGCCTGAGTGGCGGTTAGGGCTTTCTCGTGGGCTTGCTCAAGCTTTGACTCGACGGCCTTGCGTTCAGTGATGTCGCGGGTGATGCCGATGAAGAGACGGCGGTCTCCAAGACGCATTTCGCTGATGGCGAGGTCCAGCGGAAAGGTCGAACCATCTTTGCGGCGACCGACGACTTCACGGCCAATCCCGATGATTTTTGCCTGCCCCGTCTCCCGATAGCGGGTGAGGTAGCCGTCGTGTTCCGAATGGTAGGGCTCCGGCATTAGCTGCTTGACGTTTTGCCCGATGATTTCGGCGGCGGCATAGCCGAAGAGCCGTTCGGAGGCCGGATTAAACGTTTCGATCGTGCCCCGCTCGTTGATGGTGATGATGCCGTCGACGGCATTATCCACGATAGCGCGCAGTCGTGCCTCCTGCTCTTGCACAGCCGCTTCCACCCGCTTGCGATCGGTGATATCCTCCATGATTCCGCGCAGCTTGGTAACTTCTCCATTCTCAACAAGCACGGATACGAGATCTCGTATCCAGACGGTGCGGCCGTCGGCGTCCAGCATACGGTATTCGAAGGTGTGCGCACGCCGCTGGAGAACCTCCGCAAGACAGTACTGCGGTGCCCAGTTCCGGTCCTCGGGATGCATGTGGTCCACCCAGAAGGTCGGCGAAGAGAGCCAGTGTTCGACCGGATAGCCGAGGATGGCCTCGGCTTGTGGGCTTATGAAGGTAAACTGCGTCGTCGAAGCGTCGGCTTCCCACACGATGCTGTTGACCGAATTGACTAGGTCCTTATAACGGTGCAGGATTTGTTCGAGAGCGTCCTCTGCCTGCTTGCGAACCGTCACATCTCGGCAGGTACAAAGTAGCCAGTCGTCAAGAGAGTCATGAGCAGGAAGGAGAGCCAAGGAAACTTCGACGGAGATGCTCTCCCCTGAGCTTTTCGTCCCGATGACCTCACCCCGCCAATGGCCCTGCTCAAGGAGAATCGGAAAATACGAGGTGCGGATCCTATTCTGCCACTCGGATGTATAAAGAATGGTCCACGGCTGCCCGATTAAATCAACCGGCTCATACCCATAGATCTCCGCGTGGGCCTGGTTCATGTAGGTGTAGAGTCCCTGTCGGTTGAGCAGAGCCATTCCATCGATACCGTGGTCAAGGGCAAAGCTGAGTTTGGCTTGATCATGTCTGAATTCTTCCTCTATGGCGGCCGCCAGTTCCAGCTGGACCTGCCGTCTGTGGAGTTCCAGCAGGCTCATGGCCTGCCGTCCGAGGGAGGCGAGCATTTGTCGTTGATTGGCAGTCAGTTCACGGGGGACTCGATCGATGACGCAGAGAGTCCCCAACGCGTGTCCGGCGTGAGTGATGAGTGAAATTCCCGCGTAAAATCTGATGAACGGGCTCTCGGTGACCAACGGATTGCCGGCAACGCGAGGATCGTGGAGGGCATCACGTACCTCAAACACCTCACGCTGCAGGATCGTGTGGGCGCAGAATGCCATGTGGCTCGGGATTTCCGATGCGGCAAGGCCCACACTGGCTTTGACCCATCGGCGGTCGGCATCGAAGAAGCTGATCAGCGCAATCGGTGTCCCGCAGATCTGAGCAGCAAGCGCGACCACGTCATCGAAGGCCACTTCCGGTCGCGATTCGAGGACGTAGTACTTCTGCAACTCAGCCAAGCGGGACCGCTCGTTCTCAGGAAAGGGTGCACTCTGCATGCTCTCGTCCCACCACGTGCCAACATGCTTGGCGCTGAAGGTCTGTCTGTTGTCGTCTTGTCCTGCTGGCGCGTGATTGGGCTACCATTTGTTGCGTGTATTCGTGTAGTCGGAGCGATGGCCTGCCTACGTCACCGAAGACCTACGGTGTCATTCCTAGTGTATTCGTATCAGGCATATGGCAATGTATAAAGACAAATGAGGATTAGAGACTGTCGATATGATGAGGAAGGCTAATGGAAAGATCGGAGGGGAGCGTTGGGTGCGCGTAGATAGTTTTCTGGTTATGCCTGTGAGGAGAGCCGCCAGTTGTGCCGGAGAACTGTCCGGACCTTGAGGTTGGGGCGTTAGACAGAAGAGAGACGCCTCATCTTTGGACCGTT
Organism: Nitrospira sp. CG24B; assembly: GCA_002869845.2. GTDB lineage: Bacteria > Nitrospirota > Nitrospiria > Nitrospirales > Nitrospiraceae > Nitrospira_D. The sequence goes on along the minus strand of NEWS02000004.1, from coordinate 1,643,243 downwards.
GAGGCGGGTGGTGCAGAGCCGATGGAGGCGGGCGTTTTCTCGCTCCGTGAACACCCGCAAGTTCGCTGCGGAACAAGGCAACGATTCTTTCTCCGTATTGGCATGAAAGCGTTCGGGTTCAATCGGTATCTCGCTTGAGTTTTGAAAGGGCGCATTGTAAGGTCTTGGTAACCTCAGACTTACATCTACAAGGCTCCATTCACCATGCCGAATGATCGTCGTTTTATCGAAAAAATAGAACAGCCACGCCGCCGCTGGCGTTGGTGGCAGGTCGCCCTGATCGGTGTGCTGGCCTGTAGTATCGTCGGAGCGACGACGGTCGCAGGAATCATCTGGTATTTTTCCCGTGACCTTCCCTCGCTGGATCTGCTCCAAAACTATCAACCGAGTTTGGTCACCACTGTCTATTCCGATGATCGGCAGCCCATTGGCCAGTTCTTTATCGAGCGCCGCATTCTCACACCGCTCCCAGAAATTCCCAAAACGCTGACGCAGGCGGTGATTGCGACGGAAGATGCGAGGTTTTTTGAGCATCCGGGTCTGGATTTTATTGGGATGCTGCGAGCGGCTTGGACGAACATTCGGCACGGAGGGAGGAAGGTTGAAGGAGCTAGCACCATCACGCAACAACTGGCTCGTGCGCTTTTTCTGTCGTCCGAACGGTCCTATGAACGGAAAATTCGCGAACTCGTCTTGGCCTACAAGATGGAAGTGGTCTCCGGGAAGGAACAGATTCTTGAAACCTATCTGAATCAAATTTATTTCGGGCAAGGCGCCTACGGAGTCGGTTCGGCGGCGCAATCATATTTTGGAAAAGATATCAGGGGCCTGACCCTTGCCGAATCCGCATTCTTAGGCGGTCTACCGAAGTCGCCTAGCCGGTTTTCTCCGTTCAGCGCCTATGAATCGGCGAAGAAACGCCAAGAGCATGTGCTCGCCAGAATGGAGGAGGTTGGGTTTATTACCGCAGCGGAACGGGAAGCGGCCGCTCGCGAAAAACTGAATTTTCATCGGCCTGGGAGCGAGCATCTGGCTCCGTACTTCGTCGAATACGTCCGTCAACTGCTCATGGCGAAGTACGGGGAGTCGATGGTGTACAAGGGCGGACTTCAAATTTACACGACCTTGAATGTGGAAATGCAAAAAGCGGCGGAGTCGGCGTTTTTGAACGGGGTTCGCGAGCTTGATAAACGAGAGGGGTGGCGAGGGCCTCGGCGAACCGTCGATGTAGCGACGTTCCAACCTTCGGAACTCGCCTCCGGGGATCAGCTGCTCAAACCCGGGTATCTCGGGGAAGGGGTCGTTCTCAGAGTTGCGAAAGATCATTATGTGGTTCAAGTCGGCGCGTTCACCGCGAAGCTGGCGTTTGACGACATGGCCTGGGCCAAGCGGATGCTCAAGGGGCCGGATCCCACCGTGGATTTCGTGGTGAATCCGAATCTCAAATCACTCCTGAAGCCTGGGGATGTCATCGAAATCGGCGTGAAAAGGCTCACGAAGGATGGCGTGCAACTCACATTGGAGCAGACGCCGGTCGTCGAGGGAGGCCTGATTGCGATCGATCCCAAGGGGGGTGCGATTCGTGCCATGGTGGGTGGGTATGATTTCTCCCGGAGTGAATATAACCGCGCGGTGCAGGCCCACCGGCAACCGGGGTCCGCGTTCAAACCCCTCATTTATGCGACCGCGATGAGTCAAGGGTTGAGCCCTGCCACACAGATCCTTGATGCCCCGGTCGTCTATGAGCAGGCAGAGGACGAAAAGATCTGGAGGCCGGAGAACTACGGCCGGAAGTTTCATGGCATGGTGAGCCTTCGGGATGCGCTGGCGCAGTCACATAATCTTGCCACGGTTCGGTTGTTGGACAAGATCGGGGTGAAAAACGTGATTGAGCTCTCGCGTACGGTCGGGATCACGAGTCCGCTTCCTGCCGATCTTTCCCTCGGGCTTGGCACCTCGTCGGTCGGCTTGCTGGAGTTGACCTCAGTCTATGGGGTGTTTTTGAACCAGGGAAATCGAGTGGAGCCCTTTGCCGTTAAATCGGTCAAAGACAATACGGGGAAGGTTCTTGAAGTGACCGAGCCTGAGCCCCATGAAGTCATCGCCAAAGAAGCCGCCTATTTGATTACCAACATGATGGAAGACGTCGTGCAGCGGGGAACCGGGCAGGCGGCGAAAGTACTGGGGCGTCCGATCGCCGGCAAAACCGGCACAACGAACGACTACATCAATGCCTGGTTCATTGGTGGAACTCCAAACCTGGTCACCGGTGTCTATGTTGGCTTTGACGACCGTCGCTCGCTCGGAGAGAGCGAGACTGGAGCCCGTTCAGCCTTGCCGATCTGGATCACCTTCATGAAAGAGGCGCTCAAGCAACTTCCTGTCATGCCGTTCGAGATTCCAGACGGGGTGACCTTTGTGAAGGTTGATTCCTCGACAGGGCTTCTGGAGTCGGAACAAGAAGGAGAAGACCACAAGGGAACGGTTGAGCTCTTTACGAAGGGGAGTGAGCCGACTCAGGCGGTGCAGCGTCGACAGGATCCGACGGATTTCTATAAGTTGGACCAGATTCCAGAAGGACAACCAGTAGGGGACGGGAATTTGTAACACCGGAGACTAGGCCTTCGTGTCCTGATATTCCTCGTGCCACGCCATCTGAATCATTTCTAGAATTTTCTCATTCGATTTCTTCGGATCGTCCTTAAATTCCGGCAGGGCCACGATCCAGGTATGCATCTCGGTGAAGCGCACGGTGAGCGGATCTGTCTCAGGGTGTTGTTCAACCAGCCGGATGGCGATCTCTTCGGCATCTTGCCACTTCAGGTCCATCGGTACTCCTCCACGATCACGATACCTCCGATACTTTCTTTCCGTGCAGACTTTTCTTGAGTGAATGATCGAGCATCAGGACATTCAAATGCTTCGCGGTCTGTTCGAGCTCCGCCATATGCGCACGGATGACACGAGGATCTGTTCCGTTCTTCGCGATGGACAGCTGAGATAATGACGTCCGAATACCGTCAGCGTCTTCCTCCGTAATGAGGTGTCCAGCGTCCACGAGCGATTTGTCGGTGGTCTTAATCAAAGCTTCGGCGTCCAGCCTGGCTTCGATCAACTTTCTGGCAGTCACATCCTCTGCCGCAAACTTGAACGAGTCTTCGATCATCCGTTCCACTTCCGTGTCGGACAATCCGTAGGAGGGTTTGACCTCGATCGACTGGCTTTTGGCCGTCCGCATGTCCGTCGCCGTGACGTTCAAGATGCCATTGGCATCGATCAAAAAGGTCACCTCGATACGCGGAACGCCGGCGGGGAGAGGCGGTACTTTCAGACGGAATTGCGCTAAGCTCCGGTTGTCTTTCACGAGTTCGCGCTCACCTTGGAGGATGTGAATGTCTACTCCGGTCTGACCATCGACATAGGTCGTGAACATCTCCTTGGCGCTCGCCGGGATGGTTGTGTTTCGGCGGATCAGGCTGCTCATCACACCGCCCATTGTTTCGATGCCCAATGATAACGGGGTGACGTCCAAGAGCAACATGTCCGTCGTGCCGCCACTGAGAATGTCGGCTTGCACTGCAGCCCCAAGTGCGACGACTTCATCCGGATTCAAGTGACAATGTGGTTGCTTCCCAAAGAGCGCTTCTACTTGTTGCCGGACCAATGGCATCCGGGTAGACCCGCCCACGAGCACGACTTCATCAATGCCTTTTGGAGTGAGTCCGGCGTCTTTTAACGCGATGCGACAGGGCGCTAAGGTGCGTTCAATGATCCCTGCCACGAGAAACTCGAGCTGATCACGCGTCAGCTCTCTGGTAAAGCGTCCTTTATCCTCCGGTAGCTCGATGGTGATCTCGGTCTTGAGCTCATCGGAAAGGCGGATCTTGGCCCGCTCCGCTTCCAACCGGACAGTCTGCATGTGATCAGGGTAGCGGTCGACGTCGATCCCGTAACGATCTCTAATGTCTCCGATGAAGAGATCGACCAGTACGCGATCGAGATCGTCTCCGCCAAGGTGGGTGTCGCCGCTGGTCGCCAGCACTTCAAAGATGCCGTCTTTCAATTTCAGGATTGAGATATCGAATGTCCCGCCCCCGAAGTCATAGACGGCGATGGTTCCTTGGGTTTTTTGTTGAAGTCCGTAGGCCAGGGACGCGGCGGTCGGCTCATTGATGATGCGCAACACCTCCAGCCCGGCAATGAGGCCGGCATCTTTGGTGGCCTGCCGTTGGCTGTCGTTGAAGTAGGCCGGCACCGTGATGACGGCCTTGGTGATGCTTTCGCCGAGGGAGGCTTCCGCACGCAGCTTCAGTTCCTTAAGGATCATGGCGGAGACTTGTGGTGGTGAATAGCTCTTCTGGCCAAGGCGGATCCGGATTACACCACCGGTCTCAGTGATATGGTATGGAAAATAGACCAGCTCGTCCTGGACATCGGCCAGCCCCTTACCCATGAATCGCTTCACGGAGTAGACCGTCCGTTCCGGATTGCGTGTTAAATGCTCTTTCGCCGAATCTCCGACGATCAAGCCATTATCCGTCAAGGCGACGACCGAGGGCACCATGGTCCGACCGTTACGGTCTGGGACGACGCAGGGCTGCCCATCCTTCATGTACGCAACCAGCGAATTGGTGGTGCCGAGATCGATACCGACTATTCGTGCCATATCAAAGATGTGGATGTTGAAAAAGAGTTGCTTAGGCGATTGTTGCTGCCAGATCGTTCACGATATTGTTGACGTATGTGCGATTAGAAAGGAGATCGCGCATCTGTTTCAGAATTCTGTCCCGTTCCACCCTCGCCAGGCTCGTGGCTTCTCCCGCGTCTTGTAGCTTGTCCCAGTCGGCGAACAACTGCCGAAGTTGAGCTTCCATCCCTTCCTTGCGCCGCTCCAGCGCCTCTTGCTCTGTCTGGAGGGTGGCGCGGAGCCGGTGGCCTTGTTCTGAATCACGTTCCGATGCCCGGTACTCTTCCAGGGTATCTTGTAGGTCCAGGATCTCTTCAAAGAGATCGGCCGGCGGGGAGGTTCGAATGTCTTTGACCGAGCCGGTTTCCAAGGCCAAGAGGTATTCTGCTCGTTGAATGGAGTCACGGAGCGTGCGATAGGCGGTATTGAGAACTGCGGCATTGCTGAGGCTGATCGTCTGTTCGTCTGCGCTCTTGGTCTGATAAAAATCTGGATGGAATGTCCGACTTAGTTCGTAGAACTTGGCCTCTAATTTCTGCGGGTCGAGCATGAGGCGCCGTGGAAACCCGAGGCAGGTGAAATAGTCGGTTTCTTTTGAAACCGGCTGGACTTTCACGCACCGGTCACAGAAGTATTCTCCGGTCACTTCTGACTGACAGTGCCAGCACATGCTCCGGGCCATCTGCAGCTGGCGACGAGTATCGGGATGGGGAGGTGATTGCTGGTTATCCATGAGCAACAATGGGCATGGTGTATACCCCATGCCCGGTCGGTATCTTGAGTGGATGGCGAATTAAGCCGAGAACGATTCTCCACAGCCACAGGTCTTATTGGCGTTCGGGTTCAAAAACTTAAAGTTTCCGCCCATCATGTCTTTTTGATAATCCAATTGGGTGCCCTGGAGATAGATAGCGCTTTTCGCATCGACGATCACTTTGACACCATTGATCTCATGGACTTGATCGTATTGTCCGATCTTGTCATCGAAGTTAATGGTGTAGCTGAGGCCCGAACACCCGCCGCCTTTCACGCCAAGGCGAAGGCCACCCTCTTCAATGCCTTGTACGTTGATGAGCCGCTTCACTTCTTTTACGGCTGCGTCGGTGAGCGAGATGATCGGAGTTGGAGTCTCGACATTCGTGGTGTCCATGAGGCGCTCCCTTCGTGGCTGTTACTTGGTGCCGGTTGGTTGCCCGTCTGTCTTCTTTTGATAATCGGCCAACGCGGCTTTGATGGCATCTTCTGCCAGAACCGAGCAGTGAATTTTTACAGGAGGGAGATTCAACTCCTGTACGATGTCCGTATTCTTGATCTTTTGGGCTTCCTCGATCGTCTTCCCCTTGAGCCATTCGGTGGCCAGGCTGGAGCTGGCGATCGCTGACCCGCAACCGAAGGTCTTGAACTTCGCATCGACGATCGTATCGTTCTGGACCTTGATCTGCAGCTTCATCACGTCACCGCACTCCGGGGCTCCCACCATCCCGGTGCCCACGTCTGCATCGTCCTTCTTAAAGCTGCCCATGTTGCGGGGATTGTTGAAATGATCGACGACTTTATCGCTGTATGCCATGGTGTCCTCCGAAATATACGTTGTGTCTCAGTTAGTGCGCGGCCCACTGAACGGATTTCAGGTCCACGCCTTCTTTGGCCATCTCATAAAGAGGGGACATTTCCCGCAACTTGGTGACGACCTCAATAACCTTTTTGATCGTATAGTCAATCTCATCGTCGGTATTGAAACGGCCCAAGCCGAAACGAATCGAGGAGTGAGCGAGCTCTGTCCCCACGCCAAGTGCGCGCAACACATACGAGGGTTCCAGGGTGGCCGATGTGCAGGCCGAACCGGACGAAAGCGCGATGTCTTTCATGCCCATGAGCAGTGACTCGCCTTCGACGTAGGCAAAGGAGATATTGAGATTACCTGGTAGGCGGTTCGTTGGGTGGCCGTTGAGATAGCTTTCTTCCAAGGCCGCCATGATATCGGTCTGGAGACGGTCTCGCATCTTGATCAGCCGCGCCGTTTCCGTCACCATCTCCTGTTCGCACAGTTCACAGGCCTTCCCAAAGCCGACGATCAACGGTACCGGCAAGGTCCCGGATCGCATGCCGCGTTCATGCCCGCCTCCGTCTATTTGGGCTGCGATCCGAACGCGGGGATTTCTTTTCCTCACATAGAGGGCACCGACTCCCTTGGGGCCGTAGATTTTGTGGGAGGTGAATGACATGAGATCAATGCCCATGGCCTGGACATCGACGGGAATCTTGCCGACACCCTGCGTGGCATCGCAATGGAACAGAACCCCTTTCGCTTTGGCGATCTTGCCGATCTCCTGGATAGGGTTAATCGTGCCGATTTCGTTATTGGCCAGCATGATCGAGATCAGGATGGTCTTGTCGGTGATGGCATTCTGCACGTCTTGCGGGTTGACCATGCCGTATTTGTCGACCGGCAGATAGGTCACGGTCGCCAGCCCTTTGGCTTCCAGAGACTTGGCTGTATCGAGCACGGCCCGATGTTCCGTGGACGATGTGATGATGTGCGTGCCTTTCTCCTTATACATCTCCAAGACACCCTTCAGTGCCAGGTTGTCCGATTCCGTGGCACCGCTGGTGAAGACGATTTCTTTTGAGTCGGCTTTAATGAGCTTCGCAATCTGTTTCCGGGCTTGTTCCACCCCTTCTTCCGCGGCCCAGCCAAACGCATGGTTGCGGCTGGCGGCGTTGCCGAACTTTTCCACGAAATATGGGAGCATCGACTCCAGCACTCGTGGGTCCATGGGGCTTGTGGAGTGGTTATCGAGGAAAATGGGAAGTTTCATCGTTCGACTCCTTGTGCCGCAGGAGACTGAATCGTAATAAGAGGCGTGCCCCCCATCATGTCTCCCAACGTCATGTTGTTCAGTAACTGATAGATGCTGTCTTGGATTTTCAGGAGCGGCGTGCGGATGTTACAGTGTTCGCGCTGCATGCAGAAGTCGCCATCTTTTTCGTGAGAGCAGTCGGTGATGCCTAAGGGGCCTTCTATACTTTCAAGAATCTGCGCGATGGTGATCTGTCTGGCGCTCCGCGCCAGGAGATAGCCTCCCTTCGGACCGTTGTGGCTTTCGATCAGACCATTCTTTGAGAGGACTTGTAGGACCTTCGCCAACAATTCCAAGGGAATGTTGTATTCCTCGGCGATTTCTTTCGTATTCACCACACGACCGGGCGTCACATCGCCGAATTGGACTGACGCAATGTGCTGCAGCGCCATGAGCGCGTAATCAGCTTTTTTCGATATCTTCAACATTGCTATTGCCGATTCCTTAGGTCGGAGACTATAATGATCTCCGATCAATATGGTCGTACTAAGAGTAGCATGCAGGTTTCTCTGGTGTCAATACACAGCCAGAGTTCTTATGATCGCTCAGAAAGGAATAGGCACATGGGTGGCACAAACCCCTATATTGAACGGGCCGAATATGAACTTCCCAAAGTTTCCTATACCATTACCTTTATCCAGCCGGATGGAAGCTCAACCGCGGTTGCAGTCGATCCTGCAAAGATTCCCTATGGTCCCACTGGGCTGCCAGGGAGCATTTTAGATATTGCAATGGGTCATGGCATGGATTTGGAGCACGTGTGTGGCGGGGTCTGCGCCTGTTCGACCTGTCACGTCATGGTGAAGCAGGGATTAGACACCTGCAATGAAGGTACGGATGATGAGTATGATCAGTTGGATGAGGCTCCCATGACGACACTACAATCTCGCCTGGGATGCCAATGCGTGCCGAACGGGACCAAGGATATCGTCGTCGAAATTCCAGCCGTCAATAAAAATCTTGTGCGGGAGGGGCATTCATTGGCGTGATTTCCCACACGCGACTCATTCAACACTTCGGCGTGTTCTGAGTGAACAGTGCCGACCGACCATTCTAATCGTACGTCTCTATCTTCACGTCCTTTCGGTCGTACCCTTCTTTTGTAAAATAGGCACGCAGGGGACGGACAAACGCTTTAGTTCCACAAATCATGGGCGCGACTTTGGGCTGTCCGTTGACTAGCGGCGTGAGCATGGACAAGGTCTTTTCCACAGCCTCCGACTCCCCGTTCTGAGCGACCAGCGGAAGATAGCGGAACGAGGGATATTGCATGGCCATCGTGAGCCATTCCTGATGGAATAAGACTTCGTCTTCGCCGGGTGCCACGGCAATCAATAGAACGGGAGTTTGGATTTTCGAGAAAAACATCTGCTTGAGGAGGCACCGTATCGGAGCAAGGCCTGTATAGCGCGCAATCAGCAGCAGCTCTCGATCAAGTGGGTGAGGGAGGACGAAATTCCCATAGGGGCCTGACAGGGGAACCTCATCGCCAGACCTCAACTCATAGAGATAATTGGAAGCCAGCCCACCAGGAACACGATCAAATACTAGCGTTAACTCCCCATACGGAGACGAAGGATCGGCTATGGAGTATGCACGGTTGAGCGGGGGCTTTGGTCCCACCGGCAGTTTGAGGGAGACCCACTGTCCCGGTTGAAAGGAAATCTTCCTGGTCTTGGGTTTGACGACGAGTTGGCGAACGTGGGGCGTGAGATCGGTGACCGCAAGTACCGTGGCCGGTTGCGTGAGTTCCGCCATAATCGATTCGCGGCACCGTCATAGCAGAAGCCGTCAAGAGATGGAAGTGGCAAGGCGATGTACAAGGATTTTCACAGCATGGTATAGATGACTGGGTTGTCGTGTGTGAAGAAGGGACGGCACGGCCATGAGTCAGGTTCGCGTTCGGTTTGCC
>NEWS02000004.1:1583720-1633683 GCA_002869845.2 Nitrospira sp. CG24B | reverse complement strand
GGCGTAGGGGTGAGTAGGTCGTGATGCCGGCGCAGAGCAGCGGGGCCGCTCCCGCTGGGGAGAGTGTCGCGGGAATTCGGAGGACATAGTTCTCATCCACCACGATCTGAGACGAGTAGCCGCCCTGAGTAATCTGGCCAGCGGTATCCTGTGCGCTGTACGTCCAGAGTGTGCCGCAGTCGCAGTATTGCTCCAGACCTTCGCGGCAAGACGCGCACGTTCGGCAGGAATCCACGAAGCAGCCGACGCCGGCTCGATCACCAACCTTGAAGGCTGTCACTGCGGTGCCGACTTGCGCCACGGTTCCGACGATCTCGTGTCCGGGTACCATTGGGAAGAGGGAGATGCCCCACTCGTCACGGGCCTGGTGGATATCTGAGTGGCAGATGCCGCAGTGCGAGATCGCGATCAGGATGTCGTGGGGACCGACTTCGCGTCGTTCAAAGGAAAAAGGTTGTAGGCTCTCTTTAGCGGCCATTGCCGCGTAGCCGTTAGTCGCAAGCATGGAATGTTCTCCTTCGAGAGGTGAGCCGACAATACGACCTTAGCAAGTTCAACGGGACTTGCCAACAGCAAAGGCAGCATATTGTTGGTGTCACCGATAGCAGCGGTTCCTTGGGTGACGTTGGACTGCGGGGAACGGTGGAAATTTGGGGGGCTTAGGTGCAGTCGCTCGCCTTGCCGTCGTCGGTCGATTCAGGAATACCAGTGTCCGTAGTGAGTGGCGAACCGGGAATGCGGTACTGTTCTGCTGCCCATGTTCCCAAGTCCGTGACCTGACAACGTTCAGAGCAGAATGGTCGCCAGGTGTTTTCTTCCCACGTGGTTGGTTGGCGACAGGTTGGGCACAGCATGAAAATCGTTTAGCGCTGAGGGGCTTGCTGGGTTTTCTCGATTTTGGCCCATGCATCCTTGAGAGAGACAGTTCGGTTGAAAATGAGTATCTCGGATGAGGAATCAGGGTCCACGCAGAAGTATCCCTGCCGTTCGAATTGGAAGCGGGACCCGGGTGCAGCTGAACGGAGGCTTGGTTCAACCACACAGCCGCTGAGGAGTTCAAGTGATTGGGGATTCAAGGATCGAGTCCAATCCTGATCAGCCGGAAGCTTAGCCTGGTCAGGGAGAAGAAGCGGATGATAGAGCCGGATGGCTGCCTTGGCTGCATGCGGCGCAGACACCCAATGAATAGTGGCTTTCACCTTGCGCTGTTCCTGCGACGATCCGCTTCTGGTCTCTGCATCGTACGTGCAGTGCAGCTCGGTGACCGCACCGGTCTGAGGGTCCTTGGTCGCGCTCACACACTTGATGATGTATCCATAGCGCAGCCGGACCTCGCGGCCAGGCGCCAAGCGGTAGAACTGTTTGGGTGGGTCCTCGCGGAAATCGTCTTGTTCAATGTAGAGCGTTCGTGAGAAGGGGACTTTTCTGGTTCCCGCCGATGCATCCTCAGGATTGTTCACGGCATCAAGCTCTTCAACGACGCCTTCCGGATAGTTGTCGAGCACCACTTTTAGCGGTCGGAGCACCGCCATCACGCGCGGTGACCGTTTGTTCAGGTCTTCTCGGATGAAGTGTTCAAGCAGTTGCATCTCGACGATGGCGTCCCGCTTGGCCACACCGATATGCTCGCAAAAGGCCCGGATCGCTTCAGGTGTTACACCTCGTCGGCGGAGGCCTTTCAAGGTGGGGAGGCGCGGATCATCCCAGCCGGTCACCAGCTTCTTCTCGACCAATTCGAGCAGCTTCCGCTTGCTCATCACCGTGGAGGTGAGATTCAGTCTGGCGAATTCGATCTGCTGTGGGCGATGCGGGGCATCAGTTTCAGCCACGACCCAATCGTACAAGGGGCGGTGATCTTCAAATTCCAACGTGCAAATGGAGTGGGTGATGCCTTCAATGGCGTCGGACAACGGATGCGCGAAATCATACGAGGGATAGATGCCCCATGCGGTGCCGGTTCGATAATGCGTGGCATGTCGGATGCGATACAGAATCGGGTCCCGTAGATTGATGTTGGGCGAGCCCATATCGATCTTTGCGCGTAAGACATGCATCCCGTCGGCAAACTCTCCCGCTCGCATACGGGCGAACAGATCCAGGTTGTCCTCGATGGACCGAGTTCGAAAGGGGCTGTCGCGGCCCGGTTCGGTCAGGGTGCCGCGATGTTCACGGATTTCATCGGCTGTGAGACTATCGACGTAGGCCTTCCCTTTCCTGATCAAGATCACGGCGAACGCATAGAGTTGGTCGAAATAGTCCGACGCATAGAACATCTTTCCACGCCAATCAAATCCCAACCATCGGAGGTCTTCCTGAATGGCTTGGACATATTCAGGGTCTTCAGTCGTTGGATTGGTGTCGTCGAATCTCAGATGGCACATCCCGCCGGGGGTGTCCTGTGCAATCCCGAAATTGAGGGCGATGGACTTGGCATGCCCGATATGGAGGTACCCATTGGGTTCAGGGGGAAATCGCGTGACGACCCGTCCACCGTGTTTACCGGCGGCACGATCGGTCGCCACAAGATCCCGAATGAAATTCGATGAATGGGAGGACTCTGGTGTGCTCATGAACTCTTGAGAGAACGGTTCAGCCTGGTCATTGTCAGTCAATTCCAGAAAGGAGTTCTACCATAGACGGGCCGACGGGAGGAATGGGGGAATGGCTAAGCAGAGGGTTCTGTGGCTGAGGGGCCTGACGCCTGCATGACATGGAAGTCCTTTTGGGCGATGAGATGCCCATCCATTCGCAAGCGGAATTCATACCGACCGGGTGCGGGAATGATTAATAGAGGAATATTGATCCCGAAATCAGAAATCTGGAGGCGATCGCTGATCTCGATGTCGGGAAGCGTGGCCCGGCAGATGAGTTGTTCGGAGTTGAGGTAGATCAATTCGATATCAAAATGGTAGGGGCCTTCCGCATCGGTGAGGCAGAAATAGAGGCCCATTTGCTGATGCTGGAAGGGGAAGGCTGCTGTCTGCAGATGTGTGAAGATTCCAATCAAACTTTTCTTTTTTGTGAAGCTGTCTTCGATGACTTGGTCGCAGACGAGAAATGCTTGGACGGTGGGCGTTGGGATATCGGCCATAGGGACATTCTATGAAAAACAGGAGGAAGGGTACAACGGTTCCCACTTTTCCGCACAAATGGGCAGAGGATGTTGTGTCCAAAGGGAGGACTGGAAGCATGAAGGGTACGTACGAGTCGATGAGGTGAGTGGATGACAAATGCAGTCAACCGAGGACAGCTGGGCCACCTTGGGCTTCGATGATTTCCTGAAACAGGGTTGCCTGGGAACCGATCCGGCAGTAGTGAGAGGTGATTTCCACCGGTATGCCCTTATGCGAGTGCAATCTCCCGCAGATGAGGTCGACTCTGGAATCCGATGCCATCCGTGCCTCGAACACGAGGTGACCAGATTGTAAATCTCTCAGACGAACAGACGGCATGTCGGACGGCGACAGACCTTGTCCGAGCCGCACATCGACGGCGAACTGTTCGCGGTCATTCAACGTGAGGACGTTTCGACGCAGGTGCGCGATGCGGGTGCCGTGCTCGTCATACAGATCGAGCGTGGCGAGAAGTAGGCCCTGCTCCGATTTGGCTTCAATGACGAGTTGCTCTTTCCCATGAATCGTGACCACACCGTTGGTGCGACGAAAAATGTTGGATCCGATCCGCAGTTCGAGTCCTGGCCTGGAGAGTACTCCCGCCGGTGCCGTACGACCAAAGGATTCGGTCCTGCGGAACGCCGCCGGATCATCCATGTGAGCCTCAAGTCACAGTTATTCCAGGTCCTGTGGAGCTTCGCGACCCCACACGGAGTATTACTAAAACACTCGGGAGGCTAGGCTTTTTGAGCAACTCTGTCAAGGGTATGCGGCTCGAGAACAGGAGCATATTATGGCCATGTGCATTAGGCCCACATGGCCACCCATTTAAAGAGATCTTTACTCAACAGAGCGGCGTTTCGTTGCAAACGGAAAACCGCTTATGCTACGGTCCGTGCTTCGGGTAGTTTCCGGATGGTCCCATCGTCTAGCCTGGCCTAGGACGGAGCCCTCTCAAGGCTTAAACACGGGTTCGAATCCCGTTGGGACCACCACCCTTTCTCTCGTCGTTCCAAAGAGTTAGCGACCTTCACCCGTTCCGTCGACTCTTCAATCGGACGTCCATAGGACAATCCATAGGACACAAGGGCGTTGTGAAGGAGTGAAACAGCGGCACGGAGCTGTTGATTCCAGCCATATCCGCCATGCGAATAGGCTGCGGTCATGGATTCACCCCCGAGTTGATCCTGTCCCATTCCCCGCAGTCGATGTCCAAGCAACGCGGCTCGAACCTCCAGTGGAACGCCAAGGTTTTGCAGCCAGGTCGCGAAGGTATGGCGGAGATCGTGGAAGTGGAGGTCGATCACCTTCGCTTCCATCACTAAACGCTTCCAGAAGATGCTGAACGCGGCTGGAGTCCATCGCCTGAAGATTCTCCCGTCCACATGAGGGATCGCTCCGTGTAGGGCCGCGTAGGCGGCAGGATTGAGGGGAATTTCACGGGGTGTCTGTTTCAGACGGCTCCTCGCGGGTGGGAGGATCAACCACCAGCCGTCATCCCGCTTCCGCATCCAGGTTCGATCGATCTCTAGAATTTTGGCTTCTCGGAGTCCGGTGTTAAGGGCAACGGTCACGATGCGCCACAGTTCTGCGGGGTCGTATTGGTTTGCCTGCATCACCTTGGCCCGGCGTTCCTCCGCTTTCAGCTTGATCGCCTTGAGTTCTTCTGTCGTGGCGACGCGTTCGCGAGTTGCGACATCGGGCAGTTCGACTCGTTTGAGCCGGTTCTTATCCAGCTTGTCGAAGTCGACGGCAAGATTAAGTATCCGCATGAGCACGTTCCACTCGCGCCGGATCGTCCAGTGCGCGGCTTTCGCGGCAAGTCGAGCGGTGATGTAGGCCAATCCGTCCTCAGCGGTCAGCGAATCCAAACGACGATCACCAAAGCGAGGTAACAAGTGGGTTTCGATGATTGATTCAGGCCGTGCAAGGTCAAACCGCTTCTTCACACGCATGGTCTGCCAATACAGGGGCAGAAATTCTCTGAGTGTAGGTGCCACAGGTGGTGCAGTTGTCGGACGCGACTCGCCTTGCTGGATTTTGGCCACCATAGCGACTGCCGCTTCCTCGGCCTGTTCTTTGGTGAGGTTGTAGCCGAGCAAGGGACGGTAGCGAATGCCCTTCCATCGGAGGTACAGATCGAAGGCTAAGCCCTTCTTCGTCGGTCTCTTGGTGATTACATACGCCATGTGTCTCTCAGCGATCGAGTGGGTTGCGATGGTAGACACCCGCGTTTCGAATGTCCAGAGCGTCACTCGCAGAGATATTAGGAACACTGATAGGGCCAGTGTTCGAGTGTACGGCCGACTGACTCGGGGAAACCGCAGGTGCCGCTACGGATTCAAATTCAACACGCCCAGTTTTAAGCCACATCTCAAGCTCATCCTGATCGAACAACAGCGCCCGCGAGCCAGGGCGCCGATAACGGGGGATATCCTTCCGTTGGTACAGAGAAGATTTCGACATCCGGAGAAACTGTGCGGCTTCTTGAAGATTTAACGGTCTCATCCACAACTCTCTGGCACTCGGTAAACCCACCGCATGCGGTTTCCAATCTATCGGTCGATGGTCACTACGACTCCCCTTAGCCGAGAGACTTCGCAATGCCGGGCAATTTACGAGAGCACTTCTGTACCGTCATACCATGTGCCTCAGACAAGAGATGCAGAACGTACGTGGCCATGGCACGGTGGCACTTATGAGAGGGTTCAGTATTTATGGCCATACCGAAAAAGTAGGGGCCGTTGTGGCACCGCGTCCGGAGACGCCGTGCCACGTGGAGTCCGGCACCGTCGTCCCGCGCGACGTGGCCCGACCGTGCGGGGAGAACATCCGTCGCCTATCAAGGCGTGTGCCACGCCCGAAGCAATCGCGCCACCGAGGACGGTGTCACGCTTGCAGCCGTTCGTGGCCACAGACTGGGATGATCCGTTGCGCCCCCGGCTTGGGTGCGGGGCGCAATACTGATGTTGAGAAGAGGTTGGTATGTGAGTCCGGTGTGCGTGGCCGTTCATGATCGGTTCGGCTCTTCAGTGAGGATCGAGGAGAAGAAAGAAAAGGATCGATGGAGTGTTCACCGTCTTCCGACATACGGGACGCGCATGATCATGCCCCATGTGATCTTGTACGGAAGCGCCAGTTGTTACCAGAGCGTGGAACTGGACGACTTACCCGATCATGGTCCGGAGGGCGTGGCGAAGCGCGCTTTGATCCGTCGCGGTCAGTCGGCCCAGTTTCTTGAGGACAAGGGCTGGGTCGATGGTTGTGAGGATGGGTTTGAGGACAGATGGTTTGAGCAATCCCGCCCCCTGCCAATCTTGCACCTGCACCTCACCCACGGAGAGGGGAGAGGATTGCCGACTGGTGACTGCCATGATGAGGAGATCGGGGCGAGCCTGATGGTAGGCCGGGCTGCTGACCACGACGGCAGGACGGCGTTTGACGGCGGACTGATCCGTAAACGGGAAGGGGACTAGAACTACATCCCCGAAGTCATAACCGGTCATAGTCGGCGTCAGCGGGGTTGTCCCAGACCCGCGCGAAGGCGGCGGTGGCGAGGTGGCCGGCGGCCTGAGTCAGAGCGCGCTCTTCGGCCTGACGGTGGGCGAGAAAATCCACAAAGTCCTCTACCTCGGCTAAACGTTCGGGGGGAAGATGCCGAAGTTTCTGAAGAATCGTCTGTTCATACGCCGTCGTCATCTGCGTCACTCCAACTAGGCTTCAGCCTACACGTCTCGGTCTCAAAGATCAATTCTTCCTCCGTTGCGCGCTGGACCCGGCGAGTCAGTTCTCTGACGATTCTGTTGATACTCCGTCGAGCACATATTTCCCCGATTTTGAGAGGTTGAAGGATATGGCTCTTGCCCCCATTTGTCTTACATTCTGGGTTTCTTGTATCGTTGTACCTATGTGCTTTGACCCTCCGATCACCGCCCCGGACTCGCCTCCGATGACCAGAATCAGACACCGGTCGGTGAGGGGCTCGGGGCGTCTCGACTGGGGCTGGTGCCGGTGAGTTGATGGGGCAGAGGGCGAAACGGACGACCACGATCACGGTAGACCTGGGGGACCTGAAAGCGCCCTGGCAGGCCTGGTGTCAGACCCACGGCATCACGCCGAGCCATGCCCTGCGGAACACCTTTCGGCAGGGCATGGACGGAGAGCCACGCGGGCTTGCTGGGTTCTGACTATCGCTCGGTCTTAGAGCATCATAGTGTCGCCCATGTCTACAACCATTGGTCCTACATGCCACCGCTACGTGAGCAGCATCAACGGATGGAGGATTGCTTCACGGCGCCCTTCATAGTGCTGCGCCTCCTGACGCCGCTTAAGATGCCCTATGAAGCCGCGAAGAAACGAGCGGAGCCATACACCAAGATTGTGGAAGGGCTTCCAGAGATGCGGCGAGACACCGTCGAGTTGGTGAAGAAAGCGGTGGGAGAGAAGCGAAAGACGTATGTCCTTGTCAATAACCGCAGCGAAGGAAATGCGCCTTTGACCATTCAAGCTTTAGGGAATGCCTTGCAGGCCGCAAGTCCGTGAATTCGAGATCATCCGGAACGGCGACCACGCGTGCGATCTGAGGATTGACTTCGGTGAGAACGGCACGGAGCACCAGGCGCTTAGTTGGAGTGGTGGAGGTCTGAGCCATGGTGTCAGCATAGACCGGCTTGCTGCCGCGCTCGATCACGATCTCGTGAAGATACTTGGTGCTGCTGGGTTGCAGGGGAGATGATATGGTGCCGACACCGTATCACCTCCACATAAGTCGTTGACGATCCGGTTCGAATGGTCGATGGGGGCTATGTGCTGACCATGGTGACCCTCGGGTTTGTGATGCTCTCACAGCGCTGGGGCAAAAAGGGGAACCAGGCACAGGAAGCCATCGGACGCAGCAAGGGTGGCCTGACCACGAAAATCCACGCCACCTGTGACGCCCTGAGGAATCCGACCGGGTTTCATCTCACCCCAGGACAGGCGCATGATCTGAAGGGCGCCGATGCCTTGCTGCCCGGTATTGACGTGGCCAGAATCATTGCCGATAAAGCCTTTGATGCTGCTGAACAGGTGATTGAACCGCTGCAATGGCATAGCTTAATTAGTGACACGCCCTAACACAATTATGGGGGCGTAGCTATAAACCCACCAGTTCCAGCCATGTACTATTCCCGGAGAGCTGCCGCATGCGGGTCGGTCACCACCAACTGCACGCTGTCAACTCCCTCGCCGCCCACATTGTCTCGGACTGTAACACGCACGAGGTAGTTTCCCGGAGACAAGATTTTAGTTGCACTACACGTCTGTGCCGATTCGGAGATGGTTCCTGGTGTTTCAGTGATTACGGAATCCTCGTCCCAGGTTATGATGCATGCGTGGGTATCGAGTAAGCCCGGATCAATGAATCTAGCATTGATCAGCACCTCCCCAGTCTTCAGAGTCGCACCAGCAGTAGGCGAGAGGATTTTCACCGACGGGTTCACGTTTGCGACATCAACCTTTATCATGGCGGTTGACGAGTTCTGCTGCCCATTCCAAACCATGAGCTCGAATCGGTAGGTTCCGTTGTCGGGGGCTAGGAAGGTCGCGATGGGACCAGATCCAGAAAGAGTGAGGCCCTGCAGGTGAGGTGGCGCCTCGACCATGCGCCACGCATAGGTGAGCGAATCTCCGTCCTCACCTTTCGAACCACGTCCGTCGAGCACCACTGTTGCACCCTCGAGCACTTGTTGGTCGCTTCCGGCAACGGCGATGGGAGGTGTTCCGGGTGGGAGAATGTCATACACCTGACAGGTCGTTGTTACCGAGGTTATGTTGCCGCTCGAATCGGCTACCTGAGCAGTAAGGATGTGGCTGCCGAGTGAGAGACGAGCGGACACGTTTCCGCCTGAGCCTAGAATGCCATCGCGGTTGGAGTGCCAGGACACTGCTTCGTCGAGGACACCATCCTCAACATCGGATGCAATGGCTCGAAGCACCAGAGTTTGGCCACGGACAAAACGCTGGCCATTGTAGGGTGCAACGATACGGAGGCGCGGGGCGGAACCAGGAGCTATAATCCCACTGAAATCGGCCATAGCAGTTAGAACCGGGTCTCGCACGAGGATGCGCAGTACGCCAATGGCCTGACCTCCGGTACCTGCGAGGCCACTTGCCTCAAATGTATAGCTCGAACCGGTGACTCCGTAAGCCATCGAGTCAAATGTCTTTGCGCCATCCCGACTCCAAAGAAGATCTGTCAGTAAGGGATTCCCGTCGGGATCGGATGCAGACCAGGATAGCGTGACCGGACCTGAAGACGGGAGCACCGGCCCGCTCGAGAGTTTCACCTCCCCCACGATTGGCGAATGCGCGCTGACTGAGATGGTCCCGATGGTAGACCCGCACGGATTGATTATCGCAACATTCCGCGTTCCGCTGGAGAAGGGAATGGTCTCAGATATCTGGATCTGCTGACCATGAACATCTTCGCGGGGAGTGAAGAGGTAGTCTGAGAGGACTTCTCCGCTACCGCCGAGCAACCTGAGATGCCACTTGCCCGGCAGCGAGGGGAAAATGGCTCCGACACTGGAAAGCCGAACAGCAGACAGGTTGCTGACTCGCGTTTGAAGCGAATCGACCCTACCGGTGATTCGGAGGAAATCGCCCGTGGGATCGTTCGGAGAAAACTTGGCATTGATCCCCTCGCGCAGGCCTGTCCAGGTGTAGTCGGATGGCCAACTCTCCTCGCAGTAGCCCATCCTATCTCCGACGGTCGGAGGGACAACCTTTCTCGGCAGTGGCCATGGCAGGAGTGACGCGTCTCCGCGATCGAAACCCATGAACCGTTCCGGATCGGAGACCGGCCCCCCGATCAGGCCACCTGGGAGGTACGGATACCGTGAGTCGAGCCCCACTGGCTGGCTGGTAGCCTTGCATGGTGGCGTTGACGGGGAAGCGATGTGATACCTGCCGAGGGTATGCCCAATCTCGTGCGCCGATGACTCCAAGGTTGCCGCCCATCCGACCACTGCGAACCAACCAGGTATGTCATTTGCTGCCCCGCCAATAAAATCGCGAGCGAAGATCGCGAGGCGAATGCGATCGAGTGGGGCCGAGGCGTATGCGGCCTCTAAAGCCTTTAGGACCATGCCCGTTTCCACGCCTGGAGCGATGTTGATTGCACAGTCCAGGGTCAAGCCCGAGTCCCAGACATTTGCCCGACGAGTGAACACGAATTTCGAAGCAGGCAGTTCGCGGCGCAGCGCCGATTCGACTTTGTCAAGATCCTTGTCTGTCGGTTCAACGTCTTGCCCACAGCTGGTGCCCCTGCCGGGACCTTCGTGATGACGAACTTTGATCAGCTCGATCTTCAGCGGATTCGTGGGCTGAAAAGTTACATTGCGTGACATGACATTGTTGGCGAAGGTGGTTTCGACCGGAAGGTGATTAGGATTCACGCTGGCGGTGAGGAGGACTGTGCCCGAAGAGGTCCATGAAGGAGGAAGTTCAAATAAGAAAGAGTCGGCAAGGAGTTTACGATCCGGGTTTGCCTTCACCGTGATGCTTCCGCCTGGGTTGGTAGGCCAGATCGGACGTTCAAGCACCGTACCGTTTTCATCAGTTCGTGACAACTGGGCAGTGACCCTGTCGATTGGAACTCCGGCTCGCACATGCAGGCGAACAAACGTGGGCCGATCGGCTACTAGCACCACTGAGTTGTTCAGATCCTGAATGCCTTGAGTTACTTCCATCCCGGTGATCTCGATGTCGATGGAGGCGGTTTCGCATGTATTGAGGTGTACTTCCACATTATCGGAGCTGAGGTTTCCGATGGCGATATCCAGTTTCCCGTCATGGTTGAAGTCGGCCAGCACGACCGAAAACGGCAATTCATAGCGCGTTGTGATCGGTGAGGAGGGAGCGAATTCTCCTCCGCCGTTGCCGAGCAATGCAATGACGCGCCTACCGGTTCTATCAACCACGAGTGCGTCGGTTCGCCGGTCACCGTTTACGTCACCCAGAGCAATGCTGGCCAAGTTACCGCCCACGCTAACCTTGGCAACCTGCTTGAAGGTCGGGTTGAACTGAGCGCTGCCAACCACCTTACCTGTGCCGAGTAAGGAGACCACATCACCACTTTCAGTAGTGACTACTGCATCGAGCAAGCCGTCGCCGTTGAGGTCTGCCACCGCCATTGCCGTCGGTACTCCGGAGACGCTGACACCCTCACTGACGAACTGCTGATTGACGTACTTAAACTCAGTCAAGGAGTTGGCCTCCCCACTGAGCGCAAGCAGCTCTGTTCGACCGTCGTCGTCGAAATCTCCGGTCGCAAGTGCGACAGGATCATGGAACGGGTGTTCGAAAGTAGGACCACCACTCGTTTGTTGCCAGTTAGGCACCATGCTTGTACCGATTATAAACCACAACCTATGGCTGTAGGGATCGAAATTGGCCGTCGGTCGGCCATAACCGATGACCAAGTCGGAAATACCATCGCCGGTTAAGTCAGCTGCTATGGTCGACAGCGGCACACTCCTCGCGACCCAGCCGCGAAAAATCGTCTGAAAAGGATCGTTTTCCCTTCTGCCAAAGCCCAGTCCAACGACTATGACGGTTGGGTCGAAGGTGGACTCGGCGATCAGTTCTGGCGCTGCATTGTTCACACCGGAAATTGGAGGGGTGACGCCACCAAAGTCAGCAGTGGCCATAGACCGGACGTTCCGCATTGTCGCGCCCGTTTTTAAGCCCCCGTGGCCATCCCCGTAAAGGATGAGGTTTCCGACAGCCAGGTCGATGTTCCCGTCAAGGTCGTAATCCGCGGGGACCAAAATTCCTTGAGCGGCGGGGAACACAGTCGGCGGTTGGAAGCTCGGAGTGGGACACTGCGCTGCGACTAGGGGTGTTCCTAATTGGCAAAGGATTGAAAGGGTGAGGCACAGGCTGGGAAGGATAAGAGTCTTCTGAGATTGAACTTTACGAGTCTCCTTTCGGTGTTGAATGCCAGTGCGGATGTTCTCCATAAATTGCTCCGAACTGCTCTCACCATAAAATTATGAGGTTCTTTGCTTATTGTCAATAATGAGTCACTTCAATAGCCAGTTTTGGGATGAAAAACTGAAGAGGGGGAGTATCCGCTACATGACAAGAGGCACAGGTCATCATTGAACGCTGGCGGCGCAGGGGAACTAGGGTCTGGCCTCATAGTGCCTTTGGTTACTGACTACCAGCTCCAGTGACGATTGAGTCCACCCGATGGATGCAGGACTCATGGAGCAAGTGGCCTAACTACTCAGGGAGGTTAATCAGGTCGCGAAATCTAGCTAGGATAATAAGCATATGTTCTTAGCGTACAGCTCTGGTAAAATCGTCGGATGAACTCTCTTTGAATTGGAAAAGTGAGCGGTCAAGACCGAAGGGAGATGAGCATGAGGGTCTATGTTGGTAGCTCTCATCAGATTCCGCGATGTTGGCTGTCAGTGAAGCACCAATTCGCTGTTATATGGGCTCGCTGCCAGATTCGCTTTGTATGTGCCACGCTCCTCACAACAGTGGCTACTCTCTCAAGCTGTTGGAACGGGACTAGAGACCAACCCATGAGTGTCCCAATCACCATGAACACTCCATTTCTTCAGAATACCTCTTCTAGCCCTTTCGCGATAGGCCAGCTCTGGACGGTATTACAGCCCTGGGTACCCACTAGGGGGACAGTCACGGGGACTGTGTTTGATGGTCAAGCTCAAGGCAATGTCGATGGGGCTAGCGTCACGATGAACGGGGCTAAACTGTTGTCTAACACAAATTCTAGTGTGTCCTTCTCCGTGACTGCTATTCCCGGAGGCCTGCAGATTTCCGCGACTGGAAGCGTGATTGGGATCAAGACAGCGACAGATGTTGCGGCGGGTGGTACGCATACTTGCGCACGCTTGGCGGATGGCACGGTGGAATGCTGGGGGTCTAATGAGCAGGGCCAGGTGGGGAATGGGGCCACAACGAATTCGTCCGTGCCGGTTCCTGTGTTCGGAATCACGACCGCCATCGCCATCACGACTGGCGGCTATCACAGTTGTGCACACTTGCAAGACAATAGGCTCCTCTGTTGGGGACATAACAATGAAGGGGAGCTCGGAAACGACTCGCTACCAGGATCACCGCCGGTGCAAGTGAATGGGATTAAGGCCTCATCGGTGGTGGCGGGAGGCCATCACAGTTGTGCACTCCTCGAAGATGGCACCGTGCAATGCTGGGGATATAACGCCTTTGGCCAACTGGGGAATGGGAAGACCGACAATTCCTCGAGTCCCGTGGTGGTGACCGGGATGACCACAGCCAAAGCAGTTGCAGCAGGAGGCGGCCATAGTTGCGCACGGTTGGCGAATCAGACGGTGCAGTGCTGGGGATATAACAATGAGGGCCAGCTCGGGAATGAGACCACCACGAATTCGTCCGTGCCGGTGCCAGTGTTCAAAATCACGACAGCCACCTCGGTGTCAGCGGGGGCCCGCCACAGCTGTGCACGCCTCGAAGACGGCACCGTGCAATGCTGGGGGCGTAACACTGAAGGCCAACTAGGGAATGGGAAGACCGACAATTCTTCGAATCCCGTGGCGGTGACTGGGCTAAGTAAAGCTACAACAGTTGCAACGGCTGAGTCTCATACGTGCGCGCTCATGGTTGATAAGACGGTGCGTTGCTGGGGGCGAAACAGCGAGGGCCAGCTCGGGGATGGGACCACAACGAATTCGTCAGTGCCGGTTCCTGTGTCCGGTATTACGACTGCCACCGCCATCACGACGGGTGGCTATCACAGCTGTGCACGCCTCGAGAACGGCACGCTCCTTTGCTGGGGAGACAACAAGTCTGGCCAATTGGGAACCACGAGAGACTGTTTTGGAAGGCACGGCGAACTCGGTGATCATGCCCGTGTCTACTGGAAGCGCGGAGAGGAGATCTCTTAAACAGTCGGCATCACCCCTTCCCCAAAAGACCGGGCCTAGCTCATGGATCGGGCTTCATCTCCGTCAGATCATGCAAGACTTTGGGGATTCGATATGGGCTGCTGTTTCATCCAAACGCCTCAAGAGATGGGCCGCAAGCCAAGGTAAGGCTCTATGTTCGAAGTGACGGTAGGGGGCCTTACAAATGAGTCAGGATGGAACCAATCTGAGCGGTGGAGAATTTACCGATACCGATCGGTCATACTCACACCCGAGCTCTTAGGCACGATGCCAGCTCATTCAGTGTCAACGACCTCGAGGCGCTCATGACTATCGCCTTCGAGGGCCAAGGATTGGATAGCCGCTCAGAAATACTCTCGCCCCAATTACTGTCCACTAGGCTATCAGTCTCCCGCCGAGTTTGAAGCACAGACAGCTGTCCCGTAACCCGATGTCCACCAAAGCGGGGGAAGATCACTCAGGAGCAGACCACCACTCGTGGTAGGAATTCTGAAATCTATTCCGTGCTTGGATATGCGTCATGTGCCTGAGAAGAGCACTCAAAGAGGTAAGCGGAAGGACTGTCGCCTCACAGCGGCCAGCCCTGATCGGCGAAACTATAGAGACGGTCGTCACCGAGAATGAGATGATCAAGCAGCCTGATGCCCAGTAGCTCTCCAGCTTCCCGCAGTCGTGTGGTGAGGGTCCGACGTAGCCATGTCACCAGGACATCTCGGCGCGGGCCCCACAGAAAGGCTCATGAGGAAAGACGGGGGTGTGGGATTAGAACCGGGAATCAATTTCCGGGGCTGACAGATGCTCGACAATGTCCTGATCGAGTACGGCACGATTGTCGTAGTAATAGGACAGGGCATCATAAATTGATGCGAGACTGAGGTGAGGATAGTGCGTGAGTAGCTCTTCCGGAGTCTGCCCGTGATGCAACGCGTAGATCGCAATGGTTCGCACGGTGATGCGCGTTCCTTCAATACACGGGCTCCCACCACAAATGTTTGGATCGCTTGTGATATGAGGGTGAACCACTGTAGCCATGCCCTCAGTGTAGTCCATGCGAATTTGCCTCCGCAAGCTTGAGTTGCAATTCTACGAGTGCCACACCACGTCCAGCTGACCAGCATACAGATCGAAGAGGTTGGGCATAAGCAAAATGGACAGGTGTCGCGTCCGCTGGCCCGCAACGCAGACGTTCTGGGTGATGTGATTGTGATATGGTCTGGTGTTCAATAAACGGCAGCGTGGTCTTGCAAAGCTCGTCTGCGATCACAGAAGCCATGCAGGTCTTCTCGTCCGCGTTTTCGAGCCAGGATAGTGACGGTCTGCGTGATATCAGTCGGGATGCGGAACCCCTTCGACTCGTTGGCAAGGGTAGAGACCTCATCACTGTCCTATATAGGACAAGGGTCTTGTAAGTCGTTGTAAAACCATGCTACTCATTGGACGGTTCTGAAGTGTCATCTTGTTGATTTTTCTCAGTTTGGTCGGTCCTCTCAAGGCTTAAACACGGGTTCGAATCCCGTTGGGACCACCACACCAACCTTCGGTTAAGCTGGCGCCTAATTAGCGGTGTATCGTAATTGACGGCGTTGTCCAGAAATCAATTCCATCGTTGTTTACCTTCGTCCCGCCTTCATCCTTGAACACCTTGGCAGGGCGGCAAACTGCTGCTGGACATGCGCACAACCGGCGAGAGCAAGTGCGACCGTAACAACGACAATGACTGCCGACTGTAGCTCATGTAGCCCTCCGTTAAGGTTGGTTTCGTCCGAGGATCTCCTGCTCCGCTTGAAGCCAGTCATCGAGAGGACCTTGACGGATGCGTCGTTCGTAGTTCTCGAAGGCTCGTGTTGCGATCCGTTCGTGGATATTTGCCGATACGGAAGGTGTGGAAGAACCTGGTTTCGTTTGAAGGGCGGGTCTCTGGCGCGTCGTCCTTGGTTTGATCGGCTTCTTCGATTTCATGAGTTCCTTCCAATGCTATCCACTACGAATCAAATCGGTGATAAAAAGGCTAGGCCGTCCATGGGGAAGTTGTCAAGGTTTCCAGAAGCGTCGGAGATAATGGGTCGGATTATCTTTCATGTCTCTTGCTCGTGCCGTCCGCCTCTGAATTGAGGCAGACGGCTAACCCTCCACAGTAGCCTGTTCCCGATCAGTCCTCTTCTGCGTAAGACCCGGCGCCCTATTACCCGGCCATTGCTACCAACGCTCGGGGATGGCAGATTGCCTATCGACCCAATCTTCTCAGCCGACGGCTTGACCAACCGCGTTGTGCGTATGGGCTTTGACGGCCTGTGGAGCCGTTGTCGCGTACCTTGCGCATCCGAACATGACGCCTGCGACACCCAAATAGGCGAGGGCGACGACCGGCGATTGAGCGAAGCCGATCGCCTCGCCATGCATGAATCCGAAGAACGTGAAAGCGGCACCGACGAGGGCAAACACGCCTGCCCTGGAAAATGATCGGTCGATCACGAATACGGCAATCGAAGTCAGCACCAGTCCGCCGAGAATCGCGCCACCGCCAATGACCTGTAGCCCGTGATAGAGGACGCCGACCTGACCAAGTTTGTCGAGTCCGACAGCGGCGACATTGGTGCCGGCGGCACCCAGCGCGCCGTCAATCTGAAGTTTGCCCCATGCCGCGACGTGCGGCACCAACCCCAGAATGATGGCCGGGGCATGGCTGCGCGGTGTTTCGAGGAATGCTTGGGAGCCGATCAGCATGCCGATGTAGAGCAGGATCGGTGCGATGGCCACGACCGGAATTAACGCCATCATGACCGAAATGATGCCGAACCAGGCCAGCAGGATTACCGAGATGCCGGTGGCGGCGGAATAGCCGATGCGACCGCCGATCGCTTTCCATCCGGGCTGGCCGATGTAGACGGCGAGGATGAAAGGATTCCCCATTAGGCAGCCGATCAGGCTGATAATACCGTCCGCAGTGAGCACGCGCGTGGTCGGGAAACTGTCGCCGGCTGCGGCGGCACTTTCGACATTGTCGATGGCTTCCACCAGATCATAGATACCGAACGGGATGGCAGTCACCAGAATAATGCCGAGAAATTCGAAGCCGGCGAAGACGTGGCCTACAGCGGGGATCGGAACGGAAAACCCGAAATTTGAGAAAGAGCCGGCAAGTTTGTCGAGGCTCATGCCTCCATAGTTCAGGCCCAACACGGTGGAACCCCAGGCGATCACCATGCCGACCGCAATGGCCACGAGGCCCGCAGGGATGCCACCGAAGTAACGCACGGAGCCAAGCCAGCTGACCATGATGATCGCGAAGCAGATGAGCCCGATCAGCGGCGTCATGAACATTTCAAGAGCCGGGCGCATGGAAATGAACGCGATGGAAACTCCGGCCAGCGTGCCGAGCAGTGCGGCACGCGGCGTAACTTTGCGTATCCAGGGTCCGATGAAGCCGCCAATCATGAGCACGAAGCTCTGAACGAATACCCAGGTCAAGCCTGCTTCCCACCCCTTGATCGGATCGCCGGTCCGCAGTGTAATCGGCAGCATGATCACGAACACCACCACGAACATGTGCGGGACACTGGTGCCCGACGGCAGTGCGGTGACATCGTTGCGCCCGGTTGTTCTGGCCAGTTGGTACGCGAGCCATGCGTAGCACATGGTACTCATGAACAGCATCAGGCCGCAGGCCGGCAGAATGCGGCCGAAGACGAGACTGTCCGGCATCTTCAGCACGAAGGGCAGGAGGCCGGTGAGGACCAGCATGTTGAGCAGGATGTTGGTGCCGAATCTGAATAAGGCATTCCAGTCTCCTGGTACCCAGATGGCGGGCTTGCTCGCGTTCATGGCCGGTTCCCTCCTTAGGTTGCGCCGCAGGCGTTACGTGCGTGTGGTTGTGCGGCGGGCGGGCGGTATTGACATCACAACGGGCGCATCAACGATCGCTAGTAATCCTCCCACCTTCCGGTTCGTTCATCGTTCAGGCTGCTGACGGATTTGCATTGGACACGAATGCTGCACCATTCCAGCATTGAAACGTCGGCGGTTGTGCGAGTTGTGACTGGATTCTCTGTCATCCGCGCGTGCAGCAACGTGGCGATGCGAACAGTGCGTACGCTGATACGATCGTGGGAATCGCAGCTGGTGTGGGGGAATCGTCACCGCCGCGGTACTTCGGCACTTGCTACCGGTTTGAGACTGGCTAGAGCGGTGGTTGTGTCGCATCGGTGCTGCCGTGTAGTTCCACGCCGCGCATAACGATGCCAAAGGTCGCAGTCTTGTCGGTGTCTACCACACCGAACAGCCAGAATTATAGGTTGCGCCCACTAGAGGCAAACTTGTGCGCGGCATCAGGAACACCCGCCACATCAAACGAATATGGTTTCTCCTCTTAGGTTGTGAAGCGGTGATGGACAATTTCGGAGCCGTCCTTCATTGACGCTCCTATTCATGGTTGTGTATAACGAAAGCGTTTGTGAATTTCTTTAGAGGATCGCTATGTATGCACGTGAATTTCATGATGGTGCAAAAGACGGCTTGGAAGCGCTCGAGCCGCTGGACCCAGACAAGATTGCCTCGTTCAGCGATCTGCTCGAAGCAATGGGCAAGACCGCGTTCGGAGGGCGGCATCTCGGCCACGCGTTCGATGTGTTGTGGGAGATGATCGAGGACCCTGACTGCCATGTTGTGATGACCTTGTCCGGTGCAATGACAATTGCCAAGATGGGGAAGATCATCACGAAGATGATCGATGAAGGCATGGTGCAATGCATCATTTCGACCGGGGCGTTAATGGCGCATGGCCTCAGTGAGTCGGTCGGCAAGACGCATTATCGCCACGATTCTGCGATGAGCGACGAAGAGCTCTTTCGGAAAGGGTACAATCGCGTCTACGACACGCTCGAGATGGAATCGAATTTGAATTATGTCGAGCACGTCGTTGCGCAAACATTGAAGCGCCTCGATCAGGATCAGCCACTGTCGTCGGCTGTCCTCACGAGGGAGATTGGGAAGACGCTGGCGGAGGAGTTGGACAGCGACGGAATTCTGAAAAGCGCCTATCTAAAAAAGGTGCCGGTCTATATCCCGGCGTTCACTGACTCGGAGGTGGGGCTAGATATGGGAACCTGGGCGATGGCTCGGGAGGTCGATCGAGCCCGAGCGCAGGTCGGGCTCGGGAGAGATCTGGACATTTTACGAGCGATCCATCAATCGTGTCCCTCATTCAATCCGTACCTTGATCTCAACAGCTATGCCGACCATGTCCTCTCCGCTAAGCGACTTGGAATTTTCACGATCGGCGGAGGGGTTCCTCGGAACTGGGCGCAACAGGTTGGGCCATATATTGAAATCGGTAATCTCCGGTTGGGCCTGAATGTGAAGCCGCCTCGATTTCATTACGGGGTGCGAATTTGTCCCGAACCGGATTACTGGGGGGGGCTGAGCGGCTGTACGTATCAAGAGGGGCTGTCCTGGGGGAAGTTTGTGACTCCCAAAGACGGTGGGCGATTTGCTGAAGTCTTAAGCGATGCCACGGTTGTCTGGCCTTTGTTGATGATGGGGATTCTTGAGCGAAAGAAGGCCGGCGCGGTGCGTCGCCCATGAGTCGAATGGCAGGTCGACGATCGGTTCAGCTGTTCGTGTGCGGCGCCCTGCTGTGGTCTTCCTCGGTCCTGGCCGGGCCTTCACCTGAAACTGACGTGCGGATCAGAGGGCAGGCCAACGCACCTGTGACCTTGATCGAATATAGTGATTTCACATGCGGGTATTGCGTGAAATTTTTCAAACAGACGTGGCCACGGATTCAAGCGCGTTATGTCGACACGGGGAAAGTTCGATTTATCTACCGTGATTTTCCACGCGGGGATCAAGGTTCCGGGGTAGATGCCGCGATGGCTGCCCGATGTGCTGGGGTGCAAGGGCAGTATTGGGCGATGCATGATCGATTGTTTGCCGAAGGGGGCCACTTGGGCAAGCAAGTGTATCTCCGCCATGCTGTGGCGCTTAGTTTGGATCAGCCTGCGTTTGAACGGTGCGTGAACGAGGGGCGGTATACGAAGGCGATTTTTGATGATCGTCAGGAAGCCACCCAATGGGGGTTTCACGGAACTCCTGGGTTTGTCCTTGTGCGAACGGCCAGTGAGCCGACGGACAAAGAGCCGGCGGTAGCGATTCCTGGAGCTTTTCCATTCGAGATGTTCGCAGAGGAAATCGATCGGCTTCTGGCGGGTGAGAAAAAATAGCTGAACTGCACCGGAGCAGCGTGAATCTTTGCGCGTGCTGTTGACATCCGCACGCAGGTACGATAGTCCTCTTCGACAATAAAGGTAGGGTGTCTCTATGGATTCAATGCAATCGTTCTGGCCCGTTTCGCATCGTGCTGACGACTTCTGGGTCTGTATGTCGTGCCTGACCGAAGTCTTCTATAGAAAAGTTCCGATGCCGGAGTGTCCGTCGTGTCACGGAGTATCGACCTACGAGGGCTTTACCTTGGAGGCGATCCGCGATTGGGGCACGGAAGAACTGATCGGCAAGGCCGTTGCCGCACAAGAAGCAGCCCCAGTTGCTCAACCTGCCGCTGAAGCCGCTGCGCCGGTTGAAGCAGTGGACTAACACCAACCTCGTCACAGACTCCAGCGAGTCCTCCAGTGCAAGCATCCCGTCCGTTCCTCGTGCATGGCCAATGGAAGTCAGGCGAGCGTTTGGCCCAGGTCGTTGATCCGTTCACCGGAAAACTCGTCGCCCAGGTCACCCAAGCGACGGAATCGGATGTCGATGAGGCCATCGCGTCTACGTGCAGTGCGGCGGCCACTATGGGCCAGCTGCCAGCGCATGCCAGATACAACATTCTCCAGCAGATCGCGGCCCTGCTCTATCGACGGCGAGATGAGGTCGCGCAGACTATCACGGCGGAGGCCGGTAAGCCGATCACCGACGCAAAGCGGGAAGTCAGCCGGGCAATCCAAACCTTCACGGTCGCCGCCGAAGAGGCACGCCGCATTCCCGGGGAAGTCGTCCCGCTGGATTGGACGCCCGGTTTCGATACGCATCTTGGCATGCTCCGCCGATTTCCGATCGGTCCGATTCTCGGTATTACCCCCTTCAACTTTCCGTTGAACCTCGTGGCGCACAAAGTGGCGCCGGCGCTCGCTGCGGGCAATCCGATTCTGATCAAGCCGGCGCCTCAGACCCCGTTGACGGCGTTGCTTCTCGGAGAGATCGCGCTTGAAGCGGGACTTCCTCCGGGCGGGCTCAACGTGGTGCCCTGCGACAATGCCCTTGCCGAGCGGATGGTGGTCGATCCGCGATTCATGTTGCTGAGCTTCACCGGAAGTGCCTCGGTGGGATGGATGCTGAAGGCAAAATGTGGGAAGAAAAAAGTCACGCTCGAACTTGGGGGGAACGCCGGTGTGATCATCGAGCCTGATGCCGATCTTGAACTGGCGGCCCAGCGTTGCGCGGCAGGCGGATTTGGGTATGCCGGCCAGACGTGCATTTCGGTGCAACGGGTGTACGTGCATCATTCGGTCGCCGATGTGTTTACGACCAAGTTGCTTATGTATGTCGCTCGATTGAAGGTGGGAGATCCTGCCGACGAAACGACTACTGTCGGTCCCCTCATCGATCATGCGGCTGCTCAGCGCGTGGAGGGCTGGATCGGGGAAGCGGTTGCGGAGGGGGCGCGTGTATTGCTGGGAGGAAAGCGGAGGGGCTCGCTTGTCGAGGCGACGGTGTTGTCGAATGTGAAGCCTGATATGAAAGTCTCGTGTCAGGAGGTGTTTGGGCCGGTCGTGACCGTGACGCCGTATCGTCAGCTCAGCGAGGCCATGGCGCTACTCAATCAATCGGCCTATGGATTGCAAGCCGGTCTGTTTACGCAGGACATCAACAAGATTTTTTACGCCTTTCGGCATCTGGAAGTCGGTGCGGTTTTGGCGAATGAAATTCCCACGTTTCGTGCCGATCATATGCCCTACGGCGGAGTGAAAGACTCGGGATTGGGACGCGAAGGGGTGCGTGCCGCGATCGAAGATATGACCGAGCCGCGCATGCTCATCCTGAACTTGAAGGAACCGCCCAGTTCAACCGAAAAAAGTGTCTAGAAGATATTGCGAAGCCAGTCCAATCTTGCTACAACAAGCGCCTGATACAGCAGTTGATCTGGTCCGGTTTGTTTGTCTGGCTGGCCGATTGAGAACACGTCACCAAACAACCTTCGAACAACCAGAGAGAGGCCGATTACCAGACGAAAGGGGAAATGATGGTACCTAAGCATATGTTTTTAACGAGAGGAGTGGGGGTCCACAAGGAAAAGCTGACCTCCTTCGAGGAGGCATTGCGCAGCGCTGGTGTGGCCTACTGCAACCTCGTCAGCGTGTCGTCCATTCTCCCGCCCCATTGCAAGGTGGTTCCCAGAAAGCGTGGGGAGCAACTGTTGAAGCCTGGAGAGATTACGTTTTGTGTGATGGCTCGATCTGAAACCAACGAACGCAATCAGCTGGTGTCAGCCTCCGTCGGTCTTGCGAAGCCCACCGATCTCGGCACGTATGGCTATCTGTCCGAGCACCATGCCCATGGTGAGACGGACGAGGAGACCGGAGAGTATACCGAAGATCTGGCCGCGCAGATGCTGGCGACGACGTTAGGCGTCGAGTTCGACCCGAATGTGGCTTGGAAAGAGCGTGAACAAGTGTTCAAGATGGGTGGGAAAATCGTCAAGACCCAGAATATCACCCAGTCGGCCGTCGGGAAGAAGGGGAAGTGGACGACGGTCATTGCATTGGCGGTCTTCATCCCACCGGAAAATGTGCCCACCCGGTCTCGCAAGTAGGGGCGGGTGTTGGTCTTGGATGCATGCATACCGATTCAGCTGTTGGTCTCATCAAGAGAAGCATGCCCATGACGCTTCCCGTCGGTTGGGAGGGGCCCGACCATAACTTTCTGGGCATCGACGAACCCTGGTGTCATCCGGACCACGCGGGCGTCTACGTGCTGCCTGCTCCCTACGAGCACACCTCCAGCTATATCCGCGGATCGGACCACGGCCCCTCCGCCATTTTGGAAGCCTCGTCCCAGGTTGAATTCTACGACGAACAACTCGGGACTGAACCGTTTCGAGAATGGGGCGGGATAGCGACGGCTTCACCGCTCGATCTCAAAGGGAGCGTCGACCGCGCGGCCGTCGACGCCATTGAAGCGTTTGTCTCCCCGCATGTCGGAACCGGACGGTTTCTCATCACGCTGACAGGTGAACACACCGGCGCCTTGGGAGCGATCCGGGCCCATGCGAAGCGGTATCCGCGGATGACCGTGGTGCAGATCGATGCCCATGGAGACCTACGCGAGGCCTATCAAGGCAATCCGTTCAGCCATGCCAGCGTCATGGCGCGGGTCGTGGACGATGGATTACCTCTGGTGCAGGTAGGCATCCGATCGATCAGCCGGGAAGAGGTCTCTCGTGTTGAGGCCACGGACCGAATCAAGACGTTTTATGCGGCGACGATCCTTGATCCATCCGGTCCGTACGAAGGCAAAGCCTCGAACTGGATACCAGATGTGGTCGCGGCCTGCCGAACGCCCGTGTATCTCACATTCGACTGTGATGGGCTGGATGCGTCCATCATGCCCGCCTTGGGCACTCCCGAGCCGGGTGGGCTTGGGTGGTACGAGACCCTCAACCTCATCACCGCGTTGGCCAACGGGCCTGGCATCGTCGGGATGGATGTCAGCGAGATCGCTCCCATTGAAGGATTCGTGGCGCCGCAATTTTCCATTGCACGGTTGATCTATCGCATACTCGGACGGATCAAGGCCGGTCGTCGTGTCCATTAGCGGTCACTATCACACGTCATTCGCCCCATCTTTGCGTGGCTCGAACTATCCGCATCAATAAGTTCTTTACAGAACAGGGGATCTGTTCCCGGCGCGAAGCTGACCGCTTGGTCGAGTCAGGGGTCATTACGATCAATGGCCGGATAGCCAAACTCGGCGACCAGGTTGAGTCAAGCGACGTCATTGCCCGCGAGGGCCGTGTTATCCCCTGGGGTAAACCGACTCTCTATATCAAGTATCATAAGCCGGTCGGCGTGACGACGACGAGCGAATCGCATGTCGCCCGCAATATCATTGCGGAGATTGGGCACCCAGAACGGATTTTCCCCATCGGACGGCTGGATAAAGATTCGTCTGGCCTCATCTTGCTGACGAACGATGGGAACATCGTGAACGAGATTCTCCGCGCCGAATTCGGACATGAGCGGGAGTACCTCGTGCAAGTCGATCGTCCGTTCGACCAAGCATTCCTGGATCGTATGGCCTGCGGAGTCGTCATTCTCGGAAGCGTCACGAGGCCCTGTCAGATGACGCGTGTCGGGCGTGATCAGTTTCGTATCATCCTGACCGAGGGACGGAACCGGCAGATCAGGCGCATGTGTCACGCGCTTGGCTATCGCGTGACCACGCTGCACCGGACGAGGATTATGCACATAACCGTCAAAGGGCTGCGCGTCGGTGAGTGGAAAGAGCTCAGGAGTCAGGAGCGAGAACAACTCATGCAGGCAGTGGGGCGATCTCAGATATGATGGATCTGGTCTTGAAGTCAGTCACGAACGCCGCTGGCGGGCCTTTCGATAGCCTGTTTTTAGCCCAGTAGTTCTTGCCGGGCGGTCCGGACGAGAGCAAGGACGGCCGGGTGCTTCAGCCGTCGTTCCACCGTGATCGCATAGAAATGTTGCTTGAGCGTCTCAAGCCGTCCGAGCACCTGCACTCGGTATTGGCGGCAGATTTCCTTCTCGATCACCGACGCGCCAGGGAAGATGCCATATCCGTCCTGGCCGAACGCCTTCAAGGTTGCGCTGTCGTCGAACTCTCCCACAATGTTGGGCCGCAGCCCACGGTTGATCAGCCATTGGTCGAGCAGCCGTCGAAGCACGGCGTTGGGCGTTGGGAGGAGCAAGGGGGCGCTATTTAACGACTGCGGAAATTCCCGACGATATTGTGCCGTCAGCTTCGCCGTTGCAAACAGTGTGATTCCTGTTTCGCCCAAGGGATGGCTGTAGGCGTGCTCCTTGATGGTTGATGGGGGTGGTGTGTCGGCGATCACCAGATCCAATCGATGGGCCGTCAGATCGGTCAAGAGTTGGAGCAGTTTGTCTTCTTGGCAGATCAAACGGGTCGGTCGGTACAGTTTCAGGGCCGACTTGAGGAGTTGGGTCGCCAACGGTTTTGGAACGGCGTCCGCGATGCCGACGACCAGTCGGGCAGGATGCCCATTCACCTGCCCTTTGACCGTGTTCATCAGCTCCTGCCCGGTCGAAAAGATGTCTTCAGCGTACTTGAATACCAGATGTCCCATCTCCGTCAACGCCAACCGTCGCCCTGTTCGGATGAACAACTTTTCGCCCAAGGTATTTTCCAACTGCCCGATCTGTCCGCTGATCGTGGGTTGAGCCAAGCGGAGTTCTTCGCATGCTTTCGTCATGGTGCCGTGCTTCGCGACGGACCAGAAATACAAGAGATGATGATAGTTCAACCACTCCATGCGGCCCCCTTCGGTTGAGTTGGAGGCACTACTATACATAGGAATTACCGATATCTCCAATCCGCTTTATCTATTTTCAAAAAAGAAGGGGAGATTGCTACTGTTGGCGCCGTCCGCCCAATGTATACGAGAGGAGCATCCTTCATGATCGCTCTGGTATTGGCCCTTGTGACTCTCCTGCCAATGACCGCACTGGCGGAACAGATTCATGATTCCAGCCCATTGAACGTCCAGTCGACGCGCACCGCTCCACTGAGCATTGGCGAAGTTCTGGCTCGCATTGAGTTGACGCATCCACTGCTTCGGGCGGTGGGGGCCGAGCGAACGAAGGCGCGGGCGAAAATCCTCAAGGCGCTCGGGGCCTGGGAGCCGCAGATCAAAAACTATACACAAACCGAACGTTATACGACGTGGAATCTCACGACGGCGTTCGACATTCCGAGTCAACATAACACGGGCTATGCCGACAGCACGGTCCAGGTCGGGCATCCCTGGGGCTTCACGGTCGAAGGCGGGCTTCGCAGCGGCTTCGGGGATAAAGGTAACGCCAGGATTGCTTATCCCCCTGATGTATTGGGCACCTATCAGCAGCAGCATTTCTACTACGGCGGGTCGTTCCACCTGCTTCGAGGCTTCATGGTCAACGAGGAGAACGCCCAGTTTCAACAG
The DNA here is from genome assembly GCA_002869845.2 of Nitrospira sp. CG24B. Taxonomy (GTDB): domain Bacteria; phylum Nitrospirota; class Nitrospiria; order Nitrospirales; family Nitrospiraceae; genus Nitrospira_D. The sequence continues at coordinate 1,607,449 of NEWS02000004.1, read as the reverse complement.
GCCGAACTCGCGGGGCCGCAAGCGGAGATCAAGGTGGCGCAGAAGCGGCAAGATCTCTACCTGGCCGGGGCCGTGCAGTACTGGGATTGGCAAGTTGCCGTCAGGCAAGCCGAGATGGTCAAGCGTGCCTTGGCTGTTGCCGAAGAGCGCGTGATCCAGGTCGAAGGGTTGGCCAAGGGCGGGAAAGTCGCGCCGCTCGATGTCGTCGAGGTGAGCCAAGAGGTGCAGAAGCGGCGAGAGGCCGCCATCGCCGCACAGCGGAAGGTGGAGTATGAGCAGTACAAGCTGTCCCTCTTTCTCTGGGAGAACGGCGAGCCGGTGACGCCGCGATCGGAATGGGCGCCGGAATTCCAGGGCGAAACGCCGCTCCCGACCAATGAAGAGGTCGCGGCTTATAAGGTAGAGGCGAAAGAAGCACGGCCGGAAGTCCAGGATCTCTACATCGAAGCCAAGATGAATAATATCGACATCAAGCTCGCCAAGAACAAACTGCTCCCGTTGTTGGATCTTGAGGGAGGGCCAACCAAGGGCGCTGCGGACTGGGTTGTGGGACTTGGGTATCGGGTCGGCGTGCACCTTGAGGTGCCGGTGTTCCAGCGGGAAGGGCGTGGGAAAGTCATGGCCGCGGAAGTGAACCAGCAACAATTGGCGTTGAAGCAGCTGTACACCGAGCAACAAGTCAGCATCGATGTGGACAACTGGCTCTCGGCTCAAGTACGCGCCAGAGATCGGGTGACGGCGGCGACGGAAGCCCTGCGGTTGGCCAAGACGCTGGAAGAAGGTGAGCGCACGAGGTTTAACATGGGGGCCACCACCGTGCTATTCGTGAACCTCCGAGAGCGCAACGTGGTGGAATCAGCGTACCAGTTGTATCGGGCGCAGGCCGACTACGCCGTGTCGCGTGGAGGGATGCTGTGGGCCAGGGGAGCCTTGGCCAAGCCGTGGGCCGAAAGCGAGTTGAGCAAGTACGGGAGCCCGCTGACGGCAGCGGGTATGAACGGTTACAAACAACCGGGCCGCGATTAATCTGGCATAAGGAGCATCCGTCGATGGCCGCTCTATTACTCGTGATTCTGATCTTGCTTCCCGTGACGGCACTGGCGGGACCGGTGCACGATTCAAGCGCATTGAAGGCGCAGTCCACCCGCACCGAGCCCCTGACCATCAGTGAAGTGCTCGCCCGTATTGAGCTGACGCATCCGCTGCTTCGGGCGACCGGGGTTGATCGAATGCAGGCCCGGGCCAAAATTCTCAAGGCGCTCGGGGCCTGGGAACCGACGTTCAAGAACAGGACAGAGGTTGATCGGTATCAGTCTTGGAATTTCTTGGCCTTCGTGAATGAAACGACGGGGGGATTTAACGACAGCACGATCGAGATGGGGCATCCCTGGGGCTTCAGGCTCAGTGGAGGCATCCGCAACGGGTTTGGGGATCGTATCAGCCAAAGCGCCCATGTGCTCATCCCGAATGATGGACTGCTCTTCTGGCATAACCAGCAAATGCTCGTCGGTGGGGAAGCCCACCTGCTACGCGGCCTCATGATGAACGATGAGTACGCCGACTTCCAGAAGGCTGAACTCGCGGGGCCGCAGGCGGAGATCCACGTCGCTCAAGAACGACAGGATCTGTATCTTGCCGGCGCCGTGCAGTACTGGGACTGGCAGCTGGCGGTGAAGCAGGCCGAAGTGCAAAAACGGACATTGGCCGTTGCTGAAGAACGTCTCCTTCAGGTGCAAGGGCTAGCCAAGGGTGGGAGGGTGGCGCCGCTCGATGTCATTGAAGCCAACCAAGAGGTTCAGCATCGACGAGAGGCTGCCATCGCCGCCCAGCGAAAGGTGGAGTATGAGCAGTATAAGCTGTCCCTCTTTCTTTGGGAAAATAGCGAGCCGGTAACGCCGCGACCTGAATGGGCGCCGGAGTTCCAGGGCGAGACGCCTTTGCCGACCAAGGAGGAAATAGCCGCGAACAAAGTGGCGGCGAAAGAAGATCGGCCGGAAGTGCGAGAGCTCTACATCGAAGCCAAAATGAACAATATCGACATCAAGCTCGCCAAGAACTACCTGCTCCCAAAGTTTGATTTTAAGGGTGGGCAAATGGAAGCCGGCGCGGACTGGACTGTGGGAGTCGGGTATCGGACAGAATCGTGGTTTGCGATGCCGCTGTTCCAGCGGGAAGGGCGCGGAAAAGTTCTATATGCTGAAGCGGAGCAGCAACAATTGGTCTTCAAACAGCTGTACGCCGAGCAACAAGTCAGTATCGACGTGGACAACTGGCTCTCAGCTCAAGTGCGGGCCAGAGACCGGGTGAAGGCGGCAACGGAAGCGCTGCGATTGGCCAAGACGCTGGAAGAGGGTGAGCGTACACGTTTCAACATGGGAGCGAGCAGTGTGTTGTTCGTCAATCTGCGGGAACGCAATGTCGTAGATACAGCCTACAAGCTCTACCAGGCACAGTATGATTACACATTGTCACGCGGAGGCATGTTGTGGGCCAAGGGCGCGTTGGCCAAGCCGTGGCCAGAAAGCGAATTGGCCAAGTACGGGGACCCGCTGACGGCGGCGGGCATGAGCGGTTTCAAACGACCGGGACGCGATTAATTCAGCAACAAAGGAGCATCCTTCCTTGATCCTTCTCTTGCTGTTCTCGTTGATGATGGTGCCGACGACCGCACTGGCGGACCCTGTGCTCGACTCGAGTGTCCTGCAAGCGCAGTCGATGCGCACCGCTCCTCTGACCATCGAAGAGGTGCTGGCCAGGATTGAGTTGACCCATCCGCTGCTCCGCGCGACAGGACTGGAGCGGGCGCAGGCTCGAGCGAAAGTCTTGAAAGCGTTGGCTGCGTGGGAGCCGAAGGTTCGGAACGAAGTCGAGTTCGACCGGTATCAAACGTTCAATCTGACGAACGTCAGTGGTGCGCCGAATCACTTAAGTTCCGGCTATAACGATCTCTTTGTCAAGCTTGGACACCCCTGGGGGTGGGAGCTCTTCGTCGGTATCCGTAACGTCTTTGGGGATGCTGCGACGCTCCAGGGAGACGTCTTTTTCAACCCAGCACGTAATGTACAGAGTCCAGGGGTGGGGATCCCTCAAGATTTACAACTGTTTTATCCTCAGCAAATGGCCATAATCGGGGGGAAGTTTAATCTCCTACGAGGGTTCATGGTCAACGAAGAGAACGCCCAGTTTCAGCAGGCTGAACTCGCGGCGCCGCAAGCGGAGATCAAGGTGGCGCAGAAGCGGCAAGATCTCTATCTCGCCGGGGCCGTTCAGTACTGGGATTGGCAGGTTGCCGTCAAGCAAGCCGATGTGGTGAAGCGTGCGCTGGCCGTCGCGGAAGAGCGCTATCGCATGGTTGAGGGGAGATCAAAAGCCGGCGCGGTCGCCCCGATCGATGTGGTCGAAGCCAAAGAAGAAGTTCAGAGACGTCGAGAAGCTGCAATTGCCGCGCAGCGGAAGGTTGAGTATGAGCAATATAAGCTGGCGCTCTTTCTCTGGGAAAACGGCGAACCTGTGACACCGCGCCCTGAATGGGCGCCGGAATTTACAGGGGAAACGCCGTTGCCGAGTGACGAGGATGTGGCGGCCTTCAAGGTGGAAGCGACGGAGGATCGGCCGGAAGTGCGAGATCTCTACATTGAAGCCAAAATGAACAATGTAGAACTGAAACTGGCGAAGAATGGTCTGCTTCCCAAGCTCACGGTCGAGGGGGGGCCGGCGATCGGCTCTATTTATTGGGTGGGAGGTGTCGGCTACCGAGTAGCCACATTGTTCAGTATGCCGTTGTTCAATCGGGCTGCTCGAGGGAAGGCCCTTCACGCGGAAGCGCAGCAGGAACGACTGGTATGGAAACAAGCCTATGCCGAGCGACAAGTTCAGGTCGACGTTGATAACTGGCTTTCCGCCCAAGTGCGGGCGAGAGATCGTGTGAAGGCTGCGACAGAAGCTCTGCGCTTGGCCAAGACGCTGGAAGAGGGCGAACGAGCCCGGTTTAATATGGGAGCCACGAGCGTGCTCTTCGTCAACCTGCGCGAGCGTACGGTGGTCGCAGCGGCCTATGAACTCTACCGCGCCCAGGCCGACTATGTCGTGTCTCGCGGAGGAATGCTGTGGGCCAGAGGGGCGTTGTCGAAAGCGGTGCCTGACAACATACTCGCTAAATACGGTAATCAATTACACGCGGCAGGGTCCTCAGGCCGTAAACTGCCGGGACGTGACTAAGCTGTGCGTAGAGTCGGTGGTAGACGATAGTTCATTCGGTGGGTTGGAAATACACTCTCGAACATGATCTAGTTGGTGAGGGGTATAGGGGGCCGATGATTCACATTTTGACTTATTACTGGGGGTGGTCATGAAAGAACCTCATGGCGAAGGTTCCAAGGGCCTGTTCGAAGCGCTGATGAAGCAGCTGTCCGTGGCCATGAAGGCTGAGAAAAAAATCATGAGTTTGATTTTTTCTTATGCGCTGGCCGTCGGGTTCTTTTCTCTTATCATCCCGTTGACCGTGCAGGAATTGGTCAGCACCTTTTCCTATGCGGTTCAGCCGGTCATGATCTGGACGTTGACCGGCATTATGTTGTCGGTGCTGTTGTTTGTCGGCCTATTCAAGACATTCCATTTCTACGCGGTGGATGTCGTGCAACGCCGGATCTTTGCCCGAGTTACAGTTGCGATGGTGGAACAGCTTCCTCGGAATCGTTTTAAAGGGGTGAAGCCGGAAATTGCGAACTACTTTATGGAGACGGTCTTCATGCAACGGGCCCTGTCCACGCTGCTGATCGACCTGATCAATGTGGTGGTGGGTGGTACGGTCGGCATGATTGTGCTGGTCGTCTACCATCCCTATTTCCTCATGTACAATCTTGTGCTCATGGCTGGGTTCGCGCTCACGTTTTTCGTGCTCTCGCGTGGTGCCCTCCGGGCGACTCTCGCCATGTCTCACGCGAAATACGACGTCTTCAACTTTATCCAAGAAATTTCAAGGAATGCGCTGCAGCTGAAGGCCACTGACAGCCGCCCATTCCTCATGCACAAAACGAACGAGCTTGTCGGTCGATACGTTGAAACTCGGAAGGCGCGGTTTGCCGTTCTCGTGCGGCAATATATTGGGTCCGTGGGTGGACAAGCCATCGCACAAGCCGGAGCGCTTGGCATCGCAGCTTCGCTCATGGCGGGGGGGCAGCTGACTCTAGGGCAGTTAGTCGCCGTTCAAGCGGTCGTGAGCGCACTCGTCATCAATTTCGACTCCCTGATCAAGAACATGGGGTTTGTGTACTATTTCTTCGCCTCCCTGACCCACCTTGATGAGGCCTTGAGTCAGGAGCAAGATCAGATCTCAACCGAATCAACCGTGGCGCTACCCAAACACTTAGCTCAAGGAGTTCGGGTGACCTGCAAAGGAGTCAGTTTGATTCACAGCGGGGTATCCGTATTCGATGGCTTCAACCTTGATGTCGCACCGGGTGAAAAGCTCGGGATCTACGCTCGGACCACGTCGGCCAAGACAGCTCTGGCCAGAGTCTTAGGTGGCCTCGAAGTCCCGACGAACGGTGTCGTTCAGTACAATGGCGTTGATCTCCGCTATATCGAAGGCAATGCGATCAACCAATGCCGCAGTGTCATCATCGACTCTCAATTATCATTAGTGAATGGAACGATTGAAGAAAATATCGTCATGGGACGTTCCTATGTCACGTATGACGATCTCAACTGGGCGCTTCGTTTCACCGAACTTGAAGAAGATGTCGAGGGATTGCCACGCGGGGTGAAGTCCGATGTCTCTGCGCTTGGAGAATCCCTTTCGCCGACTCACATTGTGCAGATCCTCATGGCTAGAGCCATTTTGGGACGTCCGCAAGTCCTAATATTTGATGGCCTCATTCACTCGCTCGAGCCGTCGTTGCGTGAGCGTATCCTGCGTCGGCTATGCTCGAAAGATGAAGCATGGTCCGTGATCTTCGTGTCGACGGATCCCAATCTTACGGATCATGCGGATCGTCGTATTATGCTGCATCATACTCATGCGTAAGCGATTGGAACGGCAAATCAACACCGGTAAATTAATGGAGGCTCCATGGCTAGCCTAGGTCGCGATCTCGAAAACAGTGGGGAACGTGCGCTGGTCCGGCGAGGGGTCGGCTTAGAGGCGATCACTATCGAACAGGGGCCCGCATTGGCCAAGATGCCGTGCTGGGAGGCGGTACAGATTCCTCGCGGAATGTTCACGGCTTCTCGCGCCATACTGACGATTCTATTGCTCTTTCTAATCATCCTCGAATTCGTGCCCTGGACACAAACTATCCAGGCGTCTGGAAAAGTTTCGGCCTACACGCCATATGACCGGCCGCAGCAGATTGAGTCTCGGATTACAGGCCGTGTCAAAACCTGGCACATTTATGAAGGAGTCAAAGTCAAGAAAGGCGAGCTTGTCGGTGAGTTGGAAGATTACGATCCAACCTTTATGGCACCCGAGATTCTTCCCCTCTTCGAACAGCGCAAGGTAGCCTTGGAACAAACGCGCCAGGCAGCTATGTCCAGGGCTGATCAGCTGACGAAAAGAATCGGGGAGATGAAAAAGTTGGTGCAGGCTGCCGTGCCCTCGGCGGAGGCCCGCGTGGTGGAGGCAGACAATAGAGTGCGTGAGGCTCAACAGAAGGTTGAGCAGTACAAGATCGATGTGCATACGGCACAACTCAATGTCGACCGTCATCGGCAGCTTGTCCGAGACGGACTGGTTTCCCAGCGTGAACTTGAGCTCACGATTCAGACCGAGATCGGCACCAAGGCCGGCTTGCAGGCAGCACAGGCCGCTTTGTCGGGTGCCGAGCAGGGGCGGTCTGCCTTGAGCTTCGGTCGTGATCAAATCACTGCCGATGTGCAACAACGGCTTATGGATGCAATCGCATCACGCGACTCCGCCGTGGCGGAAGCTGCCAAGGCTACAGAACAGTTAGCGGATATCTCCTACAGACAACAGGGAGTTCAGCAACGTATTGAAGCCGCAAAGCTGTTTCTTAAATATCGCATTGATGAACGAGCTCGCTTTGATTTTCCACCGACTGGGAATAGATACTAAATCTGTCCTTGAAGCTGCGGGGACGAAGTGGAACTTCCTCAAGTTCTCTCCTGGCCTTGTCGGTGGCCATTGTATCGGAGTGGATCCTTATTATTTGACTTCAAAGGCAGAATCAGTGGGTTATCATCCACAAGTGATTCTCTCAGGCCGCCGCATCAACAACGGCATGGGAAAGTTTGTGGCGGAACACACTATAAAATTACTCAGCCACATGTCGCGCCCTGCTAATCAACTCAGAGTAGGAGTACTCGGCTTGACGTTTAAGGAAAACGTGCCGGATCTCCGGAATAGCAAAGTGCCTGACATCATCTCCGAACTTCTCGAATATGGGATCGAGGTGCTCGTGCATGATCCAATTGCCGAAAGTGAAGAAGCTGTGGCAGAGTACGGCATTCACCTCGTCGAATGGGGAAAGATGAAAGAGCTTGATGGATTAATCATTGCCGTTGCACACAAGAAGTTTTCCGACATGAGCATCGAAGATCTCCTTAAGCCTCTTCGCAATCAGAAACAAGCTGTCGTGATCGACGTCAAGAGCATCCTCCAACCTAGTCACATTCCTGCGTCGATTCGATACTGGCGGCTGTGAAGATAGGCTTGATTGTCAAGCGGCATCACTCTACATGCCTACCGCGATCGCCCTCCAGAACTGGCGTCGCTCATCTTGGCCTGCCACCGACGGTCAACCTGGTGACGGTAAGGGGGGGCTGCCCAGACTGATCCGAACGGCGCTTTCAAATGTTCATCGCAACCTCCTTCATCAAGATGTTGCAGCTATCACTTCAATTAGCCCAGTATGCCGCCACAAGCTACCAATGGCTACTTGCTATGCATGGTCTCCGTCCCAGCATGGGCCATCAGGGGAACTGTTGGGACAATGCGGCGATGGAAAGCTTCTTCTTCTCACTGAAGACCGAGCGCACGGAGCGGACCACGTACCAAACTCGAGACCAGGCGAAAGCCGACGTGTTCGATTACATCGAACACGTCTATAATCCTCGACGGCGGCATTCCACATTAAGGTATCTCTGTCTGATGGAGTTCGAACGGCAAGCTAAAAGAGCAGAGGGTGGTGTCAATTAAACAGGCAGCAGCTCAACGTATCCCTCTCATATTGGTACAGAGCGGCCACTATTGACGACCGAGGTCAGTCAAGGTCACAGAAGACATGCTGTGAGAGGAACTACTGAAAATGAAGCGATGCAGGTATTTGATGATCAGATACATCCAGACCATTCTGCAAATTGAGTAGAAGAGATTAAACTGCCACTTGCCTTTCGCTAACGGCGTAATCCAACATATAGCTCGGAAGAGAATTTGATGCTACACCATTGAGAATCACATGGATGGGCCTGTCTGCACGCAGTGATCCTATCGCCTGTTTGACAGCTTGCTTGGACGTCAGGTTGGCTCTTACGACAAGAAGGAGGAAATCGCAATGACTTTCCAGCACATTCATTGTGGCTACTGGGAGAATTGGTGGAGCATTTATGAGGATATAATCAAATTCCTCTCGCAATTGGGACAACACACGACTGAGTTGACCGGCCCTTAATAGGTCGTTGGAGTCAGCTACAGCTTCGCCAGCCGGCATAATCCAACATGGAACATCAGTGAAAGCACTCATGGCCTGCTGCACCGGAACATCACTTCTTAGGCAATCAATAAGCCCATATCGCACCGGTGACTCAAGAAAAGCCTTCACCTCAGGGTATACAAAGTCACAATCCAGCACAAGTACACGCTTACCAAAATCTCGTGACAGGGTATAGCCGAGATTGATGACAGTCGTCGTTTTCCCTTCGCCTTTAATCGCACTCGTCACAGCGACGACCATCGGCGCCCCGGTCGTATTGATCAACTGCAATCTCGCCGCAGCCACACGATACTGCTCAGCAGCCATGGAACGAGGGAACATCTTCGCAACAAATCTCCGGTCTATCTCATGCGAACTAGCCCGTTCGGCTAACGGTTGGTGACTCGGGACGATCTCTGACCGAGGTCGCATAGTCATACCCAACGATGGTCTTGGCAAAGCAGGTGTCTGGAAATATCCTGGAGCACTGGCAGTAGCCCACAGCGATGAAAAATCAGGAATGGCTGCCAATAACCGAGGACCTGCGAGCAGAAATTCTACATCGTCCGCACTTCGGAACTGAGGGGTGAGGTGTTCACGTAGGACCGACAGCCCTGCCCCCACAACACACCCAAACAGGAGTCCTAGTACTAAAACCCTTGGTTTGTTAGGAATGACCGGCTCCCGCGGTAAATTGGCACGGTCCAGTATGCGATACTTTCCCCCCTTCTGCCGTTTTCCGATGTTCTCTTCGACCCGCGTGTGCAACCGTTTGTCAAGAAGCATCGCATAATTGCTCTTCAGATTATTGTAGTCACGTTCAAGAACGAGCAACTCCTGTTCCACTGCCGGAGACCTATCGAGACGCCTTTCAAGATCGCTCTTGGTGGTCCGCAGTTGCTCTAGACGCTGTCGGAGAAGACCTATCTCGGTTCGTGCTTCGCTCTGCTGCCTCAACAGATCCTGAAGGACTGGGTCCAGTGGCGCCGTCTTGTCTGCTCGAAGCGCATCCGGACCATACACATTGGTTAACTCCTCTTCGGTTTGCCGAATTTCTTCCTTCGTTAAGATGATCTCAGGATATCCATCCCAAAACTCAGCCCTCAGTTTAACGAGTTTCTCTCGGAGTTCCTTCAAGTGCCGCAATAGTGGATCGGGTTCCATGGAGCGTGTGGTCCCACTCCTAAAATTCGACTGTCCGGTTGTACGATACAGGTGAACCTCTTGGTTCAGGTTGCCAAGTTTATCTGACTGACGCTGAAGACTCTCGTTAGTCGCAGCGATCTCTGCTTCTGCTCGGTCCAAAGCCCGAAGGTTAGTATCTGCCTGTTGAGGAAGGTTGCCCAGGTGAGACTTCTTGAAGCTACTGATATTCTCTTCTCTCTTCTCTAACTCACGTTTCATCAATCGAAGTTCTTCTTCGAGAAACTCGCCCGTGCCTTCGATCTCCTTCTCACGCTCGCTGTTATTCTCCTCAATAAACTTGTCTGCTATTCGGGCTGTCACCTGCTTAGCCGTTTGAGGATCACGATCTAGGAAGGAGACCACAAAGCCATCAACCAAATTCCCTGAACCTTTTCCTCCAGCTGGGTCGATCATAGCTCGCTCAACCTTCGTCATACCCGCTAACTCAGCCCCGTCAACTAACCCATCTTGTTTATCAGATCCATCCCGGCGCAGACTGAATTCTTTTGCGATCACACCCAAGAAGTCTCGGCTGACAATTTGCTTCTGAATTAGAAAGAGCTGCCTCTCGAAGTGTTCGTCTGTTCTTTCTGCCTTATTGATAACCTGGTCGATCCCCGTGCGTTCTTCCACCACAATCAGCGTCTGCGATTGATAATATTGAGGAGCAATCAGCAGATACCCTATGGCCAAGGTCAAAGAAAAAGCTATCGCACCTGCAATGACCCATTTGTTGCGCGATGCGATGCGGATATACTCGTGAACTGTGGCCATTCCTGTTTGTTCTACAGAGGCGGCTGACTCAGGATATTGCATTCACACCCTCCGGACAACTTTCGCTACAGTATAGCGAGACTCAAAAAACGCACCGCAGAATCGATGACACATCTCTAACCTTACAAGGTACTAGCCGGCACCGTTGAAGACTCCGCGTCAAAAACGCAAGCTTGGAACATCGGCACGATCTCCTTGAGCCGTTCAAGCAATACGCCGGCTGCGTCTCCATAGCTTGCCGCCTCTAATCCAGATAGCTTTTCACGAAACTCCTCGAAGTCAAGATGGCTTATCGTCCGGATCTGCAAGATTTTCTCTAAGGATGATTGCACCGCAACCTCTCCTTCACCAACTAATTCTTCATAAAGCTTTTCCCCAGGACGTAGTCCGACAAATCGAATTGGAATATCCTTCCCCGGATTGAGCCCGGATAATCGAATGAGGCTCCGAGCAATATCAAGAACTTTGATTTGCTCCCCCATGTCCAAAATATAAATGTGGCCTTGTTCGCCAATGGTTGCCGCCTGAAGCACCAGCTGAACCGCTTCGGGGATAAGCATGAAGTATCGTCGGATCTCCGGGTGTGTAACAGTTACGGGTCCACCAGCCCTGATTTGCTCCTGGAAGCGCAGTAACACACTGCCACTGCTGCCAAGAACATTCCCAAATCGTACCAGAAGGAAGCGAGTCCGACTACTCCTCGCAATGTCCTGGATAATAAGTTCCGCTACTCGCTTAGTAGCTCCCATCACGCTTGATGGATTGACCGCTTTATCAGTCGAAATGTGCACGAATTGTTCAACCCCATAGAGGCTCGCAGCTTCAGCGGTGACGCGTGTGCCGATGCAGTTGTTCTTCACAGCCTCCAGGGGATTCATTTCCACTAGAGGCACATGCTTGTGCGCTGCAGCATGGAACAAGATCTGTGGTTTATACTGCTCCAGCACGGTACAGAGTCGCTGAGCATCGGTGACATCGCCAATCAGCGGAACAACAGAAAACGGAAGTCTCTTATCGTCTAATTCCTTATGGATATTGTACAAACTGTTCTCATGACGTTCATAGAGCAAGAGTGCTTTCGGCTCGAACAGGGTAATTTGACGAGCCAATTCAGAACCAATCGAGCCGCCGGCACCGGTAATCAAGACACACTTGCCTCTAACCATTTGTCTGGTAGCTTCATTGTCCAGACTAATGGGTGCCCGTGACAGAAGGTCCGGGATCGAAACATTACGTATCTGACTGACGGCACTTTGGTCTGCGAGAAGCTCCTCTTTGGCGGGCAGTGTCTTGATCGAAATATTATACGGTTCCAATTTGATAACGAGATCTCGAAGAAACTCAGGAGCCGCATTTGGTTCCGCAACCACAACCACTTCGGGCTTGAGCGCTTCTACAAGTTTAGGAAGGTCCTGCACTGTACCCAATACTCTGACTCCATGGATGCGCTGATTCAGAAGCCCCACGTTATCATCAACAATTCCGATTGGCTGACAGTTAAACACTGCACGAGTTTTCATCTCCCGCACGACTCGTTCTCCTGAGTCTCCGGCACCGATGATCAAAACCTTCCGTTTTTTCTGAAAAATCGGCTTATCCCGAAGGACCCTGGCGGGCAATCTCACCCCGGCGAGAAGCCCGATGAGCAGGATAGCATCTATGGCAAATATAGAACGCGGATAACTAGAGATCCCCATCACCCAATGAACCCAACCATAAAATACGACCGTACTTGTTAAGACCCCCCCGATAATATTCTGAAGATCCCAAATACTTGTATACCTCCACAACCCTTCGTTCAGGCCAAACAAGGCAAACGCCACTCCTCTAATGGCAACCAACGCGAGTACTGTTTGTTCGAAGGTGTGAAGCTCCCCCTCGGGGATGCTACCATCATATCTCAGGGCAAATGCACAGTAGTCCGCTAGAATGATCAAGGCCACATCAAGGACAACAATAATTGGCTTCCGCCACCTCACAATAAATGACGACACGCTCGTCCAAGGCGAGGCCACGGGAGGATCAATAGCGGCTTTTAGCGCAGGAAGCGTGAAGACTACTACCGGGATCCTAGCAAGATGCAGCAACGTTTGCATGATAATGGCGAGATCGAGCCGCAAAGACATATGGCGGATATAGAAGTTTGCCAACCGGATCTTTTCCGGAAGAACTTTAAGCTGATACTCTTCTTCAGGATTTGAGGAATAAGCGAGGATCGACGCCTCATCGATGTACCTCAAAGAGGCAAGATCTGTAATCCCTGGACGAACCGTGAGTACCTCGGAAAACTCAGATCGCAGGCGCTCAACATACCGTGGGACTTCCGGCCTTGGGCCGACAAAGCTCATATCACCAACAAGAACATTCCACAGTTGAGGCAACTCATCAAGCTTACATTTCCGTAAAATTTGACCGATTCGCGTAATACGAGAATCTTGTCCAACGGTTAGAGGCACGCCAGCACCAGAAGCATCCACAACCATGGTTCTGAATTTCCGTATCGCGAACGGACGAAACCCCTGCCCTACCCGAATCTGGAGAAAGATCACCGGCCCCTGCGAGTCCAGCTTGATCAACACAGAGATGATTGCCAGCAACGGCGCCGTGAGAACCAGCCCTAGGGCGGCCATACAGATATCAAACGTGCGTTTCATCACCGTCGATTCCTTTTGACAAGATCACAAACAGTCTCAATTACACGATTAACCTCGTCCTCCGTCATCTTCGAGTACAACGGCAATGAAACGATTCTTTGGAACGCCGCACTAGCAACAGGGAAATCTTCAGGTTGATAGCCTCCCCTGTCCCGATGATAGGGATGCAAATGGAGGGGAATGAAATGCACGCTGCAGCCGACACCGGCTTGCTGCAGTTGACGGATAAATTCATCGCGACCGATCTGCAAACGATCCACATTCAATTGAATGACATACAAATGCCATGCATGCTGTACATGGGAAGCAACTGGAGGGCACATAACCTCAGGGAGATCTTGGAACCCTTCATTATACAGAGCGGCATAGTGTTCACGCCCTTTCCAGAAACGTTCACATTTCTTCAGTTGAGCCAAACCAAGCGCCGCAGCAATATCAGTCAGATTGTACTTAAAACCAGGCGAGAGTATTTCGTAATACCACGAACCTTGCGCAGAGTAGCGATTCCACGCATCCCGACTGAGACCGTGCAAACTCATCATCCGCATGCGAGCAGCCCGCTCAGCGTTATTTGTGGTAACCATTCCGCCTTCGCCGGTGGTGATATTCTTCGTCGCGTAGAACGAAAAACACGTGGCGTCTGATATCCCGCCAATCATTTTACCATGATATCGTGCCGGCAAAGCATGTGCGGCGTCTTCGATCACGTGTAGATTATGCTTTTGTGCGATCGCGTGAATGGGTCGCAGATCGCACGGATGCCCAGCAAAATGAACGGGAATGATTGCTTTCGTTTTATCTGTGATGGCCTGTTGGATATGATCCGTGTTAAGATTTAGCGTGTCCGGCAGGCAATCGATCAAAACTGGTCGCGCTTTGAAGTAGGTCACCACTTCAGCCGTGGCGGCAAAGGTCATTGTCGGAACCAGTACCTCATCTCCTTCGCTCACACCAGCTGCTTCAAGGGCAAGATGGAGGGCGGCCGTGCAGGAATTAACTGCAACAGCGTGCTCGGCCCCAACCATTGCGGCAAATTCCCGCTCAAATTCACGCACCTTGGGCCCAGTTGTCAACCAACCAGAGCGAAGCACCTCGACCACTTCTGAGACTTCTTCTTCGCCAACATCGGACCTATGAAAAGGCAAAAATTCTTTCATTCACAGATCTCCTCTTCAGCTAACAAACATGCCCACCTCAGATCTCTACTTTCCCATAATTCCAGAAAAGCACAACCCACCTTTTGGAGGGGCCATGAAGCTGTATCCGTCCAAGAAAATGTCCAAAGAATCAAACGAGTGTCAATCTTACAATATTAAAAGACTCAAGGCTATCGGAGAATATTAGATTAGAATCTTATAATCCCGGATTCCGCAGTAGTGATGTGCTTAGGGGGCGGCTCATGGCGTGTGGGGTGACGGCCGGACGGTCGGCGTCGGGACATTCGTGGTGTAAACAGAGGGCTGATTCGTCTCATTCGCGTCGGTGAGTTCCCACTCCAACTGCGCCGCAATCGGAAGCCCCTCGGAGAGCGTGCGAAGGCGCTGGAGGAACTCGGACCGTTCCTCCCGAGGGACGGCGAATCGGACGCGCAGCCGTCGCGCTTTCGGAATCAGATCGGCTCCGACCAGGAACACCAGATCTCGCACGGCCCGCAGCCGCCGCTCAAACCAGCACGAGGGCAAGACCGTCTCCCGAAACCCCATGAGCAGGTTGTAGAGGACACAGCCGGTCCGGAAGGCCGCATCGGTCGCGTCGAAGGACTGGAGGCAGAACGTATCGAGACTGAGGTCCTCCTTGAGTTCCTTAATGCGGTTCTCACAGTCGGCCCGACCGGCATACATCCGGGTGACCAGTTCTGCGGCAAAGGGTACGGTGGTGACGAGCACGCGGTAGGTGTAGCCGGGACACTCGATCAACCGCCGCCCACTGGCCGTGGGCCGCTCCGTCAGGGTCTGCCGTAGACACACAAACCGGCGAGTCTGGCCCCGCCAGGCCGGGAGGGTCGCCAGCACATCCGCGACGGCGATGCCGCGTGTGACGGGTTGCCAATCCGCTTCGGGAATACGGTGGATGACCAGCTTCCGCACCAGCGGAGTCAGCCGGGCCACAATGATATAGGGCAAGTCGCGGGCTTCCAAGGCGGTCAGGAACGCACTCACAAAAAAGCCGGCATCCGCCCGCACCAGTCCGATTCGATGCCCCGCCGGCAACATCGTCAGCGCTTGCGCGAGAAACTCTCGCACGCCGTTGGCCGTCCCCGCATGGCCTGCCCGCAAGGTGGCCCATAAGAGTCGCCGGCGCTCGCTGAGCCACGCGACCAGCGGATGATGGGAGGGCCGGCCGTGTTTGAGTGGATTGTGCCCAATGAGACTGCCCTCGTGTGCGCCATAGCGACAGAACACGGTGGAATCCAGATCCAGAGTATGGCCCAGCAGCGTCGGCCGCAGGCGTTGCAACGACAGCCGCATCAGGGCCTCCGACACGTCGGTCGTGTGGCGATAGGTGAACCGCCCGAAGAATCGCCGCACCGTATCGGGGGAGGGAAACCGCGGCAGCCCCAGCAGCCTGGACAGCAACGGATCGCGCCGATACCGGGTCAAATGTTCAAACCGTTCGGCGCCCAGCGCCAGTCCGTACCACCAGGCCAGGAGCACGTCGACGGCGGGAATCTGATTGTTCGAGGTCTTCGCGAAGGGCCCCAGCAGCGGGATGAGCGCGGCTCGCAGGCCGAGCAGTTCGAAATACAGCCGGAGCAGAATCACCCCCGCCCACACAGTGATCGGATGATCGGTAAACGCAAAGCGGAGCTTGGGGTAGAGCGGTGAGACCGGAGCTGAACGAACGCGCATGCCAACCTCCTGGGTGACCAAGAGAATATGGCTGCCGATTCTACCTCAATTCATATCAACTGCGGAATCCGGGATTATCTAGTGCATGTTCATTTCTCCAACGCACCGAGATCGGCAGCCATAGGTCCTGTGCCGGTCTCGTTGTGTATGCAAACCAGCGAATTGCTGTTAGCGCCGTACCACGCTCAATTGTTCGAAGGGGTCATTGTCACACCTCCAATCTCCTTGACCCCAATAGTTGGACTCGCTAAGGTGCCACTACTTTTTCTCTGGAAAGAGACTGCATGGTGGAGATAGAAGGAGAGGTAGATGATGGCCAGAATACTGCACGCAGCAAAACGCTCTAGGCAACGAGCGAGCCGAGAGGTCAAGAACCGCAAGCCGCTTGTCGGGGTCTTGGGGGGGAGTAAATCAGATTTTCCCATTTTGGGAAAGGCCGGCGAGATTTTGGACGAGCTCAATATTCCCTATGAGCTACTCGTCGTTTCTGCGCATCGAACGCCGGACCGCCTCTTCGAGTATGCCGCCAGTGCTCCAGGGCGTGGGATCAAAGTCATCATTGCGGGGGCTGGAGGAGCGGCTCACCTTCCCGGCATGCTGGCAGCAAAGACTCATCTTCCAGTGATCGGTGTCCCGATTCCTACGGAAAATCTTCGCGGCCTCGATTCCTTGTTGTCAATCGTTCAGATGCCCAAAGGCATTCCCGTGGCCACCGTGGCGATCGGAGGCGCCGAAAATGCTGGCCTTCTCGCAGGACAGATTTTGGCGGGAAGCCATCCTGAAATTGCTCAAAACATTAAGCGCTATCGGGCGGCTCAAACGAAGAGCGTTCTCAATTCTCCCGAGGCCAAGGGCACAGGTCTTGGTAACCTCGGAGCGGACGAGATGAGCCGACAACCGTGACGGAACGAGTCCTTGAGCCTGGCTCCACGCTCGGAGTATTGGGTGGAGGACAATTGGGGGCGATGTTCACTGAGGCTGCCCACCGCATGGGCTATCAGGTGGCTGTCTGGGATCCAGATGTGGACGCGCCAGCTCATCGGCTTGCCACCCACTCATGTACTGCGCCATTCTCAGATCTTGGCGCCCGCGACCGATTTGCCAGTCTCGTCGATGCCGTGACCTTGGAATGGGAAAATGTGCCGGCTGAGCTCTGTGAATGGCTGGAGATGCGTTGCCCGATGCGACCTACGGGAGCTGTGCTTAAGATCCTCCAAGACCGGATTGAACAGAAGCAATACTTATTATCACGACACCTCTCTGTCCCCGCGTTCGCCATCGTCGAATCGGTATCTCAACTAGTCTCAGCTGTCGACCGTCTCGGCCTTCCCGCTGTCTGTAAGACCGCAATGAGTGGGTACGACGGGAAAGGTCAGTGGCTACTCCGAACACCTTCGGATGTCCAGGAACTTGAACACATCTTGGGAACAGTCAAGTCCGGTCAACGATGGATTCTCGAACAGTTCATTGCATATGTCCGAGAGCTCTCGGTGCTCGTCGTGCGAAGCGGGTGTGGGGTGTCCTGTGTGTATCCAGTGGTCGAGAATCGGCATGAGCTGGGCATCTTACGAGAAACGCGGGTGCCTGCTGCTATTCCACTTGATGTTGCTGAGCAGGCAACAGAACTTTCGAAACGAGCCGTCACGGCGTTACAGGGTGTAGGTGTATTTTGTGTGGAACTCTTCCAGGCCAACGATGGGTCCCTGCTGATTAACGAGATTGCACCTCGTCCTCACAACTCGGGTCACTATACGTTGGACGTCTGTACGGTATCCCAATTCGAGCAACAGGTACGAGTGACCTGTGGGCTTCCATTGGGAGAAACAAGACTTTTGAGCCCCGCGGTGATGGTCAATCTCATTGGTGAGGAAATGAGAGCTGTCACATCCAGTGAAGGATCCTACGGACTCCATTCAACTCCAGGGGCTGTGCTTCATCTGTACGGAAAGCGGATGATGCGTCCTGGGAGGAAGATGGGGCATGTGACCTTTACCGCTCTTCAAGTGGCGACAGCAGCAGAATTGGCGAACCAATTCATCAAACGGGTCCCAAAGCCCGCCTAAGTTCGTTCCCATACATCAAGTACATGAGGTGAAAAGGCTTTTCGGCAGCCAGCAGGCTCCTGTCGTTCGATTTTGTTAATGGCTGGTCCGAAAAGGATCGGGAGGAAGATCACAACCCTCGTAAATAACATGGTTGGCTGGGAATCCTGGGGTATGACACTTGCTGGCTCCCACGTCCTGTTGCAAGCGGGAGGCACGAAAAGCATGGGACACAATTTGGTCCAAACAGGTACCAGTCAGGCGTCGGCTAGACTCTGTCGGTTGCTCTCGAACCCAAGCTCCCGGTTCCTGGTTCTCCAGGGCCTCGTTACCATCATCCTTTCGTATGAATTGCTCTTCGGTGCCGAATCAGTCGTGAGTCGAGTGATGAGCAATAGTCTGGTGGTAGGACTATGGCTGGGAATCCTCGCCATCGCGATGTTGCCTCAAGCTCTACTGGGATCGGCCTGGTTTAGTGCAGGACTTGTTGCGGTAGATACGCTCCTCGTGACAACGGTCATCTATCTTTCCGGAAACGCCCGATCAGATCTGTACATTGCCTATTTTGTTCTTATGTTGGTGGCGGCGTCAGTCAGGCGGCTCAGTCATCTACTTGGCCTCTCACTACTTTTGAGTGCTGGCTATGCGGCTGTGCTGTATGAGGGGGTACTGCAAACCGGAGTCATGGCTACCGGACAGCTGCTGGGCATCCCGGTTCTTCTCGTCATGGCGGTGTTCTACGGGGTCGCACTAGAAAGCACGGCTGTTGCTCAGGGAGAAAAGGCCTCGCTCCAGAAAGATGTAGAGCAGCTGAAGAAGACCGAGGAGGAATTGGAGGCCGCCAAAACTCACCTTGAAGCCAGAATTAAATCCCTGAAAGAGGACCTTGCAAAGGCGAATGTCGGCCTCCGTGAGGGGCATGTTGTCAGGAAGGGACTTGAGCGGCAACTTCATGAGGCACAGAAGATGGAAGCCGTCGGTCGAGTCACGGCCAGAATTGCCGGTGAATTCGGGGCGTTGTTTGCTGTCATTGGAAAGCAGACCGGTGTCATGTTATCGGGTCTGCAGCCGAACGACCCTCTCAGATCTTCTGCCGATGAGCTCTTTAGAGTCGGGGGAAAGGCCGCCACGCTTACGGCTCAGCTCATTGCACTGGAGTGTGAGAGCCGGCACGTTGGACACATCTGGTCCGTCCAAGCGGTATTCGCTGATTTGCACAGTATGATCGTGAGTCTTTTACCTGACCATATTGAGCTGGTCGTCAAGGTGGATGAGCAGGTGGCCTATGCCGAGGTGGATAGAGAAGGCTTGGAAACCGTTCTTCTTCAATTGGTCGTCAATGCACGAGATGCGATGCCCAACGGAGGCCGACTGACGATTGAGATCAAGACCATTGCGGATCTCTCAACATTGGCCAGACCGGTGTCAATCAATACAACACATTCCCAGATCCTCATTCAAATCAGTGATACAGGAACCGGCATGAGTTTGGACACTCAGGCCCATATGTTCGAACCGCTGTTCTCGACGAAAGAAACCAACATCGGCCTTGGTCTCACTGCGGTCTTCGGGATTGTTAAACAAAACCGAGGCCTTCTAGACGTCGAGAGTCGGCCAGGGCAAGGGACGGTCGTCCGAGTCATGTTCCCTGCGGTCCCGGCGCAGGGGATACGGGATGGGATGACTCCCAAAGCGATGTTGGCCAAAGGGGATGAAACGATCCTGCTTGTGGAGGAAAGCGAAATCGAGCGGAAGCTGGCACGGTCCATTTTACAGCGCCATCGCTATCGAGTTTTGGAGGCCGCCTCATCGGTCGAGGCGCTGATGCTCACTCAACACTATAAGGGGATTGTTCATCTCGCAGTGAGTCCCTTAGTGATGCGTGAAATCGGAGGGCGTGAACTTGCCCGCCGACTTCTGAGCCAGCATCCAACGATGAAGACGCTGTTTGTCTCGGGCTACGATGATGAAACGATTCAGCACCATCGGATCAATCAGCGGTTTGTCCTACAGCATCCCTACCGTCAGTCCGGCTTAGTCGAGAAGGTCAGAGAGATGTTGGATGCTGCATGAGCAGTCTTCTCGGTTCAGGGAGGGACGTCCTCATTAAGACCACGTCGACCGGCCAGGCGAAAAAAACCGCACATCCTTCCGTTTGAAAAGACCAATCAGTGCCATGCCTGCGATGAATCCACCGATATGAGCGAAAAAGGCGACGCCCCCTCCTGTCGCGCCTACGCTCATGCCTCCGCTGATCAGCTGCGTGATAAACCACATGCCGAGAACGATGCCCGCTGCCACTCGGGTCATCCCGATCGCCGGCAGCAAGACCAGCACGTGAGCGCGTGGAAATAACAGCAGATAGGCACCGAGCACAGCCGAGATGGCTCCGCTGGCGCCCACCATCGGGATTTGGGAGGAAGGGTCAGTTACGGCATGGCTCAGCGCAGCCAGGATACCGGATAGGAGATAGAAGACGACGAACTTCGCGTGACCCATCGCATCTTCGATGTTATTGCCGAAAATCCAAAGGTAGAGCATGTTCCCAAGTAGGTGCATCCAGCCTCCATGAAGAAACATGCTGGTCACCAGGCTGAGGGATGCCGGAAAGGCAACGGCTTCCTCGGGAAGCGAAGCCTGGCCGAAGACAATGGCAGGGATGGCGCCGTATTGAAATGCGAAAAGCTCGGCAGCCTCCTTGGGAAGATTCACTTGATAGAGAAACACCGCGACACAGATGCCGATAAAGATCATCGTGACGATGGGAGTCCGTTGAGTGGGATTATCGTCGTGGAGAGGAATCATGAGGGTCTGCGGCTATGCTGTTTGGCGACGTTCTCGGAACACACGAGGCAATCTAGGATCACTCGGAGGAGTCCCATCCGTCTCCAACGGAACGGAAAAGCCGGCTGCATGGGTATGGCCCCCGCCGCCAAATGAGGCGGCAATGGTCCCAACATCAGTCCCGTCGGCTCGGGATCGCATGCTGAAATAGCGACGACCATCGCGGTCATGCCAGATCAGGCAAAAAGGATGATGCGGCGAGAGCCGTTCGCCAATTTGGCTCGTGAGAATGGCGCTTTGCACGGAGGGAACGACCACCCCCTGGAATTCAACCAGAGCAGCCTGTGCCGCGAGTTTACCGACCAGTTCCTGTTCATACCGCAAGATGGCTCGGCCTTCCTGCTCGAGCGTCGACTGAGTAAAGCGATCCCATACGTTGAAGTCAAAGGGGTAGGAAGCCAAGGCCGCGTTGATTTCGCGACTGTTCGGCAAAGCCCAGGTCCATAAATCCTTGTCCTGAATGTATTGAAGCAGCCAGGGAGCCGGCGTGCGGTGGGTCCATTCCCAGCTTAGGACGGCGCCCGATTTTGTTTGATCGAAGTACGCGTGTGAAAAGCCGTCCAAGATCCGTTCGGCGGTGATATGGTGATCCAGAATGAGAAGTTCCTTGGTCTCGGAGGCCATGGCTTCCAGGATCGGTCGAGCGTAGCTGAAATCGACGATCACGACACGGCGATCCTTGAGATCGGGAGGGGGCGGGTGGCCGTGTTTGACTGGTGAAAAACTCGCGCTCGGAAACTTTTTCCAGAGAGCCCAGGCCGCCCCGAACCCATCGGAACATTCAGCATGGTACAGGACAATGTCCGGAGAACCATGGAATGGAGGTGCTGAAGCTACGTGACCCATAAGAGTTGGGAGAGAATAGCATGCCCAAGTCAGGACTAAAAGGCATCTGTCGCGTTTATGCCTACTTGTACTGCAGGGCTCACAACTCGTTCAGGTGGCTGATCAACTGGCGAAGTCGGCCGGCGTTGCGTCGATTAAACGTGAACACGAGTCGAGGGAGATCACGAAGAGTCGGTTCGTCCAATTCTTCCGTGAGTGGGCCGCGAAGTTCGAACGTGCCGTCCGATAGGAGATCGGAGAATCGGTCCCGGAGCTGTTCGAGTTGCTCAGGCGTAATGGCCTGCTTGAGGCGCATGACGAGCTCTCGTCCCACAAAGCGCATGGAATGATAGCGGCGATAGAATCTGAGGATCTGGCTCACGGCTGCATCTGCGGTCGTGACGATTGAGAAGAGACTCATGTCCTCTTCATTGATGAGCTTACGCTTCAGCAGTTGCCTCGTCACAAAGGCCGACCAATCGTCCCAATAGTCGCAGCCGGGGGCCTGAAGGCAGATGATTGGTTGTGGATCACTTTTGCCCGTCTGGGCGAGCGTGAGGATTTCAAAACCTTCGTCATGTGTGCCGAACCCACCAGGGAAGAGCGCGATGGCGTTGGCTTCCTTTTGAAACATCAACTTGCGGGTGAAAAAGTATTTGAAGGTAATGAGCTTTGGGTCATCGGCGATCGTGGAGTTCGGACCTTGTTCGAAGGGCAGCATAATGTTGACGCCGAAGCTGTTCTCGCGTCCGGCACCCTCTTGGGCGGCACGCATGATCCCATCTGCCCCACCGGTGATGACCATGAACCCTTCGCGGACGATGGCTTGGGAGAATTGGTGGGCGAGTTGATAATTAGGATCGGTGGAGGGGGTGCGTGCTGAGCCAAAAATGCTGACTTTCTGCCGGTTCCGATAGCCATTGAAGACGCCGAATGCATGACGCAGTTCTTTGACGGCGCGGTTCACGATTTTCACATCCAAGAGATCTAAGTGTGCGTCATGGAGTTTCAACATGCCCGTCAGGAGCTCTCGCATGAGTGCGGCATGCAGGTCATCCTCTGGGCTATCAAGAAGGGTGCTGACCTGATGAAGAATCTCATCTCGCGATAAAACGGGGCGGGATCGACCCTGCGAAGACTTACCGGTTGTATTCATAGCTACCCTTTCCATTGAGTGAGACATAAAATTGTACCAATGGATTAGACGTTGGTCAAAGATTGCCGGGATCTGGTGTGGTCTAGGAGGACTCGAACGTCTTAGGGAGATTGGCCAGTACCCAGGATTTGATTCTGGACTGGTCTGCGGGAGAGAGATCGACGAATTGTATCTCTATACCCCGAGGCGCGGCTATGAGGGAACCGGAGGTGCCAGATACCGGCTCAACTTGCGTGGTATTCAAAATATTCCCTCGGATAGTCAAAGGACTCATCATCTCAGAGAGGCAAAAGCTCAATAGGACTCTGGTTCCTGGCAGTAACAGCGAGGGAGACTCCACCGAAGCACCGGCATGACTGAGCTGTGAGATGGCGACCTGATGCTCCTCTCCCACACCCTCTCCCTCTAGGACACTGATGGTGGCTGAGATCTTTGTCGAGCATCGTTTTGGAGAGAGGATCAGGTCTCTCGCGGTGAGGACACCGACCGGTTGATTTTGTTTCGTGACGATGAGGATCGGTGTCCCGGTGGACATCATGAGCGCTGACGCCTCGTCCATCGCGCGATCGTACTCGATAAATTGGACCGGTCGTGTCATGATGGCACGGACCTCGATGTCATCCGGTTCGAGGCCCTGCGCAACGACCTTTTTGACGATGTCGGTCGGAGTCATAAGTCCGAAACGAGACTCGGTATCCTTGACCAAGAGGCAGGGCATGCGTTCGCGTTCCAAAAGTGACGCGGCTTCAGTG
>NEWS02000004.1:1545931-1583620 GCA_002869845.2 Nitrospira sp. CG24B | reverse complement strand
GGCTCGAGACCATTCCGGTGCATGGCTTAGGGCTTTCCGTCGATATTCATGCTCCGGACCTTGCTAGCTTGCGGCGAAGTCTACAAAAACGTCAAGTGTCGCCTGCCTACTTTGAAGTGTTCCGTACGACATCGATGGCTTTGGCATCCACCAGGAAAGAGGTCGGCGATAGTCTACTGACATATCATGGCGAAGGGTTGTGGGTCACGCAACCCGAGATGGCCGATTCGACGGCGTTTGGACAAGAAATCTCCGAGGCTGCAGAACAACTGGTAATCTTGCAGAGTGCCTGGCTGAACCATGAGTGTGCGACAAAATATCTCGCCGGCTATCACTACGGGACCTACCTTCCCCCGCTCTATACGACGTTAAGCGCGAATGTGGTGGCTGATAATACACGATTGATCCAACGTCTGCTTGATCAACGGTGTCGCTTGGCCAATGGGAGCACACCGTTGGTGCTGCTTGAAATGCCGCCCCTCACGTACTTTGTCGCAGGGACAATGTCCATCCCAAGATTTTTTCAGGTTGTCAGCGAACAGGCTCCCTGTGGGATGGTCTTGGACGTGGGCCATCTCTGGACGGTGTTTCGCTATTCCGGCGCGCATCGGACCATGTCGCTCACACAATTTATCGAAGCATTTCTCAACGAGTTTCCCATGGACCGTGTGGTTGAGATTCACGTGGCGGGTCTGGCCATTCATGAATCAGACCGAACCCTCGCGTCACGACTGGGGAGTGGTCTAGGCGATAACGCGCTTCCTGCTTGGATCGATGCCCATTCCGCTCCTATTCCGGCCGTCTTGTTCGAGATGCTCGACCAGATTTTATGCCATCCACAACTCACCAGTCTGAAAGGTCTTGCCCTGGAGGTGGATACGAAACCGGTCGAATTGATCGCGGATGAATTCGTGGCGTTCACTTGTCGTTATGGGGTACTGTTCCGCCAGCTGAGCAACACCGAACAGGTCGTGCCGGATTGCGAAGCTCGCGTACTGTCGGAAGGGCTGATGTCGACATCAAGCACACAAAATCTTACAGAGGCCTACGATCGATATGCCCGAGTTGTGGCGGGAACGATGGAGCCAGCAGGAGCAGAATGGAGCCAAGCCACTGCCAATATCCAAGAGCTGAACCTCTATCGTTCCGTCTATCTCCCGTATGAGATTCTTCACTGGGGAGGAAAGGTAGAGGATATGTTTGTAGAATCCTGTCGTTGGCTTAGCGAGCGCGATGTGTCGCTTGATGGGTTTGTGGCATTCTGGTTCCGTGAGCCACGGACTCTCGTCGGCACGTACGATTTCTTCCTACTGAAGGTCGACCGGTTTGTAGAGTTTGTCCATGAGGTGATGCCAGAGTTGCACAGCATTGCCGAAAGAGAAGCCGAGGACCTTCGCCGAGCGTACCGCTTCGCCAACGAACCTGATGTTCCAGTGTGCGAGAGCTGATATGAGCTTTTGGTTGAATCTCCCACGCCCGATCATTGGATTGTCTCCAATGGATGGTGTCACCGATGCTTGTTTCCGATCTGTCATCGCGCAGCAAGGGAAGCCGGATGTCAGCTTTACAGAATTTACGCATGTCCATGACATCTGTCATGGACCGGAGAAGTGCTTGGAGACGCTTCGGTACAGCGAGGGGGAGCGTCCCATCGTGGCGCAGCTCTATGGGAAAGATCCGGAGCGTTTCTATTTGGCGGCACAGGTGGTGTGCGAGCTGGGCTTTGATGGGCTGGACATCAACATGGGGTGTCCGTCGAAGAGCGTGGCGTCGTCGGGATCAGGCGCCGGGCTGATCCGCACGCCGGAACTGGCGCGCGCAATCATGCAGGCAGCCAAACGGGGCATCGAGGATTGGGCCGACGGACAGACGCTTGAACAAGCAGGGTTGAAGCCGGTGCGCATTGCCATGTTTGAACGTCTCAATCAACAGCGCGGCGACACGAGCCCTCCCACACGGCGGCGACTGCCGCTGTCCGTGAAGACGCGGATTGGGTACGATTCGGTCACGGTTGAAGACTGGGTCGAACAACTTTTACTGGAAGCGCCGGCAGTGCTCTCGCTCCATGGACGAACGCTCCAGCAGATGTATCGCGGCACGGCGGATTGGTCGGCTATTGGGCGTGCTGCCGCACTCGCGCGGGGAACTACGACATTGGTATTGGGAAATGGGGACATTCAGCGTCTTGACGACATCGCCGGACGAGTGTGTGACACCGGAGTCGATGGAGTGTTGGTCGGGCGAGGAGTGCTTGGCGCGCCGTGGTTCTTTCACGCAAAGGAACGGGCTCGCATAGGAGTCGGTGGTGTGCGCGATCCTGAGATTGGATCGGATGTTTGTGCGCGTCCGCTGCACGAACGGTTCGCGGTCTTAGTCGAACATGCCCGTCAGTTCACGCAGTTCTTTGGCGCACAGCAATTTCACCGCATGCGCAAGCATCTGGGCTGGTACTGTAAAGGCTTTCCGCATGCCGCCTCGCTTCGCGCACAGATGGTGCGGGTCTCATCTGTCGAAGAGCTCCGTGCCCTCCTCGCAGAGTTTCACGATCGGCCGGAAGCCATCACGGACCTGTCCCAAGCTGAATCAGCCCAAGAACCGAGCCTGCTGGTCTCACGATGCAGCTAGTGCTGGCGTCGAGTTCGCCGCGTCGCCGTGAACTCCTGGCACTGCTGGGCCTTTCCTTCGAGGTGTGCCCGTCGGAGTTCGACGAACATCCCACGGTTGGGCTGTCGCCCATTGAACAGGTCAGGCGCTTTGCGCTGGAAAAAGCACGATCCGTGGCACTTGTGAGGCCGCAAGCCCTCGTGCTCGGCAGCGATACCGTGATCGACCTCGATGGCCAACTGCTCGGGAAGCCGGTTGATCTTGCAGCGGCGCGCACCATGCTGGCACGTCTGGCCGGCCGTTCCCATCAGGTCCATACGGCCGTCGCCTTATGCGATCGAGAGCGGCATATTGAATCAGTGGAGGTGGCCACGGCGGAAGTCTGGATGAAAGCGGACCTCGAGCACGCGTATGAAGGGTATCTTGCATCGGAGGAGTCGTTAGGCAAAGCCGGAGCCTATGCGATCCAAGGACTCGGTGGAGATCTAGTGGAGCGGATCGCCGGTGACTATACGACTGTGGTGGGATTACCGCTGAAGCTTGTGGCGCATCTGCTTCCGTCAGCCGGGTATCCGCTTCTCGTGAACGTCGAGGACCTGTATCGACGTCAACCCTATGCGAACTGGAATCGATTCCTCTCCTAATTGCAAAGGCATGAGGGTTCACCTACAATGCACGCCATTCATCTGATTGTGCCGAATACGTTGGGTCTCGCCATATCGGCGAGATGAAAGGAAGGCATGGCTGTTCGCAAGCGGATTGCGTCGCTGGTGGGCTTGATCGGAGTCCTTGCGGCAGGGAACAGTGGCGTGTGGGCGATTGAGGTCAATCTCTCGCCCGACGAGGCGCACAAAGCGCTGGAGATCGGGCGCATTCCGATGGAAAAGGCTCATTCGCCGGAAGACGTCAAGAAAGTCCTTCAGCAAGCGTCTTTAGCGACTCGCGTGGGGGCCGACCCGGAGAAAGAGCCCTGCGGCGCGAGCGCTGTTCTTCGCACCAAGCGGTATCGCCTGGAAGCCTTTGGTCGCCAAGAGGCGGCGGAATCGAAGAAGCGGAAGACAGACGTGCGCATGCCCGAGGAGTTCATCCAGAAAGTGATGGACATGCCCAACATGGAAATGGAAGTACAGCTGTGCGGCGATGATGAGTATTTCGCCGAGGGCGCATTGATTGAGTTGCAGCAAGGATCGAAGCGGATCAAGCCGATCGATATCGGGAAGGCCGAACGGGGGAGAAAAAACGAAACGAGCGGCCCAGTCTTCCGATCCCGGTTTACCGCAGTGTTTGCTTATGAACAGTTCGACCCCAACGCCACGTCGGTGTTCGTCGTCAATCTGCAAGACGGACAAGAGATCAGAATTCCCGCCGAATTATCCAAAGTGAAGTAAGCTCCACCATTCTTCGACTGCTGCGCCCTCAAGCCAAATGCTCCATGCTCTGCCAAAATGACCATTCTCTTGGGATGCTCGATGCGACGGCCAGCTGTCAGCTGAAAGAGCTAGGTCATGATCCACCCATTTATGGGTCTGCCGTTCGTATCCTCACTTGCGACATTGGTGCAAGGTCTCCTACAATTCACCAAAATTCGCGGGAATTAGGCGATCTATGTGGGATTTCATTGGCGGGCCGGCTTTTGCAGTCCTTATTGGCTCGTTGCTGGTTGCATGGGCTACTTTCTGGTTCCGTTCACCACGGAAGAAGAGGAAGCGAGAACTTCTTATCTTCCTCGGAGCCACTGTCTCAATAGTGGCAGCATTTTTGGCATCAGCTCAGCAAGCAGCACAGGAACGACGAATTGCAGAACTAAACGAGCACATAGCCTCGTCCATCACTGGCGGTAATAGTTTTGCCTATATAACCGTTCTTTTACAATTTAACCCGCCGAGGCTCATTCTACTCCATCAGGGGGAATATCCACTTTATGATGTTACTGTGCGAATCGTTGATCTGGAAAAAACGAAACAGAAAGGCTATTCCATTTCGGACTTGGAAAATGAGGTCCAGTTTTCTGTCGGCAATCTTGCACCGCATCAATCGCAAGTGCTCAAGCCCATTTCGCTCTCTAATGACTCGCTCAGATGGAACATTTTCTTTAGTGCGAGGAATCAATTTTTCACAGAGTTGCTTCGAATGAGACGAATAGATAATCAATGGAAGACCGCACTCAAGGTCATAAATTTTCCCGTGGAAGGAGAACAGTCTAAGACACTGCTGGAGAAAATTGATCCAGGCTTTCCACTTGAGAAAAGCGGTCACGTCGATTGGGAAAATTGATCAGTAAGCTAGGTCTGAGTTAAACCTAAAAGGGAGCCGGATCTTGCGTTGACACATTGAGTATTCTGTCCGAAGACCGTCTACCTATGCATAACATAGGACTGGGCACCTTGCTTCACATTCATTCCCAGGCCTGCTTTCCTCGTTTCAGCAACGCCTTGAACAGCGGTTTTATCTCTTTGCTGACATTGCGGCAGCGTTGGCGCTGGCGTTCAGCCATGCGTCCTGCGACGAATCCGGCGCGGACACTCGTCGAGTATTTGAGGAACTGTCGGACGTGACGTTCGGCTTGGATCGCATCCTGATGGATGCCTAGTAGATCCTGGACCGCATGCGCGGACTTGATAAACCGGCTGGCTGGTTTCCCTACCGAGCTGCGAGCTGGTTCCCCCATATAGCGTGTGCATAACATTACCTTGGCATCGTTGGGCAGGAGCTGTAGAATGGCTCCATGTCTCGCGACAATTTACTTTCACGTATCACCGTCGATCCGGAACTCTGTCACGGGAAGCCCTGCATTCGTGGTTTGAGGTATCCTGTGGAAAGCATTCTCGAGTATTTAGCCGGGGGAGATTCCGTGGAGCAGGTGTTGGCTGAGTTCCCTGATCTGGAGCGAGACGATATTTTGGCCTGCCTGGAGTTTTCCCGAAAGATGTTGGCTGCCAAAAGTGTTCATCTGGCCTTGAAGTGAAGTTTCTCCTCGATGCGCATCTGCCACGCCGTCTCTGTGTTCTTCTCGAAGAACGTGGACATGATGCGATCCACACGCTGAATCTCTCGGCGGGTAATCACACGAAAGATTCAGTGATCAGTGAGATATCTGTGAGTGAACAGCGAGTCGTGGTCTCCAAAGACTCGGATTTTGTGTATTCCCATGTGTTACATGGACGCCCATGGAAATTGCTTTTGATCAAAACAGGTAACATAGCTGCTCATGACTTGAGAGCCTTGCTCGGTCGCCACTTGCCTGCCATTGAGCGGCTTCTCGAAACCCACACCTTGGTCGAAGTCGATCGATCATCCGTCACTCCTGTGATCTAGCCAAGATCCTTGCTTTTTCAGCCAATGCAGATGGGGACAATGCGGGCTGTTCTGCGCTGACGAAGCGACCGTTCTGTGGGCAACTTCCTCCCTGTTCATTCCCACGCCTTCTTCCCTCGTTTCAGTAACGATTTGAACAGCGGTTTGATCTTCTTGCGGACGTTGCGGCAGCGTTGGCGCTGGCGTTCGGCCATGCGTCCGGCGACGAATCCGGCGCGGACACTCGTCGAGTATTTGAGGAACTGTCGAATGTGGCGTTCCGCTTGGAGCGCATCTTGATGGAGGCCTAGGAGATCCTGGACCGCACGCGCGGACTTGAGAAACCGGCTGGCTGGTTTCCCTACTGAGCTGCGAGCAAGTTCCGCTGCGTAGCGGGCGCGTTTAGACTTGATGCGGATCTTGTGCAGTGTGGCGTCCGATGGGGAAGGGGCGAGCCGGCTGATCGCCTTGCGTAACTTTTTAAATTCCTGTCTGGCGAGGTCGCGCACGGTCAGGGGAGACTCCACGACAGCAGGGTCTTGCGCCGCTTGTTGAAGCCGCCGGATCAGTTCCACGTAGCGAACGCCTGTGAGCTCGCTGACCACCATCTGCTGCACGGCCTCTCGTTGCGTGCGTAGATGGGCGATGAATGGTGCCAGCAGCGTGCCATCTCGCGCATCCAATTCGGCGGATTCTTCCGTGAAATGGGCGATCTGGACGTCGAGATCGCGGGCCGGTCCCAGTAGCTCGCTCAACCACATGAGCTCTTGTTCCAGTGTCGTGACCCATGTGGGAAGGAGGATCGGCCGGGCTGTGCGGAGTACCGCGCGCAGGCGCCTGGTCGCGACGCGCAGTTGATGCAGGCTCTCAGGCTCGGTGCCGAGTCTAGTGCCGGGATCATGGGCCAGGAGCCATCTGACGTGCTGCGCGAGCGCCCACGTGAGATGGTCGACGATCGGCGCGTTGGGTGCAGGCTGCGCGGCTAGGGTCGGGGCCGGCAGAGAGAGGGCACGAAACAATTTTGGCCGCCCATCATGATCGGACGCTCCGGCCTCGCGCATCTGCCGTTCAAGGGCACGGAGCGAGGCCTCGTCGCCCTGGCGTTGTTCGATTTCGAGTTCGCGAAAGCGCTGGATCACGCCGCCGTCTTTCATCACGGTCACGTTGTCGAGCACCACCTCGGCCAGAGGCCGACGACGATCACGTACCAGGACACCCGTTCGCCAGACGCGCAGCGTCACGACCGGCACCAGTTTGCGATGGCCAAGATGGAGCATCAGCAGCTGGCGCAAGGAATCTGGTGGGTCGGCCTGGGTGCCAGCCACTTCTATCTCCTGCCGATCCTCGCCCAACGGAATCTTCAGCTGCCAGGCCTTTTTCCCCCGTTCGATCCGATGACGAAGAGTAATCCGCGCATGGGCCAGATCGTAGGCCGCAGTATCGTAATAGGTGGAGATCACCAGCTTCCGAGGCAGCGACACCCCGGGCAGCCGAGGCAGTCGGAAACCAGGTGCGACGGTCAGCTTGAGCTCCCGTTCAGTCTTTGCCGTGATCGGGGAGGAACGATGATGGTGTGCGGAGGTCCTGCTGGTTTGAGTCATTGCAGAATCCTTACAGTAAAACTGGTACCTCTGAGTGTCAGGGAAGAAGAGGGGTAAATACAACTCACGGTGAGTCTTCAACCATATGGATGAGACGATGCCTGGGCTCGCGGGGATGGGAGAAGATGAGAAGGCGACTGCTGCCTAGTCTCGTAGGCAGCAGGCTCATGAAAGGCAGGGTCGTTAGAACTCGTCGAGGGAGACTGGACGAAGAAAGTCCCGAACCGACAGCAATCCGATGAGTGCACCGGCTTTCGTGACTCCCAGGTGGAGTGTGCGTTGCTTGTCCATGAGATCAGCGGCTTCCGTCAACGGCCGCCGCTCTTCGATGCCTGGCACCGGACTGCTCATGATGTCCTCCACCGGCACGAAGTACGCGGCTTTCTCCGCGCCCACAAACTTCTTGACGACATCCGACTCGGTCACAATGCCGATGATCTGCGCTTGGCGGACCACCAGCACACTTTCCACGTTACAGGCTTTCATCAACTTCGCCGCCTCCACGACCGACGTGCCCACATCCACCGTGACCGGTTCTTTCTGCATTAAGTTGCCCACAGTGACCATAACTGATCCTCCTTAGTATTATTTGTAGTTGCGCCAACCCTATCGCGGGCATATTGCGTCGGCGTTAGGTGGACATTACAGGCCCGTAAACTTTTCAGAACATGCAGGGAGGGTGGTTCACACGATATTTACAATTCGGCAATAGGGCGGTGATGCAAGACAGATAGACATCTTCTCAAGGCACTCATGCGTCGGCCGCGAGTCGCTTCGTCTACTCGCGACCTACGTTAAACGCCGCGTACATCATTCCCAGAATGGCACTTATCAGAAGTACCTCGATAACCCATGTCGTCATGGCCTCTCACCCCCTTCCTTGCTGATATCTATTTGGCAGTCATCCCTGGAGACCCCACTGATCAACATGGTGGGAGTCTGCAGAAGAACTGTTTCGCGGCCATTACAGAGATGCTAAATCTGTGTGAAAGGATGGTGTGATGGTCGTAACGGGAGGATTCTGACGGGAGGTATGACCAAAGCAGGATGTGGTTCCTGCTCCTATTCGTTCGCACTGACCGCTGCGTGCCTGGCCAGGTGGGTAGCTGTGAACTCAATCTGGCAAGAGTAGGCGAGTACAGTTATTCGAATTCCTCCCATCCGCTCAGGCGGCTGCCGAAGACCAGCGTTCGCTTTGTGGTGGAAACGAGAATGAGCCCATTGTCGTTCTCCACACCCACGATGCGCTCGTGCACGTCCAGCAACTTCGATGCGAAGCCGCCGAGCAGTGGCGTGAATCCAACCACACGCTCATTGGTGATGAAGACTGCTCCATAGTCGTTGCTGTGAAAGCGAGTCACTTTTTCCCGCACACCTAATGCTTCTTCGAGCCACAGACCGTTGACGCCCCGAAATCCGTACAGATGTCGATCCGTCCTGATGAGACTGAAGCTTGGGAGGATTGTCCGCTCGAGAACCTTTTCATTCACGTCCAGTTCTTTCTTGCTCCAGGTCAGGGCACGGCTTGAAAACCCTAACAGCCGACGAGACGTCACCACGATGCCATTGATCCCATTCGTGCCTGAGCTGATGATCACTTCCTGTGCACCCAAGGGTATTTCCCGCCGGCCGCTCAATTGACTGGTCGCGACGGCTTGACCTGACTCCAGCCACACCGTTACTTCAGGTGGGAGCTCTGCTCGGGTGATATTCTGTGAAAGAAGCCAGCTCAAAGAAAGGCAAACGATGAAACATAGTTGATTTGCTGGGGACGCGGTTCCAAGAGCATTCATGATTCGTCCAAACACATTAACATACGAAGCATAACGGCTGATTACTCTATCCGGTCTGAGAAGGTTATGTCAGGCCAAGCGATTTTCAAGGCACACACGAAATCGAAGATTGACTGTCAGTAGTCTCTCGGCGTAATGGCTGTCACTCCAGAATCAGTTGGAGATAATCGGCAAGCTGGCTCTTGCGCCACGAATGTTCCTTGAAACCAACGCACTGGTTTCACGAACACCAGTAGTTGCTAGCCGTATGTACGGCACGAGATCGAAATGTTACAGACTTGTAACGCTGCTGCAACGGTGTTGTGATGGGATATAGGATAGACTCCCATGGTTTGTCGGGTAGTAGGCTGATCGGATTCCTGGTGGTATCCGCTGGCTGTGTAACGGTGTGTGCTTTGTAAGACCATGGCCACGTGTCCTCTCTGAATATGATCAATCTCTCCTGAGCATGGTAAAGAACAGGTGTAAGAGACTATTCATCAGCAAGGAGCTTCCATGATCGATCAGTCTGCTGGGTCGGGAGAATCAGCAGCCGAGCCAGAGCCAAGTATCGATGAGTCGCGCCATCTCCTGAATCGAGAACTCAGCTGGCTGCGATTCAATCTGCGGGTCCTCGAAGAAGCCGAGGATAAGCGGCACCCCCTCTTGGAACGAGTGAAGTTTCTGGCGATCTTCGCCACGAATCTGGATGAGTTTTTCATGATTCGAGTCTCAGGTCTCCATCGTCAGGTGGCTGGTGGAGTCGTCGGAACGACGCCCGACGGCATGACTCCATCAGAGCAAATACTGGCGATCAACCGAGAGCTGATGGTCCACTCCGAACGATACGATATGTGCTGGAAGCAGGATGTGTTGCCAGGGTTGGCAGAAGCAGGCATTTGCATTCTACATTATGTCGAGTTGGGGCAGCGGGAACGAGAGGTGATCCAAGGGTACTTTCAGCGAGAAATATTTCCAGTGCTGACTCCGCTCGCCTTTGACCCGACCCATCCGTTCCCTCATATCTCGAGTCTGAGCTTTAATCTTGCGGTGTTGGTAAAGGACCCTGAGCGTGGTGACTGTTTCGCGCGCGTCAAAGTGCCTGATGTCTTCCCGCGACTGGTGCCGATCCCCACCGACGAAGATGTTGCGCGCCAACAGATGGGTTTGGGCGGAGTTGGAGGAGTGCAGCAATTTGTCTGGCTGGAAGAGGTGATTGCACACAACCTGGACAATCTCTTTCCCGGTCTGGAGGTTGTCGCATCCTATCCATTCCGTGTGACGCGAGATGCCGATGTGGCGATTGAGGTAGACGAAGCCTCGGATCTCATCGAGGCGGTGGAAGCACAGCTCGATCAGCGACAGTACACGTCAGCCGTTCGATTGGAATTGGATGCGGCGACACCCAGTCCCATCCGCGAAATCCTGACACGAAACCTTCAGCTCCCGTTGTATCTTGTCTATGCAGGACACAGCCCGATCGGAATGGCTGGGATTCGTGAACTGCACGCACTTGAGCGTCCTGATCTAAAAGATCAGCCGTTTGTTCCGGCCGTCCCTCCCTGCGTGAGTAAATCAGGCAGCCTTATGGCTGCCATCCGTCAACAGGACGTGCTGTTGCATCATCCTTATGACAGCTTCATGCCAGTCGTGGAGTTTCTGCGAGAAGCCGCAAACGATCCTGACGTCCTCGCCATTAAACAGACCCTCTATCGCGTCAATCCAAAATCACCCATTGTCGATGCGCTGTTGGAAGCTCGCGTCAACGGTAAACAAGTTGCGGTCCTGGTTGAGCTCAAGGCCCGATTCGACGAAGAAAATAACATTGAGTGGGCCCGGAAACTTGAAGACGAAGGTGTGCACGTTGTGTACGGTGTGCGAGGACTCAAGACGCATGCGAAGGTCTGTCTCATCGTCCGGCGCGAACCGGAGGGAATCCGCCGCTATGTCCACCTCGGCACAGGAAACTATAACGTGGTCACCAGTCGTATCTATACCGATGTGAGCTATTTCACCTGCGACTCTACCATTAGTCGTGATGTATCCGATCTGTTCAACTCACTGACTGGGTACTCCCGCAAAAACATTTATTCCAAGTTGCTCGTTGCACCGACAACACTCAGGCAGCAAATACTCGATCGGATCGAGCGCGAGACCTGCCGCCATCGTGAGCACGGTGATGGATATATCGCGTTCAAGATGAACGCATTGGTCGATATATCGTGTATCCAGGCTCTCTACCAGGCATCGCAAGCCGGAGTCAAAATTGACCTTCAGGTGCGGGGTATTTGCTGTCTCCGTCCAGGCCTTCCGGGGATCAGTGAGACCATCACCGTCACGTCAGTGGTTGGGCGTTTTCTGGAACACGCACGGATCTACTATTTTCGTTACGGTGGGAAGAACGAGGTGTTGATGGGGAGCGCTGATCTGATGCCTCGAAATCTGGATCATCGGGTGGAAGTGGTGTTCCCTGTAGAAGATCCTCAGTGGCGCGAGGTCATCATCAATGACATTCTCGGCATGGGGCTGCGGGACAATGTGCAGGCAAGACGGTTGCTCCCTGACGGGACGTATGAGCGTAAGCAGCCGACACACGATGAAGCAGCTGTGAATTCTCAAGAATGGTTCTTGACTCACTGGAAGTCCAGGCCATGAAGAGCGGCGCGACAAGCCTTGCCTAATTTCAGGCAGCCTATGGAACCATCAACATCCTCTAGCACGAGTGACGTATGCGAGGAGATTGCTCTCGACCGTGGCCTCATGGTTAGGCATTTCCGACAGATAGTACTCTGGCCACTTCAGTTAATGCCGATCCGTGACGATCTGCCGATCCAGAAACACTGCGACTTTATTCAAACGCAGGACTTCAGCAACCTCTGGCGAGAGGTGGAAGATGAGTTTACCGGTGACCCGTCTCAGTTTCAGGAACGGCACTACGGCGAATTCATCACCTTCCTCCCCTCCATCCAGCGATTTCTCTACGGCGAAGGCACAGGTCGCGGGACAGGTGTCAACCAGGAATCGCCCATTCGTGTGTTCCGCCGCACTGATATCGCGCAGGTGCGGATGACCTACCCCGATCCCAGATCTGTGCCGGTCATATTCGAGGTCGCGCATATTGATTTGTACTTTTTCTACGACATTGACATCGTCATCTTGGCCATGGAGATCTTTGCCGATGACCTCCCTCTGGCCTGTGTCGAGGACACCATGCTTCGTTTTGCCAGAGGATATCCCACGTATTGGGAATCTGAAGGACAGGGTGGTCATTGCCTGAAAAAGGCTGAATGGCTGGCCAGGGATGGCACGGTGCTGGCCTCCTCCGACTACGAACACAAGGAGAAATACTTGTCATGTGTGTGTCAGTACCGGGCGCCGTGCATCGCCTCGCACTGGGAGTTTCTGCTCGAACCGTTGGTGCTCCATCATTCTGGTAAGACGGGCCTCATCCGCTATCGGCAGATCGAATCTCACCTCTTGCCGCTGATGGCCTATTTGACGATTGATAATCCGGCTGCGCTGACCCGGGGGAACTTCATACGGCTGGGGTTAGCCGCCGCGCCTGATCCATCGGACTCTCTGCCCTATTCCGAACGACACTTATGCGACTTTGAAGACCGGTACTTTTATGATCGCTACTGGAGCGAACAAGACCCCAAGCGCCCGGGAACCCGCTTCATCTGCAGCGGACGTGTGTTGACGCAAGTGAGTGACTGTAGCGACCGGTTTTTAGCCGTCCGAAAAACTGGTCTTGAACAGTTCCGGCACGAGTATTTTGTCCTCTTTTTGATCGCCCATTTTCATAAGGCCGCCATGCTCATGCTGTCCGACCGTCTCGTTGATGCCCTCAACCGGCTAGAACCAGGAAATCTAGAATCGGTCAGAAATTTCAGGCACATGATTCAGCAGATCCTCGGCATGTTCCTGCGTTTTACTCATCGGTATTGGTTCCAGGACGTCTCGGAACATACCCAGGTGAAGGAATTGTTTCGGATGACGAATAGGCATCTCGGAACAGCCCAGCTCTACACCGAGGTTCGGGAAGCGATTGAAGATATGAGTCAGTATCTGGATAGTGATGTGCTGCGCCGACAGGGAGAAACGATGGTGCGTCTGACCGTCGTGACTACGGTTGGGTTGATCGGCATGGCAACGACGGGCTTTCTGGGCATGAATTTAATCGCCGAGGCGGATAGCCCATTCATAAGAAAGCTCTTCATATTTCTGTGCGTCCTGATCCCAACGACAGCTGTGACTGTGTACACGGTGCTGAAATCTCGGCGTCTGTCAGAATTCCTGGAGAAGGTCTCCGATGAGCGCGCCTTGGTGAGAGTCAAGTTTGCAGCATTCCTTAACGTATGGAGAACCAAGCATGACCGGTTACATTGAAACGGTGAAGTGCAAGAGAGATGAGATATCAAGAATGAGGGATAGATTTAGTCTCTATGCATCTATTCGGTACGGAGGCTAACCCAGCGAGGCTTCTCTGCATATCTTTTCAGTGCTGGCCAGCCGGGAACAATGACACGGCGGATGACATGCACTCCTAATCATCCGGGTCCTATTGAAATGCGATGGCGCCCTCAGCCATGTGAGGCTGGTTCGTTGGCTCAGTTATCGTGCTGACGCACACCAACTGCGACAGGATCTTGAATGCTTACGCGGTGCTGGCATTGCAAAAACATTCCACGTCAACGGTAGTGATCCCCTCCGCCCATGACGTGGTTTTGCATGCTTTGAATTGATCCGTGATGAGCAATCACGTGTCAGTAGAATCCGAAGTCAATTCCACATCCAAGTTATTCCACACATTACCGCTTTGTCCGTTAGTCAATACATTCTTAACGCTGGAGCTTCTTCTCAATGCGGCTTAATGACTGTGACAGTTGCCATTCGAGCTGGTCTAGTTGTCTGGCTATGCGAAGCTGGAAAAGTTCTTCCCTTGCTCGTCTTTCTTCAGTGATATAGTCTGTCTTCGGAATCGCTTTTGTCCTAAACCCTTTTTCCGTCTCTTCCAGGCGTGATAATATGTCGTACTCTTCTACCAACAGAGTCTTTCCAAGTCCAACGGACTTTATCGTACGTGACAATTCGGATCTTTTGATATCGAGAAAAGGAATACGATCGACTATTACATCTGGCATTACCCTGCCGCTATACTTTTCACGGATTGCTGCCATTTCACCTTCTATTTCCTCATATTCCTTCTGCAACTCGTTGTGAAGGTTCGCGTCTCTCACATATTCGTTGAGCACAGACTCCTTCCTGTGAGCCACTGATCGATGATCCTTCAGGCGACCGAGAAATTCATTCTTAACCCTTTCAACCTCATCCGCCTCCAGCCTCGGAATGGGTTGGGGGTTGGAGTCGCGAGACTGTGCCGATGTCAAATCAGACAATCCAGCGAACGATGTTACAAAGACAAGTACGATTAGCCGAGCCGTGGATTTGGTTAACATGATGACGATCTCCCTTGCCTATGTACCGACACCCTTGCAACCTAAGAAAATACGTCGAATGCTTTAGTCTGTAGCTCAATAGTATTCAACCGGGCAGCATCGCGTGCATGCAGGCTCGCAAAGTTATCCCTGAGGTTATTCTCGGTCAAGAGATTGCACGATTAAGACGAAGGATTGGAATCTCACAAGAAGAACTAGGCTTTCGAGCGGAAGTCCACCGCACCTACATCAGTCAGCTAGAACGAGGGTTGAAGTCGCCGACGCTTGGCATTCTACTAAAATTATCGCGTGCTCTGAAAATTCCGGCCAGTACAATTGTAGACCATGTCGATCGTGAGAGTGTCCGAAAGTAGCTAGACCTGGTACGGCAGTCGCAAGTGGTAGCAATCACTTTTTTGGCACGCGCATTCTAAAAGGCTATTCACAAGGAAAAAACAGACGAAACCTTGTTATGGCTGCCCCTTATCTGTCCCCTTGCAGAACCCTCTACGCGTCTAAATGACATCTGTGCAACCCTTCCGGCCTGTTGCATCAAATAGGATCGACGCATAGACGCTTAACCCGCCTGGTCAGACCGACTGATCAATTTGCTCTTCTTCAGTCCTGTCTTGGTTACGGTTCGGTCACGGTTTCTGTTACGACCACTGATCCACCTCAATCGCGATCCATCACTAAACGCTAAGCGCTAAGGTCCAGACAAACAAAGGGAATGTCGCTATCCATCACTCATGATCGTCGGTAGTTCACATCTCTGCCGTTAGGTATACAGGTCTGAGGGCCGATTTGTAAGGACGGATGAAATGCAGTCTCGACGACCTATTTCAACAGTACAGTGGGAAGAAGAGGAGTTCGGATATCAGTGCATTGCCAGGCCACAATTCCGCTTAGCGCACGTGCCGGTGTCTCCGCTACCCAGCCCTCCAATAGCCATGCGCCCGCAGATCCTGGTGCGCAATCTATTCAAGTCCGTGAAGGCAATTCAGCATATTGATGATGGGTATGCTTTGCAGTTTCACCGGTCGGAGAATCTGGAGGATCTGATCGGGATAATGGCGGACTACATTGTGTTTGAAAGTCTGAATTCGCCGCAACTCACATTTGCGATCGTTGAAGAACCGCCCACCAAGGCTTTTGGGTTGCAGGTGCGCGGGCTGGAAATTGATGGCCACGATGTCACATCACTGTCGATCCCATCCGATTCGGCTGTGCCTCCTTTGGTCTGAGGCTCAGCACAGCGGGTTATTTCTCAGCCAGCTCTCCTCTATGATTACGCGGATCTATTCCAGGTAGACCGATGACGTCTATAGATTGAAGTTCGTGGGCGCCTGGGCCGTACAGATCGTTGGCGTCGGCGGTTCATGAGGATAACATGATCGGTCACGTCCCCACAGTGAACACAACGCATCACGAAAAGTTTCCCCCCTCCCTCAACAATGATCTCGGGTACGTTCATGCACGGCACAGCGTGCGCATTGCATAGCCACCTCCTTCATCGAAAGTAGACCTTCCGTTTAAGTCGCGCTTGCCCCTTCTCTTGAAAGAAAGGGCAAGCGTGGAGGAGCCAGGCACTGGCTTGGGAGGGCAGGTCGGCTCCTCCGGGGCGTCATGCGATCCGTCGTCAATGTCCGTAGTGTGGTTTACTCCCATGAGCGCTGGCAGTTTGCTGTGTGCGCTCACTCGACTGCCATTTGGTTGTGCAGGAGGGGCCTCCCCATAATCTCTTGATGGCCAGTGATACAGCATGGATGGCAACGTTTGGTTACAGAGAGTTTACGTCCATGTAAAAAGTTTCCTAGTGGTCTTGTGGAGGCAGTTTCACGGTTGACCACGAGCTGTTGAGGTGATGGGAGAGCTGGGAATCAATATCTCTCGCCATCGCTCGAAGCACGTTGCCGAATTCCAAGGACGACATCTCCACTACGTCATTACAGTCTGTGATCACGCCCACGCATCGTGCCCGGCGGATCCCAGAGGGGACGTCCAGTTACATTGGAGTTTTGATGATCCTGCCGATGCACAAGGCTCTGATTCTGATCGCCTGCAAGTCTTCCGTCGAGTACGTGATGAGATTGCCGAGCAGGTCAAAAAGTGGCTGCGACCGGTGGATCAATCATCGGAATCTGGTTCACCGTCCTCCCCCCAAGGTTCATGACCAGAGGAGACGGCGAAGAGGCGGAGGGACGAGCGAGGTTCGTTATGTCCTTCGCAATGTTGTCGACATCGCGACAATGCAGGCGAATTGACTATACTTGAGGTTGATCCAATAATTTGTATCCAAGCGTCTTGACCGAGACAATCGAGTCATTGAGGAGCGGCACTTTCAGTTTCAATCGCCGAACATGGACGTCAACGGTTCGCGTTGTCCCATAATAGTCGTAACCCCACACTTCATTGAGCAGTACCTCCCGCGTCAGTACCCGTCCAGGGTGACGTAAGAGATGCGCTAGCAGTCCAAACTCCTTCGCTGTGAGCAGCACTTCTTTACCTCTGACTGTCACTTCATGTCTCGTCAGATCCATTTGGAGAAAACCGTACACTAAGGACGTTGGTTTGTGATCGCTTGTCCGCTCCAGCCGACGGAAGAGCGATTTGACCCGAGCCACCAATGTCTTAGGGCTGAAGGGTTTGGTGACGTAGTCATCGGCTCCGAGCTCAAGTCCGACAACGGTATCGGACTCTTCGTTCTTCGCCGTGAGCATGATGATCGGCAACAGCGCGGTCTCAGGCTTGTGCCGGAGTGTTTTACATACCTCCAATCCGTTCAGGTGAGGCAACATGAGATCGAGAATCACCAGATCAGGATACTCAGATGACACGAGCTTCAATGCGTCAAGGCCCGTTGTGGCGAGGCAGGCGTGAAATCCGTCCTTCTCAAGATAGTGCTTGAGCAACTGCGCAATATCCTGTTCGTCTTCGACGATGAGAATTTTCTTGGGACGTGGTGAACTCACGGAATCTCCCCACTCATTCTTCCTTAAGCTTGCACGAGCTACCATACGCGCTCTACGTTACAGGCTTGTTACAAATGGAAGAGATGGGAAGGCGAGGGTGCGAGGGATGTGAAGCGACCGTTTCAGGCGATCGGTTCATTCAAGCGAATGGTATAGAGGTAGTGGTACAGACCCTTGCGCGCCAGAAGCTCCGCGTGAGTGCCCTCCTCGACCAATTTCCCCTTATCGAGGACCAGAATTCGGTCGGCCCTCTGGATGGTCGACAGTCGGTGGGCAACGACGAAGGTTGTGCGACCTTCCATGAGGCGATGGAGTGCTTCCTGCACCAGCCGTTCCGATTCGGTGTCCAGCGATGAGGTGGCTTCGTCCAATAGTAAAATACGAGGATTCTTTATGATGGCTCGAGCAATCGCAATGCGTTGGCGTTGCCCCCCTGAGAGGTTGACACCCTTCTCGCCGACCAGGGTTTGATATCCATCGGGCAAACCCATAATGAAGTCGTGTGCATGCGCGGCCTTGCTGGCCTCCGATACTGCGGCTTCGTCCGCGTCCCTCTTTCCGTAGCGAATGTTGTCGAGGATGGTTCCTCCAAACAGGATGGTTTCCTGTGGGACCAGTGCAATCTGTTGGTACCAACTTTCAAGGGTCACATCACGCAGATTTTTGCCGTCGATGGTGAGGCGCCCTTCAATCGGATCGTAGAACCGGTGAAGCAGGTTCATCACCGTAGTTTTCCCGGCGCCGGTTGGGCCGACAAAGGCGACCAATTCGCCAGGCTTGGCTTCAAACGACAGGTCGAATAACACCGGATGTTGAGGGTCGTAACCGAAGCTGACCCTCTCGACTCGGACGTGTCCTTCGACTGTGGAGAGACTCTGCGCCGTGGGTTGATCCGCAAT
Organism: Nitrospira sp. CG24B; assembly: GCA_002869845.2. Classification (GTDB taxonomy): domain Bacteria; phylum Nitrospirota; class Nitrospiria; order Nitrospirales; family Nitrospiraceae; genus Nitrospira_D. The sequence continues at coordinate 1,565,040 of NEWS02000004.1, read as the reverse complement.
TTCCGGTTGTGCATCCAGAATCTCAAAGACCCGTTGCATGGCTCCCTGCGCCTCTTTGAGCTGGGTAAAGATGCGAGCTCCTGCGCTAAATGGGCCGATGAGGATGCCAGCAAAGAGGACGAAGGCGAACAGCTCCCCTGGCGTGACAGCCCCGTCGATGACTTGTTGACCGCCGTACCACAGCACCGCTGCTGCCGCGGAAAAAGTGACCAGGCTGATCACAGGAATAAACACGGCCATGATGCCTGCCCGATGCAGTGTGAGACGAAGCATCTCGTTCACTTGGGTGGCGAAGCGGGTTTCTTCCCGCTGTATCTGCACGAAGGATTTAACGATCCGAATGCCGGAAATCACTTCTTCGATGAGGGTGCTGAGCGCGGCTGTGTGGTCTTGAATCGAGGTGGAAAGGGATTTCAGTCTGCGGCCGAATATTTTAGCGACCAGGACCAGCAAGGGGAGCAGGATCAGGATCAGGAGGCAGAGGCGCCAATTCATGATCAACAGAAATGTCATGCCGCCGATGAAGGTCACCAGTTGCTTGACTGTGTCGATCGGGGTTTCTGTGACGATGGATTGAATGACCGCGACGTCGTTCATGACTCGCGATAGCAACTCTCCGGTGCGGCGCTGTGCGAAAAAACTGACCGTCAACGTCTGCAGGTGGCCAAAGAGATGTTGACGAAAGTCGGCGACAATGTGCTGAGAAACCCAGGCTGTCAGGTAGCTGTGCCCCATCGAACAGAGCCCCTGCAGAATCACCAGGCTCATGAACAGACCGATCGACCGAGTCATCTGGTCGGCATCGTGCTGAACCGTGATGACATCCCAGAGCGTGCCGGCCAGCCGAACTAAGGCGAGATTGATGAGCGCAACCCCGCTCACGAAGAGCCCGGCCAGCATCAGCCGTGGCAAATACGGGCGTACGAACGGCAGGAATCGCTTGAAGATCGACATCGTGGTCAGGCGGTGTGTCGGCACGAAATCGTGCCCTCGCTCACGGCAACGCTGAACGAGTACGCTGACGAGGGTGAGAGGAAACGACTAGAGTTGAGCGATCGACTCGATTAGATTCTTATTGATCGCAATAAAATCCGAGCGCTCCTTATCGTCGATAACCACGTCGGTCAGGCTGATAAAGAGACGGGCTTCTTCGTTGATCGCATCGGAGACGCGATGCCGCATCGGAGGGACGAGGAAGTCGCCCACGTAGGTACAATTGACCGTTCGTACGCGGATGCGGACTTTCTTCCCTTCGGCCACGGTTCCCTCCTCCGGCCACGCCGGTAGAACTTAGCTTTTTCGGCGAAGAAACTTCTGGCGCTGGCGCAGCTTCTTATACTTGTGCTTGCGCATCTTCTTTCGCCGTTTCTTCAGGACGCTTGACATGTTCTGTATCTCCTAAGGAGGGGGGAGTCTAAAAGCTTTCCGCTGAAAATGCAAGGTCACGGCGCCTTTTCCCCTTATGCTATACTGCGCCACCATGTACCTTGGAAGGATTGGTTTTTTACGGTCTCCAACCGTCGTGTGGCTGATCGTGCTTGCTGTGGCGATCGTTGGGTGCCCGTCGAAGACTATCCGATACCCAGCAGAGCATGAGCGACTCCTCCGTATCGATCAAGCGGTGGAATCCTTGCGGAGTGCCTATCAACGAAAGGATCGGTCCGAGTTTCATGCCCTGCTGTTGCCGATGGATCAGCTGGACGAACTGAAACGGCAGGTCGAAATGGACTTCACTGCCTTTTCCGCTATCTCCCTCGAGTTCAAGATCGAACGGGTCGTGCTTGAAAAGGACGAGATCAACGTCCTCCTTCATTGGCAAGGGACGTGGAAACGAGACGCCACTGACATGGGGGTCCGACAACGAGGCCTCGCACGGCTGCAATGGGTCGGCACGCACTCGATTCTCCTGCGCGGTGCGCAAGGAGATGTGCCCTTTGGAATGAAGACAAAACAGCTGTTGGCGGAACCTCCCGCATCGCAGACCCTCCCACGATAACGATGCCGCGTAGCGCACTGGAAGCAGATTTTCTCGTCATCGGCAGCGGAGTCGCTGGGCTTCGCGCCGCCCTGGACCTCTGTCGAGTCGGTCGAGTGATCGTGCTCACCAAGGGCCATCCCTTACAAAGCAATTCCATCTTTGCGCAAGGCGGGGTGGCCGTGGCCTTGAGTGAGGAGGATGATGTCGCCATCCATTTGACTGATACCGTGAAGGCTGGACACGGCCTGTGTCGTCGTGAAGCGGTGCGTGTTTTGGTGGAGGAGGGACCGGATCGGATTCAAGAGCTCATCCGCTGGGGCGCGAAATTCGACAAAACGGGTGGGAAATTTGCCTTTGCACGTGAAGCGGCCCACAGTCGCAGCCGAATCCTCCGTGCGAGAGGCGATGCGACAGGGAACGAAATGGTGCGGGTGCTGATCGCGCAGGCGATGCGACACAAGCGGATCGTCCGGCTGGATTACCATTTCACCGTTGATCTCGTGGTTGAGGATGGCCGATGTTGCGGAGCGGTGGTGCTTGATGAGCATTCAGGGGAACAATTCATTATTCCTGCAAAAGCCGTGGTTCTATCGACAGGGGGGGCGGGACAGATTTTTGCTCGCACCACCAATCCACCGAATGCGACCGGCGACGGTATGGCCATGGCATTTCGTGCAGGAGCGCAACTCCAGGACATGGAATTCGTCCAGTTTCACCCGACCTCGCTGTATCTGCCCTCAAGCCCGCCTTTTTTGTTGTCAGAAGCCATGCGAGGAGAGGGCGGCCAGCTGCGTAATAATAGGGGAGAGACCTTTATGTCGCAGTATCACCCGCTCGGCGCCTTGGCCCCGAGGGATATCGTTGCGCGGGCGATTTGGGCGGAAATGGCAGCGACGCGCGCCCGGCATGTCTACCTTGATGTGACTCACTTGGGGGCGAATTTTGTCAAACGGCGATTCCCGACGATCTATGCGACCTGTCTCCGTCATGACATCGATATCACGGAAGAATGGATTCCGGTCTCTCCAAGCGCCCATTACATGATGGGGGGGGTGGCGACCGACCTCAACGGGGCTACGACCTTGCCGGGTCTTTTTGCGGCGGGCGAGGTTGCCTGTAGCGGTGTGCACGGCGCCAACAGGCTGGCCAGCAATTCATTGCTCGAGGGATTGGTGTTTGGGATGCGGGCGGGTGTGGCCGCTGTCGCCTGGGCCTCACGCCGTTCGATGCCTGATGTGACTCATCATGTGGAGCGCCTGAGGAGCGGTCGGTTGGAACGATTGGAGGATGCCGAAAAAGTACGCAGTTCGCTTCGGCGGATCATGTGGGGGCAAGTGGGGCTTATCCGGTCTCGGGAGTCGCTCGTTCGTGCCACGGCCCAGCTTGCGCGGTGGGAACAGATGGTGTCCCAATCCTTTTCGGGGAGGGCCGATCTGGAGGTCAAGAATATGGTGCAAGTGGCGCATTGCGTGGCCGAAGCTGCGCTCTGGAGAGAAAATAGCGTGGGCGCCCATTACCGATCCGATTTTCCGGGATCCAAACGACCGGGCTGGAAACAGCATAGTCAATTATCTTTGGGGAGCCGAACTACTGGCCGGACTGAATCGAAGACACGGGGGCGGGTTGTGGCATTGCGTACTCCGAAGAGGGGATGACGTGTCCGGTCACGGCAAGATCACGGGCGAGGAAGAGTCGATAGTATCGCAAGACCTTGCGGACATAGAGACGGGTTTCGGTAATTGGCGGAAGAGCTCGGTAGCGATCGACGACATGCTCTCCGGCGTTATAGGCAGCGAGCGCCAGTGGAAGGTTGCCACGGAATCGATCGAGCAACTGGCGTAGATACTTCGTCCCTCCTCCGATATTGTCCTCGGGGTCATAGAGGTCACGGACCTCCAATCTCACTGCCGTTTGCGGCATCAATTGCATCAATCCGATGGCTCCGGCTCGTGAGACCGCACGAGGGTCGAAATCCGATTCAGCCTTAATGATGGCGCGGATAAGCGCAGGGTGTAGTTGATGCTGCTGTGAGAATCGACGGATCACCGGTTCCAATTCCGCCTCTGAGAGAACGGGATGGAGCCGATTCGGGTGGAGGTCGATCCGGCGGTATCGAGTGTCAGAGGGAACATTGGTGAGCGATATGGTCCCCTTGGCATCGACATATTGGTACATCTCTGCGCGACTATCGCTTGGAACAGCCAGCAGGATGCTGCCGCTCAATGCGACGAGGATAGTCATGACAGGCCGGTATGTTGAGGCGTGATGTAGCGTGTTTGGTTTTGGCATGGTCAAACGATAGCAGTCTGTCACTGCCTGTCAAGAAAATGCAGATCTTGTGTTTGGGGGTAGAAGAATGATGCGAGAAAACGGGAAGATGAGGGCTTATCGAGTATGAAGCATATTCCCGTATCGGCCTCGCATCGCTGGGAATTGCTCCCTTAGCTTCAGGGTCAGTGGACCTGGCTTTCCGTCGCCGACAACTCGACGGTCGACGGAAGTCACCGGCATGATTTCCATGCTAGTGTTCGTGAGGAAGCATTCGTCGGCCTTGAACAAGTCGTCAACGGTATAGCGACCTTCGTCGGTGTGGATGTCGAGCTCTCTGGCCAACTGAATCACGATCATTCTGGTGATGCCATCGAGCAAGCCGCACTCCAGAGCTGGCGTTCGCAATGTGCCGTTCAGGACAAGGAACACATTGCTGATGGTGCATTCAGTCAGATGCTGCTCCCAATTAAGCAGGATACTGTCGAATGCGCCTGCTACGATGGCTTCACGTTTAGCCTGGATGTTGTTCAGGAAGTTTGTGGACTTGATCTGCGGCGACAACGCGCTTGGCAAATTCCGTTTCGTGGACGCCAGGATCAGCCTCACACCCGTTTCATAGAGATGGGACGCTGGAGGCACGAGAGGCTTGGCCATCACGACAACGGTCGGTGACGAACAGAGTGCCGGGTCCAATCCGATGTCTCCCGCTCCTCGCGAAACGGTGATTCTTAGATAGGCATCCCGCTGATCGGTTCCAACCTCGTTGCGGATCATGGCTTCCTGCAGAATGTCCGCCAAGCTCTTCATGGAAATCGGGATCGTCAGCCCGATTGCTTCTGCGGAACGGAACAGCCGTGACAGATGCTGGTCTTGCATAAAGATATGAGGGCCATAGGAGCGCAGCGTTTCATACACTCCATCTCCGTAGAGAAACCCATGGTCGAAGACGGAGATCACGGCGTCTTCGTCTTTGACGAACTTGCTATTCAAGTAAATCCACATGGGGCTATGAAAAGGCGCTGAAGAACGCCTGGGCTTTATGGATGGTTTCTTCATATTCGCGTGTGGGGTCGGAATCGGCCACAATTCCTGCTCCGACCTGGAGATAGCCCTGGCCGTTCTTCATGACAAGCGTACGTATCAGGATATTGAAATCGAGGTCCCCACTCCAGCTGAGGTAACCCATCGAACCTGTGTAGGGACCGCGGCGCACCGGCTCCAACTCCTCAATGATCTCCATGCAGCGGATCTTAGGTACACCGGTAATCGTTCCACCTGGAAACATGGCTTTCAATAGATCAAACCCAGTCGCGTGATCTTTGAGGGTGCCGGCCACATGGGAGACCAGATGGGTGACATGGGAATATTGCTCCAAGGTCATCAATTCATCCACCTGGACGCTCCCGAAATGACAGACTCGCCCGAGGTCATTCCGCTCAAGGTCAACCAGCATGACATGTTCCGCGCATTCCTTTTCATTGACCCGCAACTCATGGATCAGTCGCTGATCGTCGTCGGCGCTTGTTCCACGAGGTCTCGTTCCCGCGATCGGTCGCGTATCGGCTCGATGTCCTTCCAGTCGAACGAGCCGTTCCGGTGAGGAGCTGATGAGGCGAATTGCGTCAAACCGGAGTATTCCCGAGAAGGGGGACGGGTTCAACGTGCGTAAGCGGCTATAGGCAGACAGATCGGTTTGAAGGTCTCCGAGAGAGGAGAATGCCGAACCGGTCACGTTGAACCGATGAGAGAGGTTGGCTTGATAGATGTCACCGGCTGAGATGTATTCCTGGCAACGGCGCACGTTCCGACTATAGATTGCCTGCTCCTGTTCCGGTGTAAATGTCAGGCGACCGAGATGATTCCCGTGCGCGTCTACCATATAAGGTCTGGTCAATCGAGCTTCAAACTCGGCTAGTCGATCCCTTCCCTCACGAAATAGCTTTTCCCGGGGCTCGCCCAAAAATCGGTCAAGCGGCGGACAAAACATGAGCACCAGCTGGTTCAGCTCATGATCGATCGCCCCGACAAGATCGAACAATGCGAACTCTAGCTCAGGGCAGGCAAGGTCATCTAAGGCGAGAGACGGCAACCTCTCGAACTGGCGTGCGAGATCATAACTCAAATAGCCGACTGCGCCGCCGAAAAATGGCGGAGCCTCGGGAGGACGAACGATCCGCTGACGGTTTAGGAGATGAGTCATATATTGAAACGGAGATGTGCTTGGATCCATGCGGCCTTGAATCGATCGGCACACACAGGTATCTCCCTTCCCGCGCAGTGTTTCATAGGGATCAACGCCAAAGTATGAATACCGTCCCATGGTGCTATCGCCGGTACCGCTTTCAAAGAGAAACGAAGGATATCGAGCTGATGCGATCTTCGAGTACAGTTCAAACGGGCTTGCCGAGGGAGCGGGGCGTGTCAGAATAAGAGGCGAAGGAGAGCTGTGCAGGAATGGGATTGATGAGGGAAAGGTTGTAGGCATAGGCAACGCATTCTCAACACGAACGGGAGATCACTATACCGTATATACCGCAGCGATTTCTGCGCGCATAGCTCTCTAACCGCTTGACATTGCAAGCACGGTTTTGCTTAAATTGCGAACCCCATCACGGGCAGAGTTCTGCTCACGTGCTCTCGCCTTCCGTGGGTTTGGGATGGCCCCTTCACAAGATCCTTTATACGCGGGGCTTGGTCAAGCCGTTCGAATTGGAACGGAACTGCTGGCTGCGCTAATCGTCGGCGGTGGGCTTGGATGGGCGATTGATGCCTATCTGCTTGAGTCGGCTCCGTGGGGGCTTGTTGTGGGATTGGTCTTTGGGTTGGCGGCAGGTATCAGAAGCGTCTACCGATCCGTACAGCGATGGCAAGCAGCAGTAGACAACTCGAATAATAGGGAATAGCCAAGGATCGTCATGGAAGAAAGCCCGCTTCATCAATTTGAACTTCAACGCTGGGTCCCGATTTCGATCGGTGGATTGGATCTCTCCATCAATAAAGCCGTCGTGTTTATGTGGGTCGTCATTGCTGTGGCAGCGGTGCTCATGGTCATGGCTGGATCGTCGCGCAAGCTCGTCCCAGGCAAGCTCCAGAGCTTGGCGGAGATGATGGTGGATTTCATTCGCACCATGATCATGGAAACCATGGGCAAAGAAGGTATGCGATTTTTCCCGCTCGTCGCCACGCTCTTTGTGTTTATTCTCTTCTCCAACTACATCGGACTCATTCCTGGGGCCTATACCGTGACGAGCCAGATCATTGTGACGGCGGCCTTCTCCTTTCTGGTGTATGGAATTAGCTTGGTGGTGGGGTTCTCCTTGCATGGGGTAAAGTTTCTGGGCATTCTTGTCCCGCCTGGTACGCCTGGGTGGCTGGTGCCCCTCATGATCCCAATCGAGATCATCAGCCAGATTGCACGGCCCATTTCCTTGGCCGTGCGGCTTTTCGCGAATATGACCGCTGGCCACGTCATGCTCGCCGTGCTATTTGGTCTCACGATCAGCGGGGGATTGCTGGTTGGGTGGCTGCCCTTTGTGTTTACAGTTGCAATCTACTTGTTGGAATTCGGCATTGCGTTCATTCAAGCGTATATTTTTACGATCTTGACCTGCGTCTACTTGGGCGATGCGTTTCATTTACATGGCCATGAAGAGCACGCGCATTAGCGCATGCAAGTTTAGCCAAGGGAGGAGTAAGACATAATGGATTCAGCAGCAGCAGGGTTGATCGGTATGGGATGCGCCGCAGCGGGGTTTGCCGGGGCCGGTGTGGGGATCGGCTACATCTTCGGGAAGATGATTGAAGTGGTGGCACGGCAGCCTGAAGCAGAAGCTCGCGTCACGAAGTATATGTGGATCGGGTTCGCGTTGGTGGAAGCCATTGCGCTGTATGGCTTGGTTATCGCCTTTATCATCATGGGTTTTCGGAAGTAGGGAGCGTCAACCGTTATTCGAGAACCGTTCATCGAGAGGTCCCTCTCGTTTCACGTTTCACGTTTAACGTTTCACGAACACGCATATGCCACAGTTTGAACCTGACTTTTTTTCTTCGTTGATCTTCTGGGAAGTTATTTCGTTTGGGATTCTCTTGTTCGTGCTCTACAAGTACGCCTTCCCCGGCATTTTGAGTGCTTTGGAAGAGCGTGAAAAGAAAATTAAAGACAGTCTCGATCAGGCGGAGCAGCATCGATCCGAGGCCGAGCGACGGCTCAAGGAATATGAAGCCAAGCTCAATGCGGCGGGGAAGGAAGCCGAGGCTATCCTCGTAGCGGCAAAGGAACGTGCTCAACGGTTGCTCGATGAAAACGAGCAGCGGTTGACCGCGGAAGCGGAGCGTATCAAGGGTGATGCGACACGCCAGATCGATCAAGAACGTCGCAAAGCCCTACAAGACATTCGAGCCCAGACGACAGAACTCGCTCTGATGGTAGCGGAAAAAGTGGTTCAGCGGAGCTTAACAGAAGCCGATCAGCGAAGATTCGCGGACGAAGCTCTTGAGGCCCTTTCGAAATCACAGCCACGCTAAGTTGCCGTGATCTGCGGGTGGAGTCAGCGCAAGGTGACTCCACCCGGCCGGTAGCCTTCCAGATCCACCGTCACAAATTTGAATCCCAACGTTTTCAGCCTTGCACTGATTTCTGCACAGCGATCTGATTCCATCAGCCGAGGAATTTCGTCTTGTGCCAATTCAATCCGTGCGATCTCACCGTGACTGCGCACTCGAAAATGGCGGAACCCTTCACGATGGAGCACGGCTTCCGCTCCTTCAACTCGGCTTAATTGTTCGCTGGTGATCACGATCCCACGCGGAATTCGTGACGAAAGACAGGCAGCGGCTGGTTTGTCCCAATTCGAAAGCCCTAGCTCTTTGGCAAAAATTCGGATATCGGCTTTTGACAGTTCAGCCTCAACGAGCGGGCTGCGCACCCCCCATTCTCGGGCGGCTTTAATGCCGGGTCGGTCATCACCCAGATCATCCATGTTGGTTCCATCGACGACATAGGCAACAGCCCGCGATTGCCGCACATTCCCAAGAAGTTGATACAGGTCGGTCTTGCAGTGAAAACAACGATTGGCGTCATTCATCACGAAGTCATCTATGGCGAGCTGATCTGTCTGCACGGTTTCATGGCGGGCACCGATCTCCTGAGCGATCCGTTTGGCGGCTTCCAACTCAAGGGATGGAAATGTCGGTGAGATGGCCGTGATGCCGACCGCCTTCTCGTGGAGTTGGTCGTGCGCGACTTTCAGAACGAAGGTGCTGTCGATTCCACCGGAATAGGCCACCACGACCGAGCCCATCTCCGTTAGGAGGGTTCGGAGCCGATCGAGCTTCTGTTGCATAAGGGTCGGTTGCATACGGTGCGCTTTTCTTGAGCCTAATGGCGAACTTTTGCCTTCGCGATATTGCCGACCACGACGAGCGCGTAGTGCTGAGGGTCCAGGTACTGCTTGGCCACGCGCTGCACGTCTTCTTTCGTCACTCGCTCAATCCATTTTTGGTACTGACTAAAATAGTCGAACCCCAACCCAAAAAACTCCACTTGTGCCAAGACGTGCGCCAGCTTCGACGTAGAATCTAGCCGCAAGGGGAAGCTGCCCATTAAAAATGCTTTGGCATCGGCCAATTCCTGATCGCTGACCGGGGCCTCCCGAATCGCCTTCATTTCAGCCAAGACGCCGCTGATCGCTTGATTGGTGGTTTCTGTCCGAGTCTGCAGGTTGATCCAGAAAGACCCCGGTAGTGCCCGTGCGTCGTAATGACTGGTAATACCATACGCAAGCCCCTGCTTGTCTCGAATGGTATCCATGAGCCGTGATGAAAATCCTCCAGCTCCTAACACATGATTCATGACGGTGACGGCGTAATAATCAGGGTTGGTCCGACTGATTCCAGGGTGACCGATGACAATCGTCGATTGTGTGAGGTCCTTTTCGATAAGCTGCACGATCTTTTTGTCGATGGTAGCCGGCTTCTTGACCGTTCGGGGTTGGACCACCCCTTTCTTCCAGGACCCGAAATATGTCTGGATGAGTGTCGTTGCTTGATCCACCGTCACGTCACCGACGACAGTAAGGATGACTTGGTTGGGAAGATACTCTTTGGCGTAGAAGTTCTGCACATCCGCCAAGGTAACCTTGGCCAACGTTTCCTCCGTCCCGTTCACCGGCCAACGATAGGGATGATTCTGAAAGACCAACTGATTGAAGGCCTTCATGGCGACATGCCCGGGATCGTCATTATCGCTAGTAATTTCCCCAAGGATCTGAGATCGGACCCGTTCAAATTCTTGCTTGGGGAAAGCCGGGTGCTGAAGAATATCAGCCAACAGGGTGAATCCGAGATCGATATCTTTTTTGAGTGTGCGTACAGATGCGGTTGTGTAGTCTTCGCCTGCCTGGACCGCCAGCGAGCCACCGACAAAGTCAATCTGTTCGGCCAGTTGCCTTGAGGATCTGGTTGTTGTCCCTTCATCCAAGAGGCTGGCCACCAAATTTGCCACACCCGCTTTTTCTGGAGGATCCTGCGCAGCGCCGGTCTTGATCAGGGCATGGATTTCAACGATGGGAAGGAAATGCTGTTCCAGGACGAGTACCGTCATGCCGTTGGGAGCGATGAATCTCGTCGGTGTAATGTCGGCGGCAAGCCCTATCGTCGGGATACACATCACGAGTACGGCACACTGGACTAGTCCCAACAAGGAAGGCACTGATCTTCGTTGGATGGATTGTGGGTCAGGCCCCTGGCCTCTCTTGTTTCTAGATTCCTTACCCATGATCGCCTCTATGATTTTCCTTCTTGAGCTGTTGCGGGGCTTGCTTCTGGGGGCTTCGGGGGCAAAGGAATGAGAATGCCGACGGTCCGATTGTCTTGGGTGAGATATTGCTTCGCAACCCGCTGGATGTCCTTCGCCGTCACCGTACGGATACGTTCCACGAATTGATCGACCCGCCGCCAGCCGGCGCCGACTGATTCTGCTTGTCCCATCAACATGGCATGGCGAAAATTTGAATCTTGCTCGAAGACGCGCGCCGCCTCAACTTGGTTCTTGGCTCGCTGAAGCTCCTGCTCGGACGGCGGTTCATTCTGGAGCCGCACGATCTCACGCTGGATGGCTTCTTCGACCCCTTCAACCTTTGCGCCTGGATTCACCAATGAGTAGAAGTAAAACAAGCCGGGATCCGTCTGCAGCACACTATATTCGGCCCCGACGGCCAACGAATTCTTCTGGTCATAGACCAGGCTTTGGTAGAGGCGGGAGCTTTTTCCGTGAGACAAGATCGATTCGAGGATGTCGAGCGCATAGGAGTCTTCGCTCGAATAGTTGGGTACACGAAACCCCATCATGACAAACGGCACCTGGGCTTCGCGTTTCAAGAGAAAACGGCGCTCGCCTCGCTGTTCCGGTTCCGGTGCCAGAGTTTGCTTGGGTGAGGGACCTCTAGGAATCGGTTCAAACAGGCGCTTGATCGTCGGCAGTAGAGCGTCAGACTTGATATCGCCCACAACCACGAGGGTTGCATTGTTGGGAGAATAAAACGTGTCGTAGTGGCGTTGCAAGTCTTCGAGAGACATCGCATCGAGATCCGCAAACCATCCGATGACCGGCCAATGGTAGGGATGGCTGAGGAAGGCTTGGGCAAACAGCGCTTCAACCAGCGCCCCCTGCGGGTCATCTTCGGATCTGAGGCGGCGTTCTTCTTTCACGACGTCGCGCTCGGTCTGAAATTCGCTGTGATCGAGAAGGAGGCCCTGCATCCGATCGGCCTCCAGCTCAAGAGCCAGTCCGACACGATCCGCTGCCATGTTCTCAAAATAGGCGGTAAAGTCTTGTCCGGTAAACGCGTTGTCAATACCGCCGTTCTTTCTGACGATTCGTGAAAATGAGCCTTTCGGATACCGTGCCGTGCCCTTGAACATCATGTGCTCAAGCATGTGCGAGAGTCCGGCCCGTCCCATGACCTCGTTTCGAGAACCGACTTTGTACCAGACCTGCACCGTGGCTACCGGAGCCTTGGGAACCTCAACCAGCAGCACTTTCATGCCGTTTGAGAGGATGTATTCGCTCGGCTCTGCTCCGAGCGCGATCGAGATCGAGCCGAAGGCGAGTAACGCCGTTAGGAGGTGGATGCGCCAATGATAGTGAATAGTCCGCATGATCATGATGGGGTGGATTGCTATGCTAGCAACGAGTTTCAATAGGTGTCAAGGTAAGGGAAGGTCGGTTGCTGGGGAGTTCTCCAAGTTGGCCGCAAGCGCCGAGCACATCCTGTCCTCGGCTCTTTCGAACAAATGCATCGAGGCCGGCGTCGCGGAGGATGGATTGAAAACGAAGCACCGCCTGTTCGGACGGGCGATGAAAAGGGCTGCCTGGAAATTCATTGAACGGAATCAAATTAACTTTGCATCGCATGGCTCTGAGCAATTGTATCAGTCGGCGGGCATCAGCCGTATGATCGTTGACGTCGGCGAGCAGCACATATTCGAAGGTCAGCCGTTGGCGAGGGGCGAGCGGATAGCGGCGACAGGCAGCCAGGAGTGATTTCAGTGAAGCGATCTCGCTGGCGGCAGGCATCAGCGCTCGTCGCTGTTCTTCAGTGGTGGCATTGAGCGAAATGGCGAGGTTCACGCCGAGCGCCGCGACCTCCGGAAGGCGAGATGCCAACCCCGCCGTGGACACCGTCAGGCGTCTACGCGACCACCCAAGACCCCACGGTTTGTTGGTCAACGCAGTCACGGCCGCCTTGAGACTCTCCACATTGGCCAGAGGTTCTCCCATCCCCATGAACACGAGATTGGTAATGTGTTCATCGGAGCTCAGCAGGTCTTGCGCGGTCAGGATCTGATCGATGATTTCATGAAGCTTGAGGTTGCGTTTCAGTCCCATTCTCCCAGTCAGGCAGAATCCACAATCCAACATACATCCGACCTGAGTTGACACGCAGAGCGTCAGCCGATCCTCATCCGGAATCAGGACGGCCTCAATCGTCAGGCCATCGTCGAGCATCAAGAGCAATTTGCGGGTTCCGTCCTGGGACGATAAGATCGTGGTCTGTGCCGAGCGCCCGACCTTCGTGGATGGAGAGAGCGTCATGCGATCATGCATGGGGAGATCCGTCATGTCGGTGAGCGCCCGCGCGCGCCGTTGATAGAGCCATCGCAAGATTTGCTGTGCGCGATAGTCCGGCCAGTCTTGCGCGCGGACAAACTTAACCATCTGGGGTTCGGTGAGACCCAAGAGCGTTGTCACGGTACCGGAAGCGATTATCGGCGAGTCGGCCATATCATCCTCAACACGAGGAGCCTACCATAGCGGAAGTCATGCCGCATACGGCCAGACCCATCATCGGGTCCGGAAACTTCTTTCATTGCAGACAGCTCTGTATATAATGAACTCGAATGAACTCGGATGAGTATCGTCAGGCTATCATGATGAAGATTGCTACCAAGTATCGTTCTCTCCGTGGCTGCGGCCTGGTGGTCGCGTCCATCCTGGTGCTCGCCCTCGGAGGGGTTTTCTCATACGACGGGTATGCGGCACAGGTTGAGGTTTCCGAACAATCGACGGTCACTGGTTGTACGACAGCGGAGGAGTGTTTTGTGGCGGCGGCCTGGCCGAAAGAGCGACTCGGTCAGGCGTTGACGAAAGATCAAGTGGTGGCGCTCAAGCTGGAACGTCTCCGAAAGGTGATGGAAGGATTTCCCGGAACGCAGTGGGCCAAGCGTGCCGGGTTGCTGTCCGGGGTGATATTGATCGATCGAAATCCCGCTGCCAGTCTGCCATACCTTCGGGCAGCCCAGCGGGATTTTCTCGTGCTCGACGATTACATTCGATTCTGGATCGGAGAGGCCTTGCTGCGTCTCGGGGAGGCCAAGGAGGCGGCCAGTATGTTTGAGGGGGTGCCACAAGCGGTCCCCGATTCTAATCTTCTCAATCAGGTCGCGCTCCGCGCCGGGGAAGCGTGGTATCAGGCGTCTAGCTGTCCCGAGGCCGTGTCCTGGTTCGCGAAGGTCCTCAATGTCAATGACAAGGATCCTCAAGTCGCTCAGGCTTGGTTACGGTCGGCGTCTTGTTCTCTCCGAGAGAATAAATTGGCGGAAGGACAAGAAACGCTGAAACAGCTGTGGATGAAGTTTCCTCACACGAAAGAGGCCAAGGAAGCCGAGACTTTGCTTGGGGGCAATATCGGCGGGGTACCATGGACCGCGGCGCCCGACACGTATTATGAGCGCGCTCAGGCTTTTCTAGGGCAGTCGCTCCACGCGGAGGCCATCGAGGAGCTGAAAAAGTTTCTGGCGCGAGATCCGACCTCCTCTCACCGTGGGGAGGCCAGGCTGAAATTGGGCATCGCCCAAGTTCGTTTAAAGCTGTACGACCAGGCACGCGAGACCTTTCATACGTTGACGGCTGAGCGAGAGCCTCGCGCGGATGAGGCCACTGTCTGGCTGGCGAGAGTCTATCTCAGGCAGGGACTGGGGGAGAAGCTCTTGGATCTGTGCCGGACACTCCCGAAGCGAACGATCACTCCAGAGCAGAAAGGGCAGATCAATCTATTTGCCGGGATCTGGCTGGAGGATGAGGCACGGTTCGATGAGGCAATCGCGAGGTATCGGCAGGTGGCCAAGTTGGGAGAACCGGCTTCTCAACGAACTGAAGCACAATGGCGGGAAGGATGGGTGCTGTACCGAACGGCTCGTTATCAGGAGGCGATCAGCGTGTGGCAGCAGATCGTCGATCAGAAGGACAGCGATCTAGAGCCACAAGCCCTCTATTGGAGTGCCCGTTCCTACGGTCATGTGGAAAGTGTGAAGTCAAAGGAGATATTTGCGCTGCTCTGTCAGCGGTTTCCGCACACCTACTACTGCCAGTTGGCGCGTGAACAGAGTGACCTGTCGGTTCCAGGGCAGACGAAACAGGAAGGCTCAGTCGTCGCGATCTCGTCCACTCCGTCTGCTGCTGAAGTCACTCAGGCGCCGGTCCAGGACAGTCAGGCAAGTAGCCGGATGCAGATCGAGCTCCACCCGGCGTACCGGCGGGCGGTAGAACTCAGAACGCTCGGTCTTGAGCAAGATGCCGCGAGAGAGCTCGGCGCGTTGACGGATCGATATAGCCGTGACTCCGAGGTGTTGGCGGCATTATCCATCATGTTGAATGAGGTCGGTGCCTACCATCATGCCTTGCGTCTGGTGCGGTCTCGATTCCGTGAAAAGTTAGAGCGAACCGGTGGAGTGGTCGCAGATGGACTGTGGAGCGTAGCCTATCCCGCGGGATTGATTCCTACGATCAAAATGTCGGGAGCGAACGGGGTTGATCCGTTTCTGGTTGCGGCTATCATTCGGGAAGAGAGTCAATATGATCGGAGAGCCGTCTCTCGTGTCGGAGCGATCGGATTGATGCAGGTCATGCCCGCCACCGCCAATGCCGTGGCTCAACAGCACCGTCTTCCAAGCCTCTCCCGAGAAGATTTGTTTGATCAAGAGACAAATATCCGGATCGGGGCTCGGTATGTCGAGCAATTGTTTACGCAGTTTTCCGGCAATATTGTGCAGACGATCGCTGCGTACAATGCCGGCCCGATTGTGGTGGGAACCTGGGCGGCAACCTATCGGGGGCGGAGTGAGGATGAATTTGTCGAGCTGATCCACTATCAGGAGACCAGGCAATACGTCAAACGGGTCTTGCGGAGCTATAAGGAATATCTGCGTCTGGCTGGAATCAAAAAAGCCGTTTCTTGACAAGATCTTGTGAAGTTTTTATAGTGCGCCACAATCCGTAGGGGCCATAACGAAGAGGGGCTGATTATGTCGTTGGATCGACTTGATGCATTGGAAACCAGAATTCGTGACCTGGTGAAGCTTGTCCAAGAGTACAAGCGAAAGAATGCGCTCTTAGAGGAAGAGCTCAAGGCGGCTCGCCAGCGGTTGGCTTCGCAGGATGATACGAGTCGCCAATGGGAAAAGGAACGGATGGATATCAAGGCGCGGATCGAAAAAGTCATGAATGAGATGGAGTTGCTTGAAGGTGTCGAAGATCCTAAGGAGGTGGCCATTGACTAAGACCATTGATGTTGAAATTTATGGTCAACGGTACGCGATCACGGGAGGTGGCGATGATGCCTATGTCCGGCGGCTGGCCAATTTTGTCGACGATCATATGAAACATCTGGCGGAAGGGATGAAGACGACGACCCCCTCGAAGTTAGCGGTGCTGACGGCGATCAACCTTGCTCATCAGCTGTTTGAGTCCGAGAAAAAGCGGGTCCAAGGGGAAGCTGATGTCGAACGGCGGATGGTGACGTTGATGGAATCGATCGATGAGCAGATGCCGACATCGCTCTTTCGATAGCGGAGATTCGCCTTGCTTTCAAAGAGTCCCTTTGTTATCATGTACATAAGTGAGTGTGCGGATGAGTAGGGAAGAGTGATATCGCCGATAGCTGATCGCCTGGAAACGAGTGCTCAGAAAACCAGAAGAGAACGTTTACTTGATGGGATACGAAGTGTTCACTCGGTGGATGCTCATGGTATGGGTCGTGCGCGGGCGACGTCACGTGGGCGCCCAGCGGCCAGTTTCTGGAATTGAAGCGACCCGGCGAATACCTGCCGGACAGAACGAGTATCTACCCGCCATGCTTGTTTTGATCGCTGCCTCTCTCCAATGGCTGATGTCTGAAAGCAGACGGCTAAGGAAGAAGGGCAGAGAGAGAAACTTCCTGAGTTATGGCATCGTATCCTGACAATCTCTTTCGGTTCCAGGCGGGACGACTCGCGGTCTCCTAAGACTCTTCCATCTCTTCACCTCACATCGTCATTCGCGTTCATTCCGCTCTGTCTGAGGCGGGGGTCCCGCATCAGGTTGAGCCCATTGGATCTGATTGTTTTCAAGAAGGGGGTGACTCCCATTTCTACTGCAACTGTTGTGTACATTGTTCTTTCAGTGATCTTCGGGGCCGTGGTTGGTGCTGGGATATTTGATTTTCTGCGACGACGGATGATGGGCGCCAAGCAGGCTGAGGCGGAAGACTTGGCTAAGCAGGTTGTGCAGAACGCACAACGAGAGGCTGAGACTGTTGTCAAAGAAGCCAAGTTTGAAGCCAAGGATCTGGTCTTCAAGGCAAAGTCCGAATTCGAGCAAGAGCAGAAAACCAAACTTGCTGAACTCTCGACGGTGGAGAAGCGTCTGATCCAACGAGAAGGAGGGCTTGACGGAAAGGTTGCTGCCCTCGAAAAGAGAGAAAATGAGTCACGCAAGCGCGAGGTGGATTTCGCGAAACGAGAAGAGGGGCTGGCGGTCAAAGAGTCTGCTTGCGCCAAGGCTGAACGCGAACATCGTGACGCGCTGGAACGGGTCGCCGGGATGACGGCCGATGAAGCCAAGAAACAATTGATCCTCGAAATGGAATCGCAAGCGAGGCTCGATGCCGTAGGCCTTGCCAAGCGAACGATCGAGGAGGCCCGTGAGAACGCCGAACGTGAGGCGCGGGAAATCATCACCAGCTCGATTCAACGCGTCGTTCGTGACTATGTCGCGGAATCCACGATCTCGGTGGTTCCCATCGCCAATGATGCTATGAAAGGTCGAATCATCGGTCGGGAAGGGCGCAATATCCGTGCGCTTGAAGCGGCGACAGGCATTGATCTGATCATCGACGAAACCCCTGAAGCCGTGATTATCTCTGGATTCGATCCATTGCGGCGCGAGATCGCCAAAGTCTCGCTAGAGCGCCTGATGCATGATGGGCGCATCCATCCCACGCGCATCGAAGAGATCGTCGAAAAGGTCAAGGTCGACATCGACAAGCTGATGTATGAAGAAGCAGAGAAAATTATTTTCGAACTGGGTCTTTCAGACTTTCATCCTGAGTTGATCAAGGTCTTGGGGCGTCTCAAGTATCGCACGAGCTACGGGCAAAATAACCTCTATCATGCCCGTGAGGCCTCGTACATTTGCGGCATTATGGCGTCGGAATTGGGTCTCGATGTCCGACTGGCTCGGCGCGGCGCCTTGCTCCATGACATCGGCAAGGCGGTCAGCCATGAAGAAGAGGGACCGCATGCCATGTTGGGGGCCGAGATCGCCAAGAAGTACGGCGAATCTCCAAAGATCATCAACGCGATCGCCGCGCATCACGAGCAGGTGGAGCCGATCTGTCCGGAAAGTGTGTTGGTGGCGGCGGCGGAGGCGTTGTCGGCGGCGCGTCCTGGCGCGCGGCGGGAAGCGCTGGAGTCTTACGTGAAGCGGTTGGAAAAGCTGGAATCGCTCGCGACCGGGCATAAGGGCGTACAGAAAGCGTACGCGATTCAAGCGGGCCGTGAAATTCGCGTCATTGTAAGGCAAGAGGACATCACCGATGCCGAGTCGTTTCAGCTGTCTCGTGAATTGGCGAAGAAGATCGAGCAGGAGTTGACCTATCCGGGACAGATCAAGGTCACCGTCATTCGAGAAAGTCGATACGTGGAATACGCCAAGTGAAGGTCCTCTGTCTCGGGGACATCATGGGGGAGCCGGGCCGCCGGGCTGTCGCTCGGGCGGTGCCTCGGCTGGTCGCGCAGCATCGTATCGATGCGGTCATCGCCAATGGTGAAAATCTGGCAGGAGGCTTCGGGGTGACGCCGGAGTTGGCCGAGGAACTGTTCGACACCGGCATCTCGGTGATCACCACCGGAAATCATGCCTGGGATAAGAAAGAGGCGATCGATTACTTTGCTCGTGAGCCCCGCTTGTTGCGGCCGGCGAATTATCCGGCGGGCGTCCCTGGAAATGGGAGCGTCGTCATCGAGACCGCAAATCAAAGGCTTATTTCGCTGCACCAACCTCCAACGCAACCGCATTTCCTATTTTTAACAATTACATGCGCGA
>NEWS02000004.1:1542084-1545831 GCA_002869845.2 Nitrospira sp. CG24B | reverse complement strand
CACGGCGCGTCGCTCGCGTGTGATCGTGTTCGTCCAGTGGACAGTGCCTGGCGCGAACGTGACCGGTGATGTGAGGGGGTCATGATAGTGGACGGTCAGCGTGACCAGCGTGGTCGGGACTCCGATGACTTTCCCGTTCGGCTTCAGTCGGAAGGACCCGTTCGGGATTGGACGGATGTCGGTCACCGTAAGATGAAGGCCTGTTCCAGGCGGCGAGACTCCCAGGGCATCCATCACAAAGGCAGAGGCGGGAGCGCGGGACAGGTCATCTCCATAAAATACGAGCGGACCGGTACTGGGCCAGAGGACATTCATCCCAATATCCGACCGTTTGATAAATGGGGCATGACTGGTGGTCAGCTCTTGCCAGCAAGCCTCATACGAGGCGTCCGTTGCCGGAGGATGTGGAGGGCTGGCCGACGGCATCGTCAGGAGCTTGTATTGACACGCGAAGTCCAGCTGTCCTGTCGTGATTGTGTCGCCTTTGGCGATCGCTTCAGCATATCTAAAGGCTGTATCGACGTCGGCCTTATGTGTAGCAGCCTTTTGAGGAGGTTTGGACGCGGCCGTCGCAAGGTCAGGCACGGTTGTCTCCAAGGCCGTCAGGAGTCCCAAGAGGAGTAGCATTCCACGCAAGAGGTTCTTAGTCATGATGAACAAAGTCATGCGGTTGTGGGTTATCGAGATGAAGCGGTTTTCAGGATTTTCTCACGCATCAACGCCCGGTCTGCTGTCGATAGCGTGGGTGCCGGACTGTGGCGGCAGAGCGATACGGTTTGGCGCAACGACGTCACGAAGGTTTCACAATTTGGACAGGCACCTAGATGTTGACGAATTTCTTGGCAGATATTCGTAGACAGCTCGTCATCGAGATAGGCGGACAACTGGCGCAGGATACGCAGACATCGGCTTTTCCCGTGGGTGTGTGGCCGTCGAGTCGCGGAAGTCTGCTGTTTCCGTTTGGACGCGCTACGTTGTGCCATATGAAGCAGTCCCTCTGCTACCCACGTGAGTCGTGGTTGTGATCAGTGAGTGGTTCACCGAGGCCTCGCGCACTGAGGTGCCGGCGCACAAACAGTCGAGCCCGGTGCAAGCGCGATTTCACCGCGCGCTCGTTCAAGCCCACAATGGAACCAACTGCCTTGGCACTTAATCCTTCCATGTCGCGCAGCACCAAGACCATTTTGTACTTCTTCGGTAACTGGTTGATCGCCGCATCAAGCGCAGCTCGCAATTGCTTATTGTGGAGCGCGGCTTCGGGGCTGAGTCCATCGATCGGAATTTGCAAACGGAACTCGCCATCAGATGTCGGAATGAATTCCTCAAGGGATAATTCTCGTTCCGGGGCGCCTTTCCGTTTGCGCCGCATGCGCAGGCATGCTCGCGAAGCAATGGTATAGAGCCACGTCGAAATTCTGGCGTCACCACGGAATTTGTCGAAGCCTCGATAGGCATTCAAAAAGGTCTCCTGTACCAGATCTTTCGCCGCCTCCGGTTCGCCGCACAACCGATGGGCGAAGCGATAGATAAGGTCTGCATGATCCTTGTACAGCGTATCAAAGTTCTTCACGGATTGGGGATCCATGGAGGACGAGGCCCGCGAGCGGCGAATTGTGGATGAGGCGCTCATATACAGTGAAGTCTACGAGGGGATTGAAAAGAGAGTCAAGGCGAAGCCTCGACGGTGATTACTTCATCCGGTGAAATTCAAGGATGTTGCTTTGCCCGTCGAGTTCCACTGTAATAGGGGTTCCTTCCCGTGCCCCGTTCAGCGCGGATCTCCCAAGCTCTGCCGGGTAGGTCTGTTCCCCCTCCGGGGTCCAAAGCCGGACGCTGGCTCGATCCGGAGTGGCAAATTCCAACGGTCCTGTGATGAAACGGCGGATAAGGGCCGAATCGCTGGACGCGGCAAGATCCGCTACGACGGAGTCGTTGTGCATATGCAAGGTCATGGTCTGCCCGATCTTGGCATTCTTGATGCCGATCTTGGTGTTGACGTTGACGATGCCGATGGGCGTCTTGAAGAAGATAAAATTAGACTTCATTTTGGAGATCGTGCCGGAGAGTAACAGATGTGCCGTACTTCCCGAGGTGGCGACCTGGCCGATTTGAAGATCGAACTGGAGGTCATGCACGCCGATGATGCTACCCGCGCCGTCCACTTCCACTGTGACTGACTCGCCGTTCTTGGGGGCTGCGAGTACAGATTCATAGGCTCCCATGCGGAAGGCTCTCAACCCACCGTTTGGCGCCCAAAGCAGTAACTTTGTGCTGTCTCCGCTGTCTCGCTTGAACGGTCCGGTCAGATAGCGGTGGACGAGTGCCCCATCGGTTCGCCTCACGATATCCACGACAACATGGTCTTCGTGGATCACAAAGGACACCTCTTGCGAGGCAGGGAGGGTTTTGAGCGTGGTCTTTGAACTGAGCGACATGAGCCCGATCGGTGTCTTTAGGAAGACGATCCCTGGCTTGGCCCGCCAGACCCGTCCCGTCAGCCTGATGGAGGGGTTCACCTCTGTGAAAACAGGCGCGGGAGGATCGATGTCCTGTTGCGCAGTTGTCGGCGCATCTGTCTGTGGCTGAGCGGTTGGTGCATTGTTGTCGGAGGGCTGGGCCGGTTGAGCGTCGTTGTCTGGAGGCTGAACAACCGGAGGAAAATCGCTCTGTGGTTCAGTAGGTGCAACCGCGTCGACCTCCGATGGCTTGGGCGTTGTTTCATCGGTCTGGGTCTGATTAGTCTGAGCCTGCGCCGTTATAGAGGTATCGAGCTGAGATTCCAAAGGGGTAGGCTCAGGGGATGGGGCCTGGGCCTTCTCTCCATCCGGAGAGCTGGCTGTGGCGCATCCAGCATGGACCAATCCCAGGAGAAACACTGCGAGAAAGAGCTGTCGACTGTGTACGAATCGGTCCATGAAGAAGATGGTCGGTATGGTGGTGGTGAATGTTTCGTCCCGTCTAAACGAAAATGCCTCAAGTCTTGAGGTTATGGTGCCGCAATCAATCCCAATCCGTCAATTGTCTATGCGGAATAACATGAGCTCAGAATTAGAGTCAACCTGAAAGAGGGTGTGCCTGATACCCCAACAGGGGTCAGGTCTTGTAATCGAACGGTGCCCTGTGTAGACTCCCGCTCCATGGCTCGTCCCCTGTGACTAGAATTTTCCGGTGCCGTCTACCATGTGACCAGTCGCGGCAATGCCCTGCAGAATATTGTGGTGGACGACCGCGATCGCCTGCAGTTCCTCACCCTGCTCGCCCATGTCGTCGATCGCTATGGCTGGTTGTGTCATGCCTACTGCGTGATGGACAATCACTACCATCTTCTCTTCGAGACGCCCCAACCCAATCTGTCCCTCGGCATGCGCCAGCTGAACGGTCGCTATACGCAAAATTACAACCGACGGCATGAACGAGTCGGCCATCTCTTCCAAGGACGGTTCGCGGCCATCCTGGTCGAGAAAGAGACACATCTGCTCGAACTCTGCCGCTATGTGGTGCTGAATCCGGTGCGAGCGAATATGGTCTCCCATCCACGGCACTGGGTCTGGAGCAGCTATCGCGCGACCGTGGGCGAGACGACGGCCTCGCCCTTCTTGACCACAGACTGGATTCTCAGCCACTTTGGCCAACGGGTGGGCCCAGCTCAAGAGCAGTATCGGACCTTTGTGGCCGAGGGACGGGGCGGGCCGCGACCGTGGGAGCAGCTGACCGGCCAGATCTACCTGGGATCCGAGTCGTTCATTG
>NEWS02000004.1:1469440-1541984 GCA_002869845.2 Nitrospira sp. CG24B | reverse complement strand
AAGTTTGTTGATTGCGCACAAGTCCTCCCTCATAGAGACAAATGCTTAAACACGATCATCTCACTTTAATGCAAAGCAATTCATGTGCCTGCGAGTTATTCATATAAGATATTGTTATTGCTATATAATGTACGACACATTTTACAATGTAACTGTATCTAAAAAGGCACAACTGTGTTTTTTTAAGAAAGAGTCAATCAGGATAATGAAGATTCGGCACGCTCAATTGCGCCAGACCAGCAATGTTGCTTCGGGTGCTGCGAGGACAGTGTTCAGGCAACTCTAAACAGGTGGAAGCAGTCGGTTCCGTTCCTTATATAGCTTCTCCTCTCAATCGGCAACTGGAATTGACGACTGCTTCCGGTGTGGTGATCATGACGTTTACGCAAGCCGAGATCGATGCCGGCTGTGTGGTGTTTGTCCAGGAGGGACAGGTTCCGGATCTGGATCGAACTCTGGGACCGGCGGTGGTAACGCCTTGCCTTCAATCCCACCGCCTTTTGTGCCGATAAGTACGGAGGCACCGGTCACAAATGTGTCTGGAAGACTGACGATAGGCAAGAAATATCAGGACAAATCACTCCATATAGCATTCCCGTTTGATAGCGCATGGTACCTGATCGAGCACGACCGTTTGGTAGCCTTGGCCAAAAAGCACACCAACTGGCTCACCTCAAAATCATGGCGCATGAAAGGAACATACAGCAGTGCGAGCTTAAACCCTGAACTTCTTGCCTCATTACTGGGCGCAAAACTATGATGCCTAATAATTCACTCGTGATGATGCCGGATACGTCACACCGGTTCCTGTTATCTCGTGGCGGCGAAGCTCACCATGAGACGAAGAAAAGTTATCAGGAACCATTGCTTACTTCTTCCTAACCATGAGGCGGAGCGGGGTGCCGGTGAAGTGGTAGGTTTCGCGCAGTTGATTCTCCAAATACTTCAAGTACGAAGGCGTGAGGTCTTCCGGATGCCCAACAAACAAGGCAAAGACCGGCGGTTTGGTGGCCACCTGCGTGATATAGGCGGACTTCGTCGCAGCCGACGGCTTGTGCTTACGAGCCGGCAACGGATGGGTGTCGAGAATTTTCTGCAGCCAGGTATTCAGCGCGCCAGTGGGGACGCGCTTGGTGAACATGGCGTGCACGTCCTTGAGGAGCGGGAAAAGACGGTGGACGGAGTCCGGCTTGAGAGCTGATCCATACAGGATCGGAGCCCAGGTCAGAAAGGAAAGCCGTCGGCGGAGTTCAAGTTCATATTCTTGTCGGGCCTGAGCATCTCCGTCTCGTAAGTCCCATTTGTTGATCAGAAGAATGCAGGCGCGTCCTTGCTTGAGAATGGCCCCAGCGATCTTGGTGTCTTGCTCCGTGACGCCTTCCACTCCATCCAGGAGAAGGACCCCAATGTCGGACCGACCGATGGCACGGAGTGATCGGAGGACGCTGTAGCCTTCCACTCCACGGTCGATCTTGCCGCGTCGCCTGATGCCTGCCGTGTCAGTGAAAATGTAGCGTTGATCCTGGTCCGTGACCAACGAGTCGATGGGATCGCGCGTCGTTCCTGGCACATTGCTGACGACGACCCGCTCCTCTCCCAGCAGCGCGTTCACGAGGGTAGACTTGCCAACGTTCGGGCGTCCCACCACGGCCACGCGAGGCACTTGTTGCAGCTCGTCTGCTTCGTCAACCGATGGAAGGAGCGGATAGAGGGCGTCCAACAGCTCGGCAACGCCCAGGCCATGTTCGGCAGAGACGGCATAGAGTTGGTCGGTCCCCAATTTGTAGAAATCGGCGAGTAACGGCTCGGATTTCGGCGTGTCGATCTTGTTGATCGCATAGAACAGGGGCTTCGTCACTCCGCGCAGCAGCCGCACCACTTCATGGTCTGGCGGGGTCAACCCTGAGCGACCGTCCAGGAGCACGATGAGGATATCCGCTTCGGCGATCGCCAGTTCAGATTGCCGTCGAATCAGGGTCAACATGCTATCTGATGAAGAGAGATCAAGTCCCCCCGTGTCGACTAACCGAAACTTTCGATTACGGTAGGTGGCATCGGCATAGTTCCGGTCGCGGGTCACGCCGGGGACGTCGTCCACAATAGCGATCTTTGCGCCTAAGATCTTGTTGAACAGCGTCGACTTTCCCACGTTCGGCCGGCCGATGATGGCCACAAGGGGCGGTGGTCCCCCTTCTGTTGGGAGCAACGGCAGCGTCGGTTCTTGTGTGGGAGCGGATTTCGTGCGCGGCATGAGGTCTTGGACCGTAACACAGGGTTTTTCTGAAAGACAACATGAGGACGCTGCAAAACTCCTCCAGCGGCGTTCTCGCTTCGCTTAAGGTCTCAACGTACCAATCGCGTACGCCTCGACCTTTCGCTTGCTGCGGCCTTGCTGGAAGAGCTTTTCAGCGTCCTCCGGGACTAAACAACGTCCTTCCTGTTTTACAGGCAAATTAGTAATGACCAACAATTGACTATTTGCAAACAGCCTCAACCGAGCTCGTCTTCTCGTCAGCCGTTCGGCTATACTTTGGGTTATGACTCAGCAGGCAGCATCCAGTGTACAGCACGTTGTCGACTGGTCTCACATTGATGACGTGCTGCTCGATATGGACGGCACGTTACTCGACCGCCATTTCGATAACTTCTTTTTCGAGGAGGAGCTGCCGCGTCGATATGCCATGCTCCACGCCCTTTCGTTTGAGGAGTCTCGCGATCGCCTGATGGCGATGTACCGGTCAGTCGAAGGCGAACTGGCGTGGACGGACCTCGATTACTGGACGAAGCGGGTCGGCCTCGACGTGGTGGCGATGCACAAGGAGCTCGATCACATGATCGGTTTTCTGCCCGGCGCCGAGGAATTTTTGCGCCATCTTCGGCAGCTCGGGAAGCCTGTGACCATCGTGACGAACGCCCATTCGACAGGTGTATTGGTCAAAGTCGCCAAGACTGGGCTGGATCGGTACGTCAACCGGATTGTAGACGCGTTTGAGGTCGGCTATCTCAAGATGCGGCCGGAGTATTGGCCGAACTGTCAGCGCTTGTTGGGGTTTGATCCGTCGAGATCTTTGTTTATGGATGACGATGAGGGCTGTCTGATGGCTGCGAAAGCATTCGGGGTGGCCCACTTGGTTCACAGCGCCAAGTCGAGTTCGCAATTACCGCCGGCGCTGCTTCCCCAGTTTCTCTCCATTGCCGGATTTGCACCGCTGCTCAATGGCCGGTCACCAGCCTAATGCTGTCTGGTTGCCGTGCCTCGGTACATCTCACCAACCAACCTGGGCACACCCTGCATGCTGAATCGATCAAGGTGAGCGATTGATAGGCCGGACTGGATAATCAGTCGATTAATCTGCCGGTTCAGGTGACATCCACAACCCATCACATTTTGAATCGGATTCAACCGATCCTGCCAAACGGCGATTGTTCGGTCATCGCTCCGGCCATGCTCCAAGAATAGAAACCTTCCTCCTGGTTTGAGGACGCGTCCAACTTCGTGCAGTGCGAGCACTGGATCGGGAATCGTGCAGAGCGTCCACGTGCTGACGACGGTTTCGAATTGTCGGTCCGGAAATGGCAGGTTCTCAGCTGTAACATGGGTGGTCTGGATCGGATACGGCGCCGCAGCCATGCGGCGAGCGACCTTCGCTGGGAGCAGAGTCGCCGGATCAACGATGGAAAGGCGAGTGATCGTGGTTGGGTAATGGCGGAGATTGAGGCCCGTGCCGAACCCGATCTCCAGGACCTCTCCGGAAGCCAGCTGCAACAACGATTCTCGCAGTTGCGAGAATGCCGGTCGAGCCATCACCCAATCCATCAGTCGTGGAAAGATCTGAGTCGCGTACAGTCCCATGTACCCCTTCGGGGTATCCCCCTCGACTTTCGCCGAATAGCCAGCATGCCTGCCGAGGCCGTAGTCTGCAAGCAGTAATGTGTTCGGCCATCCAAGGAGATATCTCGATGAAAATCAACATCGGAGATGAACGGCGACGGTCCAAGGGCAGAGTTCTCGGTATGGCGATTGCCTTAGGCCTCGTCTCGGCGCTTCCAGCTTTCGCCGAGACCTATGTCGCTGGCATGGTCGGGGCGACCCTCGCCCCAGATACGGTACGTGGTCGGGTGAACGATCCAAATTTCGTCGGCCTTCCCGAGGGTACCTCCATTTCGAACGTCCAGTTGAACAGCTCGATCATGTATGGCGCCAAGGTCGGACATTACTTCAACTCAATCCCGTGGTTGGGCGTGGAACTTGAGGCCTTTGTCACTGCTCCCCATCGGCCTGCCCAGCGCTTGACCCTAAACGCCCCTGGAATTGGCACGATTCAGCAGGATGAGCCGGGAGCGACCAATCGAATCGTGGTCGTGTCGCCCCTCATCATGGTGCGGTACCAAGCCGGAGCGTTCGAGCCCTATGCCGGAGCCGGTCCGGGGGTGTTCTTTCTCCATCAGGAGCAGTTCACCGCCTCGGGCAGTCCGTCGAACTACTCGCAATCGAACACGGGATACGGCCTCAATACTCAAGTCGGTCTTCGCTATCGGCTGACGGGACATGTCTCGATGTTCGGCGAATGGAAGTACAACTACGGTCGCATCGACCTGGCCGGGCAAGCCAATGTGAATCACTTCGGCATCAACGCCCTCTCCCAACTTCACCATTTTGTCTTCGGGGTCGGGTATCACTTCTAGCCCTGCTCGAATATCCGGCGGCTGACCACGGCTTCGGTCAGCTGGCCGGTTTCTTGCCGAGCGTCTTTCCTCATTCTTGTTGCTCCATACGGTCTGTGATAGAGTCCTCCGTCCTTGTGCGGGTCTGTAAGCCCGTCGATCATATATATCCTCGGATCATGAGTAAGACCTACGACCATCACGCCATCGAAGCGAAGTGGCAGGTGTATTGGGAACAGCACCGCCCATTTAAAGCCTCCGATGACCTCTCGAGGCCAAAGTTCTATTGCCTCGATATGTTTCCCTACCCGTCCGGGTCCGGGCTCCACGTCGGGCATCTGGAAGGGTACACGGCGACCGATATCGTCTCTCGATATAAACGGATGCGTGGGTTCAACGTCCTGCATCCGATGGGCTGGGATGCGTTTGGTCTGCCGGCTGAACAGTACGCGGTGAAAACAGGGATTCACCCTGCGATCACCACGGCCCAAAACATTGCCACTTTTAAGCGCCAGATGAAACGTGTGGGGCTCTCGTATGACTGGGAGCGAGAACTCAGCACCACCGATCCGCAGTACTATCGGTGGACGCAATGGATTTTCCTCAAGCTCTTCGAACGAGGATTGGCCTACGTGGCGGAAGTCCCTGTGAACTGGTGTCCGGCGCTCGGCACGGTGCTCGCTAATGAAGAAATCGTCGATGGCAAGAGCGAAGTGGGCGGCTTCGATGTGATTCGCAAGCCGATGCGTCAATGGGTGCTCAAGATCACGGCCTATGCTGATCGGTTGCTTGAGGACTTGACGCTGGTTGACTGGCCTCCCAGTACGTTGGAGATGCAAAAGAATTGGATTGGCCGTTCGATCGGCGCGGAGGTCGATTTTGTCCTGGCAGATCAGAACGGCGCGATTCGAGTGTTCACGACCAGACCGGACACGCTGTTCGGCGCGACCTATATGGTTCTGGCGCCTGAACATCCGCTGGTGGATGTGATCACGAGGGTGGAACAGAAAGAGCCTGTTGCAGCCTATCGGGCGGCGGCGGCGAAAAAGAGTGATCTCCAACGGCAAGAGCTTGAAAAAGAAAAGACCGGCGTCTTCACCGGCGGCTACGCGATCAATCCGGTAAACCAGGAACGGTTGCCGATTTGGATCGCCGACTATGTACTGATGAGTTATGGAACAGGCGCCATCATGGCCGTGCCGGCGCATGACGAGCGAGACTGGACGTTCGCGCAACAATACGCGTTGTCGATTCGCGAGGTCATTTCCGGTGGGAATGTTCAGGAAGCGGCCTTCACCGATACGGATCGTGGGAAGGTCGTGAATTCGTCCACAGGCGATGGCACGTTCTCACTCAACGGTCTCACGCCTTCCGAGGCAATTCCGAAGATCACCGATTGGTTGGCGAAGCAAGGACAGGGCACGCGAGCGGTCAACTACAAACTCCGGGACTGGCTCTTTGCCCGCCAGCGCTATTGGGGGGAGCCGTTTCCTATTGTGTGGGTGGACGGAGAAGCGCGCCCGCTTCCGGAAGAGCAACTTCCCCTCGTGTTGCCGGAATCCAACAACTTTAAACCGTCCGGCACAGGAGAGAGTCCATTGGCGAACTTGGACCAGTGGCTCGTCACCACCGATCCCACTACCAACAAACCGGCTCGGCGCGAGACCAACACCATGCCGCAGTGGGCCGGATCTTGCTGGTACTACCTGCGATTCATCGATCCTAAGAACGCAACACAGCTCGTTGACCCTGAAAAAGAGCGCTATTGGATGCCCGTAGACCTGTACATCGGGGGCAGCGAACATGCCGTCCTGCATCTTCTGTATGCTCGGTTCTGGCATAAAGTTCTGTTCGATATCGGCGTCGTGAGCACTCCTGAGCCATTCAGGAAATTAGTACATCAGGGCATCGTCTTGGGAGAAGACAATCAGAAGATGTCGAAGTCGCGGGGAAACGTGGTGAACCCGGACGACATGATCGATCAGTTCGGCGCAGATGCCGTACGCCTCTATGAGATGTTCATGGGACCGCTCGAAGCGATGAAACCCTGGAGTACCAGAGGTGTGGAAGGCGTGACCCGTTTCTTGGAACGAGTCTGGCGGCTGATGGTTGATGAACAAGGCCGGATCTCACACGCCGTCGTCTCAGCCCAACCGAGCCTTGATCACCAACGGTTGCTTCATCAAACCATCAAGAAGGTTACTGAGGATATCGAGGCCCTCCGGTTCAACACGGCGATCTCGCAGATGATGATTTTCACGAATGAGATGACGAAGGCGCAGCAACGGCCTCGATCGGTGATTGAGCCGTTCGTCTTGCTGCTCTCGCCGTTCGCGCCGCATGTCGCCGAGGAACTCTGGGATTTGCTGGGACACCAACCCAGTGTGTCGCAACAGCCTTGGCCGATCTTCGATCCAGCGATGACGGTGAGCGAGCGCATGATCATCCCGGTTCAGGTCAATGGTCGGCTTCGGGCGAAGATCGATGTCCCCGTAGGCACGTCGCGTGATGAGATCGAACGACTGGCTCGCGCAGAGGCGGCGGAGTGGATCCAAGGTAAAGAGTCGAAAAAGGTGATCTACGTCGAAAAGAAGTTGCTTAACTTCGTTGTGTGAGGACATGCTTGGTTCGCGCACTCGACACGCAGGACTCCGTACACCACTCTTGGCCATCGGGTGCCTCACGGTACTGACGCTGTTGACCGCCTGTGGGTACCAGTTTCGAGTGGAAGGGACTGGCCCAACTATTGGAGGAGCCTCTGCGACCGCTTCCCAAGAGCCTCCACCGCGCCTCATTATCCGGACATTGCTCAACAACAGTTTTGAGCCGAATGTCGAAATGCGATACACGAACTACCTCCGCGAGGAGTTTTCCGCCGGCAGCGGGGCGCAGGTCGTGTCTGATTCTGAAGCGGCGGATCTTGTGTTGACCGGGCAAATCCTTTCGGTGATTGTGCCGACGCTCAGTTTTTCGTCGACGGCAACGTTGGAAAGCAGAACCGAGGTGGTTGTCTTGGCTCGGGTTGAAGACGTCCGGTCAAGAAAAGTGGTCTGGAGCCAAGTCGTCAAAGGGACGTCTGAATTTTTCGTGACACCCGATCTCCAGTTTAATCGCGCGCTGCAGAATCGCGCGATTGAGCAGGCGGGCCGCTTTGTGGCGGCTGATCTGGCGGCGCGTTTTTTGTTACAGCTCGAGACCGGGGCGCTCACGAAGCAAGCGTCTGTGCCGGTTCCTGTGTCTCACTAAGATCGAAGGTCTGGACCAATGGCATCCACCATGAGCCCTGTGCAACTAGAGGCGGCGCTGAAACAGCAGGCGCCCGGGTCTCTGTACCTCATTGTGGGGGAAGAAGACCTTCTGCGGGATTCTGCGCTTGCTGCCATCAAGCGCGCGGCTCTTGGCAGCGAAGGAGATGAATTCAATTACGAACAGTTTTATGGAGATGACGCGAGCGGAACCGATATTCGGAACAGTGTGGCGGTTGTGCCGGTCTTCGCGGAGCGTCGTGTCGTCGTGGTGAAGGCGGCGGAAAAACTGACTGCTCGGGAAAGCGAGCCGCTGCTCGACAGTGTGAACCATCCGGTGGACTCCACGACGCTGGTGTTCGTGAGCCCGAAGCTGGATGGCCGGTTGAAATTTTCACAGGCCTTGGCGCGCGCGGCATGCATGGTCGATTGCTCACCCCTCCGCGAGGCGCAGCTGCCTTCTTGGATTGCCCGTGAAGCGGAACGGGTCGGGCTTCGCTTAGAGGAAGCAGCGGCCTACGTGCTGCAGGAGGCGTGCGGCGCATCACTCTATGGCTTGCGGAGAGAACTGGAGAAGCTGGCGTCCTATGTGCCGGCCGATCGGGCGGTGACCGTCGCCGATGTGCATCTGTTACGTGGGATGGAGCCGGGAGCCTCTGTGTTCGACTTGACGTTGGCCATCGCAGAGGGTCGCCGGGGACAGGCGCTTTCCATTGTGGCGCGCAACCTTGAAGCAGGAGAGGCCCCGCTTCGGATCCTTGGATCGCTTGCGTGGCAGTATCGCCGTCTCTGGAAGGTCAAAGAGTTGCTGGCCAATGGCGGTCGTGAAAATGAGGCGGCGAGGAGCTTGCGCATGGACCCGTTGAAGGTCCGCTCCTTCCTCGATCGGTTTTCCGAGCGACATCTTGAAGCCGCACTAGGTCTCTTTCTGGAGACGGATGGGAGGCTGAAAGGGGGCAGCGGGAGTCGGCCCCGAATGGTGCTGGAACGTCTGCTCTTAAAACTGTGTGAAGATACCGCAAGTCCACACGGCGAAACGCCAAATCGTCCTTCAGCGTCACCGAAGCGGGTTCCCGGACGGGTGCTGTCGAACGTCCGGACGATTAAGAGCCGGACAGCCCGTTGACGTGCAACGCCAGGCGAGAAATTCGGCGGGATGCGGTATTGGGATGAAGCGCGCCTTTCGAAACGGCTTTCCCAATCGCCGAGGTGGCTTCCAGCAAGGTGGTTTTGGCCTCGTCAGCCTTTTTCCCGGCTACGGCGGAGTGAACCTTCTTGATGATCGTCTTCACCGCATTCATTGTGGCCCGGTTCCGCTCATGCCGTCGCTCAGCTTGACGCGCCCGTCGAATCGTCGATTTATGAATCTGAGGCATCGATCACTCCTGTGAAAAAGAAAGTGACTAGTATCATAGTATCTCGCCGGTCGTCAAGGATCGGCACTCAAGAAGGAGTACGAGTATGGTGAAGACTGTGGCACGTGACCGACTCATCTTTGCATTGGATATGCCCTCAGCGGCGGAAGCAGACCGGCTCTTAGACCGGCTTCAGGGGCATATTTCGTTCGTCAAGGTCGGCCTTGAGCTGTACACCGCAGCAGGCCCAGAGATGGTGAAGAGGATTGTGGAGCGGGGCATGCGGGTGTTTCTCGACCTCAAATTTCTCGACATTGAAGAGACGGTTCGCCGCGCGACGAGTCGGGTTGCGGACATGGGAGTGGAGTTTTTAACCATCCACGCGAACCGCAAGGCGCTCATGGCGGCCGTGCAAGGTCGGGAGGGTTCGGCACTGAAGCTGCTCGCCGTGACCGTGCTGACGAACTTCGACAGTCAGGATCTCCGAGAAATGGGAATACAGCGGACGGTCCAAGATCTGGTCACAGCCCGGGCAGCGCTCGCTTCAGAAGTCGGCTGCGACGGGGTGGTGGCCTCCGGTGAAGAAGCAGCGGCTATCCGACAGAAAGTCGGGCCAGACTTTGTGGTGGTCACGCCGGGAGTCCGGCCAGCCGGCAAGGGAGTCGACGACCATGCACGGGCCACGACGCCCACGCAGACGATCGCGTCCGGCGCGGATTATCTTGTGATCGGGCGGCCTATTCGCGATGCGGAAGATCCGGCAGCAACGGTGGCGGCCATTACCGCGGAGATGCAGGCGGCCTTTGATGCGCGTGGGTAGGCATCATCGGTCAATCGTCGACGGTGGGAGCTAATGTGGAGCTCCAACCGTCGATCACCGCATGACTCTTGACGGTTGGCGACATGCCCTAGCGGGTTGCGGCCACTCCAGTGTCTTTGCTAAGATCGCCCGTTACCGCATCGGTTGCATTCTACTCTTCCCTTCATGGTGGGTGTAGCTCAGTTGGTTAGAGCGCCGGATTGTGGATCCGGAGGTCGCGGGTTCGAAACCCGTCATCCACCCCATATTCTCTTCTTGTTCTTTCCCACCGACATGACACCAGGCGGAAATAAAGAGGTTGGGTGCTTTTGAAGCAATGGATGGCGGTTCAGACCATGAAGCACTGGATTTCTTCACGGGGAGGCCGTGGCTATCCGGGGGCTTCCCTTTCTCGTCGACTAGGTTGTTGAGGTAATGTCGGTTAGGCCTCTGCTCCCGAAGGGCTAATTGCCCACAATCAGATTTCTGCCGGTTCGAACACGATCCGCTTTGATAGCAACCATGTGTCGAAGAATGCGGCGTGCTTCCAGCAAGACCTGCTCGGACGGGCGGTTGCAGAGGGTATGTGTCTCGGTCTCCTGAAACTCCGAGTCACTGTTCCACTGCGGTTGGGTAGGCATATCAGCCGAACCGGTTTCAATTGCAAGGAATCGACGAAGGACCTCCTCCATGGATGGAATGGAATGTTGTGATAGGGCGGTCTCACCATGGGGTGTCTTTTTTCCGGCCTGAAGTGAGGCCTCATGATCGGCGGTTCGTGACATCCACATGAGCCCGAGTTTGTTCTGGAGAAATTCGGCGACCCAGGCTTGATCGATCGATGCCATCTCGTGGGCTTCGATCGCAAACTCATGATCTTTCACCCACAGCACGGTCGCACGATAGACACACAGCGGTGCGGACCGTTCGGGGATGGATACCTGCAGGGTCAACTGCATGCCGGGTACCACCGGCATCGATCCCACCACTCGCCAGCCCAGAGCGGTTAGATCTAGAACGGTCCCTTCTGCGAGAAGCGCGTCATTTCCGTATACCACGGGCCAGCTGACCGGGAACCGACTATGGCGCCGCATGGGATTTGTTCTGTTCGTCATGAGTTCTCCTTCCGCTTGTGTCCATTGGCCTGATAGATCAAGCGTAGCGGAGAGAGTAGGCGAGCGCATCCCTCGAAATATCTACCACGAAAGAGGGGGGCCTAATTCTGAGCACGTAGCCCATGTTACGTACCTCGGGGGGCACCGGGTTTCGGGTGACACAGGGGGAATGACCCACCTTCTATCTATATGGGATCAGTGAAAAGACCACGATGATGAATTTGGCCAGGATTCGTCACTCTGACCGGGCAGGGAGACAAGCGTGACCAAGAGTCTACTATAGGATCGCGTGAGCGCTGGGGCCACCTCGACGGTGAGGGTGGAATTACGTGTGTTGCAAAGCCGCGCGTATTGCTCAACCGCAGTATGCCTAGGTGACAGGCATCCTGATACAATAACGGATAGCCAGTCAGTGCCGGAAATCCATACTGGCAATCATGATGTGACTGCAGAGACTGCTGTTACTATATGAGAAAGGAAATGTCGCCATGCATCGGCTTATAACCAGCTTACGGAACGGTCTCCTGCTTCTGGCCATCACCATAGTTAGTCTGCCAAATTCCGCCCTCGCCCTTCCGCCCGTTCAAGGAGAAGTTGTCTCCATGACGGTCGGTATTCCTGGAACAATGGTCATTCGAGACGAAAAAGGGCAGCTCCATATTCTGAACCTCACACAACAAACCCAGCTTGGCGGCCAGTTTAAGGTGGGCGACAAGGTGCTGGCCTTCTTCAGCCCGTATGGCGTGAGCGCAGTTCAGTCTCAGACGGGAAGTCGGTAGTCCGGTCCGATCTCCCCATAGATCCATAGACGCAGGGCGTGCCTCTCCGTGTCTACGCATCTACCCTCCCCGAAGTGCAGTTAGGAGTCCAACCGCGCCGAGGAGCCCACCGAGGATGATCAGGAACGATGATGTGTTTGGCACGCTGGCTTCCTGCGGAGGGGGCCAATCGACAAAGAGCCCCAGCGCAATGAAGATGATGCTGAGTGCAAGCATCCCCTTCCAGCGGATGGTGATCCGCCGATCCGTCTCGTGAGCTTCTTGAGACTGCTTCTCCGACATTGATTCTCTCGATCCGATTCACGATCAGCATGGCGACTTGGAATGGCGACAGTCAAGGACCAGTCCTGCTCTTGTCGGGAGTTCCTCCAAGGGCGTATGGTTAGCACATGCAAGATCGAGAATATCGGGTAAGGTTTCCATGGCGTGGTTGACGAAGTGCTGGAACTGGTTCTGGCGGCAAAGCCTCCTCAGTAAGGTTGCCATTCTTGGCCTGTTTGGAGCCTTTGTCCCCTTTGTCCTCCCGACGGTTGTGAACTGGTTCAGACCGACGATGATTCATGTCGGCGTGTCGTTCTATACCTATGAACGGGGCATTCAGCCACAGGGGATGAATACGCTCTATTTCTTTGAGCGACGCAACCTGGTGTCCGATTGCAGCATCCGCCGAGAGGAACAATCAGTGCCGAATGATCGAGCCAAAGTCCCCGATTCGCAAGCGTGGGTGCTCATCAAGCTGTTGCTCGAAAATGTGTCCGATCGCGACATCACAAATTTGCGGGTGGGTGTCCGGTCTCCCGCTATCAATCAGTCGACGCAGCTCTTGACGGCTCAAAATCTTGTCGTCACTGGACAGAAAGAGGCGCCGCCCAATGTGAAGCCGTTGTATGTCCTCTCGATTACAACTCTTCCCAGGGAGAGCTCAGTAGTCGTCACCTTGAAGACGCCTATTGACGACAATCTGCGCGAATTCATCTACGTCAAGCGCCGTCCCGTGACCATCCAGGTTCCTTATGTCTTGGCGGATCAGTTCAGGCAGTATCCCCCGATCGTTTCGCGCACGAATGCGGTCAAGATGTTGAATCGTGAAGGTGTCTTGCGGACCAACAATGAGGTCTTTGCTGAAGAAAAACTCCAGGTGACGATATTGTCCCCCAATGAGCCGTCTGTGAAGGAAGGAGTCATTTCGTATCAGACTCTTCCTAGGGCCAAGGCTTGTTCGGAGGCAGAGGCAGGTGTGTGGTGATCTTGGAATTAGTAAGGCTGTGGTGAACGGGAGAGTGAACGAATTTGGGGATCATGGGTTTCCTGAGGACGGTTTTATCGTAAACTGACTCTTGATTGCTGATCGCCCAGCCAGCCAGCCTGTCGTCCAAGCCCATTGAAAATTGAACCCCCCGATTCGGCCGTCGCAATCCAACAGCTCCCCGACGAGATAAAGTCCAGAAAGCAGCTTTGATTCCATCGTACGATAGTCAATTTCTTCCAAGGACACGCCGCCGGCCGTGACTTCAGCAAAGTTCCACCCGCGGTCGCCCTCGATCGGAAATCGAAACCTGGTCAGAGCGTTCAACAACCGATCTCGATCCGTGCGCGCAACCTGAGCCATGATGTGCTGCGGATCGCAAGAACTATGACGGCAGAGTGACTCGGCAAAGCGATCTGGGACCAGTAGCGAAAGGGTTCGTACGACCGAGCGCTTCGGATGTTCAACGGTCTGTCTGATAAACCATTCCTTCAATGCCTCAGATGATCGGCCCGGCACGAAGTTACCATAGAGATCCACACGCAGGCCTTGATTCGTTGCAAGGGTCCAGAAGCGGCTGGCGTCCATGACGACGGGGCCGCTGATCCCGAAATGGGTCCAGAGCAGGCTTCCCGTTCGTCGATCAGCTTCGCGACCATCCACCTGAGTTGTCAGCGCTACTTCTTGCGAGAGGCCTGAGAGTGTCGTGTGAAACATCGAGTGGTGCAATAGGAGCGGGACCAACGCCGGGACCGTT
Source organism: Nitrospira sp. CG24B (assembly GCA_002869845.2). Lineage (GTDB taxonomy): Bacteria > Nitrospirota > Nitrospiria > Nitrospirales > Nitrospiraceae > Nitrospira_D. The sequence continues at coordinate 1,528,023 of NEWS02000004.1, read as the reverse complement.
GGTGTCACATGATGGCCTAGGGAGCGGGCCAGCCGATACCCGAATCCATCGCTACCTGTTTTCGGCAACGACTGACCACCGGTGGCGAGAATGAGTCGGGCGGCATGGAGCAGGCCATACCTATGCCGAACTTGAAAGCCGGATTCGGACCGCGTGACCTCGTTCACACGATGATCTGGACATACCGTGACACCCGAATCCCGCGCACGCGCAAGCAGTGCATTGAGGACAGTGCGTGCCTTGTCGGTGGTCGGAAACATTTTGCCGGTGTCTTCGCGTTTCAAATCAACACCCAATGAGGTAAGCCATGCGATCGTCTGTTCAAGTGAAAACGCCGCAAGAACGTTGCGGATGATGTGCCGATTGCCAAAGAAATCCTTCGGTGTCACGCGATCATGCGTGACGTTGCAACGTCCTCCGCCTGAGACCAGAATTTTGGCCCCCAATGACTTAGCCCCATCGAGCAGGTAAACCCTTGCGTCTTGGCTGTGTTCTCTAGCTGCGATGGCAGCAGCAAGGCCAGCCGCTCCTCCGCCAATAATTGCCACATCCGCCGTGGATGTTTTATGGGCGGATGGTGTTGGATTCTTCATGAAGTGTTTCTCAACCACTTTCAGTACAGGAGTTCGCAGCTGAGGCCGTGACTTCTTCGCGGAGAGTTGAACGTTCACACCGGTAGGCACGAAGCATAACGTGCTGAAAAGTTAGATGATGACCGAACGCGACATTAGAGATTTTTAACTGGCTGTTAACTCGGGGTTAATCTCACGATGCTACTGTACCTCTCGTGCATGTGTGACGTGATTGTCATCATTCATCTCAGCAGGAGGGACACCATGACTTGTCTGAAATGCAAAGGCCTGATGATCCAAGAGCGCCAACCGGCGGTCTCGTCCAGTACCATTATTCTACGCTGTCTCAATTGTGGACTGATCATTGATCCCTTGATCGAGCAGAATCGCAGTAACCACGTGCGAGCCAAGGCGGCCTAGGAGCGGAATCCCATCCCGGTCAGCCACAAGACTGTGGGATTGATCAGCATGGTTGGAGTGGATGTCGCGCGCACGGTCAGATCGAAAACTCAGCCCACAAAAAAGTGTGGTCTGACGGTTCTTTCGCTCGCCGCGGCTCGACGTCCACATCCGCCTGCACGCATGTCTCCGCGAGTGGCGCGGTGGCCATTATATGATCGATCCGCCACCCTTTGTTGGCCGCAAGTGAGCTCGGCGCGCGGTAGTCCCAGAATGTATATTGTTGACGTGTCGGGTAGAGTTTCACAAAGACGTCTTGAAATCCCCATGCAGCCGTCTGTTCATATGCCTTACGCGCGGCTTCGTGGTAGCAGACATGGTTCAGATGTTTCTCTGGACCGTGGACGTCCATGGGGCGTGGGGCTACGTTCATATCTCCGCACCAGATCGCCGGGGCTTGCGGTGACAGGTGTGCATTGAAGTAGTTCCGTAGTCGTTCGTACCAAGCGAGCTTGTAGGCATACTTTGGCGAGTCGATTTCGAACCCCTGCGGTACGTAGGTGTTCACGATGGGAATCCCATCGATGATCACTCTCAGCAAACGAGCGTCTTCCGGGTCTCCTCCATCATCGAATCCGTAGAATACTGCGTCTGGCTTCTTTCGGCTGAGAATCGCCACCCCGTTATACGATTTCATCCCTCGAAACGTGATCTCGTACCCGCTGGGTGCCAGCGCGAGCAAGGGAAACTCGCTATCCTGAACCTTGGTTTCCTGAAGGCACAGCACATCCGGTTTGTGTCGATCGAGCCATTCCAGCACGATCGGCAAGCGTTTGCGCAATGAATTGACGTTGAACGTGGCGATTTTCATCAAAGCTGAGCTTCAGTTGAGTCGGCGGCATCCTAACAAAAGTCATCTGGCGCAACAAGCGCCCAGATGAAACGCTGAGAGGTGTCATGCCGACTGGTGTGTGCCCGGCACCATGCTCAATCCTGGCATCTTCAGCCCATGGATTGCATCCCGGATCACGTCGATCACTTGCGGTCGTGTAAACCCTCGGCGCCACGCGAGTCCGATTCGACGCCCCGGTACCGGTTTTGCCAGGTCGATGGGGATCAATCGCTTGTTTGCGTACTTCTTTGTGAGAGCGCTGCAGGGTAGCACGGTGACGTCTAACCCTGACGCGATCATCTGGCGAATCGTTTCGAGAGAGTTTCCCTGTAGACCTTCCGCATCGGATCGGCTCAGTTCCGGGCAAGCATTCAACACCTGCTGGCGAAAACAGTGCCCAGCATGAAGCAGTAACACCTTTTCGCCGTCGAGTTCCCGTGTGTTGATCTGTTTCTTGTGCTCCCACCGATGCCCAATTGGGACCACTGCTTTGAACGGCTCGTCATAGAGGGCGTGGGTGAGAATGCCCAGCTCTTCAAACGGCAGGGCCACCATGATCACATCTAATCGTCATGACTATCATAACCAATTGGAATAATACCGGGGCGGACGTTAGACTTATATCAGAGATACGGATTACTATCCGCAACTTGGGAGGTAGTTCAGATGATGATTCCAGCCCAGCAGAGAGTGTGGTTCGAAAAGACGGCCCGTTCGATCGGTGGGGATTCAGCTCAAGATTCGCAGCCGCCCGATCGGCCACTATCTCAGGACCGGTCCGGTTATGGCGAGGGGGGGAGCCGATGCAAATAATATTTTCCCGAGTGATGTACTTGCGTTGGCATCACAAGACGGGTAACGTTGCGGCGGAACGGCGCTATCAGTGTTGCCACTGACCCGAGACTGTGATGGGGCCCACCGCCTGTTTGCGAAAGGGGAGGAGCCGTGAACTCTAACACTGGGATGACGGAGAATGTGAAGGTGAAAGAGCGTCCTCCCTCAGTTCGCGCTCTCGAAGAAGAAAGGATGGGCGACAGCGTCATTGATTCATATGGCGATCTACGAGCGCACTGACATTTCAGTCACTGCATGAAGGGAGGAAATAAAGATGAGGAAACGGACGCTAACGGTTTCAATATCTGCGTGGGTGTGTATGGTGATTGGACTGCTGTTGGGAGTCCCTTTCGGCGAAGCCCAGGCGGAGGAGTACAAGCTCAAGATTCCGTTCGGTCTCGAGGAGACTTCTGTGGTCATTCCGGCCGACAACCCGTTGACGAAGGAGAAGATCGAATTAGGCCGGCTGCTGTTTTTTGACAAGCGGTTGTCGCAAGACAACACCATTGCCTGTGCCAATTGTCATATGGCGAAATTCGCGTTCACGGATGGCAAGCCGGTCTCTGCCGGCATCCGAGGTCAGAAGGGTGGCCGCAGCGCACCAGCGTCCTTCAACCGGGTATTCAGCAGCACACAATTTTGGGACGGCCGAGCCCCGACATTGGAAGCTCAATCGGTCGGTCCATTTACGAATCCGATCGAGCACGGCTTTGCCAACTACGATGTGATGAATGCGAAGATGATGAAAATCGCAGGCTACCGGAAACTCTTCAAGCAAGTCTTCGGGGATGACACCATCACGACGGAAAGGGTCGGCATGGCCATTGCCAGCTTCCAGCGCACCGTTCTGTCCGGCAACAGCCCTGCGGACCGGTTCGATCAGGGAGGGGAAGCAGGGGCCATTCCAGAAGCCGCTCAGAAGGGCCTCATCCTGTTCCGGGATAAGGCACGTTGCACCAAGTGCCACTCCGGGTTCAATTTCACCGACGAAAAGTTTCACAACCTCGGCATCGGCTGGGACGACAATAAAGTAGACCTTGGCCGTTACATGGTCACGCAGAACGCTGAGGAACTTGGCGCCTTTAAGACTCCGACCTTGCGGGAGATCGCGCGAAGCGCTCCATATATGCACGACGGGCGCTTCAAGACGCTTGCAGAAGTCGTCGATTTCTACAACAAGGGTGGTGTCAAGAATCCCCACCAAGACAATCTCGTTATTCCCCTTGAGCTGACGGATCAGGAAAAGCATGATCTGGTAGGGTTTCTCCAGACGCTCAATGGTGAAGGGTGGCAACATGTCACGGCACCAAAGGCGTTTCCCAAGTGATACAGTAGTCTGATTGCGTACGGTCGTGGAGGGCTTCCTTCGGCAGCGAGGGGAGCCCTCTTCCTTTAGCAGGGTTGAAGCACTATCAGCGAGTCAGTTGGATGTGGTCGTTCCGATGAGATAGCGACGCAGGATGGCCTGCTCAATGCGCGAGCGTCCTCGATCAGGAGCTGGAAATCGAAGCACAAGATGGAGCTTGCCGGATTCCGGTAGTTGGATGGTGATGCGCGGCTCCGGCGAAGGCGCTTCCAACAGATTGGCCTGCTCCAGCAACTTCATTTGCCGGACGGCTTCTTCCATGAACGGTGCACACTCGGCCTTGGCCGCCTCTACGAGGGTGCGTTCAGCCTTCTGCCAGTCGTCATCGATCTTGATCGGCACCACGAGTGTATAGAGGCCGTACTCCTGGTCGGGATTCTCCTTGATCAAGGCATTCGTGAACAGCAGGCTGTTGGGAAAGACGGCGACCCGACCGGTGTACAAGTGCGCGGATTGCCCGGGACCGATCTCCAGTAGCTTCGTCGCAAAGGCATCGTGGTCCAGTACCACACCGCGGTGGCCCGCGATCTGAATTCGATCACCGACGGCATATACCTTGCTGCCCACTCGCAGCGCTGCGCCACTCCAACAGAGAATCAATTCCTTTGTCGCCAAGACCATTGCCGCCGCCAAGGCGACGAGCGACACGGCAAACGCCTGGAGTTCATGGGCCCAGATGATCACCAGGCCGATGAGAAACGCGAGCACGACGGAATTTCTGGTCGTCACCACCCACCGACGTTTCGACTCCATCGAGAGCGTCTGATTGCCGGCGATCCACCGGACAGCCAGCGCTCTGACGCTGACCAAGAATAGCAACAGGATCAGCGACTTGAGTCCGTCCAATGCGACGGAGCTGTCGATGGAAAACCACTCGCTTGGGGGCACGATCGTCCTCTATTTAGCGGTCAGTGTTTCGCGGGTACCCGGAACGCATTCCTCACGTTTCCAGTTCTTCAGGGTCTTGTCTTCGGAGAACGTCAACGTGTACCGATAGCAATACAACGTGGGTTTGGCGGTTTCTGCTCCCTTGCCCATCAAGCCGGTGACCGAGTTGGAAGCGTCGGAGACGAATGAGGAGTTCCACGTCGTGAGGTCCTTCTCACTGAGTGCGAACCGATAGGCCCAGTGACTATCCCCACCGAGGGCCGGAGTCTTGGCCGTGTGTGGGGGGCCGAATCGGTCCCGGATCTCCTCCTGTGTCAGCCGACCGACCCCTTTCTTGAAATAGGTATCTCGCCAAGGCCCGCCACAGCCGGAAACGCCGATAACCAGCGCGACAAGCAGGGTACAGGTGACAAGAGGGAGGCACTTCTGGATGGCAAACGCAATCGAGACCGGCATGCTGACGCCTACGCTACACTGGACGATCGGTAAGTGCAACTCTTGCACGCAATCATCGACTATCCTGTTCAACGGGCTGCCGCCTTCGGATTATAGAGCGGCCAAATCGAGGTGGGCTGGATTTTAGCCTTACGTTTTCGGTACCTTAGTATCAGCTGAGGTCAACGTATGGATGTCCGACGAATTTTTGCCGCGTGTATGACTGGTGCTCTGGCCCTCTTTCTACAGACAGGGCTTGCAGTGGCGACAGAAAGTCGAACCTCGAAGCCTGAGTCCGTCCCGTCAACTTCCCTCAGGCCGGACCTTCCTGCCATTTCAGCGAAACTTCCCGGCGCCAATGGCGATCACAAAGCTGGAGAGAGGAGCAAGTCACCGGCCAACGGTGGCGCTATGCACCAGCTGACTGTGCTGTCCACGGCCGCTCCTGAACTGATTGGCAAAGATGGGGCACCGATGGTCTTGGTGTCGGCCGGTGAGTTTGTGATGGGAAGCGACAAAGGAGATGAAGATGAAGCCCCTACGCACCGGGTCTACCTCAATGCTTTCTACATCGACAAATTTGAGGTGACGAACGGACGATTCGCCAAGTACGTCGAAGCGATTCAGAGCGAACCTCCATGGGGATTCGCGGACAAGGAGACGCCTGTGATCCATGCTGAGCGTCCTGTCCGCTGGGTGAACTGGATGGATGCGATGGGCTATTGTCTCTGGCAGGGGAAACGGCTGCCCGCAGAGGCGGAATGGGAAAAGGCGGCACGCGGGACTGATGAACGGACCTATCCGTGGGGAAACGATCCGCCGACTCCAGTCCACGCGGTCTATGGGTTGAAGGAAGGCGGTGCGGAGACGGTGTCGGTCATCGGCAATCACCACATGGGGCAAAGCCCGTACGGCGTGCAGGATCTAGCTGGCAATCTCTACGAATGGGTGATGGACTGGTACGCCGAGGATTTTTATTCCAGTTTTATCAACAGCCCCGCGATCAATCCACGTGGACCCAGCGAAGGGACAGCCAAAGTCCAGCGCGGTGGATCCTACATCAATACGCCGTATCGGCTACGGTCTTCGTTTCGCACGAAGGGTGATCCGACCGAGCAGGATCCTAACGTCGGCTTCCGCTGTGCCCAGGATGCTTCAAGACAACCATAGGATCCACACCCGGTTCATCCGATTCAGGAACATACGTGGGCATCTGCAGTGTGCCCTCCAATCACCAACGATGGGGCGTCTTCCGCGCTGAGCCAGGGAGGAACTCATGAAACAGTACCGTGTGAAGTCCGGTGCCAAGCTTTCGTTGAAACAGTACGATCCGGACGACACCGGGGAGTACAAAAAAAGCGACCAAGGGAAAGAAAAGGCAAAAGCGGAAACGGCCACACTCATCGCCGGGCTCGATGGACTCCAAGAGCGTCTATATGCTAACGCGACTCGATCGCTTCTTATCGTCCTGCAAGGGATGGATACGAGTGGAAAGGATGGGACCATCAAGAGCGTGATGTCCGGCATCAACCCGCAGGGCTGCAAAGTGGCGGCCTTCAAGGCTCCATCCAAGGATGAATTGGCCCGTGATTTTTTGTGGCGCATTCACCGCGAAGTTCCTCCCAAAGGCTACATTGGGATCTTTAACCGATCGCATTATGAGGACGTCCTGATAACACGGGTGCATGGATGGGTGTCCGCGAAAGTTGCCAAGTGCCGCTTGGACCAGATCAAAGAATTCGAAGAGCTGCTGACTGAGAACGGCACGACCGTGCTCAAGTTCTTTCTCCATATCTCCAAGGAAGAGCAGAAAAGACGGCTGGAGGCTCGCATCGCCGATCCGGAGAAGCGCTGGAAATGGAGTTCCGGCGACCTTGAAGAGCGCAAGTTGTGGGATGAGTATCAGAAAGCCTTCGAAGACGTCCTCTCGGCCACGAGTACCGAGCGGACGCCGTGGTATGTCGTGCCGGCCAATCGGAAGTGGTACCGCAATCTGATCGTGGCTGAGCGTGTCGTTGATGCGTTGGAAGAGATGAACCTCAAGACGCCCCCGGCGCCGGAAGGTGTAGATTTCACCAAGCCGAGGATCGTGTAGCGGGGTGCCAGCGAGGCCTTGATCGGTCCGTGCAGCCAGTTACGTTCAATCACAGGTGAGGTATGAAATAAGGAGGAGTGCGGCAGGAGCACCGCGCTCCTCCTTATTCTTTATGCGGGAGTCTCCCATATGAATTGGACCGTCGTGACATGGTGTTGCCGCCTGTTGATTGGAGTAGTGCTCCTCGCCTCAGCTTTAGGGAAGTCACTGGATCTGCCTGGATTCGTCGATATCTTGGTCACCTATCGGCTGTTCCCCAGCTGGTCTCTCTGGCCGGTGGCGCTCATGATCATTGTAGTCGAGTGGGTACTGGCAGCATGGATCCTTTCCGGTTGGCAGCTGCCGACCGGTGCGTTTCTTGCCCTGATGTTGAATGGCCTCTATGCCGTGGGGCTCATCATGACCCTGTTCCGCGGCCTTGATCTTCCAAACTGTGGCTGCTATGGCGTGTTCTTCCCTCTGCCTTTGCGATGGTATTCTCCGCTTGAAGATCTTGTGTTGGTCGGCATCTGCGCTGTGTTACGCCTCGGTGCCAAGAAGCGTCAGGTCACTCTTGACATGGTTTCCTAATGAGCGTAGTGAGGACAGTGCGGCCCATCGTTTCACGGAAGTTCGAGAGATCGGGTAGACCGCGCGGCTGCCATCCAGGTCTCTCGGTGACTTCATCGCGAGAGGAGGGTGGAAATGGACGACACGACGCCACCTGGCCCATCAGGCCCACCGATTCACGGGTGGGTTTCTCGTCGGTCTTGCTAGCCGATTCTTCGCTGGCTGTGCCAGAATGGCACGTATGGCCCTCATACATGAGGACCAGAGCCATATGAGCGGAGAGCCTTCGGAAGCAAGGGGAACCAGATACCCGGAACTGACGAGGTCTTCCCCGACTGGAAACCTTGGACGACTTGTCTCGTGTGGGTCTTCTGGGCCGCAACAACTGAGAGCATCGTATTCCGGCGTCCTAAGCGCCGATCGCGGGCGACCTCCCACCGTAGTGCAAGGTCGCCCGTGCTATTTCAGGAGCCTTCTTCAAGGCGGATGGTTGCGTGGCCTTTCAGACAAGGTCCGGAAAGTCGGAGATAATCCCATCCACGCCGAGCCTCTTCATCTTGCTGACTTGGGCAGGCTGATTGGCAGTGTAGGCGAACACGATCAGGCCTTGGTTGTGTAGAGCATTCACGAGTGGTTCGGTCACGGTATCCAGGCGCAAACCTACGTGGGTGGCGTGAAGCCTGGCGGCTACGATCCCTGGATTGGCAGGCAGCCTTGTAAAGAGGATCATGGTCTGTGCCTGTGGATTCGCCCGTCGGACATGTTGGAGCTCTTCCTGTAGGAATGAGGCATAGATCACAGGTTGAGTGAAGCCGCTGCCACGGACAATTGCGCAGACATCGTAGGCTGATCCCCCGGTCTTCAGCTCCAAAATCAAGCCGATTCGACCGCTCGCGGCTTTGAGCACGTCGTCTAACGTCGGAGGGCTCTCGCCGCCGCCGGCATCCAGCGTTCGAATATCTGGAAGTGTCAGGTCAGCAACGCGCCCACGACCGTTCGTTGTGCGGTCGACCCGTTCGTCATGCAGCAGGACCAGCTCATCGTCCGACGTTCGTCGAATATCCACTTCAGTCAAGGCGCATCGGAGTACAATGGCCTGCTCAATGGAGGCCAACGTATTTTCCGGTGCGTGTCCGCAGGCGCCTCGATGTCCGATGCGGAGGATCGTGCTCGTAGGGCTTTCTTTTGTCATGGCTCTGTCCTACCATATCCCAGTGGCTGAAAAGAAATTGAAAAGAAACCCGTTGCCCAAAGGGGGCGAGACGGCGTCAGAAAACGGTTGGAGCCTCGACTGGCCTGGCTGCCGGTGAATTGCAAGCCGCTGCACCGCCTGGTGCCGTGGCCGAGTTGCATCGGCTGATCGAGGCGGATGAAGGGAAAGTTCTCTCAGTCTATCGTGACCCGTATGGGGGACAGTGGCTGGTCCAGGCCGCCTTGCCGATCGACCTGGTTGAGCCGACTCCCTACCAACGGAATCTTTCGGACACCCACGTCCGAAAGTTGGAAGGGGTCATCGGGAAGATCGGTCGATTTCTCGATCCGATCATCGCGGTGCGCATCGCAAAACCCGACCATGCAGCGAAGTATTGGACACCGAACGGCAACCATCGTCTGTCTGCCATGCGGACTCTGGGAGCGAAGAGCATCGTCGCGATCGTGGTTCCAGAAGCGGCCGCTGCCTATCAGATCCTCGCGCTCAATACGGAGAAAGCCCATAACCTGCGTGAGAAGGCGGTGGAAGTCATCCGCATGTATAGGGAGCTGGCTCACCTCGACGAGGCGATGGAAGAGCAATACGCGCTTGAGTTTGAAGAGCCGGTGTTCATCACGCTCGGTCTCTGTTACGAAGAACGGCCTCGGTTCAGTGGCGGCGCGTACCACCCGGTGTTAAAACGGGTGGAGGAGTTTTTGAAGAAGTCTCTCCGGGATTCACTGGTTATTCGACAGCGGTGGGCAAGGACCCTCTTGGAGCTCGACGATCAGATTGTCAAACAAGTCGAAGCCCTCAAGGCCAAGGGGCTGACCAGTCCCTATCTCAAGAGCTTCATCGTGGCCCGGGTGAATCCCATTCGCTTCCGCCCGAAAGATGCGCCTCCCTTGTCGTTCGATGATGCCCTTGATCGTATGACGCAGGCCGCGCAGAAGTTCAATCCGGACAAAATCAAAATGGACGACCTGGCGAAATCTGGTGGCGCGCCTGAAGATTCGGAATAGCGGCCTCTCCAACCGTCGTCTTGTTTCTGTACTAAGAGCCCATTTACAATAACCTGTCGAGTTTCCCCCGCAAGGAGGTTGCTATGAATCTTGCTGACAATAAATGCGTACCGTGCCGTGGTGGAGTGCCACCTGTGGCGAATGATCGTGCCGAGGCCTTGTTGAAAGAATTAGGGCGAGGGTGGTCGCTCAACGCACAGGGTCATCTTGAGCGACTCTATACATTTAAAGATTTTGCGCAGGCGTTGGCCTATGTGAACAAGGTCGGAGCGATCGCAGAGGCGGAGGGCCACCATCCGGATCTCTACCTCGCTTGGGGTAAGTGCAAGATTGAAATCTGGACGCACAAGATCAACGGCTTGACCGAGAGCGATTTTTATCTAGCGGCCAAGGCGGACCGGGAATTTGAACCGTTTCGATCCGCTGCCGGTTAGCCGGCAGAAGAACTTCCTGCCATGAACAAACAAGTGGGCAGATGAGTGGCCAAGCACAAGTGGCGCTCGTCAATATGCCGTTCAGCTACGCGAAGTATCCCTCCATTCAACTCGGCACCCTTTCCACGCTTCTGAAAGCCAGCGGCATTCCTGTCGATTGTCATCATCTGAACGTCCGCTTTGCCCACCTGATCGGCGTGGAGTTACACGAAAGCATTTGCGAGAAGCGCGCGCTCTTCGGCGAATGGCTCTTTTCCTCCCTCCTGTTTCAAGACAATCCGAAACGCGCGGAGTACCCACGCATATTCAAGCCGGTCTTCGAGCAGCTCTCCCAAGAGTGCGGCAAACCGATTGGCTATTTCGAAGAAATGGCGACTCGCATCGCGCCGCAATTTCTCACCTGGGCCCTCACCGCCATCAATTGGGGACGGTACAAGCTGGTCGGGTTTACCTCAACGTTCGATCAGAACGTGGCGAGTCTGACTATGGCCAAGCTCATTAAGGATCTGTACCCCGACGTGACGATTGTCTTCGGCGGAGCCAACTTCGACGGTGAGATGGGGCTTGAACATTTCAGAGCGTTCCCCTTCATCGATCACGTGGTGGTCGGCGAGGGAGAAGAAAGTTTCTTACCGTTAGTTCGCCAGGTTCTGGCCAGCAAGACAGAGAACTATCCCAACGGCGTGACCTACCGCCAGGGCGAGAAGATTATGCTCACCCCGAATGATTCGCTCTTCTCCGATTTTGCCAAGAGCGGCCCACCCGATTATGACGATTACTATCACTTGCTCGCGGAGCTCGGCCACACGGCGCAGGGGCTGGATCGCATTCTTTTGTATGAAGGCTCTCGCGGCTGTTGGTGGGGCGAGAAACATCACTGTACGTTTTGTGGGCTCAACGCCCAGAGCATGAAGTTCCGAGCGAAGGCGCCACAGCAAGTATTAAAAGAAATCGCCGATCTCTCGCAGCGCTACGATGCCGTTCGATTTCGGTTGGTCGATAACATTATTGACATGGGGTACATCGACAACCTCTTCGGCAAGCTGGCGGAGGACCACTGCGACCTGGATGTCTTTATCGAAACCAAGAGCAACCTGCTAAAGCGCCAGATCAAAACCTTGGCTGCAGGCGGGGTGAAATGCATGCAGCCTGGCTTGGAAAGTCTGAGCCTCAATCAACTCCGCGCCATGGACAAAGGCGCCACGCCGATACAGAACATCATCTGCCTCAAGTGGAGCCTCTACTATCATGTGATGGTGTCGTGGAATATTCTGCTGGGATTTCCCGGCGAGACCAACGAGGACTACCAGCGTCAACTTGACTTGATCCCGTCCCTGCTCCATCTCCAACCGCCGGAAGCGACCGGAAAATTCTGGCTCCAGCGCTTCAGCCCCTACTTCACCAGGCCTCATGCGTATGGAATCCGTATTACGGGGCCGGGGATGGCCTACGAATATGTGTACGACGCACGGCAGGTCGACCTAAAAAAGATCGCCTACGATTTTGAGTATGAACTCGACAACTGGCCGGTTGATCCGCATCTGTATCAAGATCTCGTTGCTGCAATCGAAGGCTGGCAGCGAATGCATAAGTCAGGGGATCGGCCGTTTCTGTATTACTCGAAGGCCCCGAACTATGTGACCGTTTACGATGGCCGCAATCCGAATTCGCCCGTTCGACGACGGTACGAGGGATTAGTTGCGCTGGTGATCGAGATCTGCAATGAGTCAGCGATGAGCGTTGTGCAGATTCGAGCAGCCGTGTCGGGTCGAGCTGATTGTGACGATGTAGTACTCTTACCAATCCTCAGCGAGCTTACGGCGCAACGAGTCATGTACGAAGAGCGCGGCAAGTACTTCACGCTGGCGATTCCGGAGAATCCCTATCTCTGATTCTCCTTAAGCCGACTACATCGATAGCTTCTCCGCCACATTTCTCATCTGCACACCGTGGACCAGTGACGCCCCGCCGCGGATGGCGCAGGCGACGTGGACGGCTTCCGTCATCTCTTCGACGTTCGATCCCTTTTCCAGTGACGCCTGGGTGTAGGCATCGATACAGTAGGGGCATTGCACGGTATGAGCGACGGCGAGGGCAATGAGCGCCTTCTCTCGCTCCGTCAACGCGCCTTCCACAAACACCGCGTCGTAATAACTCTTGAACTTCTCCCACAGGGCTTTGTTGCCCTTTCCGATGTCAGCAAATTTGCCAAGATCATGCGAATGGTAATACGAGTCCATGAGGAACCTCCCCTGTGATTCGATGATGTGGAAAAGAAAGAAGTCGCGCGATGAAGCGATCAGGCATGGCCCGGAGGGATAGGCTCGACATTCGCCAGAGCTTCGGAGAAGCGATTACCGACGATGTCGGTCACCTGTGTCATGAGATCCTTCACTTCCTGCCATTCGGCAGGCAACAAGTCCTGCTTCAACTGAGGGTGGATCGCCCATTGGGCTTCGACTTGTATCCCTTTTCGGCTGACGAGCACGCGGAGCAATTCCACGTCCCAGGCCGGATCAACGGGTTGATCACCGGAAAGACTGTTATTCGGTTGTTCTGGTGGAGGGACGGCACGCGCCATGCGAAGACTCCGGTTGATCGATATCTACAGCATACCGTATCCACACTTGTGTTGTACATTGGTGAGGAAGCTTCACGAGGCACACCTCCATCGTGGGTTCATGTCCCTGGAGCATCTTGCTTGAGAACCTGGAGCATCGCCTCGTGGATTTGTCCATTGCTCGCGACAAGCTCTTGTCCGTAGATGGAGAGATCCTTTCCGCTGAAATCGGTCAGCCGTCCACCGGCTTCTTTTACAATGACTGATCCAGCCGCCATATCCCAAGGATTGAGCTGGACTTCCCAGAACCCGTCGAAGCGTCCTGCTGCCACATAGCAGAGATCCAATGCCGCAGAACCCGTTCGCCGAAGTCCCTGTGCTTTGAGTGCAAACCTAGCAAAATGATCCAGGTTGTTGCGCGGTGTGTCTCGGATGTCGTACGCGAAGCCTGTCACCAGCAGGCTGCTGTCGAGCGTTGCCGTCTTGGAGACATGGATGGGGTGACCGTTCAACCGAGCGCCACGATGTTCAATAGCTGTGAAGAGTTCATCCCGTGAGGGGTCAACAATCACGCCAAGAATACAGCGCCCCTCATACTCAAGTCCGATAGAGACGCAGTAGGTGGGGTAGCCGTGGGCAAAATTCGTGGTGCCGTCGAGTGGGTCGATGACCCAGAGATAGGGTGACGGGGCCTCCTCAATACGGCCACGCTCCTCGGCCAGGAATCGATGGGTGGGGAAGCGAGCCCGGATATGGTCGATGACACACTGTTCAGCGGCACGGTCCGCGTCCGTCACTAGATTGATTGGATTCTTATACTCGATGCGGAACCCAGAACTTGCATAGGTCCGGAGGAGGGCGCCAGCTTCTTTGCCGGCGGCAATCGCCGTGTCGAGCAGAATGTCGTGGGACGGGTGATCATGAAGCATCGGCACGCCGGATTGTAGCATGCCCTGCATGGAATCGAGCGGATAACGGTGCTTTTCACAGAAACAAGCCTTTCCTACAATGCACAGGCAAGGATTACATGAGCGCAAGAGCATGTTTATTGAGCGAACATATTATTTGAATCAAGAAACTTGACAGAGATTAGAAGCAATGCTATAAAGCAAGCATGCTTTACGAGAGGTGCTTGTGGAGGAATTAAGAGACATTCTCGTTGGGCTGGAACAACGGATTAACGCCTACAAGAGTCGGTTCCAGGACCTGGAGAAGAAGCGTCGTCGGTTGGATGACGAAATTGCGACGATTAAGAAATATCTCGAACTTGCTGAAACCCTCTATCGCGTCGAGGCCGACAAGGCCAAGCTCGCCAGTCTCTCCAATCAAATCATTCCCGCAGACGACTCCAGGGGCATTCGGCCTTCACAGGTCATGGACGTGACCGATCAATCGCGAGAAATTTTGCTTGGCCGAAGTAAGTACGTTGGGAAAAGCGTCCCGCAAGCAGCCTATGAGATCCTCCGTGAATCAAACCGCTCCATGCATGCGAAGGAGTTGGTGCAGCGTCTCATCGAAGGCGGGTTGCAGATCAAAGGGAAAACGCCGCTGACATCGATTGCCACGTCGCTCAAACGTGACAAGCGGTTTAGGAAAGTCGGTCCCAACACGTTCGAGGCGTTAGACGATATGTTGATTCAGGCGGTATAGCGATCAGTTAACGGGCCTAACGTGATACGACGAAGGGGGGTGAGACTCTTGGCGACAAAGAAAGCAGCAGCAAAGAAGAAGAAGAAGTAATCCCCGCTATAATGTGATGCGCCGGGGGTGAGGCCACTCACTCCCGGCGTACACATACTGCGATGTATTGGAATAAAAGCGCGTCCTACCAGAAGATCAGCAATCAGCCAGATATAATCCCTGCAGACTACTAAGAAGCCTGAAGTGCAACAGCTGGATGAAGGTGAAGCGCGTGTGCGGCTGATCGCTTCCCTTCTCTTGATGGTTCTGAGTTGAGGAGTACCCACTTCTCTGGCTGAGTCAGGATCTGCTGGACCAACCGCGTGTGGAGTGCATGTCCTGACCGGTCGGCAACGATGTGACCGATGAAGGGCATCCCCATAAGAGAAAAGTCACCGATCAGATCAAGGATTTTGTGGCGGACAAACTCATCGTTGAATCGGAGGCCGGATTCGTTGACGACCCCGTCATCCGACAGGACAATGGTGTTGTCCAGGGTTCCGCCTTTGCCGAGCCCGCGAGCCCACAAGGCTTGGACTTCGTACAGAAACCCAAATGTCCTGGCTTCGGCGATCTCATTCTCAAACGCGTTGGCGGAGCAATCATAGGTATAGGTCTGCGTTTTGATCAGAGGATGTTCATAGTGAATGGAGTAGGTGATCTTCGGGGTGGGTGACGGTTCGATCCGAACACGCTTCGAACCCTCGGTCACTTCGATCGGCGCCACAATCTTAAGAAACGGCTGCTTCCGATTCTGAGGAACAATACCAACGGATTGAATCAGCCGGACAAAGGGCGCGGCGCTTCCATCCATGACGGGAACTTCGCTTGCCGATACATCGACGAAGACATTGTCGACATGAAGGCCTGACAGCGCTGAGAGCAGATGTTCAATGGTCTGAACTTGAAACCCATTGCCGCTGATGGCTGTACATAATTCGGTTGGGACACGATGCTTAACGGAGGCTGAAAGATACGTATCAACGTTCGCCTTGCGATTGACAAAAACCACTCCGGTGTCAGGGGGGGCAGGCCGAAGCGTAATCGACGCCGACTGGCCAGAGTGGAGTCCCACACCAGAACAGGTTACTGCCGATGCCAAAGTTTGTTGATTGCGCACAAGTCCTCCCTCATAGAGACAAATGCTTAAACACGACTATCTCACTTTAAGGTAAAGCAATTCATGTGCCTGTGCTTTATGCATGTAAGATGTTGTTATTACAATATTATGCAGGACACGTTTTGTAATGTAACTGTATCTAAAAAGGCACAACTGTGTTTTTTCAGAAAGAATCAATCACGATGATGAAGATTTGTACGCTCAATTACGCCAGATCAGCAATGTCCCTTCAGGTGCTGCGCGAACATTGTGCAGGCAACCCTAAAAAGGGTGGAAGCAGTCGGTTCCGTCTCCTGTGTAATGCCGAAGCTTGGTAATCGTCTGGCAGTATTAGTCTATGTGGAAGAGGTTAGTAAAGCAGGGTGGATTGCCCATGTAAAGGGGCGAGATCCTGCCTCATGCCGCATTGGTTTGTGACCTGGCATCGTCATGCCATGTTCCGAATCTCGCCTCATATTCGGTCACCATACGAGTGAGCACAGGCGCCTATCATTTTGCCGCAAGAGATTGAGTGCAATACGGCTGGTTAGCTGAACGTGGATGTTTGCTTGTCCGCGCATCCCACACAGTATTCACGCCAAAAACCAGGCACCACTTCTTCGCGAGGTGAAGACACATTACATACGTTTGCGTAGGAGCTCTGAAGATTGGAAACATCGAATTGCACCGACGGAGCGGCGTTGGCCGACTGAGTCGACTGAGAAGGGTTGGCGACAGGCAAGCCCGTTGAATTCCCTGTTGGTCCCGTCTATTTCATAAGAATCTCCTTGCTGATGGATGAACCCGTAGCAACTAAGAGGGAATGATCCCTCGCCTAGTTCCACGCAAGTTACCAAGAAATACAATATCCAAAAAGGGAAAACAGAGTTTCCTCGGTTTTACCTATCCCATGCAGGTTATTCAGCGACCATGAGCTGGAACCCGTACGGAGCTGATTGCGTGATCATGTGGGTCAGACTGATAGAGAAATGTCCCAAAAGTGAAAAACTGATATCAAACCATGAGAGGTGGGTACGCTCGTACAAAGATAAATAAAAACCTCTACCGTTGGTCGATAGACACGGCAGAGCTGTGTCTCCAAGGCTAGGTGGGAACGTCTGACCGCACGAACGGCGAGTGGCAGCCTTCTGTGCAGCGGCGGAAACCAAACCCGATCCCAAACTCAGGTGTTGCGCCTATGTCCTGGCCTGAGCGCATTTTCTAGCCACCATGCTGCAAACCACCGCGCCACGATCGACACGCTGGTTGTTGGGAAAATCATCGAGGTGGCGGTGGCCCCCCTCTTCAACATATCGGACAAGAATGCATGCTTTGTCACATTCTGCTGCACGGCGTGAATTGCCCCGCAGGGCGCGGTATAAGCGCCCTGTAAGAAAGGGGAATTAACTTCGTCAACTGGCACCTGCCTTGCTAAATTCTTGGGTAACTCGAAAACCGAGGTCTTCTCCCCATCATCATGAGAATACTACGGAGACGTAAGAAGGGCGAAGTGAAGCCTGCCTGCGGGCAGCGGCCGACTTATGTATACGGGAGTCCGCCCCTCCCCACATACGGCGCCTCCTGGTTCGCGCTCGAACCACGGATCATGTTCGATGGGGCGGGTGTGGCGACGCTCAGTACCGTTGCCACCGAGCCACTCGCCCAGAGTCAAGCCGAAGCATCCCTCTCAGCCGATGACGCGACAACATCTGACACACCACCCGCTGCGGCACCCACAGGTGAACCACAATTCAGCTCGAGCGACCAAGCCTTGTACGATGCGCTGGCGGCCTACGATACGTCAGCGGCCCGTCAGGAAATCGTGTTTCTCTCTCCCAGCGTGCGCGACTACCACAAACTGCTCGATGGCATCAGCCCCAACGTCGAAGTCTTCGTCTTCGATCCTGCCCGCGACGGCGTGCAGCAGATGGCTGAGGTGCTTGTAGGCAGGTCCGGCGTCGACGCCATTCACATCATCTCCCACGGAAGCCAGGCTGAACTGACCCTCGGCAGTGCAAGACTGACGCTCGAGGCCATGAACGGCCCCTATGCGGATGAACTCGTCATGATCGGCCAATCCCTCAGCGAGAATGCCGATCTGCTGATCTATGGTTGCAACTTCGGGCAGGGCGAGCTCGGCGGGGATGCAGCTGCCCGGCTGGCTCAATTGACAGGCGCCGACGTAGCCGCAAGCGTCGATCTGACTGGCCATGCTGACTTGGGCGGGGATTGGGACCTGGAATATTCAGTTGGGTCCATAGAAACGGGAGTCGCCTTCACCTCTGACGCGCGACAGACCTGGGACGGTTTGCTAATGACTTTGACGTCTACGGGAGAATTCACGGTCAACGATCCTTCCGGGAACGATGAGCAAACCAGCGGGCCGGTACGAGGCGCCGAACGGGCTGTCGATATCGCATCCAATGGTGATTACGTCGTGGTGTGGACGGACGAGACTACAGGCGACAAAGTGTTTGCGAAAGTCTTGGACAAAGACGGCAATGCGAAGGTCGCGCAATTTCAAGTCAACACGGGTGGCGTGAACAACCAATGGGCCGATGTGGCTGTAGACGACAGCGGGAACTTTGTGGTCACGTGGACGAGGAGTAGCGACGTGTACATGCGGCGCTTCTTAGCCAACGGCACGGCTGTCGATGGGGCAGACGTGCCAGTCAATACTACGACTTCCAACACCCAGCACAATTCGTCAGTCAACATGAACGACACCGGCGATTTCGTGATCGCCTGGGAAGGTAACGGCGGCGCCAATGAAGGCATCTTCGTTCGACAGGGGAGCTTCGGCAGCGGGCTGATGGGCAGCGATATCGCGGTCGATACTGCTGCGGCTGCGCAAGATCCATCGGTGGGAATTGCCGACTCGGGCGACTTCGTCGTGGTGTGGGATGATGGCAACGGAGATGTCTTATTCCAACGATATAACAGTGCTGGAACTCCACAAACCAGCGGTCAAGTTGATGGAGCTTTTCAGTCCAACGCGGGGGGAGCCGCTGTGGATATGAGTGGCGATGGCCGATTCACTGTGGCCTATCGAGCCACCGGATTGGGGCTCGGTGTCTATGCCAGACAATTTGACGCAGCCGGAACTCCGCTCTTCTTTCCCCTGCTGGTCAACACGACGTTTGCAAACGATCAGACCAATCCCTCGGTTAGCGTAAATGATTCAGGCGACTTTATTGTCGTGTGGGAAGGACATGGGGATCAGGTCGGAAACGTTGATACCGACGGAGTCTTCGGACAGAAATTCGCCTCCACCGGGACAAGAATCGGCAGTGAATTCTTGGTCAACCAAACCACCGCCAACGTGCAGGACCGTGCCTCGGTGGCCATGCTGGACTCGAATAACTTCGTGGTCGTGTGGACCGGCAGCGACGGAGCACAAACCGATGTCTTCGCACGGCAATTTGGCACCGCCGTTAATACCCCGCCCACGTTGGACCTGGATGCCAACAACAGTTCCGGGGCTACGGGCAATAACTACCTGTTCACGTTCACCGAGGGTGCTGCCGCCACCGCGATCGCCGATACCGACACCGATCTCGTGGATGCCGACAGCCCCACCTTTGCGTCGGTGACCCTGGCCGTCAGTGGCCTGTTGGACGGCAATGCCGAGACCCTTGTGCTGGATGGCGATACATTTGCGCTGGCCACTGCGGTAGCCGGCCAAAATACGACAGGCGGGAGTTACCACGTGGTGATCACAACCGGCGCCGGCACCGCCGCCCTCACCATCACCAAACAGGGCGGCGGAACCTTTTCGGAAGTCGAGACAGAGACCCTCATCGAGGCCATTCAATATCGGCATACGGATACGAGCGCCCCTACCGACGGCGACCGCCTGATCGACGTGACGGTTAACGATGGCGCCTTGGACAGTGCCATCGCCCGCACCACGATCAACGTCAATCCGATGAACGATGCGCCGGTGGTGACGGCCCCAGGTGCCGCCTTGTCGGCGACCGAACAGGTCGGCTTGACCATCCACGGCACCGGGTTCGGCGTGAGCGACGTTGATGCCGGAGGCGGCAGTGCAGCGGCCACGCTCAATGTCGGCGAAGGGACGCTCACGGTGGTGGCTGGCACCTCAGGGGTGACCATCGTCGGGGGCAACGGCACGGGGACCGTGACACTCTCCGGCACGATCGCTCAGATCAATAATTTACTCACTGGCGGTGGGACCGGCACCATTACGTACCTGAATGGGCTCAATGCTCCGAGTGCCTCGACCACCTTGACCGTGACCGTGAACGACCAGGGCAATACGGGGGCTGACCCCGGGCTGACAGGAACCGGCACCACGGAAGAAGGGAGCAATTCAGTCACCATCAATCTGAGCGCCGTGAACGACGATCCAACCAACGTCGGCTCCTTGCCCACCGACGTCACCGTGACCGAAGACGTCCTGAGTAATGTGGATCTCTCCCTGATCGACCTCAGTGATGTCGATGCAGGAGGCGGCAATCTGACCGTGACGCTGACAACGGCAACCGGGGGCAACCTGATCGCAGTCTCAGGCGGCGGTGTCACCGTGGCTGGTTCGGGAACCGGGGTCCTCACTCTGACAAGCACTCACGCGAACCTGAACACCTATCTCAATAGTGCCGCCAACGTGCAATACCTGCATGGGACGGCAAACACGAACGGTAACAACGCCGATACGATCACCGTCCAGGTCAGCGACAACGGCAACACCGGCAGCGGCGGGGGCGGCACCCTAAGCCTCGGCACCGTGAATATGGACATCACGGCGCAGAACGATGCGCCGACGATCACGGCGCTGGCGGATCAGACGATCCCCGAAGACGGGACGACGGGGGCGCTGGCCTTTAGCGTGAGCGATGTGGAGACGGCGGCGGGGAGCCTGACGGTGACGGCGGTGAGCAGCAACACCACCATTATTCCCAACGGCAACCTGACCTTGGTGGACCTGGGGGGCGGCAACTGGACCATCGCGGCGACGCCGGCCCTGAACCAGACTGGCGGGCCGGTGACGATCACGGTGACGGTGAGCGACGGGACGACCAGCACCAACGAGACCTTTGATGTGACCGTGACGGCGCAGAACGATGCGCCGGTCATCATCAGCAACGGCGGAGGGCCTGTGGCGAATATCACCGTGCCTGAAAATGGCACGGTTGTTACGACTGTGACAAGTAGCGACGCCGACGGTGGACCGGCAGTCTACAGTATCGTACCCGTTGGCAGCGGCGGAGGGGCCGATGCCGCGAACTTCACAATCAACTCCAGCACCGGCGTCTTGAGCTTTGCAGCGGCACCGGATTACGAAGCTCCGACAGATGTCGGTGCCGACAACGTCTACGACGTAACAGTGCAAGTGAGTGACGGCAACGGCGGTACCACTATCCAAGCGCTGAGCATCGTGGTCACAGACGTCAATGAGGGTCTACCGCCACCCCCGCCGATCCCTCCAAGCCTCGTGCCACAGCCTCCAGCCCCTCCATCCGGAGCGGGACCTCTTCCTGCTGGATCGCCCCCGTCATCTCCGGTCGTTGTCCCTGCGCCGGCCAGTCCGAAGCCGAATTCCGAGGTTCCTTTTGTTCCTGTTCCGCCTGGCAATGATCCAGATGGCACCGCGCTGCTATCTTCGGAGATGCCTGGTGCTCCCCAGCCCAAAGGGTTAAACACGCCTGCGTCTTCCATTCAGTTCATGCGCGAGATCAGAGGCTATGTGGAAGCGGGGGTTGCTCCGCGTATGTACCAGGCCGATAAGGAGGTTCCGAGGGCCTTCGACGGACAAACCCTTGAGAAAACGTCGACAGGGCTCAGCGAGGCCTTTCGCACGAGTCTCGGGGTCGTCGAGGAGGATCTACGACGTGCCACGGACATGTCTGAGAGCAGCCTGAAATTCGCGGTTGGGGTGACGAACTTGGGTGGGGTCAGTCTTACGGCCGGTGTCATTGCCTGGCTGCTGCGTAGCGGGGCGTTGCTGGCTAGTTTGGCTGCCACCCTGCCTGCTTGGCGGCACTTCGATCCACTCCCCGTCGTCCTCACCAGCGATCGAACGCGGCGTAGGAGCACAGCGGATACAGTCGTCGCTGCCGATCGAGAAAACAAGCAATTCCGCGGGCTCAGAGACCTCCTGGATAAGAAAGGAGACAAGGGGCGCTCCGAGGGTGAAGGTAGGGAAGGATGAAGAACTTCGGCCCCCTCATGCGGATCAGCTTCAGCCTGACGTGCCTGACTCTCGGCATCGTACTAACCGGCGACACGCTGGTCGGATTGTCGTCCGGTTCACTCAGCGCGACTGCGGAGTATCGAAAAACGCTTTCCGAAGCCCTCGCGGTCCAGTACTCCCATCTTGCTGGGCGAAATCATTCCGACACCATCCAAGCTGGATTGGACCTCCTTATCGAACGAAACCCGCAAATTCTGTCGGTCGCCATTCAACTGGCTTCCAGCGGGACGTTCGCCCAAGCTGGAGATCACCAGCGGCATTGGACGCATATCGAAGGTGGCCACTCCTCGATCGATCACATTCAAGTTCCGATTTTCAAAGGTGATGCCCCTTGGGGGACTCTACAGATTGCCTTCCAGCCGGTTGCCGAATTGGAGAATCCCTGGTCCTTCGTCCATCCCTGGAGCCGCTTAATCCTGTTCGTCGCGTTCGGGGGCTTCGTCAGCTACCTGCTATTCATTAAACGCACGCTTCGCCACCTAGACCCGTCCGCTGTGATTCCGGCACGGGTCAAGCATGCGCTGGACGTGCTAGCCCAAGGGGTCGTGATGCTGGATCGACACGGGTCCATTGTCCTTGCCAATACCGCGTTTGCGAAGGGGGTGGGCTTGCCCTTGAACGATCTGATCGGCTCGACCTTATCTCGACTGGCCTGGGTTCCGGCTACGCCATCTACCGAGCCGTCGAGCGAGCCCTGGACCATGGCGTTGAATACCAGAACCGCCCAGGCGGACGTGCGGATGGTGCTGGCCGATTCGTCGGGCAAGTCTCGACACTTCCTCGTCAGCAGCGCCCCGATTGTCGACGAGAGCGAGCGGCTGCGCGGGGCAGTGGTATCATTTGATGACGTCACGCAACTGGAAGAAGCCAATGTCGCGCTCGGCGGCGCGGTGAAGGAATTGGAACGATCGCATGCGCAAATCGTGAATCAAAATTCGGAGCTTGATCGCACCAACCAGTCACTGGTCGTTGAGATCGATGAGCGGAAGAAGGCTGAATCAGAGCGGGAGGCGCTCAACCGCCGTCTGCAGGAAGCCTCACGGCGGATCGGTATGGCCGAGGTGGCAGCCTCCGTGCTGCACAACGTAGGAAACGTGCTGAACAGCGTCAACGTGTCGGTCGGCCTGATTCAGAAAACCCTTGAGCGGACCCCCGTCGGCAAGCTCGGTCGCATCGGACAAATGTTCCAAGATCACATGACCGACCTGAGCCTCTATCTGACCCAAGATGAGAAGGGCAAACAAATTCCCTCCTATGTGGTGAAGCTGGCCGACCAGCTGAACACCAATTTCACCGGCATCAATAAGGAGCTCGACTCTCTCGATCACAACATTGATCATATCCGGCGAATCATTATGGCTCAACAAGGCCACGCAAAGACCCAAATCCTTCTGGAACAAATTCAGTTGACGGATGTTGTCGAACAGGCTTTGGCCATTAATCGGGACAGCCTGGAAAAGGCCAGCATCACTGTCGTGCGTGAATATGCGGAGCTACCGACTACGATGTGTGACCGGCATCAGGTCCTTCAGATTATGGTCAACCTGATCAACAATGCGATCTATGCCATGCAGGCTGTGCCCGATCGCTCCCATCGCCTGACGGTGACGATCGGGTACCATTCCGGAAGCCGCGAGCGAGTACAGATTCAGGTAGATGACACAGGCATGGGTATCGCGCCGGATAATTTCAAGCGCCTATTTACACAAGGCTTTACTACGCGCGAGGACGGACAGGGGTTAGGCCTTCACAGTTCATCCTTAGCAGCCAAATTGCTCGGAGGGGTCCTGTCCGCTACGAGCGAGGGCGAGGGGTTGGGAGCCACGTTCACGCTGGATTTGCCACTTACTCAAGCCACCCTGGCGGCCTGAGAATGTAAAAATGGAGGAAGGCAGGGTTATGGTTAAGGATAAACACAAAATAACTCTAGAAAACCGTCGTATCCTGGTCATCGACGATAATCTGAAAATTCACGAGGATTTCCGAAAAATCCTGGCCCCCGCCGCCGTCTGTGGCGAACTTGATCAATTAGGGGCGTCGTTGTTCGACGAGGGGCCGCAGGTAAATCATAATGAGGTCTTTGAAGTAGGGTTCGCCGATCAGGGACAAGTCGGTTTGCACATGGTGGAGCAGTCCGTCGCTGCAAGGGCGCCGTATGCTCTGGCCTTCGTCGATATGCGTATGCCGCCCGGTTGGGACGGCCTCCTGACCATTGAGCAGATCTGGAAGGCCGATCCCAATATCCAGGTTGTGATTTGCACGGCATTCTCCGACCATCCGTGGCGTGAAATCAGCGCAAGGCTTGGAAAAACCGACCGGCTGCTGATTCTCCGTAAACCGTTCGATGCGATCGAAGTGGAACAGTTGGCCGTCGCCTTAACCTGCAAGTGGGAGTTGTCCCAGCGGGCACAACTGCGGATCGACGGCATCAACGCGGTCGTCGACCTTCGATACAAAGAATTGTTGGAGCGTAATGCACAATTGAAAGGGGAAAATGAGCAGTTTCAAACGCTGAATGAACAGTTTCAACAATTTGTGAAAGAGTTACGGCGAAAAATCAACACCGAGGAGAGCTCCAATTGAGGGTTCATGCGGATTTCTGGCCCGCATGACTCGCACGCCGTCTCCACGGCGATTCCACGTGCACCTGCCGAAACGTTCACAAAGTAATGACGCTCGACAGCTATAAGGCGAATCTCCTGAAGGAAGTGAAGCGGCGGCCTGCCCCTGTGGCGATGTGTTTCGCGACAAACGGGAGGAATAGATCAGCAGCAAGTGGCTGACTCAGGATAAATCCCTGGACCACCTCGCAGCCGAGTTCACGAAGAAAATCGAGTTGTTCTTGTGTCTCTACTCCTTCGGCTAAAGTGCGCAGGCCAAGGCCGTGAGCCATCGCGATCACCATTCGAGTGATCGCGGCGTCCCGCTCATTTTCCGCGATGTTTCGAATAAACGACTGGTCAATTTTTAATGCATTGAGGGGGTACTGCTGCAGATGACGCAATGAGGAAAAGCCTGTTCCGAAATCATCTAGCGAAAGCTCCACACCGAGAATCCGTAAACTCTGAAGGGTCGCGATGGCATGTTCTGGACTTCTGAACATGATCGTTTCCGTCAACTCTAAGTCAAGGAGTTCTGAGGGAAACTTCGTCTCAGCCAACACGTTGGCGACTATGTCGGTCAGCTGTGCGTCATGAAACTGTGAGTCAGACAAGTTCACCGCAAGCTGGATAGACGGATGACCGGCCGCCAACCAACTCCTGGCTTGTGTGCAAGCCGCGCGAAGCACCCATTCACCAAGCCTGGGTCCCAGCCCAACATCTTCAACGATCTGTAGAAATTTCCCGGGGGGCAATATGCCCAGCGACGGATGGTGCCACCGGATCAGAGCTTCGGCCTTGACGATTGCGCCGGTGCGGAGATCTATCAGCGGCTGGAAGCATATCATGAACTCATCACGGTCCAGTGCGCGGCGAAGGTCGGCCTCTAATGCGAAGCGTTGCTCCGCATGCTGATTCATCGATGAAGAATAGAATTTGTATCCGTTGCGACCCAGTGATTTGACAGAATACATAGCCGTATCTGCATGCTTCAGCAGTGCCTCTAGGTCGAGACCATCCATGGGGAAACAGGCGATGCCGATAGTTGCGGTCACAAACACGTCGTGCTGTCCTAAATGAAATGGTTCCGCCAGTTCGCGCTGAATCCGTTGTGCCACGCATGCTGCGTCTTCCGAATGGGTCAAATTATTAAGCAACACCGTAAATTCGTCACCCCCTAGGCGCGCCAAACAGGACTGAGAAGTGGGATCGGTGTCCCGCGCGACCGAGTCACTCATCCTCACGCAGTTCTTGAGTCGCTCCGCCACTTCTTGAAGCAACTGATCGCCCACTTCATGGCCCAGCGTGTCGTTGATGACTTTGAATCGATCCAAATCCATAAATAGGACGGCAGCAATTGCTTGATGGCGCTGTGAATACGCTAAGGCTTGACCCACGCGATCTTTAAATAAGTGTCGATTGGCAAGGCCTGTCAGGCTGTCATAGTATGCGAGAGAATGAATTTTCTCTTCTGCCTCCTTCCGACTCGTAATGTCATGAATTGTTACTGCCATGCCCTCGACGCCATGTAAATCATTACGAATAGGTCGTGCCTGACTTTCGACGATGAGCTGCGTGCCGTTGGGAAGACAAATGCGGTATTCCATACTGCAATGGTGTTTGGTTGTAAGGCCATCATGCAATGACTTCTGAACCACAGTCCGATCCTCCGGATGAATCAGTTCAAGAAAACCCGTAAAGGATTTCGGGAAGTGCTCCGGTCTCATGCCAAAAATGCGGGCGACTTGGTCTGTGCTCTGCAGCGCATCGGAACGAGGATCCCATTCCCAGGATCCAAGGCCCGCAATGGACTGAGCGTAACGTAGCTGAGCTGCGCTTTTCGTCAAAGCGAGGAACGCGTGGGTGGCGCGAGATAAGTACCTGATACGCTGTGTCAGGATCAGGGGATGAAAAGGCTTGATCATGAAATCCGAGGCACCGGCTTCGTAGCTATGTGCAATCGAATCCGTATCGTCGTGACCAGTGACCATAACAATAGGGACCTGCGCACCACCAGGAAGATGTCGTAACGCTGCGCAGGTCTCAATCCCGGTCATTCCAGGCATTCCAACATCAAGGAGGACGATGTGTGGATGGACGGTACGAAAAACCTCGAGGGCGTGCGATCCGTCGACAGCTTCCTCAACTCGGAAGTCAGCCGACTTTAAACATTCACAAATCAAGGCACGATCGACGTGATCGTCGTCGACGACGAGGATGACGGGCTGATCTAGAGCGCTGTCGTTTGACATCTTTGTCCCCCCTTCTATCAATTCATCCGCATGGTCGTCTGTGTCATGAATGATCCGCGCTCTAAGACGGGACTCTCAAATGAATCGGCCTGTGATGGAACAGTCCACTGTCTCGGAAAGTATCGTAGTGGAGACAGCTACAACGGCCAAGTGAAATGGGGAAATGCTCTTGCAAGCCGAACCACACTGGGAGAACTGGGTAGAGAGGCCAGAGTTGCGCGTGTAGGAGCTGGAATGTCCCGCGACGAGGAACCTGTGCTCGCGTAGTCCACTATCAATTCGGAACCATGGGTGACTGCCTGATGTGCCCGGATGGACACAGTGCTTGTGCTGAAAGTTTGAAAATACATGACAAGTTAAAGGGAGTGCGTACTATTTGAGAAAGCCTGCTGAACAACTAAGACGAGTGGGTTTGGCGTGACCATTTATCCCTGCCCAATTGTCTGCTTTGCAGGCGGAATGGACGGTTTCCTGCCGAAGCCGGTGGGGCTCAAAAGACGACGCACAAGGCGGTCCGCCAGTGATTACCTGCCGTTGGCCTCCCGCGCAGGCTAAGCGGTCGTGCCTGCCGGTGCAGTCAGAGGGAGCTGCATGAATATTTATATCGGCAAAATAGCCACAATCTCAACGGCAACAAATGCCGTCTCTACAGAGGTGTGCACAAGACGTTTTAGCGCTCCTCAAGGACATGCCTGCGTTTATGGCGGAGCGACGTCAAGAAACGCAGGTGGGAGAGAGCCAATGATCATGGTCGGCTCAGTGGCTGGAAGGCATGAATAATCATGGGCGCCGGGAATAAAAACCTCCGAATCTTGGTCATCGACGACAACCCCGTCATCCACGAGGATTTTCGCAAAATCCTGGCGGCGACCACCGCCTCCGACGAACTCGAGCAGGCGGGAGCGTCTCTTTTCGACGAGGAGCCCGTGGCCGTCCACGGCGAACCCTTCGACCTGAGTTTTGCTGACCAAGGAGAACGGGGCTTCCACATGGTGGAGCAATCCGTCGTCGCCGGGAAGCCATACGCACTGGCCTTCGTCGATATGCGTATGCCACCCGGCTGGGACGGCGTCGAGACAATCGAACATATCTGGAAGGTCGATCCCGAAATCCAGATGGTGATTTGTACCGCGTTCTCCGACCATCCCTGGCGCCGGATCACCGCAAGGCTCGGACAAACCGACCGACTACTCATCCTGCGGAAGCCGTTCGATGCGATCGAAGTGGAGCAGCTGGCCTCTTCCCTGACACGCAAATGGAACCTCGCCCAGGAGATTTGCTCCAAACTGAAGGAACTCATGATCACGCGTGATGCAGCGCTGGAGTCGGCGCGGCTCAAGTCGGAATTCTTGGCCACCGTCAGCCACGAAATTCGCACGCCGATGAACGGCGTGATCGGCATGACCGGGCTGCTCCTGGACACCGCGCTCGATGCGGAACAGCGGGACTATGTGGAAAGCATTCGCAGCTCCGGTGACGCCCTCCTCGCCATCATCAACGACATTCTCGATCTTTCGAACATCGAGAGGGGGATGCTCCGTCTGGAGAGTCTTCCCTTCGACCTTCGCGTCGCGCTTGATGAGGTGATGGAATTGTTGACTGACCGTGCCGAGTCCAAAGGCCTGCAGTTCGCCTGTGTCGTCCGGAGCGATGTGCCGAACGCAGTGTGCGGGGATTCCGGCCGCTTGCGTCAGATTCTGACGAACTTGATCGGCAACGCGATCAAATTCACCGAACAGGGCGAAGTGGCGGTGCGGGTCTCGCTCGCGAAAGAGTACGAAGCGAGCGCACTCGTGCGATTCGAGGTCGCGGATACGGGGATCGGCATTGCCTCCGAGGGTCAGGCGAGGCTGTTCCAGTCTTTTTGCCAAGTCGACGGTTCTCACGCGCGTCGCCATGGGGGGACGGGGCTGGGTCTGGCCATCGCGAAACAGTTGGCTGAACATATGGGCGGGACCATCGGTGTGGACAGCGAGGTGGGTAAGGGGAGCAGGTTTTGGTTCACCGTTCTATTGGAGAAGGAGCAACCCGCCCTGCCCGCTACCGCAACCTAAAGTGGATCTCCACAGCCTGCACCTTCTTGTCATCGATCTCGAGGCCGGCCTTTCCTCAAGAACCAAAGCCCAGCTCTACATTCTTAATTCTTACTCCAGGTCATATGCAGAAGATTCTCCGAGTCGCATGAGAGACCACCCCCAACAGCAAAGACACACGCCACTTTCTTCACGAGTCGAAGACGCGAGATCCCATGGCTCAGCTCCGCTGACCCATGCGGAATAGCTACAGAGCGGGATGTGCCAAAAGTGAAAAAATGATGACAAAGCATGAAAGGTGAGTACCTTCGTAACAAGATACGTAAAACCCGAAGGATGAGTTCCTATTGGCAGCAGCGCTGTGTCTAATGGTATGGGATGGAACGGCCAGATCGAACGAAAAATAAGTGTATGGTGAACAGGCAAGATCCTCCGACGGGCCGAATCCGCGATCGAACAGGGCTTCTGCTGGTCCTGCTGACTCTCATAGCCGTCATTGGAGGGAACGGGTGTGCCATCAAGCCGATCCCGTTGACCGAGGATGAAGTCCAATCGCGGGTGAAGGAAGACCGAGCAGTTCTGACCAAAGATCAAGAGCCGCTCAATGGCCCGGTTGACCTCTACGAAGCGATGGCTCGGGCGCTGAAGTATAACCTCGACGCGCGGGTCGAGCTGATGCACAAGATGCTGGCGCAGACGCAGCTTGATCTCTCGCACTATGCGATGTTGCCTCGTCTGGCCGCGAACGCCGGCTTTGACGGACGAAACAATTTCCCAGGCGGTGTTGCACAGTCCTTGCTCACTGGGCGGCAGGTGCTCGAACCCTTTACTTCCGCTGAACGAAACATTTTCTCGGCCGATCTCTCGCTCAGTTGGAATGTGCTGGATTTTGGCTTGTCCTACATCCGCGCCAAGCAAGCGGCGGACGACGTGTTGATTGCCGACGAGGAGCGGCGGCGTGTCGCCAATCGGGTGATACAAGATGTGCGCATCGCCTATTGGCGGGCGGTGAGCGCCGAGCGGATTCTTCCGTCCCTCCGGCTCTTGGACGAGTGGGTGAACCATGCGCTCGACAAGGCCCAAGCGGTTCAGGATGAGCGGCTCAGTTCGCCACTGGTTCCCTTGCAGTACAAGCTCGATCTCCTCAATACCCAACGATACATTCAACAGTTGTTCAGAGAACTGAATACCGCCAAACTTCAACTGTCCGCGCTGATCAATCTGCCACCTGGGCAAGAGAAGGATCTCGCTCTGCTGGTGCCAGAGCGGGAAGCCAACACAATCGAACTTCCGTCTGATATGGCGATTCTGGAAGACCGGGCGCTTCAGGCTCGCCCAGAGCTACGGATGATTGACTATCGGCGTCGCATCAACGCGCGAGAGGCCAAAGCGGCGATCTTGGAAATGTTGCCCAGCTTGAATCTCCAAGTCGGAGGCAACTACAGCAGCAATACTTTCCTCTTTAATAACCACTGGGCAGCCTATGCGGCACGCACAAGTTGGAATTTACTCAACCTCTTGCGTTATCCAGCGCGGGCTAAGACCATCGAGGCGCAAGACAAAGTGCTTCACACGCAGAACCTCGCCCTGACCATGGCGGTGATGTCACAGGTCCATGTCAGTGTGGCGCAGGTGGCACATGCGAAGAAAGAGGTATCGACTGCTGCCCTGTATTACGACACGCAATCACAAATTGCCGAGCAGACGCGGGTGGCCTGGCGCACCGCCAAACTGAGCGAACAATCGGTGCTGCGCGAGCGAGTGGCTCAAGTGGCGGCACAACTCCGCTATGACGCCGTGGAAGCCGAGGCCCAAACGGCCTGGGCGGCGCTCCTGGCGGCAGTTGGAGAGGACATCTTGCCGAACGATCTGAAACAGGAACAGGGCGTGTCGGATCTTGCCCTCCAGCTCCGCGCAGGGTGGAGGAAGAGTAAAGAGTTGCTCAAGTGAAGAACCATGGTAGCCGTTCAATCGACGGTGCTCTGGTGGGCGCATGGCTCCTGATCGCCGTCCTGCCGGCGACCGCCGGGACCGCCGCAGATGCCAAACCGATGGGCAATGCGGCTGAACTGAACACGATCCGAGGCGTGGTGAAGGCGACGGCACAAGCGACGTTAGCCAGCCAGGTCCAAGGCCGAATCAGCCGGCTTCCAGTTAAAGAAGGGCAGAGATTCAAAAGGGGAGCCCTCTTAGTCGCACTCGATTGTTCAAAGTATGAGGCGGAACTCGCCAGCGCTCGGGCCGAACACCGCGGCAAGAAGAAGACCTATGAGAACAACCTTCGCCTGTCCGAACATCAAGCCGTGGGGCAACTGGAGCTCGAAGTGTCTCAGGCCGAATCCGAAAAAGCGTTCGCGGCCGTGCAAGCCGCGCAAATCAACGTGAATGGCTGTACCGTCTTGGCACCGTTTCCAGGACGTGTGGTCAAAACCATCGTGAATGAACACGAAAATGTCTTTCCCAACGATCAACTCATCAGCCTCTTGGACGACAGCCAGCTTGAGATCGAACTGATCTTGCCGTCGAAGTCACTGACGTGGTTGAAGGTCGGCACACCCTTCGAATACTCGATCGATGAGACGGGACTCCGGTATCCGGCTGTCGTGGAAGATATCGGGGCGAACGTCGATCCTGCGAGCCAGACAGTCAAAGTCAAAGGTCTCTTTCGGGCCAAGCCCGACAAGGTTCTCGCCGGGATGAGCGGTATCGCAGCGTTTGCTGAAGGCCTACACTGACCACACCGACATGGTCACAGCAGAAACCACACCCCACAGCACGCTACCGAAAAACACACCCTGGGCCACCCTCTTACAGTTGGAGAGGATGGTACGCGCTGCCGCAACTCAGCAAGAGCTGCACTTTCTCATTGTCAACGAAACTCGTCGGTTGGTCTCGTATAGACAGGCTGTTTTGCTGATTCCGTCTTCGACTGCTGCGTCGAAGTATGAAGTGCGGGCCGCATCAAGCGTGCCAGTCGTTGACCGTACGGTGCCCTTCATGCAATGGACCGAGCGACTGATCCAGCGCCTGCGCGAGACTTCGAACAGCCACGATATCCGGCAGGTTGAAGAAGCCGATTGTCCTCCCGAACTCCAGTCAGAGTGGACTGAATTCACGCTTGGCCATGGTCTGTGGTGCCCGTTGACACATCCAGATGGACAGATGTTGGGCGGCCTGTGGTTCACGCGCGATCAGCTATGGCCGGAACACGAAGTCACGGTGCTTCAACGACTCAGCGAGGCCTATGCCTACGCCTGGCGTGCGGTTGGTCCATCCAAGAATCTCGGATGGCGTTGGGGCCTGAGCCGGACGAGGACATGGCTGCTCGCCGGAGCGTTGGTGGGCGCGCTGATCATTCCCGTCCCCATGTCGACCGTGGCTCCCGCGAAGATTGTGGCCAAGGAGCCGTTGATTGTCAGTGCGCCGATCGACGGAGTCATCGCGGACATTGCCGTGCTGCCGAATACCGAAGTCACACAAGGGGATCTGTTGTTCCGATACGAAGATACGACCTTCCGCAGCGACTATCAGATCGCGGAACGCAACCTGGATGTGGCGATGGCGCAGTATCGCCGCGCGGCTCAGGGGGCGTTCGTGGCAGCCGACCAAAAGGCCGATGTGCCGCTGTTGAAGGCGGAAGTGGAGTTGCGGGAAACGGAGCGAAACTACGCCTACGAACGATTGGCCAAGGTTGAGGTCAAGGCTGAACAGGCAGGCCTGGTTTTGTACAGCGATAAATCCGATTGGATCGGAAAACCGGTTGTCGTCGGCCAACGCATGATGGAACTGGCGAACCCCCGGCAGGTGGAAGTCAGAATTGATCTCCCGGTCGACGATGCCATTGTGCTCCATGAAGGGGCAGCGGTGTCGTTATTTCTCAACGCGCATCCGTTATCCAGCGTGCAGGCCACGGTGAGTCATGCGAGCTACCATGCCGAAGTTCTGCCGAACAACACGTTAGCCTATCGTGTCACGGCACAGCTTGGAGAAGGCGCGCCGGAATTACGGATCGGCTGGCAGGGCAGCGCGAAGATTTACGGAGAGCATGTGTCGCTGTTCACCTACCTATTCCGCCGTCCGATTTCCGCGCTCAGGCCGTGGATTGGGCTATGACACCATCACCGGATCCGCCGCGTGAATCCATCTTACCGCCGCTGCGAGAGGATCTTCAGCTCCTGGCCGGGGCTCCAGCTGCTGATGGGTCGCCGACCTGGGTTCTGGTAGACCAGCTTCGCGGCAAGTATTTCCAGATCGGCTGGCCGGCCTATCAAATGCTCTTGCGTTGGAAGGGTCGGTCAGCGGAAGCCATCATGTCCGCGATTCATGCTGAGACGACCTGCCGCGTCACTGCCGGGGATGTCGACGCATTTCTGCGGTTCTTACACAGCAATCATCTCATGCGCGATCCACCGCAGGGAGGGTATCGAGCCTATCTCGCCCAAGCGGAAGCGGCCAAGCCACAGTGGCTGACGTGGTTGGCCCACCACTATCTGTTCTTCCAAGTGCCATTAGTGCGGCCGGGTCGATTTCTTCGTGCGACGCTTCCGTTTGTGGAATGGCTCTTTGCCCCAGCCGTGGCATGGATCATTGGACTGATCGGGCTGATCGGGATCTATCTCGTCTCCCGTCAGTGGGACACGTTTGCCGCCACCATGCTGCACTTCTTCACGGCGCGCGGCTTTGCGCTGTACGTGCTCTGCCTGGTTATCGTCAAGATCTTTCATGAGCTCGGACATGCCTATACTGCCACACGCTACGGCTGCCGCGTGTCGACTATGGGCGTCGCCGCGATCTTACTCGTGCCGATGCTGTACTCCGACACCTCCGATGCGTGGAAATTGACCTCCCGACGTCAGCGTGCCGCCATCGGGGCTGCCGGGATGATTGTGGAATGTGCATTGGCGGCGCTTGCGATCTTCGCGTGGAGCTTTCTGGATGACGGGGTGGGAAGAAGCCTGGTATTTCTCATGGCGACGACCAGCTTGGCGCTGGGGGCGGCGATTAACCTGAATCCGTTCATGCGGTTCGATGGCTATTACGTACTCTCCGACTTACTCGGCATCCCAAATCTGCATGAGCGGGCCTTTGCCTTTGGACAGTGGCAACTCAGGAGGCTGTTGTTCGGTCTGGACCAGCTGATGCCAGAGCCGGTGTCTGCGGCGCGGCGACGCTTCTTGGTCGGGTTTGCCTGGGCCACGTGGGCGTACCGGTTCTTGCTGTTTCTGGGGATCGCCTTGGTGGTCTATCACTTCTTCTTCAAGTTGCTGGGGCTCATCCTGTTCGCCTTTGAAATCGGCTGGTTCATCGTGCTGCCGATTATGCGTGAACTCAAGGCCTGGTGGATGCTCCGCTGCGCGGTTCGCGAACAGCGACGAATATGGATCTCCGCCGGTGCGGTGGGTGTCCTGATGGCTGTGCTCTTCGTCCCGTGGTCGGATCGAATTACCCTCCCGGCTGTGTTGGAATCGATGCCCCATGCCACGATCTATGCACCGGCTCCGGGCAGAATCGTCGAGCTGACGTTAGCGGAAGGCCGTCACGTAGAGAAGGGCACCGGACTCATTACTCTGGAGTCCCCGGTACTGGAAAAAGAGGTGGCATTAACGCAGAAGCGGATCGAAGTCGAACAGTTGAGAGGACGGCGCCAGTTCGTTGATCAACAAGAATTGTCAAAACATCAGGTCACAATCGAAGCGCTGAAGGCACGGCTCTCGCAGCTCGATGGCCTTGTGCAACAACAGCAGACGCTCTCGCTCGTATCGCCGATCTCGGGACGAGTCACCGACCGTGCAGAGGCGTTGCATGTGGGACGCTGGATTAATAAGGAACTACCGCTTGCGTATGTCGTTGATCCAGCAGGGGAAGAGCTGCATGCGCTGGCTCCCGAAACGGATGTCGGCTCTCTCCGCTCAGGCCAGTCAGCCCGATTCATTCCCGAAGGGGCAGAGCGGCCGAGCATGAAGGCACAGATCGTCGAGATCCGGGACATCGACGAAAGCAGCTTCACGGTCCCCTATCTGGCCTCGCTCTACGGCGGTGAGGTGCCGGTGCGGAAAGATGCCAGCCATCGGTTGCGGCCTGAGACTTCCGTCTATCGGATTACCCTGCGCCTTGTCGAATCGGCTCCCCGATGGAATCAAGCCGTACGGGGCACCGTGTTGGTGGATGGCCCTCGCATCAGTCTTGCTCAACGGGCCTGGGAGAAGGGCGTCCGAATCTTAATTCGTGAAAGCGGGGCATAACGCTCATTTCTCGCCAAGTGGTTCAGGATCAAACGTTTCAGGTTTCTCGTTATGTGTTTCGAATTGCTCAAATTCATACGTCGAACTTGAAACGAGAGACTCGAAACCAGCCGCCCTCGCACGAACCACGCTTCAAGCCCCTGTCAAGAAGGGAAATTTGTTTCGAGGAGTGGCATCTGCCTTGCTGAGTTATTTCTGGTAAATCGGAGAACTCCGTTCTTCTCCATACCATGAGAATTCTACGTCGACGCAAGAAGACTGCAGCACAATCAGTGTGCGGCCATCAGCCTACTTCCATGCAGGCGGCCGCGCCCCATCCTTCCTCCAAAGCCTCCTGGTTTGCGCTCGAACCACGGATCATGTTCGATGGGGCGGGCAGTGCCACGCTCAGTACCGTTGCCACCGAGCTACTCGCCCAGAGTCAAGCCGAAGCGCTCTCGTCGCCTAAGGACGTGACCGTCGGCGATGCCCTGCCTGATGCGGCGCCGACTGGCGAGCCGCAATTCAGCGCCAACGATCAGGCCCTCTTTGATGCCTTGGCGGCCTACGATACCTCGTCCGCCCTGCAGGAAATCGTGTTTCTCTCCCCCAGCGTACGCGACTACCAGCAACTGCTCGACGGCATCAGCCTAAACGTCGAAGTCGTGATCCTCGACGCAAATCGCGACGGCGTCGAGCAGATGGCGGAGATACTCGCCGGTCGCACAGGAGTTGATGTGGTTCATCTCATTGCCGAGGGCAATGAAGCGGAACTGCACCTCGGCGCCAGCTTCTTGACGCATGATTCGATTAGCACACGCTATGCCGAACGGTTTCAACAGATTGGTCAGAGCTTGTCGGCTGATGCCGACCTCCTGATCTACGGCTGTAATTTCGGCCGTGGTGACGGCGGACAACTTGCGATAAGCACACTCGCAAATCTCACCGGCGCCGATGTGGCTGCGAGCACCGACCGTACCGGGTATGCCTCAGAATTTGCCAATTGGCGACTCGAGAGATCGACTGGAACGATTGAGAGCTCGACCGTGATTGCAGAGGCTACGCAAACCACGTGGGAAGGCGTCTTGCCACCTACACCGTCACCAACATCTTAGACAGCGGCGCCGGCTCGCTGCGCCAGGCCATCACCGACGCGAACAGCAACGGCGGCACCGACACCATCAACTTCAACATCAGCTGCACCGGCGTGCACACCATCACCCTGGCCACCGCACTGTCGAACATCTCGGGTGCGGTGATCCTGGACGCCACGACCGACGACAGTTTTGCGGCCAACGGCAACCGTCCGGCGGTGGTAACGCCTTGCCTTTAATACTACCGCCTTTTGTGCCGATAAGTACGGAGGCACTGGTCACAAATGTGTCGGGAATGGGAGCAGCTGAGGTTCGACGGCAAGAGCAGTGATGGCAAGTCGTACGTTTGCGAGGGGTAAGTAAGCGAATACCGTCAGTTCAGAGCGACCGATAGTACCGGTTGGCCTTTTTCACTGCCAGCGAAAAGGGTCCTTGCCGTTGGTCACAAGCTTGCCGAGCGTTTGATCAGGCTGGTTGAGAAGCTGGAGCGTGGAGCGCAAGAGCGAGAGTCTCAGAGTCACCTCATTGAGCGAGTGGCGGTATCTGCTGGGCTTATCGCCTGGATTCTGCGCGGTGGGTCTCTGGTGGCAAGTTTCCTCGTTTCGATGTCGGCATGGAGACATTTTGATCCACTGCCTGTACTGGGGGGGCGAACTGCTCACCCGCCGGAAGCGCGACCGCAAGATGCGTGAGGAAAACGACCAGGACATTAGGCAGTTCTGTGGTTTAGATCGAGTCTTGAAATCTTCGGATCACGGAACACACAGCCGAAATCGATGCCTATGAAGGGAACTCAGTCATGAAAGTGACACCCCTAATCTGGATCAGTTTCGGCTTGGTCAGCTTGACGATCAGCGTGATGTTGGCTGGCTATTCACTTGTCGATCTCGTGCCCAATCGTGATCGCCAGGTCTTCGAATATCGTCGCGATTTAGCCGAAGCCCTGGCTGTTCAATATTCCGCATTAGCGGAGCGGAATCAGATTGAAACGATTCAATTTGCCATGGAGACGTTGGCTAAGCGGAATCACGAAATCTCCTCACTGGCGCTCCTTCAAAAAGACGGCGGCATCGTTGCCCAAGTTGGCCCACATGCACAGGTTTGGGTTCAGCCGCTGGGTGCCCAATCGACGCTTCAATCCCTTCAAGTCCCGATCTTTTCAGGAGATCAACCATGGGGTGTGCTCCAATTGGCGTTTCGTGAATCTGAAGGCTCAGGAATAGACCGCTTTCTTTCCGATCCATGGATACGCTTCCTTGCGTTTGTGAGCGTGATGGGGTTCTTCGGCTACCTCTTTTTCATGAAGCGCACGCTCCGTCAGCTCGATCCCTCCGGCATTGTCCCCACACGTGTGAAAGCGGCGCTCGATGCCTTGACGCAGGGCGTAGCGATGATCGACATGCGAGACGTGATTATTCTTGCTAACGATTCATTCAGTCGCGCCGTCAATAAGCCCGTGACATCGTTGATTGGCTCCGATCTCGGGACGCTTGGCTGGAAGTCGATGACTCCAACGGATTCGCTCATGGTGTATCCGTGGACCAGGGCCATTATGGACCGGCGCTCGCTCGACAATATCCCGCTCATTATGAATCTCTCCGATGGGGAACAGCGAAAGTTCATCGTCAATACGGTTCCGATTATGGACGATGGGTCTACAGTCAGAGGGGCGCTCGTCTCGTTTCACGACGTCACCGAACTTGATCGAGCCAATTCTCAACTCAAGGACGCGAATAGTGAATTAGAAGCATCACGTGTTCAAATTATGCAGAAGAACCAGGAACTCGAGGCCACGAATACGAATTTGCACGTCGAGATGGGTCAACGGAAAAAAGCTGAGGCGGAAAAGGAAAAGCTGTACCAGCAACTCATGAATGCCTCGCGCCAAGCGGGCATGGCGGATGTGGCGTCCAGTGTACTGCATAATGTCGGGAACGTCCTCAATAGCATTAATGTGTCGACGGATACGCTGCTCAAAACGCTTAAAAAGCCGATGGTGGGCGATGTCTGTCGGATCGCATCGATGTTCAACGAGCATCAGGACAATTTGCAGGACTTTTTGACCGTAGACCCGAAGGGAAAGCAGATCCCGTCGTATCTGGGGTTGGTGGCCGAATCTTTGAGTGGAAGCCATCAGACGATCCAAGGTGAACTCGACTCGCTTGTGAAGAAAGTCGATCACATCAAGCAAGTGATCATGTCACAGCAAGATATTGCCCGTGCAGGGAATATCCGTGAACCTGCGTCTGCTGAAGATCTCATGGAACAGGCAGTCGTGATGGCGCTCCCCGAGCCGGAGAAATACCACATCCAAATCGTACGGGAATACAGTCCAGTCCCTATGATGATGACGGATCGACACCAAGTCTTGCAGGTATTGGTCAACCTGATCACCAACGCGAAGAACGCCATGGTGGAGCATTCGGGGAGCTCCCGCCGTCTTACGCTGCGCATCGGAGTGGTTTCCGCTCAGACCTGTGCTCAATTTGAGGTGATCGATACCGGCATCGGGGTCAAACCGGAGCATCTCCCCCGGCTGTTTGCACAGGGTTTTACAACGAGAAAGGCCGGTCATGGACTTGGGCTCCATAGCGCGGCCATCGTCGCCAACAATCTTGGCGGAACGTTGCACGGGCAGAGTGCGGGCGAGGGGTGTGGTGCGACGTTCACTCTGGAGCTCCCGTTGGTCGTGGTGGAAGACGCAGCATGAACAGCGATCAGGCTACCGACAATCGGCGCATTCTCGTCATTGACGATAACGCGAACATCCATGAAGACTTCCGTAAGATCCTGATGCCGCTCGCCGATTCCGATTCATTGGCTCAAGCTCGGGCAGCCTTGTTTGGAGAGGTTCCGACGCTTCCATCACAAATACGCTATGAGCTGGACTTCGCGAGCCAGGGGCGTGAGGGCTTTGGTCTGGCTCAGAATGCTTATCAAAGAGGGAATCCCTATGCGGTGGCATTTGTGGACATGCGGATGCCGCCGGGATGGGATGGACTCGAGACCATCGAGCATCTGTGGTATGCCGATCCTGATGTTCAAATCGTGATTTGTTCCGCGTATTCTGATCATCCATGGGAAGATGTAAGTCGGCGTATCGGAGACACCGACAAGCTGCTCATTCTGATGAAGCCCTTCAACAGCATCGAGGTTGTTCAAATCGCGAACGCGCTGACAAAGAAATGGAATCTGGCACGCTCTGTCAAACTGCAGATTGACAGTCTTGCGTTCAGCGTGAGTCAACGAACAGCCGAGTTGCGGGAGGCGAATGAGCGTCTGCAAGCAAATATTGTCAGTCGGGCTGCGGACATACTGCCAGCTCCTTCTCGGAACGATCTTGAGGCGACCCTCCGTCAGAAGGAAGAATTTCTCGCGATTATGAGCCATGAAATTCTGACCCCGATGAATGAACTCGTCAGGAAAGTGCATCTCTTGCTGGATAGTCCTCTGAGTCCCGGCCAGCGTGAGCATGCGATGACACTCCAACGGTGCGCGCAGGATCTCCTT
Source organism: Nitrospira sp. CG24B (assembly GCA_002869845.2). Classification (GTDB taxonomy): domain Bacteria; phylum Nitrospirota; class Nitrospiria; order Nitrospirales; family Nitrospiraceae; genus Nitrospira_D. The sequence continues at coordinate 1,488,082 of NEWS02000004.1, read as the reverse complement.
TCTCTCATCAATGATATGCATGTGTTCATGGCGGGTGGAAGACAAGAAACTCAGACCTAAGGCCTGAGCAAAAATGCTCCTCCTCTCAGCGGACAGAAGGACATGACGGATGATGGGCGCCAACAATAAAAACCTTCGAATCTTGGTCGTCGACGACAATCGGGCTATCCATGAGGATTTTCGCAGAATCCTTGAAGCGCCAGCTGAGGAAGAGGGGCTCTATCGCGCACGGGCGACGCTGTTCGGAGACACGCCACTTGTAGAAGCGCTGGACCGGTTCGAACTGGATTATGCGGATCAAGGACAAGCCGCGTTGGCCCTGGTAGACATGGCGCGAAGGGAAGGACGTCCGTATGCGGTGGCGTTTGTCGATATGCGGATGCCGCCGGGGTGGGACGGCTTGGAAACCATCGAACGGCTCTGGGAGGCGGACGGACGGCTTCAAGTGGTTATCTGTACGGCCTATTCAGACCATTCGTGGGCGGAGATTGCCGGACGGCTCGAAATGAGCGACCGGTTGCTCATCCTTCGGAAGCCGTTCGATTCCATTGAGGTCCAACAGATTGCCGCATCGCTGACCAGGAAGTGGGAGTTGGGACGGGACATCCGGTCACAGATCGAAGATCTCGTTGCACAGGTCAATGCCCGCAATCGAGAACTCCAGGCGACGAACCAGCATCTCGAGCAACAGGTAGCTGCACGGACGGCTGAGCTCCAACAGCGCAACGATGAATTACAGAAAATGGTCGAGGCCCTTAAAGAGGCCAAGGTGGCGGCGGATAAGGCCAATCAGGCCAAGTCACAGTTCTTAGCCCGTATGAGCCATGAGATCCGGACGCCCATGAACGCGATGCTCGGCATGAATGAGCTGCTTTTCTCAACCTCGTTGAACGACCGGCAGCGTCATTACGTCCAAACCATCCATCATTCCGGCGAGCAGTTGCTTCAGATCATCAACGACATTCTCGACTTGTCCAAGATCGATGAGGACAAGATGGACCTCCACATCGCGGGATTTGACCTGGTTGCAACCGTGCAGGACGTTGCTGGTCTATTCCATGAACCCTCGCGACGAAAGGGGCTCAGTGTAGAATGTCAGATCGACCCCGAGTTACCTGCTGTGTGGCGAGGGGACAGCTTGCGCCTTCGGCAGATTCTGATGAACCTCGTGAGCAATGCCATGAAATTTACGGAACGAGGAGGCATCCTGATCCATGTTGCGCGTCTCGAGGATCGACAGGAGAAGGTCTTATTCAAAATGACGGTGTGCGATACCGGAATCGGTATTCCTCTGGAGGCGCAGCAGAAAATTTTCGATCCATTCGCTCAGGTTGATGGGTCGATGACGAGGCGGTACGGAGGGACAGGTTTAGGCCTCGCGATTGTTCAACGACTTGTCTCCTTGATGGGTGGAGACGTCGGTCTCACCAGTATCCCAGGAAACGGTTCCACGTTTTGGTTTACGGTCTGTCTTGAGAAGGTGAGCGCGAGCGACCGAGCTGGTCTAGAGCGCAAGCAGGTGGATGACCACTCGACGTCTGACGTATTCATCACTAGGAACCAAGATAGGATCCCGGGCGTCCATTCCTCCAAGCCACGGTCACGTGCGCGTATCCTCTTGGCTGAAGATAATCCAACGAACCAAGAGGTCTTTCTTCGCATGCTGGAGCTCTGCGGGGAATCAGCCGATACGGCGGGTACGGGTCGAGAAGCGATCCAGGCGCTTGAGAGGCGCCCATACGACCTGGTCCTTATGGACTGCGAAATGCCGGAGATGGATGGATTGACTGCGACAGCAGAAATCCGTCGTCGAGGATTTACGAGAGGGGACGGTAGGCCTGTCACGATTCTCGCATTGTCCGGTTACGCAGTGAGTACTGTTGAAACTGCGTGTATTGCTGGAGGGATGGACGGTTTCCTGCCAAAACCGGTGGGGCTCAAAGAGATACAGAAGGCGGTCCACCAGTGGTTACCTACCATTGGTTCCCGTGCCGCCTAAGCGGCATCGCTGGTTGGCACAGTCAGAGAGAGCTGTATGAATACGGATATCGACAAGCATCGTCAGCACCTTCGAGTCTTGGTCATTGATGACAATCGCTCGATCCACGAGGATTTTCGCAAAATTCTTCAACCGGGAACGGAGACACAGGGGCTGGATGAAGCACGCGCGTCGTTATTTGGGGGCGAATCGTTTCAGAAGGCTCTTGTGCAGTTTGAACTGGATTATGCAGATCAGGGGCAAGCCGCGCTGGCCCTCGTGGAAATGGCGCGCCGAGAAGGACGGCCATATGCGGTGGCGTTTGTGGACATGCGGATGCCTCCGGGATGGGATGGGCTGGAGACCATCGAGCGTATGTGGGAGGTTGATCCCGAGATTCAGACGGTCATCTGCACGGCCTACACCGACCATTCCTGGGACGACATCATTCGCCGATTGGGCTGCGACGACCGTCTCCTGATTCTGCAAAAACCATTTTCCAGTGTGGAGGTCTCGCAATTGGCCGCCTCCCTCACCTCCAAGTGGAAGCTGGCGCGTCAGGCGCGCCAACGGTTAGAAGCGGCCGAGGCTGCCAATGTCGCGAAGTCGCAATTCCTTGCCAACGTGAGCCACGAAATTCGCACGCCCATGAACGGTATTCTCGGGATGAGTGAACTGCTGCTGAAGACACCTCTGAACGACAAGCAGCGTCGATACATTGAGACTGTCCACAAATCCGGGATGGCGCTGTTGCAAGTCATCAATGATATCCTCGATATCTCGAGGATTGAATCAGGAAAACTCAAGCTCGAAAGCATCGGGTTCGATCTGCGCCAGCTTGTGAAAGATATCCTGGAACTATTTTCCGGCCCCATTGAGCGCAAGGGGCTGAGGCTGACGGTTGTGCTCGCTGACAATCTCCTTCCGGAATACGGAGGTGACCCGGTGCGCATTCGGCAGATCTTGACCAACCTGTTGGGCAATGCCATCAAATTCACGACCCAGGGAGAAATCGCCCTCCACGTGTCGGTCGCTGAGGATACTGTCGATGCGACAACGCTTTGTCTGAAAGTGCGGGACACAGGCATCGGCATCGAGCCCGCCGTCCAAGCCAAGCTCTTTACACCGTTTACACAGGCTGACGGCAGTACCACGCGCAAGTATGGCGGGACAGGACTTGGGCTCGCCATTGTCAAGCAGCTGGCGCACATGATGGGGGGGATCGTAGGTGTCGACAGTGTCCTTGGGCAAGGATCGACGTTTTGGTGCACGATTCAACTCCAAAAGCCTTCCGCCCAGACGGTGTTGGCGAAGGTGGTCTAAGGCCTAGCCTCGTGAAGAGACGTGAGAATAGAGGAGTTGTGACGAGTGTCGACGGGTAGTTTCAATCGACGCGTTCTCGTTGTGGACGACAATCCATCGATCCATGACGACTTCCGGAGCATACTTCAATCCGAGACGGGATTGGAGGCCTTCGGGCTGGCTCGTTCCGCGCTATTCGGGGGATCGATCCCTGTCCCATCCCATGAATCTTTCCAGGTTGATTGCGTCGATCAAGGTCAGGCGGCACTTACCGCAATGGAGACCGCAAGGAGCGAGGACCGTCCTTATGCGGTCGCCTTTGTCGATATGCGGATGCCGCCTGGGTGGGATGGACTGGAAACCATCGAACATCTCTGGAAAGCGGATTCCAGATTGCAGGTAGTCGTCTGCACGGCCTATTCCGATCAGCCTTGGGAAGAAATCAGAGAACGGATAGGGAGAACCGATAAGTTACTCATTCTGCAGAAGCCATTTAACGGCATTGAAGCCTTACAGCTCGCCACCGCGCTCTGCTGGAAATGGGACTTGGCGAATAAGGCTGTTGGACAGCTGTATGAGTTGAGTCGTTTGGTCGAGGAACGCACAGCGGAGCTCCAGCGCGCGAACCAGCAACTCACGGATATCAACGGCGCCCTGATGCGAACCGTGGTAAATCTTGAGTCGGCGCAGACAGAAATCTTGCGGCAAAATGGCGAGTTGGAGCGTTTGGCCTCGCGCGATCCGCTCACCGGATGTCTGAACCGCCGTGCGTTCTACGCGCTGTTTGAGAAAGCGTTTGCGGAGAGCCGCGAGCACGGAAGCGATCTCTGTTGTGTGATGGTCGATATTGATCACTTCAAGCGTGTGAATGATCAATATGGACATGCCATCGGCGATCAAGCCATCCAAGCAGTCGCCAACTGTCTCTCCGCGGGGTTGCGGTTGACGGACACGGTCGGGCGCTATGGAGGAGAAGAGTTCTGTCTGATGTTCCCTCGCACGACGCTGGCCGAAGCGACGGATCTGGCGGAACGTTTGCGAATACGTGTTGGGGCTGAGGCGGGCAGCCGGCTTCGAATGGTGTCTGGTTTGACACTGACGGTGAGCATCGGGGTGTCAGCCGTCGCGTTTGGAGCACGGACGCCGTTGGAGCTGATCGATCAAGCGGACAAGGCGCTCTATGCTGCCAAGGAAGGTGGGCGGAATTGTGTCATGGCGCTCGCCGTGCTTGTCCCAGAGATGCATTCGTCCGAGCCCCGGGAGCTCCAAGCTAAGCGAGTGACGCCACGGTCTGGACCGCCGAACGCTTGATAACATCCTTAGTACGTGCGACTACTCAGCGAGCGCAACGCACTCCGCCGCTGTATCTTCGTGTGTCAGGGCACCTCTCCATCGTTCCCGTGAGTCTTCGTGAATCCAAGCGGTGTATAATGATCGCGGATGGCACACCCGTCTCACCATTTCCAGTCCTCAGTCGGCCGTAAAGTCGTCATGGCCCTAAGCGGGCTGGGGCTCGTTCTCTATGTGATTATTCACATGTTGGGAAACCTACAAGTATTCGAAGGATCCCATGCGCTCAATGGCTATGCAGCAATGCTCCGGGATATGCCGATCTTTCTATGGACCGCCCGTATCGGGTTGCTGAGCCTTGCGGTCCTTCACATCGTCCTGGCGATCCAGTTGACTTTGCGAAATCGTCGTGCTCGCCCGGTCTCCTATGCGGTTCGCGAGTATCGCCAAGCATCGTTTGCGTCCCGCACCATGGCCGCCTCCGGCCTTGTACTCTTACTCTTTATCCTATTCCACTTGTTGCATCTGACGGCCGGAGTCATCGATCCCTCTTCTGCCGATCGCCTCGACACCGAAGGACATCGTGATGTGTATGGGAAGATCGTCCACGCGTTTCAGAATCCATTTATCGTGGCGTGTTACTTGACGGGTCAGCTGGGGCTGGGCTTGCATCTGAACCATGCCGTCACCAGCAGTTTACAGACCTTGGGGCTTGAACATGCCGCATTCAACCGACTCTTCAAGGTCGCGGGTCCCACGGTCGCGCTGTTGGTCGTTCTTGGCAATGTCGCCATCATCCTAGCCATCTTCTTGGGGATCGTACGCGGATGATGAAACTTGATCCGAAGATTCCTGTCGGCCCGCTGGAAACCAAATGGGACCGACATCGATTCAGCGAAAAATTAGTGAGTCCGAATAACAAGCGGAGAATCACGGTCATCGTCGTGGGCACCGGCCTTGCGGGAGCCAGCGCGGCCTCGACCTTGGGACAGCTCGGCTATCAGGTCGAGTGCTTTTGTTTTCAGGATAGTCCACGCCGTGCGCACAGTATTGCGGCGCAAGGTGGGATCAATGCCGCCAAAAATTATCAGGATGATGGGGACAGTGTGGCTCGGCTGTTTTACGATACGATCAAGGGTGGAGACTTTCGTTCGCGAGAGGCGAATGTCTATCGGCTTGCCCAGGTCAGTGCACAAATTATCGATCAATGTGTGGCTCTCGGTGTTCCTTTTGCCCGTGAATATGGCGGGCAGTTGGCCAACCGATCGTTTGGAGGTGTCCAAGTCTCGCGGACGTTCTACTGTCGCGGACAGACCGGACAGCAACTGCTCTTGGGCGCCTATTCGGCGCTCTGCTGGCAGATTGAACGTGGACAGGTCACGATGCACCCTCGGACCGAGATGCTCGATCTGATCGTGATTGACGGTCAGGCCCGAGGAATCGTGGTGCGTGATCTTGTCACGGGACGGGTGAGTATCCAGACGGCCCATGCCGTGGTTCTTGCGACCGGCGGTTACAGCAACGTGTACTATCTGTCGACCAATGCGAGCGGCAGCAATGTGACGGCCACGTATCGAGCGTGGAAACAGGGTGCCGCATTCGCGAATCCGTGCTTTATGCAGATTCATCCCACGGCGATCCCGCCAGGGGATGAACACCAGGCCAAGTTGACCCTGATGTCCGAATCGCTCCGCAACGACGGACGGTTGTGGGTGCCGAAGATGGCGGCGGATCACCGGCCTCCTGGCGACATACCCGCCGAAGAACGCGACTATTTTCTGGAACGCCGGTATCCACGTTTCGGCAATCTTGCGCCACGAGACATCGCGTCCCGTGCCGTGAAGACTGTGTGCGACGAAGGCCATGGCGTTGGCCCGGGAGGTCAGGGCGTGTACCTGGATTTTGCCGATGTGATTGAACGGCAGGGGCAGGATGTCGTCCACGAGCGCTATGGCAACCTCTTCGACATGTATAATCGGATCACAGGGGAAGATGCCTATCACGTCCCCATGCGGATTTATCCGGCGCCACACTATACGATGGGGGGGCTTTGGGTTGATTACAATCTTATGAGTGCTGTCCCGGGACTTTTCGTGATTGGAGAAGCAAATTTTGCGGATCATGGCGCCAACCGGCTCGGCGCCAGCTCTCTGATGCAAGGGCTCGCCGATGGTTATTTTATCCTGCCCTATACGATCGGTCATTATTTGGCGACGGCGAAGCTCTTACCGGTTGGAGAAAATCACAAGGAATCACGCGCGGCGCTTCAGCGCGTGACGGGCAGGATCAGCCGCCTGCTGAACGCGAAAGGCCGTCGAACCGCGGCCTCATTTCATCGCGAAGTCGGCAAATTCTTATGGGATCACTGCGGCATGTCTCGCAACAAGGCAGGACTTGAACTGGCACTGCGGTCGATCCCGGCCCTACGGGAAGAATTTTGGCGGAATGTCGCGGTTCCTGGATCAGGAGAAGCCTTCAACCAAGAGCTGGAATATGCGGGGAGAGTGGCTGACTATCTCGAGTTTGCTGAACTGCTCTGTCACGATGCCGTACATCGGGAGGAGTCGTGCGGGGCGCATTTCCGCGAAGAGCATCAGACGGCCGATGGTGAACCAACGCGCGACGATACCTGTTTTGCCCATGTTGCCGCATGGGAGTACCGAGAGCATGCAGTCCCTATCTTGCACAAGGAGCCCCTTGCCTTCGAATTCGTGCAGCCGACCACGAGAAGTTACCAATAATCGGTGAGAGGTGAGCGGGAGTAGAGGAAAGAGTAAGAGAAAGCCTGGTGGCGGGTCATGAAGTACACATTGAAAATTTGGCGCCAGAAGAGTCCAGACGAGAAAGGCCGGTTTGTGACGTATGAAGCTCACGACGTCGGCTCCGGCATGTCGTTCTTAGAGATGCTCGATAGCGTGAATCAGGGATTGATCGCCAAAGGTGAAGAGCCGGTAGCGTTTGAGCAGGATTGCCGTGAAGGCATCTGCGGAAGTTGCTCCCTGGTTATCAATGGAATCCCGCATGGCCCGGACCGCGGCATGGCCACCTGTCAGTTGTACATGCGGCGGTTTCCCGACGGAGCCGTCATCACGGTTGAGCCGTGGCGTGCGCGTGCGTTTCCCATCATCAAAGATTTGGTGGTGGATCGATGCGCGCTTGACCGGATCATGCAGGCAGGTGGGTACATCTCCGCCAATACCGGCGGGGCGGTGGATGGGAACGTCTTATTGATCGGGAAGGACCAGGCCGAAACCGCGATGGATGCCGCGTCCTGTATTGGTTGTGGGGCCTGTGTCGCTGCATGTAAGAATGCCTCGGCCATGCTGTTTGTGGCGGCCAAGGTGTCCCATTTGGCGATCTTGCCGCAAGGAAAGCCCGAGCGAACGCATCGTGTGCGCGCAATGCTGGAGGCCATGGATCGAGAAGGGTTTGGCTCGTGTGGCAATCAGTATGAGTGCGAAGCCGTCTGCCCGAAAAGCATCAGTGTCCGTTTCATTGCCAATCTCAATCGCGAATATGTCCGAGCCGGTGTCGTCGAATCCGGCCTTCCTGCTGAGCCGGAATCTCCCCATGCAGAGTCCGCCTAGGCGGTACGCTGACGGCAGGGTCTCTTCTCGTTGCGATTTGCCACCAAGCGCGATGCCGACGCCAATCTCTCACATGGTGTAAAAGCATGCTGGAAGCCACTTTGCGCCAGATAGCAATCAGCTTGACTGTAGGGGGAAGGCCTTTATAGTGCGGTTATAGGCTGGTGGTGGGGTGGAGATGAGAAAGAGGCACATCGAATGAGTCGCCAGGTGATCTGCCCACGCTGTTACAAGGGCGATGTCGTGCAGGCACGACCGCAGACCCCGCGCGAACTAGTTGCGGCGCTCATTTGGATTGTTCCGTTCCAGTGCCAAGACTGTCGCCATCGTTTCCTCGCCCGACGCGTGAGCACGGCGGGATCCTCTCACCCAATTGAGCGCCGGGAACATCTCCGTATCCCTGTCCGTCTATGCTTATCGTTTTCCGGCGGAAAAGTGAGGGGCGAGGGTACCGTGCTGGACCTTTCCCTGGGCGGGTGCATCATTGAGAGCGAGACCCACGTCCGGGTTGACGATATTTTCTACCTGGAGATCGCCCTCGCCGATGACGAAGCTCCCATCGAAGTTGCGGCCATGGTACGGTCCGTGAATGCCCGCGGCATCGCCTTCAAGTTTCTCCGCAAGGCCCAAGAGAATAAACGTCTGCTCACCTTCATCCACTCACATTCGGGTTCCACGTCCAATGTCCTCTCCAAGGCTGTCGAGCCGATCGTCACCGGCTAGCCTCGATTTCCCGGCCTAGCAGTCTGCTGCCCCCCAATTTTATACATCAACCACCGCTGAAATATGACAGAAAGAAGTACAACACGATACACCCCAGGATGCTCAAAAAGGTAGCCAGCAAGGCCGCAGCGAGTGAAGAGGCGAGACGTACGATTCGGTACGTTGAGCCTCTGAGCGATGCGAGAACGCTGCTAGCGGACTTTTTCAGCATCCTGCTAGGCAGGCATCTCCCAGGCAGACGACAGCGGATAGTCACTGATCAAGCGGTCATGTTCGGCGCGATCGTAGGGCTCGATGGTCAGATCATGTTGATCCATCGGTTCCGTGCAGGCTGAAGAGGAGAACGCATCGATCAACGCCTGGGCCTTGGCTTTTGTTGAAAATCGACAGAGCCCGTGTTCGGGCATGCCTGACGACGGGTGCCAGAAGGCGAGGTCGATCGCACTCCCTTGATAGATGCCAAGGGCGCGGTGTCGCACTTGAAACCCACCAGGTTCGTGAATCAATAGTTTCCGTGGCATAGCCCCCTCTTGACCGACATATCTTAATGATTATCCCCATGGTAGCATGATTGCGAGAGTAAGGGATATTGCGTCCTGCTCTACTGCTGAAGGAGGGAACGATGGGGCGTACTTGGTTGAAAAAGACGGTGATTACTCTAGCGATGATCAGTGGATTTTCTGTGTCCGGGTGTGGGTACAACGACCTCCAAGGCCTGGATGAAGATACGAAGGCGGCGTGGAGTGAGGTGATTAATCAATATCAGCGCCGTGCCGACCTCATCCCGAACCTTGTTGCGACGGTCAAGGGGTACGCGGCTCACGAAAAAGAGACGCTTGAGGGGGTCGTGAATGCCCGGGCCAAGGCGACCGGCATCCAAGTGACGCCTGAGGTGCTCAAGGACCCAGCCGCATTCGAGGCATTTCAAAAAGCCCAAGCGGGACTGACCTCGGCGTTAGGCCGACTGATCGCGATTGCCGAAAACTATCCGAACCTCAAGGCCGATCAAAGTTTCAGGGACCTCCAAAGCCAGCTGGAAGGGACCGAAAACCGGATTACCGTGGCGCGTAAGCGGTATATCGATCGAGTCGCGGACTACAACAAGATGGTCCGGTACTTCCCGACCAACCTGACTGCCAAGTTTCTCCTACACCTGGAAGAGCGCCCCAACTTTACCGTCGCCGATGAAAAGGCTGTAGCGAAACCGCCAGAAGTGAAGTTTTAAGTTGAAGGGGAAGCTGAGGCGAAAGGTGAGAGCATTCAGAATGAGCCGCCTCTCGTCCTGCTGGGCTCTCATAATCGTCCTACTCGCCGTCTTGCTTGCGGCGCCTGCCGTTGCCCTTGATGTCCCTCCACTGGCCGGGCGAGTCGTCGATCTCGCCCATGTCTTGCCGAATTCCACGGTTGAGTCGCTGACCACTCAACTGGCGGTGCATGAAACCAAGTCAAGCAATCAAGTGGCTGTTCTCATCATTCCCTCTCTCAAAGGTGATGCGATCGAGGAATTCTCCCATCGCGTGGCGACGGCCTGGAAACTTGGCCATAAAGGAACCGACAACGGCGCTCTGCTGTTGATGGCGATCCAGGAACGCAAGGTTCGTATCGAGGTCGGGTATGGGTTGGAGGGTGTCCTCACGGATGCCCGATCGGCACAGATCATCAGGAATGAGATCGTGCCTCGGTTTCGTGCCGGTGATATGCCTGGAGGAGTCACTGCCGGGATCAACGCCATTCTCAAGACAATCGAGGGGACCTATCAGGCGTCCGAGAAGACAGTCCCTCGACAGGAGAGCGATGTCATCGAGCAGGTCGTCGTCGCCGTCGTTGTTGGATTGCTCGTGGGGATCGTGTTCATGAACATCCATCGATTTATCGGCCCGGTTGCGGGAGCAGGGATTTCCACACTCCTGGCGCCTTGGCTGGTTCCGGCACTCATGGCGAGCGGCATCACCGTGCTCCTCCTGCTGGTGATTGGAGCCTCTGGTACCGGGGGAAGGAGAAGTCGATCTAGCGGTATAGATGATTGGATTTGGTACAGCAGTCGCGGCGGTGGATGGGGTGGAGGCTCTCTTGGTGGCGGTGGAGGATTCGGTGGGGGCGGCTTTAGTGGAGGAGGCGGCAGCTTCGGGGGAGGAGGTGCCAGTGGAAACTGGTGAGGGGTTGCGACTTGCTGCCGAAGAGCGGGAGCGGATCAGGCTGGCGGTGCATGCGGCAGAAGAACACACGAATGCGGAGATCGTCCCAATGCTCGTCAGCCGGTCCGGGCTCTACCGCGACACGCAACATCGCGCTGGGTTGATTCTTGCCTTGTTCACCCTCACTCTATTGTTGAGCACTGAACTACTCTGGCTTCCCTGGGGCTGGCATGCGTCCAATGCCGCCTGGCTGGTACTGGCGACAATCTTGGCCTATGGGGCAGGAGCCTGGCTCGGCACCCTTGCCCCGATCGTTCGCCTGCTCACACCGACCGATCGGATGCGACATAAAGTCAGGCTCAGGGCTGAACGTGCTTTCGCGCAACATGCCGTCTCTCAGACTCGCGAGCGCACCGGTGTGCTGATCATGGTGTCTCTCTTGGAGCACCAGATCCACGTGTTGGCGGACCGACCTTTATTTCAACACGTGCCGAGTGAGCAATGGTCGAAGGTTGTCGAGGCTGCTGTCGATCGATTGAAGACGGGAGATGTCGTCGGTGGCGTATGTCAGAGTATCCAGACGTGCGGTGTGCTTCTGGCTGAAGTGTGCCCTGGTCGTCCAGGAGACAATCCTGATGAATTATCGAATGAATTGGTCCAGGAGCCATAAAACTCCGCTCCCTTCCGTTCCGCCCTCAATAAAACACCGCAGTCAACCGATAGATAAGAGACTTGGCGGGACTGTTCAGCGCAGGTGTGGACTATTCGGATAAGGAGGGAGCCCTATCATGTGGAAACAGGAGGAGGCAGGAGGGGGAGAAGTGGAACGAGAGCGGTGGGTGGAGGACAAGCGCAGTCTACCAAAGGGCGGGCCGATGCTTCCGGATGAGGTGGCGTTCGTCGGCAAAGATGTTGAGTTCAAGGGGGTCATTACCTATTCAGGCACGGTACGGATTGATGGATCCTTGGAAGGCGAAATTCACACCGACGGCGGCTTGCTCGTTGGGCCTGAGGCAGTTCTCAAGGCCAAAGTCTCAGCCGGGACCGTGGTGTGCCAAGGAACCATCCACGGTGATATTCACGCAGAGGACCAGATTGTGCTTCGTGCTCCAGCCGTGGTGGAAGGGAGTTTGGTCACTCCGGTTCTTTCGATGGAAGAGGGTGTGGTGTTCAATGGGACCTTGGAGATGAAGCCGCAGGCCAAGGCTGCGGGGTCAAGAGACGTAGACGCAAACGTCTTAAGCATCACGAGTCGGCCGCCTGTTCAACGACTCGCGGCGTGATGAGTGTTCAGAGCCTCTGGCGCGAATCGATGACCAGCGCCAGGGGCTGGCTCAGCAAGAAATCAACTCGCATTCTTTCCTTCTTTTTATAATCGCGCAGCACCCCACTTCGGTGATGACTCACTGACTCGTCCTCCCACTCCAAATTGTGAATGGGCCTGTACGCAGTGGTACGCCTGGAAAGCTCTTCACGCTTCGTCTTCATGCGCCGATAGACGGCCCGCGAGCATTCCGCTAGAATCCGGTCCATGTCAGAGTCTCCCGTTTCGGCCGGTGCTCCCATCAAACCCCAGGACGAGAATCAGTCGGTCGTCAAAGCGGCTGGGATGATTGGGGTCGCGACGTTCTCCAGTCGTGTGCTCGGCTTTGTCCGTGACATGGTTCTCGCCAAGCTCTTTGGGGCCACGCCAGCAGCCGATGCTTTCTTCGTCGCCTATCGTATCCCGAACCTGCTTCGTGAGCTTTTTGCCGAAGGCTCGATGTCTGCCGCGTTCATTCCCGTCTTCACCGAGTATCACACGCTCAAGTCCAAGCAGGATGCGTGGGAGCTGGCCAGCGCCGTATTCACGACGCTGCTGACCATTGTGACCGGCATTACCATACTTGGGATCTTGGGGGCGTCGGGTATTGTCTGGCTCTTGGCTCCGGGGTTCCATGATGATCCGACCCGGCTTGAGATGACGACGTTGCTCACGCGCATGATGTTTCCCTATCTCATTTTTATCAGCCTCGCCGCGCTGGCCATGGGAATCCTCAATTCTCTGCGGGCTTTCGCGGCCCCGGCGTTTTCTCCAGTCTTTTTCAATTTGTTCATCATCGGGTGCTCGCTCTTTCTCGCGCCGACCCTACCGGAACCCATTTTCGGTGTCGCCATTGGTGTCGTTGCCGGTGGCGCGGCGCAGTTTGCAATGCAATTGCCTGGGTTGAAGCTGCGCGGCATGTTGTTCGGATTCACGTTCAATCCCGGCCATCCCGGTGTGCGAAAGATCGGTCGGCTGATGATTCCGTCGCTGCTCGGGTTGTCGGTGACACAGATCAATATCACCGTGAGCACGATTCTGGGATCATTTTTTGCCGGAGGCCCGACTTATCTCTTTTACGGCATGCGGCTCATTCAATTTCCCCTTGGCATTTTTGGCGTCGCCTTGGCCACGGCCATCCTCCCCACCTTATCGGCACAAGCGGCACGAGGCGCGTTGGACGAATTGCGCACGACGCTCGGGTTCGGTCTGCGCATGATCCTCTTTATCATCGTGCCGGCGATGGTGGGCTTGATCTTGCTGCGGACGCCGCTTGTGCATCTCTTTTTTGAGCACGGCACGTTCACAGCGCACGATACCGCTGAGACTGCCTTTGCGGTGCTGTGCTATGCCCTTGGCTTGTGGGCCTTCGGGGGGGTGCGCATTATTGTCTCGGCGTTCTATTCGTTGAAGGACACGACCACGCCGGCCATTTCCGCTGCGATTGCAGTGGCGGCGAATATCCTGTTCTCGCTGGTGCTGATGTCGCACCTGGGGGCGGCAGGGCTGGCGCTTGCGACCGCGCTGGCTGCGATGGTCAATGGCGGAATTCTCGTGATGGTGTTGAATCGCCGGCTGGGCGGTGTCGAGTGGAAATCAGTCATCCGCTCGGCTGGACGAGTGCTGGTGGCCTGTGTGCCCATCGTCATGGCCTGTTGGTGGGTGGCTGGTGCCCAGGTCTGGACTCAGCCTGACGACTGGACCGAGAAGTCAGCCATGCTTGTCGCTGCCATTGGGATGAGTATCGGCGGATATTTCGGCGTCCATGCCTTGTTTGGGTCGGATGAATTGGGTGTGGTGTGGGGGATGGTGCGCAGAAAGCTCGGTCGATTGACGGGATAGCAAGGAGCAGTCCATGCAGAATGTGATGATTTTTCGATCACCGTGGGGTTGGATGGGAATCTCTGAATCCTCCAAAGGGATTCACGCGATTGTATTGCCGAAACGGTCAAAACGGGCGGTCGAGTCTGATCTCAGAGCGCAGTCAAACGAGCCATTACAACAAGGCACTTCCGCAGGACTCAAGACAGCCCAGCGGCAGTTGCTCGATTATCTTGCAGGAAAACGGAACAGCTTCGAGGTGCCGCTCGATTTCTCGCAGGGAACCTCGTTCCAACGGCAGGTCTGGCGGACGTTGCAGCGAGTGCCGTACGGCAAGCTCCGTTCGTACCAATGGATTGCGTTACGTGTGGGGGGATCACAATATGCCCGCGCGGTCGGCAACGCAGTCGGCGCGAATCCATTGCCGATCGTGATTCCTTGTCACAGGATTGTCGCCCACGATGCCTCGCTCGGCGGCTTCTCCGGTGGACTATCCCTGAAACGGAAGTTGCTCTCTCTGGAAGGGACCTTGACTCAACTGCAGCGAGGGTAACGCCAATCAATGAAAGCCGTTCTCCAACGAGTCACGCACGCTTCGGTAGAGGTGGATGAACAGGTCGTAGGCCGAATACAATGCGGCCTCCTGGTCCTGTTGGGCGTGGCGAAAGGCGATGATGAGTCGGATGTCCGGTATCTGGTTGATAAGATTCGGGGGCTCCGCATTTTTGCCGATGACCAGGGCAAGATGAATCGATCGCTGACGGACGTGGGTGGCGCCGTATTGTTGGTATCTCAATTCACTCTAGTGGGCCGGACCTCGAACGGACGCCGTCCGAGTTTTGACGAGGCGGCTCCTCCTGATTTGGCCAAGCGACTCTATGAACGGGTGGCGACTGATCTGCGGCAAGATGGGACATTGGTTGAAACAGGTGTCTTTGCGGCACATATGCAGGTGTCATTGACAAACGACGGACCGGTGACATTCGTGGTGGATAGCGGGGAGAGGTGCTAGTTCGGATTCAAGGTCTGCCGATCGAGTTCCGATAGAACTGGTGACGGTGAGATCGTACGCGACTCTGATATACTAAAGACACATATTGGAGGTGCTGATGGGAACTCAAGTTTCTCCACGACACCCGCTCCGGCAACTCTTTGGCGCATTAACCGAGAAGAGCTTTACGGAACATCTCGGCTGGCCTGACACGAAGGTCACATCGTACGTCTCCAACCTCCTGGTCGACTTCACCTCTACGGATCAGCTCTATAAGATCAGAAACCGAGAGGACCAGCAGGTCGATTCGGTTGTCGAGTTGCTCTTTGAATCCGAGGTCATGCTCGAAGCTCAATCGCTGGACCGTGAACGAGATGTGCATCGCCATATTGGTGATTTCACCCTGTTCATGGCGGGATTGTTTCCTGAGTACCTTCGACGGCTTAAAACGGCTGGGCGCATCTATCACAAGGACTTCCTTGTGGACTATGTGAAGACCGGCAAACGGTCGTACGGAATCGTCGCGCAGATCGGTCGTGATGATGCGGATACCAGCTTGCCCTTGTTTCGAAAACTGTCCGAGAACTTTGAACTCTGTGTGACAGGTCTGGGTTTTGTACGGTCCGATCTCGATCGCATGCAGAATCCCGCCTATCAGAAGACCCGGGACTTGCTCCTGAATTGAAATCTGTCCGCCCCATCATCCTCGTGCACGGGGGTGCCGGCCCTCGCGCGATGACCTCACCACAAGGCGACTGCCTGCGTGCCGCGCTGCAAGTCGGATATCACGTGTTGGACCGGGGCAGTTCCGCACTCGTTGCCGTCGAACAGACCATTCGCGTGCTTGAGCGCAGCGGACTCTTTAATGCGGGAACAGGAGCGCATCTGCAACTCGACGGAGTGCGTCGGATGGATGCGTCTATCATGGAAGGGGAGAGCTTGGGCTCTGGTGCTGTGGCCTCGATCGAAGGCATCGTGCATCCGATCAGTGCTGCCAGTCTCGTGATGGAAGAAACGGATCATGTGTTGCTGGTCGGGCCGATGGCGACGAAGTTCGCCAGGCATTTCAAGATGGAGCGCCAACCGTTTACGGGCAAGCCTCGCCGGTTTTCCTACGAGTCGGCTCTCCAAAAAATCGAACACAATCGGGACAAGCACGGTACGGTTGGAGCCGTCGCACTCGATCGAACCGGGACGGTTGCCGCTGGGGCATCGACCGGAGGGATTGATCGCATGCTTCCAGGCCGAGTCGGGGATACGCCGATCATCGGCTGCGGGGTCTATGCAGACAATGAAGCCGGGGCGGTGTCGATGACAGGATTGGGCGAGGGCATCATTCGTCTGGCAGTAGCCAAATCAATTTGCGATCTATTAGAACGAGGAAAGACGCCGGCGATGGTGGCACGGCTTGTGTTGCAGAAGCTGGTCGCTCGGATCAAGGGATCTGCCGGATGCTTGGTCCTCACGCCTCAAGGACGATTCACCATCGCCCATGTGACGCCCTATATGGCGGCTGGCTGGTGGGATGGGAAGGGAGAGCCGACGGTGAAAGACAGGTTTCGATGAGCAAGAGTTTATTTCACCTCGCCTTTCCAATTCATGATTTCGAAGCGACTCTGAGATTCTATGTGGAGGGTCTCGGATGTGTCCTCGGGCGGCGATCGAAACAGGCTGTCACGCTTGGTCTTGCCGGTCATCAACTCGTCGCGCATCTTGTGCCGGATCAACCATCGAAACAGAAAGGTATCTACCCACGCCATTTCGGGTTGACCTTTCTTTCGCAAGAAGACTGGCAGGCGTTGGTGGATCAGGCAAAGGCCAAGGGGCTGACGTTCTATCAACAGCCGCGTGTGCGCTTTCCTGGGACACGCATCGAGCACCGCACATTTTTTCTGGAAGACCCATCCCACAACCTACTCGAATTCAAACACTACACCCATGAATCGGCTATCTTCGGAGAAACAGATCACGGTCAAGTCGGCGACGCTTCTGAGTATTCAGGGTAACGACGGCTCAGTGCGTCTACTCGTCGGTGATTGGCACGGGAGTCGAGGATTGCCGATCGATCCATTTCAGAATACGTTCGTGGCGGCGTGCGAGGAACGTGGTTCTCCGCAAGGGATCATATCGACGCGGCGACGGCAAAATGGCCGCTAGCCAGGCGGCTTCGTCGGCTGTGAGGTCAGACGAGGATTTCCCGAAGTGATGACGGGCCGCAGCTTCAGCGCCATAGACGCCGTGCCCCCACTCGGCAACGTTGAGGTACAATTCGAGAATACGCTTTTTCGTTAGATGCTGTTCGAGTGAACGCGTAATCAGGGCTTCCCGTGCTTTTCGAAACAGGGATCGTTCAGATGACAAATAGAGGTTTTTGGCCAGCTGCTGGGTAATCGTGCTTCCCCCACGCTTGAGTTCGCCTGCTTCGAGATTGTATTTCGCGGCCTCTTTCATTCCTTCCCAGTCGAATCCCTCATGGGAAAAGAACGATGCATCTTCTGCCGCCACGACCGCATGACGAAGGTGAGGAGAGATACGCGAGAGCGGCACCCACATCCACTGTCGTCCGATCGCGCGACTTTGTTTCTTCGCTTGAGCTCGTCGAGCGTCCATCAGGGCCGTCGAGGTCGGGTTGGTCCTTGCCAGGAGGTCTGTGTCGGGAAGCATAATCAGCCAGCTCATGGCCAGGAGGCCCAACGGAAGTCCGATGAGCGCGGTGCTCCAGAGGAGCACACGGGTCACCCTGCGTCGGCCGGTTGACTTGGGCGGAGGAGGGTCGTATGTGTAGTGACGCAGAAAGGTCGGACTGTGATCGGGCTTCTGTCTTGAATCCATTGATCAGCCTAACCCGCACTATTCATGAACGCTTCTACTGCAATCGCGAATCCGCTGCTACGACGAGCCTTCGGCGGGCAGGCTCGCCCCTTGCAACCTCGACATACTGTTTCAAGTATGCCTCGCTTTCTCAGGGCTCCGCGTGCCCGTCTCGCAACGCGACTTCGCAATTTCGCCACGAACCGTCATGAATACTGCGGGGTAACGACATGAAAATCTTCGCCGCTGAGTTTATCAAAAGTTGTGTGTCTCCAGAACAGTTTCCTTCCGGCAATCTCCACGAGGTGGCTTTTGTGGGGCGCTCCAATGTGGGCAAATCGTCGTTGATCAATTCGTTGCTCAATCGTCGGGATCTGGCAAAAATCAGCCGGACGCCAGGCAAGACGAGAGCCGTGAACGTGTTTCTCGTCTCGACCTCCGACCCGGATCTTCCGCAATTCCATCTTGTGGATCTGCCCGGCTATGGATTCGCCAAAGTATCGAAATCTGTTCGCACCCAGTGGGGACCACTGATGGAAGACTATCTTGTCGACCGAGCCTCGCTGCTCACCGTCGTGATGTTGGTGGACAGCCGGGTCGCGACCGACCAGGATTCTCAGACTCTCGCGTGGCTGCGTTCGATCCACCGGAACCCCCTCATCGTTGCGACCAAGGTCGACAAGTTGAAGCCTGGCGAACGG
>NEWS02000004.1:1449736-1469340 GCA_002869845.2 Nitrospira sp. CG24B | reverse complement strand
ATGCTGAAAAAGTCCGCCAGCGTCGTTCTCGCATCGCTCAGAGGCTCAACGTACGAAGTGTACGCCTCACCTCTTTGCTCGCTGCGGCCTTGCTGGACGGCCTTTTTGAGCTTCCTGTAGTTGTCTGGGTATTCCTACTGAATAGAAACTGCGGCTATCGGTGGGCTGTGCTCGTCTCGTGCTGGAACTTGATCTCGATGTAGGCTTTGTTTTTGAGTTCCACCAGCCAAGACTGATACATGTCTTCGCTCTTCCGCTGATAGACCAGCTCCTGAACTTCTCGCCGAACGTCCTCGAATTGGCGAAACTGTTTCGGCTTTCTGTCATCCATACGGATAATCTGGATTCCCTCAGGGCTCTCGATGATATCGGAGATCCCTCCAGGCACTAAGTGAGCAACGGCCTGTTCGATGGTCGGAATGAGTTCCCCATGACGGACTAATCCGAGTCGTCCGCCCTGCAAGGCGTTGGCGCCGTCGGAGTAGCGCATGGCGACATCTTCAAATTTTTCACCTCGTTTCAAGTCGTCCATGGCTCGGCGAGCCTTGGTCAAGGCCTCGGCCAATCCATCGGAGGAGCGGGGTTGAATGAGGATCTGGCTGAGCTGGTACTCTTCGGGAAGAGCGAACCGATCGCGATGCTCCTGGTAGAACCGCTTCAGCTCGGAGTCTCCGACGGTAATGTTGCCGCGAATATGCTGGTCGATGACTCGCATGAGGAGGAGCTGGTCACGAACGGTCTGTAGGTCACTCGGATTGGTGATGTTGAGGGGGCTGCCTTGTCTCTTCATCTGTTCAAGGGCTTGCTTTACTTCCAGATCGGAAACTTGAATCTTTTGAGCCTTGGCTTCCTGCAGTTGCAAGCGCCGCTCGATGAGCTTCGTCAAGGCCATGTACTCCGCTGTTTTCAGCCGCTGAGCCAGATCGCTTCCATGGTGCTCGCGAGAAAGCCGTTCTTGCTCCGTTTCAAATTCACGCTTCATATCTGACAACATGATCAATTCAGAATTGACGATCGCGACGATGCGATCTTGAAGCCGGGCTTCGGAAAAGGCCGGGGGCCATATCGAGATTATCAACAGGGCGAGTGGGAACACGAGTGAAACCAACCAATCTGATCCGACCGGTACTTGTCTCATGATGCGTTCATCTCGAGGTAGAGAACTCTGATGCATGATTCTACACGAAGCGGCGGGTTGGTGGATATCGAGTAGATTGAGAATCTTGTAACACTGTCAGTTTGAGAGCATCACACAACCGCTTTACGAACCTAAAGGAACGCCGTAGAAGCTCAGAGGATGGTGGAAAAGCTTCTCCAGCGAGGCCGCAGTGAGCGAAAAGCCGAGGCGTACGCGGTTGGTACGTTGAGGCTTTGAGCGATACGAGAACGACGCTGGAGGGCTTTTGCAACATCCTCGGGTTAACGTTTCCCGGTGTCCTCGGTGATATAGCGGGAGGCTTCGGCGAAGCGAACTGCGGCATTGGCCCGAATGTCGGCGATGACTTCTTCGAATTGTTTGCGGCGCTTATCGGCCAGTAATTCTTGCCGAAGCCGTTCCTGCTTCGCTAAATCGGCTTGAATAACGGCCTCGTCAAGCGGGGTCAGCACGACCAGGTAATAGCCGTGGTCGGTCTTAATCGGCGCACTGACGATTCCAAGTTTGAGAGTGTGAATGACGGCATCGACCTCGGGGAGGACCAGACCTTTCCGGTAGGGCCCGAGCTCACCGCCCTTCGATTTCGTCTTTTCGTCGAGCGAGTAGCGCTGTGCAAACTTGGCAAAATTACCACCGCGATTCACCTGTGCTTCAAGGTCTTTGGCGGCATACACATTGGGGAGGAGCATGACCGAGACATTGGCCTTCAAGGGATCCAAAAGTTGGCTGGCATGTTTTTCGTAGTAGGCGTCGAGTTCGGCCTGGGTGAGCTCGACTTTGGATTGGAGCTTATCTTTCAACAGCTCGTCGAGAATCAACTGTTCTTTATACCGCTGTGTTTTGTCTCGAATAAGATCGTCTTGATCAAGACCCCGGCGGCGAGCTTCCTGCATCAACAGCTCTCGGGTGATAAGTTCGTCCAGGAACCGTTGCTTACCCCCCTCCTTCTCGTAGCGGGAGCGTGTGGCCTTGGAGAGCTCGCCCCAGCGTAGATCGAATTCAGTTTGGGTGATGGCTCGCCCATTCACCAGAGCAACGACCGGTTCTTCCTGTCGCTCGGCACACCCCGATATCACCGGCCCTAAACCGGCTAAGAGGCTGACAAGCAGCCCAGGGAGACAATAGGTCCTACAGAAGATTAGCAACCGGAAGGGCATCATAAGTCGAGGTACATGTGGATTTCGATTACGAAACAATCGCATCCCTTTGGATGGTCTTGGTATCACAGAGATCGAGGCTTTGCAAGATTGCGTTGAGTTCCGAAAAAAGCGAAGGCCAGTCGCTCTGACGCATCTGGATCTCAAAAGCGATGGGGCTCAGGAACTTCAGCCGCTTCTTTAGCTGGTCCATCAAGCGGTGGACAGAGCTCTCAGGGATGACGGCCTTCGGGTGAAACACAACTTTGGTCGTCTGGTCGTGTACCTCGATCGAGGCCAGGCGAAGGCGTTTGGCGTGGGTCCGGAGTTGCATGACTTCAAGCAGCCGTTCGACTGGTTCCGGAGGGGGACCGTAACGGTCCTGAATCTCCCCATGCAGCAGGGCCAGCTCGCCGATTTGACCACAAGCTGTCAGCCGTTTATAGAGGGACAGGCGGTGGTGCGGGTCGGTGACATAGTGCTCAGGAATAAACGCTGAAACCGGGAACTGCAGGGTTGGGTCAGGGTCCTCCTCGATCACATGCCCCTTCAACCGCTGAACAGCCTGCTCTACCATTTGCATGTAGAGATCCAACCCGATCGCGGCGATATGCCCCGACTGCTGTTTGCCCAGAAGATTGCCGGCCCCTCGAATCTCCATGTCTGCCGCAGCGATTCGGAACCCGGATCCAAGCTCCGTGAACTGTTGAATCGCGATCAATCGCTTCTGTGCATCGCCGGTCAGTGTCCCTTCATCGGGAATGAGGAAGTAGGCGTAGGCTTGCTCTCCACCCCGCCCAACTCGTCCGCGTAACTGGTACAACTGTGCGAGGCCGAATAGATCAGCTCGATTGACGATAATGGTGTTGGCGTTGGGGACATCGAGTCCGGACTGGATGATGGCCGACGCGATCAGGACATCCGCCTCGTGCTTCACGAATTTCAGCATCACCGCTTCCAGCGGCCTCGCATCCATCTGGCCGTGGGCCATGACCATCCGGGCTTCGGGAACCAATTGGTGCAGCCATGCCCCGATTCGCTCCATGGTTTCGACCCGATTGTGGACAAAATAGATCTGTCCTCCACGCCCAAGTTCCCGCAAGATCGCGTCTCGCACGGCCTTGTCGCTGAACCGAACCACCTCCGTCTTAATCGCCAATCGTCCGGCCGGCGGGGTATCGATGATCGAGAGATCTCGCACGCTCGACATCGCCATTTGGAGGGTACGTGGAATGGGGGTGGCGGTTAACGTCAATACGTCGATCTGGGTGCGAAGTTGCTTCAGCCGTTCCTTATGTTTGACGCCGAACCATTGCTCTTCGTCGATGATCACGAGGCCGAGTTGCCGGAACACCACGTCTTTCTGCAGCAGACGGTGAGTGCCGATCACGACATCGACGATTCCCGCGCCGACATCCTTCAGGATCGCCTTAGTCTCCTTGGACGACTGAAACCGTGAGAGCAGCGCGACGCGCATTGGAAAGGGCGCGAATCGTTCGGAAAAGTTCTCATAGTGTTGATGGGCCAGGAGCGTCGTCGGGACCAGCACCGCCACTTGGCGGTCATGCTCCACGGCCTTGAAGGCCGCGCGCATGGCGACTTCGGTCTTTCCGTATCCAACATCTCCGCAGACCAGTCGATCCATGGGCTTTGTTGACTCCATGTCGCGGCCGATGTCTCCGATGGCCCTGAGCTGATCCGCTGTTTCCTCGTACTCAAAGGCGGCTTCGAATTCGTGGTACAGGGTCGTGGTCGTGCCATAGGCATTCCGTTTCACCAGTTCGCGGCTTGCGTAGAGATCGATCAATTCTTGGGCCATTTCCTCGATGTTTTTCTTCACCCGCGCCGTGGTCTTGGCCCAACTGGTGCCGCCCAGGCGATCCAGTCGAGGGATATGGCCTTCAGCCCCGCCGTACCGTTGCACCTGATTCAATCGGTCGAGCGGAACATAGAGGGTATCTCCACCGGAGAACTCGAGAATCAGGAAGTCGCTCTCAAAATCCTGGACCGACAGGCGCTTGAGTCCTCGATATTTGGCGATGCCGTGCTGAACATGGACGACGTAGTCGCCCACGTTGAGATCCTCCAGTGAAGAGAGGAAGGTTGCGGTTCTGCTTTTAGGCTGTGGCTTATGGCGGGCGCCCTTCGCGAAGAGCTCTTCTTCCGTCAGCAGCGCGAGCCGAAGGTCTCCGGAGAGAAACCCCGCCGACAGATCGCCGTGCAGTACATAAAACGGGAGCTTTCCGGTCCTCTGGCTCGACCAGGCCGTCGGGTTCCATGGGTCGGCAGGTAAATCGTGCTCTCGGAGTAAGGCGAGTAAGCGATCGACCTGCCCGCGGCTTCGCGCGACCAAGACGACCCGGTGTTCGCTCCGGAGTCCTTCTAGCAGGTTGAGAGTCTGGCTGAAGGCGGTGCCCCTAATTCCGAGTCCAATGCTGCCTGGCGCTTGGGAGGAAAACGAAAACGTCTGATCCCAGGTCGAGTCCGGCGCCGCTAGCGGCTCAAGAGCCAACATGGGCCAGGGCGCGATCCGCTGCTGGATGCCCTCCCAGGTGAGAAAGAGTCGTTCGGGCGAGGGATACGGCTGGGTGGCATCCCGGTCGACATGACGGAGATATCCGTCGTCGATCTTCTCCCAGGCCGTCTCGCAGGCTTTTTTCAGTGCTTCCGGTTGATCGAGCGCGAGGAAAGGAACTGCTGTGAGATAGTCGAACAATGTGTCCATGGAATCGTACAAGTCAGGGCTTCGCCACTCAGCATCCGCTTGGATCGGTACGATCGCCTCCGGCGCATGTGGAGGCCAAACGAATTCCCGTGCAGGCAACACCCAGCCCTCGTTCAATTTTGCGATGGAGGTCTGGGTCGAGGCGTCGAACAAACGAATGGATTCGACATGATCTCCGAGAAACTCTACACGGACTGGATTCGCGTACGCAGTCGAGAAGACATCAATGATGCCGCCACGGACGCTGAATTCTCCAGGAATTTCCACGACGGACACTCGCCGGTATCCCAGGCGAAGGAGGTTGGTGACCAGCGACTCCCGTTCGAAGGCGGCCGCCGTTTGGAAGTGAAAGATCGCTTGCTCGAATGTCGAGCGCGGAATCACACGATGCATTGCAGCGGCGACGGAGGTGACGAGGATGGTGGGCGGGTTGACGAGTAGGCGATGGAGTGTCGTCATCCGGTGTGCAATCAACCCGACATGCGGTGCCGTCGCTTCATAGGGAAGCGTTTCCCATTCCGGGAACCAGGCGAGGTCCTCGACCGGACGACCCATGAGTCCATAGAAGAAGCACAAGTCATTGAACATTCGTTCGGCAGACTCGTCGCTTGAGGTCACAACAACCCATGGGCTGCCGCGATGGAGTAGCGCCAGGGCGCAGGCCGATGTCGGCCCGTGCGCTCCGAGAAGGCAGACACGTGCTTTCTCGTGGTCGAGTGCCGAACGAAGCGGAGCAAGCCAGGCTGTGGGTTGGACGGTGGCTTCAGACACGTATCACGTCGCGGTTGACCGGATGCGTTGAAGAAGAGCGGTGGTGGAGAGACCAGGAACCAGGGGGATCGTCTTGACCACACCTCCACGAGCTTCGACAATTTCGCGGCCGACGATCCGGTCGATCGTCCAATCCCCTCCCTTAACCAGGACATCCGGTTGGACGGCCGCGATGAGCTGGCGAGGGTCAGATTCGTCAAAAATGACCACGAAATCCACACAGTCTAAGGCTGCCAGCACCTCAGCCCGTTGTGCCTCCGGCACGATCGGTCGGTCGGGTGCCTTATCCAGCGTACGGACCGAGACATCACTGTTGACCCCGACGACTAGGACATCGCCCAGTGCCTTGGCCGCTTGCAGATATCTGGTATGTCCGATATGCATCAGATCGAAACAGCCGTTTGTGAACACGATCCGTTTTCCCTTTGTCCGTTCACCGGAAAGCACGGAGAGGAGTTGATCGCGTGGCAACACTTTTGCGGTCATGCTCCCATCATACCGTGCAGATCGTGCTGTCGGCTACATGGAAAGAGGATCAGACTGGACAGTGTCTGTCGTCTAGGTTCCCTGACGTGACGCACACGATGTTTCAGCAGAATCCTGGTGTTACCGGACAAGTTGCCACATAATGGATCGATATAGCACATAACGGACTGGAAGGCCTGGTAAGGGACCTGTCCTAGCGTCATGGGTGTGCCTGGAGCGTGGGTGATGATGGTGGATGGCGTGAGCATAGTCTGGATCATTGCAGCGGCCAATGTTTTGCTGATCGCTTCCTTAATCTTTTTCCTTATACAGACATCCTGGCGAGCGCGGACTGATCGGGTCCTCGCGGAGGCCGAAAGAATCCGATTTCAGGAAAATGAGCAGCGACTCCAGAGTATGTTGGAAGCTGAACCCCATGGGATATTGGTCATCGGGCTCGACTACCGGGTGCTTCAACTCAATCCTGCGGGCTGTCTCCTCTTCGATGCGGGATTTTCAGAAGAGATCGTGGGGACAGATGTTCGAACGTATATCCAGACGAACGATTGTCTACAGATTGAAGAAATGCATAGGGCGGCGAAGGAAGGCCGGGAAACCTGTGGAAAAGGCAGGCTCATCGGACTATCGGGGCAGGTCCGGTGGGTCGAGATCACGTTCGTCCCACTTCCAGCCAGTGACGGCACGGTGCATGCGGTCCTCAGTGTCGTCCGGGATGTGACAGCGCAACGGAGCGCCGATCGTCGGCAAGCTCTCCAGCACGCTGTGGCCAAAGTGCTCGCAGGTGCCTCTACGGTCGAGCAAGCGCTCCCCGACCTTCTCCAAGCCCTTGTCGTGAATCTCGATTGGCATGTCGGTCTGTTCTGGCGGGTGCAAGACGACCGGCGAACCATTATCTGCACGCAGGACTGGGCGGTTGATACCACGATGGTGCAGGAGTTCATGAGAAGAAGG
This sequence comes from Nitrospira sp. CG24B, assembly GCA_002869845.2. Classification (GTDB taxonomy): domain Bacteria; phylum Nitrospirota; class Nitrospiria; order Nitrospirales; family Nitrospiraceae; genus Nitrospira_D. Next base: position 1,462,115 of record NEWS02000004.1, on the reverse strand, counting down.
CGGCAGGAGGTCTACGCGGCCGGGGCTGATCTGCCGGGGCACTGTTGGGCCCGTGGGGAGCCGCTGTGGGTGGAGGATGTTGCAAGAGACCCCCTGTTTACGCGTGGGCCTGTCGAAGCGACGGGAATGTTGCACGCGGCCTGTGCGTTTCCTATCTGGCTGAGGGCTCACGTCTACGGCGTCATCGAGCTCTTCGGCAGCGAGCCTCAGGCCAAGGATTGGGATTTACTGAGGTCGTTGGGCACGGTCGGAAGACAGATCGGCCTGTTCGTCGAACGAACGGAAGTGGAAGCGGCACTGCATGAGAATGAAGCCCGGACCAGTCTGATTATCGATACTGCCCTCGACGCTGTGATGACGATGGATCATATGGGCCAGATAACCGAGTGGAATGCCCAGGCTGAGCAGGTATTTGGCTGGTCTGCACATGAGGTGATCGGGCGTGATGTTGCCGACACGATCTTTCCACCGTCCCAATGCCTCAGCTATCGCGCGTATGTTCAGCGGCTTCTTGAACCCCAGGACTCGCCTCTCTCAAACAGGTTGGTCGAAATGATCGGTCTCCGGCGCGACGGCTGTGAATTTCCAGTGGAAATCGCCATGACACCGTTAGCCGTCGAGGGCTCCGTCATCTTCAGCGCATTTATCCGAGATATCACGAGTCGGAAAGAAGCCGAGCAAGCACTGAAGGGCTATGCCCAACAGTTGGAGCATATCAATCAGCAGCTGGATGTCGCCTTGAGGGAGGCCAAAGCCGCCACCGAGGCCAAGTCGTCGTTCCTGGCGACCATGAGTCACGAAATCCGGACACCGATGAATGGTGTGATCGGGATGACCAGTCTGTTGCTGGAGACTACATTGACGGAGGAACAGCGTGAATATGCGGAGACGGTTCACAGTTGTGGAGACCATCTCCTCACGATCATCAACGATATTCTCGATTTTTCAAAGATTGAAGCAGGGAAATTGGATTTAGAGATGATTGAGTTCGATCTTCGGCTCACTCTCGACGAGTCGTTGGACCTCGTCGCAGAACGTGCGTCGTCCAAAGGACTGAATGTGGCGTGTCTCTTCCACGCCGATGTGCCGCGCCATTTGCTTGGTGATCCAGGGCGCCTCCGGCAGGTGGCGATGAATTTGATGGCGAATGCCATTAAGTTTACCGAACGCGGGGATGTGGTGGTGGAAGTGACGGTTGAGACTCAATCGAAGGACGACGCATTGATTCGCGTTGCGGTCACGGACACGGGGATCGGGATCTCAGAGGAAGCGTGTGCGCGACTCTTTCAGTCGTTCAGCCAAGCCGATGGGGCCACAACGAGGAAATATGGTGGGACCGGACTCGGGCTTGCGATTTGCAAACGTCTTGTCGAGATGATGGGCGGAACGGTTGGGGTGATGAGCCGGGTTGGAGAGGGGAGCTGCTTCTGGTTTACGGTGAATCTTCGTAAACAAGCTGATGGCTCTCGCAGTGCCCATCTCTCTGCCGCCGTGTTAGCCGGTCTTCGCATCTTAATCGTGGATGAGAAGGCCATCAATCGAAGGATGTTGGAGCAGATGACAAAGAAATGGGGGATGCAACCGACGCTGGTTCATAGCGGCTCCGAGGCGTTGGACGTCCTAAGCCGTGGGCCTATGCAATCACGGTTCGACCTTGCCTTGTTGGATGTCGATATGAGTCCGACGGATGGGATCGAATTGGCACGTGCGATACAGGCACGACCTGAAGGAGGCGAGACCAAACTCGTGCTGCTCACGTCGTTCGGTCGACGGGGAGATGCGAAGACAGCCAAAGAAGCGGGACTAGCAGCCTACCTGACCAAGCCGATTCGTGAGCGACAGTTGCATGATTGTCTCGTTGCCGTCCTCACGCAGCGCCCCCTTAGTTCAGGTCTGTCGGCTACGAGCGACGCGCCCCCACTCATCACTCGGCACACTCTTGCAGAAACCAAGGCCAAGGTGGATCTCCGTATTCTCCTGGCCGAGGATAACATCATTAATCAAAAAGTAGCCGTTCGCCTCTTCCAGCGGTTGGGGTATCGAATCGATGTCGTGGCCAACGGGCGCGAGGCCGTCGAGGCAGTATCACGCATTCGCTATGACGTGGTGTTCATGGATTGCCAGATGCCGGACATGGATGGCTTCGAAGCGACAATGATGATTCGACAACGTGAAGCGTCACTCGTGAAGCCCACTTCGCCAGCTCCGCGAGGCGAGCGTGAAGCGCAATGCGAGATGCGAGTGACGAGCGACGAACGACGCGGCGCGCCTCGTGTGCTGATTATTGCCATGACGGCAAACGCCATGCAGGGAGATCGTGAACAGTGTCTGGCCGCGGGGATGGATGACTATCTGTCAAAACCTATTTCGATAGCCGCGCTGGCCGGTGTCCTGAGCCGAGTGAGTCAGGAACAGGGACGGTCCAACCCAGAGAGAAGTCAAGAAGCCGCGTAGCCTGCATTTTCCTATCAGCGCCCCCTCTCACGTCAACTCGAGCGTCAATTGCTCTGGCGCTCCGGCGCGCTTAGTCGGTCCGGTTGATTGAGATGATGGGCCCGAGGCATGAGTCGGATGGGGCGTGGGATGATCCTCGATCAGTTGAGTCGGCGAGACGAGTTCCTGCAAGGCGCCTTGACAGGATCCGCAGTGATGGCGCTTGGGCTGGATCGTTCTTCGGTGCCGTCGATAGAGTCGCCCGCAGTCTTGGCATCGCCAGGCGAATTTCGCTAAGGCCAGCACTTCCTTCTCCAGTGTGTGGTACGTCGTCACGGCGACTGTCCCTGTTCGATTCATCTCCGCCATCTTCCGCAAAAACTCCAGGCCATGATCGGGCCGACGTTTCAATACATCGAATTGCCATTGATGAATCATTTCATGAGCCAAGGTGTTGAGCAGCTCCTGTTCCGCGTAGGGCGTCCGCGCGGTGAGCTGTTCAAAGAGCGGGAGAGAGAGGCGAATTTCTCGACGACTGTGAGTCAGCGTGAGGGGGGAGAAGGACTTGGGCCCTTCGCGGCAGGCAAACATCCCAACTGAGGAGGTCAGGCGCTGACTCCAGACGATCTCGATCGGCCTGAGTGAACCGGAGAAGTACTGTGTGTTCAAGTGCTGCCAACGAGCCTGTAGCCATTCTGAAGAAAGGAGCACCGAAAGGCTCGGGGCAGACGAAGTTGAGCTCATCCCAATTCCTCCAGCACGGCCGCCGCGAGCAACGGCAGCATGATCTCGTGGTGGCCGGTCAAGGAATAGCCCTGGCCGCCCTTTTGCGTGGGGCGCCGCACGACGTTGGTCTGCGGTCGGTAATGGGAGAGAAAGTCCATATTCACGGTCGTAATATTGGCGATCGGATGGCCGAGGTTTCTCCCTAATGACAGTGTTTTTAGAAAGACCTCTGGCAGAATCACCGCCGAGCCGACGTTCAGGTAGACGCCACCTTCCATCCCAGCGACGACAGCGGTGAGACGCCTGAAGTCCAGGAGCGACGTGGCTCCGATGGCTGCGCCGTCCGCCGAAGGGTGCATGTGGATAATGTCGGTTCCGACCGCGACATGCACGGTCACCGGAAGACCGAGTTTCGCTCCTGTGGCAAGAATGCTGACGGCTCGATTCGGGAATTGATCGGCTGTGTGGTTCATATAGCGTCCGATGGCTTCACCCAGCCCCTGACCGTCCTTCGCGCCACGCGTGATGGCGTCATTCAGAATCCGCCCCGTTTCTTCCGCCATGCCGAACCGGCCATTGTCGATCTCGGCATCGACTTCTTCGGAGGTATGGCCCATGAGGGCCAATTCGAAGTCGTGAATAATTCCTGCCCCGTTCATGGCTACTGCTGTGATGATGCCTCGTTCCATCAAGTCCGTGATGATCGGGGACAGCCCCACCTTGATGACATGGGCGCCGATCCCGAGGATGACGGGGCGGCGCCTTCGATGCGCCTTCACGATGGCCTGGGTGACGGCCCGCAATGTTGTGACCGCGAGGATGTTCGGGAGGCGGGACGAGAAGGTCGAGAACGTCCCCCCGCGTTTCCACGGCGCGGCCAAGTCTGAAAGCCGAACCTTGCTGTGTCGCTTTTTGAGCGGATAGGTCTTGAGGTCAGACGCATTGATCGGAGGGATCAAGGCGGGAGGCCGAGTCAAGGGTGTCCGATCAGGACGCTTTCCCAAGGAGATGATCCTCTACCAATTCGCACAAGACGTGGCCGAGCGTGATGTGACTTTCCTGAATTCGAGACGTGACCGTAGACGGGACGATGAAAGGGTACTCGACCAACGCGGCCAGCTTTCCGCCGTTAGCTCCCGTCCAGCCAATCGTAGTTAAGCCACCGTCGCGGGCCGCCGCGACACCTTTCAGCACGTTTGGAGAATTCCCGCTGGTACTGATGCCAATTGCAATGTCCCCTTTTCGGCCATGCGCGCGCACCTGGCGGGCGAAGAGTTCTTCGTACCCATAGTCATTCGCGATGCAGGTAATGGCGGCAATGTCCGTCGCCAAGGCAATTGCGGGCAACGGCACCCGGTCGCGCTGGTATCGTCCGACAAACTCCGCTGCAATATGTGCGGCATCGGTCGAGCTCCCGCCGTTACCAAACAGGAGGACTTTGTTCCCGTTCTGGAACGCGTTCGCGATGAGTGTGGCGACCTGCACGATACGATCGGCATACTCGCCCGCAAACTGCTGTTTGACTCTGGCACTGTCCGCAAAAGCTGTCAAAACAATTGCTTGCATGCTCGCGATTCTAGGGAAGGGTGCCTAGGCTGTCAAGGACGAGGCCGTCTCCATGTTCCGCCGCATCAAATTGAACGTGCGCGAGTGCGATGGTATAGTCGTCCGACTATGGCACAAGACCAACCCATCAAGACGCTCGTGGTCGCATTGGTCGATGATGCGGCAGCGGCGGTCTATTCGATCAACAGGCTCAACCCGGAGGCCCTGTGTTTCGTGTTGCCTGAAGAAAGTAAGGCGTTGGTGGAATCGGACATACAGCCGAAGATCCAGCAGATGCCGAGGCGGTGGGATTGGATCGTGATGGCAAACGTGATGGAGTTCCCATCTCTCTATCAGACGATGGCCCGGTCGTTACCGGATCTCTTGCGGACCTGGGAAGTACAGCCGGGGGAGCTGGTTGTGGACCTGAGTGGAGCCACCCCGGCGATGGCGGGTGCGCTCACCTTGGTGGCGCTCCCATGGACTTCTCGGGTGGTCGAGCTGGCTCGGGCGCGCGAAGGTCAGGAGGGTGATCGGGTCGAGTTGGGCCCCAAGACGCTCGTCTGGACTCAGAGCAATCCATGGGACGAGCAAGCGACCGTGTCACGTCGGGAGGGGTGCGAATTGTTTAACCGGGGGCTCTTTCACGCCGCCGCCAAACTCTTCCATGGTGTAGAACTGCGAGTGAGTGGCGGGCACAAGCCGCTCTATCGTGCCTTCACCGATTTGGCCGAGGGCTATGAGTTCTGGGAACGGTTTCAGTACCGGCAAGCCTGGGATAAGTTGAGGACTGCGACGAAAGCTCTGGAGATGGCTTCGCTGTGGGGCGGGCCGACCGGATTGAAAGCCATCCTGCCTGCCCTGAAGGCCAACGCGAGTTTCCTTGAGAAGCTAATGCTGGACCCTGCGGAGGTCAAAGAATACCTTGCACTGGACCTGTTGGCGTATGTGGGCAGGCATCTCCATGTTGGTCATGACCCCGAAGGGGCGATGACAGCGCTGGTCCGGGCGTTAGAGTCGTCCGCACAAGTCCGGCTCTATAAGGCGCACAAGATCAAGAGTTGGGATGTGTCGCCGGGACAGCTTCCGCAAGCGCTTCAAGAGACCTGCCGAACCTGCTATCTCGAAGACATTGACGGCAAATACAAGCTGCCGCTTCAAGCGCAGTTTCGTGTGTTGGCCGGACTGGGCGATCAACTGGGCCAAGCCTTTCTCAAGGAATGGCCGAAGATGAAACCGTTGCTGGATGCCGCGAACCATGCGGTACTGGGACACGGCTTCGAGCCGATCAAAGCTGAGCGAGTACAGCAGTTGTATGATGTGGTGGTCCGACTCACCGGGGTCGCGGAGTCCTCGCTGCCGAAGTTTCCTGTCTTGAACCTCTGAGCTTTCAGTGGCTCGCTGTTAGGTATTGAAACTGAGGCCGACTGCTGAGAGCTGGTCGATCATGGACATTCGCGTCTATTACGAAGATACCGACTGCGGCGGGGTCGTCTACTACGCCAACTATCTCAAATATTTTGAGCGGGCGCGGACTCACTATCTCGAAGATCGAGGGTTATCAGTGGCGGGGCTCATGGCCGCAGGAACGGTGTTTGTCGTCGTGCATGCAGAGGTGCACTATCGGTCGCCTGCCCGTTATGGCGAGACGTTGGTGATTGAGACGGTTGTTCCCGAGATGACGGCTGCGTCGATCACTTTTGCCCACGTGGTCAAGGAGAAAGTCAGTGGGCGTGTCGTGGCTGAAGGGTCGGCCAGACTCGCGGCGACGGACGGCAACGGCAAGGTGAAGCGCCTGGACAAGGCAACCGTCGCTGCGATACAGTCGGAGTCGCATTCTGCCGAAAGACATGAGCCGTAATGCGCAGCGCGTGGAGCCGGCGGTCGTTCGTTGTTTTCCGCGAGGGACGAACGACGGTTCACACACTGTGCCCTGTCCGGCAATCGTCCAATAACCAGCGCGACGCCTGGATCTAGCGGCTGTTCTCAGCCAGTGCGTTGTCGCCATGTCATGATGTGTGAGAGCGGCCATCGCAACACGATGAAAGGAGTGTTCCTTATGAGCCAGCAGATTCCCGGATATACCCACGGCACCTCGGCGGTCGCGAAGTCGCCGGTGAGCCTTGCCGATTTCGAACTGATGCAGAAGAGTGCGTTGTTCGGCGAGGAGGACGTGAAGTATTTACGCCTTTCGCACGATGTGGTGAAGGACCAGGTGGAAGCCATTTTGGACGTGTGGTACGGCTTCGTCGGATCCCAGCCGCATCTGCTCCAATCATTCCTCGGTAAAAGTGACGGCAAGCCGCTCGGCGACTACTTGGGTGGGGTGCGCAAGCGGTTCGGGCAGTGGATTCTCGACACGGCCCGTGCGGAATACGATCAGAAGTGGCTCGATTATCAACATGAGATCGGCTTGCGTCATCATCGTACGAAGAAGAACCAGACGGACGGCGCGGCGGCGTCAGCGGCGATCGTGCCGTTTCGCGATCTCTTCGCGCTCATTTTTCCAGTGACCATTACATTGAAGCCCTTTCTCGCGAAGAAGGGCCACTCGGCCGAGGACGTTGAGAAGATGTATGCGGCATGGGTCAAGTCCTGCCTGCTCCAGATCACGCTCTGGAGCCACCCCTACGTCAAAGCCGGCGATTTCTAATCGGGCATTGAGTCGAATTCGGGGACATTCTCATCGAGACCGAGTCTGCGCTCGGTGCGATCTGGATGTTCCCGTTTTCTTTTCCAAGGCCATGCGCAGCACGATATTCCGCTGCTGTCGATCGCAGGCCTAGCTTGCTGCGGGGATCTTTATTGGGAGGAGCCTTTAGGAATTCCTTCCGTCATCGAACAGGAGGAGACAGGGCTAGATTCACCCTGTCAGCGATGGGTCACTGTTTGAGTCGAGAAGCCCTGGAGTTTCTTGCCGACCTGCGCCTTTGTGTCACCCACAGAGCCACCTGACTCTGACCACTGCGTAATCACGATTTCTATTCGCCGGTTTTTACTCCGGCCTTTTTCCGTATCATTGGCCGCGATCGGTTTGCTATCGGCGTACCCCATGGCTTTGACTCGGTCGGCCTCAAGCCCTCCGTTGATTAATATTTGAATGGCATGTTCGGCCCTGGTCCGGGAGAGTTCGATATTATCTCGAAAGCCCTTCCGAGGGTCGATCCGGAGCGGCGCGTTGTCGGTATGACCGGCAACCTCGATGTTCTGGTAGCGAAATCCGTGCAGGACGGCTCCGATCCGCTCGAGCAACGAAGTGCCTCCGAGGGTAACCGCGGCATCACCGGTGGGGAACAATTCGGTGGTTGCAAACGCGAGGGTCAATTTATTGCCTCGCTGCCTCAACGTCGCACTGCCCTTCTTGAGTTCGGGCTGTAAGAGGCTCGCGAGGCTCTCGCTCATCTTGCCGAGATCGCTACTTGATAAGGCGTCTGCATCATCGGTAACCGTAGGGGGGGATGGGAGGAGGTTCGTCACGGCTAGGTTCTGATCGAGCGATTGCAGCGGAATCGTGCTTTTGTCGGCACCGCTGTCCTCTTGAGCGGGAGCTGGCTCGGCTGGCTTGGACGCATTGCGTTCGAGGTCCGCCAGCAATTGTTTCGTGCGCGCGAGTTCCATGTCTCTTGCCATGAGTTGTGGATCGAGGTTGTTCGGCGTCGGTTGCACGGCGTTTGGTCTGTGCCAGTTCCTGTTCTTTCCCCGCCGTCTGCTGTTCAAATTCGGTGACACGACGTTTCGCCTGCGCCAGTTCCTGCTCTTTCTTTGCGGTCTGTTGTTCAGCTTCGGCTGCACGACGTTTGGCCTGCGTCAATTCTTGCCCTTTCCCTGTCGTCAGCTGTTGTTCGACTTCGGCGACGCGACGTTTGGCCTGGTTGAGATCCTCAGTTTGTGACGCAAGATCCTCTCGAAGCTTCTTGGAATTCTCGTAGGCGTCGGATCGCAGGGCTGTGATCTCACTATCTTTGGCATGGAGTTGGATAACCAACTCACCGATCCGCCGTTTTGCATTCTCCAGATTGCCGGCAGCGAGTTGTCGCTCGAGCTCATCGATTTTTTGCTTGGCTTGCTGGAGATGGGTTCTCGTTACGCTCAATTCGTCGTGTGGTGACTGGCCGTCGGCATCTCTGGCGGCCATAGAAACCGGCACAACTCCGTATAATATGGTGAGGAGTATAAGCGTGAAGGCGGATAATTTTTTGATGATCATGTCTCACCCACAAGCTGCAAAGGAGCAGTGACCATACATGAAGCGCGCTCCATCAAGGGATTTCAACACACTCATGTGTCTATGAAATCCGCTCATGAGGCACAGGCGGAAGCGCCTGCGTTGAACCCTCAATCGATGTTGGCGCGTCCCCTCTTCGTACATGGAAAAAGAAAGAGGGTGGCTAATCCTATCGCCTTCCTGATTCACTTTTCAACGGGGCAGTACAGCCGTTCACGAGTGTGGTGCCAGTTCGTCCATCGTCTGCTGGCTGTTGCCACATCGACAGGCGAGATCGGACACAGCGGCGAACTCTGTGAGACGAGTCGCTGCCGGCATTACTCGATTGGGTAGAGCGGATCTTTGCTCGTAGGCCGTTTTACTCGTTCGATGACACTTCCTGAGCACCAATAGGCTTCCTGATTCAAGAATGGGAAAATAAGCATGAGCCAGCTCGCTTCCACTTGCACGTCGTCGGGTATCAATCGCGCGCTTCTCTCTCGCGCGGTCAGCTTCAGATTGAGCAGACAGCCTTCTTTGGTGTACCCGCTCGCGGTTACCCTTGCGGATCGATCCGACCCTCCTGCCGACTTATCGGCAGGGGAAGCGCACCCCGCTAAAAACAGTGAAGCGACGACAGTGAGCGTTCTGCAAAAGCGTTTCATTGCCACCTCAAGAAATATTTAAACACCGACTCGATTGGGGAATTCAACGGATCTCAAGGAACGAGGCGTCGGTTGCTTGCATGGGAGCACATAATCGCCGCTCCCAAAGTTTGCGCTCGAAGACTAGAGAACTCGGCAGATTGTCGGAGAAATATAAGAAGGGTGTCAAGAAACGGCTAGAGAGGTATGAATTTGAAGGAGATTCGTCTTTCATCGCACGGACCGTGAGAGGTAGGAACGATGTCCCACATTTTGGTCCCCACCTTCTGTGGATAAACTTGTGAGTAAGCCCGTTTCTTGGTCAGGCTATGCATAAATGACGGGGCTATTTATCAAACTGCCTACTTTTTGTGCGTCTGGACTGTGTCGGAAGACCTACTGCTAATAGTGGCTCCAATCATGTTTCTCGATGTTTACACGCATTCCTAGCCTTGTGTCCGCGGCATCCAACAACAAACCTCTACCGGAGGCATTGATCCGACCATCAGAGATGTCGTTATCCACAGCCCTGAAGATTTTCTGTGGATCATAAATGAATTGCTGCGTCTAGAGCGCTCTTTCTGATCTGTCAAGAGACAGGCTGAACAGAACGCCGTCTTATCGGGGAAGAAGGTAGAGCCAAATGGCTGGAAGCCGCACTACTTTTTTCGATACACATTGAGCCCGATCTTCTCTTGTCGATCTGGAATGGTCACGTTCCCTTCCGTCGAAGCAATGATGATGGTCTTGCCTGTTGAAGAGGGACCGAACTCCTTTGAGAGGTCCACTCTGATCGTCAACACAGACCCTTCGACGCTCATCTCAACGTTTTTCATGATCGTACCCTTTCAGTTGCACAAGTGATGGTTCGTTGGTTCTCAGCGACGATCCCCCATGACCCATTCACGGGGTTGACCTCTGGCTGTGCCAAGGCCGAGCCCAGGATCAGATTCTGTATGTGGCTCGATTTGAGAATGGACCGCTTCCTCACAGGATTAGGGAACTAGCGAACCAAGGTTGTGCCAGAGAGCTGCTTGGCGATAGTAGGTAAATGTTTTTGGGCATCGGCGCCTTGAAAACTGAAGGTCAACACAAAACCCGAACATTGGGTGTACCCGGTGCCGCCAGGGCCTTTGCTGTTTCGAAAGTCACCGATGACCATATCCCCTCCCGTACATACCGGGAATGCCGTTTTCTTGAACGCCGGATTCTGCAAGGACATGTCGATGATCTGTTTGATCTCCATCACGGTTTCGCTTTGTTGGTCGATGTGCACGTACATCGACAGCACCTGACCGTTGGTCCATTGCCATGCGCAGCCCTCACCCGTTCCCATCCTGGATTGGACGGCAGATAACGAGGGAGATGTCAGCAGGCCACAGACTTGAGCGGCCATGGGGCTCCCTGCCTGGACGGGTGATGCCCAGAGTATTCCACCGATGGCGATGACGTGTCTCAGCTTCAAGTTGTTTTTCCTTTGAAGAGCAACATCAGCAACAACGAACAAACAGATGAATTGTAGTCCCGGCGCTTGGACGATTCAATGGTCCGTTCCACGGCCCATGAGATAGCGGATCGCAAGACACAACCCTACTGCAGTACTTTTTGATTGCTCCTCGACGATTCGTTGGATTTGGAATTCAACGAAAAGCAATGATGCACGATACAAGATCCGATGATCATCTAGAAGGCTCCTCGCCTGGGCGATACAGTTGGGAGACTGGTCGAGAATCTCTCAACCTTTTCAACCCAAGGAGGAGCCATGACGAAATTGTATGGTGGGATTGATCTCCATGCCAACAACAGTGTGATTGTCCTGGTTGATGATCAGGAGCAGGTTGTGTACGAACAGCGAACGCCCAACGACTTGTCGAGAATTCTTTCTCAACTCAGTCCTTTTCACCCACGCATTCATGGCCTCGTCGTGGAATCCACCTACAATTGGTATTGGCTGGTTGATGGCCTCATGGAAGCCGGCTACTCGGTGCACTTGGCGAATACTGCCGCGATTCACCAATACGACGGTCTGAAGCATACCAATGATCACAGCGATGCGTGGTGGTGAGCCCAGCTCCTTCGTTTGGACATTCTCCCCACGGGTTACATCTATCCGAAAGAAGACCGAGCGATCCGTGACTTACTGCGAAAACACAGTCAATTGGTGAGACAGAAGACGAGTCATCTCCTGAGCATTCACAATCTCGTGACCCGCAACACCGGCACATCCCTCACCGGCAATCGCATCAAAACCCTGACGGCAGAGGCGATGCGCGACGTGCTGCCCACCCCTGACCTCGCCCTGGCTGGCACGAGCACCCTCGCGGTGATGCGCTGTGTGGCCGAACAGATTGCCGCCATCGAGCATACGATCAAGGCACGCGTCTCCCTGCGCCCGACCTTGGCCTTGACCATCATGCTCGAAGCCGGGGACATGCATCGCTTTTCCACCGTGGGCCAATGGGCCTCCTATTGTCGTTGCGTGAACAGCGCCAAACTCAGCAATGGCACACGCAAAGGCCAGGGCAATACCAAGAATGGCAACACGTATGTAGGCTGGGCGTTTATCGAAGCAGCCAATTTCGCAGTGCGGTAGTACCCTGATATTCAGCGCTTTTATCAGCAAAAGAAATCGAAGACGCCTGGGATCGTGGCCATCAAGGCGGTGGCTCATAAGTTAGCACGAGCCTGCTATGACGTGCTGCGCGATCAGGTCCCCTTCGACATCGAGAAAGCGTGTGCCACACAGCCGGCGTGACGATTGGGCAGGAGGCTGAGCTCGAATTGGGGTTGGGAGAACCACGAGATCTGATTGGACAGCCGCCTGCCC
>NEWS02000004.1:1422890-1449636 GCA_002869845.2 Nitrospira sp. CG24B | reverse complement strand
AGAGAAGGACAAAGAGAAGGACTTCAAGGATAAAGAGAAGGACAAAGAGAAGGACAAAGAGAAGGACTTTAAGGACCTTAAAGAGCACAAGGAGTTTAAGGAAAAAGACCAGAAGGAGTTCAAGGAAAAAGACAAGGAAAAAGACTTTAAGGAGGGTAAGGACACTATTGAAGGCCCTCAGGGACCATTTGGAGACCCCGGGATACTCGTGAATCAATTAATGCAGCGGATCGCGAATCTAGAAAATCAAATGGCGACCGGGAAAGCGTTTATACGTCAGGAAGAGCGCCCTGATGTCGGAGGCGCGGCGCTGAGAGGCAAGACTCCTGCGAAAAAGAAGAAGGGCCCACAAAAGCCGCAGTGAAGAAGCATACGGAGAAGACCATCATTATCTTGGCGAACAGCGGCGACCCGAACGCGCGTGTACTCGGAGAACGCTGGGGGGCCGACCGGGCCCGGCTGATGACACCTCATGATTTGTCCATGCCTGGTTGGATCTATCAACCAGGCATGGCACGCCGTTCAGTGGCAATGGCGTCGGGTCAGAAGATTGTGACAACCGATATCCAGGGTGTCGTCACACGACTCACGTGGGTGTACGAGCACGATGTGGCGCATATTGTTCCGCGTGATCGGGCCTACGTCGCAGCAGAAATGAACGCGTTTCTGCTCAGTTGGTTGACGGAACTACCCTGCCCAGTGTTGAACCGTCCCACTCCAACCGGTCTTTCTGGTCCCTGTTGGCGGTATGAGAAATGGAAGCATGAAGCGAGTCGCGCTGGGTTTTCTCTGGCGCCGACCGACCTATCGGACGGTCTGTCATCTCATAGAGCTAGCTTTTGCGAGCCTCCGTCCGTGCTGGCGAGCGTCACGATGGTCGGCAAACGTCAGTTCGGAGAGGCACCAAAAGCGGTCGTGCGACGGGCTCGATTGCTTGCCGAATCCGCTGGAACAGACATGCTTACCGTGTATTTCAACACCCAGGGATCTAATTATTACTTCGTTCGTGCCAGTCCTATCTGTGGCGAGGTCACTCACGAAATTGCTGATGCCATACACCAATATCTGTCCCACGACACATAATGATTCTACTTTGGGGACTGCATGACGATAGCCCGCTGGAAGCCGTGTCGAAGGCCATTCATCGAAAGGGTCTTCCAATGGTGTTTCTGGATCAACGAGATGTTGGATCCATGGAGATCGAGTTGTCGATTGGTGCGAGGGTCCGAGGGATTGTTCGGCTAAAAAACCAGATCGTCGATCTCGAAACAGTCACGGCATTTTACCTCCGCCCTCATGACTCGCGACGACTGCCAGATGTGTTACAGGCTGGTGAAGGGAGTGCAAGCTGGCGCCATGCCATCCGATTCGAAGATTCCATGCTCTCCTGGTCAGAGGTGACGCGGTGCCTTGTTATCAACCGACCCAGCGCGATGGCAAGCAACAGTTCGAAGCCGTATCAATCACTTCGTATTGGAGTCCACGGGTTTAAAACCCCCGAGACGCTCGTGACGACGTCCCCGGAGGCGGCCCGAGATTTCTGGAAAATGCATGAGAAGGTGATTTACAAGTCCGTAAGCGGAATTCGCAGTATCGTCTCTCGACTCACCAACGACCATTTAGGACGCTTTCAGGACATTACCAATTGCCCCACACAGTTCCAGCGATATATATCCGGAGTGGATCATCGTGTTCATGTGATTGGGAAGGAGGTGGTAGCGAGCAAAGTGGTTTCTGAAGCGAATGACTATCGATATGCCTCACGTGAAGGGAGAACGATTAAAATAGAAGCAACGCGGGTACCTGATAAAATTGAGCACATGTGTCGGAGTCTTGCGTCTGACCTCGACCTCACGGTTGCAGGAGTGGATTTGCGTGTGACGCCAGACGGCGACTGGTATTGTTTTGAAGTGAATCCCTCGCCAGGGTTTACCTTTTACGAAGCTGCCACGGGACAGCCACTGGCTGAGAAGATTGCTTCACTGTTGGAAAATACACTGTAGTCTGCCTCTAATATTGTCAAGTTGCGAGCACAGAAACTAAGGGCTCTGATCGACGGACGAGAGTCGGCGTCAACAGGTCACCATCCGTCTGACTGTCCCCCAAAATCGAGTGATGTTCACCAGCGAGGCCGAGGCGGAAGCCTCGGGGTGCCACAGGGCAAGGAATTGTCCGTGAGGGGCAGCCTCTGCAGCTGTGGGAATGGCGGCGGGGCCGTGAGCACAAAGGGGAAACTACTCTGCGGCAGACCGTTTGACGACCGCATTTGCTGATCGAACTGCAGTGTATGGACTGCGTCTCGTTGTCCGTGCCTTCAATTCAGTGTATGTTCGGTCAGGTTGGAGTTGTGCCACAGTCACCGGCTCCACGATGGCTGTCGGTGCGAACAATGGGTTAGGCATTCCCTTTTACAGTTTTCGAGATGCCAGCCGCTTTAACGCTTGCAATGCACTCTCGTCCAAAATAACTTTCTGAGAATTGGGTTTTGGACAGCATCTGCATTGCCAGGAGCCCTCGATTCACAACCCGAATACGTCCTCTAGAATTTCAATGGGCTATAGACAAGAAGACTATGGTTAAATCCTGTTTTGGACAGCAGTGTGTGAAGACCCTCTTTTCTCAAGTGTCTTCTCGGCACGGGTGCCACATAGGGGTCGCGTCTTGTCAGCATACATTGTCGCGACAAACTGACAGATTCGCACTTGCCCTGAGCCGAAGAAACAGGCTAATGGATCGGCATCGATTTCTTGCGGCCAGATCGTCAACGCGGTTGCTCGATAGTGCCATGCGGGCTAGGGGTCGCCCTAATGGCTCTTCGCGGGTCGGTCAGCCGGCTCGCGGCCAACTTGACGGCAACGGTCAAGCCGGCTTTGGCGGAGAGGCCTACCAGGTAGTCGAGGGACAGCTTGTTCACCTTATTGCACGCGATCTCGGAGATGCGCGGTTGGACTACACCAAGACGTCTGGCCGCCTGTGCCTGGAGCAATCCTTCGCGGGTCATCCACTTGCGCAGTGCCTCCGCAAGCTCGCAGCGCAGCAGCATGACGGCTGCCTCGTGTGGAGGAAACCCCAAATCAAGAAACACATTTCCACTGTCTGGTGTGACTCTCGTGTTTGCTTTCTTCGTAATATCTTTCCGATGCCCCCACCGATTATGACCTACGCTGCGAGGTGTTGAATTGCAAGACCAAACTCCAGTTCACAATTCAGATCAGGCACTATGTTCGGTACCAGGGCGAGCATGAGACGAGGCAAGCACTGCTTGAATTTACAGGAGAACGAGCCTGTAAGGGCGCGGGGCTTCATTCTGCATTGAGATTCTTCAAAATCTTCTTTGCCAATGGTTCCTTGACATCGGTGTGCCTGGGGACGGCTTCCAGCGCTCCATTCTTCGGATTAATCCAAAGTGAATGGGATGCTCCTTCCCGTTTGAGATAACAACCTGCGACTCTCAAACGTCGCTCTAATTCTCGTCGTTTCATCCGATCAACACCGTGTCTTGGATGGCGTCATCGGGTAGCCCTCGGAGAATATCAGCCTTGCGATCATCGAGGATCAACACAATAGCCTGACGCAGGCTGGTTTTGGTTTCCTCTATTGTCTCGCCCTGTCCGTTGGCGCCAGGCACCTCCGGACAGATCGCCCAGAAGCCGCCAGTGGGTGCGGCTTCTATGATCGCCGTGAATTCCGCCTTCATTGTAATCTCCCCCCGTTTGTTGCTGACCTACCTATTGAGCATGCTGACTCGCACAGTACGCACCTGCAGCCTGCACACAGGATCGTGATTCTTGCGTACGCTCAATCACTTGTCAACATTCCCTCTGCGCCTGATCGGCGTGCGATACAGATCGGCATAGTCCCGTTATCGCTGCGAAGGGCTCAACCCTGATCCCAGCGCATCTGCGGGACCCCGTACACCTTTCCCGCTTCGATTCAGGACGTGTGTATAGATCGTGGTCGCCCTCACGTCGGTGTGACCCAACAGTCCCTGAACCGTGCGTATATCGTAGCCGTTTTCCAACAGATGGGTCGCAGATGAATGACGGAACGTGCCTGCCTGTGCCGGGGTCATGGCAGACAGGTGGCCGCTTGCCGGTTTGTTAATCCGTACTTTGAGCGGTGCCTCCTTCATTGGTTTTGTATGAGAGATGGCATTAGGAAAGTGCGAAATCCTTGGAGAGCTTATGCGTTGTTCTTTGGTGATGTTCTGATGGGAGCTAAACGCAGATTGCTTTTCGACTGCGTGATAGGTTCCGTCTTCGCTTGTCGACTAGAATGTGTTGTTGGGCGTGACGGTTTTGACAGGAGCGGAAAACATCTGATGGAATCGACAGCGAGATCAATGCCAAGATCTGGCCAGTGCAGGAAGTTGGGGTTCTGTTGTTCGACTCTCAGGATCTTAGATACAGAGGCGTCTAGAAACTGTGGGAACTCTTTGAACGAAATAAAAAGCTCGCTGTCTCTGGTGCACAGCCAGAGTCCATGCCTGGAGATATTGCTAACTTCAATACATGAAATACCTTTGTCGCGCATGGTGAATTCCATACGAATGCTCTGGGACGAACGGTTCCCGTCTTACCGCAGATGAACGAACCCATGAACAATGCCGCTTCCTGTCTATCCTGCTTTCGAAAAACCTTCACTGCGAAGAATCTCCGCCACATTCTGCTCATTCACGAACACGTCAGCCAGGAGACGGTTGTAGACATCGCGGCCGTGTGGCTCGATGCGAATCGAGCCGCCGCGAAGGAGTTCTTCTAGCCGTTGCTTGGCTGCCGGTCCTTGCAGTTCGCTCATTTCTGGTGTGTCGATGCCGCGAAGTCTGATCCGCTCGCCTCCGACTCGAATCGTATCACCGTCGACGACGCGCACTTGTAATGTGCTCAGCACCTTCATCTCGTGCTGTGACCGGGCTCGAAGCGTAGAAAGCTGAGATTGCCTGTGTGCGGACCCTAATTTGTATCGTCCTTTGGGGTAGCGCTGTGGCCGGCTGTCCGGCGGACGCCGAGGCCGACGCTGCTTGTAGGTGGGGAGGCGATCTGAGTCTTGTTCCTGATTCGGTGACGGATACCAGCAGAGGTCACATTGCGGTTGTAGAGTCGACCCAAGATCGGAGCTCGGTAAACGATCAGCATGGGCATTGGGTTGGAAGGGTATGAGAACCCACCAGCTGATGAACAACCAAGTCGCAATGGGCACATGCAGTTTCATAGAAAGTATGCCTATGCAGGTGTCGCGCCAGGCTCTGATCGATTGACAATGTTCAAAACCGCATGCTGCAATAGATCCGCATTTTTACAAGATACGAATGCTGCTTCACGATTCACGGAGGTTGAATGTTATGGATATGATGGGACGGGTGGGGCTGGTTGAAATTCCTATATTGATCGCCCCGGATCAAAAGGCTTGGATGGATCGCATGATTAAGGAAGGGAAAATCGCCATCCCGCCTGGCGGCACGTTGGAAAAAGGGTCGCTCTATTCGATGTTCATTCGCATGCTGCTGCATAACGCGATGGAGGAACAGAAACGGCAGGAGGCATTAGAGGCCGAAGACGAGGATGATGATGAGTAGAGGGGACTCAGATTAGGCCTCAAAGGGAAGGGCTCTTAGGTGTCAGTGCTCTGTATCTAAATAGATAACGAGTGTATCCTGGAAGATACGAATGAACAATCTGACTGGACGTCTTGGGCAGGCGTTCAGTTAGAGTTTTTTGAAGGCGTTGTGTGCAGCGCGGAGGGTCTTCTCGATGTCCTGTGTGCTGTGGGCGGTGGAGAGAAAGGCAGCCTCGAACTGAGAAGGCGCGAGATAGACACCCTGCTCCAGCATGTGGTGAAAAAACTGGCCGTAGCGCTTCGCGTCTGACTGTTTTGCCGTATTCCAATCCACAACAGGGCCTGGGGTAAAGAAGGTCGTCAACATCGACCCGATTCGGGTCTGCGTCACGGGAATTCCGGCCTTTTTCGCCGCGTCACCAATCCCCTTGGCGAGAGCTGCTGATCGCTCCTCTAGTTTCTTGTAAACCCCCTTCACTCGCAACTGCTTGAGGGTTGCCAGTCCAGCGGAGACTGCCAGTGGATTCCCAGAGAGAGTTCCGGCTTGATAGACCGGCCCGACGGGCGCGATCAAATCCATGATCTCTTTCCGTCCGCCATAAGCACCGACGGGCAAGCCTCCTCCAATAATCTTACCCAGCACCGTCAGATCGGGCGTGATGCCATAGAGGGCCTGCGCGCCTCCATAACGTACTCGGAATCCCGAGATGACTTCGTCAAAAATCAGCAAGATGTTGTGGTCAGCGGTCAGCTGCCGCAGCGCCGCGAGGAAGTCCGGAGCAGGAGGAACGACTCCCATATTTCCGGCAATCGGCTCGACGATAATACAGGCTAGCTGATCTCGGTTGGCCTTGATCAGTTGCTGGACGGTACGGATATCATTATAGGGAGCGGTGAGCGTGTGTTTGGCAAAGTCATCCGGCACGCCCGGTGAATCCGGAATCCCCAATGTCGCCAGCCCTGACCCAGCTTTGGCCAACAGATAGTCCCCGTGACCGTGGTAGCACCCCTCGAATTTCATGACCTTGGTCCGCTTGGTGAATCCTCGTGCGACACGGATCGCGCTCATGACAGCTTCGGTCCCTGAGCTGACGAGCCGGATCTTTTCCATGGAGGGGAAGGCGCTGCGGATTTCTCTGGCCAGCGACACTTCCGACTCGGTCGGGGCCCCGTAACTGGTGCCTCGCCCGGCTGCGCTCTTGATCGCGGTGATTACCGACGAATGGGCATGCCCTAAAATCATCGGCCCCCACGAAAGCACGTAGTCGATATAGACGTTGCGGTCTACATCGTAGAGCCGTGATCCCTTGGCGCGCGCGATGAAGCGCGGTTGCCCGCCGACCGAGCGGAAGGCTCGAACGGGACTATTGACGCCACCGGGAATAAGTTGCTGGGCCTCAGTGAAGAGCTTGGTAGAGCGGGAGGTTTTCATAATGGCGGCGCACCCTATCATGCAGGGCGAGAGCCGGTCAAGAAACCTATTGTTGTGCGATCTGTTCGGAGGGGCGCCGTGAGCGGTCAAAAAATGTCGGAATAGATACCGTATCTATCGATACAGATACAGCAACAGACTCTGAGAATTGAAAGGAAGTTCAGGTTCTCGCTTGTTTTCGTCCTGGTTTCCGTTTTGGGGTGACGGCGCGATTCTTGCTGCAATATTTGGTTAGTCAGAAAAGCGAGACGAATATGCAAGTCATCTGCTCATGGTGCCGCAGGGAAGGTCTGGTGGGATTCGTCGGAGAAAAGGCTCCCCTTGGAGACCGTCGAGAGACGCATAGTATCTGCCTTGAGCATCTGCAGGTGGTGCGTGCTCGATGGACCGCCTGTCAACGGAGCACAGGTCTCCCTGGCGCATCCATCGACATGCCGAAGGAGCATCCTTCCCATATTCGCCGGGCTGTGCGATCGGTCGTGCGGTTATGTGTTGGGTTAAGAGGCTTGGCTCAAAAGACTCGCGAGTAGTTTTTTCTCACCGGTGTGGTCTATCCCAGCTCGTCGTCGAACGTGTTACTTCTTAGACCGCTTCGGCGCGCGTTTGAGGCTGGATTTCGTTTTGGGTGTTGTTGGCTCGGTCGGGGAGAACTCTTTCACGTGCCAGTGTGTCCGTTTCGATTTGTTCTGTTCCGTCACCGCCAAACACACATGGAATGGGGCGCGCCGACCTTCAGCCGTTTGCCCCTTGCTCCAGGCTTCGCCAGCGTCGCTGAGGATTTCCAGTAGCGTTTCATACTCTTCTTCATCCTCGGGAAGCACAGCGTCGGCATCGTGAATGAGCAAGATATACCCTTTAGCGGGAAGCCATTCGAAATCGGCCAGACACTCCTCCAATGCGTCCCAGTTGTGTCCAAAGTAATCCGGGAAATCCAGTGCTCGTGCAAACTCACCGAAGAGAGTCGATGGAGTTCGGCATTTCTTTCCCTGGATGGTACGCACGGCAAAGCCTGGCGGTGTTTTCACCAGGGCCGAGGCTGAGGTCCCTTGAGGGACGACGAGAAGAGCCGACCAGGGAGGTGTGGCATTGCAAAGATGAGTGTGTAAGGTAGGGGTTCCCGCCATAGATCGCTCTGTCGGTTTGGACGTTCGTCAGTTCAGAGGAACAAAGGTTCGGTAGTGATCTCCGGTGTAATAGGCTTTCCCGGTTCGCCGTTCGATGACGATGCGTTCGGCATCGCGACCGCGGCCTCGTCTCTTGGGATTCACATCATACTCCCGATAGGAGCCTCGTGGAAGACGTCGTTCTCGATTTTGGAAGTCACGCCCTCCAACGTAGCCTGGCAGCGGTATCCCGTCTCGCTTCTTGAGCTGTGTGAGCAGATCATAGACCTTCTGGGGAGGTGTGGCGAGCGAGGACGGGTGCTCGATGTGACTCGGCGCGCTGAGGATGGGGTTCGCATTCAGAAGTTCGTCGTTGAGGTCGGCAGCGGCGATTGAGCCCGAGGACACCAGATTGATCGTGCACAGCAGGCTGAGAAGAAGATCGATGAGCCGAACTTGTCTCCATCGAGGGGTGAACACAGGCTCTTCTTCCTTGGCAAGATGTTGAACGGAAGCTCGACCGTAGCATTCTCTTTTCAAAAAGGTCAAACAAGGCAAGAGCCATCATCTCGTTACCTGGATGTCTCTCGTCCCGTTTGCTAGAATGAGGTGTCGGAAGTGTACCGCTCAAGAAAGAGGGATGTGAGATATGTTCTTGGGTCATCGTGTGAAACCTGGCCGCTGTGTGTGAGATCCATCCGGTTAGACGCGTGTATTCTTTACCCAAGCGCCTCATCTACTCTCTGGTTGCTCTGGCCATCCTCGCTCTGGCCGTCCCTTCGAACGCACAACTGAGCCTGAGTGGTTCGATGCGGCGGTCTCCCGTGGAAGTCGTGAAGCGGTATGTGCTCTTGGACCAGAAGGGGGCTCGTTTAGACGCGCCGTCCTTCGACACCGTGGTTCCCTATATCGAGTGGAAAGAAGAGCCGGCATGGGGCCGTGTCGTCATCATCCAGGACACAACCGTCCCGGAGGACTATCGAAAATGGGAGATTCTCAACAATCTGGAAGTGATCATTCCGGTCACCTTTCACGTGCGCGGGGCAGTCTACCTAGAAACCGCCACCTTTGTTCCTGAGGACACGACGGAAGAGGTTCGTTTTCATGTGAAGGTGGTGGGGAATTACTGGCGCATCATTGCGCCGGTCATTCCGCCTCATGTCGGACTAAAACGGATGGTGAATTTCGCGCGAGAGGCGGAGGCCCATGAGCAGGATGCAACACAGCGGATCGTACTCGCTGCCCTCATTGACTCATTGCGAAAGGCGAAGTAATGGCTAAGACCCCTGTGGATTTGATGATTTTCGATTTGGACGGTACACTGATCGAGTCGAAGTGGGATATTGCGCAATCCGTCAACTTGACCCTTGCTGAGCTGGGATTACCCGAACGCCCCATTGAAGAAATTTTTGGTTTTGTCGGCGATGGCGTCAAACGGTTGCTGCGTCTGGCAGTGGGGGAGGGAAATCAGACCAAATTCGAAGAAGCGCTCAAAGTCTTTCGAGGCCATTATCTCGAACATTGTCTGGACCGGACACGCTTCTACTCAGGTATTGAGCCGATGCTGCAACATTTTTCCCACAAAGACAAAGTGATTGCGACCAACAAGTCGATCGAATACACCCGTGTGATCCTGAATGGGTTAGGTCCGCAGCATTTTCTGTACATGGTCGGTGGGGACAACGGGTTTGGGCTCAAACCGGAACCAGGGATGTTATTGCACATCATGGAAAAAGTAGGTGCGCCGAAAGAGCGGACGATCCTTGTCGGGGACAGCACGAATGATATCAACGGAGGACATAACGCCGGCATTCGTGTTTGTGCTGTTGGGTATGGCATGGGGAATCGAGAGAAGATGGCAGCGTGTCAGCCCGATTGGTTCATCGAAAAGCCAGAACAACTCATGGAGATTTTCATATGACCTATCGTGAGAAGGAAAGATTGAACCTGGGCTGCAGGAGGTTCTCGGGGGCACGTGGTCGTTCAATCATTGGAGCCTGTGTCTTCATCATCGTCGGTCTTCCTTCGATCTTTAATCCGGCGTACGCTGCCACGCCGAGTCTCGCTGAACGGGTGATCGAGCACCGGCTGGCAAATGGGTTGACCGTGCTCATGGTCGAACGACATCAGACGCCTGTCGTCTCCATCAACATCACCTTCGCGGTGGGTGGGATCGATGAGCAGGTCGGCCAAACCGGACTCGCGCATCTCTATGAGCATATGGCCTTTAAAGGCACGCGTGGCGTCGGCACGACAAGCTATGAGAACGAACAACCGATTTTAGACGAACTCGCGCTAGTCGGGACCGAGCTCGACCAACGTCAGCGTGATCTGGCCACTAAAGGAAGTGGTGCAACGGCTGAAGAGCGTGCCGCGATTGCATCGCTCCAGAATCGCCTCGTTGAGCTACAGACGCAGGCCTCGCGCTACGTGGTCGGGAATGAAATGGCGTTGTTGTATCAGCGGCATGGCGGTGTGGGACTGAATGCATCGACGGGTAAAGACGTGACGCGGTATATGATTAGCCTGCCGTCCAATCGGTTGCCCTTATGGGCGGCGATTGAATCAGACCGAATGGCCAACCCTGTGTTGCGCGAGTTCTATAAGGAACGCGGTGTCGTGATGGAAGAACGGCGTCTGCGGAACGAAGACAGTCCGAACGGTCTGTTGTTTGAGACGTTCACATCAGCGGCATTTCGAGCGCATGGTTACGGGGTTCCGACGATCGGGTGGGGGTCAGATATTCTATCTTTGACACCCGCCGCCACGGAAGCCTTCTTCAAGACCCACTATGGCCCCAATCGTGCCACGATCGCGTTGGTGGGTGATATCAATCCACAAGAAACCATCGCGTTGATCGAGCAGACGTTCGGGAAAATTCCTGCCGCACCGCCGGCGCCGCCTTTGGTGACGATCGAACCGGAGCAGCGAGGCGAGCGGCGAGTTGACGTGGAGTTTAATGCCGAGCCGGCTATCGTGATTGGGTACCATAAGCCAACCTTGGGTGATTCAGATGACGATGTGTTTGACGTGATCGACGCGGTACTGAGCGATGGACTGACGTCTCGCTTGCATCACAAGCTGGTGCGGGAGAAGCGGCTGGCCGTCTCAGTCGGGTCAGATGCCAGTCATCCGGGAGTGCGGGCGCCGAATCTCTTTGTCGTCACGGCGACTCCCTTAGCCCCTCATACGACAGCGGAAGTCGAAACCGCGATCTACGAGGAGTTGGAACGGCTGAAGCGGGAGCCGGTCTCCTCTCAGGAATTGGAAAAGGTGCTCAACAATCTGGATGCCGATCTCGTCCGAGGCCTACGATCGAATAGTGGTCTGGCTGCTCAACTATCCTTATATCAGGCGGTGGCAGGCGGCTGGCGCTACATCGTGACATCACGTGACAAGGTTGCCAAGGTCACGGCGGCTGATGTGCAGCGAGTGGCGACGCAGTACTTTACAAAATCAAACCGTACCGTGGCGGTCTTAGTGAAGAAACAGACTGAGAAGGCCGTTGCTGGAGTACCCGCCGGTGAGGTGAGACCATGAGGACGATGAGGGGTAAGGGGGGAGGGGTGAGGGGAGGTGGAATCGCTGGCTTGGTTGGCGTAGCCATGCTACTGGCGTCAGTCACCACGGTGTGTGCGGGGGAACTCTCACTCGGTGATCCCAGAACCATGGTGTTTAAGCCGGTGGAATTTTCACCACCGGAACCCGAACGGGTCGTGCTGGACAACGGCATGGTCCTCTATTTGCTGGAAGATCATGAATTGCCGTTGGTGTCGATCACGGCGACGATGCGAACAGGGAGTTGGCTTGATCCAATCGATAAGATCGGACTCGCTGGCATGACCGGGGCGGTGATGCGGACCGGTGGCGGTGGCGGTCTTTCCGCAGAGCAGGTTGATGCTGAGCTGGAGCAATTCGCGGCGAATGTGAGTATCGGGATTGGGCGGCAATCAGGGTCGGCGTCTCTCGATGTCCTGAGCAAAGATGTGAAGCGGGGGTTGGAGATCTTCGCCGGTCTCATTCGGACCCCGGCGTTCGATCCCGCCCGTGTCGAATTAGTCAAGCTGCAGGCGATCGAGGGGATCCGCCGCCGTCAGGATAATCCCGGTTCCATCGTCGGCCGTGAATTTGCCAAGATGCTCTATGGGGCCGCTCATCCGAGTGCCAGAGAGAGCTCTCTGGATTCGGTCACACGCATCACGAGGGACGATCTCGTCACCTTCCATCACAACACGATTCATCCGAACGGGATGATCCTCGGTGTAACCGGTGATTTTAAGAGAGATGAGATGGTGGCCTCTCTGCGCACGGTATTCGGAAATTGGAAGAAGGGAACGGTGCCGGAGTTGAGGATTGTCGATGTGCCGGAGGCGGAGCTTTCCAGGCCGGTTGTCCGGTTCGTCGGCAAAGAGACCTCGCAGACCCATCTCCGGGTGGGACATCTTTCGATCAAGGAGAATGATCCCGATTACGTGGCGTTGGCCATCGCGAACGATATTTTGGGTGGGAGTTCATTTCGCAGCCGCCTCTTCAACGATGTGCGGACGAAACGGGGGCTGGCCTATTCCGTCGGCAGCCGTCTCAATACGGGGATGCATGACCAGGGTGTCTGGCTGATGCGGGCGGAAACCAAGTTGACTTCCACACAGGAAGTGATTGAGCGGTTCGTGGCGAATATCGAACGCATCCGCGCCGAGCCGGTGACCGATGCCGAGCTGGCGGAGGCGAAGGAAGCGTATGTGAATTCGTTCGTATTTTCCTTTGCCAGCCCTTCGGCGATCGTCAGCCGGTTGATTGAGTTAGAGTACGATGGATTGCCGAAGGACTTTCTGCAACAGCTACGGGCCAAGGTCGTGCGACTGACCAAGGAAGACGTCTTGGCGGCGGCCAAGAAACATTTGCGCCCGGATCGCTTGAAGATCGTGGCCGTCGGGTCAGGGGAGGCGTTGCCGAAGGCCCTTTCGACATTTGGAGAGGTGAAAGAAATCGCGCTCAGTCCTGAAGGGTGATGAGGGGGATCGCGTGGCGGACGAAGCGCGCATTTCGGTGCCATCATCATGCGTCACATACGGATGGCAGTCGAGATCGTCGCTGGCACGGCCGCACGCTCCTCTGGGGCTGGGGCCTGGGACCGCAATGCCGTCGCGTGCTGGGTGTTTTGCTCGCGAGAGCAAGTTGCGCGATGACGGTATCTCAACGCGCGCTTCGTCCGCCACGCATAGGGTAAGGAAGAAAGAATTCACCGCTAAGAGTTAATTCATGCCCCTTGAAGACGACTTTTGCGACATCCTCAAGAAAGCGCGGACCGGACAAGGGTTGTCGGTCGGTGACGTGGCCCGAATGACGGGGTTGCCCGGCGGCGATATTACAGCGCTGGAACGTGGCGATCAGCCGCGAGATCATGCGGAGGTGCGCGCACTGGCCAAGGCGTTGGGTTTGCGAGCTGGGCCGCTGGAGCAAATCGCCATTGATAAGTGGGAGCCGGTGGCCCAACGGACACCGCCCTGGGTAGAGATGGTGCAGGGCTCCATCAGTGGGTATGGCGTGCAAGGGTATATCGTGCATGATGAGGGTGAAGCGTTGTTGGTGGATACGGCCTATAACGCTCAGGCGATGCTCGATGTGCTTCGACGACTGGGTGTGCGCCTCGTCGGCATTTGTCTCACGCATGGCCATGCGGACCATGCGGATGGGATCGAGCAGATTCTCAGCCGTCATGAAGTCCCGGTCTATCTTGGACCGGAGGATGTGGGCCTGTTGAGCTGGCGGCCACGGACGGATGTACTCGTTGTACCGATCGATGGATCGTCGATCAGCGTCGGACGCCGCACGGTGTATTGTGTGACGACACCGGGCCATACCGCGGGCGGCATCTGTTATCGGCTGGATGACGCACAACTCCCGGTCTGTTTCGTTGGTGATACCCTCTTTGCCGGATCGATCGGTCGGTCCAATCCCAAGGAGCTGTATCCGGCTCATATCGATTCGGTTCGCAACCGTCTGCTGACGCTCTCTCCTCACTATCGCCTTCTGCCAGGGCATGGGCCTGCCACAACCGTTGAGGAAGAACTCGATCACAATCCGTTTGCGACGATTCAGTAGACAGGGATGATATGGATGGATTGGGACGGCATGAACATCGAGATCTTGAGAACAGGCCTGTTCTTGATGCCAGGGAAGAGCCGGCTCCAGAGATCATTGACGCGACGGAGGCCGATGATGAGGGAGAGCCGTCGTTTTTTTCGAAGTGGACATTACCGATCGTCCTCTTTCTCCTGACAGTCTTTACGACGTTGTGGGCTGGCGCGTACCAAGCCTACCACGGCCCGGTACGAGGCCCTTTGAATTTTCTCCTGGCTTCTCCTGAGACGCTCTGGCGTGGAATCCCCTTTGCCGGTGCGCTGCTGTTTATTCTCACCACACACGAGTTGGGGCATTATCTGTTATCCAAGATCCACCGAGTTCCCGCCTCCTTGCCGCTGTTCATTCCTGGACCGCCGCATTTCATTGGGACGTTCGGTGCCATCATCCGCATGCGTGGTCCGATTCTGAGCCGCCGTGCGCTGTTTGACATCGGCGTCGCCGGTCCCTTGGCGGGCTTCGTGGTTGCCGTCGTGGCATTGATCGTGGGACTGAATCTGTCCACCGTCGTGGATCGAACCGGCACGTTTGGATTGCAACTCGGCGAACCGTTGCTGTTACAGTTCATGGCCTGGGTGATCATCGGGCCGCTCCCGCCGGAGGCAGACGTGGTGTTGCATCCCATCGGCTTTGCCGCCTGGTTTGGTCTCTTCGTGACCTCGTTGAATCTCCTTCCGATCGGCCAGCTCGATGGCGGGCATGTGGCGTATGCCCTCTGGGGAAGAAGGCAACGGACGATGGCGCTCGCCTTTCTCCCGATCTTGTTGGCCTTGGGCTTCTTCGGCTGGCCAGGCTGGTTGCTCTGGGCGTTCATGGCAGGACTCTGGGGTCTCGGCCATCCACCCGTCATGGATCCTCACGTTCCGTTGGGTCGCAATCGGACCATTGTGGGCTGGATTGCCTTCGCCGTGTTTGTCGTCACCTTTGCACCGGTTCCCTTCTCCTTCCATTAAGCGATTCATCTCATCAGCCTTTTCCCGCAGTGATCTTGCGATTTGCTTGTCCAATTCAGTTTGCGATTCTACAGTGTAGATATCGCGGGTGGCGTATCCACTGCATAGATTTTCATTTGGGCTCACCCAGCTCATAGGGTTGAGAATATGGTTAACGAACTTAGTCTTGAGCAACTGTTACATGAAATAGTGTTGCACTGGTTATTCGTCCTATTCGATATTTGGCTGATAAGGTCGACGATGAAGGGGACAAATATTTTCCTCCATCCCCCAGAATGGGTGAAGAATTTTGGCGAACCCACATGGTTCGGGAAGTTATTAGAAGGCAGGGCAGGCGTCTATTTTTTCTACATCATGGGGGGGCTGGCCTGGTGGTGGCCGGGATGGGCCTCATAAAGAGGCTGATCATTCTCGCTCGTGGGCTTGGTTATTTATGATGAAATATTAGGACGGGAAATAGGGCCAGGCTGAATTTCCGATGACAGTTGTAGATGAAATAGAAGCAGTAGCTCTGGAGCGAAGTTGGCGCGCGACTGCTCGGTTAACCGATGCCCTGAACCAGATCACGCGGTTCACCTACGATCCGGCCAACGGCAATCTGCTCACCATCACGGACCCGCGCACGCACACCACCACGGTGACCTACAACGCCTTCGGCCAACCGAGCAGCGTGACCAATCCACTGAACCATAGTTCGACCTTCGAGTACGACGCCGTCGGCAACCTCATCGCGAGCACCGATCCGGTCGGCAACAAGACCCAGCAGAGCTACGATGCGGTGAGTAGGCTCACTGCCCTCATCGACCCACGGGGCAAGACCACCCAGTTTGACTACGACCCTGTGAACCAGGTCTCGCAGATCACCGACGCCCTCAGCGGCGTGACCGGCTTCGCCTACGATCCCAACGGCAATCTCCTCACGCTGACCGATGCCAAGAACCAGACCACGACCTACACATACGACACCATGGATCGGCTGGCGACGCGGAAGGACGCGCTGAATCGGACGGAAAGTTACGGCTATGTAGGAGAGAAAAATAGGGCCAGGCTGGTTTTCTAACGGAAGTGCGAGCGGGATGTGGCTTTGAAATGGGGACGAGAGAGTTGTGATGATCCAGTTGGTGATCTTGAAAGTGCTGTCGGCAATCTGTTGTCGGTCGCGGCGTCAGGAGCAGTGGCTTGCAAGACCACACAAGAATGTTCTATCGGCTCAAAAGAACTGTACAGTGGCCTACAAGGTGAACGAATCCAGTTGGCAAGGGAAGGCTTGATGAATCGCTAATGACGACGATTCCTAGTACGTCGGACAGAGCTTCGTGTCCTACCGGACCCGCGAGCTAAGAGCCACTTCTTAAACGACGCTTGGCTTTCACCGGACGGTCTGCCTGCAAGAAGGCCTTCGATACTGATGTCCTCGTCGAGCTTGTCCCAGTGAATCCCGTGCCCTCTGCCGATCAATCGCCAGTTTTTGCGTTCTACGGGTGTGGCATGAACCAGGCGGGGAAACCAGGCAAGTGGCACGGACAAGCTCCGCCCATCGCTCAGCTCTACGGTGAGAGTGTCTTCTGTCAGGATCACTGTTTCGGCTACCGGCAATGAAATGTCAACTGCCGAAGTATTCATTCCATGCCTCCAGAAGGGTATTCTTGTGCTCGGTCACGCGTGTATGAATCCGAACGATTTCCGGACGTGAAAATCCTCCGCTTTCTTGCAGCCGAATCGGATCAAGCCAAAACTTTGCCACCTTATCTTCTCGTTCAATGTGGATATGTGACGGTTCATCACGATCGCCCGCATAAAAGAAGAACCGATAAGGACCAACCCTCAGAACTGTCGGCATAAACCTTCACTCACATGAGAGGGCATCTTAGCACGTCTGCTCTTTCAAGCTGAAGCGATCTGCTGCTTCTCTGCGGATCGACTTGGTGGGGTTGAGCGTCTAACTGCTGCACTGTTCTGATGATTTTCTTGTCGGACTCCAGGCGCGATCCTACAGTGTAGAGATGCTTGCCACTGGTACCTCCACTACCCACTGTCAAAAATGTCAGGCCGAACGGCTGGATGAGACGGAGGAGTGCGTCCGCTGTGGGATCATCTTCCCAAGTATCGGCCGGATCTGTCGAAATCGCGCCTCTTGTCATCCTCCTCGTCAATTGCGAAATCTCAGTGGCTGCTGACAGCCAAGCAATGGCTGATTGAGTCAGACACGACGACCGATTCGATGACATTCTACGGTCGAGCTGCTCTATTGGTGGTTCTGGTGTGGTGGGGGTGGAAATTTATCACCACGCCGCTTGAGACGAATTACACCGGTGAGTCATTTCTCCATCTGATCAATCTGCCGTTTCATGAAGCCGGACATGTGATCTTCATCCCCTTCGGTCGATTCATGACGATTCTGGGAGGAACGCTCGGCCAGATTCTCATGCCTATGATCTGTCTCGGGACATTCCTAGTGAAGACTCGTGATCCATTCGGAGCTTCCGTGGCTTTGTGGTGGACGGCGGAAAGCATGATGGATATCGCGCCCTACATCAACGATGCGCGCGCGCTGGATCTCATGCTCATCGGCGGAGTGACGGGAAAGGAAACCGACGGACACGACTGGAACAATATTCTGACAATGCTGGGCCTCTTGGAATGGGATCATCGGTTGGCGCACCTCACCTATAATATCGGTATTCTCCTTATGCTCGGCTCCTTTCTCTGGGGAGGCGCCCTCTTGCTGCGACATTATCGGCGTCTGTCGGCCTAGCCCACTTCTCTTTTTACTGCTCAACGTCAGTACACCTTCACCAACATTTCACTGTCTTGCACGAGTTTTGACCTCTTCTTGACGATGGGCAGGACCATTTTGACGCCGTTTTTACGGCGAGGGAGGTAGACTGATTGCCTATAGAGGATCTCGCGATGGACTTGATCTACATCGGGCTGGTGGTGGGCTTCTTCATCCTCTCCAGGTGGCTGATCACGGGCCTGAAACGACTCTAAGGTGATGGTCATGAATGTCATGTACGTGCTGAGCGGAATTGCGTCGGTGGGCCTTCTGATCTATCTCATGATCGCGTTGCTGAAGGCGGAATGGTTCTGATGACCACGAATGCCATCCTCCAAGTGCTCGTGTTTTTCGTCGTGCTGCTGGCACTCGTCAAGCCCCTGGGCTGGTACATGGCGAGAGTCTATGAAGGCAAACCCTTTGGCTTGGACCGTCTGCTCGGTCCCGTGGAACGGGCCCTGTATCGGCTCTGCGGCGTTCGACCCGATGATGAGATGGACTGGAAAATCTATGGGTCGGCCATGCTGTTCTTCAATGCAGCCGGGCTCTTCTTCCTCTACAGCTTGCAGCGGCTACAGAATCTTTTGCCCCTCAATCCGTCCAACCTCAATGGGGTCGCACCCGATCTGGCCTTTAACACAGCCGTGAGCTTTGTGACCAATACCAACTGGCAGGCGTATGGCGGGGAAACGACCCTCAGTTACTTGACCCAGATGCTCGGTCTGACCGTGCAGAATTTTGTCTCCGCCGCGACGGGAATGGCAGTGCTCGTTGCATTGATTCGGGGTTTGAGCCGGAGCACGACGACGACCCTGGGAAATTTCTGGAGCGACCTGGTCCGTAGTACGCTCTATATTTTACTGCCGCTGGCTCTGCTGTTGTCCGTTCTTTTAGTGTCTCAGGGAGTTGTCCAAACTTTCGGCTCAAATCAGACAGCGACACTCCTCCAACCTGCCGGTTACGACAAGTTCCTGACCGATGCGAACGGCCAGCCGGTGCTTGATGAACAGCGGAAACCGAAAACCGAGCCTGCCACAGTAATAGAGCAGATCCTTGCAGTAGGGCCGGCTGCTTCCCAGATCGCCATTAAGCAACTCGGCACGAATGGCGGAGGATTCTTCAATGTCAATTCAGCGCATCCGTTCGAGAATGCCACACCGCTGTCTAATTTCCTTGAAGTATTGGCGATCCTTCTGGTCCCGGCCTCTCTCTGCTACACCTTTGGCGTGATGGTGGGAGACGCTCGCCAAGGCTGGGTCATTCTCGCCGCTATGACCATTCTTCTGCTCGGCTTTGTTCCACTCGGACTGTGGGCTGAACAAATCGGCAATCCGCTGCTGGCGGGAGCAAGTGTGGATCTGCAGGCCCAAGCCGGCCAGGCAGGCGGCAACATGGAAGGCAAGGAGCTACGCTTTGGTATTACCCAGTCGGTCCTATGGTCCGCCGTGACGACCGCTGCGTCCAATGGATCGGTGAACTCGATGCACGATTCATATACGCCGCTGGGTGGACTCGTGCCGCTGTTCCTCATGCAGTTTGGCGAAGTTGTGTTCGGCGGAGTCGGGTCGGGACTGTACGGCATGATCGTCTTCGCCATCATCGCTGTGTTCGTTGCCGGCCTCATGGTCGGACGGACACCGGAATATCTGGGCAAGAAGATTGAACCCTATGAGATGAAAATGGCCGCGCTGCTCATTCTCATCATGCCGATTGTCGTCTTGGGGTTCACAACCCTGGCGATCAGTACTGAGGCCGGCAGAGCATCTATTTTGAATCCTGGTCCCCACGGGTTCAGCGAAGTCCTCTATGCCTATACTTCTCAGGGGAACAACAACGGCAGCGCCTTTGCAGGTCTCAACGCCAATACGCCCTTTTATAATCTGACGGGTGGCCTTGCGATGCTGATCTCGCGTTTCTGGCTGGCCATTCCGACTCTGGCACTCGCAGGGGCTCTGGCTCGCAAACAAGTGGTGCCGGCCGGTCCCGGAACCTTGCCGACCCACACTCCGCTGTTCGTGGTTCTTCTAATCGGTGTGGTCGTAATGGTTGGGGCGCTCACATTTCTTCCCGCTCTAGCCTTGGGGCCGGTCGTTGAAGAGCTGATGATGAGGGGACAGTAAGGAGTCGAACCGATGAGCATGCCGACAAAAGCACACAAGTCTCAGCCTCTGTTTGATATTGCGGTGATACGCCATGCGTGGCGTGATGCCATCTTCAAGCTCGACCCTCGTCATCAGGTCAAGAACCCAGTCATGTTTATCGTCTGGACCGGAAGTGTCTTGACGACCCTCTTGTTTGTACAGGCGCTAGCGGGAACCGGGGAGGCTCCCACCTGGTTCATTCTCTTGATCACGGTCTGGCTCTGGTTCACTGTGTTGTTTGCAAACTTTGCCGAAGCGATGGCGGAAGGTCGGGGCAAGGCGCAGGCCGATTCGCTGAGGCGGGCACGCCGGGAACTCACGGCCAAGAAGCTTGGCACAGTCGATCCCAGCAGCGAGCATTATGCGGTGTGGAACCGTCAGTTCCAGCGACGCGACACGTTCAGCGTGGTGTCCGCGAATCAGCTCATAAAGGGGGATGTGGTTCTCGTGGAGGCAGGGGATTTCATTCCAGCCGACGGCGAGGTTGTCGACGGCGTGGCGTCAGTGAATGAGAGCGCGATCACCGGTGAGAGCGCACCCGTCATTCGAGAAAGCGGCGGCGATCGCAGCGCCGTCACGGGGGGCACGAAGATCCTGTCTGACTGGCTCATTGTTCGTGTGGCGGCCAGTTCTGGAGAAAGCTTTCTGGACCGGATGATCGCCATGGTGGAAGGAGCCAAGCGCCAGAAAACGCCGAATGAAATCGCACTCACGATTCTGCTCGCAGCTCTGACCATCATCTTTCTCTTGGCCACGGTGACATTGTTGCCGTTCTCGCTATATAGCGTGCAAGCCATGGGGCAGGGGACGCCGGTCACTGTCACTGTGTTGGTAGCACTGTTGGTCTGCCTGATTCCGACAACCATTGGGGCTCTTCTCTCGGCAATCGGCATTGCCGGCATGGACCGCATGGTACAGGCCAATGTTATTGCGATGTCGGGAAAGGCTGTTGAAGCAGCCGGAGACGTGGATGTCCTGTTGCTGGATAAGACCGGCACCATCACGCTGGGCAACCGTCAAGCGACTGCCTTCCTTCCGGCGGAGGGAGTAGACGCCCAGGCGTTGGCCGATGCCGCCCAACTCTCGTCATTGGCGGACGAAACACCTGAGGGGCGCAGTATCGTCGTCCTGGCCAAGGAGAAGTATGGTTTGCGTGCGCGTGATATCCATGAGATGGGCGCCACATTCATTCCCTTCACGGCCCAGACGCGAATGAGCGGGGTGAACCTTGACGGGCGGCAGATCCGCAAAGGATCAGCGGATGCGGTCGAATCCTATGTGACATCTCAAGGTGGGCACTTTTCTCAGTGTGTCCGGCTGAATGTCGAGACGATCGCCAAGCAAGGCGGAACGCCACTGGTGGTGGCGGAGAAAGCCAAGGTGCTGGGTGTGATTAGACTGCAAGATGTCGTCAAGGGCGGGATCAAGGAACGATTTGTTGAGCTTCGCCGGATGGGCATCAAGACGGTTATGATCACCGGCGACAACCCGCAAACAGCCGCGGCCGTGGCGGCGGAGGCCGGAGTGGATGATTTCCTGGCCCAGGCCACGCCGGAAGCCAAACTCAAGTTGATCCGGGATCTTCAGGCAGAGGGACGGCTCGTGGCCATGACCGGGGATGGAACAAACGACGCACCGGCGCTGGCGCAGGCCGATGTGGCGGTCGCCATGAATACGGGAACGCAAGCAGCCAAAGAGGCTGGGAATTTGGTCGATCTGGATTCCAACCCGACCAAGCTCATTGAAATCGTGGAAATCGGCAAGCAATTGCTCATGACTCGCGGCGCGTTGACCACCTTCAGTATCGCCAACGATGTGGCCAAATACTTTGCCATCATTCCTGCGGCCTTCGCCACAACCTATCCGGCACTCAACACATTGAACGTGATGGGGCTGGCGACTCCGCAGAGCGCGGTCCTGTCCGCGGTCATCTTCAACGCACTGATCATCGTCGCGCTCATTCCGCTCGCCTTGAAAGGAATCACCTATTGCCCGATCGGCGCCGGTCTGTTGTTGCGGCGCCATCTCCTGATCTACGGATTGGGCGGTGTCGTGGTGCCGTTCGTCGGCATCAAGCTGATCGATCTGATTCTGGTCGCCTTGCATCTTGTTTGACTGAGATAACGATTAGGACGCGAGGAGAGACATGAAGGACCACGTAAGACCTGCTCTGACCATGCTCTTACTTATGACAGTCTTAACTGGCCTGGTCTATCCGCTGGTGGTCACAGGGCTGGCCCACGTGTTTTTCCCAGACCAGGCGAACGGCAGTGTGATCGTGCGCGAAGGCAAAGTGATCGGGTCCAAGTTGATCGGACAGTATTTCGACAAACCGGAGTATTTCTGGAGTCGTCCCTCGGCGACCGTGCCGTTTCCCTACAACGCCGCTGCATCCGGGGGATCAAACCTCGGACCGACCAACCAGGTGTTGATCGATGGGGTTAAAGCGAGAGTGGTCGCATTGCGGGCCGCTGATCCGGGTAACGATGCGCTTGTCCCTATTGACCTCGTGACTTCATCAGGCAGCGGGCTGGACCCTCACATCAGCCCGGCGGCTGCTCAGTACCAAATCAAGAGAGTAGCGCGTGCTCGAGGGATCGATGAGGCCGTGGTGCGCGACCTCGTGGTGCAACACACAGAGGGTCGCCAGCTCGGTGTTCTTGGAGAACCACGAGTCAATGTTCTCTTGCTGAATCTCGCTTTGGACGAGAGGCATTAGTTTCAGAGCCTCTATGTCGGGTGGTCATCAGTGGAAGCATTCGCTGAAGCACCCGTAGCCCTTGTACGGTCGATCGTGCCGTTGACGCTCTTCCGGGCCTATCCTAGAATTCAAGCGCCGTTCCCTAAGTTGTCTTCATTTTTGCGCGCAACCTAACGCGGGAAGCTGCTTGCATGGGCCAATCACGACCAGATCCGGATGCGCTGCTGAAACGTGTGCAGGCGGAGGAAACTCGCAAAGCCGAAGGCAAACTCAAGATCTTCTTCGGCGCCAATCCCGGCGTTGGGAAGACGTACGCC
Source organism: Nitrospira sp. CG24B (assembly GCA_002869845.2). Classification (GTDB taxonomy): domain Bacteria; phylum Nitrospirota; class Nitrospiria; order Nitrospirales; family Nitrospiraceae; genus Nitrospira_D. The sequence continues at coordinate 1,426,516 of NEWS02000004.1, read as the reverse complement.
ATGCTCGAAGCGGCACATGAGCAGCGGCGTGACGGTGTCGATGTCGCTATCGGCGTCGTTGAGACTCATGGCCGAGCTGAAACCGAGGCGTTGGTGGACGGACTTGAGGTCCTCCCGCGCTGCGTTGTCGGATACCGTGGTGCAACGCTGCAAGAATTCGATCTCGACGCGGCCCTCGCGCGACACCCCACTGTCATCCTCATCGACGAATTGGCACACACCAACGCCCCGGGTCAGCGTCATGCCAAACGGTGGCAGGATGTTCAGGAATTACTCAAGGCCGGCATTTCTGTCTACACCACCGTCAATGTGCAGCATCTGGAAAGCTTGAACGATGTGGTGGCACAGATTATCGGCGTGCGGGTGCGTGAGACCGTCCCGGATTCCGTACTCGAACGGGCAGATGACGTCGAACTCATCGACCTCCCGCCCGACGATCTTCTTCAGCGGCTCAAAGACGGGAAGGTATACGTCCCGGAACAGATCCAACATGCGATCCAAAATTTCTTTGCCAAAGGCAATCTGATCGCGCTTCGAGAACTCGCGTTGCGCCGCACGGCCGAGCGGGTCGATCAGCAGATGGAAGTCTACCGGCGCGACCACGCAGTGGTCCGAACCTGGCCGGCGGCGGAAACCATCATGGTCTGCGTGAACATGAAACCTCGTGGCTCACGCTTGATCAGGGCTGCCCGCCAGATGGCGGCGGATCTCCATGCCAAGTGGATCGCGGTCTATGTGCAGCTTCCTCGGCATCTTGGCTTGCCGCAAACCGAACGAGATCGCCTGGTACAAACACTGAGACTGGCGGAGCAGTTAGGGGCTGAAACCGTCACGCTCACCGGCGAGAACGTCGCCCAAGAGATTTTGAGCTATGCACGCAGCCGCAATGCCACAAAAATTATTGTCGGGAAACCAGTCAGGTCTCGGTGGAAGGAATGGGTGTTTGGGTCGGTTGTCTCGGACCTCGTCCATCAAAGCGGAGAGATAGATATCTATGTCATCACTGGAGAGGCAGGCGAAGGGCAGCCGCTGATGCGTCGCACTCTCCGAAGTACCAACGATGCCTCAGGATATGCCTACGCCTTGGCAGGGGTGTTGATAGCGACGGCAGTCGCTTGGCTGATGTTCCCCTATTTCGCGGCGGCGAATTTGATCATGATGTATCTCATTGCCGTGATTGTCATCGCGATTCGTTTTGGGCGTGGGCCGTCGGCGATGGCTTCGATTGTGAGCGTGGCGGCTTTCGATTTCTTCTTCGTGCCGCCCTACCTCTCCTTTGCCGTCTCCGATATTCAATACCTATTGACCTTCGGCGTCATGCTCGTGGTTGCCTTGGTCATCGGCAATCTGGCCGTGCGTCTACACCAGCAAGCCGAGCTGGCCCGTTACCGAGAAAGACGCACGGGAGTGCTCTATACCATGAGCCGCGACCTCGCCACGCATCGTGGAACCGGCCTGCTGGCGCAACTTGCGGCCAAGCATCTCCGTGAGGTGTTTGACGCTCAAGTTGCCATCTTTCTGGCGGATGTGGAAAAGCGGGTGCAACTGCAACGCGGAGAACTCCTGTTTTTTGAGTTGGACCCAAAGGAAGCGGGTGTGGCTCAATGGGTATTCGATCACAGTGAGCGAGCCGGACTTGGGACGGATACGCTGCCGGGGGCCAGCGCTCTGTACTTGCCCTTGGTCGGATCATCCGGCGCGATCGGGGTAGTCGCAGTCCGGCCGAAGGACCCGGGACTCTTGCTGGACCCCGAGCAACTGCACTTGCTCGAATCTCTGGTGAATCAGGTGGCGCTGGCGATTGAGCGGACGCGCCTGTCGGAGGAGGCGCAGCACGCCCACGTGCGCGCCGAAACGGAGCGCATGCGGAACGCTATTCTCAGCTCGGTGTCTCACGACCTGAGGACCCCGCTGGCTACCATCACCGGCGCTGCCAGTAGTTTGGCGGAAGAGCAGAGGGAACTCGACCCCGCCGCTCGGCGCGAGCTCTCTCGGTCCATTTATCGAGAGGCTGATCGTCTTGATCGTTTACTGAAGAACCTTCTCGATATGATGCGTCTTGAAGCGGGAGCCATACAGCTCAGTAAAGAGTGGCATTCTCTAGATGAGGTTGTCGGTGCAGCCTTGGCCAGACTGGAGGGACGGTTGCGCGAGCATACCGTCAACACGGCGTTTCCAGCCGATCTGCCGCTGGTGTTAGTCGATGGAGTGCTGCTGGAACAAGTGGTCATCAACCTGGTGGAGAATGCCGTGAAGTATGCGCCTTCGGGAGGCCCGATTGATCTGTCCGCATCAGCGAGCGATCGCGACGTGATCGTGGAGGTCGCAGATAGAGGACCGGGTATTCCAGTTGGGGATGAGTCCCGTATCTTTGATAAATTCTATCGCGGTAGTCTTGCGCGAGAGGGAGGGGTTGGGCTCGGGTTGACGATTTGTCGCGGTATCGTGGAAGCGCATGGTGGTCGTATTTGGGCTGAGAATCGCTCCGGAGGCGGCGCCCTCTTTCGCTTCTCGATCCTGTTGCCGGATCAGCAGCCGTCTTTGGAGGCGGAGACTCAACAAGGCTGATCCTTTTCCATCGAAGAGCGGTGATCGAGACCGTATTGCCATATGTCACAGGAAGCTACGATACTCCTCATCGAAGATGAACCGGAGATTCGCCGGTTTTTGCGGACAACACTACCTGTCCATGGCTTTCGATTGTACGAGGCGACGACGGGGCGGGATGGCCTTGCCGAAGCTCAAGCAAGAAATCCTGACCTTATCCTGCTGGATCTCGGTTTGCCGGATCTAGAGGGGGGCGAGGTCATTCGGCAGGTGCGGGAATGGACCGCCACCCCCATCATCGTGCTTTCGGCTCGAGACCAGGAACAGGTCAAAGTGGCGGCGCTCGACCTCGGCGCCGACGATTATGTGACAAAGCCGTTCGGGGTCAACGAACTCCTTGCACGGATGCGAGCGGCGCTTCGTCATGCGTCCCGACCTGCTGATGGCGGCGAATCGGTGTTTACGCTGGGTGATCTTGGCGATCTTAAGGTGGATCTCGGACGGCGGCAGGTGTTTGTCTTAGGGAAGGAGATTCATCTTACGCCCATCGAGTATAAGCTGCTCACAACGCTGATCCGGTATGCCGGCAAAGTGCTGACTCACCGTCAACTGCTCAAAGAGGTCTGGGGGCCGCTTCATGTAGACGAAGGACATTATCTACGAGTCTACATGCGACAGTTGAGGAATAAACTGGAGAAAAACCCCGCTCATCCCCGCTATCTGGTGACAGAACTGGGAGTTGGCTATCGACTCCGGACAGAATAATCTACTCCTGTCTTTATGCCGCACTCACTGTCACGGCATTGGTTTTTATCCCGTTTTGATATCTGACGAAGTATAGTTTGTAAGTGAGAGTTGGCTCTCAGCAGTGGGGAAACTGCATTGATACGAGCGGGCATTGCGCATCCGTCAACGATCAATATGATGACCAGGAATCATGGGCGCAGTTGGCGCAATGGTGTTAGTTGGATATTGATCTCATGGGGGCTAGTCGCGACAGTCTCCGTATGCAACGCTCAAGGTCTAGGTCAGCGATTGGAGGAGAAAGCTCCACCTATGCCCGATTCCGCCAGCCCGAG
>NEWS02000004.1:1421978-1422790 GCA_002869845.2 Nitrospira sp. CG24B | reverse complement strand
TAGGTCAGCGATTGGAGGAGAAAGCTCCACCTATGCCCGATTCCGCCAGCCCGAGTGGCTCTGTCGCAACCGACTGGCACTATGGGGCTTACGTGGATGTTGGGTATATCGGTAATTTTAACTTTCCCGATAACCAACTCTGGCGCAATCGTGCCACAGCTTCGCATCACAATCAGCTCTCTCCGAACATGGGGCTGGCCTATGTGCGCAAGGATGCCAAAGAATCTTCACGCTGGGGTATGGAACTTGGCCTCCAAGGCGGGCGGGATTCGGAAGAGTTCGCATTCTTGGTTGGGGAAAGGCGGGTCGATGGTTCAGATGTGCTCCGACACATTCATCGCGCAAACATGTCGTACCTAGCCCCAGTCGGCAACGGGCTGACGATCACTGCGGGTTTGTTCAACAGCCTGATGGGGTATGAATCGCTCTATGCCAAAGACAACGTCAACTATACGCGATCGTGGATTGCGGACAATACGCCCTACATGATGTTCGGGGTGCATGCGCAGTATCCCGTGAGCGAGGATCTCACCGTCTCCGCCTTCGTGGTGAATAGTTACTATCATCTGGCGCACCCGAACGATCTCCCCAGCTATGGGGGAAGATGGATCTGGAAGGCCACGCCACGGCTCACCCTCACCCAAACCCTCTACGGAGGACCAGACCAGACACAGACCTCCTTGGAGTTCTGGCGTCTGTATGGAAATCATATATTGGAATGGAAAGGAGATGAGGTGCTGATTGCAGCGTCCTTCGATATCGGAACCGAGAGCATTGCCGGCCAGCCTGGCAGTCCACGCACCTTTGTCATG
>NEWS02000004.1:1406527-1421878 GCA_002869845.2 Nitrospira sp. CG24B | reverse complement strand
CCTGCATTACATGGTGAAATTGAACGGCCAAGCGCTTGACCCAACCAAGTACATTCTGGAATAGTAGACCGTTTCGATATAATCGAAGTCAGTCCAACCTGTTTCCGCTGCTTCTTAAAAGTTCAGCAGTCAGCCGCCTCTTCCCATTGGTTTCTGCCAGATCCGCCCCGCCCCTTGATTAGAACCTATGTTATACTGCGGTCCCGTATAATCTAGATAACGAGACGAGAGCCTCTTGACCGATCTCGACATTGCTCAATCCGTTACCCTTCGCCCTATCCTAGAAATTGCTTCCCAGCTTGGGGTCCGTGCCGAAGAGCTGACCCTCTATGGACAGGATAAGGCCAAAATATCGCCTCAAATATTGGATCGCCTGGATATTGTACCGCGCGGACGGTATGTACTTGTCACAGCGATAAACCCAACCCCCTTGGGAGAGGGAAAGACGACAACATCAATCGGTCTTGCCATGGCGCTCACTCGGCTTGGGCGTCGGACCGCGCTTACTCTCAGGCAACCCTCGCTCGGTCCTGTGTTTGGAGTGAAGGGCGGGGGTACGGGTGGGGGGCATGCCCAAGATCGGAAGAGCACACTCTGAACTCCCGCTGAAGCCCACTGCTACCAATAGTATGTAGGGGAATCAAGTGCATACGCCTATAATAAAATTTACAGTTGAGATTCTAGCGAAATCTATAAAATTATAATTATCAATGTATTTCAACAGGTTATATGTCAGCTGGCAAATGGTATCTGATATGCATTGAACAATAGTAATTCTATGTACTGTTATCCATTCGGATCTGGTTAGGGAGGGCGTATGAAGAGTCATGTGATTGCTGGTTTCGCCGCTACTGTGCTAGGGGTGGCGATGGCTGCCTCATCAGCCTATGCATTGTCAGTAACTCCAGGCGATGCTGATTGGACCACTAATACCAATTCAAATTTGAATGCGGCTGCGGTCAGTGCCCTGACGGGAGTCTCTGGGTTGACCGAGCTGTATAAGCAGAATGCGGGTGGAAGCGAGGTGGAGTCACTGGCCGGTTCCTACTCGACAACGTTTCCAAGTTTGTCGGGCTCACTTGCGCTATCAGCATTCACTGTGACCTATGGAAGCGGAACAAGCTTTAATTGTCCGACTTGCTTGTTGTTGGTGAAAGATGGCAACCAGGTGCCTGCACAGTACATATTCGATTTGGGTAACTGGAATGGGACTGATGCCATCAACGGCACTGGTTTCTGGCCTACTCAGGGTTCCATTTCACATATCAGTATTTATCAAGCTGCCGGAGTTGGTGTGCCTGAACCAGCCTCCCTGTTGTTGCTCGGTGCTGGGCTCGCTGGGATTGGGATCATGAGACGGAGTGCGTCCAAGGCCTAACCTCCACACAATTCTCGCAAGCAAACGCAAGCAAGATAAAAGGCTAGCCTTCCCAAAAGGGAGGCTGGCCTTTTTCATGCACCCGGGTTGTGTACCAGCTACATGGCGCTGGATGAATGGACCTAGTCTAGCGTCCCGCAAATGTCCTGATGAAGCCGTTCGCCTGAGATCTTCGACGAGTTCAGAGCAGGTTTGTCAAAGGAGGAACAGTGTGATGTAGTGCAAGCACCCGTCGAAGCCTGGCGAGCGTGGATTCTACTCGCCACAGCCCGTACGGTTCACGAAAACTCGCATTTGGATGCCCCGCCCGGAAGGGCGGGGATGAAAAATGCGTGCTGCCGAAGGCAGCAAGAATCCGGTAGAGTCGTGGCATGGCCATCAGGCGAGGCAGCCACTGTGTGTACGACACCCGCTACCATTTGGTCTGGGCTCCCAAGTATCGGAAATGGGTGTTGCAGGGGGCGATTCGGGAGCGAGTGCGGGAGTTGTTTTGCGAGATTGCCGCGCATCATGGATTTGAGATGGAGGAACTGGAGGTCGACAAGGATCATGTCCATCTGTTTCTGAGTTTTCCACCGCGGTACTCGATCAGTGCCGTGGTGGGGCTGCTGAAAGCGGTCAGCGCCAAGGAGATTCGGGAAGAGTTTCCGGAGGTTCGGAAGCAGTTGTGGGGCGGGGAGTTTTGGGAGGATGGCTATTTTGTCCGGACGGTGGGGGATAAGGTGACCGCCGAGGTAATCCGGAAGTACATTCGGTTTCATGAGGCGAAGAAGCGAGGAGTTGACCAATGAGACCTCTTCTAGAAAGCCCCGCCTGGAAGGGCGGGGTTCTTTACTTTCCACTTGTTCTTCATTCCCTGGTTTTCCCTTTCACGATTCCACAAAACAAAGACCAATTTTGGAAGTCACGGCGGGGGCCATTACCTGTCCACCTTCAGGCCGATATTGAACCAACTCTTTGGAGCCAGGACCAGGACCGACCGGGCGCGGTGGAATCACTCTATTCGCCGAGCCCATCGTGATCATGGCTGTGGTCTCACAGGGATCGGCCATGCCGTGGGCTTGCACTATGCGACCATCAGCCGTATCGCGAATCCCTGAGACAGTGGTTGACCCGCACAATCAGATCTGTCCCTCTATCTTTCTCTTCTTGTGTGTTCTCAGGAATTGATCTGAACTACGAGATTGAAGATGGGGTCAGATCTTGCTTCTTGTATGCCTGGTAGGCTAGACTTCCCAGCATGGCTCGACCACTCCGTATCGAATTCCCCGGAGCTCTCTATCATGTCACTGTCAGGGGCAATGCTCGGCAGGACATTTTCCTGGATGACGAGGATCGGCAGCAGTTTCTCGGCGTGCTCGCGCGCGTTGTTTCCCGCTTTCATCTTCTGCTCCATGCCTACTGTCTGATGGATAATCACTTCCATCTGGTGGTGGAAACGCCGGAGGGCAATCTCTCCAAAGCCATGCGCCAGCTCAATGGGGTCTACACGCAAGCCTTCAATCGTCGCCATCAGCGGGTTGGCCATGTTCTGCAAGGCCGCTTTAAAGCTATTGTCGTAGATCGAGACAGCTATCTGCTGGAGCTTTGCCGCTACGTTGTGCTGAATCCAGTGCGGGCCAAGACCACCCGCAAAGCCGACACCTATCCGTGGTCCAGCTATCGTGCAACCGTCGGGCTCACCCCCAGGCCTCCATATCTGACAATCGACTGGCTGCTGTCTCAATTTAGTCTGCAGCGTACAGCTGCTCAACGGAAGTACCAGGCGTTTGTGGCTGAGGGAATTGGCCAGGGCTCACCGTGGGAGAAGCTGCGAGGTCAAGTGCTGCTTGGGAGTGAGCGGTTTGTTGAATGGCTGGCACCCGGACTACGAGACAAGCGCCTCTTGAGGGAGATTCCCCGGCGACAACGGTTTGCTGCCAGGCCGACGCTGGGCCAGCTGTTTAGAGCCAGGACTCGGGCCAACCGAGTACGGCGGAATGATGCCATTCGCCGAGCTCATCTTGACCACGGCTATAGTCTCACGGAGATCGGTCGTGCCGTGGACTTGCACTATGCGACGATCAGTCGCATTGCGAATCCTCTGGATGCTGTTTGACGCACGCGATAAGAGCTGTGTCCAACGTGCTCCATGAGACTTCCCCTCGATTATCGTAAAAGACGTCCTCATTGTGGTCTTGTGAGTCCCTCGCCCCGTCTTTCGTAATGGTGGCCTGAAACACCATGCGCTGGTGGTCGAGAAAGACCATCTTCTGATTCCTTGTACTGCCACCCGAATACCTCTCGTGAACTTTTCTCGCAATGCTTTGGTCATTTGGGTTTTGTTGCTACAGTAACGAAATTGCGAGATCCGGTGTGCCCTCTTTCTAGGATTCATCCACAGTCATGACCAGTGCGCTCCTCTACGATCGGCTTCAATTTGCCTTTACTGCCACCTTCCACTACCTCTTTCCGCAGTTGACGATGGGGCTGGCCTTACTGCTGCTCTACTTGCGCAGCCGGGTCTTGCTCACGGGCGATGAACATTATGAGGAAGTGGCTGACTTTTGGACGAAGATCTTTGCCCTCAATTTCGGTTTCGGCGTCGTCACTGGGATCCCGCTCGAATTTCAGTTCGGGACCAACTGGGCACGGTTTTCCAACTATGCGGGAGGCGTGATCGGGCAAACGCTGGCCATGGAAGGGGTCTTCGCCTTTTTCTTGGAATCTTCGTTCCTTGGCCTCTTGCTGTTTCGAAAGCGATTTAGCCGTCGGGTGCAATGGTTTGCCACCCTCATGCTCTTTCTCGGTACCTGGTTGTCGGGCTACTTCATCTTGGCCACGAACGCCTGGATGCAGCACCCCGTTGCCTATCAGGTAGCAGCTGACGGCCGGGTGTTCGTCACCAGCCTGAGCGGGCTGCTGACGAACCCGTGGCTCTTCTGGCAATTCACGCACAACATGACGGCGACGGTTGTCACGGCATCCTGCGTGGTTGCCGCGGTCGGCGCATACTACGTGTTATGCGGTCAGTATCTGCCCCATGCAAAAACGTTTCTCCGCACCGGCGTCGTCGCCGGCGCGATCGCGTCCGGACTGATGATTTTCCCGACTGGGCACGGCAATGCCGACCAGGTGTTCAAATATCAGCCAGTCAAGGGGGCGGCGTTTGAGGGGCTCTTCACGACGGAGCGAGAGGCCGGTCTCTATCTGATTGGGCAACCCAATCTTGAAACGATGACCATCGACAACCCGATTGAGATTCCCGGAGCACTCAGTATTCTTGTGTACAAAGACCTCTATGCCAAAGTAAAGGGGCTCGATGCGTTTCCTCGCGACGAGTGGCCGGATAATCTTCCGCTCCTCTACTATGCGTACCATGTGATGGCGGGCTTGGGGACGATTTTCGTTCTCCTCTTTGGTGTGGCCCTCGTCTCGCTGTGGCGAGGCTGGTTGTTCGACATGAAGTGGCTGCTGTGGTGGCTGATGTTGTGTGCTCCGTTCCCATATATTGCGACGTCTGCTGGGTGGATGACCGCCGAGCTGGGGCGGCAACCTTGGCTGGTGTATGGCCTCTTGCGTACATCTCAGGGCACTTCGCCGCTTGTGCATTCGGGGAATGCCCTCTTTACCTTGATCGGGTTTTTGGGATTGTATCTGCTGCTGGGTGTGCTGTTTGTCTTGCTTGTCAGCAAAATCATTCGACAGGGGCCTGCCTCGACAGACGTGCCCGCAGTGTCCGCTCATCATAGAACAGGCTCGTAATGGAAATGGCGTGGTTTATCATCGTCACTGTGATGCTGGCCATGTATGTGGTCTTGGATGGCTTTGATTTCGGCGTCGGTATGATCTATCCGTTCGTCGCTCGGACCGAAGCCGATCGGCGAACGGCGCTCGCCTCCATCGGCCCGGTGTGGAACGCCAACGAGGTCTGGTTGATCGCGGCTGGCGCCGTTCTGTTCTTTGCTTATCCCAAGGCGTACGCGGCTGGATTCAGCGGGTTCTATCTGGCGCTCATCCTCGTATTGTGGCTGCTCATCTTTCGCGGCCTGGCGTTGGAATTGCGGGCGCAGGTCGATCATGTGCTGTGGAAGCAGGGCTGGGATACGGCTTTTGCCACGTCCAGCGTGCTGCTGGCGATTGTCTTCGGCACGGCATTGGGCAATTTAATTCGTGGGGTGCCCCTCAATCGAGACGGGTATTTCTTTGTTCCGTTCTGGACGGACTTTCGACCTGGATCAGATCCAGGGATTCTCGATTGGTTCACCGTGCTGCTGGGGCTGACCTGCACGGTGATTCTGGCGTTCCACGGAGCAAACTACCTCGCTATGAAAACAGAAGGTGTTCTGCATCAACGGGCCGTTTCGGTCGCCTGGATTGTAGGATGGGTGTCAGTAGGGTGCACGGCGCTGACCGTGATAGCCGTGCCGATGGTTCAACCAAGCTTGAGTCTCAGCTTTTCCCGAAATCCCGCAGTGTATCTTGCGCCGTTGATTGGTGTCATCGCCTTGGGATACAGCCTGTATTTCAGGTTTCGCCGGCGAGACACCTCTGCATTTCTTGCAGGCAGTGTATTTATTTTCCTGATGCTTGTCAGCGTGATGTTTGGCATGTATCCGTACATTTTGGTTTCGACGACTGATCAGGCGCTCAGCCTCACCGTGTTTAACGCGTCCACCGATTCCTATGGGTTAACCGCTGGGGTTAGCTGGTTTGTGGGTGGGTTCCTGCTTATTCTGATCTATCAGATCTATCTCCATTCCCAGTTCCTTGGAAAGACCCGGTCGGATGACGTGCATTGATTGTGCGGCGCGCTCCGTTCACGTGTAATGGAATAGGGGTTGCGAATCCCCGAGACAGTGGTTGACATGCACAGCCAGAGTCTGACTCTCGCGCGTTTCTTCTTGTGTGTTCTCAGGAATTAGTCCGAACCACGAGAAAGGATCTGAGCGAAGGCTTGGGACCGGTCTACATGGTTATTCGCGATCCGGTGCTATTGAGCGAGGAGGCCCATCTCGATGCGCCCGACGGTCGACTTGTAGGTCTCGCCGATCATCGTGCGTCTTGCGTCGATTCTTGTTGGCCTTGTGGTGGCTTCCTCGACGATGCTGACGATCGGCTTGAAGGTTCTGTCGATCATGCAGGAGTTCCTGCCTGTTGTGAGGCAGGTGTCGCCGATCTTGATGAAGATTGGCCGGGGCTCGTTCCTCCTGTCGAAGTTGTTGCCCGTCTCGACGAAGCACGTCGTTGTCCTGCCGGAGATCCTGACGGTCCGTCTGGTTATCCTGTGTGTTGCGAGGGAAGTCGCGGTGTTCATCACCTAACTCGCGATGATCTCCACGAAGATCCGGCTTATTGTGCGACATCTCGCGCCACGGGTGTCGCGGTTCCGGGGCTCCCTTACTCATTTCCGTCTCGGGGAAGACGGCCTGGGCTGAGATCGGTCCACTAGTGAGCATTGTGATCGCCATACTCACCTGCAGGACTTTTCTGTACCTCATGATCGCTCCCTCTTATTGGGTCGTGACTTGCTTCTTGATGTGCTCTCGATCCTGATACCTATAGCAATTGCCTTCTGGTTTCTCGTGGTCGGTGACAGAGTCAGATGGATTGAGCGGTAAGGCCAATACAAGGTGCGGGAATTCTTATCTCAGGCCTTTGGTTGCTGGTAGCGTGGTGGGAATCAGCGCTTGGTCTGGGGCGGCATGTACTTGATCATCTCGTCGGCGAGTTCTTTTGCGATTTCTTTCAAACTCGGCTTAATGAACATATAGCTGTTGGAACGTTCATGGCGCGCTTTCCAGACCGTGGTGCCGGTTGTGGCGTCGATGAGACGGAGGCTGAGCCCCACTCGCCCGACATTATCTCCTTCCTTTCGTACATATTCCCAGGAGTTGACGCGTACCACCAAGAAGGAGTCCACGCTGAGCGCTTTCCCGAGCTTGATGGCCGAATCCTTATCGGATTGGCCGGTCATCTCCAAACGGGAGAAGTAAAACACGAGCGAGTCGAACGCTTCTTTCGAGGCCTGGAAGATATCGGTCACGTTTTCGGGCGAGACGACCCGTTCGATATTTCCCTGTCGATTCAGAGCGATGGCCAAGACTTCTTGAATGTCTTCCCGAGCGCTGTCGTATTGGCTCGCCATCGGCGGCAATACGGCGATGGTTTGGGGTCGAAAGACCTTCGCGCCTGGGCCTTCCCACACTTCCTGTAGGCCCCCGCAGCCTCCGAGGAGCGCGACAAGCGATATCAGGGATGCGATGTGCACAGATGATCGAGACAGCATAGGCCTAGTATACCATTAGAATGTGAATGAAATAGAAGCGGAAACCAGGGCACCCTTTTCCCGGAAGTCATACCCTCCTCCGGCATCGGCACGAAAATTAAACCATCGGATGCCCAGCCCCGCCGTGGGGACAAAGGGAGTGGAGGCATCCTGCATATTCTTGAAGGTGCCGACTCTAAACGAAAGAAATTCAGACAAGATTGTTTGCTCGAGTCCTAAGCTCAGGAGCTGGCTCTTCACCCCCGGGACGAAGGTCTTGTTCGAGGTTGCATCGACATCGGCCGACAACGTGAGAGAAGAGTACGGATTGATGGCGACGCCGAATCGGACCTGTGGCTCCAGTGTTAACTTGCTTCCACCGGCGGCATCGAAGGTCGGCTTGTTGATGTCTTTGGCGACGACGGCAAATCTCGCCCACGAAGATGGACGGTAGATCGCCCCGAGGTCAATGCCATAGGTTGTTGAGATGTTTGGCTTGCCGAAATGATCAGTCGTGCTGACACCGCTTCCCCCAGTGAGGTCCGTAGAACCGTTGTACGCAGCGCCCTGGATGACCTTTGCCGTGATCCCGATTGAGAAGGTTTTGTCTGAAAAGGCATAGGCATAGGAAAAGGCCAGCTGCCTGGCTTCGAGACCACGGAGCGCCATCTGGCCCGCCACGGTGATGGGAGTCCCCGGCCCACCCGGCTGGGAAGCTTGTATCGGGGTTGAGACGAACCCACCGCCGGTTGCCACGTCAGACACGTTGAATCCGAACGCATGTTCGCCAAGGTGACCTTTCACATAGAGACCGGCCGATCCGTTGACTGAGACAGTGGCACCTGGTCGATTGATGCGGTCAGCGATACTCTGACCTTTCGCCAAATTGTCGGGCGAGGTATCGCTGGTCGTGAAATTCTCCAGATCATGAAGCGCGTCGCCCAGGCCGCGGCGATCGATCGCCAATCCGCCCCCCTGCATGCGGATATCCACAGTTTGGGTCATGGCCAAGCCGGCGGGGTTCCAGTAGGTGGCGAGGGCATTGGTCGTCACGGCAACTCCGGCGCCTCCCATCCCCATCGCGCGAGGGCCCACGATCACAAATTCGGCTGTCGAGCCGTTGGACGGCCAGGCTGAGGCCAGCAGCAGAATGGCCATTCGGAGCCATGGCGAGCAGCGCATGTCAGATCCTCGAACGAATTAGCAGTCTTGCGAGTCTAGAGAAGGAATGATTGTTCGTCAAGAAATCATGGTCTGCTCACCCGTTCAGAAAACGCGCGGGTGAGGCGGTGCGAGGGATCACGAAACAATTTGTCCATCCCGCATATGAATAATGCGGTCGGATTGGGCGGAGAGTTTGTCGTTATGGGTGACGATCACGAAGGTGGTTCCACGTGTTGTGTTCAACGTGCGCATCAATCCAAATAATCCGTCCCCGCTGCGCGTGTCAAGGTTGCCGGTTGGCTCATCGGCCAAGACCAAGTCAGGCTTTTGCATTAACGCACGCGCCATGGCGACACGTTGTTGCTCGCCGCCCGAGAGTTCTCCTGGTTTGTGATGCAGGCGATCCCCCAATCCGACTTCCGCGAGGAGGGCGGTTGCGTCAGCCTTGACGGAAGCGGGTTCACGACGTTGCACGAGGGCCGGCATGCAGGCATTTTCCAACGCGGTGAACTCGGCAAGGAGATGATGAAATTGAAACACGAACCCGATCCGCCGATTTCGGAACTCCGCTTGTTGCGGATCCGTCATTTGAAAGAGGTCCTGCCCATCAAACGTGACCGTCCCGCTGGTCGGTTTATCAAGAGTCCCGATAATGTGGAGCAACGTGCTCTTGCCGGCTCCTGAGGCTCCCACAATCGCCACCAGCTCGCCGCGCTGAATTTCAAGGTTCACCTCCTTGAGGACTGGCAGTTCATAGGATCCCATCGAGAAAGATTTATGGAGATTGGTGACTTTAATCATGTTCAGTGATGAGAACTGAGGCTAGGCATATTGGGAGGGGAAGTACGACTCAGTTTTCGGCCCTCAATTCTCAGTTCTACGAATCTATTCATACCGCAACGCGGCAACCGGTTCCAGTTTCGCGGCCTGATTGGCCGGATAGACCGTCGCCAAAAAGCTGATCAGGATGGCGGAGCCGGCCACAAGGAGCACGTCCTCAGCCAGCACATGAACTGGAATGCTTGAGATGTAGTACACACTCGGGTCGAACGTCCAAAACGTTTGAATCAGCCAGAGAAAGGCGTAGCCCAACGGAATGCCGATGGCTGTCCCGGCAAATCCGATGATCAATCCGTTCAGCATGAAAATGCGCCGGATACTGCGTTTTGTCGCACCCATGGCTTTGAGGATGGCGATTTCTTTCTGCTTCTCCGTCACGATCATCGTCAAGGTGCTGACGATGTTGAATGAGGCCACGATCGTGATCAAGACAAGCAAGAGAAACATCATTGTCTTCTCCAGCTTCAGGGCCGAGAAGAGGTTGCGATTCATCTGCATCCAATCTCTGGCTCCATGGCTGAATCCCAGCTCCTGTTCGATCGTGTGAGCGATCTCTCCGGCACGGAACACATCCGTGACCTTGACTTCGATTCCCGTCACGCTCGTGCCCAGGTTGAAAAATTTCTGAGCCTCGCCGAGTTCGATATAAGCAAAGGAAGAATCGTATTCGAACATTCCTGAATGGAACAAAGCGACTACGGCGAAGGTTCGGATCTTGGGCACCATCCCCATCGCGCTAATCGGGCCGACGGGAGAGACCACGTTGACCGTATCGCCGACAAACACCCCTAGTCTCAGCGCCAGCTCTTTGCCGAGAATGATGCCCGGTTTTTCAACGGCGCGGAGGTTGCCTTGAGGGTCATCGGCTGGGGCCTGCATCACTTTGACTGGGGTGAGCAGGTCGAGCAGCTGTCCCGTCGTGATGTTCTTGGCGAGTTCGGTGACATTGGCTTCTCGTTTCGGGTCGATCCCCCGTAGGATGATTCCTTGTACCCCGCTCTGCGCGGTGAGGAGCACTTGGCGGAACACAAATGGCGTGGCTGCAATGACGTCGGGGACCGTCTGGATCTTGTCGGTCAGACGGTCATAGTCGGTCATGTGCTCTTTCATTCGTTCTTGGACGATGATATGGGCCGTTGTCCCGAGAATCTTGCTCTGAATGTCTTCCCGGAAGCCGGTCATGATGCCGACGGTCCCGATCAGCGCCGCCACTCCCAGCGTAATCCCAGCCACTGACACAAAGGTATTCAGCGAGATGGTTCGATTGCGACGCTTGGCGCGCAGATAGCGGAGGCCGACGAAGATTTCATAGGGAAGGGTCACGAGGGTTTCTCTGGCCTGAGCTGGGGGAAGAGGACGACGTCGCGGATGGATGCTTGATCGGTGAACAACATGATCAGTCGGTCGATCCCGATCCCTTCTCCGGCGGTCGGCGGCATACCGAATTCAAGGGCACGGAGGAAGTCTTCGTCGACGAGATGGGCCTCTTCATCGCCCGCCTCCCGTTGAGCTGCCTGGCCTTCAAACCGTTCACGTTGGTCCAATGGATCGTTCAACTCAGAAAAGGCATTCGCAATTTCTCGCCCGGCAATGTAGAGCTCGAATCGATCTGTCAGGGATGGATCCGTATCCTTCCGCCTGGCGAGCGGAGAAATTTCGATCGGGTAGTCTGTGATAAAAGTGGGTTGTTGGAGGTTAGGCTCAACGGTTTCCTCAAAAATCTCGTTCACGATCGTACACAACGAGGCCTTCGGATCCACCGGGACATTGAGCCGTTTGGCGGCCGCCAATGCCTGTTCTCGATCCTGGAGGACCGCTGGGGCTAGATTGTTCACCTCTAGGATGGCTTGGTGGTACGACCATCGACGCCACGGAGGCGTGAGGACGATCTCGTTCCCCTGGTACGGAATGACTGTTTTGCCAAGAATCTGTTGTGCCAGACTTGAGACCAGTTCTTCAGTGAGTGTGATCAAGTCGTGATAATCCGCGTACGAGACGTAGAACTCCAGCATTGTGAATTCAGGGTTGTGGATCGTCGAGATGCCTTCATTCCGGAAGTTGCGATTGATCTCAAACACGCGTGGGAATCCACCGACGATCAGGCGTTTTAAATATAGTTCGGGAGCGATACGCAGGTAGAGATCGACATTGAGCGCATTGTGGTGTGTCACGAAGGGTTTGGCCGCTGCTCCACCGGGAATGGGATGCATCATGGGGGTTTCGACCTCAAGAAACCCTCGCTCGATGAGAAAGCTTCTGATGCCGGCGATGATGCGGCTCCTGGTCGAAAAGATCTGATGGACCTGAGGATTGGCGATCAGATCGACATAGCGCTGCCGATACCGGGTTTCGACATCCGTTAAGCCGTGCCACTTTTCCGGGAGCGGGCGAAGCGCTTTACTGAGAAAGGTCAGGTGATGGACCTCGACCGTGAACTCATTCGTCTTTGTGCGGAACAACGTTCCTGTGACGCCGATCCAGTCGCCGAGATCGAGCTGCTCGACGATGGTGTAGGCTTGTTCGGAGAGAAGATCTTTTTTGAGGTACACCTGGAGGCGGTCGGACCCGTCTTGCAGGACGGCAAATCCGGCCTTCCCGAAACGGCGCAGGGCGACGACTCGTCCCGCAAGTGTGCACGAGACCTTCTCCTGCTCTAACGTCTCCTTGGTCTTCTCACCATGCAGCGTGAGTAATTGTCCGGCCCGATCCTTGACCTCAAAGCGACTGCCGTATGGAGCGACGCCGGCCTCTCGAAGGAGCTCGAGTTTCTTAATCCGCTGTTGCCGCTGTTCGTTCAGTTCGTCCATCTTACCCTTGCTTACCCTTGAGCCATCCGCTACAGGTCGTCGTCCGGTCCGCCGACCAGTGAGAGTTGATCACTTCCCTTCCCCAGTTTCTTCTTCAAAAAGGCCTCGATGAACCCATCGAGGTCCCCGTCCATGACGGCTGAGACGTTACTGAGTTGATGACCTGTCCGGTGGTCTTTGACCATTTGATAGGGCTGGAACACGTACGACCGAATTTGGCTGCCCCATGCAATGTCCTTCTTCTCGCCGACGATGGCGTTGAACTCCGCTTCCTTTTTTTTCTGTTCCAATTCGAAGAGGCGCGCCTTTAAGATTTTCATCGCACCATTTCGATTCTGCAGCTGGGAGCGTTCGTTCTGGCATTGCACGACGATACCGGACGGCAAGTGCGTAATCCGGATGGCGGTTTCCACTTTATTGACATTCTGCCCTCCGGCGCCGCCTGCCCGAAAGGTATCGATCCGGAGGTCCTTGTCTTCAATCTCGACGTCGATGTCCTCGCTCAGTTCAGGATAGACGAAGACGGACGCGAACGACGTATGCCGCCGCTTGTTGGAGTCAAACGGGGAAATGCGCACTAAGCGATGGACCCCAGCTTCCGCCTTCAGATATCCATAGGCATAGGAGCCCGTGATCGAGATCGTCACACTCTTGATGCCCGCCTCGTCGCCGGGCAACAGGTCCAGTGTGTCCACCTTGAACTTCTTGTGTTCCGCCCACCGCACGTACATGCGAAGGAGCATCTGTGCCCAATCTTGGGATTCTGTGCCACCGGCACCGGGATGAATCGCGACGATGGCATTATTGGAGTCCAGCTCTCCTGACAGGAGAAGCTCGACACGCAGTGTGGCGAGTCGCGGTTCCAACTGATTCAGCTCACTCGTCAGCTCGGTCTCCAGAGCCGAGTCGCCGCTTTCGTGGGCCAGCTCAAGCAGCGCATCCACATCACCCATTTTGGTCTCGATGTCGCGCCATTGCTGCAGCTCTCGCTCGATCGTCGCCTTTTTTCGGCTCACCGCAGCGGCGGCACGGGCATCGTTCCAGAAGTGAGGCTGGCCCATCTGCGCTTCCAGCTCTTGCAAGTCGGCCGTCATATGAGCGAAGTCAAAGATGCCCCCGTAGTTCAGAGACTTGTTCAGCAAGAGAGCGAACACGAACTGCCACGTCTTCTATCATGCCACGATCCTCCTTCTTCGGTCATGCCGGCGTGATAGCCGTCATGACTGGTTCCTTCGTGCGGAAATAGCTGAACAGACACAAAAGCGCGCAGATTATAACACAGGCGTGAGCAAACACATCGCCGTAATAGCTGTAAAACGTGCGGGCTTGTCTGGTCGGGATCATCGCGTACGATGCCTGCTCGATGAAGAGAGGTGTTGTGTCGATGATCTGTCCGAACGGATCAATGAATCCGGAAATCCCGGTGTTCGCCGCTCGCGCGAAGGCCAAATGATTTTCCACTGCGCGAAAGACAACCATGGCGAAGTGCTGGGCGGGGGCCGAGGATGGTCCAAACCAGCCGTCATTCGTGATCGTCACCAGAAACTCTGCGCCGTTCGCTGCGAACTGACGGACCAAATCCGGGAAGATGACCTCATAGCAGATCGCCACCCCAAACTTGACGGGTCGGGAACCGGACGAACGTTCCGTGTTCCATGATTTCGGGCTGAACGACAGAGTCGTCGGTCCCGGCCCTGACTCGAAATCGCCGATGCCTTCGACGAGTTTGTCGAGGAAGAACAGGAGTGATGATTTGAGGGGAATGTATTCTCCAAACGGGACAAGATGGTGTTTGTCATACCGGCCGAGGACCATGCCGTCTGTCCCCAGCAGATACGCGCTGTTCAATAGGTAGGGGCGGCGATCAGGGTAAAATCTCAAGGCCGGGCTGCCAAGGAGGATCGGGGCCTGCGCACGTTCCGCCCACGCGATCAGCTGCAACTGATACTCTTTCTCCCGTTCCAAAATAAACGGTGTCGCGGCCTCGGGCCACACGACCAAGTCGGCCCTGGTTCCCAGTTGGGCCGTGAGGCGGTCAAACGTCCGCATTGTTTCGTCGCGGAAGGACGCATCCCACTTCACCGCTTGATCGATGTTCGGTTGAACGACACCGACAGTAATGAAGGTTTTTTGGTTTTGCCGATCGCTATCGCTCAGGACCGCCGAACTATAGAACCACGCTAGCAGCATGCAGGTTGCCGCAGTCGTGAGGAGTTCCCACGGGAGCTTGACCGGGTGACATCCACGGAAAAACGGCATGATCCACATGAACAGCTCGGCGAAGGCCACATTCACCAAGACAATGAGAAAGGAGATGCCGTATACACCTGTGTGGTCTGCCACCGGGCTTCTTCATCACCCGCTGCATGCTGAGCTGCCTGGCTTTCAAAGCGCTCACGCTGGTCCAGCGGATCGTTCAACTCGGAAAAGGCATTCGCAATTTCTCGCCCGGCAATGTAGAGCTCGAATCGGTCTGTCAGGGACGGATCCGCATCCTTCCGTCTGGCAAGCGGAGAAATCTCGATCGGGTAATCGGTAATAAAGGTGGGTTGTTGTAAATGAGGCTCGACGGTTTCCTCAAAAATCCCGTTGACGATCGTGAACAACGAGGCCTTCGGATCCACCGGCACATTCAGGCGCTGAGCGGCCGCCAATGCCTTCTCTCGATCGTGGAGGACCGATGGGTCGAGATTGTTCACCTCTCGGATGGCTTGATGGTACGACCAGCGACGCCACGGGGGTGTGAGGACAATGTCTTTCCCCTGGTACTGGATAGTGGTCGTACCCAGTATTTGTTGGGCTAGGCTCGAAACCAGTTCTTCAGTGAGCGCGATCAGGTCGTGATAGTCCGCGTACGAGACGTAGAACTCCAGCATCGTGAATTCAGGGTTGTGGATCGTCGAAATGCCTTCATT
>NEWS02000004.1:1393628-1406427 GCA_002869845.2 Nitrospira sp. CG24B | reverse complement strand
TCACGTGGTGCTCCCCGGTGCTAAAGATGATGTGGGACCTCATGAAAATCTCAACATCAAGATACCATCCAGCAGAGGCAATCGCTATACGATCAAGGTCAAGGCGCTGATTTCACCATGCCTCTTGACTGACTGCACCGCGAAGCCTATCGTAGCCTTGTGGGGGGAGTTAACGCCCCGAGGGAATATGGTTCATCAGGGGGTCGAGCGAGAGGACGGTGTGCAGGACCAGCTTGTACTGGGAAGCCTAAACTCCTCCCAAGATCTCCGCCGTACCTAATCGTCCTCGGTTAGGTGCGTGCTCCTCCCACCCTAAATGTTCGCTCCATCGCCTTCCTGGCTCTCCTAACCTCTTTCTTTGATTTCGACCGAGCAGCAGTCGTTTCCGGTGTATCCAGGCACAAATAGGACCGCCTGCTATACTTTGGTCAATTGACGCATCGTTTGGCTACTGCAACGGTTCCACAACATGAAAGTGTTCATCCTCAGCTTCATGAGCTGTTTCCTTCTATGGCCGATTGTCGGATGGGCGGAACTCTATAAATGGACCGACGACCAAGGGAATTTTCATATTACCGATACGCCAGCTCCCATAACCAAAAAAAAGTCCGCGACGTTTACGGTGCCAGCTCCTCGATCCACTGTACCGAAGAAGACCACAGTTCGGCCGACCCCTCCTGGGCACCCCCAAGCAGAGGTTGAGCCAGTACCTGGTCCAATAGTCCCTTCTCCCGCACACGAAGACGTTCCTATCCAACGGCCCATGGAAGGGTTGAGTCCGAGCCAGGCTGTGCTGACGAGTTCGTGGCACATCTTCGACAGTACCCAGATGAAGACCAAGGCTCCCGTTCAGCGATGGAAGGATGAACAGGGCCTTGATCACGTTGTCGATGTCTTACCGGCGACACGGGGTAGCTCAGAAACTGCTTCACAGTTGGAAGACGGTGTTGTCTCACAGGCTACACGCAGGGCCAAGGAGCGCGCGACCAGTGTGTCTCGCTCGCGCCATCAATCGGGTGAATGAAACGAAGACCATGAATCGTTCGCAATCGTCTAGGAAAAGTGTGAGGACCCTACTGGTGGCTGTCTCCCTTCTTGCCACCGCATCGATCCAGGATGCGGCGGGTTCCCTTGCCAAAACTATGACGGCATTCTCTGAGGATGGACGGCTGCTCTTGGTCCAGACGGATGAGCTGGTGGTCTGGGATCTTGAGACGAAGGCACTCCTAGCGAAGATTCCAAGTCTCCCCTGCCAGCAGATTGCGTTGCTGAAGCAGGACGGGTGGCTGCTCTGTGTTGAGCACAGTGTCACGATCTACGATTGGAAGAACCGAGCCTCAGTGGCCACCATTCCACCGGAATCGCCGCAGCCCTATAGTCTGCTGGCCTATTCGAGTGAGACGGATCGAATGATTCTCCGCCACGGGAACGAGGCCGTGTCCGTCTGGCAGATCGGGAAAAAGCTGGTGCCGCTCAAGCATATCGCGCTGGAGGCGAAGAGAGACGCCCCCTCGGTGGCCGCCTCGCCCGATACAAAGCTGTTGGCGATTGCGCAAGGCCACACCATTCATCTGCATCACCTCACCAGCACAACCATCCGCGATCTTGCTATTGAGGGTGGAAAGCCACGTGATCTGCTCTTTGCACCCGACAGCTCTCGTTTGGCGGCGAGTGTAGGCAAGACGATTCTCCTGATCGACCCAGTGGAGGCGTCCATAGCTACCCGCGCCACGATGGCGAGTGCGGAAGGGGCACAGGGCACTCTCACTCCCGAGGCCTTCTCGCGGGACGGTCATCGTTTGGTAGCGGCCAATGGGGAAGGGAGCTACGCGCTGTTCAATGCTGATACGGGCGAGCTGGTTACCTTGACAGAGTTCACCTATGCAGCGTCAGGGCGCGAGATGCGCTCACCGGCACAGCTTCGTGCCGTCGACATTGCTGTCGATGCCGATCTCGTGGTTGGGCAATCGGAGGATCTTCACACCTTACAGATTTGGGATCTACACACTGGTACGATGTTGCCGGATCTGTGTGGAGAGGATTGCCGCAACATGGGCCCCCACGTGTCGTTACTCAAATGGTCACCGACTGGTTCGAAGATCGTGGTTGGGATGCAAGGAGGCCTCAACCCTGATGTGGATGGGAAGATCTCGATCTGGGATGTTCCCTCACGCTCCCCAGAATTGGTGCTGGATCCAGGCCAACCGCAGGCTAAGGTATTAGCGAAACGATCGACGTCACCGACATTTATTACGACGACACTTGCTGTCCCGGCATTCGTCCATGCGCTGGCCTTGCGCGCAGTGGCGACCTCGTCCAGCGCAAATCTGCTTGTCTCGAGTGGCGACGATGGACTGTTGAAAATCTGGGACCCGGGGCAGGGAACGCTCTTGCGTCAACTGGTCCTGTCTGTTCCGGCCAATGCGCTGGCGTTCAGCGCCGATGGCGCAATCCTGGCGGTGGGCACCATGGAAGGGGACGTACGCTTATGGGAAACCCAGACGTGGCGTGAATTCTTACCCTATTCAAGCAGGCAAGGTCGGATCAAGGCCCTGCAATTCCTTCCCGGCAATCGATTGCTCGTTGTTGCAGGGGACCGCTCGAAAGTTCCGGTCGTGGACCTCGTCACCCGAACGATCGCGAAAGAGCTCGTGCATACCAGCCTTTCTCCGGTCTGTGATGGGAACGGCTGTGCAAGAAAACGAGCCATACAGGGAGAAGTTGTCGACAGTCTGAGCTTCTTGGACGGAAGCTCGTTCCTCGTGACGACTTCGCAAACTGGTCGTGTCGTCTGGGATGTTACGACCTGGCGCGAAGTTGAGAAGCCGGTCGGGATTCCGGCAGTCTGGTCCGGTCTAGGATGGAAACAGTCCTTGGTCTGGACGACTACTCGATCCAGTGATCCGAATGTCTCGACTCTGGCCCTGTGGGATAGCAAGCGCAATGGAGTTGTCGCAAGCTTGGATACCTTTACCAACCGGGATACGGAAATTGATCGTGGGCCGCCCGTGATGTTGGGAGTATCGATGGCCGTCGATCCATCGCATCGGTGGGCTGCCACCAGAGTTGGTGAACATGTGTCAGTGTGGGACCTCTCAGCGCAAACAAAGCGAAAGACGTTCCATGTTAAAACCCCATATGATCTGCAGTGGACGAGTGACGGGAAACATTTGATCGTGGCCACCCTCGACCGAAAAATCCTGGTCTGGTCGGTAGAGACCATGGAACCGGCGCACTATCTCCGAGATCCTTCCGTCACCCGTTAGCAGGATGTGGAAAAAGTCTAGGCGCACCCGGCCTATCTCTATCGAATCGGAGCCGGACCTCAGTCTGTGTCAGAATCATCCGTGGCCTCATCCATTTAGAGATGAGGATACCGAATCATTCGACTAACGTCTGTTCACAATTGCTCACTAGTGTCCTGTCTCTGAAGTTCGCTGACAAAATCGGGCCACGCTGGCCAGGATTTCGTCGGCAGTCTTGGTCCATGTGAAGGGTTTGGGGTGTGTATTGGTTACCGTGATGTAGTGTTGGATGGCGGCCTTGAGGGCTCGGACACTAGGGTGCACGCCTCGGCGCAGTTGGCGTTCGGTGAGTAGCGCAAACCAGCGCTCGACCAGATTGATCCAGGAGGCGCTGGTCGGCGTGAAGTGCAGATGGAAACGCGGCCGCTTCAGCAGCCATCGGCGGATCAGGGCAGTTTTATGCGTCCCATAGTTGTCGAGGATCAGATGCACGTCCAACTGCTCGGGGACATTCGCTTCAATCGTGTCGAGGAACTGTCGGAACTCCTGCGCCCGATGCCGTTGATGGACTTGCCCAATGACGCGGCCTGTTTTGACTTCCAAGGCGGCGAAGAGCGACGTCGTGCCATAGCGGTGGTAGTCATGCGTCCGTCGCTCGACCTGTCCCGGGCGCATCGGCAGCAGCGGGCGTGTACGGTCCAGGGCTTGAATCTGGGCTTTCTCATCCACGCACAAGACCAGCGCTTTGTCTGGGGGCTGCAGGTAGAGTCCCACAATGTCGCGCACCTTCTCGACAAACAGAGGGTCGGCCGACAGTTTGAACGTCTCCGTGCGATGCGGCTGCAGGCCAAAGGCCCGCCAGATACGATGCACCGTACTGCGGCTCACCCCGCTCGTTTGCGCCATGGCGCGGGTACTCCAGTGCGTGGCGTAGGTGGGTGTCATTTCCAGGGTCTGGGTGACAATCCGTTCCACAGCCGCATCCGTCACCGTGCGTGGTGCGCCGGGGCGGGGCTCATCCAGTAGCCCATCGAGGCGGTGGGTCATAAAGCGCTGCCGCCATTTGCAGACTGTTTGCGGCGCCACACGGACGGCACGGGCGACGGCGAGATTCGGCTGCCTCTCGGCACAGATCAGAATAATCTCGGCCCGGTGCGCCAACGCCTGAGCGGTTTTCGGGCGGCGCATCCACTGCTGCAAGGTCTCTCGTTCGATCGTCGTCAAAGTCAGCGGAGCTGTCGGTCGTCCAGTTCGCATGGCGTCCTCCCTTCGATACTTGAGGACTCCAGCGATGCACAACTTATTCCGCGAACTTCAGAGACAGGACACTAGCAGGATGCGGAAAAAGTCCGCCAGCGGCGTTCTCGCATCGCTTAGAGGCTCAACGTACGGTCCAGAGTACGCGTCGCCTCTTCGCTCGCTGCGGCCTTGCTGGCAGCCTTTTTGCGCATCCTGCATGGCTGTTCAGCATCGGCTCAAGCCTCAATATCTTCGATGGCGACAGAGGTCACAATGAGTTTTTCCGCAGCCTGCTAGGGTAATTCGTTCTTCACACCGGTCTGTTTTCGTTCTTGCCACTTACCATCTGGTCCATTGTATCCGCGAAAGTTTTGTGGTACCAAACAATGAATCGTTGTTTCATGAGAGGGTGAATGGCACAAAAGAAAGAGTCCGCGTCAGATCCTGAATCGAAATCTTCCGCTCCTCGATCGAACCACGAATCAGCCGCAAAGACGAAAGCTGCCGCCAAGCCGGTGGAACGGGTGACTGCGGTTGAGATGGGGGCGCGTCAGCGGGAAATCTCCGTCTCGGAGTTTTTCACGAAGAACCGGCACTTGCTCGGTTTCGACAATCCTCGCAAGGCGCTGCTGACCTGCGTCAAGGAGGCAGTCGATAACGCCCTCGATGCCTGTGAAGAGGCGGGAATTCTTCCGGATGTCACGGTCAAGCTGGAGGTGGTGTCGAACGGGGAGCCGGTGGCACCCAGCCAGGCGAGTCGATTTCGTGTCACGGTGACGGACAATGGTCCCGGCATCGTTCGCCAGCAGATTCCTCGGATCTTCGCGAAGCTGCTCTACGGCTCCAAGTTTCATCGCTTGCGAATGAGCCGTGGGCAACAGGGCATCGGTATTTCCGCCGCCGGAATGTATGGACAACTGACGACCGGCAAACCGGTCACAATTATTTCCCGAATCGGTCCGAAGGCTGCCGCGCATTTCTTCGAAGTCCAGATCGATACGAAAAAGAATGAGCCGTTGGTTCACGAGAATAAACAGATCGACTGGGAACAACCACGAGGCACGCAGGTGACGCTGGAAGTTGAAGGCAAGTATCAGAAGGGTCGCGCATCGGTCGATGAATGGCTGGAGCAGACCTCGATCGCCAATCCGCACGTCAGGCTGATCTATCACACGCCCGAAAAGGAAACGAAGGAATATCCGCGCACGTATCACGAGCTGCCACCGCAGCCGCGTGAGATCAAGCCTCATCCGTACGGCATCGAGTTCGGCATGTTGCTCAAGATGTTGCAAGATACGAAAAGCCACTCGGTCTCTGGCCTCCTCGCGACCGATTTTTGTCGGGTGTCTCCACAGATGGCTGACGAGATGTGCAAGGCGGCGAAGGTGTCGCCCGATGCCAAACCCCGTGAGTTGAAGGGGCCGGTGGCGGAGACACTGTATAAGACGTTACAAGAAACCAAGATCATGGCGCCGCCGACCAACTGCATTTCACCGATCGGTGAGAAAGCGATTCTCTCAGGGCTCTACAAGCAGATCAAAGGTGAGTTTTATACGGCCGTTAGTCGGCCGCCAGCCGTCTATCGTGGCAATCCGTTCATCATTGAAGCTGGCCTCGCGTATGGAAATAGGCCACAAGACCAAACCAGGCCACAGCAACCGGCCATGCCGAAGGCCGAAGGGGAGCATGAGGAAGAAGACTCGGAGCTCGCCCGCGTGATCCGCTATGCGAATCGGGTGCCGCTGCTGTACCAGCAATCGGCCTGTTCAACGTTCAAGGCCGTCCTGAGCACAAGTTGGAAAAACTATGGCTTGACGCAGTCTCGTGGGGCGCTACCCGGCGGGCCGATGGTGATCTTCGTGCATATGGCGTCGGTCTGGGTGCCGTTTACGAGCGAATCCAAGGAAGCGATTGCCGACTACGATGAGATCCAAAAAGAAATCACCCTGGCGCTGCGTGAGTGCGGCAGGCGGTTAGGACTCTTTATTCGTCGGCGTGAACGGGCGGCCAGCGAATTTCGGCGACGGAATATTTTTGAGCTGTATATCGAGGAGGTCGTCGACGCGTGTAATCGGCTCAAGGGAGGCACGCTGCCGAAGGAAAAGTTGAAGGCACAGCTCCAGAAGATTGCCGCGACGCGGACGGGTGGTCAGAAAACTGATCAGGCGCTGGGGAAGACCAGCACTGGACCTGAAGGGCTGCCGCATTCGATTATCGTCACGGCGGAGGGAGTCGAAGGCGAGACCGAATTAGCCACTCAGATTGAGGCGGATCAAGCCACAGCGGCGCCCACGGCAGAATCGGAACTGCGTGATACTACGCGGTCAGCTGACGAGCCTGGCTCGAAAGGAACATCCACCAAGGGGACGGGCGCGAAAACGCCGCCGAAGAAGACCCCTGGGAAATCGGATCAGCTCGCGCTCCTTGCCGGACGGCCAATGGCCAAGAAGAAGTCAGGTGGGAAGTCTCTCAAGCCGGCGAAGAGCGTGGGACCGCGCAAACCCAAATAGGACATCATGACGACCAAGACAAAGAAAACCACTGTGGTCGAGAAAAAACTGATCAGCCTGGCGGACATTGTGATCCATGCAGCCGATCGTTCGAAAGATCCGACGTTTCAGATTCCGATCCGTGCCCTCTCGAATGTGTTCTTCAATGAAAAGAAGGGCCTCATCGAGATGGGAGCGAAGAAGCAGGAGCGGTCGTTTTTCAACGTCGGTATGGCGAAGAGATTCATGCAGACGATGCTGGTTGCCGATGCCCTCTCCGAGTTACAGCGGGCTGATCTCACCACCTCGCTTCGAGAAATTTACTACCGCACGAAACACACGATCAAAGATTCTCACGAGAATACCTTCGATGCGCAGGACGAATCCGATCCGGTCATTGAAGATCTAGAGGTGTCCCTCACGACGCTTCGAGAAGAGCTCCATGTCAGTGCAGAAAACAGAGGTAGTATCGTGGGGCCGGTGGTCTTCGGCGATGACGGCGATCGTGTCGATTGCTCGAAGTTGGGGAAAGGCGGGTACTCGGTCCCATCGATTGTTGAACCGGAGTATTTGGAGATCCGGCGATGTACGGCAGATTTCCTGCTGCTTGTCGAAAAGGGAACCCAGTGGAACCGGCTCTCGGAGGACAAGTTCTGGCGACGCTATAACTGTATTCTCCTGACTGGAAACGGTCAGCCTCCTCGAGGTGTGCGGCGGTTAGCCTGTCGACTGCACGAGGAACATCGGCTACCGGTCTATGTGCTGGTCGATAACGATCCTTGGGGGTACTACATCTATTCCGTCGTCAAACAGGGCTCGATCAATTTGGCCTTCGAGAGCCAACGGATGGCCATTCCCAAGGCCAAGTTCGTGGGCCTGTCGAGTGCCGATCCGGAGCGCTACGAACTGCCGCGCAATGTCGGAATCAAACTGAATGAGAAGGATATCGCACGTGCCAAGGAATTGTTAAACTATCAGTGGTTCCAAAAGCCAGCGTGGCAGGTGGAGATCAAGCGCATGCTCGCGAGCGGATTGAAGTACGAACTCGACGCGCTGGCCAATAAGGATTTTCAATACCTGACGAAGAAATATCTGCCGAGGAAGCTCAAGGAAAAAGACTGGCTGGACTAACTGGCCTCCTATCTGTGCCATCACTCAGCCACCAACGGTCCGCTTGCATGAATCGGCTATGAAGACCTTGCCTGCTTGGACTGCGCCGCTTCGCGATTGGCAGGGCCGTGCGCTCTCGGCGGTCCGTACCCATCAGACCAAAGATTTTCTGGCGATGGCGACTCCTGCTGCGGGCAAGACACGTTTTGCCTTGCGCGTGGTGCATGAATATCTGGCGAAACAGGCTGCGGTCCGGGTGCTGGTCGTCTGCCCGACGAATCACCTCCGCACACAATGGTCGGATGCGGCGGGGAAGATCGGGTTGCAGCTTGATCCGGCGCTGACCAACGAACAAGCTGCTGAGGCCCCGGACTATCACGGCGCGGTGGTGACCTATCAGCAAGTCTGTCTGGCCCCGGAGATCTTCCAGCGGGTCTGTAAAAGCAAGAAGACGCTGCTCATCTTTGACGAGTTGCATCACGCCGGCGATGGCAAGAACTGGGGGAAGGCGCTGCGTTCGGCGTTCGAGCCGGCGGTGTTCCGACTGATTCTGTCCGGTACGCCCTTTCGCTCAGACAACAATCCAATCCCGTTTATTCACTATGAACAAGGAGAAAGCCGGGCGAATTTCGCGTATGGGTACACCGACGCGATTCGGGATAGCGTCTGCCGACCCATTGTCTTTCCGAGCTACGAAGGTGAGCTGAGTTGGCTGTCGGAAGGCCGCGAGCATCATGCGACGTTTGAAGACGGGCTGAAGTTCAACCGCCAGCGGGAACGGCTGAAGACGGCGCTGCTGCAAGACACGTGGCTTGGGCCAGTGATCACCGACGCCCATGCGCAACTGACACGTCTTCGGAAGGAGGAGCAACCGGATGCCGGCGGACTGATCGTTTGCATGGATCAGGACCATGCGCGCTGGGTGGCCGACCTGGTCGCCCGTATCACTGGGACAAAGGCCGAAGTAGCCGTCTCGGACGATCCTGCTGCCTCGCGCACCATTGAGGAATTCGCTGGTCACAAAAAGCAGCAGTGGCTAGTTGCCGTCAACATGGTGAGCGAAGGCGTGGATATCCCTCGACTCCGTGTCGGCGTCTATGGGACGAACGTGATCACGGAAATGTATTTCCGGCAGGTGGTTGGCCGGTTCGTGCGAATGCAGGAGGGCCTGCCCAAACCACAACGGGCCTGGCTGTATCTGCCTAAAGATCCGGTCCTGGTGCACTACGCCAAGCAGATCAAGGCGGAGCGCGATCATGTCTTGGAAGACATTATGCCGGCCGGGCAACGAGACCTCTTCGGCCGTGTGACGGTTTCGACGAACGAATACATGCCGCTGATGGCCGTCGCCAGGATGGATAGCCTGATCGGTGAAGACGAGGCGAAAGGGGAAGGCGACGCGGCTACCTATGCCGAACCAGCCGTATCTCTCCATCAACAGAAGGAAGATCTGCGGGATCTCCACCGGTTGTTGGTCACCAGTCTTGCGCGAACGAGTGGGATCGATCATCGAAGACTCAACGCAGAATTGATTGCCCGCACCGGCAGCCGCGTCGATCAGGCGACAGTCGAGCAGCTCAAGAAACGGATTCAACTATTAGAGGGGTGGAAAGAGCGGGGCTATGATGGGAAACGATGACATCCTCCGCGAGAAAAGCTATTCCAGTGGATGGCGGACTAGAAGTCCGGGGAAACGATGATAGTCGTGGTCGGTGGTAATCCATTCACTGCCACTTTCAATTGCTAACGCTGCGAAAAAGGCATCAGGAACCAGGTTGCCCTTGACGTCGGTCGTTGTACAAAGACGATAGAAGATGTCCCAGTGACGTGGACCAGGATTGATGATCGTGCAGTTGGGTTGATTGCGTAGCTCCTTCGCAAATGCCGTGGCCTTTGCCATCGTGCTTGGAGGATGAAAGACCTGGGGGTGGGTGACAACGCGAAGAAATCCGCTCAGGGCTAAGTCGGCCAAACCATAGGGATGATCTGAGTTGATCAGCCGTTCAAGCCAATGGCGATAGGACGCGTGGTTGGGGGAATCCTGCCGGTGGGCATAGACGAGCACATTGACATCAAGAAGAACCACGAGGTCGTTCCATAATGGCGAGGAGAGCAGCCGAGTCATTCACGTCGACACCGGGACGGACTCCGTGTCCGGAGACTGTCGTGAGCTTCACCGGCTTTCTAGTTTGTTTGCTAGTGGCGCGACGAGTCAGTGTCTGCCGCAGCGAATCTTCGATGACGGCAGTCAGCGACTTGCCGGTGTCGTGAGCTAAACGCTTGGCTGATTTGAGTAGCTGGTCGTCCAGTCGAATCGTCGTGCGCATGCATCAAAGCATATCGAGGGAGCATCAATATGTCAAACAAGAGCGCAGGCATCGATCTAACCACTGTAGATCAGCCTCGGAAGCGCATCCAACTGCTAGAGAAGTGGAAGGAGCATGGGTATGATGGGAAACGATGAGGCGTTTCCGTGGCAGCAGATCAGTTCGTGGCGACTTCTTTCTCACGCAAGTGTTTGTCGAAGATGAACGGTCCAAACGGGAGAAGAGAGGCCAGAAAGGCATAGAAGGAAAAGCGGTTATCCCATTGGTGCGTAGTCCGTAACTTGGCCAATTGGGCGACATAGGCCAGGAACAAGATTCCGTGAATCGCTCCCACGACGGTTACCACCCTCGGCATCCCCATCAAATACTTCATCGGCATTGCTACGAATAGCAGCAGAAGAAATGAACTCCCTTCGGCCAACGCGGTCATCCTGAATCTTCGGATTTGCCCCATCTGTATGGATTGTCCTGCCTAAGGAACCTGTCGCGATGTGTCTGCCCTGTGGCATTGTCATTAACTCTTGAGCCAGTGTCAATGTGGCTTGCCAGGATGCGAGCCGGAAGGGTGAGAGTGGAGCGGAAAGTAATGAGTACGAAACAACAGACACCACGGCCGTCAGACCGTGGTGCTTCAGGCTATCTTGTTGCCCGGCTTAGGTTGGCGGCAGCATCCAGTAGGACCAGCCAAGAATGAACGGGGTTGCCACATACATGGCCGTTTTCCCGAAGGAATCGTGTACTCCATAGATGAGGATGCCGGCGATGAAGGTGAAATAGATCCATCCAATTCCCCGATAGCTGGCACTGTGCTCTGCCGCCAAAGCGAGGGTAGGTGATCCCAGGATCAATCCGGCTGAGAGTGTGGCTAGGCGTTTCATCGCGATCTCCTTCTAAGATGGGTAAAGGGATGGGGTTTGTTGTAGACGCAGGGTATGGATGTAGACACACGAACGCCCTCGTGGTGATGGGAACCAGGAGGGCGTGTGGTTGTTCTGGAGCAGGGTTCTCTATTGGCGTCAGCGAGATCTAGCAAGGAGTCACAGAACACCTCTTTGTCTACATGGAATGAATCATGCTGGACCTTCCTATCCAGGAAGTCAAACCAGTGACGGTCCACTGAATGTGCGAGGCAGGCGAAGGAGAGATCGGAAAGCGAAATGCGATGACTTGGGACAGAACCCAACGGAGCTGATCTTGGTTTGCGGCTAGTTTCTACAGAGCCGGGGCGTCATCGCTATTTCAACGCAGGCTCCGGCTGACGCGCTACTTCGCCTCCTCAGGCTATGTAAAGACATAAACCGAAAATGCTCTAGACACTATCGTAAGGCAAGTGTCCGCACATTCTCGCCGCTTCTTGTCGTCACGCTCGCGGTGTTTCTTGCGGCCTTTCGCCGAGTACCGTTGGAGGGGGAGCCGTAAGCCTGATGGAGAAGGCTTGCCGGATGTATGAGTGCCAGACTCGACCCCGCACAGCTCATTCTGATACCAAACTCTTCTGGTGTGCTTCCTGCTCGCGAAGCGGTGGTGAGAACTGTTTGGCTTGACCATAGATGTAAGACGGTTCTATTATCGATGAGGTAACAGTAGGGAGGTCACCATGGCTACCACCACGATTTCGTCCAAGTTTCAGGTCGTCATACCAAAGGAGGTCCGAGACAAACTACATTTGACACCGAGACAACGCTTGTTGGTTATTGAAAAAGGAGGCGTCATTACGCTTGTGCCGGAAGTGCCGCTCAAATCGTTGAAAGGTGTACTCAAGGGAATGACGACGGGGGACGTGAGAGAGAAGCAGGACCGCGAATGAAAATCCTGTTGGATTCCAGTGGATGGATCGAATTCTTCACCGGCGGCCCCAGGGCCAACCGGTATGCCGCCTATCTGACTCCACGGCACCATCTCATCACACCGACGATCGTGCTGTACGAAGTCTACAAGAAGATCAAACGAGAGCGAGGCGAGGAAACGGCTGTGCAGTTTGCCGGGCGTC
Source organism: Nitrospira sp. CG24B (assembly GCA_002869845.2). GTDB lineage: Bacteria > Nitrospirota > Nitrospiria > Nitrospirales > Nitrospiraceae > Nitrospira_D. Next base: position 1,394,027 of record NEWS02000004.1, on the reverse strand, counting down.
TCCATACGACCCACGTGATTCCATTGACGGAGTCGATTGCCTTGCTCGCTGCCGATCTGAGTCTCCAGCACGGACTCGCTATGGCTGATGCGATTGTGTATGCCACAGGACGAGATCAGGAGGCAGAAGTGGTTACAGGTGATGCAGACCTCGAGGGCTTGCCTGGTGTGGTGTATATCAAATAGGGGACAGTGGGCGGTTTCAAGTTCCAAGTGCAACGGACGAATGATGGCGCAGTTGCGTATAGCCTTCCAGAGGCGTGGCAAAGTCGAGACATTTTCTGGGGCGCGTATTCAGCCGATGGGCAATGGCATTTAGCTCACGCTACGTGTGGCCCGACAGATCCGTGTCCTTGGGCAGATACTGACACAGCAACCCATTAGGTATTCTCGTTGGTGC
>NEWS02000004.1:1377479-1393528 GCA_002869845.2 Nitrospira sp. CG24B | reverse complement strand
GTAACACTGCCCGCTAAGTTAAGAATTGCAGAGGCTTATGAGACGAAGCGTCGCATAAGGACATGGAATCTTTTACAAAGTACAACGTAGTAAAAGAATGTCAAATAATATTAGGAAATGAGTGGAATGTGTGAGGCTGTAGATGGGAGATTGCCAAGTAGGTTTCTGCGGAAACTGCACTGGACAGCACAAAAGAGTGATTTCCCGCTGATGAAGAGTCAGCGGGGATCGGTTCTCAGTCAACCAGGCGGACTACTTTTTGAAAATCAGCCTCGGCTCGGTCATGCTGCCCATTGGGACTGCCACGAGCTCCCACCCGTTGGCCCCGAACTCATTCAACTTGGTTTGCATATTTTGGGTGTCAGGCAGCACCTCCACGATCATGTACTGAAATCGTTTTGGCTCCTGGGCCTTGACTGAGAAAGGTTGTCCAAGGAGAAACGCAAGTCCAAGCGCTCCAAGGCTGACGACTGCTATCGTCCACGCGACTGAAATGCGAATGGTCAACATATGTCACCTCGTTGTGATCGGAATTAGGGATGCGCCACTCGCCAGTTTTTGCCGACGCCTAGGTCTACTTTGAGCGGCACCGATAGGCCCAACTGTTTGCCGACGCCTTCCATTTCCTGCTTCACGAGCAGCTTCGCTTCGTCTTGGCCGCGCGGCGCATGTCCCTTGTGATCTGACTGGAGGGCAAGCCGAAGATTTCCATGGCCGTGGCCATGTGGATGTCTTCGCCTTTGGCAAAGACAGAGAGCAAGCGTGGATCTTGTGAAAGATGGGCGAGGATGCGTGGCTCGATCTGGCTGTAGTCGGCACAGAGGAGTTCATGGCCTTTTGGCACGACAAAGGCTTCGCGGATGCGGAGGCCGTAGTCGCCTTTCACGGGAATGTTTTGGAGATTCGGATCGGTGGAGGAGAGCCGTCCGGTTGCGGCAACGGTCTGGTTCAAGGAAGTGTGGAGCCGTTTTGTCTCCGGATGCACCAGTTCCGGCAGCGCATCCACGTAGGTCGACTTGAGCTTGCTCAGACTTCGATAGCTGAGAATCTGGTCTGGTAATTCGTGCTGCGTGGCGAGTTGGGTGAGGGTATCTTCATCGGTCGAATAGCCGGTCTTCGTTTTTCGCAGGGGTTTCAGACCGAGCTTCTCAAAGAGGACCGTAGCGAGTTGTTTCGGCGAATTGATGTTGAATTCTCCTCCAGCCACTCTGGCAATAGTTTCCATCATGCGGTCGAGCTCTCGCTCAAGTTCCTGACTCAACCCGTGGAGGCCGTCGACATCCAGCAAAAACCCATTCCGCTCAATGTCGGCCAAGATCGGGACGAGCGGCATCTCAACGTCGGTGAAGAGCTTCACGCTCCCCTGATCCGTCAACTGTTCAATGAGGATTGGTTCGAGCTTGGCCAGGGCAGCAGCGGCTTCCGCGGTTTCCTCGCGAGATCCGGTATCGACTTCGAACAGCGACTGTGGGTGGGCCTTCTCCTGCTTACCCGACCCAAGTCGTTCACCGAGCCGTTCCAACATGATCGTGTCGAGGCTATGGTCGCGGCGGTTTGGGTTGAGTAAATAGTCCGCAATCATGGTGTCCATGTATGGGGGTGCCAAGGTGATCCCGATACGATGGAACGCCAGCAACGTGGATTTCAGATCATGCACGGTCTTGGTGTGAGTGTGATCGTGTAGCAGCTCAATGATTGTTCGCATGTAGGCATGGACGTCGATGGGGATGAACGCCGTCTGGTTGCCGGTCGAGAGGGCCAGGCCAAGGACGTCGGTATGGACGCCTGGTTGTCCGGCCAGCAAACAGTGCAGGCCCAGTGGCCCGCCTTTCGATACACCGTCGACAAAACGCTTTGCGGCTGTTTCATCGTCGATGATGACGATGGCATGGGTCGTCGCCTCCAGGGGCTTTGGCGATGGCTGGAGACTTTTGAGGAGAGAGGTGAATTCCAACTCGCGTAGCAGCTCGGCGAGTGGCTCCTCATGTGGCGGCTTGATCCGGTACGATTCAGGATGAAACTCCACCGGGCTCTGTGTGTCGATGGTCGCCAGCTTCCGGCTGAGCCGAGCCTGGTCCGCCTGTTCAGAAAGGAGAGTCTTGATGCGGGCGGGCGTGACCTCATCCAGGCGGCGCAGTAGCTCATCGATTGTCCCGAACTGCGCGATGAGTTTCATGGCGGTCTTTTCGCCGATACCCTTCACGCCGGGAATATTGTCGCTCGCGTCGCCCATCAGGCCCATCACTTCGATGACACGGCTAGGCTCGACGCCGAACTTGGCGACGCATTCCGCGTTGCTGGACCACTTATCCTTGACCGGGTCGTAGATGCGGACATGTGACGTCACGAGCTGAAGCATATCTTTATCGCCGGTGACGATCACGACGTCGTAGCCAGCCTGCTCCGCCTGCCGGGCCAACGTGCCGATCAAATCGTCAGCTTCGTAGCCGGCCTGTCTAGCCGCTGGAATATTCAGCGCCTCCACCACGCGATGAATATAGGGAATCTGGGCCTTCATCCCGTCCGGCATTGGTGGCCGCTGTGCCTTGTAGTCTTTGAATTCCTCGTGCCGGAGTGTCGGGCCTTTTTCGTCAAACGCGACTGCCAGCCCGTCCGGCTTGTGCTCACGGATGATCTTGAGGAGCGTAGTCGTAAATCCATAGACCGCGTTTGTCTGGAGACCTTTGGAATTATTGAGCGCCGGCAGGGCAAAGAAGGCGCGATAGATATAGGCGCTGCCGTCAATCAGATAGAGGGTGGGGCGTCTGTCGGTTTGCAGCGATGTCATGGATGTTGCCGGTTATCGAAATCGTCTTGTCGAGGGCTGAGTTTTGAGTGCTGAAAACGGAATTGAGACCATCCGACAAATCTCAGCACTCAGTCCTTTTGCCTCAGCACTGACTCATGGGTCCGGTGCGATCGAGAGCGGCGGTTTTCCAAACTTCTGACGCATGCTGTTGATGGTGTTCAGGACAGCAGGCTGTCCGATCATTTTTGCTTCCAACCGGCGCTTGCCAGGAAAGTCCAGCATCGTCACCCCGATCAACATCGTGAGAATGCCCTGGCCTGGCAGGAACAGCATCAAGAAGCCTGCAAACAGAAAGATGGCCCCAACCACGTTCTTGGCCAGGTGGCCAAGTAACCGGAGCACCGGGTGATGATTCTCCATCCAGGGGCGTGGCACACGGATGTCGAAAAAGTCTGTCGGGAGTCGGACAAGGATGAACGGGATGGCGATCAATGACCCAACAAAGAAGACAATCGACAGGGCCGTCAGGGTCACGAGGGTTTCCGTCGAGATATATTGCTGAACTGTTGAAAGGAGTCCATCCATTGGTCGGCATCCTAGCACTGAGCCCATGACCCTCTCAAGGCGAACAGAGGAGCAGTCTTGGGTTTACGCGATCGTACCCGAACGTTATAATCATCCCGCATGGAGCCCCGATATGAATCGGTATACCCCCTTGCCCCATGACGTCGGATGAAGTCGATGCTGCGATGACCGATTACGCGAATAGCGTGAAAGCCAGAACGCAAAAGAAATGACTATGTCGACGAAGCCGAAATTCGTCATCTTCGCCCACAACGCCACGTACGATAAGCTGCATCAGGTTGCGACGCTGGGGATGACGGCTGCGGCGATGGGCAAAGACGTGATCATCGTCTTGCTATTTTGGACGATCAAAAAACTCGCCGAAGGGAAGATCGATCAGATCGATTTCCCGCCGGAATATGCCGAGTCGGCTGAGGAAGTCGCTCGGTTGCTTAAAGAGAAAAAGGTGCCGAAGATCTCGGAGATGTTCCAGGATGCCAAGCAAGTGGGACAGTTCAGGCTGATCGCCTGCAGCGCCGGCTTAGAATATATGGGCGTGGATGCCGCTGCGGTCGAAAAGAATGTCGACGAAGTGATGGGTCTGCCGGCCATCCTTTCCCTGACCGCTGACGCGGAAACGAAACTGTTCATCTGAACGCGTCGCTCGTATCTCGCAAAGACTTCTTCTTCTCCGACGCTTCACGAGATACGTTTCACGTTCAACGACTTTTCGTGACTCCCGCGCGATCGCACATGTCTGCCAACTTGCACGTGCTGCACCACGGTGAAACCGGTAGGCATAGGTTCTGCCCATAGGGGACGAGGAGATCGTTGTAAATGATCCAGTATTGTTTCGGGAGCTTGCGCCGGAGGGCCTCTTCCGATGCTTCCGGCGTCTTCGTGTCGATATAACCCCATCGATTGCTGATTCGGTGGACGTGAATATCTACACAGATTCCCGGCTTGCCAAATCCAAGCGTCACCACCAGATTCGCCGTTTTCCGACCGACTCCTGGTAAGGTGAGGAGTTCATCGATGGAGTCTGGGACCTTCCCTCCATAGTCATCGATCAGGCGGTGGCAGATGTGGTGAATCGATTTGGCTTTTGTCCGATAGAACCCGACCGGATAAATTGCCTGTTCGACCTTCTTCAGCGGCAGCTCTAACATGGTTGCCGGTGTGCGAGCCAGGGCGAAGAGTCGGTCGCCGGCTTCCCTTGTCGTTTTATCTTTGGTTCGCAAACTGAGGAGGGTGGACATGAGGATGGGAAAGGGATCGCGGTTCGATTCCTTGGCTACGACCCCGACGACCGGTTCTGGCCAGCGACAAATCTCCCGCGCGACTATGCGGATAGCGGCATGGATTTGCTGCTGACGCATGTAAATGGTCGTAAACGAAGGGAGGCTGCTGGGAGGAACGGAAGACCGTGTCTACTCAGGCTTCCGCTTTGACAACCACTTCTGACGGCGCCGTTGAGCTTCGCGTTGCTTCGCTTTCTTTCGCACGCTGGGCTTCTCGTAGAAACGGCGACGCTTCAGCTCACGGAACAGACCTTCTCCCGCGAGCTTCTTCTTGGCAACCTTCAGTGCTTTTTCAACGTTGTTGTTGAAGACCTTGATTTCCATCCCCGTGATTTTCGACTTTCTCAGGCCAAGTGGGCCTGCTGCTTACGGTTTTCAATCATTCGGCGCCGGAGTCTAGCACAACACCCTGAGTTCCTCAAGGCTTTCTGTGGCCTTTACAATTCTGAGTCGTATTGAATCTATAAGTGCATGATTATCTTTAACATTTGTATTTGCGTGAACCGTAACAAGACCTGCTTGGGCCGCTGCAATAGCGAGAGTCAGTCCTACTGTAAGATCTGAGTGGATGGTCGGTTTTGCTCCCTCGCGTAACGCATGGAGCAACCGCGCAACCTCGCAGGACAGCTCCGTGATTTCTAACGGTACTTCCGTAGCCCGTTGGAGAGCAATCAAAATCGCCTGGTGGCGATCAGGATGGTGTTTTGGGATCTTGTACGCATCCAGCAGTCCATTGTAGGCCTCTGTATCTGTTTGAACGAGTTGATGGAGCTGCCGGCTCAATTCGAGTAAGCGCTGTTCTCTGTCCGATTGTCCAGCGAAGCGTGCTCCCATTACTCCCAAGGAAGCCGCCAGGGCACCCACGAAGGCCGTGACGCTGCCACCGGCTGGTGCTGGTTTGGCATCAGCAACGGCGGCCAGAAAATGTGAGAGGGGGTGTGCCGGTTCGTGCTTGCTGCGCATGGCCTCGGCGATTCTTGTTTCGAGGACCTGGCTGGAATCGAATCGATCGAGCTGCAACGAGGCAGCGGCTGCCTGGTCCAATGCCGCTTGAGGAGCAAGGCCGATCAATTCACTCCCTGCCACATCTATATTACGTGTCGCGGCTTCGGCCTTGACGCGTTGAAACACGGTCAGAATGGGTGTCACGAGGTAATCGGTCACATTTATGGCGACCTGCACCATACCGCGACTGCATAGCTCTACACCAATTGCTTTGATAGAGGGCAACCCGCCGCTTGAGTGGCGGATGGCTCGGGCGATGGACCGGGCCTGCTCAACGTCCCTCGAGCAGAGGTTCACGTTGTAGGCGATCAGTGGAGGCCGGGCGCCGATGGCGATTGCTCCCGCGCGTTCATGCAGTCGAGGAGGACCGAAGTCGGGAATCCAATCAGGGTCTGACTCCATTCGAAACGCGAGGCCTTCGAGCCCTCCACGTCTAACTGACTCCAACGGGGCATGGTCGGTATGACCTGCGGCACGTTCGTACAAGAAAACGGGGATTCCCAGCTCACGCCCCACTCGTTCTCCTAGTCGCTTCGCAAGCTGGACGCAGTCTTGCAACGTCGTACCCCTGATTGGGATAAACGGCACCACATCCGTCGCTCCTATGCGGGGGTGTACGCCGACGTGTGTTCGCAGGTCGATGAGTTCAGTCGCGAGCCGGACGGCACGAAATGCGGCTTCAGTGATTGCATCCGGGGGGCCACAGAAGGTCAATACCGACCGGTGGTGGTCCGTATCCATCGAGTGGTCGAGCAGTGTCACATCGGCTGTCGAAGTCACGGCGTCGATCAAGGCGTGAACCGTTCCTTGATCCCGACCTTCACTGAAGTTGGGAACACACTCGACGAGTTGGTCCATCGGTTCCAGCACGTGTCAACGAAAAAGCCGGAGGATCGATGACCGATCATCCGGCTTCTGGCTTAACCATCGTTCTCTGACGGGAGCTGGCTATTTCGTCTTCTTCACGAACGCCTTATAGATACGGCCAGACTTGGCTTGTTCCTCTTCCAGGCCTATCATTTGATGCCCGGTGTTTTCACACCAAGCTGGCATATCTTTTTTGATGCCCTCATCATCGGAGACGACTTCCAGCACCTGTCCCAAGACCATTTCTTTGATTTTCTTGGAGGTGAGAATAATCGGCATGGGACAAAAGTACCCCAAGGTGTCGAGTTTGACATCGGCCTGCATCATGAAAACACCCTCGCTTCAGTGAACGATTCAAATGAACAGATTAACGCTACCCTGTTTGGCTTCCGCCAGATACGTGGTCACGCCGGCGAACTGATCGATGCCGTCGATCAAGGTGTCCTTGGTAATACCCATGAGGCCCATCGTCGTCGTGCAGGCGATGAACCGCACGTCCAGTTCGAGGGCCGTTTGCATCAGCTCAGGCACCCCGGGCATCCGGTTTTGCTTCATCACCGTCTGCATCATCTTCGTCCCCAACCCACCGAAGTGGAATCGGGATAACGGAAGCGTATCGGCTCCGCCTCTGTTGAGCAGTCCGAACATTCGTCGAAGCCAATCTTTGGCTGAACTTGTGGCGCCCCTTCGTCGAATCGTATTCAGTCCCCAAAACGTAAAAAACATGGTCACACGCATGCCCATCGCAGCGGCGCCCGTGGCGATAATAAACGCCGCCATGGCCTTATCGAGATCACCGCTCAACAACACAATCGTCACTCGATCAGGCTTGGATTCCTGCAGTTGTGCCAAGGCGCTCATCGGCTCTATCTGTGTGGCAATCATGATCTCACCTCGTGCCTGTTCAAATTCTTCGTATGATTAGAATAGTATGTGATCCTTCGAGGTGTCAAGGAACCGGGTCACGGCGTGTATGGTGTGCGCATGGCTTGACCTCTCTCCATCCCCTCGTTATAGTCGAAACCCATTGTGTTAGGCCCGTCTTGCGAGTGTCCTCCCGATATCGAATGACTCTCATGATCGAACAGCCGTCACCCGAGGTCGTGTCTTCCAGGAGCGCTCCACTCTTTGGGTTTTGGTATCCAGCCATCCCCAGCCATACGCTGTGCCTGGGCACGATGACGGGGCTGCAGATGTTGGGGTTGCCGATCGTCCTCTGTCGTGATCGAGAGGGACGTCTGGCCGCCATGCGAGACCTCTGTCCTCACCGCGGTATGCCGCTGTCATGTGGGCGATTTGATGGTGAACGAGTGGAATGCTCGTATCACGGATGGCAGTTCGATATGAAGGGGCGCTGTCGCCGTATTCCTGCGTTGCCGGATAGCACCGTATTCCAAACGGAGAAGGTTGGCGTGACGACCTATCCCGCCGATGAAGCCGATGGCATGATTTGGCTGTATCTCGCCGATGAACGAGGGAACATTGATCCGTTGCCTCCTGTGCCGCGTATGCCGCTTCCGTCGGAACCTCGGCAGTCATTCCATATTTCGCTGATGTACACGTGCACTGCGGACGACGGCATCATCGGTCTCATTGACCCGGTGCATGGCCCGTATGTCCATTCCTGGTGGCGAAGTGATGCGAGCATGCACGAAAAGACAAAAATCTTTGAGCCGATTCCGAGCGGGTTCCGAATGACCGCCCATCGTCCGGCCAAGAACAGTGGGCCGTTCCATTGGGTGGAGCGAATCTACGGGGGGCCGCTGTCGACCACCATCGATTTTGTGTTGCCGAATCAGCGGGTGGAGCTGATGCAATGTGGACGGATGTGGATGGCTAATCGATTGATGGCCACGCCGGTGTCTGACATGGAATGTCGCATCGATTTTTCGGCCTATTGGCGGGGGCTCCATTGGCTGCCGTTCGGCAATGTGATTTTTCGCACCCTGACAAAGATGTTTCTTGGCCAGGATGAGCGGGCGATGAAGCACCTGGCGGTGGGGCTTCGTCACAAACCCTCGTCGATGTTTCTCGGCGATGCCGATATGCCGGCGAAATGGTACTACAAACTGAAGGCCGCCCATCAGGCATCGGTCCAAACAGGCCGACCGTTTGATCATCCTATCAAAGAGCGAGTGACGCTGCGGTGGCGAAGCTGACTGTGTCGTTTCAACTGGTGTGCCTGCTGATGCTGGCGACCATGCCTGCGATACCCGTGTATGCCGGGAGCTCCAACATCGTCTCCGTTCCGACTCTGGGCGTACAGGGTGAGGGACTTCCTGGTGTTGTGAACTACATCTTAGTCCAGCTCGATCACGTTGCCTCGCAAGATGGCCCTACCATTCAGTTCAATGAAGTCAACTTGGGGGGAGGGTCCCGCGTCGGTGAAGAATGGAAAGAGGGAGCCCGTCGAGCCGTGCGAGCCGTGCTCCATGCCGTGGGTGACAGCGGGCATGATTGGATGATCACGATCAAAAATCGCTCCGCGACGTCCTTGACCGACGGGATGAGCGCCAGCGCCGCCGTTGCCGTGGCAATCATGGCAGCCCATCGAGGAGGCGTGCTCAGATCGGATGTGGTGTTATCCGGCCAGATCAGACCAGATGGTCGCTTAGACGTGGTCGGAGGGTTACCCGTAAAAATCGAGGCCGCCGCGAACGCGCATTACCGAGCCATCATCGTTCCGCTGGATCAGGGACTCACGGCGGACTGGATGAGCTCGACGGATGTTGCCTCTCGCAGGAGGGTTCAGCTCATTCAAGCGGGCACACTCGATGAGGCTTACCACGCCATGACGGTACGCTAGCCGTCGCCCTTATTCGCGACAATAAATCCCATCGCTCGTCTGATCTCATCGCGCGCTCCGAGCAGGACCACAATATCACCGGCGAGGAGCGTGGTTTTCTCCGACGGATTGGATTCTGTCACGCCGCTTCTGGTCAAGGCAATGATAGACGCGCCCGTCCGTGGCCGCAGCGCCAATTGAACGATCGTCTTTCCCACGGCCGGTGAGTCCTCCTCGATTCGACAGGTTTCCACTTCGACGTCAGCGAGGGTTCCGCCGCGAAGATGGTGGGCCAGTTCGGGAAGCTCGCTTCGGCGGAGGAGCGCGTATCCCTCACGACGCACTTGTTCCGCTTTTCGCATGACGAAATCTTGCGGCATGTTGTAGGTGCGGAGGACGAGGGCAAAGATTTCAATCGACGTTTCAAATTCTTCTGGCACGACATCGTCGGCACCTAGCTGATGAAGCTCCTCTAGCTCACGCAAATAACGGGTTCTCACAACGATATGAATCTTTGGGTTCAAGGCTCGGGCCACCTGGACGGTTCGGCGGGCCATGAATGGATCGGAGATTGCGATGACCAGGACCCGCGCATCGTCGATTTTTACATGCCGCAGCACATTTGGATTCGTCGCATCGCCATAATAGAGCGGCAAGCCATGGGCAGCCTCGCGCTGCACCGTATCACCATCCAGATCTAAGGCGATATGTGGCACTTCCGTCTCGCTCAAGACTCGAGCGAGGTTGCGCCCATTCAACCCATACCCCACGATAATCACATGGTCCTTGATGCGGAGATGCCGTCCTTCTGTCTCAAGCACATGAGCGGTGGTCTGTCCGGGGAACCAGTGGCGAAGGCGTTGCACAGCCTCAACGCGTCGCGCGAGATGGGGGGACCACTGCATCAGAAGCGGTGTGATGATCATGGAACAGATCGAGACCGCCAGAAAGATTTGGTAGGGTGGTCCGGACAAGAGCTTATCCTCCAGGCCGACTTGTGCCAGGATAAAACTGAACTCACCCACCTGCGCGAGAGCAATGCCGGTCATGACGGCGGATCGGGGTGGGATCGAGACTGCTAAGACGGCTCCCGCTCCAGCGACGAACTTGACGAGTAGGACAACGAGTAACACACCGGTCACGACGAGTGGATACTCCAGCAGGATTCGCCAATCCATCAGGATACCGATCGAGACAAAGAACAGACTGTTGAAACTGTCGCGAAAAGGCAGCACTTCAGCAATCGCTTGGTGGCTGTACTCCGATTCGGAAATCACGAGTCCGGCGATGAACGCTCCCAGGGCAAGCGAGAGCCCGCCGAGAGAGGTCAACCAAGCAATGCCGAGGCACATGACAATGATGGTCAACAGGAAAAGTTCTCGGCTTCGGCTGCGAACGATGTGTTCGAGGAGTCTTGGGACCGCATACCACGCAGCCGCGACGATGCACGCGACGACCACCAGAGACTTGCCCAACGAGAACAGCACGGGCGCCAGCGCGCCTCCATCGGGACTGGCCAAAATAGGTGTCAGTAAGATCATGGGGACGACGGCCAGGTCTTGGAAGACCAGAATGCCGATGGTGGCTCGTCCGTGAGGAGAATCACTGTCCCCGTCGGCGGCCAACGCCTTCAATACGATGGCCGTGCTGCTGAGCGAGAGCAGAAAGCCCCAGAAGATCGCCTGCGAGGCCGGTAACCCGATCAGCATCCCGCCGAGCCACGTGATCACGATGACTCCCCCGACTTGGATCGGAGCGGCGATCAAAAGCAGTCGCCGGAGCGAGGTCAGTTGCCTCAGCGAGAATTCAATGCCGATGGTAAACAGCAGCAACACAATCCCGATTTCCGCCAGCACTTGTACCGTCGCGATGTCAGAAATCAGATTGAGCCCATGAGGGCCGATCAACGCTCCGGCGACGAGAAACCCGGCGATGGACGGCAATCGGAATTGATGAAACAGAAACACCACGGCGATGGAGACGGTGTAGATCAGCAGTAAATTGCCGAGTACGCTGTAATCAGTCATAACGAGTTGTAGCTCGTTGTGTGTTGTGCCTGACGCCCATTCGGCATGAGGCAATCCGATGATCTGTGGAGGCTTGGGCCTGTTACGGTCACAGCACGTCCTTTCGGCTAATCAGCGGATACGCAGGATACCTGAGGTTTGTACGCGGGACAAGGCAAAGCCGTATGTTCCGATGTTCAGTTCTTTGAAAAGGCACTCATGCAGCGTTTGGAGTGAGGGCGATTCCGCCGGCCTCCGGTGCGTGGCGATGAATGCCCGAATCATGAATCCACGATGCCTATCGTTGTCCTTAGATCAGTTGATCAATCGTGGCTAAGCCGCTCCAGTCTTGGAGTTCTCCCCCTAAAGAGGCATAGACCGATGAATAAAGTATTGGGTAGGCTGTGGGCACAGCTTCATAGGAATGACCACGAGTGACGAGGCACTGAGTGCCGTCGCCACCGGATTTGGAGGTGCCCCATGCGGTCGACGCGGATGTTTACTTTCCTCGCTGCGATGCTGGCGGTCTTTTCCGCTGCTCCGGCATTCTCAGATACCGAGTCCGGATCGGGGACGACATGGGACTGTATCCAAGCAGATGGCAGTTCAATCTACACGAACAAGGAGCGGGCTGGTTGTCGTGCCATGGTGTTAAAGTCGCTTTCCGTCGTGCCTGATTTGGAGAAGATGCCGACAATTCCCAGAACCACGATCACCAGCGAACCCCAGTATCAGGTCCCTTCTTCCCAGGAACGTGCTTCTGGAGCAGGAGGACGTCAAGTGCCCGATTGGGCGCGTGACTGGCATGCGAGCAACACGTCTTCCGGCTCGGCACAGGCTGAAGTGTGCATGTTATACATGGAATGGATACAACTTGTGCAGAAGACCCGTGGAGGGATGTTCTTCGGATCAGATCCATCCTATGGCGGTGATATTACGGGACAGAATCAGAGAGGGCCAAGCTACGCTTTTTACGACAATACTCGCTATATGGCGCTCTCGAAGCTCTTCGGCAGGGGGTTTGTCCCGGTGGGGTGTTTCTAATATAACGTGGTCGAGTCCCTCACGCTCTGTAAAACTCGCGATACCACTTCACAAACTGGGGAATACCCACCTCGATCGGCGTGGTCGGCTTGAAGCCGACATCGTTGGTCAAATCATCGATGTCGGCATACGTCGCAGGGACGTCTCCTGGCTGTAACGGCATCAGTCTCTTCTCCGCCTTCTTCCCCAGCGATTGCTCCAATACCTCGATGAAGTGCAGTAGCTCAACTGGCTGATGGTTGCCGATATTATAAATTCGCGCCGGAGCTGAGCTGGTTCCTGGATCTGGCTTCTCTCCTGACCACGCTGGATTGGCCGTTGCCGGGTGGTCAAGTGTCCGGATGATTCCCTCGACAATGTCGTCCACATAGGTGAAGTCACGTTTCATCTTGCCATGATTGAAGACCTCAATCGGTTGGCCCTCCAAAATAGCCTTCGTAAAGATGAAGAGGGCCATATCGGGGCGTCCCCAAGGTCCATAGACGGTAAAAAAGCGAAGGCCTGTGCAAGGCAGGTGATACAGATGCGCATAACAGTGAGCCATCAGCTCGTTGGCTTTCTTACTGGCGGCATACAGTGAGACCGGATGGTCCACATTGTCATGCACGGAAAACGGCATATGCGTATTGCCGCCGTACACGGAACTTGATGACGCATAGACGAGATGCTCGACCTGACTGTGCCGGCAGCCTTCCAGAATATTCATGAAGCCTTCGATGTTGCTCTCGGTATAGGCATGAGGGTTGATGAGGGAATAGCGCACGCCTGCTTGGGCTGCGAGATGAACGACCCGCCGTATGGGTGTATCGGCAAAGAGGTCTCGCATCCCTTGTCGGTTGGCGAGATCGAGTTTGACGAAGCTAAATCGTTCGCGCGGCGTCAATTGGGCGAGGCGGGCCTGTTTCAAACGCACATCGTAGTAGTCATTGATATTGTCGAGGCCGATCACCTGATCGCCACGGTCCAAGAGGCGTTTGGCCACGTGAAACCCGATGAACCCTGCGGCGCCCGTGACAAGAATCGGCGGCTGCGTTCCAGTCATATCTACTCCTTCAAGAAAGAAAAGATGCTACCGTCGCTTGCCGGACTTCATAAACGGCGGATCGCCGTGATCCAACCGATACAGAGTCAGTGGAGTGAGGGCCTCCCCCATGGCAATCACTTCAACTTCACGGGTGCTCGTTGCTCGGTACAGATCCAGCGCGTGAGCATAATGATATCGACATTCCTGAGAAGCAAGAAGGTCTTTCAATTTCTCCGGTGGCTCCCAGTGTGCCGTCAAGAGCGCAGTTCTAGCGGGATTGCGGCGACTGAACATGAACGACAAGTGATCGGGATACCAGTCGGCTCCACCGGTGGCGTATGACACAAACAGCCGCGCGTGGGCAGCTGCGCAGACATTGGCCAGATACGCATTCATGAGATAACCATTTTCGCCGACATCCAACCATCTGCCTGGGTGGGAGAGCGGGGCGTGGGCGGCATGGCTCCGGATTTCACGTAGCTGCTGTTGTGAGGCGAACACCAGCGGAATCGGTCCGTATCGCCCGACCAATTGTTGAATGACATTGTCCTTGAGGGCGGATCGGCCATCGTTCGTCGGGCCGCTGTCCGCATGAACGAGCACATTGTATCCCCGATCCGAGATCAGGTAGCAATTTCGTGGCATGTTCAAGTCGCAAGGGTCCTCGCCATAGAACGGCACGGACACGACCGCGCCGCCTTCAAAGGCCCAGCTTTCACCGTGCGCGAGTTCGATGACGTGTTCAAACCCTAATTCTGCAAGCAGCCCGTGATAATCGAAGAACAACTGCGTTCGATTGCGCCGACTGGGCACAATGATTGGTGTGTCTTTCGGTAAATGGAGCAACGTACGGGGATCGACGTGGTCATCGTGATCGTGGGTCAAGAACACCGCGGCAGGTTTTGGTAAGAGCCCTCCCCAAAGCGATGGTATCGATGACTCGGCGAACCACGGCAAAAGCCATGGGTCGAAGAGGAACATGGTCTCACGTTGTCGGTAGAGCAGGGCCGCGTGTCCCAGGTGGACCGTGTCCTGATCCTGAACGACATCGAACCAGTGTCGGCTTATCGAAGCGGTGGCCGATGTGATCACGCATCCCTGCAGCTGCAGGAGCTCTAGGAGTCTCGTCAGTAGACCCTGTGAATCACGTGGTAGTGCTGACACTGCGGCACGAATCTCGTCGGCTGTATGCGTCCCATCGAGCTGGCCGAGCAATCTCCCAACGGCGGGGCCTAGGGGAAGTTGATTGAACCCGAACGGGAGGACTTGGTGATTGATTGCATGAAAGATGCGGAGACCACCGTTGGTCACAGTTGCGGACTTGGCTGGATCAGTCGGGAAGTCCCACTGAAAGGTTCCGTCCGGTCGCCGGCCGCAACGAATGTGTTGTTTCAGGTAAGGCCGTGCGTTGACCAGCTCGGCATAAGCATCTTCAAGACGACGCTGTCGATCCACATCGTCGAGTGGGGCCCGTTTAGAGAAGACATCGCTGATGGCCGTATCGATCGCGCTCGACAGGAGGCTATGGGCTTCCTGGAGGCTGTTGACGACTTCTGAAGCGATCCCCCCCATAAACGGGAAGGGTCCAGGCGGCTCCGCACTTTCCAATTGCACCCAGCACCAAGGGGCGAGACTCACGTAATGATGCTTGGGAATGCTGCCCCAGATCTGGTTCATGCTAATCAGGACTGAGGACTGAGGACTGAGGTTTAGCGGATTTGGCCCTAGTCGTTGAGGCGCGAGCCTGTACTCGCTGTGCATGCACGGCCTTTCGCAGACCGCCTATAATTCGTGCGACTTCTTCCGCCTGAAGCATCAACTGGCGAAAAGTTGATGGACTCACGTGAGTTACGTCCAATGCGACGTAGAGTTGGGATCTCAGTTCTGCGCACGACGACTTCGCCACACTCAGAAACTGATGAAACTCCGACCGACCGCCTCGCTCAAATCCTTCGGCAAGATTGGACATAACTGAAACAGCAGCTCGCCGAATCTGGTCGCGTAATCCGAAGTCTTTCGCAAAAGACCCTGTTGCGGTCGCCAGGTAGATAGCCCGTGTCAAATCGCGCGCCTTCTGCCACGCGATAAGATCCTCAAATTTATCTGCTCGTGTTCGTTCCACTTCGGTCCTCAGCCCTCAGTCCTCGTGACTCAGTCCTATCCTGAGTTTGCTGATCGCCGGTTCATAGAGCGCCTGGATCAGGTTGCCGTCGGGGTCAGCAAAGTAGAACGAATAACTGCTGTCGCGATGTTGCTTCGGTTCTTTCGTGATACGTCCGCCCATTGATGCGATCTTAGGGGCGATGTGTTGGTACAGCTGATCCACGGCCTGTGGGCTGTCGAGAATCACTCCCATGTGATCGAGCAGCTGGGTCTTCGAAGCATCGTAGGAGTCCAATTCTGTCTTCGAGATTTGATGAAGCGCCAGGTTGTCGACCCCAGAGCTGAAATAGACATTTTCCGGGTCTGGTTCCCACACAACCTGAAAGCCGAGAAGCTCTTCATAGAAGATGCGCGAACGAGGAAGGTCAAGGACACGCAGTGCCAAATGCCGAAGACCTCGATGGAGTGAAGTTGTCATAGAGAGAACTCGTGCATCGTTGAACCCATAAATATTTTCTATAGTAGGGAGACCGACTGCAGGCCGTCAATGGAAAATCGGCTCAGGCTCCAGTTCGACGGCTATGGTAGGATTGTGCCGGTA
>NEWS02000004.1:1349432-1377379 GCA_002869845.2 Nitrospira sp. CG24B | reverse complement strand
GCCCGTATGATCGAGCACCATGGCTCTCATCGGACCGTACCGCTTATGAGGTTTTCTGAGCTTTGATGCACTCGATATCGAGATGGATCTGTACCTCGTCTCCGACGACGAGTCCTCCGGTGTCGAGGGTCTTATTCCACACCATCCCAAAATCCTTGCGGTTTAGTTTCCCGTCGGCGCTGAAGCCGGCCCTGGTGTTTCCCCAGGGGTCTTTCGCCACGCCGTTGAAGGTAACGCTCAGTGTCACGGCTTTGGTGAGACCACGCAGGGTGAGATCCCCCACCACGGTATAGCTGTCTCCCTGTTTCTGATAGCTTTTCATTTTGTAGGTGATCGTCGGGAACTGGTTGACATCCAAGAAGTCGGTATTGCGCAGATGCGCGTCGCGCTTGTCTTGATTCGTGTTGATCGATTCAGCCTTGATCGTGGCCTCGATCATTGTGAAGGTCTTCGCAGCCGCGTCCATCTCGACAAACCCCTGATAGTTCAGGAAGCGTCCTGACGTTTTGGACACCACCATATGGGCGACACGGAACTCGATCACCGAGTGATCTGGATCGATGGCCCAGCGAGCTGTTTCAGCCTCGGCAGAGAGGGGGAGCAATGCCAACAGACCCACTATGAGGATTCTCTGCATCCAATTTGTCCTGGTTTTCATATCTCCACCTTTCGGCTCCCGCCAGTTGGCCAGTGTGAACAGATCCGTTGCCGCTGAGGCGATAGCCCGAGTTGAGTTGCATCCTACCTATCGCGAAGAACCTCCTGCAACCCGTTTCTTTCATCGAAACCGTGGGTGTCTCTGATTGGGCTGGTATAATAGATTCATGCAAGCGCTCGTTAAAACCGCGACTGGACCAGGCTTAACGCTCACCGAATGGGCGGACCCAACTCCGGGGCCACATGACGCAGTGGTGAAGGTGGCCGCGACCTCGCTCTGTGGAACCGACGCCCATATCTACCGTTGGGACGAATGGGCACAACAGCGGATTCATCCTCCACGGATCATTGGCCATGAATTGTGCGGGCACGTCGTCGAGATTGGTCGCGAGGTGTCTTTGGTCAAGGTTGGTGACTACGTCGCTGCCGAATCACATATCACGTGTGGTCGTTGCTTTCAGTGTCGCACCGGACAGGCGCATGTGTGCAAGAATTACAAGATTCTCGGGATCGATCGGGACGGGTCGTACGCCCAGTATGTTGCATTGCCTGAGGGGGTCTTGTGGCACACGGCTTCGGACATTCCTCCGGAGTTAGCCTGTGTGCAGGAGCCGCTTGGGAATGCCGTCGATGCCGCGCTCGCTGAAGATCTCACCGGCCACACGGTGTTGATCACAGGATGTGGCCCAACCGGTTTATTTGCTGCGGCCGTCGCGCGAACAGCCGGTGCTGCCACCATTATCGCGTCCGATGTCAGCGACTATCGGCTTGGCTTGGCGAAGCAGGTGGGTGTGGATCACGTTCTCAACGTGAGGACCGAGTCGTCGGAGCGCGTGGCAGCGGCCATCCTCGAGATGACTGCCGGTGAAGGAGTGGATGCCTCGCTGGAGATGTCGGGGCACCCTACGGCGTTGCATCAAGCCTTTCGCGCGGTGAAAAACGGTGGCCGAGTCACCTTGTTCGGCATCCCGACCGGTCCGGTGAGCTTCGATCTGCCGAACGAAATGATTTTTAAGGGGATCCGCGTCTATGGAATCACCGGCCGGCGCCTGTTTAGCACGTGGTACCGGCTGGCAGGCCTCTTTAAAGCCGGTCTCAATATTCGGCCAATCGTGACCCATTCGTTTTCGCTGAAAGAGTTTGCGACCGGGTTTGAGTTGATTCAGTCGGGTCAGTGCGGCAAAGTGGTCTTGTTTCCGTAAGAGGACTGAGGTACTGGGACTGAGGACTGAGAGAACAGCCTTTGGCCCTCAGTCTTCATTTCTCAGTCCTGTTCTAACCATGGCCTACGACTCACTCAAGCAGGTTCTCAGTGCCCAACTCGCCGACATCCGCGCCAAAGGCCTCTACAAAACAGAACGGCGTATTCTGGGGCCGCAAGGCTCGGATATTACAGTAGCTCAAGGCTCCGTTCTGAATCTCTGCGCAAATAATTATCTCGGGCTCGCGAATCATCCGGCCATCGTGCAGGCGGCTCAAAATGGGTTGGAAACCCATGGCTATGGCATGGCTTCCGTCCGGTTTATTTGTGGCACGCAGGATTTGCACAAGGAGCTGGAACAGGCTGTCAGCGACTTTCTTGGTACCGAGGACACCATTCTCTACAGTTCCTGTTTTGACGCGAACGGGGGGCTGTTCGAAGTATTGGTGGATGAGAACGATGCCGTCATCAGCGACGCCTTGAACCATGCCAGCCTGATTGACGGCATCAGGCTCTGCAAGGCCAAACGATTCCGCTACGCCCATTCCGACATGGCAGACCTCGAAGCGCGACTTCAGGAAGCGGGTGAGTGTCGTGTGCGACTGATCGTCACCGATGGGGTGTTCTCGATGGATGGCGATCTGGCCAAACTGGATCGAATCGTGGAGTTGGCGGAACGGTATGACGCAGTGGTGGTGGTCGATGATAGCCACGCGACTGGGGTTCTCGGTCCGAAGGGCAGGGGGACGCCAGCTCATTTTGGGGTCGCCGACCGCATCGAGATGGTGACGAGCACCTTGGGGAAAACGCTCGGTGGCGCAACCGGGGGATTTACATCCGGCAAGGCTGAGGTGATCGAGCTGCTGCGTCAGCGATCACGACCCTATCTGTTCTCGAACTCGCTTCCTCCGCCCATCGCAGCCGGTGCATTGTGCGCGCTCGATCTTGTGAAACAGGGCGACCATCTCAGAGCGGCGCTTCAGGCTCACGCCGCTTACTTCAGAGGCGAGCTGACCGCGCTCGGGTTCCGGCTCGTGCCGGGCGAGCATCCTATCATTCCCGTGATGTTGGGTGACGCCGCTCTTGCGACCTCCATGGCGGAGGGATTGCTGAAAGAAGGGGTCTATGTCGTTGGATTCAGTTATCCGGTGGTGCCGGCAGGACAAGCGAGGATTCGGACTCAAATGTCGGCGGCCCATACAAGGATGCAGTTGCAACAAGCGGTGGCGGCGTTTGCAAAGGTGGGCCGAGCTCTCGGCGTAATCTCATAACCAGCCTTCATTCGACTCCTCTGGACTCCTCAGAATTGACATTTCACAGTCAGGTCAGTATCCTCGGCTACTTTATCTAGTGAAGGAGTATGGGTATGAAAGTTATTCTTCAAGAGACCCTGGAAGGGGTGGGGCATCTCGGCGATCTCATTAACGTCGCCGATGGGTTTGCGAGAAACTATCTGTTACCGCGCCGGAAGGCCGTTGAGGCCGATGGTCGGAGCATCAAGGCCTTCGAACATGCCAAGCGAGTGGCAGCCGATAAGGCCAAGAAGGAAACGCTGGAAATTCAATCCTACGCCAAGAAGGTGTCGGCTGTTGAGCTGACGATCGAAGCGCAGGTCGGCAAAGACGATAAGATGTTCGGTTCTGTCACGACCAAAGACATCGCGGAAGGATTGGCGGCACAGGGTGTCACGGTGGATCGGCGAAAGATCCAATTGGAGCACCCGATCAAGGAACTTGGCACCGTGGCCGTACCCATCAAGATGCCCAGAGATGTGGTGGCGACGGTAAAGGTTCATGTGGTGAAGAAACAAGAGCCGGAAGAGCCTTCCGCTTCATAATGAAGAGGTGATGCTAGCATGATGCAGGATGCGATCGGCTCACTGGATGCACTGAAAGCGGTAGATCCCGATGTCTATGCCGCGATTGAGTCGGAAGCGGTTCGGCAACGTGAAAAGTTGCTCTTGATTGCCTCGGAGAACTTTGCCAGCCCGGCGGTGCTTGCCGCTCAGGGGTCGTTGCTCACCAATAAATATGCCGAAGGCTATTCGGGCAAGCGGTATTACGGTGGCTGTCAGCACGCTGATGCGGTCGAAGACTTAGCTATTCAGCGGTGCAAGCAGATCTTCGGTGCCGAACATGTCAATGTCCAGCCGCATTCCGGGTCACAGGCCAACATGGCGGCGTATCTGTCTGTCTTAAAACCGGGCGATACGATTCTTGGGATGGATCTGGCTCAGGGCGGCCATTTGACGCATGGGAGCAAGGTCAATTTCTCCGGCATTCTCTTTCGGGTCTTCTCCTATGGCGTTGATCGCCAGACCGAAACCATCGACTATGATGCGGTACAAAAGGTTGCTGAGGAATGCCGTCCGCGGATGATCGTAGTCGGGGCCAGCGCGTATGCCCGCATACTCGATTTTCCTCGATTTCAGCAGATTGCGAAATCGGTTGGTGCCTATCTCTTGGTCGATATTGCCCATATCGCTGGCCTCATTGCGGCTGGACTGCATCCCAATCCGGTGCCCTATGCGGACTTCGTGACCACGACGACCCATAAAACTCTGCGTGGCCCGCGTGGGGGGGTGACGATGTGCAAGGCCGAGTACGCCAAGGGCGTCGACAAGCTGGTGTTCCCTGGATTACAAGGCGGACCGCTCATGCATGTGATTGCGGCAAAAGCTGTTGCGTTTCAAGAGGCCCTCTCTCCAGGGTTCAAGCGCTATCAACAACAAGTGTTGGCCAATGCGAAAGCCTTGGCGCAGGGATTGGTCGAGCGCGGGTACAAGATCGTCTCCGGTGGGACCGATACCCATCTGATGCTCCTCAACTTGTCGAATAAAGGTATTACGGGGAAAGAGGCTGATGCGGCGCTCGATGCTGCTGGGATTATCGTCAACAAGAACGCTGTGCCGTACGATGAGAAACCACCGGCCGTGGCCAGTGGAATTCGCCTTGGAGCGCCGATCGTGTCGACGCGCGGCATGCGCGAGCCCGAGATGAAGCAGATTGTGGGGTTGGTCGATCGCGTGCTGCAACATCGGCAAGAGCCAACGGTGCTGGAGGAAGTACGGGCTGAGGCGAAGGCGTTGAACAGTCGGTTTCCCTTCATCTATCAATACTAACCAGCCACGAGCAAGAGGGCAGGGTCGCCGCCGGTGAAATGTCCGTTCTGCGATGAACTCGAAGACAAGGTGGTTGATTCTCGCATGGCCAAGGAAGGCGAGGTCATCCGCCGCCGCCGCGAGTGCCTTGGGTGCAAACGCCGCTATACCACCTACGAGCGAGTTGAAGAAATACTCCCGGTCGTGGTGAAGAAGGACGGCCGCCGCGAGTCGTTTGACCGCAACAAGATTCTCGTCGGGCTGAAAAAGGCCTGTGAAAAGCGGCCGATCAGTATCGGCACCATTGAGGCTGTCACCGACCGGATAGAAAAACGGATTCAGGAGATGGGCGAGACGGAGATTCAAAGTCGGGTTGTCGGTGAGGAAGTCATGAAGGAGTTACATCAGCTGGATCAGGTCGCCTATGTCCGGTTTGCGTCCGTCTATCGAGAGTTCAAGGGCATCGACCAATTTATGGACGAGTTACAAACGCTTGCTCAGCACCGGAGTGAGAGTTAAGACGTACCGTCTGGATCCCTCAGCCCCTCTCTCCCAGCCTTGTTCAGGTTCCCCGATTCGGCCCGTGTTCGTCGTGAACTCCGACAAGCCGAGTGCAGGAAGCGCCTATTGATGAAGAAGCCTTTCTCTCAGCGTGCTCGACGGAACCAGCCGACCTCCGGGGCGACAAACGTCGCCATTATCGGCGCCGGTCGCGGGGGGGCGGCGCTGATGGAGATCTTTGCAAACGATCCCCTCGTGCGGATTGTCGGGGTCGCGGAGCTCGATCCGAAAGCCCCAGGGCTGGAACTGGCGCGACAGTTTGGAATCCCGATCACGCACGACTATCGGCAGCTCCTCGCGATGGAGCGCGTCGATCTGATCATTGATGTGTCGGGTAATGCAGAGGTCTGGGCATTCCTTCAGGATTTTCATCGCATGGGTGTCACCATCATCGGCGGCGCCAGCGCGAAATTCATGTGGGAACTGATCGGCGCTCGTATTCGCGCGACGGCGGAGATCGAGAAGACGCTGAACAAATATCAATCCTTGTATCGGTTGTATGTGAAAGAGACCGGGGCGGCAGTGACGGAGGAGCGGACCAGAATCGCGTGCGAGATCCACGACGGCTTCGTGCAAAGTTTGGCGGGTGTGAATTTCAAGCTGGATTTGTGCCAGGAACTCATCCGGAAGAAATCACGGGCCAGTTTGGCCACCATCAAGGAGGGCAAGGCTCAACTGAAGTTGGCCATCCAGGAAGCCCGCCAAGTGATTTTCAACCTGCGCCCCCTGCACTACGACAAAATGGAGTTGATTCCTGCCCTGACGAATTATTTCAAGTCGTATCAGCTCCAGACCCACATCACCACGAAGTTTTCCGTGAGCGGAGATGAGCAGATTCTCTTCCCGCGGACGAAGATCTTTCTCTTTCGCATTATCCAGGAGGCGTTGAGCAACGTGCAAAAACATGCACGAGCCGATCGAGTCTCGATCAAGCTGGACATCGAGATGGAGCTGTTGCGCGTCACCATTGCCGACAATGGAATCGGATTCGATCTGGAGGCCGTGCTGCGCGACCCTGAAAAGTGGGATCATTTCGGAATCAAGGGCATCTTGGAACGAGCTCGATTGGTGGGAGGAGAGGGGCTTGTCCAATCGAAGCCGGGGAAGGGCACGAAAATCATCGTCAAGGTGCCGCTGGGGCATCGAGAGGAGAGGGAGGAGTAATGGAGAAAATCAAGGTGCTGATTGCCGACGATCACCGAGTGGTTCGGGAAGGCTTGGCGGCCATTCTGAAGACCAAAGAGGACATTCACGTCATCGGCGAAGCACAAGACGGTGCGGAGGCCGTCGAAAAAGCCAGGGCGTTGCTTCCGGATGTGATTCTGATGGATGTGAGCATGCCGCGGATGGGAGGCGTCGAGGCCACCAGACAAGTCAAACGCGAGTTCCCGCACATCGGCATCGTGGCGTTGACCATGTACGAAGAACAACAGTACATCTTCGACCTGGTCCGTGCGGGTGCGACAGGGTATCTCTTGAAAGACTCTGAATCGTCGCAGATCGTGGCGGCCATTCGAGCGATCTATCGGGGCGAATCGCTGATCCATCCGTCCGTCGCCAGCAAAATCTTGGCGGAATTCTCATTGATGGCCCAAAAGAAGGGGAAAAAGCCATCCTGGGCTGAGCATGATCTAACGGAGCGAGAGATTACGGTGTTACGATTGGTTGCCGACGGGAAAACCAACAAGGAGATCGCCAATAACCTTGATCTGAGCGAAAAGACGGTCAAGAATCACGTCCGGAACATCTTCCATAAACTACAAGTCTATGACCGCACACAAGCGGCCATCACCGCCATCCGCAAGGGCCTGATCGAGCTGGATCCGAAGCGGTAGGATTGAATCCCTGGCAGGTGAGGGCGGTGAACTGCGAGTCCTCCTGAGGAGCCACTACACTCGAATATCAACATAAGCGCGTGTGGCGGTATGCTCAACGCGCATCTCTGAAGGCGTTGATCGTGTACGGTCTTGTCGTCACTCCATCCTGTGCGATCACGGTAATCGTGAACAGGGTCGTGGCTCCCAAGCCGAGTGCACTGCTCACGCTCCCGGTTAAGACTCCTGCTGGGGCAATCTCGGCCCCTGAGGCGGACATCCCCGCATTCGGATCAGACTTGGTCGCTGTTACTGTCAAGCTGTCGACGCTGGCCGGGACAGTAACCGTATAAGGCAGTGTGTCGGCGGTAAAGCCGGGAATCAAGTTGCCGGCACTCACAGTCAAAGCTGATAACGCAGCATTGCTCGAGGGGGGCGGTCGTTTTACGGTGACCGTGTAGGTCTTTTCCGCGCCACTGGGCGCTCGTACGAGGATGGTGATGAGCGTGTCCGATCCTGGAGGCTCCAGCGGAGAAATCTCGCGTGGTTGGCCGGAGCTGATTCCTTGTCCATTGATCGTCACGCTGGCATTTGAATCCTGAACCGTCGCAGTGATGGTGAGACTGGAGACGCCAGTGGCCACGTCTACGGTATAGTTCAGCGTGCCCGGTGAAAACCCTGGAGTTAAACTACCTGAGGACACCGTCAGGTTCGACAAGATATTGTTGTCCCGGTGCACCGTGATGATGTAGGAGCTTTGACTTCCACTCTGCTCAGTGAGGACGATGGCGATATCCTTGCTCGATCCTGGCTGAGTGAGGTCAACCGAGAGATTTCGGCTCGCGGTCCCAGCGATGGTGATGTTGGTGCTGCTGTTTTCTGGTGTGACTGTTACCGTTACGCTTGCGACGGTTGGCGGGACATTGAGCGTATAGGTGGTGACCGCGCTTGAAAAAGCCGGTTGGAGTCCTGGCTCAGAGACCGACAAGCTGGAGAGCCTGACCTGTGGTCCTTCTGAGATCGACCCCGTATCCTTGCAGCCGGAGGCACTGAGCACGACGGTCAGGAAAAGAATGCCGGCCAAACATTGTCCCACGGCGGTGACTGTACGGTGCATATGATATCGGTCACTTTCTCAGTGAGAGCAACAAGCCTGTGTATTGGGGTGAACTCAAACGGTTCGGTATCGAGAATACGAGCGAGCGCCAAACCGGCTGATCATGATTGTCGTCAAGCCGAGTTCCATCATATAGCGGATCCTACCGATGGGGTCAACCGGGTGGAGTCAGAGTTAGAGACACTACGAACGGCAGAGCTGGAATTGGATTCCTTAGGCGACCCGAGTTTATCTTTGCAGTCGCTTTACTCGCCGCTGTCGGCCTGCTCGTACGCAGATTTCATAACCCCTGAGTCAAAAGCTATACGGGTAATCCGCATGATGTCTAGCGCGAATCTCTGAAGACATTGATCGTGTACGGTCTTGTGCTCACTCCATCCTGTGCGATCACGGTAATCGTGAACGCGGTCGTGGCTCCCAAGCCGAGCGGACTGCTCACGCTCCCGGTTGCAATTCCTGTTGTGGCGATCACGGCCCCTGATGCGGACATCCCCGCATTCGGATCAGACTTGGTCGCCGTCACCGTCAGGCTGTCGACACTGGCCGGGACATTGACCGTATAGGACAGTGTCCCGGCGGCAAAGTCGGGATTCAAGCTGCTGGCGCTCACCGTCAAGGCTGAGAGCGCGGCATCGCTCGAGGGCGCCGCTCGGTTCACGGTGATAGTGTACGTCTTCGCGTTTCCATTTGGGGCAGTGACGGTGATTGACACATTCTTGCTTGTCCCTGGCCCGTCGAGTGGAAGCGTTGCCTGTCCCGTTGCCGCTCCTGTCCCGGCCGTCACCGAACCCGACATTACCGCATCCGGATCGGATTTCGTTGCGGCGACGGTGACACTGGTGACGTTGGTAGCCACGTCAACCGCATAGTTGAGTGTGCCGGAAGTGAAGGTTGGAGCCAAGATACCGGGAGTGACAGTCAAGGCGGACAGGTTGTTGTCGCTTGAAGGGGCTGCTCGTTCAACGTCGATGCGGTATGTTTTTGAGTTTCCATTCTGGGCCGTCACCGTGATCGTCACCTGGGTGGTAGTCCCAGGGCCGTTAAGTTGAACAGTCGCTTGTCCGTCGTTGGGTACATCACCTGATATCACGGCATTCGGATCCGCCTTGGTCGCGGCGACGGTGACACTGGTGACAGTGGTAGCCACGTCCACCGTGTAGGTCAGCCGGTCCGAAGCAAAAGCAGGACTCAAGGGACCTGGCGCTACCGTTAAGGCCGACAGATTGTTGTTGCTCGACGCGGCTCGATCGATGGTCACGCGGTAGGTCTTGCTGTTTCCATTCGGGGCCGTCACCGTGATCGAGACGTTTCTGCTTGTCCCCGGGCCACCCAGTTGAATGGTCGCCTGTCCGTCGTTGGGCAGGTCACCCGATATCACGGCATCCGGATCCGCCTTGGGCGCGGCGACGGTGACACTGGTGACAGTGGTAGCCACGTCAACCGCATAGTTGAGGGTGCCGGAAGTGAAGGTCGGAGCCAAGATGCCGGGGGTGACAGTCAAGGCGGACAGGTTGTTGTCGCTTGATAAGAGTCTTGTGACAGTGACGGTATAGGTACTCTCCGAGCCTGTCTGTGACGACACGGTGATGGTGATCGTTACGGGGGATCCCGGTGGACCTAACGGTATGGAACGTCCCTGTCCTGCAGCGGTTGAAACCGCATTGATCGTCATCGTTGCCGTGTTGTCCTGAGGATTGGCCGTTACGGTCACGCTGCCGACAGTCTTGGGCACTTCGGCGGCATAGCTCGTGGTATTGCTTGAAAACGCCGGTTGAAGGGCGCCTGGGGGGGTGATCGTTAAGCTGGCGAGTGGGACTTGAGCTTCATTTGATACTGACGCCGAGTCCGAGCAGCCGTGCAGACTCAACCCCATCGTGAGGATGAAGAAAGAGGCGAGGTATTGCATGGCAATGATGAACGGGCGTCCCATCGTGAGGCGGTCACTTTCCCTTGATGCGTGACGTGATGAGCCTGTGTGCTCTGGCGAACCCAAACGTTAAGATGGAAACGACGAGAGGGTTCAAGTGTCTACTGAGGCGAAGCAGGAGTGACAGATATAGCCAATCCGACCGGTGAGGTCAAGACGTCGAATCACGACGTGGAAAACCGATGGTGTAGGACAAGAGTAGATGTAAGGAGGGAATTTTCAATGAGAGCCAGTGCTTCGTGAGCACAGCCTGGTGACAGCGGACCTTCAGAGGCGTGGAACAATCGATGTGACTCTGAGAAATAGAGAGACACCCGCTCGCGCATGGTTCACATGGATGGTGTTGGTGGTACTCACTGCATTCTGGGCATTCACCGTAGTCGACGGGGACTTGGATGTCGATACGATCGCGCTGCTGGTTGCTCACCCGCTCGGCGGTGGTGGTGGGGTGCTGATGATCCTCAATAATTGTGGCGTCATCATAATTGGACTTTGGTCAGACTCACCCACGGCATTAGTTAAGGTGTAGGTGATGCTATACGTTCCCACACTAAATGGCGTACTCCTCCTGAGAATTCCCTGAGTGAAGGTCGAATTGTCGTCTTTGACCCCATCTACATAGAGTTTCGGAGTCACCCCATCTCCTGGCGAAGGAATACTGAAACCTGGTGTCGTGACGTTGGTGACGTTGTCATCCTTACTAGTGCCTGTATTGCACTTAGTAGGGTCACCACCGATGGTATCATCAGGTTCACAGGAGTCATCTGCCTCGATCAAATCCGGTGCGACCGTCGGGGTTGGTGGTCCTTGTCTCACAGTGACGGTGTAGGTCTTCGGGGCTCCTCCACCTGGTGCCGTGACAGCGATCGATATGGGGGAGGCGCTCACAGGAACGGTTGTCTGCCCCATTGGGGTGCCTGGTGGGACGGTCACGCTACCAACCGCCATCGTGGCATTCGAATCAGCCTTGGTGGCCGAGACGGTCACCTCGTTGACACTGCCCGCCACGTTCACCGTGTAGTCCAACGTTCCTTGGGTGAAGCCAGGAACTAAGCTGCCGTTCACTCTCAATTCCGACAAATTGTTATCGCTCGATGCTGCTGCGCGGTCCACGGTGATGGAGTAGGGCTTCTCGGTTCCATTCGGTGCCCTCACGAAAATTTCTATTTCCGTCGTGGATGGACCAGGTGGCAGAGAGATGGAATTTGTACTACTTGCCGCGCCATTGACAAGGAACCTTACGCTCGCACCAGTAGGAGGAGTCGCATCCACAGTAATGCTGTCAACGCTGTTAATGACGCTCAGATCATAATCAGTCCTGGCCCTACTCTGACTAAACGGGGGAACCAGGGTATGGGAGGGGACAGTCAAGCTCGTCAGATTATTGTTCCCGCCAAGGGCGGCACGAATGACGGTTACGTTGTAGGTTTTTGTCTCATTGCTCTGGGCGGTCACAATTATCGGTATAGTGATCCGTGTTTCTGGTCCTGGAGCCCCAAGATTGATGTTGCTTGGGCTGGGTTGTCCATTAATTGTTACCCTTGCATTGCCATCCTGTGGAGCTGCAGTTATCACCACACTGGTCACATTGCTCAATAGGCTCACATTGTAGTCCTGATCGTCTGGATCGAAGGTCAAGTTGCCTGGCGACACAGTCAAGCTTCTCAGATTGTTATTCCCGTTCAGAGCAGCACGAACGACGTTAATGGTGTACTCCTTGACCTGTCTGTTCTGTGCGGTCACTCGGGTCTTGATAACAGTGGTGAATCCAGGCCCCAACAGCGGAATGGGCTGGGTATTGATAAGTGCACCATTTGCCTCAATGGCTAGGCTCGAAGTTGAGACTTGTGGCTCTGCCGCGAGAGTGATGTTTCCTATGCTGCTACCGACCTGGACTGTGTAGTTTCTTGTGTTGGTGCCAAAGGTGGGGACCAGGGTGCCCCTGTTCACGGTCAAGCTCTGTAGATTATTGTTCCCATCAGGGGCGGCGCGTTCCACCGTCACTGAATAGAGCTTTGTAGTGTTGTTCTGAGCGGTTACTACGACCGCGATAGAGGTATCCTGACCTGCTGGGTTCAGTGTGATGGTTTGGGCCTGTCCGGAGTTCGTAATTGCTCCATTCACGGTCATGGTTGCCGTGGTGTCTTGTAGCCTCGGCGCTATTGTCACGCTCCCTACACCGCTGCCCACATCCACCGTGTAACCGGTTCTATTTGCTCTAAAGGATGGGTCTAAAGTCCCTGGGGTGATGGTTAATCCTTGCAAGTTGTTATTGTTCGACGGCCCACGACTCACGGAAACCTCATAGGTTTTCGTGCTTCCATTCTGAGCTGTGATGGTAATTGGGATGGTCGTAATTTGGCCGCCGCCTTGGAGATTAATGGAGCGTGTCTGACCAGAGGTGGCGGGTTGCCCATTCACGGTTATTGTCGCTACAGGATCCGAGAGTGTGGGGGTGATCGTGACGCTCCCGATGCCATTGGCAACGCTGGCCGTATACCTCAATACACCTGCTTCGAATGTGGGTGCTAGAGCTCCTGGCGAAATCCCTAAACTATCTAATGAATTGTTTCCGTTTAGGGCTGCTCTCTTGACTTGGACCGTGTAGGACTTCGAAGAGCCGCCTGTACCTGTATCGGTGACGACGATAGTGATGGATTGTTCCGCTCCTGGCGAGGAAAGCGTAATGGTTTGACTTGTGATCGCTTGGTTGTCAATTCGTATGCTGTCTCCGGCTACTTGAGGGCTGGCGGTGATGGTCGTACTCGAGATATTGATAGGGAGTTGAACTATGTAGCTAGTCGTTGCAGGGGTAAATGGTGGTTCCAGCGTTCCATCGGAGACCGACAGGTTCCCGAGTGCCGCCGGTTCGCTAACCGTCGCTGAGTCGCCGCAGCCATAGGCGATCAAACCGATCACAACGAGGGACACGGCAGCGAGATATGGTCTCACGACGGTCAAGGTACGCATGGCGATGTAGTCTCTTTCTTCAGAGGCGTGATGTGGCAGGTTCATCAGTGTGAACTCAATAAAGGGGTGAATCATACGAAACTGCTAAAGGTTGGTCTACCCCTACTTTGGTATAGGTGAAATAGGACAGGTCCCTATGGACCATCTTCCGGTGAGGTCAAGATCCTCGGATTCTGATGGAGCGATGCGGTCTAGGCGGATTTGGAGCGTCGCTAGAAGAATGCTCGAGTGATCGTCACGGAGTATATCTTTGAGTCTCCATTCGGAGCCGTGACGGTGATCAACACTGTTCTGGGAAACAGTAGTATGAGTGGAAAGGTCGCTTGACCTGCTGGAACCCCGGTCCCGGCTGTGACGTCACCGGACATCACGGCATTCGAGTCGGATTTCGTGGCCGAGACGGTCACGCTGTCAACACTGAATGGAACATCCAGCGTGTAGGTCGTGGTATTGGAGGAAAAGTCAGGAACCAAGGGGCCTCCTGTCACAGTTAATGCCGACAGGTTGGTGTCGCTCGAAGGCGCCGCTCGGTTCACGGTGATGGCGTAGGTTTTGGAGGCTCCACTTGGTGCAGTGACGGTGATCGATACTACCTTGCTTGTCCCTGGTCCATCGAGTGGGATGGTCGCTTGGCCTGTTGCAATTCCGGTCCCGGCGGTGACGTCACCGGACATCACAGCATCCGCATCGGTCTTGGTTGCAGAAGCATCAACGCTGGTGACAGTGGTCTCCACGTTTACCGTGTAGCTCAGTGTGTTAGCAGTAAAGGCGGGATCCAAGGAGCCCGGAGTTACACTCAAGGCCGACAGATTGTTGTCACTTGAAGGGGCTGCTCGGTTCACTGTGACGGTGTACGTTCGAGAGGCTCCACTTGGAGCAGTGAGAGTGATCGATACCACCTTGCTTGTCCCGGGTCCATCGAGCGGGATGGTCGCTTGGCCTGTTGCAATTCCAGCTCCGGCTGTGAGGTCACCGGACATCACGGCATCCGCATCAGCCTTGGTTGCAGAAATATTAACGCTGGTGACAGTGGTTGTCACGTTTACGGTGTAGTTCGGTGTATTGGCAGCAAAGGTGGGGTCTAGGGAGCCTGGTGTTACGCTCAAGGCCGACAGATTATTGTTGCTCGAAGGCGCCGCTCGGTTCACTGTGATACGGTACGTTTTCGAGTCGCCATTCGGCGCAGTGATAATGACCGATATGACTTTGCTACTCCCTGGTCCATCCAGCTGAATAGTTGCTTGTCCTTGGCTGGGCACATCACCAGATATCACGGCATTCGGATCCGACTTGGTTGCGGAGACGGTGACGCTGGTGACGTGGGTTGCCACGTTCACCGTGTAATCCAAGGTGCTCGATGTAAAGGTGGGAGCCAAGAAGCCTGGTGTTACCGTTAAGGCGGATAGGTTGTTGTCGCTCGATAGGAGCCTCGTGACGGTGACGGTATAGGTGGTCTCAAGTCCATTCAGTGTTTCCACAACGATGAGGATGGTCGTGGTCGATCCCGGTGCGCCTAGGGTCACAGACCGTTGCGAGGTCACGAACCCATCGATCGTGACTATCGCCGTATTGTCCTTGGGGACGGCGGTCACGGTGACGCTGGTCGCGGATGTCGGCGCGTTAACCACATAGTTCGTGGTATTGGCCAAAAACCCCGGCTGGAGAGTTCCAGGGGTGACCGTCAGGTTGGACAAGGGTGCTGCGACGTCTTCCGAAACCGACGCGGTGTCCGCGCAGCCGTAGGCGCCCAGGCTGATGGCGAGGATCAGGGTGGTAACGAGCCATTGTCCAGGGGATATGACGTTCTGTTTCATATAACGCCGATCACTTTCTTTTAACGAGAGGAGTGATGGATTGCTTCATGCTTATGAACACGAACTGTAGGTGCTGATCCTACGAGAGGGGTCGCATTCGGTCGAGCCCTACATAGGTAAGGGTTTGCCGTCATTGTGGGGAGAAGAGGTCAGTTGCTGACCCTATGAGCGCATGGCGGTGGCAGCACCAGTATCGGTCAACGCGAGCGTGTGGGACATCCCTGCGCGTTGAGCTGGTCAGTGCCTGGTTTCTGGAGCGCCCTGCGATTTAGCGAGGAGCTCGGCTTTGGAGGGGATCTGTGTGAGGAGATCCGGGCGTACCTGAAAGACCCCTTGCAGACGTTGGCCGGTGGCATAGAGGAGATTGCCTGCCTTGTTGCCGAGAGTCAGTTTCCCTGTGGTCTGGCCGTCCTTGCCCGTCGCCACAAATTCTGCAGCGGGCGCAAGTAGCCCGTAAGGGGCCAGTGGTGCGGATTGTTTCATGACACGTTCTTCCGCCGGAAGATTCGCAACCCGACTGACAAAGAGATCTGCCGCTTCTTGGCTGATCTTCTCGGTGGGCTGATCTTCGAGCAGCCATTCGCCGGTCTGGTTGATCAAGACATACTGATGTTCTCTCGTCTTCACCGACAACACGGCGATGTCGGTGGAGTCGAGGCCGAGCAGCCGTTTGTCCTGGAGCGTGAAGAGTTCTTTCGTGAGATCTCTGATCAGTAGGGGGTTGATGCGATAGAGTGGGCCGTCGGCGGTGGTCTCCGCGATGGCTTCTCCGCTCTGGGGGTCCGGTTGATACAGCCGGACGGACTGGTCACCGGCTGCCGTATGCAGCGTGATTTTTAGCTTGGGGGTCGTCAGGGTCTTGGCCACAGCATCGTGTTCAGGACCGGGATCGATGATGCCGAGCGCTTTGAGATCTTCCAACCGAAACATCAAGGAGCGGACTTCGTTCTGGTCGGCTTCGGCTTCGATGGGATAACGGATCTTCCACAACGGCTTCGGCTTATCCTTGGCCATGTTGTAGAGCACGACTTCGGTGGTGGCATAGGTCAGGCGGACCCGTTCGATATCATTCTGGACAAACCGCAAGAGTTCTTTTCGGCGGAATGCCATCAACGACTTGTTGATGAAGTCCTTCGGCGCCAGGTTGGTCAGTAACACGCTCCGGTCCGATGCCCGAAGCACATAGAGGGTATTGGACAGCGGACCACTGTCGCCGATTGAAAATGTCTCGTGTTGTGTCCCGGCCGTGACGGTGAGGGTGGTCACCGGCTGTTCAAGCCCGAAGGCCGCCAACTGTGTCGCCTGCTCCACGACAGTTCTGGTGACGGTTCCTGTCACGAGCGCTCGAATCAGCGCCTGCACTTCGCGATGATCGGCATCCGTTTGAAGCGGAGCCACGATCGACCATTTGCCAGGTTCTGCCAGCTTTAATTCGATAGGCCCCTGCGCGGTGGTGATCCTGAGTCCGGTGATGGCGGTTTCGGGGAAAGGCAGGACTTGTTTCTGTGCGCGTTCCTGTTTTTCTTCTCGCTCCTGGGCGGGAAACTCCACAAGATAGAGATAGCCTCCTAGGCCAGCCAGTGCGAGGAACATGAGGAGAGTCGGCCAGTAGCGAGTCATAAGCTAGCCCACATTATTCATGACGGTTCGTGACGAAACCGCCGCGACGCCATGCGAAACGGGCACACGGAGTCGCGAGGCAGGGAGGCATACTTGAAACAGTATGTCGACCGCCCGAGCGGCGAGCCTGCCCGCTTGGCCGTGCGCTTGCGCGCGTGGCCAAGCTTGTTGCAGCGGCGTATCGACGGTTGCAGTAGAAGTGTTCATGAATAATGTGGGCTAAAGACGCCGGCGTTTTCTCCACACGATGATGCCGGTAAGCAGCGTCACGAATGGAAGGAACACCACCTGGATGTATATCAGCGCCCGTTCTTGGGTGGGGTTCGGTGTGAACGGGTGCAATGCCGGTTCTCGTGGCGCGATGGAAATCAAGTCCCGTTCCTCGGCCAGCCAACCGGTTGTGTGGAGGAAAAAGTCGCTGTTGCCGGGGAAGTTGAAAAAGGCGTTGGAGACGAAGGTGGAGTTCCCGATGACCACGATAGCGGGTCGAGGTGTGCCTTCTTCCGGGACTTTCTTCGGCGCCAGCGCGGCCGCCATAGGCAGCGGTCCTTTCACGTCTTCCTTTTCGTTCAGGCTCACGACCCGGCCTTGCATGTTCATTTCAGCCCAGCTGTTCGGCGAGGTACGGGCCAGCGGCACAAAGTCCCAGTCTTTCCCGATCTGCTCGTCGAACGTCACGTGCCGGGACAGCGGCAACAGCACGGCGGAGTTCAGGTCTTGTGTGATCTCATGCTCGGTAAACGTTCTGACCAACAGCGCGGTGAGGTCTCCCTGGGCCAATCGATCTTGCAGATCGACCAACACTCCAGACCCCAGACCCAGTCCCCAATGGGCGAGCAATGATTCCAGTCCGGTCTGTGTATCGGGATCAGCTAACACTAAAAGGTGGCCGCCCTTCTCGACGTAGGCCTGAATACGGGCCTGCTCATCCTTCATCACGGCACGGCGCGGCCCTGCCAAAATCAGCACGGAGGTCTTATCCGGCACGGCTAGTTCCTTGAGGAGCGAGAGCGTGCCGACCTCATAGCCCTGTCGGATGAGCGCTTCTTTGGCAGCGGAAAGTCCATTGCGGTCTTTGTCCTCGACATTCAATTCGCTGTGGCCTTCGACGAAGACGATGCGTTTCTTGGCATCCTTGGAAATGCGGATCAGCGCACCGGTCAGCTCAACCTCTGAGGGAGCAGTGACGCGGATCGTCTGGCCATTGCTCTCGAAAATGGCGGTATCGGTTCGGAAGATTCCATAACTTTGGGCGATCTTTGGCTGTTTCTCTGGATCGATGAATTCCACGCTGAGCTTGGGAGACGCTTGCCGATAACTCTCCAGTCGTTCTTTGAATACTTGATAGCCGGGATCCTTTTCTCTGGTGAAGACGGTAATTTTAATGTCGTGGGGCAGGCCGCGAAGTACTCGGTGAGTTTGTGGGGCGAGCGTAAAATTCTGATTTTCCGAGAGGTCCCAGCGTATCGAGTGTCGAGAGGCCAGAAAGTTCACAATGATCAAGATGCCGGTGAACAGCACGACCATCAGAAAGCTGTTCAGCCCCATCCTGGTCGAGCGCCGGCCGGAGAACGCCTTGACTGCCTCAAAATGGAAAACGAAGAACAGGACGAGGCAGACCAGCCCCAGCCCTTCCGCGATCGTGACGGCCCACAGCCAGTCAGGGCGAAGGCTGTACGTGATCATGCCGCCGAGGCCGAGCACGACTCCGAGAATGCCGAGAGGAAAGGACTTGAGGCTCATTTCCAGCGTGTCGACTCCACGACGCGATGTGTGAGGAACAGCATGAGTACCAATCCGCTTCCGAAGTACAGGAGATCGCTCGTGTCGATCAATCCCCGCACCAGACGCTCATAATGATCCATGTAGGAAACATACGAGATGACTCGGCCTGCTGTGGTATCGCCGAAAAGACTTCCTAATCCAGCGATCAACCAGATGGTCAGGAGCAGGCCGAAGCTGACAAAGGCGGCGACGATTTGATTCTCCGTCAGCGCCGAGGCAAACAGGCCCACGGAAAGAAACAGGGCTCCCAGCAGGACCATGCCTGCATAGCCGGTCCAGATGGGGTTCCAGTCGAAGTCGCTGAACAGCATCAGCACCGTGGGGACCAATACGGTGAGCCCGACGAGGCCAAGATAGATCAGGAACACGCTGACGAATTTGCCGATGACGATTTCATGGATCCTGATCGGCGAGGTCATCAAGAACTCAAAAGTCCGCAGCTTGCGCTCTTCCGCGAACAACCGCATGGTCAGGATGGGCAGAATAATCACGAGGACGATCCGCATGCTCGCAAACAGATTTCGGAAGACCAGATCGTTCAAGTTGATCTGGGCCATTCCCCCCTGCATCTGCATCAATTGGATGGCTTGCGCCCCGGCGAAACCAACGTAGAGGTAGGAGAGCAGCCCGAAGATGAACAAGAAAACCGCGCCGACCACGTAGACAATGGGCGAGACGAAGTACCCGCGCAGTTCTTTGGCGATGATGGCCTGCACTGGTGTCATAAATAGGCTACGCCTCTGTCTTTTCGGCTGCGACCATGCTGACGGCGGCCTCAGGCGGTTCGGAGAGGTGGTCTTCGTGGCGCGTGAGCTGGAGGAAGACGTCTTCCAACGTCATCGACACGGTGCGGAGCTCAAGCAATCCCCACTGGCTCAACACGGCTACGCGCGCGATCTCGTCCCGCAGGTCACGGCCCAGCTCGCATTCGAGAAGAAAGCTCCCTCCTGCCTGTCCGGGAAAAACATTGAGTACGCCGGGAATCGCGCGAAGTTTCATCTCGCAGTCCGCTGGGCATGCCTTGAGGGTAATCGAAACTTTCTCCGATTGACGCAATCGGGCCGATAACTGTTCAGGGGTATCTTCCGCAACGATACGGCCTTGATTGATGATGACAACCCGTTGGCAGACTGCGGTCGCTTCCGGAAGGATATGGGTGCTGAGAATCACGGAATGCGAGCCGGCCAGGCTCTTGATGAGCTCTCGGATTTCAATGATCTGCTTGGGGTCAAGGCCGACCGTTGGTTCGTCAAGGATCAACACCGGGGGATCGTGTAAGAGCGCTTGCGCCAGCCCCACGCGCTGACGATAGCCGCGAGACAGGTTGCCGATCAACCGATGGCGGACGGAGCCCAGCTCAAGTCGTCCAATTGATTGGTCGAGCGCTGATGAGAGTTTTGGTCCCGTGATTCCACGGAGTCGACCGACAAAGGTCAGATATTCCGCCACCGTGAGTTCTTGGTAGACCGGCGGCGTTTCCGGCAGATAGCCGATTTGCCGTTTCACTTCCAATGGCTGGTCGGCGCAATCAAACCCCGCCACTCGCGCCGTGCCTTCGGTCGCCGGCATGAAGCACGTTAAGATCCGCATGGTGGTTGTTTTGCCCGCACCGTTGGGACCAAGGAACGCCAACACCTCGCCTTTGGCCACCGAGAAGGTGACGCGATCAATGGCGGTATGATGCCCGTAGCGCTTGGTGATGTTGTGAACGTCGATCACGAATGTGGTATCGGTGTGAACAATTGCGGAGAGTGGAGTGGCACCGCTCTCGAAACTGCATCATATTCCTTAACTGAGGATCTTACTCACTCCGCGCAAGGCAGTCAATATATGGGTAGTAGGATGAGTATCAAGCCTGATGGGTCATCTACGCAATGTCGGGAGCGTGATCGCTTCACGATGTCTCCCTATTGTTTCCGGATCCGTATGATTTACACAGGTGTTGAATTTAAATCCTGGCTCGTTTATATAGAAGCCGCAGAAGCCTATCCGTTGAATGTTCCCCACAGTCATCCTCTCGCTCACAGAGAGGAGCTCCATACGGAAGTGGGGGAGCCGATACTCCAGTCGGTATTGTCGAAGTCCCATACCTTTTATACCCTGACTCGACCAGTGGTCTCGTTGTTACCATCAGGAGGGAGGCGATACCCAGCATGCAGACTGAGCGTCATCACAGCCGGCTTTCATCGTCGTCCACATCCTTTGCGATCATCCTATGCTTATCATTGGGGGCCTGCTCGTGGGTTCCCAAAGGGGATATGCAATTGGATATTGGGATCAAAGATCGAGGAGTCGCTTCGTGGTACGGTGAACAGTTTCATGGCAGACAAGCGGCGAACGGCGAGTTGTTCGATATGGAAGCGCTGACGGCTGCCCATCGGACCATGCCTCTCGGCAGCGTAGTGCGTGTGGTGAATTTGACGAATGGCAAGCATCTCTATGTCCGGATCACGGACCGGGGTCCTTATGAGAAAGGGCGGATTCTCGACCTTTCCCATGGCGCGGCTGTCCAGTTGGGTGTGGAGCACAAAGGGGTGGCCTATGTGCAGGTTGAGATTGTCGGCGAACGCCGCCCGGAGCTGATGCTGCTGTCAGAACAATTCTCTGACCGAGCTGCCTCGCTTCTTGTTGGTGAGCAGCCGTGGACCCATCGGGCGTCGCCTGGGATGGCTTCTCCGGCTCGAAATTTCCTTGGCGATCTCTGGATTGCAAGGCGGAATCGCTGGGCTGGTGCCATGCTTGCGGTCACTCATCCCGCCGACACGCCGGTCGTCCCGTTGGTCCTCAACTAACAGGCTGTTGAAAAAGCCTGTCAGCGGCGTTCCCTGCCTCGCCGAAGCGCGGCGCGCAGGCAGGTCGCATCGCTCAGAGGCTCAACGTACCGAAGCGTAGGCCTCACCTCTTCGCTCGCTGCGGCCTTGCTGGACAGCCCTTTTGAACAGCCTGCAGACGCCTGGAAGGTTCATCTTGCCGATCCCACTCAGGTTGACAGGGTGCAAAGCTCTCCACTAGACTGCATCGTTCCCGTCAGTGGCTGACAATACGTGAGTTTATCGAAGGGGAGGCATGGAGCGATGGCCAAGAAGCGCGCAGCGGAACCAGATGAAGTAAAGTTGAAGAAGAAGATCGGCGCAAAGCTGACCGATCAAGGCAAGCCGGAGGGGGGCGCCGCTCTCCGGTCACTGAAGAAACGATTGAAGAGGGAACAGCGTAAACGGCGGGCACTTGTGCAGCGGAAGAAACGAGCGGCCGGAAGCAAAGGCGCGGCTGCCACTTCTGCATCGGCCTAGTCTTTTCGAGGTCACAGTCGTGCCAGGCTCTGATTCCATGGAAGAAGAACCGAAACATCCCCCTCAGGGCATCAACCCTCTCACCCAGCAAGCTGGTGACGAGCCGCTCGCCGGTGGTGTAGCCGATCAGCTGTCGGCTGTGTCTTCCGCTGTCGACGAGAGCGCGGGCAGTCAAGGCACGGTCGCTCTTGACGAAGAGCAGGTCAAGGATGAGATCGACATTCAGGTCGATCTGCTGAGTGATCCTGACTGGGTGGTCCGCCGCGAAGCGGTGATTACTTTGGGCGAGATGGGTGATGAGCGGTGTGTCGAGCCGCTGGCCCGCGCGCTACGCGACGGTGATTGGCAGGTTCGAGAGGTCGCCATCGAGGCGATGGGTGAGGTGGGCTCTCCCGCCGTCGAGACTCTTCTCAAATTGCTTCGCGATTGGGAGGTGCGGAAATACGCGATTGCCGCGCTCGGGAAAATCCGTGACGAACGGGTCCTCGATCCCTTGATGCTTCAGCTTCGGAACGATGAGTTTAAAGACGATGCCATTGATGCCTTGGTCGTACTGGGTGAGCCATCCGTCGAGAAACTGATCGGCGCCCTTCGTGATAAGGACGAAAATGTCCGTAAGTGCGCCGTCCTTGCGTTGGGGCGGATCAAGAGCGGTGAGGCCATTGATCCCCTGATCGGGATGCTCGGTGATAAAGACTGGTTTACTCGGTTGACGGCTGCCGCCGCGCTGGAGTCGATCGGTGACGAGCGGGGCCGCGAGGCGATGAACCCCTTGCTCAAGGATTCCGATATGGTGGTTAAGATGCGGGTGGAGCGAATTCTGGCAAAGTGGAAGAAACAACCGACCTCTCAACCGGCCAACGCCTGAGTTAGTTGTTCAAGATTTGATCCATTCTCTGCTGGAGTTCATCCAGCTTTTTCATCGACACTTGTTTTCCCGTCACAATTTCAGACTTCACCTCTCTCAGCGATGCAGCCATGTCCCGGAGAGGATTGGTTGCGGTATCGGATTTGACCCCTTTCGCGGCGGCTTCCACGGCAGCGACGGCTTCGGTCAATTCTTTCGCTGCGTCGCCGAAATTGCGATCGACGAGGTGCGCCTTCGCCTGGACTAATCGAGACTTCGCGTCCACAAGTCCTTGACGCTTGCGGAGATCGCGCTCGATCCCGAGTGTCGTGTCCAACACGTTTCTGGACATATCCTTCAATGACTGTTGCAGTTCCGCGACGGTTCGCTGAAGCGTTCCGACGGGCCGTTGTCCGAGATAGTAGCCCGCTCCGAATGCCCCAACGAGCAGCATGACAACAACGAAAAATTTAACCATCGCAGTCCTCGGTTAGTGGCGACGTTTGGATGAGCTTAACCGGGTCAACTGTTGGAGCAGGCTGTTCGCACTCGCAATACGCACGGCCTCATCCGAATCTTGTAAGCCCTTTACTAGGAGCGGGATGGCACTCTCGTTGCTTTTCCGCAATCCCTTGGCGGCCATCAGGCGAGGAAGCGGCTGCTGGTCCTGTAAGAGCGTCTGGAGAACCGCCAAAGTGTCTTTCTCTGCGGAGGCACTCAAGGCCTGTGCCGCTGCGCCACGGATTGAAGGGTCGGAATGCCGAGCCAACTCCGTGGCCAGCGTGAGGGCAGAGGGATCGCCCAGGCGAATCAATCCCTCTGTGGCGCTGGCACGGACATGACTATTCGGGTCTCTCGTGAGTGCCAGCAGCAAGGGCCGGTTCTCCTTGATGCCAAGCCTTCCGAGACTTGCCGCAGCGACACCGCGAACCATCGCCATCTCGTCCCCGATTGCGTGGGTGAGCGGAGCCACGCCGCTAGCGGAGCCAAATTCTCCCAGTGCTCCGGCAGCAAACGCGCGCACCGATGGATCAGGATCATACACAGCTTGGGAGAGGATCGCCAGGCTGGCCGGACGTTTGAGGCGCCCCAATACCCCCAGCGCGGCCATCCTCGTCTCTGGGTCCGGCAGGGTCGCGGCGCTGGTGATATCGTCCAGCTTTTCAGTATGCCCCAGCTTGAACAGGGCGGCGTAGGCGAAGATGGCCTCAGGCCCATCTTCAGTGCGAGCGACATCCAGAAACCGTTGCTGTACGTCGGTAGCCTGTGCTTCCCCGAGCGCCGTCATCGCAGCGATACGGACGGTCGGCATGTCATCCCGCAACGCGCGGCGCACGGCGCCGGATTTCGCCGCGAGTCCGGCTTTTCCAATCGCCTCGGCGGCGCGCGCGCGTACGACCACCGAAGCGTCCAGTAAGCCATCCTCCAAAATTGCCGAGGTCTCAGGCAAGCCCAATTCCGCAAGGGCCGAGTAGGCCGCAATGCGGACATGCTCTTTTCGGTCCCGAACGCGGTCTGTAATCACTCCGAGCGCCAATGGGCGAAGCAGCGAAGCATCATACGGCTGGCCTGTCTGGTTCAATTTCGTATAGATGGCCAGGGCTTCGTCTGTTCGTCCAAGTCGGACATAGCTCAGCAAGGAGAGCCGGAGGAATGCGGCCGAGGGTGTCACGTCCGATGGAAGATCGCGGTAGAGAGCGGTCACTTCGGGGTAGTCGCCGGCCTTGAAGAGGGCCGCGGCTTTCGATTCGACCGTGGAAGGGGCTCCTGCCGATGCAGGAAGGAGAGGCGCTGTGCTGAGCATCAGAATGAGCGCGCCAATGACACGCGTCATGGCAGTCGGAGTGAAGCCCTGGTCGCGTATCAGCGAGCGATCCGCTGCGTCGAACCGAGTCACCATGTCGTCGGTGGCCGCACCGTGGCGGCGCGGTACATCAGGCCAACATAGTCCTTCAGCATGCGCGTGGTACAGAACTGGGGCGCGATGGTGCGGATACATTCTTTGACCATTTGGAGCCAGCCCCGGGGAATCCCGTCGCGATCGCGCTGATAGAACAGTGGCACGACCTCTTGTTCCAATATGCGATAGAGCTGTTCCGCATCATGATGATCCTGCGCCTGTGTGTCGGCCTGTTCGCTGAGTGGCTGGATGCCCCACCCGTTGGCTCCATTATATCCTTCAACCCACCAGCCATCGAGGACACTCAGATTCAACACGCCGTTCAAGGCAGCCTTCATGCCGCTGGTGCCGCTGGCTTCCAGAGGAAAGCGAGGGGTGTTCAACCAAATATCGACACCTTGGACGAGGTACTTCGCCATATGCATCTCGTAATCTTCAAGGAAGGCGATGCGACCACCCAATTTGTGGTCATGGCAGAAGTTCAGCACCTCGTGAATGAAGTATCGCCCCGGTTCATCGGCCGGGTGGGCCTTGCCGGCGAAGACGAGTTGGACCGGCCGCCAGCGGTCTTGGAGGAGCGCCTTCAACCGTTCCAGGTCTCGGAAGAGCAAGGTCGCCCGTTTGTACGTCGCGAACCGCCGGGCGAAGCCAATGGTCAACGCCTCGGGATCCAGGAGCGTGCCGCGTGTGAGCACTTGAGACGGCTGAAGATGCCCATGCATCCAGCCGACCCTGGCTCGTTCTCGGATGAACCCCATCAGTTTCCGCTTCATCGTTTGTCGGACCGCCCATAGCTCGTGGTCGGGAACGTCCATCACCCGCTGCCACATGGCCGGATCATCGCAGGTGTGGGTCCAAGTTGGGCTGAGCGACTTGCTGTACAGATGGTGCAGCTCCGGCGAGATCCATGTCGGCGCATGAATGCCGTTGGTCACGCTGCGGATGGGGATCTGGTCGGTCGGCAACCCCGGCCAGAAGTGTTGCCACATCTCTCGTGAGACGCGGCCATGTTCGCGGCTGACGCCGTTGACGTGGGCCGACAGGCGCATGACCAACGCCGTCATATTGAACCCGTGTCCGCGCGAGTCGGGAGTTTCTCCAAGGCGGAGGAACTCGTCGCGCGAGAGGCCCAGTTGTTCCCAATAGCCGGCAAAGTATCGATCCATCAGATGGTGCGGGAAGACATCGTGCCCGGCCGGCACTGGGGTATGTGTCGTGAAGACGGTACTCTGACGGACCAGCTCGCAGGCCTCCGCATGGGACGACCCTTTTTGAACAAACTCGCGTACCCGTTCCAAGGTGAGGAAGGCCGAGTGACCTTCGTTGGCATGCCAGATCGAGGGCGAGATATTGAGTGAGCGCAACATGCGCACGCCGCCGATCCCCAATAAGATCTCCTGACAGAGGCGCATTTCTTGGTCTCCGCCGTAGAGACGAGCGGAGAGGGCCCGGTCCTCCGGGCTGTTTTCCGGCACATCCGTATCGATGAGAAAGAGCGTGATCCGTCCCACCAGCACTTTCCAGACAGTCGCGGTCACTCGGCGGCTGCCCATCTCGACGGCAAACCTGCAGGGCTCGCCCGACGGCGTCAGGGCTAGATGAATCGGAGATTCGTCGCGGTTGAACGGAGCGTAGGCTGCCTCTTGCCACCCTTCCGGAGTAATCCGCTGGCGGAAATACCCCTGGGGGTACATGAATCCGATTCCGACGAATGGCAAGCCAATGTCGCTCGCCTCCTTGCA
Organism: Nitrospira sp. CG24B; assembly: GCA_002869845.2. Lineage (GTDB taxonomy): Bacteria > Nitrospirota > Nitrospiria > Nitrospirales > Nitrospiraceae > Nitrospira_D. The sequence goes on along the minus strand of NEWS02000004.1, from coordinate 1,351,034 downwards.
ATGGTCTCCGGCCAAAATTCCCAGACCACCGCTATAAATGGGCACGGAGGCATGCAAGCCAAATTCTGCCGAGAAGTACGCAATCGTCGACTTCGTCAGATCCGCATGGTGCGTCCCGACCCAACTTTTCTTGTTGGCCAGATATTCGTCAAACAGGCGGAACACCGCCGAGTATTGGCGGAGAAACGACGGGTCTTCAGCCAAGCGTGCCAACCGGTCCGGTGTGACATCAGACAAGAGTTTGACGGGATTGTGGTGTGTGAGAGACCACAGCGTCGGATCGATCAGTTCGAACAGCTGGCGAGCCTCCAACGTCCAGCTCCACCAGAGATTCTGCGCCAGTTCGGGTAGACGATTGAGGTTCTGCGGAAGAGAACGGTGCACTACGTTAGGAGAATCCACAAACACTCCTTTGGTCAAGATCACGCAATCAGTATCGACTCATGACGGGCGAGCACCGGTTGCGATCAGGCGTGCCCGGCCTTATGCCATGAGGCCCAGTCTTTGGAGAATGCCACGGCGGCATAACGTTCGCCAAGGATTTTTGCAACCCGGTTCAGGAGTTTGGAGAGTTGCTGTAGCTCGGACGTGGTGAGGTCCTCACGGAACCGGGGGTGGAGTCCCCAGCGAGTCTCCACTTCTTCGCCCGACACGCTCGACATCAAGCTGACAAGCTTGATCTCTTGGCCGGTCGACTTGTTCTGTTCCGTCGATGTTTCGACGGCTGGAGGCACACTCTGCGAGGGTTCCTGAGCGGGAGGAGCCTGTCCTTGCAGGACTGCGCTGAGCGCCGGCACGACCGCGCTGGCGCAGAGCGTCGCCGCGGAACTGAGCCGCGCGTTGCCGGCTGTGCCGAGGGCCTCGGCGACTTTGTCGCCGAAGTCGCGGAACATCTCGTTCTTGGTCTTGGAGTCTTCGGTGATCAGGAACTTGTATTGCTCGTACGCCTGCCGACTCTCCGATACGGTCGTGCCGATGGTCATGACGATTTCCATCTGATCCGCATTGTTCCCGAACGCCGGTTCCAGCGCGCGCTTCAGCTGTTGGGTGACGGCATCTTCCAGCCCGTTCATGAACTCCAACTGGTCTTTCAACGGGATGTGCAGGGCCACCAGCCGGTCTGTGAGATTGAACATAATCTTGAGGAATTCAAGGTAGATGCCCCACTCCTCTTGCCGCTTGAGCTTGAGCGCCTGCTCAGGCGCAGTGCGCTTCATCATCGTGACCGACTCGCCCGACACGGCGAGCATCAGTTCAGCCAGCTGGCGGAGGCGTTCCTTGTATTCAGGAGTGACAATGGCCATAGGTTTGCTCCAGAGCAGCGGGGATTATAGCGGAGACGTACGAGGGGAGCAAAGAGGTAGAAAGAGAATCGTGCATGTGCCCAAGAGAGGTGGCAGGTGGGGACCTACCCAAACGAGTCGAGCTAATAGGGTAACAATCACAGGAACCTTTCCCATGGGCGTGGTGATTTCTCATCAAGAAAGGGGTAAGCTCCCGGCGCAACCTCCTTTTTCAGATGCCGTTCATATGACCAAACTCACGCTTAGCCAGCTGTCCAGCCTTCTTTTCCGCGCCTGCGATGACTTGCGCGGGAACATG
>NEWS02000004.1:1291480-1349332 GCA_002869845.2 Nitrospira sp. CG24B | reverse complement strand
GGTCTTGCCGCGTGATGAGGCGCGCGAGCATCTGATCACCATTGCGGACATGCTCGCCAAGGTGATGGATGCCACGATCAGGATACCCGGTACGTCGTGGTCCATCGGGTTGGACCCGTTGCTCGGACTGATTCCCGGCATCGGTGATGTTCTGGCCAATCTCATCGGCACGATCATTCTTGGATTAGCGACACGCCTACAGCTTCCCAGAATTGTGCTGGCCCGCATGAGTCTCAATCTGCTCATCAATGGAACGGTCGGTGCTGTTCCAATTGTCGGCGATTTGTTCTCGATCTGGTTCCGGAGTCATACGAGAAATGCCGCGCTGCTCCGCGAGGCTGCGATGAAGTCCGACCGCGAGACTCATACCGATTGGTTCTATGTGGGCGGAATCATCGGGGGCACGGTGGCCCTCTTGCTACTTATGATCGCCTTCATCATATGGTTGGTCTATCAGCTGTGGATGATGGTCTCAGGTGGATAGGAAAGGGAAGTTGAGTGTGGTATACAACGACCCTTTCTGAATAACGAAATTAGCGGCTACTCTCTTCGAATACCTTCATGGAACGAGAAGTCAAAACCTATGTATTGAAGCGACCTACTGAGGACGCCGTGCCGCGCACGTTGTCGATCGACTACGCGGCCGCGCTGAATCCTCAGCAATTGGCGGCAGTGACGGCGGGTGATGGTCCGTCGCTGGTTATCGCGGGAGCGGGGAGCGGCAAGACGCGCACGCTGGTCTATCGCGTGGCCTATCTGATCGATTCGGGCGTCGACCCGTCAAACGTTCTTCTGCTCACGTTCACGCGGAAGTCCGCACAGGAAATGTTGGAACGCGCTGGCGATCTGATCGGAACGAGCAGCCAGCGGGTCTGCGGCGGGACATTTCACTCCGTTGCGAACATGCTCTTGCGCCGCAATGGCCGGTCGGTCGACATTGAACCTGGGTTCACGATTCTGGATCGCGGCGATGCGGAAGACTTGATCGCGTTGGTGCGATCGCAGCTGGGGCTCAACGAAAAAGATAAGCGGTTTCCCCGCAAGGGGACGATTATGGAAATGATCAGCAAGAGCGAGAACACGCTGCGCAGTCTCGACGAGATTATTCTAGAGGAGTTTAGCCATTTCTCGGATCATTCGGAAGATCTCGGCCGGTTGCAGAAGGCGTATCAAGCTGCGAAGCGACAGAAACAGCTGTTGGATTACGATGATCTGCTGGTGATGCTGCGGCAACTGCTGTTGTTGGATGAGGCGGCACGCACGCGCATTTCCAGCCAGTATCGCTATATCCTTGTGGATGAGTATCAAGATACGAACCGGTTGCAGGCCGAAGTCATCCGTCAGCTGGCGACGATGCATCAGAATGTAATGGTGGTCGGCGATGATTCGCAGTCGATCTATGCGTTCCGGGGTGCGACCTTCAAGAATATCATGGACTTTCCAGTACTGTTTCCCGGCACGACGATTTATAAACTCGAAGAAAATTATCGCAGCACCCAGCCGATCTTGAACCTCGCGAACTGCATTATCGATGAAGCGGCTGAGAAGTATACGAAGCGTCTGTTTACCAGGAAGATCGATGGCCCGCTGCCGGCGTTGGTCGAAGCCGCCGGGGAACATGCGCAATCGCGATTCATTGCGCAGAAGATTCTTGAACTTCGTGAAGAAGGGGTGCCGCTGGATGAGGTGGCGGTCCTGTTTCGTTCGAGCTTCCATTCCTTCGATTTGGAAATCGAGCTGTCCCGCAAGGGGCTCCCCTTTATTAAGCGCGGCGGGATGAAGTTTATCGAAACGGCCCATGTCAAGGATCTGCTGGCCCATGTGCGAGTCGTCGCAAACCCGCTTGATACGGTGAGCTGGCATCGCGTGCTGCTGCTGGTGGAAGGGGTGGGACCGAAGAAAGCGCAGGACTTGCTCGCCGCGATTGTGAAGGCGGAGCAGCCGTATGACGTGTTACGCGGAGTGAGCGGCCGTTCCGGCCAGGGACTCAAGAACTTGGCCAACACGCTGGAGAGTCTGGCTGGATCAGACGATCGGCAACCCGCTGAACAGGTCAATCATATCTACGAGTACTATCTCCCGATCCTCAAGGACCAGTACGACGATTACCCTAAGCGCACGAGGGATCTTGATCATCTCCATACGATTGCCGAAGGGTACCATGGCATCGACGAATTTCTTGCCGATTTAGCGTTGGAACCGCCGGACGGGAGTGCGGTGAATGTCGAAGCGCCGGATCGCGATGATGAACGGCTCGTACTCTCGACGATCCATTCCGCGAAGGGGTTGGAGTGGCAGTGTGTTTTTGTGATCTGGGTGGTCGACGGCCGGTTTCCTTCCGCCTATTCCTTTCTTGCCGATGATGAGCTGGAGGAAGAGCGGCGGCTTTTTTATGTGGCCGTCACGCGAGCCAAACGGCATTTATTTATGACATATCCGATCAATGTGTACGACAAGACCAGCGGGATGTTGCTGTCGAAGCCTTCACGGTTTCTGGACCATGTGTCCTCGGACCTGCTTGATACCCTCGCATTGGTAGAGGAGGGCGGACGCGAGGATTGGGGAATGGCGCGAGACCCCTATTAATTGATGTGAGTTTGTTGTCGTGACGGATCACGCCTGTTTTCTATCCGCATGAGCTACCGCCCAATTCGATTGCTCCTCGTATTATTGTGGTGCTGCTGGTCCGGGCCAGCTTTTCTCGCCGAGGCATCCGTCACATCTCTGAACCAGCAAGGCAGTGCCGGCCAAACGTGGGTGCGTTTTCTCGCTGACGCGGAACGGGTCCGGTTGCCGACGAAGTTTCTGAAGGCGCTCCCACCGGACTTTATTCAGTTTGAGTTCGATGATCTTCGGACCTACGCCGCCGAGTACCATCCCGGAGAGCATCGGATGGTCCTGAACCGGTCGTTGTCCTTTAACGCTGCGGGGAGGGTCCTCAAGCCGCTTGCCCAGATGACGCACAAGGAACTGGAGGTGCTCTATCATGAACTGTTTCATGCGTATATGGATTATCTCAGCCTTATAGAGGGGCAATCTCGTGAGGCCGGTAGCCGTTCAGAAGATCTGCTGGGCTTCGCTCGAGAGCAGCAAGTCTGTCGCTATAGTGAAGTGAAAATCGCCCCGATTGTTCAGCGACAGTATGAAATGGAGTCGCGCTACTTGACGCAGGCCGAGTCGTGGGAGGCGCTGAATGAAACATGGGCCGTCTTTATTGGCTGGACTGTGTGGAATCAGCTTGAGGTACAGCGCAAGACCGGAAAATCCATGTTTCAGGAGCGGGGACAAGCTCATGGATGGATGCGGCGACTCAAAACGGCATTCGAGAAGGTGGAGCTCAGAGGGTACTATGTCCCGGAAGATCCCGAAGAACGACGCCTTGCCCAGAAGCGATATTTGGCGAAACCGTCACAGCTCACACTACGGGAAGCCGTGGCTTTGATGAAGCAAGTCCTCGGTTTTCAGTATGATTTTGTTGAGGAGGTGGAAGCATCATTTGGGTCATCTCAGCCATCTTCCTGTGAGGCTGCCGCGGGAACGATAAAATAAAAAAAGTACCGGATCCGAATTCCCCTCTTGACATGACGAAAGTTCATCAATAGAATCCAGCATTTCGTAACCTAGCCTGTCCGAGCACTTCAGCGAATCAATCTTTGAGGATTGAGGAAGAAAGCTGTGCACGGGTAGGTCTGCTTGTCTTTGTTGAGCGGTTGGTCGGTGAGCGCGTTTTTTGTGTGCAGAATTTGATTGATCGAGAACGATGAAGTATCGCGGGCAGGTACCCAAGTGGCCAAAGGGGGCAGACTGTAAATCTTCGCGATGGATCAGGGGTTGCGGTTTGCCGTGCGTGAGGGCGGCAAGACCGTGGGGTCGGGGGTCGTGACGGAAATTCTGGCGTAGCGAAGCAAGTGGACAGGAAGTAAGCCAACGCGAGAGTGCGTGTTGGCTGCGATCTTGTCGGTCTGTATCGAGGAGAAAGCGATGCGTGAAATCATTAACATGGCTTGTACGCTCTGCAAGCAGCGGAATTACTCGACCATGAAAAACAAGAAGAACGATCCGGATCGGTTAGAGCGAAGCAAGTTTTGTAAGTTCTGCCGCAAGCACGTGCCTCATAAAGAGGTGAAATAAGCCGAGGCGCGAGGGGGGATGAATCGTTCGGGGTGGAGAGCCTCACCGATTGGCTGATGACTCACACCTTACGTTCAAGTAGGGGCATAGTGTCAATGGCAGCACATCGGTCTCCAAAACCGAGAGTCTAGGTTCAAATCCTAGTGCCCCTGCCAAGTCTCGTGTACGCGGTCCGGAGGGCTGCCGGAATTGAGCTCGATGCGGGGTGAGTCCTGTAGGTGTTTTGCGGGTAATAGTGGGAGTGGATTGCAGTATCAATTGGCCTTGCAATCGGAGCTGGCAGATTGGGCGTGATGCGGGGGCGGTGATGCGTGTGAGGCAGTCATTCGGATTGACGTGATTAGGCAACGGAGTCACAGATGTTTAAGCGTATGACAGAGACGATTCGGCTGTTCGTGACGGACGTGCGGGCAGAGCTGAAAAAGGTTTCCTTTCCGAGTCGCGCGGAAACCATCGGGTCAACGACGGTGGTGATCGTGTTCTGTATTCTAATGTCTCTGTATTTGTCCCTCATTGACTCATTCCTTTCATGGTTGGTTGCGAAATTCATCTAAATCTGGCGAGACGAGGAATTGGGGAAGTTGGCGGTAATTCATCGAAGACATGAGGGTGGTGCATGACAAAGAACTGGTACGTCATTCATACGTACGCGGGTTTTGAGGGGCGAGTGAAGACCAGCCTCATGGAGCGTGCAAATCAAATGGGGCTTGTTGAAAAGCTCGGGCAGGTGCTCGTTCCGACAGAGGACGTCATTGAAATTAAGGACGGGAAGCGACGGACCTCTCGACGAAAGTTCTATCCGGGCTACGTCCTTGTGGAGTTGGAGTCTCCGTTGGGGGATGACACCGTACAGATGATCAAGGAGACGCCAAAAGTGACTGGATTCGTCGGGGGCGGCGCGGTGCCGACACCTCTGACCAGTGATGAGGTGGAGTCTTTGCTCAAGCAGGTCGATGCGGGTCAAGCCGAGCCTCGGGAGCAGGTTAAGTTCATTAAGAGCGATAACGTTCGCATTATCGATGGGCCTTTTCTTGGGTTTAATGGGGTGGTTGAGGAGGTCGATCAGGATCATAGTCGGGTGAAGGTGATGGTGAGTATTTTTGGTCGGTCGACCCCTGTGGAATTGGGCTTTTTGCAGGTTGAACGGATTTAAGCCGATCGGGCGATGTCGGCCTTCAGTCGTGTGAGGGCTGAAGGTTGAGTGTCGATCGCGAAGGAGAAAGAGAGCGACATGGCGAAAGAAGTTTCGGCGCAGATCAAGTTGCAAATTCCGGCTGGCAAGGCCAATCCGGCTCCTCCTGTCGGTCCCTCGTTGGGCCAACATGGGGTCAACATTATGGAGTTTTGTAAGCAGTTCAATGCCAAGACCCAGAAGGACGGGGATAGTATTATCCCTGTCATCATTACGGTCTACAAGGACCGTACCTTCAGCTTTATCATGAAGACTCCCCCGGCGTCTGACCTCCTCAAGAAAGCCGCTGGGATCATCAAGGGATCTGGTGTGCCACAGAAAGATAAGGTGGGGAAAATCACCAGGCAACAGTTGGACGAAATTGCCCGGAAGAAGATGGCCGATCTGAACGCGGCTGATGTGGAAGGGGCGACGAAAATCATCGAAGGTACTGCCCGTAGTATGGGTGTCGTTATTCAAGGCTAATGCCAAGATCGAAGGAGCGTCTGGTCATGGGAAAGAAAATGAATGCGGCGATCAAAAATCTTGAGCCGCGTGTCTACGGGTTGCGCGAGGCCGTTGAAACCGTGAAACGATCGGCTTATGCGAAGTTTGACGAATCGGTTGATCTTGCGCTGAGGCTGGGAATCGATCCGAAGCGCTCGGATCAGCTGGTTCGAGGGACGGCGTCGCTTCCTCACGGCACGGGGAAAAAGGTTCGTGTCTTGGTATTTGCCAAGGGTGAAAAGGAGCAGGAGGCGCGACAAGCCGGGGCTGACTATGTTGGGGCTGACGACTTGATGGAGAAAATCAAGGGCGGATGGATGGAGTTCGATTGCGCGATTTCCACGCCGGATCTTATGGCCTCGGTCGGGAAACTCGGTAAAGCGCTCGGACCTCGCGGGTTAATGCCGAACCCTAAGACCGGCACCGTGACCTTCGAAGTTGGGAAAGCGGTCGCAGATATTCGAAAAGGGCGTGTAGAGTTCAAGGTTGAGAAAGCCGGTATCGTGCATGTGCCGGTCGGGAAAGTGTCCTTCGATCCTGCGAAGCTGTACGACAATGCTTCGGCCATCATTGAATCCGTCATCAAGGCAAAGCCTGCCTCCTGTAAGGGGCGTTATCTCAAGAGTGCCACGATTGCGAGCACGATGGGGCCTGGTGTGATATTGGATACCGTTGCGCTGACCAAGCAGTGGAGTTGAGACACGCGTTCAACGTGAATCGTTCCTCGCGATTCGCTGGACGGATGATATTGAGCGGATAACGAATAGCGACCAGAGAGGGAGTGATGAAGAAGGAAGAGAAAGTTACGGCAGTGGCGGAGTTGACCGAAAAATTCGGTCGCGCCCGGCTGGCTATCCTGACGGAATGCGTCGGGCTTCCGGTCAACGAGGTCACCGAGTTGCGCAAGCAGCTCCGCGGGGCAAAGGCGGAATATCGAATCGTGAAGAATACGCTCGCGGCGCGTGCCGCCGAAGGGACGGTCTTGGCCGGGCTCAAGGTTCATCTCAAGGGACCGACCGGAGTCGTCATCGGGTACGACGATCCGGTGTTGCCGACCAAGGTGTTGAAGGACTTCATCGGTGCTGAAAAGCGAGACCAGAAGATTCGCATCACGGCCGGGGTGCTGGAGGGCAAGATTCTCCAGCCAGCTGAACTGGCAGCCGTTGCGAAGCTGCCGAAGAAGGAAGTGCTGATTGCGATGTTGCTGTCGGCCATGCAGGGGCCGATTCGTGGAGTCGTCTATACGTTAAGTGCGGTCTTGTCAAAGTTTGTACGAGTCATTGCAGCCATTCAGGATAAACGGAAAGGAGAAGGGGACATGCCAGCTACAGAGGGAAAGTTATCACAAGAGGAATTGATTAAGGCGATCGAAGGGATGAGCGTGCTCGACCTGGCCGAATTAGTGAAAGGGTTAGAGACACGGTTTGGTGTGACAGCGGCGGCTCCGGTTGCCATGGCAGCGGCGCCGACTGCAGGCGGTGGGGCGGCGGCTCCTGCTGAAGAGCAGACGGCATTCGACGTCATTCTCGCATCGGTACCGGCAGACAAGAAGATCCAAATCATCAAGGTGGTTCGCGAGTTGACGAGTCTCGGTTTGAAGGAAGCCAAGGACCTTGTGGAGGGCGCACCGAAGCCAGTCAAGACTGGAGTGGCTAAGGAAGAAGCCGACACGATGAAGAAGAAGCTCGAAGAAAGCGGTGCGAAGGTCGAAGTCAAGTAAGGAAGCGAGTTCGTCATAGTTGCGGCTGTTCTGGTGTTCGCCGAAGGCGGAGGTCTCTCGATGTTACGGGAATCTGTCGTCAGTGGTGACTGCTGTTCGCCGCCAACCAGCGTGGAGGAGTAGGCATGTCCGAAACGACTCTGCAGGAGTTCGTCGAGCGGAAAGATTTTTCTCGCATTCGAACCAATATCGATATTCCGGATCTGATTGAAATACAGAAGCGCTCCTACGAAGAGTTTTTGCAGTTTGAGGTCGAATCGGAGCGCCGGAAGGATCATGGATTGCAGGCGGCGTTGGCCAGCGTGTTTCCGATTCCAGATTATAACAACACGGCCGTGCTCGAATTTTCGAGTTATACCTTAGGGACGCCAAAGTACGACGAGCGAGAATGTCTTGAGCAGGGTATGACCTACGCGGTTCCGTTGAAGCTGCGTGTCCGTCTGGTGGTGTTGGATAAAGAAGATAAGGGTCCGCGCAAGAAAGTGCTCGATGTACGCGAGCAAGAAGTCTATGTCGGGGAATTGCCGCTCATGACCGAGCGCGGGACATTTATCGTCAACGGGACCGAGCGCGTCGTCGTCAGTCAGCTGCACCGGTCGCCGGGCGCGTCGTTTACGCATGATAAGGGCCGGACCCATGCGAGCGGAAAGGTATTGTATTCGGCCCGTATTATTCCGTATCGGGGCTCCTGGCTCGATTTCGAGTTCGATGCCAGGGATATTCTTTATGTGCGAATCGATCGTCGTCGGAAAATGCCGACTACTATTCTGTTGAAGGCCTTCGGTTTTTCGAGCGACGACTTGCTGAAGATGTACTACCCTGTCGAAGAAATTCGCGTGTCCCAGGGGAAGATGTTCCGCAAGCTGGATCCGGAAATCCACCATGGACTTCGCTGTTCCGCCGAAGTGACGGATAAGAGTGGTAAAGAGATCTTGGTGCGAGAGGGGGCCAGGCTGACGAAGGGGATGATTGCCAAGCTGAAGGCTTCTGGCGTGAAGGAGATTCCCTTGTTGCCGGCGGAGTTGGTGGGGCGTGCCACTCTTACGGAATTGGTCGACTCGAAGAAGAACGTGTTGGCGGAGAAAAATCAGCGATTGACTGCCGAGATCGTGGAGCAGATCACTGAAAGCGATGTTGAGGAATTCAAGGTCATTTATCTGGATATGGCAACTGCTACGCCGGTTATTCTTGATACCTTGGCGATGGAAAAGATCGGGTCAAAAGAAGAAGCGATGGTCGAAATATACCGTCGCCTCCGTCCCGGTGAGACACCGTCGGTGGATACAGCCAGAGCCTTATTCGACAATCTCTTTCTGAATTCCAAGCGCTATGATTTGTCTCCGGTCGGTCGGCTCAAGCTCAATAAGAAACTCGGTTTGGACTTACCGCTCGAGCAGCGTACCTTGACCGCACAGGACATCGTGGAAGTCATCCGCTATATCGTCAATCTAAAGATCGGTAAAGGGGAAATCGACGATATTGATCACTTGGGAAATCGCCGGGTGCGATCCGTCGGTGAACTCTTGGAGAATCAATTCCGACTGGGCTTGGTGCGGATGGAGCGGAGCATCAAAGAGCGCATGAATCTTCTCGATATGGAAACGGTGCTACCGCACGACTTGATCAATGCTAAGCCGGTTGTCGCGGCCGTCAAGGAGTTTTTCAGCAGCAGCCAGCTGTCTCAATTTATGGATCAGACGAACCCCCTGGCCGAAATCACACATAAACGGCGTCTGTCCGCTCTTGGTCCGGGAGGACTGACGAGGGAGCGAGCTGGGTTCGAAGTTCGAGACGTGCATCCGTCTCACTACAGTCGTATTTGCCCGATTGAGACACCGGAAGGTCCTAATATCGGTTTGATTACATCGCTGGCCACGTATGCGCGGATCAACCAGTTCGGATTCATTGAGGCGCCATATCGGAAGGTCGTCAAGGGACGTGTAACTGATGAGATCGAGTTTCTCTCGGCGATCGAGGGCGATAAATACATCATCGCCCAAGCCAACTCGAAATTGGATGGGTCGTCCAAGCTGGTATCAGAAACCGTCTCGTGTCGTCACGGTGGAGACTTTGTTCTGGCCGCCCCGGATAAGATTGAGTACATGGACGTGTCGCCCAAGCAAGTGGTGAGCGTGGCGACCGCGCTCGTGCCGTTCTTGGAGCATGACGACGCCAATCGTGCACTGATGGGATCCAATATGCAGCGCCAGGCGGTTCCGTTGGTCACATCGGAGGCTCCTCTGGTGGGGACCGGGATGGAAGCGGTGGTCGCGCGAGATTCTGGGTATGTTATTCAGGCTCGTCGGGCCGGGGTCGTGGAGAGCGTCGATGCCACCCGTATTGTCGTGCGGGCCGATTCGAAGGATGGGAAGAAGGGGAAGGATTCCGGGCTGGACGTCTATGACTTGATCAAGTTTCAGCGATCGAACCAAAACACCTGTATTACTCAGACGCCAGTGGTTCGTCTTGGCCAGCCGGTTAAGAAGGGGCAGGTGCTTGGAGATGGACCAGCCATTGATCATGGCGAACTCGCGCTGGGCAAGAATGTTCTTGTGGCGTTCATGCCCTGGGGTGGGTACAACTTCGAGGACGCCATATTGCTCAGTGAAAAACTGGTCCGCGAGGACGCCTTCACGTCGATCCATATCGAAGAGTTCGAGGTGGAAGCTCGGGATACCAAGCTGGGGAAAGAAGATGTCACGCGAGATATTCCCAATGTCGGAGAAGAGGCGCTGAGAAATTTGGATGAGAGCGGGATTATCCGGATCGGTGCCGAAGTAAAGCCTGGCGATATTTTGGTCGGAAAGGTGACGCCGAAAGGGGAAACCCAGCTGACCCCGGAAGAAAAACTGCTGCGTGCGATCTTCGGTGAGAAGGCCGGCGATGTGAAGGATACATCGTTGACCGTGCCTCCTGGAGTGGAAGGTATCGTCGTCGATGTCAAGATTTTTTCTCGCAAAGGACTCGATAAAGACGAGCGTTCGAAGAGCATCGAGACTGACGATCAGATGAAGTTGCAGCGTGATCACCATGAAGAGCTACGGATCATTGATGAGGAAAAAACGAAAAAGATTCGCAAGCTCTTGCTGGGGAAGGTCGTTGGACGTGATCTGATGGACCCTGAGAGTGGCGACGTTATCTTGAAGAAGAAGGGTAAGATGACGGCGGAGATTCTTAAGCGATTGCCAGACGACACGGTGCGTCACATCCTCCTGAGCGATCCCGATGAGCAAAAAGAGCTGGAGGATGTTGAGCGACGGGCGAAAGAGCAGATTGAAATCCTCCAGACGCTGTACGATGAAAAGGTTGGGCGCTTAAAGCGAGGTGATGAACTGCCTCCTGGTGTCATCAAGCTTGTTAAAGTCTACGTCGCCATGAAGCGCAAGATTCAGGTCGGAGACAAAATGGCCGGTCGGCACGGCAATAAGGGTGTCGTATCGCGGGTGCTACCAGAAGAAGATATGCCTTATCTTCCGGATGGGACTCCGGTGGAAATCGTATTGAATCCTCTGGGGGTGCCGTCCCGTATGAACGTCGGGCAAATTCTTGAGACTCACCTTGGATGGGCGGCTAAGGCGCTGGGCATCCAGGTGGCTAGTCCGGTCTTCGATGGCGCGTCCGAAAAGGAAATTAAGGACCTACTGAAAAAGGCCAAATTGCCGGTGAGCGGCCAGTCGCAGCTCATCGATGGCAAGACGGGCGAGCCGTTCAGCAGCCCGGTCACGATCGGGTATATGTACGTGCTGAAGCTCCACCATCTGGTAGACGACAAGATTCACGCACGGTCGATCGGCCCCTATTCTCTCGTGACTCAGCAGCCTCTTGGCGGCAAGGCTCAATTTGGGGGCCAACGGCTGGGAGAAATGGAAGTCTGGGCGCTACAGGCATATGGGGCGGCATCGACGCTTCAAGAATTCCTGACCGTCAAGTCAGACGATGTGCCGGGTCGGTCTCGCATGTATGAGGCGATTGTCAAAGGTGAACCGTTCCTCGAGCCCGGGTTGCCTGAGTCGTTCAATGTGTTGGTGAAGGAACTGCAGAGCTTGGGACTCGATATTGAGCTGGTTAAGACGCAAGACTAACCGCTTGTGTGCCGGCTGAAGACCGGTATCAGAGGAGGTCACTACCTTGGAAGGCGTATATACACTGTTTGAAAAGCAACGGGATTCGGTGTCGTTTGATGCGATGCGGATTCGCATCGCATCGCCCGAGAAGATCCGATCTTGGTCGTATGGTGAAGTCAAGAAACCGGAGACGATCAACTATCGGTCATTCAAGCCGGAAAAAGACGGGCTGTTTTGTGCCAAGATCTTCGGTCCTACCAAGGATTGGGAGTGCAATTGCGGGAAATACAAGCGCATGAAGCACCGCGGGATCGTGTGCGACAAATGCGGCGTCGAGGTGATTCAGTCGAAGGTGCGACGTGAACGGATGGGCCATATCGAATTGGCTGCGCCTGTCGCCCATATTTGGTTTCTGAAGGGTGTTCCGAGTCGGATTGGAACCCTGCTTGATATGAGCCTCAAGCAGCTCGAGAAAATTCTCTATTTTGAGAGTTATGTCTGTGTGGACCCAGGCTCAACCGACTTAGGGGAAAAAGAGTTGGTGCCGGAGGATAAGCTGCGCACCCTTGTATCTGAGTTCGGATCAAGCGGGTTTAAGGTTGGAATCGGTGCAGAGGCTATCCGTGACTTATTGAGGAAGATCGATATTAATGCGCTGTGGGATGAATTGCAGGTGAAGTCAAAAGCGTCGACATCGGCAGCCATGAAGAAGAAGTATGCCAAGCGCTTAAAGGTGCTGGAGGCGTTTCGTAAGTCTGGGAATAAGCCGGAATGGATGATCATGGATGTCATTCCGGTCCTGCCGCCGGAGTTGCGTCCTCTGGTTCCGCTTGATGGCGGCCGATTTGCCACATCTGATCTGAACGACCTCTACCGTCGTGTGATCAATCGAAATAATCGGTTGAAACGATTGATGGAGTTGAAGGCGCCAGGCGTCATCATCAGGAACGAGATGCGGATGCTGCAGGAAGCTGTGGATGCGCTCTTCGATAATGGTCGCCGAGGGCGCGCGATTCGTGGTCCAAACAAGCGCCCGTTGAAATCGTTGAGCGACATGCTGAAGGGAAAACAAGGACGGTTCCGGCAGAATCTACTCGGAAAGCGTGTGGATTACTCTGGTCGTACCGTCATCGTTGTCGGTCCTGAGCTGCGTCTCCACCAATGTGGTTTACCGAAGAAGATGGCACTAGAGTTGTTCAAGCCGTTCATCTTCCACAAGTTGGAAGCACGAGGTGCGGCGACTACTATCAAGAGTGCCAAGCGGTTAGTTGAAAAAGAGCGGCCAGAGGTTTGGGATGTCTTGGACGAAGTGATTCGCGAGCACCCTGTACTGCTGAATCGAGCCCCGACGCTCCATCGATTGGGCATTCAGGCCTTCGATCCTGTGTTAGTTGAGGGCAAGGCGATCCGATTGCATCCGCTCGTCTGCGCCGCGTTCAATGCGGACTTCGATGGAGATCAGATGGCGGTGCACGTCCCGCTATCCGTCGAAGCGCAGGTTGAAGCGCGGGTCCTCATGATGTCCATCAACAACATTCTTTCTCCGGCCAATGGTAAGCCGATTGCGGTGCCCTCGCAGGATATGGTGTTGGGCTGCTATTGGTTGACGAAAGAGCGGTTGGGCGCAAGGGGCGAGGGGAAGGTGTTTGGGTCCCCTGAAGAAGTTCGGATTGCCTTTGATGCGAGAGAAATGGAAGAGCATGCGCGGATTAAGGTGCGTCTTGAGGGTTCACTGGTGCAGACAACTGTTGGCCGTGTCTTGCTGTCAGAAATCCTTCCGCAAGGTTTACCGTTCGCCAATGCGAACAAGCTCATGACCAAAAAGGAAATGACGAAACTCATTGATTCGGTCTATCGACAGAATGGTCATCGAGACACCGTCGAGTTCCTGGATAAGATCAAAGATATTGGCTTTACCTATGCGACGAGAGCCGGTTTGTCGATCTGCGTCGATAACATGCACATTCCGAGTAAGAAGGAAGAGCTGATCGGGAAAGCGCAGCGCGAAGTGATCGAGATCGAGAAACAGTATTCGGAGGGGTTGATCACGAACGGCGAACGGTACAACAAGGTGATCGACATTTGGGCACACGTCACTGAGCAGGTTGCCAACGAGATGATGAAGGAACTCGGCGCCGGCGGTGATCCGGCCAAAGCCGAATCGTTCAACCCAATCTTCATGATGGCGGATTCTGGTGCCCGTGGTAGTTCGCAACAGATTCGGCAGTTGGGTGGTATGCGCGGATTGATGGCCAAGCCATCCGGTGAGATCATTGAAACGCCGATCACCGCTAACTTCCGTGAAGGGTTGACGGTGTTGCAGTACTTCATCTCCACTCACGGTGCTCGTAAGGGGCTTGCCGATACGGCGTTGAAGACCGCCAATTCAGGGTATCTCACTCGGAGATTGGTCGATATTGCTCAAGACGTCATTATTAATGAGATTGATTGTGGTACGCGAGACGGCATTACCGTCAGTCCGTTGATCGAGGGTGGTGAAATTATTCAGCCGTTGGAGGAGCGCGTTCTCGGTCGTTTGGCGGCAGAGGATATTCGTGACCCCGTCACCGGGGAAATTATTGTGTCTTGGAATGAAGAAATCATTGAAGAGCTAACGAAGTTGATCGTTGAGGCGGGAGTTGACCGTGTGAAGATTCGGTCCGTGCTGACCTGTCAATCTCCCCGTGGTGTCTGTCGTGCCTGTTACGGTCGAGATCTGGCGCGAGGGCGTCTGGTGGAAAAAGGAGAGCCGGTCGGTGTCATCGCGGCGCAATCAATCGGCGAACCTGGCACGCAGTTGACGATGCGGACCTTTCACATCGGCGGCACGGCCAGTAAGGTCGTCGAGCAGACCGTGCTTGAGGCGAAACATGCCGGGCGCATTAAGTTCATGAGTTTCGATGCCAAAAAGAACGCCGACATTCACAATGGTGGTATTGCGGTGCGGAATAAAGATGGTGAATGGGTCGTGATGAATCGTAATACGAAGATTGCGATTGTCGATGATAGCGGGCGAGAGCGTGAGAAGTACCCCGTGGTGTATGGGGCTAAGATCAAGATTAAAGATGGCGATCCGGTTGTCGCTGGCCAGAAATTGGTCGAGTGGGATCCGTACTCTCTGACTATTCTGACGGAAGTGGGTGGGAGAGTGGCGTACGGTGATATTGTCGAAGGTGTCACGATGAAGGACGAGTTCGATGAAGTAACCGGCTTGTCGCGTAAGGTTATCATTGAACATACCGGCCAGACGCTTCGCCCTCGCGTGTCGATTAAGGACGACAGCGGTAAAACGGCCAAGGCGGCCGGCGGATCCAGCGCAGTGGCCAGGTATTTATTGCCAGTCGGAGCCCATATCTTTGTCGAAAAAGGGGCCACTGTGCATCCTGGTGATGTCTTGGCAAAGATCCCTCGTGAGACGACGAAGACCAAGGACATTACGGGAGGTCTTCCGCGCGTGGTGGAGCTGTTCGAGGCGCGGAAGCCGAAAGAGCAGGCCGTCATTACTGAGATCGACGGAGAGGTCTCCTACGGCGGGTTCGTCAAGGGCCAGCGCAAGGTTCTCGTCGACAATAAGATGGGTGATGTGAAGGAATATTTTATTCCCAAGGGCAAGCACGTCAACGTCCACGAAGGCGACTGGGTTCGGGCTGGGGAACCGTTGATGGACGGCTCAGCAAATCCTCATGACATCCTTGATGTGTTGGGTCCGAATGAATTGCAGAAGTATCTCGTGGATGAGGTGCAGGACGTCTATCGATTGCAAGGCGTTTCGATTAACGACAAGCATATCGAGATCATCGTGCGGCAAATGCTGCGTAAGGTGCGAATTGAAGATCCGGGAGATACCCAGTTTTTGCCGGCCAGTCAAGTCAGCAAGAGTCTCTTCGAAAAAGAAAATGAGCGAGTGCTCGCCAATGGCGGTACGCCTGCTCTGGGTAAGCCTGTCTTGCTTGGGATTACCAAGGCGGCCCTTACGACCGACAGCTTTATTTCTGCGGCATCGTTCCAGGAGACCACGCGCGTACTCACTGAGGCCGCGATCAATGGACGCGAGGATAAGTTGTTGGGCTTGAAGGAAAACGTCATTGTCGGTCGTTTGATTCCAGCAGGGTCAGGGTTTGAAGAGTACCGCGATACGTTCGTCATCAGCGAAAAGCCAGAGGTAATACCCGTAGGTGCTACAGCTGCAGTATCATCTGGTGTGGCTGTTCCGGCGGTTTCAGGGGAAGGCGCTCGGTCTTAGTACGCGATGGAATACTGCCTACTTGACAGTCGGAGTTTACGTCACTATAATCCGGCGGCTTTGCACTTGACGGTTGGTGCTTGTTTCATTTGAAAGGGTTTGAACGCGATGCCGACGATCAATCAGCTGGTTCGGAAAGGGAGGACTTTCGTGAAGGCAAAGACGAAAAGTCCTGCCCTGAAGTCCTGTCCGCAGAAAAGAGGCGTGTGCCTTCGTGTATACACAACGACGCCGAAAAAGCCGAACTCAGCATTGCGAAAAGTCGCGCGCGTGCGCCTTACGAACGGGATGGAGGTGACGACGTATATCCCGGGTGTAGGGCACAATCTTCAGGAGCATTCCATTGTGCTTGTGCGTGGAGGTCGCGTTAAGGATTTGCCTGGCGTTCGATACCATTTGGTTCGTGGCGCCTTGGACGCGGTGGGTGTAGCTGGAAGAAAGCAGAGTCGTTCGAAGTATGGAGCAAAGCGGCCCAAGTAGATTTTGTGAGTTTTGGAAATCATTACACGGATTGGATAGGTTGATATGCCACGCAGTAGGTTTTTGGGTCAACGAGAAGTGCTTCCTGATGTGCGGTACCGAGATAAGCTGGTCGGGAAGTTTATTAACGCGCTCATGAGTAGCGGGAAAAAGAGTACGACGGAACGGATATGCTATGGCGCGTTTGATGTTATTCAGGAGAAAACCGGCAGCGATCCGCTGAAAGTGTTTAAGGCAGCTGTGGATAATGTGAAGCCGATTGTTGAAGTCAAGTCTCGTCGAGTAGGGGGTGCCTCCTACCAGGTTCCGGTCGAAATTAGGCCTGCACGTCGAGTGTCGTTGGCGCTTCGTTGGTTGTCACAGTTTGCCCGTACGCGCGGTGGAAAGAGTATGCGCGAAAAGCTTGCCGCCGAACTGTTGGATGCATCGAATAATACCGGGGCTGCGGTCAAGAAGCGGGAAGACGTGCATCGGATGGCAGAGGCCAATAAAGCATTCGCTCATTATCGCTGGTAGTGTCATTCTGTGCTGCAGTTGAGCCGTGCTGCGATCTGCAGACTCTGGCTAGCTTGTATCGCAGCGGTAGTTCTTGGCTTGACTTGCGGCATTCGTGTTTTTTGAGGGAGTTACAGTGGCTCGTCAGACATCGTTAGGGCAAACGCGCAATATCGGTATCATGGCCCATATTGATGCCGGTAAGACTACGACCACGGAGCGCATCCTCTATTATACGGGTATGACTCATAAGTTGGGCGAGGTTCATGAGGGTGCGGCCACGATGGATTGGATGGAGCAAGAGCGTGAGCGTGGCATTACCATTACGGCCGCCGCAACAACCTGTTTCTGGCGTGATCATCGCATCAATATTATTGATACTCCTGGGCACGTTGATTTTACGATTGAGGTGGAGCGCTCTTTGCGCGTGCTTGATGGGGCGGTAGCAGCGTTTGATTCCGTTCAGGGTGTTGAGCCTCAGTCTGAAACGGTCTGGCGTCAAGCCGATAAGTATCATGTTCCTCGTATCGCCTTCATGAATAAAATGGATCGTATTGGTGCTGATTTCTACGGAAGTGTCCAGTCCATCATTGATCGACTGGGGGCTACGCCGGTTCCGATTCAGATTCCAATCGGGCGTGAAGCGGAATTTCGCGGATCGATTGATCTGGTCAGGATGAAGGGATTCTTCTACGACGACGAGACATTGGGTGCGAAATATAAGGTCGATGAAATTCCAGAGGCACTTCTCGCTCAGGCAAAAGAGTACCGAGAGAAAATGCTTGATGCGGTGGCAGAGTTTGATGACCAGGTGATGGAGAAATATTTAAGCGGCCATCCATTGACCGAAGAAGAGGTCATGCGTGCGATCCGTGCTGGCGTTATCTCGATGAAAATTACTCCGGTGCTGTGTGGGTCGGCTTTTAAGAACAAGGGTGTTCAGCAGTTACTGGATGCCGTTGTCGACTACCTGCCGTCTCCGCTTGATGTCCCTCCGGTCATGGGGTTGGATCCGAATAGCAGTAAGGAAGTTGAGCGCAAGTCAGATGACAGTGAGCCATTTTCAGCATTGGCGTTCAAAATCATGTCTGATCCCTTTGCCGGACAGTTGACATTTTTCCGTGTCTATTCTGGAACGCTGAAAACTGGCACAGCGGTCTTGAATGTGACCAAGGGGACAAAGGACCGAATTGGGCGTCTCCTGAAGATGCATGCCAATAAGAGAGAAGAAATTGATGAGGTGTATGCAGGAGACATCGCTGCAGCGGTGGGGCTTAAAGGGGCTACCACGGGAGATACGCTGGCCGATGAAAAACAGCCAGTGCTCCTGGAGGTGATGAAGTTTCCTGAGCCGGTGATTGCGATGGCGATTGAGCCTAAGACAAAGCAAGATCAAGAGAAGATGGGTTTTGCTCTCCAGAAACTGGCTCAAGAGGATCCATCATTTCGTGTGCGGACGGACGAAGAGACCGCGCAGACGATCATTGCTGGAATGGGTGAGTTGCATCTTGAGATCATCGTCGATCGAATGTTGCGTGAGTTTAAAGTAGAAGCAAATGTAGGAAAGCCTGAGGTGGCATTCCGTGAGACAATAAGGCGCAAGGCTGAGGCTGAATCGAAATATGTTAAGCAGACCGGCGGGCGTGGGCAGTATGGTCATGTTGTTTTAACGGTTGAGCCTTCAGAGGCAGGTAAGGGGCTGGAGTTTGTGAATAAAGTTGTGGGTGGAGCCATTCCGAAGGAGTTTGTCCCTGCTATTGAGAAGGGTGTTCGCGAGCGGATGGAAACCGGTGTTGTTGCAGGGTATCCACTTCGGGATGTGAAGGTGACGGTGATTGATGGTTCCTATCACGACGTTGATTCAAATGAAATGGCATTTAAGATTGCAGGGTCGATGGGATTTGCTGATGCGTGTAAGAGGGCCGATCCTGTCCTGCTTGAACCAATTATGAAGGTTGAGGTTTTGGTTCCGCAGGAGTTCATGGGTGATGTGATTGGTAACTTGAACAGCCGGAGAGGTAAAGTGCAAGGAATGAAGGTCCGGGCTGGTGCTCAAGCTATTGATGCTGCCGTGCCCTTAATGGAGATGTTTGGCTATGCGACTGATCTCCGGTCTCGTACGCAGGGTCGTGCGACCTATAGCATGGAGTTTGATCGGTATGATCAGGTTCCTAGAAATATTGCGGAAGCCATCATCAAGAAATAGCGTGGTGAATTAGGAGGGGGTGGCATTATGGCGAAGGCGAAATACGAGCGGAAGAAGCCGCACGTGAACATTGGGACGATTGGGCACGTGGACCATGGGAAGACGACGTTGACGGCGGCGTTGACGAAAGTGTGTGCGGATCGCGGGATGGCGAAGTTTATCCCGTACGACGAAGTGGCGAAAGCCAGTGAGAGTCAAGGGCGCCGGGATGCGACCAAGATCATGACGATCGCCATCAGCCACGTCGAGTATGAGACGGATAACCGGCATTATGCGCATGTGGATTGTCCGGGGCACGCGGATTACGTGAAGAACATGATCACCGGCGCGGCGCAGATGGATGGGGCGATTCTGGTGGTGAGTGCGGCGGACGGCCCCATGCCGCAGACGCGGGAGCACATTCTCTTGGCGCGGCAGGTGGGGGTGCCTTACATCGTGGTGTTTTTGAACAAGGCCGACAAAGTCGATGACAAGGAGTTGTTGGAGTTGGTGGAGCTGGAAGTGCGGGAGTTGCTCACCAAGTATGGGTTTCCGGGGGACAAGACCCCGATCATCCATGGGAGTGCGTTGAAGGCGATGGAGGCGGATCCGGGGGAATTGGGGGTGCCGTCCATCATGAAGCTGTTGGAGGCGGTGGATACGTACATTCCGACGCCGCAGCGGCCGATCGACAAGCCGTTTCTCATGCCGATTGAAGACGTGTTTACCATCAGTGGCCGCGGGACGGTCGTCACGGGGCGGTGCGAGCGAGGCATTGTGAAGGTGGGGGATGAAATCGAGATTGTGGGGCTTCGGCCGACGCAGACCACGATCGTGACGGGCGTGGAGATGTTCCGCAAGGTGCTCGATGAGGGGCAGGCGGGAGACAACGTCGGGGTGTTGTTGCGCGGCACGAAGAAAGAAGACGTTGAGCGCGGGATGGTGTTGTGCAAAGCGAAGACCATCACGCCGCATACGAAGTTCAAGGCCGAGATTTATGTGTTGACGAAAGAGGAAGGCGGGCGGCACACGCCGTTCTTCAATGGCTATCGGCCGCAGTTCTACTTCCGGACGACGGATGTGACGGGGATCGTGCAGTTGAATCCGGGGGTGGAGATGGTGATGCCGGGCGACAATGTCAGTGTGACGGGGGAGTTGATCAGTCCGATCGCGATGGATCAGGGGTTGCGGTTTGCCGTGCGTGAGGGCGGCAAGACCGTGGGCTCGGGGGTCGTGACGGAAATTCTGGCGTAAGACGGAACTGTTCGCTTGACAGGTTAGGAGTGAATGACGTGAAAGTCGATCAGCGGATCAGGATCAGATTAAGGGGTTTTGACTACCGAGTGCTGGATCAGTCGGTTACGGAAATTGTTGAGACTGTTCGGCGCAGTGGAGCTAGGGTAGTGGGGCCAATTCCGCTTCCTACGCGGATTGAAAAGATTACCGTCCAACGGTCGACGCACGCCGATAAGAAGTCCCGTGAGCAATTTGAAATGCGAACACATAAGCGATTGCTCGATATTATGGAGCCAACGCCTGAAACGATGGATTCCTTGATGAAGCTGAATTTGGCGGCGGGAGTGGATGTAGAGATAAAGCTATGATGGCGCGTGAGTTTACGGTTGGATATGATCTTGGTTGTCCTCTCAATTATGCGGTGAGTCAATGACTAATGGACTGATTGGGAAAAAGTTGGGAATGACCCAAGTCTTCGATGAAAGTCGTTTAACTCCAGTGACGATCATCGAGGCGGGTCCGTGTCGAGTGGTAGCGCTAAAAACGAAAGAGCGGGATCAATATGAAGCGGTTCAGCTTTCTTTCGGTGAAGTCAAGGAGCGCAAATTGTCGAAGTCAGAGTTAGGGCACCTCAAGAAAAACCAGGCGGCGCCGAGTCGAATCCTGCGTGAGTTTAAGAAAGACGGAAATCCGGCTGTCGGGCAGATGGTGACGGTCGGTATGTTTCAGAAGGGTGATTGGGTTGACGTCATCGGAATATCCAA
Source organism: Nitrospira sp. CG24B (assembly GCA_002869845.2). Lineage (GTDB taxonomy): Bacteria > Nitrospirota > Nitrospiria > Nitrospirales > Nitrospiraceae > Nitrospira_D. Next base: position 1,328,336 of record NEWS02000004.1, on the reverse strand, counting down.
AGGTAAGGGGTTTCAGGGTGTCGTGAAGCGTCATCACTACGCGGGTGGTCCTGAGTCGCATGGGTCCATGTTTCATCGGGCGCCAGGCTCTATAGGGGCGAGTTCGTTTCCTTCTCGTGTGTGGAAAGGGAAGACCTTGCCTGGTCACATGGGGTCGGAGCGTGTCACGGTTCAGAGGTTGAAGGTCGTTGAGTCGCGGTCTGATGAAAATCTCCTCTTTGTCCGAGGGGCCATTCCCGGGGCCATTAGCGGCCTCGTTGTCGTGCGAAAGTCAAAAAAGAGCTAGTATGCCTACTATTGATCTCGTTGATTTGCAAAAAAAGAAAGTGGGAACGGTCGATTTATCTCCGCAGGTATTCGGCTGTGAGCCTCGTGCTGCTTTGGTTCATGAAGCGGTGATCATGCAGCGTGCCTGTGAGCGTAGGGGGACGGCCTCTACGTTGCGGCGCGGTGAAGTGAGCGGATCTGGTAAAAAGCCATGGAAGCAAAAGCATACGGGGCGTGCCAGGGCTGGCTCTCTTCGCTCTCCTGTCTGGCGCCATGGCGGGAGTGTTTTTGGGCCAAAGCCTAGAAGTTATGCCTATTCTATGCCTAAGAAGAAATATCGTATTGCATTGCAGAGCGCATTGTCGGCTAAGGTGGTAGAGAGTAAATTGTTTGTTGTGTCTGATCTTTCCCTTCAGCAGCCCAGAACAAAGTTGCTAGCGCAAGCGTTAAAGCAATTTACTGGGGGTGATCACGCGCTGGTGATCGTTGGTAAGGATCAATCTGACATCTTGAAGGCTGCCGGGAATCTCGCTGCTGTGAAGGTGCTTAGCGCTGATCAGCTGAACGTGTACGATGTGGTTCGCGCCCAAGTGATCATGATCGCCGAGCGAGAGCTTGGTCCTGTGAATGAGGTGTGGTCATGAAGGTTGATAGCCACAGGATCCTGATTCGGCCATTATTAACGGAAAAGATAACAGGACTTCGGGAAGCAACGAATACGGTTGGTTTTGTGGTTCATCCTGATGCCAATCGCATTCAGATCAGGCTGGCCGTCGAGGCGCTGTTAAAAGTCAAAGTTGACAAGGTCAACATCATGAACGTTCGAGGGAAAGTTAAGCGACTCGGTCGATTCTCTGGTAGGCGTTCAGATTGGAAGAAGGCGCTGGTGACTCTTAAGCAAGGCGAAAAGTTAGAGATGTACGAAAGTGCCTAGCAGGGTCTCGTTGTCGGCTTCTTCGTGAAGGGTAAAAAGTGGGAGTATTATTATGGGACTGAAGTCATATCGTCCTACGTCTCCTGGTCGTCGAGGTATGACGGCTGTGGTGACCGAGGAGTTAACCAAGAAGAAGCCAGAGAAATCATTGACTGCTTTCCATCTCCGGAGCGGAGGGCGCAACAACGATGGTCGGACGACTGTCAGGTTTCGTGGGGGAGGGCACAAGCGGCTCTATCGCACGATTGATTTCTTGCGCGATAAAGTTGGAGTTTCAGCTCGGGTTGAGGCTATTGAGTACGATCCGAATCGATCAGCGCGAATTGCACTCCTGAAATATCAGGACGGAGAGAAGCGGTATATCTTAGCTCCTGTCGGATTAAGTATAAATGATGAAATACAATCTGGCCCACAGGCGGAGATCAGACCTGGGAATGCGCTTCCTTTGATGAATATGCCTCTTGGTACGACCATCCACAATCTTGAGTTGAAGGTTGGAAAGGGAGGGCAGTTGATTCGAAGTGCTGGCGGCTTTGCGCAGGTCATGGGGCGTGATGGTGAGTATGTGCAGGTACGTCTAAAGTCCGGTGAAATGCGTCGAATACTAGGGACCTGTATGGCGACTGTTGGCCAAGTTGGAAACGTCGACCATGAGAATGTCAGCGTTGGAAAGGCCGGACGGAATCGTTGGAAAGGGAAGAAGCCTCACGTGCGAGGGGTTGTGATGAACCCTGTTGACCATCCGCACGGAGGTGGTGAAGGAAAGTCTGGGCAGGGAAATCCTCACCCAGTCTCTCCCTGGGGTCTTCCGACCAAGGGGTACAAGACTAGACAGAATAAGAAAACAGACAAATTCATTATTGCTCGACGTAAGTCAGGAGTTCGCAATGCCTAGATCGGTAAGTAAGGGGGCGTTTGTTGATGGTCACCTTCTCGAAAAAGTCGAGCACATGAATGAGACGAAGGACCGCAAGTTAATCAAGACGTGGTCGCGACGGTCAACGGTCATTCCGGACATGATCGGCCATACGTTCGCGGTTCATAACGGGAAGAAGTTTATTCCGGTGTTCGTGACTGAAAATATGGTTGGTCATAAGCTTGGCGAGTTTGCTCCAACAAGGTTTTTTAAGGGGCATGGCCATGCAAGGACTGAAAAAGCTGTCGCACTTAAGTAGAAAGGTTGATCGGTTGGCTCGTCATCAATGTCTAACGTATCGCGTAATTCATTGGTGGATGGGATCCAGCTCATAACAGGGTTTAGAAGATGACTGAAGCACATGCGGTTTTAAAATTTGCTCGTGTTGCGCCTCGGAAGGTAAGGCCAGTGATTGATTTGATTCGTGGGAGGCAAGTGCCAATGGCGTTGGCCATCTTGAAGCACACGCCACGCCATGCTGCGAAGGTTGTTGAAAAAATCGTCCGTTCCGCCGTGGCCAATGCAGAGCTAAAGGAGATGGGTGATAGTGAATCAATGGTCATCTCCAAGGCTTTCGTTAATTGTGGTCCAACGTATAAGCGTGTACGTGCGAGGTCGATGGGGCGGGCTAATGCAATTCAAAAGCGTACGAGTCACATTACCGTCGTTGTGACGGCGCCTGAAATTCAGGGTAAGAGGAAATAGCTCATTTCTCTCTATTGAGGCATATAACGCATGGGTCAGAAAACACATCCAATAGGTTATCGGCTGGGCTACAACTATACGTGGAGCTCGCGCTGGTATGCAGGTAAAGATTACGCCAAACTACTCCATCAGGATGTCAAGATCCGAAAGATGGTGAAGGCAAGGCTGTATCATGCCGGCGTATCCAAAGTTGAAATTGAGCGTTCTGGTGATCAGACTAGAGTGATTATTCATACTGCTCGCCCTGGCATCATTATCGGGCGCAAGGGGGCTGAGGTTGATAAGCTGAAGGCTGACCTTGAAAAACAGTATGGGGGGCAGGTTTATATTACGGTCAAGGAAATCAAGAAGCCAGAACTTGATGCTCAGCTGGTTAGTGAAAATGTTGCTACTCAGCTTGAGAAGCGGGTCGCGTTTCGGAGAGCGATGAAGCGCAGTGTTCAGTCTGCCTTGAGGCTTGGTGCTCAAGGTATCAAGATCATGGTGGCTGGTCGACTGGGTGGTGCTGAAATTGCTCGAACGGAATGGTATCGAGAGGGGCGTGTTCCGTTGCATACGCTCCGCGCTGAAATAGACTATGGATTCGCCGAAGCGCACACGACGATGGGGCAGATCGGGGTGAAGACCTGGATCTACAAGGGAGAGCTGCTTCCTGTGCAGCCCATCAAGGCTGAATCATCTTTAGAACGACGGTTTGGGTGAGGAGATCGAGCTGTGTTAGCGCCTAAGAAAGTTAAATTTAGAAAGATGCAAAAGGGCCGGATGAACGGCAAGGCCTATCGTGGAGGCCAAATTACTCTGGGAGAGTTTGGTCTAAAGGCATTGGAGCCAGGATGGGTGACGAGCCGACAAATTGAGGCCGCGCGTATCGCGATTACTCGATACGTGAAGCGCGGCGGGCAGGTGTGGACACGAATTTTCCCTGATAAGCCGATCACGAAAAAGCCGGCTGAAACTCGAATGGGTAAGGGGAAAGGGAATCCTGAGTACTGGGTCGCTGTTGTTAAGCCTGGCAGGATTCTTTACGAGATGGACGGCGTCACCACGGAGGTTGCCCGAGAGGCGTTTCGTCTTGCATCGCACAAGTTGCCGATTGCCACGAAATTGGTTGTTCGCGGCGAGTTTGGGCAAGGTTCTTGAGAGGATAAAGAGGAGCAGGGATATGGCATTGGACGTCAAGGAGCTCCAGCAGCTGGGGGCAAGTGAGCTTGTCGATAAAGAAAAACAACTTGTACAAGAGCTGTTCAGCCTCCGTTTTCAGTTTGGCTCTGGGCGTCTCGAGAATCCTATGCAAATCAGAAAAACAAAACGGGATATTGCCAGGGTGAAAACTATTCTCGAGCAAGTGAAGGCCCGAACAGAGGGCTCTAAAAAGTAAAGGATGCTATGGCTGAGATGGTAAAGCGCCGTCATTGGTATGGCGACGTCGTCAGTAATAAAATGCAAAAGACGGTCGTTGTCGTGGTCTCAAGATCAGTCATTCATCCAGTCTATAAGAAAGTTCTTAGGCGGGTGACGAGACTAAAAGCCCACGATGAAGGTGGTGTGTGTAAAGTGGGAGATCGGGTTAAGCTCGTGCAGACGAGGCCGTTAAGCAAAGAAAAGAACTGGCGTGTTGTTCAAGTCATGGAAAAAGGTCAACCTGAAAAGTAAGAAGCGGTATTTCGGATGATCTTTGGTTTATTGCCGCGCGTAGGAATATAGCGATGATTCAGAATTATACATATATGGATGTGGCCGATAATTCAGGGGCCAAACAGGCCATGTGTTTTCATGTGTTCGGGGGAACGAGACGGCGTTATGCGTCGTTAGGTGATATCGTGGTGGTGGCTGTCAAGGAGGCGATCCCACAGGCGAGTGTGAAGAAGGGGGACGTGAGTCGGGCTGTCATCGTCCGGACGACAAAAGAAGTACGTCGAGAGGATGGGTCCTATATTAAGTTTGATCGGAACGCATGCGTGTTGATCAATAAAGATGGCGAACCGATTGGAACGCGCATATTCGGTCCGGTTGCCCGCGAGCTCCGCTGGAAGAAATTCATGAAGATCATTTCTTTAGCGCCTGAAGTTTTATAGGGCAGAACAAACGAGGAGCATCGTGGAAGTACTCCGAAAAAGCAGAATTCGAAAAGGCGATACGGTTGTCGTGGTCTCTGGTCGTGAGCGAGGCAAGACGGGGAAAGTGCTGTCTGTTGACCTACAAGCGGGGAAGGTGATTGTCGAGAAGCTCAATATCATCAAGCGACACACTAAACCCAATCAGAAGGCGAAACAGGGTGGTATTCTCGAGCGAGAAGCACCTCTACAGATTTCCAATGTCATGTTTTTCTGTCCGGTTACACAGAAGCCTACGCGGATCGGGATTCGGGTGTTAGAAGATGGGCGTCGAGTGCGCTTCAGTAAGAAATCAAACGAGACTGTGGAATAGGCTACGCGATGACTAAGGAACCTAAAAACAAATCTAGTAAACCGTCCGAGCGTAAATCATCAAAGAAGGAATCGGTCGCGCCATTGGATCAAGGTAGCGAGGAGTCCAAGTTTCGACCGCGTCTTCGTGACATGTATGAGCAACAGGTGGTCCCTGCCCTCATGAAGGAGTTTGGATATAAAAATGTGATGCAGGTTCCACGGCTTGAGCGTGTGGTGTTGAACGTGGGAATGGGTGAGGCGATCCAGAATGTGAAACTCTTGGAAGGTGCGGTCGCCGAGCTGGGGATGATCACTGGTCAAAAGCCGGTCGTCACTCGGGCTAAAAAAGCCATTGCCGGATTTAAGCTTCGGCAGGGGTTGCCCATCGGTACCAAAGTGACGCTTCGTAGCCGGAGGATGTATGAGTTTTTTGATCGCCTGGTTACGTTGGCGCTTCCTCGTATCCGAGACTTCCGTGGCGTTTCTCCAAAGGCTTTTGATGGTCGAGGGAATTACACGCTTGGTTTAAAAGAGCAGCTCATTTTCCCTGAAATTAAGTACGATGAAGTTGCCTCGATTCATGGGATGGATATTACGGTGGTCACTACGGCCAGGACGAACGACGAGGGGAAGGCGCTTCTGAAGCACCTGGGTATGCCGTTCCGTACGTGAGCGCGACGTGGATCAATGGTGTTTGTTTGAACGGAAGGAGTGCGTGTGTCGAGATTAGCGCTGAGAAATAAGGCAGCAACGCAGCAGAAGTTCTCCACGCGTAACTACCATCGGTGTGGAGTGTGTGGTCGAGTTCACGGATATCTCCGTCGGTTTCGAATGTGCCGTATCTGCTTTCGACTGATGTCTCTGCGCGGAGAGATTCCTGGCGTGCGAAAATCTAGCTGGTAACGGGTGTTCTCACACCGGTGACTGCCAATGGAGGATAGAAGGATATAGCATGGTTACCGATCCAATCGGCGATCTTCTGGTTCGCTTAAAAAATGGCGCTCAGCGTCGTCATGAGACAGTCACAGTTCCAACGTCAAAGTTAAAGCGTGCTATTTTGACGATTTTGATGAGAGAAGGGTATGTTGACGCCATCGAGGATGGAGCTCATGAGGGGCATCCCATTCTTACCGTACGTCTTCGATATGTTGGTGAAGGGCAGCCTATGATCACAGGGATGGAGCGCGTCAGTAAGCCAGGACGACGGGTGTATATTGGAAGTCAGGAAATTAAGAAAGTTCGCAATGGGATCGGCGTGTCCATCCTTTCTACGTCCAAAGGAATTATGACTGACCAAGAATCCCGTAAAAATCGTCTTGGGGGTGAGCTTCTCTGTTCCGTATGGTAGACCGATGAGTTATTTCGATCTCGAGCGAGGGGTGTAACAAACCATGTCCCGCATTGGAAAAAAACCGATCGTAATTCCTGGTGGAGTGGAAGTGAAGGTTGCCGGGTCAACTGTGTCAGTTAAAGGCCCATTGGGCAGGCTCGATTGGTCTCTCGAGCAGGGAGTCGACGTTGCGGTTAGTAATGGTCAAGTCGTTGTCGGTCGTTCAAGCGACGATCGTAAGCTGAGAGCCTTGCATGGGCTGACTCGTGCAGAATTGAGTAATATGGTTCAGGGTGTAACAAAAGGGTACGAACGCTCGCTTGAGATTACTGGAGTAGGGTACAAGACTCAAGTTCAGGGGCGGACACTCAGCTTCAACGTGGGGTATATCAATCCAGTGGTCTATGAGGTGCCAACAGGCATTGATGTCAAAGTTGACAAGCAGACGCTCATTAACGTCAAAGGAGTTGATAAGCGGCTAGTAGGGCAGGTGGCAGCTGATCTGCGAGCTATTAAGCCACCGGATGTCTATAAGCAAAAAGGTATTCGCTACGCGGGCGAGACATTGCGTAAAAAAGAAGGTAAGACGGGGAAATAGGAACTAGCCATGAATGCTGCAGACAAAGTTCGACAACTTAATCGACGGCGTCGTCGAGTGAGACGTGTGATTATGGGAACGACTGGTCGGCCACGCCTAAATGTATTTCGAAGCGCGGCCCATATTTATGCCCAGATTATTGATGATATTCAAGGTGCTACTCTGGCGGCTGCCTCATCGCTCGACAAATCGCTACGCAAGTCCATGAAATCGACTGGTGGAATTGAAGCGGCTAAGGCGGTAGGGAAATTGATCGCTGATCGGGCCAAGGCGGCCAAGGTCACTACTGTCGTTTTTGATCGAGGGGGGCGCATGTATCACGGTCGAATTAAGGCACTTGCAGATGCATCGCGTGAAGGGGGCTTGCAATTTTAGGCTGAGGCGGGATGCGAGGCGAGCAAGACAAGCGTGTAAGTTCCTGGTGAACTGTTACTGAACTTAGGACTGAGGGGTAAGAGCGTGCGAGTCAATCCCGATGAATTAAGCCTGAAAGATAAAGTTGTATTTATCAATCGTGTGGCAAAAGTTGTGAAAGGTGGAAAACGTTTCAACTTCTGTGCACTCGTTGTTGTCGGCGACGGTCATGGGTGGATAGGGATCGGCAAGGGAAAAGCTGCTGAAGTCCCAGTTGCGATTTCAAAGGCTGTCGAACAAGCCAAGAAACACCTTGTTCATGTTTCACTGAAGGGTGCAACTATTCCCCATGAGGTGCATGGTTTGTTTGGCGGAGAGCATGTGCTGCTGAAGCCGGCCGTCGACGGTACTGGAATCATCGCCGGGGGGGCGGTTCGTGCTGTCGTAGAGCTGGTCGGTGCGCATAATGTCATCGCAAAAACATTGGGCCGTGGAAACCCCTTCAATACTGTTCGTGCAACACTAGACGGGCTCACTCAATTACGAAATTTGGACGATGTTCTTCGCTTCCGTCGGCAAGCGTTCCCAGACGGTCGAGAAAGGGCTGCGGTTTAATGAGACCCTCAAAGACATCAAAACCTGCAGATCAGGCTACTCAAAGTGTGCGTGTGACATTGAGGCGCAGTCCCATTGGAACACCTGAACAGCATCGCCTTGTATTGCGCGGCCTCGGTCTTCGACATATTCGACAGACGGTTGTCCGTCCTGACACGCCTCAGGTGCGAGGACTGATTCAAAAAGTAGGCTACCTGCTTGAGGTTGGAAAGCCATGAAACTTCATGATTTAGCTCCTGCAAAAGGGGCAAAGAAGCGAAGGAAGCGTATAGGACGTGGACCTGGGTCTGGTCACGGGAAGACGGCCACCAAAGGGCATAAGGGAATTCAGGCTCGATCTGGGGGCGGTAAACGCCCAGGGTTTGAGGGTGGACAGATGCCGTTGGTACGCCGGCTACCAAAGTTCGGATTTACCAACCCATCCAGAACAGAATATTCCATCGTCAACATTAAGAGTTTTGAACAATGGGTTGGAAATGAGACTGTTACTCCGCAGGCCATGGTTGACGCTGGATTAGTGAAGCGAAAAAAACTGCCGATTAAAATTCTTGGCAACGGTGAGTTAAAGAAAGCACTTGTTGTTCAGGCGCATAAGTTCAGTAAATCGGCTGAATCAAAAATCCAAGCGGCCGGAGGGCGAGTCGAGGTCATCGGCGGTGCTTGAACGGCTTCTGACAAGTTTCCAGAATATCTTTAAGATCCCCGAGCTGCGTACTCGTGTTCTTTTTACGCTTGGGATGCTCGTCGTATACCGAGTCGGGTCTCATATCCCGACTCCTGGTATCAACGGTGAAGCCCTTTCCGAGTTTTTGCAGAAACAGGGGGGGGCCTTGCTTGGGTTTCTCGATATTTTTTCAGGCGGATCCCTGTCCCGCCTGACGATCTTTGCGCTGGGTATCATGCCATACATCAGCGCATCGATCATCCTGCAATTATTGACGGTCGTTGTTCCTCATCTGACCAAATTAGCCAAAGAGGGGGAGCGTGGCCGCAAGAAAATTATTCAGTATACCCGGTTCGGGACGATCGGTATCGCTCTGATTCAGGGGTTTGGGATTGCGGTTGGGTTAGAACAAATGAATCAGGGCGCGTTCGTGCTGCATGCTGGATGGGGATTCCGTCTCATGACGGTCATTACACTGACGGCTGGTACGGGTTTCTTGATGTGGCTCGGTGAACAGATCACCGAGCGTGGAATTGGCAACGGTATCTCGCTAATCATTTTTGCTGGTATTGTAGCCAGGCTTCCTGCGGCCGTGGCGCAGACCTATAATTTATATGAAATTGGCCAGCTGAATGCCTTTTTATTGATTGCTTTGGCGCTCTTAATGATCTGCGTTGTCGCCGCAATTGTTTTTTTAGAAAGTGGTCGGAGAAAAATTTCCGTACAGTATGCAAAACGGGTGATTGGTCGACGAGTCTATGGTGGGCAGAGCACGCACATTCCTTTGAAGATTAATACGGCGGGGGTCATTCCTCCTATATTCGCCTCATCGATCATCGCGTTTCCTGCAACCATTGCCGGATTTTTCGAAACCCCATGGGTGAAATCGATTGGTGATCAGCTGGCTCCTGGCTCGCTGCTGTACACATTAATGTATGTAGGCCTAATTCTCTTTTTCTGTTTCTTCTACACGGCGGTCGTCCTCAACCCCGTTGATATGGCCGACAACATGAAAAAGTACGGAGGGTTTATTCCTGGGATTCGGCCTGGGCAACGAACCTCAGACTATATCTACAACGTCTTAACCAAGATTACATTTGCGGGTGCCATCTATTTGGCCATCGTCTGTGTGATTCCTGAATTGTTGATCTACAAGCTGAACGTTCCATTTTATTTTGGTGGCACCTCCCTGTTGATCGTCATTGGCGTGGGGCTGGATACGGCCCAGCAAATTGAATCCCATATGTTGATGCGGAATTATGATGGGTTCTTGGGTAAGGGGATGGCTCCACTGCGTGGGAGAAGCGGCTGAAATCATGCGGCTTGTATTTCTCGGTGCTCCTGGTGTTGGGAAAGGCACACAGGCTGATAAGGCTGCTGTTCACTATTGTATACGAAAGATTTCGACAGGGGATTTGCTTCGAGAGGCGGTTCGGATTCAGTCACCTCTGGGTTGTGAAGCGAAAGAGCATATGGATCAGGGAAGATTAGTCCCTGATTCGGTTGTCATAGGGCTTGTGCTGGAGAGATTGGCAGATCCCTCATGCGCAAGTGGTTTTATTCTCGATGGGTTTCCGCGGACGGTTCCTCAGGCAGACGCGCTTGGGAAGGTGCTGGTTGAACGCAGTCTTCCGCTGGATCGAGTGATTAACTTTAGGGTTTCTCGAGAAGAAATCGTGAAGCGCCTGAGTGGGCGTCGGAGCTGTCCAAAGTGTCAGGCGACGTATCACCTCGAGTTCGCCCCATCAAAGAACGGTGGCCTCTGTGAGCGTTGCGGAGAAGCGTTGATTCAGCGAAGTGACGATCAGCGAGAGGCGATTGAGATGCGTCTCCGTGTGTACGAAGAGCAGACAGCGCCGTTAATAGACTTTTATGAGAAGCGGCAGGTATTGTCGCACCTTAACGGTGCCGAGGCGGTTGACGCGGTACACCACAATCTCGTGAAAGTACTCGCGACACCTCAGACGGCATGATCATTCTGAAAACGCCCGCCGAGATCGCGGTGATGGCAGAGGCGTCAAGAGTGGTGGCTGAGGCACTAGCGATTGTGAAGAAAGCGGTCTGTTTCGGTATCAGCACGGAAGAGCTGGACCGGATTGCCGAGGAGGCTATACGGGCGAGGGGAGCGATTCCGGCATTCAAAGGCTACCGGAACTTTCCAAAAACCCTCTGTGCATCTGTGAACGAGCAGGTCGTTCACGGTATCCCTTCGAAGAGGAAGCTCAAGGATGGGGATATCATCGGGCTTGATCTCGGTGCTATTGTGGGTGGGTTCTATGGGGATTCAGCGGTCACAGTGGCGGTTGGTCGGATCTCGGAGGAGACGGCAAAGTTGGTTCAGGTGACGGAAGAGGCGCTCTATCTCGGGATCAAGCAGGCGGTGGTCGGCAACCGTCTGACGGACATCTCGAATGCTGTGCAGCAACATGTTGAGTCTGCCGGTTTTTCAGTGGTGACCGAGTTTGTGGGGCATGGGATTGGCCGGCAGCTGCATGAAGAGCCTCAAGTCCCCAACTATGGGAAGCCTGGTCAGGGGCCTCGATTGCAACCAGGTATGGTCTTGGCGATCGAACCAATGGTGAATATGGGTCGGAGTGCCGTTCGTGTGCTTGCGGATAGGTGGACCGCGGTCACGGTAGATGGGAGTCTATCTGCCCACTTTGAACATACGATCGCCATCCAACCCAGCGGGGCGCCTCGCGTTTTAAGTCAATCGGAGAAGACCTAGGTTAGGTTACACAGGAAAGAATACAGAAGGACGTGGCAAAAGAAGATATTATTGAAGTCCAGGGCTCGGTAGCAGAAACGCTTCCTAACGCCATGTTTCGGGTCAAGCTGGATAATGGCCATGTCATACTGGCTCACATCTCAGGGAAAATGCGGATGCATTTTATCCGCATCCTTCCCGGCGATAAGGTCACGGTGGAAATGTCACCATACGATTTGACCAGGGGCCGAATTACCTATCGCTTTAAGTAACGGGAGTGGCGAATTGTTATGAAGGTCAAATCATCAGTGAAGCCCATATGTGCCAAATGCAAGGTTGTGCGTCGTTGTGGGGTGGTGCGGATTTTGTGTAAAAATCCACGTCATAAGCAGCGGCAGGGATAGCCACAGGAATAATGTGGAGTTTCGAACGGTCACTGTTAATCGCAGCGCTGCTACAGCAGGCTCAAACAGTGAAGTAGTTGATGCTCTAGTGCTCAGTACTTATATCGGGAGGGAGAATGGCACGTATTGCTGGCATCGATTTGCCACGAAATAAGCGAACGGATATCGGGCTCTGCTACATCTATGGAATTGGACGTATGTCGGCTCGGAAGATTCTCAGTGAAGCGGGGATCGATGGCGCGGTCAGGATTAATGACCTGAGCGAAGATAAGATCGTCAAGTTACGTGAAATCATTGAGCGAGATTACCGAGTTGAAGGAGACCTCCGCAAAGAAGTATCCCTGAATATCAAGCGGCTGATTGACACGGGGACCTATCGAGGGTTGCGTCATCGCAAAGGCCTGCCTGTCCGCGGACAGCGAACCAAGACCAATGCTCGGACACGGAAGGGGCGGCGTGCGGGCGTCAGTAGCAAGCCGAGATCGACGATGACCAAAGGGGCCTCAAGCACCTAGTCTGTTGAAACAGCCGGAGGAGTTCGCATGAGCATCAAAAAAGGAAAAAAGAAAGAACGTCGGATTGTTCAGAGTGGCGTGGCCCATGTCCAAGCGTCATTCAATAATACAATTGTGACGATCACTGACATGAGTGGAAACACGGTGGTCTGGGCAAGTGCCGGCAATCAAGGGTTCAAAGGATCACGAAAGAGCACCCCCTTTGCTGCTCAGCGTGCTGGAGAGGCTGCAGCGCGAAAAGCTATGGAAAGTGGGATGCGGCAAATCGATGTCTATGTGAATGGGCCTGGTTCTGGTCGAGAATCAGCGATCCGTTCCCTTCAAGGAGCGGGCTTGCGAATTAATCTAATTCGCGATGTCACGCCAATTCCGCATAATGGGTGTCGACCTCCCAAACGGCGGCGAGTGTGATTTTTCCCATGGATGCTCAGAGTTCCTGGGCGAGATCGCAAGACCTGTTGCTAGTGAGTCAGTAAGTTCTATTGCGAGGAGGAAGCAGTGGCAAAGTATCGTGGTCCAGTCTGTCGGTTGTGTCGGCGAGAAGGGGAGAAGCTTTTTCTCAAGGGCACGCGCTGTATGACGGAAAAGTGCGCGATCGAACGCAGGAGTTATCCGCCTGGTCAACATGGGCAGGGGCGACAGCGAACTTCTGATTATAGTCTCCAGTTGAGGGAAAAACAGAAGCTGCGTCGTATTTATGGACTTCAGGAATGTCAATTCCGTGGCGTCTTCGAACGCGCTGAACGACAGACCGGCGTCACTGGCGATGCCCTGTTGAGGTTGTTGGAGTGCCGCCTGGACAATGTTGCGTACCGCTTAGGGTTCGGTGCTTCGCGCAAGCAAGCTCGCCAGATGGTGAGCCATGGTCATTTCACAATCAACGGGAAGAAAATCACGGTGGCTGGGGCGCTGGTGAAGCCTGGAGATGTGATCCAGATTCGTGAACGGAGTCGAGACTTGGCCGCGTTCCAAGCGGCCTTGGAATCAGTTGATAGTCGAGGTATTCCTGATTGGCTGGAGCTTGACAAAGGCGCATTTAAAGGAACGGTGCGCACATTGCCGGCCAAGGAACAGATCGCATTGCCAGTCAATGAACAGATGGTCGTGGAATTGTATTCACGATAGTCCGCCGGTCTGCGGTGCGGTCTTTGGACATCGGCGCTATCCGCCAATGTCTTAGTCACTCGATGGTATGGAGGGTGGGTCATGATTAAAGCGATGAAAGACTTTCAGATCCCAATGCGGGTGGAAGTCGATAAGGATGCACATTCTCCCACATTTGGACGGTTCACTACGGAAGCATTTGAGCGGGGGTTTGGCACCACGATCGGGAATGCCCTCCGTCGCATTTTGCTGTCGTCGCTCACGGGAGCTGCGGTGACCACCGTGAAGATTGAAGGGGTCGTGCACGAGTTTTCGACGATTGCAGGTGTGACGGAAGATGTTACGGCAATTATTCTGAATATTAAAAGCTTGCGGCTGGCACTCCACACGGATAAGCCAAAGACGATACGATTGAAAAAGAAGGGGCCTGGAGAAGCAAAGGGGGCAGATATTCTTCACGATGGCGACGTGACAATTCTGACGCCAGATTTGCATATTGCCACTCTGGACAAGGATACGACTCTGGATATTGAGATGACTGTGAAACATGGCCGTGGTTATATGCCGGCCGAACGTAACAAGGAAGAGGGATTGCCGATCGGAGTGATTGCCATCGATTCCATCTTCTCTCCCATCAGGCGAGTCAATTTCCACGTCGAGAATGCGCGGGTCGGTCGTATGACCGACTATGACAAACTAACGATGGAGATTTGGACCGACGGTACCATCAGCCCGCGTGATGCGCTATCTACAGGGGCTGGGATTTTGCGAGAGCATCTGGATATTTTCATCAATCCGGAAGAGCGAAGCGAAGGAAAGAGCGAAGCGGGATACGAGGAATCTCATCGGGAAGTAAACAAGAATCTCTCTCGTGGCGTGAATGAGCTGGAGTTGTCCGTCCGCGCGGCCAATTGCCTGAAGAACGCGAATATCAAAACGATCGCTGATCTCGTCCAAAAATCTGAAGGGGAGATGCTCAGGACAAAGAACTTTGGGAAAAAGTCCCTCAACGAGATTAAAGAAATTCTTTCGGAGATGGGGCTTTCGTTAGGAACAAAAGTTGAGGCTTCCCCATACAATGGAAGTCCGAAACCTGAATGATGCTTTCCAATCAAGAGGACTATCGTGCGACATAGAAAAAAGGGACGACAACTTGGACGGCAGACGAAACATCGATGGGCGTTGTTTCGGAACTTAGTGACCTCGCTGTTAGACCAAGAGCGTATCGAGACCACGGGAGCTAAGGCTAAGGAGATACGAGGGTTTACCGACCGCATGATCACGCTTGGCAAGGAAGGTACGCTCCCTGCGCGGCGCCGAGCATTAGCCTTTATCCGCAGCAAGGCCGTTGTGTCTAAGCTGTTTAGCGATGTGGCGACACGATTCAAAGATCGGCCAGGAGGATACACCAGGATCATCAAAACTCGTCGCCGCATTGGCGACGCTGCCGAAATGGTGGCCATCGAATTGGTTTCTCGGCAGGAATTAGCCACCAAGAAAAAGTCAAAAGCTGGCACTGCTTCGCCTGCATCTACTGATGCTGCACCTTCAGCATAGTTTTTAACCCGAGCATTAGCTGTCCTTCGGAGACTCCCATGTGACAACGCATGGGAGTCTTTTTGTTTCCACTTCCCTGGAGGACGTTTACTTGACAGATTATGCATGCTACGATCGTGCCAGCCATCGGTATGAATCTATCTCGGGGAAATTCTTAGAGCATGTGGGAGCTTATAGCAAGACGGGCCCTTCTCACCTTAAGTGTGTTGTTAGCGACATTTCTCGGTTATCTTCTCTTCAGAAACGCCGACTCAGCTCAGAATAGCCACTCCCTCACCCCAGAGTCGATTGAACAAGCAGATGCCAAGATCTTGGAGTTTACCTTTACCCAATCGAAAGGGAATGTCGTCCAGTGGCAGGTGCAGGCGAAGCAGGCTCGACTATTTGAGCAAGAGAAACGCGCTGTGCTGCGTGACGTCGCCCTCACCTTCTACGGCACCGGAGGAGATGAGGTAACCGTGCACGGGGAAGAGGGAACACTGGATACGGCGACCAAGAATTTCAGGTTGGCAAATCGCCAAACGCCCATTGTTGTGGAGACGAGGAGCGGGTATACGATTTATACGAACCACTTGGTCTGGACGGACGAGGCACGAGAAATTCGGACCGAGGATCCTGTCCGCATGGTGGGGCATGGATTAGAGGTGAGGGGGCAAGGGCTGCTTGGGAGAATGGAATCCGAAGAATTTGAGGTGTTACAGGATGTGCATGTGGATCTGGCTTCTTCTTCTTAGTGCCTTCTGTGTCGGATCCACCTCGGCAGCTCCCTCAGCGGAATCTGTGAATCTGAAGAGGAGCGTGGAGGCGTCCAGTGTCCCAACCACAATTACCTCAAAGAAAATGACGGTCAGGAATCAAGACAGCCAGGCGATTTTTGAAGAGACGGTTGTGCTGACCCGCGGATCGCTTATCGTTCACTCGGACAAGATGGTTGTGCTGTTTGCTTCACGAAATCATGATTCTTCCCTGCCCTCTGGAGGCGGAACTGACCACCAGAAATCCGTTGGGAATTCCTCGGTTCGCAAAGAGCACAGCGCCGTGTCGCCGATGTCGAATCGTTCCGTCCAACGTATCGAAGCGACCGGCGATGCCCATCGTGTCAAGATTAAGTATGAGAACGGTAACGCGACGTGTCAAAAAGCCGTGTATTTCGTTGACAGAGAGAAAATCGTCTTGACGGGCGATCCCATAGCTTGGGAACGAGGCACCCAGGTCAGCGGCAAGCAAATTACGATTTTTATGGCGGAAGAGCGGAGCGTGGTGGAAGGCGATTCACATGTTCGCCTTGAAGATGAGGGGCCGAGTCAACCATGACCCAGAGCATTCATGCAGAGTCTGAGGCTCTCGTCGACCCGATTGCGGTACAGCGGGGGCATTGTCTGCGCGCCGCTGGATTGGTGAAAAGTTTTCGTGGGCGCAAAGTCGTCAAGGGCGTTGCGGTTGAAGTATATGCCGGTGAAGTGGTTGGGCTTCTCGGTCCGAATGGAGCAGGCAAGACCACAATCTTCGACATGATGGTTGGGTTGTGTCAACCCGATGAGGGGGAGATCACATTCATCGGAGAATCCGTGACCAACTTGCCCATGTATAAACGCGCACGGCGGGGAATCGGTTACCTCCCTCAGGAATCATCTGTTTTCAGACGACTCTCGGTTGAACATAATGTCTTGGCGATTCTTGAAATGCTAGGGTATGCTCGAAAAGAGCGAAGTCAGCGGGTGGATGCCTTGCTCAAGGAGCTAGATCTTATCCACATACGAAAGAGTATGGCCTATGCCCTCTCAGGGGGAGAGCGTCGGCGCTTGGAAATCACGCGTGCGCTAGCGGCTACACCGTCCTTCATGCTATTGGATGAACCGTTTGCTGGGATCGATCCGATCGCTGTCGCGGATATTCAGCAGATCATCACGCGCTTGAAAGAAAAAGGGATCGGCATATTGATTACCGATCACAATGTACAGGAAACGCTTTCAATCGTCGATCGTGCCTACATCATCAATGAAGGATTGATCTTAGAGGCGGGGTCTCCTGAAGCTATTGTGCAGAGTCCAACGGCTCGGGCCGTTTATCTTGGGGAACAGTTCAAGTTGTAGACGAGTAGTAGGGGCATTGATGAAACTCCGTCTAGTTCCACAACTTTCGCAAAAGCTCATCATGACGCCTCAGTTGCAGCAAGCGATTAAGCTGCTGCAGCTGTCTCGACTGGAACTGCAGCAGAGCCTCACGCAACATCTCCTGGAAAACCCTTTACTCGATGAAATGCAGTCCGATACCGAGGAAGGCGAGTCCTTGGTCAATGAGGAAAAGGTCGAAAATCCTGCTGCATTGGAAGGGCAGGATCGGTCTGACCCAGCAGTTGAGACACGTGAAGAACAAGGCTCACCGGAGGAGTTTTCCGCTTCCGGGTGGGAAGAGTATTTCGGCAGAGATCAGCGGAGCGGCGCGTCCGAACATTCCTCGGCACAGGATGAGTTTCCCTCATATGAGCAAACGCTGGCAAAATCGACGTCTCTCGAGGAGCATCTCCTCTGGCAATTGTCCTTGTCTGGACTCCGTGATCGAGAAAAAGAACTTGCTCGCTTGATCATCGGCAATTTGGATGACGATGGCTATCTTCGCATTCCTTTGGCTGAGGTTGTGGCCGGAACTGATTTTGCCGAGTCCGAAGTCGAATCTGTGCTCAAAGACATTCAAACGTTCGATCCGACTGGGGTTGGCGCAAGGAATCTTCCCGAATGCCTGCTGCTGCAACTCGGGCATCTAGGTCGGAATCTCTTTGGATCACTTGGGTCCCCTCCCGGTGCATTGAAAGGATCTGTTATTGAGAACATCGTGTTGCACCATTTGAAAGACTTAGAAAAGAAACAGTATGGCAAGGTCGCGAAGGCTTTGAACGTTACGGTTGAAGAGGTCTTTCAAGCGACGAAAGTCATTGGAGAACTTGAGCCAAAGCCAGGGAGGCCGTTTTCAAATTCCCAGAACTACGTTATCGTACCTGATGTGTTTGTGGTTAAGAATGAGGGGGAGTGGGTTGTCCTGTTGAACGACGATGGGCTTCCACGCATGAGGATCAGTCCGTATTACAAGCAGCTTATTTCTTCTGGGCAGAGTGGTACATCTGAAACCAAAGCATATATGGATGAAAAGTTGCGGGCCGCTCAGTGGATTATTCGAAGCATTGAGCAGCGCAATCGGACCATCGTCAAAGTGGTTTCCAGTATCGTCAAGTTCCAGGAGCAATTTTTTGACCATGGCGTCCAATATCTCAAGCCCTTGGTTCTCAAGCAGGTGGCCGAAGATATTGGGATGCATGAGTCCACGATTAGCCGTGTGACGGCCAATAAATATATGTATTGCCCGCAGGGTATGTTGGAACTCAAGTTTTTCTTCAACGCAGGGCTTCAACATGTTGATGAGCCATCAGGGATGCATTCCTCCGTTTCCGTCAGAGATATGATCAAGACCATGGTGGCTGAAGAGGATGCAAAGCGTCCTTTGAAAGATGAGGAAATCGCAGCCCGGCTTCGCAAGCAGGGAGTGATCATTGCGCGGAGGACTGTGGCGAAATATCGGGCCGAGTTGAATATCTCGTCCGCCAGTCAACGTAAGCGATTTTTTTGATATCCGTTGCTTCGCATCCAGCTGGATCACAATTGGAGGTGGGCATGAAGCTGAGGATTACAGGGCGTCACATGGACATTACGCCAGCGCTTAGAAGCTATGTGGAAAATCGATTCGGTCGCCTTGATCGATACGGGCTGAAGGTCGGATCGCTGCAAGTGGTATTGGGAGTCGAGAAGCTTCAGCATAAGGCGGAAGTGACTGGTGCGGTCAGTGGCAAACGAGTGCAAGCCAAGACGGCAACGCCTGAGATGTATGCCACCATCGATGCTCTAGTTGACCGTGTAGATGCGCAGTTTCGAAAATGGAAAGATCGTCTTGTCAATCATAAGCCGGCTCAACCGAAGAAGGCGTGATCGCATTTCCTATACGAGTCTCTTGTAAGATTATGTAGCCTTGGTCCTTGCGCACGCCATGCGTTTGAGCGGCTTAGAATGGTCCGCATCACTGAATCACCCGTGAAGCTGGCAGCGGAATCCAAAATGGAACTATCGCAGCTATATCAACCGAGACGATATGCAATGCCATGGCCCGGCTGAATCTTGTCATTATTAGTGGGTTGTCCGGATCTGGTAAAACCTACGCCCTCAAAGCCTTTGAGGATGCTGGATATTTCTGCATCGATAACCTTCCTCCGGCCTTGCTTCCAACTTTTGTCGATCTCTGCAACCAGCAGCAGAGCGAAATTGCCAACGTTGCCCTTGGGATTGATATTAGAGAGCGTGCGTTCTTTTCTGATTTCGTTGGTATCCTGGAGAGAGTGAAAGCGCTCGGCCATGCTATTCAGGTTCTTTTTCTTGAGGCTCGTGAAGAAGTATTGACCAGGCGCTTTTCAGAGTCCAGGCGCCCACACCCACTTTTGCCACATCTTCCCGTCTTGGATGGAATCCGATTCGAAAAGGAGCGTGTAGCCGAACTTCGATGTCAGGCAGATCGAATCATCGATACGTCCGATCTGACGGTCCATGAGCTCGGTGAGTTGCTTGCGAAGCAGTTTCAACGGGAGTCATCGGATCGACGACTGACAATCTCACTCATCACCTTTGGATATAAATTCGGGGTGCCGTACGATATCGATTTGTTGTTTGATGTGCGATTTCTCAGGAACCCATTTTTCGTGCCCGAACTCAAACCTCATTCTGGAGACAATCCGCTGGTCCAGACCTTCGTGCTCACAGACCCTGATGCCATAGCACTTTTGCAGCATGTCGAAGGTTTTCTGAAGTTTCTCTTGCCGTTATTCCAGCGAGAGCGGCGTAGTTATCTGACTATCGGTATTGGGTGTACCGGCGGGCGTCATCGCTCGGTTGCGGTTGCCGGGCGTCTTCGAGAAAGCCTTGCCGCCCTAGGGTACGAGGTTGGCCTCAAGCACCGAGATATCGATAAATCGTAGCCGGTTGTTGGAATAACAGCCACCGCTTTCCTGCCGTTACTCTCGCTTTCCTAACGCTTCCTTGACAGGTGGAGCATATTGACTATACTTAGTCTTGTGAATAAGGCAAGGTATCAAAACTAGTATAAATACTGACGTGAAGAAGCCTAAAGATACATCAAGTGCAGTGGGATTTAAGGCTTATCAAGTGTGTGGCTTATTCGATATTTCCAAGGCGACACTCTTTCGCTGGGAGCGAGAGGGTGTCATTACCGAACCCGCTCGAGATTGGAGAAACTGGCGACTGTATACGAGAAAGAATGTGGATGAAATCGAGAAAATTATTCGCGCCAGAAAGGCTGTGGTGTAAGGTGGCAGGTATCGCATGTTGACTTCATTCAAAAAGCTCTTCGAAACCGACATTGTTGGGATGCTGACCCCTCGCCGACAGCTAGTGGGGCTTGATATTGGATCTAGTGCGATCAAAATTGCTCAGCTCAAGGAAAGTAAGGGACGGTACATTCTCCAAAAGTTCGGTGTGAAACCCCTTGAACCTGAAGTGATTGTCGATGGGACGGTCATGGATGAAGGACGTGTCGTCTCAGCGATTCAAGAATTGTTTGCGGAAGTCAACGTCAAGAATAAGCAAGTCGCTATCTCGATTTCCGGGCACGCCGTGATTGTGAAGAAGATCAGCCTGCCTCCGATGCCGGATGAAGAGCTGGAGGGGCAGGTGAAATTGGCGGCGGAGCAGTACATTCCGTTCGATATCAACGAAGTGAATATCGACTTTCATGTCCTGTCTTTGGATGCGTCAGAAGATCAGCAAGGGGATATGTCGGTGATTCTTGTTGCCGCGAAGAAAGACAAAATTAATGAGCTGACCGAGTTGGTCAAGGCTGCCGGACTTGTCCCGATGGTCATGGATGTCGATGCATTTGCGGTTGAGAATATGCATGCGATTAATTATCCGATGGCACAGGAAGAAACGACGGCGTTGGTGAATCTCGGCGCGAGCGTGATGAACGTGAACATCATCCGTGCCGGGTCGTCGTTATTTACGCGTGATATTCCGCTAGGAGGGAATCGGTATACTGAGGCGATTCAACGTGAGATAGGGCTCTCATTTGAAGAGGCTGAAGAGGGTAAGAAAAATGATCATACGGGCGACTCTAGCGGAGGGTCGTTCACCAGTGTCATGGACAGCGTGAATGCGGAAGTAGCGTCCGAGATCGCTCGGACGGTGGACTACTTCAAGACATCGACCACCAACGCTGAGCTCAGTCGTGTGCTTGTCTGTGGTGGCGTGGCTAGGGCGAAAGGGCTCATTCAGCAGCTCGGGGATAGGATGCAACTCCCTGTCGAAATGGCTGATCCCTTTGCTGAAATCGATGTGACTGGCTGTGATATGGACCCTAACCTACTCGCAGATTTGGCTCCATCGGCTGCCGTCAGTGTTGGACTAGCCTTAAGAGCGGTGGGGGATCGATGATTCGGATTAACCTCCTTCCGGGTGGGCCCAAAGGAAGGCCGGCCAAACCTCAGTATGACACGCGCGCACAGGCGCTGCTTGGGGTTGGACTGATCCTGGTCACGCTGGCTGGGTGTTGGTGGTATTCGGCCTCATTGGACAGCGAGCTTGAAGCTCGGCAGGAGGAAAAGCAAGCTAAAGAGAAGCAAGTTACTCAGTTGAAGGAACAGGTCAAGCAAGTACAGGATTTTGAACAACGGAAAAAGCTTCTTGAGGACAAGAACCGGATCATCGATCAGCTTGAGCAATCCAGAATGGGCCCGGTCAAGGTCCTTGATCATGTGAGTCAGAGTTTAGAGCCGCTCAAAGTATGGCTCACAAGGCTGGGTGTGGCATCCGATACCGTGGAGTTAGAAGGGAAGGCCTTAACAAACGACGACGTGGTGGAATTCGTGAATAACTTGCGACGGACGGATTATTTCACTGGCATCAATCTGCAGGAGAGCAAGGCTGCGGTTGAAAACAAGATTAATGTGTACCAATTTCGTTTGGCATTTCGTCTGAAGGGGTCATGATGGCTTTGCCACAGCTCAATCTTGATGCGCTTCGCAATGTGCCAGCCTCACAAAAGGCCGCGCTCTTATTCCTGCTCGTGGGTGGCATGATTGCGGGCTTCTATTTCTACATTGCAGAACCGAAGTCTACAATGATCACGGCGCTCGACGCTGAAAACAGCAAGCTGGAGAGTGAAATCCAAACACTTACGATTAAAGTGAAACATCTCGATGAGTTGGTTGCCGCCAATAAGCAGCTCGAGATTGAATTAGCAAAGAAAAAGGAACGTCTCCCTCCGGAAGAAGAGGCGATCATGCTGCTGAAGCAGGTGTCTGACCTCGGCGTACGATTGGGACTCGATATCAGACTATGGAAGCCAGGCGCCCAGACTGAAGATGCGTCGAAGCTTTTCATCAAGATGCCGGTCAGTGTGGAAGTAGCCGGGGCTTATCACACGGCCGCCCTGTTTTTTGATCGGATCAATCGACTTCCTCGGATTGTAACCGTATCGGGTCTTAAGATGGGATCGCCGAAGATTGAGCAAGGACGAATTGTCTCGCAGACAACATTTGACCTAGTGGCATACGCTGCGCCTCAAGAAAAGCCAGTTTCCGGAGGATCTCCTTCGGTGAATGCTCCCAAAGTGGCTCAAGTTGGTAAATAAGTTATGAGGAAGAAGCCTAGACAATATACTCTATCCCTTGGAGCCAGCGTGATGTGCGCGTGTGTCATCCTTTTAGGGAACCCCGGTGCACAGGCCGAGTCTTCCTTCGTTCCTGGGATGATCGCTCCGATAAGGCAAGATGCGATCAGGGTGCCTGTTGTGCCGGAAATTCAAAGAACTGCTCCGCAAACTATAGAAGCGCCATCGTCTGGGGTGAACACCTCGGTGCCTTCTCAGCTGTCCGTACCAGACGGTGTGGTTGGGAGTGGGTATGACCCTTCCGGTCGTCGAGACCCATTTGCACCGATCATCCAGGAGCTTCAGCCGGGGAAGACGGATTCAACCCTTCCACCTTTGCAACGCGTGACCCTGACAGAGCTCAATCTCATTGCCATTGTGTGGGGAGCCTACGGCTATACCGCAATGGTTCAGACCCCGGACGGATATGGGTACACCGTTCGACGGGGAACGAGGGTCGGGCAAAATAACGGAGTGGTCAGCGCCGTGACCGAGCGCGGCATCATTGTCCAGGAACGGTTCACTGATGTGTATGGCAAGAAGCAGGAGCGAGAACATGTCAAGCTTCTACATCCCAAAGAGGGCTCAGAATGAAACCACTATTTCGCGCAGATAATGTCCTGACTGCTGGCTGTTTCATTGGAGCCTTGGGAGTGTCGCTCATTGCTCTGACCATATGTACTCAGAGGTCCGCAGTTGCCGAAGAGATCGGCAGGATACAACAGAGCGATGTCACGCGGGCCGAAATGGCCACGACGCGATTGCTGGCACAGGCCGTGACCGCGATCGAGGTGCGTCCCGAAACGGATGTGGTGACCGTCGTGGTTGCCGGAGATGGCCAACTATTTCCCGAGGCCAATTTTTTGGATGAGTCCAGGCTCATCGTCGATATTCCTGCCGTATCGTCCACCCTGAGGCGATCAGTCGTACGGGCTGACCACTACTTGCTCAAGAAAATTAGAGTAGGCCACCATGCTGATAAGGTCAGACTGGTATTCGATGTGTCCGAACGCCCGGTGTTTTCTCTGACTCGAGAGGATAATAAGGTATTGATCACTCTGAAGCCGAGCGAGCGGAAAACGCCGGCTGTTATTGCTGCGCACATTGATGGTGGAGAGATCGGCTCATCTCATCCCCAGGCCCGTAGGGCGCTGTTCGAGCCAGGGAATCGTGTGGGCAAACGGGCGACGCGAATCATCGGCCCCGCGCAGGCTCAGTTCAAGGTGCAGCGTGTCCAGATGGCCGGAGAAAGTGCTCCCGCTGAAAAGGACGACCGATCCGATGATATCGTGGCAGGGCAAACGCGATTTGTCGGTCGGCGGATCTCTCTCGACTTCCAGCAGGCCGACATCACCAACATCCTTCGACTGATTGCCGAGGTCTCTGGCTTCAACATGGTCGTTGGGGAAGGGGTCAAATCAAAAGTGACCATGAAGCTGGTCAGTGTGCCGTGGGACCAGGCGCTGGATATGCTATTGAAGATGAATGGGCTTGGTATGATTCGTCAAGGGAGTATTGTGTGGATCGATTCGCTGGCAAATATTGCCAAGCAGCAGGATGAAGAAGCCCGAGCCAAAGAATCGAAGACAAAGGCTGAAGAACTTGTCGACCGCGTTTTTTATATCAGGCACATCGTGGCTCAGGAGCTCATGATGACACTGCGGCCGACCTTGAGCTCACGCGGCGTCATGCAATTTAATGCGGGGAGTAATGCGTTGGTCGTGCGAGATACCGAATCCAAATTGGCTGTCATGAAGCAGCTGGTTGAGGGACTTGATCTTGAGGTTCCTCAGGTTCAGATTGAGGCGCGCATCGTCCAAGCCGATACCGTGTATGCGAGAGGCTTGGGGATTCAGTGGGGCTTCCAGGCGGGCAATCGCACACCCACGGATTTCTTTGCCCTTTCGAATATTACCGGCCCATTTGGGCAGATAGCTGGGACGGGGGGGAGTACAATCGATCGAAGCTTCCTGGTGAATTTGCCGGCTCAGGTCGGTGGCTTGCCTGCCGTCCCATCGATCGGCTGGACCTTTGGAAAACTCGGAGGCGACTTTGCCTTGGATATGCGGCTCTCAGCCGGAGAGTTGCTCGGGTTAAGTAAGGTGATCGCAGCGCCGAAGATCACCACATTGGATAAGCGCGAAGCGAAGATCTCTCAGGGCGAATCGATTCCCTTTCAGACAACATCCTTACAGGGAACGCAAACGACATTTGTGGATGCAAACTTGGAGTTGAATGTCACACCCCAGATCACCTCTCGCGATCCAAAGGAGGATGGAAAGAGAATTATGCTTCGTGTGCGAGCAACACGAAATGCTGTCGGGGCACGAAGCAATCCGGCTGGTCCGAGTATCGATCGACGGGAGGCAAACACCCAGGTGGTCGTTCGAGATGGCGAAACCATGGTGATCGGTGGAGTCTTTGTCGATAGCCAAAACAACAATGTTCAAGGCGTTCCCTATCTATCCCGTATGCCGGTTCTTGGGTGGTTGTTCAAGAACAAGTCCGAATCAGTCTCGAAGCAAGAATTGCTCATTTTCCTCACACCAAGCATTATCAAGACTTAAGGACTGTTTCATTTCCGTGATCAGCAAGAGCCTGGTGGTGCGATTCAGCATCATCAGGCTCTTGCTTTTGTTCCACAGAGATGGCGACAAGAACACCCAGGGTTTTGGCGCTCTGCGCGGAACGTGACCGTCTTTTTAGTCTTGTCAGGCTGTGGTACGATGGCCATTCGGTGAATGGTGCACGTACGATCACGGTACAAATCTGAGATGCCGTCCTACTCCGTCCGATTCTCCAGGACTACGAAATGACTGCAATCTTCACGGTTCCCGTTTCCCTATCTGAAAGAAGTTATGAGATCGTGATTCAGGCCGGGCTGTTGGCGAGGCTTGGTAAGAGATTGAAGGAGCACGGTGTAGGAGGGAAAGTTGGTATTGTGACGGATCGGCACGTCGCTCGGCACTACCTCAAGAGTAGTCTGGAGGCGATCAAGCGGTGCGGAATTGAACCCATTCCGATCATTCTGACTCCCGGAGAGCGGTCGAAAACGCTGAAGACGGTGGAGCAGATCCTCGACGTGCTAGCGCGTCATCGGTTTGAGCGGTCGTCGATGCTCGTGGCGCTCGGCGGAGGTGTCGTGGGCGACATGGCCGGGTTTGCCGCTTCGATCTACCAACGTGGTATTCCCTATATTCAGGTGCCGACGACGCTTGTGGCACAGGTCGATTCCAGCGTCGGAGGGAAGACGGGTGTCGACCATCGGCTCGGGAAGAACCTGATTGGATCGTTTTATCAACCGCGCGCCGTCTGGATCGATCCATTGACGCTGCATACGTTGCCCGCTCGGGAAGTCGTCGCCGGACTGGCCGAGGTCATTAAATACGGAATCATTGCGGACGAGTCCTTCTTCGCCTATCTACAGCGGCACATGCCTGAGCTGCGGAGGCAAGCGCCCGGTATCGTCGCGACCGTGGTGAAGCGATCCTGTGAGATCAAGGCCGAGGTGGTGGCGGCAGATGAGCGAGAATCCGATCGCAGGCGAATCCTCAACTATGGGCATACCATCGGACATGCTCTTGAATCGTTGGGGGGGTATCAGTCACTTGTCCATGGAGAAGCGGTGGGGATTGGATTGGTACAGGAAGCCGAACTCGCCTGTTTTCAGGAGATCTGTTCTCGTGCAGTGGTGGAAGCGATTCGACGGATTGTAAAGGAGGCGGGGTTGAGTGACCGTATGCCGCCGTGGACCTCGACGAGAATATGGAAGGCCATGCTGCATGATAAGAAGGTGTCAGGAGGGCGAGTCATTGGGGTGTGGCCCGAACGTATTGGACAGGTGCGGATAGGGCCGATTGACAAACAGATGTTTGAACAGTGGTATGCCGTTTCACGAGCGTCTCCGCAGCGTCATGCCTAAGTACGGATCTCTTGCCAACCGAGCTGAGTCGAGATGAACCTCTCTCCTGTGTCGCGCGCGATTGGACAGCGGAGATAGGCCGGTTTTACCGGAGTTCTATGCGGACATTGCGCATCGCGATAGCACAGATGAACCCGACCGTCGGGGATCTGACCGGGAACCTCCACCGTATCACGACCTGGATCCGAGAGGCGAAGAAGGTCAAGGCTGATCTCGTCGTATTCGGTTTACGGCCTGGCAAAGTTCCGCAATGCCGTTGGTCCGTCGCCGGTGATTCCTGCGCGCATCCTGGACCGACCGCCGACCGCCGAGTTGAGGCCGAATCAAAAGGATGAAGATTCCCTTCCCCCGTACACGGTGCTCGATCCCATTCTGCGGGCGTATGTCGAAGAAGACCGCTCGCTCGCCGACATCGTCGAGGCAGGGTTCGATTGCGCAACGGTCTCGCGCGTGGTCAGAATGGTGGATAGCAGCGAGTTCAAGCGGCGTCAGGCTCCCCTAGGTGTCAAGATCACGCACCGCGCTTTGGGCAAGGACCGACGGATGCCGATTACGAACGGCTATCGGATCAAGCCGGAGTAGCCCCCACTGGTTCCATTTTCTGATCATCTGATACCGCGCAAGACGGTATCCAGTCATTCCGGATAGGAGTGAAGCGCCTGGATGCTTGCTCTTGGGGCGTTTTGCCGTATCCATTTGATGCGTAGAGTGCAGGCCCATAAGGGTTCGAGCCATTTCGTGAAAATTGCACGATTTCCACGTTGAGTGATAGGAAAGGATGGGCTATGATAGCCGCCCGGTTAGCTGGGCGCCGCTTCTCAACGGAGCCTCATTGGAGAGCGGTCGGAGGTTGCCAAGTTGGTCGGGTTAAGGGGGGCATCGAGATGAAGCTGGTTGAGGCCATCGTCAAACCGTTCAAACTAGAAGAGATCAAGGATGCCCTATTGGAAATCGGTGTCCAGGGGATGACGGTATCGGAAGTCAAAGGGTTTGGGCGTCAGAAAGGCCATAAGGAAACATATCGAGGCCAGGAGTATACGATCGAATTTATTCCCAAGGTGAAAATCGAGGTCGCGGTGACGGATGCTCAGGTGTCTCGGGTAATCGAGGCCATCACCAGCGCGGCCAGAACTGGTAGTATCGGAGACGGGAAAATTTTCGTGCGAGAGTTGACCGATGTCGTGCGCATTCGAACGGGAGAAACCGGGGAAAGCGCACTGTGACGGCAAGGTCCAAGCGGTAGAACATCATCGCGGAGGATCTTTCAAAGGAGGATGGGCATGAACGTGCGTGAAGTACTGGAGTTCGCCAAGAAGCACAGGGTTCAGATGGTGGATCTGAAGTTCGTTGATTTGCCGGGCGTCTGGCAGCATATGACTATCCCGGTGAGCGAACTGACGGAGAACTTGTTCAGGGATGGGTCCGGCCTCGATGGATCGTCGATCCGCGGCTGGAAGGCTATCAACAATAGTGACTTGTTATTGGTGCCTGATCCGGCAACCGCCTGCTTGGATCCCTTTACCGCAGTCCCTACACTTAGCTTGACCGGCAATGTCGTGGATCCGATATCTCGCGAGAATTATGAACGTGATCCTAGGTTCATCGCCCAAAAGGCGGAGAAGTATCTGCAGAGCACCAAGATCGGCGACAACTCATTCTGGGGGCCGGAAGCAGAATTTTTCATCTTCGATCACGCCCGATACGACCAAACCAGCCACAGTGGCTTCTATTATCTGGACTCGGAAGAAGGCGCCTGGAACATGGGGCAAGAGGGCCTCAACCTGGGCGGCAAAATCCGTCATAAGCAAGGATATTTTCCGGTGGCTCCGGCCGATACTCAGCAAGACATCCGCAGCGAAATGGTGCTGGAGATGGAGAAGGTCGGCATCGAGGTGGAGAAGCACCATCACGAGACGGCTACGGCCGGTCAGGCCGAAATCGACATCCGATTTGATTCCCTCTTGCGAACTGCGGACAAGATGATGCTCTACAAGTACATTGTCAAGAATGTTGCGCGTCGACATGGAAAGACAGTGACCTTCATGCCAAAGCCGCTCTTCAGCGATGCCGGATCCGGGATGCACACGCACCAGAGCATCTGGAAGGATGGGAAACCCCTCTTTGCCGGGAAAGACTATGCCGGGATCTCGCAGTTGTGTTTGTATTATATCGGCGGCATTCTCAAGCATGCGCCGGCGCTGGCGGCATTTACGAATCCGACGACGAATTCGTACAAGCGCATCACGCCGGGGTTCGAAGCGCCGGTGCTGCTGGCGTATTCAAGCCGGAACCGATCAGCCGGCATCCGCATTCCCATGTACTCCCCGAGCCCGAAGGCCAAGCGCATCGAAGTGCGGTTTCCCGATCCTTCCTGCAATCCTTATTTGGCCTTCTCCGCGATGCTCATGGCGGGGCTCGACGGTATTCAGAATAAGATCAATCCCGGCGAGCCGGCAGAAAAAGACCTCTACGATCTCGATCCGAAGGAAGCGGCGAGCATCCCGACCATGCCCGGGAGTCTCGATGAGGCGCTCAACAGCTTGGAGAAGGACTACCAATTCCTGCTCAAAGGAGAGGTATTTACCGAGGATTTGATCGAGGCCTGGATCGGCTATAAGCGGAGCAAGGAGATCGATCCGATGCGTCTGCGTCCGCATCCGTACGAGTTTTTCCTCTATTACGACGTCTAGTAGGCGGCGAGGCGAGAACGGGGCCGCAAGAGGCCTTGGCGGGCGATTCGGGCTTCCGGTAAGCTGCTTTCCAGAACGTGTGGTTGGCAGTGCGTTCTTCAACGGGCTGCCAGCTCCCGGTTTCAACATAGCCGGGCTTCGACCGGTCAGTACCCATCTGACGAGAGAAGTGGATCACTTGTAGTACAAGCGCGCGTGGGTGCTCACAGTCAAATTCCTTGTGGGTTTTGGTGGACAAGAACCGTGTGGTGTTGTTCCATTTGAGATTGGTGAGCTGCCAGAGTGTCGCGCGAATCCCGTTTCTGTGAATCATTTCTTGGTCAAAATACAGAGTCTCGAGGCCGATCGGTTGGTACTGTTTCTCCACTGCTAGTCATCCCGCGTAGACCGGGCCATAGTGCAGTAGGAAAATCGTTAGCAGAAAGAACCGTGTCATCATCGGAAGTTGAAGGCATACCGACTAACCGCTAAAAGTTAAGTGCGACATCGGTGAGGAATGATCCCGGAATGATCATCACGGGTGATAGGGGCCGCATCCTGCTCGACCTTTGTTGAGCATCTTCCTCTGTATAGGGTATTCTCCTGTTCACAACCGAGGAGGGATTCAATGCCGAAACGAGTTCGTACCGGGTTGACACGGAGTGATATTCTCGATCGGTATGTCGATCGGTTCAAACAGCAGCTCGTCAAATTTCAACCTTTTCTCTCACGTAAGCGAGGGTCGGCGTCGCTTGAAGATTTCGACGAAGCGGCGGAAGAATTGATCGGCCAGGTATTCGGCGCAGCCTCGGATGAATCCGAGTCGTATTTCTATGCGAAAACTGGGGAATCGGCCATCCTGCCAGAAGAAGCCCAAGAAAGCGGAGCCCATAATGTCGAGCGGGAGAGTCTCCATCAGCGACGACAAGTACTGGAAAGCTGCTTGGCCGATCTCGAATTGCGTCGTCGACTTCACACCACGAGGATGGGGATGGGGAAGGGGATCGAGGTCGCACTTATCAAAGACTATATGTCCCATGATGTGCGGAGCATCCATAAAGACGCGACGATCAAACAAGCCGGACAATTGTTACAGAAGCACAAGGTCGGTTCGCTGATTGTGGACGACGGGTCCCGTTATATCGGCATCATCACCGATTCCGATCTCACCCGTAGAGCGGTGGCCAAAGGGCTCGATCCCAATACGGAGACTGTCGCTAGCTGCATGAGCCGGTCGCTCATCACGATCGAGGAAGACGAGTCCTTAGCTGATGCCATGTCGCTGATGAAGAAACAGGGTATTCGCCACTTGCCCGTCACTGCCGATGCAACCATCATCGGAGTGCTCTCCGTGTCTGATCTCCTCCGCGCCTTCGAAGATCAGAGGTCTACATAGAATCTGTTCTATGCCGCGCATGAGGAATGGGCAGCGACAGATTGCTGCGTGCGGCTGCGATTCTGCCATATTCTCATTCTTCTGACGGAACCAGTCTCTGTTGAGACCTCGTTCGTTTTACGAATCGATGGGAAGCCAGTGTGTGCGGATCACTTCACTTCGTTGCAAATTCCCTACACCTTCTTCGTGTTGTTGACGGTAAGTTATTGAAACCATGAGCCTGCGATTGGATTTCTCAGGGCACCGTTCTTGCCAGGCTATCTACGTAGACGCTGTGGTATATTGCCATGCACGGAGGAGTCCGCATGCTTCAACAGATGTCTTCATCCGAGCTCTATGAACGAGGGTTGGTGCTCATGGAGTTGCGCATGTTCCATCCAGCGATCGATGATTTTCAAACAGTCGCCAAAGACCCTCGATATGCGGGGAAAGCGTATGTGCCTATGGCCTTGTGTTTAAAAGCCATTGGCCGACATGAAGAAGCAGTCGCGGCATTTCGACAAGCGATCACGTCGCCTATGGTCTCACCCGTCGAACAACGCCATATTCTCTACCAACTGGGTCAGACGTTGGAATCGTTAGGCCGTTGGGCGGAAAGCCTTGAGGTGTATGGCTGGATCCGCAAAGGAGATCCAGAGTTTCGCGATGTGGCACAACGGATGAAGTATATGAGCTCCGGTAAAGGCAGGCTCTATTCACGGATTCGCAATTTGTGGGGGGCTTTAGTGAACGGGGTGCGCACTCGTCGCGGAGCACTGTCTCCGCATATGCAGCCTGTCCTGGACCAGACAGGGCAATGGTCAGATTGGCTTGTGGAAATGCGCACACACCCTGACAGATCTGGAATCAGCCATTCTTTGTCATCTGATGAGGCAGTCGGAATCTACGTCCAATCTGGCAGCCCAAGCGGAAGGCTGCGCTGACAGGAGAAGCGCGCATCCTGACCGCACGCAGGCGCCTCCGGTGGCGGTGCCGCGTGGTGAGAAGACTGATCTGCGATAGTTCGGCCTCCCCCTGAACATTCCAACCACACCGGTCGATAGGCCGTATCACAAGCTGACGTGCCTCATCGGGTCGTAAACAAAAATCCCCGTTTGCCCCCTACGATCGGCTACACTGCTCACCAATTATGCCACCGGCCATGCTGCTCAGTTGTGAATCTCTTGGGAAAAGCTACGGGGTGAAGCCCTTGTTCACCGACCTGTCGCTCGGACTCTGCGACGGCGATCATGTTGGGCTGATCGGCCCCAATGGGTCTGGGAAATCTACCCTGCTCAAGATCCTGGCCGGGATTGAGGATCCGGATCGTGGTACCAGATCTGTTCGACGGCAGCTCCGGATCGGCTATGTGCCGCAAGAGCCCTCGTTTATGGAGGGACACTCGGTTGAAGACACTTTAGCCCAAGTCCTTCTCGATGAAGGGCTGGATCCCCATGAGCAGGGGGGGCGCATCGCCAGGGCGCTCAGCCTCGGTGGGTTTGTCCGCGCTGAGCAGGCGGTGTCCACACTATCTGGGGGATGGAAGAAACGGCTGGCGATTGCACGGTCGCTGATGCTGGAACCGGACGTGCTGCTTCTGGACGAGCCGACCAACCATCTGGATGTTGAGGGGATTCTCTGGCTCGAAGGTCTGTTGAAGGCTGAGCCCCATGCCTTCATCGTCATCAGTCACGACCGCCGATTCTTGGAAGCGGTGACCACGCGGATCTGGGAATTGAACCGCCGATACCCCAATGGCCTCTTTGAGGCCAAGGGTCGGTACAGCGAGTTTTTGGAGCAGCGCGACGCGGCCTTGCAGGCCCAGGCCGACTATCAATCATCGTTAGCCAATCGAGTTCGTCGTGAAGTGGAATGGCTCCGGCGAGGGCCGAAAGCTCGTACGACCAAGGCCAAAGCCAGAATTGATTCGGCTGGCCGGCTTATTGACGAACTGAATGATATGGAGTCTCGGCAATCGAAGGGGCCGGCCGGGATCGACTTCACCGCCTCCGGACGACGGTCCAAGAAACTGATCGAGGTGATCGGTCTGGGGAAGTCGTTGGGTGCGCAACTGATCATACGCAATCTGGATCTGCAGCTGGGGCCGGGCGAGCGGGTTGGACTGCTGGGTCCGAATGGGAGCGGCAAGTCGACGTTGCTCAAGCTTCTGGCCGGCACGTTGACGCCTGATGCCGGAACCATCACCCGCGCCGATCGGCTGCGCGTGGTGACCTTCGAGCAACATCGAGAATCCTTGGACCAGCAAGCCACGTTACGGCGGGCTCTCGCTCCAGCCGGTGGCGATGCGGTTGTCTATCAAGAGCGGTCTGTCCATCTAGTGTCATGGGCCAAGCGCTTCCTCTTCAAGCCGGAGCAACTGGACTTGCCGGTCTCGCGCCTATCCGGTGGGGAGCAGGCGCGCTTGCTCATTGCCCGGTTGATGCTTCAGCCTGCGGATGTGTTGATCCTCGACGAGCCAACGAACGATCTGGATATCCCCACGCTTGATGTGCTCGAGGATAGCCTATTGGAATTCACCGGGGCACTCGTTCTCGTGACTCACGATCGATGGCTGCTGGACCGTGTCTCGACCAGGCTGCTTGCGCTGGATGGGACAGGTCGTGCCGAGTGGTTCGCCGACTATGCCCAATGGGAAGCCGTGCAGGGGAGAGCCGCCCCAGAAGACAGAAAATCTCAGAGCTCAAAAGGGAACTCCACGCCAGGGGGGCGGTCCAAACGAAAAGGTTTGTCATACAAAGAACAAGGGGAATGGGACCAGATCGAGGCGAAGATCCTCGAATCTGAAGCACGGGTGGCCGCCTCCCAAGCCGCAGTGAATGATCCGTCCATCGCGTCCTCCGCTGCTGATTTGCAGGAGCGCTACACAGCACTTCACGCCGCACAGGCCGACGTCGAGCGCCTCTATGCCCGCTGGGCCGCGCTGGACGAGAAACGCGCCCAAACCATCGGTAGCACGCAGTCATAGTCTGAGAAGTGGACCTACGCTCGGTACGAACTCCGCACACGGCGAAGGATTATTCCCACCTCTGGCTATCGACTGGAGATTGTCCTGGAGTCAAGCCCAAACCTCACCGAGCTACATAGTACGAATTGCTGAGAGCCGCACAACGTGTGATAGTCTAAACATTCCAGACTTCTCCCATTTGTTTCTCTACAGTTTTATCCGTTGGTCTCCGATAAAGAAGGCAGAGAGCCGGTCTGTATCCACAGACAACCGGGAGGAGCATCTACCATGCCATCGGCCAACGAACTGGTCCAGTCCTGCACTTCGGTCTTCACGTTACCGGAGATTTACTTCCGTGTACGGGAAGTTGTGGACGACCCCAATTCAACCATGGACGATCTCGCCGATGTGCTCAAGATGGATCCGGCTATCTCCGCCAGGCTGCTTCGCATCGTCAATAGTCCACGCTATGGGTTTCCAAGGCAGATCGACACGATCACCCGTGCCGCCAATCTTCTCGGCATACAGGCCATCAACGACTTGGTGACCGCGACGACCATCGGCCGGACCTTTTCCGGGATGCCTATTCAACTGATGGATGTTCCTAAGTTTTGGCGCAAGAGCGTCCTCTGTGCGTTGCTGGCTGGAAAGATTGCGAAGTCTTGCAGTATCAACGACAGCGAGCGATTTTTCGTCGAAGGCTTGCTACGCGACATCGGCCACTTCGTCCTCTACCAGACCATCCCGCAGCGGGCACAATCGGCGCTGATTGAAGCGGCCTACCTGGAGAGTTCGCTTGCCGAGGTTGAGGGGGCTAACTTCGGGTGCGATTTTGCGGAGGTCGGGGCCGAACTGGTCCGGTTCTGGGGCATGCCCGCACAGATTGAGCAGGCCATTCGCCACCAGGTGAATCCGATGGGAGCCGGCGATTTCATTCTCCATGCCTCCATCGTTCATCTCGCCGGGGCTGTGGTGGATTATGAAGAATGTGAGCCGAACCGGCGTCCAGAGGTGGTCCCATTCGATACGACCGCTCTTGAGAGCACACGGTTCCCGTCGGACCATCTCCCCGCGCTGCTCAAGGAGGCCTACGAGCAACTCCAGGAGACGTTGGCGGTGATCAATCCCCACGCCATGGCTGCCTAGCTGTTCAGCACCTGCGGGGTGGTTAGAAACAGAGCTTGGCTCACCTGCTGTTTAGCCTTCACCAGCGTTAATAAAAGTACAGCATCTTCTGATTGAGTGGGTGTGCTCATCGATCCGATTCAGAAGGAAGACGGTTTCCTGTGGGGCACTCACTATCTCGTAGGCGGCACACTAGAGTATCCCGGCCAGTCGATTCAGACCGAGCGTTGCCTGGGCAAAAAACAGCTGAAATACTTGGTAGTCTTGGGGAAGCACCGGCTGGGTGCTGGTGGCTCGATCGCAGTAGATGAGCCCGATCGGTCTCGCTCCCACCCGCAACGGCGCCACGATTGCCGATGTCGGTTTCCAGCTATCGAGAAAGTCCTGCTTCAGAGTCCCGGCCATCTGATCTGAAAAGTTGGGAACTAGAAGTGGATCGAATCGCTTGAGGATCGTGAGGAAAAACCGGTGCTCTCGGCTGAGCGAGCCTGAGAGAGACTGGAGGTGGGGCGCGGGAGGAGTCACGCCACATACCAGTCTTCCAACAAGGAGATCACTATCATTCTGGTTCAGGAGTGCCAGGCCTACACGATCAAATCCGGCATCCCGATGGAGGGATTGTACAAATGTTCCCAGTAAGCCGTTGAGATCTTTCGCGGCTTGCAGCGAGTCCTGAAAGGCTTGGAGCGTTTCAAGCGGCTTGGTCCGAATGGGAATGGCCGGTTCGTCTCGCGGCGAGACCACCGCCTGTTCGTTGCTCACCGTCGGGCTGATGGGGGGCGGGTGCGGGATCGACTCTATCGTATCGTGCTCGTGTGATGAAATGGCTTCATCGGAAGAGTCGATGGCCAACCCCATTGAGCGGATAAGTTGTCGCCCCCGATCCATGGCTCGAATCATTAAATCCGTGAACGTGCCCGAAGAGAGTCCGCTTCCGACCTGGAGAGTTTTCTTAGCTTCCGCAATAGCAATGCGCGGTGCGGAACCGGTCAGCACCTCGACCAGCTGAATGGAGCCGACGACGATACCTCGGTAGGTGTGGAGACTACTTTGCCAATGTTCCATCGGAAGTCCCTCTGGATGACGGAAGAGCTCGATCAGATCATCCGGTAGTTTCCACATGTGGGCCAACGCTTGGGCCAAGGTCAGCCGTGGTACACCGATGAGCCGTGTCTCTTGAAGCACACATTCCGATGGGCGCTTGGTTGTCTTGGAAATAGCCTGGAGAGCGAGAAAAAGGTCCGGGTCCTGGTAGGCGATGGCTAAGTCTCCGATCGAATAGAGAAGGGCACTGGTAAACAACTGCCCAGGCTGTGGGTAGCCAATAGCCATGCCCAGTTCGTTGGCATAGGTCGCGGAGACCAGGGACTTGGCGATCAGGGTTCGAAACTCCTGTTGGCGAACCGGCCAGTGTTGCAGTTGTTCGACAAGATGTGCCGCAGCCACGAGAGACCGAACCGTGTCGAGCCCGAGCCAACTGACGGCGTGTGGGACCGACACAATCGTCTGCTGCGGGCTGTAGGCGATGCTATTCGCCACTTGCAGAACTTTGCATGTCAACCCATGGTCTCGGCTGATCACCTGGGCGAGATTCACGGCGTTGGACTGAGGACCCATATGGGTCAAGATTTGCTGACAGGTCAATTGCAAGATGGGAAGACAGTGGCTGGATTCGTCCAAGAGCGGTCTGAGTTTTTGATGGAGACGAGGACGGATTGAGTCGATGAGGGCCGATTCCGTGGCCGCGCTTGACGAGGTCATAGGGGGTTCCTGGTTGAGGGGCAGAAGCTTTATCGGTCAGAATCCTACCAAGCTTAAGAATCCACACTGAGCGCTGGCTCGCACGACGTAACATCCGGTGGCTGATCGACGCACGAATAGCATCATGAGATGCACATATAAGTTTGATACATGAGTATTGGATATTGACGAGCCAGTGATGCAGATACTATAAGTCAGTTAGCTTCATGACTGACTGCGCGCACGGGATGATGTTCTTGGGCCTCTGAGTCTGTCTCGCC
>NEWS02000004.1:1281095-1291380 GCA_002869845.2 Nitrospira sp. CG24B | reverse complement strand
GCGTCAGGGCGGCAGAGAAATCAGGTAGCGCTGTGTCTGGCTCGACAATGTGCTTCATATCGATGCGGAACAGTTCACGGTCCTTGAAGCTGTTTAGCGCGGCCTTCCGGGCCTCGTCGGTTTTGGCTTTATTCACAAGGCGATCGAGTTCTTTGCGAAGCGTCGCTTTTGGGGTCATGAGGGGCGCATCGCGATAATCTTGGAGGAGCGGCAGCAGGTTGCTGTGTTGGCGGCGCAGAAAGTCTTCCCAGAGAAAATCGCTGGCCCCGAGCAGACGAGCGAGCAGGGGAAAGGTTTTCTTGTCGCTGAGAAACGCCAAGGCTTCTTGCTGGGCTTTCCCTTTCGTTTGCTGCATCGTGAGGTCAAGAAACTGGTCAAAGGCCTCTAAGGCTTTGGTCGGGTCAGGGGCCCAAGTCAGGGCATGGGTGAATTGCTTGATGAGCACGGCCGTCAGACGCAGCTGCTGCTGATCGGTTGCATCGGTTAGCTTCTGGCCATGGCGGTTGCGGACAGAGAAGCGATCGTGAATCTTCCCCTCCTCGACATCGAACTGTGCTTTGGAAATGTAGACGTTGCGCATGGCCAGGGCATTGGCGAAGGCGTACAAAAAGGCCGGGGTATCGTCCGACCGGATATCCATGACCGTGTCGGTGGGAGATTGGTTGTTGTCGAATGTGATCTGGACTGGATGGAGGAGACCGCTGAAAGACCCGCGGCGCTTGCCAAGCTGTTCGACCAGCCGTCGATTCACTGCACAGCGGGCTTCTGTAAATTGCCCTTTATCGAGCAATGTGAGCACTGAGAGGAGCGCATCCGTCAGGTGTTTCTGTTGGATGTCGTCCAATTCCACTCCTGGTACCGGCAGCACGCGGAACACATCGACGATTTTTTTCCTGGTGAGCCCTGGACTGCCTGGGGTGCGGACGCGCGGTCCGTATCCTGCCCAACTTGTGCGAGCAGGCGGCGCAGCCGCGGTTTCGCCAAACGTATAGATATCTCCTTCTTCGATGTTCAGGCCGAACGCAGAGAGCAGGCCGCAAATCGTGGCGAATTCAGAGAAGTAATCATAGGCCACGATCGTGACCTCAAACCGTGTGTCCTGCTGCTCGGCAAAGGCCATTGCGCAGGGGCGTTCCGGGGTGAGCTGAGCCGTCGAACGGATATGAGCGGCAATCACCGGAGGTTCGAATCTCCGGAAATATTCTGGGTCCATGCGGCTGAAAAAATCATCAAGGATTTCAGGCGCAACATCAGGACACAGGGGACGAACTGTGCTGAGCAGCGCGGTGCGATCGGGAGCGCCAGTGGACATGGACTTCAGTATACCCGAATGGTTTCATTGTGCGTAGAGGAACCCGTGAGTATAATGCCGCTCCATGCCTCGAAGAACTCCCACACCCCACTCGTCGCTTTTCCCTTCGTTGACTGAAGGTCGTCCCGATAGGCCGGATCCCACGCCTATCCTGCTGGGGGAGAAGCAAAATGCTGAGGGCATCCGGGGGATCTTGTCCGGCTATGGCCTGCGTGATCTCGATCAAGCGGACCGTAATCTCGATGCCATGGCCGGTGACCCGATCCAACGCCGGCAGCTGGCCGACATCCTCCCGCTGTTGATGGAGTCGATTGCCCGAACGGCCGATCCTGACCAGGCGTTGAACCACTGGGAGCGTATGCTGACGAGCGTATCCCGAACCTCATTTCTCGACTACTTGCGCACGTGGCCGCGCATGCTCGATCTTCTCTGTGTGATCTTCGGCAACAGCGATGCCTTGACCTTTACGCTCATTCGAGACCCGACCGTGGTGTACTGGCTGGCTGAGGAGGATGTCCTCGCGCGACCTCCGACGCGGAAGGGGATGGAGCGCGCGCTGTACGCAAGCATCGGGCATCTCAGCTCGAAAGAATCCAAGCTGGATGCGCTGCGTCGGTTCCAGCGGCGAGAAATGTTACGGATCGGTGTGCGGGATCTCCTCCGCCTCTCGACGGTGCCAGAGACGACCAGCTCGTTGTCAGATTTGGCCTGCCTCCTGATTCATGCGGCCTACGAGGTTGTCGATGCCGATCTCCGTCAGCAATATGGGATTCCCATGCATCAGAATCGGCAGCGACAGTGGGTGGAGACCAAGTTCGTCGTGATGGGGATGGGCAAGCTCGGCGGACATGAACTGAATTACAGTTCCGATGTGGACCTGATCTACCTCTATGAGTCCCACGATGGAGAGACCAGAGCGCCGAGACGGAGGCGCGCCGTGATCCCCGCCGGCGTCGGCATTTCCAATGAAGAATATTTTGAGATTCTCGCCCGTGAGCTCACCAGGGTGTTGGTCGAACCCACCAGAGAAGGCTATGTCTTTCGAGTCGATCTGCGGTTGCGGGCCGAGGGTTCCGTTGGCCAGTTGGCTCGCTCGCTGGTCGAGTATCGGAAATATTATGCGACACGCGGACAGGTCTGGGAGCGGTTAGCGTTGCTCAAAGCGTGGCCAGTTGCCGGTTCGCATGATGTCGGGCAGACGTTTCTGAAGCTGGTGAAGTCGTTTGTCTTGGGGACCGGGGATAAAATGGATCGCGACAAGGCGTTGACGATCGTGCAAGACGTCCGCGCCGTCAAGGACATGATCGATGCCAAGATGATAGACCGTGGCCACGCACAGCGCAACGTCAAGCTGGGGACCGGCGGGATTCGAGAGATCGAATTTTTCGTGCAGACCGTTCAAGTCCTGGCCGGACGAACGGTGCCGGCGCTTCTGGATCGGAGCACGCTCGGTTCGCTGAACCGGCTGGCCAAGAAAAAACTACTCTCGACCGAAGACCGCGATGCGCTGACTGCCGCGTATCTCTTCCTGCGCGATGTCGAACATAAATTGCAGATGGTCGATGATCTCCAGACCCATGCGCTTCCCGAACGCTTAGAAGAGTTGGAGCGCTGTGCGGTCCGGATGGGCTACGGTGCAGAGGATCGGATGAAGGCAGCCACATTGTTTCATGGCGATCATCAGCGCCATACCGAGATGGTCCACCGCACCTTCCGGTCGTTTTTTGTCGAGCCAATGACCTCGCCTGTCCTCAAAGCTACGCTCAGGTCCATAGGACTCAGGTCTTAGCAGTAGCAGGGGTGAAAACACGAAGGGCCCGGTGGTTTCCCACCGGGCCCTTCGCTTCTGACTTCGAGCTATCGGCCCGATTCGCCCGTTCAGCGAGGCGAGCTAGTGTGCCATTAGCTCTTGCTACCCGATGGCAACGTGAAATCCTTCAAGCGCACGATGTGCCCGGCTGAAGCTGCTTTTCGGTAATACTGATCGTCGGCGGTGATGAAGATCGTGTTTGGCTCGGTGAGGGCTACGGCATGATATAAGGTATCGAATAGGTGTTGTTTGAGCGAGTCGGATAGATCGCAGGCCTTCAAATACAAGTCCATGCCGCTAGAAATTGGAAACTCCAGTGTGAATAGGAGCGACACCGCTGCGCTCGCCCGCTTGGGCTCCAGCCTCGTGGTTACTGCTGCCACTTCTGCGAGCCAATGGGGTGGCTGTATCACTGGTAGGCGGGAGTGCTTGATCAAGTGCAGAATCTGCAACGCATGAAAGGCATCGGACTCTTCAGGACGGTCAGGGAACAGCCACTTGATCACGACGCTGGCATCAAGTACGAACCGGGTCACGGCCTTCCTTGCCGCCGTGCTGCGCTGAATGTGCGGTTATCGACAGGCTGCATTCGTTTACGCAATATCAGGATTTTATCGATGGCTTTTGCGACTCGCTTTCGCCGCCGGCGCTCCTCCACCGCTTGCCGCATCAGGTCTGCCAGGACCGCGCTTTTATTCTGCCTCGCGAACGTCTTGTCGAACGCTTCTTTGATGTCTTGAGGCACGCTGAAATTGACTGTGGCCATCCCGTCCTCCGACTGTTGAAGTATTCAACAATAAAATGGCAGGCTTGCAGTATGTTGTCAAGGCGTCGCAAAAACACGAAGATCCCGGTGGGGTCACCGTTGGAGCCTTCAGTTGGTGCGCTCAGCATGGGCACTGACTAGGAGGTGCAAGTCCTCCGGGAACGAGGTTGCAGGAACTCAAGGGAACCGCAAGGCGGCGGTCGTGATGCCGATCCTGCAGGAAGCAGGGAACGAATCTGTGCGCCGACGAACAGGAATCGGTTACGAGGCGCAGCCGACCAGAGCGAGCGGGCCAATGATTGTGAAGCGCTCGCAACCACAGATCCGGCGGCGGTGCATGGAAGGTCAGTGCTCTTACCTGGGGAGATCTCGCCTGATGCCCGAAAGGGCGACGCTGCGGGGAGGAGCGAGCAGTCAGCCGAGGTCGTCGGAGTGGCGGGGACGCCACTCCGAGCGCAACAGCTCAAGGACCCCGACCAGCCAAAGCTGGTGCGGGAGGCGGCGATTCCACTTCGACGTTCACTGCCTAGAATAACGGCGCCGGTCTTGCTGGGTTGGGACACGCTTGGCGCACTGAGCCTGCTGGCTAAGAAAAAACTGCTCTCGACCGAAGACCGTGATGCGCTGACCGCCGCGTATCTCTGCCTGTGTGATCTCGAACATAAATTACAGATGGTCGATGATCTCCAGACCCATTCGTTACCCGAACGCTCGGAAGAGTTGGAGCGCTGTGCGGTCCGGATGGGGTACGGTGTGCAGGATCGGATGAAGGCAGCCACATTGTTTCATGGCGATCATCAGCGCCATACCGAGATGGTCCACCGCACCTTCCGGTCGTTTTTTGTCGAGCCAATGACCTCGCCTGTCTTCAAAGCTACGCTCAGGTCCATAGGACTCAGATCTTAGCAGTAGCAGGGGTGAAAACACGAAGGGCCCGGTGGTTTCCCACCGGGCCCTTCGCTTCTGACTTCGAGCTATCGGCCCGATTCGCCCGTTCAGCGAGGCGAGCTAGTGTGCCATTAGCTCTTGCTACCCGATGGCAACGTGAAATCCTTCAAGCGCACGATGTGCCCGGCTGAAGCTGCTTTTCGGTAATACTGATCGTCGGCGGTGATGAAGATCGTGTTTGGCTCGGTGAGGGCTACGGCATGATATAAGGTATCGAATAGGTGTTGTTTGAGCGAGTCGGATAGATCGCAGGCCTTCAAATACAAGTCCATGCCGCTAGAAATTGGAAACTCCAGTGTGAATAGGAGCGACACCGCTGCGCTCGCCCGCTTGGGCTCCAGCCTCGTGGTTACTGCTGCCACTTCTGCGAGCCAATGGGGTGGCTGTATCACTGGTAGGCGGGAGTGCTTGATCAAGTGCAGAATCTGCAACGCATGAAAGGCATCGGACTCTTCAGGACGGTCAGGGAACAGCCACTTGATCACGACGCTGGCATCAAGTACGAACCGGGTCACGGCCTTCCTTGCCGCCGTGCTGCGCTGAATGTGCGGTTATCGACAGGCTGCATTCGTTTACGCAATATCAGGATTTTATCGATGGCTTTTGCGACTCGCTTTCGCCGCCGGCGCTCCTCCACCGCTTGCCGCATCAGGTCTGCCAGGACCGCGCTTTTATTCTGCCTCGCGAACGTCTTGTCGAACGCTTCTTTGATGTCTTGAGGCACGCTGAAATTGACTGTGGCCATCCCGTCCTCCGACTGTTGAAGTATTCAACAATAAAATGGCAGGCTTGCAGTATGTTGTCAAGGCGTCGCAAAAACACGAAGATCCCGGTGGGGTCACCGTTGGAGCCTTCAGTTGGTGCGCTCAGCATGGGCACTGACTAGGAGGTGCAAGTCCTCCGGGAACGAGGTTGCAGGAACTCAAGGGAACCGCAAGGCGGCGGTCGTGATGCCGATCCTGCAGGAAGCAGGGAACGAATCTGTGCGCCGACGAACAGGAATCGGTTACGAGGCGCAGCCGACCAGAGCGAGCGGGCCAATGATTGTGAAGCGCTCGCAACCACAGATCCGGCGGCGGTGCATGGAAGGTCAGTGCTCTTACCTGGGGAGATCTCGCCTGATGCCCGAAAGGGCGACGCTGCGGGGAGGAGCGAGCAGTCAGCCGAGGTCGTCGGAGTGGCGGGGACGCCACTCCGAGCGCAACAGCTCAAGGACC
This sequence comes from Nitrospira sp. CG24B, assembly GCA_002869845.2. Lineage (GTDB taxonomy): Bacteria > Nitrospirota > Nitrospiria > Nitrospirales > Nitrospiraceae > Nitrospira_D. The sequence goes on along the minus strand of NEWS02000004.1, from coordinate 1,285,327 downwards.
CCGACCAGCCAAAGCTGGTGCGGGAGGCGGCGATTCCACTTCGACGTTCACTGCCTAGAATAACGGCGCCGGTCTTGCTGGGTTGGGACACGCTTGGCGCACTGAGCCTGCTGGCTAAGAAAAAACTGCTCTCGACCGAAGACCGTGATGCGCTGACCGCCGCGTATCTCTGCCTGTGTGATCTCGAACATAAATTACAGATGGTCGATGATCTCCAGACCCATTCGTTACCCGAACGCTCGGAAGAGTTGGAGCGCTGTGCGGTCCGGATGGGGTACGGTGTGCAGGATCGGATGAAGGCAGCCACATTGTTTCATGGCGATCATCAGCGCCATACCGACATGACTGACTGCGCGCACGGGATGATGTTCTTGGGCCTCTGAGTCTGTCTCGCCCCCATCACCTGAAAAGCTCTTAAGGGTATGCGGATGTGGAGATATGTCCCACCTGTGCTGTCGCCATGCTTGGGGTGGTTGCTGAGTCTGGCGCTTCCCATAGGACTGTCCGCCTGTGGGCCAGCGCGATCCGACCCCGCGCCGAGTGTGGGATCTCACGCAAGTCTGAACGGTGCGTCCACGGCGAATCCCGCACAACAAGATAGTCCGTCATCCCGCAACGATCTCACGAAGCTGGCGACGCCTCTCGCGTCACCTCAGGAGTCGGTCGCGGACCAGAAAAAAGATCCGGCGCTTCGGCCAGATCGGTCACTCCTGTCCGACCGTACCAGCCAGTCGGTGGATGATTCGGAGCAACCTGGCATCCTTCCCATGATGAATGTGTGGACGCCGGATGGAATCCCCCTGTCCGTCGTGGTCCCGGAAGACCCAATCGACGACGCGAGCCTCGACGACGATGCGAATACCGAACGTCGGAACTGGGATATCGCGCATGAGACGGAACAGTTGGAAGACGAAAAAGAGCAAGAAGAGAGATTCGATGAGCGGAAAGAATGAGGAGTGGGGACCGCATACTTGTCAATTCACAACGATTCACGGTATCGGTGGGCAAGTCACTATCTAAACAATCGAGGAGGACTGTTCATGAGAATACGAAGCGTACTCGTCAGGGTCATGCCGGCTCTGTTGGTCGTTGTGTGTATGCAGAGTAGCAGCACGGAGGCACAGGATAACACGGAGACACGGCTCAGCGCGGCAGTCAACGTGGCCGCGCCCCTGACATTCCAGCTCGGCAAAGAGACCACCGAGGCGCAGGCGGCAGAGACCCTTTCCTATTGGACCCCAGAACGTTTAGCCAACGCTCAACCAATGCTTCCACTGGCAAATCCGAACGCGGTCGCTCCTGAGGCGGCTGCGCAGGCAAGTGGGACGCCTGTTTCCCTTCCTGGGAAGCGCCCCACCGTGGCCAGCGCTGATTCTGCCACGCGTCTTTACGACCCGGCGCAGGTCAAGAGCCAGGTCGAAGCCGGCGATATCGAGTCGCAGGCCGCAGGGTCGTACAAGGCCCACTTCACCAGTGCGCGGGTCAATCCACCTGCCTTGGAGACCATCTTTCCAAACCGCACGGTCGGCAAACTGTTTTTCACCGATAATACGGGGGAAAGGTTTGTCTGCTCGGCCTCGGTGATTCGGCAGAGGATTGTGCTCACGGCTGGCCACTGTGTTCATAAGGGGAGCGGCGGATCCGCTGGGTTTCACCGCAACTTCCTGTTCGTTCCAGCGTTCAGAGACGGGGCTGCGCCTCTTGGAACCTTCACGCCCCGCCGTGTGGGCACCACATCCCAGTGGCTCGCCTCCAATGGCCTGGTCCCCAATGCGGCGGATTTCGGGATGTTAGAAATGAACGACAGGGCTGGAAAGAAAATCGGTGCGATCACCGGGACCTTGGGCTTTCGGACCCTCAGTCTCCTCCCAAACCACACGACGAAGCTTGGGTATCCGTGTAACATCGATGCATGCCAGAAAATGCAGCAGGTGACATCGCAAAGCTTTCGCGCCGCCAGCCCCAATAATGTTGAATACGGATCGAATGCCCGAGGCGGCTCGAGCGGCGGCCCTTGGGTGATGAACTATGGCATTCAGGGCAAAGGTGGGCTAACGAGTAATCTGAATGTGGTTGTCGGAGTGAGCTCATATGGGTACATCGAGACGGCTCCGAAGGTTCAGGGTAGCTCGATCCCTGACAGCCGAGCCGGTGGCTTCATTCCGCTTCTCAATACGATGTGCGCTGCGAAGGCCGGCAACTGCTGAAATCCCGAAGATGGCAGTGGCGGGTGCGACAGCCGCCCCCGCCACCCGTGCAGGCGAGCTCCCGCCTCATTTGCAAATTATGAAGATCGTCGCCGGAGGCCTCGCTGACTCGTGAGGCACTCCGTACCAACTTAGGGCGTCACGATCAGACGAAACGACGCGAGCATGTTCGCGCTCTCTGGACCAAGGGGGATGAGACCGTACACGTACTGGTCGGTTGCGAAATAGAGGAACTCGTTGGGCGCAAGCTGCTGCCTGAGTGCGACTTTCACTCCTTCGCGTGCCCCTGGCAGTTGAACGGCAGTAATCTCGCTTCCGGGAGGCAGCAGGCCGAATGAGTTGAGCCAATCACGCAACGAGCGTTCTGACGGTCGCGGGAATACCTGGATGGTCAACATAGGCGGTTCACGATCCGCGAACTGGCCGGCTGCGATGTGCTTTCGTTGAAAGCGTACGCGCTGAACCGCCGCCGGCTGGGTGGGTGTTGGGAGTGTGATTTCTTTAAGGATCACGTACCCTTTAGGATATTCGATGGCAAAGCCATAGACGGGGTCGGTGTGCATCTGCCAGCCCTTCGTCTGGATGACAGGCGACGCTCCCGTCGGCCTGTCGAGTTGCCGCGCTGCACTGTCGCAATTGGCCAACACCACACTTGCGACAATCACATAGGAAAGCCATCCGACTCGAAACAGGATTGGCGCATTGTTCACCATCTAGTTCCCTGTCCGTACTCCGCCCCTGTAGGCATTCGATGAATCATGATAGTAAGCCGTCCATCGAATACCAGAACGTGGAGCAACACTGGCTCCGCGCTACCTTGCGCTGAGCTGGCCGAGGCTGTCAATGTTTCCCTCTTTCTCTTTCCAGGGTTGTCGCGCGGGAAGGGTTGAGTAAAGGGCGTCAGGTCGTTCGATGACGTGGTGATGGTTGACGGCGTGGCAAGCGTTACCGCATCGCTGCGTCTGTCCACAATCTGGCCTAAAACTCCCCATTCACCTCGTTGATTGGGCTACAGACGTCCGAATGTTCGTTCGAAGAACTCTTTGGTGAGTGTCATATGTTGCCCGATATCCGTGTGTAGATGGCGTGCGCCGGCTTGCCAGTCATCGGTGGTATAGCCCACGCGGCGGGCGAGGAAGATGAATTCGTCGGAGTCGGTTGGGGGAAGGACTCGATCTTTGGCGTTGCCACGGACCATGCGAAGGCCGTCAATGAGCATGCGGATAAAGAAGTAGGCCTTGCGGAGCGTCTCGCCGTCTTGCCTTGTGACAAGGCCACACTCGACGAGGGTCGCCAGCGCCTGCATGGTGTTGGGGGTGCGCAGGACAGGGAGTCGATGGCCGTGTATGATTTGGAGGTACTGCATGGCATACTCGATATCAACGATACCGCCGGGGCTATGCTTCAAGTTGACGGTGCCGTGCTCCACTAGCTGCTTGAGTTGCTGTCGGCGCAACGCGAGGGCTTCGGCGATATTCCAGGGTTTTCCGCTATAAACGTAGCTGTCGCGATGGGCCTCGACGCGCTTGCCAAGAGCCGCGTCGCCCGCTACATGCCGTAGTTTGATCAATGACTGGCGCTCGAATGGCGCGGCTAGGCCACTGGCGCTGTAGTATTTGGTGATCTCGTCAAAAGGATTCGTCAGCGAGCCTTTTCCGCCGTGGGGACGGAGACGCACGTCGAGATGAAAGATGCCTTCCTGTTTGGCCTCGATCCATTGTAAGAGTTCCGCCCCCAGCCGCTCAAAGTATTCGCTGTTGTCGATCGGCTGCTTGCCACCGGTGCGACCGGCGTCCCCATACACGAACATCACTTCAATATCAGAGGCGTAGCCGAGTTCCTTGCCACCGAACTTGCCCAAGCCCAGCACAGTGAAGGGACAAGGTTTTTTATTGGCCAAGCGTGGTGGGCCATGCACCGCATTCAGCTTGGTTTGGCAATCTTTCAAACTCCGATCGAGGATGACTTCGGCCAGTTGGGTCAATGCAGCTGAAAAATCAGGCAGTGCTGTGTCTGGCTCGACGA
>NEWS02000004.1:1273776-1280995 GCA_002869845.2 Nitrospira sp. CG24B | reverse complement strand
GCCCGGTGGTTGCCCACCGAGCCCTCATGCTTCCTTCCAAGCTATCGGCTATTGACCGTCAGCTCTTCAGTGTTAGTACATCCCTTCCATGCCGCCGCCGTGGCTGTGTCCGCCTGGGCCACCGGCTGATTCCTTCTTCTCTTCGGGGAGTTCGGTGATCATGACTTCGGTCGTGAGCATCAAGCCCGCGACGCTGGCGGCGTTCTGCAGAGCGCAGCGCGACACCTTGGTCGGGTCGATGATGCCGGCCTTGATCATATCGACATATTCATCCGTGGCGGCGTTGTAGCCACCGTTGGCGTTCTTGTCTTCCCGAACCTTGCCGACGACGACCGAGGCTTCCGCGCCGGCATTCGAGGCGATCTGTCGGAGCGGCTCTTCGAGCGAACGCCGGACGATGTCGAGTCCGACCTTTTGCTCAGCCGGGACATCCTTGATCCCATCGAGCGCCTTGATGCAGCGGAGGTAGGCCGTACCGCCCCCAGGGACGACACCCTCTTCCACTGCCGCTTTGGTCGCATGCAGCGCGTCCTCGACGCGGGCCTTCTTCTCCTTCATCTCGGTCTCGGTGGCGGCGCCGACATTGATGACGGCCACGCCGCCCACGATCTTTGCCAGCCGCTCTTGCAGCTTCTCTCGATCGTAGTCCGATGTGGTCTCGTCGATCTGAGCCTTGATTTGCTTCACGCGCCCTTCGATCTTCTTGGCATCGCCGTAGCCTTCCACGATCGTGGTGTTGTCCTTATCGATCGTGACGCGCTTGGCGCGGCCGAGGTCGGTGAGCTTGACGTTCTCGAGCTTGATGCCGATGTCTTCAGAAATCACCTGGCCGCCGGTGAGGATCGCGATATCCTCCAGCATGGCCTTACGGCGATCGCCGAAGCCCGGAGCTTTGACTGCCACTACATTCAAGGTGCCGCGCAACTTGTTGACCACGAGGGTGGCCAGCGCTTCACCTTCGACTTCTTCGGCGAGGATGACGAGCGGCTTGCCCATCTTGGCCACTTGCTCGAGCAATGGCAACAGGTCCTTCATGCTGCTGATCTTCTTTTCGTTGATCAGGATGAGCGGTTCCTCCACGGAACATTCCATCCGCTCCGCATTGGTGACGAAATAGGGAGAGATGTAGCCGCGATCAAACTGCATGCCCTCGACCACGTCCAGCGAGGTGGTCATCGACTTGGCTTCTTCCACGGTGATGACGCCATCCTTGCCGACCTTTTCCATGGCTTCCGCGATCAAATCGCCGATGGTCTTGTCGTTGTTGGCCGAAATGGTGCCCACTTGCGAGATCTCGGTCTTGTTCTGACAAGGCTTGCTGAGCTTCTTGAGCTCGGCGGTGATGGCTTCGACGGCCTTGTCGATGCCTCGCTTGATCTCCATCGGATTGGCGCCGGCGGTGATGTTCTTCGCGCCTTCCCGGAAAATAGCCTGGGCCAACACGGTGGCGGTGGTGGTGCCGTCCCCAGCGGTATCGCTGGTCTTGCTGGCCACTTCGCGGACCAGCTGGGCGCCCATGTTTTCATAGGGGTTCTTCAGTTCGACTTCCTTGGCGACCGTCACGCCGTCCTTGGTGATGGTCGGGGCGCCGAATTTCTTGTCGAGAATTGCATTGCGGCCCTTCGGGCCGAGGGTTGCTTTCACGGCGTCTGCGAGCTGGTTCACCCCTTTCAGGATGGCCGCCCGTGCTGCATCGCCGTACATAAGTTGCTTAGCCATTATCTTTCCTCCGGTTATAGTCTAAAAGTTACTCAAGTCTGAACGTCATCAAGTCTCCGTTGAAACGTGATGATGTGACGACCGTGTTTGCCACTACGCCGTAAAGACGCCCAGGATGTCTTCTTCCTTGAGGATCAAGCACTCTTCGTCCTCAATCCGAAGCTTGCTGCCAGAATACTTGTCGAACAGGACGTGATCGCCGATCTTGACGTTCTCCACTTTCTTTCCGACTGCCTGAACCACGCCTCGTTGTGGCTTCTCTTTCGCTGAATCCGGCACATAAATCCCACCGGCGGTCCGATCCAATTCCTCGGTGTAGGTGACAAACACTCGTTCACCCAAAGGCTGAAACCCCTTGGCAACGTTCTTCTTTTCCTTCTCAGCTGTACCCATGGCAGAACCTCCTCCTGATGAAAGTGAACTCGTTAGGTGATGACGGTTGTAAAGAGTTGGGCTGAACTTGTTCGATCCAGGCAGCCTGCGACTCAAGGGTAGAGATAGGCCTTCGTTCCCCTAAGTCAAGAGGGGGAATACGGGATTTTTATCATCCCCGATCACTCGTGCCGCTGCAGAGATCGTTTCATTCTAACCTATTGGGAAATCAACATTCTAGGAGTATTTTATCTGGTGGGGGTGGGGTCACTGGGATGTCATATCCGCAAGCGATCAAAATCTTTGATGTCTTTTTTGATGTAGTCACGGAGGCGTTTGATGATGCGGGCTTCCAGTTGACGAGTCCGCTCCTTGGTAATCCCGTATTTGTCGCCCAGATCATCCAGGGTCAGGGGCTGGTCGGACAGAATACGATTTCTGAGAATATCTTCGTCTCGTTCTTCCAGGGTCTTGATGAACTCGGCAAGCTTGGCCCTGAAGAGGGTCTTGAGCTGATGATCGGCGAGTTGTTCGTCTGCCGGTTCTTGGTGGGAGGGCAAGACGTCCAACAGGGTATGTTCCTGGTCTTCACCGATCGGCTGGTCGAGCGAGAGCTCCCAGTTGCCCAGGCGCTGATCCATTTCAACCACATCGCGCTCACGCACATTCAGACGATCCGCGAGTAATTTCGTGTCCGGCGAGAAGCCCTCCCGCTCAAGCTTCGCCTTTTCCTTTTTGAGGTTATAGAACAGTTTTCGCTGATCCTGCGTCGTCCCAATCTTGACGAGTCGAAAGGTGTGCAGGAGGTACCGGAGAATATAGGCCCGTGACCACCAGGCGGCGTAGGCATAGAAGCGCACGTTTTTCGAAGGGTCGAATTTCTTGATGGCCTGCATCAGGCCGACGTTGCCTTCTTGAATGAGATCCATGTGGTCGGCCCCGGTATGGAGGTACTCGCCGGCAATCGAGACCGACACGCGCAGGTTCGCCATGATGAGTTTAACGGCTGCTTCGCGGCTGCCGTGAGTGTGATACTCCTGGAAAAGCTGAAGTTCCTCTTCCTTTGACAGATAGGGATATCGGCGGACTTCGGCAAGGTACTGCTGTAAGGCCGTGACCGGCACCACGGCCATGGTGTCGGCGGGCTGCCGTCCATCAGAGGACGGGATATCCAATACCACCGGCGCGGCTTTGGCCTCGACGATCTCATCATCGGAAGGTCCGAGGATTTCTGGTTCTAGGGCGTCGCCCATCTCCTCCTGTGAATGGTCGTGACCGTTCATGATGCGTGCGTGACTATAACAGAATGAATGAACAGCACAAAAGCTGTCTTGCGGGAGGAAGAGGCGTGATGGGTAACGCTCGTTCTGTCCCTATTTAGGGGGAAGAGACTCGTCAGTCTCTCCCTTCGGTGGCGTTCGCTTGCGCCTCTGAAAGCGGCTCCCCTATAGTGACCGCTATCCATCCGGAGGTCGGGCGTGTCTGAGATCTGGAGTATTCTGAAAAGTGGTCATTGGCCATCACTGGCGGGGGCGTGGTTGCACCTGACGGTGAGTTTTATGGTCTGGTTGCTCGTCGGGGCGATGAGCATTCCGCTCATGGTGGCGCTGCAGCTGAGCGACACTGAGATCGCCTGGCTCGTCTCCTTGCCGTTACTCGGCGGCGCGGTGTTACGGATGGCAGCTGGATGGAGCGCGGATTGGCTCGGTGCGCGACCCACGGCCGTGGTTATTCTCGTGATGGAGTGTCTGGTGTTGTGCTGGGGGTGGCTCGGTGTTACTGGGTACGGAGAAGCGCTGGCCTTTTCGGCCTGTCTTGGCGTGGCCGGCGCGAGCTTTGCGGTCTCACTTCCGATTGCAAGCCGCGCGTATCCGCTCTCGGCGCAAGGATTTGTGCTCGGTATCGCCGCATCGGGGAACATCGGCACCGTGTTGATCCTATTTTTTGCGCCGCGGTGGGCAGCCGCACTGGATTGGCATCAGGTCTGCGGCATCATGGCCGGGGTTGTTGCGGCGACCTTGTTGGCATTTGTGCTGGTAGTGCCACGAACAACACCGCCTCCTGGGGCTGGTGGGGTGGCGTGGTGGTACCATGCGGCACAGTTGATTCGCCGCCGGTCGGCCTATTGGCTTTCGTTCCTCTATGCGGTCACGTTTGGCGGTTTCGTGGGCCTGTGCAGTGTGCTCCCGCTGCTGCTGCACGATGTCTATCGGGCCGATGCGATGGAGGCTGGCGCGGTGGCGGCTTTGTGCGGGCTTTTGGGGAGTGTGACCCGTCCGGTCGGCGGCTATGTCGCGGATCGTCAAGGAGGGCTGCGGACGCTCTATTATGTTCTGCCGGTGATCGCGGGGGCGGTGGTGGCGGTGCTCAGCCCTTCGCAAGCCATGGCGGTGGGGATGATGGTGGTGGCAACGGCCGCGATGGGATTTGGCAACGGCGTGGTGTTCCAGTTGGTCGCCGAATGGTTTCCTAAGGATATCGGGTTGGCGTCTGGTGTGGTTGGGGCGTCGGGAGCTATCGGTGGATTTCTGTTGCCCCTACTCATCGGGACGATGAAGGGGTTCTCAGGCAGCTACGAATCTGGGCTCTGGCTGTTCGCCGGGTTCACGGTGTGCGCGTGGGGCACGGTGATCGCCGCGTTGCGGGCCAACAGGTCTTCGTCTGTCGAACTGTCCTCATGAGATTGTTCGATTCTCGAGCGCTCCCTAAAAAAACCATATTCAAGGTTTAGTCTGAAATGCTAGATTGATTGCCCTATGCCCACGCCGTTCAACCACATCGAAGACGCCATCCGAGATATTAAGAAGGGGAAGTTCATTATTCTGGTTGACGATGAAGACCGGGAAAATGAAGGGGATCTGGTTCTTGCTGCGGAAAAAGTCACTCCGCAGGCTGTCAACTTCATGGCCAAGCATGCCCGCGGACTGATTTGTCTGGCCCTCACACCCGAGCGCGTCGAGGAACTGCAGTTGCCGCAGCAGGCGTCCGAAAATACCGCCACCTTTGGCACCGCCTTTACCGTTTCGATCGATGCGCGAAAAGATATCACGACGGGAATTTCAGCGGCCGATCGAGCGAAGACTATTCACGTGGCGATTGACCCCAAGACGAAGCCGATGGATCTTGCGCGACCTGGGCATGTGTTTCCGCTCAAAGCGCAAACCGGCGGAGTGCTCCGTCGGGCTGGGCAAACCGAGGGGTCTGTCGACTTGGCCAGGCTCGCGGGTCTCCGGCCTGCCGGGGTGATCTGCGAGATCATGAATGCCGACGGTACCATGGCTCGGGTACCTGAGCTGACGAAGTTTGCCAAGCTCCATAAGATGAAGATGGTGACCGTGAAGGCCTTGATCGAATACCGCATGCGACGGGAAACTTTTGTCAAGCGGATGGCGAGTGCGCGATTGCCGACGACGTTCGGCGACTTTGAAGCGGTGGCGTTCGAGAATCAGATCGACGGAGTGACGCACATTGCGTTGGTGAAGGGCCCGGTCGATGGTGGGGCGCCGACCCTCGTGCGTGTCCATTCCGGATGTTTGACGGCTGACGCGTTAGGATCACTGCGGTGCGATTGCCGGGATCAATTGCACTCCGCGATGGAGGTCATTCAGAAGGAAGGGCGAGGCGTCTTGCTCTATCTCAATCAAGAAGGCCGTGGAATCGGGCTACTGAACAAGATTAAGGCGTATGGACTTCAAGATAAGGGTAGTGACACGGTCGAAGCCAATCTGCAGCTGGGCTTTAAGGCGGATCTCCGAGACTATGGAGTTGGGGCTCAAATTTTAGCGAATCTTGGCCTGCAACAGATCAAGTTGATTACAAATAATCCACGGAAGATCGTTGGCATCGAAGGATACGGCCTCAAGGTTGTCGAACGGGTTCCGATCGAAATGGCCCCGCGCGCCGCCAATGTCCGATATCTTCGGACCAAGAAAACGAAGCTGGGGCATCTCCTCAAAAAGGTGTAAACATCGCAACGTTTCAGGGGCCACATCGGTTAAGGGTCACATCTTGATGCATGCATACGTGCTATCTTCCTATGATACTTAGCAAAGGCTCACGCCGCGCGGTTGGATTCAGGTTCGGCATCGTGGCTGCGAAGTTCAATGCGCGGGTCACGAGTAGACTACTGCATGCCTGTGTCGAGACGCTGACGGCCCATGGTGTTCCGCAAGAGAATGTTATGGTTGTCCGGGTGCCGGGCGCGTTCGAAATTCCGCTGGTCGCGCGCGTCATGGCTAAGACAGGACGGTTTGATGCGGTGATTTGCTTGGGGGCGGTGATTCGTGGGGACACCCCGCATTTCGAGTATATCTGTGCCGAAGTCAGCCGTGGCGTCGGGCAAGCGGCCATGGACACCGATGTGCCGATCATCTTTGGTGTGTTGACCACTGAGACGGTGGCGCAGGCCGTGGAGCGAGCGGATACGAAGAAGTTCAACCGAGGCGGCGAGGCGGCGAAGTCCGCGATCGAGATGGTGGCGGTAATGAGGAAGATAAGAGGGAACGTTGAAAAGTTGGAAAATCGAACGTCTTCAAGCCAAAATCAGCGGGCAGTAGGAAGAGCAAAACGGTGAGTCATCTCTCTTATCAGTCTATGAGCTTGCGAGTTTTTCAACGTTCTCACGTTCCCACTGTGTAACTATGGGCTCTCGTCACCAAGCTCGTGAGCGAGCCTTGCAGATCCTCTTTCAGCATGACATTCATGGGAAGTCCGGCGTGCATCTTGACGAGTTTTGGCGTGAATGCGCGGCGTCCGATGAGTCAAGGGCGTTCGCGGAACAGTTGGTGCAAGGTGTGCTAGAGCATAAAAAAGAGATCGATGCCACCATCGGTAAATATGCGACGAATTGGACCGTGACCCGCATGCCGATCGTCGATCGCAATATCTTGCGTGCGGGGCTGTACGAGCTGTTGTGGTTGGATGAGGTGCCTGCGAAGGTCACGATGGACGAAGCCATCGAACTGGCAAAGAGTTTCGGCGACGAGGATGCCTCAAAGTTCGTGAACGCGGTTCTTGATAAGGCCTTGGCCACCGAGTCGCGGCTGGCCGCGAAGCGCGCAGACCCTGATCGTGGAATCTGGAGGAAAGCTGATCGTGATTGAACGGTATACACGTCCCCAGATGAAGG
>NEWS02000004.1:1239391-1273676 GCA_002869845.2 Nitrospira sp. CG24B | reverse complement strand
CGTGGTCATAGATGTCCCAAAAACGAGGGTGCTGAAACACTTCGCCTCCCGTCAGGTTCAACCAGAGAATTCCGAGTTCGGTCATGTCATCGATCAGTCGGGTAATCTCGGAGAGGGACAGCTCTTCAGCGATCCAGTCCTTGTTGTTGTAGGGATCGGTATAGCAGTGGCGGCAATGGAGGTTGCATCGGTACGTCAGTTCGAGCTGCGCGTTGGTGACGTGATGGGCATCCGTGGCGTGGGTATGTATGCGTCGGCTGAACTCGCCGTAAGCCATAGCGGGTAGCTTTCGCGCATCAGACATGCGTCACCTCGGGGCGGAGGAGATCGGTCGTGGCTTCGCGTTTCCATCGACAGCCGAATGAAGGCAGGTGGCCGTAGAATCCTTCCTGGAACGATCCCTTCCGCAGATCGTACCCCTGAGCGCGGTTTCCTGAGCATAGTTGGAGAAAGCCGTAGGCGTCGATGTGAAATCGTCGCATCCCGCTGCGGCAGGGGCGAGTATCCGGGACTTGTTTTTGGCAGGCCTCGCGCAAGAGCTGAGGATCTTGTTGATGGAGTTCGTCGAGAGCCTCTGGTTCAAGCGCAAACCGAAAGGGAGCACCGGACCCATCAAGCGCCGGTCGAATTTCTTCACCGAGTTTGTAGCCCACGGATTCAATGGTCTCGACATAGCGTTTGATGGGGAGGATTTCGTGTCGGTTCAGCGTCAGGGCTGTTGACTTGAGCGTTAGAGGGATTCGCCGCTCGGTCAACCAGGCGATCGCTTGCCGACATCGCTGGAACGATCCTCGCCCCAAGGTGACCTGTTCGAACGTGGTTTCCGTTATCCCGTGTAAGCTGATTTCGACTCGGTGAGGAGGGAGCGCCGCCAAGCGGTCGGCGGTCGACTCGGTGATCAATGTCCCGTTGGTAAACAGCGTCACCAGAAATCCTAATGTGATTGCCCGTTCATAGATCTGGAAAAAGTCAGGCCGCGCGAGCGGTTCACCACCGGTCAGGCAGAGTTCCAGGCATCCTGCTTCAGCGAGCTCTTGCATAATGCGAAGCAGCTCGACGGTCGACAGCTCGTGTCGGATCCGCTCGGGTTCATTGAAGCAGTCCGTGTAGCACATGACGCAGTGAAGATTACAGCGACAGGTGACTTCCCATTGACAGGCGAGGGGGAAGCGGTCGGGCAGGTGATCCAGCTTACGTCGCTGAACCATCGTGGGTGGGCGCCTCCTGAATAGCCCCGATCATGAGCAGATCTGCCAATAAGGTCTCGAAGTCGTGATGCAGCTGTTCTTCGGCGACGTCGTAGATGCTACCGATTTCATGCTCAATGGATAGCGCTGAGCGTATTCCATCGATGGAATTCCAAAAGACGGCACCGGTCTCGTTCAGGACGTAGATGCTGTTGGCCTCGGCCAGGTTGCGACGAATCGGAACCAGAATACATTCGCCTGCGACCTCTCGCTGCACGAAATCTGGGTGCTTCGCGTAGACGGGGGAAGAAGACATCGCCCGGAGGATACCAAATATATTGCGTGCCTTCCAGGGGTTTTCTTCGCGCTCGTGATCGCACCGCGCAGCGGGATCAGGATCCAGGATCGATGGACGTGGGCCAACTGAGCACGACATAACCACTGGCCCAGTTGAGCGCATGAATGGTTGCGCCGGTCTCGCTCACCTCCGAACGTAACTCCTCTTCTATTGTGAAGATATGGAGGAAGTGACTTTGATGGCAGGTATCGCCAGGCTGGTAACTCTTGTTGGCTCCAGGCAGCTTTATGATGTGTCTGGCCAGCGCGCGAGTCAATCGTTGGGTCGTCGATTCAGGCTCCCGATCAACCATGAAGTTCAGAATAGCCCGTCCCTGTGGCTTGAGGGAGGTACGTAGGCTTCGCAGCCAGGTCTGTCGTTGAAGTTTCCCAGGGATCGCGCTGTACATGACGCTTGGGAGCAAGATGTAGTCGACACTGGCGGGTGTCAGAGGAATAGCCAGGAAACTGGCCTGGAGAAACCAGACGGATGCGCCCCGTGCAGTCGCCCGCTGGATGGCCCAGTGCAATGCATCGAAATGCAGTTCGAGGCCCACCACACGATAGCCATGTTGCGCGATTCCAATGGATTCACGCCCCACACCGGTTCCTAGAACTAAGACCGTTCCAGGGCTGCTCATATGATGCGTCAATACGTCTTCTTCCCATGGTTCGAGTGCCCAGATAGGGGAGTACTCAGGGTATTGAGCCGGCGCATTGCGATAGGTGTGCCCATAGTGGGCCTGAAGATAACGAGTGAGCTCGTCGGGGGATGCAACGGCCGGGAGCACACCGGTCAGCAGCTGTTGGATACGGAACAGAAAGGTAATGATGCGGGTGCTGATGCCGTCAAAGATTCTGATACAGAGAATTAGGATGTGCACATCTTATTCTCGATGATGACCAAGGTAAGGAGCAAGAAGGGCCGCCGCCTCTGTTGCTCCGGTGGGTGGGGGAGGGAGGGTCTGAGGAGGAGGCATTTCACAGACCTCCCTCAGTGCCTGGTCCCACTGGCCTGTCATGAAGTCATCCATGGAAAGCTCAACGCCTCGTCCATACCGATGCAGATATTCCACCAACGGCTGTTCGTCGACGAAGTTGTACCGGCGTACATACACCATAGGCGTGTGTAATGCGACCGCTTCGACCAAGGTTCCGTATCCCGGTTTCGTTATGATGACATCGACTGATGCCATCAGCGTTTTGAATGAAAACGGCAAGGATGCAGTGGAGACAAATCGCTTACTGTGTGGCGGAATCGAGCCATCGAAGAGGAAACGATAGCCGGTGAGTGATTCCAGTTGGTCGAACGGGAGCGAATCCAGAGGAATGCCGCCGAACCCGACGAGCACGGTATGTTCTCCCGGGGCCAACCCGAGGCACTCGGTTAACTGTTTACGAGCCGAAGGTGCAGGCTCGGCGATCGGTCCGATATCGACGACACGTTGGAAGCTCTCCATTTTTGGAGCCGGGGCAATTCGTAGCGCGAGGTCGGCTTGAGCATAGGCCTGTCGAATGAACTCCAGGATTGCTTGGCGATCGATCGATGGAGGAGCCGTATACTCGGAGAGAACAAGGTCCCAGGTCAAACTGACGAGCGCGATGGTAGGAATTGCAGCCGCCTTTCCGGCCGCCAAGGCCAAATAAGGAGTATCGGCCAGGACGACATTCGGGGCGGAAATTTTCATCTCGTTGATCTCCGTCTGAAGCCGCTCCTGCCAAGAACTGTGAAACCGGTTGTGCTCGCGCCAGGTCGCGTCTACATCGATCCTTAGCGGGCCATTCTGAATGCCACCGACATCCTGCTGAACGGGGCTTATGTCCCATGGAGGAAGGAGTCGCTCTGTGAAGAAAGCGGGAGGCACGGTTGTTCGGAGGAGGACGCGAAGGTCGGGAATGAGGCGGCTCAATGCGTTGAGCACCGGCAGGACTTGCGCGGCGTGCCCAAATCCATGCCCTGAGATGGCAGCCCAGATTAGCGGCATAGGCAGGAGCGTGTGAGAATCATGAGTGAATGATAGAGCAGAAGGAATCTATCTCAACTTGTTGAATGATCCGATTCCATCGGAGCGATGTTGTACGTCAACTCAAGATCGAACTCGTCAACCAATTCATTGAATGCGCTCGCTCCCATATCGGAGCGGACTTCTGCCATGACGAGGTCAATGGCGGGGGCGGCATGTTGACCATATTGCGTGACGGCTGATTCAATTCGCTTTCTGGCATTGTCGAGGTTCACGGAGAGACTCCTTCTATCTATAAGGGTAGAGGCGCATTCATCTATAGCGAGCGTAGCAACTCCTGCATCTCTGGCACAAGGTCCTTGCCGCCGTTGGATCGTCCAGAACGTACCGCTTCGATGCCTGCATTCAGAACAGGCTTGGCCTCGGCGTTTCTGCCCAGTCGAATCAGCGCACGGCCTAACGCCAGATGGGAGGCCACATGGGTTGGGTCCAATTGCGTGGCGACCGTCAGATGCTCGACCGCTTCTTCGAGGCTGCCGTTTTCCTGAAGAATCTTATTGCCGAGTCCGTAACGGCCCAGAAAACCCTTGGGATTCTTGGCGACCATCTGACGGAACGCATCAATGTCCATGGATCATAGTTCCAGTGATCGAGCGGTACTATACCACCAGAACGGCAGGATCGGCCAGATGAGAACGTTGGTTGGAGGGAACACCCCAGTCTTGCTACGGCGTCGTGACCGGAACAAGAGCACGGGTGGGGTGTGTGGTTGCGGGTCTTTTGGCTTTCACAGTCACCGTGCGAATGCCAGCGTCCGGGAGCGGGGCGCTGCTCGTCATATAGAGATTGGTGTCTCGAACGAGCTGTTGAGTCAGGTCCGTGAGGCACGCTTCCGTCACATGTCCCTTGAGCTCGTCGATCATGACCGGTGTGGCACCGAACAGTTTGTAATAGACCGTCCCGGATGAGCGGCCCTCATAGCGTGTGACGTGGCCGTCCCACCGTTCAAGCTCCAGGGCGACCGTTGCGGCATACTCATATTCAAGGTCAATGAAGGGCGAGAGGAGAAACATGGACGCTCCGATGACGATACCTTTGAACGCCGCGAGCCAGGAATGAGGCTCAATGGTTTCGTCGACGGTGATGCGCGCCGAGATGGCCTTGTCTCCCAGTGAATCGGACTTTTCTCCCAGCGGCGTCAATGTCGAAAACAGACTGGTTTCCTGGACGCTGCTTAAGATCCGCCGCTCAAGGTCGGCAGAGGGATATTGCGACGACCCGTTTCTTGTGAGGTGAAACGAGTTGGTCACGAGCGGGACCCGTTCATCATTGGGGAGCGAGTGCGTCATGATCTCCTTAGGATCGACAGAGGGTGGTTTGACGTCGATCCATCTGGTGCATCCCGTTATGCTGCACAGCACGAACCCAGCAAGACTCAGGACCGACCATCGGAACATAGTCATCGTCATGATCGCCGTCTCCTCAGAAAAAGAATGAAAACCCCGCAAAGGGGAGGCTCGCGTTCAGACCAAGATTCGGAAAGGCTGTCCCGGCATTAGAAATGTGATGGAAGCGGTAACCGACATTGATGGCGGCCTGCGGCGTGATGAACCATGACACACCCACGCCACCCGACAAGATAAAATTGAATTCGTTGGCTTGTTCTCGAACCCGACCCCCAAGATCGGTCCAGAATGGTCCGCCTGTGAATTCGGCATAGGGCCTCAGCCGGCCCAAGGCGACGAAAGTGTACTTGATCCTCGGCGTGAACCCGATGCCGTGCGTCAGTAACGGTTCTCGGAACTCCAGGTAGACCATCTCCGCGCCGAGCGAGACTTGCCCGCGGTACCAGCCGTCACCCACGGGATCGGTCAGGGTGATCATCCAGGATGGCATCAGCGCCGGTCCGTGTTGCTGAGTTTTGTGCAGGTAGGTGAGGCGATGCGAGAGCATGTAGCCAGCGGTGAGCCCGACTTCCTGCGTACCGACCGTGATCGTGGGGGAGACCTCTCCAGCGTGGACGAAGGACGCCGTCATCATTGTTCCGAATACCAGGGCTGTGAACCGTCGAACGAGCGAAGCCATACGATCTCCAAGTCAATATCTTGTCGGCTTATGCGAGATGGAACTTGATCAACAGGTGTTCAGGCGTACTGCCTCAAAGGTAGCAGAGGATTAAATTCTGTCTGGAACTGCGCGGGGTTCGCTCTTTGCTGGGAGCTGAAAGGATGTTCGATGGCGGAATGTAATTGATGAGCGAGTGATGAGGCAGAAATTCAAAGGGAGCTATCCAGATTGGCTCAGCATGGAGAGATGGGCGGAGTCGGTGTGGAGCTCCGGCAAGCCATAGCGTCGGTCGAGTGACACTACGCGCTCAAGGCATCGTCGAGCAGCGGTATGGTCCTGGCGCGTCTCGTAGACCTTCGTGAGCAGGCGGAGAACGGCGGCCTCAGCCAGTTCGTTCCCGAGTTTGATGTAGTGTTCCGAGGCGTTGTTCAAGCAGCGTTCGGCTCTAGTGTGATCTCCCTGATCAAGATAGCACTTGCCGAGTTGGCTATAGGTAACCGCGAGCCCTTCTTCGTTGCCGACCGTTCGATGATGCTCAAGCGCCTGCTTAAATGAGGCCACGGCTTGATCCCACTGACCGTCACGAGCTTCTTGTAACGCCAGATTGTTGTAGAGAATGCCGAGTCCTCGGTTGTCTTGTAACTGGCGCAGAAAATCCATGGCCTCGAGATAGTAAGGACGTGCTTTCTCAGGATGGTCGGATGCGATATGCAGGTTGCCCAGATTGACCAGAGTATGGGCAACGGCGGTGAGATTGCGCTCGGTCCGTTGAATCTGAAGTACTTCCCGATAACACTGTTCTGCGCGTGGAAATTCGTTCATGAGTGCGCAGGTGTTGCCAAGGTTCCCAAGAGAATCCGACAGTGCTTGCTGATTACCGGGAGTTCGATCATCGGCGACTGCCGCTTCCCAGGCAGCGCGAGCCTGGACCAGATCGCCGCGATGAAGAAAAATGCGAGCGCGATGTTTGTCGTCGTTCGACATGGAATTCGTTGTTCGTGAAGCGTATCGGCCAACGGTTTCAAATTTCATGTTTCAGGTTTTTGGTTTCCGCACAACTTGAAACTTTGAACATGAAACCTGGAACTCAGGATCGAAGGAACGAACGACGTTTCACGAGATACGAGCGACGAGGAAAAGAATGATTGAACGGTATACACGTCCCCAGATGAAGGCGATCTGGGATCTGAAACATAAATATGAGATCTGGCTGGAGGTCGAACTACAGGCTTGTGCCGCCTTCGAGCATGCCAAACAGGCGCCACGCGGAACGGCGGCGAAAATCCGGAAGAAGGCCAAGATCAACGTCGACCGAATTGCCGAAATCGAAAAGGTCACCAAGCATGATGTGATCGCTTTTCTCGAATCGCTCATGGACACAGTAGGACCGGAACATCGGTTTCTCCACATGGGACTCACGTCCTCCGACATTGTTGACACCTCACTGGCCGTTCAAATGACCGAGGCGCTGGATCTCATCCTGCACGGGGTGGAAGGGTTGCTGGGCGTCTTGAAACGGCAGTCGTTCCGGTACAAGGATCAGGTCATGGTGGGGCGGTCCCATGGCATTCACGGGGAGCCGATCTCATTTGGGCTGAAGCTCGCCCTGTGGTACGAAGAAGTCCGCCGCCATTACGAGCGGTTACGGCTGGTGCGGATCGAGATTGCGGTCGGCAAACTGTCCGGCGCCATGGGGACCTTCGCCCATCAGGGACCGGATATTGAAGAATATGTGTGCGCCAAGCTCGGTTTGAAGGCCGATCCTGTCTCGAATCAGGTCGTTCAACGAGATCGCCACGCGTCGTATGCCACAGCGCTTGCGTTGCTTGCGGCAAGCATCGAAAAAATCGCCACCGAAATTCGCCACCTTCAGCGCACGGAAGTGCTCGAAGCGGAAGAGTATTTTTCAGAAGGCCAGAAGGGATCGTCGGCGATGCCTCACAAACGGAACCCGATTGTCTCGGAGAATCTCTGTGGTTTGGCGCGGCTCGTGCGGGCGAACAGTCTGGCGGCGATGGAGAATGTGGCGCTCTGGCATGAGCGGGATATCAGCCATTCATCGGTTGAGCGGGTGATCATGCCGGACAGCACAATTGTGATTGACTATATGCTCGCCAAAGTCACGGATCTCATCGAACATTTGGTTGTGTATCCTGATCGAATGAGGCGAAACCTCGAATTGACCGGAGGGCTGGTGTATTCGCAGCGGCTGCTGTTGGCCTTGGTCGAGAAGGGGGCGCAGCGAAAAGAGTCCTACGAAGCGGTTCAGCGCAATGCGATGGCCTCCTGGAGAGGCGGAGGCGCACTGCAAGAATTGGCCGGCAAAGACCCGTTTATCTCACAGCATCTAAAGCACAGTGAGATTGCAGCTTGTTTCAACCCCAAGTACTATCTGCGCCACCTCGATCAGATCTATCGGCGGGTGTTCGGGCGGGACCACCATCGTTTGCCTGGTATCAGGAGGAAGGAGGCGAGATCATGACGCGTTCATTTGTAGCGGCACTGATGTTCATGTGCGTGATGGTCGGCCCGTGGCTAGTCGATGCGCAGTCTGCGGCGGATCGAGATAAACTTCTCACTGAACCAGGAGTCTATGGCACGTTTGCCCTCTTCGCGCTGAATGAAGAGTGGGCGAAGCAAGATCCCGCGACGCGGATCGTCCGTCTGACCTCGCTCAAAGGTGTGGTGGAACAGCATCGGGAGCATGTGGCAATCGATCTGTACCTGCTTCGAGGGCTTTCCGATCACGCTGATCTCTTGTTCCGGATTCATGCGGCGGAATTACGCGCGACGCAGGAGTTTCTCCTGGATCTGAAGAGCAGCCAATTCGGGAGATACCTCAAGACGGTTGGGGTCATGCACGGGCTTACCAAAAAACCGAATTACGTCCCGGGATTTTCCGAGCAAATGAAGGCTGACCTGAAGGCCGTCAGTGAGCCGGGCCAGCATCCCTATGCCATCGTGATCCCGGTCAGGAAGTCAGCCGAGTGGTGGGGGCTGGATCAGGAGAAACGAGCCGCGATGATGCAGGAACATACCGCCGCCACGTTACCGTATTTACAATCGGTCAAGCGAAAGCTCTATCACTCCAGTGGGCTGGACGATCTGGACTTCATTACTTACTTTGAGACCTCCAAGCTGGAGGATTTTCACGGCCTGGTGTTGTCGCTTGAGAAGGTGCAAGAGTTTCGCTATACGCGGCGATTCGGGAGTCCAACCATACTCGGGACGATGAAATCGTTGGACGAAGTTGTCGAGCTGTTAGCGCAGTAAGTTAAACTACAGAGGTCCGATCATGGCGATGGGCGAGCTTCTTTACGAAGGCAAGGCGAAGAAGATCTTTTCGACGGGAAATCCAGACCAGGTCGTGCAGTATTTCAAAGACGATGCGACGGCCTTCAACGCACAGAAGCGCGGCACCATCCTTGAGAAAGGCGTCATCAACAACAAGGTCTCCGAGCGGCTGTTTCAGCTCTTGGAGCAAAACGGGATCCGGACACACTTTGTGGAGCGGTCGAATGACCGGGAAATGCTCACCAAGAAAGTCAGGATCGTCCCAATCGAAGTCGTGGTTCGGAACGTCGTCGCGGGAAGTTTGGCCAAACGGCTCGGATTGAAAGAGGGCAACCGGATCGATCCGGCGGTTGTTGAATTCTATTATAAGAACGATGGGCTGGGCGATCCGCTCGTCAATGACGATCATCTGCGGCTGATGAATGTGGCGACGCCAGGCATCTTGCGCGAATTGCGAGAGTTCGGACACGCGATCAATAAGGTCCTCAAACCGTTCTTCGCCGAGCGGAAGATGCAGCTCGTCGATTTCAAGCTCGAGTTCGGGGTCTTTCACAATAAACTGATCTTGGCGGACGAGATTTCTCCTGACACGTGTCGTTTTTGGGACATGACGACTGGTGAATCGATGGATAAAGATCGGTTTCGGAAGGATATGGGGAAGATTGAGGAGGCGTATCAGGAGGTGTTGAAGAGGGTGTGTGGGTGAGAGGGGGATGGCGGGGTCATCCTCATTGCTCGCGCAACGCGCATGCGGGACTGCTAAGATTGTGATCAAAGCGGACGATGCTCGTTGCATGCGCGCAGTTGAGGACAACCTCGCCATCCCCTTCAAGAGTTAGGGAAAAGGGAAGAGAGTAAGGATGCTGCGGGCGTACTTAAACTATGGATTGGTAGCCTCAGTGGTCGTCTGGGCGGCCATTATTGGGGTGATGGCCTATCGGTTAAATGAGTCACCCTGGCGGTGGGCGTTCGTGGCCTTGGTGTTTTGCGGCGGACTCACCATTGCCGTCATCTTCTGGATCAAGAAATATGTGGATCGGTTGAATGAGGCCGAAGAAAAGCAGGAGAGTAAGTTGTGAAAGCCAAAATTCACGTAACGTTGAAGTCAGGCATCTTGGATCCTCAAGGCAAGGCTATCGAGCATGCGCTGGACTCTTTGGGGTTCAAGCACGTGGCGAACGTGCGTGTCGGGAAATACATGGAGCTGGACCTTCAGGAGGCCGATAGGGCCAAGGCCGAAGTGGTGGTCAAGTCGATGTGCGAGAAGCTCCTGGCGAATACGATCATTGAAGACTATCAGTATGAATTGACCGCGTAACTTCGCGTGGGGTCTGCCGCATGAATGTCGGTGTTCTTGTATTTCCCGGTAGTAATTGCGATCACGACTGTGCGCATGTCTTGAAAGATGTGCTCGGGCAGAATGTCACAATGGTGTGGCATAAGGAGTCGTCGTTAGCCGGCTTGGATGCGGTGATCCTGCCGGGGGGATTTTCATATGGCGATTATCTCCGCACCGGGGCGATTGCTCGGTTTTCTCCGGTCATGCAGGCGGTCCAGGAGTTTGCGGCTGAGGGAAAATTGGTGCTGGGGATCTGCAACGGATTTCAGATTCTGCTGGAGGCGGGTTTGTTGCCCGGCGCCATGTTGCGAAATAAGTCGCTGCACTTTATCTGCCGCGAGACGTACGTCAAAGTGGAGAACGCGGCGACGCCGTTTACGAATGCGTGCAAACCTGGTCAGGTGCTCAAAATTCCAATCGCGCATGCGGATGGGAACTACTACACCGATCCGGTGACGTTAGGTGGCCTTCAAGCCAACGCCCAAGTGGTCTTTCGCTATTGTACGGTAGACGGGAAGGTGGTACCGGGGGCCTGTCCTAATGGTTCGCTCGATAATATTGCCGGTATCCACAGTGCGCAAGGCAATGTCTTGGGAATGATGCCACATCCGGAGCGCTGTGTGGAGACCATGCTGGGAAATGAAGATGGGCGACACATCTTTCAATCAATGCTCTCGTTTTTAGAGCAGAAGAAGGTGGCAGAAGTCCGGTAAGCGCTCCAACGATGATTTGGCGGGATCGCTCTCCAGAGGATTGAAGATCGAAAGTGCGCACGGTAAAGTATTCAGTCAGTTGGTCGGTAACAGTTTCAACTTCTTTTATACCTAGAGGAGGGTCGCAATGAGACGTATAGGTGCATTGGTGGCAGCCATTGGTCTATTAACCTTGGGTTCAGGCGCGAATGTGTTCGCTGCGGCCGATGATGGCAGCCAGATCAAGATAGTCAGTCCGGCACCGGGGGAAAAGGTGAAGAGCGACGTCGAAGTGAAATACGAACTTAAGGCAGGTAGCCAGGCGACACATGCTCATTGTTTCGTGGATGGGGAATATCAGAAGGGGTGGAAGGGGACGGTCAAGGGGATGTCACCCGGGACTCATGAAATCAAGGTTGTGGCGGCAGATAAGGATCATCAGACCTTGGCTGCTGAGTCAGCGATTAAGGTGGAAGTGCAGTAGATCTTAGTCTCCAAATCAACTGACCAGCGAGGCACAAGTTTGGTGCCTCGCTGGTTACGGTGTACAACGCCCATAAGTATGCGGCATGCATTTGTTTGGAGCTGAGCCCTCGGTGAGTCAGAACGTCCCATGAAATTCTTTGTCGCTGTGATCGCTAGGGCATAATGCAGGCCGACACACCACGTATCACCAAAGATCTCATCGCTCAGCACAACCTGACGGGCGAGGAATACCAAAAGATCGTCGATATTCTCGGGCGTGAGCCCAATCTGACGGAACTCGGCATGTTCTCGGTAATGTGGTCTGAGCACTGCTCGTACAAGAGTTCACGCGTACATCTGAAGAAGCTGCCGACGACTGGACCTCGTGTTGTGCAAGGGCCTGGTGAGAATGCCGGAGCGGTCGATATCGGTGATGGACTCTGCGTCGTCTTCAAGATGGAATCGCATAACCATCCATCGTTTATCGAGCCCTATCAGGGGGCGGCGACGGGCGTCGGCGGGATTTTGCGCGATATCTTCACCATGGGAGCACGGCCGATTGCGTTGCTCGATTCCTTACGGTTTGGAGAGCTGCACTCGCCCAAGACTCGTCATCTCATGAAGGGGGTCGTTTCCGGCATTGCCGGCTACGGCAATTGCATGGGAGTACCTACCGTGGGAGGCGAGATCGTCTTCAATGATATCTACGCGCTGAATCCATTGGTCAACGTGTTTTGTCTCGGTCTGGCCCATACAGACAAAATTTTCCGTGGCACGGCGGCAGGCGTCGGTAATCCCGTGATCTACTTCGGCTCAACAACAGGCCGTGATGGGATTCATGGGGCGACGATGGCGTCCGATTCGTTCGACGATCAATCAGAGCAGAAGCGTCCGACGGTACAGGTCGGCGATCCCTTTACCGAAAAATTGCTCCTCGAAGCCTGTCTTGAGTTGATGGAGCGAGATCTACTTGTCGGGATTCAAGATATGGGGGCGGCAGGGTTGACGAGTTCGTCGTGCGAGATGGCCTCCCGTGCCGGCAACGGAATGGAATTGGATCTGACCGTGGTCCCGAGGCGAGAGCCGGGGATGACGCCATACGAGATCATGCTGTCCGAGTCGCAAGAGCGGATGTTAATGGTGGCAAAAGCCGGCAAAGAAGAGGACTGTATCGCCATTTGCAGGAAGTGGGATTTGGATGTGGCTGTAGTCGGAAAGGTGACGGCAGACGGTATCTTGCGTGTGAAAGATCAGGGCAAGGTCGTGGCGGAAATTCCTGCCAAATCGTTGGCCGACGATGGACCTCGGTATGAACGGCCCTATCAGCCACCCGCGTATCAGGATATGCTGACGAACCTGAATTATGACGTCCTTCCAGATGTGAAAGACGTGAATGTGGCCTTGTTGGCCTTGTTGGAGTCGCCGACCATCGCCAGCAAGCGGTGGGTCTACGAACAGTATGATCACATGGTGCGGACGAATACGATGGTTCGTCCTGGATCCGATGCCGCAGTGGTGCGGATCAAAGGCACGAACAAAGCTGTGGCCATGACGGTCGATTGCAACAGCCGCTATTGCCTGTTGAATCCCTATGAAGGGGCCAGGCTGGCCGTGGCTGAGGCGGCGCGGAATCTCGTGTGTTCGGGTGCCTCGCCGATCGGCTTAACCGATTGCCTTAATTTCGGGAACCCGGAACGGTCCGACATCATGTGGCAGTTTGTGCTGGCGATTGAAGGGATGAAAGATGCCTGCGAGCATTTCAAGATTCCTATCGTGAGCGGGAATGTCAGCTTCTATAATGAAACCAATGGGCTCTCGATCTATCCGACGCCGATGCTGGGCATGGTCGGACTGATCGAAGAGGCTGAGCGGACGATGACCCAGTGGTTTAAGCAGGAAGGCGACGACATTATCCTATTGGGATCGGCGCGGGAAGATCTGGGGGGGTCGGAATATCTCAAAGTTATGCATGCGCGTGAACAAGGATCGCCACCGTATTTGAGTTTCGATACCGAACAGGCTCTCCATGATTGTCTGTTGTCGCTGATTCGTGACGGTCTCCTGCAATCTGCGCATGACTGTTCCGACGGCGGTCTTGCCGTGACACTGGCGGAAAGTTGCATCTCTGGTCCCGGACAACTCTTGGGCGCAGTGGTACAGTTGTCACGAGGTCGATTACGAAAGGACGCCATGCTGTTCGGTGAAAGCCAGTCGCGTGTCGTGATCTCGTCCCAGTCCACCCATCGACAGACGATTCTCGATCAGGCCAGGCGTTTCGGGGTACCCGCTGAAATGATCGGATCTGTGACTGGTGCGCGGCTGACCGTTCATCTCCGAGAAGGGGCGTCGGCGGAATCAGTGATCGACCAGCCGGTGACGGC
This sequence comes from Nitrospira sp. CG24B, assembly GCA_002869845.2. Classification (GTDB taxonomy): domain Bacteria; phylum Nitrospirota; class Nitrospiria; order Nitrospirales; family Nitrospiraceae; genus Nitrospira_D. The sequence continues at coordinate 1,259,951 of NEWS02000004.1, read as the reverse complement.
ATTGTATGACCAATGGGCCTGTTCGCTGGAACGCGCAGTCCACCACACCTAGTTCTTCCATCAGACGCGACGCTATGCCAACAGAATTACCGATCATCGATCCCGATAAGTTTCATGATGAGTGTGCGGTCTTCGGCGTCTATGGGCACGAGGAGGCCGCGAATCTCACCTATTTGGGGCTGTATGCGCTTCAGCACCGTGGACAAGAGGCTTCGGGGATAGTGTCTGGAGATGGAGAGCAGTTTTTTGTTCAGAAGGGGATGGGGCTGGTTGCCGACATTTTTCATAAATCGGTGCTGGAGAAACTGCCAGGTCATATGGCCATTGGTCATAACCGTTACTCGACGACCGGCGGTAACGATCTCAAGAACGTTCAGCCGCTCATCGTCAACTTTGCGCTGGGTAATTTAGCTCTGGCTCACAACGGCAATCTGATCAATGCGCAGATGCTTCGGCATGAGCTCGAAGCCTACGGAGCGATCTTCCAGTCCACATCGGACAGTGAAGTCATCATCCACCTCATTGCCCATTCACGCGCAGACTCCTTTCTCGCGCGTATCGTCGATGCCCTGACCCAAGTCCGAGGCGCATTCTCCGTGGTGTTGATGACCGATAACGGCCTCATCGCCGCCCGCGATCCCTATGGACTCAGGCCGTTGTGTATCGGGCGCCTGCGCAACAGTTGGGTGGTGGCATCGGAGACCTGTGCCTTTGACTTACTCGATGCCGAATATGTTCGCGAAGTCGAACCGGGTGAACTGATCGTTATCACTGAGCAAGGGCTGGACAGCCATCATCCCTTTCCTAAAGTGAATCCGGCCATGTGTGTGTTTGAATATGTTTACTTTGCTCGACCCGACAGTCGAATCTTCGGCGCGAACGCCGTCTATGGCACACGAAAAGCGTTGGGGCGGCGGTTGGCGCAAGAATCAGGGGTGCCGGCGGATGTGGTTATTCCCGTTCCGGACTCCGGGGTTCCTGCGGCCCTCGGTTATGCAGAGGGTGGGCGCATTCCATTTGAAACCGGCCTCATCCGCAATCATTATGTCGGGCGAACGTTTATCGAGCCGGAACAATCGATTCGCCACTTCGGCGTGAAAGTAAAGTTGAATGCCGTGCCGGAAGTGTTGGAGGGGAAGCGGGTCGTCGTCGTCGACGATTCATTGGTTCGAGGAACGACCAGCCGCAAGATCGTCAAGATGATCCGCCAAGCCGGGGCGAAGGAAGTGCATATGCGGATCAGTTCACCGCCGATCCTGTCGCCTTGTTTTTATGGGATCGACACGCCCACCAAGAAAGAGCTGATCGCATCCGATCATTCGATTGAGGAAATCCGTAAATATATTACGGCCGACAGTCTGGCGTATCTGAGCATCGACGGCATGCTGACATCCGCGCCGATGGCGCCCGATCAGTATTGTACCGCCTGCTTTACCGAGCGCTATCCCATTCCGTTTACTCGCGCGGAAGAGCTCCAGCTTGGGCTGTTCGAATCAGGGCATTGAGTGGCCGGGACTCCTACGACATGATGGCTCCAGAGCAAGACGACGAACAAGAGCTGCACCCAAGAGGTCGGCCTCGAGTGCCGGTCGACTATCCCGTCCAATTCACAGGAGATGAAGGATCGGGCTATGGGACTGTGATGAACCTGACACTTGCCGGAGGTGAGGTTGACAGTCAGATCCAGCTTCCTATCGGAGCGCGCGTGCGTCTTCACGTGCAGCCTCCAGGTGCTCGGTCTCCGATCATCATCACTCTTGCCATCGTCCGATGGAAGCAAGGTGATCGATTTGGAATCGAGTTTGTTCGATTTGAGGGGACGGCCAAGGACCAGCTCAAGGATATGCTGAACCAGCGCGAAGGCCCTGCCCAAGATTAGTTTCTACTCTACGCTGCGGTTGCCCCTCCAAAAATTGCCATGGTAGGATGCAGCTCCTAGGCGCCGATGACCTCAGGAGATGCAAAGGTCTTCCGGTGAAGCACAGGAGCAGTATAGGATCATGGTCTCTTGATCACGAGGAGCTATTCTCTTCTCGAAAAAGAGGTTGCGATGAGCGAGGGGCTCAACAGCCAGATCCAGAAGATCAAGCGCATGGCCTGCGGGTTCCGCAACATCGAGCACTTCAAAAAGGCGATCTCCTTCCACTGGGGAGGGCTCGATCTCTACCTACTGCTGAACCCGGGAGCGCCAGAGAAGCATCAGTCCCCCTTCGCACGCGATAATAAGAGTGCAGAGAGGAGAAAAGGAAACGATGGATGAGATGGAGGAAGGGAAACAAAAGTTTCTAGAAGTGGTACAGGGAATTGACGGGTCTGTCCAAGTCGTGATTCCTGTCACTCCTTCCAACAGTATGTTCTTGATCTCGCTGACGAAAGGGCCGAATCGTAAATTTATCACCGTCCCTGAAGACGACATTATCGATTTGCCTCACGAAGCAAGTATCCAGACGAAGGTCACTAAGACGGTCAAGGACGCCATCGCAGCCCTGTGAGTTCTGTGATGTCATGAATCCCCAATGATAATACGTCGCCATATCTTGCTATGAAACAAGTCCTGCCCGATATCTGGCAATGGTCGTGGTTTTCCGAGGAGAAGCAGCTCGACTTCAATGGATTGTTTCTCGTGATCGGTGAACATAAGATTCTGGTAGACCCACCCCCGATGACGGCCGAGGCGAGGACGGTCGTCCGCCGACATGAGCCGATCGACTACATCATCATCACGAACCGAGATCACATCCGAGAGGCTGCGGCCTATCAGGCAGAGCTCAGGTGTCAGCTGCGAGTGCCGGAAGCCGATGCTGCCCAGATGGATGTGACGCCAACGAAGACCTACAAGGATGGTGAGCTATTACCCGGCGGGATCTGGGCGATCCATCTGAAGGATCAAAAGTCTTCGGGAGAATCCGCATTGTTCATAGAGCGGGGGCGAGGTGTGCTGATCGTAGGGGATGCGCTGATCGGCAAACCACCCGGTTCCCTCTGTCTGCTTCCTGCCGAAAAGTACGCGGACGTCCAAAAGGCCAAGGACGGGCTTTGCCGCCTCTTGAAGTACAACTTCGATAGTCTGCTTGTCGGAGACGGCGTCTCCATCCTCGCCGGCGGGAAACAGCACGTGGAACAGCTCTTGTCAGTGACGCCATGACAGTGCGTCACAGCCTCTCTGAAGAATTGAATCGACAAGGCAACGAGCATTTCTCACGAGGGTACTACACGGAGGCCTATACCTGTTACGCCAAGGCATTAGAATATGATCGGCTCACCGGTGATCAACGTGCCCTGGTCGCCACACTTGGCAACCTGGGGAACATTTGCGCGGTCAGCGGACGGCGCGATGCGGCCCAGGCGAATTATCAGGAGGTCTTGGAATTGCAAAAAGTTCTCGGTGATGAAAAAGGCATCGGGACGACGCTAGCAAACCTCGGAAACCTTCGGGCTGATGCCGGCGAATGGGATCGGGCGCGGGCGTATTATCTGGAGGCCCTTGATCTCATGACCAAAACGCATGATGAGCCGGCCCAAGCCGTCCTGTTCTCGGACCTTGGTTTGGTGGCTCGTGAAACCGGTCACTTTGAGGAGGCTATTCAGTTGTACGAACGATCGTTGGCGTTGATGCGCCGCTTGGGGAATCTGGGCGGTGTTGCGGACGCCTGGCGCATGATCGGCCGCACATTCTTGATGCAAAAGCGCTACGACGAGGCCACTGCCTGTTGTCAAACCAGCCAGTCGGTCGCCGAGCGGTTACGCGATGAGCTTCGCGTCGGCGGCGCCCGATACGTGTTGGCTCAATGTTATGAGGACATGGGGCGTTTGCAGGACGCCGCCGATCTGCTCGAACAGGTGGTGCAGATGGATCGCAAGTATCATCTGCCGAAACTGGAAGAAAACACCCAGCGCCTACACACCCTTCGTGTCCGTCTCGCAGATCCGTATCAGTCGGGACCTCGTCGAGGGATACAAGCATGACGGAGCCGGCTTCCTCACCATGGGCCCAGCTTCGTGCTGACCTGCGTCGCTCTTTTCCCAAGTTTTACGAATTGGAGCCCAACGGTCCGCTCGTTATGGATCTGGGAGCTGATGGTTGGCTCTTGGAAGTCAGACCGGACGGGAGAGTCCTTTGCCAATATGGGGTCGCGATGGAAGATGTCATGGCGATGATGTCGGAAGGAACGCCGGAGGATTTAGGAACCGATGAAGTCGCGAAGCAGGCCAAATACTTTCTTCAGCCGGCTGTTGCCAAGTACCGGGCGCTCCTCCTTCAATCCGGGTTTATTGAGGAGACCGAGATGACTGACGAGTTTGTGGCGGTCACGTTTGCACGAGATGCGGATCTGCAGAATCGAGCCAAGCTGGAAGATCTCCTCCGATGGTGCTGTCGGCAAATCGGAAGCGCATCGTGACTCAACGCATCACGACCTTCGACAAATTTCGTACCGCCGTCTCAGCCTATCGATTGCCACGCGTGTTGCTGGTTACGCTGGAGCTGGATCTCTTCACGACTGTCGGCGATCGATCGTGGACCATTCCTGACCTTGCCAAGGAGCTCAAGGTCAGCGAACGGGGTTTGAGCATCCTGTGTCGTAATCTCGCCGCGGTCGGGATATTACGGAAACAAGGAGCCAGCTATAGGAATAGCCGGTTGGGAGCAACCGCGCTGAATGCGGACCATCGCGCCTATCGAGGCGGCTATTTGAATTTGATCAAAAGCCATTGGGCGGACTGGATACGACTGTTGGAATCCGTGCGGAGTGGCTTGCCGATCGACCATGATACTCCAGACAGTCCCGACTATCGTCGACAATTCACGTGGGCCATGCACCACAGGACCTTGGAAATTGCCCCGGCAATTGCGGCCCAGATTCCTTTAGCTGGCTCTAGAACACTGCTGGACCTCGGCGGAGGGCCAGGCACCTACGCCATGGCATTTCTCGCGAAGCACCCACTGCTTCGCGCCACTGTCTGTGATCGAGCGGCCGCGATTGAAGTAGCCAAAGAAATCGCCGACACTCACACAGTGAGGCGGCGACTCTCCTATCTCCCGCTTGATTTCTCCAGCGAACCCATCCCTGGGACCTATGATGTGATCTGGTATTCGAACGTGCTGCACATCTATTCGCCGGAAGAGAACCAGGCTATTTTTCGCCGAGCGTGGGCGGCATTGAGGCCGGGGGGTCGATTCATCATCCAAGATGCGTTTCTACACGATCGCGAAGGTGTGCACCCAGTAGAAGCAAGTTTGTTTGCTGTGTCGATGCTGTTGTTCACACGCGGGGGGAATACCTATTCCACATCGGAAACGACGAAATGGCTGAAAGAAGCTGGATTCGTTAGCGTCAAGCCCGTTCCACTCAAGAAAGGGACGGAGGACTGGGAGGATGGGATTCTGGAGGCGTCGGTCCCTGGCCCACGCCCAAAAACGACCGTCCGCCGAACACGATCAAGCAGAAATAGAAAAGCCCGCTGACTCCGCTGGCCATCATGGAGACAATACCCTCTGAATCCTTTGCCGGTGCCTGAACGATCGTTGCCATGTCCATTGCCAACCCAACGGTAGCGTAGAAGACACAAACCGCTGATACCCATCGAAACTGGAACCAAATCAAAAGAGCGAGTCCAAGAGGTATGAGGATAAAAAAGTTGATCTTCCAATCCATGACGAGCGGGATGGAGGCGCCATTCTGTACGAAGAGAAACCCTGCCTCAACGATGAGGGTGCTGAGTACTAGAGCGAGCAAGGGGCGTTGTTGCATCCGGTGACTATAGACTGTCGAAGAAAAGTTCGGCAATGGGTGCCTGGTTATCGTGAATACCTGCTATGAGTTCGTCAATCAGGAATAGATATTAGGTTCCTCACATACTCAGAGCGACGAGGCCAAACTGGCCCTAGGCGAGTGTATCGTCCTGGTCGCCCGGAGACGGTTTTCTTGATTCAACCTTCAGGAGAAGTGCTCAAAGGGCTTGACGCGTTTCTCCCTCTCGTCCCTAACCTCCCAGGTGGGAAACTTCTGCTGTGGTGGTTAGGGTTCCCTTTCTCAAAGCGGCTGGCCGAATGGGACTATGGCATGGATAGCACGCCATCGGTATCAATGGTTTGGCAAAGCCAAGTCCCCTAGTCGACAAAACTGACGAAGCGGGTCCTTTTCTCCTCCAAGCCCCCCCCTTTCGAGGGGCTTCTTCCTAACAGCGAGGAATTTACGAACGACTTACCCTCTTTCAGAATGCACACAGCTTCTTGGAGGGTAAATCTATGTTGCACAGATGGGTCGCGTTGCCGAGTTGTTCTGGCCTAGACCATGTGACCGATCAACCGCAGGGCAGTGCTTGCCTTGATCCTTCAAAGGCCGTGAGCTGGGTAGTTGCAGTCGTTTGGTGTCTCTTATTCTCTATTGGTCAGGCTTGGGGCGCAACCGGCGCAGAAGAAAAAAAGACAATTGTGGCAGCGGGGTTTGGGTATCAAATCGGTACCGTCTCGACGATCACAGTAAAGGTCTATGACGCTGAATCGGGCAACATCTTGTCTGATGAAGTCTACGAGCTAGCCGTCAAGGAAAGCGATGGGGTGAGGTCGAGTCGCGGGCCGCGTATTTTTGCTGGTGGAGTTGGGCTTGGCGCGACAGATCTCTCTAATTTTGTATTGCGGGTATACGATGCAAACACCGGAGTGTTCCAATGGGAAGGGCGACTCAATTTGGTGCAGCCTGACGGGAAGGCAGAAGGGAAGCTCGTATCGACCGTGCTGCCGAGGCACGCAATCATCACGAAGGTACAGATGGTTGAAGCGACTATCGAGGAGCCGGTGTTTTTACTGCGTGCAATGGACCTGGCGACCGGCATGCTTGTATGGGAGGATGAGTTTACGACTGTCAGAATGAGAATTCCGCGAGCCCAGCTGATTGCAGGCCCATCGCTCCAGCCGAAGAGCAGCCCACTCGCGAACTCGCATACCTTTGACTTCAGTATTCGCATGTATGATCCAAGTGGAAAGAAAGTTTTGTGGGAGGATCAGCTATCTCAGCGGGAGTCCGATGAAGGGCCAGAGCAGTCGCACAGCGATCAGGCTGATCTACTTCCCTCTTGGCCTGACTTTCCGCAGGAAGAGTTTGTCGCAGGATCGATCTAGCAGCGTGAGTATCTAGTCTCTAAGGCCAATCGATGAGCAAGCAAGTAGAGCAACGTTACGGTTCGCCCGCTTCGAAGCTCTCGAGCCACTGCCGGTGGAACTGTTCGTAGGAGACAGATAGTTTGTTCTGAATCGCATCGGCTAAGGAGGACTTCGCTTGCAACGCATTGAGCAGTTCATCGACGCGAGCCATTCCCCATCGCTCAATCAAGTAGCGTGTTGCCGAATTCGCTTCTGCGTAGGCCACTATCGACGCACTCGCCGGCAGCGCGCCCCAAGAGCCTTCTAAATACGTTAAGGGAAGAACCGTGAAATCTCCGCTCATGGCCTGATCAAGCTCAGGCCATGCATCTCCGGCCAATTGCATGGCCAGGCCTTCGTTCAGCCAGGTTGGCACCGCGCTGCTGCTTGCTCCGAAGCGATCATGGAGTAGGGCGTGGACATATTCGTGACGAAGTACGCTCGTCAACCACTTTCGATCCGTGGTCGCCCCTTGAGTGGGAATCTGAATGCGCCCAAGAGTGGGGTCATAGAGGCCATCGGCCCAAGCCGGGCTTCCGGTCGCCCCTTGAAACGAATCCTTGGCGTGGAGGACGACCATGATCGGCTTCGTGGGGAAATGACTGAACTTCTGTCCAATCTCTCGATAGGCTTCTTCCAGAATTTCCAGCGCTGAGATCCAAGTATTCTGGTCTTCCTCACCGTCGAACTTCACGACAAAGTGAGTGCTGCTTTTTACGGTCATGCGGGATTCAACCGACTGCGTGCGGCGAACTTTTGTCGTGACGGCGGCGAGGTAGGATCGCAATCCTGGATCGTGTCGTGCTCGGTCAGCTGCCTGGTCCAAGTGTTTCGCGGCTTCCTGTAGTTCATCCTGTTCTTGTAACAAGTCAGCCATAGCCAAATGCGGGAATGGTTCTTCTGGGGCCACCTTCATCAATTTCATCAGGAATTCCGCATTCAGCGCGTGGTCCCGCTGTTCCCAATAGGCATGGGCCAGATTCATAAGGATCACGGAATTCGAGTCGTCGAGATCCGCCGCTCGCTTGAACGCTTTGAGCGAAGCCCGAGTGCCATTGAGTCGTTCCTGCTGCAATCCGAGATTGTTCCACAGGATTGCGACGAAGGGCTTGGACTTTGCGCCTGACAGGACAGTCGAAGGGAGCTCTTTCAGCTTCGTTTCGGCAAGCGATAAGTTATGTTTTTCAATTTCATCGCGAATGGCTTCCAGTAGGCCCTCATGGGGGGTAGGCGGGACCACACTGTAATCGAGTACGCGAACCGACTTGTCCTCACTCTCGGGTGACGCGCTTCGTGGCGGAGCGGGAGGAGGCGCGACCGGTTCGATGGTTTCTGTGCGCTGCACCATCGGCGGTAGGATAGGCTTGAGAAAGAGGTTGTAGCCAATCACCAGAGCCAGGACGGCGGCAAGCGGTATCAGAATATGTTTGATGTTGCGGCGATACATGAATTGTTGAAATCGAGTGTAGCACCCTACGGAAAAACGACCAAGCAATCGAGTGAAAACAGTCGATGGATCCTGATGCGCCGTGTAGCTTCTACATTGAGCGCTGAGGGTTGCTGTGCTACGATCCCCTCCCGTATGCCGGCTCCCACCGAATCGAGTCCGCACACGCCGCTTCAGGAGTGGTTGGACCGCATCGCGCGCCCGATCGAGTTTGCAAGCCGAGATGCTGGGGCTCACCTAGGCGCTGTCACAAATCTCAGTTCATTTATCTCGTCACAAGTTTTGTCGGCTCTCCGTCAAGACGTGTACTCCAAGGCCATTGAAGCCCGTCTGATTTCATTGCGGGATCTCTTCGTCGATTTTCAACCAGCGCTTCCTTTGGATGAGCAACGTCGGCGATTGCAGGCGGCAACGGTGCTCATTAAGGCGCTTCGAGCGATTGATCAAGAGAATCTCATCCCCCAAAAAGATTTGCCAACGCAGGTTTCCAGTCACCCCAACGTGGCGGGCGCCGGCAGATCCGATCTCTGGAATCATTCTGTCCGGTTCATCAAAGGCGTCGGGCCGAAGCGCACCAATGTTTTGCAACGATTGCAGATCGCGACGGTGGAGGATGCGCTCTGGACCATCCCGTGGCGTTATGAGGATCGATCAATCATGACACCGATCGGAAATCTCGTTCCAGGGATGAGTGTCTCGATTTGTGGGGTGATCGGATCATGTGAGGCGAAACGAACAAGGAATCGGCGGTTGAGTCTCGTGGAAGTCGGCGTTGAAGATCAGTCTGGGCGAATGCAGGTGGTCTTCTTCAATCAACCATATTTGGAGGAGATGCTGACGGTTGGGACTCGCGTAATGATGAGCGGGAGGGTGATAGCCGATCGACAGGGATGGATGGTCCCGCGCATGGAGGTGGCGCAATACGAGGTCATCGGAGAAGACACTGAATCGACGTTGCATGTTGGTCGAATCGTTCCGATCTACCATGAGACCAAAGGATGGACCTCTCGTCAGATGCGGATGCTGGTGAGGAATCTGTTAGCAGACCATGGGCGTGAGGTCGTTGACCATCTGCCCGTGTCTCTTCGAGCGCGGCTGCGGCTGATCCCGATCCATGACGCGCTGCAAGACGTCCATTTCCCCAAGACCGGCACGGATCTTCAGCTTCTGGAACGAGGGAAGACGCCGGCGCACCGGCGTTTGGCGTTCGAAGAACTCCTCTTGCTGCAATTGGCCTTGGCGAGCAGGCATCGAGCGGTGCACGAAGAGCCGAAGGAATTGCGGTTCAACTCGCAGACACCTCTCTTAGACAAGCTTGGTCGACTCTTGCCATTTTGCCTCACAGCCGCGCAGGATCGGGTCATTCGCGAAATATTTCAGGACATGATTTCGCCGCGTCCCATGAATCGTCTGGTGCAAGGCGATGTGGGATCCGGAAAAACGGCGGTCGCCTTGCATGCGCTGGTGCTGGCCTGCGGTTCAGGCTATCAGGCTGCGCTGATGGCACCGACCGAGATTCTGGCGGAGCAGCACTATCGAAACCTGTCCGGAACGTTGCAGGCGCTAGGATTGCATACGACTCTCGTTCGTGGAGGAGACAAAGCTTCGGTGAAGAAGATACAGGCTGCGCGACTGGCATCGGGTGAGGTTCACGTGGCGATCGGAACGCATGCCCTCATTCAGCAGGGAGTACAATTCAAGAGTTTGGGGTTGGTGGTGGTCGATGAGCAGCACAAGTTCGGTGTACTGCAGCGGAAGACTCTGATCGACAAGGGCTACAAGCCGGACGTGCTTGTCTTGACGGCCACGCCCATTCCCCGGACATTGGCTATGACGGTCTATGGTGACCTTGATGTCTCGGTGATTGATGTCCTGCCGCCTGGACGAAAGCCGGTGCGAACATTTCTTTTTCAAAATGCGCAGCGACGGCGTGCCTATCAGATTGTGCGCGATGAGTTGCGCGCCGAACGGCAAGCGTATGTGGTCTATCCGCTGGTGGACGAATCGGAAAAGATCGATCTTCAAGCAGCGATTCAGGGAGCCGAGCAGTTGCAGAACGGGGAATTGTCGGAATTCCGTGTCGGCCTACTGCATGGGCGCATGAAAGCGGCTGAAAAAGAAGCGGTAATGGCCGACTTTAAGGCCGGAAGAATTCAGGTGTTGGTCGCGACGACAGTGATTGAAGTAGGAGTCGATGTGGCGAATGCGACCGTCATCTTGATCGAACATGCCGAGCGGTTTGGCCTTGCACAATTGCATCAATTGCGCGGACGAGTCGGGCGAGGCAACCAACAATCCTATTGTCTCTTGATGGCCCAGCATCTGGGACGAGGACGGGCGCAGTCGGGCGGACGTGCGATGGGAAGTGAGGAATCGGTGTCTACGGCAAGAGAACGACTGGAGGCGCTGGTCCGGTCACACGATGGATTTGTGATTGCCGAAGATGATTTGCGGATCAGAGGCCCTGGAGAGTTCTTTGGGTTGCGCCAATGGGGGATGCCGGAGTTTCGTGTGGCGAATCTGGTGCGAGACGCTGATCTGTTAGAGCAGGCCAGGCAGGAGGCTTTTACGCTGCTGAAAACGGACCCAGGATTGAAAGAGTCAGCCCACCAGGAATTGCGAGCGGCGATGTTGCGGAAATGGGAGAAAAAGTTGGAGTTAGGTTCAATCAGTTGACTGAACTGATACGCTGACAGAAGTGCAGGCTGACACGATAGAATTGTCGCTGTCAGCGTGACACATGGTACCCTGTCAGCCGGGAGTCGTATGGGTTTGTTGCAGCGGATAAAAGATGACTTGCGAGCCGGGATCGCTACTCTGAGGCTGGGGACCGTCCATGCGGCAGGACGTGCTCTGGAAGAGACGGAACTGCTTCGCATGAGGCTAGAGCTCCGCAAGCTCGAACAACAGCTGTCTGATCTGTACAAAGACATCGGCGAGCGGGCCATCGATATGAAGGAGCGAGGCGAAACGGCAGAGCGGGTGGTGTACGACGCCGAAATTGTGCGTCTCGTCAAGGAGGTTGAGGTACTCAAGGCGTCGCAGAAGAAACTGGAAGCCGACATGCAAGACATTCGGAACGAGCAATGAGTGAGCCGCGTCAGCACCGGCGACGATTCGCCGGCATCGATATCGGCACCCTCACCTGTCGCTTGTTGATTGCGGATCTAGCCCCTGGGCATCCCCTCACAGAACTTCGATCAGAACGGCGCATCCTCCGCTTGGGGGAAGGCGTCGATCAGACTAAAAGACTGAGTTCAGTCGCAATGGATCGGGTTCTTGCCTGTCTCCAAGAGTGGCGGAATGTCATCGATGGCTATCAGGTCGAGCAGTCCTCGGTGGTGGCAACGAGCGCTGTTCGAGACGCCGTGAACCGAGATGAGTTTCTTGAACGGGTCAAGCGAGAAGCTGGATTCGATGTCGAGGTGATTTCGGGCGAGGAAGAAGCGCGTCGGACGCTGCTCGGCATTCGGTCAGGACTTCCTACAGGGGTGACCGACATTCTGGCTCTGGACATCGGCGGCGGGAGCACCGAGTTCATTCTGGATAGACCTGGCGGGAAGCCTATTGTGCAGTCAATTGATATCGGAGTCGTCCGCCTCTGCGAGCGGATACTGCACCATGATCCACCGACTGCCGAGGAGCTCCAGCAGGCACGAGCGTGGGTGACCCGAGAAACGAAAGCGGCTGTTGCCGCGATGGGTGACTATCGACAAGCTAGATTTGTTGGAACGGCTGGCACAGTCACTTCTCTCGAAGCCATGGCTCAGAAGCTCCCGACCTATGAACCGGCTAGAATCCACAACTACGTGCTGAGATTGGAAACTATCAGAGAGTTGGAGCGTGCGCTGCTCACTAGGACAAAGGCCGAGCGAGTTGGCTTGCTTGGCTTGGAAAAGAACCGCGAAGAAGTCATCGCCGCCGGGGCGATCATTATTCGGCCGATCATGGAGACGCTAGGGCAGCAGAGCGTGCTTGTCAGTGATCTGGGATTGCGGGAAGGGGTGCTGATAGATTTGGAGAGGCAGGCAGGAAATCGGTGAGCCAGGAAGAGAATGACAGAGTTGCTCGTGCTCAACCGGTAGACTACAATGCAATTCGGTGGGAGGCACCGTCATGAGAATTTCAAAGATGACCCGTCGTTGAGAGAGAGAACCAAAGATCATGGTTGCTGAGGCTCTCTTGACGGTTCTTCTTGCGAAGGACAACGGCCACTATTGTGCCAAGTGTCCAGAGCTAGATCTTGTGACGGAACTACCGACCGCCGATGCTGCCTTGGAAGATCTGATTGAAGCTATTCGGAACTACGCGAAGGAATATCTCCAAGATCGCGATCGATATGCCATAAGCCCCAACAGAGCCCACCATGCGCCCTATATCGAGGCCATTGCCGCTTGCAAGACCGATTGGGAGTTGCGGACGTTGATCGAGATCAAGCATGGCCTCGTTCACGTATAACGATTTCCGTGTTGTGCTCAAGGGGCAGGGTTCGAACATCTCCGATGCCCGGCAGAAATCAAATGTTGGATGCAAGACTTGCCCCAATCCAAGTCCTTCGCTGTGGGCTAACCGTCTCCTAACGCTCGGCATTAGGAGCGCGCAACAGCGAGCGAAGCGCCGCTGATGTGCATCCCCGGTACATCGATGACAGACAGGCTTATACAAGCCCACAAGTCACCCTGCGATGGGCGACGAAGCGAATCGGTCCTAAGTTAAAGATCACTGATTCAGGCGGGTCTGCTTCGATTGGAAGGCGAAGCCGTCTGATCCAATCCAGCGCTTCTTGGTGTTGAGCGGTCTCTCCAACCCCGGATGTCAGCTCTTTCCTACTTAGTTGCGCCGGTGTCATGTCTGCCATGTTCTCGTTGTCGATCACGAGATCGATGGAGTGATCGGCAAACGGAAGCGATTCGGCATTGGCCCTGGTGCCGGAGACCTGCCATCCGCCGACTTTGGCTCGAGTGACTTGGAGTGTGAGGAATGGTTGCGTGATGTCGAGTGACAGGTATGTGATGCCCTGCTTTTCGAAGGGCAACAGATCCTTGCCGAGTTCCTGTGCGAGGTAACCCAGTCCCCCGCCGATTTCCAGGAGGACCTTGGGCTTGGGACTGAACCAGCCGAGTCGACGCAGTTGCCGCATAAGGAGCCGCCCGTAGGTCAAGCCGCTCAGGGCTTCGCTCGGTTCACGGAAGAGATGGGAGACGGTGGTTTCGATCAGGTCAAAGTGGCTGTCATCTTCTTTGCTTTGGGCAAGCTCATGATGATGGAAATCTTCCAGGTGTTCCTCGCCCTCGAAGCCTTTCTGTCCCGACCAGCCTTCGCGGATCTGTTGGAGCAGGATATCCCACTTGGCGTTGTGTCGATGGCCTCCTGGTGGGTCCGTTCCGAAATAGCAGAGGGAATAGTTGGGCGTGGCCCATCGTTCAAGGTGCCAGGACCCTGGTTGCCCGTCCGGCCCACAGATTTTCGTGCCGTACTGTTCAACGAGCATACCGACCGTTGTATGGCCGTTCATGGCCTTGAGCATGTCCAAGCCGGTGCGGTTTAGGCGGATGAGCGGTAGGTTGTCATCGAGCGGGGCAAACCACCATTCGTCCGAGTGATGGTGATAGGCGACGAGGTCGGGCATGTGCCAAGCCAGGAGGCTCAGGGCCTCTCCAGCCAGATTTTGAGGAGGATGGACAGCAGCAGCGGGTTTCATGACGAGCAGTGTTTTCGTGCTGAGCACCGGCAGCCTACAGGAGCGATCAGCCATCCTGCAAGTTGATCGATGTTTTATAGCTGAGACGGTGTTGAAGGATCGTCAGTCACGACCAGCTGGCCTCGCATGATGGGATGGATACCGCAGTGATAGGGGTACCGGCCGACCGGCAAGCCCGGCACTGTAAAGTGTCCTCCCGGTGCGACTGCTCCCGAATCGAACAGGCAGGGACGGTCTTCTCTCATACAGTCGCTGTGGGTGACAGTATGGTGGGTTGGCGTCGGATTATCCCAGCGAATGGGTGTGCCGCTCGCCATGGTGGCGGTGGCAGGAATGTAATAGGGCGATCCGTTCTCCATCAGAATCTGTGTGGCAGGGGAGAGGTCCAGGGCGGGTCCACCTGTGGCGGTTCCGATCCCTAGGGCAATCGTCATGATGCGTAAGCGGTTCACGTCGGCGTTACTCCATGCTCAATAAAGCGGTTTCTTCATAAGAGCCTGAAATGAAAGAGAGGATTCAGACTCGTGATCGAGGCGCCTCGTCATAATAGCATGGGATTGAGCCGGATCGCTTGGAGGTGCCCTGTCAGCTGCCCACCTTAGCTCATCTCGTAGGATGCCAGAATCGTTCTCTATTGAATCCTAAGAACGGGCGAACGAGCCAATCGATGAAAGCCAAGAAGCGGGATGGTTGCAAGAGGTTGTTCGTTCATGCTAGATGGAGGCCGTTGCGCCTGGCTGAAACGAAGAGGAGGAATCGGAATGGCGAACAAGAAGAAAAAAGCCGTCACGAAAAAATCTTCGCGGACGAAAAAAACTACACCGTTGCCGAAGAAGAAGATGGTCAAGAAGACAGTGAAGAAGGCAGCCAAGAAGGGGGCGGCCGTCAAGGCATCCAAGCCGGCTTTGAAGAAAAAGACCGTCAAGAAAGCGGCTGGCAAACCTGCGAAGAAGGCTGCACCCAAGGTCAGCCCACCGAGCGCACCCGCAAAGAAATTCGTGGCAGAAGAGGATGCGGCTCCACGCAAGTCCGTGGCGACGAAACCAGCTATGCCCATGGAGCCGGACGAGGCTGATCTTGACGATGAAGATGAAATGGACAGCGATGAGCTGGGGATGGAGGACGAGGTCGAAGAAGATGACGCCCAAGAAGAGCTGGATCTCGATGCCGATGATGATAGGGACGGGTTAATCAATAAATCCGAAGACTTATTGGACGACGACTATCGAAATAACTAATATCTCAAGGCCTCTGGGGCTTCTGGCTAGGGCCCTCGTATCTTCCGTTCGATGTAAACACTTGTGCAAGAGCGAGGGCTCTCAGGTTGGAGTCGCTTAGGGTGTTCACTGACCGCCGCTGGAACTGATCGGTTCCAGCGGCGGTGTCTCGTCATCTTCCGAATGTTTCGTCTCTCTCCTCCATAGAAGTGTGGACAGCACCTTGTTCCATCGCCGCTTCGATCATTCACCCACTGCCAGGCTGAAAACGAGACGGTTTCGTTGGTGCCTGGTGCTGGTGCTTGTCTGTGCCATGGTGACTTGTCCACCAGAGGCCGATGCTGGTTGCGTTGTCGAGACGGCTGCAGCTGGAATTGACGCAGGGCTCGTGATCCATCTCTCGCCCAGCTGCACGCAGGCGGAGCGGGAGAGCCATGCTGTGCGTGGCGACGTGATTATGGATGAGATCGCCAAGGGGCGTTCCGTGGATCTCCTTGGTGTATTGGTGCTTGGGGATCTGATCTTCGATCGCCTAGCCGTACAGACGACGGCAGGCTCACCAGGGCTTACCTCGGAGAGAGCGAACCGCGAGGATCATGTCGGCGGCAACGGGCAGCGAATCGTTCGTGAGGCACTGAGCCTGCGAGATTCCGTGTTATTGGGCGCAGTGCGCCATCGGGCAGCCGACAGCACGCTTCGGTTTGAAGGGCCTGTTGACGTTTCTGGGTCCCATTTCAAGGAAGGTGTGGATCTCTCCCGGTCGGTGTTCCACAAGCCGGTCGAGCTCTCACGAGCCACATTCGAAAAAGAAGCCTATTTTGTCCAGGGACAGTTCACCATGCCGGTGGGGTGTCGGGAGACCAAGTTTGGCCCCAGCACCAGATTTCATCAATCTACATTTCGAGGTTCAGTGGACTGTACCAGCGCGCTCTTCGACGGTATGGCGGAATTCCTAGAAGTGACGTTCGAGCAGCCGGCGGTATTTGATCGGTCGAGGTTCGGACTGGGGACAGGATTTTCAGGGAGTCGCTTCAAGGGGCGGGTCAGTTTCAGTGAAGCGATTTTCAGCCGCGAGACGTTCTTTGGCTTTGCGGCCTTTGAGAGCGACGCGGTTTTTGCGGGTGCCCAGTTTTTAGGATCAGCTGATTTCTCCCATGCTGAGTTCTGGCAACAAGACGATCTGGCAAAAGCACGGTTCGATCACCCGCCTCTGTTAGACGAAACAAAACGACTTGAATCAGCTCAGCCTGGTGGTCTTCTTCAACCCAGCAATGGACAGTATGCGCTCACTGCGATGTTTCTCATCGTGGCCGCTTTGCTTGTGGCCTATGCCGCAAAGCTCAAATAAAGAGCACTCGATCATCCCCAACATATAGAATCAGGCTTGCCCGTCACCCCATAAGTTGATATAACGACGCCGTGGACTCTCAAGCTGAAGATTTTGAGCAAACAGAGCTTCCGTACCAGGTCCGTATCGAAAATTTCGAGGGACCACTGGATCTGTTGTTGCACCTCATCAAAAAGAATGAGATCAACATCTACGATATCCCTGTCGCGATGATCGCCCGGCAATACCTCGAGTATCTGGAAGCGATGGAAGAACTCAATCTCAATGTGGCGGGGGATTTTTTGGTCATGGCGGCGACGCTCTTGCAGATCAAATCCAAAATGCTGTTGCCGGTGGATGAGACGGCCGCCGATGACGAGGAAGGGCCGGACCCCCGGGAAGAGCTCGTTCGACGGCTGCTGGAATATAAGGGTTTCAAAGAAGCGGCCCGTCAGCTCGACGACCAGGAAAAGGTGTGGCGCGAGATCTTTTGGCGCGAGCAAGCGCTCTCAGTAGAAGCAGCGGTTGAGGAGGATCTTTCGCTGGAGAATGTCTCGCTGTTTGATCTGGTCGATGCGCTCAAGGGAGTGCTTGAGCGGAATCCGGGCAGCAGGCTCATTGAGATTGCGCCCGACAATCTCACGGTACGCGAGCGAATGAATCTCATTTTGGAAATACTCGAAGGCAAAGACTCGGTCTCATTTGCTGCGCTGTTCGAGGGAGCGAGTCATCGGCTGGTGGTCGTCGTGACGTTCTTGGCGTTACTTGAATTGATGAGACTGCGGGTGGCTCGTGTATTCCAAGCGGAAACATTCGGACCGATTTTAGTCTCACGGATGTTTTCCTTGGTGCCTGATCCGGCAGAACTTGACGATGTCGATATGGAATGGAGGGGGACATGACGCCACTGACGGCGGATCTGGTGCATGATATGCCGGAGACGAGTACGGTGAATATGGAAGAGGCGAATGGATCGCCGCCTGAGCAGAGCGTCGATCATCCTCGGGTGCAAGGGATAGGGGAGCTCCAAGCGATTCTCGAAGCACTACTCTTTGTTTCTTCCGAGCCGTTGTCTGTGGCGCGCCTTGTGACCGTGATGGGGAATGTGCCGAAGATGGATGTGGAAGAGGCGCTGCGACATCTTGGCCAAGCGCTCGATCAAGATGGGCGCGGGGTGCGACTGGCTGTCGTCGCGGGTGGATACCGTCTCGTGACGAAGTTGGACTATGCGCCCTGGATCAAACGGCTGGACAAGGCCAAGACATCGGCGAAGCTGTCCCGGTCCGCGCTGGAGTCGTTGGCGATCATTGCCTACAAACAACCGTTGGTGCGGTCGGAGGTCGAAGAAATCCGTGGAGTGGAGACGTCCGGCGTCTTGCGCACGCTGTTGGAGCGAAAGCTGGTGCGAATCGTTGGGCGCAAAGAAGTTCCAGGTCGTCCGATCATGTACGGAACGACCAAATTCTTTCTTGAACATTTCGGTTTGAGCGACCTCTCGCAGCTGCCGCCTCTTCGTGAATTCAAGGAGCTTGGTGAGGCGGAGCAAGCATTCCTTCCGATGGACGGTGGAGAGGTGTTGTCTGAGGAAGGGGGATCGATTGAGACGATCGAGGCAAGTATGGAGCCCTCAGTGAGCGATGATCTTCAAACGTCTTCCTCTCTCGATGAAACGTTGGATCCCATTCCTGCCGCTCAATAAGTCAAGGAACAGATCGTCGGGAGCTCAGGCGCAGGGCGGTGTGTGGGGATGAGTCTTCGAGCCGTCACGAGACCCTTGGGCATCACCAGCTTCCGTAATAAGAACGTTACTTTTTCCTAGGCGGTGGGTTCTTGAGTCGCTGGAGTTCTGCGCTCTGTTCGTCCACCTTTTTCTGGAGCGCTTTCAGCTCTTCCTTGAACGCCTGCAGGTCAGCCTCATTCTTGCCACCTGGTGCGGCTTGAACAGGGATCGATGGGGGCTGTTGTAGAACGGGCGCTGCGACTGTGGGGACCGGCTGTGCAACGGGGGCGGAAGGTGGAGGTGTCGTAAGGACTCTCGCCAGCAGTTGATAGTCAATGGCGAGTGATCGATCTTCAGATTTTCCAATCCAGCTCGATCGGTCATATGCATCCGGTCGGAGGGCGGCCTCCGGGAGGAAGGTCACTTCGCGGTCGCGCAGGCCATCCGTATCAGGGAGTGGACGTGGCTCTTTTTGGCTGGCGGTGGGTTTTTTCCCTGGATAGTATCGGTAGTGAGTCAACGTGAAATGCAGCGAGAGACCGTCAGCGAAGAGATGCCCCGAGGTCGTCTCTCTATTTTCATTGACCTTTGGAGCCTGTGATAGCTGCGGCGTGGAATAGATATGAAAACCTACTCGTTGATTGGGCGTCGCTTGCGCAAGGGCGCTGGCAATATGAGGGGTGAGGAATGCGATGTCATCCTCGGAGAATGTCCGAATATCGTTCAGATTCGTTGACTTCAAGGCTTTGCCAAGCAGCAGCAAGAGTCCGCTTTTTTCTTTCGTGTGTACTCCGCGCAAGATGTCTGCCACGGTCGTTTCTGATAATTTAATGGGATGTGCCGCCTGGAAGGAGTTGTCTGAGACATCCTCAAGAAACACTGCGCCGAGAGAGGCCTCGTGAATGGGCGTGGTAGGGCGATGGCTGGCGCAACCAATTGCCAAACAACTTAGCAGGAGAAGGCTGAGACGCACTATCGAAGAGAAGCCTTGCGTGAAATTCATGATGTTGTGTTGCTGGGTTGAGCTCAAGCGGCGCGTAGTGTAACAGGAATATCCGACAAAAACAAAAACACCGGTATCCAGATTTGTATCGAGTCGTTCAGACAAAAGAAGTAGGAGCGGGACGCACGCCGGGTCACCGGCCGTTCTGATCCTGAGGTCCAGCGTCTGTCGGGGAGGGGCTGGAATCGTGCGTGACGAAGATTCCAGCCCCCCTTGCGCGGGGCGGTCCGCTGCCGCAGTGTATGCACGGAGGTTATGGTGGTGATGAGCGTGGCCCGCATCCCATGCATGTGTGCATCGCTTGTGTGGGATTCGCTGGCCACTCGGTCAAACCTGCGTGTATCAAGATCAAGAGCGAGGAAGCAGCTCTCCACAGTGCGGCGGCTTGGCCCTCGCTGTAAACTCGGCGGCTCCACTTCCCTAGTGGATCTCCCCCCAATCTTTCAGGATTTCCCCGATAGGTCTACGCCGTCTTTTGTGAGATATCTGGAGTCGCAACATATGGGTAGAATGATTACTGCATCATTTAGTGTGGATACACCACTCAAGGGCATGCACCAGTTCAAGGGCTTGGTGAAGCCTGAGCCGCTGAGCGATTAGGCGGACCCAGAGAAGTGGTCTATGGCTGATCTCGTGTATTCGGTGAAGAATGGCCCGGACGCGCCTGATCGATAGTGAGTCGGACGCCATCACAAAATGGAGATCCATGTGTAGAGGATTGGTTCCATTCTCCAAAATTGTTATTCTTCTTTTCCTCTTGATCATTTCACAAGGAATAGCAGTGGCAGAGCAGCCGTTGGCCTCGGAGGCTGCCGCAGGAGTGGCCACGCCGATCGAGCACGCACTCCGCGATATCACGAGTGAGGATGCGGCGGTCCGGAGCGCGGCGGCGGCGCTCCTCATTGCGCAAGGCGATGCCAGTCTCCTGCCGAAACTCGATGCCATCCGCGCCGAGGCGGATCGAGCAACTCGGCAAGCCCTCAAGCCCGTGATCGATCTGCTGA
>NEWS02000004.1:1188730-1239291 GCA_002869845.2 Nitrospira sp. CG24B | reverse complement strand
TCGAGGAGGTCTATCAGCTCTTTCCCAAGTTGACCCAGATTCTCCATCGTCCGGGTGGGGTGTTGAGCGGGGGGGAACAACAGCAGTTGGCGATCGGCCGCGCCATCCTCTCCAGTCCCAAGCTCCTCTTGTTGGATGAACCGACGGAGGGGATTCAGCCCTCGATCGTCGATCAGATCGAGGACGTCATTATCGGCTTTAAGCAGTCGCGCCGGTTCGCCATTCTGCTCGTCGAGCAAGGGCTTCATTTTGCCGCGCGGCTGGCGGAGAAGTACGTGGTCATGGCCAAAGGGGCCGTGATGGCTCAGGGCAAGAGCACGGAGTTGAATGCCGATATGGTTCGGCAACATCTGACGGTGTAGTGGGTGCAATAGGAAGGTATCTCCTGCCTCTTGTTTGGACTTGCCTCGATGGACTCTTGGGATTGCCAATCGTCTAGACAGGGATTGCAACTCTACGGTAGAAATCCTTTGTGTACAGTAAGAGAGAGGATGCTCTTGCCCACATCGAGTGTTCTTGCCAAGAACTGGGAGAGTCATTGCGCTAGGGAGGGAAACTCATGCATCTGACCCCGAGAGAACAGGAAAAGTTACTTATTTATGTTGCGGGACAACTGGCCACTGATCGCAAGAAGCGAGGCCTCAAGCTCAATCATCCGGAAGCCGTTGCCTATCTTACCGCCGCTGTTCTGGAAGGTATTCGTGACGGACAAACCGTCGCCGAGTTGATGACGTACGGCACCACGCTTCTCACGCGGAAGGATGTGATGCCTGGTGTGCCGGAGATGATTCATGAGTTTCAAGTCGAGGGGACCTTTCCTGATGGGACCAAACTGGTGACCGTCCACAATCCAATTCGATAAGCGCAACTCGTGCCCAACCACCTTTCTGTATCCCTGTAGGAGGGAGCCATGCCGAAGAAGACGACGCGAAGTTCGGCGAAGCGTCAGAAATCGCCGCGGAAAACAATGAGATCGCTTGCTGCCGTGATCAAAGCTGAGCTGGGGAAGCCGGTTGTTCCAGGGGAGATTCTGGCCGCCGCCGGCGAGGTAGAGGCGTTCAACGGGCGCGAAACAAAGGAGCTGACCGTCAAGAATGTCGCGGATCGACCTATCCAAGTTGGTTCCCACTGCCACTTCTTCGAATCCAATCATGCGCTCATGTTCGACCGTGCACAAGCATTCGGATTTCGGCTCTGTATCCCCGCCGGCACGGCGGTTCGGTTCGAGCCGGGAGAGGACAAGCGAGTGACGGTTGTGGCCTTAGCCGGGAAGCGGGTTGCCTATGGCATCAATGGATTGACGGAAGGATCACTCGATGATGCGCAGGTCAAGGCTCGCGCGCTATCGCTCGCGGGTACCCGCGGATTTTCTGGAAAAGGAGGCGTCCGGTGAAAATTCCAAGAAGGCAATATGCCTCACTCTACGGCCCCACCACTGGTGATCGTGTCCGGCTAGCGGATACGGAACTGCTTATCGAAGTCGAGCAAGACTTTACGACGTACGGAGAAGAAGCGGTGTTCGGCGGCGGGAAAGTGATTCGAGACGGGATGGGCCAGTCGCCGCGGGTGACGAACGCGAACGGTGCGCTCGACACGGTCATCACCAATGCCCTCATTCTCGACTACACCGGGATTGTGAAGGCAGACATCGGGATGAAAGACGGGCGGATCGTTGGTATCGGAAAGGCAGGCAATTCCGATCTGATGCCGAACGTGACCAAGGGAATGGAGATCGGTGCCGGAACGGAAGTTATCGCGGGAGAAGGACATATCGTGACGGCCGGCGGCATCGATACCCACATCCATTTCATCTGTCCGCAACAATATTGGGACGCGCTATCGGCTGGCATTACAACCATGATTGGTGGCGGTACCGGTCCTGCGACGGGCACCAACGCGACAACTTGTACGCCAGGACCATGGAATATCCACCGCATGCTGGAGGCATCCGAGGGGATTCCTATGAATCTTGGATTTCTTGGCAAAGGCAACTCGTCCCATCCCGATGGATTGAATGAGCAGGTTGAGGCCGGCGCCATCGGCCTTAAACTGCACGAAGATTGGGGGACAACCCCGGCGGCGATCGATACCTGTCTGAGCGTGGCGGAGCGTTACGATGTGCAGGTTGCGATTCATACCGATACGTTGAATGAGGCAGGGTTTGTCGAAGACACGATCAAGGCGTTCAAGGGCCGAACGATCCATACGTTCCATACGGAAGGCGCCGGTGGCGGTCATGCCCCGGATATCATTAAAGTGTGCGGCGAGCCGAACGTGCTTCCTTCGTCGACGAACCCCACGATGCCGTTTACGACCAACACAATGGACGAGCATCTGGATATGTTGATGGTGTGCCATCACCTCAATCCAAGAATTCCGGAAGACGTGGCCTTTGCCGAATCCAGAATTCGTCGTGAAACCATCGCGGCGGAAGACATCCTCCATGATTTAGGCGCGATCAGTATCATGTCGTCTGACTCGCAAGCCATGGGTCGCATCGGAGAAGTCATCATCCGGACCTGGCAAAACGCGCACAAGATGAAGGTCCAGCGGGGCCATCTGTCGCCGAATGAGGGGAAGGACTCGTCGCAGAACGACAACTTCCGCGCCAAGCGGTATGTGGCCAAGTACACGATCAATCCCGCCATCACGCATGGGATTGCTCATGAGGTTGGGTCCGTGGAGGTCGGGAAGTTCGCCGACCTGGTGATCTGGAAGCCGGCGTTCTTCGGCGTCAAGCCGGAAATGGTGCTGAAAGGCGGGTTTATCGCTCAGGCGCAGATGGGCGATCCGAACGCGTCAATCCCCACGCCTGAGCCGATTATCAGCCGGCCCATGTTCGGTGCCTTTGGGAGGGCGCTGTCCAGCACCAGTCTGACCTTCTTGTCGCAGGCAGGACTGGATCGAGGGGTCCCAAAGAGGCTTGGCTTGCAGAAGCGCGTGGCTGTGGTCAAGAATTGCCGGAATATCAAAAAACGGGACCTCAAGCTGAACGACTATCTTCCCAAGATCGAGGTTGATTCGGAGACGTACGTCGTGACGGCCGACGGGGTGCGGCTTACCTGTGAGCCGGCTGCCGTGCTCCCGATGGCGCAGCGGTATTTCTTGTTCTGACGAAAATGACGGTTGGCTCGGTTACCAGTAGCGGATACAGTGTGAAGGTCGCTGACCGGCTGTTTTTTATTTCTGCATAACCTCATGAATACGTCTGTCTTACTTGAAGGGCTGCGGTTTATTGATACATTTTTCCCGTCTGGCGGGTACGCGTTTTCGTCGGGCTTGGAAGCTGCCGTTCAAGGGGGCGCGGTAAAAACTTCCGATCAGCTTGCCGGGTACATCGAAGATTTGCTGCGAGGTGGCATGAGCCGCCGAGAAGCCCTGGCCACGAAACGAGCCAATCGAGCAGGGGCTACCGGACAAATTTCAGTGGCGCTCGCTATCGATCGAACACTCGAGGCGGCGAAGCTTAGTCGAGCATCGCGGCTGGCCAGCCGTCAAATGGGACGGCAAGTCATCCGGGTTGCGGCGGATCAAATCCAAGGAAAACCGATTCTTTCGGCATATTGTGACGAGGTCGAGGCCGCGCGAGCTCCGGGCCATTTAGCGATTACGTTCGGACTCACTCTCGGTGCAGCAGGTTGGAGCCAAGAGGATACGGCTGCCGCCTTTTTGTATCAAACTGCGGTCGGGTTTGTTTCCGCCGCCATGCGACTCAGCCCGCTTGGACAACATGAAGGGCAGCGCATCTTGGGCGAATGGCTGCCATTGATTGAACGGATCAGCCGAGACGTTGACTCAGATACCGCCATGAGCTCGTGGTCGCCCGTCCAAGACATTTATGCAATGCGGCATGGCGTTCTGGAATGGAGGCTCTTTCGGTCCTAGCATTCAAGCCAGCGAGCATGGTGACGTATAGAAAGGAGCAGAACGGCGGTGGATGGCCTTCCGCCTCGGCTACCCCCTCGTGGAATGATCATGCACGATCTCAATCGTGAACACAGTCATAGTTGGACTCCAACTCAAGCGCGAAAGCTTGGCATTCCGGTCATTGGTATTGGAGGTCCCGTTGGGTCAGGGAAGACAGCGCTTGTCGAAGCGCTGTGTCAGCGGTTGCGCGATCGATTCAGCCTTGCCGCCGTGACAAACGATATTTTCACGAAAATCGACGCAGAAATCCTGACCAAGCGCGGTGCCTTGCCGGTCGACCGGATTCTTGGTGTTGAAACCGGGGGGTGCCCACATACGGCGATCCGGGAAGATGCCTCGCATAACCAGGAGGCCATTGACGATTTGCTTCGTCGCCATCCGGATGTTGAATTGATCTTTCTGGAAAGCGGGGGCGACAACTTGGCCGCGACCTTTAGCCCTGAGCTCGTCGATCACGTCATCTATGTGATTGATGTGGCGGGTGGTGACAAGATCCCACGAAAAGGTGGACCAGGGATCACTCGATCAGATTTTCTTGTCATCAATAAGATGGATCTGGCGCCGCATGTGCGCGCGGATCTGTCCGTCATGAATCGGGATACCCGCAAAATGCGCGGGGATCTGCCATTCGCGTTCACGAATATTCTTTCCGGCGAGGGCATGGATGCCGTAGTGGCCTGGGTGGAGGAGCGCATCCCGCAACGAGCCAGGCGTTCCTAACCATGCCGACTCGGGAGGGACAGCACAAGAGGACGTCTCGGGAAACCGGCACATCCTCAAAAAGAATACCTTCTGGGAAAAGAAAGCCTTCCTTGAAAAAGAAGGCTCCAGGATGGTTTGTGACGGAATTGGTCGGACGGGTCGGCGAGCTTAAGCTCACCTACACGAAGTGTGATCACCAGACTATTATCTCGCACTCATATTTCACCACACCTTGGAAACTGCTCCCCCCCATCTATCTTGATGACACGGGAGCCGCCTACACATTGCTGGTCAACCCATCCGGGGGTCTGGTGGGAGGTGACCATCTGTCCATCGACATGAACGTGGAGCAGGATGCGCATGTCCTGATTTCTGCCCCTTCTGCTAACCGTGTCTATCGGACGGAGGGAAAGGTGTCCGAACAGCGCGTCAATATCACGGTCGGCTCTGGCGCGGTGCTCGAGTGGTTCCCTGAACATACGATCCCTTTTGCCGGTTCTCGATTTCGGCAGACTCTCCAGGCCACTCTGGCGCCTGGTGCAACGCTCTTGCTATGGGATGCTGTCGCATCTGGCCGTATCGCTAGTGGGGAGCGATGGGCCTTTACGGATCTGGAGAACGACATCCGAATTACGACGGCGTCCGGCAGTATGCTGCTTGAGCGATATGTTCTTGATCCATCTACGGACTTAGAACGTGTTGGTTTGGCAGAAGAATGGAACTACGTGGCTTCGCTTTATGTGGTGAACGACAGTACGCCATCAGAGGTTTGGAACGAATTGGAGTCAAAAATCGCCACGATCTTGGACACTCGTCCAGGGGAAGTCTTGGGAGGTGTGTCTGCTGGACCTGTCCCTGGGCTTGCCGTGAAGATACTGGCTCAAACGGCCCCTGACCTCACCGCTATGCTCGATGCGTTATGGGCGGTCGTGCGTGAAGGGTTATTGAATCTCTCGCCGGTGTCTCTACGAAAATACTAAGCACACTGCTCGTTTGTTTGCCGCAAAGGTGATGCTGAGGGTCGGGTAACGGTTAGGAGTGTAAGGCTTTGCCTTCAGCGGCGGAAGCGGTGCGGAGCGACCAGGCTAATCCGAGCAGCGACAGCGTGAAAATCAGCCATTTCGATGGGTCGAAATTATACCAGCGGGGACCGTTTCGGTAGTCGCTTTGGTAGGTGTGGTGGTAGTTGTGATACCCCTCCCCAAACGTCAGGAGCGAGACCACCCAGCTGTCGCGGCTTGAATCCGCTTGGCCATGGGGTTGGCTTCCCCATAAATGGCAAACTGAATTGATGCAAAAGGTCGAATTCAGCACAGCAAATGTCCGACCGACGCCGGCGAGCATAAAACAGCCGAAGCCACCGACCCAACCGCCGTAGAGAAAGCCCACCACGAACGGGAGTGCCAATCCTGAGAGAAAGATGAGCCCATAGTACCGGTGTTGCCACATGACAACCGGATCTTGCCTGAGCCGTGTGGCATATTTTTCATCCGAGTATCGCCCGTCGGAGAAGAGCCATCCGCAATGGCTATGCCAGAATCCTCGTTGGGCGTTGTACGGATCGGCATCTTGGTCGCACGCGGCATGGTGGCGGATGTGATCAGCCCCCCACTTCAGGGCAGAGTTTTGCAGTGCCCATCCGCCGGCGATCAGTAATCCGGCCTTGACCCAATTGGGACATAGGAAACTCCTGTGCGAAATCAGCCGATGGTAGCCAACCGTAATGCCGAGCCCGGTAATCATGTACAGGAGCCCAAACATGGTCCAGTCCAACCAGGTATACCCATAAACAAAGGCGAAAGCTGGCACCCCGATGAGTGCGCTCCCCACGACGAGGGTGAACAGTACTACTGTCACGTAGATGGGATAGGTACGCCTGAGCGTGGCGGCGGATTGTACGGGTGTTACCATAGACTTACGACCGAAGAAAGGAGCATGTCTTCATAAGGAGCAGAGGCTCTTGCAGATGGTAAGGCCTGAGGAATCAGGCACATATTTTCCAACTCTACCAGGACTAAAGGCAAAAAATCTACTGTGGAAAGGCCGATAGTAGCCTCTTGTTTCACATTGACAGCAGGCTGTAAGATTTCATATACATACTCGGTCTGAGTCAAGTGCGCCAGCGGTGGTGTGGATGTGTCCACTGTAACGGTCGTTGGTTCGAATTTTTATTCGCGACCGATGTGAAATAGGGTGGAGAGAGAAAGTTAGGAACAGGCTGGTTGGTCTATCACAAGGAGGCAGTCCAATGAAGAGTGCGTTATCAATGATGTTTGGTGTGGCAGCCGTCGCGTTGGTCGCGGCGCCTCTCACCTCGTATGCGGGCGGAACGATCAGTGGGAAGGTCACGTTTGCCGGGAAGGCGGAGCAGAAAGAGTTCCTCTTTTCTAAGTTCCCCAATCCAAATTTCTGCCCCAAGATTGCTGACAAGAGCAAGGTGGATGGCGATAAGCGGTTCTTGAAGCAGATAGAAGTCGCGAAGGATGGTGGTCTCAAGGGTGCAGTCGTTGCGGTTGCGGATATTGAGGATAAGGCGTGGATGGATGGCTATGCCGGGACTGAAGTGGTGGCCGCGTTCTGTGACTTCCAACCGTTCACGGGGATCGTTGTGAATACTCGGCCCTTCAAGGTTGAAAACACCGATGCAGATCCCGATGATCCTAAGTCGGTGGCCGGTGTGCTCCACAATCCCCATAGCTTCACGGTAAAGGGCAGCTCTTCGGCAACCGGGTTTAACATCGGTCTTGCGAAGAAGGGTGACAAGTTGGATAAGCCGGTGACCTTCCGTGGCGGTGCAGAAAAGGAAGGCTACTACCGGTTACAATGCGACCAGCATGAGTTCATGCAAGGGTTTTTCCTCCCAGTGTCGAGCCCGCATTTCGCGGTCGCCAAGGAAGATGGATCCTTTGAGATCAAGGATGTTCCTGCTGGTAAGCACAAGGTGGTAGCTTGGCATCCATTCGCTGGCAAGGGTAAGAAAATTGAGTTTGAGGTGGAAGTGGCCGATGGTGGTTCCGCTAACCTCAAGGCTGAAATCAAGTAAGCCTCGTTTTGTCGATGTGTTGTTGAAGGGCAGCGGGTGATCCGCTGCCCTTCATGTTTTTATGCCAAGTTCGTCGCCGTGTCTTTATATTTCCGCTACAAGAAATCAAAGATCATTTCCCTGCTCTTGCTCCCCATCCTGCTGACGCTTGCGTCCTGTTCGGTGATCGAGGGGACCTTCTCTGGAATCAGGACCACCTTCTCGGTCATCAAGACGGGCTATCGTGTCGCCAAAAAGACGGTCAGAGGCACGATCTGGGTTGTGCGCGGGACCTATGAATTGACGAAGGGGGCCACCAAACTGGTTTATCACATTGGGAAGTTTACCTTTGAGGTGGTCCAGGCTCCGTTGGAGTATCCATTGATCCGTGACGATATTCAGACCATCGATGGGCTTCCGGTTAAGGAGGCGATCAGGCTTGGGCGGGTCAAAGCCGCTCCATACACTGTCAAGGGTCAGCATTATGTGCCGATGAGCCTTGCCAATGCACAGACCTACGAAGAGACAGGCTTGGCCTCGTGGTATGGGGAGGAAACCAGGCGTCTGCCGGGAGGGCACATGACGGCCAACGGGGAACTGTTCAATCCCAGCACGTTGACGGCGGCACACAAGTATCTGCCGCTGCCGATCCACGTCCAGGTGACGAACCTCGAAAATGGAAAGTCGATCATTGTCCGAGTGAATGACCGCGGCCCTTTCCCCAGTGATTACAACCCTGATTCTGGAAAGCGGATCATCGACCTCAGCCGGGGAGCCGCCGAACAACTCGGATTTGTCGAACAGGGAACCGCCAGGGTGCATGTAGAAACCATCCAGTTGGAAGAAGCCTGAACGAAAATCTGACCTTGTCGCATAAGAAGTACGAAGAAGAGTCAGTTCCCAAGCACATTCAAAGCGGTCTTCTTCGTCCCTCCGGGAGGGCATTCGCCGCCTTGTCTTTTACTTTCTGATCTAGGTAAGATCTTATGTTTGAACGCTATTAACTCAAGGGAATGGGTGTGTCACGAGAGCTCTCACTCGCAGAAGTATTCCAGCTTGGCTACTACTGGGAGACCAAAGTCCTTCTGACGGCCGTGAAGCTGGACGTCTTTTCTGTCATCGATGAACGGCCAAAATCCGCCCAGGATATCGCTGGTCGACTGCAGGCTGATTGGCCAACAAAGCGGTCCTGATTTAGCCAAGCGCCTGAAGCTGGGTGGACGGGAGCGGTTGCTAGATCTTGGTGGTGGCGCTGGGACCAACGCCATTGCGTTTTGCCAGGTGTATCCAGAACTGCACGCGACGGTCTTTGATCTCCCGGCGACGTTGAAGTTGGCGGAAAAAACGGTCAAGGACGCCGGGTTGGAATCACGAGTCGCCCTGCATCCCGGTGATTTCAATAGAGACCACCTTGGGGGACCATACGATGTGGTCTTGATGTCCGATATCTTGCACTATCAAACGTTTCAGATGAATCAGGATCTGGTCAAAAAGGGCTTTGGTTCGCTGGCGCCGGGTGGACGGTTGGTGATTAAAGATCGATTTCTAGACGAAGCTGGGACCGGCCCGGCGTGGACGACCGCGTTCGCGGTCCATATTCTTGTCAACACTCAGCAGGGCAGCTGCTATCGGGTTGGCCAGGCCATGCAATGGCTCCAGGCCGCCGGGTTTGTCTCTGTTGTGGAGTTGGAGAAGACGGCAGTGGTGCAAGGCACGAAGCCGTAGAAGGCATGCGTGGTATCGAATGCGAGAGAGTTCGCGTAGGTGTGAGAAACGAGGAAGTAGGGGCAGGGGCTGATGCTGGATTGGTTACGGGAACCAGGCTTCTTTGGAACGTATGCGACGACGGGTGCGGACCTCAGTCAACTGATGGCGACGCTCTTCACCGGGCTGTTCATCATGGGATGGTTCCAAGCTCGTCGGCGAAAGGCCGATGCACACCATTGGTTGATGTTGGGCGGCATGATTGCCATGCTCAGCTTCTTTATCGCGTATTATCTGTTTCGGCAGCTGGGGGTCCTGGCGTTTGAAGGGAAGGAAGGGTTTGGTGGCTCGCAGTCGCTCTATGATTATGTCTTCATCCCCGTCCTGACGCTCCATATCATTCTCGTCATGATTGGGCTGATCATGGCGGTGTATATGATCGTGTTGGGGTTTCGCTCTCAGCAGTTCCTCGACGGAGTTCGATCCTTACGGGAATCACGGCTACTCACGACGTGGAAGAAAATTGGCCTCATCTTTGGCGGAATTGCCGTGGTTGTGCTGGGGCTGTTTTTCTCGCGTGTCGCCACAGCAGGGTTTTCGATGCGGAAGCTGGAAGTGTATATGATTTTTCTTGCCATCGTGGCGTGTGTGTTTGCGATCGAGATGACGATTCAACGGATTTGGCCTGATGGCGCGCGGCGGCATCGCGCGCTCGGCCGATTTACGATGGTCATTTACTGCGTGCTGTTCGTCACGGGAAGCTTTACGTACACGATGCTCTATATTCTCTACCCGGGGAAGATTGGATAACGCATGAGTGCTGAGGGCCGAGGACTGAGTACTGAGGGTAGAGGTGTGTTGGAAAAGGCATCGCTGGGACATTCACTCAGTCCTCAGTCCTCATTGCTCAGTCCTGGAGTTCGGTGATGCTAACGTGTGGCTGTGGCCGATGGATGCATACGGAAGGGATTGAAGAACGTACCGGCGAACTTGGTGCCCTTCAGTGGTTTATCCGTTCGGAATGCCGTGGCTGTGGGCTGAAAGTCGGTGTCGATGTGCCGGGGGAACAGGCTCACGGCCTCGTTGATCGGTTGCTCTGGACTGATGAAGCTTTGCATCGATTGGATCGCATGCCACCGTATGTGGCTGGGCTGGTTCGAGAAGAAGTGGAGCAGGATATTCGTCGGCAAGGCGAGCGGGTGGTCACATATGAGACGCTGCTCCGTCCCCGAACTGGGGAGCGGATCGAATGGGACCCGGAGGCGAAACAGCGGTTAGATCGAGTGCCGGCGGCGGTTCGTGCCATGGCACGGATTGAACTTGAGCGTACCGCGGCCGATCGCGGACTGTCTCGCATCACCGTGTCGCTGATGGAAGAGATCAAAGCGAAGTATTTCGGAATGAGCAGCGTGAAACGTGAAACGTGAAACGCCCAAGACGAAGCACATGAATCATGGGGCGCGGGGCTGTTCTGTGACGCGCTTCACGAACGACGCGTCACGAACGACGAGTTAAGAATGCTGCATCGAATGGCATTGCGCGTGATTCCTAGCTTGAGCCTGGCGGTGACGGAAGATGCCGTCCGTCGGAAAAAGCGAGTTGTCATGTTTGTGCCCGGACTGATCGCCTTCGGGGTGTATCGGCTGGCGAAACATCTTGTGCCCATGACTGAGCCCTTGGTCTTGCTGGCGGTCAGCAGTCTCGTCGCAATGGTCACGGCACTCTTGGCCTATCGAGTGGGGCGTGCAGCATCCTGGTCTGCCATTGTTCGACAGGATGGTCTGAAGATTCTTAGCTGGCTGGGCGGCTGGATCGGAGCCGTGTATGGCGTTCAACTATCCCTATTGGTGCTCACCCTGTTATGGATTATGCACTACAGTTATCTCCAGCATCCCGATGGGCCGGCTATGATGGCGATCATCATCTCCTGCACATCTGTCGCGCGGGATGCGTTTGAGATCGGCCATGTACGCAAGTTATCAGTGCTGGGGCGTCCATTTTTGACATTCCCGGATGGGGAGCAGCTGCGTGTGCTGGTGCAACGCAGGGCATGGCAATTAGGACCGTGGGCTCTCGTAGGACTGAGCATTGGTGCGCTGACATCGTTGTCAGGGCTGGCCGTTGCGGATGAGCAAGGCGCTGCCTTGGCACAACTGGTGACCGTGACGCTTCTTGGGGGAGGCCTTGCGCTCTGTGCGTATTTTGGAGGACTCTATCCGGCCAGTTCGTGGCTGCACTCGCTCCGGCAGACTGCGCCGGGTGAACTGCTGAAGTATTGGTGGTGGCCTGGGATGGCCTTTGCGTCGACCTATTATTTGGTGGCGATGGGTGTGCTGTTGTTTGTCGTCCGTCAGCCGACGATGACGGTGGGTGCCACGGCAGTGATGGGTGCGCTGGTTACGGCGATGATGGCGGTGTATGGGTACTATCTCGGTGATCGGCGTCATGTCGAGGATGAGCAGGCGCCACAACTGTCGCCTGGCATGTTACGGTGCCCGTTTATGATGGGAATTCTTGGAAAGTCGATTGGCGCTGACGGTGCGGCTGGGGGCTTCGCGCTCGGCAAGACTGGAACGAAGGGGTAGAGATATGGGCCGAGGATTCATGATGATGACACGTTCCTCGATTGCCGTGGCGATGGGCATCGCGATGGTTGCGATCGTTATTGGGTTTGCGTGGAATGGACCCGATCTGTCATTCGCGGAATCTTCGACGGATGTGTACTTCGGCACGGAGGGGACTCCGCAGGGACCGGCTGCTCCTGCTCCTCATGAAACGGTCTATCCCAGAATCGGTTCGTTAGACAGTCGGCTGCTGGTGTGGTTTGTGACACAGCAGCATACCTATTTCGGAGGATTTGTGCTCGCCCTGCCGTTGTTTTGCGCGTTGCTCGAGTTCCTTGGGTTACTTACCAAGAGGCCGGCACTGGCCCTTCGCTATGATGGCTTGGCAAGGGATCTCGCAAAGGTGGCAGTCTTAGCCCTGTCGGTGACTGCGCTCATCGGCAGCCTGATGCTGACGATGTTCATCACGCTGTATCCCAGTTTTATGAAGTATATGGGCGGAACCTTTAAAGGGTTCATGCCCGCCTACGCGGCTGTATTTGTGGGAGAATCGCTGCTCCTGATCGTCTATTACTACGGGTGGAATCGGATGACGGGTCGGGGCATGAAGTGGATCCACGCCGCGATCGGGATTCTGACCAACATTGTGGGAACCGCGTTATTGATGATGGCCAATGCCTGGTCGGCCTTCATGATGTCACCCGCCGGGGTGGATGCGCAGGGGCGGTTTCTTGGAAATGCCTGGCATCTGCTGCACTCCGCGCTCTGGAACCCGCTGAACGTCCATCGCTTCCTTGCGGACATTATGTCCGGTGGGGCGGTGGTGTTGGCCTATGCCTGTTATCGGTTTTTTACCAGTAAGACCGACGAAGAGCGAGCCTATTTCGATTGGGTCGGCTATGTCTTCCTGTTTGTCACAGTCTGCGCGCTTATTCCCATGCCCTTCGCCGGCTATTGGCTGATGAAATCGGTGTTCGTGTTTCGCCAGACCATGGGTGTCACGATGATGGGTGGCTTGCTCACCTGGCTGTTTGTGGTTCAGGCACTCTTGATCGGCGTCCTGTTTTTGGGGATTAACTACTATCTATGGCAGAGCATGGCGCGGATCAAAGGTGGTGAGCGCTATCAGCCCTATTATCAATTCTTATTGGGGGTGTTGATGCTGGCGCTCTTCGTCTGGCTGACGCCTCACACGCTGCTCACGTCTGCCAGTGAAGTCAAGGCGATGGGCGGTGCTCAGCACCCCGTGATCGGCAACTATGGTGTCATGTCGGCCAAGAACGGAGCAGTGAATATCCTGATTCTCGTCACGGCCTTGAGTTTTTTGTACTACCGTCGAGCGAATCGAACCATGACGATCTCGTGGGTCAAGTCTGGGAATACGCTCCTCACGGTGTTGTACGTGGTCGGGGCGCTCAATATCATCTGGTTATCGATCTATGGGTTTTACTTGCCGGCGAAGGTACGTGTCGGCCTATCCGCACCCCAGGCCTTCACGACGTTCACGGTAATCGCAATCGGTGTGGTGATGAACCGCCTCATGCTCAGAGGTGCGGTGGTGCACGGCCCGATTCAGTGGGGGAAAATTCCGCTGCGCGGCATGGTGGGATTGTTTGGGTTGGCGGCGTCCTTCAGTTGGGTGATGGGCTTGATGGGATACATTCGTTCATCAGGACGGTTGTCATGGCATATCAGTGAGTTGATGGCTGACGTCTCGCCCTGGGCCTTCACCCCAGACCTTCAATACGCCACGAAAATGGTGACGCTGAACATGGTGGTCTTTTGGGCAGCCGTCCTTGCGTTGTTTTGGATGTGTGAGCGAGGGCAGCAGCCGGTGATGGGGGAGGAATTCCAGGAGGAACAGGTGCCGTTGCTGTCGCCGGTTCCATCGCGAGAAACCTAGAAAGGGAATGATGCCTATGGAGTGCCGTTCGCCGAAGTATATGACAGCAGTTGTCAGTCTCTTGATTGGTGTTGGCCTCTGGCAAGCTCCACTGACAGTCCAAGGGCAGGCACTTGTGCTGGAAGATTTTCAAGTGAAGGAAGCGGACGGGTTTCCTTCTCTGTGGGATCACGAAAATCAGCGGAGCCAATCGAAAGGTCGTGACGCCTATAAGGTGCAATCGGAGAACGGCGCGAGCTTTCTGTCGGCCAAAGATGCAGGGCAGCGAATCAAGAAAAAGAAAATAGATTGGGATCCCAAGGCCTATCCGATTTTGACCTGGCGGTGGCGTCTGAATAAGGCAACAACTGGTACCGAACCGCTGGCCGCAGTCTATGCATCACTGGATACGGATCTCCTCTTTATCCCGGTGTTCACGAAATATGTGTGGAGCGAGTCGAAGGCGGATGGCACCGTGACAGAAGGGGGCATGTTTAGTGGCTCCGAGATTGTCGTCCAGACCGGAACGAAGGAGATCGGGCAATGGTTTGAGGAGCGGGTGAATGTCTACGAGGATTTTAAACGGATTCATAAGCATGAGCCGGCGGAGAAAGCATGGGGGATTTCCATCATCGCGGCGCCTGGAGTTGAAATCGACTTTGGCCCGCTGATTGCCGCTCCGGCTAAGTAGCGGTCTGCCTTTTGGTCTATGAAGGACCAGTGGGATGGCGAAAAGTAAGGTGTTTGATATTGCGCTTGGGATAGTCGTGATGGGTACCGTCGGGACGCTGATCGGTATGACCATGGGCGGTGGGCTGATGCTCGTTGCCATCGCTATTGGGATTGTTCTTGGTGCGGTGATCGGCTTTCTGGGTGGGCGTAGATTTCTCATCAGTATCCTTGTCGGGACTGTGTTGGGTGGTGTTTTAGCCTGGGTGATGGCTGGTGTCGAGCGGATCTGGGTTGGCGCTGGAGCAGGAGCTGCCATGGGTGGGTTTCTCGGTGTCCAGATTTCAATGTTGCTCGATGTGCGTGCTGCGAAGAAGGCGGCGTCTGAACAAGCGGAGACGTCCCCGTCTTATCGGTAGGTACTTTCGTTAAAGAGGTGCGCGTGGAAAACAAAGGTGTCTTAGTCGGGTCCATCGTCTTTGTGTTTACATCGTTCTTTCTCATGATTGGTCTGCTGGCCTATGAGTCCTATAAGGCAAAGCAGATGAAACAGCTCGCGGCATCAGTGCAGTCAGAAACTCGACCGACGGTGAGTGGTCTGCCGGCTCAGGATTTCTCGATGTATAAGACGAAAATAGGTGATGAAGGCCGGGAGATGGTTCAGATCCCGGAAGGTCCGTTTACGATGGGGAGTCATGATGGTGATCCGGACGAGGCGCCGGAGCATCAGGTCTACCTGAAGGGATTCTACCTCGACCGAAAAGAAGTCACACAAGAGGAGTATACGCGGTTCGCGAAGATGACCAAGCGAGCGATGCCGAGAATCGAGGTGTTCGACGATGATCAGTCAAAGATCTTGAAGCCGGAGTTTGCAGCGATGAGCGTCTCGTGGGATGAAGCAGTCGCCTACTGCAAGTGGGCCGGTAAGCGACTATCCACAGAAGCTGAGTGGGAGAAGGCCGGGCGTGGCGAGAGCAAGCGAAAATATCCGTGGGGGGAGAAGTTTGTCACGACCGCTGCCAATGTCGACGGCAGCGAGGACGGATATAAATACATCGCTCCGCCTGGGTCGTTCGACGGGGGACGAAGCCCCTACGGTCTCTATGACATGACAGGCAATGTCGCTGAATGGGTCGAAGACTCCTATGACGAACACTACTACAAGAAGTCACCATTTAGAGACCCCAAGGGACCGGAGAATGCTGATCTCAAAGTTGTGCGCGGCGGCTCATGGCGGGAAACGGAACATAATGCAAGACTGTCAAAGCGTTTTACCGCGAAACATTGGCGGACGGATGTAACGATTGGTATTCGCTGTGCGAGCGATCTTGATCAAGCAGGAGGGGCTCCTGAGTCTTAGTCCGGTATGCTCGAATCAAAATTTAAATTCGTTTTTCTGCTCGTGGTGTTAGCGTGTGCGGCTATGCCAATCGTCGCCATAATGCGAGGTACGATTTCGACTCCGTATGAAGCGCCGATGCCTGGAGTCAGTGCTGATATTGAGTCGGCACCCGAGAGCATTCCCAGGGAAGAGCCTATTGCGGATGAGATGGTGACGATTCCCGCGGGGCCGTTCGTTCGTGGCACCGAGAGCGGGGGGTTCGATGAGGGGCCGCAGCGAACCATCCACTTGGATGCGTTTTCTATTGATCGGTACGAAGTGACGAATCATCACTATCAGCAGTTCATCTCGGCGACCGGTCATCGGAAGCCAGGGTTGCCTGCGCGTTACGCCAAAAGCGGTGGAAGGGTGAGGGGAACCAATCAGCCGGTCGTCTATGTCTCGTGGGATGATGCCATAGAGTATTGCCGCTGGAAAGGGAAGCGACTCCCGACGGAAGCGGAATGGGAAAAGGCGATGCGAGGGGGAGACGGGAGGCTCTGGCCATGGGGGACCAAAGAGCAGGCCAGTGGTGCTAATTGGGCCAGGGTGCAGGATGGACATGAGGTATCCGCGCCTGTGGGGAGCTTTCAGTCTGATACGAGTCCCTATGGCGTGATGGATGGAGCGGGAAATGCCATCGAGTGGGTGGACGATTGGTATGATGAAACATACTACAAGCGCTCGCCGGAACAGAACCCACCGAGTCCCGAGTATGGGACCTATCGGGTGCTTCGCGGCGGAGGTTATACGACGACCGGAGGTGATGTTCGAATTACCAGTCGAAGTAAGATGATGCCTGACTTTCGAGATGAAACGATCGGATTTCGCTGCGCGATTTCGAAGGCGGGAATGAGAGAAGAAGAAAAGAAAAATCAGGATGTAGTTACAGAAAATCAAAGTGGTAGAGGATCAAAAACACGGCCAAAATGATATTGACAACCATTCCGACCAAAACTATAATGTCAAACACTTTTGAGTTTTTCGTCACGGTTTCTCCTGTTTTTTTGTGTGCAAGCGACAAAATTTTGATAACACAGGGTCTTGTACCTGTCAAGTAATGCGGAATGCGGCAGTTCTGATTTTTTATCAAAAATTATCTTAATCGGGAGTACGGCAACAATGGCAACGGTGGCCCCTGACAGCGAAATTAAAGTAAAAATCGGGAAGATGATTTTCTACATCACCTGTGCTGTTGGACTATGGTTTTTCTACTGGTTTGCCGGTATCCAGTGCCCCTGTTGAGTTGAAGGTCTTGTGTAGTTGCCAGAGGGGGCGGTACGGTTTAATCAACGGCTGGACTTGGTGGTAGAGGAGAAGAAAGAAATGAGTGCGCTGAATAACCCTGTTGTTGCAGTGATTGTCTCTCTTATTATCTCGGTTGGTTACTTTGTTTTTGTCGATCACTATCTTATGGATATGCAGGGGTTGGATTTCTGGTATCTCTTCCGGAACTAAACCTCTGAGGGTGTGGTCTGACATTGCTGGTGGATTTGTGAATCTTAACGTAAGGGTATCAAGGAGGTATTCCATGGGCCTTTTAGCCGGCAAGCGCGTCTTATCGATTATGGCGCTCTGCATGATGGTTGGCCTCCTTCTGCTTCCGATCGTCGTAGCCTTGCCTTCACTGGCAATCGGTGAAGAGGCTCCTGCTGGCGATACGGCTAAGAAGGATGGGGACAAGGTTGAAAAGGGTCGAGATGTCTATTACAAAACCGAGGGCATTGTCGTTGGTGCTCCCGCCCCTAAAACAGTGGATGGTCCTAGGGACTACCCACGATACAACTTTGAAAGCCGTGTATTGCTCTGGTTTGCCAACCAGCAGCATCTTTATTATGGCAGCTTCGTATTGGCTGTGCCGATCTTCTGCATGATCATTGAGTTTATGGGTGTTGTGACGAAGGACAAGGCGCTCGCCAAGCGTTACGATCAGTTAGCGTATGATTTTATAAAGATCAGTCTTACGGCCTACTCTCTCACGGCCATTCTCGGTGGTATTCTGATCTTTACCTTTCTGACCTTGTATCCGGCCTTTTTCTCTTATCTGTCCGGCATTTTCCGTCCTGTCATGCACATCTATGCATTGATGTTTGTGGCTGAGAGCGGGACTCTCTACATCTACTATTACGGTTGGGACAAGATGAAGGAGGGGTTCCTGAAGTGGATTCATCTGAGCATGTCGGTGATCTTGAATATCATTGGCACATTGCTGATGTTCCTGGCGAACTCCTGGATTGGTTTTATGATGTCGCCTGCTGGCGTCGATGAGCAGGGCCGGTATCTCGGAAATATCTGGCACGTAATTCACACAGCCTTATGGAACCCTCTCAATCTGCATCGCATCCTTGGCAATATGGCCTTCGGCGGTGGCGTTGTTGCTGCCTATGCCGCCTACAAGTTTTTGGCATCGAAGACCGATGAGGATCGGGCTCATTATGATTGGATGGGCTACATTGCCATGGCGCTCGGCGTGGCTTTCTTGATCCCGTTGCCGTTTGCTGGATATTGGCTCATGCGAGAAGTGTATGCCTATCGTCAGCAGATGGGGATCACGCTGATGGGTGGACTCCTTGCTTGGCTGTTCATAATCCAGGCTACGATGATTGGGATTCTGTTCCTGAGCACTAACTATTATCTCTGGCAGGCCATGGGTCGTATGCGTGGTGCTGAAAAGTACCAACGTTATATTAAGTACCTTGTTTTCATCCTTGCCTGCGGATACATGGTCTTTATTACTCCTCACACAATGGTCATGACCCCGGCCGAATTGAAGGCCATGGGAGGCCAGCAACATCCTGTTCTTGGAAATTATGGAGTCATGTCGGCGAAAAACGGTGGGATCAATGTCATTATTACAACCACTGTATTGAGTTTCGTCTGGTATATGAGGGGGAACAAAGTTTCAACTGTATCGTGGGCGAAGTTCGGTAATATCTTTATGGGAATATTTTTCGCCTGCGCCTACTTCAATATTATTTTCCTGGCCGTATATGGGTATTACATTCCAGCAAACGTTCGCGTTGGTTTGTCTGTTCCTCAGGTGGCGACCACCTTGTCGTGTCTCTTCTTCATGTTTGCCCTTAATAGCGTCATGATGAAGGGGGCTAAGCAATTAGGGCCGATTGAGTGGGGCAAGATTTCAGCCCGGTCTCAGTACGCGCTTATTATGTTGGCGACGGCCTTTACTTGGATGATGGGATTGATGGGTTATATTCGCTCGTCAGTCAGGCTCTTCTGGCACGTCAATGAGATCATGAGAGATAACTCACCATGGGCTTATACTCATACGGTGGGGTTTGCGGCCAACATGATTTCATTCAATGTTTTGTTTTTCTGGATCACGATCCTATTTGTCTTCTGGCTTGGCAGCTTGGGTGCGAAGAAGGTTCCAGTTGAATCTAAAGCTGGAATTCCTGGGAGCATCCCGCAGCCGATTGCCAGTCATTAATCGACGGTGGTTGTTGCTAGCCAGCTCAATGGTGGGGGTTCAGTCCACGCATTGTAGCTGTAGGAGGTCAAGACCTTGGGTAACTTAATTGCAGAGGCACTCTCTATGGGGTGGATGGCTCTAGCCATCCTAGCCGGGCTATTGGTTTATTTTCAGATGTCCATCAGCGAGCCTGCGGCAAAGAAGCGTGCTGTTTTCAAGACATTCATCGGTATTGTTGCGACGCTCTTGCTGTTTATGGCTATCGCGAACTATACGAATAATTTCTACGGTCAAAATCGGCTCTTGCCAGTGTCACTGGTGATTATCACCGTAGGCACCTTTGTCATGGCGCTGTATTTTACCAATCTCAGTGCTCTCCTGAAGATCGGTGGGGTGATGTTCTTTGTCGCTGCGTTTCTATCAGGCTATGGAAACTGGCTTCCTCAAGTCGAGGGTGGTTTCCCGCCGGTAGAGGAAAAGAAGACGTGGGATTCGATGACCCCACAACAGCTAGCCGATGAAGGCGAAAAGATCATCTTTGGTGGTGTTGGGAAGAATAAAGAGCAAGGCGCAATTGGGAAGGGCCAATGTCCGCTCTGCCATGCATTCCATGCCGGCATGTTGGGCGAACGAGCGCCAAATTTAGCGGGGCTCCCTGGGCGAGGGAAAGAGCGATTAGAGGATCCCAAGTATTCTAAGGGTAATCCTTCCAAACGAGAATATGAGGCGAAAGAGGCGTTCCCTGGATCAGGAACTGCAGAAAATGGCCAAGAGTACATTGCGGAATCGCACGCATGCCCTAGCTGCTATGTTGTCGCTGGGTATGGGGTAAAGGGAACGAATGACAAGCAGAGTCCAATGCCTTCTATCCATAAGCCGCCTATCTCCCTCAGCCTTCCAGAGCTTGCGGCCGTGGATACTTGGATGTATTTGCGCGAAGGAATAGATGCTCCGTCGTTTGAAGAGATCGTAAAGTCGTACGAGAAGTTTATTCCCGAGGCAGATCGTCCTAAGCAGGCTGATGAAAAGCCTGCAGGAGCCACATCCTTGCTGGCTGATGGGTCAGAGCCGATTGACCAAATTTTCGCCAAAGGACAATGCATTTCATGTCATACGATCCCAGGCATCCCAGGAGCAGTGGGAACCATCGGGCCTAAACT
Source organism: Nitrospira sp. CG24B (assembly GCA_002869845.2). Taxonomy (GTDB): domain Bacteria; phylum Nitrospirota; class Nitrospiria; order Nitrospirales; family Nitrospiraceae; genus Nitrospira_D. The sequence goes on along the minus strand of NEWS02000004.1, from coordinate 1,218,850 downwards.
GGAAGAAGGGACATCAGCTCCGCAGCGTATTAAGGATCCCACCTATAAGGGAACAGCCAAGTCACCGACCGAATACATTATGGAGTCTATCGTAGACCCTAGTGCTTTTGTGGTGAAGCCGTTCCCGGATAACACGATGCCCAAAATATTTGGACAAAAGCTGAGTGCTGGCGCATTGAAGAAAATTGTCGATTATTTGTCTCAGGTGAAAACCGGAGCGCCTCCACCAAAAATATAGTAGCCTCCGAGTGTCTGTCATGCGGAGAGTAAAGGGAGTTTGCCGATGAAAGCGTTGATGTCGCTCGGTGCCCTGATCGGAGTGGCTGGTCTTCTCCTTCTGGGCGGAATGGTTCTTGATGTCGTTCCTTCAACCTACATACGGTTGGTGGAAGGCTACATGCCGATTCAAATGCTGCTCGAAGTGGCATGCTATGTGATCGGCTTTACGGGATTGAGCTATACGTTGAATGCCATGGGTATGGCTATCCCACGGTTTTGGCAGGGCATCGGTTTCTGGGTCTTTTTTCTGCTCTATCTGAAGTACCGTATGTACCCGCCTATCCCATTCAGCGTGCGAGCAATGTATGGCACGGTATCATTGGTGGCCGTCTTCATGTGGGTCTCTGCTAGTGAAGAGGACTGGCAGAAGTTTAAGCAACCCATCATGAACGTTCTTGATGCTCAGACAGGTGGGAACCGACTCTTACGGTATCTCTATCTGGTGCTCCTGCCGATCCTCATCGGCGGATTTTCATTTAATGCCATGATGCCAAAGTCGGAGGAACCAATCGAGTTACGAACGGTTCATCCAGCACCACCTGCGAGTACTAAGGTTCACGGGAAGACCTACACACTACAGACCTCTCAGAATCCCTATCGTGTTAATCCAGAAGGGAAATACGATCAAGAGTTCAGCAATGCCAATATTGTTGAGCAGGGTATGGGGCGTTTGATGAAACCCAATGCCAACCCGTGGGATGATAAGAATCAGGGCTATCTAAAGTATGTGCGCGAGGGTGGTGAGATTTTCTATCAGAACTGCCATTTTTGCCATGGCGATAATTTGAATGGTCGAGGACTCCACGCCTTTGCCTTCAATCCAATTCCGGCGAACTTTACCGATCCAGGCACCATCGCACAGCTGCAAGAAACCTTTATCTTCTGGCGTGTTTCGAAGGGTGGGATTGGGTTACCCAACGAAGGGTTCCCTTGGGCATCAGTTATGCCGCCCTGGGAGCAACACCTGACGGTGGATGAAATTTGGAAAGTTGTTTTGTTTGAATATTGGCACACCGGCTACTATCCGCGAACCTGGGATTAGTTGCCATGTTCCTTATGAATGCCAAACCAGACATAATGAAGATTATGAGGCCAAACATGATGGACAGTATAACTCAGAAGGCCGGGATCATTGCGGCTGCTGCCTTCGGAGTGGTTCTAGTGTCGAGTGCAGGGTATTCGTCAGTATCTGCTCAAGGGCTTCCCGAAGGTTTTAAGAAAGGTGATCTTTCGCCTGAACCGTCAGCAGACATGATTGAAGCAGGGAAGCGAGTCTATTTCACCAAGTGCGTGTGGTGTCACGGAGTGGATGGAGCCGGTGATGGACCTGGAGCCGACCGGCTTTGGCCACGCCCACGAAATTTCAATCAAGGCACATTCAAAATTCGCCATACTGCAAGCGGCGAACTCCCACTCTTCGATGCTAAGAAACCTATAGCTGGGCAAAATGATCTGTTTGAAACAGTCACGCATGGATTGCCGGGTTCTGCCATGCCACCTTGGGAAGGTATTTTGAGCGAGGAACAGCGCCTACAGGTCCTCTCTTTTGTTACGACCCAACTCGTCAAAGACCGAAAGTTTACCGATAAGCAGTCAGAGACACAGACGATTTTACAACTAGCGGACCTTAAGCCTAAACCCGCCACTGACGAAAGTAAGAAGCGGGGTAGCGAGTTGATCGTAGAGAGAAAGTGTGTCGAATGTCATGGAATGGAAGGGCGTGGCGATGGAAACGCCTTCAATCTAAAGGATGACTGGGGTTTCTCGATCCAGCCGGCCAATTGGCATAAGTGCTGGAACTTCAGGGGGAGTCGTCAAGATCCGTACAATGTTGCCAACATCTTCCGTACTTTTTCTACGGGTGTAAATGGCACACCGATGCCATCGTTCGCGGATAACACGACTGTTGATGAGCGGTGGGATATCGCCAACTTTGTCAATTCGCTGTGTGAAAGAGATGCACTGGGTAATCCATTGCCCATTGATCCATTAACCGATAAGCCTAAAATCAACTTCGTCATCCCTTCAGATCTCGTTGAGGGGGAAATCCCGGCTGACATTGAACATGAGGCCTGGCAAAAGGCTCCAAAACGAATTGTGGCAATGGGGGGACAGATCACTCATAAGCCAAGAAACTTTGTCAATCGGATCGACGATATCTGGGTTCGGTCGCTCTACAATGACAAATATATTGTCTATCTCCTTGAGTGGGATGATCGGACGAAGAGTGTTGCCGAAGGGAAGCTCCCGTGGGCTCCAACCCAAGTCAATATCGATGTGAAGGAGCAGGACCCTAAGACCGGCGAGGAGGGGTCAATCGCAGCAAAGCAAAATAATTACGCGCTCTACAACGATGCAATTGCTATTGAGACAGCGGTGAAGTGGAAAGAGTTACCGGCTCCAATTAAGCCGCGCTATTTGTTCGGGACGAACGACCAATTCCCAATGGATATAGTGAAGTGGGAAGCGGACGGCTCCCTTCGTGCCTTTAAAGGTACGGGCTGGGATAAGGATTTTGAAGAGCGCGATAATTATGAAGAGGCCATGAAGCTCGTAAAGAGCGAATGGAAGAATGGGCGCTGGTATGTGATGATTCAGCGGCCTGTAGGGAATAAGAAGGACCAGGATTATGACGAAGACACATTTTTTGAGGTAGGACAGTATATTCCTACCGTCTTCTTTGCCTGGGACGGTCATAATGGAGATGCAGGACGAAAGATGGCTGTCTCCGCATTTTACTACACCTTTATGAATCCGCCTGTTCCTCAGGAAACCTATATCTATCCGGTTGTCATCGCTGTCGGTGTGGTGCTGCTGGAGGGCTGGGTTCTGACTCGTCGCGCAAATAGGAAAAAGGGGAAGACGCTGTAGCGTTTCATAACGACGCGCTTCAGTGCAGCAAGAAAATGGAGGGGGTGGGGAAACCTACCCCCTCTTTTTTTTAGGCAGGGTATGTTCCTATGATTACTGATGTGACAGGTGTTCTGCTGGCTGGCGGAAAAAGTAGGAGGATGGGAGAAGACAAGCGATTCATCCTTGTCGGTCAGGAGACTCTCTTTGATCGGAGCTTGACGGTTCTCCGTGAATTGTTTGAGGCGGTATGTGCCGTCATCGCTCAAGATAGTCCGCCCCTGCAAGCGGACGTGCCGGTAGTCCGTGATCTTATTCCGGACTGTGGGAGTCTTGGTGGATTGTACACGGGGCTTCGACTGGCCAAGACCCAGCATATTTTCGTCGTGGCCTGCGATATGCCATTTCTCAACTCGCATGTCATCCGGCATATGGTTCAACTGAAAGATCAGGCTGATATTGTCATCAGCCGATGGGAGACTCGTCTACAGCCAACCCATGCGGTCTATAGCCGAAACTGCCTTCCAGTTATTGAGGAAATGATGACTCTCCATAATAGGAAGATTCACAGCATGGTCGATCATCCATCCCTTCGCGTATGCGTGGTGCCTGAAACGGAGATCAGGCACATCGACCATGATGGTCGTTCCATGTTCAACATCAATACGCCATCCGATTTGGAACAGGCTCGATCAGTGTATGATCCTGGTCTGGGGATTGGGTCGTAGTGTTTTGGTCTGACAGGTGAAACCTACCATCCTTATCATTCATCCGGGCGCACTTGGGGATGTCCTGCTGGCTGTCCCAGCGATAAGGAGTCTAAGTCTGAGGTTTCCCCGGCATGAGATTGTGCTCATAGCTGCTGCCCCTGTGAGCCGACTCCTATGGGAATGTGGAGTGATCAGCGATTGGCTCCCCTTAGAAGGGCGAGCATGTTTAGGGCTCTTTTCAGAGGCTTCATCTATTTCCAAGGAGTTATATTCCTGCGTGAATCGCTGTGATCGAGCTGTGGTTTGGATGGAAGATAAAGAAAGCGTGCTTGGTTCCTTCTTCCAGGAATTTGGTGTGGCGAGCGTTCAGATTCAATCACCATTTTCCAAGGGATTGCGTGCAACACATCAGAGCGACCGCTTTCTTGAGACGCTGGGTGAACCGACCAGAGAGAGTGTATCGGAGAGAACGGTACAGGTTCCCCCGCATCTCTTGGAGCGGGGGAAGGACTCTCTTGACGCGCTGAGGGTTTTCCAGGAGCCATCGCTGGTCCTTGTGCATCCAGGGAGTGGAAGCGTTCACAAGCGCCTTGAACCGAGAAGAATGGCCTCGTTGATTGAACGGTTGTGGCAGGAGGGGATGTATCCCCTCATCTTGGAGGGACCGGCTGATCAGGATGCCGTAGGACAGGCGCTGCGCTTTATGAGTCGACCACCTCTTGTGCTCAGAGACCTTGATTTGTCTCAGTTGGCAGGAGTGTTCCCACAAGTCGCCCTATATATCGGCCATGATTCGGGTGTGACCCATTTAGCGGCTCTATTGGGTGTGCGGACCATCGCCATATTTGGCCCCACGGATCAGCATCGGTGGGGACCATACGGTAGGCATGTGTCGATCGTGCGAGGGTTGCCGTGTGGTTGTGAGTCGTGGGAAACAATTAAATCGTGTGTGGAGAAGCCTTGTCTTCATGTGCCGGTTGAGAAAATTTTAGAGGCATCGAGGCTTACATCTAGAGGAACCGATAACACAAGACCTCATAACTCCACGGAAACCGCCTTGTCTCTGGCTACCCCACAATGATACATTGAACTGTTAATTTCCTTTCTTTGGTAATGACTTAGAGGAATAGTTGTGTCTCAAGGATTTGTGCAAGAGAGGGTCACAACGGCCCTACTTGGCGCTCTCAATGGCGCGAGGCAAAAGGGGCAATTGAAGACGGCGGCTTGGCCCACGCTGAGTCTTGATGCGCCTAAACGACCGGAATGGGGCGATCTCGCTTCCACAGTCGCCATGTCATTAGCCTCATCTGAGCACAAGGCCCCTCATGATATTGCCCAGATCATCGTCGAAAACATTCCTCAGCGGGAGCAGTTGTTTGATCGTGTTGAAATTGTTCGTCCCGGTTTCTTGAATTTGACGGTTAAACCGGCGCTCTGGCAGGAGGTTCTTCGCGAAATCGAGTCGCAAGGGGCTCGTTATGGCCGGGCCGCTGTTGGAGCTGGCCGTCGTGTATTGGTTGAGTATGTGAGCGCTAATCCGACCGGGCCGTTGCATGTTGGCCATGGCAGGGGGGCGGCGGTCGGGCAGGCGGTCGTTCGATTACTGGATGCGATCGGATACGAGGCCGTCAGCGAGTACTATATCAACGACGCAGGCCGCCAGATGAAATTGTTGGGCGCGTCCGTGTATGCCCGTTACCAAGAGTTGTCAGGACACACTGTTGAGTTTCCCGATGATGGCTATCATGGTTCGTACATCACATCTGTGGCACAACAGATCAAGGAGCAACTCGACCCCGTCGCCGGTGAACTGACTCCTGCCGATCTTCAGACTCGCTGCCGATCCCTTGCCTATCAGAAACTGCTGGGACTCATCCGTGAGGATCTTAAGTCCTTTGGGATCGAGATCCAATCCTGGTTCAGTGAAACGTCGCTTCTAGAGTCGAAAGCTATCGAGGTGGCTCTGGAGGAATTGAAAGCCCGCGACCTCCTGTTCCAACAGGATGGTGCATGGTGGTTTCGGGCATCCACGTATGGCGACGAAAAAGACCGTGTCGTCAAGAAGCAGGACGGTGAGTATACGTACTTAGCCTCCGATATCGCCTACCATCATGACAAGCTGAGGCGTGGCTATGATCTGCTGGTCGATGTCTTCGGTGCCGACCACCATGGGTATATCCCGCGCATGCAAGCCGTCATGCAGGCCTATGGACATCCAAAGGATCGTCTCCATGTCGTGCTGGTCCAGTTGGTGAAATTATTGCGGGATGGAGTCGAAGTGAAGATGTCCAAGCGGACCGGGGAATTCATCACGATGCGGGAAGTCCTGGATGAGGTCGGAGCGGACGCCGCGAATTTCTATTTTCTCATGCGCGACTCCAATACGCATTTGGAGTTCGATCTGGAATTGGCGAAGCAACGGTCCGCCGACAATCCGGTGTACTACGTTCAATATGCCCACGCGAGAATTTGCAGCCTGTGGCGTGTCGCGTCCGCCAGGGGGATTGCCCGTCCATCCGCGGAGGGCACGGACCTGACAGTGTTGATGGATCCCGATGAATTAGGGTTGATCAAGAAGCTGTCCTCTTACCCTGAAGTCATCCAGGCGAGTGCCCTGGCATTTGAGCCTCACCGTGTCACGTACTACCTTCAACAGTTGGCGGCGCTTCTCCATACGTTTTATAACAAACACCGTGTGTTGCCTCCCGAGCTTGATCAAGAGAACAAGGAGTCGGCCTCTGCTGAAGTGCTCACATCCAAACTGACGGCGGCGCGACTGGTTTTGATGGGGGCGGTCCAGCAGGTTCTTCAAAATGGACTCACTGTGCTCGGCATCTCAGCGCCGGAGCACATGTAGCGGATCAGACTCCGTAAAAGATGATGCAGTACCAAGTTCAACAATCCGATCGACATTCCAAAGGCCGCGTCGGCTTGCTCACGACCGGCCATGCAGAGGTCGAAACACCGGCCTTCATGCCAGTGGGCTCGTTGGGTCCCGTCAAGGGGCTCGAACCGGATGACGTGAAGGATCTTGGGTTTCGACTCATCCTCAATAATGCCTATCACCTGTACTTGCGTCCTGGTCATAAGATTGTGGCTGACATGGGAGGGCTCCACGCCTTCACCGGCTGGCCGGGAGCGATCCTCACCGACAGCGGGGGGTTTCAGATTTTCAGTTTAGCGAAGTTGTGCGAGATTACCGACGAGGGCGTCACGTTTCAATCGCACATCGATGGCTCGACGCATTTCCTGACGCCAGAAAAGGCGATAGAAATCGAAGAGGCGTTGGGTGCCGATATCATCATGGTGCTTGATCAATGTGTGGCGTTGCCTGCCGATCGAGCGATCATCCAGGACGGTGTGCGCCGAACTCAGCTCTGGGCGGAGCGTTGTCAGGCAAGCCGGCGACGAACGGACCAGGCCTTGTTTGGCATCGTCCAGGGTGGATTGGAATCGGACTTGCGGGTCGCTTCGGCGAGGGAGCTCGTGAAATTGGGGTTCGACGGCTACGCGATCGGCGGGCTGTCGGTCGGAGAAGGGAAGCCCGACATGTATGCGATGCTCGATGTGACGGTTCCAGAGTTGCCGGCAAACAAGCCTCGGTATCTTATGGGGGTCGGACATCCGGACGATCTGCTTGAAGGGGTGGCCCGGGGTATCGATCTCTTCGATTGCGTCGTCCCCTCGCGTCATGGCCGAACAGGCTCTCTCTTTACACGCACCGGTCGGGTTGTCATCAAGCAAGCACGGCATGCTGAGGATGAACAGCCGATCGATCCTGAGTGCACCTGTCCGGTATGCCGTCGATACTCACGGGCCTATTTGCACCACTTGTTTATGGTCAAGGAAATGCTGGGAGCCCGGCTCAACACGATTCATAACTTATGGTATTTTTCCGAATTGATGCGCCAAATACGGGAAGCCTTGCGAGAGGGAACGTTTCCTGAATTTCGGGACGCGTTTTATCGGAACCACACCCGACAGGGGGTCATGGCCGGTCTAGCGGAGTGTGAAGAACCGTGTGGAAAATTGGATGGGAACGGTCACATATAGAAGAAGGGGATTGGCTCGATGTTGATGGAATCGATTGCATGGGCTGAAGGGACGAGCGGAGGCGGGGCATCCGCGAGTGGAGGGGCGAGCGGGATGTTATCGTTGCTCCCGTTCCTCTTGATCTTTGTCATTTTTTATTTTCTTCTGATCCGGCCTCAACAGAAGAAGCAAAAGCAGCAGCAGTCCTTGTTGGACGCCTTGAAGAAGGGCGACAAAGTGGTCACGACGTCAGGAATCTGGGGCACCATCACCAACATCGGGAAAGAGACGGTGACCTTGCAGATTGCCGATAATACCAAAATTAAAATGCAGCGCGAGAATGTTTCGCGCGTACGTGGGGAAGAGGAAGATAAAGAAAAAGAGAAGGACAAGGACAAAGACGCGTAGTTCACACGGGATAAGGGGTCACGGACGACATGAAAAAGGTAAGTGGGCGGCTCTGGTTATTAACACTGGTCATCTTGGTATCGGTGGTGGCCTTTCTCCCGTCCTATCAGCCGGCGTATCAAGCCTTGCCGGGCTGGCTGAAGGCAGTGCTCCCGAACAAAGGGATTACGTTGGGCTTAGATTTGCAGGGCGGCATCCATATGGTGCTGGAGGTGGACGAGGATCGCGCCGTGGAGATCGCGGTTGACCGTTCCGTCACCGCGCTGCAGGATCTCATGACCGAAAAGAAACTCGCGGTCGACTCAGTCAAGCGAACCGGGCATGAGCAAATTGTGATTCAGCTGCAGAATGCCGATACGAAGGCCTCCGTCCAGAAACTGATCGATGATTTCCCCATGTTTATCGAGAAGGAGTCGGCGGGGTCGGCGAATAGCATGGTGTGGGAGCTTCGTGAGCTAGAAACCAAGCGCATCAAGGATTCCGCTATCAACCAGGCATTGGAAACCATCCGGAACCGCATCGATCAGTTCGGCGTCGCGGAGCCGATCGTTCAACGCCAAGGGTTGAAGCAAATCGTCGTGCAGCTGCCTGGTGTCAAGGATCCGAAACGTGCCAAGGGTCTGATTAAGGAGACGGCGCTGCTCGAATTCAAAATGTTGGACGAAGACCTCCACCTTGATCTCCCGGCGCGTGTTCCGAAAGACAAAGAAGCCGAGGTGCTCCAGCAGTTTGCCGGCAAACTGCCGGAGAGCGATCAGATTTTATTCGAGCGAATGGTCGACAAGGACACGGGTGTTGAGTTTCGCATGCCCTATGTCGTCAAGAAGCGGGTCATGTTGACTGGTGACGTGCTGAGCGATGCGCGTGTTGCCATCGGCCAATTCAATGATGCGTATGTGTCCATCACGTTTGACTCCAAGGGGGGGCAGGAATTCGAACGGATTACGAGCGAGAACGTCAAGAAGCGTATGGCCGTCGTCCTGGATAACACCATCTACTCGGCGCCGGTTATCCAGGAACGTATTTCAGGGGGACGCGCGCAGATTACCGGGACCTTTACCACGCAGGAGGCCAATGATTTGGCGATTGTTCTCCGGGCCGGTGCGCTCCCGGCGCCGTTGAAGATCGTGCAGGATCTTACGGTCGGTCCGTCCCTCGGCCAAGATTCTATCGATAAGGGGATCAGGGCTACTCTCATCGCTGGGACAATGGTGGTGATTTTCATGATCGTCTACTACCGTCTGTCTGGGCTGATCGCGGACTTTGCCTTGGTATTGAATTTGGTGTGTCTGATGGGGGCCCTCTCCGCCGTGACCGCCACGTTGACCCTGCCAGGAATCGCCGGTATCGTGCTCACGATTGGAATGGGTGTCGATTCGAATGTCTTGATTTTCGAGCGAATTCGCGAAGAGCTGCGTGGCGGAAAGGCGGCGCGATCCGCCATCGATGCCGGTTACGACAAGGCGCTCTTGACGATTATCGATTCACACGTGACGACGCTGATCACTGGAGTCGCCCTGTTTCTCTTTGGGACTGGGCCGATCAAGGGATTTGCCGTGACGCTGTGCCTGGGGATTGCCATCAATCTCTTCACGGCATTGATCGGGACAAAAGTCATTTTTGATCTGTTGTATCATCGACGAAAAGTCGAGGCGTTGAGCATCTAACCATGAAGCCATCAGCGGTGACTCTTCACGGAGACGCTCAGGGTTATCAAAAGGGAGTGCGCATGTTAGAGATTCTTGGGAAGACAAAGTCATGGAGCGGCTACGAGATCTGCAGATTGACAAGGAACGTATCCAAACCTCGTCCTTTGCAGTCTCCCCGCAATATCGACCGCCGCCTCATCGCCCCGCTGATGTGCCGCCTGCTTCTCCGGAAATTGTCGGCTACGTCGTGAGCAATATGGTGACGGTGGAAATCCGCATTCTCGATAGAGTCGGCACGGTGATCGAAGAAGTCTTGAAGGCCGGCGCGAATAGCTTTCAGGGATTGCACTGGGGGTTGCGCGATGAACAATCGGTACGTCTGAGTGCCTTGAAGCAGGCGGCGGCCAAGGCGCGCGAGAAAGCAGCGGTGCTGAGCGAGGCGCTGCAGGTGAAACTCGCGCGGGTGCTATCAATTCATGAGAGTGGCCATATGATCAGGCCCGCCGCCGCCATGGCACGCATGGCGATGGAGTCGGGTGCAGGTGATGTGCCGATCTCACCGGGTGAACTGAAGATTGAGGCAACGGTGACGCTGGTGTATGAAGTTGCGCCGAAGTGAAGCAATCAGGTTGACTGATAACTTGACTCACGCTTGACTCATTTTCGCCTGCTCCGCCCTCACAACGCAGTCTACAAGTGCTTAGCACGTCCTTCTCCAGCCTTATGCAACCTCGTGCGGAAGCAGAAGCCCGATGACTTCTTTTTAGGAAAACGGTATTCTTCTGCCCACTCGCAAAGGGATCTGGACTAGAAGTCTTCTATGGGGCAAGCACCTCCTATTGTTTCGGAGCTCATCGGCCGGTTCGAGCAAAACCGCGATTCCTACAAGAGCCAGAGTTACAACGAAACCCAGGTGCGCCGGGAGTTTCTCGATCCGTTCTTCGAGGCGCTCGGGTGGGACGTGGCCAATAAGCAGGGCCATGCCGAGGCGTACAAAGACGTTATCCATGAAGATGCCATCAAGATCGGCGGCAACACCAAAGCGCCCGACTACTGTTTCCGCATCGGCGGGTCGCGCAAGTTTTTCCTGGAAGCCAAGAAACCGGCCGTCAACGTCAAAGACGAGATCCCCCCGGCCTATCAGCTTCGCCGCTATGCCTGGTCGGCTAAGCTCCCGCTCTCCATCCTGACCGACTTCGAGGAATTCGCCGTCTACGATTGCCGTACCCGCCCAAACCCGTCGGATAAATCCAGCACGGGCCGCATTCTCTATCTTACCTATCGGGCCTATCTGGCCCGATGGGATGAGATCGCCTCCATCTTTACCAAAGAGGCGGTGCTCAAAGGTTCCTTCGACAAGTATGCCGTCACTGATCGCAAGCGGGGTACGGCCACCGTCGATGCGGAATTTCTGAAAGAGATCGAAACCTGGCGGGAGTCGCTCGCTAAGAATCTCGCGCTCAGGAATCCTTCGCTCACCGTCCACGAGCTGAACTTTTCCGTCCAGCGCACTATCGACAGGCTGATCTTCCTCCGTATTTGCGAAGATCGAGGCGTCGAACCCTACGGCCAACTGCAAGCGCTACTGAACGGGCAGAACATCTACGGTCGGCTGCGCTACCTCTACGAACAGGCCGACGACCGGTACAACTCCGGTCTCTTTCATTTTCATAAGGAACAGGATCGAGCCGAATCGCCAGACGATCTTACGCCGAGTCTGAAGATCGACGATAAGGTGCTCAAAGAGATTCTCGGCCGGCTCTACTATCCCCAGAGCCCCTACGAGTTTTCCGTGCTCCCCACGGAAATTCTCGGCCAGGTCTATGAGCAATTCCTCGGAAAGGTTATTCGGCTCACCTCCGGCCATCAGGCCAAGATCGAAGAGAAGCCGGAGGTCAAGAAGGCCGGCGGTGTCTATTACACGCCTGCCTATATCGTCGAATACATCGTCAAGCAGACGGTCGGCGTGTTGTGCGACGGCAAGACGCCGAAGCAGATTGCGAAGCTCACCGTGCTCGATCCGGCCTGCGGATCCGGATCATTCTTGCTCGGCGCCTATCGCTATCTCCTGACTTATCATCGCGACTGGTATGTGAAGGATGGCGCGGAGAAGCACCGCAAGGAACTCTTTCAGACGGTCAGCGGCGAGTGGCGGTTGATGACCCAGGAGAAGAAGCGGATTCTCCTGAACAACATCTATGGTGTGGACATCGACGGTCAGGCCGTGGAAGTCACCAAACTAAGTTTGCTGCTCAAAGTGCTGGAAGGTGAAAGTGATGAGACGCTCAAGCGGCAACTGTCCTTTGTCCATGAGCGAGCGTTGCCTGATCTGGGGCAGAACATCAAGTGCGGCAACAGTCTCATCGGACCGGACTATTTCTCAGGCCAGCTCATGCCGGACGATGAAGCGATGCGCCGAGTAAATCCCTTCGACTGGAAGACCGAGTTCCCGGCGATCATGAAAGCGGGCGGCTTCGATGCCGTCGTTGGGAATCCGCCCTATGTGCGGCAGGAATCGCTGTCGGAATTCAAAGACTATCTGGCTCAACGCTACGAAGCCTACGACGGGGTGGCGGATCTCTTTGCCTACTTCATGGAAAAGAGTGTGGCATTGCTCCGTGAAGGGGGGCGCTTCAGCTTTATCGTGTCGAGCAGCTTTCTCCGCACGACGTATGGGGAAGCCTTGCGCCGAACGCTGAAGAAGCAGGCCGCCGTGCTTCGCATTGTGGACTTTGGCGGGCTGGCTGTGTTCGAGAATGCGAAAGACACCTATGTGTGCATTCCACTCCTGGCGAAGACGAAACAACCAGCACGCATCGAAGTCTCACGCATTCCTTCGCTGGACTTTGCGAGTCTCGACGACAGCGCGATCGACTATCGTTTTACGATCCCGCAGGAGCGTCTCACAGAAAACGCCTGGTCGCTGAAGTCAGATGAAGAGGCGGCAGTGTTTGACAAGGTGATGCAGGCCGGCAAGCCGCTCGGCGAATACGTTGATCGAAAGTTCTTTCGCGGATTGTTGACGGGTTTGAATGAGGCGTTTGAGCTGAATCAGGAACAGCGTGATGAGCTTGTGCAGGGCGCGCGCCAAAGCGAAATTCTCATTAAGCCATTCCTTGGCGGTCAGAATATTCGCCGTTATGAAATCGAGGATGGCGGGCGGTTCTTAATCGTGCTTCCCTCTGGCTGGACTCAGGCTGCGATGGCAAAGGAAAAGAAAGCAGCCGGACAGGTGCCTGAGCGTGAGGCGTGGAACTGGTTGGCTGCGACCCATCGCACTATCGCCAGGCATCTTGAGCCATTTGCCGAGGCCTGCCATAAACGACAAGATAAGGGGCAGTACTGGTGGGAGCTGCGTCCCTGCGACTATTACGGATATTTTGACGGTCCCAAGATCATCTTCCCCGACATCTGTAAAGCGCCACGATTCTTCCTGGATCGAAGCGGCCGGTATCTTGCCAATACCGCGTACTGCTTGGGTGTGGACGATCCGTACCTGCTGGGCATACTGAATAGCCGATCATTTTGGTTTGCCATCAGCAACCTCAGCATCCCATTCGGCGTTCGTGCCGGGCAGTATCGCTATCGGCTCATCTATCAATATATGGAGAAGGTGCCGATCCGAGTCATCGACTTTACCTCGAAGGCTGACAAGGAAAAGCATGGCCGGATAGTTTCGCTTGTCGAAGGCATGCTGGAGTTGCACCAGCGGCTCACTGATGCCAAGACACCTACTGACAAAGATCGGTTACAACGTCAGATCGACGCAACTGATCAGGAGATCGATCGATTAGTCTATGATCTCTACGACCTGACGGAAGAGGAGATTCAGATTGTCGAAGCTGCATCGGTTGCTTCTTCGGCCAAAGTGAAGGAGAATGACAGCCATGAAACAGAAACCGACTCAGCCGATCGACCTGGCGCAAGCCGAGGCGCGTCTGCAACAGTGGCGCAGCCAGCACAATACCCCGGCGAAGGTGGCGGCAGCGCACCGGAAAGTCCTGCTGGAGCGGGTGAGCCAGTCCATGGCGTTCGAGAACCAGCCGGTCAGTACGGATCGTCTCAAGATCCTGACGCAAACTCCAAGAGCCAAAGCGAGCTAGGCTCCACTCGCGAGTTTGAGACCGCCGAAGGCCGCCTCTCCTATTCAGAACTCTCCGAACGCCTCGCCGTTCCACTCGTTGCCATTTACGACGAGATTCTTCAGGCCAATCCCGATCAGATCGCCATCAGTTCCGAATGGCTGTGCCAGCGTCATACCCGGCTGGCCGGGCCTTTGTTCCCCGATTGGGCCGGACGGTTTCGCGATGTGAATGTGCAGGTTGGCGCCCATCTCCCGCCTCCCTACTATGAAGTGCCGATCCACATACGGCAGTTTTGCGATGATCTTGATGAGCGCTTGCGGCACGATCCTGGTGCTTCTGTCAGGAGCGCGGCAGAGTTCCTGGCATGGGCCGACTGGCGGTTTCAATGGATACATCCCTTCAAGGACTTCAACGGTCGCATAGGGCGGGTGCTTTTGGCTGCGCTACTCTATCGGCTGAGGTTGCCGCATGTGGAGATGGCGCCATCGGAGTCGGTACAGCGGGCGGAATATCTGTATGCATTGCGGGACGCAGACACGGGGCGATTAGATGCTTTACAAGACCTCTGGGGCCGGCGTCTTGCCGAATCTGCTTAACCCACCCACCCGTTCACGAGTGCCGGATTAACCTGGCCACAACCAAGCCTGCAAAGGCTCCGTTTGCAGCTCGTGGAAGTGCCAAATTCTATTGGCTGGGATGCGATGCCTAAGCTGAATCGTTGACGGTTGGGTGAGTAAAGGTTACTCTTCCGACTTCGCTCCACCTTCCCACAGCTTCACGGTCCGATCCCAGGAGGCGCTGGCGAGACGCTTGCCATCGGGAGAAAAGGTGATACAACGCACACCGCCACTATGGCCTTTGAGGGTCCGGAAGTTGCGGCCGGTCGATAGATCCCAAAACTTGATGGTCTCGTCGTCACTCGCGCTGACCAAGACTTTCCCATCCGGCGACACGGCGAGACTGCGAACCCAGCCTTTGTGGCCGGTGAGGGATTTCTTTTCAACGACACTCGGCATCTCGAACAGCTTGATCGTGGTATCCCGGCTGCCGGTGATCAGGAGTTTCGCGTCCGGGGTAAAGGTCATGGCCCCGATCCAGTAGTCCATGGGTTTTTGGAAACCGCCGTCATCCTCGATATAGTAGCCGCGGGTCTCGGTGGAATCTTCCTGGTTTTTCCGCCAATGGCCTTCGTGAAGAATTGTTTCCTCGCCGCTCGGAAGGACTTCCCACATCTTGATCTTCCCGATGTCGGTTCCGCTGGCCAGATGAATGCCGTCTGGGGAGAAGGCCACACAGACCGACCAGTGATGGTCGTACTCATCCTTCCCGAGCAACGTCATCAGCTCGGTTCCCGTAGTGACTTCCCAAATCTTGATGTCTTTGTTATAGCTGCCCCGCGCGAGCATGAGCCCATCCGGCGAGAGCGAAAGACTGCAGACGTTATGATCGTACCGCGAGAACAGGAGCTTCATGGGCTCGCCGGTCTTCCCGTTCCACAGCCGGATTGTGCGATCCTCACTTCCGGTGGCCAAGGTCTGTCCGTCCGGTGTGAAGACAATGGCGCGAATATCATGGGTGTGGCCGCGCAGGGAACGCAGGAGCCGGCCGGTTTCGATGTCCCACATGCGCACGAGGCGTTCAGCGCCGCCGCTGGCGAGCGTCGATCCATCAGGGGAAAAGGCGACCACCCAGACTCCGTGCGAATGGCCGCGGAACGTGTTTACTTCCCGACAGTCGGCTTCCCAGAAGTCCAAAAAGTCGATGGGAGGTGTTGATACGGCGACGATCTCTGAGGAGACGCCAGGGAGTGGTGAAGTCATGGTCGGTTCCGGCATATGCAGCGTGTTTTCTTGGCTGTCTAGTCCTTGATTGGTCAACAGGCCAGCCAGTATAATTCTGTCGGTCATTCGGATCGTAAGAGATGCCTCGCGGCCAAGTCAAGCCGCTTCCATGGCCATGTCGTCCATGGGTCGTCGTGCGCTGTGTTTCTTACTGGTCTCCCCAAATTAGCCGCTGAGGATTTTTTCATGGAAATCAGATTTCAACCAGCTTTGCTCCAGGAAGTCATCGATTCGTTCGTTGAAAAGACGGAACGAGAAGGGGATCCCACCTACTACAAGGAATTCCATGAGTATGCCGACCCGATTTACGAGAAATACATGCTCGAAGACCGGGAGGCGGAGTTCAAAAAGTTGTATCAATATCTCTTCGGCATCTGGGGGTTTTCCGATATCGTCCGCGATTCATTCAACGAGTATCCGCTCTTGAAGGAGAAGGTGGGCATTGTCCTGATCAAAGGCGTGCTGAAGGAAGATCAGGAAGGCGTCGATATTCTCCGCAAATGGGGGTCCGTTGAAAAGGACTTGGCGAAGCAGTTTGAAGAAAATGGTCAGAAGGGCGTTGGGATCAAGCTGATTCCCCGTCGTTTTTATGATCCGGCCCTGACCCGCTATTGCCGCCATGAGCTGATGCACATCTCCGACATGATCGACCCGCTGTTCGGCTACGACCCAGATACCAAGCTGGGACAGAATCCCGGCGAAGAGACGCTCATCTTACAGCGCTATCGCGTACTCTGGAGTTTGAGCGTCGATAGTCGGCTGGTTGCGGCAGGCAAGGAGCCGATGCTGAGCAAGGAGGATCGCTTCAAGGAATTTCGGTCGTGGTACCGAAAAATTCCGCCTCCTCAACTGAAGTCGGTATTCGAGGGGCTCTGGCAGACTGCCTATTTCTCCCATTCAGAGTTGATCGAAATGGCCGCCGACATTCTTCGTGTGATGGATCGGGCTGTGGATGTGGAAGGTGGTGAAGTTCCTGAGACTGAAAACAAAATCATGCTCATGCCGGGGTTCCCGTGCCCGCTGTGTCGGTTCCCCACCTATTCGTGGGTCGAGGATATGGGGACGAAGGTGGAACCCTACGTGCTTGACTTCATCCGCGAGAATCACCCTGGATGGGACGTGGACTTTGGAGCCTGTGATCGTTGTGTTGAGGTGTATAAGTTGCGCGCCGACGGCGTCATGTAGATAGAGGAGGGTGAAAAAAGCCGCCGGCTTCGTTCTCGGCTCGCAAGAACCCTCAACGTACCTCCGAAGGTACGCCTCCGGTTCTTGCATCGCCTGCGGCCTTGCCGAACGGCCCTTTTGACCCTCCTCGAAGGAAAACCCCAGCTGTGGCAACCAACCCCTCATACGGTCGGCGGGATTTCCTGAAAGACTCCGTTATTTCTACGGTCAAAGCCGCGCGCGAACTCGTCAAACAGGCGGAGGGTGTTCCAGCGGAGCCGCCGCCTCCGCCGATGCGTATGGACTGGCTGCGTCCCCCTGGTGCGGTGGAAGAACCGCTGTTCCTTGAACGTTGTACGACGTGCAATGATTGTGTCGCGGCCTGTCCACCAGGCGCGATTGCGGCCCATCCCCGGGATGGGACACCCGTACTTTTCGCCGATCAGTCGCCCTGCTTGTTATGTGAGGACCTTCCTTGCATTACAGCCTGTGGGACAGAGGCGCTCCTTCCGGTCGAGGGAATCAACCATGTCCGAATGGGAATCGCGACAGTGTCGCATCGACTCTGCACGGCAGGCCAAGGCTGCCATGCCTGTGTCTCGAAGTGTCCGACGGATGCCCTTGCGATGGACGTTGCGTCCCTGCATCTTTCCGTGGTGAAGGAAGCCTGTGTTGGCTGTGGAATGTGCGAAATGGTTTGTAAAACCGTCAATGACCATGTCGCTATCCGTGTGGTACCGTCGAGGCAGCTGGCAGGATGTTGAAAAAGGCCGCCAGCTTTGTTCTCGCATCGCTCAGAGGCTCAACGTACGGCAAAGAGTACGATTCGCCTCCTCGCTCGCTGCGGCCTCGCTGACGGTCTTTTTGAACATCCTGTTGGCGTTTCTGATACTGTCTGCTAGAGGAGATCGATTGATGATTGCGCCACATCCTACAATGTCGATTGGAAGAAAATTACCATTCACAAGATCGAACCAGTTCACCCTTGACTTCGTATCGCCCATTTCATATACATACGAGATCCTGCGACCCTGCCTTGGGGGCTACGGTGGTGGGGTGAGCTAAGGTGGTCGGGAGGCTATTTGTATGACGAGTCAACAGCCGATGCAAGGCGTATCTGCATCTGCCACCGCCACGTTGCCGAGTCCTGTGTCCATCAAGGACTCTCCCGCCGTCGAACGTGCGCTTAATCGCAGCAAAATCTATTTGTTGGTCTCCTGGAGCCTCCTGTACCCGGAAGATGAGGAATTTCTTGATTACCTCAGGTGCGGCGAGTTTGTGGAGGATGGCCGGGCTGCCCTTGATGCGTTAGAGGTTGCCCTCGGCACTGAGGGGGGCGAGCGAGCCAAGAAGAAATTGACTTCGCTGAGGACGCAGTTGGCCCTGGTTGAGAATCTGATTGCCTCCGAATGTGTCAACTGGCAGCTCAGCGATCTCCAGTCGGAACATCGCCGGGTGTTCAGCAATGTGATTACACTCGATTGCCCTCCCTACGAAACCCTGTTCGGGAATGACCACGTGTTCGCGCAATCCCATGTGATGGGCGACATTTCAGGATTCTATAAAGCCTTTGGAGTTGAGTTGTCGAAAGACATCCATGAACGGCTTGATCACCTCAGTGTCGAGTTTGAGTTCATGCACTTTCTCGCGTACAAGGAATCCTACTCGCTCTGCCATGATGGGCCGGAGAAGACGCAGATCGTGGTCGACGCAGAGAAGAAGTTTGTCAAAAATCATATCGGTCGATGGGTCCCGCTGTTTTGTCGCATGTTGACCAAAAAGGCGGACTCGGGTCTCTTTAAATTGGTGGCTGACATGGCCGCGGATTGGATGGATTTCGAAACGGCCTTCTTGGGCGTGACCCCTCAGCCCTACACGGAAACCGACTATCGTCCGGCGACATTCAGCTCCCCCGAAGGCCAAACGTATGAATGCGGCGCGCAAGACCAGGGGAACGAGTTGACCATGTTGTTGAACGAAGTTGGCGCGCAGTCTTTTATGGATGTGAAAGAGAAAGACAAGGAGAATGAGGAGGGGCAACCTTCCGGAACGGCGTGAGTAAGTGTGGTAACGGTTCGAGAGCGAACACAGTCTTTACACTAATTCAGAGGAGGGAGTGCACTATGAGGGTAGCGCAGACGACCAACAAGAAATTGGTGTTTGCCATTCTTCTCTCCGCCCTCACTGTCGGCCTGATGCTGACATTGGGGCGAGTACCGCTGGCCGTCAGTCAACCGGTGACGATACCGGCGAAGACGGTGAAGGGCCAAATTCCCATGGATGGCGCCAACCCCATGTGGGAAAGTGTCCCGGGCGTTGTCATTCCGTTGAGTGGTCAGCTCATCACGACCCCGATGCATCCGAATATCTCGGTGAAGTCGGTGTTCGTGAAAGCGATGACCAACGGCAAGGACGTTGGGTTGCGGCTGGAGTGGATTGATCAAACGAAGAATGACACGGCGATCGGCCCACAAGACTTCCGGGACCAGGTTGCGGTGATGTTTCCGGTGAACACAGCCGGCGCTCCGCCATTTCAGTGCATGGGGCAGTCCGGTGGGACGACCAACATCTGGCGGTGGAATGCTGAATGGCAGAAGGACCTCGGCAAGGACAGCGCGGGAATGTGGGATGTCGACGATCAGTATCCTGGAATTTTCTGGGATTATTACTTTGAAGAGCCGGCGGGGGGCGTCACCTATCCAGACCGTATTGGTCGGAGCCTGGGACCGTTCAACTCTGGTATCTGGTCTGGGAACATCATGTCTGATCCGACACTTCGCGTGAGTTCCGTTGAAGATTTGAGCGCGAACGGCTTTAGCACCCTCACGACGCAAGCTCACCAGGACGTTATCGGAAATGGTGTCTGGGAGCCGTCAGGGGCTGTGAAGGGCGGAGCCTATTCCGGTCCGACCTGGCGGGTGGTCGTGAAGCGGACATTGGAAAGTGGCGATGCCAACGATGTCCAGTTTAAGGCAGGCATGTCGGTGCCGATCGCCTTTGCGGTGTGGGATGGTGCCAACATCGAACGGAACGGCATGAAGTCGCTGTCGACCTGGTTCACGTTGAAGCTGTAGCGATCGGAGCGGCAAGTCACAGCCGCGACGTCGCGTAATTTTAAAAAGGCCTCGGATCGGAATCCCAGTAAGTGAGGGAACGGTTCGAGGCTTTTTTTCTTGAAGATTCCTGGCACTGGCGTCAGTCTCTCTACGTCCGCGGGATTGCATTTACCGAAGCGCGGAGGGTATAAGAGAAGATGGTCTCGAACTCGCTGATTTTCAAGCATAAAAGGACCAGTGTCGCATGAAAGTCTCGCTGCTTTTCCCCCCAACCTGGCATCCATCTCAACCCTACCTCAGTTTGCCGTCTCTGACTGGGTTTTTGCGCCAGGGTGGAGTTTCTGACGTCTCGCAGCGCGACCTTGGAATCGAATTGTTGGATACAGTGCTGACCAGAGCGTATGCGGCTGAAGTTTACCAGCAGTTGATCGCCAAGCAGCGCGAACTTGAGCGGACTCAGACTGGGGAGACGGGTTTTGGAAGTCGTGAGCATTACGCGAAGGTGACCGATTCGCTCGATCGGTTCTCCTATCTCGTCGATCGGATTGAGCTCGCCAAGGACACATTGCGCAGCGAAGGATTTTACGATCCTGACGCCTATCGAGCGAGCTTATTCATGATCGACAAATGGTTGGAAGTTGTTTCCTCCGTGTATTTTCCGACCCGGCTCACGGTTGTGGATAATCAATTTGGGAACTACTCCATCTATTCCTCGAAAGATTTGATGAAGGTCATTCATGACGAAGGGCAGAACCCTTATCTGAGCCTCTTCCGGGATCGATTCATTGCCTCGATCGTGAATGACCGTCCTGATCTCATCGGAGTCTCGATTACGGCCACATCTCAGATCATCCCTGGCCTCACCCTCTGTCGGCTGATCAAGGAGGCTGCCCCGGATCTTCATGTGACGATTGGCGGCAGTATCTTCACCCGTCTCGTGGACAACATTCGCCGTTGTCCGAGCCTCTTCGAATTAACCGACGACATTGTCGTGTTTGAAGGCGAAACGGCCTTGCTGGAATTGGTCAATCAGCTGGCGGGTAAGAAGGACTACAGTAAGGTTCCCAATCTGATCTATCGGCAAAATGGCAAGATTACGGTCAATCAACCGTTCTATTCGGAAAATGTCAATCAACTTCCAGCGCCGAATTATGATGGATTCCCGCTGGATCGCTATTTGTCGCCGGAGCCGGTCTTGCCGGTCCAGTTTTCGCGGGGCTGTTACTACAAGGATTGTGCGTTCTGTGCCCTGACCCTCGACCATCAGAATTTTAGACAGAAAGACCCTGGTCGGACGGTCGAGGAGCTGCAATGGCTCACACAACGCTATGGGGCGCGCCATTTCTTTTTTACCGACGAATGCTTTGCGCTGGCGCCGACAAGGCGGTTGTGCCAGCAGCTGATCGAAAAACAGCTTGATATCAAATGGACCTGCGAGATGCGGTTCGAGAAAAATCTCTCACGCGAGCTGCTGGCGTCCATGCGGGATGCCGGGTGTTTGAAGATCGTCTTCGGGCTGGAGTCCTTCAATCAGCGCATCATGGATTTCATGAAGAAGGGGATCAAGCAAGAATGGGTCCGGCGTATCGCGGGCGACTGTGTGGATCTTGGTCTTGCGGTGCATTGTTACATCATCGTTGGGTTCCCTACGGAAAAAGAAGAAGAAGCCCTTGAAACCATGAATTTCATCGTCGAGAATAAGAAGCTCCATGAGTCGTATGGATTTTCTTGCCAGCCCTGCCTGTTCGACCTTGAAAAAGAAGCGCCGATTATGAACGATCCCGGCGGGTATGGGATTCGACGAATCATGCGTCCGTCGGCGGAGGACCTGAGTCTCGGGTTTTTCTATGAAGTGCAGGAGGGGATGACCCCCGACGAGGCCGAGCGACTGTATCAGTATGTCTATGGGCGGATCAGTGAAGTCGTGTGCGAGCTTCCCTTCAACTATGCGATGGCCGATGGCTTACTGTACATCTCACGGGCGAAGGAAGGAGCTGGACAGGCGTCGGTGGCGGCGCATTGACCTCTTTTTTTTGCGACAGCTATAATGTCTGCCCTGATGGGGATGGTCATGAAGGTAGCAACGCTCAGCGAACGGGTGACGGGGAAAGTGTCGGACTTCGGTCCACTGTTTGAGTATACCGTCAAGCTCGTTCTCCTCACCTCGTTTCTTGAGCTGGTTCTCTATCGTCTGGTCTCTCGTCTTGGAATGCATCTCAGCAAGCTGGCGGCAGATCACCCGTGGATCACTCCCACATTCACGGCTCTGACCGAGGTGGGCACGTGGCTTCTCAATATCGTCGCGGTGTTGTTGTTTTTAGCGCTGACATTGGCCCTGATCAATCGCTGGGGAGGGCCTACAACAAGCCAGCTCAGCAAACTTGGCAGCGCAGGGGCGGCGCTCTTGTTGCTGTTGACGATTGTGTTTCTCGTGGTGCAGCCCGGCATGCTGGGCGCAGTCGTCTACAACGGGTTGACGCTGCTGGTGCTGACGGCGTTTCTGTCGGAATACGTGATGACCCATCGTGAGCCGGCGCAGCGTGTGCTGGCGGCCACGTATTACTTAGGCATTTCAGGGTGGCTCTATTATCAGATCGTATCGACCATATACAGTTTGACGGGAACGATAGCGGCGCCGCCCTTGGTCTACGAATCACATCGCATGGGTGAGGCGTTGATGGTGTTGGCCAGCTTCTTCGTGTTTGTGGCCTATGGCAAGAGCAAGAGTCTGTCGCTGCGAACGAGGAACCGACAGCAGTGGAACCGGGCCATGTGGTTTTGGTCGACGACGGGTATCATTTTTTCAGCACTCATCGTGGCCGACTATCTTTTGGAACTCTTTAGTCCGGCTTTTGCATCGGCCTTTCGGCAGGCCTCGCAAGGCATCGGCTGGATCTTTCAATTCGGGATGGGCTATACCTTCTATCTCCCCTTTGCGGTGTATGTGGGGGGATTACTCTGTTGGTCCTACACCGTTGTGAGGTTGCTGATGATCGGGCGACTGGCCGGCTATGGGGTTGGTCTGATGTTTATCGCCGGGTATGCCTTACTGTTCTCCAACCTGACGTTGATGGTTGTTCTTGGAGTCATATTACTTACCCTTGATCGAGTGAAGCCAACCGCTGCTGAATCGCTGCCGGCCTCCGCCGGCCCTGTGTTGCCGGCAACGGATGGCCTCGTCCACGGTCAGGCCTAGTGTGAGAGCGAGATAGAAGATGATGGAAAATGTAGGACCGACGCCAGTGCAGTCAGAGACCGTTCTTGACCCTGGCGATCAGCCGCTCCCTCCGGATGAAGAGATCTCCGGGATCGAACAATTGCTGGTCGACGAACCTGATGACTTTCAGGCTCGCTGTCGTCTTGGTGAATTGTACTTTAGTAAAGGGCGGCTCGACGATGCGCTGGCAGAAGTCAAGAAAGCGATTGAGATGGCGGAATCTCTTCGCGCGGAAATGAATCGCTCGCTCGCCATGTATTACGCAAATCTGGGAACAATCTATGCGACGAAGAACATGGTCGATGAAGCCGAGGCGGAATTTCGGCATGCGCTGGATATCTTCCCTCATGATGTCCTGGCGCTGTTCAACCTTGGCAGGCTCTACGCAGACAAGAAGAAATACATGGAGGCCAAGGGGTACTACGAACGCCTCGTTGAGATCACGCCAGATGATCCGATTGCTTGGTACAATCTCGCCGGTGTCTATATTGAGCTGGATAACCCCCAGGTCTCCGACTACAACACGATCGACATGGGAATTCAGTGCTATCTTCGTACGTTGGAGCTGGATCCTAAACACTTGGAGTCAAGCTTCAAGCTGATGGAAATCGCGCTCAGTCATAAAAAGACCGATTTGGCAGTCAGGGTCATGGAGAGTGCGGTGGAGCACAATCCGGATGAACCACTCGCGTATTACAACCTCATCAGTGTGTATGACAAGTGCAAGATGTTTGAGCAGGCGGAAGAAGCCCGCAAACGGTTGAAAGAGCGATTTGCCAAGAAGCCGAAGGATGGTCCGAAGTCCTAACTTACCTTTAGGAAGAGGTGCACTATGTTTGGGAGTCTAGGGTTTACCGAGCTGATTCTCATCCTCATGATTGTGCTCATTATTTTTGGCGCGGGGAAATTACCGCAGTTAGGTGAGGGGATCGGCAAGGCGATCAAGGGCTTTAAGAAGTCTGTCCATGAGGCGGATGCGATCGAGGCCGAAGCGCAGGCTGCGGCTCAACAGGCGACGGCGCCGCAGGCCGTGACTGCAGCGCCCACTCAGAATGCCACATTGAATCAAGCTGCCGGGGCGGCTGCACAGCCGGCTCCACGCATCTAGCAGTATGTCGAAAAAGTCCTCCAGCGGCGTTCTCGCATCGCTCAGAGGCTCAACGTACCGAAGCGTACGCCTCGCCTCTTCGCTCGCTGCGGCCTTGCTGGAAGGCCGTTTTGAACATCCTGCGCCGAGAGTCGAAAGTGCGCGAGCGGCAAAGTAATTTTTTAACAGCCCTCTAGAGAGCGTCGTACTTATGGAAACCGAACTAGGCTTGGCCGCTGGCTATATCGAAACCTTTGCCGGGAACGGCAAGGCCCGAAGTACGGGTGACGGCAAGCGTGCGGTAAAGGCCGGAATCCCGCTCCCCCATCACGTTGCACTGGACCGGGAAGAGAAGTGGCTGTACTTCGCTGAATCGGGATCTGACCGAGTCCGGCGCATTGACCTCCTACAAGGCACGCTCCACAACTTCGCCGGCATCGGGGAAACCTGCTATAGCGGAGATGAGGGCTCCTGTGCGGAAGCCGGACTTTATCTGCCCTTGGGCGTTGCGTTTGATTCCCACAATAATTTGTATATCTGTGATTCCGGGAGCAACCGGATTCGGAAAATCGATCATGAGACCGGCATCATTACGACGGTGATCGGTACCGGTCAGCATGGGTTCAATGGGGACGGTCCGGCGCTGGACGTCAATCTGACCTGGCCTGCGGCGATCACCATTGATCGCGAGGATGTTCTCTTTATCGCTGATACCCAAGCGCACAAGGTCAGGCGGTATGATCCCAAGACCGGATTGGTGACAACCATAGCCGGGATGTGGACGGCTGAAGATGAAGCGCGAGAACAGCCCTTGGTGGCGAGGAATTTGGTGGTGCTGTCAGGCGATGCGATCGGAATCGATTTCAGCGATGATCAAGGATGGCTCATGCCGGTCTGTTCCGATGGGCTGGACATGTCGATGTATCTGGATGATGGGAGGCCCGCGATGGAGGCGCGCCTCTACGACATTGTCGGGCTCGCGGTCGATGCAAAGGGCGATGTGTACGTGGTCGACAAGGGCAGCAATCGTGTCAGAAAAATCGATTCTCAGACGGGAATTATTTCGACGGTCGCAGGGGTCTGCCGATACGGATATGATGGTGACGATAAGCCAGCTGTTCGAGCCATGCTCCACGCCCCAGAGGCCGTGGTCTTTGATCACGAAGACAATCTGTACATTTCCGATACCATGAATCATCGGGTCCGTAAGGTGGATGTGAAGACCGGTGTCATGACCACGGTGGCGGGGAATGGCGATAGCGGGTATGAGGATAAGAATATCGGCGGCTGCGGCGCCGCTCGATTTGTCGCCAAGGAATCGGCAGGGATGTTGAAACACGGCGACGGCCTGCTGGCGATTGAGGCCGTGGTGAATTCGCCAGTCGGTTTGGCCATGGATTCACAAGGCCACCTCTACATCTGCGAACGCGGAGAAAACAAGATCCGCCGTCTGAAGCTTGTCTAACCCTCACCTCGCTCCGTCACGTTTGTCCCGCACGGGTTTTGTGGTATTCTGAGTTCGGTTTTCTCTCGGAGCCCTGTGCGGTGCGAATGACGTACATCGACAATTCCCGCTCTCATCTCATTGGGTTTTTTTCTGGCCTGATTGTCGTTGCCAGCGTGCTTGGGGCGTTTGGGATTCCGCTGGTCAGTTCCGAGGGGATGACCATCAGATCGTATGTGGTCCACGGTGATCTGCCGAATGCCGCCGATGATACCGCTTGGCAACAGGTCTCACCAATTACGATTCCCCTGAGCGGGCAGGTGATTACCAGGCCGGTGTGGCCGGAACCCACCGTGCGCGCACTAACCGTACGGTCCATCCACAACGGGACGGAGATCGCCTTTTTGCTGGAATGGCAGGACAACACGAAGAATGATCGGCTCACTCCGGGGACCTTCCGGGATGGCGTCGCGATTGGTCTTCCGCTCGGCGATGCGCCGGCATTTTTCTGCATGGGGCAGCTGGACCACTACATCAATATCTGGCATTGGAAGGCGGACTGGCAAACCGATATCGATCGACGGGCAGCGAAGACATCGGAGAAGAAAGAAGGCGGAGTGCGGACCTTCGAAGTCATTCCGAGGCGGGTGTCGTCAGTCGAGGATTTGATCGGCGGGGGATTCAGCACGTTGACCACAAAGGATAAACAAGGGCGGGTGCAGGGACAGGCGGTATGGAAGGACGGTGTTTGGCATGTCGTGATGCGTCGCCCTCTGGTGAGCGAAGAGCAAGAGAATGAAGCCACACTCGTTCCCGGTCGTATGCAGACCGTGTCATTCGCCGTATGGAATGGCGAAAACAAAGAGCGAAACGGCCAGAAGGCTGTGGCGCCATGGTTTCAACTGGCTATCGATCCCGTAGCAGGGCGGTGAAACAGGCTGCCAGCTTCGTTCTCAGTCGTCCGTCTCCTTGCGACGTACCCCAGAGGGTACGCCTCAGTTTCCGGACTCCCTGCGGCCTTGCTGGACAGCCTGTTTGACCACCCTGCGAGAGAGAAGAGTCGCATCAGGTTTGGAGGAGCGTTTGGTGAATGGAGGAGCGCTGGGCGTGGTGTTGGTGGGCCTGTTCCTCTTCACCGACGTTGGGGTCCCACCAGCTGAGGCGCAATCCAATGGGATGACGGAGGAAGAAGCAGCCCGGCTCGGTGAGGAATTCGGGATCGTCGTCGGAGCCGTGGACGAGGACATTCAGAAAGAACTGAAGCTCCAGCAGCCGCAGGGAGTCGCCGTGTTCGAAGTGATTGGGAATTCACGCGCGGATTACGCAGGGATCAAGGTTCGTTCCGTCATCAAGGAAATCGATAAGCAGGAGATCCGAAACATGGCTGATTTCGGACGAGCCATCAAGAAGGCCATGGAGGAATGCAATTTTACGGTCGGCACCTATGAGCCGGCGGATCCAGGTGATCCGGTCGGCTGGGGCGTCAACTTTCATTTTGTCGGCTGTAAGCGGGATTAAGGAGTGAAGGTCGTTTGAACATGGTAAAGCTGCGAATCGTCGGCATAATCGGGATGCTGGTGATGGCGGGTTGCCTGACTAGCCTCTATCATGAGCAGGCGATCGCTCAGGAGGCGAACAGTCGGTCTGTGCCTGAGTGGGTAGCTGAAATCGAGAAAATCTTCATCCGTTCTGAAGACTGCAAACAGTGCCATGAGCGTCATTACGAAGAGTGGAAGGGCGTCAGAGAGCAGACGCCGGATTTGAAGACCTTTGGCCGAGTGGACGCGGCCCTTTTACATGGCACGTCGTTGGAGTCACCGGTCTTTCGAACGGTGTTGGGGCTTTGGAAACAGACGAATCCGACCGCGGATGAACAGGGACGATGTCTCTCCTGTCACGTGCCTGCCGTTACCGTGTTCCCTCAGCATGCCGAGAAGATGGTGGCGCACGTGCTTGCCCGCAAGGCGGGATTCGAAGGAATCGGTTGCTCAGCTTGCCATTTGATGAATGGAATGGAAAGGGGATTGAACTCACCACCGACATTTAAACTACAGCCAGGCAACACACTCTATGGCCCTTATCCCAATCCCGAAGAAAATCTTGTCCATCCTGCCGCGCAGTCTGAGCACTTTCGAGGGGCCAATTATTGCGCCGCGTGCCATTTCGACAAAGTAAAGGATGTGGCGCAGAAGAATCTGCCGGGAGAAATTCTTGAGGGAACGATCTGTCAGGATTGCCATATGGAGCCCTCGACCGGCAGTTCCACGTCGCGACGTGGGGCCATGACGAGAGCTATCGGACGCCACTGGTTTCGGGGTGTCGTCGTCGCCGGTACGATGCTCAAGAATCGGAATCTGCAGGCGGAATGGATGCCTCGTATCGATGTGGATGTGACGAAGGCCGGCACGGTGGTGGAGGGAACCGGGATTGTGAAGGTCGGCAGCCTCCCGCACAGTTTCCCCGATGGCGATCCGGTGCTGAAACAGTTCTTCCTGACTGTTACGGCGAAGGATGCGGCAGGCAGGACCTTAGCGGAAGAGACGAAACAATTTGGGTTGCCGTACGACAAGATCCTTCGCGGTCCGATTCCTGATCCTTTCATTAAGGGTGGCAATACGAGGAAGGTTCCATTTGCGCTGACGCTTCCGGCTGGCACTGCCGCTTCGTCGATCGAAGCAGTGCTCACCTACGCGCTCATTCCCACGCCCCAGCCTATGCTGACGGACAAGTATCTTGCTTCCTTGCAGACCGAGAAAGAACGCGAAGAAGCGAAGCAAATCATCCAAGAATATACCCAGCGGCATTTTCTGACTTATCGTGTCAAATCACTTTCCTAACAGGATGTTCAAAAAGTCCTCCAGCGGCATTCTCGCGTCGCTCAGAAGCTCAACGTACCGAAGCGTACGCATCGCTTCTTCGCGTGCTGC
Source organism: Nitrospira sp. CG24B (assembly GCA_002869845.2). Taxonomy (GTDB): domain Bacteria; phylum Nitrospirota; class Nitrospiria; order Nitrospirales; family Nitrospiraceae; genus Nitrospira_D. Next base: position 1,190,101 of record NEWS02000004.1, on the reverse strand, counting down.
GGTCTTGCTTACCCTCGTCATGATGGCCTGTGCTGCGGTGTTAACCGATGGCGTGTTTACTTTCGCTCAGGCACAGACTGCAACCAGTCAGTCGGTGATCGAGAAAACCTTCCCCCATTCCACCAAATGCAAACGGTGTCACGAACGGGTCTATGAAGAGTGGGAAACCTCGCCTCTGGCGAAGTCCATCCATTCTCCGGCGTTCCGTGTCTCGCTCGATGCGTATCTTAAATCACCAGGTGGAAAAGACAAAGTTGCGTGTTTTCGCTGTCATGCCCCGCATGTGCGGGAGTTTTCAGATTCCGCCCAACTCTTTATTGATCAAGCGAAAGCAGGCGATCCATCCTTGGATGGAGTTGCCTGCAGCCAGTGCCATTTGATCAAGCAGGTAGATCGGGCCAAACATCCCCCGGAGCCGAAGTATGAAACCGGTGGAAAGACGCTGTATGGGCCATACAAGGATTTCATTCAGAATCTCGCGCACCAGTCGATGGAATTGGGCCTGTTTCAGAAGTCTGATCTGTGCTTGAACTGCCATCAGTCGGTGCCGTCGGCAACGAACATGGGCAAGGCCAACGATTTGCTCGGGAACTGGGATCAGAGTCGGGCCGTCAAGTCCGGCAAAGAATGTCAGACGTGCCATATGCCCCAACAAGTAGGGGAGTCAGCCAATGGGGAAAAGAAGCGCACGATCGCCAATCATAGTTTTCCAGGACGCATTGGGAAGCTTCGGCAAGAGGCTGCAAAGTTAGACGTGCAAACCAAGATCGACGGCGACAAAACGACCGTTGTGGTCAAGGTTCAAAGCCTGGTGCCGCATAATCTGCCGGCGACCCATCCGGCTTGGGCTGCGGTGGTTCTCAATCTAGATATCAAAGGGAAAAATCTCAAAACGGTATTTTCTGATAAGCGCGTCTATGGTCGGACATATCTGGATGCCCAGGGACAGCCAACGATCTTTGACTTCGAAGCGGTGAAAGTGGCTGAAGACACGGTCTTGAAACCAGAAGAGACGAGAGAGGAAACCTTCACCTTCCCAACGCCAAAAGATACCAAGACCTTCGACGTCGAAGTCGGGCTCAGTTACGCTCCATTGAATGGCCCCGCCTCGTTTCTCCAGCGTGTCGAAGCAGAGTCATCCCAAGGCTCACAAGATCCAGTCTTCCAGCCGATCGAGATCGTGAAGCGTACGGAGAATGTTCCAGTCGGAAAGTAATCGTCGCAACGGTGTATCGACGGTTGGCTAGGTCAAAGCGCCAAGAGCATAAGATAGTAGAAGGAGTCACGAGTCTCTCTACCGGCAATTCTGCAACGCAGTGAGTAAAGTAAAGGGAGAGGCTCTGGGGAACCGTATCATGAACGTACCGAAGC
>NEWS02000004.1:1136275-1188630 GCA_002869845.2 Nitrospira sp. CG24B | reverse complement strand
GCCGGTCTCAATGTCTTCAGTGACATCCGGAATTGTGTGGGGCATTGATGGGGCAGGCATGGGCGGGGAGATTCTAGCAGACCTGAGTGTACGGGTTACGATAGGCCGTGTTCGATCAACTCATGCTCGATCGTGACGCCCATTCGTTCTATCAGCCGAGTGAGTAATGTGAAATGGGCACGCGAGTCAGTCGCAACGGCCAGCTGTTCAGCCGTCGCCAGTTGTAGTGTATACACCAGTGAGGCGGAGGTTTTCAGGAGGGCCAGGCCATAGTCGAAGAGATCCGCTTCTCTGCCGATGAGCCGTCGCCGGCTGAGTTGACGGATACCGGCCACCGTCAAGGGAGTCGTCTCGAACGACACCTCCTTCAGACGACCCAACAAGGTCTGCTCGGCAGGGCCATCGTTGTGAGGCCCCGTGATGTCTGTGCCGTCGAACAGGCCGCGTTGGAATCGGCGATTCTCCACCAGCGCGCGATGAAAGAGCCCACGCCACGTTGAATCGGTGAGATCACAATCCACGGCGATACAGATGTCCGGCTTGAGCGGTCCGCTGACGTTGTACCCCTGCACCAGTCGCTTGCTTGCCAGGAGGTCAGGGAAGGAATCTCCCATACGGTCGGGAAAGGCCATTGTTCCGCAGAAAAGACTGATTTGTATGGCCATATAGTCCCGGAAATGCACCTGCTGATACTGCTCTAGCAGCCGCTGCAAGGTGCGCTCGTGGCACAGATGGAACGGATAAAATATGACGCCGGATCGTGTCATGCCAGTGATTCAGCATAGCTGCTCTGCAACAGTATCGGCAAGCTGTCGTCCCAGGGGCAATGGAACGGACGCGGTGATAGTGCGCCACAGCGATTCGAACCGTTTGAAAATATTGCGCTGACGATTCCTGGAGACAACACGTACTGTGCGTAGCGGGAGCATGCTCAGTGACTGACTGACTGACTGACCGCCCGTGGGCACGTTGGCATGCGTCATGACTGTTGGGTGGTTTCAGCATGTCCCGCGCCGTTCGTTCCTGATCACCCTTGAACATATGGTGGTGTATCGCACCATCCGTTCCATTGTCCCTCGTAGGAAGGACTCCTGTATGCGGAGGTGAACATGAGCGCAGCAGGATCACAGGTTGATATGGCAGGCACGACGCCGATGCTATTCAGCGCTGAGGCTGACATCTGAGAGGCACGGTTCCAGATCTGGTCAATAGGAGAAAGGCGTGTGGCGGGATATGACAGCTTCCGTTCTATTGGCCCAGTTATAGCGAACGTTCATGCGACAGGGCTGAGGACCGCTTTGCGGCGGCGCAATCTCGGCGCCGAACTTCCGCTTCTGGCCGAGAGTTGCCGGTCGATAGGTGTGCACTCGTACTTCATCTCCCAGATCACGCCGAAGCTTTCACACCTTGCCAATATCCTTTTCTGTTAGTCTTCAACAAGTTCCGTTCCACTGTCGATTTTTCAGAGATAGACAAAAAACCCGTGTTTCTGCCAAATTGGCTGGAGAAAGACAACATCTTCCGACCAATGCACGATACGGCAGGATTGATACCATACAGGCAGGGTTCGAAACGGCTATGTCCACTCATTCCATCGCATTTTATAAGCCCTACGGGGTGCTTCCATGCTTTACTGATTCGGAAGGCAGACCGACGCTGGCGGACTACATCACGGTCCCTCGTGTTTATGCGGCGGGGCGTCTCGATCAGGACAGCGAAGGACTAATGATTTTGACTTCGAATGGAGCGTTGGCACACCGGATTACCGACCCGCAACACAAATTGCCGAAAGTCTATTTGGTGCAGGTCGAACGGATTCCAGATGAACCAGCGATCGAACGGCTATGCACAGGCGTGCTGCTTGCTGGAAAGCGAACCAGGCCGGCGCAGGTGAGGGTGCTCGATACGGAGCCACCACTGCCAGAACGGCCCGTGCCCATCAGATTTCGAAAAAACGTGCCGACAGCGTGGTTAGAGATCACCATCCATGAAGGGCTGAATCGTCAGGTTCGTCGCATGACGGCTGCCGTAGGCCATCCCACATTGCGGCTGGTGCGCATCGCTATCGGACCAGTTCGCCTGGGCGACCTCAACCTGGGTGAATGGCGAGCTTTGGAGGAGGATGAAATCAAGGCGATCAACCAACTGAGCAATCTGTGAACGGTGACCTCTTGGTCGCTCTGTCGTTCGCCGACCCAGGATTGGTGAGTGCTTCTGCCGCAACCGTCAATCCAGCGGCTTACATCGTGTCTTCCAGCTGCTGGACCATGTCCTGAATGGTGTCGAATCCTGATTGCCAGAACGCTCCGGACGTCATATCCACATCCATCTTGCTCAGAATATCTCGCGGGGATTGCGATCCGCCGGTGGCGAGCAAGTCCAGGTACTGTGGGACAAACGATTCCCCTTGCTCCTTGTACATTCTGTAGAGGGCGAGTACGAGCAGATTGCCAAAGCTGTAGGCGTAGCAATAGAACGGACTGGCGAAGAGGTGGGGAATCATGAGCCACTCCCATTGAAACTCTTCCGGCACTTTCACCGCTTTGCCGAATTGCTGTCGAAGTTCAGCCAAATAGGCTTTGGCCAGTTGGTCTCCTGTCGCCCCTTCTCCCACCATTCGATGCGCTGTTTGTTCGAAGCGAATGAAATAGGCCTGCCGCATCACGGTGGCATAGATGTCGTCCAGTTGACTCACGAGCAAGCCCTGTCGAACGGCTTTGTTGCGCTCGTTCGATATGAGGGTGTCGGAGAGAATGCGTTCGCCAAAGACAGAAGCTGTCTCCGCCAGGGGGAGGGTTGAATGGAAGGTAAAAATCGAATGGTCTTTGGCCAGCATTCCATGGACGGCATGACCGAGCTCATGGGCCATGGTGGCGATGTCTCGGGCTTCCCCGGTGAAGTTCAACATCACGTAGGGAGTCAGGCCAGGCGCCACGCTGTAGCAATAGGCGCCGCCTAGTTTGCCAGGACGCGTCGGCCCATCAATGCGCCGTTCCCTCAAGACCTGTTCGGCCAGGTCTGCAAGCTGGGGCGAAAAGCCTCGATAGGCGCCCAGCACCATGCGGACGGCATCGGCATACGCATATTTCTTGGTGTCTGCCCGATGAGGGGCATAAATGTGATACCGATTCATCGGAGAAACCTTGCAGATCTTTGCCTTCAGCTTGAAGTAGGTCTGGAAGATCTCGGCATTCTTGGCGCAGGTTGTCAGCAGCACATCGACCGCTTGGTCCGGCACATCATTGCCGAGGTTGCGGGTAGCGATGGGCGACGCAAACCCACGGAGTCCGACGTTCTCAGCTTTCCAGTCATTGACGAGCGTCCGATACATCTCTCCGAGCAGGTCCCGTTGGCCTGAGAAGACCCGGTAGAGCTCTCTGTAGGCGGCTTGGCGGATGGATGCCTTAGGACTCCGCACGTGGCTCATGAGTCCTTCACGATTCATGGTGCGGGTTTTCCCGCCGATCTTCATCGTGAATGTCAGTCCGTTGGTCACTACGTCATAGAGCATATGGACGGCGCTTCGGCCGGTGACATTTTTGACGTTAATAATTTTTTCTTCTGGTTCTGAGAGCGTATGAGGTGTATAGCGCCGGATAGTTTCCAGATAGTACCGAAGGTCGCCGGTATCGGACATCAGCCGTGCCGCATTCTTGTGATCGACTCCCTGCCACCAGAGATCAAGAAAAAGCAGGCGATTGGTGATGCCGGTGAGCCGCTCCTCCACCTGGGACTTAAACGATCGTGCCTGAGTGTTTTTGGTGTTTTCCGAAAACCAGAGGTAGGCGAATGCGCCAAGCCGGGCAGACCCTTCTGCGATCGATTCGGTGATTTTTAGGATTGAGTGGAATTCAGCGCTCGCCATTGTTGCCTGGAGCCGAGGACGAGCCGACTCGACCTGCACGACCTGCGCATCCAGGGCCGCCAGATGTTGTTCCAAATCTTTCAGCGGGTTCTTCACGAGGTGGGTGAGATCCCACTGGTTGGATACAAGGGACGTAGACGTCTTGTGTCGAACCGGATGTTTGGCGGCCATGCCGAGTCTCCTCTCAGGTAAGTTTTGTGCCAGGAACAGGCGGTAGTGTATCACCAGGCCACGGCGAGATTGGAGAAAATTGCCGGACTAAACAGGTGCCGCGGCGTTGACAGGCTACGGCTATGGTGTAAGAATTCTTCGAACGGACAGCACCATGAACGACCATGAACTTCATCGCGTAGTCCAGTATGTCACGGCGAGTACGTCCTATGGACGGGACACGGTGGCAGATATTCTTCGCACCGGCCTCAGTGAGCTGTCGGCGTTGGCCACACATTCAGCGACAGCCTTCGAACGGGACGCGTTGCTTGAATATGTTTCCCAGTGGACGATGAAACGGACTGGGCAACCGGAACCGTTGGTTCGCGAAGTCCTGGGTTGTGCCGGCCGATGGCTGGATGAAGTCTATGATGAATTGGCCCAACGCCAGCCTGAGGCGCTGAAGTTGAGAGCGAACGATGAGGGCGATTCGGAGGCGTAGTCAACGATGGGCCGGTTTCGCCCAAGAAAGACGTTCAGGTTGGTTACCTCTCTACGAGGTGGGCAACCGGGGCCGATACCAGCCTGGAAACGAGAAGAGGAAGGGCTTTCTGGCGAACTTCACGATCGGTGGAACATGCTTCATCGTCACTGCGCCGATCAATCCAGCCACCTCCGTGTGGGCCGCCTCGTTTGGCGGCTCACGCACTATGATTACGGGGTGAGGGAATCCGCGCTTGCTGAGTTGGAATTGGCCACCCAATTACTTCGTGTCGGAGTCCGGGTCACGTTTTTGCCAGAGTCGCAGGCGCGAACAGCCGATTTTGAATGTGATCTCGGTCGCGAACGTTTTTTCGTGGAAGTCACCGCAATGGTGGGATCGGCGGCGCGTCAACGATTACCTCTACGTGGACTCGATCTTGATGAGGTCGTTGGGGAGGAGGAGGATCGGGGCGTCATCCTGATTCACAGGATTCTCGCGCGTATCCGGCAAAAGGCCAAGCAATTGGCCGACTATTGCGATCCGGTCGTGCTCAGTATTTCAATTCCACGAGCCGACCTTCAGGGGGAAAAGAACGCTCGTTCGGAAGCGATCTGGTTGGATTTGAAGGCACTCGCCGGGGTGGTGACGGTCCTGCTCACCAAGGTCCCCACCCTCAGCGCCGTGTTGATCTCGCTCTGGGATGTCGACCCGCTTCCCTCAAGGGCGGCGGTCAAGCTTGCTAATGTGGAGTTGATTGAACGACCCAAACGGCAGCGTAGTCACCCGCGCGTACGGATGCTGATTCAGAATCCAAACGCCTCAGCCCCGCTCTCCGAATCCCATGATGCTTCGATCAGGCAAACGCTGTAACTATTTCACGATGTGTGGTCACGGGAGCCTCTTCCGGGCATTGTAAATTCGACCGCCGGTTTGCTGATAACGTTGAAAGACCGCGATGGCCTCATCTCGGCACAGGTTACGAGTCACGGAAATTCCGCGATCTTCGAGGGTTGCCACCCAGCTTTTAGGTTTCGGAGCTTCATCGAACCCGATTGCCGTTGCGTCGGACCCTCGCGCGGCGCAGACGACTTTGCGAACCCCGGACCAAAGAATGGCGCCATAACACATGGCGCAGGGTTCACAGCTCGTCACTAGTGTGAGCTTCGGCATACCAGGCGCGCCGAGATCGAACTGTTTCAGAGTCCTGTGTGCGTTGGCGAGGGCGACTACTTCGGCGTGGGCAAGTGAACAGTTGGTGGGTTCGACGACGTTTACCCCAACGGCGATGAGTCGTCCTGTCTTGGTTTCGAAGACTGCCGCCCCAAAGGGGCCACCGGTCTGAGCGGTGACGTTGGTCAGTGCGAGCTGGATGACGAATCGCATACGATCGGACGCCGCCATGATCGGGTTTGACTGCCGACGCGCAAGACGGATGGCCCAGGATGGGAGGCGAAAGGGGGACGTGGAGGGGACCCCAGACTTCACGACGGCAACGAAAGCTTCAACGCCTCAAGATTCTTCGTCACCATGGCATCCCCGTTCTTCGTCGAGACGTCAATGCCCGTCGCACAGACAGTTCGGCATTCGTCGAGCCGCTCGAGTTTCTGGAGAGATTGCGCGAGCCCATAATAGGCAGCTGAGTAGGTGGGTTTTACCGTGATGCATTGCCGCAGCGCCTTCGCGGCCTCTTCAAAATTCCCGTCGTCCATGTAGGCTTTCCCCAACCCAAACCAGGCGACATCGTCGTTCGGGTCCATGGCCAGGAATTTCTTCAGCGGTTCGATTCGTGGATTGGGCATGATGGCTCCTGTTGTTCGTGGGAAACGATAGCAGTGCTGCCGCACATTGTCTATGGCGTTTTCTGCATGATAATCTGACATGGAATTGCGCGTGATTGTGAGGGTGTGTATATGGGGAAGACAGGTCTCGTCTATCATCCGGCGTATCTTGAACATGACATGGGGTTCGGGCATCCCGAGTCTCCCAATCGGTTGCGCGCGATCGTGCAGCGATTGGAGGAGAGTGGAATCGCTGCTCGACTGGTCAGGATCGAGCCGCGAAAGGCCGAGGCTGAGTGGATCACGCAAGTCCACGACCCCAATTATCTGGCGTCGCTCAACCGCCAAGCACCTACGAGTGGCCGTGTCTCGCTCGATCCTGATACGTCCATGTCCCCAGGCACACTGCAGGCTGCGTATTTAGCGGCAGGAGGGGCATTGGCGGCGGTCGATGCCATCATGGCACAGGAGGTCGATCACGTGTTCTGCGCTGTTCGGCCTCCCGGTCATCATGCCGAAGCGGGACACGCGATGGGGTTCTGCTTCTTCAATAATGTGGCGATTGTTGCCCGCTATCTCCAGAAACAATATGGGCTCACACGAGTCTTGATTGTCGATTGGGACGTCCATCATGGGAATGGGACACAGCATAGTTTCGAGCACGATCCTTCTGTCTTGTTTTTCAGTACGCATCAATATCCCCATTACCCCGGCACGGGTCGAGAAACTGAGCGAGGCAAGGCAACGGGAGAGGGTTTCACGATCAATGTGCCGATGGAAGCCGGTGAGGGGGATGACGAGTATCGCGCCGTGTTTCAGAAAGTGCTCGTGGCGGCAGCCGATGATTTTAAGCCAGAGTTCGTCATCATCTCAGCCGGCTTCGACGCGCATAAGGATGATCCGTTGGCAGGTATGGGATTGACTGAATCCGGCTATGCGGAGTTGACCGAGATCGTGGCGGGGATTGCCACACGCCATGCGAACGGCCGTATTCTCTCCTCACTCGAAGGCGGGTACAATCTGACGGCGCTCGCGGCCTCGGTCGAGGCCCACATCAAGACGCTGCTTGCCGTATGAGGCGCGCGTACGTCATCCCGATGCTGTTGGTTGTGCTGGCTGGGGCAACCTATCTGTACTATACGGAGATCAAACCGGTCGTGATTTTCGGGTTGCGCGATGACTATGCCCATGCCATTCCGTTCCAGAACGTCCCTAAAGGGCTGACCAGCCTCAAAGCCGAATCCTGTGGCCAATGTCATCGCGAGATTTATGAGGAATGGAAGACGAGTATTCATGCCCATGCCTACGAAGATCCGTTTTTCCAGGCTTACTGGAAAAAAGATAAGAACATTTGGGTTTGCCTGAATTGCCACACACCGCTCGAGAACCAACAGCCCACGCTGGTGAAAGAGATCCCGCGTGGGCGGGTCGAGAAGGCCATTCAAGAGCCAAACCCACACTATGATCCGGAGTATCAAAAAGAGTCGGTCACCTGTGCGGCCTGTCATGTGCGCGACGGCGTGATCCATGGGCCGTTCGAAGATTCCGTGGCGCCACACCCCACAAAATATGACCCCAATTTTAGGACGGCGCAGGTCTGTTATCGCTGCCACAATGTGGTGTCCGGCCCGGCCCAGTTCTACAACGTGGGACCCTGCGGGACCTATGCGGAATATGAAGGCCAGTACTGGCAGGAGCGGGGCTTCATCTGCCAGAGTTGCCACATGCCGGAGATTGAGAGACCGGTGGCCCTGGGCGGACCGATCCGCAAGGGGCGTCGACACCTCTGGCGAGGTGGACATGATCCCGATATGGTAGGGCGAGCGGTGGCGGTTCAGGTGAAAGCGGACACCACTGCTCCGAAGCCGGGTGATCGGGTCGGGTTTACGCTCACCCTGACGAATGCCGGTGCTGGGCATAAGATCCCGACTGGTGACCCTGATCGATTTTTTACGGTGGAGTTCCTTGTCGAAGATCAGCAGGGACACATACTGGAGCAGCAGAGCTCCACGATGGGACGGTGGATCCTCTGGCAGCCTGCCATCATAGAGTTGTATGATAATCGGTTGTTCCCGCAGACCAGCCGTGACTACCAGTTTGCGTATCGGATACCCGAGAAGACGGACGGACTCAAGCTGAAGACCAGAGTGCGCTACCATATTCTGACTGATTCGCAGCATGAGATGTTGCAAACGAAATACGGCCTGACTGGAAACGACCCCTATCGATTTGTCGTCTATGAGCGAGAATTTCCGTTGTCGGGCGAGTTGAAAACCGCATTGGAGCAACAGGAAACCCGGCTATCGCACGTCCGTCGCCAACAGAATGGCAACAGTTGCAAAGCTGTCGCGCACAGCTGAATCGCCCGTCGCGGGCGAGAAAGAGCCAGACATCGTGACCCATCCATTACTCATCGATACTGAAACGCTTCAGCAGCAGCTCGGTCAATCGGGCGTGGTCATCATTGACGTGCGCGGCAAGGCCGCCTATGAATTCGGCGGGCATATTCCTGGGGCCGTGCATTCCACATGGCATGAGTACAGCGATCCCAATGCCGTCGCGAAAGGATTACTCAATCCGGATCTCGGCCAGATCGAGCGTATCCTCCAGCGGCTTGGGATCAATCAAGACAGCGACGTGGTGATCTACTCTAATCCCTTCGACAATTGGGGTGATGAAGGACGGATGTTTTGGATGTTGGAATATCTGGGCCACACCCGGTTGCGTGTGTTGGATGGTGGGTGGGTGAAGTGGACCGCCGAGAAGCGGCCGTTTGAGCATGGGTCGGTCTCTCCAACGAGGGGAAATTTCACGGCTCAACCACGTCGGGATGTGATCGCGCTGAAGGACGACTTGAAAGGCCTCGTCAGGGGGCCGCATCCGCAGACGGCGATTCTCGATGCGCGGAGCGTTGAAGAGTATCTTGGCAAGGAGGTGTCGGGTATCCCCCGGCCCGGACACATCCCTTCAGCCATACACGTGGCGTGGAATGGGTTCTTGAATAAGGATGCGACGGTTAAAGATCTCTCCGTGATCAGGGAGATGTTGGCTGCCAAGGGGATAGACTACGGGCAGGACGTCATTTGCTACTGTACCGGCGGGGTGAGATCGGCCTGGCTCTATTTTCTTCTCAAGCTTGTCGGGTATTCGAAGCTCAGAAACTACCCTGGCTCATGGTGGGAGTGGAGTCGAGACTTCGCTTGTCCAGCCGAAAAAGATCTTCATGCGCTCCAGAAAATGCTTGGGTTTGGTCCAGCCTCCAAACCTTCTTGACAGTCTTGCGGAACGCTGTGTAAGGTGAATTCAAGTATTTTTCAACGTAAAAGTTCGCATCTTCAACCATCAAGGAGGCAGCCATGATGAGAAGAATCTGTCGTAGTGCGATGTTGGTGTTCGGACTTGGTGTATTGGTTGGCGTGCCGGTGCTGACGGGTTTAGCGCTCGCCGGCGACAAGCATGTGGCTGAAGCGGTCGAACACGCGAGAGGCGCCGCATCACATGGGAAAGAAGGGCATGCGGATGCCTGTGTTGAGCATGCGAGTGAAGCCCTCAAACATGCGACGGCTGCTGGACTGAAAAATCCCCATTTGATGGAAGGGATCAAACACCTAACGGAAGCTGTGAAACATGGCAAGGCCGGACATGCCGATGCATGCACGGAACATGCAGATGGCGGCGCGACGCATTTGGCTGAAGTAAAGTAACGCAGTAGGGTTTGTCGCTGATGTCTTTCAGCGGTCAGCGAGTTTTCAGACGGGCAGGGACACAATCCCTGCCCGTTGGATTTGATCAAGCCTCCAAGCCTTCTTGACAGTTTCGAGACATGCTGTGTAAGGTGAATTCGAGAAGTCTTCAAGCGGAAACTTTGTATCTTCCACCATCAAGGAGGCAGCCATGATGAGAAGAATCTGTCGTAGTGCGATGTTCGTATTCGGATTTGGCCTGTTGCTTGGCGCACCAGTGCTGAGTGGTTCAGCGCTTGCCGCTGCCAATCCGCATGTGAGCGAAGCCGTCGAGCATGCACGAGGTGCCGCATCACATGGAAAAGAAGGCCATGCCGATGCCTGTGTGCAGCATGCGGAAGAGGCGCTCAAGCATGCGATGGCCGCAGGAGCGAAAAATTCTCATTTGGATGAAGGGCTCAAGCATCTGACCGAGGCGGTAAAACACGGGAAGGCCGGCCATGCGGAGGCCTGTACCGAACACGCGAGTGGTGGGGCTACGCACCTGGCTGAAGTCAAGTAGTCGGCTGCGCCCCACGAGAGTGTTTTCCAGAACGGGCAGGGACGCAATCCCTGCCCGTTCTGGTATGAAGAAAGGGATGTCATGCGCGTCGGGTTTTACCAATTCGACTCACAGTTCGGTGCGGTGGCCAAGAATCTGGAGATGGTTACGGCCACGCTTGACCGGGCGGATGCGGACCTCATCGTGCTGCCGGAGTTGTTCGCGTCGGGCTATCAGTTTCTTTCACAGCAGGAAGCGTATCAGCTTGCTGAACCGGTTCCTGATGGCCCCACGGTCCGTTGTCTGGTCGACATCGCGAAACGCCGCAAGCTGCACCTTGTGGCGGGACTGCCTGAGCGATCCGGTTCTCGGTGCTACAACTCCGCCGTGGTCGTGGGACCGTCTGGTTTTCTGGGATGCTATCGGAAGACCCATCTCTTTTTCGAAGAGACACAATACTTCACGCCCGGCGACTCTGGATTTCTTGTGTGGGACATCGGAGCTGCAAAGATCGGGATCATGATTTGTTTCGATTGGTACTACCCGGAGGCGGCACGCACCTTAGCGATGCAGGGGGCCGAGATCATTTGTCATCCCTCCAATCTGGTCTTGCCGAACTGCCCGGATTCCATGCCCGTGCGGTGTCTCGAAAATCGAGTGTTTGCTGTGACGTGCAATCGCATCGGGAGCGAGGCACGAGGTGGAAAAGAGCGGTTGACCTATATCGGCCAGAGCGAGGTGGTTACCCCGAAGGGGGTGATTCAACATCGGGCGTCTCATGACCAAGAAGAGCTGACGATCGTTGAGATTGACCCGGCACAAGCCCGCAACAAGAGTTTGAATCGCTACAACGATCTGCTTCGCGACCGTCGCACGTCGCTGTACAAGATGTAAATTCTCTCCACCATCATTTCCTGCTGAGAGCAGCCCAGTGCTTGCGCAAGTTGCCTGGGCAGAGTAGGATTTCGCTCTATGGACACCGAACTCCGTAAAGGGATGTTTCTGATCGCGGCACCAAGCCTCCGCGATCCGAACTTCCGTCAGACCGTTGTGTTGCTGTGTGAACATGGATCAGAAGGAGCGCTCGGCGTCATCGTGAATCGTCCGACGGCCATGTCCATCTCTGAGGCCTTGCCTCAGGTTCCGGTGCTCGAGGGATCAGCCCATGTGCTCTATGCCGGTGGTCCTGTGCAGACGAATCAAGTGATGCTGCTGTACCGGGGTGATCAGTTTCCGGATAATGCGCACCACGTGTTCGACGGAGTGTGCCTTGGCGGAGACGTCGGCATGGTCGAACGCATTCTCACCGGTGTGGGGACGAAGGAATCTTTCCGCGCCTATCTTGGCTATTCGGGGTGGGGGCCAGGCCAGCTGGAGAATGAAATGAAAACCGGCTCATGGATCACCTTACCCGCGGATTCGCAGGCAGTGTTTGAAAAAGAACCGACGCGTGTCTGGGGGGACATTCTTCTCACGCTGGGCGAAGCCTATCAGCCGTACGTCGACATGCCCTTCGATCCATCCTGCAACTGAAGCCTTCGCGCGTCTCGACCGATATCGACTCCATCATCATTGAAGCGTGCCCACGCCGAGTGCTAGGCTCGTCTCTGCTGTGAGGGAGAGTGGCTTGTTGCGGAGGTCATCCCTGTCTGCATGATCGTTCGGATACAAGGTTCCTGACGCGATCGTCGCGTCAAACGTGGAGTTGGATGAGAGAGCGTAGACGAAGAGGGAGAACACACACGTGAATCAGCCAGATACGTCTCGGCCAGGAGCCGAGGCCTTGTTGAGAAAGTTACACGAACGCCCGCACCAGCCGATCGGGAGATGGCTGCGGGCCCCGGCCCATGTGCACTATAAAGCCTTTCGGATGTCCGACCCGCCGACACAGCGTCCAGCCAGTCGGGTGGAATTCCAGTCGCTATTGAGACATCTTAAGATTTCTGCCGAGGCGGCCTACGTCAGGGAGAATTTCGGCTACGGTGTGAAGGAATCGGAACACGGCGATCGGCTCATCCTCATCTGGCAAGCCCATACGGAATACTATAATTACCAGCTCTGGCACCTGCCGTCGCAAGCGAACGGCGCGCCGACTTTTGGGCCGCTGACGTTTCCAGAGTTCGCGTTTCCCGTGGAGCCGCTTGGGACGGTGGTCTGCCGTTTGGACATTCTGCTGACGGCGGGCATGCTCCCGCCTCGTCACGAGCTGCGAGGCCTGATGCCTGGCCCGGTTTTGTACGGCAGCCGAATCTTCAATGAGCAGACCTGTGTGGCAACAAGTTTTACACCGGATGATCAAGAGCGAGAGCGGTACTGGGTCAGTGTTGGGCCGTCGCAAGGCGATCCCTCGCGTCTGAAAGACATTATCGATGCCATTGTCCGGATCGAGACCTACTATCATTTGCTGCTGATGCAGAAACCGCTGTTCTCCGCCGCCGTCGATCAGGTCTATAAGTTCGAGCAGGTTCATCTGAAACAGCGCGAGATCATCACGAGCCACATCGGACACGCTGATTCCCAGACGTTGCAACGCTGGTTGAATACCCTCACGCAGGATCTCTTGAAAACCAACCGCATGGCGGGCACCTTGCATTTCGAATTGTCTGCGTCGCTTCCCTATGACAAGATCGTGCATACGACGCTGGCGTCTCTTGCCGAGCACCCCATGGAGTCCTATCGCCCCATCTCCGATTATGTGTTGAGCGGTATTACTGGTGTGGCGGAAGGGCACCAACAGCTCTTGCGTCGCATCGACACGTTACGAAACGGGTTTGAGGGCATCATTACCATCATTCGCACCCGCATCGACTTAATCTTGGAGGCGCAGAACCTCGCACTGCTTAAAAGCGTCGACAAGACAACGAAGAGCCAAGTGCTGCTACAGCATACCGTTGAGGGATTGTCGGTCATCGTCATCGCCTATTATGTGGCTGGGCTGGCTGGATACGTCTTCAAGGGACTCTCTGAAATTGGCTGGCTCAACAATGCGAATATTGCCTCAGCGGTGTTTGTCCCCATCGCCATCGGACTTGCCTTTGGCATCACCACGTTCAGCAAAAAGTATTTGCACAAGAGGCTGGAAGATGAACAGCCTAAGCAGAAAACTGATAAGTCAGAGGTATAGCCTACCGTCAGCAGTGACTCAAAGTTGTACAATCCTGCATCGCTGATCCAGGCTGATAAGCCTGGAGTGCGCCGACACATCGTGCTCTCTTCGATCATACCGCTCACCTACATTCTGTAGCCTAGTACATTTTTATTTCCGGGCTGGATGTTTCGCTAGTTCCAAAACCAGTCAGAGATGACCATGCGTGCATGGCTGGTTGTCATCTTCTGTTATCGGATTCGATACACCTGATGAATCTCATTTGATACATGCATTGACGTTTGAGAAACGTGCTGCACGGTGCTTTGAAATGCAATGAGGTCTATGAGGCTGAAAGTAAAGAGATTGTGTGCGACCTCTCCGATGTTTTACTCCTCTGATTTACTGCTGGCATCTCGCTTGCTGTTCCCTGCTGTTAACAGATGCGAGTGAGCGAGTCGAGCTGCAAGCAATATCTGCTGGCTCAAGCGTTGTCCATATCAGATTACGTGAATTGCGGAAAGGAGGTCATTGTGCGGTTCACTTCAGATCATGGATCGGCACATATCAGTGGTCGCAAGTTAATGCACTTACAGTATAACGAAAAGGGGATTCTACGATGACAGATTTTAAGACGATGAAAACGGAACCGGCAAAGCTCGATAATAAAACGCGACGGCTTGAAAAACCTAAGACGAATGACCCGGAACTTGGACCGTTACAGCTTCTTCCCGGGAGATGGGCGAACCTGCCAAATTTGCCAGGCCGCGGGTGGAATATGATCGCGCTGCCCTTTGTGGCGCCGCCGCCGGGTGTCCCTTTCCCCCTCAATTATCGGTTGCTGGTGAATCAATACAATGAAGAACTTGAGTTTACTCTAGTCGATAAGGCCGTGCCGAATCGTGGTGTCCGCCTCGCTCCGGGGGCTCCTGCTAATACTGATCAGTTTCTCGTGGCGTTGGATTATCAACAGAGGATCACACAAATTGCTTCTGATGATTTCCCCCAAAGCACGGTGAGACCTCCAGATGGCAGTACCATTCACCATGAGCCGGGCTTGTGGCTGCATATGATTAACGGCATCACGGACGGCCTGAATATTGGGCGGCTCGCAACGATTCCCCATGGTGATTCGGTGTTAGCCTTAGGTCGAAGCAGTGAACACTCGGGTGCATCAAGCATCCCTGATATTAGTGGTTTGCCGATCGGGGTCGATCAAGATCTCAAGAATCCCTATCTGGCTCCGTACAAGCATTTTAATGACAATTTTTTTAAGGGTTTGTTCAACCCCGTGAGCCCAAACGATCTGCTTGAAGCTGCGAATCAAGGGGTGGATATTGTGAAGACGACGGTCCTTGATGTTGACTCGACGCATCCGACGGGTGGTGTGGTCAACATTCCTTTTGTCGTGAGGCAGGCCAATGCGACCGTCGTGAAGTCCACATTTTGGATCCAGGAATTGGCGGAGAAAGATAAGTATAAGAAGCCGAAGCTCCGTCTGCAATATTCACAGTTAGTGATGCTGGACTTCTTCCCACGCGTGGATGGTTTGCCTCCCGGCTGCTGCCCCGGTCCGATTCAATGGCCGCATGTGAGTATCAATACAATGGAGAAGGTCGTCGAATAGCATTTCTTTAACTCACGCATCGAGGCCGTGGCGGACGCTCAGTTCGCCGCGCCTCATGCGCTGGGAGGTTCTGGCTTGAGTGCATCCGCCAAGAATTGCCCGGTATGTGACGCCGTCACTGTAGCGACTTGCTCAGGACGGCCTTCCGCCACGATCTGACCACCAGCAGCACCTCCTTCGGGGCCGAGGTCGATGATCCAGTCGGCGGATTTGATGACGTCGAGGTTGTGCTCGACGACCACCAGGGTGTTGCCGGCGTTCACGAGTTTCTGGAGAGAGTAGTTAGGGTTCAACAATCTTAAGGCCTGAGACTTTCGCTGCGATTCGCCGAAATTCTAGTACGTTGCTGGTCACGACGGTTGCGCCGATTTCTCTTGCTGTGAGAGCGATGAGAACATCATTCATGGGCCCAAGCCGGTCGCGTAATCCTGACGCGTTTCCATACATGGCTCGAAAGAGCCGCCCAGCTCGATCAAGAACTGTAGGCGTCAGGCCGAGAGTGCGTTCGGAAGAGAATGCGTGTTGAAGTCGGTCAATGGCTTTCTTGCGCCTTGGTGTGTCTGCGCCGAGCCGAAGTTCAAGTAGAACAATGGCTGAGATGAACCGCAGAACACTCCCATGTCCACCCAAGACCCATTCTGTGTGTCTATCTGCTCTTAAGAAATCGATGAAGACATTCGTATCGAGGAGGACCTTGCCACCTATCGGTAAGGCCATGGTCGGTCGTCGCCTTTCAAAATTCCTTTCAGAGGTCGAAGCGCCTTACTCAGTCGTTGTTCCTCAATCAGGAGAGAGAGTGCCTTATCAATCGCTTCCTGCTCGGAGGTAACTCCGAAATATCGCTTTGCAGCATCGATCTTTCGCTGATCCAATACGAGGTGCTTGTGCTTCAGCGCAGTAGTCATGGCCCCTCCAAAATGTACATGCGATGTACATGGACAGTATAAACAATCATATTGTTACACGGCAAGGCCTCAGAGACTTCTCAATCTATGGAAGATGCTCTCGCTAAGGCGTTTGTGAGGAATCGTCCTGTATGTGACGCGGCCACTTTCGCCACCTGTTCCGGTCTTCCTTCCGCCACGATCTGTCCGCCCGCTGCGCCGCCTTCAGGGCCGAGATCGATGATCCAGTCGGCGGATTTGATGACGTCGAGGTTGTGCTCGACGACCACCAGGGTGTTGCCGGCGTTCACGAGTTTGTGAAGAACGGTGAGGAGCTTCTTGATGTCGTCAA
The DNA here is from genome assembly GCA_002869845.2 of Nitrospira sp. CG24B. Lineage (GTDB taxonomy): Bacteria > Nitrospirota > Nitrospiria > Nitrospirales > Nitrospiraceae > Nitrospira_D. Next base: position 1,172,181 of record NEWS02000004.1, on the reverse strand, counting down.
AGTGCAAGCCCGTCGTTGGCTCATCCATGACATAGAGGACATCTTTCGCGCTGCTGTCCTTCAGCTCGGCGGCGATTTTCAGTCGCTGGGCTTCGCCGCCGGAGAGTGTGGTGGCCGATTGGCCCAAGCGTAAATACCCCAGGCCGATGGAGGTGAGAAGATGCAACCGCTCCTGTAGTTTTGGCGCTCCCGTGAAGAAGGAGAGCGCCTCCTCCACGGTCATGCCGAGCACATCGGAGATATTCTTGCCCTGGTAACGAATCTTCAGGACCTCCGGTTTGAAGCGCTTGCCGTCACAGACCTCGCAGGGTGCGTAGATATCCTCGAAGAAATACATTTCTAACTTTTCCACACCGCTGCCTTCGCAGCGTTCACAGCGACCGCCAGAGGCATTAAACGAAAAGTGGCCTGGCGTGAATCCTCGCTTGAGCGCGTCCCGTTCAGAAGCAAACAGCTGGCGGATCTCATCGAAGGCTTTGAGGTACGTCACAGGATTGGAGCGAGGAGTACGCCCGATCGGCTGTTGGTCGATCAACTTGATGCCTTTGAGGTGCTCGATGCCTTTGATGGCCTTGAAGCGCCCCATGGGAAGGGAGTCCACACGAAATGCGCGGGCCACGGCGCGGTAGAGAGTGTCTTCGACCAATGTACTTTTGCCAGAGCCGGAGACGCCGGTGACACACACGAGCATGCCGAGGGGAATCCGAACGGACAGGTCTTTCAGGTTATGTTCAGCCACGCCGGCCATCACCAGCATCTTGCCGTTGCCGGGTCGTCGCTTGACGGGCAGGGGAATGCGGTCTTCGCCTCGCAAGTATCGAGCCGTTGTGGGACGACGGTCCTGGATGAATTCATTGGCTGGTGCCGCACAGACAATCTCGCCGCCCTTTTCACCGGAGTGAGGACCGAGTTCAACGATGTAGTCGGCGGATTCGATCATGCGTCGGTCATGCTCAACGACCACGACGGTGTTTCCGGTATCGGCAAGATCGTGAAGGATCTCGGCGAGGAGGTCGGTATCCCTTGGATGAAGGCCAATCGTCGGTTCGTCGAGGACGTAGAGTGTGCCAACGAGTCGAGAGCCCAGTTGATTTGCCAGCGCGACTCGTTGCGCCTCACCACCGGACAGCGTTTTCGTCTGCCGGTTGAGCGTCAGATACCCAAGGCCGACTCGTTGGAGGAAGCTCAGTTTGGCCGTGAGCTGACGGAGAATATCTGCGGCGATCGCTTGCTCAGTGGGCGAGAGGGGTAAGGAGTCTACCCATCCTGAAAGACTCTCGACGGTCCGTTCCGTCGTCGCATGAATATCGGCATCGGTGATTTTGACGAACAGCGCGTCCGGCTTCAGGCGGCTGCCATGGCAACCAGGACAATCGAAAGGCGTGCGGTAGCGGCTGAGGAAGACACGGACATGGAGTTTGTACCGCTTGCCTTCCAGGTGCTCGAAGAACTCGTTGATCCCGTCGAAGGATTTGTCTCCTTCCCAAAGCAGTTGCTGGGTCTCCTTGGGAAGCGATGTGAACGGGATCGTGGTATCGATGCCTTTCCGCTTCATCGCAGTGATCATCTGTTTCTGCCACCAGGCGGAGCTGGGCTTGCTCCAGGGTTCCACCGCTCCATCGGCAAGTGACTTGGCTTGGTCGGGAATGACCAGCTCGGGGTCATACCGCAGCACATTGCCAAAGCCTTTGCATTCGGGACAGGCCCCAAGCGGATGGTTGAACGAAAAGAGAACCGGCCGCAGCGGTTCGAAGGTTCGCCCGCATTTCTGACAGAGGAATTGCGTGCTGTACGAGTGCTGCCCATGACCGATGAGGTCGATCGAGCAGCGGCCCTCTCCTTCGCGAAAGGCTGTTTCCACTGCTTCGACGAGACGAGTGCGATTGTCGTCTCTGATGACCAAGCGATCGAGGACGATGTGGAGCGAGTGAGATTGATGGAGCCGAGGCCGGCCGGCCTCGTGCAGATCGACGATCTCGTCGTGTGCTTTGAGCCTGGCAAACCCACGCGTCAGGAGTGACTGGATACACGTGGCCTCTGCTTTAGCCGATGGCGTCGCAATGGGAAACAGCACCATGGCTCTGGCCTCGGGCCATCGTGTGAGGAGGTCGTCTGCCACACTGTCTGGCTGGAACGATCGGGCCTCTTGCTTACAGTCAGGACAGATGGACTTGCCAATCTTGGCGAAGAGCAGGCGCAGGAGATCGGCAATTTCCGTCGTCGTCCCAACCGTTGAACGGGACGTGCGCACTTGGTTTTTCTGTTCAATAGCAATGGCTGGTCGCACGTTGAGAATACGGTCCACATCGGGTCGAGCCACCTTATCGAGGAACATGCGGGCATAGGTCGAGAGCGATTCGACATACCGCCACTGACCTTCGGCAAAGATCGTGTCGAACGCGAGCGAGGATTTGCCGGATCCCGACACGCCGGTGATCGCCGTCACCTGATTGTGAGGGATCTGCAGGGAGACGTTCTTCAGATTATTCTGCCGCGCCCCCTCGATGATGAGGTGATCAGTTGAGGGTTTGGAGGGCAGAGGGTTGGGCACAGCGATGGTTCCTAATGGTGGCTGACCAAATATGGTAACAACTGGCGAAGATTGGTTCAATGAAGGAGACGCTGAAAATCGGGTCATGCCGTTCGGAGAGCCTGTTCTGAGCCCGCCGAAGGGTTGCCTTTGTCTGACGAACGAGTAGAATGCGCCACCAAGGCTCCCACGCCGATCTTACAACGGAAAAAACAGAAACAATGGATGACCGATTGTTGGATTGGCGATTGAAAATCGTTCGACGCCAACAGAGGAGAACTCGTATGGACTGTATGCGTTTGATGGAACGTGGAATGCTGATGAGGCCGATGAAGAGAAGGAGACGAACGTGCTGGCCTTCTGCAAATGCCTCCCTCTCGATATGAATGTATTTTATTTGGAGGGAGTCGGGTCGCGGATCGCCTTTATCGGAAAACTGCTCGGTGGTGTGGCTGGAGTGGGCGGGCGTTTTCGGATCGCGAGGGCGATGGAGGTCCTTCGACAGTACTTTGCCGAAGGCGATCGGACGGTCTATATTATTGGGTTTAGTCGGGGGGCAGCCCTGGCGTTGCATTTTGCCAACCAGGTGCAGGAGGAATAGGCTGGAGCGGAAGTCCGATTTCTCGGCTTGTGGGATACGGTCGCCTGTTTCGGCCTCCCCGGAAATGACTTGAATATTGCGTGGGATCTCACACTGCCAGACAACGTCAAACATTGTTACCACGCGAGGAGTCAATAGTCATGTCAGACGTCTTGTGTTCGTACGATCGCCAGATTCGCGTCTTCATCTCCTCCACCTTCCGGGATATGAAGGAAGAGCGGGACTACCTTGTTAAATATACCTTCCCGTGGTTGCGCAAACTTTGCGAATCACGGGGTGTCATCTGGGGTGACGTCGATCTGCGCTGGGGGATTACCGACGAAGATCAAGCCGAAGGCAAGGTCCTGCCAGTATGCCTCGAAGAGATTCACCGTTGCCGCCCCTACTTTATCGGCTTACTCGGCGAGCGCTATGGCTGGGTACCGGAGCAGATTCCGGACGAGTTGGCGGAACGGCAACCCTGGCTGCAGGCCCATCGCGCCCGGTCGATCACCGAGTTGGAAATTCAGCACGGTGTCTTGCGTCATGAATCCCTGCACGGGCGAGCCTTTTTCTACTTCCGTGATCCTGCTTACTTGGACCGGCTTCCGGCAGGGAGCGTGCGAGGCGAGTTCGCCAGTGAATCTCCCGAAGCCCAGGCCAAACTGGCGTTCCTGAAAGCACGGCTCCGTAGCGCCCAGACCGAAGGCATCTGTTTGGTTCGTGAACCCTATCCAGATCCGCAGACTCTCGGGCAGTGGATTCTGGAGGATTTCACCGCTCTGATCGATGACCAGTTTCCCGAAGGCTCCCAACTCGATCCCTTGGATCAAGAGGCGCTGGAACATGCCGCTTTCGCCCAGAGCCGCGCCCGGGTCTACATCGGGCGACAAGAGTACTTTGAGCGGCTCGATACCCATGTCACTGGGGAGGGCCCGCCACTGATAGTGCTGGGCGAATCTGGCAGCGGCAAATCAGCCCTCTTGGCCAATTGGTTCCTCCGTTATCAGAAGGCCCATCCGAAAGAGTTTGTGCTCATTCATTTTATCGGCGCCACCCCCTATAGTGCCGATTGGCAAATGATGCTGCGGCATATTCTGAGCGAGTTCAAGCGGTGGTTCGATATTCGTGAAGAGATTCCGACCGATCCGGCGACCCTACGCAGCACCTTTGCGATCTGGCTCCATCGCGCGGCAGCCAAGGACAGGATGGTGCTCATCCTCGATGCGCTGAATCAGATGGAGGACCGAGAAGGCGCCCAGGATCTGATCTGGCTTCCGCCAGTGATCCCGGCCAATGTGCGGATGATCTTTTCTACACTACCGGGCCGGGCGTTGGACAATCTCTCGAAGCGAGGCTGGCCGACGCTGACTGTCCAGCCGCTCCACGATGCTGAACGCCGCGCCCTCATCGCCGAGTATCTGGCCCAGTCTGCCAAAGCCTTGAGTTCGGCAAGGATTACGAGAATCGTGACAGCGCCCCAGACCGCCAATCCGCTCTACTTACGCATCCTGCTTGATGAGTTGCGGCTGCATGGCTTGCATGACACCCTTGAATCCACCGTCACCCATTATCTGGAGGCGGAGACTATCCCGGATCTCTATGGCAAAGTCCTAGCCAGATGGGAGCGGGATTATGAAGGCGACACGGATCTGATCGGGGAGGCCCTCTCCTTCCTCTGGGCCGCGCGGCGTGGCCTCAGCGAAACTGAATGGCGCGAGCTCTTAGGGACCGACGGCCAGCCGCTGGTGCAGGCGACCTTTGCGCCCTTTCTGCTCGCCGCGGAGTCCGGTCTGGTCAACCGCTCCGGGCTATGGACCTTTGCCCATCAGTATCTGCGAGAAGCGGTACGCGAGGCCTATGTGCCGACAACCAAGCACCAGCAGGTGGCCCATCGAAAATTGGCTGACTATTTTTCGATGCAGCCATTGGCAACCCGTCATCTTGACGAGCGGTCTTGGCAGCTGGCGGAAGCCGCAGCGTGGAAGGAGTTGGCGCAGTTGCTGGGCGAGGAGCAGTTTTTTCTCTCGGTGTATAAGTGGAACGAGTATGAAGTCTTGCGCTATTGGGCCAGGATAGAGCAGCAGTCTTCCGAACGGATGGTAGAAACGTATCGCTTAGCTAGTCAATTAAACGGTGAGGCAATGCCCACTATCTTCCTACACGCAGTCGCCCGTCTGCTGAAGACCTCCGGCCACCTTACAGAATCATTCGAGATCTGTCAGGCATTACAAGATCACGCACGCCATGCGGCTGATCTGGTCATCTTGGAAGCCTCGCTGGCCACCCAGGCACTGATTCTCAAGGATCGTGGCGACATTGACAGTGCAATGCGGCTGCTGCAGGGACAAGAGAGACTCTCCAGGGAATTGGGTAATTTGTTGGGCGTAGCGATCTCGCTAGGCAACCAGGCGAACATCCATAAAAATCGCGGTAGTCTGGATATCGCGATGAAGCTGTATCGGGAAGAAGAGCGGCTCTGTCGGGAGTTGGGTGATCCGGCGGGCGTGGCAAGGTCGTTGGGCAACCAGGCGAGGATTCTAAAGGTATATGGCAATCCGGATGGCGCGATCAAGCTGCATCAGGAAGAGGAACGGCTCTGCAGAGAGTTGGGCGATCCAGCGCGCTTGGCGGCTCTGCTGGGTGACCAAGCGCATATCGAGTATGATCGCGGTGATGTGGATAGCGCGATGAAACAGCTGCAGGAACAAGAGCGGCTCTGCAGAGAGTTGGGCGATCCAGCGCGCTTGGCTAGCTCGCTGGGTGACCAAGCGTATATCGAGTATAACCGCGGTAATCTGGATAAGGCGATGAAACTGTCGCAGGAACAAGAGCGGCTCTGCCGAGAGTTGGGTAATCCGGTGGGGTTGGCAACCTCACTGGGTGATCAGGCGCTGATATTCAAGGCACGTGGTAATCTGGATGTCGCGATGAAGCTGCACCAGGAATAAGAACGGGTCTACCGAGAGTTGGGTAATCTGGCGGGCTTGGCCATCTCGTTGGTAAATCAAGCAAGGATCATGGCACAAAAGGAAAATGTGGCTGAGGCACGACGGTTGGCTCAGGAGGCTGATCGCTTGGCCATGCAATATGGTCTTACAGGGCTGGCACAACAGATCACGTCGATCATGCAACGACTGGGCGGCAGGATTTAGCTGAGGATGGAACCTGGACTATCGATTATTGAAGCATGGTAAACGGGATACACCAATCGACATTGCTGGTCAGTGGCAGCACCACCACGCGAGAGCCGAAGGCATTACAAGAGTTGTTGGACACGATCACCGCAGGCCTGGTCTTCTTGATTTCAGATCCGATCGTCGGATCCAACGCCACCCAGTAGACGTCCTCTCGACGGGGCAGCTTCCTCACTTGGGCCATCCTTCGCCTTCCATGTTCCTCCAGTCATCCTCCAGTTCTTCCTCCAACACTCTTTCCGGATCAGTACCGACGGTCTTGAGCGCTGCTCTGGCAAATTGTGGTCGATCATGATATGCGTTGCGCTGTTGAGAGTACCTAATGCTAAGTTCCTTAGCGCTGGTTGCGACCAAATGTGTGGTTATTGAGCGAAAGAAAGGAGGGAACTCGTATGGCACTGTATGCCTTTGATGGAACATGGAATGCCGATGAAACCGATAAAGCGAAGGAGACAAACGTCCTGAAATTCTGCAAATGCCTCCTGCTTGACATGAATGTATTTTATTTGGAGGGAGTCGGGTCGCGGATCGGCTTTATCGGAAAACTGCCCGGTGGGATAATGGGCGTAGGAGTTGCCGCGTTACGGAAGTCTTGTCCTAATGTTCTCTCGTGTGCCTGTGTCACCTCAAAGGTTTTTGCTGCTTCCGGTCGATCTGGTTCTGCCACCTTCGACTGCTTCGTCCAGGGGAATTGATAGGCGGGTTGCCAAGCCCTCCGCCAAGTGGCTGTCATCGTTGCCATGTTTCCAATGCGTGTATGATCTCGAGTAACCAAGACGTATCCAGCTGGCGCTTCTTCCGTGCCTGCTCGATCAGACGAAGATTATTGGCTGTGGTTGTTGGCTCCCATGATTCGCGGACGACGGCCAGGGCATTTGCAAGGTGCTCGGTTGCCGCGTCGATATTGTTGTCTAATACTCCGAGCTCCAGCATCGTCGCGTGATCCCAGTAGTCGGGCGTATCACCTAACCGCCGCTCAACGGAGAATCGTACGACTGGTAGCAGCTGAGTCTTCTGCTTCAAGGAGGGTTCATCGCCCTTGATCTCAAGTAAGGTGACGGCGTTGATTCCAGGATACGCGTCTCGCTGATCAGCCATAAATCCACGCACATAGGCTTGGATGCTTTTGTTGAGATGGCCGCGTGCTTCGATCTCACGGCCTCCATCCAATGCTTCTTTCCAGTTGTCTTTGTGGATACGGCCGATAAGGCCACAGGTCTCTGAGTTTGGCCCCTGCTGCTCTTCCACTGCTTGGAGGATGTGCAAAGCTTGGGCCCGATCCGTCGAGGCCTTGGTTTGGGTTGCGCGACGATTGTAGGCAAACCCGAGCTGCTCCCGAACGAGGATTTGCCGCTTGAGTATCTCCGGCATCTGATCGTACAGCGCGATCATACCAGTCCAGTCTTCCAGGGCACGGAAGGAAAGAAACAGATCGACGATGGTGCCGGCATCCGCAGCATCGAGTTCGCCCAGAGTCTGTCTGAAGGTTAGCAGTTCCTGTCTTGCTTCTTCTCGCTGCTCACGATGTTTCCCTTTTTCCCGGATGAGGGCTAATTGTCGTTTCAGCCCCTCATTCAGTTGGACCTGATCTCGAAACACGTCGGTCTTCAAGCGGGCAATATCTCCAGGTTTCCATTCGCTGAGTAACTGAAAGAGTGGACTGTCGACGGGAACGTGGTTCTTCCCGAGGCTTCGGAGGTCACTGAGCTGCGCGGTCACGGCTTCTCGAAGCGCGTTGGCTTCCGCTTTCGTGAAGGCATTGTCTGTGCCGAGGTCGTAGGGTAAGGATCGAAGGAAGTTTACATCGAAGGGGATCTTCTGGTGCTTTGCAAAAATTGTCAGTGTCGTCGCTGGGCGGGCTGTATGCCGCACGCCAAGCTCGTAGAAGACATTCGCGTTTGCAGTGGTCAGGTCTGCAAGAACGTAGTCGCACAACAGCAGTCTCTCGAACATGGGTTTGTGAATAATCCCTCCCGTGCGCTCCTCATCCGCACGGATCGGCTCCATGCCGGCTGCCTCAATTGCAGGCTTGAGGGCGTCGTTATAGATACGATTGAAGTCGATGTCCGGCAGACCTCCAGGGTCTGGCTTAAGTCCGAAGGGCATCACAACGAAACAGAGCGGCTTCAAGAGCATGATATTTCTCCTGGGTCTATCATTACGAATTCGGTTCTTGCCGAAAGACCTGGTCTAGCTTGGGCAACAAGTCGTTGTAGCCTAAGATCGTTGCGATCTGACACGCTTGGTCGTGCATTGACTTCAGTTGCCACGGGTTTGGCGCTGGACTCACGCGAACGGCATTCTGGTAAGCTGTCAGAGCCTCTTCCGGCTGACGAAGATAGAGTTGTGCCTCACCTTCCGTTCCAAGACACCAAAAGTCTTTTGGCGCGATCTTGCCGCAATGTTCGAGCACCGTAGCCGCCATCTCCGTCACCGCAGCCTTCTTATCTGAACCGGCTGACAACAGAAAACACACGTTGACCCCATGATAGAAGGCCTGGGCATGGTCAGCGTTCGCAGATGCTTCTTCATAGGCTGACGTGTAAAGCTCAAGTGCTCGGTTGTAGTCGAGTGCGCGTCCTGCTGCGAGCCATCGTCTCTTGAGGCGCCCCGCCAGAACACCACGCGCATCCGTGCCCCGTCGGCCTGCTTCTTTGAGCACTGCCAGCGCTTTGTCCGAGTTGCCAAGCCCCTCCAGTGCAATGGCCAGCTGAACAAGGTGTGCATCATCAAGTTCGGCGGCATGTGCCTCAAGGGTGCCAACAGCTGCTCGGAAGTCCAGCATTTGCAGCGCAACGCGTGCTGCATTCCATGGACCCGCCGGTGCAGCGTCGCCCTGGATGCCACGCACAACTGTCTGCACCGAAAGGTCCTCTTTGTGATTTGGCTTTACAATCTCGAGATGGTTTCCAGGCACGACGAGCTGTTGTTCGCGGAGAAATGGGCTGAGAGATGTTGACGCTGGAACGAATTCATCAGTGTCACCCGCAATGGCCCAGAAATGGGGTGGAGGACTTTGAGGCCACCGTTCTTTCCAGTCGCTGCGCAATTTGGAGATGAACTCGCCCTCAGCTGCCATATCTTCGACCTGACGTTTGACCCATTTGAGCCAGCCAGCTTTCTGTAAACCATTACTCGGTGTGCCGAACAGAAACACATGTGTAGTGCGCCTCAGGAGATCCATGCGGTCCAGCAGTGCGCGTTGCACCGCTAATCCACCCATGCTGTGTGCAATGAATGCGAGCGCCTCGTATTTGTCCAGCTCTCCAACGTACGCTTGTGTGTAGAGGTAGTTGGCAATGGTTTGGATCGAAGGGTTTCCTGACCAGATGCCCCTAAAATCTGGAGCGAGCTTGGAAGAATAGCCAAGGCTGTAGATATCCCATCCATCGAGAATCTGCGTGGCTCCTAAGAAGTCTGGAAAGCCGCCCCAGGTAGTCGATGGATCGCCGCCAAAACCGTGGACGAAGACGATGGCATTTTTTGTGTTGTTCTTGCGCAGCGCTTTGAGAATGGCTTGCTCAGACATCATCCCTCCTCATAACGATGGGAGACCATTCTGTGTTGAGGCCGTAGCAAAAGATCTAACGCTGTGCATAATCGGCCTGAGGAAGCCGCGTATGTACTCGATGGTAAGTGTTTCCACGGCTTGATCTAGCACGGCTTTCCGTTTCATGGTGTGCGCCCTTACGCACGGGTCCTGGTGGTCTTTGACGACACGAGCGACAACTATACCTATTCTAGGAGTGGATGAGAAGGCTGAACAACAGGTTTGGTGTGGGACGGGTTGGGGCAGTCGGTCAAACGGACACCTAGTCGGTACTCTGGCAAATTTTACTCAGCCATGGTAAGCGATGAACGGCAAAATGCATCAACTGCTGATTGCTGCGAAAGGCACTTAGCATCGAAAGGAGGGATTCCCCATGGCGCTCTATGCGTTTGATGGCACGTGGAATGAAGACGAAGCGGATGAAGCCAAGGAGACCAACGTTCGAAAGTTCTGCTTATGCCTCCCTGAGAATATGAACGTGTTCTATCAGGAAGGTGTCGGGACGCGACTGGGATCCATAGGAAAAGTCCTTGGTGCAGTCACCGGGGCGGGGGGACGGTTTCGGATTAACAAGGCAATGGAGAAGCTTGATGAGTACTTTTCGAAAGGGGATCGGACGATCGACATTATCGGGTTTAGTCGAGGCGCGGCCATAGCGCTGCACTTTGCCAATCAAGTGCAGGAGGACAAGGCAGGGGCCGAGGTTCGTTTTCTCGGCCTGTGGGATACGGTTGCGTCCTTCGGCCTCCCGGGGAATGATCTGAATATTGGCTGGGATCTCGCGCTGCCTGACAACGTCAAACATTGTTACCACGCGATGGTGCTCGATGAACGGCGAGGGAACTTTCCTCTGACTCGGGTCGAGCCGAGAAAAGGGGGCACGCTTGGAGATCGTCTGCACGAAGTCTGGTTCCGTGGAGTCCATTCCGATGTGGGGGGTGGAAAATGTGCTGGTCTCGGCCATCTGGCCCTCTGTTGGATGCTTCGGCGGGCCAAGGAAGTAGGGCTGCCGGTGGACGAGGCGAAGCTACAGGCACATGAGGCCCTGTGTGATGCGGATGCCCCAATTTCCAAAAACTTCGATCCGAAGAAAGATCCACAGCGCACCATCCATCCTGGGGATTTGGTGCATGAGTCGGTCAAACCTCGAGGACGCTCTGGGGGAAAAGAGCACAATGATCCGCCACCAGGAGTCCGTATTGCTCGCGGGTAGCTCGACAGGTTCCGCGTGCGAGGTGGTCTATTTGGAGTAACGATGTGCAAAAGGCGTGGCGATTATTCGCAATGGATGAGAGGATGGGGGCACTCAATGAGGAGGGCACATGATTCTGTCGACGACCAACACTATCGAAGGGAAAAAGGCAGTGAAGTATTTGGGCTTGGTGTCAGGTGACGCGATCCTCGGCGCGAATATCTTTCGGGATTTTTTCGCGTCGATCCGCGACATCGTGGGCGGGCGCTCGGCGGGCTATGAAAAGGAACTCCGGAAGGCGAAGGATATTGCCCTCGGGGAAATGCGTGAACAGGCCAAGAATCTCGGTGCCAATGCGATTGTCGGTATCGACATCGATTACGAAACCATCGGCACGAACAGTAGCATGCTGATGGTCAGTGCGAATGGCACGGCTGTGGTTGTGGAATGACAAGTCTGTTGGCTGCACACGGCTAACGCAGCATCATCTTCACGAGCCCGACGCATCCCATATACAGGACGAGCGATCCGACCATCGCCGGCCAGAAGCCAAGGCGCGGAATGCCTAGGATCATCGCGACGACGTAGACGGTCCAGGGCGGGACAAACCACAGCAAGTTCTTGGCGTAGTCGACCGTCGTGGCCCCGCCGCCGCTGCCATAGAGCAAGATAAAGGTGACGCCAGTAATGGCGGGAAACGTGCTGGCCATGGCGGCGAGAAACGACTTGCCCTGCGAGCCAAGATATGTGGAGAAACTGACAATCGACCCGCCCAAGAGAAAATAGAGTACGTACTTGCCGAGATCGTTCACTGGATCGCCTCCCTCTGGTTCTCAACAATCAGATCGGTCTCTTATCGGTTTCTTGAGTGTGTGACTGAATGAATCGGCGGGTAACGGGAATCAACCGCTATCCGATCACCGCCCTCACCGCACTGTACATCACAATGACCTCGGCCGCATGCGCCACGATGGTGATCCAGAGGTTGCGCGTTCGTAGCCAGATCATTCCCCAGATCAATCCGTCCCACAGAGCGATCCAGTGAAGATGGTGGAACGTCTGTACCATGAATGGGTCGAATGTAAATGTGAGTGTGCTGATTGCGAGAGCCAGCGGTGCGAGCCGTTTGCTCGAGTCGGCTCCCTGCCAATGCCATTCAAGTTCGGCGAGCCGTCCCAGGAGAAAGCCACGAAAATTCACCTCCACGAACAATGCAATGCTACAAATCAGCCAGGGTATCATCAGGAGAACTGGAAGTCGGCCATGAGGCGTCTGCTTCAAAAATGTAATGTCGTAGCCGAAGGATGGATAGATTCCCAGGATCACAATCGTATTCAGACCACCCAACAAGAATCCTGTCAGGGCTCCCCACTGGAGGCCGCTCCGTACCTTTGCCTTCTCCAATCCGAGTTGAACGATAGGGTGAGCATGACGGGTGGCCCAGTGAGCTAGTCCAAGATAGGCAAGAAGTTGTGGAGCGAACTGAACGAGCAGTTCATCTCCGAGTGAGTTGGGGAGCCAGTAATAGCTGAACGTAGCTGCGATGGGGAGCAACACCAATGCTGCGCTTGCAGGAGGACTGTGACGGCGCCCGAGCTGATCCGGCTCGGGCGTCATAAGAAAGGGCTATGAGAGCTCAAGGTGATAGCGGTCCAACGTGGTCGCCTTATGGCGAGCGAGGTTGGACAGCGATTTGTTGTAATCGACGACGGCCCGTAGTTCGTTCCCCTGAGCCGTGGCCAGGTCTCGTTGGAAATCGAGCACGAAGCGAGTCGTGCTGAGGCCGACCTTCAGGCGTTCCTGCTCGGCTTGCAGCTGTTTTTCGGCCATGATACGCGCCGAACGGGTGGTCTCGATGCGCTTGAAGTCGGTTTGGACTCGACGCACCGCCTCACGAACGCCGACGATGATTTGTTGGCGTACGTTGGCGAGCGCGACTTCCGCATTCTTGGCCTCTAGCTGACGCTTGGAATAGGTGCTGACAGCGGCGCGGTTGCCAAGCGGATAACTGAGCACTAGTCCCGCTCCATAGTTGTAGAAGTCGCCGCTGAAGTTCCTGGTAAAGGCTTCGCTGTAGTCTCCGCCGAGTCCGGCGAGTCCGAGGGTGCCTTGAAACGACAGCGTCGGCAGCAACTGATTGCGGGCGAATTGCTTGTTGAGTTCACCGGACTCGATCTGTTTTTTTGCCTGGGTGATCTCCGGACGTTGTTCGATCGCGATGTCGATGGTCTCCTGGAGGCTGAGGGGCTCCAGGACCGTGACGGGGGCATCGGCGGGTGTCAGCCGCACGTCTTGACGCAACTCTTCCTCGCCCGGATTCAAGAGACGCCGTAATTGATCTTCCTGGTCACGAATGGCTTTCTCCGCCACCAACACCTGCTCTACCCTGGATGCCATCGCGGCTTCGGCTTGGAGCACGTCGACGATCGACATGATCCCCGCTTTCGCCTTGGCTCGGTTTGTGGCTAAGAGTTCTTCGGCAGCCTTTAACGCTGCCTGTGCGACTTTCAAGTTTTCGTTCGCAAACACCAGCTCCCAGTAGGTTTGTTCCACCGTGGAGACGACGGTCATCACGCGATCTCGAAATACATGCTGCTCGACGTCGGCATTATTTTGAGCGACCTTGATGAAGGTCTTGTTGATCGCGATCCCGGCGTTTCTGAGTAATGGCTGCGTGAAGGTGAAGGCCAGGCCGCCCGTCCACGAGGGATTGAACAAGAATCCTCTGGCGACATTTTGATTCACACTGCTTCGGGCCGGCGCATAGTTCACGTCGAAATTACCACCGGTGATGAGGTTGGTCGAGGCGTCCACGGTCACGGAATGGCTGCGTTGATCGAACGTCGTGATCTGATCGAGGATGCCTTGTGTTCCTCCGAACACAGGGCGGTTGAGCGGGTTCACCGTTCGGTTATATTGACCGTTGATGCTGAGGTTGGGGTCGAACTTGGATTGTTCGATGATGATATCGGCCAGCCGACTTTCACGATTCTGACGGCTGATGCTGATGTCGAGATTGTGCTGGAGTGCGCGGATCGCGGCGTCAGCCAGGGAGACAGTTTCACGTCGTTCAGCGGGAATAGGCTGAGTCACATCGAGACTCCAACTTTGAGATGGTGACAAGACGCAGCACACGCCAGCGATCACAAGATTCGCGAGGTTGTGGGGAGGTGGAGATGTGCGATTCATACATGCCTCCTTGATCGACGATCTGAGCGAGAGCATACTATAGTGTGTCCTGTGGGCTCTGTCATGAACATTAATGCTCGTCTCATCCAACAAGTAGGCAACCGCGTGCGACGCGTGAGGGTCATAGGTGGTTTGCTGGGTGTGCTGGCGGTTGTGGCGCCCTGTGCTGATCGGGCTGCCCTCGCGCAGAGTACCGCAGGCGCATCAAGCGTCCGATCGTTCAGTGGAGGAGTCTCTCCGCTGTTTAAGTTCGGCGGCGGTAGTCTGTACATCGACAACCAGGGAACCCAAGGGTTTCTCTACACACCAGCCCCGAACTTTCAGTCCTTTAATTTTCGCAATCCGACGACTGGTCAGGCGTGGAGTGGCGCGATGATGACCTTCGGACCACAGCTGTCCATTGGGCTGATCCAAGGTGCGAATCAGGTAGGTAGCCCCACCGTCCTCCCTGGGCCGCCACGCGAAACCGCTCCATTGCCTCCGATCGAGTCTGGGTTACTCGACGAGATGCCGTAGGTGCGTGAGCTGGTTGCCCCTGCGTTGTTGTATTTCCTGCGGTAGTATCAATCGCCAATGGCAATGGGCGGATTGAACGATGTTTCCGAATCTATCTTCTTGGCCTTTGACGATCGCTGCCGGTCGTTTGTGACACGATGTGCAGCCGTTCATGGCCCGTAGGCCAGCTGCCAGATCATGGCCAGCACATACCGAGCGGTGGCTGTTAAGACTTCGGACTTGATGGTCTCGGCGGTATCCGTTGGTTGGTGAAAGTGTGGATGCACCCCGCCACTCACCACCGTGACGGTCGGTACGCCAGCTTCTTTGAACGGCACATGGTCACCGCCGGGGAAGAATCCATAGAGATCCAGTGTGTCGTGAATGCCTGCGGCTTTCCCTGCCGCGAGAGGGACGTCCTTCTCTAACCCTGTCACGCCGACAGTGAGTCGTCCATTGCCGACGCCCGCATGGTCGATGTTGATCATGGCCCTCGTGGTATTGAGGGGAATGATCGGCCGGGATGTATAGAGGCGTGAGCCGAGCAGGTCGCGCTCCTCACCACTAAATGAGATGAAGAGGATTGTTTGGGAGGGACGCACGTCAATCTTAGTGAGCGTACGCGCCACCTCCAAGATGACTGCCGTTCCGGAGGCATTGTCATCCGCGCCAGGGAACAGCACCCCTCCCGGACGACCGAAGTGATCGCGATGGGCTCCAACAATGACGGTTTCGGTTCCGGTTCCAGGGATCATTCCCAGCACATTGACCAGGAGGCCGTCCTCTGTGGCAGTCTCCCAATGAAGCGAGGCCAATCGGTCTGTGCGTGTGGCCTGTGATAAGGCTGCATGGTTCAGTCGTTCCTGAAGCGTGCGAAGGTGATCGGGAGCGGCTCCGTTCAATTCGGTGAGAAGTTCTTGGGCGAGTGCCGTGCTGATCCAGGCGCCAGGAATGGCTTGATCCGGCGGCAACTGTCCGTAAAAGGCGCTGGGGCTACCAGTCACGCCTCGGCGGATCTCATAGGGGTGGAGTATAGGAGCGGTCGTCGTCAGATAGCCGACCGCTCCATGTTCCCGGGCAAGCCGAACTTTGTCGGCATGGCTGACGGGACGTGGATAATGTTCCGGCTTGCCACGCAGGAACAGCACGATGCAATTGTTCACGCCGGCTCCGGCATAGTCGTCAATGCCGTGTGCCGTATCGACAATGCCATATCCAACGAATACGATTGGGGCCTGGATGTCAGCCGATGGCGCATCAAAGATTGGGAGATAGTCTGAGCCAAGATTCCTGGTGGCCAGATGATCTGCGGTACCGACTCGCAACGCCGGATTTGGCGCCATGAGAGGAGTGGGTATTACCGCTGTCATCGCGCCTAATGAGGTGCCGTCCTTTCCAGTTGGGAAAGAGGGTGTGCGTGAACTGTTGCGAATGAGCGGTAGATTCAGGCCTGCCGAGAGAAACTCTTGCGCCACCCACCGTGCTGACCGCAGGTCGTCGATCGTGCCGCTTTGCCTCCCATTGAATGCTGGTCCGCTGAGGGTTCGGATATCCGCGAGCATCCGATCTGCGGAGAGCGATTCGATGGCAGCCTCAAGAGTCGGCGTCGATAATTGAGCCAGACTGGACAGAGGCTGCAGTATCAGCGTTGCGCAGACCAAGACCCAAAAGGGCCAGGTCTGCGTGCAGGGACAGACACGTTTCGATGGTGAGCGTCTGGTCATAATCAAGCCATTGCGTGTATGTGGCCGATCATAGCACAGTGGGCAACGCTGCTTGCAGAGCTGCATTGAGCCCAGGTAGTATTCATGTCTCAGTGCTGTGTCCCTGAAGGGACGCGAACGAGCTGGGCAGCGTGAACGCTTCACTCAGTGATGGAGTGGATATGGCAGGCGGTGAATCAGGAAAAGGTTTATACGATCATTTGTACCGGCGGTTTTTCGAGCAACGTGACAGCCATGACGGCTATTCGTTTCAGGAGGCTCCCGGCGGCAGCGCTCCGACGACGACGGTCAGTTTTAGCCAGAAACTGCGGTGGTGGATCTGGAATCGGGGTCAGCGGAAGAAAAAGATTCTTGCCGAGCGGGACCGGCTGCAGCGCGAGATTCTCCAAATCAAGAACACGGGTAGATGGAAGTAGTGCGGATGCTGTCGGTGTGTGAGCCAGCTCGACCGTGTGTCGTCATGAAACGAACTCCCAGGATTGGCTGTGTTGCGCTTGTCACCAGCATCAGCCTGCTGCTGGGCGGTCTCTCGGCGCACGCCATTCAGAATGAAACACACGAGGAGAAAGCTGCCAATCTCAGGAAACAGGCGGTGGGGGGGCTTTTCCAAAAGTGGACCTTCGACCAGGATCTCCCCAACGCTCAGCCTACCAGCTTCGTCAAGGGGAGTTCCACCGACGAACCGCTTGCGGAGTGGGTTGTCCAGGGTCATGCGACGGCGCCTTCTCCGCCACACGTGGTCACTGGCTCCTCGACCTGCGCCCAGAATTGTTACCAGCTTCTGTTGGCCGAGGGAATGCAGTATGAATATCCTGACCTGAGTGTTCGATTTCATACGCCGGATGGGGCCGTCGGATCAGGAGGGGTTGTCCTGGGGGTGCGGGACACAAGGAATTTTTATACGGCGATCGTCGACCCTCTCTCTCGACACGTTCGATTTGTTCGGCTCTCTGACGGACTCGCAACGGTTCTCGGTCAAGCACGGGTCACTCTGAAATCGGTTGAGTGGCATTCACTCAGGGTGCAGCGGAATACCATTATCAGCAAGGATTTTATCGAAGTGTTTGTGGATGGAACGCTCGTCCTCTCTATTGAAGACCAAGTATTGGGGTTGGGGCAGGTTGGGTTAGTCGTTGCTGGAACATCGACGATGTGGTTCGATAGCTTTCATGCCGTTCCTCTCTTCTCCCACCGACCGTTTTCCGCGCCGCCAGCCTATTAACCTGGGCTCACCAGCGAACCGGTTTGGCCTCAACCTTGCCTTTTCTTATCTGCCTGGAGTAGCATGAACTGACCGGTGTGCTAAAGGCCTGGCAAAACCGGCGCGGAAAGTGACAAGGCCTGAATAGATGTTGTATTGGGCCAGCCCGGGAATCTGATCGGAAGCCAGAGCTAAGTTGCCCCTGTGTTGATGCCTTCGGCCCATTCCTTCCTCGTTGTTTTCTCGAGTCCAACACAACATCATTGCGTCATAGGAGGAGTCCGATGGGTGCGAAGATTTATGTCGGTGGGTTACCGTATTCAACAACTGAGCAACAGCTAAGCGATCTGTTCGCAGCGCATGGGGCGGTTGCTTCGGCGCGGATTATTACGGATAAGTTCACTGGGCAGTCTCGTGGGTTTGGGTTTGTGGAAATGTCGTCCGATGCTGAAGCACAAGCGGCGGTTGCCGTATTGAACGGCACACCCCTCGGTGGCCGTACGTTAACGGTGAACGAAGCGCGTCCTCAGGAGCCCCGTTCAGGCGGAGGTGGTGGGCGTGGAGGATTCGGAGGCGGCCGCGGGTAATATCAGATTTGTTCTGCTACGATTAAGGGCTGCCGGAATTTCCGGCAGCCCTTTTTACTATTCAATCATGATTAAGGAATCGTCGATCCCGACCTTGCTCCCGTTGAGACTGCCTAGCGGGGAATACCGTGCCGCCTTTTAAGTTAGAAGCTCCGGTTCAAGCCCTGGATCATGGAGTCTGGTTGACCCACACTCTGTACCACGATGGGAGTGGCGGAACAAGGCAAGCTGAGGAGGCGAATCGCACTCAGAGCAGGTCTGCTTCGGCTAAGGCGTGCTTCCCATGAACTGTCGTTCCAGTTGTTCTGAACAGGAGTCAGCGGCACTTGCCAATTGTGCTTTTAGCAGGGCTCCAGAATTGGCGACCAGTTGAAGGAGTGTCGGTGCACCCTCTTCCATTTTGCCCTCTGCTTCGCAGATGCCTTGCCACTCAATCTTGCCGTCGGGCAAGCTTAGCAATCTGGCTCTTCCCATGTATTGAACGTGATAATGGTGTAGATTCAACAAGAGAGGAGTGATTGACCATGTCGTGGTCTTGAAATCAAATACCAGACCATTCTGGAACCGTTTCGCAAGGCTTTCTCGGCCATCGTCGGCCAAGGCTTCTTGTATGGAGTTGATATTGTGGAGATTTCCATGACGAGAGGCTGCATCGAGAAATGCCCTCTTAATCTTGAGGATAGGATCTTCAAGGCCATAATCCTTTACTAACTGACTCCCCACTTCTTTCGCTTCGGCTGTCTGGGCTCTTGCAGCAATCACAGCGCCTATAAGGCCAAACTGCTCTGCGCCGAGCGCAGTGTGCCGCACTTCTGGGGGTTCAGCGGTAAATGGCACAGGAAGATAATGAATGGCCACAATTTCTTGCTGCACTGCCAAGACACGTTGAGTTGCGGAGTTGATTCGTATCGTTTTCTCAGAGCAGGCGACTAGAAGAGTTCCTATCATCGCGAGACAGCATCCTAAACGTAACGATCTCATGTGCTCCATGTCCCTCTTGCAGAATGATGAGACATTGAGAGGATATCGTACGAAAACTGAGATGGCCAACCGATTCGCCTTTTTGTCCTGGTGACGAATAGGGGGACTAAAACTTGTGTCGGGGAGGTGCGCCGGTTCGAGAGAATGGCAGATGTTTACCGGGGTGTTACTGCGAGCGACAAGGAGGTTAAAACGAAGTGAAATGATACGGAATCAAACAACAATGGCATGCGCTATGTGATTGAAGGAGGATTGCCCAAGGTCTTTAACGACTTGAGCAACCCTTTTTGATCACTCCTAATCAGCGGCCCTAGGTTCGACCCCTACATGGCCCACCTACCGTCTTTCATCAACAGCAGCCGACGATCAACGGTCGATCAGCAGTGTGGCGGATGTGATCGGCAACACGATAGTGCTCAGCGCGCTGGACCGGTGAGATCTGCTAAGATGGGCGGTTGGAGGTTCCCGTGCCGCCCTTTAAGCTAGAGGCTCCCTTTAAAGCCTGCGGGGATCAGCCGCAAGCCATCGCCAGGTTGACGGCTGGAGTGCAGTCCGGGAAAAAACACCATGTCTTGCTCGGAGTGACGGGGTCCGGCAAGACCTTCACGATGGCCAATCTCATCGAGCGTGTTCAGAAGCCGACGCTTGTGCTGGTCCACAACAAGACGTTGGCCGGTCAACTCTATCAGGAGTTCAAACAGTTTTTCCCCCAGAATGCCGTCGAGTACTTCGTGAGCTATTACGACTATTATCAACCGGAAGCGTATATTCCACAGAGTGATACGTATATCGCGAAAGATGCCTCCATCAACGATGCGATTGATCAGATGCGCCACTCCGCCACGACCGAACTGTTACAACGAAACGACGTGCTGATCGTGTCTTCGGTGTCCTGTATCTATGGGCTTGGGTCACCGGAGGTCTACCATGACATGCTGATTTATTTGGAGGAAGGCGTCGAGACGAGGCGAGAAAAGATCTTATCGAAACTGGTGGAGATTCAATACGAGCGCAATGATGCGGATTTTCATCGAGGGACGTTCCGGGCGCGGGGGGACGTGATCGAGATTTTTCCTGCCTCGTCTGAGGCGAAGTCGGTGCGCATCGAGCTGTTCGGAGACGTCGTGGACGCGATTCATGAAATCGATCCACTCACCGGGAAATCGCTGGGTAAGCTCCCCAAGATCGCGATTTATCCGAATACCCATTACCTCATTGCCCCCGATCGCTATGAGCGGGCCATTACCGGCATTGAGGAAGAACTCGATGAACGCGTGACGTATTTTAGAAAGTCGGGACGCCTGCTGGAAGCCCAACGCATCGAGCAGCGTACCAAGTTCGACCTGGAGATGATCCGAGCCATGGGCTATTGCCATGGGATCGAGAATTACTCACGCCATCTCAGCGGGCGAAAGTCGGGTGAGCCGCCTCCCACGTTGTTGGATTATTTTCCGAAGGATTTCCTGTTGATCGTCGATGAGTCCCACGCGATGGTTCCACAAGTCGGTGGGATGTATGAGGGAGATTATTCCAGGAAACGGACGTTGGTGGAGTATGGATTTCGACTGCCGTCGGCGGTCGACAACCGCCCGTTGAAGTTCTCCGAGTTTGAGAGCTGTCTCAATCAGGTGGTGTATGTGTCCGCAACACCAGGGACCTATGAACTGGAGCATGCCGGCCCCGATGTGGTTGAGCAGATTGTTCGCCCGACCGGTTTGATGGATCCGCGAATCGAGGTCGTGCCAGCCAAGGGCCAGGTGGACCATCTCCTCGGCCAGGTCCGCGCGGAGGTTGCGAAGGGCGCCAGGGTGCTCGTGACGACCTTGACGAAGCGTATGGCGGAAGACTTGACTGAGTATTACCACGACTTAGGGGTGAAAGTTCGCTATTTGCATTCCGATATTAAGACACTTGAACGAGCTGAGATCATCCGAGATCTCCGGCGCGGAGCATTTGACGTGCTGGTAGGGATCAATCTTTTGCGCGAAGGGCTTGACCTTCCCGAAGTGAGCCTGGTCGCGATTCTTGATGCCGATAAAGAAGGGTACCTGCGCTCGTACCGCTCGCTCATTCAAACGGCTGGGCGAGCCGCACGCCATCTCGATGGACGGGTGATTTTTTACGGAGATGTGGTGACGGTCTCGATGAAACAGGCGATCGAGGAAACGAACCGACGTCGCGAGATTCAAGCCGAGTACAACCGAGTGCACGGCATTACCCCGGTCGGTATTACGAAAAGTATTCCTTCCCTTGAGTATGCGGTGGCCGACATGGACTATGTTCGGTTGGACCTCGCAGCAGAATCACTCGAACAGTACGGAGGTTCAGAATCAACGGATCAGCGTATCGAACGCCTGGAGTCAGAGATGAAAGCTGCCGCCAAAGAGCTGGCCTTTGAGCGTGCCGCAGAACTACGCAATCACATTCGATCGCTCCGACTCCAAGCGTTGAACGCGAAGTCCTAGAAAAGGATACAAGCGGATCTTCATCTACGGAAGCATGAGGCAGTTCGTCGAAAACCTTGTGTGTTCACATGTTCGCTCTGGCGCACCCCCTTCGCCAACTCAGCGAGGCGAGCCAAGACTCACGCAGTACCGAGCAAAGCCCTCGTGAGGTTCGCCAGACGAGAACGAAACCGATGGGCTGTTTCGGCTGCTAGACGTGTTTGTAGAGGTAGATTCCGATGAACATGCCAAGGATGCTTAGGATGTTGACTTTAATATTGAATCCTAAGACTAGTTTGATCAGGACAAGGTCAATGGTGAGCGGGGGACTGATCCCAGGATTAAAGTTCGTCGCGAAAATATTTTGGATGGTGCCTTGAGGTGCCATGACATGGAGAATCTCCCCAAGTATTCCACCAAGGAGTCCTCCAATCAGCACGAAGATGATCAAAACCCAGGGCGACTTTCTCACGCGGCCACTCTTCTTTCTTTATGAGTTTCCGAACGTATGGTATTCGGTGGCTGAGGGGCACCATATCCGAAGGTTTTCGGCATGTCAATAAAACTACTGACTTGTGGATGACCTTGACTTGCCCTGCTTGGTCCGATACACTCCCCGATGCTCTTTTCCCAGGATTTTCGAGGCGATCGGATGTCTGGTGCAAGGCTTCGATGGCCTCTTTCTTTGTGGTGATATGACGTCATGCTTGATGCGTTGAGCGATAAATTTGAGAAAATTCTGAAGAAGCTTCGAGGGCAGGGTGTGCTCACGGAGCAGAACATCACGGAAGCGCTGAAAGATGTGCGGTTTGCGCTTCTTGAAGCAGACGTCAACTTCAAGATCGTCAAAGAATTCATCGATCGCGTCCGTCAAAAGGCCGTTGGCCAGGAAGTCTTGCAGAGTCTGACTCCTGGACATCAAGTCGTCAAAGTCGTCTGGGATGAACTCAGGGCGATGATGGGGCATGAGCGTGCGGGACTTGCCCTGAGCTCGATGCCTCCGACTATCTTAATGATGGTTGGATTGCAAGGAGCCGGAAAGACGACGGCCAGTGGCAAGCTTGCACGTTTGTTCAAGAATCAAGGCAAGCGAGTGCTCTTGGTTGCAGCCGACCCGCGTCGCCCTGCGGCTGGTGAGCAACTGAGTGCTCTTGGTCGGGATCTCGGAGTGGAGGTGCACCGCGCGGATCACATTCAGGCTTCTCAGATGGATGTGGTGCGGATCTGCCGTGCGGGGGTCGAGCGGGGGCGCGATCAGGGTTTTGATCTGATCATCCTGGATACCGGCGGTCGACTGCATATCGACAACGAGCTCATGGACGAACTGGTTGCCGTGAAAACAGCGGTGTCCCCGCATGAGGTGTTGTTGGTTGCCGACGCGATGACGGGGCAAGATGCGGTCACCATGGCCGGCCAGTTTGATCAGAAGGTCGGGGTGACCGGTGTTATTTTGACCAAGGTTGAAGGGGATGCGCGCGGAGGGGCGGTCTTGTCGATCCGGGCCGCCACCGGCAAGCCCATCAAGTTTCTTGGTGTCGGGGAGAAGCTGGATGCACTGGAGCCGTTTCATCCGGACCGGATGGCTTCCCGTATTCTTGGGATGGGCGATGTGCTCTCGCTCATTGAGAAAGCCCAAGAAAGCATCACTCGGGAGCAGGCGGAGGAAGCACAGAAGCGGCTCACCAGCAATACCTTTACCTTGGAAGATTTTCGAACTCAGCTCGGCCAGATGAGTCGCATGGGTTCGTTTGAACAGATTCTTGGCATGCTCCCGGGCGGGCAAAAGCTCAAGCACGCGATGGAAGGCGACAAGCCGGAGCGAGAGATCGGCCGTGTGGTCGCCGTGATCGATTCGATGACCCCGCGGGAGCGCCGCGATCATACGATTATCAATGGAAGTCGGAAGAAGCGGATCGCTCGTGGTAGCGGCACGACGGTGCAGGATGTGAATCGTCTGATCAAGCAGTTTTTGTCCGCGAAGAAGCTGGCAAAGGCAATGACCGGTGCAGGAGGGCGTCGACAGCTTGCCCAACTCATGCGCTCGATGTGAGGGACGCAGTCGGCTGTCAGTGAATGGCTTTCAGCTATGGGCTGCAAGCAATGTTTGGAATGAAGAAGCTGACAGCTGTCGGCTCACTTATCTAAGGAGGACTTTATGGCTGTACATTTGAGACTGGCGCGAACGGGAAGGCATAAGCGACCGATGTATCGGGTGGTGGCCGCCGATTCACGGAAAGCACGTGACGGTCGGTTCTTGGAGATCCTTGGAATTTTTGACCCGTTGAAAGAAGCCGGCCTACCGGAATTGAAGCAGGAACGTGTCCTGTCCTGGTTGCGGCACGGCGCGCAACCTACGGTGACCGTGCGGACGTTGCTGCGTCGGGCAGGAGTCTGGAAGCAGTTTGAGGCTGAAAAAGCCGCGCAGAAAAAAGCCTCTGTAAAGTCCTGATCTCGTGATGGTGAGTCAGCTGGACACCGTGACGGTGGGACTGATTGAGCGGCCATTTGGCGTCAGAGGAGAGGTGAAGGTTCGACCGCTATCCGATGTCCCGGGTCGATTTGAAGGGCTGAGGAGTGTGAGTCTCCTCGCAAGGAACGGGCAGACGCTGGAGACCAACGTCACCCATGTGAGGCGGGCTGGGACTGGATTTATTCTTGGATTGAGCGGTGTAACCACGCCGGAGGCCGCGAGTCTCTGGCGGGGTGGATTCATCCGAACGGTTCGGGGAATCGTGCCTGAGCTTCCGGATGGGCACTACTATGAGTGTGATCTCATCGGTCTTGCTGTTTATACCGAGGAGAGTCAGTTGATCGGTGTGCTGGAAGAGATCTTGGAGGTGCCGGGGAATCCGGTATTTGTTGTTCGTCAAGGAGCCAAAGAGATCTTGATCCCTGCCGCCAAAGAATGGGTGAGCGCCGTCGACGTGGTAGCTGGCACAATGACCGTCCGGCTGATCGACGGATTGGGTGAGTAGCATGTTGCGGTTCGATGTGCTGACATTGTTCCCAGGCATGTTCGCTCCGGTCTTGACTCACAGCATGCTCAAGCGAGGGCAAGACAAGGGGTTGCTTACCGTGAAGGTGCATAATTTGCGAGATTTTACGGCTGATCGCCACAAAGTGGTCGATGATATGCCGTATGGAGGCGGGGCCGGCATGGTCATGAAGGCCGAGCCGATTCTTCTTGCGGTTGCCGCGATCCGAGATGAAGCACGGGCGAGCGGTGAAGACATTCGGATGATGTTTCCAACCCCTCATGGGCGGCCGTTTACGCAAGACTATGCGCAGCAGTTGGCGGGTGAGCGCCGACGAATCGTTATCCTGTGCGGGCATTATGAGGGAGTGGATGAGCGTGTCCGTATGGCCGTCGCTCCGGAGGAAGTTTCACTCGGAGATTATGTGTTGACCGGAGGTGAGTTGCCGGCGCTCGTCTTGATTGATGCAGCAGCCAGACTTGTCCCTGGCGTCTTGGGCGATCCCACTTCTGTCTTGGAAGAGTCGTTTTCTGATTCGTTGCTGGAGTATCCCCAGTATACGAGGCCCGCAGAGATTGGAGGAGTCGGCGTGCCCGACATCTTGCTCTCGGGCCATCATGAGGCCATTCGGTTGTGGCGTCGAAAACAAGCATTGCGCAGCACGTATCTGCGTCGCCCCGATCTTCTGCAAGGTCGGGTGTTCACGAGGGAAGATCAACAGTTGTTGGATGAATTGATGAGCGAGGGCCTTTTGACGGCCACGACATCACGTTGGGAGGAGGAGGGTTAAGTCCATGAATCAGTTGGAGCGAATTCAGCGGTCCTTGACGAAGAAATCAGCGCCACACTTTGAGATCGGGGATACCGTCAGGGTCCACGTCAAAGTCATCGAAGGCGAAAAAGAGCGTATCCAGGTCTATGAAGGAACTGTGATCGCGCGCAAGGGAAGTTTGAATACCGAAACGTTTACGGTCCGAAAACTTTCATACGGAGTTGGGGTCGAACGGATTTTCCCGGTGCATTCTCCGATCGTCTCCAAGGTTGATGTGATTCGGCAAGGGCGCGTTCGACGCGCGAAGCTGTACTATCTGCGCGGCAAGAAGGGCAGGTTTGCGAAGGTCGAGGAGCGGGAGTTTGTTGGAGGGAGCAAATCCTCGGCACAACCTCCGGCTGCCGAAGCGGAGACCGTGACTGCTTCCTAGCCGTTTCTTCGGAGGACATGTTCCCTCACAGCGGGGGCGATCGCGTGAGTCGGTGAAGGGACGTCTGATCTGATGGGACCCACCGAAGAGTTCGAGCGGGCGGCCCGGCTGTGTGGGTATCGTCGTATTGCCGGCATCGATGAAGCCGGACGGGGTCCGTTAGCCGGTCCGGTCGTTGCCGCTACGGTTGTCTTACCGGTCCGCTGTCGGCTCTCGGGGATCGATGATTCTAAGCAGCTGTCCGAAGGGGAGCGAGCCCGATTGTATGCCGCGATTCTTGAGCATGCCGTGGGGATGGGAGTCGGATCGGCGGACGTCGGTGAGATCGATCGGCTCAATATTCTCGAGGCGACCAAGCTGGCGATGCGGCGAGCCATCGATCAGCTGGCTCCTCCCCCTGATTATCTACTCATTGATGCCGTGACGCTTCCAGGGATCGGAATCCCTCAACGGCCTATCATCAAGGGAGATTCCCTCTCCCTCTCGATTGCGGCAGCCTCCATCATCGCCAAAGTTACGAGGGATCGTCTCATGGCAGAGTACCATGACATGTTTCCCGAATATGATTTTCTCTCGCATAAGGGGTATGGCACGCGAGAACATCTGCAACGATTGGCGCGCTATGGCCCCTGCTCCATCCATCGCCGAACATTCACGCCGGTGCACGAGGCGATCCTCGCCGCGAAGCGTGAATCGTCCCGGCGGATGAGCTCCACAGTGCTCGAACAGTAACGCAGTAACGGCATGGTTACTTCAGACCCCCGCCATCAGTTTGGCCAAGCCAGCGAAATGCAGGCTGAACAGTTCTTGGTGGCCAAGGGCTATCGCATTCTCGATCGTAACGTACGGACTAGGCTTGGTGAATTGGACCTCGTCGCGGACGATCATGGTGTCGTGGTCTTCGTCGAAGTGAAGGGCAGGACCACAGACGCCTTCGGCGGGGCTCTGCTGGCGGTGGATCACCGCAAACGGGTGAAGCTGACAAAACTGGCCACGCAGTATTTAGCCCAACGCCATTGGTCCGATAAGGTCTGCCGATTCGATGTGGTGTTGGTCCAGGGGAGACCTTCCGACCAGGGGCGGATCGAACATCTCCAAAACGCATTTGACGTTGCCGAACACTGAGGGTGTTCGTCTTTACTCGAAAGGGTTGCCATGGATGCCATCATTCAACTCATCCATGTGTCAAAATGGCATGATCGCAGAGCCGCGTTGTCCGATGTCACCTTTGAGATCGAGAAGGGGGAGTTTGTCCTGCTCATGGGCGCGAGCGGGGCCGGGAAGTCGACCCTGTTGCGCATGTTGATCGCGGAGGAACAGCCGGACGAGGGCCAGATTTTCGTTCACGGCAAGAATGTGACCAAGCTCAGACCATCCGAAATTCCCTATCTTCGGCGGAAGGTTGGGGCGGTCTTTCAAGACTTTCGTCTGTTGCCGAAGAAATCCGTCTTCGACAATGTGGCGCTTCCGCTGATTGTCCAGGGAGCTTCCGAGAAAGATATCCGTCGTAAAGTCACGGAGGCATTGCGCGCGGTCGATGTTGATCACAAGAATGATCAGTTACCGAGCAGTCTTTCAACGGGAGAGCAGCAGCGTGTGTGTATCGCGCGGTCGATCGTCAATGGGCCGGTGGTGCTTCTGGCCGATGAACCAACAGGCAATCTTGATCCAGAACGCACCAGGGAAATTATTGAATTATTTAAATTGATCAATGCCCGAGGGACGACTGTGGTCGTCGCGACGCACGATCCTCATGTCCTGAAAGATGTGAATCGACGGGTGATCACATTGGTGCGTGGGGTGTTGTTGGCAGAGCACAGAGTCGGGGAAGGGGTCGGAGGATGAGACGCCTGTTTTATCTCGTTCGCGAAGCGTGGGTGAACATGCGGACCAATCGGACGACGACGATCGTCGCCATTCTGACCACGGCCTTTGCCTTGGCCTGTGTCGGCATTTTTCTGTTGCTCTATATGAATCTCCGGAACGCGGCAGGGTCGCTCCAGGAAGATGTCAAGGTCATGGTCTATTTGGAGGATCGACGGTCGAGCGAACAGGTGCGAGAACTCGAACGAACACTCAAGACCGATCGTATGGTCGACGGGGTGCTCTTTATTTCAAAAGAACAGGCGCTGGGAGAATTTCGAGTTCAATTTCCCAGTGAGTCGCACTTACTCGAAGGGCTTGGGGAGAACCCGCTCCCGGCCTCGTTCGTTGTGACGCTTGCGCCGAGCTTTCGGTCTCCGGACGCCATGAAAGCGTGGGTAGAACGAGTGCAAACAATGGAAGGGGTCGCGAAGGTCGACTATAATCAAGAATGGAGTAGTCTGTTGGCCGGACTGATCGGATACATCGAGCTGGCGGCGATCGGGGTGGGGATCCTCCTTTCCGCAGCCGCAGTGACGATCATCGGAAATACGACCAGACTCGCACTGTTGGCTAGACAGGAGGAGATCGAAATTCTTCGCTCGATCGGAGCTACACGTACATTCATCCGTATTCCCTATTTTCTCGAAGGAGCCGTACTCGGAGCCTGTGGTAGCGCGCTGTCGTTGGGGATTCTTAAGTTCGCGGTTGAACTGTTTCGGCAGCAGATTCAATTGACGGGCCGTTTTAGCGGGATCGAAGGCATGATCTCTTTTTTCCCCCTCTCGGTGTGTCTGGCGCTGGTGATGGCGGGAATGGGGCTTGGCTTTGCCGGGAGCGTGGTGTCGCTTCTACGTGTTGGAGACGGACGGGCATGAGAGGCTTCTGTGCCATCCTCTTCTGGTGTCTTGTGGTGGGAGGAGGGGGGGCATCTGTGGCGGGTGCGGCGAATGATCCGATCTCTGAGAAAATCGAGCGTGAGAGAAAGACGCTTGAGAAGCTGAAGGGCAAGATTGAGGAAAAACGGAAACGCGCCGAGGCTGCGGAGAAAAAACGAGAGTCGGTGTTGCAAGGGCTCCAATCCCTGGATGAGCGACTGGTGCATCATCGACAAGATCATCATGAGATCAGCAAAAAACTGCGACAGAAGGATCGGGAGATCGACGAGATTACGGATCGGCTGGGGGCGATGCGAACCAGTATTGATGCCCGACGTGAGGCCATTCTTGCCCGACTCCGCGTGCAGTATATGGAAGGACGGTTTGGGCGTGTGAAGGCCCTCTTAACAGCGGACTCGTACAGCGATTTTCAGCGTCGTGGACAATACCTCTCGGTTGTGTCACACAAGGATTACGAATTGCTGGAGACGTTTCGTGCCGATATGGAGCGGATGGAGCAGGTTGAGCGTCAACGCGCCGAGGCCAGAGTCGGACTGGTTGCCTTCAAGCAAACCATCGAGAAAAAGCTGGCCGACATTCGAGTGCTTCAGAGAGAGAAGAAAGTCTATTTAGTGAAGATTACGCACGAAAAGGACTCCTATAATCGCACGGTCGACGAACTGGAGCGTTCCGCCTCTCGGGTGGATGGCTTGTTGCATGAGTTGGAAACGCGCCGACGTACCATGGCCGTGGCCCCTCCCTTGTCGTCACCATCGGCGCATGGAGTCCGAGGCTCACTCCCGTGGCCAGCCGATGGAAAAGTTGTGTCGTTCTTCGGGCGCCAGAAACATCCGACGTTCAATACCTACGTGCAGCGCAAGGGCATTGAAATCCGAACGGCAGAGGGAAGCCTCATCCATGCCGTCATGACGGGGAGTGTGGTCTATGCGGACTGGTTGAAAGGCTACGGACTCGTTATAATCCTAGATCATGCCAACGGGTTCTTTTCCTTATACGCGCATGCCTCCAAGATTCTGTCCAAATCGGGCGAGCAGGTTGCCGAAGGTCAACCGATCGGGGAGACTGGGGATACGGGCATGATTGGAGAAAATACTTTATACTTCGAATTGCGGGAAGGAGCCGAGCCAGTGGATCCCCTCCACTGGTTGGCCAAACGATAAGCATGGCCTTCTTGGTGTATTTTGATCGGAGGGTCCGACAACTCAGGAAAGAAGGGATGTGAAGATTATGGAACAGCAGCCTCGGAAGAAGTCTTGGGTGGTCGTGCCAATGATTGCCCTTGCGCTGCTCGGTGGACTTGTCATCGGAAAGGGGTGGGAGCGGACCGGTCATGCGGGTGAAACCTATGAGGAGCTCAAAACCTTCTCCGAAGTCCTGAACCAAGTTCAGAAACATTATGTCGATGAGACGAAACCCAAGGACCTCATTCAAGGGGCCATCCGTGGCATGCTCTCGACGCTCGATCCACACTCAGCCTACATGACTCCGGAGATGTATAAGGAGATGCAGGTTGAAACCAGGGGAGAATTTGGGGGAGTCGGCATTCAAATCGGTGTGAAGGATAACCGTCTGGCCGTTATCGCACCGATCGAGGGCACGCCGGCACATCGAGCCGGGATTAAGGCCGGCGACTTTATCACGAAGGTCAATGACGATACGACCAAGGACCTGACCTTGATGGATGCGGTCCAGAAGATGCGAGGACCGAAAGGCAGCAAGGTCAATCTCACGATTCAACGAGATGGCACACCGGACCCATTGGTCTTCACCCTCGTCCGAGACACCATTAAAATTGAAAGCGTGAAGTCGAAGGTCATCGACAACCTCGGTTATGTTCGGCTCACTCAGTTTCAGGAAGCCACTGGGCGAGATCTCTCCAAGGCCATCAAACAGTTCAAGGAACAGAAGGTTCAAGGAACTATCCTTGACCTGCGAAACAATCCCGGCGGGTTGCTGACCGCAGCCGTCGATGTGTCCGAACAATTTCTTTCCAGCGGGAAACTGGTTGTGTATACAAAGAGCCGAGAAGGAAAAAAAGACGAATGGTTCGCCAAAGCCAAGGATCAGTTGGAGGATCTACCGGTCATTGTTCTGGTCAATGAAGGATCCGCGAGTGCATCGGAAATTGTCGCCGGAGCACTACAAGATTATGGACGAGGCCTTGTTGTTGGGACCACCTCATTCGGAAAAGGATCGGTGCAGACGATCCTCGCGCTAGGTGACGGTTCTGGGCTTCGTCTCACGACCGCAAAGTACTATACGCCAAAGGGCCGGTCCATTCAGTCGACCGGCATTACGCCGGACATCGTCGTCAAGCTTTCAGCGCCGGTGGTGGCTAAAGCGTCTGAGGGGAAACCTGCTGAAAAGGAAGCGGAGCCGAAGGCGGTCAAGCCGCCAACAGGAAAGGAAACCTCACCTCAGAATGGCAAGTCTCCGGACGAAGGGGGACCGAAGAATGGGACGCCTCCACCGGCATTGCCTGAAGTCGGGGGAGAACCTTCGCTTGAACAGGACGCACAGCTTCAGAAGGCTGTGGAGTTGTTGAAGAGTTGGAAGATCTTCAAGGACCTCAAGACGTCCTAAGGTTCTCGCGCATGAATTCGTTCCTGAATGGCCTGGAGTAAGCGCTCTTCGGACCCTGAAAAACTCGGCAGGGTCCGAAGCAGGTGCGAGCGGGTGATCTGGTCGAGGTCGTCGAGCGTCCGTATGCCGAGGCGGAAGTATAAATAGGTCACGAGCGACTCGGAAAGTCCTGGCAGGCTCGCCCAGCTCTTCACCTCCGCCGGGAGCGGCGTTTTCAGCTCTTCGTAGGCACGGATGGTGCCGGTCTCAAGAAACTCTTCTATTTTTTTTGCCAGGTCAGCTCCGATCCCGTCAATCTCTTCAAGCCCCTGGCGCTCAACCAGAGCCGTCACATCTTCATCGATGGCCAGCAGAGCATCCGCAGCCCGCCGATAGGCCCTCACCCGATAGGGGTTGGCGCGTTGGGCCGAAAGGAGATCGGCCATCGATCGGAAGATGGTGGCGAGTTGCTGGTTGTGGTGCGGGATGGAGCTCATGATGGTCGATCGGAATGTTAGGCGACGGCCTTCAAGCCACGCCGTTGCACTAGGTGCAGCAACTTGAGGGCGGTGCCCGTGGGGCGCTTCTGGCCGATCTCCCACTTCTGCACCGTGGACAGGCTGGTATTCAGCAGTGCGGCAAAGACCGCTTGACTGACGCGTGATGCCTCGCGAATTCCTTTGATTTGTTTCGGCTTCAGCGGCGCGACGGGTGGCACGTTCAGTTGGTCGAATTCGCGCAACGTGATCCGACTCATCACGCCGGCTTTATGTAGGCCCTTTGCCGTGGTATGGACCGCTTCAAGAATGGCCGATGTTGTGTTCTTCATTGCAATGCACCTCCATCAATTCTCCGGCACGTTGTGCTTTCCCGATCGCCTGTGTCGTCAAGGACAGCAAATGGGTAGCCAGCTTCTTTAAGGCGATTTCTTCGTCCTTGCCGATGGTGCTGCGCTCGTTTTTAGAGAAGCCGAATACGAAGATCCAGCGGGTCTTCTTGTTGGTCGCGACGAGCGTGCGAAAGCCGCCACGCTTTCCTTGTCCAGGCCGAGCCATCCTCTTTTTCAGCAGCCCGCCACCGAGATCCGCGTCGTATAGTCCTGCCGTCATCTCCTGCACCGCCGAGCATAGGCTCGTTGTGGTGAGCCCTTCCTTGCGCGCCCACCGGTCAAACCAGCGGGTCTGATATACGGCCATCTCGTGCCTCCCTCCGCCCATTATATATAGCACTTAGTGCTATGGCATGCAATCCAATGTGACAGTGTCTCAACCCTTGAAAATGCGAATGGCCTGCTGCGCCAGGGCATGCCAAATGGCAAAGATCGGCCATCGATCGGAAGATCGTGGCGAGTTGTTGATTGTGCGGGCGGAGAGAGCACATGAGTGGCGATGGTGGTATTTTCACCTGACCAGGGATGTCGGTGCAGGATCCACTGAGCGCACATAGTTTCTAGAACCTCTCACCTAGATAAGTATTTACAGCAGCCGACTGTTTTGCTACCTTCCGGTCTCCCGCTTCGTCTGCCCACAGTGAGCTACTCAGCATGAGACTCTCGTTGTGATTGGACTAGCAAAACACCGTGTGCCCCCTCAGCGTCGGAGCCACAGCTCATGTCGCCGATCGTCAGGGTTGATCATCAAGCACTGTAGCAATCTGTTTCTTGTCCTGTATCACTTTAGATACGCCCAGACTGTCCCGAGCTTTCGTTGAACTCAGTTTTCGTGTGCATCCCATGCCTTTCATGAAAATCTGCACGCTGGTCCGATTCATGCCTATGAGAAATTGGCACGCTGCTTCTTACGAGAAAACTCCAATGAGGCTCGAGACTCGCGGATGAAATCTGTTCGTCCATGGCAGGCAAGACTCGCTGTGTGCCAACGGCTTACGGCTATCGTGCTTCTTGTCCTGTCGAGTCTGGGAATCGGCATTGAGGCAAGTTACGCAGCTCACGACCCTATTCTTCCCGAGCCTCTCCTTAAACAAGGTACCCTCCCGCCGGAAGAGGCAGACGGCCCGTTCTACTATTGGAGTCGTCGTAAGAAATACTTCCTGGTCATCGCAGTGAATCAAACCGACGTTCCTAAGACAGAATTACCCTTTGCCCAGGTTGATGGCCAGCGTGTGGTGAACGCCCTGACGGAACTCGGCTACAAACCCTTAGATCCAGCCCATCCACTGCTGACCGGCAAAGACGCGACGGCCAGCGCCATCATGGCCTCACTCAATGAGGCCCGGAAAAAAGAAGAGGGGGCGACCCTTGTCGTCTATTACACCGGCCATGGGGCTGTGGGGCCCAAAGACCTCTGGTTGCAAACCACCGGTCAGAAGAAAGTGGGTGACGGGCAAGGGGTCAAAGTATCAGACCTCGTGGTTCAAGTTCGTCAAACAGCCGCTGGGAAGGGTTTCGAAGGCGAGTTGGTCCTCATTCTCGATGCATGCTATAGCGGACAGGGAACCGTGTCTCAAGGACTCACCTTAGGAGATCTTGGAAAACACACGACAATCTTCACGTCCAGCACCAACATTCAAGAATCCTTCAGCCTCAACCCTCCCGTGATTTCCAAACAGATGAGTGCCTTCACTCACACATTCTTGCAAGCGCTGGGACCAGACTAGGCCCAGGCCGATGGCGATCACGACGGCCTGCTGCGGTGGGAAGAGCTGAAGCTCTACACCATCAAGCAACTCCGGCAGTTCAAGGAGCAGGGGGCCTTGGCGCAACCGATGAAGCCGGAGATGTTGAGTAATTATTCCGAGGGACTGCTGGCCTATCAACGGGACCAGGTGCGGATCTGGCGCAGCGGCTATCGTGATGAACTAACGACGCAAGCGATGGAGGAGATCTTCGCCGATCATCTACGCCAGCTTGGCGCCAGTCCCAAAGATACGCCTGTGTTGCCTAAGGAGGCCCAACTTCTGGCCGAGAAGCTGGTGCCAGCTCCCGAAGATTATTACGCTCAAGCGGTCAAGGCCACCGCAGAAGGCTGGCTAGAGGATGCCCGAACACTCCTTGCAAAAGCCGAAGCACAGTCGCAGGAGCGCGCCAGTCAGGCGGTTGCCGCGAAACAGCATGAGACAGAGAAGCAGGTGCAGATCTATCTGGCCCGTGCGAGGATGGAAATGTATGCTGGCCGCTTCACCGAGGCTTTTAGCCAGTATGAACGGGCCGCGAAGATCGTCCTGGATCCTATGCCCGAGTTACTGAATGAAATGGGGCTCGCAGGCCTTCAAGCTGGGAAGTATCAGGAGGCAGAATCGTACTTCACCCGAGCCCTCAAGCAGCGTGAACAAAATCTTGCTCCTGATCATCCCGACAGGGCGCTGAGCCTCAACAACCTTGCGATGCTGTACGAGAAGCAAGGACGGTACGACAAAGCCGAGCCGCTGTATCAGCGGGCGCTCGCCATCTGGGAGAAGGCCCTGGGTCCCAACCATCCTAACGTGGCTCCGAACTTCAACAACCTGGCGGAGCTATATCGAGCCCAAGGGCAGTACGCGAAGGCCGAGCCGCTGTATCAGCGGGCGCTGGCGATCACGGAGAAGGCGCTGGGTATCGACCATCCCGACGTGGCGAGGAGCCTCAACAACCTGGCGGGACTGTCTTACCACCAAGGGCAGTACGCGAAGGCGGAGCCACTGTTTCAACGAAGTTTTTGGATTGTCCTTAGGAGCCTTGGACCCGAGCATCCAACTGTTCGCAAAGTCTTTGCCAATTATCAGACCCTCTTGAAAGCGAGCGGCCAGCCACACACTGAGAATGACGTGGGGAAAAAACTGCGTTCGTCGAAGTATGCTCCAACCAGTAAGACTACCACGCCCTAACGAAAAGGAGCCCCGATGTTCCTACACCCTATACATAATCGGATTCCTGGGCGCACTAATGGCAGCATCCGAATATGGCTTCTTCTTGTTGGTTCTTCTCTGCCCGTCATTGACTCTCCTCGGATGCGATCCGGAGGATTTGATCAATGGGTATTTCAAGCAGCTGGGATTAACCAGGCTGGCGGTGCTGCAAACGGATGTGCAACCAGGCACGGTTATCTTGATGAAGGGGAGCGAGGCGTTTCTGGGAGACCACGTGCTTGATTACATCGATCAGCGTCTCGATCCGTCGCATGATTATGGCATGTTCGGCGGGTCCGCCAAGGATGAGGTCGATGCCATTTTACGGAAGTTTTCTGGAAACACAGCGCTCACTGGGAAGGCGGCGATGAGTTTTCTCACCAGTATGTTTCGACTCAGCCCAAGTCTGGACCTCGGTCTGACCGGAACGGTGTCTATTGCATTACCCGACGCTAAAGTACGGAAGATAAAGGTGGCGGATCTTGAAAAGTTTTTAAGCCGGAACGAGTCCCTGACATTTCAGAAGAAAGTGCGCGAATGGACACAACAGGGGCTGATCCCCTATGTCGCCTACGAGGTCTACCGTGCGAAATCTCTCACGATCTTGTCGGCGGAGGGAAAGGATGTGGCTCCCTCATTGAAGGCTAATACGATCACGCCGCTATCAATTGAGGGAAATGTCACAGTGGCCTACAAGAAAACTGCGACCAGCGAATTGCTCGTGGCAGGGCAGCGCTATTATGCCTTTGCCGTGCGAACCGCTAAGCTGAGCGTGGATGCAGAGCAGAGCGTGACTGTTGATCGCACCAATTTTATGAAGCCGGAGGAATGGGGGATTACTCAGTGGTCAGTAAATTAGACAACACAAACAACCCTGCAACCCGCATGGATG
>NEWS02000004.1:1049878-1136175 GCA_002869845.2 Nitrospira sp. CG24B | reverse complement strand
GCGCCGTTGGTGCAAGGTTATAAACCAGTGGCGTTAAAAGCCGGTCTTCCACCCGACCTGTAAGTGGCTCTCGTTGAGGAATGAGGGGCAAGGAGCCGGCTCGATAGATCCTGGCCCATCCCTTGTTCTTGTCTGTTCCGCCTGCCTAGCCGAACCAGTGACATAGGTGGCAGATGCCACTTTCAGTCGCTTCATTGACTTTGTGATTTCCAGTCCCATAGGATGACAGGTGTGCAGCATGCCATTAAAATCCATGTGAACGGTGAGGCGCGGACGTGGCGTAGTGGTGCGACGGTCTCGGAATTATTGAGTGAGTTAGACATCAAAAATGAGCGGGTCGCAGTCGAGCTGAATCTGGAGATTCTGGATCGTGCGGTGTTTGATCAGCGGCTACTGAAAGATGGCGATCGAGTGGAGATTATGAGTTTTATCGGGGGCGGAGCATCCTAAGAGGGAAACATGGCGGACGATCGGCTGATTATCGCAGGGCGTGAGTTCAAGTCTCGCTTATGGGTCGGGACGGGAAAATATAAAGATTTTGCCGAGACGAAAAAGGCGATTGAAGTCTCTGGCGCCGATGTCGTGACCGTCGCGGTACGTCGAGTGAATATTATCGATCGATCGAAAGAGAATCTGCTCGACTACATCGATCCGAAGAAATATACGATCTTGCCCAACACAGCTGGCTGCTACACGGTGGAGGATGCGGTGCGATACTCCCGTCTGGCGCGCGCGGCCGGCGTGTCTGATTTGGTGAAGTTAGAGGTGCTCGGAGACGAGCGGACCTTGTTTCCCGATACGGCGGGGTTGATCGAAGCGGCGAAGATTCTCGTCAAAGAGGGCTTTATCGTGCTGCCCTATACGAATGATGATCCCATTGTTGCGCAGAAGCTCGTCGATGTTGGATGTCCAGCCGTCATGCCGTTGGCGGCACCGATCGGATCAGGACTCGGGATTCGCAATCCCTATAACCTAAAAATCATCATGGAAATGATCAAGGTGCCGATTATCGTCGATGCCGGTGTCGGAACTGCTTCCGATGCAGCGTTTGCGATGGAATTGGGAGCTGATGCCGTACTCATGAATACCGCCATCGCCGGTGCGC
This sequence comes from Nitrospira sp. CG24B, assembly GCA_002869845.2. Taxonomy (GTDB): domain Bacteria; phylum Nitrospirota; class Nitrospiria; order Nitrospirales; family Nitrospiraceae; genus Nitrospira_D. The sequence goes on along the minus strand of NEWS02000004.1, from coordinate 1,135,070 downwards.
AGGACCCGATCGCCATGGCGGAAGCCATGAACTATGCGGTTCAGGCCGGTCGCCTGGCCTATAAGGCCGGCCGCATTCCCAGGAAACTCTATGCGACGGCTAGTAGTCCGATCGAAGGAATGCTCTAGCAGGATGCTGAAAAAGTCCTCCAGCGGTGTTCTCGCATCGCTCAGAGGCTCAACGTACCGAAGCGTACGTCTCGCCTCTTCGCTCGCTGCGGCCTTGCTGGACGGCCTTTTTGAGTATCGTGCTAAGACGATGATCTCAGTCTTTCACTGATGCCCTCAGCAAACTTTCGTCTGCTTCTCGTTACCGATCGCCATCAAATTCATGGGCGGTCTCTTGTAACAGTTCTCACGCAAGCGATCATGAGTGGTGTGCCGGCCATTCAACTGCGCGAACGTGATTTGCCGACACGTGAGTTGCTGTTACTGGCACAAGAGATCCACGCGCTAACCGCACCGCGAGCCGTTCCGTTGATCCTCAACGATCGTGTCGATCTCGTGCTGGCGCTGAACTTAGCTGGTGTGCATCTTCGTGCCAACAGCCTTCCGGTCTCCGTGGTCCGGCGGCTCATTGGGCCTAATCGATTGATCGGGATTTCCACGCATTCTGTTGAAGACGTTCGACGAGCGAATCATGACGGAGCCGACTACATCATCTTCGGGCCGATTTTCGATACTCCGTCGAAGCGTTCATTCGGTACTCCGCTCGGACTCGATGTTCTTGCCGATGTCTGTCGCAACTCGATGGTCCCCATCTTTGCCATCGGAGGCATCACGAGCGAACGGGTGCGCGACGTGCGTCGAGCCGGGGCCCATGGAGTCGCCGTGATCGGCGCACTGCTCACCTGTGCCGATATCAGTGGCGCCGTGCGTGAGTTCGACACAGCGCTGCAGGCATGAGCCGTGATCGGGGCACGTTGACCTACCTTGCGTAGAATCCCCTGTTGCAGTTGACCACCTCTAGGTCGGGTGTTAGAATCCGATCACACGTGTGATCCACGAACTCATTCGACGTTGCGTCCGATTCTTGTTGTGCCGAAATGGCGTCTAGCAAAGATCAGCGCGGTCGGCTCCGGTCCCTCCGAGATTCCGTCAAGAAGATTACGAAGCGGTTGTCCGAGGGGAATGGGGAGATGATTCACAAGAACGACGAACACAGTCGTGAAGTCGACAAGCTTCGCGTTCAGATTCAGTCGATGGAAGAAGAAATCCGTCGGTTGTATCAGTCCCGCCACCAACTCGATCAGGCGACCAAGCACAACGAAAAACTTGTGGCGATGCTGCAGGACGCGAAAGCTCAGATCGAGGCCCTGCGGGCCGAGGTCGAGAAGCTGACAGCGCCACCGTCGGCCTACGCCATCTTTTCCAGCCTGAACGAGGATGGAACGGGCAACGTGTATGTATCGGGACGGAAAATGAAGGTGAGCCTGCACCCCTCGATTAAGAGCACTGAGTTGCGGAAGGGCCGAGAAGTTGTGCTCAATGAAGCGCTCAACGTAATTGAGGTGAAGGGGTTCGACAGTCAGGGAGAGGTCGTTCGACTCAAAGATGTGCTGGAGGGGGGACGAGCCTTGGTCACGCTCCATTTCGACGAGGAGAAGGTGGCCGAGCTTGGTGACCCATTGCTCGCTGAGCGACTGAGTGTCGGCGACCACCTCCTCTATGATCCCCGTTCCGGGTATGTCATTGAGAAGTTGCCGAAGTCCGAAGCGGAAGAGCTGGTATTGGAAGAAGTTCCGGATGTCGACTATGAGCATATCGGCGGTCTCCAGAAAGAATTGGAACAGGTCCGCGATGCAGTCGAACTTCCGTTCCTGCATCCGCACGTATTTTCTGAATATAAGCTCAGCGCGCCGAAGGGGGTGTTGCTCTATGGCCCACCCGGTTGTGGGAAGACGCTGATTGCCAAAGCCGTTGCCAATTCGATCGCGAAGAAATTAGGCCATCGCGCAGGTAAGGAAATTCGGAGCTACTTTCTGCATGTGAAGGGTCCTGAATTGCTGAATAAGTACGTCGGGGAGTCGGAGCGCCAGGTGCGTGAAGTGTTTAAGAAGGCGAAGGAACGGGCCGATGACGGCCATCCGGTGATCGTCTTTTTTGATGAAATGGATGCGCTCTTCAGGACTCGTGGGACTGGGGTGTCCTCGGATATCGAATCGACCATTGTGCCGCAGTTTCTCTCTGAGATCGACGGGGTTGAACGATTGCGCAACGTCATCGTCATTGGGGCGAGCAATCGCCAGGATTTGATCGATCCGGCAGTGCTTCGCGCCGGGCGATTGGATGTCAAAGTCAAAGTGGGACGACCAGATGCCACGGCTGCCAAGGACATTTTCTCGAAGTACATCTCGACGGATCTCCCGTTTGCCGCCGAAGACCTGGAACGGCATGGAGGCGATCGACAGGCGCTCGTGGATCGATTGACGGCGTTGACAGTCGAGACAATGTACGCCGCCAGTGAGGAAAACAAGTTCATCGAAGTGACCTACGCCAACGGCGAAAAGGAAGTCCTGTACTTCAAGGACTTCGCCAGCGGAGCCTTGATCGAAGGCATCGTCTCACGCGCCAAAAAATTCGCCGTGAAGCGCGTGATCGCGCAAGAGGGAGCCGGCCTGCGCTCGGACGACTTGATCCGCGCCATCCGTGAGGAGTTCAAGGAACACGAAGATCTCCCCAACACGACCAATCCGGACGATTGGGCAAAAGTCGCCGGAAAGAAGGGCGAGAAAATCATTCATCTCCGGACCATCAGCGGTGGACCTGCCGAACATCGGCAGATTGAAACCGTCAATACCGGCCACTATCTCTAGCGAACCTATGCCAGACCATACCTCCACGAGTCGCTTGCGCGTGCTTGGCACTGAAACCGAGTTCGGCATTGCGTCAAAAGATCCATCCGCGGTGGACCCAGTGTCAGGCTCCTTCGCCGTTATCGGACAGTATCCAGGATTGCCGGCTCCAAGGGCGCTCTGGGATTACGAGCACGAAAATCCCCTCGTGGATGCCCGTGGATTTGAAGTCGATGGTGAGCGAGAGCGCCCCAATCCAGACTATAACCGGCAGCTGAACAAGGTGCTGGCGAACGGTGGACGGTTATATGTCGATGGCGCTCATCCGGAATACTCGACACCGGAGTGTTCGAACGCCCGGGAGGTGGTGGCGTTCGAACGAGTCGGGGAGCGCATCCTCGCCCAATGCCTTCAGGAGCTGGCTCGGGTGAGAGGGAGCGAACAGTATGTCCTATACAAGAACAATTCCGACGGCAAGGGCAACAGCTACGGGTACCATGAAAATTATTTGGTCTCGCGGGCCGTGTCGTTCGACCGGATTGCTCGGGTGTTGACGCCGTTTTTCGTCACACGACTGATCTTTGCCGGAGCAGGAAAAGTTGGAGCTGAAAATCAAACCAGCCCGGTGGAATATCAAATCTCGCAGCGCGCTGACTTTTTCGAATGTCTTATGGACCTCAATACGATGGTCAAACGGCCGATTATCAACACGCGGGACGAACCGCATGCCGATGCGGCGAGGTTCCGGAGACTCCATGTCATCACGGGCGATGCCAATATGGCGGAACTCTCCACCTATTTAAAGGTGGGAACGTTGGACATTGTCTTGGATTTGCTGGAATCAGGAGCTGATCTGCCCCAGCTTGAACTGGACGAACCGGTCCGTGTGTTTAAGCAGGTGTCGCGCGACCTGGACGTGAAGGAAACCCTCAAACTAGCTGGCGGAAGGCCCACCACGGCTCTTGCCGTCCAGCGGGCGTACCTGAGCGCCGCCAAGACTTTTTATGCCTCGCAGGCTCACAGTCCTACCACGCATGATGTATTGCGTCGTTGGGAGGAGGTCCTGGACCAGCTAGATCAGGATCCGCGGCTGTTGGTGAACGCGTTGGATTGGGTCGCCAAGCGGCATATGATCGAGTCCTACATGGAGCGTAAAGGCTGCGGATGGGATGACCCGCGAATGAAGCTGATGGATCTCCAATACCATGACGTCCGTCCGGAGAAGGGATTATTTTATACCCTGGAACGCAGTCGCCTCATCGAACGGATTGTTGAGGAAGATGAGATTCAGCGTGCTGAATTGAACCCTCCGACGGGAACGAGGGCCTATTTTCGTGGGCGCTGTGTCAGTAAGTTTGCGAAGGAGCTCTATGGGGCCAGTTGGACATCGGTGCTGTTCGACGTCGGCAATATGATGATCAAAAAAGTGCCGCTGATGGACCCCCATCGAGGGACGCAGGCCTTGACGCAGGAGTTGCTTGATACAACCGATTCAGTCGATGCCCTGATCGAGAAGCTCAAGGTTTAACGAACGGTGGTTCGAAGATCACGATGAAGCTGCCCTATCTCCCTGATCACGACGGCTCCAGTTTTTTTGACTTTGTCTCGACACATCATCCCGAGTTGGCATTGCGAAGCCACGGCCTGGCGGCCGTTCCTGACCAGGCGCGCGCCGTTGGGCCGGTCGCTGTGCCTTCTGCCACGACCGTGCTGGCTCTCAAGTATCAGCAGGGGGTGGTGATTGCCGGAGACCGCCGAGCCACGGAAGGGTTTCAGATCGCGGATCGCCGAATCGAAAAAGTCTTCAAGATCGACGACTGGTCGGCCATGGCGATCGCGGGGGCGGCTGGGCCTTGCATTGAGATGGCCAAGCTATTTCAGACCGAGTTGGAGCATTACGAAAAACTGGAAGGCGTGCCGCTCTCCTGTGAAGGAAAGGCCAATAAGCTGGGCCAGATGGTCAAGGCGAATCTTCCGATGGTGTTTCAGGGACTGGTCGTCATGCCGTTGTATGTCGGGTATGACGTGAAGCGCGGCGAGGGCCGCATCTTCAAGTACGACATTACCGGCGGGAGGTACGAAGAGTCCGATTACCATGCGATCGGTTCCGGGGGAAAAGATGCCCGCAACACGATGCGCGAACATTTTAAACGGCAACTCTCCGAGGGGGACGCGATCAAATTAGCCTTGTTGGCGCTCTATAATGCCGCGGATGACGATGTCGGGACCGGCGGACCTGATCTTGTGCGGGGCATTTATCCCACGGCGAAGGTCGTGACGGCCCAAGGCATCGCCGATGTATCCGACGACACCCTGCGTGCTGTGTGCAACGATGTGATGGCCGCGCGCCGTTCACGGGAGACGTAATCATGCCGATGCCCTACTACGTGTCCCCTGAGCAGATGATGCAGGATAAGGCGGAGTATGCCAGGAAGGGGATTGCCAAAGGCCGCTCGATCATCGCGATGGAGTATGTCGACGGCATTCTCTTGACGGCGGATAATCCGAGCGCCTCACTGCACAAGGTGTCGGAAATCTACGACAACATTGCGTTTGCAGGAGCCGGCAAGTACAGCGAGTTCGAGAACCTTCGAAAGGCGGGTATCCGTCACGCTGACCTCAAAGGGTTCATGTACAGTCGAGAAGACGTCACAGGCCGCTCTCTGGCGAACGGGTATTCTCAAAGCCTGGGGACCGTATTCAGTCAGGAAATGAAGCCGCTTGAAGTGGAGATTCTTGTGGTGCAGGCCGGTGCCAACCATCACCCGAACGAAATCTATCGTATCTCGTTCGACGGCAGTATTATCGACGAGAAGAACTTTGCGGTGATCGGCGGCAAGTCTGAGGCGGTGCTAGCGCTGTTGAAGGAAAACAGTCCCAGTCAGGCGCCGTCCTTGGATGCCGCGTTGAAGTTGTGTGTCACGGCGCTGGAGCAGACGGCCAATCAAAAGCTGCCGCCAGAAGGGTTAGAAATCGCGGTTTTGGACCGAACCCGTGCCGGTCGAAAGTTTCGCCGGGTATCGATTGCTGATGCTCGACTCATCCTCTCTCCCTGACCTCTGCCTCTCGTCGAGGCTTCCTTTGTTGCAGATCCGCAAAGCGGCGTATACTCTATCTAAAGGCCATTCATGATATCTGGTGGTTCCATGAAGCAACGGATATACGGCCTCGAGAACGAATACGGCCTCATTTTTTCCCCCAACGGTCGTATCTATCTTCCCATGGAAAAAGTCCTGGGGTACATCTTTGAAGGACTGATTCCCAACAGCTGGCCGTCGAACGCATTCTTGGTCAACGGCGCGCGTTTCTATCAAGACACCGGCTGTCATCCCGAATATTCGACTCCAGAGTGCGATAACATCCTGGACCTCGTGATCCACGATAAAGCAGGGGAGCGATTGTTGGAGGCCTGTTTGCCGGCCGCCGAAGAACGGCTTCGAGAGGAAGGGCTGTCCGGAGAAATCTATATTTTCAAGAATAATACGGATTCTCTTGGGAATACCTACGGATGCCACGAGAATTTCCTCATGCGGCGCGATGTCGATTTTTGGAAAGTCACCGAACAATTGATCCCGTTTTTTGTGACCCGACAGGTGTTCAGCGGGGCGGGCAAAGTATTAAAAGTATCCGGCAAGCCGCAGTATTTCATCTCGCAGCGCGCGCAACATATTCATGAGAAGACATCCTCGTCGACGACCTCTTCTCGGAGCATCATCAACACCCGCGACGAGCCCCATTCAGATGCCGAACGCTATCGGCGCCTCCATATCATCGTCGGCGATTCCAATATGTCGGAGTACGCGACGTACCTCAAAGTGGGGACCGCTGCGCTTGTCTTATCGATGATCGAAGACGGGTACACGGTTCACGGGTTGGAACTCGAAGATCCTGTCAAGGCGATTCGAGAGATCTCCCGAGATCCGACCCTGAAGAAAAGGGTCAGGCTCGATGACGGTCGGCAGATGACCGCCATCGAGATTCAGCAGGCCTATCTCAATCGGGCGAGAGAGTATCTGAATCAACAGGCGCATGAACCCATCCTCGACGATGTGTACGACAAGTGGGAGCGGATGCTCCAGCAGCTGGAAGACGATCCAATGCAACTCATCCATCAGGTCGATTGGGTCACGAAGAAACATCTGATCCAGTCCTACGTAGACAAGAAGAATTGTGGATGGGATGACCCGAGGGTGCTCCTCCTGGATTTACAGTTCCATGACGTGAAACGAACAAGAGGGTTGTATTACCTGATGGAGTCTCGAGGGCTCATCGAACGGGTCGTCGAAGAGGATGCGGTCCAGCGGGCGATGTCCACCCCTCCACAAACGACCCGGGCGAAAGTTCGTGGAGATTTCATTCGGTTTGCGCGGGCGAAGAATCGATCCTATACGGTGGACTGGACGTATCTGAAGCTGAATGGGTATTGGGAGGAAACGATTTTGTGTATGGACCCCTTCAGCGCGGTGAATCGGCGGGTCGAAGAACTGATTTCCCAGGTGTCCGGAGGACGGTTTTACCGATGAAGCCACTGTGTGCGTGGAATCATGGACCAGGGGTGCTGTCAGCACGCCTGGTGCTCGGTGCGGTTGTTCTGCTCACCGGGCATTTCGTATTTCCCATCCATCCTGGTTCATTGCCGCTGGCTCACGGGGCTGATGGCCACTATAGCGGGAAACAAGGACACATTGTCGTGGTTAAAGTGCCGACCGATGATGCGGTTGCCCAACTACAGGGGAAGTTCCTAGGTCGCTCCATTCGGTTCTTCTCTGATCCACGACCGGAAGAGCCGAAGGGATTTGTGGGGTTGCTTGGCATCGACCTGCAGGACGAGCCGGGAAGCCACGAACTGACCGTCGAGGCACAATCTGGAGAGTCACGTCAGACGTTTCGCTATCAGGTGCTGGTCCAGAAAGAAAAATTCCATGTTGAGCATCTCACGCTGCCGAAAGACAAAGTCGATTTAGACGACAAAGCGGTGGCACGTTGGAAAGCCGAACAGGAGCAGGTGAAGACGGCACTGGCCACGGACTCTCAGGCCAAGTTGTGGCAACCGGGTTTTGTGGAACCGGTGAACGGCAGACGAACCGGGATCTTCGGCAGTGTCAGAATCATGAATGGGCAGCCACGCAATCCGCATAACGGGGAAGACATCAGTGCGCCGCTTGGAACGGATGTGCTGGCGACGAATGATGGCATTGTACGGCTCACTGTCGAGCATTTCTTCTCTGGGAAAGGCATCTTTGTCGACCACGGACTCGGCTTTTATTCGATGTACTTTCATTTATCCGAAGTCCTGGTCAAAGACGGAGAACCGGTGAAAGCCGGGCAAATTGTCGGAAAAGTTGGAGCAACCGGCCGGGCTACTGGTCCGCATCTCCACTGGGGCGTGAAACTCAATGGCGCGCGCGTGAATCCCTATGTCTTGCTGGATCTGCCGTTCAGGGGCTCTACACCATCGGCAGCGCCCGTGCCGGTTGCTGATCCTACCGCCGGCGTTGGTCCGTCGGCTCCCTAGCTCTAGCAGAATGCTGAAAAAGTCCTCCAGCGGCGTTCTCGCATCACTCAGAAGCTCAACGTACCGAAGCGTACGCCTCGCTCCTTCGCTCGCTGCGGCCTTGCTGGATGGACTTTTTGAGCATTCTGAGGTGTGGAATGCCACAGTTCTTTCTATCATCGTGCAACGGTGCGCGGAGCAGAAACCGAGTTTTCCAGCAGACTACTAGTCGATCCGTGCCCTCCCCTGTGATTTCTGGTTGACCTTATCTCTCCGGCAAGCATACCATCATTGTTGCGACTTAGGGATGAGGCATTCCGCATGCGAATCTTCTTGTTTCTCTCCTCAGCACTCTCTTTGCTGCTTTCTGCTCACCAGTTTTCGATTACCGAGCATACCGGGCAGAACCGTGGTGCTTTGTTCTTTCTGCTCATCGGCATCCAGCTGCTGATTATCGGGGCGCTCGTGCATGATCATCAAGAAGAACGTGACAGAAAGGCACAGACGTCTGCAGAAAATGAAGATCACAAAGAAGCTGGGACGAGTATGGCGAATACCTCGGAGGAACAAAGGAAGAAGTTGTGAAATACGCGCAGACGCTCAAGGTTAAAAAGTTGTAGCAGCTAACGAGTAGGGTGCTAAAGAAATGAGGTTGCGCGAGAGGGAGTGAGCTGACCAAGTTAAAACAGGGTGCCCAACAACGCAACACCGTTCGTTTGGTCGATCAGTTGGATCTCCGGACGCATCACGGTTATGCTAAAAGGTATCCAGTCTTGTGAGGTCATGCAGCGCATTGCGCAGTGTAACGGCAATGCGCTTCCCGACAGCATTTTCATAGCTCAGCTGTGCTTTTCGCCAAAACTGCTTTGCCTCTGAGAATTTTGCTGCACCTTTTGGGGTAAGCGTCACACGGCGTGTTCTGCCGTCGTCAGCATCTGGTTGCAATACGACCAGTCCTCGACGGAGGAGAGGCCTCAGATTATGTCCAAGAGTCGATCGATCCATGACAAGATACTCCGACAGCTCATTCATAGTTGGAGGCGTAGGGCGACCACGGGATAGTTCCGCTAGGAGGGAAAACTGGGTCGTTTTTAACCCTGTAGTTCTCAGATGAGTGTCATAGATCAATGAAACGCGCCGCGCGGCTTTCCTTAATACCGCGCAGTAACATGGAGATTGTGACGATGCGTGATTCGTCATAGTGTAGTTCTACAACGGGCATTCCTGAACGTCAAATAATCCACCTACATTGTCACGATACGATTGTTCCGTACTTGATTAGAATGGGGTCGAGCGCAAGTCTTACTCTTGACATAATTATGGGCATATGCTCATATATCTGTAGTTTAGGGATGTGGAGTGCCTATCGTCCGTGTTTCTTGATTTGGCCGATTCCGAAGTCGGGTAATTCAAGGGTCGAGGATTAGTCTATGACTACATCCCGAGTTAGTAAGGGGGTTTTGGCCGCTGGTATTGCCGCACTGCTGATCTTCTATTTTCCTCCTGAAGTTGTAAGATATTTCCTGTTGCTAGGTTCTCATCAAACAGTGACGCTTTTTGAGGCGGACACCCTCATGTCGGTGGCAGGTGAAAACGTGACCACCCTTTCCCCTTGGGCTTCGGATGAACCGGCATGGAAGGCCCTAGTCAATCGGGTCTTTGGCATGGCATTGATCGGCCTGCCCATTTTGTATCTTTTACAGCGGCGTGAACGTGAAGAAGCGATTCAACGGCTCGATAAAGGCTGGGCGGCGCGTCTGCACGCGCGCAGTGAAGAGCTGTCGGCCGTCAATAGCGCGCTCGTCAGCGAGGTGTCAAAACGAATCGATACCGAACAATCGCTCGAAGCCAATCGGCGGGACCTTCGTCTGCTCGCTTCGCAACTGCTTCGTCTCCAGGAGGAAGAGCGACGGAGGATCTCGCGCGATCTGCATGACGATATCAATCAACGTCTCGCGCTGTTGTCGATCGACATTGAAATGCTGGAACAACAGCTCACGAACGCTCCCATCGGTACCGTTGGAACAGTGCATACGATTCAGGACCGTATCGTCGAGCTTTCTGAAAGTGTTCGCCGTCTGGCCTATCAGTTTCATCCATCGATTCTTGATGACCTGGGTTTGGCCATTGCGCTTCGGCGCCTCGTCGATGACTTTCAGACCCGCACCGGTATCGACGCGCGGTTCATGTGCACGGACATACCTCGACACGTGGCACAAGAGGTCGTCACCTGCTTGTACCGCGTCGCACAAGAGGGCTTGGCGAACATTTCTCGCCATGCCAGGGCAAAGAACGTTCACGTTGATCTCAGGCGAGTGCGAGACGGTCTCCAGTTGATGATCAGCGATGATGGAGTGGGATTTGACGCGAGTCGTGACAGCGGTCGGCGAGGAAGCCTCGGTTTGTTGAGCATGAAGGAGCGCATTTTCTTAGTTGACGGAACCTTAGATATACAATCGACACGGGGCGAGGGAACACGTATCTGCGCTTGGGTGCCGTTCAAACAGGAGCGCGCATGAGCAAACCTCGTGTGCTCTTAGCGGATGACCATACGTTGGTGCTGGAAGGTTTCAAAAAACTGCTGGAAGAATATTGCCAAGTCGTAGGCTCCGCGGAGGATGGTCGTGCGTTGTTGGATGCCGCAAAACGATTGCGGCCCGACATTATAGTCTTAGATATTTCGATGCCAAAACTGAATGGCCTCGACGCGGCCCGCCGTTTGCGAAAGACAGTTCCCCAAGCCCGATTGATTTTTGTCACCGTTCATGCCGACTCAGACTATGTCAATCAAGCATTCCAAGCCGGCGCATCCGGCTATCTGCTGAAAAGGTCGGCCGGTTCAGAACTGCTCCAGGCGGTTCAGGCCGTGGCAAGCGGGAATTACTACATCACATCCTTGATCGCCAAAGACTTGGTCCAGTCCACGCTGACAGGCACGGCACCGTCGATGACAGACCCGAACCGCCTGACGATGCGACAGCGGGAGATTCTGCAACTGGTGGCCGAAGGGCTGACCCTCAAAGAAATCGCCTCAACGCTCGGTCTCTCTCCAAAAACGGTTGAGTATCATAAGTCGAAGCTGATGGAACAGCTCAGCCTCCATACAACAGCAGAACTGACGAAGTTCGCATTGACCCACGGGCTCACGTCCGTATCCGAATAGACTCGTCCTCTTGCAAAGACCATCCAGTGGAATTTCCTCTATCCATACTAGGCACGTGCCTTATGGCGCATACCGTGACGCTCTGGTAACTATTTACTCAAAAGACTTGCTCGTTCCAAATGAAAGGAGGTTGATATACGAGTTGAGCAAGGCAGTTTGTAGTCGATGCGTATCGAGGAAAAGGAGGAATAGTTATGGCGACATCAAGTGACAAAGGGTATGACATCTCGCAGTGGTATGATTCGAAGCCGGCGAAGCTCGGGTGGTTGGGGATGTTGTCGATCGGGGTCTTTTGGGTGCTGTACCAGCGGACGTTCGGGTACTCCCACGGCCTGCGCGTGTAGTGGATGGGATCTTCTGAGACCTCGACGTCAGAGAGGGGGATCGACAGTTTCTGCCGGAGGTGAGGCACGGCCGTTTCTAATGCCACATCCACTAACCGCTCGGTGCAGGCGATCACCTCGCTGTTGATATCGCGTTGATCGTCAAACTGCACAGTGACCCGTTCCTCGGTGTTGATCCACGGCGTAATGAGGGCCAGCTTGTCTGTACGACTCATGTCTGATTGATTGTCCATGATGTTTCAATCATACCCCCATTTTCTCCAACTATGTTACTCGGGTATTCTCGTGGGGTTAATTCGGTGAGACACCCAATCCTCCCATCAGCGGCATCAAGCGTTCTTCCCCTGATCTATTTTTCTGCTGCGCTGCATCACTGATTTCATCAAGGAGCTGACTAGCTTCGGGGCTCAGCTGTTTTAGCTTTTCCCCAAGCTGCCCGGACGTCACGCCTTGTTGAATGTCGGCTTCCGAGATCTTCCCCTCTTTGAGGCCCTGTTGAAGGATCTGTGCTAAGGAGCGCACCTTTGCCAGGACGTCGGGAGGCATGCCGTTCAGGAGACCGGCCGCATCCTGCTGGCCACCCCTAAGCTGGGCATAGGCTGGAATAGCCAACGAAAGCGAAAACCCGCAGAGAGCGATCATCAGTTTTTGAGCCAAACCCATCATAGCCTCCTCCGTGTTAACCCTCTGAATCAAGACTCAGATCAACTCGATTCCTTGCAGGATGCCTGCCAGCTTCGGTGGAAGGAGAAAAGATGTTGTCGCGCAAAAGTAGAAGAGGAAGAACTTCACATTCTCAGGCAGCACTGACCTCTCTGCATTGAGAGAATAAAGAACTTCGTTGCCCAACTTGTCTATGTATGGCATTCGCTATCATCTGAAATTAGCAGATGGATGGGAGCCCTGATGTTTGGATGTGTGAGGGAAAGGCAATGGACGAAACAGTGTATTCGGCCATCGGGATTGTTCAAAAATGGGACTTGGTGGCGATCGGTCAGTAATTGGATTCGAGGCTGGTCGGGGTCTTATTGAGGACAGTTGCGGCAGCTTGCGACAGAGCGGCGTCGTGGTGGTGGTCGGGAGAATAGATTCGAAACTGGATGAGTCGCGTAGGCAGCAGGTCTAGGCATTCCTCCAGCGGTTCAGTCGAAACCTGACCTGTCCCAGGGTCGTACACGTAGAGGGGATTACCCCGATGGTCTTTGGGGTCTGGTCGTGGATCCAACAGGGCCATGTCCACGCGAAACGGCAGCCGTCTCAAGCCGGACGGCAGCTCTTTGGCAATCTGCTGCTCAAAATGCCGATGGCTGGGAAACGCCATGCCGCGTTCCTGTCCTTTTTCTTTCAACGTCGTGCTGTAGGCCATTTTCCATTTGATGTCTCGGCCCAAGATCCGTGCCCACTCCTGTCCCAACTGCCGGCGGGCTTTGTGGCGGGACTGTGTCCATCCTCGGACTTCCTCCAAGAGCGACCAATCGGTTAGGGTGCGATACCGATCCATATTCTTACGCGGATCCTTGGGAGAGAGCAGTTGCATCGTCTGGCCGAAGATGTCCCGCAGATGGATGTCGATGGCTCTGGTAGTGCGATGGAAGTAGACGTTGGAGTAGAGGTACATCCTGGTGTTCAGGAACATTTGAAGGGACGGAAGTCCTGTCTTGTGAATGGTGAATCCCTTTTCTGTCACGATGGTGTAATGAATCAATCGTGTCAGATCGACAGGGCCGACCGCCACACCACACATATACGAGTCCCTCAAGACATAGTCCAAATTGTCTCCGGTGTAACTTCCTGAAATCACGGGCTGGAGCATGTTCAACCATCGAGGGAGACGGGAATTGTCCTTGCCTTTTTCCTTGAGGATCAGATGAGCGATTTGGTCGGGATTCAGTTCTTCCCCTTTTGCGAAGGGACCGGACGGGCTCCGGCGGATTTTCTTGATGAGGGGAGCTAAATGTTCTCGGATGATAATCTGGCCCAGCCGCTCATGGGTGAGGCCATGGGCATGGAGAAAATTGTCGTCGAAGAAATGGCAAAACGGTCCGTGCCCGATGTCGTGGACCAAGGCTGTGACACGGAGGAACTCTTCGACGAAATTGAGAGAGGGCACATCCTTCACGACTTTCTTGAGAAACGGGTATAGGTGTCGAGCAAATCGTCCCGCGACGTGCATCGTCCCGAGCGAATGCACAAACCGGGTATGTTCCGCGGAAGGATAGACCCAGCGAGCACTCTGCAGCTGGTAGATGTATCGCAGCCGCTGAACCCAGGGGGAGTCGATCAGGTCTTTCTCGGTGTGCTCATGCGGATCAGGATGAGCATAGGGGATGGTGAAGGTGACGTACTTGTGGATGGGATCAGCGATGAGCGCCGAGCCATCATAGGGAGCGTTCGGTCGGTCTGCTGATTCCATAGTCAGTGGGTATCTTAGCCCACTTGGTCAGAGGGCGGCAACGGTTCGGTCGTGGGACTGGTAGGCGCGGAGCGATGTTTTTGAAAAAATAAGTAGGCGGCAGGATAGGACAATAGGGCGCCGAGCACACTGAGAACAAGTCCTCCGAGCACGAAGGGAGCAGCATAGGGAAGGACTTGCTGGTAGATGCCGCTGAAACTCATATCCTGCCAGTCGAAGCTCGGTTGATCTGTACGTCCGAGCAAGAGGGCGCCGGTCCAGTAGGTTGCGCCTAAGATCGGAATGACGGTCCAGGGATTATTGACTAAGGCACCGGCTAGCAAGGCCAAGAAATTGAGACCGAATAGCCAGGTACATAGCACCACCATCGCTGTGTGCAGGCCATAGGCGGGGGAGAAGGCGATGAAGACGCCCAGTGCAAAGGCCACTGCAGTGCGTTGCGGTGACTCCTGTAAGTGGAGGACTTGGCGCAAGAGTGCCCGAAATGATCGAGTCCGTTGAGCCGAGGGCTGGTGACTGCTGTTGGCCATCAATGGAAATGCTCGTAACTTGTGACCGGCAGAGGTTGCGTCCGACCGTCAGTCTTCATCTGAATCCCGAACCGCTGCGGGCGAATCGTTCCGATATGGGTTATGCGATAGCCGCGTGTTCGCGCTTGCCGCTCAACCTTCTTGCCGTCGCGTGGCGGCGTGGTGAACAGCAACTCATAGTCTTCGCCTCCAGTGAGTGCGAGTCGAATCGGCGACACTCCGATCGCCCGGGCATAGCCTCGGCAGGCCGGTGAGATCGGAATCTTGTCGACTTCCACCTCTGCACCGACTCGACTTGCTTCACACAGATGCCGAAGATCTCCGGAGAGGCCGTCGGACAGATCGATAGCAGCGGAGGCAAGTCGTTTCTCGTTGAGCCACTGGCCTTCGGCGACCCTCGCAGTAGGGCGGAAATGGCGGCGGAGAAGAAATGCTCGATGAGTGCGAGAGAACTCGGACTTCCTCTTTCTTGAGGGGCCTGAGCCTGTGTTCCCCATCAAGAGCGTAAGGCCTGCTAGGGAGTCTCCTAGCGTGCCCGAAACGTATATGTGATCTCCTACGTTGGCACCGTGTCGAAACAGTGCCCGGCGCCTGCTTGTTGCGCCGACCAGGGTGATGCTGAGAAAGAGTCCCGCCTTGGACGCCGAGGTATCCCCACCGACGAGTGTCACGTCATGCAGGCGGCAAGCCTTCATCAAGCCGGTGTATAGCTCATGGATGTGCGGCCGCGTCCATGTTTTTGGGATGGCGAGCGAAATGAGCAGATAACGGGGGACGGCTCCCATGGCGGCGATATCGCTGAGGTTGGCCATGGCTGCCCGGTATCCGACGGACTCAGGGGTCGCTGACTTCATATCAAAGTGAATGCCTTCGGCAAGCAAGTCCGTTGTGAGGTGCCACCACGTCGGCGAGGAGGAGGCAATCACGGCGGCGTCGTCGCCGATGCCTTGGACAAGTCCTGGTGTGCGACGGGCAAACCGACGCTCGAGCATTCGGATGAGTGCAAATTCTTGAATGGGGGGGCTGGCCTGACGGCGGGCCACGGTACGATCCTTTATGACCGTGCCGGTGCTCGGTGTGCCATCACCGTGGCAGGGAGTTCGTGCGGCCGTCGACCTTTACCGGATCGCAGAGGGGGGATACGCGATGGCGCGGGGGGTGTCGAAGGCTTTCGAGAGGCCGGAGAAGCCTTGGCTTGTCGGCGGAGGGCGATCTTCATGACGTCGTCCATGGTTTCGACGAACGCCAAGTGAATGCCTTTGAGCAGATGCTTGGGGATTTCCTCCAGATCCTTTTTATTTCGACGCGGAAGGATGACGGTGGTGAGTTTTGCCCGTTTTGCCGCCAATATCTTTTCCTTGAGTCCTCCGATTGGGAGGACGCGGCCGCGCAGGGTGATTTCTCCAGTCATGGCCAAATCTCGCCGTGCAGGAGTACCAGAAAATGCCGAGGCGATCGCCGTGGCCATCGTGATGCCGGCGGAGGGACCGTCCTTGGGGATGGCTCCGGCCGGCACATGGATATGCAAGTCTTGTTTGCTGAACATGTCAGGGTTGAGATTCAACGTTTTTTCCCGTGAACGGACATAGCTGAGCGCCGCTTGAGCGGACTCTTTCATCACATCTCCCAGATGGCCGGTGAGGGTTAGTTGGCCTTTCCCCTTCATCACCGTCGCCTCGATATAGAGGACATCGCCGCCTGCTTCTGTCCAGGCCAAGCCGGTTACCACGCCGATTTCGTCTTTTTCGAGCTCTGCTTCCGGCACATACTTCGACACCCCAAGATATTTGTTGAGATTCGATAGATCGATGGGAAATCCCTGGTCTTTGCCTTCGGCGACTTTTTTCGCGACCTTGCGCATGACGTTGGCAATCTCGCGTTCAAGATTCCGCACACCTGCTTCGCGGGTGTAATGCGAGATGATCTGTCGAATGGTTGGCTCCGTCAGACGGACATGTTTGTTCGTAATCCCGTGCTCTTCGAGTTGACGGGGAATCAGGTATTTCTGGGCGATGCCGAGTTTCTCTTCTTCGGTATACCCGGGGATCTCGATGACCTCCATGCGATCACGCAACGCGGGAAGGATCGGATCGATCAAATTTGCCGTGGTGATGAACATCACTTCGGTCAGGTCGAATGGAGCTCCGAGATAGTGGTCGGTAAACGTATTGTTCTGTTCCGGGTCGAGCACCTCCAGCAAGGCTGCCGAGGGGTCCCCTCGGAAATCCATCCCGACCTTGTCGACCTCGTCGAGCATGAACACCGGATTACTCGTTCCTGCCTGTTTGAGGCCTTGAATGATGCGCCCGGGTAATGCGCCGACATAGGTGCGGCGGTGGCCGCGGATCTCAGCCTCATCCCGTACGCCGCCTAAGCTGATACGGACAAACTCACGCCCCAATGCGCGGGCGATCGATTTCCCCAGCGAGGTTTTCCCGACTCCTGGTGGGCCGACGAAGCAGAGAATGGGGCCCTTCATCTTCTCTTTCAGCTTTCGGACGGCCAGATACTCCAGGATTCGCTCTTTGACCTTTTCAAGGTCGTAATGGTCGTCGTTCAATACCTTCGCGGCCGCTTTCAGATCGAGGGTATCCTTCGAGCGCTTGGACCACGGCAATTCGACCATCCATTCCAGATAGGTTCGCACGGTCGCGGATTCGGCGGTATCCGGATGCATTTTCTCGAGACGCTTAAGCTGCTTTTCGGTCTCCTTCAAGACCTTCTCTGGCATCTTTGCGTCTTTGATGCGCTTGCGGAATTCCGTGATTTCTTCAGCCCGCTCATCGAGTTCGCCCAACTCCTTCTGAATGGCTTTCAGCTGTTCACGCAGAAAATACTCCCGCTGGGTCTTGTCCATCTCCCCTTTGGCTTGCGCCTGGATCTTTTGCTGCATGGAGAGGACTTCGATTTCCTTTCCGAGAATGTCGCTTACTTGGCGAAGGCGTTGAATGGGATCGGAGATTTCCAAGACCACCTGGGTGGTGTCGGCCTTGAGGCCGAGATTCGAAGCCACCATGTCGGCTAATCGGCCTGGTTCTTCGAGGTTTTCGATGACGACCATGACATCGGGGATCAGGATTTTCCCCAAACTCACGATCCGTTCGATCTGCTCCTTCACGGTTCGCATGACGGCTTCCGCCTCAAGGGGCGTGGCCATCGATTTCGTATCAGCGAGCTTGTCGATTCGAACGGAGTAGTAGGGGTCGGTCTGAATGTATTTCGTGATCTTGGCTTTGGCGATGCCCTGCACCAGGATTTTGATGCGTTCGTCCGGCAGCTTCAGCATCCGCATGATGATGCCGACGGTGCCGACGGTGTGGATATCTTTCTGCGTGGGATTCTCGACGTCGAGCGCCTTTTGAGTCGCAAGGAAGATCATTCGATTGCCGGCAAGGGCCGCTTCGATGGCCTTAATCGACATGTCGCGTCCGACGAACAGGGGAAGTACCATGTACGGAAAGACGACGATATCTCGGACGGGCAACAGCGGGAGTTGACTGGGCACTTCAATATTTTGGGGAGACTGAATTTCTTGTTCGTTTGGGTCTGTCATGTGCCTGCCTGTTCTTTATCTATATGTGAGGTGGCGGGTTAGACGAATCAGGGTCTGTATGTGCTCATCACGCGCCTGGGCAACATGCGTTCTCGCTTTAGGAGTCTCAGTGTTCTATCCGATGGAACCGCGCACCAGGTTCGATAATGCATCCGAATGATCACGCCGGATGCAGAATGGCCGTTGCTGGGAGTCTCGCGACTGAGTCACCCCCACGACCAATGGGATCATGCCCGACGATTACTCGATGCGGTGTGCATCCTGGTCGAAAGATAGTCGCGGAATTCTGCTCCCAATGCCGGGTTCTTCAACCCAAACTCAACGGTGGCGATTAAAAAGCCCAACTTGTCCCCGGCATCATGGCGCTGGCCTTCTATCTCAAGCGCAAACATCGGAGATTTTCTTGCCAGCGTCCTCAGTGCATCGGTCAGCTGAATTTCTCCGTTCTTTCCAGGAGGAGTTTTTCTTAGGATCGGGAAAATTTCAGGAGGAAGGATATACCGGCCGATTACGGCGAGCGTGGAGGGGGCATCGGCCGGCGATGGCTTCTCGACCAAATCCTCGACCCGATGCAGACCGTGAGCGAGGCGCTTGGGCGTCACGATGCCGTATCGGCTGACGTCTGCCTTGGGAACTTCCTGTACCCCGAGAACTGCCCCATGGCGCTTTTTATAGATGTGGATCAACTGCGCAAGCCCTGGAACATCGGCGTCAATGATCTCATCCCCGAGAATGACGGCGAAAGGTTCGTCGCCGATCAGGTGTTGCGCGCACAACACGGCGTGCCCCAAGCCGAGGGCTTCGGATTGCCGCACATAACAGAAGTTGGCGAGGTTCGAGATCTGTCGGATTTGATGGAGCACCTGACTCTTGCCGGTGCCTTTCAGATTTTCTTCCAACTCAACGGAGCGATCGAAGTGATCTTCAATCGCGCGTTTGCCACGGCCGGTAATCACGATGATGTCTTCAATGCCAGAAGCCACCGCTTCTTCGACCGTATATTGAATGAGTGGCTTATCGACCAACGGAAGCATCTCCTTGGGAGATGCCTTTGTGGCAGGAAGGAATCGCGTCCCAAGACCGGCGGCTGGAATGATCGCTTTTCTGACCGTCAGACGTGACATGGAAGGATACTATGTGATGGGTGGAGTGAAGTCAAGAAACGGACGAACTCATCGCATCGAAAACAACGGTGTCGTTTCCATGAGAGAGAACACAAGCGATATTCATGAGCGACGCGTGTCGCACACAGACTTTTTGGGATCGATGGCCGGCGGCGAGGATCGATGCACTATCTGTCAGGGAGCTACGGAATTCAGTGCGGAGTCAGGAGTGATGCACGTCGAGTCCGACCGGAAAGGGAGGACGCTTCTTTACAATGCAGGATGACCTCAATATAATCCGGAAGTTTTGCGCGGTCGGATGACGTGAGAGCTGCTCACGTGGTAGAGCTGCCTGGATTCGGATTTCCGTCGAGAACACCCGTGTGGGGCAGCGCGTTCTCTGGAGTGGGACAGACTGACTCGTAGGAAGTTGGCGTACGGTCGATAACGGAGAGGACCTGTGTGATGGTTTCAACCGCATCATCCATCCCCATACTTCGTTACAGGAATCCGTATCGGTGACCGAGCATGCCGTCTACAGACCTCGATCGTTCGTGGTCGCGGTCATGGTTGTTTCTGTGTTGTGGAGTGTGCTCGAAGCACTCGCTCAGACTCCTGAACTCAAGGTTGCCTCGATTGATATTCGGGGAGCCAAACGAATCGAAATGCCGGCGATCGCTGGTCGACTCACGCTGAAAGCCGGTGATCGCTATATGCCGGACCATGTGCGTGGACAGGTGAAGATTTTATACGATACGGGATTTTTCGAGGATGTGCAGGTTGAAACCGACTCGATTGCCGAGGGGATGGCGGTGACCTTCGTTGTGCAGGAGAAGCCGTTCATCACCGAGATCGTCTTCGACGGTAATCAACAGTTGACCGACGAGAAGCTGAAGGAAAAAACGACCATCAAGAGCCAGACATTCCTTGATCAGCAACAGGTGAAGGAAAGCGCCGAGACCATCCGGCGGGTCTATCAGCATGACGGCTATTACAATGCGCAGGTCGTTCCCGTGATCGAGGCATTAGATGAGGATCGGAAGCGTCTCACCTTTCATATTACGGAAGGGGAGAAAGCCAAGGTCAAGACGGTGATATTCGAAGGACTGCGCGCGGCGACGAAGACCGAGATGCTCAGTGTCATGTCGACGCGGGAATGGATCCCCTGGTATGGCGTCTTCACGAAGTTCAAGCTGCCGTCGATGGTGTCCGACGCGGGCGTCTTGAAACACGAGGAGGTGGGGAATGATGTGGAGCGCATTAGGGAAGTACTCCTGAATAAAGGGTATTTCAATGTTCGGGTCGGCCAGCCGTCGGTGGAGCTCACCGAAGATAAGCAATGGTTCACCGTCAGCTACCCCATCACCGAGGGAGAGCCGTTCACCATCGCAGAAATAGGATTTCGAGGATACACGGTGTTTGAAGACCCTGAGCTTCGAGCGGGATTGAGGATCAAGGATGGTGAGATCTTTCAGCGCGCCAAAATCCGAGATGAGATCTCCCGAATTACGGATCTGTATGGAAGTAAAGGGTATTCATTCGCTGAGGTCGTGCCCAATGTGAATCCGAACAATGAAGAGCGGACCGTCACCATCAACTTCAGCATCAAAGAAGGGGAGATGATGCGGATCCGGCAGATCAATATCTACGGGAATGACAAAACACGAGACAACGTCATCCGTCGAGAAATCAGAGTCGACGAACAGGATGTGATCGACACCGCTTCTCTGAAGCGAAGCTTCCAACGATTGAACAACTTGAATTTCTTCGAGACGGTCGAAATCCTGCCCGCGCAAGTCGCGCCAGACAAAGTCGATCTGAACGTGCGGGTGAAGGAAAAACCGACGGGGATGTTCAGCCTCGGCGGTGGGTTCAGTACGCTGGATCGACTGGTGGCGATCGCCGATATTACCCAAGGGAATTTGGGTGGATACGGCTATATGGGTCGCATCCGCGGGCAACTGGGCCAGCGAAGAAGTCTCGGGTCCATTACCTTCCGCAATCCCTATTTGAATGACTCCTTGACCTCATTGCAAATAGACGGCTACCGCAGTATCACGAATTACCTGTCCTATTTTGAGGAACGGACCGGTGGAAACGTGACACTCGGCCGTTGGTTATCGGAATATGTGACAGGGAGTGTCAGCATCTTTGGAGAACAAATCACGTTTAAGGACCCTCAGCTCGGTATCTGTCCTGATTTGGTCCCCATCGTGTGTCGACAGTTAGGGACCCGATCGTCGACAGGCTTTCGGTTTGCTTTGTTCCGGGATACCAGAGACTACTACCTTGATCCGAGATCCGGTTGGCGCATCGGTGGAGGATTTGATATCGGAACGCCCTATATGGGCGGGAGCAATAACTTCATCAAGTACCATGTGGACGTCATCAAGGTCACACCCCTTCCACTGGATATGAGGATTTCGTTGCGGGCTCGTTTCGGAGAGGTCATCGCGCTCGGTGGGACACAGATTCCTTTGAATGAACGGTTCTTCGTGGGCGGCATCAATACCATGCGTGGGTTTGCCTTCGGTCGGGCTGGTCCCACGGTCCCCACGACTCGTGCTCCATTCGGCGCGGCCAAACAATTAATCTTCAGCAACGAGCTGATCTTTACGATCTCGTCCGAGGCGAAATTGAACGGCGTGCTCTTTTTTGACTACGGAAAAGGGTTTGACGACGATGAACCCTTGTCGCTCGATCTGAGGAGTGCGGCTGGTCTCGAAGGGCGCTGGATCTCTCCGTTTGGGCCGTTGCGTGTCGCCTATGGGATCAATCTTGATAAACGGACCGGTGAGCGATTTGGCGTGTTCGAGTTTACGATCGGGACCTTATTCTAGTCGGGGTTTTGGCGTGGTACGTTGCAACGAGAAGGGGTGGACGCACGTGGCGGAACGGATCGAATGGACGGCGATGTCGGCTGCGGTCGCCGTCATGCTGGCTCTGAGTGGAGGATGCGCCGGAGGCGGAGGAAAAATCGACGGGAAGGTGGCGGTGATTAATTTACAGCGCTTGCTCAGCGAGACGAGCGCGGGCAAGAAGGTGAAGGAGAACCTGGCCGGCTTTTCGAAAAATCGACAGGCGCTGATGGAATTGGAGGAAAAGGAGTTACGGCGGATGGAAGAGGACTTTGTCAAACAGTCCTCCGTTCTGAGCCCCACCGCGAAACGAGAGCGGGAAGAACTGTTTCGCCGGCGCATGCAGGAGTACCAGCAAAAGGCCTCGGAATTGAATCGGGAAGTCCAAGAAAAACAAAAAGACGTGCTGGAAGGATTTCGTGACAAGAGCGAAACGGTTGTCGCGAAAGTCGCCAAGCGTCTTGGATTGCAGGTTATTGTGGATAGGAGTAAGGGTGGTCCAACGATCTATCATGAAGAAGGTCTGGACATTTCAGGCCAGGTCATCGAAGAGTTCAATCGAGAATACCCCTAGTGTCTGAGGGAGGTGGGTTATGACGGGTGCAGCGAGGGCGACATGGCTAGGCATCGCGGTATTGCTGGCGCAGGGAGTTGCGCCGCTCCATGCAGGAGAGGTGGTTCGGGTCGGGGTCATGGATCAGCAGATGGTGATAGAGCGAACCAAGGCTGGGAAGCTGGCCTTGGAAGAGGTGAAGGGATACTCCATGACCAGACAAAAGATCATTCAGGCCGATGAGCAAGAGTTGAAGGACTTGGAGCAGTCCTTACAAGATCCGAACGTCAAGCTTGCTGACCAGGCACGGCAAGAAAAAGAGGAGCAGTTGCGCGGCAAGATGGAAGCGTTTCAGCGCCGGCTTCAAGAGTTCAATCGTGAAGTTCAGCAAAAACAGCGCGAAATGGTCGTGGAATATGCGCAGAAAGTTGCCGCTGCCGCGCAGGCTGTGGCTCAGAAAGAGGGATATACGGCTATCCTCGACAGGGGCAATGAAGCGCTCATCCGCATTGTCCTCTATCATCAGCCAGCGTTGGATGTGACAGATTCGATCATCAAGGAATTTGATCGGCAGAATCCGTAGACGGTAGCCCTATTCTGGACGGAGAGGAGGCAGAGCCCATGGCAGTAGTCGAGCAGGCTGAGATTCAGGCGTTACTTCCCCACCGGTATCCGTTCTTGCTGGTGGATCGAGTCAAAGAGTTTGAACCGCATAAAAGCATCATCGGCATCAAAAACGTGACGATCAATGAGCCGTTCTTTCAAGGACACTTTCCAGGCCGCCCGGTGATGCCGGGGGTGCTGATTGTCGAAGCCATGGCCCAGGTGGGTGGTGTGCTGGTCTTCAAGTCGGGAGGGACAGTCGGAAAAACCATTATGTATCTCACGGGTATTGAGGAGGCCAAGTTCAGGCGACCGGTGGTCCCGGGCGATCAACTGCGTATTGAAATCGAGGTCATCAAGAAGCGTCCGCCATTCTGGAAAATGCAAGGGAAAGCCTACGTAGATAATGAGTTGGTCTGTGAAGCCGTCGTGACGGCGATGGTGATGGACGAGAAGACGGACACGAAATAAGCCGGGTTGAGTATTACTCGATTCCTGAAGCGTACGGTCGGCGTGTGGGCCATGCAGTGATCCGGCAGTCGCCCAATGGTCGGTGACGGTTGACGCTAGTAAAAGGGGGCATGCGTGAAGATACATCCAACAGCGATCATTCATCCCAAGGCGAGCCTTGATCATGATGTAGAAGTTGGGCCGTTTTGCGTCGTGGGGGAGCACGTCGTGATCGGAAAGGGGAGCCGACTTCTTTCCCATGCGACGATCGATGGGTGGACGGAAATCGGGGAGCGGAATGAAGTGCATCCGTTTGCTTCGATCGGAGGGCCTCCACAGCATCTTGGCTATAAAGGGGAACCGACCAAGGTCGTCATCGGCCATGACAACATCATCCGCGAATATGTCACGATCAACCGAGGCACCGTCCAGGGAGGGGGTGTGACCTCTCTCGGGTCCAAGGGCATTCTGATGGCCTACGTGCATGTGGCCCACGATTGCCGGCTCGGCGACCATATTATTATGGCCAATGCGGCAAGCCTGGCAGGGCATATTACCATCGGTGATCACTCGGTCATCGGTGGCTTGACCGGCGTGCTTCAGTTTGTGCGTATCGGAGACTATGTGATGATCGGAGGGTGCTGTGCGATCGGCCAGGATATCCCACCGTTTGCGTTCGCAGCCGGCGGGTATCGCGCGCATCTGTACGGCCTCAACTCGGTTGGCTTGCAACGGCACGGTTTCTCGGTGGACCGGATCGCTTTGTTGAAGAAGGCATTTGACTTGCTTTTCCGATCGGGCCACCGGACAGCCGAGGCGATTCGATTGGCTAAAAAGGAGTTTAAGGGACAGGCCGATGTGGCCAAGATTCTCACGTTTATGGAGGGAACCAAACGTGGCATCTCAAGGGCTGTCAGCCCTGACCTAGAGCGCGAGTTCGATCAACCGGTGTGAGCTCTCAGCCACTATGACTCTGGCCATGCCTATAGCGGACGGTCGAATCGGGGTGATCGCCGGGAACGGACGATTTCCGATCATCTTTGCGGATAACGCTCGCAAGATGGGTCTTCAAGTGTATGCGGTGGCTCATGAGGGGGAAACCGAACCGGAGCTCGAACAGCATGTCGATCGGATCCATTGGGTCAAGATCGGCCAGCTCAACAAGTTGATCAACGCGTTCAAGGCCGACGGCGTCCGGAATGTGGTCATGCTGGGAGGCATCAAGAAAACGCATGTCTATAGCCATGCCCGTCCTGATTTTCGCGTGCTCGCGCTCGCCACGAAATTGGCCCTCTGGAAGGATGACGATATTCTACGCGCACTTGCTGCAGAACTCGAGAAGGATGGCATCACCATTTGTGAGTCGACGTTCGGTCTGGAAGGGATTTTGGTTGAGGAAGGGACGCTCACGTCGCGTCAACCGACTAAGAAGGAGTGGGTGGACATCCGTTATGGCTGGGACGTGGCTAAAGAGACGGGGCGCCTCGACATCGGCCAATGCGTCGTGATCAAAGACCGTGTTGTTGTGGCGGTTGAAGCGGTCGAAGGGACCGATGAAGCGATTAAACGTGGCGGTGAACTGGCCAAGGATGGCGCGGTCGTGGTGAAGCGGAGCAAGCCGCAGCAGGATCTTCGGTTTGACCTGCCGGCCGTGGGTCCCAGGACGATCGAGGTCATGCGATCCGTCAAGGCATCGGTACTGGCCGTTGAGGCAGGCCGATCCGTGATGCTGGATCGAGAATCGCTTCTCCGCACTGCGGAGGAAGCCGGTATCGCCGTCGTTGGCCTCACTCGCGAAGAGGAGCCGAGCCCGGCGACCTGAGTCAACAAAAAAGTTTTGGAATCTGACGATCTCTTCATCGATTGATTTCAGAAACTCAATACATCAATCGATCAAGAGATTCCCCAAATTCAGTCCAAGAGGTGTATGGTCAAGCTCCGTGCCGGTGTCATCGGGGTCGGGCATCTCGGTCAACACCATGCACGCCTCTATGCCTCCTTGCCAGATTCGACACTGGTCGGCGTGATCGACCAAGACCTGGGGCGAGCCTCTGTCATTGCCCAGAAGCATGGCGCACAGGTCTTCAGTGATCTGCCAGATTTTTTGAAGCAGGTCGAGGTCGTTAGTATCGCCGTCCCCACATCCAGTCACTATTCCGTGACCAAAGCCTGTCTTGAAGCCGGGAAACATGTGCTGGTGGAGAAACCGATCGCCGTTCTGCCGGTTGAGGCACGGGAGCTGGTGGGGCTGGCAACACGCAATCGATGTACGCTGCAAGTGGGACATAGTGAGCGTTTCAACCCTATCATGCAGGTGATGAGGCCATATATTCGGAAACCTGTGTTATTTGAATGTTATCGACTGGGGACCTACAGCGGGCGTGGCACCGACGTTGATGTCGTCCTGGATTTGATGATTCATGACCTTGACTTGGTGC
Source organism: Nitrospira sp. CG24B (assembly GCA_002869845.2). Classification (GTDB taxonomy): domain Bacteria; phylum Nitrospirota; class Nitrospiria; order Nitrospirales; family Nitrospiraceae; genus Nitrospira_D. Next base: position 1,108,774 of record NEWS02000004.1, on the reverse strand, counting down.
TGTCATTCGATCCAGGTCCTGTCGAAGATGTGCGGGCTGCTGGAGTGACGGTGCTCTCCTCGACCAGTGATGTGTCTCATGCACGTATTCAGTTTAGGAGTGGGTGTGTCGTCAATCTTACCGCAAGTCGAATCTCACCAAAGGCAACGCGACAATGGCATGTATTCCAAGGCGATGGGTGTGTATCGATCGATTTTCAGTCCCGCCAGGGCGTGATCGGACGCCGATCGGTTGAGCCTGGCGGGAAGCCCACGGTGGCAGTTGAAGAGCTACAAGCCGGAGACGGTGAGCCGCTGAAACAACAGCTTGAATCGTTTCTCCATGCGATTCGTTCAGAATCTCGCCCAGTCGTGTCTGGCGAGGACGGGGTCGCTGCTCTGGAGCTGGCCCATCGTGTGCTGTCGGCGATGGAAATGTCTGTATATCAGCAGACATGAGACCATCTCCACGAATCAACCGTCAGGTGCCTTCTCAGCCGCGTGCATCGAATCGCAATCACTGTCTGTGCTCCAATACATCGTCATGGCGCGTATTCTGATCATTACTGGTGAAGCTTCCGGCGACCTCCACGGAGCCAATCTGGCCAAGGCGCTCAGAGCCAAGGACCCTCAGGTCTCGTTGGCTGGGATCGGAGGGACAGCGATGGAGGCAGCTGGCGTGCAATTGGTCTGCAAAATGGGGCAGTTCGATGTGATGGGGATGGTTGGGCCCTTGGTGTTAGTGGCGATCATGCGCCGGTTTTTCTTCATGCGCCGGTTGTTTCGGTCCGAACCATGGGCTGCGGTCATCTTTGTCGATAACCCCGGATTAAACTTACGGTACGCCTATTTCGCCAAGGGCGCTGGGTTGCGCGTGTTCTATTATGTTGCGCCGCAGATTTGGGCCTGGGGGGCCTGGCGGATGTACTGGATCAAGAAACGAGTCGATCAGGTGTTGGTCATTCTGCCTTTTGAAAAACCCCTCTATGACAGCGCGGGTATGCGCTGTACATTTGTCGGTCATCCCATCCTGGATGCAGTCGAAGGATCTTACGATCGGACGGCGCTGCGCAGCAGATTTGGCTTTGCTCAGGATGAGCGGGTAATTGGCTTGTTGCCGGGGAGTCGCGCGCATGAGGTACAGGCTCTGTTGCCGATCCTGATCAGGGCCGCAGAGCAATTGGCTCACCGGGCGCCAAAAACAAAGTTTATCTTGGCGCAGGCCTCCACTATTCAGGATAATCTGCTGCAGCCGCTCTTGCGGCACAGTTCGGTTCCTGTCACCCTGGTCAAAGAACAAGCCAGTGAAGTGATGGCCGTATCCGATGTGGTGCTGGTGGCGTCGGGGACAGCCACGTTGCAAGCAGCCGTCGTAGGCACTCCTATGGTGCTGATCTATCGAACGTCGGAATTGGAATTTTGGATCGCAAGTTTCTTTCTCCGGGTCAAATGGATTGGACTCGTGAATTTGGTGGCAGGTCGATCCGTCGTGCCGGAGTTGTTGCAGGATGAGGCCACTGGTCAGCGGCTCTACGAGGAGGCGCTGCGGATCTTAGAGGATCCCGCAGTCTATGCGGAAATGAAGCGGAGCTTGGCAGAAGTACGAGACGCGTTGGGTGAACCAGGCGCGTCCGTCCGAGCGGCAGAGGTGATAGTAGCGGCATGTCGGGAGTAGAGCGGTTTAAGCGGCTCATGCGGTATGTTCGCCCGTATCGGGTGAGGTTTTTGGGTGGGTTCGCCTGCTCTGGCATGGTAGCGATCTTGACCGGGGTGTATGCCTGGTTGGCACGTCCAGTGCTCGACGGGATCTTCATCGAAAAAAATGAACAGTTGCTGCTGGTCTTGCCGCTGGCGATATTGGCCGTTGCGGCAGTGAAGGCCCTCTTCAGCTATGGCGTCGGGTACCTGATGGCGTATGTGGGGAATCGGGTGGTGGCAGACATTCGGCAAGAGTTGTTTCAGCAGCTCATGCGCATGCCGATCGGATTTCACGACTCCAACACGTCGGGTCGTTTGGTGTCGCGGATCGTGAACGATGTCGGGTTGATGGCGAATGCGGCGTCGAGTGTCATCAAGGACATGTTTCAAAATGCCCTGACATTTCTGGCGATGGTCGGCGTGATTCTCTATCAGGACTGGAAGTTGGCGGGCATCTCGCTGATCGTGATTCCACTTGCTGGGCTGACGATGGTTCGAGTGGGGAAACGGTTGAAGAAATTGGCGGCGAGTGGACAAGCCCAGATGGGCGATATGTCTTCAACGCTCCAAGAAACGTTTGCCGGCATCAGGGTCGTGAAGGCCTTCGGTCGTGAAGACGCAGAAGCCGAGCGATTTCAAGCGCGGAACCAGGCCTTTCTGGCCACCACCTTGAAAACGAATCAGGTCTGGTCGATCGGCCATTCGCATATGGAAGTCATCGGCGTGATCAGTATCGCGGTCATTATTTGGTATGGCGGCTATCTCGTCATCAACGGGACGATGACGCCCGGCGCGTTCTTTTCGTTTATGGCCGCCATGTTATTGGCCTATACTCCGGTTCGGAAGTTGTCTGGTGCCAACAATCTGATCCAGCAAGCACTGGCTGCGGCTGAACGCGTCTTTGATGTGTTGGACATGAAGACGGAACAGGCACAGACCCAGGGCATGGTCCCGTTGGCTGGGATCCACCGTGCCATTGAATTCCAGGGTGTCTCGTTGCGATATGAGAGCCAGAAGATTCCCGCGCTGACCAAGGTCGATCTCACCATTAGACCGGGTGAAGTGATTGCGCTCGTCGGGAGCAGTGGAAGTGGAAAGACCACGTTAGTCAGTTTGTTGCCGCGGTTCTATGAGCCGACCACAGGCCGCATTCTGATCGACGGAGTTCCGCTTGACTCGTATGAATTACAGTCATTACGGGCCCATATCGGGATCGTGTCGCAAGAGATTGTGCTGTTCGATGATACCATCCGGAACAACATCGCCTTCGGACGAACAGGGGCTAGTCAGGCGGATATTGAACAGGCGGCCAAACTGGCCTATGCGCATGACTTCATTCTTCGGATTCCCGACGGGTATGATGCCCTCATCGGAGAACGGGGACTCAAGCTCTCGGGGGGCGAGCGTCAGCGTCTGGCCATCGCTCGCGCGCTGCTTCGCGATCCACCGTTGCTGATCCTAGATGAAGCGACGTCGGCGTTAGATACGGAGTCTGAACGGATCGTGCAGTTGGCCTTAGCGAACTTAATGAAGAATCGGACGACGTTGGTGATTGCTCACCGGCTGTCCACGATTCAAAATGCGGATCGCATTGTGGTGTTAGACCGTGGGACGGTCGTCGAAATAGGCTCGCACGAGGATCTGCTTCGGCAGGGAGGCGTCTATCACCGTCTGCATGCCATGCAGTTCCAGGATGTGACCAGTGTCTGATTTCACGAAAGCCTGTAGCCGTTGGGCTAAAGTGTCGCTTCTGCCGCCGGTTGCCGCCGCCGCGATCCGGTGCATTGCGCGCTCCATGCGCTTTGAAACGCGTGGGCATGAAGAGGTTGATGCGCTGTATCGAGATGGACGTCACGTCATTCTTGCCTTCTGGCACGCGCAACAGTTGATGATGCTGTTCGGCTACCGAGGCACTGGTTCGCATGTGCTGATCAGTCAACATGGCGACGGGGAAATCATTGCGCGGATCATTGCGCGGTTCGGGCATGGGGCAGTTCGTGGGTCGAGCACGCGTGGAGGTGCCGGCGCGCTACGCGCTCTGATCAGGGTGGGCCGATCCGGGCGTGATGTTGCGGTCACGCCGGATGGACCAAAGGGGCCGAGGCAGGTGGCGAAGCTGGGCGTGATTCAGTTGGCCAAGGCGACGGGGTTTCCGGTTGTGCCGTTTGTCTTTGCCTGCTCAAAAAAAAACTCTTTGCGAGCTGGGATCGTTATATGGTCCCGTACCCGTTTTCCCGAGGGCTATTTCTCTACGGCAATCCGCTCTGGGTCTCGCGCGAAGCCGATGACGTCTCGCTTGAGGCGACTCGGCTGGAGCTTGAAACGGTCCTCAACCGACTGACGGAGCAGGCGGAACAAGATGTCATGCGTTAACCGTCACGTGCCGTCCCAGAGGCGAATGTTTCAGGTTGTTCAACGTATGACGCTGGTCGAGTGACGGTCAGCGGTGTTTGCCATGTGGAAGCTTCTCTATAACATCGGCCTTCTTCTCGCTGCCCCTGTGATCGTGGGCATTCTCCTCGCTAAGCCACGTTGCCGAGCGGGATTTTCCCAGCGGATGGGTTGGCCGGGCCACTCTCCCAACGGCAGCGGGTCGCCTCAGCCCCTTATTTGGGTGCATGCGGTGTCGCTCGGTGAAGTGGTGGCGGCAGCGCCGCTTGTGAAGGCACTGCACGCGCAGCATCCGGAGTGTCGCTACATCGTGACGACGGTCACCGAGACCGGACGTGAGGCGGTCGAACAACGGTTAGGGGGCATCGCTGAACATCGATACGCTCCACTTGATTTTTCCTGGGCCGTGGCTGGAATGGTCCGACGTCTGCAGCCAGTGCTGTATGTGTTCGTCGAGACCGAACTATGGCCGAACCTCCTGTGGACGTTACGAAAACAGGGTGTGCCCTCTGTCTTGGTGAATGGTCGCTTGTCTTCCCGGTCGTTTCGCCGTCAGGATCTACCCGGGATCCGCTCCTTCTATCGGTCCGTGCTTCAAGATCTGACGCTCTGTCTCATGCAATCTGAGAGGGATCGACAGCGTATTGTTGCGCTGGGGGCTGAGCCGTTGCGCGTTCATGTGACCGGTAATATCAAGTTTGATCAGCCTCTCCCGGACGTTCGCTCACAGGAATCGCTCCGTCAGCGCTTTGGGCTCGATGAGCATGAACAATTGATACTCGCGGGTAGCACACACGCTGGAGAAGAGGAACTGCTGGTTTCGGCCTACCGACACATCGTGAAGGCCTATCCCACAACCGTGTTGATGTTGGCGCCGCGCCATATCGAGCGAGCGGATCGAGTCGAAGCCCTGTTAAGGGAAGCCGGATTTGCCGTGCAGCGGAGGAGTCGGATTCAGGAGAAGCAATCTGGCCCGCGCGTGATCATTTTGGATACGAGAGGAGAGTTGTCTCGCGCATATCGAGACGCTGTCGTGGCATTTGTCGGTGGGACTCTGGTTCCCGTGGGGGGGCACAATTTGTTGGAACCCGCTGTGTGGGGTATCCCCGTCATGTTTGGGCCCTATACGGACCATTGCGCCGAGGTCGCGGCACTGTTATCAGAGGCTGGAGGAGGTCGCCGTGTGATGGGAGTGGAGGACCTCGTGACCTCTCTTGAAGAATGGCTCGGTCAGCCTGAAACTCGACATCGGGTGGGGCAGGTTGCAAGACAGGTGGTGTTGGACAACCAAGGCGCGCTCACGCGGAGTCTGGAATTTATTGAAACCTGCCTCCGTACGGCTCCATCGTATTCCGACTCGTGTGTGGCAACGAGGCCGGGACCTCTTATGGCCAAACACTGACATGGCATTCTTGCATCCTGGACAACCGGTCCTCAAAGGGCTGTATTGGGTTGCCGGGTTGTACGGCCTCATTATCCGATGTCGGCTGTGGTGCTATCGGAACGGTTGGCTTACGACCACACGGCTGCCCTGCCGGGTGGTGAGCGTAGGCAATCTTACGGTGGGAGGGACTGGAAAAACTCCCGTCGTCATTCTCCTCACAGAATGGCTGTTGGCCAAAGGGCAGAGGGTAGCGATCTTGAGCCGCGGGTACAAACGGACGAGCACGGTGCCCTATCTATTGGTGTCCGATGGATCACGAACGTTGGCTAGTCCATCGGAGGCCGGGGACGAACCGTTTCTCATGGCGCAGCGTTGTCCGCGCGCGGTTGTGGCGGTGGGGGCTGATCGGGTCGCGCTTGGTCGGTGGGTGTTGGAACGGTATCCCGTCGACTGCATTGTACTCGATGATGGCTTTCAGCATCGGGCCCTTCACCGTGATGTTGACCTGGTGTTGCTGGATGCCACCGATGCGGTAGGACTGGATGCGCTGCTTCCGGCGGGACGGCTACGGGAACCCTTACAGGAGCTGGATCGAGCGAGTGCCGTCATGATTACCCGCGCCGATTCACGGCAAGATGTGGAAGCGATTCATAGTCGATTGCGAGCGGTTGTCTGCCCATCTGAGGACGCCATTGAAGTCGTGTTTCGACCGGAGTTCCTTATAGCGGTTGTTTCGGGGGGGCAACAATCGGTTGGCTGGGGCCGAAAGAAAAAGGCGTGGCTGGTAAGCGGGATCGGGAATAGCTACTCGTTCCGCCGATCAGCCGAATCTATTGGAGTAGAGATCCTGGGTGAGACCTCTTTTGAAGATCATCATCGCTACAGTGACGATGAGATCAGACAGATCCGCGCCACTGCGCAGACCAATGGGAGCGAGATTGTCTTAACGACCGAGAAGGACGGCGGAAAACTGTCCTCCTTCCTCCGGCCCAATGATCCCTGGTGGATGCTTCGACTGAGGACGGAAGTCGTGCGCGGAGAAGCGCGGCTGTATGGATTGATCGATGGGTTGTTAACCGATGAGACTGAACAGGTAGAAGTTCGTGCGTAGAGATCTGCCTCGGAACATCTTGGTGCGGGCGCCGAATTGGATCGGCGATGCCGTGATGTGCGAGCCGGCTATTCGCGGGCTGCGGTCACTGTTCCCGGAAGCGGAGATCACGATGCTTGCCAAGCCGGCCGTCGCCGAGCTGTTCAGCGCGGCTCCAGAGCTGAGTCGAGTCGTGGTGTACGATGACAAGGGGCCTCACGCGGGGCTTTCTGGAAAATGGTCGCTGGCGGGTACGTTGCGGCAGCATGGCTTCGATCTGGTAGTGCTCTTTCAGAACGCCTTCGAGGCGGCATTTCTCGCGTGGCTTGCGGGTATTCCGGAGCGATATGGCTATGCCACTGATGGACGAGTCTTTTTTCTGACCACGCCTGTTGCCGTGCCGAGTCGTCGTGATGCAGTCCATCAAGTCGAGTACTATTGGAACCTATTGAAGCCCTTAGGGCTGTCTGGCGGGGCTTCCTTGCCGACGCTCGTTGTGACAGCAGACGAGAGTCGTCAGTTGGATATCAGTCTCGCTGGGGCCGGTATCGGTGTGTCAGATGTCGTGATTGGCATCAATCCAGGGTCGACCTACGGAAGTGCAAAGCGTTGGTTGCCTGAGCGATTCGCTGAAGTCGCGCAGCGGCTTGCGGAACGAATAGGGCAGGACGAGAGTGCACAGGTGGTCGTGGTCATTCTGGGGGCAAGGGGAGAGGAGTCCTTGGGAAAGGACATCGCCGCTCGAATCAATAGGCGATCAGTGGTGCTGTCGGGTGCCACGACCATTCGTGAGTTGATGGCGGCGGTCAAGCGATGTCGGCTACTCGTTACCAATGATACAGGGCCGATGCATATCGCTGCCGCGTGTGGTGTGCCGGTCGTGGCGGTGTTTGGTCCTACGGATTCACAGACCACCGCGCCCTATGGGCAAGAGCGATCGATTGTGCGGGAAGCCGTAGACTGTGCGCCCTGCCTCCTCAGGGAATGCCCGATCGATCACCGTTGCATGACGCGCATCCCCGTTGACCGAGTCTATGAAGCGGCAGTGCAACAGCTGAGCGGTCTGTCTTGTCTATCTGGTCGAAGAGGTCCATCTGGTCTGTCTGGTGAGGATCGGACTGGCCAGATAGACCGGATAGACAAGAGAGACCAGACTGACATTCTTTCCGGCTACACCATCTTTCTCGATCGAGACGGAACGCTCAATCCCGATCCCGGCTATATCAAGTCTCCCGATCAGTTTGAGTTGTTTTCCGGGGTGTCCGAGGCGCTCGCGCGTCTGAAGCAGGCTGGTGCCCGATTGATCGTCGTCACCAATCAATCGGGAATTGCGCGAGGACTCTTGTCGCGCAAGGATCTCGATGCCGTGCACATGAAACTGAAGCGTCTTCTCGATGGCGCGGGAGTGACACTCGACGCGATCTATTTCTGTCCTCACCATCCTGACGACGGGTGCGAGTGTCGAAAGCCGAACCGTGGGATGATTGACCAAGCGGTGCGAGAGTGCGGGGTAAATCTCGATCGTTCTTATCTGATCGGCGATCATTTGCGTGATATCGAATTGGCGAAGCGGGTCGGGGCGCGCAGTATCTTAGTGACGACGGGAGTCGTTTCCCCGCAGGACGCAGAAGGACTGAACGTCTCAGGGGCAGCTCCGGACCGGATCGCATCCTCGCTGACGGAGGCTGCAAACTGGCTCCTGTCCGATGCAAACAGGGTATCCGGACAGATCCGTGAGCGGCAGGTCGCACATCCGTGAATACCTGTTGGAGTGGAGCGGCTGTGTTCGGCCCAATCTTGTCTTGGTTGGAGAGCCGGCGTAAGTTATAGCGGCACTCGACGCGCAATTGAGTCGGCTATGTTCCTCAGTGAGAGGGGTAGATGGCAGCGAACCAGCTCCTGAACGCGTGTTCCATTCCGTGTAATCTCTGTGGCGGCACCGAGGTGTCGATTCTTTCGGACAGAAGTCGAAGCGGGAAGCCGTTGCGGACCGTCATCTGTCAAGCATGTGGGCTCGTATGGTCGGATCCACGCCCCCATGATGCCAGGCGGTTTTACGAGGAGGAGTACCGCCTTTCCTATAAAGACACCTACAGCCCGAGACCAAAACATGTCTTGCGGGCCGGGAAAGTGGCCTTGTCGCGATTCGAGAAGATCGAGTCGTTGCTGTCGAGTCGAAAAGCCATTCTCGATGTCGGTACGGGCGGAGGAGAGTTCGCCTATCTCCTTCAATCGTTGGGACATGGCGTGAACGGGATTGAACCGAATAGAGGGTATGCCGACTATTCCATACGGGAATATGGGCTCACGGTTCAGCTCGGGTTCGCGCAAGACGCGACGTTTGGACTCGAATCGTTCGATGTGGTGACGATTTGGCACGTACTCGAACATACAGAAGATCCGGGTTCCATTTTGGCACTGCTCCGATCCTGGCTGAAACCGGACGGCACACTTGTGGTGGAAGTGCCGAATGTCGAGGCGACCTGCCAGGCTCCGTACAGCACGTTCCATGAAGCCCATCTGTATAACTTCAATGTGGTGTCATTGCGCAGGCTGGCTAGGAAACACGGGTTGTACGAGGCCAAGCATCTGATCTCTCGCGATGGTGGGAACATCACGATGTTTCTGTCGCGCATGGAGCCGCTGGTCCAAGATCGTTACGACGCCTCGATCCCCGGGAATTGCGAATGGATCTCGAGGATCGTGCATCAGCATAGCAATGTGCGACGCCACTTGACGCCTGTGCCGTACCTGCGGGCTTGGCAGCGCCTCTGCCGATCATTTGAAGAGAGGCGTGAAACGGCGGACGCAAAGAGCGGTAAGGCATTGCTCGACACCCTCTATTCGCCTCAGCTTCGCTCCCATTCCGTGGGACGCGGATGAACGGATTCGGACGATGCAAGGATCATCACGCGTGGTCTTGCGTCATTTTTAGGTATTGACGCGCAGGGTTCGCTGGAAGGTCCTCCGGTGTCATCTATCAACCCTCTCAATAGTCGCTTCTCATCGGTGTTGAAGAATGCCCGCATCCTGTTGATCAAGCCCAGTTCTCTCGGCGATATCGTGCATGCATTGCCAGTCGTCTCGGCGATCAAAGCACAATGGCCGGGATCGCATCTGACCTGGGTGGTGAAGCGCCAGTGGGCGGACCTTGTCGAACGGGCGGAAGGAATCGACCGTGTCTGGCCGGTTGATATGACGGTGGGAAGTTGGATCAGGGAAGGCCGGGCACTGCGCGCACAGCGGTTCGACCTCGGTATCGATTTGCAAGGGCTATTTCGCAGTGGCATCCTGGCATGGATCAGCGGCGCTCCGGTGCGTATTGGATTTGCGAATGGGAGAGAAGGAAGCCCATGGTTCTATACGCGGCGTGTGCCAGTTCTTAGTCCCGATGTCCATGCCGTTGACCGATATCTTTCGGTTGCCGCTGCGTTAGGAGCGCCTCCACCGGACAAGCCGCGATTTGGATTTAAGTTGCTGGAGGAGGATATGGCAGCTGTTCGGGAAATTGCTGAGCAAAGAGGCTTTTCGGTAGACAGGCCATGGATCGCCATGAATATTGGGGCGCGGTGGCCGACAAAACGCTGGCCGATTGAGTCCTTCGCTGCCGTTGTCGATCAGCTGTACGAGGCACGTCATGATCCGCTTGTGATGATTGGCGGCTCCGAAGAGCGTGCATTTACGAAGAAGTTGAAAGTCTTGACCAAGTCTCCGTTCATCGACCTGTGCGGTGATATCCCATTGGGGTGCCTGCCGGCACTGCTTTCGACCTCGACCGCCATGATCACGAATGATTCCGGTCCCATGCACATCGCTGCGGCGCTTGGGATTCCGGTGATTGCGATGTTTGGACCGACCAGTGCGGCGCGGACCGGCCCGTATGGGACAGGCCATCATGTACTATCGGGTCAGGTTCCCTGCAGCCCCTGCTTCAGTCGTGTGTGCCGGCATAATCCAGAAATGGAATGTCTTCATGCCGTCACGCCGGCCCAAGTGATCCAGGTTGCGCAGTTGATGTTGACGGCTCACGTACCATGTCAATGAATGTCCTGATCGTTCGCCCGGACGGCATCGGCGACGTCTTGCTCTCTCTTCCCGTCGCGACCCAACTCAGGCGGCTTGTGCCTGGGGTTAGGATCGGGTTTCTCACCAGCCCTACCGTCGCGCCCCTTCTTGATCGGCATCCCGACGTGGACTATGTGCAGACGATTCGCTTCACAGACCCATGGAAGGAACTCCGTCACGCCTTTTCGCAGGGAGTTGAGGCAGCTATTTTTTTGAAGCCGTTTCGCCGTCTGATGTGGGCCGCATGGGTGGCTGGTGTCCCGATTCGTGTTGCCACTGGCTACCGGTGGTATAGCCTGTTAGCCAATCGTCATATCTATGAACATCGCAGTGATTTTTCCAAGCATGAATCGGAGTACAACGTTGACATGTTGAAGGGGTTGGGGTTGTGCCCTCAGCCTGTGAGCCACCCGGTGCTGACTCTGACCGAGGCCGAACGAGCAGCCGGGTCATCTCGGTGGTCGGGATTGCCGAGCCCTCGCGTCGTGGTCCATCCGGGAGGAATTTCCGCACGTCGCTGGCGACTGGAGCAGTATCGTGACCTGGTCTTGACATTGACAGACAGAGGATATGGTGTGGTGCTGACAGGCAGCGATCAGGAACGAAGAGAGTTTGGGAAAGGTCTGTCGTTGCCTACGGCGTTCCCTTCAGAGGCAGTAGATCTTATGGGGAAACTGTCGCTGCGAGAGCTGATGTCGGTGATCGCCAATGCGCATGTCGTCGTCTCAGGAGCGACAGGCCCAGCGCACCTGGCTGCAGCTCTGGGTATCCCCACGGTCACCTTGTTTGATCCTCGACGAAACAATTTACCGGTGAGATGGAAACCGCTTGGGATGGGAGTCTTGCTGCGTCCCGATGTTCCTACTTGCGATAAATGTATCGGGGAGGTCTGTCCCTATTGGGATTGTCTTGATCGATTCACGGTTGCAACTGTCACGTCCCTCGTCTCCAAAGTTTCAGAGGCCCCGTCAGCGCTTACCGTACTTCATCTATAGGCCGGTCCATCGGGGGTGGAAGAGTTGTCGCCAGGTGTCGCTCTTGACTCAACTGCGCTTCTATGTTCATATCCTGAACGTTGGAGGATGGCACGCTAACTCTATGAATTTCCAAGGGCAACGAGATCTTCTCTTGCTGGCTGAGGTGGAGCGTGATGGTGCGGTCACACAGCGGTCTCTCTCGACTAAGCTAGGAGTCGCTCTGGGGCTGACCAATCTCTATCTCAAGCGATTGGCGCGGAAGGGGTATATCAAGATCACGACGATTCCCTCACACCGAGTTCGGTATTTGCTGACTCCGCAAGGGTTTGCCGAGAAATCCAGACTGGCCTACCTCTATATGGAGTATTCCCTGTCTCATTACCGTGATATGCGCGCGCGGCTACGAGAAACGCTGTCTCAGGCAGCCAACAACGGAACGAAACGCGTCGTCATCTATGGAACTGGTGAACTTGCGGAGATGGCCTATCTGTCGCTCCGAGAAATGCATATGACTTTGGTTGGATTTGTCGATGATAACCAGCAGGAGTCGTTCTTGTCCTATCCGGTTTGGCAGCCAGAGGCGTTGAGCGGATGGGAGTTCGATGTGGTGTTGCTGGCGGATTTTGACCAAACGGCGGGACACCGGACAACACTCGGACAGTGTCAGGTTCCGGATAGCAAGGTCATCGCGCTGACTCCTACGATGTAGGCACCGTTAGGCGACCGTTTTCTATGCACTGTAAGTGAGAGGGCGAAGCTGTGTCCGATGACAACGTATAGGGACAAGGAGCCCAGTCAAATCAGCAGTCTCCACTGGTATGCCCTACGTACTAAGTCTCGTCACGAAAAACTAGTGCGGGATCAGTTGGACAAACAAGGAATCGAGCCGTTGCTTCCGACGGTCAAACGGCTGAGCCAGTGGAAGGATCGAAAGAAGGAAATCGAGATCCCATTGTTTTCCGGCTATTGTTTCGTGCGGTTTTCTCAGCAGGAGAAGACACCGGTACAACAGACGACAGGTGTGGTTGAAATCGTCGGCAGCGGAAGTCGTCCTGAACCGATCCCAGAGCAGGAAATTGATGCGCTCCGCCGTCTCATGACGAGCGTCCTCCCGTACGATCCACATCCCTATCTCCATGAAGGCATGAAGGTGGAAGTCGTTCGTGGCCCCCTGCAGGGGGTTCTCGGAATTCTGATGCGAAAAGAGAAACGACACCGCTTGGTTATCGGAGTGCACCTGATTCAACAAGCGGCGGTCGTCGAAATCGATGTGAATGATGTGCTGCCGGTGTGAGAGGCCTGTAGTCGAACCGGACGCGCTTCTTCCTGCAATAACGTAATCCATTTCGTCGGTTGCTATGAAGAGCCTGACCAGCTCGGCCAAATTCTAAAGAGCATGGTTGGGACCGTCTGTATGAACCAGTTCGAGATTTGCGCAATGTATGGGAATACCGTTGTAGAGGGGATGCGAGTGCGCGTGGGAGTCGGCGTGGTCGTTCGAGGGCCAGAAGAAGCCATACTGTTGGAAAAACGTCGCGATTGCGGATGGTGGGGATTGCCTGGAGGCAAGGTCGAGCCGGGTGAGTCGCTCATTGACGCGGCAGTGCGAGAGGTGCGGGAAGAGACTGGCCTCACCGTGGAAGTCACGCATCTGATCGGCGTGTATTCAGACCCTGCTGGTCGCATCGTGACCTATCCGGACAATGGCGATGTGGTTCAACTGGTCGATGTCGTCGTTGGCGCGCGAGTGTTGTCCGGACGAATCGTATGTAGTCATGAGAGTGAAGAGGTACAGTTTTTCTCCCCATCTCAATTGCCGGAACAGATTGTGCCTCCGGCGCGGCAACCCCTTGCCGACGCATCCGAAGGGCGATGCGGAGTCCTGCGATAGGATAGCTTCGTCGTGACACCATTTCGTGACATCATCATTCTTGGTCTTGGACGAGCGCTCCAAGTCCTTGCTGGGCTTATCACCATCAAGACCGCGACGACGGTGTTGTCGCCCGGTGAAGTTGGAAGCATGAACCAGCTGATGAGCCTTGCTATCCTTGGAACGTCTGCCTTGTTAATGCCTATGACGGCCTATATCGGTCGTGGGTGCCTTGAGTGGATGGATGCGGGAATATTAAGTCAAAGGCTGGGCTCCTATCTGCTTATTATCCTCGCTGTGGCTCTGGCATGTGGTTCTGTCGCGTGGGCGATTCAGACGCAGCTGATGGTCGTTTCAGGAATGGCTCCAGTCTGGGTTGGAGGATTAGTCGTGCTCTATACGGTAGGCTTTGCACTCCACACGATGGGGAGTTCAGGGCTGAATCTTATAGGCCATCGATTTCTCTATGTCTTGTTCGTGAACATCGCGGCGTGGGGAGGGCTCCTCTTCGCAATAGGGTGGTCGAAACAGGAGGCAAGTCCTGAGCTATGGTTGCTTGGAATTTTTTTCGGATTTCTCCTCTCCTCCCTTTCCTATGTGCTGCTAGATCGGTATGCCAGAGGGGCTGTTCCGGTGAGTGCATCTCGTCTGCCGGATGTGCTTCCATTCGATTGGAAGACGATGTCCATGTTTGTGGGGCCGCAGGCGATCGCGTTCCTGTTTTTCTGGATCCAGACGCAAAGTTATCGGTTTGTGCTTAGCTGGGTCACCGATATTACGACTGTTGGGTTGTTTGCAGCCGGATATATGATCTGCTCAGTGCCTATGCAGACCTTCGAGAGTCTCTTCAACGAGTTTTACAGCCCAACTATGTTTCGAGCACTGAAGGGGCAGAATATTGAGGGCATCGCAAGGGCATGGAATGACTATGCAGCAGCCTATATTCCTGCCGTCATTTTGTTTGGTGCATTCCTCATCGGGAACGCAACATTTCTGGTGAAGCTTCTCCTGGGAGAGCAGTTTCAAGTGATTGCGTCGATTCTTATCTGGCCCGCATTGACGGAAACGTTTCGGGCTATCTCCTCGACGCTTCACCAGCTTGGTTTGGCAAAAGTCGATATGACTGTCAACATCTTACCTGTCATGATCGGCGCGCTCGTCGCTCCTACGCTCGTCTACCTTCTCGCTCCCTCTGAGCCCCTGTTGGGGACGGCGTTGGCCCTCCTAGCGGCTGCAGGGGCTGCATTTACTGCGGTGATTCCCATCAGTCGTCGCGCGTTGCCAGTGGTATGGCCGGTTCGGCGAATTCTGTATGCGGCAGCATTAGCTGTTCCATTGTGTCTCCTGGGACGTATGATGGGTATTGGATTTGGGGAGTTATCTGAAGGCAAGGCCATGATCGCGCTGGTCATCTCTGGGTTCGCCATGGTGCTTCTGCAGTACGTCATGGCAAAAGAATGGCTCCGTCAGAGTCGCCCTGAGGGAAGTGGAATCTGTGAGGAAACTAGGTCTTGTCCGTAAGTAGAGCGCCCTTACAGACGAATGCTTTCCGCCTGTAACGGTAGATTCGATTCGAACCGAGAGCTGCCTATGTCCTGTTTGTCCGTTTGATCATGCAGGCTAAGATGAGTGAGGATCTTATCGATGTTGCGCAGCCAGTGCTCTCGATTGTGACTCCGTCCCTCAACCATGGACGTTTTCTCCGGCAAACGATCGAAAGTGTGGCGGCGCAGACTTTCCGAAGCATTGAGCACATTGTTGTTGATGGAGGATCATCAGATGGGACAGTAGAGATTCTCAAAGAGTTTCCCCATGTCCGGTGGATCTCTGAGCGGGATGAGCACGTCGTGGAGGCCTATCAAAAAGCCTTGGCCATGGCGCGAGGGCGGTACATTATTCAGTGCTGCGTCTCGGATGGTTTTCTCGATCCGAATTGGTTCAGAAAATGTATCGAGGTTCTTGAAAAGGATGAGGAGGTCTCGTTGGTATGGGGATTTGGTCAGGCGATGTCCGAGGAGGGGGAATTACTAAATGTTTCGTTTCAAGATTTCTTCGCAGACCCGCCTCCGCAGAAACAGGACTTTCTCGCCTTTTGGCTTGTAGGTGGCTTCCCTTTACCTGAAGGAAACTATTGCGTGAGGAGTGAGGTGATTCGGGCGTGGTTCCCCGATACGCGGTCGAGTGGTTGGTTCAGAACCTGCCCACATCTCGGTTTCATGTACCGGTTTGTTACGGAAGGGTATAGCCCGTACTTTATCCCAGTGGTCGCAAACTTCGGCAGGACACATCATGATCAACGGAGTCAACGATTGAGTGCGGTGGAGAAGCCGGCGGAAGTTGCATACCGCAAGGCTGTGAAAGAGTACGGTAAGAGCATCCTCAGTGGGCGAACGACGCATCGTTTCCGGAATGGCACGTCGCATGTGATTGGGCAGGTGCAACCGCGTGAGCTTCACTCGCTGAGGAGAAGTATATGGCGACATCGATTACTCCGTTCCCGTTTCGTTCGACTCGATCCGTATACGTTGGTATTGAAGCTCAAGGAGCGAATATTTTGCTGAGTGGACAGTGCTATCCCTCACGAATGAGCCCTCTCGCGGTTGCAGTTGTGGGGTCTGACTGGCATGATGACAAAACCCTCTTAGCGAGGGATGTTCTGCGGCACGTTGAGGAGTGGCAGCGGTAGGGATGTCCATGTCTCGTATGACGTCTAAACAGCTGGATGTGCTCTTCGTGAACGCCGATTCGTCGTTGCAAGCGTATCAAGGATTGGCAAAGACCTATTCGGCAATTGAACCTCCGACATGGGCACTATTGCTTGCTCAGTCATGTCGAGCGAAGGGCTTCGGCGTGGCGATTCTAGATTGTGACGCCGAGAAGTTATCGTTGTCCGAAGCCGTGAGTCGAATTCAGAGTGCGAGCCCTCGCCTGATCGTTTTCGTGGTATACGGACAAAATCCAAATTCTGGAACTACTGGCATGATCGGGGCCAGCGCGCTGGCGAACGAACTCAAGCAACAGCATCCCGATCTCCCGGTCTGTTTCGTGGGGTCTCACACCAGCGCGTTGCCGATGGATGTCTTGCAGCTTCCATTCGTCGATTTCGTGCTCCTGAACGAAGGTGTGTATGCGCTGCACAATCTTCTGCGCACTGACCTCCGCTTTGGCCTGGAGGCCGTGAAGGGGATTGGGTATAAGACAGGCGATCGCAGGGAAATGCGCCAGCCGATCTTGAATGAGCCGCAAGCAGTCGTCCCGCAAGATCGAATGGACATTGATATGCCTGGCTACGCGTGGGATCTCCTCCCATACCGGACGCGTCCGCTGGATTTGTATCGGGCGCATTTTTGGCACGCTGAGTTCGATCATGAGAAGCGTACGCCCTTCGCAGCGATCTACACATCCTTGGGATGCACGTTTGCCTGTGATTTCTGCATGATCAACATCATCAACCGTGTCGATAATGGCAGTTCGGTTGATGCGACGCAGTCCCGTGGCATGCGTTTCTGGAGCGCGAAGCTCATTGCCGGAGAGCTGGAGAAGCTGGCGGAGATGGGGGTGGAAACTATCCGCATCAGCGACGAAATGTTCTTCTTGAATCGGAAGTACTACGAGCCTCTGTTGCAGGACATTATCCAACGCAATTTGGCTTTGCGGATGTGGGCCTACGCCAGAGTCGATACGGTACGCCACGAATATATCGACCTGTTTAAGCGAGCCGGCATCAATTGGCTGGCGCTTGGGATTGAAGCCGGCAACCAAACGGTGCGGCAAGAGGTCTCGAAGGGATCTTTCCAAGAAGTCAATATCCGGGCGGTGTGCGATAAAGTTCGGGCCGAGGGGATGAACATCATCAGTAACTACATTTTTGGATTTCCTGACGATACGCTGGAGACGATGGGGGAGACTTTGGATTTAGCGCTTGAACTGAACACTGAAATGGCCAATATGTATCCCTGTCAAGCCTTGCCGGGAAGTCCGATGTACCACATGGCTAAACAACAAGGGTGGAAGCTGCCGGAGAGCTATAGCGGGTACGCGTTCCTGTCGTACGATAGTCAGCCTCTTCCGACAAAGCATGCCACGGCGACGGAGGTGCTGAAGTTTCGGGATGAGGCATGGCAACGGTACTTTTCGAATCCCGCGTACCTGAGATTGGTTGAAACGAAGTTCGGAGAGAACGAGCGGGCAAACGTCGAAGCCATGGCCAAGGTCCGGTTGCGTCGGAAATTACTCGGGGATTGATTCGAATTCTATGTCTAGGTGTATGGGGAAAACGCAGGATCTTCCGGCATGATCATTACGAGGACACCCTTCCGCATTTCATTTTTCGGCGGCGGCACCGACTATCCGGCTTGGTATCAGGAGCATGGCGGAGTTGTACTGGCGACCTCGATCGATAAATATTGCCATATCAGCTGCCGGTATCTCCCGCCTTTTTTCGAGCATAAGCACCGCATTGTCTATTCGATTATTGAGAATGTACGCCGTGTTGAGGAGATCAAGCACCCGGCAGTCCGCGCCATTCTTGGCTGGGCAGGGTGCGATGATCAGGGGCTCGAAATTCATCACGACGGCGATTTGCCTGCACGATCGGGCCTCGGCTCCAGTTCGTCGTTTACGGTTGGCTTGATTCATGCGCTAGCAGCCTTGCGGGGCAGATACATTCCGAAAGACGAGCTCGCCGCCCAAGCGATCAATATGGAGCAGCACATCATTAAGGAGAATGTCGGGTCGCAAGATCAGATCTCGGCTGCATTCGGAGGGTTCAATCGAATCGACTTTAAGCGGAACGATACCTTCCAGGTTTCACCTATTATCCTGGCGAAGGACCGGTTGCATGAGTTTCAATCACATCTGATGCTGTGTTTTACCGGATTCTCACGAATCGCGTCGGAGGTCGCCAAATCAAAGATCGATAACTTCAAGAATCGGGAGGCAGAGCTCCATCGCATGAAGGAGATGGTCGATGAAGCCATCATGATCCTTCAGAACCCCAGGATACCAATCGAGGAAGTCGGCAGGTTGCTTCATCAGAGCTGGCTCTGTAAGCGTAGCCTTTCCGACAGGGTCTCCACGCCAGAGATCGACCATCTGTATGAGGAAGCGATGAGGGTGGGCGCTGTGGGCGGGAAAATTCTTGGCGCCGGCGGCGGGGGGTTTCTGCTGTTGTTCGTGAAACCTGAGCTCCAATCCAAGGTTCAGGAACGGTTAAAGCATCTGGTGCATGTGCCGTTCCGGTTTGAAAACTCAGGCAGTCGCGTCGTGTTATACCAACCCAATGGTCTTTCCTGAAGTGATGATGCACCGGGATGCCATCATCTATGTTGCAGGCCATGCCGGGCTTATCGGCTCGGCGGTCGTTCGGCGGTTGGAGCGGGATGGGTATCGCACTCCGATCACCAGACAGCGCAGTGAAGTGGATCTGCGGGATGCCAGGCAGGTTTCTGAGTTCTTTGAGGAGGTCCATCCGAAGTATGTGATTCTCGCTGCCGGACGAGTCGGCGGAATAATGGAGAATCAGACATGTCCCGCTGATTTCATGGATGAGAATATGGCCATTCAGCTCAATGTGCTGATGGCTGCGCGTCGGGCCGGCGTGCAGCGGCTGATTCTTTTCGGCTCTTCCTGCATGTATCCCAGAGAATGCTCCCAGCCGATGGCTGAACATGCGCTCTTATCGGGCAAGCCTGAACCGACGAGCTTGCCGTACGCGATTTCGAAGCTCGCAGGGACGTATCTGTGTCTGGCGTATAACAAGCAAGACCATGCAACCCGTTTCATTCCGGTGATCCCGAATAGCGCCTATGGGCCGCACGACAATTTTGATCCGAAATCAGCCCATGTCTTGTCCGCGCTGATGGCACGCTTTCATCAGGCCAAGGTGAGTGGGGCCGAATCGGTCGCCTTATGGGGAAGCGGCTCGCCGAGACGGGAGTTCATCCATGCAGACGATATCGCTGATGCGTGTGTGCATCTCTTGAGTCAAGACGAACTTGCCGTCGAGCTTCCCCTCAACATCGGGGTGGGACAGGATGTCTCAATTAAGGAACTGGCAGAGATGATAGCCCGCGTCGTCGGCTATCGAGGGGAACTGGAATGGGATCGGACAAAGCCCGACGGCGCTCCTCGGAAACTACTTGATAGCACGCGGATCCAGTCGCTTGGATGGAAACCGCACATTGGGCTTGCCGAGGGCTTGGCGGAGACCTACCGGTGGTATGTGAGGCAGGTTGAGACGGCGACCGGACCCATGCCGGAGGTTCGCAGATAATCGAATGGGCATTGTCGTCTGGTGCGTTGCGCGGTGAGATGGTCAGAGATACGGCACTAACTGTCTGCGCATCTGTGCGCAGCATGCGAAGGATGGGGAGATGACGAAAGACGAGTTAATCGCATTTGAAGAAGAAATTGCCACGTTGTTCAATGCAGGAAAGATTCGCGCGCCCATTCATCTGTATTTTGGAAATGAAGAAGCGATGATCCGAGTGTTTCGCAATATTCGCGCTCAGGACTGGGTATTTTGCTCGTGGCGTTCGCATTATCAGTGCTTGTTGAAGGGGGTCCCGAAAGATTCTGTCCGAGATGAGATCGTGGCCGGTCGGTCGATTTCCCTCTGCTTCCCGGAGCAGCGTGTGTTCTCCTCGGCCATTGTGGGTGGTGTCTTGCCGATCGCCGTCGGCGCGGCGATGTCGATTCAGCGGCGTGGGGAGGATGCCAAAGTCTATTGCTTCATGGGTGATATGACAGCGGAGACAGGGATTGCGCACGAGGCGATCAAGTACAGCCGAAACCACTGCTTGCCGATCCACTTCATTATTGAGGACAACGCAAAATCAGTCTGTACCGATACCAGAGAAGCCTGGAATCAGCCTCGCCTGAGTTTTGAAGACGCAGCCGACGAGTACATCAGCTACTACCGCTATGAAACGAAGTATCCGCATGCGGGCGCCGGCGTGCGGGTTCAGTTCTAACAGGATGTTGAAAAAGTTCTCCAGCTTCGTTCTCGCCTCTTCGCTGGCTGTGGCCTTGCTGGACGCCCTTTTTGAACATCCTACACGCCAGGATTTTCGACTACCCAAAAGCTTTTCAACTGCCTTCTAAGGTGAGACATGAAATATTTTGATGAACTTCAGCGGTCGATGAATTTCCTGGCGCAGGATTCGCGGACGGTTTTTCTCGGACAAGCGGTGTCTGTTGCTGGAACGGCGATGAGCAACACGCTCAAGGAGGTGCCCTCCGATCGTTTGATCGAGCTTCCGGTTGCCGAGGAGATGCAGATGGGAATGACGACCGGTTTGGCCCTGAGCGGGCTCGTTCCCGTGAGCATTTTCCCGCGATGGAATTTCCTGCTCTTGGCCGTTAATCAGTTGGTCAATCATTTAGACAAAATTCAGGTGATGTCCAACGGCGGGTACAAAAGCAAGGCCATTATCCGGACGGGGATCGGGGCTCAGCGTCCGCTCCACCCGCAGCATCAGCATGTGGGTGACTTCACCGAGGCGATCCGCCTGATGTGCAGTACGATCGAGATCATCCGGCTGGAAGAACCAAAAGATGTCTTTCCGGCCTATGAGTGGGCCCTGTTGCGTGACGATGGACGCAGCACCATCATTGTCGAGTATGGCGATTACTACAACGAGAAATAGCGGGATGTTGAAAAAGTCTGCCAGCTTCGTTCTCGCATCGCTCAGAGGCTCAACGTACCGAAGCGTACGTCTCGCCTCTTCACTCGTTGCGGCCTTGCTGGACGGCCTTTTTGACCATCCTGCGATCAGGCAAGAGTGGTTTTAAAAATGTCTGATAGCGGCGTCTGGTTGCGGAGTGGTGCAATTTGTATCGGATGCTTCCGAGGGGTGTGAGTAGGTATTTATGAAATATCCGTTGATGCGCAACAATATACTTCGTGAAGATCTGGATGCGGTGATCGAGCATCTCAAACAGGAAGATCCGATCCTGACGCACGGTTCGAATGTGCGGGCGTTTGAGGCCGAATGGTCGGCGTGGCTGGGAGTGACGCACAGTGTCTTCGTCAATTCCGGAGCGTCGGCGAATCTCTTGACGATGGCCGTCCTGAAAATCCGTTACCCCGAGGGCGGAGAGGTGATTGTGCCGCCGTTAGCGTGGGTCTCCGATATTGCGTCGGTCTTGCAGAATGGATTCACGCCGGTCTTTGTTGATATCGATCCTCGAACCCTGGGGATGCATCCGGACAAGATTTTGGCCGCGATCACGGAACGAACCCGCGCAGTCTTTCTGACACACGTGCAAGGCTTTGATGGACTGGAGGACCGGCTATTGAACGAGTTGCAGCAGCGGCGTGTTCCACTGATTGAGGACGTGTGCGAGTCCCATGGGGCCACGCACCATGGCCGGAAGTTGGGGAGTTTTGGATGGATCTCGAATTTCTCCTTCTACTACGCGCACCATATGAGCACGATTGAGGGAGGTATGATCTGCACGAATGATCAGGAGGTGTATCAGCAGGTTCGTATGTTGCGGTCTCATGGCATGGTCCGAGAGGCCACCGATCCAGCGGTCCAAGGGGCCTACCGATCCGCCAATCCGGAATTGAATCCTGATTTCATTTTTGCATTTCCGGCCTATAACACTAGGAATACGGAGATCGGCGGCATCCTGGGTCGAAGCCAACTGAAGCGTCTGGATCGTAACGTGAAGCGTCGGACGGAAAACCTCCTACGGTTTCTTCGGCAGCTCGATTCCGATCGATACCGCACCGATTTCAAGGTTGAAGGGTCAAGTAATTACGCGTTCAATCTCATTCTGACACGTCCGGACAACGCATTGGTCGAACGCCTCATGAGAGTGATGCGCGAGGGGGGCATCGAGTTTCGGCGTGGGAGTGCGGGTGGAGGCAATCAAATTCGCCAGCCGTATCTCAAAGGCGTTGTGCCGAACGATCACCATCTGCACTTTCCGGAAACCGAGCATGTTCATTTCTACGGTTTCTACATCGGGAACTATCCGGATCTTCGCGATGAGGAGATCGATGAGTTGTGCAAGGTACTAAACTCCGCGTGAGACTGTCATGCCCTCGGCCGTGATTCTTGCCGGCGGGCTAGGGACTAGGTTGCGCAGTGCCGTGCCCGACCTTCCGAAGCCCATGGCTCCGATCAGCGGACGCCCCTTTCTTGAATATCAACTCGATTATTGGATCAGCCAGGGGGTAAGCCGATTCGTGTTGTCTGTCGGGTACCGACATGAAGCTATCACGGAGCATTTTGGGCCTCGATACAAAGGTGTGGACCTGGAATACGCTATTGAGGAACAGCCATTAGGTACTGGCGGTGCGTTTCTGCTTGCCGCAGAGAAAACTGGCCTTCGAGAGCCGTTTGTGCTTCTGAATGGAGACACCTACTTCGGGGTGGACTGGAGTGTATTAAATGCCTATGCCCTGGAACATGACGCAGACTGGTGCTTGTCCTTGTTTAGAACGAGTGAGCAGGGGCGGTACATGGGCATCGAGCTGTCGTCTGAGGGACGGATTACGTCGCTGAAATCTGGCGTAGAGCAAGGGCCTCGCCTTGCCAACGGGGGAGTCTATTGGGTGCACCCACGCGTACTGTCCGGGGCTCGGACTTTCGGTGAAAAGCTGTCCTTAGAAAACGACCTGTTTCCAGGCGCGCTCGCCGCCGGCCAGAGGTTATTTGGACTTGAATTCACGCGGACGTTTATCGACATCGGAGTGCCCGACGACTATCATCGAGCCGCCACCCTGCTAGCGGGCTAGGCTTGTGCGATCATGGTTCAATCAACAGAAAAGGACAGATCTATGAATTTCAACATCCTTGTCACGGGCGGCGCGGGTTATCTTGGCTCTATCATGGTCCCAGATCTTCTTCAGCTCGGCCACAAGGTGACGGTGTTGGACAGCTTCATGTACAAGCAGTCCAGTCTCAACCATATATGCCATCATCCCAACTTTTCGGTCGTGAGAGGCGATATCCGGATTGAAAGTGTCATGGCTCCATTGATCAAGAAGGCCGATATTGTGATTCCGTTAGCCGCGCTGGTGGGGGCGCCGATGTGCAGCCAGGATCCGGTGGGCGCAACCACGGTCAACCATGACGCCATAGTTCTGATGCTGAAGCTGCTGTCGAAGCAGCAGATGGTCCTGATGCCCACGACCAACAGCGCCTACGGCACCGGGGACAAGAATAACTTCTGCACCGAAGAGTCGCCACTCAATCCAATTTCGATCTATGCAAAGGAAAAAGTCGGCATTGAGAAAGAGCTGATGCAGCGGGAGAACGCGATCAGTTTTCGCCTGGCCACGGTGTTTGGGATGTCGCCGCGCATGCGGATCGATCTGCTGGTGAACGATTTTACGTACCGGGCCGTCCACGATCGCTTCGTGGTGTTGTTTGAAAGTTCCTTCAAGCGCAATTACGTCCATGTGCGTGACGTCTCGCGCGTGTTCCAACATGCCATGTCAAACTTCGACAAGATGAAAGGCCAGATCTACAACGTCGGTCTGTCCGATGCCAATGTGTCGAAGCGAGAGCTCTGTGAACACATCCAGAAGCAGGTGCCGGACTTCGTGTTCCTCGATGCTCCGGTCGGCAAGGACCCGGATCAACGGAACTATATCGTGTCCAACGCCAAAATCGAAGCCACTGGTTTCACGCCGATGTTTTCGCTCGATGCTGGAATCAGCGACTTGATCAAGGGATACACGATGATCAAGAACACGCGGTATGGGAATGTGTAAAATTCGCATGTCTATCGCAGATCGCCGAAGCAGCATATTGTGCAGTCAGCTCAATCGAATAGATATCCATACCTCACCGAACGGCAGGTGGTACTGATTCTTCAGCTGTTTCGGAATCTGTATCGCTACCGGACGATGATTCTTGCCCTGGCGGCTCGAGATCTGCAGGGCAGGTACGCGGGGACGCTGGCCGGGATTGTATGGACGTTTGCACATCCGGTAGCCGTCATATTCATATTCTATTTTGTCTTTGCCATTGGATTTCGATCTCAGGGGCCAGGCAATACACCATTCATACTTTGGTTTGTCTCTGGTTTTGTGCCGTGGCTGTTTTTTAACGAATCGCTGACCTCGATCACGGATTCCGTCGTCCGGAACGCCCATTTTATCAAGAAGACCGTCTTCCCTTCGGAAGTTCTCGCAGCAGTCCATCTGACGGCAAGTCTAGTACCCCACGGGGTCTTCACGGTTCTCTTGGCTGGGATGTTGGCGTACTATCACGTTACGTTTCATCTCTCTATGCTCCTGATGCTCTACTTTGTTTTCTGCACCTGTGTCCTCGTTGTAGGGTTAGGCTGGCTCCTATCAGCTATCCAAGTATTCTATAGGGACATCTCTCATGGGCTTGGTATTGGGTTGAACCTCTTGTTTTGGGCGACCCCCATCGTCTGGTCACCCGATAATCTGCCAGAACAGTACCAACCGATCTTGAGGTATAACCCTCTCGACTACATTATTCAGGGGTATCGTGGCGTGTTGCTCTCCCATCAGTTGCCGGATGCTGGCCAGACTGTGTACTTTTGGAGCGTTGCACTCTTTTTGCTTCTAACGGGCTCCTACGTGTTTAGCCGACTCAAGCCGCAATTCGCCGACGTAATGTAGCGCCGCCTACATCATCAGATGATTGCAATTTCAGTTAGGAACGTATCTAAAAAATTCAGGCTTTTCGCTTCTCCACAGGAGCGACTTTTCGAGACGTTCCATCCATTTCGGAAACGGTATCACCGAGAGTTTTTGGCTCTCAATGAGGTCAGCATTGATATCTCCAAGGGGAAGACCATCGGAATTATCGGACGAAACGGATCAGGAAAATCCACTCTTCTTCAGATCATTGCGGGAATAGTCCAACCTACAAACGGCAGCGTGGCTGTGAATGGGAGAGTTGCGGCATTGCTCGAGCTCGGAGCTGGGTTCAATCCCGATTTCACAGGACGTGACAATGTGATGCTGAATGGCGCATTACTTGGAATCCCTCGTGATGAGATGATCGAGCGCATGCCGCACATCCAAGCGTTTGCCGACATCGGGGAGTTTTTCGATCAGCCCGTCAAAACATATTCATCGGGGATGTTTGTGCGGGCAGCGTTTGCAGCCACGATTCACGTAGACCCTGATGTTCTGATAATTGATGAGGCATTGGCGGTAGGAGATGCGAAGTTTCAACATAAATGTTATGAGCATTTGTCGGCCTTGCGCGAGCGAGGTATCACGATCTTGTTCGTTACTCACAGTATGGCGTTGGTTACAACTTATGCGCAGCAGGCGGTTTTGCTGGATCATGGGAAGATGATAGCAACCGGAGAGCCTGGGTTGATTGTCGATAAGTATCATGAACTGCTCTTCGGCAGGAATAGCTCATCGGAAGGCTCACAAAGCACCACGATAAGAGAAGAGATAGGTGGTGTAAATAGGGTGGTTTCGGAAATGGCAAGTACACACTCGATGGAGGATGTTTGTCATGGCCGGAAAAGCTACAATAAGACCGAGACGCGATTTGGTAACGGCGACGCTAAGATCGTAGATTATGCACTCCAATGTGAAGGCTTGTGGGATGTCGTCGACGTCTCTTTCCGATCCATGCTTCACATTTATGTGAAGGCGGCATTCTTTAGAGATGTACAGGAACCCGCAGTTGGATTTTGCATCAAGACGGTGGAGGGGATATATGTCTATGCCACAAATACAATCATTATGGGAGAACAATTAAAGCCAATCTCTGGCGGAGAGACACGGGTCTTTAAATTTGCATTCGTTCTTAGTATAAGTCCTGGAGATTACTTTCTTGATCTTGGTGTGATGCAGGTAGATGGCACACGGGGTGGATGTGTGTTGGATGTTCGCCGATCGATCGCGCACTGCTTGGTGTGCTTGGATCGCGATCGACCATTTGACGGTCTTGTCGATCTTGCGACAACCTTCGAGGTCCTTGAGGAACAGTTTTATTCGCGATCTTGATCGCACGAGCAAGACTGTTGAAGAAGCCATTTTGCGCCATTTGAATGTTCGATAGAGGCTGAGCGCATTGAAGTGAACTTCTCAAGCTCATTATTCGGTGTCGTATTCATGCGCTTTCAAGCCCAGAGCGAAAGTCGCTGAGAATCGTTTTGCTCTCCATTCTAGTTCTAGCAATTGAGCGAAGTAGATGATTGTACGCCTCAATTGTTGTGCTCGTTAAATAGACCTTCTCAGGATATTATTTCGATGATCGTTCACAAAAGCGTATCGGCTTCCTCTCCCCGCCTATCCATCATTCTATTAGATTGGGGATGTCGCGAGAGGTTCACCACCCTGGATTGGCTGCTACAACAAGATGTGCCGAAAGATCAGTATGAGCTGATATGGGTGGAAGTCTATGACCGCGTCGTCGACGAAGTGTTGAAGAAGGCAGATGTCGTCATCACGTGCAACCAACAGGGTATCTATCACAAACATGTCGGTTATAACGCCGGCTTGTTGCATGCGCGTGGTGAATTGATCTGTGTATGCGATAGTGATGCGGTGTTTCCCCCTGATTTCGTGCGTTCCGTGTTTCGTTCATTTCAGATGGAGTCCGGGGGATCGGCTGTTCCACTGGTGCTTATGCACTATGAATGGCGCACGTCTCTCCTCTATCCCGAAGGTCTGGCCGACACTGAGACACTCAAGGATAGCGAGCGCTGGCAATGGTGGCCTCTCATTGTCAATGAGGGTGCATGTATGACTGTGCGTCGAGCCGACGCGATCCGATTCGGAGGTTTTGATGAACATCCCAGTTATCGAGGCTATCTATGTGGGCCTTATGATTTGGGGTGGCGCCTGATCAATGCCGGTTGGCAGGAAGTGTGGCATGATGAGGCTGTGGCGCTGTGGCACTTCGCTCATCCGGACCCAATTGGCACAAATGGCCAGCGGGCTTCGCTGAAACAGCTGCTGGAAAAGGCGTACCCACATATTAATGGCCACGCGCTGACGGCTGTGGAAGCGTTTTCCACAGGTCGATTTCAACCGCTTCGTGAAAATCGCAATATCTGGGCTTTGCGGATGCGGAATCGGCGCATCGGTTCCGAGCTTGAAACTCGGTATGCCGACTTAACTGAGCAAAGCGGCTATTCATTTTTGGCGGTGTGGTCGTTATGGCTATCACTGGCGAAAGAAATCATCGGGCAGTATCTTGCAGATCGTGTCTGGATTCCCTTTCGCAAAGGTATTGTTTCGTTCCTAGGACCACGCGTCGCGGGAAGACTTCGAGCCATGTATCAAGATCGCATCCTTCCACGTCGAATCAATTATGAAGTGCCGGCAGACGCTCCGACGCTCCTGTGCTCTGTAAAGAGGTACAACCTCGTAAAATTCAAAGATGAGTATTTTGCTGTGCCAAAGAGTATTGGCCATCTCGATTTGTCGACGGACGAAGGAAGGGTTCACCCGGATCTACTGGTTGCCAAAAACTACGAAGTGATTCTAGAAAAAGTCCACGTGGCATCTAGGGGTTAGACCAGGTAGCGATCGATTCGGGAACGCTCATAATGGGGAATTCAAAAACCTATGACCTCTTTATTACTCATGCCTGGCGTTTTCATGAGGATTGGACGAAATATACCGAACTGATGGACAAGATACCGGGGCTCCTGTGGCGGAATTTCAGCTTGCCGTGGCATGACCCAGCAATAAGTCCGAATACGGAAGCAGGAGGCCGATTTATTCGAACTTCTCTGGAAAGCCAGATTATTCCCGTGCATGTTGTTGTGCTGCTTGCCGGGGTGTATGAGATTCGGAGCGCCCGAGTTTGGGTTGATATGGAAGTCGAAATGGCGAAGAAGCACAATAAGCCCATTATCGCGATGCCCGCGATCAACAAAAATTCGATACCGGATGAACTGGCGGCGTTGTGCGACGCCACCAGCGGGTGGGACGGAGCACGATTGATCGCCACCATCGATGAAGTGCGATCTCTTCCCAAATATGCAACTCAGCCTGTAGGGCGATGATTTGGCTGTGACGCCTCGGTGGATGACGATAAAAGTTGATGATGACCCGAATGGGAACAGGCTGAAAGTTATTTGAGAGAGCATCCGTACGCATGTTGTCTGTATTCGCTCGCTCCCATCGTTTACCGTTGGAAGGGATAAATCGCGCGCAGGGCCGGGTCGTGTTGAAGTATCGATTCTTTAACTTTGATGTGAGGTAAGTGATGACCGATAC
This sequence comes from Nitrospira sp. CG24B, assembly GCA_002869845.2. Classification (GTDB taxonomy): domain Bacteria; phylum Nitrospirota; class Nitrospiria; order Nitrospirales; family Nitrospiraceae; genus Nitrospira_D. Next base: position 1,080,128 of record NEWS02000004.1, on the reverse strand, counting down.
AGCCGTCGTTTTGACTCTTAAGAAAGGCCATGCAACTGCCAAGGTTGAGGGGGCACGTGTCACGTTCAGTCCTCACCAATGCTTCGCCTTCGACAATGGGTCAGATGATGTGGCGTGTCTGTGTGCGCTTGGGGCGCATCTCATGACATTGCCAGGCCTTACCCTGGTTGGTTCGAAGAGGTTTGTAGATTACCTGTTGCAGCATGTCCCAAGCCTCAATGCTCGGATTATCGGCGTTGTGTTGTACGAAAATCTTTCAGAGATGCACCAGCTGCATGGCTTAGCCAGTATCACGCTTGGGGCGTTGCCCGTCGAAACGCAAACAGCGTTCCTCTGCGAAACGTTGGCGTTATCACGCATGCAGATGATGAGGCAGTTGCCTCAATCGATCCCCATAGTCGATCTCACGGTTTTGGCGGAGGTTGCGCCCGACGTCATCCCGGCCCGCGGATGGACGCCGTTACCACGCAATATTTATCCGATCGAACTCCCAGAGGTCCAGTTCAGGAAGGATCTGGACGTGGCTATTGTCGACTGCCCCTCACGTAACCTGTCCTTGATGCCCAATGGATTGGGATATTTGAACAATGCCCTGAAGAAGACCGCGGTATCTTTTCAGATTGTCGATCTCGACATTATCTCCTACCATCGGTTTCATATTCACCGGCTCTTTGACATGGGTGGCTGCATCACGCTGCCTGGTGATTTGGCTTTGCCGGAGGATCCTTGGCAGGCGGAGCACTACGATCTGTGGACTGCGACAGGGGGAGGGGCTTCCGGTCCAACCGGGCGCAACGAAGTATTGGAGTTCTTCAGGCCGGTCATCGACGAGACGATCGCGGCTTTGGTTGCAGCGCGGCCAAAAGTACTCGGGCTTTCGATCCAAGGATGCAATGAGGCGGCGGCGCGGGCGGTTGCGCTCGGCGTCAGGGCTCAGTTACCCGATATCATAATTGTGGTGGGCGGGTTCAGTTGCTACAACGCGGATGTCGGCCTTCGCGCATTTCCGGAATGCGACTACATGTGCATCGGCGAAGCAGACCTCACGGCGGGTCCGCTGTTAGAGGCATTGGCCGGGGGTGAGCGGCCGTTCAATCAGCCGGGTGTACTGTCCCGTTTCGATACGCCCGAATATTCTTATATTCCGGCGCCGATGATTCATAACCTCGATCAGATCGAATTCCCCAAGTACGAGTGGTGCGACCTGAGCGTGTACAGAAACTTCAATGACTACCAATTGACGCCCATTATCGCAAGCCGGGGTTGTCGCTGGTCGCGCTGTACGTTCTGCGCCGAACGGTTCTACTGGCGCATTCGTACCAAGGAAAACTTTGTGGATGAACTGGAGTGGTTGGTCGGACAGGGCTGCCATCTGTTCATGTTTAACGAGAGCGACCTTGGCGGTATGCCCGAGCGAGTCATGGAGATTTGTGATGAGATTATTCGTCGTGGTCTTCATCGGAAGGTAAAACTCACCGGCCAGCTCCGCGTCAACAGGAAGCAAAACCGGGCCTTCTTCGAGAAGCTGCGGGAGGCCAATTTTGTCGCGCTTCGTTTCGGGATCGACGCTTTTTCAGAGCGCACGTTACGGCTGCAGATGAAGGGATACACGACTGACATGATCACCCAGAACCTAAAGGACTGCTGGGAGGTGGGGATCTTTACCGAGGTTAACTGGGTCATCGGCGTTCCGGGAGAAACGGATCAAGACGTGGAAGAGGGGATTGATCTCATTCTCAAGAATCGCAAGTATATCGGTCGGCTGGCGAACATCAACCCGCTGATCTTGGTGAACGGCAGCGTTTACTGGATTGATCCGGCCTCCCATAACATTGTGTTGAAGGAACCTCAGGAAATAATGTACGAGAAGTATCCGAGAGCTCTTCCCGCAGACCAGTGGCACAGCACCGATCCGTACATCGACGCTCAGGTACGAAAAGAGCGGTTTGAGCGTATCGTCCTTGCCCTCTACGATGCGGGATTTAATGTGGGAGCTTGGGCCCATCGGGTAATTGAGGACGTCAAATTCAATCGCGACAAAGCGCGAACCGGTTCAGCGAATGGCGACGCAATCAGCGCCGGAGAATTTGAAGTGGCGGGGGGTAAAGATGCCGGAAATATCCCGAGTCCTACGGAAGAGGAGCGGGCGCTTGAAGTTGCCAGCCAGCGGTCGCCTCTCGCTGAGGAAACCCCGGCGCGTCCAGCAAAAGCACTTCCTATGTACCCTGCGCAAGATACTCAAACGTTGGATGCCGACAAACCGTTGGCGGAGCCTCCGTTATTCGGGATCGCGGGAGAATCGCCCCGCATGGTGCGTAAAATGGACACGCATGTGATCCTTTTCTACAACGGCTGGTACTATGGCGTTCCCGCCGCACTGAGCAGTGTTGACGTGACAAGCCCTGAGTCGGACGCAATCGCGGGAATTCTACGGTATCCAACCGAAGAGGAGCTTGTCGCGGTTATTGAAGAGAGTGGTCGATGGGCGAATTCACGCGGTCATTACGATGATCAAAAGAAGCAGCGCGCGTCCGGATCCTACATGCGAGTGGATAGCGTGGGCGACATGTCTGAATCCGCTACGATCCCCAGCAAACCTCGTATTCTGCAATTCGGCAAGATGTATATTGCCGTGGATCAGGAAGCCTTAAAAAATCCGTTTGGGCGGAGATCATCGATCGAAAGAAAATCCAAGAGCACGGGAGAAAGCAAACGCAATGTCAGCGTATGGCGTCAGATGGCCGAGCTGCTGCCTCCATCATTTGAAGAGGAGCTTCGGCGTCTCATCCGTCAGGAACGTTTTAACAGCGGAACCGGAGGGTATCTGAGTGATCTGCAACTTGCCCGTCTGCTCCCGCACGCGGTAGCTGTCGCCTATGTTAAAGAGCCGCTGAAGCGTATCATACGCCTTGTGACCGGACGGGGTGCCGGTGCCCAAACATCGTCCGGAGTGCCGGTGCATGGAGAAGATTTCGCTATCCTCTCCGTCGCGACTAAGAATGCTCAACCGGAATTGTTGTGGACCATCGGCAATTACAACCTCGTGAAATTTGACGGTCTGTTCTACGGGGTGCCCCATGGGGCCTATGTGGAATGGGATTCCGGCTTGCTCGCGTCGATTCCCGGCATGCTGGTCGGAGAAACCATTGCTGAAGTTGACGGGATGATTCTGAAAATCAGAGGGGGAGCGGGGGAGATCCCTGTCGCCGCAACTGGCGGTCGCTCCCGCGCGTCTGGTTTTACGAAATCACCTGTTTTACTTCGTGCCATGCCGGAGGAAGGCTACGACGTCATCTCCTATGAAGGTTGGATCTATGGTATGCCGCATGCGTTAGGTTCTATTGATCTGACCGAGATCGACGTCATTGAGATGCCGGGGGTCATTCGCGACGTATCCCGTGATGCTGTTGAAAATGAAATCCTGGCGCTAGGCCAAAACAATAACAGGTCGTGTAGTGCCGTTGAAGTATGAGGTTGTTCCAGAAAAACATTGTAACGCCAGGCATTGTGCAAAACGTCCATCCGGCTTCTTGGCGGGAACATCGTTTCGGCTTGCCGCAAACGAGATGGGAGCGGCTTAAGGGAAGAGATTTTTGGATAACGGGCGCGGGCACCGGATATGGGCGGTGCATTGCGCTGGCGCTTGCTGCTGCAGGAGCTCGGGTCTTTATTTCAGGGCGACGAATCGAGAAATTACGTGAAGCGGTGGACGAGGGCGCAGCGCTTGGTATCGATGTCAGGCGCTGTATCGCTGTTCCGGTGGATATTAGATCGGAGGACGATCTTGCCCGTGCGGTGAGAAATATCCAGCTCGTTACCCCTAGCCTCTATGGGTTGGTGAACAGCGCCGCCCTTCCTCAATCAGGAGAGGCTGCATTCCCACTCACTGGTCAAAGTGCGGTCGCTTGGACGGACCTCCTGACAACGAACGTGACAGGTCAATGGTTAACGTGTAAGGCAGCCATGCCGCTCTTAGGTCATGGCGATGGTTTTCGGATTCTCTTTCTGTCCTCTTTCGCGGGCTGGGCATCGACGCCCGGTTTCGGCCCATATAATGTCAGTAAGTCGGCTCTCAATACGCTGGGGGCATCTCTTGCGGCCGAATGTGTGTTGAGGTATCCGAGCAAGGATGTTCAGATCAATGTGTTGGTGCCCGGCGAAGCCCGTACGGAAATGAATCAGGGATCGACGGAAAGCCCTTATGCCGTAGTCAGCATGGTACTGGTTCTACTGTCACACCCGCCGGGTGGTCCTAATGGGTTCTTCTTCAATCGTGATGGGCGCCACCTCGCATTTGCATATACTCAAGAATATCCCCAACCACTTTTGGCCGTGCACTAACGCACCACATCTGGAAGAGCCTGGGGTGTGGCGGCGAAAAGAACGACTAGTTTCTTAGTCTACGGCCGAAGCTGGTTGTGCAGTCTGGTACATCTCTTGGCCGATGAACCGGCGACATAACATAAAATGCCCAGTCCTCTCTTAAACGTCTCGATTCCTTGGAGTCTTAGCCACTACATTCCATTGGATGGATTTCATCCGATCTATCGGGCATTGTTCGATCATGTTTCGGAGAATATCAAACTTTCCGCCTGGGATAATGTCAAGCTCTATCGCAAGTTCCGGGATGATTCTTCTGTGCGCAGGACTGTGGTAGAGAGAGCAAAGTGGGAAGCGCATCGTCACGATCGAGGTGATGGAAGTTCTATTGCAAAGAGATATCAAGAGTATTTCTGGCCCCCTGATCACGTTCTGACAACCGCTCTCAAGGGGGACCTGGAATTTCATCATACCGCTCCATTTCCCTCCCTCAAACGACCATTTGTCTTTCACTGCGAGTCGTTTGCGCCAGTTCTGTTCCCGTTTGCTCAGCAAGGAAGCGGCAATGTTGAAAACCATGAAGAACTCAAGGAGCATTATCGAAGCATTTTTTCGAATCCTCTGTGTCTCGGAATCTTTTCCCATGTACCGGACACGCTTCATGCGCTGAGCTCGTTTTTCTCCGACCCGGCCATCGACGGGAAGTTGTTTTCCTCAAGAATGGGGTTAAGTGCCAATGCGTTCTCTATGCACGAACCTGAGCAAAAGCCATCGCTTTCTAGACCGCGATTCTTGTTTATCAACTCTGCCAACCAGAATTCAGCGAATTTCTTTCGCCGAGGCGGGCATCTTGTCTTACGGTTCTGGAAAGAGATTGTAGCCAGTGGTCGAGACGGCCTTCTGATGCTTCGTAGCACAATGCCCGGCGATGTCGAATTGCGCGAATATGGCGTTGATGTCTCCTGGGTCAAAGGTGAGATCGGCCGAAGTATCGTCTGGGATCAAGGCTATCTGACCAGCCATGAAATACAGTCTTTAATGGCCGGCGCGCATTTTCTCATGCTTCCCAGTGTGGTTCTGCATTCTGTCTCGATTATGGAGGCCATGAGGGCGGGAGCGATTCCAATCGTGACTGACACTGTGGGGACCTCGGTATTCGTTCATGATGAGGAAAATGGGATTGTTCTGCGCGGCGTGCGAAATGAGGTCTGGCAGAAAGACGCGCTAACAGGCATGTTGGTCGACCACTATTATCGAAGGCCGGAGCTTGATCGTTTTCTTGTGGAGCAACTGACCACCCGCATATGCTGGCTTCTTGAAGATCATGACGCATATTGGGACATGCACAGGCGCACCATCGTCCATGCGCAACAGCAGTTTCTAGGGCGGAGTTTTGCCGAGAACTTCTGGGGCTCGGTTTCTGATCTCTACACGAAATTCAGAGGAACGTCTGACCTAACAGAAGTTGCTTCCGACAATCTGAAATTGGCCTTGAGCGATTGTACGATTCAGAATCATGGCTGGGCACGAGTGTTTGAAAGCCCTCCACAGCCGATGTTACGAATTAAGACGGAGTTCGGCATGGTATGGGAATTGAGCGGCGCCATGATCCAGACGTATGGAAATCCTCGCATCGAGCTGAATGACTGGTCGGTATTAGCCCAGTATTGTAAAAACGACGCTCCGCCTGGGATGTACGCCAATACCTTGGAAGAACTGGAAGGAATATACCTTCATCCGCTCGGAGGGCGACGCGAAGGATTGCGGCGCAGGTTGGTTCAATGGATTTCCAAAACTCTCAGGCCATTTCCTGCCTTGTACCAGTATGCCGCCCAAGTCCTCGCGGTGTATCGCCGGCATGGAGGGTTCAGGTTTTTCAGGCCTCAGGCAGTACCCGAGATCGAGCTCGTTCGTCAGGGAGTAACCGGCTACAACATTATTCGTCATCATGATCGATACTATGCCATTCTTCAGCGGGAAGGGGAGTTTTCTCCGGAGAAGGCCGAGGCCGGTGGCTATTCCTCATGTCATCGTGGGGATTCTGTCAGTGAGGTGCTCCGAAGTATTGCCGCAAGCCTTCCGGCGTTGAAGTCGGTCGCCTGCGAAGAAGAGGCTGAACCGGTCCAGGTCGTTTTGGAGGGTTTTCATAATTTCAACATAGTCCGTCAAGGGAAGGAATTCCATGCCATCTTGCAAAGCGAAGGCGAATTTGCACAAGCACAAGTGCTCTCAAAACGATCTATCCCCTCTTTTTCAGGCCTCTCGCTTGAAGAGGTTCAGCGCAAAATTCTGAGCGCACTCACTGCCGAGGCGGCGTGGCTCCAAGACTGGAGGAATCCCGTCGATTCTATCGAAGCGGCAAGACGAGGCACCCGTTGAAGAAGCCCTCGATCCATTGTTGGGTCTATAATCATCAATTGTATGGGATTGGCGACCAGGTGAGCTTTGCGGTCACTGCTTTCCGACAACACGGCTATCCGGTTTCCGTCGGAAGACAGCCACGCCGGTCGTCTCTGAATGTTGTCATTGAAGGTTTTCCCACCGAAAAGAGTAGAGATGTATTACTGGATTTTTGCCGATCATCACGAAAACGAGTCGCAGTGATCATGACCGAGCATTTGGATTTCCAACATGGCCAGATCTATTTCCACGGTGCCCCCCTTGGTAGTCAGAACGATTATATGCATTCGGCCACGATTTTGAAGCGGATCAGGTATCTCACGGAGTGCTTGCCCTATCTACGGTGTTTCTTTGTCTTAGGCGACTTGCCTGAATTACGAAACATATCGGTCATGTTGCCAGGTCTAGACGTGCGCACGATCCCGTTTCCTGCCCTTGGGGATGGTCCATGCGAAGTGGTTGGTAAGGCGTTTGATACCGTTCACGACCTTGTGTTTACCGGGGCCATGACGGAATATCGGACAAAATTGCTCGCGTTGTTGGAGAAGGGGGGCTTGTCGGTGGCCTGTCCTCGGCAATTTATTTCAAGGAATCGCCGCAACGCCATCAATCGATCAGGGAAAGTGATCGTCAATATTCCACAGCGGGAAGGATGGCAATGGTTGTCACTGATGCGGATCGCTGCCGGGCTTCAAACGGGGAGAGCCACGATCTCATTGGGTACACAAGATGCCTCTCGTATAGCCTCATGTTGTACCCAGTTGGATATTCTGGATCATGATTGGGTGAGTAGAGTGCAACAGTGCGTCGCTGACTGGAAGTCGCTCTATATGAGAGACCTTGTGAGCTATTCTGCCATGGCACAGAGGTTTGAGCGGGAGAGGCCATTTCCTCATGATGTTTTTGAATACTGGAGTATCACCGATCGAGTATGCCACTAGTGGATCTCTATCGCTCACCGCTGTTCTCGCGCTGCTTCTATTAACGATGATCGTTTCCCTATCGCCTTCGTGAGACATCATTTCCGCAACAGTGCAATCGTTCGGTGGGGTGCGGCGTTTCTTGGCCCTCGCCTCTTTACCAGCATTGGCGCATTGCCTCGCTATTTCGTGGAATGGAATATCTATAACAAGATGGTTGCCACACAACAGATCTCGTTTCGCGATTCGTATCCATGTCTCGCTGATCGTGTCGTGGACACACCGTTCGATCCACATTATTTTTTTCAAGCTGCATGGCTTGCGCGGCGCCTGCACGACGTGATGCCTCCCTTTCATGTCGACATCGGTTCGAGCGTGATGATGATCAATGTATTAAGCGCGACTACAAAGACCATTTTTGTCGATTATCGGCCGCTCCGCGTTCACCTTTCGAACTTCCTCCCGCTGGGTGGAGATATCGTTCAGTTGCCCTTTCGTGCCGGAAGCATCACGTCATTGTCCTGTCTTCATGTCCTTGAGCATGTGGGACTTGGTCGATACGGTGACCCCATCAACCCTGAGGGGAGCCGGCTGGCAGCCACGGAGCTACAGCGGGTATTGAAACCGGGTGGGAGGCTCTTCCTCTCGGTGCCGGTTGGACGTGAGCGGGTGTGTTTCAATGCGCATCGAGTATTTTCGCCAAGCACGGTCCGGGGTTTTTTCCAAGAACTCCAGCTCAAGACTTTTTCTCTCGTTGACGATGTGGGGCGGTTCAACGAGGAGATTTCGCCGGAAGCGGCCGACAATCTGGAGTATGGGTGCGGTCTTTTTGAATTTGTGAAGGCACGTGGGTAGCGGTCTACGAGCCTGGCTGGCTCAGAGCGAGCTGTTTGCCTATAACGTCGTACGGCGTGATCGATGGATCGCACAACAGGCGTCGTTGGTGCCGAATGGCACCAGAGTGCTGGATGTCGGCGCCGGGTCCTGCCCGTATCGTGAGCTGTTCGCACACTGCGACTATCGTACCCAGGACCTCGCGCCTTTGCGGGGCGAGCAGCTTCGACATGGCGGTTATGGGGCACTTGATTTCGTATCGGATGTGACGGCCATTCCAGTCCCTGATGGCAGCTTTGGGGTGGTGCTTTGTACAGAGGTGCTCGAGCATCATCCTGAGCCCATTCGAGTGGTCTATGAACTGGCAAGAATTCTCCAGCCAGGAGGAACACTCGTTCTCACCGCGCCGCTTGGATCAGGAATTCATCAAGAGCCCTACCATTATTATGGTGGTTATACACCCTGGTGGTACGAGCGCTTTCTGACGGAGGCTGGATTTGAGAAAATCACCGTTGAGCCGAACGAAGGATCCTTTCGATTTTTCGGACAGGAATCATTACGGTTTATTCAAGCGACCAGTCCGTGGAGTACGAATCTCCCGGTGGGGATTCGGCTGCTCTGGCTTCCGATGTGGGTCGTGCTGGTTCCTGTCCTTGGCTTGATCGTCCCTGTGTTATGCAGATGGCTTGATCAGTTCGACCGAGAGAGGCGTTTTACGGTTGGCTACCATGTGACGGCGCGGCGGGCTCCTACGGCCTGTTCACTGTGAAAGTGTTCGGTGTCTTTGGGAATAGGGCTGAATATGATTGTGAGATGTTGTGGTTCTCCTACGCCCTGTCCATCTCTTCCAGATCACTGACCTATGGAGAAACGGTCCATGAATGTGAGGAACGGGGGCTATGGGGCTAGTTAGTCGGCTGAGGCGGCGGCTCAGTCATTTGGCCAATTGGGCAATCGGATCTGAAAAGGTCTCATACGCTCAGTGTGGGGAAGATCTCATCGTTGATTATGTCTTGGCCGTGCTCGATGTCGGTCAAGTGTCCTATCTTGATATTGGCGCACATCATCCTCGATACCTCAGCAACACATACTATTTCTATAGGCAGGGTGGTCGTGGTGTATGCGTTGAACCGGACCCGAATGCCCTGAGGGCATTCCAACAAGTTCGCCCTCGTGATATCTGCTTGCCGGTGGGCATTGGAAATGTGCCTGGTACTGCAGATCTTTTCTTGATGACCACGTCAACGCTCAATACCTTTTCCCGTGAGGAGGCCGAGCGGTATCAGGCTTATGGGACAGAACAGATTGAGCGTGTGATTCCGGTGGAGATTAAAACAGTCAACCAAGTTCTTGAGGAGTACTTCGAATCAGTGCCGGATTTTGTGTCGATTGATGTAGAAGGGATGGATCTATCGATACTGAAAGGTTTTGATTTCGAGCGGTTCAGGCCGAAGGTGTTCTGTGTCGAGACGCTGACCTATACGGAAGATGGGGGCGAGGAGAAAATTAGCGAACTGCAGAGCATTTTGCAGCAAAATGATTATTTGATTTATGCAGATACCTATATCAATACGATTGCTGTTGATCGCCATGCGTGGACAAATCGGAAATTACTCCAGACCTGCAAACGCGTTTCCACAAGGGCGTAGTGTCTTTGTGAGCCAGTATTTGATGCGGACTTGCCGTATAGCTTGTGAGGGCAATGTATGTGCTCTTTCCGAAGCATGTGTCGGTGAAGGGTTTATATATCTTACCCACTCCTCCAAGAGAACGTTCCATTGATGCGCATTTTCTGTGTTTTTGGCCGGCACAACTATGGTGATCCTCTCCGCGGGGATGGGTACGAGTACGCAAATTTCCTGCCTGCATTTCGGGCACTGGGGCATGACGTGTCGTTTTTTGATTCCTGGGATCGTTCCGCCTATTGTGACTTTGCGGAATTGAATCGAGCATTTCTGCGCCGAGTCGATCAGGAACAACCGGACGTCATCTTTTGTGTGCTCCTGAGTTATGAATTGTGGCGGGAGACGTTGGACCTTGTTCGGGCGAACGGGTCCGTTGTGATCATCAACTGGGGCACGGACGACTCCTGGAAATATGAACAGTTTTCGCGCTTCGTGGCCCCGCATGTCGACTGCTATGCGACCACCTATCCGAAGGCAGTCAAGAAAGCCCACTACAATAAGTTAGACAACTTTGTGTTGACTCAATGGGGGGCAAGCCGTGACACGTTGGTTGAGCCGCTGCCTGCCCAGCAGTGTACGCACCCTGTGACGTTCGTGGGCAGTGCGTATGGCAACAGAAGCAAGTGGATCGAAATTCTACGAGCCAGAGGCATCCAGGTCGAGTGCTTCGGTCACGGTTGGCCTGCAGGGCCAGTTTCTGCCACGGATCTTCTGCGTATCTACCGTGAGTCCGTGCTCACCCTAAACTTCGGAGACTCGGGCATTCAATTTCGTGGGCTGCTGCCGTACCGTAGCCGCCAAATCAAGGCGCGCGTATTCGAAGTGCCAGGTGCAGGCGGGTGCCTGCTCACTGAACCCGCTCAGTATCTTGAAGAGTACTTTCGCATCGGTGAAGAAATCATTGTATTCGATGGTCCGGATGAACTCGCCGAGCGCATTAATTATTTCCTGGCCAATCCTGAACAACGAGATGCTATTGCATACCGAGGATTCGAACGAGTCCGAAAGGAGCATACGTATGATCGGCGATTTGAGGAGTTGCTCGAGAAACTGGCTCAACGAGCTACGCAGCAACCCATCCGATCCATCGATTGGCCGAGCTTTGAGCGAGTGGCCAGCCAGCACAAGACTGGCCCATGGTTAGCATGGCTCAGGACTCTATGTGTTTCATGCGCTGCGTTGATCTGGGGGAAACGACGGGGTGCTCGTGCCGCGCGTCGGCTGGCCTTCGAGTTGTCCTGGCGCTTGCGGGGAGCCTGGACCTACAGCGCCGCCGGCTGGCCTGGTCGGATGTTTTACAGGGAAAGTTAACAGGATGTTGAAAAAGCTCTCCGGCTTTGTTCTCGTATTGCTCAAGACCTCAACGTACCAACCACGTATGTCTCGGCCTTTCGCTCACTGCGGCCTCGCTGGAAGACCTTTTTGAACATCCAGCATCAACGCAATTTGTCGATGATCCACTATACATGAATGCGAGCCCTCTGGTCACAGTGGTGATGTCGGCGTACAACGCGTCTGGGACCATCGACCTTGCGTTGCGGTCGATTCTTACCCAAACGTATCAAGACTGGGAACTGATCGTTGTCGACGATGGTTCAACCGATCGGACGGCGGAACGTGTGATGCAGGTGAAGGACCCCCGAGTCCGATTCATTCAGGAACCATCCGGGAATATGGGCCTGGCGTCGCGGTTGAATCAATGTATGCGTCTGGCGAAAGGACAGTATGTTGCCCGGATGGATGCCGATGACGTGTCGTATCCTCGGCGGCTTGAACGGCAGGTGCGGTTTCTTGAAGCGCATCGGGACATTGATCTGCTAGGGACCGGCGCTGTGATTTTCAAGGGAGAAGGCGAGATCATCAGCTGCTACCCAACGGCAAGCTCACATGAGACTGTTTGCCGTAGACCATGGTGGGGATTTCCGCTTGCCCATCCGACATGGATGGGCAAGCGGGCCTGGTTTCTCGCGCATCCCTATTCTGATCAAGATAGTCGGTGTGAAGATCAAGCACTCCTGCTTCAATCCTTTTCCCACAGTCGCTTTGCCGCGTTGGAGGAAGTGCTCTTGGGCTATCGCATGACTGAAATCAAAGCTGGAAAGCTGGGTCGTGGTCGGCTCAACTATTGTCGTCGGCTTCTTGCAAGGGTGCAGGACTGCTCCTCATTACGGTGGGCGATGATGGGTGTGGGTGTGCATAGCGTTGCTTTTGCAAGAGACGTGGTTCTCCAGTTGGGTCGCACGGTTGGGAGCGGATCTCACAGGTCCTGGGGCTCCGTTGGTCAAGCAGAGAGAGACCAGTGGCAATCGGTATGGACGGGGTTGTCGCTCGATCCGTCTGTTCTTACACAGACGCATGTGCAGCATGCTCCAGACTAAGAGGAGATGATAGTGACACAGGGTAGCCAAGAATCATCGCGCGGAATCGGCTTCCTTATTCTGGTGAACGTTCTAGTTTTAATTTTTTTGCTCATGCTTCTAGAAGGTGCGGCGCGCCTCTATATCGGCTGGACAAGAAAAAGTCACTCGGCCGGCATGACAGAGAGAACCATGTATCTATCCTATAAACCGTTCGTCATGTATGGGCCGGACTGGGATCAAGAATTTTCCGATAAGGAGGACATTAGAGAATCCAATATCTGTCGTGTCCTATTAGTTGGAGGATCTGTCGCGCAGGGATTTCCGATAGCAGTGCTCGAAGAGGAATTCAACAAACCATTTACCAGAAAACAATTTCAAGTTCTCAATGTTGGAACCGGCGGCTACGAAGCCAGACAAGAGGTCATCGTGGCTTCAATATGGGGTCCTAAAGTAGCACCCCATATCATTGTTTCGTTAGATGGGGCGAATGATCTCGTCCATCGTTTGCGGGTCCAGAAGGCGGGTGGATTTTATCTGAATGACGCCTATGAACTCTTTCTCACTCAGCCGTTCTTCGCCCCTATTTACTATATTTTAGGACAATCCCAATTCTATAATGGGATGGTAAGATTCTGGCAAAAACAAAATATCCTTGGTGTGGATTTTTACGACGACGCCATACCGATATACATCGAAGCGCAGCATAGTCTGAACGTCCTAGCAAAGGGACTAGGCGCAAAACGGCTCATGGTTCTTCAACCATTTTCAGGTTTCAAGAGTCCACCATCGGAAACCGAGGCAGCATTTGACCTTTTCAAATATAGGGAAAAGCAGGTTAAACATTTGTATGAAGGGACGGATCAGAGACTTCGAGAACTTGCTGATATGGACAGAGTTCAATATCTGGATGGACGCTATATCTATAACGGGATGTCAAGCACGGTTTTTGTGGACGACGTTCACCTTACAGATCTCGGCTACAGCGTACTGGCTCAGCGCATTTCCGAAAAACTACAAAAAGAAATTACTGCAAGTGGTTCAGTTTGTGGAGCTGAGGCGCATCTCTAGGGTCGACGCAATTGGCAAGATCAACCCTGATACGTATTGATGTTGCAAGGTTGGTTGAGCTCTCATGAGCGATCGTCCGCGCCTGTTGTATCTCATCACTGAAGACTGGTATTTCCGGCTGCATTGGATAAGGTTGGCACAAGCAGCGCGGGATGCAGGATTCGAGGTATTGCTCGCTATGCGAGTTCAGGAGCACGATCCGGAGATCAGCCGACAAGGGTTTAAACTTTTCCCCATCAACCTTCTTCGCCGAAGCGTGAATCCGATGCGAGAGTTTCTGGCAGTCGTGGAGTTGGCTCGGCTCTATCGAGCTCAAAAACCCGATCTCGTCTATCACGTGGCCATCAAGCCGATTCTCTATGGGTCTATTGCCGCTCGTCTCGCAGACGTTCCTTCCGTCATCAACGTTTTTGCCGGATTAGGGTATGCCTACACAAGCGACGAGTTGAGGGCGAAGCTGCTCCGTCTGTTCTTAAAGTTCGGGTTGAGTGCGGCCTGCAAATCCGCCGGCTCGCTTGCCGTGTTTCAGAATGAAGAGGATCAAGCTCAGTTAGTACGTGATCACGTTGTGCTGGAAAGTCAAACACGGGTGATTCCAGGGACGGGAGTCGATACCGATAGGTTTAGGCCGATCTCCAATGAGAGCAGTGACCACATTATTCTCTTGCCCTGTCGAATGTTGAGGGATAAGGGTGTGGGAGAATTTCTGGAAGCCGCGCGGCTGGTAAGACGGCAGAAACCAGGAGTTCGTTTTGTGCTTGCTGGGCGATGTGACGAAGACAATCCCGCAAGCATTCAGTCGAGGCAATTGCATCAATGGCAGGAAGAAGGGGTGATAGAGTGGTGGGGACACCGAAGCGACATGCCGGACGTATTGGGACATGCGACCGTAGTCGTATTGCCGTCCTATCGTGAAGGGTTACCCGTGAGTCTGCTGGAGGCGGCCGCATGTGGCAAACCTATTATTGCTACCGATGTTCCGGGTTGTCGTGAAGTCGTCCGACATCGTGTAAACGGCCTTCTCATTCCTCCAAGGAACGCCATTGCGTTAGCAGACGCGATCATATTGTTATTGGAAAATCCGGAGTTGAGGCAGGAGTTGGGTCGTCGAGGGAGGGATATTGTGGTGAAGGAATTTTCATCGACTATCGTGATTCGGCAAACCTTGGCTCTATATCACGAGCTGCTCCAAAAGAGCCGCGCTTGAGGGAGTCCATCTGCCGAAATGCTAGGGGTTGATCGGACTGATTGATGTAACATGCGGGTTCTGGTGACAGGCGCCTCGGGATTTTTAGGATCAGCTCTTGTTCAGAAGCTCTGTCAATCGGGATGCCAGGTGCGCGCGGTCGTTCGCGAACCGAACCAAAGTCTCTCGTTCCCATCGGGAAGCGAGACGATAGTCGCGGACATCTGTCGTTCATTGCAAACCGAGGAAATGGCGAGCGACTGCGGAGCCATCGTGCATCTGGCGGCGAAAGTCCATGCCATCGATGATTCCGGAGCAGAGAAGGACTATGAAGCCGTCAACGTCGAAGGCACGAGGCACGTCCTGGATGCGGCCGTGAGGTCCAGGGTGAACCGAATTGTGTTTGCAAGCTCAGTCAAAGTCTTTGGCGAAGAGACGGATGGATGTATTGATGAATCGCAGGTACCTGATCCACAGACTCCCTATGGCCGGTCAAAATGGCAGGCAGAGCAACTTGTTTCGGAGTATGTGGAGCGACATGGCCTCACTGCTGTCTCGCTCCGTCTTCCGATGGTCTATGGTCCGACAAAGAAAGGCAACCTCTATCGGATGATTGAAGCGATCGATCATGGGAGGTTTCCGGTCTTACCTCGTCTCTCCGCAGTACGAAGTCTTTTGCATGTTGAGAATTTTGTACAGTCGGTGTTGCGGTGTCTTCGTGTGTCGTGTTTTAATCGAGCAACGTATATCGTCACCGATAGCCAGCCCTATTGCATGACCGACCTCTATGACTGGTTGCGGGCCGGATTAGGGAAGCCTCATCCTCAATGGCGGGTTCCGCTCTGGATCCTCAAGGGCGGCGCGCGATGCGGTGATATGCTTCAGGCTATCAGTAGTTGCCCCGCTCCCTTGACGACTGAGCATCTGACAAAGCTTATCGGCTGTGCCTGGTATAGTTCGGCCGCTATCACACGTGAATTAGATTATCGACCTATGTGTTCCTTCGAGACAGCGGTCCCCGAGCTGATCGCGTTTTATCGCGGAGTGACACGTGTGGACTGTTGAACTATCTCATCCGCCGAGCTCCGATGTCGCTCATGTCTGAGTTATGTGGAACGTCTTCCGTCAGCTCAGCGCTCGCAGGCTCATACGTCTTGATTCCCATGTAAGAATGAGCCATAGAGCTTCCCCCGAGGACGGTAGGGTCTCCTATGTCAACAGAACCTTTTAGTTTGGTAGGCCAATCAGTCGCTGGCGTACCCATGTCGATCATGATGGTTGCCATTCCAGGAATCTTTGCCTTTGTGGTGGCCTGGTGGCTCACAGACCGTTTATGTTCGCCGAAATCGTTTTTGTCGATACTGTCTCGCCCTAATGAACGGACATTGCATTCCATGCCGACCCCCCAGACCGGGGGGTTAGCCGTCATCGGCAGTGTGGTGATCAGTCTCATTCTGGCGGCCAGTGTGTTGGCGATTACTCAACCCTCGAAACCTGTATTGCCGAAGGGTCTGGCGTCAGAGAGTGTCTGGATCGTGGCTTCCATGCTCCTCATCTTTGTCGTGTCCTTCCTTGATGACTGTGTCGGTCTCTCCGCCGCTCTCCGATTGGGTGTCCAAGCCGTCTCAGCGTGTATCATTATTGGTGGTGTCCGCCTGATCTTGCCTTCCATCCCAATACCCGGAGGACCGACCATCCTGTTAGGGCTGGCCGCAATTCCGGTGAGTGTCCTTGTCCTCCTGTGGATGGCGAACCTCTATAATTTTATGGACGGTATGGACGGCTTTGCGGGCGGAATGACGTTTTTTGGGTTCGGATTTCTCGCATATTTTGGGTGGCAGGCCAACTATCCGGTCATGCTCATCATCGCCACGTTCGTCGCGATGGGCGCTCTGGGATTTCTCACTCATAATTTCCCACCCGCACGTATTTTTATGGGCGATGCGGGGAGCATTACGCTCGGATTCTCGGCGGGGACCATGATAATCCTTGGGGTTCGCGACGGAATATTCGATGTGTGGGTTCCGGTCATGATCTTTTCTCCATTCATCGTGGATGCAACGATCACTTTGATCCGGCGGGTGCTCCGTCGCAAAAAGATTTGGCAAGCTCACCGTGAACACTATTATCAGCGGTTGGTTTTGAGCGGATGGACCCATCGTCGGACCGTGCTTGCAGAGTATGGAGTCATGGTGCTGTGCGGAGGACTGGCCGTTTTGTATCATCACTCGACGGACAGCTGGAGGCTCGTGATTCTTGGCGTGTGGGTGGGTGTCTTTCTCGTTCTTGGGAGACTAGTATATAAAGTGGAACAGCGACGAACCGCTTCCGGAACGGCTCACAGTCTTGCTGCGACTCGTGTCAGCACTCCTGTACCCGTTGTAGTGCCCCAAGAGTCTCCACGAGCCACCGTCAAAGTGTAGCTTGATCTTGCCCGAACATGACAGCGCTCCATTTTGTCGAACATCTGTGATTGTTTTCGAATGCAAGAAATGAGCTGGGGCTTTGATCGCTTGCAAAAAGAAGCGAGACGAGCGGCAGGTTGGGCGACGACTGCGCTTGGATTCACGATCCCGCTGTGGGTGGTGGCGGACAGTATCCTCATCGGTCTGCTCGTGCTGTGTTGGGCTATCAGCGGCGGGTGGCGCGAAAGGCTTCGTCGGATCACGACGAAGCCGGTCGCAGTGGCGGCGCTCTTGTTGTTTGCCTGGTTGCTGCTGGGAACTTTGTGGGGAGGAGGAGAGTTGGGGGAGCGAGCGTTATGGGTGAAGAAATACGCCAACCTTTTGCTCATTCCACTGTTGGTTTCGATGATGATCGATGCCCAAGAAAAGAATCGGGCCATCCTCGCCTTGGCGGCCTCGTTGGTCGTGACCTTGGTGTTGTCATTTGTATTAGGTTTGGGGATTTTACCGATCCACGAGCGCCTCGATTGTAATGTGTCCGACCCCTGTATATTCAAACGACACACGACCCATAACCTGCTTATGGCATTCGGTGTGCTGTTGTTCGGAGTGTTGGCATGGAAGTCCTCACGCCGATGGGCGCGTTGGGGGTGGGCGGTGGCTGCATGCTTGGCTGCGATCAATGTCCTATTGATGGTGCAAGGCCGAACCGGATACATGGTATTGGCCGGGCTTGCCATGGTGGCCTTCCATATGTATTTCGGCTGGCGCGGCATGGCGGCAGCGGCCATCGCTCTCAGCGTGACATTTTCGGCTGCCTATCAGGTCTCCACCTCGTTCCATGATCGGGTCGACCTTGTCGCCACTGGTGTCGCGCAATGGAATCCCCAGACGGCTACGTACGATGGGGTGACCGAACGAATGGAATTTTTCCATTACACCGTCGAGATTATTCAGGATCATCCTCTGATGGGCGTCGGTACCGGAGGGTTTACACAAGCCTACGCTCAACATGTCCAAAAACTTGGCCTGCCTGTCCCAACTCATCCGCACAACCAATACCTTTTGGTCATGGTGCAAGTAGGCATTGTCGGGTTCGGTCTGCTGTTTTGGCTCTTTGTCCAACAATGGCGATCGGCGTACTCTGTTGGTGATGTCAGCTACGGACTGCTTGCCAGAGGGGTGGTGGTCACCATCGCGATCGGCTGTCTTTTCCAACCCGCGCTCAATGACCATACCGAGAAACTGTTTTACTGCTTGTTCTCCGGTCTCATGTATTCCGGGACTGATCCGCAACCGGATGTCAGGACATGAGTATTTCAGTTTATATCATCGCCTACAACGAAGCGAAGAAGATCGCTGATACCATTAACAGCGTGCTGTGGGCTGATGAAATTATCGTGGCTGACTCTGCTAGTACAGACGAGACGGTTCGGATCGCACAGGACTTGGGAGCCCGCGTGGTCCAGATTCCATTCCATGGATTTGGCCATTTGCGAAATCAAGCCATCAAATCCTGTACGCATGAATGGATTTTTAGCCTCGATACTGACGAACAGTGTACACCGGAGGTCCGTGATGAAGTTCTCATGATCCTTTCCGGAACTCCCGCGCACGACGCCTATCTTGTGCCGAGGCGGAATTATTTCATGGGTCGCTGGATCACACATTCCGGCTGGTATCCGAATTTTCGCCAACCGCAATTGTTCAGGAAAGGATCTATGAAATACGTGGAGTCTCCCGTCCACGAGGGGTATGAATTACTGACTGCCAAACCAGTCGGTCGGCTGGAGCATGCGATTTGGCAGATCCCGTTCAGGGACTTCGAGGAGGTTGTCAAGAAGGCCAACCGGTATTCGTCGCTTGGGGTTCTGAAACTCGCCGATCAACGAGTATCGATGGGGACTGCGTTGTTTCACGGCATCTGGTCATTCATCAAACATTATGTGGTGAAGCGAGGGTTTTTGGACGGCTGGCCCGGCTTTGTCATTGCGTTTGGAAATTTCGAGGGAACATTTTATCGGTATGCCAAGCGGTTCGAACAGCAGGAGATGTGGCTGCTTCCCAAACAGGCGCCTCTTCGACGCCGCAGTGACTCACCATCGAAATGAACACAGCGGTGATCGTGACGACATACAATCGCCCAGATGCTCTGGCAGTTGTCCTTGAAGGCTATTGTGGACAAAGCGATCACGATTTCGGGATCGTCGTTGCAGATGACGGTTCAAAGGCAGAGACAACCGAGGTCGTGCGCGAATTTGCACGACGGGCTCCGTTCTCACTGACGCATATATGGCAGGAGGACCGGGGGTTTCGGGCCGCAGCGATCCGTAATCGCGCTGTTGCGTCGACGAGCGCCGACTACGTGATTTTCACGGACGGAGATTGTGTTCCGTCTCGTCATTTCGTGCAAGTCCATAAGCAATTGGCCGAGCCAGGGTACTTTCTCGGATCGAATCGTGTGTTGCTCTCGGCCGGGTTGACGAGCCATGTTCTTCACCAGCGGCTGCCGATTCATGCGTGGAACGGAATGGATTGGGCACTGTCTTGGGTCCGGCGTGACGTCAATCGCGTGCTTCCGCTGATGCAGCTGCCGAATGGTCCGTTCCGAAAGTGGATGCCGCGCCGTTGGAAAGGCATCAAGACGTGCAATTTCTCTGCATGGCGGGCCGACTTGATCCGTGTGAATGGACTCGATGAATCTTACGAAGGATGGGGACTGGAAGATTCAGATTTGGTTATTCGCCTTCTCCATGCCGGAGTGAAGCATAAGAGTGCGCGGATGGCTGCGACCGTGTTTCATTTATGGCATCCAGAGCAGGATCGTATGAGGTTGCCCGACAATCAGAACCGCTTGGATGATCTATTGAGTTCGTCGACCGTTCGAGCCGCCATTGGTCTGGATCAGGGTGGTGGTCTCTGATGTCGACCGGCGATGCGCTCTGTGATGAGAGTGATGGTGATGAAATGAAGCGGGACATACGCCGCATACTGATTGTGTGTACGCGCCGGATCGGAGATGTCCTGTTGGCGACGCCGGTTGTGCGATCGCTCAAGCGCGCCTATTCGGAAGCCGCCATCGACATGCTTGTATTCGAAGGAACGCAAGATGTTGTGGCCGCAAACCCAGACATCCATCGAATCTGGACGATCGCCGAACGCCCAGCGATTGGTCCTCATCTGGAATTGCTGTGGTCGCTCTGGCGTCGATACGACCTGGCCTTGTCGGTCTTGGCCGGAGACCGCCCGACTGTTCATACCTGGGCGGCAGGACGATATTGTGTCGGCACTCTATTAGATGACAGTAAATCGTGGTGGAAACGAAGGTTGCTCGATGAATGGGTACCGTTTGACAATATCCATACCCATACCGTCGTCATGAATCTCCGATTGCTCGCCTCGTTACACATCGAACCGCATAGAACCCCCGTCGTCAGTTGGAGTCGTGAAGATGAAAAAGCCATTCACGACGTATATCCAGGAATGAATGGCGCTCCTCGATATGCCGTACTGCATATCTCGCCAAAATTCGCATACAAAACCTGGACGACATCCGGTTGGGTTGCCCTTGGACGGTGGTTAGCGGATCAGGGAATGACGGTCATTGTGACGGGAGGGGTGTCTGATCAACAAACCTCCTGTGAGCAGGTGATTCATGGGCTATCCGATGCGGTGAATCTGGTTGGTCAGGCAACGTTGCCGGCGCTTGGCTATTTGCTCAGCCGCGCGGCCTTGTACGTCGGAACAGATACTGCTGTCAGTCACATGGCGGCGGCCGTGGGTGTGCCGACCGTCGTGTTGTTTGGGCCATCGAATCCGGTCAAGTGGGGGCCCTGGCCGAAAGATTTTCCTGAAACGGTGCAAAGCCCATGGCGAAGACAAGGGTCGCAGCGGCAGGGAAATGTGTTTCTGCTCCAAGGGGAAGGGGATTGCGTGCCGTGTCTTGGGGAAGGCTGCGACCGCCACATCAATAGTCTAAGTGATTGCCTACAGAGACTGTCAATCGGTCGTGTGATTGCAGCAGCTGAGGCAATGCTCTTGAGCGAACACGATCGGACGTGGCGTGTGGGAGCGGAGGTCTCTCAATCGTGAAGCAAGTGACGAGCACTCTCCTTCACAGGATCGACAGTCTGCTTGGACAGATTATGCAGGGCTATCGTTCAGTGCTCGTACTCGGGATAGAGATCGTCCTTATTGTCGCTGCGAACCTCTCGGCGTTTGCCTTACGCTTTGATGCCAACATCCCGGTGTCCTACGATCGCATCATGTGGAGATATCTCCCCGGTATTGTACTTGTGTTTGGAAGCAGCTTGTGGGTATTCGGAATTCAACGGGGACTATGGAGATATGTCGGTCTCCATGATTTGGGACGCATTTTCTTGGCTGCGCTTGTCGGCGCCGCTGCATTTTACGGATTGTGCCATCTGGCATTGCGGTGGGCCGAATATCCGCGATCGATCATCATTTTAACCGGACTCCTCACTGGTCTCTATCTTGCCGGTATTCGCGTAATGGTGCGATGGTTCAGGGAATGGATACGGATTATTGAGCCGACCGCCAGACGAGCGCTGATCGTCGGTGCCGGGCACGCGGGCGAGTTGCTGGTAAGGGACATGTTGTCGGACGGAGGCTATAACTGCCGTCCGGTGGGGTTCGTGGATGATGATCCTATCAAACGTCGAATGAAAATTCATGGAATCTCAGTCGTAGGAACGATCGCTGATATCAAGAAGGCGGCGGAAGCGCTGGAGGTGCACGAGATCATCGTCGCCATACCGTCGGCCTCGACTATGGTGAAACAAAAAATTCTGGCGGCTTCAGCCGGTTGCACAGCTCCGATTAAGACCCTCCCCGATGTCAAACAATTATTGCATGATCCCGTCTCTCTGCAGCAAGTGAGACCGATGAGTTTGGACGATTTGCTGCAGCGTGAGCCCGTCCAGACGGATCGCCAGGAACTATACCCTCTCATATCCGGAAAGACGTTGCTCGTCACTGGAGCGGGAGGTTCGATCGGGTCAGAGTTGTGCCGGCAAATCGCACGGTATAATCCCCATTCGTTGGTCCTCTTCGAGCGGTATGAAAACGCTCTTCATTCACTCATGCTGGAGTTGAAGGGAGCTTTCCCAGCCGTGACGATCTTCCCTGTCATTGGAGATGTCACTGTTCCCGACCGCGTGTCGGAAGTGTTCCAACGGGCTAGACCCGATATCGTGTTTCATGCCGCGGCGCACAAGCATGTTCCACTGATGGAACTGAATCCGAAGGAGGCGATTCGCAACAATGTTCTCGGGACTCGTGTGGTTGCTGAAGCCGCGTTGAAAGCAGGCGTGGATCGATTTGTCTTGATTTCCACGGATAAGGCTGTGAACCCATCGAGCATTATGGGAGCAACCAAGCGGATTGCCGAGCATGTGATGCAGGAGTTGAATCGAACAGGCCTGACCAAGTTTACGGTTGTGCGGTTCGGCAATGTATTGGGTAGCAACGGGAGTGTGGTGCCGCTGTTTTCTGAGCAAATCCGTAAGGGCGGTCCGGTGACCGTGACTCATCCAGAGATCAAGCGATTTTTCATGACCATTCCGGAGGCGGTGCAGTTGGTTTTACAGGCGAGTGTGATGGGGCAGGGTGGAGAGGTGTTTGTGCTCGATATGGGGGAACAAATCAAAGTCGTTGATCTGGCGAGAAATATGATCGTATTGGCCGGTCTGGTCCCGGATAAGGATATCCAGATAGTTTTTACCGGTCTGCGGCCAGGAGAAAAGTTGTACGAAGAACTGTTTGAGGACAGCGTACAAGTCGAGTCGACGACCCATCCCAAGATCCATCGAGCTGTGGGGACGCCTGTTCCTGTGGGCGAACTGAGCGAATGGGTGGAGTCGTTGCCGACGATGCTTCCGAAAAGCGATGAAGAAGAATTGCTTCAAGATCTCAAGCGGCTTGTGCCGAGTTTTCAATCTGATCTCTCTCAAGGCGTTTCATAGTTGTTGTATGTCAAGTGCTGATTTTTCCCTTGAGTTCTAACTCCAAGTGCAACACGACTGGCTCAATGGACTTAGAACTCAAGCCTTTTCAACTGTTCTGAGACTCGTTAAGATAGTAGCCGATTCTTGCCTGGTCGTTGAGCTCATCTTGTGACAAGCGCGTGAAATCGAAAACTCAGGAAAAATCGATCAGAAGCCTCTTGCAGAAAATCCGCCTGTTCGCGACGGATGTGGACGGAGTGCTCACGGATGCCGGTATGTACTATTCCGAGTCGGGTGATGAATGGAAGAAGTTCAACACCCGCGATGGAATGGGGATCAAATTACTGCAGAAGGCCGGTCTTATCACGGCAATTGTGACGCAGGAGCGAACCAAATTGGTTGCTCGCCGGGCGGAGAAACTCGCGATTCCTGAACTTCATCAAGGAGTGATGGACAAGTTGTCGGTGATCCGAGAGATGGCGGCACGACATGGCATCTCACTCCAACAAGTGGCGTATATCGGCGATGACGTCAACGACATCGAGGCCTTGCAAGCGGTGGGATTTTCAGCGGCTCCTGCGGATGGGCTTCCGCAAGTCTTGAAGGTTGTCGACTACGTGTGCCGACAAAAGGGTGGGGAGGGGGCGGTGAGGGAACTTGCAGAAATGATACTCCTCGCTCGTCCTGGGACAAAGAATACGAACAAGACGCATTGAGAGGGAGGCATGGCTCGTACATACCCACTATATCCGGTGATCATGGCGGGAGGGAGTGGGACCAGATTTTGGCCCTTAAGCCGTCATCTGTTTCCGAAGCAGCTCTTGCGGATCGGTGGCGAGCATACCTTGATTCAGCAGACGATGCGACGTGTCCTCGGTTGCGCGCCGGCCGCCAACGTGCTTATTTCAACGAATGCGGCGCAAGCTGATCTCATCCGTGGGCAACTGATCGATTGGAAAGATGAGCTGATGGATGGATTTCTGCTTGAGCCGGAAGGACGAAACACCGCTCCTGCCATCGCCTTAGCCGCCATAGAAGTGCTGGGTCGTGATCCGGATGGCCTTATGTTGGTGGTCCCTGCTGACCATGTGGTGACGGGACAGCGCGACTTTGAAGCCGCGGTTCAATTAGCCTCACAATTGGCTGTGGAGCGGTACCTGGTGACGTTCGGGATCAAGCCGATCCGACCCGAAACCGGGTACGGCTATATCAAGCCGAATGACAAGATGCTGCTCGGTAAGCAGGGGAAATTACGTGGATACCGTGTGCAAAAATTCGTGGAGAAACCCAATGCCACGAAGGCCGCCCAGTACCTCAAGGCGGGGCAGTATTTTTGGAACAGCGGCATGTTTGTCTGGCGTGCCGCGACGATTGTGGAAGAGATCCGCCGGCATCAGCCGGCCATTGCGACCGCGATGGATCGAATCAGGGAGCTGAAAGTGACCGGGGCATCCACGCAGGTGATTGATGACGTCTATCGCGCGATCAAGCCGGTTTCAATCGACAGCGGTGTCATGGAGCAGTCCTCGAAGGCGGCCGTGGTGCCGGTGATGTTTCAATGGTCAGATGTCGGGAGTTGGGGCAGTCTGGACGAAGTGGCGGAGAAAAATAAGGCCGGCAATGTGGTGATCGGACGAGTGGTCGATCTTGAGAGTACGCGCTCGATCGTCTATGCGGATCGGCGTGTCGTCGCAACGATCGGGTTACACGATATGGTGGTGGTCGATACCCCCGATGCGACGTTGGTGTGCCCCAAAGCGCGGGCGCAGGATGTGAAGAAGATCGTCGATATTCTGAAACAGCAGCAAGCCCCTGAACATTTGGAACACCTGACAGTTCAGCGGCCTTGGGGATCGTACACCGTGTTGGAAGAGGGGCCTGGGTTCAAAGTGAAACGCGTCACAGTGAATCCCGGAGGCCGTCTTTCGCTCCAACTCCATCGCCAACGCAGTGAGCACTGGGTTGTGATAGCTGGTATAGCGCGTGTCACGAGAGGAGTAGAAATCTTTGATTTGCAGGTCGGACAAAGTGCGGCGATTCCGATGAAGACACAGCATCGATTAGAAAATCCTGGGAAAGAGATCGTGCATATCATCGAAGTACAGAACGGACCGTATCTCGGTGAGGATGATATAGTGCGGTTTAAGGATGATTACGGAAGGAGCGTAAAGCGTGAAGCGTGAAGCGTCGATCGGGATGACCAAGACGGAGATTTCTTCCCGCGCTTCACGAATCACGCTTCACGAATAACGAACCTATGGGATTGTTTCGCGAATACGATCTGAGAGGAATTGTCGGCAGCGAATTGACCGAGGATCTGGCTGAGCGGGTGGGCCGTGCCTACGCCACGTATGGGGTGAAGCGTGGAGTGAAGACGATCAGTCTGGGGCGTGACGGGCGGCTCAGTTCTCCGTCCTTGCACAAGGCGCTGCTCAAGGGACTGCTCGCGGGCGGACTCGATGTGATCGATATTGGTCTTTGCGCCTCACCACTCGTGTATTTTTCTTTGTTCACGCTGCCGGTCGACGGCGGTATCATGATTACCGGAAGCCACAATGCGGCGGAGTATAACGGCTTTAAGATCTGTGTCGGCAAGTCAGCCATTCATGGAGAGGAAATCCAGGAACTTCGAAGGGTAATGGAGGCAGGGGTATTCGTATCGGGGAACGGCCATCTCTCCGAGCATCCGATTATTCCTGACTATCTGGCGTACCTCCAGAAAAGCTTCTCTCATGTCCACGCAAACCAGCTGCATGTCGTGATCGATAGTGGAAACGGCGCAGCATCTCTGATTGCCAAACAAGCTCTTGAATTGCTGGGTTGCAAAGTGACCGGGTTGTATTGCGATCTTGACGGACGCTTTCCTAACCATCATCCGGATCCTACGGTGCTTGAAAATCTCGCCGACCTCATGCAGGCCGTGAAAAGTCATCGGGCTGACGTAGGGATCGGATATGACGGGGATGCGGACCGAATCGGGGCGATTGATGAGCAGGGGGAGGTGCTGTGGGGTGATCGTTTGTTAGTCATCTACTCGAGGGAGATCCTGGCCGCACAACCTGGCAGTACGATTATTTCCGAAGTCAAGGCGTCGCAAAGTCTCTATGACGATATTGCCAAGCGAGGCGGGCGTGGGATCATGTGGAAGACCGGCCATTCGCTGATCAAGGCAAAGATGAAAGAGGAATCAGCGGTATTGGCCGGTGAAATGTCCGGACACATGTTTTTCGCGGATCGATATTTTGGGTACGACGATGCAGTCTATGCGTCGTGTCGGCTTGTTGAAATCCTGGCGAAGACTCAACGCCCGCTGTCCACGTTAGTCGCTGACTTGCCCAAAACGGTGGTGACTCCAGAGATCCGGGTGGACCTTCCTGATGCAGTCAAATTCGACGTCGTGGAGCGGGTTCGCCTGAGATTCTCGGAGTATTTGCGGAGCAAGCAAGGCCTTGGGCCGAGCAAACTGGTGCTGCGAGACTTGATTACGATCGACGGTGTCCGTGGGATATTTGATAATGGATGGGGGCTCATCCGGGCCTCCAACACGCAACCAGCCTTGGTGCTCAGATTTGAGGCGACGTCCTCTGCACAGCTTACCATCATTCGAGCGATCGTCGAGGAGGAACTCCTGGAGGCGAAACGAGCGGTCGGGTGTTAGTGGCTGCCACGGCCTGGCCCGATCGAATTTCCGATGTCTCCCGCATGTGCCGTTCTGCTTTGATTGTCGTTGCCGTGGTACTCCTGCTCTTACCTGCTGGTTCAATTGAAGCGGATGCTCAAGACGAACTCAAGCGTCCTTTTCAGGCCGGCGAACGGCTGACATATGAGATTTCTTGGCTCAATATGACAGCCGCGATTGCTGTGATGGAAGTGTTTCAGATGGAGGGATCGAACGATCGACCGGTTGCCAAGTTGGTGGGGACGGCGTACTCGACACCGATCATCACGAAGTTCTTTCCGGTGGATAATCGAGTGGAGTCGGAGCTGGATCTGGAGACACTGGCTCCGGACCATATGACCTTCCGTCGGCGAGAAGGGAGAAAGAAGGAAGATATCGAGTATGTCTTCCATCAAAAAGAAGGCACGGTCACGGCTGTCAGAGGAGGGGCGACGGAGTCGCTTCCTATCCCAGCCGGGACACAGGATATCATGTCATGCTTGTATTATACGCGGACGGTCTTGCCACCGAATCCTGGAGCTTCACTGAAAATGAACGTGTACCACGATAAGAAAAATCGCCCGGTCGAGGTTCTTGTCGAAGCGATCGAGACCATTGAAGGGGCCTGGGGAAAGGCGGAGACGGTCCGGGTGCTGGTGATCATGCCGTTCCATGGGCTGTTCATGAATCAGGGTAACATCCGCGTGTGGGTTACCAACGATGACAGGAAGACTCCTCTTCGGATGAAGGCGAAGGTCGTGCTCGGGTCCATTGTCGCTGATTTGGTAGACGGCTTTCCGGAAACCGCTACTCCAAAGCAAGAGTATTGAACATCGATTGTTGTTCGCACGGGTCAAACCCGCTATACTGGGCGCCATCATGCGAGAATTTCCACTTACGTTAAACCGCTTTATCACTCAGAATCAGGCCTCGCATCAAGCTGCGACGGAGGAGTTCTCCGGTTTATTGACCCAGATTGGTCTGGTCGGCAAGCTCATTTCTGAAGATCTACGGCGCGCCGGGCTGATCAACATTCTGGGAACGACCGGCGACACGAACGTGCAGGGAGAAACGGTCAAGAAACTGGACGCCATCGCCAACGATGACTTCGTCAAGGTCTTTCAGCACAGCGGCTATGTCTGCGCCTTAGCTTCGGAGGAAATGGAAAAGCCGATCTCAATGCCCGGCAATTGGCCGCAGGGGAAGTACATGCTGCTGTTCGATCCTCTCGATGGCTCCTCCAATACGGACAACAATATGCCGCTCGGGGCCATTTTTTCCGTGCTCAAGTATGATCGAACCGATCGTTTGCCCACCGAAGGCGAAATGATCCGTCGAGGAACCGAACAAGTTGCGGCTGGTTACCTGCTGTACGGATCGAGCACGATGCTGGTGTACACTGTCGGGCAGGGCGTATATGGATTTACGCTTGAACCCGGCATCGGAGAATATCTTCTCTCCCACGCGCAGGTCAGAATTCCTGACAAGGGCAAGGTCTACGCTGCCAACGAAGGGAACTATAACAAGTGGTCGGAGGGAACGAGGAAGTATGTGGATTCGCTCAAGGTCAGCGATAAGGCAACCGGTCGTCCGTACAGCGCTCGGTATTCGGGCTGTTTGGTGGCCGATGTGCATCGCCTGTTGCTCGGAGGCGGGATCTATCTCTATCCAGGCGAAACCGATAAACCAGAAGGGAAGCTGCGACTGCTCTACGAGGCGAATCCGCTGGCCTTTGTCGTCGAACAGGCCGGGGGAAAAGCTTCAACGGGCACATCGAGAATTATGGACGTGGAGCCGAAGAAATTGCATCAGCGCGTGCCGCTGATCATCGGAAGCCGCAGCGACGTCGAGCAAGCGGAAGCGTACATTCAGGGGAACATCTGACACTCATGTATATGGTACTGTGATGTTGTTGGGAGGGAACTATGAGAGACCGGGTTCAAGAAATTCTGAGTTGGTACGGGAGCGATAACGCGGGGACCAAGACCAACATCGCGCGTCTACTCCGGTCAGGTAAGTTGGCGGGGACCGGCAAGTTGGTCATTTTACCGGTGGATCAAGGATTCGAGCATGGGCCGGCGAGGAGTTTTGCGCCGAACCCATCCGGCTATAATCCGCACTATCACTTTCAGCTCGCGATTGATGCCGGATGTAATGCTTATGCTGCCCCACTGGGGTTTCTAGAAGCCGGGGTCAATGAGTTTGCGGGTCAGATTCCCCTCATTCTCAAACTCAACAACCACGATGTGCTGCATGATGAGAAGGATCCGTTGCCCTCAGTAACTGGTAGTGTGAGGGATGCGCTTCGGTTGGGTTGTTCGGCCGTCGGGTTCACGATCTATCCCGGTTCTTCCCATTGCAACGCCATGTATGAGCAATTGCAGGTGATTGCCGAGGAAGCGAAAGACAGTGGCCTTGCGGTGGTCGTGTGGTCCTATCCGCGAGGGTCGGTGTTGAGTAAAGAAGGTGAGACGGCCATGGATGTGGTCGCGTATGCGGCGCAGATTGCGGCTCAATTGGGCGCACACATTATCAAGGTAAAATTGCCGACTGCGCATTTGGAACAGGCTGCGGCCAAGAAGGTGTATGAATCGGCGCAAATTCCGATCAAGACGCTGGCGGAGCGAGTGAAGCACGTCGTCCAGAGCTCGTTCGATGGTCGTCGGATCGTCATCTTTTCGGGCGGGGCCAAGAGCGAGGATAAGAACGTATTCGAAGAGGCTCGAGCCATTCGCGATGGTGGAGGCTTTGGCTCGATCATTGGCCGGAATTCATTCCAGCGTCCAAAGGCGGAGGCGACCGAGTTTCTTCACACGATCATGGGGATTTACAGCGGCGAAATTAAGTGACGTCCCATGCAGTATTGACACGAGCGAAATGGCATCATGAATCAAGTGGATTTTGAACACAAACCGCCTCGCGGAATGAGAAGATGGATGGTTGCCGCAACCTTGTTAACGGTTGGGATTGTTATAGGTTTTGTGGTTGCGTCGGACCTCGGCTGGTTGCCGGCGGGACATGCGGTTCCCGATGCATCTTCCATAGCTCCGACGCTCCCCATCGCTAGACCCGTGTCTACGGCTCCTCAACCAGTTTTGGGCGGGGGCAATCAAACATTCGTCGATATTGCCAAGTCGGTGAAACCCGCGGTGGTCAATATCTACGCGACCAAGAGCGGACGTTCTGAAGGCTCCGGGACAGCGCCGTTTGATGACCCTTTGTTTAGAAAGTTTTTCGGCGACGAGTTTTTCAAAAAGTTTGAACATCCGAAAGAGCGAAAAGAACGAGGGCTTGGGTCCGGCGTGATCGTTGAATCACACGGGCTCATCATCACCAACAATCATGTGGTCGGCAAGGCGGATGAAATTCGCGTCACGCTGTCAGATAAGCGCGAATTTAAGGCGAAGCTGATCGGGACCGATCCGAAGACCGATGTGGCCGTCGTGAA
>NEWS02000004.1:975714-1049778 GCA_002869845.2 Nitrospira sp. CG24B | reverse complement strand
TTGGGCAAATCAGCCTGATCCGTTCAGGCGGTTTGAGGGAGCGCAGTTGCTACCTCTTCCATTGCTCAAGCCCGATGAAGAGCCGCTGTCCCCTACCTACGATGCGATTTATGAACAGGGAGCTGTGCCTTGCCAGCCTGTCAGCTTGCGAACCATCTCTCGGTTTTTCGAGTACGCGCTCGCCTTGTCAGCCTGGAAGAAGGCGGGTGAGTCGGAATGGGCGCTGCGGACTAATCCATCTTCCGGCAACCTGCATCCGACCGAGGGGTATGTGGTCTTGCCACGGATTGCCGGACTTGATGTGATACCAGGTCTGTATCACTACGCCCCAAGAGAACACGGGTTGGAAATACGCGCAGAATTCTCTGCGGATCGACTCGCCTGCTTGCTGGCTCCCTTCCCAGCCAGGGCCTTCCTCTTCGGCCTGACCTCGGTTCATTGGCGAGAAGCCTGGAAGTATGGCGAGCGGGCTTTCCGTTATTGCAATCACGATGTTGGCCATGCGATCGGAAGCGCTCGGGTCGCTGCAGCGACGCTGGGCTGGAAGATGGTCTTGCTAGACGGTGTGGATCAAGACACGGTGGCGATGCTACTCGGGACAGTTCGCAAGGATGACTTTGGAGAAGCTGAACCGGAACATCCTGACTGTCTGGCTGTGATCTGGCCCTCAGGGGAGGTGAGGGGAGAGCAACGGACGGTGCCGTTGTTTCTCGATAGAGCGATTGTGAAGGAGTTGGCCGGTGCGACATGGCATGGGAAAGCCAATCAACTGAGCCAGGAGCATGGGGTCCACTGGGACATTATCGACGAAGTGGCCGAGGCTTCATGGAAACTTGCTGGTGATGAACGTAATGTTCTGTTTCAGTCTCCTCGTGTCACCCCTCATCTTGTACCTCTCGCGCCTCACGGCCTATTGGCTGGCCAGATCATTCGTCAGCGCCGAAGCGCTGTATCGTTCGACGGCAAGACGTCAATTTCAACCAGCACGTTTTTTCATATGATGGAGCGGGTCATGCCACGAGCCGACCTGCCACAGCTGGAACGGCCGATGCCGTGGGATGTCTGGCCCTATGATCCAGCGATTCATCTTCTGATATTTGTCCATCGGGTGGATGGATTGACGCCTGGGCTCTATTGCCTCGTCCGTGATCCGAAGAAGTTAACGTTCATTCAACAAGCTGTGAATCCAGAGCTGACATGGACCCTTGCACCGGAGTGTCCTGATGGTCTCCCGCTCTACTGGTTACTCGAAGGTGATGCCCGCAAACTGGCGGTGCAGGTGAGTTGCCATCAGGACATTGCCGGCGACAGCGCGTTCTCGTTCGGGATGCTGGCTGAGTTTGAAGGCACATTACGGGAACGAGGCGCCTGGTGGTATTCACGCATGTTTTGGGAAGCGGGCTTGCTCGGGCAGGTCTTGTATCTGGAAGCGGAAGTGGCAGGAGTGCGGGCGACGGGAATTGGTTGCTTCTTCGATGATCCGGTCCACGAGAGTATTGGTGTGAAGGAGTTGGCCATGCAATCCCTCTATCACTTCACAATTGGGGGGCCGGTGGAAGATCGACGCTTGCAGATGCTACCGCCGTATGATCATCTACAGCTCATTTAGAAGGCTCGATGGCTGTAAGGTAACCTATGTTTAAGATCAAGAAGAAGGCCGAGAAGCCGAAGCGGACGGTGCTCTATAACATCGTCGAAGATTATTCTGAGTTTGATGCCCCAGGGAATGTGACTGTCTGTGCGATGACGGAGGCAGAGGATGTCTCGGCCCACGCCAAGATTCTTTCAGAAAGCTATGACGTCCCGCATGAGACGATGACGGCTTTGCTGACCGAAGGCGGAATGTATGTGTATCCACAAATCGGTGGCATCCTCACTCGAGGATTATTTGCCTGCCGGATTGATTCAGCCGGGCAAGGTCCGAAACAAACCTGGACGCTGGACATCATGCAGTTTGCCGAGGCCGAGCAAGTGGCGCGAGCTAGGGCATTTCCGATGGTTAATGCGGCGTGGGAGGTCTTCTGGAGGACGCTGCCGGGCGAGCTGCAAGCTAAACTGCAGCAGAAAAATTTAGGCCTGGATTATCGAACCTTGGATCGTGCCGTCGCCAAAGGCGGCGACATCAAGTACATCGATTTCCGAAAGGACTGGTCGCCGCATTTCAAGCGGCTCTGTATCATGCCGGATGGACGCCTTGTCGAAACCGGTGGATTGCAAGAGTTTGCCGAGCTTCATGGTATTACTGTGGCACAGGCCAAAATGCTGATCGAACAAGGTGGCACGCTGGAGGTGAACGGAGAAGTACTTGCCTGTCAGATCGTGAACGGCCAGCCCGCGGTTGCGCGGTTTAGCGAGAAGAACTACACGAAAGCAAGAGAGTTGGTTTTCTCGAAAGGGATACACCTTATGGATGCGCTGAGCGAAGTGGGGTATGCCGATCCCGCTATGATGCGAGGCCTTGCGCGAAAAACACTGAGTGCGTGACCGTGATCGAAGGGGTATTCTAATCCAACGGGAGGCTCTACCTGTAAAGGCGGGGGTATCTATCAAATCGTTTTTGACCCATTACCTTCCATCCCCATGTCGCTGGTCGTCGTTCCATAGCTATTGGTACGCTGTTTCTCAGCAAGGTACCCTCCGAGACCGGCCCCGAGCACATTGCATATCACATCCGTTATCGAAGCGGTGCGGTTGTGGCAGAAGACTTGGAAAAATTCAGTCGAAAGCGAGATGCCGCCCGTGATGGCGATGATTGTAGCAATGGTCCGGAGAGTGCGTGAATCCTTATTCAGCTGGTAGTGAAGCAGATATCCGAACATCATGAACCAGAGCGTGTTCCCGACAATATCCTTCAGCATGTTCCTGGAAAGAGCAAAATCTTGAAACGGGATCCAACGAATGTGGTCCCAGTGCGGATGTCCGACAAAGTTGCTCAACGGGAGCAGGGGGGCGATAGAGAGTGCGGCCAGTAAGAACCACAGCATTCCGCTCTTTGGCTTGAGTCCTGTCCAAAGGGTCATCGTACGATCATCTCAAAAGCTCAATGATTATCTCGATGCATCCGATGTCGTCAGTATACACGATGTGTCACGGTGTTGACCGTGAACGAAGCGCAAGCATACTGCATTGGTGTTGTAGGGTTTTACGTGTGGCGGCCTATTGTCTGCTTGTGCCGCTTGAATTTCGGCTATTACCTGATCGGATGGCCATGAGAGGGGGGAGCTGCTTTATGGCTTAGGCTGCAAGTTCTTCTTTCACTGCATCAAGAAGTTTATTGATGTCGAACGGCTTTTCGAAGGCCCGACGTGCACCGAAGAGTTTGGCAACATCGAGGAAGTTGTGATCGCCTTGTGCTCCCGTGATCGCGATCACTCTGGCATCAACATATTCGCGAGTGAGCTGAAGCGTGGCCTCAAGGCCGTCCGTTTCCGGCATCAACAAGTCCATGATCACGAGATCGACCGGCTCTTTCTGATACAGCGCGAGTCCCTTGCGCCCATCTTCGGCTTCAAGCACACGGTGCCCTGCTTTAACAAGGACCTCTTTCAGGAGCCCTCGGATAGATTGTTCGTCGTCAATGACTAGGATGGTGGCCATACATGCTCTACTGATTTTTCCTAATCTTACCTGGCGTCTTCGAATCAGTCTAGAAAGAAAATGATTTTTTGAGTAGGTGCAAGAGACGAAATGAAATTAAGTCCAATTGGCCCCATCATGTAAGCCATACCTCAAGCTATCCTGATCCTGGCTGGCGCGCTTCGTTCTCACAATGCGAATGAAAAAACATACAAAACTAATGTTCATATGAATTCATAAGCATACATTCTTTAGCATAATGAGCCTAATTTAGTACCAGTCAGGACAAATTGTTTGACCCGATTTATGATTTTTGTTACAAAACCGACAGCTCTTTTAACGAGTATTGTCCACTTTTTCGGGAGTTGTTTCAGTGAATACTACAGATCAGCCCAAATGGGCCTTGACCAGGCGAGCGTTTCTTCAGGTTTCCTTGGTGGGGACTCTCTTATTGAGTGGGCGGTTAGTCGGCCCGCAGCCGGTGCAGGCGCGTGAGCTTCCAGAGGGCAGGCTGACGTTGGTGAACGTGTGGACTAATGAGCGGCTGGATGTCACGTATCGAGACGAAGCCGGGAACTATGATTTGACTGCGCTTGATGATGTGAATTGCCTCTTGCGCTGCCATTACACGGGTGAGGTCGGGGCTATTGATGTGCGCGTATTAGAGCACGTGAATTTAGTGCAAAAGAAACTCGGTAGCCAGCAAGAGATTCATGTGATTTCAGGGTTTCGGTCTCCCGAGTACAACGCCATGTTAGTTCGGACGGACCGGCATGTCGCCAAGAACAGCTTGCACATGCAAGGACAAGCGATTGATCTTTTGATCCCCGGTGTTCCCACCACAAAGCTTCGCCAAGCTGCACTCGAATTGCAGTACGGCGGGGTTGGTTCCTACAAACGTTCGAGCTACGTACATTTGGATTCAGGCCCCTTCCGGCATTGGTAGCCCTTTCCTAAATCACCAAAGCGAACGAGATCACCTCTGCTTCTGACTGGGGTGTTGTGTCCGAATTGGGTGCTATCGCTCGTCGGCAGGCTGTCGTTTCAATAAGAGGATGGACAGGGGCGGGAGCGTGATCGTCAGTGAGCATGGAAAGCTATGGCTTGGGGTGTCGGTCGCGTGAACACCGCCGCCATTTCCCATGTTGCTGCCGCCGTAGGCGATCCCATCGGTGTTGACCAGCTCCCGATACCAACCGGATTCTGGGACGCCGATGCGGTAGTGGTGGCGAGGCATTGGCGTGAAGTTGCACAGGCAGACGATGGCCGCTTGCGTGCTGTTTGCCTTTCGAAGGTAGGCGATGACGGAGTTGTCGGCGTCGCTGAAATCAATCCACTGAAATCCGCTCCAGTCAAAGTCGACTTCGTGCAGCGCCGGCTCTTCGCGATAGACTCGGTTCAGGTCGCGGATCAAACGTTGTAGCCCACGGTGGGGCTCATCCTCGCAGAGATGCCAATCCAAGCTGGTGTCATGGTTCCATTCCCGCCACTGGCCGAACTCTCCGCCCATAAACAGCATTTTCTTACCGGGGTGGCTGTACATATAGCCATAGAGCAGCCGGAGGTTCGCAAACCGCTGCCAGACATCGCCCGGCATTTTGTCGAGCAACGTTCGTTTGCCGTGCACCACTTCGTCATGAGAGAGGGCGAGAACAAAATTCTCGCTGAAGGCGTAGAGCAGACCGAACGTCAGTTGGTTCTGATGGAACCGGCGGTAGATTGGGTCATGCTGGAAAAAGGTCAGCATGTCGTGCATCCACCCCATGTTCCACTTGAATGTAAAACCGAGCCCTCCTGTATAGGTTGGCCGAGAGACACCAGGCCATGACGTGGATTCTTCCGCAATCGTGACGGCTCCTGGGAATTCTCGGTGGACGAGGACGTTGAGCTCTTTCAAGAGCGAGACGGCTCCAAGATTCTCCTTGCCCCCAAACTCATTTGGAATCCATTCACCGGACTGTCGGCCGTAGTCGAGATAGAGCATGGACGCCACGGCGTCGACGCGCAATCCATCGATGTGGTACTTGTCCAACCAGAAGAGGGCACTATTCAGAAGGAAGGTGCGCACCTCGACTCGATCGTAATTGAAAATCCGGCTGTGCCAATCTGGGTGATAGCCGAGGCGCGGATCGGCATGGTCATAGAGGTGTGTGCCGTCGAACTGGGCCAATCCATGGGGATCGTCAGGAAAGTGCGCCGGCGCCCAGTCCATGATGACGCCGAGGCCGGCTTGATGCGCGGCATCGACAAACGCCATGAACTTTGTGGGATCTCCGTGTCGGCTGGTGGCGGCAAAGTAACCGGTGGCTTGATATCCCCATGATCCGTCAAACGGATGTTCCGTCACCGGCATGAGTTCCAGGTGTGTGTAGCCCAGATCCCTTGCGTAGGGGATGAGTTTCGCAGCGAGTTCTTTATAGGTCAGCCAGCGATTGTTCTCCTCCGGTACTCGCATCCACGACCCGAGATGGACTTCATAGATGGAGAGGGGAGCGGTCAGCGGATCCCATTCGGATCGGGCTGCCATCCACCTGCCGTCGTGCCAGGTGTAGCTGGACAAGTCATGCACGATCGAGGCAGTCCGCGGGCGAACCTCGCTCGCGACAGCATAGGGATCGGCTTTCCTCAACAGCACGTTGTCTTCTCGCGACCGGATTTCATACTTGTAGAGGGTGCCTTCCGGTAGATCGGGCAGGAAGAGTTCCCATAGCCCGGTTGATCCTCGACTCGCCATGGGATGGCAGAGACCGTTCCAACCATTAAAGTCCCCAATCACACTGACACGTGTGGCATTGGGGGCCCACAGCACAAAGTGAACTCCGGGGACGCCTTGGACGGTGCGGATATGGGCGCCGAAACTATTGTAGGCCTTGTACAGCGTCCCTTCGGTAAAGAGGTGCAGATCGAAGTCCGTTAACAGGGGAGGGAATGCGTACGGATCGTGGATCTCAGCGACCGTGCCATCGTGGCGTGTGAGGCGAAGCGTGTAAGATGGCGCGAGTGGTGTATCTGGAAGCAGCGCCTCATACAGTCCCTCCTCACGAATGCGAGTCATACGCCAGAGGATAGAATCGGATACGACTTCTACATCCTTGATCTGGGGTAACCAGGCCCGGATCGCGAAGCCGGGGCGGCCGTCGATCGTTGTGGCATGTGGGCCTAGAATCGAGTGAGGGGCCCAGTGAGTGCCGGCAATGAGACGATCAAGATTATCCTGCTGTAGGGTCAGGTCGCTGGGCATTCAGCTATCCTAATGGCTGCAACCGTGATTAGGAAGGGGAAAATGCTCTCTGCGATGACGCCGAATGAAATAGCTGAAGAGAACTCTGATTGCATGGTGCTGCCGGCCCAGGATAAAGCGGGGGCTTGTACCGTGATCCCTCTCAATGTGGTTCTAGGATCTCAATGTCATCTCTGAGGCTGGCTCTGCTTATCTTCGGCGTGTGCTACGTGCTCATCATGACCGAGCAGCTGCACAAGACGATTGTGGCCTTGTTCGGCGTGGTCTCGTAAGGAGAGGTATTCTACCAGCATGAGTTCGGGGTGGATTGCAACGTTGTGAACGTCGTGATAGTGGATATCGCCAGGAAGGCCGGCTACAGAGGTCAACATGAGTTTTTCTGCAACCTGTTAGGGCTTGCCCTCGACCTTCAGATTGACCGATCCGTCACTCATCACTCGAACGTACAGCGAGTTCATATCGGCGAACACGCCGATGCCTTGCACCGACGCGATGGTTCCCTGCAGGGAGAGCGTCTGACTGATTGATCGATTCAGTGCCATTCGAAGCAGGTCTCGCATGCGGTCGGTCGCCGAAGTCACACCGAGGACGGCTTCACCCATCACGAGTTCTCTTATGGAAGAGTGGGCGAGCCAATCGGGGCCGTTCTTCGCCAGGAACTGTTCGGAATCGTGGTCCAAACGGAGGCCACCGATTTGGGCGGACTGTGTCAACATGTTCATTTCAGGTTTCCCCACGAAATACAGATGGCCGGTCGCATCTCCTCCAAACGCAATCCGCAAGACCACTTGGTTGCCACCACGGCCCAAAATAGCCGCATCAGTAATGACAATGAAGTCCCCTTTCACGGCCACACGTTTTCCCTTCAACCGCGCCGCAAGTGATTGGGACAGCGAGGGATAGTCCAGCGGGAAGTCAGCGACGACGTGGAATCCAGTGGGAGTGAGCCGGTTTGCAAGTGTGGCGGGGAGCGTACCGTAGAGCTGGGCATCGGCGGCACCGTGGAATCCGGTTGAAGTTGGTGGACTGTCGAGTGGAGGAAGAGGTGCAACTCCAGCGGGTGGTTCCGAGCCGAAGACGATGACTGGTTTCGCGGTGACGTGGATGGTCTCATTGACGATGGGGCCAATCCCCGAAAAGCCGCTATGTTGGACTTTGTCGATATTGAACTGGAGCCAGGCATTCGGTTCTAACTGGATGGGGTTGCGCAGTGTGTTCCAGACATCTTCCACGTGAGATTTGACCGTCAGCCCATTAATGCGGGTGACCGCGCGGCTGAGTCCTCCTCGAACGATGTCTGTCAGCCTCTGTTTCACTTCTTGCGTCACGTCAAGATCGGCGACTCGTATCTGGCATTGATCACTGGTGTTTACTGCGACGCTGGCAACCGATGCGGACAGCCCATATGTTGGAGTCAGCTCAGTCGCAATACTCCCATGCAGTGTGGCCATTCGTGGCCATTCACTGCCATCGCCACAGTGAAGTGAATGGGCTCCAATCTTATATCGAAGGGCGGTGCCGACAAATAGGTGGGAGCTGGAAAGTTCGATCCCTTTCCACCAATCACGGAGAACCGTGCCAGAACTTGTGCTGTTGGTTTGGTGCGCGCCGGAAGGTGCCATCGTAAAATCATCGCGCTCTGCATAGTACTTGTATTCGGCACCTTTGGGATGTTTGATGAAGCTCCCCCAATGGTCGAATTTCTTCGGGATCACGCTGTCATCGTTGGCAGCAGTGAGAAACGGTGACAGATCGACAAGGACAGGAAGGCTGATACTGGATTCTGGGGCTGGAGAGAGTGGGTTCGGGGTCGCCGGCAACAGCGTCGGCGGCGGTGGATGAACGACATACTGCTTGGCGAGACAGCCCGTCATGGATACCGTTAAGGACAAAACGAGAAGAGTTTTCTGTATTGATTGAGGAAGCATCGGCTTCTTCCTTTGTCTATTCGGTGGTTGTCAGAAATCTCACCTCACGTGTCCTAGAGGTGGACGGTGAGGGGCAACGACGGGGGTTAGGATAGCAGAATTACATGATGCTTTGTCATACCAAAAGAGGGCTAAGGTGGCTGGAGTTTGGTGTATCGAGGCCAGGACGAACTGAGCTGGAAATAGTTACACGCTTTCCTAACTAATCATGCCCATACAGCCGGTGTGCCGTAGCGGAGGACAAACTCTTGACGGAATGACGAACACCTTTCAGAAGACCTCCTTTGTCGTCCGGCTCTGCAATGATCCGTTCTCTTCCGATGATCAACTCGAGCTTCCCATTCATCACAGTCACCAGCTCGTTCGTCGTGTAGGGGAAATCATTCCGTACGCTATCGGACGGATCAATGAAGATGTCGAAGAAGTAGCCCATGTGGGTGCGGCAAATGTCCTAGATAAGCTGAATCAGAAACAAGAGATCAATGATGATGCGCGAAGGTATGGGCTTCGTGGTGGTGGTCGGTCAGTTTCCGAAGGTCGCAGTGGATGTCGTCGGGATCGCAGCATTCGGTTTCCGGCTGGATGGCCATGTGTTTGATGCCGAAGTCCGTGGTGATGCGAGTTTTAATCAACGGCAGCAATTCAAGCTGTAGTCTATGTGCTACGGAGAATAGGTATTCAATGCTTGCAGCAGAGGGAGATGCCAGGGGAGCTGGCCGTACACATCCTTGGCGAGCGTTTCATCATAGGTATGGGCGGTGCGGTTCCGATCTTCAAGCATGGCCAGCCACCCCGTCTCGTCATTGATCCAGCTGTTCTTGTAAGCCAGCTTGAGGCAGCCCTTCGGAGATTGGCAGTCGAGCCCTTCTGTCCGTGCCCGTTCCTGAATCACCTTCCAGGCCAACTCAAAGCAAAACTCAAACCGTTGGATGGCGGCGTCTCGGGTGAGATCGGTGACGGGAGCGCTGAGGGCTTCGCTCAACCGTGTAATAGCAACTGCGAAGCTATCGAGTCTTGTGGTCATAAACGGATTCCATGACGGAGGATCTCTTTCTTGAACTGTTCGCCAACGGTGTGCAGATCGATGAGATCGATTTCATGGAGCGTCGCGATATCCTCTATCCCGGCACGGAGTTCGGCAAGTCGCTCAGGGAGAAACGCGATGGGCCCGGAGATGGCGATGTCAATGTCGGCGTGGGGGTTGGCTGTCCCTTTCGGCCATGAACCAAACCAGATGACCTCAATGTCAGGGTGCAGCATGCATCGAGCAAGCTTCGCGACTTCTTTCGCGATTTGCTGAGGCCGCATGAGAAGCTCTTGAGAAATCATAGGCCCAGTGTATCGATTTTGGCGATGGTGTCAACTGTGGGGTCGGCAAACTAATTGAAAACGGGACGCGGTGTTTGGATGGAATCGGACGATCAATGATGATGTGCGAAGGTGTGGGCTTCGTGGTGCTGGTCTGTCAGCTTTCGAAGGTCGCAGTGGATATCGTCGGGGTCGCAACATTCGGTTTCTAGTTGGATGGTCATATGTTTGATGCCGAAGTCCGTGGTGATCCGGTTTTGGATCAGTTGCAGCAACTCCAAAGGGGTACGATGAGGCTCGATCATGACGTGGCTGGTGAGCATGACCAGTCGAGGCTCGACAGCCCAAATGTGCAGATCATGCACGTTCGTGACGCCGGGGATAGCCTCCATGGTTGCGGCTACCTGAGACGCGCTGATGCCTGGCGGGGTTGATTCCAACAAGACGTCCATCGATTCTTTAAAGATCGGCCAGGCTCCTCGGAGAATGACTCCGACGATCAGTAGACTCACGAGCGGATCGAGGACAGCCCATCCTGTCAGGAGAATCGCGCCCCCGCTCACGATCACCCCGAGCGACACCCAGGCGTCTCCTACCATATGCCAGAACGCACTGCGAATGTTCAGATCGTCTTTCGCGCCATGCTGGAGTAAAAGTGCGATTCCCAGGTTGGCGACGAAACTCACGGCAGCAACCGCCATCACCCATCCACCGTCGACGGGAACTGGGTGTAGTAATCGCTTCACGCCGACGAGTGCGATGCCGGCGGCGGTCAGTAGAAGAATGAAGCTGTTCAGAAACGCTGCGATGATGCCGGCTCGATGGTAGCCGAAGGTCCGGCTCTCGGAGGCTGGACGTGCGGTGAGGAGATGGGCATAGAGTGCGAGAAAGAGCGACCCTTGATCGACGAGGTTGTGGCCCGCGTCGCTCATGAGACCAATACTGTTGAGGAACCACCCGCCGACAAACTCAGCTGCGATGATGACGGCATTGATGGCCAAGGCCAGTCGGAGCCGTGATTGGAGGTGCGCGTATGAAGCCAACGCCGTCATGAGTTACAGTTTCGCATGAGGCAAGCGACCCGACAAGTCTTGTCGAAGGTTTGAGGAAAATAGTTTGCAGCAGGCTAGCGACTGGGTTGGGGAGAAAGGCGCTCGCTCAACACTGGATAGGTGGCTTGATCCATTCCTGCATTACCGGTTGAGAGATCTGAGGCGATCACACGCAGCGTGACCCCGTCGGGAACGTCCTTTGACGGTGGGACAAAGAATGAAGCTTCAAATGTGCGGCTTCCTTCATCGTAAAACATCTGCAGCCGCTCAATGATTCGGTCTCTGATCAACACCTCTCCATAGATACGGATTTTTCGTGAGTCCCAATCTCCGTGAGGACGGACCAAGGAGCCAGACAGGGTTCGGACCGAGGCTTGGAGTTTCACGTCGTCTTTGGCGATCAGCGGTTCGTGCGGTGTGGGTCGCTGAATTTGGACGAGGTACCCATAGAGGTGCAGCACGATGCCGTCATGCGTGAGGTCCTGTCCTGGGATCACGAGTAGAGTCTTACTCGTTTTCTGTGATGCGGCAGGATAGGCCAGCGGCCCTTCGGCGGAGATCTCCACCAACGTCGGTTTGTGTAGTTGCAACGTTGTGGTGAACACTGCGGAGGGGCGAGAGCTGTAGACTGGTTCTTCTATCATGTGCGGTGTGCGCATGATTTGGTTCTGGTCGCCGGACCCACCGTCCTGCAGACCCGTAGCCAGAATTTGGCCAGTTGCCACCTCCGTGATCGTCACACGCGCTCCACCGACCTCTCGGCCTAACACCATGGCCCCGTGCGCGACGACTCGGACCAGCACCACCGTGGGTTGTGGGCCGTTGAGTGGGATATTGGGAGGTGTTTGGCTTCGGACCGGAGTCGAGAGGTAAGAAAGTAGGGTGAGCGAGAAGATCAGTCCCACCAGGGCGAAGGAAGATCGTGTCATTTCACCTTCGTGCCAGGGTCCACTTCTTCTTGAATGGTGAGCAGTCCGCGTACGTCGGCATCGCCAGCAGCTAGTACCATGCCCTGCGACTCGATGCCCAGCAGCTTGGCCGGTTTGAGATTGGCCACGATCACGATTGTTTTGCCGACCAGCGCATCTGGCTCGTACTTCTTGCCGATGCCCGCAACGATCTGCCGTTGCTCGGTGCCGAGTGAGACCTGGAGCTTCAGCAGCGTGCGGGCGGGCGTCGTGAAACGGAGCGCTTGGCAGCGTGATCGAATGGTAATCGGAAGCGCCTGGAGCCGGTTGGTGACGAGGATAAAGAGACTCTCACCCGGAGGCTCTTCCAAGGTCTTGAGGAGCGCGTTCGCTGCACCGATCGTCAGTCGGTCCGCGTCGTCAATCAGGCAAATTTTTCGTTCCCCGATGAGTGGGCGATAGACGAACTGTTGTTCGATCTCCCGCACCTGCTCGATTTTGATTTGCGGCGTGGCGGCTTTCGGATCGGGCTCGATGACAAAGTAATCCGGGTGCGTCCGAGCGGCTATCTGAAGGCAGGATCGGCACCGGCCACAGCTGTCCTGAGCCTCTGTCTGTGCGAGTTGCTCGCAGTTGAGGGCCTGAGCCAGTCTCACGGCGGTCATCAACTTTCCGATCCTGGCTTCGCCATAGAACAGATAGGCATGGGCCAAGCGTCCATTGCATACGGTTGCCTGAAGGAGGGAGATGGGTTGCTCGTGGCCTGTGATATCGGCGAAAGGCATGGGCTATCGGCGTCT
Organism: Nitrospira sp. CG24B; assembly: GCA_002869845.2. GTDB lineage: Bacteria > Nitrospirota > Nitrospiria > Nitrospirales > Nitrospiraceae > Nitrospira_D. Next base: position 1,036,965 of record NEWS02000004.1, on the reverse strand, counting down.
CGATGTCCGTCTGCGATAGGTCTTGAGCCAGTTCAGAACCAGTTCTTCTACGGTCTGGGTCACCGACTCCAGCGGTTGTGCGGAATCGATCACCATGATGCGTCGAGGTTCTTGTCGTGCCAATACGTGAAATCCCGCCCGGACTTTCCGGTGGAATCGTTCGGCTTCTCGATCGAGTCGATTTTGGGTGGCAGCGCGACCACGGCGTCGGCTGAGTCCGACAGCGACGGGGACGTCGAAGAGCAACGTGAGTTGAGGAGCCAGTTTCCCGGTCGCCCAGTCGTTCATTGTGCGCAATATTCGTAGGTCCAACCCCCGTCCATATCCCTGATAGGCCATCGTCGAGTCTGAGAATCGATCACAGACGACCGTCACTCCGCGTACGAGTGCGGGTTTGATGACGTGATCCACATGCTGGCGTCTGGCCGCGAACATAAGAAAAGCTTCCGTTTCAGGGGCGATGGTTTCCCCCGAATGGTCGAGCAGGATACTGCGCAGACGTTCGGCGAGCAGCGTCCCTCCCGGTTCTCGGGTATGCAGCACGTCCAGGCCTTGCGCGGTCAGCCGCTCGCAGAGTCTTCGAGCTTGTGTCGTTTTCCCGCTTCCTTCACCGCCTTCCAGCGTCATGAAGATGCCCGTCGATTTTCTTGCTGTTCTACCCATTGGCAATTTTCATTCGCAGTCGCAATCGGGGAGCGATCCTATGTCAGGTCGAGGCGAATAGCAAGACCAGTACCTTTTTTGAATTCACCCGGTCCAAGCACATAACCTATTGAAATTTACAATAAAATGCTTGCGGGGTCTGTCAGGAACTCTGTAAGATGAATCACGCAATGCTCTCCCCAATGGCTAGGTGTCGGTGATTCATGCTCAAGGTCGCGCTAAGACGCTATTTTCTCACAGGCCTCCTCCTTGTCACCCCTATTTGGGGCACGATTCTCATCCTAAAGACCCTATTCGTTGCGGTAGACGGCATCTTGGGCGAAGCCGTCGCAGAATTGGTGCCGGATCACTATATTCCAGGCCTAGGGATCATCACGCTGGTTCTGCTCATCTTTTTAGTCGGGTTGTTTGCGGCGAACTTCATCGGGCGTCAGATTGTGGGTCATTGGGAAGATTGGCTCAACCGGCTGCCCCTCGTCCGAGGGATTTATTCCACGCTGAAGTCCATGATGGATATTCTGTCTTTTTCGGAGCGAGGGTCGTATCGTCGGGTGGTCTTGATTCAATTCCCAAAGAACGGCCATTATTGTTTTGCGTTTGTGACTGGCATGACGAAAGGCGAGACCACGGCACTGGGCCAGGAGGCGCTCATTCATGTGTACGTGCCTACCTCGCCCAATCCGACGTCGGGTTATTTTCTATTAGTGCCGGAACGGGAAGTGATATCTGTTGATATCAGTATTGAAGAAGCGATGAAACTGATTGTATCGGGTGGTCTCTATACGCCATCCGGTGCCATGGCTTCGGCCCTGAAGGGAGAGCCGAAGTGGAGTCAGGTCAAACAGCCAGATGCCGGTGTGCCGATCGGATAAACACGGGGTTTTGATACTCAATTGCGGTCCTCTTATCTTCGGAGTCTTCGATGAAACAATCAGTGGATCAAGGCACAACGGTCTCGCGTATTCCGGGCTTAGGCGTGATTGTGATGGCGGCCGGGTTGGGCAAACGGATGAAGTCCACCCAAGTCAAAGTGTTGCATCATGTCGCGGGCCAGCCGATGGTTCTCTACGCGGTTGATGTGGCGCTCCAACTCGCGGGCCATCGTATTGCGGTTGTGGTTGGGCATCAATCCGACAAGGTTCGGCATGTGATTGAAGCAGGTATTGCCGGCAGGCTGGGATCAAAGTCTGTGAGCATCGTCGAGCAAGCCGAGCAACTCGGGACCGGCCATGCGGTGCTGCAAAGCCGTCCCTCATTTAGTCTGGACGATGAGGCGCATCCGACGAATTATCTTATTTTGAATGGTGACACTCCGTTGCTGAAAGAAGAGACGGCGCGCGAACTTTTGCGAGCCCATCAATCCAAGAGCGCCACTGTGACGATTCTGACCGCGATGCTCGATGATCCCAGCGGCTATGGTCGAGTCATTCGCCGGGAGTCCGGCGGATCTCACCAGAGTGCAATCACGTCGTCCGATGTGCTGAAGATCGTTGAAGATCGTGATGCCACCTCGGTCGAACGGGCTACGAAGGAAATCAATGTAGGGACGTATGTCGTGTCCGGAGATTTTCTCTTCGAGGCTCTGGATAAGCTGGAGCCTCGCAACGCGCAGAATGAATACTATCTGACGGATATTGTTCGGATGGCTGTTGATCAGGGGCGGCGTGTTGCGGCGGTGACCCTTCAAGATCCCGACGAGGGGCTCGGAGTCAATACGAGGCAACAGCTGGCGGCTGCGGAGCAGGTCGTCCGTCAGCAGATTCGAGAGCACTGGCTTGACGCCGGAGTCACGATGCGGGATCCTGACTCCGTGTGGGTTGACGCCGGAGTCACCATTGGAAGAGATACCGTGCTGTATCCACACGTGAGTCTCGAAGGCAAAACCAGCATCGGTGAAGGGACGACAATCCGTTCCGGGGTCCGTATCACCGATTGTGTGATCGGCAATCACGTCGAGATTTTAGACTCCTGCGTGCTTGCTGCGTCGGACGTGCATGATGGCGCACATCTCGGCCCGTTCGTGCATCTTCGTCCAGGTGTGGTGGTCAGGCGGAAAGCGAAAGTCGGAAATTTTGTCGAGATGAAGAACACCGAATTGGGCGAAGGCTCCAAGGCCAATCATCTCAGTTATTTGGGTGATGCCACGATCGCGGAAGGGGTGAATATCGGCGCCGGCACCATCACCTGTAACTATGACGGAGCGCGAAAGCATCGAACAGTGATCGGCAAGAATGTGTTTCTGGGAAGCGATACGCAGCTGATTGCGCCGGTCACGATTGGAGAGGGATCAGTGGTGGCGGCGGGGACGACCGTGACACAGAACGTCCCGGCTGATTCATTAGCGATCGCCCGTGTATTACAAGTCAATCGAGTCGGGTGGGCAGCGAAACGTCGGGTGTTGCTGACCGCTGGGACCTCGAGCCACGATTCGACAAAGGCTGCCAGCAGGCCGAGGAAAGAGAAGAACAAAAAAGCTTCGAGTAACTTGAAGAAGGGCCGCGCAAAGTCATCGAAACGCTGAGTACGGTCTAAGTGCCGTTATCTACCAGTTAGCCTAGTGAGACCTGGAGTAACTGTCATGTGTGGAATTGTCGGGTATATCGGTAATCAAGAGGCGGTTCCGATTCTTATCGGGGGATTGGCAAAGTTGGAGTATCGGGGCTACGACTCCTCTGGAGTCGCCGTCATGGAGGGGGAGAAAATTGTCGTCAGGCGGAGTGTGGGCAAGCTGGTCAATCTCCAAAATTCGCTCAAGGCGAAAGAGATCAAGGGGACGATCGGAATCGGCCATACCCGCTGGGCCACTCACGGGAAGCCTTCAGAACAGAACGCCCATCCGCATCGGTCTAAAGGCTGCGTGTTGGTCCACAACGGGATTATTGAAAACTACCAGCAACTCAAACAGCAATTGGAAAAGGACGGTTACAAATTTGTATCGGAAACCGATACGGAGGTTGTCGCGCATTTAATCGATAAATACCTTCAGAAAGGGAAACTGCTGGCTGAGGCCGTACGGTTGGCAACGAAAGATGTGAGTGGCAGTTACGCACTGGCCGTCATGTCAGAGCGAGAACCCGGGACATTGATTGCCGCGCGGTCTGGATGCCCGTTGGTGGTTGGGCGGACCAAGCACGCCTCGTACATCGCTTCCGATGTCATGGCAATGCTCGCGCACACGCGAGAAGTGACCTATCTCGAAGAAGGGGATGTGGCGGTCGTCACTCAAGACGACCTGCATCTCACCGACGTTGGCGGCCATGCGGTCTCGCGCAAATCAACGAGGATTACCTGGGATGCGTCGGCGGCGGAGAAGGGCGGCTATCCGCACTTCATGCTGAAAGAAATTCACGAACAACCTCAGACGATCCTTGATACGATGCGCGGACGGTACTCCTATGAGACTGGCGAAGCGGATCTGCCGGATATCGGGCTCACACCGAAAGAGTTTGCAGCGGTTGAGCGGATTTGGATCGTCGCCTGTGGCACTTCTTGGCATGCAGGCCAGGTTGGGAAGTATTTATTTGAAGAAATGGTTCGTACGCCGGTTCAGGTGGATATCGGGAGCGAGTTTCGATATCGCGACCCGCTCGTGGGAAAGAACGATCTATTTGTCACAATTTCTCAATCTGGGGAGACGGCTGATACGCTGGCTGCTGCTCGAGAAGCAAAGGAAAAAGGGGCGCGTGTGGTCTCCATCGTGAACGTTGTCGGCAGCACCTTGGCGCGTGAGTCGGACGGGGTGCTGTACACGCATTGCGGACCGGAAATCGGAGTCGCATCGACCAAAGCGTTTACCGCGCAGCTCACGGCGCTGTATTTGCTGGCCTTGCATTTTGCCAGAGTTCGTAATGTGATGAAGGTTGCAGACGGAAAAGCCTGGTTAGATCGGTTGGTACAGTTGCCGGTATTAGTCGAGCGCGTGCTGCAGCGAGAGGCTGAAATCGTGGCGATTGCCAAGCGATATTACAAGAAGCGTAACTTTTTATTCTTGGGACGCGGGATCAACTATCCGATCGCACTGGAAGGCGCGCTGAAGCTGAAAGAGATTTCGTATATCCATGCCGAAGGCTATGCGGCGGGCGAGATGAAACATGGTCCGATTGCGTTGATCGACAAGGATATGCCGGTGGTGGTCTTGGCGCCCCGAGACAAACTGTATGACAAAACGGTCAGCAATCTAATGGAAGTAAAAGCGCGACACGCGCCGGTGATTGCCTTCGTGGCAGAAGGAGAGCGGGAGCTCGGCAAGATTGCGGATGCGGTGTTTACCGTTCCTGATACCCACCCGCTGATCTCGCCGATGTTGTTTACTATCCCGCTTCAGCTCCTTGCGTATCATATCGCGGTATTGCGCGGGGCGGACGTTGATCAACCGAGGAATCTGGCAAAAAGCGTGACGGTAGAATGAGGTGCGAAGGCCGGGTCCCTGTGCTTGCTCAACGCGCGGCCTCAGAAGGCCCTCGTTGAATGCGCGCAGTAATGGACCCTACCTTCACGCCTCATTAGGGAAGGGGAAGAAGAGTGGAGATTACGCAAACGGATGTCGAGAAGGTGGCGCAGCTGGCGAGATTGGCGGTGAGCGCTGCTGAAAAAGAGACATTTGCCAAGCAGTTGACCCAGATTCTTGGGCATGTCGATACGTTGAGTCGGTACGACACGACGGGAATCGAACCGACCGCCACGGTCATGGGACACGTGAATGTGTTTCGTGAGGATCTTGTGCGCCCATCACTGTCTTCAGAGCAGGCGTTGGCGAATGCGCCAGAGCGTGAAGTGGATGGGTTTGTTGTCCCTAAAATTCTAGAGGAGCGTTAATCGTCAGGTAGCCGACTCGCACGTTGACCACAACGAAAGCACGCAGCGATTGACGAATAACGGGAAGATACATGTTTCGACAAATGTTACGTTCGAAAATTCACCGTGCCACAGTGACAGGTGCTCATCTCGAGTATGAAGGCAGCCTGACAATCGATCAAGACTTGATGGAGGCCGCCGGGATCCTCCCCTATGAGGCGATCGTCTGCTCGAACTTGAATAACGGCGAGCGATTCATGACCTATGCGATCAACGGTACGCGGGGGAAAGGGGAGATCATTTTAAATGGGCCCACCGCGCGAAAGGCGGCGGTCGGGGATCAGATCATCATCTTTTGTTATGAGTATTACAGCGAAGAAGAGATCAAGAAACACACCCCCAAGATCGTCCGGGTGAATGAAAAAAATCGAATTGTGGCGGTGAGCTGATACGCCACAGACAGGCTGACCGATGAGGCGGCCTGTCGGTTCGTGCGCTGATCACCAGTCGGGAACGAGAGGTTCATGTCCCTTCATAAACTAACTCTCTGTGAGCTTCAGAAACAATTCCAGGCAGGGGAAGTGACGGCTACAGAGATCGTGCGCGCCTACTTCTTGCGCATTGGCCATGTAGAGCCAAAAGTGAAGGCCTTCGTCACTCAAGCGAAAGAATCAGCTTTCATGGAGGCTGAGGTCTTGGACCGCAAGCTCAAGGGATGGCGGAAGACCCAGCCGCTCACCGGAATGCCTCTGGCCATCAAAGATAATATCTGTACGGACGGCGTCTCTACGACCTGTAGCTCTCGCATGTTGCAGAATTTTGTCCCGCCGTACGATGCGACGGTGATCGCCAAGGTGCGTGCGCAAGAGTACATATTGTTGGGCAAGACGAATTTAGACGAATTTGCGATGGGATCATCAACGGAAAATTCCGCGTTCGGTCCCAGTCGGAATCCGTGGAATCTACATTGTGTGCCGGGCGGATCAAGCGGCGGATCGGCGGCGGCGGTGGCGGCAGAGGAATGTGTGGCGGCGCTAGGCTCAGATACCGGCGGATCTATCAGGCAGCCGGCAGCCTTCTGTGGCGTGGTAGGGCTGAAGCCGACGTATGGACGGGTGTCGCGGTATGGGTTGGTTGCGTTTGCCTCCTCACTGGATCAAATCGGGCCGATCACGAGAGATGTATCTGATTCGGCATTTCTTCTTCAGGCCATTGCAGGTCATGATCCGATGGATTCCACGTCGGTCGACCGCCCTGTTCCAGATTATATGAAAGCGCTGCAAAAACGGGATCTCAAAACTGTGAAGGTCGGTGTGCCGGTTGAGTTTTTTGCTGAAGGACTCGATCCCGATGTCGAGCAGTCGGTCAGAGCAGCGATTGGGGAGTTGAAGCAGCTTGGAGCTGAGATCAAGGAAATCCGTCTACCGAGGACTGACGCAGCTGTGGCGGTGTACTATGTGATTGCCACGGCGGAAGCCAGCTCGAATCTTGCTCGTTTTGACGGGGTAAAATTCGGTTTTCGTGCCAAGGAGACCAAGGATCTTCTCGACCTCTACATGAAATCGAGACAGGAAGGGTTTGGCCCGGAGGTGAAGCGTCGGATCATGCTGGGGACCTATGTGCTCAGCGCCGGGTATTACGATGCGTACTATGGGAAAGCGCAAGCCGTACGAACGTTGGTCTGCCAGGATTTCGACGCTGCGTTTAAAGAAGTCGATCTGATTGTGACCCCGGCGACACCGACTCCGGCCTTCAAACTTGGTGAAAAGAGCGAAGATCCGCTACAGATGTACCTCTCAGATATTTTCACGATCTCGGTCAATCTAGCTGGATTGCCGGCGATTGCTCTGCCCTGCGGTTTCGGTAAAGAGGGACTTCCGATCGGGCTGCAATTGATCGGGCGAGCGTTCGAAGAAGAGACGATACTTCGAGCGGCCCATGCGTATGAGCAATCGACGCAATGGCATCTTAAGAAACCGACGATACGGTAAGGGTTATAGGAGCATTGGAGAGGAGACGAGAGAACCTACGAGATGAATGACCGGGAGGGTTAGCAACAATGACGATCGTCGAAATCGCTGCACTACTTGTGGCCGTGGTATTCGCCGTGCTGGTCGGGTATCTCGTACCGGTATTAATGCAGGTTCGCAAAACGGTGGCCGAGTCCGAACAGCTCCTCGCGAAGCTGAACGTCGAGATGCCGGCTCTCGTGGCAGAATTGCGTGCGGTGAGTCAGAATTTGAACGACGTAACAAGTCAGGCGCGCGAGGGAGTTGAACATGCAGCCGTCTTGCTACATGCAGTGGGTGAAATCGGCGAATCGGTGCAGCAAGTCCATAATGTCGTTCGTGGTTCAAGCGGGACGCTGTTGAGCAATGTGGCGAGCATGGTTGCAGGTTTCAAGGCCGCTACTCACGTCGTGCGGGAGCGCATGAAACATGAAGGAGGGACACACAATGGCGGATGATCGAGGAACATCAGCGGCGGTCTTTTTGGCGTTTCTGAGCGGGGCAGCGATGGGTGCGGTTGCGGCATTGTTGTTGGCGCCACAAGCAGGGAGCGAATCGCGTGATCGACTTCGGGGGTATGCCCGTCGTGCGGAACACGATCTTCGAGATCTTGCTGGGCGAGCCGGTGAGGTATTTGAAGAAGTCGTTGATCAGGGCAAGGAATTTGTCGAAACGAAGCAGTCGGTGCTGCGAGAGGCATTCGATGCCGGACGTGAAGCCATGAGGCGCGAACGCGGTCGCACCTCCGATGAGGGGCCTGATCGAGGATGATTTTTGAGACGGTCATCGGAGTGGAGGTCCACGCACAGCTGCGGACCAACTCCAAGATGTTCTGCGGGTGCGGCACGACATTTGGTCTGTCGGCCAACAGTCAGACCTGTCCGGTCTGTCTCGGTCTGCCAGGCAGCTTACCCGTCATCAACCGAATGGCAGTCGAAATGGCGGTTCGTGCCGGCTTGGCGCTGAACTGTACCATCGCGGCGAACAATCGATTCGCGAGAAAGAACTATTTCTATCCGGATCTGCCCAAGGGGTATCAGATTTCCCAATATGAGTCCCCGATTTGCGAACATGGGTGGATTGAAGTTTGTGATAGTAGCGGGGGGGCAACACGCATCCGTATTCGTCGCGCGCATTTGGAAGAGGATGCCGGGAAAAATATCCATGAGACCGGTACCAGTGGGAGCCGTGTCGATCTGAACCGCGCAGGCACACCGCTGTTGGAGATTGTGACGGAACCGGACATGCATTCTGCCGAGGAAGTGGTGGCCTATCTCAAAGGGTTGCGGGAAATCTTAATGTACCTTGACGTCTGTGACGGCAACATGGAGGAAGGGAGCTTTCGGTGTGAGCCGAACTTGTCGCTGCGTCCGTCGGGGCAGAAGGAGTTTGGAACGAAAGTCGAGCTGAAGAACATTAACTCCTTCAAGTATGTGAAGGATGCAGTTGAGTATGAGATTAAACGGCAGACCAAAGTGTTGACTGAGGGAGGCAAGATTCGCCAGGAAACGAGGCTCTGGAATATCGAGCGTGGTGAAACGGCGGTCATGCGTTCCAAAGAGGAAGCCCATGACTACCGCTATTTCCCTGATCCGGATCTGGTGCCGTTGAAGTTGGATCAAGCGTGGATCGATGGATTCCGTAGCCGCTTACCTGAACTACCGGCTGTGCGGACGAAGCGATTCGTTTCGGACTATGGGTTGCCGGAATATGACGCCACTATCCTGACGGCTTCGAAGGGCATGGCGGATTATTTCGAAGCCTGCGTGAAGCAGTTCCCTCAACCTAAGATCGTAAGTAATTGGGTGATGGGAGAGTTGATGCGAGAGTTGAACAACTCCGGGACTGATATTTCAGCGTCGCCTGTCACACCTGAACGGTTGGTGAGCCTGTTGCAGATGGTGGATAAAGGGGTCATCAGCCTAAAAGTCGCCCGTGAAATCTTTCCGGAACTCTACAGCAGTGGGAAGGCGCCTGAACAGATTGTGCAGGAAAGAGGCTTGACGCAGGTCTCAGACGAAGGAGTGCTAGAGCAGATTATTACTGAGGTATTGAGCAAGAATCCAGCGCAGGTTGCGCAGTTCAAAGAGGGGAAACAACAAGTCTTGGGGTTTTTAGTCGGACAGGTGATGAAGGCGAGCGGGGGGAAAGCGAATCCGGGAAAGGTGAATGAGTTGTTGAAGAAGAAGCTGGGGTAATTGCGGGTCCTGTTGCCGACCAGCCCATTCGTCCTCGCTCCACCCATCCCCCGGTGGGGCCCTTACGCTGCGGGCGAATGGGCACCCCGTCGGCACCACCCGCAGTTAACGAGTTGGGTTCCACTGAAGGAAAAATGAACCGACAAGTTCCTGATATTGACTTCATGTACTCCTGGCAACGTCCTTCAGACTTACGGCGGTTGGCGGTAAGAGCGCAATCGCGAATGTCAAACGAGGCATTCCTGTCCAAAGGAGGAAGTCGCGAACAGAAAATTCAAGAAGCACTTGTTGGGGCGACATTCCTATGTGTTTTTCAGCGGATTGTTTCGCCTGTCATGGGAAGAATGGCCAAGATAAATGAAGAAGCGTTGGATATGGAGGCTACTGGGTTGGAGGGAACTAGCTATCCCTTTGAGATTACAACTGCATATCCGCCCGATTACAGAATTCGGGAAAGGTACAAGAATGGGAATCAACCAGAAATTCCCCGATCTGCTTTCACAGGAGAACCAAAACCTGCAGAATGGATTGCTTCTACCATCATTAATAAGACGGTCAAGATTCGGGGGAAGGGAATGCGACGCCATTTGATTGTCTATGACAATATCGCAGGTGGGACGACTGACTTGTGGAGACTGCCTTCACTTCTGGAAGATGCCGCAGTAGAGTGGGATTCGATTTGGCTGATCACAGGTGTTCCTGACATCGGTTGGGTAGCACTTGTATCCGGTATAGGGAGACTTAAATCCTCAATGCCTCATGAGAAAGCATCACCAATCTTGCACCCGCTTTTCTGGAGCTATCGGATTGATGGAGCAGGTTTAAGGATTTTTGAACAGCCTAACAGAGGATGAATAAGCATGAGCGCGATTAGAGAAATCAAGGGCAGGCAGATCGTCGATTCGAGAGGGAATCTGACGGCCGAGGAGGAGTGAAATGGCAGCGACCGTGGCCAGAATGACCAAGCATGAACTGAGGGAAATCATTGAATCGACGGTCGAGCAGAAGCTGCTAGAGCTATTGGGCGATCCAGACCAGGGTTTTGTGTTGAAGAAGACTGTCAAGGATCGGTTGCTTCGCCAGCGAAAAGCCATAGCCTCTGGCCAACGCGGTGAGTCATTGGGCGTGATTGTGAAGCGGTTGGGACTTGGCTGAGAATATGTATCGTGTTCGCCTTCTGGACGCGGCCACGAGGGAATTGGCCAAACTCGATAAGTCGGTAGCTCGGAGAATTGTTGAGCGAATCAATTGGCTGGTGGAGAACCTTAAGACGGTCCATCTCAAAACCCTCACAGGAGAGTTTGAGGGGTTGTTCAAGCTACGCGTCGGCGACTACCGTGTAGTCTATGAACTCATCCATGAAGAACAGTTGATCATTATCCATATAGTCGGACATCGACGAGAAATCTATCGTAAGTGGTAATTGGGGTAATTCATCAACGAGATGGAGATACGATGAGCGCGATTAGAGAAATCAAGGGCAGACAGATTATCGATTCACGTGGTAATCCCACGATTGAAGCCGAAGTGACGCTTGAAAGCGGCGCGAAGGGGCGGGCGGCTGTGCCGTCCGGTGCATCAACGGGAGAAAAAGAAGCGATCGAGCTCCGTGATGGCGACAAGAAACGGTGGATGGGTAAGGGCGTCTCAAAGGCGGTGTCGAATATCAGCAAGGTCATTGCTCCGGAATTGCTCGGTGAGGAAGCCTTCGATCAGGCCGGTATCGATCGAGCCATGATTGCCTTGGATGGGACGAAAACCAAAAGTAAGCTAGGAGCCAACGCGATCTTGGGTGTGTCGCTAGCTGTGGCAAAGGCGTCGGCGAGTGAAACAGGGCAGCCGCTCTATCGTTATCTCGGAGGGGCGAATGCTCGCGTGCTTCCCGTGCCGCTCATGAACATCATCAACGGTGGAGCGCATGCCGATAATCGCTTGGACCTCCAAGAGTTCATGATCATGCCGATAGGCGCAAGCCGATTCAGCGAAGCCCTCCGCATGGCCACCGAGGTCTTTCATTCGTTAAAGGCTCTTTTGAAGAAGAAGGGGCTCAATACCGCCGTGGGGGATGAGGGTGGGTTTGCCCCAGATCTGCAATCAAATGAAGAAGCGCTGAGTCTGATTTCACAATCGATAGAAGACGCCGGCTATAAGGTTGGTCAAGATATCGCTTTGGCGTTGGACTGCGCGGCGAGCGAATTCTATGACAAGGGCCGGTATGTGCTTGAAGCGGAAAAGAATCCGGAACGTTCGTCGGATGAGATGATCAGCTACTACAGCAAGCTTCTGGATCGTTATCCGATCCTTTCCATCGAAGACGGGTTGAGCGAACTGGATTGGAAGGGGTGGAAGATCCTCACTGAGAAGCTGGGCAAACGGGTGCAGCTTGTCGGGGACGACATTTTCGTCACGAACGTCGAAATCTTTTCGAAGGGCATCAAGGAGGGAATCGGGAATTCGATTCTGATCAAGCTCAATCAGATCGGGACCCTGACGGAAACCTTGGATGCGATTGAACTTGCGAAGCGATCAGGCTATACGGCGATTATTTCACACCGGTCCGGTGAGACCGAAGACACCACGATTGCGGACGTGGCGGTTGCGACGAACAGCGGATTGATCAAGACGGGATCCTTATCCCGCACGGATCGTGTGGCGAAATATAACCAGTTGCTCCGAATTGAAGAAGAGCTGGGAGCCGTGGCGCTCTATCGTGGTCGAGAGGCCGTGCGGGTCAGGGCCTAGCTGGTTCCGTCGTCGCCGGATGCACAGATGATTATCAAACAGAATCGTGGACGGCAATGGCTGGAATGGCGGCAGCGCGTCCTTATCGCCCTGCAGGTGCTCGGCACGGGTGGCTGTGTCTGGCTGTTCGTGGCGTTGTTTTCAGGAGACATGGGCCTCACTCGGTATCTTTCCATGCGCGATCATGCATGGAATCTGGAACAAGAACTCTCGACCTTACGCCGAGAAAGTGCCGCATTGCAGCACGATATTACTCGTCTCCAGCATGACCCCGCTAAAATCGAGCAGTTGGCTCGTGAACAGCTGGGGTATGTACGTAAGGGAGAGACGGTCTATCAGTTGGTGCCAGACCCTGACAAGAAACGGGAGTCGTTGTCAAAACCATGAAGTTTGGAACAGTTGCGATAATCGGGCGGTCCAACGTCGGCAAGTCGACGCTGCTCAATTGCCTGCTAGGTGAAAAAATCTCGATTGTGTCGAGTAAGCCCCAGACCACAAGGACTCGCATTATGGGTGTCGTGCATGTGGACGGAGCACAAATTGCCTTTCTCGATACGCCGGGGCTCCATAAACCCGAGCACTTGCTCAATCGTCGAATGCTGCGTACCGCCGTGGAGACCTTGGAAGATGCGGATCTCTTGTACATGCTGATGGATGCGACCAGTCTTCCGGGTCCCGGAGATCTGATCGCAGTCAAGCATATGAAGGAGGCGTTGGCCAAACGGCTGCGTCCGGTCATCCTTGTCATCACGAAAATTGATCTCGTCAACAAGCAGAAACTGCTCCCGACGCTCGAACGGTATGGCAAACTCTTCGCGTGGACGGAGGTGGTGCCGGTTTCAGCCAAGGTCGATGACAATGTTAATCGGTTGCTGGCCGTGACGGTTCCCTATCTTCCATCGGCAGAAGGAGCCTACGGCGATGATGTGATGACCGATCAGACCATGAGAACGCTGGCGGCTGAGCTGATCCGTGAGAAGGTACTGCAAGAGACGGAGGAAGAGGTGCCGTATGCGGTTGCAGTCGAGATCGAAGAATTCGTCGAACAGGGAAAATTGGCGAAGATTCGGGCGTCGATTTTGGTGGAGCGAGAGACGCAGAAGGGCATCCTGATAGGCAAACAAGGAGAGCGTTTGAAATCAATCGGCACACAGGCCAGGCTGGACATGGAACGGCTGTTCGGCATGAAAGTGTTTCTGGAGCTGTGGGTGAAGGTCAGAAAATCTTGGCGTGAGGACGAGCAGACCTTGGTGGAGTTGGGTTACTAAGGAATGATGCAGCCGATGGAACGACCGATAGAGCCGCACGCACCGGACCAGCGACCGCACCAGTCAGAACGCGATGTGCTGCGTGAAGTTTTGCGTGATCAGACTGAACGTGGGCAGACGAAATCGGACATTGTGATCCAGTCCGTACAAAAGTTGCTGCGACGCGGAGCCATCACGAACCTCTCCAAGATGTTGGGGCGCATGCACCCCGCCGACATCGCCAAAGTCGTGACCCATCTCTCCTCTTCGAAGGAAAAACGTGAGATCTTCGAACTGGTCCGCGGCGAAGGCAAGCGTGGGCAAGCACTCAGTGAGCTCGACGGCGAAAGCATCCAGCAAGTACTCGCAGATCTGTTGCATTCCGACATCGCGTGGCTCTTGAAAGACCTGGGTCCCGACGATGTAGCGCATATTCTTGGATTTCTTCCCGAAGAGCGCAGCAAAGAAATTCTCGCTCTGATGAAGACCGAGGATTCGACCGAGGTTGCCGATATCCTTAAATATCCAAAGGATACGGCAGGCGCGATCATGACCACAGAGTTCTTTTCCTTGCCGGAGGATGCCACGGCACAGGAAGCGATCCGTCGGTTACAACAAGCCACCGATGCGGAAATGGTGTTCTATATTTATGTGACGGACAAGGATGATCGTCTGGTTGGTGTCCTCTCGCTCCGACAGCTGATCACTGTCCCTCCGACGACGCCACTGAAAAATATCATGGCCCGAGAGGTGATGAGTGTGGCGATCGATATGGATCAAGAAGAAGTCGCGCGCCAGGTGGCGAGCTATAACTTGCTGGCGATTCCGGTAGTGGAACGGGACGGCAAACTCGTGGGCATCATCACGGTCGATGATGTGGTCGATGTGATCCGAGAAGAAGCGACCGAAGACATGTTGAAAATGGCCGGGGCAATTGAGGAAGACACGGGCTTGAAGCCTTCGAGCTTCGGCTCAGCGAAACTGCGGTTGCCATGGCTCTTTACCAACCTAGTCGGCAGTCTTCTGTCCGGTGCGATCCTCTGGCATTTCCGTTATACGATCCAGGAGGTGGTGTCAATCGTGAGTTTTATCCCTGTGATTGCGGCGATGGGTGGGAATGTAGGGTTGCAGTCCTCGACGTTGATTATTCGAGGGTTGGCCACCGGCTCTGTGGAACTCACCCATGTATGGCCTATCTTTTTTCGTGAAGCGAAGATCGGTTTGGTCATGGGGGTGGCCTGCGGTGTGACGCTGACACTGGTTGCCTGGGTTTTGCATCAAGGGTTTTTGGGCATGGTCCTCGGAGCTTCGCTGATCACTGCATTTTTGGTGTCGACCAGCATGGCGACGATTATGCCGATTCTGCTCAAACGCGTGGGGGTCGATCCGGCCGTTGCTGCCGGTCCTTTTGTCACGACGGCAAATGACATCACCGGGATTACAATCTATCTGACCTTGGCCACTCTTTTCTTGGACTATCTCCGGTGACACGGACTGGTGCATCCTCGTGCCTCAACCGAGGTTGGGAGGGGAGAGAGCTGTGCCTCTGGTAAAGACGACCGCGATCATTTTACGGAGTCACAAGTGGGGGGACGCCGATCGAATCGTTACGGTGTACTCTAAGAGTCTGGGTAAAATCAGAGGGGTTGCCCGTGGTGCCCGTCGTCAGAAAAGCCGCTTTGGGGCCGCGATAGAACCATTTAGTGTGTGTCGTCTGAATCTGTTTGAGAAAACAGGGGACTCCCTGTTTCGAATTTCACAGGTCGATTTGGTACGATCTTCTCAAGTGTTGCGGGAAGACCTTTGCTTAATGGCATCGGCGGCGAGAATGGTCAATGTCGTTGCAGCGATCACTCCGGATGGAGATCCGGACCCGCGTTTGTTTGATAGCTTGGAGCAGGGCCTCGCCTTCCTTCAGGAAAGTGAAGACCCGACCTTTACGGCGCTCCTGTTTCAGATCAGACTGCTGGGATTGACGGGGTTTCGCCCGCAGACCGATCATTGCGCCGCTTGTGGCAAGACGCACTTCGTTGGAGAACCTCAATTTTCTCCAATCGCCGGAGGTCTCGTGTGTCTGACCTGCGCCGCACGTCAACGAGTTCGATGTGTCGCATTCTCACGAGGCAGCCTGTTGTTTCTCCAGCAAGCCATTCGGCTGGCGCCTACGGTACTCACGCGGTTGCGAGCAACGGGGCAAGTGCGGAATGAGGTAGAGGAAGCGATTGAAGGGTACGTCACGGTGGTTGCCGGGAAACGGCTACCACCGGTTGACTTCCTGTCGCTCGCATCGCCAGGATGAGCAAGACACGATGAGAGGTGAACATATGACAGCCACGGCTCTTGAGCCTCGAGATATGGAGTGGCTCGACAAGGGAGTGTTAGGAATCCAGTGGAGCGATGGCCATAAGGGGATGTATTCGGTTCGTTATCTCAGACAGCACTGTCCCTGCGCGGCCTGTGTCGATGAGTGGACAGGCGAGCGGCGTCTCAAGTCAGAGGATGTGCCGATCTTGATTATGCTCCAGGACATTGAGTCGGTGGGGCGCTACGCGTTTCAGTTCAAATGGAGTGACGGCCACGATACCGGTATCTATTCCTATTCATTGCTACGACAATTGTGTCAGTGCGACGTCTGTCAGCCGGTGAAACCAGTTGAGCCAAAATCCAGACGGCTCATGTGAGGGTAGGATACAACGTGACCAACATTTCTGGTGTCCTGACAAAGGTGATACGGTGCGTATGTGGAGTGTTACTACTCGGATTGATCGTGGGCTGCAAGAGCATGCCGACGTTGGAGCAGCAAGAACAGCTGGTGCAAGCTAATAGCCTTGTGCTGGATCAAATCACCACGAGGGCAGTGGTAAACGCCTGGGGAAAACCGCCGCTTTATCACAGTGAGTTCAGCCACTTTTTTGTGATGCCGGACTTCAGCGTGATTCCTCGATCACGCGTGGCAACAGGAGAGGCTCCGCGGGGGTGGAAGGCTGGCGTGCATGCGGGCGAAGGAGTGTATTTCGCATACCCGGATCGTGGTTGGCTTCTGGTATTTCTCGATGATCGCCTTGTCTATAAGGAGGAGCTCAAGACCGAGGAGTTGCATGCCCTTGCAAAAACCTGGGCCTATGAGGATCGGTTCAAAACCCGGCTTGACGAAGTTTCCAGACCCTAGGCCTTCCGCTTAATACCCCGCAGGACAATCACATCAGGAGGTGGTTTGAACATCGTGATGGCAGCCTCAGAGGCCGTTCCGTACGCCAAGACGGGTGGATTGGCTGACGTGGTCGGCGCGTTGGCGATCGAGCTGACGAAGTTGGGGCATCATGTGATATTGGTGATGCCCGATTACCGAGGTCGAGCAGCCGGTGAATCTCGTCAATTGGCCATGCGACTGTCTATTCCGGTTGATGGGAAGCCTGTCGATATCACGGTAGAAGAAGAGAACGTACCGGTGACAGGTGCATTGCATCGGTTGCGAGTACTATTCGTGCGGTACGATCCCTATTTTGATCGCCCGGGGCTTTACCAACAAGACCATCACGATTATCCGGACAACCTCGAGCGGTTTATCCTCTTTTGTCGTGCCGCCCTCGAAATAGTGCGTGGGTTGATGGAGACCCGAGGGGAGAAGGTTGATGTGCTGCACTTGCACGATTGGCAGACGGCTTTGTGCGCAGTGTATCTGAAGACGCTCCCTCACGAGTATAAGGGGCTCGATCAGCTGAAAGTGCTCTTGACCCTGCACAATATGGGATATCAAGGAATTTTCCCTGGCCAGCAGTTTGCGAAGCTGGGGCTTCCTCCGTCACTGTTTTCCCCGAGTGGCCTCGAGTTCTATGGGTCGGTCAATTGTCTGAAGGGCGGCATCATTTTTTCAGATACTGTTTCCACGGTGAGTCCTACTTATGCGCAGGAGATCATGACCGCAGAATATGGATGTGGTCTTGAAGGTGTGCTGGCAAGTCGTGCGGATGGTGTCAAGGGGATTACAAATGGTATCGATATCGATGCTTGGAACCCAGAGAGCGATTCCTACTTGCCGGCACAGTATACGGCTGCTGATTTGTCGGGGAAACGAGCATGCAAGCGAGCGCTACAGAGGGAGCTGAAACTGCCGAATCGTGATGTCCCCTTGTTGGCTGTGATCGGTCGGCTGACCTTTCAGAAGGGCTTTGATCTCTTAATAGATGTGATTCCTGAGCTTATGTCTTTAGACATACAAACTGTCGTGCTTGGTACGGGGGATCACCATTTGGAACAGCAATTTATTGCAGCCCAAGCCAGATATCCTGATCGGATTGGCTTATGCCTTGGTTTTAATGAAGGGATGGCGCATCGCATTGAAGCTGGGTCGGACATGTTAATCATGCCGTCTCGCTATGAGCCATGTGGATTAAGTCAACTGTATAGCCTTCGGTATGGCACGGTGCCTATTGTGCGCCGTACCGGAGGATTGGCGGATACCGTTATTCCCTTTCGACCTTCGACGATCAAATCTGGACGTGCAACTGGTTTTCACTTCATTGATGCTTCGACGGACTCTCTCCTCTCCGCGCTCGTACTCTCGCTTCATGTGTACAAAGAGCGGCAGACATGGCAATCCTTGATCAACGCAGGAATGAAGGTTGACCTGTCTTGGGATCGATCGGCGAAACTCTATGTAGATTTATATCGAGGACTGCAGGGAGGGAAAAAAGAGAACTAACGAGCGTTGAAGGAAACGTTGACCCCATGCCCAAGTTTGGCCAGCAACGTCTTTGCCTTTAGGACGTAATAGGAAATTTCTTCCTTATGAAGCTTGGTGACCGAGACCAGAAGGTCACGAGCGATATCAATCTGCCCTTGATTAAAGGCGAGCTCTCCGGTGTGTAGGGCACAAGCGGCAACCATCGCCTCCACATCGACTGCTACCCGACTCGTTGGATTGGCCACTAGCCGCTCAAGGTGAGTTGGCAGCGGCAAGACAAACCCTTCGCGTGCCTCTGCTATTTGGCTAGCTGAACGCAGCTGCGTCAGATCTGCAGTTGCCTGGGCTAAGTTAGAGGTTGATTTACAATCGGCATAGGTATTCCACAGTGACATGAAGCCGCTATTTTTCAGTTCGGTTATTTGTGATGAAGGACCGGTTGTACAACCTGAAGCAAGGACTACTGCCCCTAATAACCCCAGCACCAAGCCTTTTGTGAGCATACCGCAGTTCATGCCATCCACCCTCCGTCAATGGTATGTCGGATCTGCAAATGATAGGCCATGCAAATATACTCTGTAACTGCAATTGAAATAAGAAATATTTCTGGAATCATCTTGGATGAATTGTGTCAATCTCAACTCACTGTTGCGCTATTGACACAGTTTGAGGAGCTCGAAAAATCTGGAAGGCCGTAGGATTAAGCGCGTCAAGAGTTGAAGATGTGAACGAGAATTCCAGTGCGGGTGGTCGCGTTGGTCTTTCGCATGATGTGCTTAATGTGTTCTTTGACCGTTTGTTCAGTAATCAGGAGGGCATTAGCGATTTCCTTATTGGTCCAGCCCTTTGCCAGATGTTCAACGACTGACTGCTCGCGGTTAGTCAACTGAAAACGTTCTCGAGCATGTTCGGTATTGAGGTTTTGTTTTCGCCCTAATTCTTCCATGGTAACCACAAGCCTGGCGTTTTGGATGCCTCCTCGATCTGGCAAACCGAAGCCTCTCAGAAGGATAGGCTGATTAGGGTCGCCTGTCACACGCTTGAGTTCGAATTGTTCCCAATCCTTGGCCTCTGTGCGTATGTGAAGAGCTTTTATGATTTCCGAACAAAGTTCAGTTAGAGCCGTCGGGAGGACTCCATGCGCTGAAATCGTAGTAGTTCTTCCATGCTCGACAGCATTGATCTTTTTGGCGAGTTCTGTAGCTTGTCGATTCATATGTAGGAGTTGCATAGATGCCGATAGCACCACTATCCCAGATCCTGCCCGCTGATCAGCAAGAGCATCCGTTTGATCAATACCTTTAACTGGTTCTGGCATAATACGATCAGGGCATCACAAGACGGTGGAAACTTAGTGTAGCATCGAGCCTCAGTGATAAATGGCTTAACTTGACCACAACCAAGCTTAGGATACAGGAATAGTACCTAACACTTTCGAGGGAGTCAACATATACCTTTGGGAAAGCAGCCTACGTCATCGGTATTGTTGATTCTGGAAGCGATCCCTAATATTCCACCTAGGTTTGTGGTCAGGTTAGGGAGCTAGTTTGAGCATCGCCTTGCTGAATGCTGGATAGCCCATAGGCAGGTTAAGATCCCAGATTAAATGGGAAAAGTCGTACAACGATTTCTTATGAGAGGGGAAGAGGAATGGATGTGAAGCCAATGGAATGGGAGTGGCCGATAAGGGATAGCTATGAAAATCATAGTGAGCGCGCGGCACTGCTGAGGCCAATTCTTTATGAGATGACAGCGCTAGAGGCAGGGAATGCTCATCTTGTTAAGGGGGGGAAAGCGCTATCGCTGAATATTAGTAGCGGAGGTATGTTGGTTCTTATGGACCAAGCCCCGGATATTAAGCAGGTATTGAAAGTCTATGTGCCAACACCCATAACGATTGCTGACACACCAACGCTTGCTGAAGTACGCTGGACAAGAAAGCTTCCAATTGGAGATTCAAGCAGCCATGTCACCCATTTCGTAGGACTTAAGTTCATGTTCTAAGTTCCCTGCACGCACTGACCGTCTCCACAAGTTTAGGAGGTATCAAGCAAGAGGATCGAATATCATGCGTATGCCTCTAATCGAGATTCGCACCACCGTACTTTGGATATCTAGGTAATCCACAAGCTGGTATTTTTGCAGCGAGGGTCACCAGTCTTCTGATGGCTCATGCCAAAAGACTAAGGCTTAGACATATAGAAGTCTCAGAGGAGGAGGTCTCAACTCAACGACTTATCATTCACGTTGTTCTGTGACGAGGAAGGAGCGGTATCGGCAGGGTGAAAGTTTTGGGCTGCTGGTATTTATGTGTTGATCGAGGGGTTCCCCAGGAAGAATAGTCGTTGTTTTGTGAAGACTGTCTCTCATGTCAAGTTGACTTGGAGAGCATAGTTTATTAGAAACTCAAAGATCCGGTGGATGCCGGTATGGCGGTAGCATGCTAAGGCTTCAGATCACACAGATGAGAGGCGTGACCTATTGAACGATTCATTCTACAATCAGATTGAGATGTTGTGAGATGCAATGGTATGTACTTATTCCAAAGTCAAACTATGAAAAGCAAGCTGAGCAGATTATCCTCCTGTATAGGAGTGCAGTGTTTCTTATCACTGTTGCAATAAACGGAGAATTATTTGATACAAGGTAAGAGCTGACCTGCTGTTCTGTTTCAGCGTATCTATATTTTCTGAATCAATCTATTTGAAGCACTATCATGAGCGGTGACGCATACCAGAGGAGTTCGGAGTAACCGCTCTAGAGGTCGAGATTGCGATCGATTGATGTCCTATAAAGGAAGAAGGGGAAGCCCTGAAGCTCGCGTACAGGAGAGGTTGAAGGAGCTAAGCACGGTCAACTTGCCCAAATGAAGGATGGCCCATTCGTCGGACTTGAGACCGAGTTTATTCGAGAGGTGTCTGGGCATCAAAGAGTGATGGTGCTTCTGCGCACGATCGCGATCCAGGTACGAGTTGCGCTTGAGATCAGCCAATTAGCTCCAAGATGATGCGGCGTGAACTCCGTAGGATACGATCGTCGATTCGTTCTTAAAAGCTTTCGATTGAGGATCCCTTTCAAGTGTTGGAGCCTGATGGAGGAGGAAATGAGCATGAAGGCAGTAATTCTAGCAGGAGGATGGGGAACTCGACTATCCGAAGAGACCACTCTGCGACCGAAACCGATGGTTGAAATCGGCGGAAAACCGATCCTGTGGCATATTATGAAGATTTATGCCGCTCACGGGATAAAGGAATTTATTATCGGTCTTGGCTACAAGGGAGAGATGATCAAAGAATATTTTCTCAACTTCTATGCGTTCAATAAAGATATTTCAGTCGATCTTGGGAGTGGAAAGACGACAATTCATGACGGAAAACGGCACGAAGACTGGAAGGTGCATCTCGTCGATACCGGTTTGCACACTCAGACGGGAGGCCGGCTTAGACAGCTCAAAAAATGGATAGGCGAGAATGAAACGTTTCTGTTTACGTATGGAGACGGGGTCTCAGATGTCGACATTCAAGCTACCATTAAGTTTCATAAGGCTCACGGAAAGCTGGCCACCGTAACGTCCGTCCTGCCTCCTGCACGATTTGGTCGACTTGTGTTTGATCACGATCACATCATCGACTTCAGTGAGAAGCCGCATGGCGAGGAAGGCTGGATCAATGGCGGCTTCTATGTTCTCGAGCATAAAGCCATTGATTACATTAAAGATGATGAAACTGTGTGGGAGAGAGATCCCATCCAGCAGCTCACGAAAGATAATCAATTGATGGGCTATCGGCATGATCGTTTCTGGTCCTGTATGGATACGCTGAAAGAGAAGAATTATTTGGAGGAGTTATGGCAGTCGTCAAAGGCTCCATGGAAGGTGTGGTAAAACGATTAATTTTCAGATCATTGCATGCCCTTCTCATCCATAAAGTCACTGTTGGAAAGGGCTGAGAAAGTCCTGGGGGCGCAGCAGTTATTCCAGGAAGAGAAAGTTTGGAGTAGATTGAGTCTTGAGAATTGTCTAGCATTCGACCCATTTGGTAAATGCTGTCTCACTCGGTCATTCCAGTAATGGCCTCGGTGCTTACGCTGTGTTCGGTTGCAAAAACAGGGCGCTTAAACAAAGGGGTAGGGCATGAAGATTCTAGTTACAGGCAACATGGGCTATGTTGGTCCATTAGTACTCCGTCGTTTGCGAGAGTCCCACCCTCAAGCAACGCTTATCGGTTACGATGCGGGTTACTTTGCGCATTGTTTAACGGGTGCGTCTCGACTTCCTGAAAGTCTGGCCGATCAGCAATATTTCGGGGATATCCGACAGGTTTCTGCGAAGATTCTGGAAGAAGTCGACGCTATCGTACATCTCTGCGCCATCTCAAACGATCCTATGGGTGCCACGTTTGAAAAGGTCACCCTTGATATAAACCACCGAGCGAGTATCAATCTTGCCGAGAAAGCAAAGCGAGCAGGCGTGAAGAAGTTTGTATTCGCATCGAGCTGCAGTGTGTACGGATTTGCAGAAGGTGGTCCCCGCCGAGAGGACGATGCGCTGAATCCACTTACGGCGTATGCCAAATCGAAAGTTCAAACAGAGCAGGATCTGGCATCACTTGCATCAGAAGGCTTCATAGCGACCTGTCTCCGGTTTGCCACAGCGTGCGGTATGAGTGATCGGCTGCGATTGGATCTTGTATTGAATGATTTTGTGGCTGGCGCGCTTGCGTCAAAACGCATCAGTATCCTGAGTGATGGGACACCATGGCGTCCCTTGATCCACGTGAAAGATATGGCAAGAGCAATTGATTGGGCCGTACAGCGAGATCCTCGAGATAGTGGGTCTTTTCTGACAGTCAACGTGGGTAGCGATGCATGGAATTATCAGGTGAAGGATTTGGCGGCGGCTGTGGCCAATCTTGTGCCGAATGTCGAGGTTTCGATCAATAAAGATGCACAGCCTGATAAGCGCTCATATCGTGTAAATTTTGACAAGTTTTCTAAGCTGGCGCAAGGATTTCTTCCAATGGTTGACCTTCAGAGTGCCGTGAAGGATCTCCGTGATGGCCTCATGGCCATGCAGTTTCGCGACCATGAGTTCCGAACGGGTGAGTTGATCCGACTCGTCACACTAAAACGATTGCGGGAGAGTGGGCAACTGACAGATGACTTTGTGTGGAAAGAGCGAAGCAATGCTTGAGGACGTGATCGGGTGTCGCATGGGGTATTGGGCGTTGGGAAACATCCTTTGCTAGTAGGAGGGAGTATCAGTATGGGGCAATCAGGGTGTCGGTCTTGTGGTGCGACGCTTGAGCGTACGTTCATCGATCTTGGTATGTCTCCATTGGCCAATTCCTACATTAAGCCAGACCAGTTGAATCGTATGGAGCCCTTTTATCCATTGCATGTCTATGTGTGCGAGAAGTGCTTACTGGTTCAGCTCAAGCAATTCGCAGCGCCGCACGATATTTTTTCCGACTACGCGTATTTTTCATCATTTTCAGATTCCTGGCTGGCGCACGCGAAAGCCTATGTTGATATGATCGTGGGTCGATTCGGATTGGATCTCAGTTCCAAGGTTGTGGAGATTGCCAGTAACGACGGATATCTTTTGCAGAACTTCGTGTCACGGGGTATCCCTGTGTTGGGAGTCGAGCCTGCTTCCAATATCGCTGAAGTGGCGAAGAAGAAGGGGATTCAGACGAAAGTGGCCTTCTTTGGAGAGAACACGGCCCGGGATGTAGCTGCTGACGGATGGGCTGCCGATTTGATCATTGGGAACAATGTGCTGGCCCATGTCCCGGATCTGAATGATTTCGTGAATGGGCTTAAAGTGCTGCTGAAACCAACGGGCCTGATTACTATGGAATTCCCTCATCTGTTGCAGCTTATGCAACAGAACCAGTTTGATACCATCTACCATGAACACTTTTCCTATTTTTCTTTCTTGGCGGTCGAGCAGGTGTTTGCTCGTCATGGAATGACACTATTCGATGTTGAGGAGCTATCGACTCATGGTGGCTCTCTGCGAATCTATGCGTGCCACAATGACGATACTTCCAAGCCGGTACAGGCACGAGCAAAGGAACTCAAATCGCGAGAAGAAGCCGCCGGATTTGGCCGGCTGAATCACTATCTGTCGTTTGGTCCGCGCGTTGAGGCGACGAAGCGGAAGGTCCTGTCCTTTCTCATCTCTGCGAAACAGGAGGGCAAGCACGTTGTAGGTTATGGGGCTCCCGCAAAGGGGAACACGTTGCTCAACTATTGCGGAATTCGGACGGACCTCATTGACTACACGGTAGACCGGAGCCCACATAAGCAAGGGCATTTTCTCCCTGGCGTGCATATTCCGATTTATGGGCCGGAACGAGTGCGCGACACACGTCCTGACTATCTCCTGATTCTACCCTGGAATATTCGTGAAGAAGTCATGCAGCAGATGAGCTTCATCCGGGAGTGGGGAGGAAAGTTTGTCGTTCCGATTCCTGAGGTACAAGTGTATTCATGATTTTCACAGAAACCGCCCTCAAAGATGTCTTCTTGATCGATCCGGAGCCGGTACGAGATGAGCGGGGAATGTTCGCGAGAACCTGGTGCCAACGGGAGTTTGAGGCGCACGGGATTTCGGCCAGGTGGGTGCAGTCAAGTGTTTCGGAGAATCGCCAGAAAGGCACTATGCGCGGGCTGCACTCTAAAACAAATGCGGAAGTGAGGTTGGTTCGTTGCACGGCTGGAGCCATCTACGATGTCATCGTCGACTTACGACCTGCATCACCGACGTACTGTCAGTATGTCGGAATCACGCTCTCGGCGGACAATCACCGGGCTGTCTATGTTCCGGAATATTGTGCCCATGGGTTTCTCACGCTCGAACAAGACAGCCAAGTATTGTACTACATGTCGGAGTTCTATGCGCCTGCTAACGAGCGAGGATTTCGCTGGGATGACCCTGTCTTCAAGATTGCCTGGCCTGAACCCATCCTGGTCATGTCTGAGAAAGATCGAACGTGGCCAGCATTTCACAAGGATCATGCACTGCCATCATGACCGTTGCTGACCCGAATAAAGCATCGAGAGGTGATGCGCTAGGCAAAGAGATGCATAACTTCATGGCGGAGCTTTATCCGATATGCCGGAGTATTACCGGTGAGGGGGTCAGGGAAACTCTTCGAGTAATCCAGAAGCGTATTCCACTTGAAATGAAGGAGGTTCCTAGCGGAACCAAGGTGTTTGATTGGACGGTTCCATTAGAGTGGAACGTAGCCGATGCCTACGTCATGAGCCAAGAGGGGAAACGAGTTATCGATTTCAATGCGCACAATCTACATCTGATGAGCTACAGTTCGCCCGTCAGAATGAAGATGTCGTTGGCAGACCTGAGACCTCATTTATTCACACTGCCCGACCATCCTGAGTGGATTCCCTACCGGACATCCTATTACAAGGAGAACTGGGGCTTTTGCCTCCGACACGCAGATCTTGAACAACTGGCCGATGACGAATATGAGGTTGTCATCGACTCGAGCCTTCAAGCCGGTTCACTCACTTATGGCGAGGTCTATCTACCAGGTGAAACGTCGGATGAGGTTCTCATCTCATGTCATGTATGTCATCCGGCTATATGTAACGATAATTTGTCGGGCCTTACGTTGGCCGTCGAGCTGGCGGAAGCGATGGCTTCGCGCCCAAGACGATATTCATACCGTTTTCTCTTCATTCCAGGAACCATTGGGTCGATTACCTGGTTGGCTCAGAATGAACAGACGGTGTCTCGCATTAAGCACGGGCTCGTCTTGACCGGGGTAGGCGATGCGGGGAACATCACCTACAAGAAGAGTCGTCAGGGCAATGCGGAGATCGATCGGGCGATGGCGCATGTGCTGAGGCATTCAGGAGAGGCCCATACCATCATCGATTTTTTCCCCTATGGATATGATGAACGGCAGTATTGTTCTCCTGGATTTGATCTGCCTGTTGGATGTTTCATGCGGACCCCACATGGCCAATATCCGGAGTATCACTCCTCTGCAGATGATCTGGACTTTGTGAAGCCGGACTCCCTCGCACGGTCGTATACCAGATGTCTCGAGGTGTTCGATCTCTTGGAAGGGAATCGAACGTATATGAATCAAAACCCGAAATGCGAACCGCAATTGGGCCGGCGAGGGCTCTATCGTACAGTTGCTGGTCAACAAGAAAAACAATGGACTGAATTAGCGCTCTTCTGGGTTTTGAACGCGTCCGATGGATGCCATACACTATTTGATATCGCGGAACGCGCCGATCTTCCGTTCAGCAAGATTCAGTCCGCAGCTGAAGCGCTCTTAGAGGTTGGTCTATTGAAGTAATGTTTGAGGCCGGGAAACACTTAATGGAGAAGCGATCATGAACACTGTGTATTATGACTCTCCATTTGCCGGTGTGCTGACCTATCAACATAAAGCGGAACACGGCGCATGATGTCTGTGATGTTTGATGCCAGATGATCAGATGAGAGGTAGGATCGCTCAGCAAAGAGAAGTGGTGGCGGTACTTCCAGCAGCTGGCAGATCTCTTCGGCTGGCTCCGCTTCCCTGCAGCAAGGAGGTTCTTCCTGTCGGCTTTGGTCCTATCCCCGGGATCCAGGGGACCCGTCCTAAGGTGGTGAGTCACTATCTGTTAGAATGCCTCAGGAAAGCAGGGGTTCGGAAAGGCTATGTCGTCATTCGGCAAGGGAAATGGGATATTCCGGCATACTGGGGAGATGGGGAAATGCTCGGGATGGACCTTGCCTATGTGGTTATTGAAGGGTCTAGTGGCCCACCGGATACGATCGATCGGGCATACCCCTTTATCAAGGATAAGGTTGTGGCGTTTGGGTTTCCAGACATTATTTTTCGTCCGGGCGATGTATTTGCCAAACTCCTGGCCCGGCTCGATCGCCCTGGGGTTGATGTCGTGTTAGCCTTGTTTCCGGCACACGATCCCAAGGCGATGGATATGATCGACATTGATGAAAATCTTCGCGTCCGCGCGATTCATCTCAAACCGAAGACGACACGACTGAGGTATGCCTGGGTATGTGCCGCGTGGACGCCGGTGTTTACGGAATTTTTTCATCAGTTCCTGCATCGAGTAAGAAAGGGACGCAGTGTAGGACTGGTTGGAAATCGCAAAATTGATGCTCAGGGCGATGTTCCGGTCGGGGCAGTGCTAGCTGCGGCAGTGCAAGCTGGACTTAAGATAGAGGGGGTAACATTTCCAACAGGGCGCTATATTGATATCGGTACCCCTCAGGCGCTGTCCATAGTTCAGAGGTTCATTTCCCCTTCCCGGATGTAGTATTTGGCATAACCTTAAGAGGAGGGACACGTGGCACAGCTGCAGAGGCCTGAATTCGCGTATTTGAATGGGAAACTGGTTCTCTGGGACGAAGCGACCCTTCACGTTGGCTGTGAAGCGTCGATTCGTGGGCTGAATGTCTTCGAAGGGATCAAGGGGTACTGGCAACCGGATGGACAATTCAAAGTTATCATGATGCGGCAGCATTATGAGCGCCTTAAACGGTCTGCCCGCCTACTCCATATTCCTTGTGAGTATAGCTTCGAGAAATATCGTGAGGCCATCAGTCAACTGGTTGGGGTATTGGCCAGTCCTGATCGAGACATGTGGGCGCGTACCACCCTATTCGTGACAGATGGGCATTGGGGGGAAGATACTGTATCGGATCTCGTCATCACCGCGTATCACCAAGAGAGAAAGACTCCCCTGTCGATCCGAATGGGAGTGAGTACCTGGCGACGCAGTAGCGATGTCGCCTTACCGGCGCGCATAAAGACCGGCAGTAATTACCAGGTTGCCCGTCTTGCAAGGATTGAAGGAAGACCATTAGGATGTGAGGATATGGTGTTGTTGAACCAGTCCGGTCGTGTCGCTGAGGCTACAGGCTCGTGTCTGCTCATGGTGAGAGATGAAACCGTTATCACTCCACCCGCCACGGAAGGAGCACTTGAGAGTGTCACGCTCGATATTGTGGAGTCGCTAGCTCAATCTATGAGCATCAAATTTGTCCGTCGTCCTATAGACCGAACCGAGCTCCTGGTTGCCGATGAGATTGGTATTTGTGGAACGCTTTGTGAGGTTACGGTGGCGACATCGATTGAGAGGCTGGCGCTATCTGAGAAATCTCCTATTCTTAGCATGATTCAACAACGATATCTGGAGGCCGTCCGCGGCGTCAATCCGCACCCTGTGGTGGAGTTTACCGAGCTTTCTTCGGTGAAGACAGGAAGGTAGCACTTGGGCTCCCAGCAAGGGATGGCCCTGAAATTGTGCATTGGGAAGCGTACAGTTGACGCCATGTTGATTCAAATGGAGAAATTAAGTAGTGTCTCATGTGATGATAAGATGGATGTTTGAAACAGAGAAGGAGCCTAAAATCATGAAGTGCACCCTGCATATGATTACCGTCTTGCTCTTGCTGGCGGTAAGCTCGGGCTCCGGATTCTGCGATTCGGGGTTGGTTAAGCCAGACGCCGGTAAATTGCCGACAGATATCCCCATAGTACCGTCCACGACAACGCAGACCGAGAAAGTAATCAGTCAGGCGATGATGGATAAGCTGTCGAATGCGGTCAGCAGCGAATATGTGATCGGCGCCGAAGATGTACTGGACATTACCGTCTGGAGAAATCCTGATCTGTCACGACAAGTGCAAGTACGTCCCGATGGGCGATTTTCAATGCCGATTATTCGCGACGTGATGGCCGTCGGGAAGACGCCGACCAAGTTGGCTGAAGAAATGACGAACAAACTCAAGGAATATGTCCAAAACCCGGTTGTGGCCGTGACCTTGAAGGAAGTCAATAGTTCCAACATCTTCCTGCTCGGCGAAGTGGCTCATCCTGGCAAGTATCCGCTGAAGAGTAAAACGACGCTGCTGCAAGCGATTACCATCGCAGGCGGCTTCAAAGATACGGCGGCAAGGAACCAGATCGTGATTTTTCGGTTTACGGATACAGCCCCAGGCTTGAAGCGGTTCACGGCGAGCTACGACGATATCGTGCTTCGTAGTGGAATCACGGACAATTTTGAACTGAAACCGGGTGATACACTTGTGGTGCCGAGTGAGTCAATGGTGGTTTTCCCTGGTCGGTAGGGAAACCAGAAAGGATTGCTGTGGACGACTACGCGCGATGGACTAGGATACCCAGACAGAATCTGCTTGTGCCGAGAATTCTGTCGATTGGGCTCGTGCTGTGCTCCATTGTGACCCAAGTTGGTTGTCTAGGGCCGGTGACCTCCAGAGAATACAAATCATCCGACGTTCCCACAGAATTTCTCCTTGGTTCTGAGGACCAGATTGAGATCAATGTGTGGAAGAATCCGGATTTGTCCAGAGTCACCTTGATACGGCCAGATGGCTATGTCTCCATGCCGATCATCGGAGACGTGCAAGCAGCCGGTCTCACGGCAGAAGCGCTGGCTGCGCAGATTACCGAGCGTCTCAAGGGCTATATTCAGAATCCCTCTGTGTCGGTAAACGTCAAAGAACTCAACAGTTATGCCGTGTTTGTGTTGGGTGAGGTCGCCAAGCCAGGAAAGTACCAGCTCAAGTCTTACGTCACGGTGCTCCAAGCTATTTCCATGGCCGGAGGCTTCACAAACTATGCGAGCAAGAATCGGTTGCAAGTTGTGCGGGTGATCGAAAGCCCCGGTCACAAGCGTCAGGAGATCCATATTCCATTGCGGTATGATGATCTCGTCAGTGGTCGTGGCGAACCAGGTAACATTGTGTTGACCTCCGGCGATACGGTCGTCGTACCGTAATGAAATCATGCAGGGTGGCCGACACACTATTGGCGCTGTTTCTTCAAAATTCATGCATGTGGTAGAAGGCGGGTGGGTCGGTTATCGGCTGATCCTCCTCCGTTTGTAGCTATTTCTGAAAAGGAGTGTGGTGACTCTATTGTGGCGGTGTAGACGGCTTAAGATCAGACCATTGTTTAGGTTCGCAGTTGCGGCTGTGCTTATTGGGGGGGCGTTGCCTTCAGTGTCAGTTTTTGCGGAGACGAAGATTATTCCCTGGGGTGAGGTGAGGGAACGATACGATAGCAATGTATGGCGTAGACCAAAGGACCTCCTAAGGGACGCACAGGGGAACGTCCCGCAGCTCCATGATTTTGTGACGACTGTGAACGGCGGGCTAGCCCTGCGGCACGAGAGCCGTGATATTGAAGCCGACCTTAGCGTGGGGGGAAACTATAACAAGTATGTGACCAATACGGGCTTGGACTTTTTTGGCGCGATTGTCAGAGGCACTGTCGGCTTGGATCGATGGGTTGATCAGTATGTCAGAGGAGCGAGGTTGAACGTCACTGAGAACTTCACATATTCCCCCGAGCAATCCTTTGGGAGATCGGTGGCGGTTGATGACTTCGAGGGCGGCCTCCTAACATTTCGGCGGAGCAGGCTTCTGAACACAACAGCCTTCAATGGGAGCTACCCTCTGTCCCGAGATGTTTCTTTGGAAGGTGGGTATATATTCGGCCTTCGGAGGCAGACCCGTAGCACCGAAGGCGGGGATGTAACCGGGGCCACCTTCTTTAACACGATGACTCACACATGGTCCGGAGGACCTCGCTATCAGCTGACGCGAAACGACAGCATCGCCGCCCTGTATCGACAGACTTTCATTACCCAAGAGCGGTCCGAAGGCGGTAGGACATTTAGTACCAATCTCATCACGCTCGAAGGTGACTATACGAAGGTGTTCCCGGAGTGGACGTTCACTGTTCGCGGAGGCGTCACGTTTATCGAACCAGTTGGGCGGACGTTACCGTCTGGTTCCATTCGCGTCACAACCAAACCGGAGCGAGACACGGTCCTCGATCTGACGCTTGCACGGGAAGCCAGACCGTCATTCTTTTTACAGGGTGGAGCGCGGATCAATAATTCTGTGCGGGCGACCATCAGACATCGAATTTATGAGCGACTCAGCGTCAGCGGGAGCGGTGGATATTCCTTGAGTCAATTTTTCCCCAATACAGATTCAAAATTTCAGAGTATCACTGGAGCATCGAGGCTTGAGTATATGTTGACGAGGAACATCAGGGGAGAACTCTTTTACCGCTTCACACACATTGACGCCGATACAACGGCACTTGAGTACCAGGTATCGCGCCATGAAGTAGGATTTATGCTGTCGGTAATGTTGGAATCATTAGGAGAATCGCTCGGATTCGACTAGGTGATAGGGGACAAGCCACGGATGCATATGGCTCAAGCAGAAGCGATTATAAATCCACCTAGACGGAAGCTCATCATCGAGAAGCGGAGTAGCCGTTTCGATATGAATTGGTCCGAGCTCTGGGAGTACCGCGAGTTGGGGTGCGTTCTGATCTGGCGTGACATCACGGTTCGCTATAAGCAGACGGCGATCGGTATAGCATGGGTGCTGCTGCAACCGTTAATCGCGATGCTGATCTTTACTGCGGTATTTGGGAAAATGGCCAAAGTGCCCTCCGACGGCGTGTGGTATCCCGTGTTCTCGCTCACCGCCCTGCTCCCTTGGATGTATTTCTCTCAAGCCGTGACCCGGGCAGGAGAAAGTGTGGTTGCAAACGGCAGGATGGTCGGCAAGATTTATTTTCCAAGGTTATGGCTTCCCCTCGCCACGGTGGTATCGCCATTGGTCGATTTCGCCTTGTCCTTGGTGCTGTTGTTCGGCTTGCTGATCTATGCCGGAATGCCGCTCACCTGGAAGGTGCTCACGCTGCCAGCCTTCATTCTTCTTGCGGTGTTCACGGCTATGGGGTTATGCTTTTTCACTTCTGCTCTGCACGTGAAGTATCGAGACGTCGGCCACGCCATTCCATTCGTCATGCAGATATGGATGTATCTGACGCCGATTGTGTACCCAGCCAGTCTCGTGCCGGACGAGTGGAAGTGGCTCTATGGCCTCAATCCGATGGTCGGAGTCGTTGAGGGCTTTCGCTGGGCGCTGCTGGGACGGACGTCTCCGGATCCAGTGATGATGATGGAGAGTCTCGTCGTGCTATTCGCGGTGATCGCGGGGGGTCTGGTGTATTTCAGAAAGATGGAACGGCAATTTGCTGACATAATTTGAATCAGAGCCGTGGTCCTCACGGCCGCGTCAAGGCCGCTTTTCTTGGGCGGCAGGATTTCTATATCCCATCTTACCTTTTCAACCACAGTGTGAAGTAAATGCCATGAGCGATATCGCGATTCGTGTCGAGGGGCTTTCAAAACAGTACAGAATTGGTGCCCGACGCAAGGCTCACAATACCTTGCGTGATCATCTGATGTCGGGCTTGCAATCCTTGTGGAGCCGGAATGGGCATCAACCACCGGCAAGAAACAGTGGATCCGTGGAATCCGCCAAGCCGGAGGTGGAATCGACCCTCTTCTGGGCCTTACAGGATGTGTCGTTCGATGTGAAACGGGGTGAAACGGTGGGAATCGTGGGCCGCAATGGCGCCGGGAAGAGCACGTTACTCAAACTGCTATCCCGTATTACGGAACCGACCAGCGGCCGGATAGAAATTGATGGGCGTGTGGCGGCACTGTTAGAGGTAGGGACAGGTTTTCACAACGAACTAACCGGACGTGAGAATATCTACCTGAATGGGACGATTTTGGGTATGAAACGGGCTGAGATTCCCCGCCAGTTGGATGAGATCGTCGCGTTTTCCGAGGTGGAGCAGTTTCTCGATACGCCGGTCAAGCGTTACTCGAGCGGCATGACCTTGAGACTGGCATTTGCGGTGGCCGCTCATTTGAACCCGGAAATCCTGATCGTCGATGAGGTATTGGCGGTCGGAGACGCTGCCTTCCAAAAGAAGTGCATGGGAAAAATGGAAGGTGTGGCTAAGGAAGGGCGCACCATCTTCTTTGTGAGTCACAACATGCCGGCTGTCACGCGGCTGTGCCAGCGAGCAATCTTGTTGGAGGATGGGAAACTGTGTCGAGATGGGAATTCCCACGAGGTGGTAAGTGCCTACCTTCACTCAGAACTCGGCACCATGTCTGCTCGTGAATGGACAGACCCGCTCAAGGCCCCCAGAGGAGAGGTGGCTATGCTACGGGCTGTGCGAGTTTGTACCAGCGATGGTCGGTCTGAGGAGGCCTTTGATATTCGAAAGCCAGTTGGGCTCGAGATGGAATACGAAGTACTCAAACCCGGCTACAAATTTATGCCTTCCATGGAGTTGTGGAATGAGGAGGGAGTCTGTCTCATTGATTCGATTGAATACGATCCTAACTGGCGTGGGCGTGTTAGACCGCCTGGGCGCTACAGGAGTACGGCTTGGATTCCAGGAAATTATTTGGCAGAGGGCACCTTGTTCGTCACCGTGTACCTTGAGACCGTTGACCCAAAGATTAAACAATTTTACGAAAAACAAGTCGTGGCATTCTCCGTTGTGGACAGCGGGGAGGGGGACTCGGCCCGCGTTGACTTCGCCGGAAAGCTCAGAGGCGTGGTCAGACCTCGCCTGGACTGGAATACTGTGTTGAACCCTGAGAATGTTCAGCCTGAGCGTGTGACTTCTGAACTCTAGATGAGTGTTTGCAAGGTACACGATGTGCCTCGATACCGCTCCGTTCTACCGTCTCGTGTATCGCTATTCCATTTTCCGATTGTGATGATTCGATAATCACCCAAGGATGAAGGTATGGAGCAGGAATCTCAACCTCTTGTGAGTGTGCTCACGCCTGTTTATAACTGCGAAGAGTTTCTCGCTGAGTGCATAGAAAGCGTCTTGGCACAAACCTATCAAAATTGGGAATATTGCATCGTCAATAACTGCAGTACCGATCGGAGCCTTGAAATCGCCGAGTCCTATGCCAAGAAAGATAAACGGATCCGGGTCCACAACAACAAGGAATTTGTCGGTTGCGATGCAAACGGGAATATCGCCATGCGTCAAATTTCCACGGACAGCAAGTACTGTAAAGTCGTGTACGCAGATGATTGGATCTTTCCTGAATGTGTGATGAAAATGGTCGAATTGGCCGAAGCCCATCCGACAGTGGCCATCGTCGGTGCATACTGGTTGTCTGGGACCCAGGTGAAGGGCGTTGGTATGCCGTATACCGACGCCGTAATACCAGGTCGAGACATCTGCAGACAAACGCTGTTAGGCAATCTGTATGTGTTTGGCACTCCTACGGCGATCCTGTTTCGGTCCGATCTTGTCAGAGCCACGGACTCATTTTACGACGAGTCCAATCCCCACTGTGACTCCGAGGTATGTCTGAAGATCTTGACTAGATGGGATTTTGGTTTTGTTCACCAGGTGTTGACTTATATCAGAAAACGAGAGGGATCAGAGGTAACCTTTTCTAAGCGGTACAATACCTTCGCGCCTAATCGTATTGATAGACTGGTGAAGTTCGGGCCGGCTGTGTTGAGGCCAGGCGAACTGGAGGCCTGTCTAAAACGCTATCTGGCAGTGTATTATCGATATCTGGCCGTTTCGGTGTTTGCGCGCAGAGAAAAGGCGTTCTGGATATTTCACCGGGGAAAAATGAAAAGCATTGGGTACCCGCTGAGCGTATCGAGATTATTTGTGGCGGTGTGTTTAAAGGCCACGGATTACCTGTTCAATCCCAAGGAAACGATTGGTCGGCTATTGAAGTCTATTAATAAGGTTTCAAAGACCGTATCTGCGATTTTGTCTTTGATCGTAGGCATGGGAGTATGTCTCTGATGACCAGAAGGCAATCCCTGATATGTGAAAGCTTGTGAAGCGGAACGGTATGGCCACTCCTCACCTTCCCATCGCTCCGGCCATGCACCGAATATCCGGCGCCGAACCCGACTGAATTCTGCCATGTGTGAGAACCCAACGTGGACTATGGGCTTGCTTCGATGCAGGGAGAGAAGTCTAATGAGTGGATCCCTGTAGGTTACGCATGAGTCGTGGATCTCAGCCTGGATAAGACCATGGGGGGCAATTCCTCTTGCTGTCCGTGGTCCTCGTTGGAGTCACTAGCAAGAAGAGAGGCATGGAGGCTGGACCGAAGCTTGAGGTAGATGAGAATGGCTGACGTTGTGTCCCGGGATATTGAGCATGCAGTTGAGCGAACAGACCGATCTGGCCCGCTCTTTCCGGAGATCGGCGTGGTCGCGTTTGTGCCGGAAGCATGGGGCGGGCCATGGCTGTCACGGCACCAGGTGCTGACCCGACTCTCGAAGTATTTTCATGTGGTATGGGCGGAGCCTGCCGGGAGCTGGAGAGAGTTAGGGGTTGGTGGAAAAAGGTCGATAGATCGCTTCCATCGTCCGAACGAGTTGCCGCAGGGGTTTGGTGTGTATCAGCCGGAAAGGTGGCTTCCTCAATTTGATCGTCCTGCTTGGCTTGCCTCCTGGACTACAGTGGAAAGAGGGCGTCGTGCTGCGGCATGGCTTCGGCGACGCGGATGCAAGACCATCATCTTTTACCTCTGGCGGCCGCATTTCGACAGCGTCTTGAATAGCGATGTGTATGACCTAAGCTGTTATCACATCGTTGACGAGTATTCGTTCTCTCCGTCCGAGCTGCCGTTGACCGATCGAGAAATCCGGCTGATCAAGCGAGTAGACCAAGTCTTCATCCATTCTCCGGCGTTGCTGGAACGAAAAGGACATTTCAATCCCAATACGCTCTTTGTTCCCAATGGCGTGAATTACCAGGCCTTTGCGACGCAACAGGAGGAACCGGCTGACTTAAAAGCGATTCCCCATCCAAGAATCGGCTATATTGGGGTCATCAAGGGGCAGCTGGATGTGAAGCTTTTAATGGGATTGGCCACGCGCCATGTGGAATGGTCCTTTGTCTTCGTTGGGCCAAGGAATAGTCTGGGAAGGGATGCGCTGCTGGTGGACGAATTATCAACATTGCCGAACGTGCATTTTCTTGGGCACAAACCACCAGAGATCGCCTGCGCATATCCACAGCATTTCGATGTTTGCTTGCTGCCGTACAAGGTGAATGATTACACGAAATACATTTATCCCCTCAAGCTCCATGAATATCTGGCCGGGGGAAAACCCATTGTGGGCAGTCCCATTCGATCTCTGTTGGACTTTGCGCGTGTCATCAAGCTGGCAAATACGCCGGAGCAGTGGTCGCAAGCGTTGGCGGAATCGCTTGCATCAGATGCTGTGTCGGTTGGTCAAATCCAACATCGCCGTAGTATCGCGAAGCAGGTTGATTGGGCCACCTTAGTCCGTGAAATCGCCGGTTCACTCTGCACCCGACTTGGCTCCCCCTACGGAGAACAATTCACCGCCCTGAAAGTGACAACCGTCCAACCCTGTCCTTGAGCGGGGCACAGGTTCTTGAGAGGAAGTCCGCCACGTGGCGGTCAGTTTTAGGTGAGGAGGCATAGGATTAGGAATGGACCATTCTGTCAAACCAGCCGGCGCCACCGCGCTCCGAGACACGTTACGAGGCACGTGGGTTCATCATCTTTTCGACAAGTTGCGAAGCGTAAAACGCCACGTGATGCGCCGGTCGGACGGTGAGGCCTTTCTCTTGGACAAATATGCTCGCCTGCATGGGCATCCATTGGACGTAACGAATCCACAGAGATTTACTGAAAAGCTGTTTAGAAGGATGATCGCCGTGAACCGAGGAGAACATCCTGAGTTTACGCCGCTAGCCGATAAGTATGCCGTGAGAGACTATGTCGCAGACAAGGTGGGAGAGGAGTATTTGATCAAGCTCTTGTGGCACGGTGAAGACCCAGCCGCGATTCCGTTTGATTCACTGCCGACAGAGTACGTGATCAAGTCCAATCACTCATGCCACCAAGTCATTATTGTCAAAGGAGATACCAATCGAACCGACATACAGTGTCGGGTGTCAGGCTGGTTGAAAACAAATTTCTATTGGTCGAATCGAGAATTTCAATACTATCACATCAAACCGAGGGTGCTGATTGAGGAATTTCTCAAGAACCAGGACGGCGGGTGCCCTCTGGACTATCGATTCTGGTGTTTTCGAGGACATCCAGAGGTGATTCAAATGGGCAACCATGCGCGTGACAACATCCACTCGTTCTTTGACACGGAATGGAATCTGCTCGATATCTATTACCGAGAGGAGGCATTACGACCGCACCTGGCAAAGCCAAGGAATTTTGACGACATGAAGTCCCTCGCATCGCGGCTGTCGGCACCGTTCGATTTTGTGCGTGTGGATTTATACAATATTGATGGGAAAATATATTTTGGGGAATTTACCTTCACGCCCGCAGGAGGAGGGATCAAGTTGCGACCGGAAAGCTGGGATTTACGGCTAGGGGAGAAGTGGCGGTGAGAGACATCGTGGAGAATGACAGCCGCGCGACTTTGACCGATAAGCTCGCCATCGGTAATATTATGCCGAAGCGGCGCCCGAAGCTCCTATTTCTTGCGTTCCCATTTCCACCTGCCAAGACACCCGGAAGTGTCAGGACCTGGAACATCGCGACGTACCTGATAAGACTTGGCTGGGATGTGACAGTGGTAGTCCCCAATCCAGCCATATTACGAAATGTGGAGGACTCCGAGAAGGTCTCGGTTGAATTGGAGCGTGCGGGCATCAAGCGGATCATAACTGACCACCGATGGCGATGTCTGGCCCCAAACAACCTGAAGTGCTGGAATCAGGGCCTTGGTAAGTTGGCAGGGGGAGCCTGCCGAGTCGTCGCAAGGAAGCTAGGGATTGACAGGCATATCGGTTGGATTAAACCTACGGAGCGAGCCTGTTCCAATTTGACTGCTGATGACGTGGACCTCATTTTTGCGACAGGCCAGCCATTTGCGGCGTTCAGTTTGGCCAAGCGTCTTTCTGAACGGCTTGGTAGACCCTATGTGCTAGACTATCGCGACCCTTGGACGGGAAATCCTCATGCCCAGCGTCATCAACCATTGACTGCTACTCGAAGGGAGGCAAGTCTGCTCCAGGACTGTGCAGCGATCACGATTGTATCTCCTTCCTGGGGGTCAGCATTAGATCAGCGTTTTGGTGTTGGCTCAAAAATTCATGTCGTGACGAATGGGTACGACTCCTATGAGATGACGGCGGTTAAACCGTACGATTTTGGACATTGTGCATTTGTGTATACGGGGATATTCTATCCCCCCAAACGCAGCATCTCGCCGTTTTTGGCTGCGCTGAAGCTCCTGAGGGAGTCCCCTCACGGAAGCGCGAACGAATGGTACTTTCACTACTATGGTGTGGACGAAAAGCATGTTCGTGAACAGGCGAATCGGTTTGGTCTGACCGATCGTATCGTGTTTCACCGACAAGTGCCGAGACTAGC
Source organism: Nitrospira sp. CG24B (assembly GCA_002869845.2). GTDB lineage: Bacteria > Nitrospirota > Nitrospiria > Nitrospirales > Nitrospiraceae > Nitrospira_D. Next base: position 998,342 of record NEWS02000004.1, on the reverse strand, counting down.
GGCATTATCGGCTGTTAAGGGAGCTAGCCTCGCTGTAGTGATCACGTCAGTTGAGGAAGAAGAGACGCTAGAGGACAAGGGGATCGTGACAGGGAAAATATTTGAGGCTGTTGGGTTGGCAACACCTGTTCTTCTCATCGCACCTATGGGTAGTGACGCAAGCGCTATTACCGCCACCACCGGATTGGTGAAAAGTTTTAAGGGTAGCGAAATTCAGGAGATGGCATCGTTTCTTGAAGATGTGGTACGTGGGCAGGCCCCTCAGCCTAGGAACATAGAGAACTGTTCGTGGGCGATCATCTCCCAAAATCTCGATGCCCTCTTGCGAGCAGTAGTGGTACGCGATAGCTGTCCTATACTTGTGGGCGACGGGGTCGGTGGTCGGAGTGGTTCGAGTGCGCCAACGCAGGCACGTTAGATGGTACAAAGAGCATGTGGTAACCCTTGGTCATTGCGCGACTCTTGTTACCATGAATGTCAAGGCTTCATCTGACAGACAGTGAGTCCTCACCGGGTTAAGTCGGTGGCGTTTGGTTCTTAGGAGACGACGCTGGTGGGTGTGTTCGGCACGCGCTTGGTAGGCTGAGTCGTGTCCTGGAGCCACTTGACCGGGTGTGGATGTGCTCCCCCTGACGCCGTCGAGGAACGCCAGCTTTTGACGATCAATGGTGGCACTGGAGGCTGAGAGAAATGCAATCCTGTGATAAAGGAGCACCAGCTCTGGAATGACTATTGAACAGAACGGTATGCAGAATGTTCGTTGTCAAAACGTATCCACCTGGTTCCGAGATCATGTGTATTTGGCAACGTTGATTGTTCTGATTGCGTCACTGGTGCCGCGTTTGTTTCTGACTTTGTCGGCGGATCTACACGAACTCAAGGCCCCTGACTCCGGGACCTATTTTAGTCCTGCTGTAAATCTTCTTAAGCATGGAGCATTTCTAAACGGAAAGCAGGAACCCGAGATCAGTCGTACTCCCGGATATCCTGTGTTTCTCCTGGCGATCATGGTTGCCACAGGGAAAAACCTGGAGGGCGAGGATCTGCGTACCGTGCTGGTGGTCCAAACGGTTATCATCTCCTGGAGTGTGGTCTTGCTGTATTGGCTGGCTCGACGGATTCTTCCTCCTGTCGTAGCTTTCACGGGAGCTCTCTTGGCAGCTTTTTCACCTTGGGGCGCCGTGCAGGCCGGGTTTGCTCTGACCGAAGGCCTATATATTCTAAACCTCGCTCTGCTGTTTTGTGTGATGTATCTCGTGGTAGAAGGCACAGAAAAACTTTCTGCTGTCTTGGTTGGTGGTGGCTTCATCGGCCTGTTAACAAGCGTTGCGGTATTCGTCAGGCCTATCTGGCCTCTTGTGCCGATCGTTGCGATCGCTCTATTCCTGCTCTGCGGGGATAAGCGGCAAAAGGCTTGGGTTTTGGTAGCTGTCATGCTCGTCTGCGCCGCATCACCCTTATACCTATGGAAGGCTCGCAACCTGCGCGAGGCTCAGTTTGATGGACTTAGCCCGAAACCGGGGGAGAATGCCTTAATTTACTTCGCCTCCAGCGTGAAGGCCCAATTAAAAGGGGCGAAAGGAGACCGATGGGCGATGCTGGAGGCAGCAAGAGAGGAAGAACGGCAGTGGAAACAGGGCCTTACCATTCGGGAGATAAACGACGAGCGTTGGCGAAGGGCGAACGCCTTTTTTCGAGAACATCCTTTTTTGACGGTCTATACCTTTGCATTGCACGCGGGGGAAACCATCATTCATCCGTATCCGAGTATTTTGAAACCGGCTGGATTGAACTTTCTCGGCGATACTTGGGTGCTTGGGGGATTGTGGGTGGCCTTACTGATTCTCGCTGGGGTAGGTTTATGTACCATTCTGAATGGGGATCGGGACTTTGGCATGATCCAGTGGAAGTGGCTGGTAGCACTCCTGGGTATTTGTCTGCTACTTACCCTCGCTTCAGGTATTACATTCGGTGCAGGTTCACGACTCCGAGCCCCGATGGAACTCATCGTTCCCTTGCTGGCAGCCATTGGCCTAATGCGTCTCATTCCTATGTTGAGACAGAATTGACTTCTGCCTACTCTTATCGCTGCAGCTCAAAGTGATTCTTAATGTTCTTCATAATATATTGCCTCGGGTGAGCTGAACCTTTCAGACCAGGCGGATAGGCCTGTCCAGGAAGTTATGAGTTCAACAAAAAAAACGACTCAGAAGTATCTTCGCAGACCCACTCGCTCTGAGCATTGGGAACGGATTTGGCAAACTTCATCGCCATCCTGGGGGAACTATTATCATCGCTGGCTCCAGCGAGTGTACGGATTCGTAATTCCTAAGGGTGCACGGGTTCTTGATCTTGGGTGCGGAAGTGGCGACCTGCTTGCCTCATTGCAGCCTGGATATGGGGTTGGAATTGACTTCGCACCCTCTGCCATAGAAAAGGCGCGCACCAAGCACCCTGGCCTCCACTTCGAGGTGATGAATGCCGAGACAATCGATCTGGTCGGCGAACAGTTCGACTTCATTATCCTTTCTGACCTTGTCAACGATCTTCGGGATGTCCAACGCATGCTGATGGGCATCCGGCCATACTGTCATCCGGGAACGCGGTTGGTCCTGAACTTTTACAGCCATCTATGGCAAATTCCGCTACAAGTGGCGCAAAGGTTTCGAGTGGCTACTCCTACGTTAGTGCAAAACTGGCTGACCCGTGCAGATATGCAAAATTTGTTGACTCTTGAAGGATTTGAACTGCTCCACGCATGGTCCGAGATGGTTGTGCCGCTGCCCTTGCCCGGAGCGGACTGGTTCAATCGATTTCTGGCCAAAGTCTTTCCATTTCATTGGCTTGCGTTGGCGAATTTTATGGTTGGCCGACCGGTTGGGAAGCCGGCAACGGGCGAGCCAACCTGCACTGTTGTGGTGGCTGCTCGCAATGAAGAGGGGCATATTGACGAATTGTTCGACCGAATTCCGGAGCTGGGTCCGAAAATAGAGATCATCTTTGTTGAGGGGAACTCCAAAGACGATACCTACGGCGCGATCGAACGGGCCATATTGGCTCATCCGGAGCGCAATTGTCGACTCCTGAAGCAAGCCGGAAAAGGCAAAGGGGATGCGGTTCGACTCGGGTTTTCCACCGCGACCGGGGATATTGTGATGATTCTGGATGCGGATATGACCGTGCTTCCCGAAGACCTCCCCCGTTTTTATAAGGCGATAGCCTCTGGGGAAGGTGAATTCATTAACGGTGTGCGTCTGGTCTATCCGATGGAAGATGAAGCGATGCAGTTCTTTAATCTTGTCGGGAACAAGTTTTTTGCGGAAGCATTTAGCTGGCTCTTGGGCCAGCCAATACGGGATACGCTCTGCGGGACCAAGGTGATGTGGCGCAATGACTATGAACGATTGGTCGCGAATCGAAGCTATTTTGGTGATTTCGACCCATTCGGTGACTTTGATCTTATATTAGGTGCAGCAAAGCTCAATCTGAAGATTCTCGAAGTGCCTATTCGGTATCACTCGCGGCGCTATGGGGAAACCAATATTTGACCGCCTGCACATGCTCATTGGATGTGCCGCGCGCGATCCACAACTGGATCTGGGCCGGATCGTCTTTCACGAGATGATATGCGACTACGGTATGGCCTTGCGCTTCAAGAAGCTTACGAATCAGCTGACCACTGGTGTCGGTTTCTTGTGTGCGGGTATCGCTACAGGTAATGACCATGCACCCAATTGAGCTGGGCGCATGGTCTTTGTGTTCATGATGAGTTGGTGTACTCATGTGTTAAACAGGAATCCTATCAACCATCAGCTGAAGCAATCAAGCGTCAGCCTCACCTGACCGCTCGAAGCCAACCGTCAGTGGCTCAGCTTATTTCCACACAGAATCTGGATTTAGCTTCGCGGCCGGTGTCCCTTTCGCGACATGTTCATCAAGGATGGTGGCGACATCCCCCTCAGTGACCTTGGAATACCAGGTATTGTCGGGATAGACGACAACCGTCGGACCCTGCTCGCAAGGACCGAGGCAGCCTGTCGCGCTTACCAATACTTCCCCCGGTGGGACAGAGCGTTGCATCAGCCCCATGTTGAACGCCATCAGCAGCTGTGCAGCACCGGCTGACCCGCACGATGGTTTGGGGTGACCCGGAGGACGGGAATTGGTGCAAACAAGAATATGGTATTTTGGTTTTGGCATAATCTCCTTCATCTAAGTCGAGCTACCAGCTGTCAGCAATCAGCTGTCGGCTCAAATGTAACATCTATTTATGGTTGATAGCTGAAAGCTGTCAGCTGTGAGTTCCTGCATTACCTTGGCCTATACGACGCCCATTGCTGGATCACGTCCTCCGGAAACTTCCACTGTTTGAGTCCCTTCAGCACCCAGTCCAGGTAGTGGTTTTTGGGCTTAAACTTCCCGATCGGGTTCGCTGCGTAGGTGGTGACCAGTTCCTTCTCTCCACGATCGGTCAAGATGGTGACTTGCAGGTGGCGGTACGCGCCCTGCGGCACATCCTGCTCAAACTGGTCCATGCTTTGTATATCTTCGTCCGTGAGTTCGAACACTCCACCCCAAATCTTTTCACCTTGTGAAGGCACGATGCTGGCGAGCCCGCACCGCCATTGCGACGACCATCGGCAAAATTTCACGGTATGGTCCGACAAGGTGGCGAGGTAGAGAAATCGATGTTCCGGGGCTCGCCGTGTGAGTTGCGAAGGATTGAGGAGATCACCGTACAAAAAGAACTTCATGCACCGTACTCATTCTACGCCCGGCCATCTTATAACCTTCCCGTATTTGTAGCACACCGGCTTTTCGCCAAACAAGCGGCCCTCGCGCGACCAGGTTTCTACGCTGCATTGACATGGCGTTCCGGCCTTCCTAAGATGCCGTGCAGGGCACAAGGTTCCACGAGTTGGTTCTTCTACACTGTGAGACAATACCTGGCATGACTGACAGCCGTATGTTTTCGCGATTGCTCGCCACCCACCTGATCCGCTATGCAGTCGTCGCAATCCTACTGCTGGGTGGACTTTACTATGCATGGACCACGCTGCCATCGACAACCCCGTCGAGAGACCAGCGAGAAGTTGAGGCGTTGGCTTTAGTGCAGAGTTATCAGGCGATCGGTCACCCGACAATCCTAACGGCCATGAACGAGCATGTTCGTATGATGAAGGATCGTGGGCAAGGGGTTCGACTCGGTGAATGGCGAGTGAAGCATGTCGAGGGGGATATCTACGAGATCCGTGTGCAGCTTCGCGATCAGGGGGTGCGTGGCCAATGGTTCGAGCGAGAGTTCATTTGGCATGCCCATCTGGAACTCAAGAAGGTCAATGCGGCCTCGCTGCCGGCGGACGGAGTGACGCCGAAAGCGCCTGATGTCGAGGAACGAACCGTACCTTCACCGCCTGGTCCGTCAAAAAGTTAGACCGGTTCTCTGAGTGTCGGTGGGATGGCGATCTGAACTTCATCCTCTTGGATTCGAACTTCGCAGCGCACAACCTGAAAATTCGGATTGCCGACGCGTTCTCCTGAGATAACGCTGAATTTCCAGCCATGCCAGGGACATTCGATAACCGCGTCGCACAATTTGCCTTCTCCGAGCGGGCCGCCCGCGTGGGGGCAGGAGTTATCGATCGCGTAAAAAGTTCCGTCCACGTTGAAGACCGCAATCCAGATCCCATCGACTTCAACTGTTCGTCCTGTGCCAGGTGGAATCTCGTGCGCGAAGGCCACTCTCACAAAATCGTTCATGATCGTCATCTCTCGTTCGGTCTGCCGTATGGGGCATCAGAAGGGTGCTTGCTTGATTTCAATGCCACCTTATGGCATAGAAATAGCTGCGAGTAGCAATACCCCTCGGATACACTCCGTGACTCACCTGGAGGCCCGATTGGGGATGAGGCACTTCTATGGAAATGACCCTCCTGCTCAACGCGACCTATGAACCCCTCCGGGTGGTGCATTGGCAAAAAGCGATCGCGCTCCTCTGGCAAGGCAAAGTTGAAGTACTGGAAGTATACGATCGGGAGATTCATGGGATTTCTCTGTCGATCAAGCTTCCCTCGGTGATGCGCCTGTTGAGGCTGGTGAAGTTGAAGGACAGTCATCGCGCCGTCAAGTTTTCCCGCATCAACATTTTTACGCGAGATGGGTACTGCTGCCAATACTGCAATCACAGATTTCGGACTGAAGAACTGACATTTGATCATGTCGTGCCCATCGCCAAAGGTGGAAAAAAGACGTGGGAAAACATCGTCACTGCGTGCTGGCGCTGCAACAATCGGAAGAGCGGGCGGACGCCGGAAGAAGCCAGCATGAAGTTGAAAAAGCGACCGGTGAAACCTCGGTGGAGCCCCGTCATTACCATTACCATCGGCATTCGCAACACACCGGAAAGCTGGCGTGATTATCTCTATTGGAATATGGAGCTGGATGCAGATCCGGCTGACACCTAGCGCGCAGGGTTGAAGCACTCGTCAGCAGCCAATCGGTCCGCAACCGCCGCCTCCAGGAAGTCTTCCTAACATCACGCACGAAGTCATTCTAGCCGTTCGAGCGTGCTGCATTATAGCGATGGACTGACCAAAAGTGGAAATGGGCTGTAGATTTCTGAAATCGCACTTGCATGATGGAGGTCCATTCTCAGATACTGAACCATTCGGTCGAAACGGGAGTCACGTCATGGTTGCCAATCCTGGTTTTCCCTTGGTTTTGGATGTAAGGAACTGGCCGGTCCTGGTGATCGGTGGCGATGAGGAGGCATCGGAAAAATCCCAGCGCCTGCTCGAGTCCGGTGCGCGGGTTACGGTGATCAGTCCCACGCTGAATGAACCGTTACGCTTGCTGGCGGCTTCGGGTAAGATTATCCATCGTGGGCGACATTTTCGCGACACGGATCTCGAACACGTCATTCTCATTCTCAATACCCTTCGGGGCGATCGTGACTTTGCTCAAATGTTGGTGGCTCAAGCCAGAGAAAAGGGTGTGCTGCTCTGGTCAGTAGACTACCCAAAGGCAAGCAGCGTCACGATGCCCGCCGTCGTGGCAGTGGGACATGTGCGAGTCGCGATTAGTACAAGCGGAGTCGCACCAGCGCTTTCCGGATTCATGAAAGAGGATTTGGAACAGATCCTCGATACAGAATTCGTTGACTTCGTCGAGTGGCTTGGGCAACTACGTGAACAGGCCAAGGCAAATGAGCCGGATGCCGAGAAGCGGCGGGCACTCCTGCGCGACGCATTAGACGGTTTTCGTTTCCTCGGCAAGGTGCGATACCCCAAGGTCTGGTTGGAAAGACAGGCTCAGGCGGTGGCGAATGCACAGCCTGATGCCACGCAACAATAGGAGAAACGATGGTCCTACTGGAGTTCAGCATGTCGCCGTTGGGAAAGGGCGAGAGTGTCGGGAAATATGTGGCCCGTTCTCTCGATATTATTGATAAGAGTGGGGTCGCGTATCGGTTGAACCCGATGGGCACGGTCTTAGAAGGTGAATGGGAGGAAGTCTTCTCGGTGGTGCAGCAATGCTATGAGCGGATGAAAAAGGATTGCAACCGCATTTCCTGCACGATCAAAGTTGATTACAGAAAGGGCCATTCCGGACGTCTCCAGAGCAAGGTGGCCAGCGTTGAAAAAAAGCTCAAGCGGTCAGTGCGACACTAGCAGCATGCCTCCTTTGGCGCTCTGCCGATACACGTGTCCCGCCAGCCGGGAGGGTCAGCCTCTCAGGTAGTTCCCTCACAGACAGTCCCACCTTTTGACCGGCTTCTCCCCACAGATGGAAGGGGCTCAACCTTCGTATTGCAAAGCTTACGCGGTCGTCGATATACTCCGCGAGCCATACGTGCTATTCCCATAGGTGAACTGAGCAGGTGATCAACACCCCAGGCTCTGTGCGATCCCTCGGCTGCCGTACCGGCTGACTGCGCTCAACACCGCGCCCAGTTCTGTCCCATGGACCTGTTGTCTGAGGGGATGACGCCATGACAAGCAGCACGCTCGACATTGTCGAGGCCAAGTCTTTCCTGAACCTCGAACTTTTACCAAAAGATCGAACCATTCTTGAGCAGGGCGCCATGGTGTTTCGCCCGTTCGGGTTGGATGAACAGGGTCAGACGATCCGAGACCTTGGCGGCGTCAGCATCAGGGCGGTGACGGTCTTTTTAGAGAAGTTAGTGACGTCCGCGGGAGGAGCGTCGGCAGGAAAAGAAGCGGTCGAGAAGTTGTGCGGCCTCTTAAATGATCGCATCAAGGATCCCATCTATCATGTGACTCCGGAGTTGTTGAAGAACCCGTGGAACAGCTACTCGTACGAATTTACCTCGTATCTCTATGAGTTCTGTGAACGGATCTCGGGCGATCCCCGCTTTGCCTTTAAGGCAGGGGCGGAAAAGGTCTCGCCCATCATGCTGGCCCTGACTCGCCCCTTTTCGCTGTCGCAGATCTACACGATGTTTCCCTACTTTGGGAATAAGTTTACATCTGGGTCCGTGGAGTTCCGCGTGGTGGAAGTCACGAGCAGCACGGCTTCGGTGGGGATGCGGTTTACCGACCGGACGCTTCGGCAGTTCGGATCGTACCGCAGGCGGTGTGCCTGCCTGGTGTGTCAATCCGCGCAAGGCATCATGGTTGCCATGGCCCATCGCATTCACGGTCTCTCTCAGGCGGAAGCGATCGAGACGTCCTGTATCGGCAATGATGATGAATGGTGTCAGTGGACAATTCGATGGCAGGAAGAGAGCCGGTATCGGAAGCGATTCTGGCGAGCAACCTCACCGCTTGAGCAGACACGTCCGACTCGACTGAGCAGTGAGTCAGTCGTCGGTGTCGAGAATGCCCAGGCCGCACAGGCTTCGGCAGCAGCCCGCGTTGAGTCCTTGCCTCAGGCTCAACAGAGTTTTGCATGGTTCGTAGGGGGAGGGGTGGTGGGGCTTGCTCTCATGGCGGGAGTCGGTATTCTGAATCCGACGGTGAGTCTCGGCGAGGTTCTGTTAGTCGGACTGTGTCCGATCCTCGCCGTCGGCATCATGGTCAATCGACGGCTGCTTCGTGAAAGCGAGCGACGCGAGGCCTTGATCCAAGAACAGATTACATTCGTCGAATCCCGTCATGAAGAATTGCGCGAAGCCTATTTGGAGCAAGAGCAAATGCGGGTGGAGTTACGCCGAAAAGTGGCGCAACTCACGGCGCTTCATCGAGCGGGGCTCTCATTCGGCTCGACCTTCGAACGAGATGCGCTCCTCCATCAAGTATTGGAAGCCCTGACGCACGAGCTCAACTACAACAGTGCCATGGTGTCCATGTTTGATCCTTGTGAGAATACCATCCAACATATCCGTCTGATTGGCGCGCCTCCTGAGGTCGAAACGTTCGCCCAGTCCTGTCGGTTTCCGATTACCGATCGCGAGGGTCCCGAGGGGACGGTGGTCCTTCAAGGACGTCCACTGTTGGTCAAGGACATCGAGTCGATACGACACAGCCTCCATCCTCTCAATCAACGTTTAGCCGAATTGAGCGGGACCAAAGCCTTGGTCGTGGTTCCCATCAAGACCAAAGACCGTATCTGGGGCATGCTGACGGTCGATCGCTCACATAATCAAAGCGTGACGGAAGACGATTTGGAACTGATGACGACGGTCGCGAGTCAGGTCTCCATCGCGCTGGATAATGCCTCGGCCTACCAGCGGATCGAAGAGTGGAATCAGGGGTTGGAGGTCAAAGTCAAAGAGCGAACCGAAGCCCTTGAGCGGGCCGACCGTTTACGTGCGCAATTCCTCTCCCATGTGTCCCATGAACTGAGAACACCACTGACGTCCATCAAGGGATTCATTCAAAATCTTCTGGACGGACTGACCGGACCGTTGAACGAGAAGCAGCAGCGCTATCTCGTGCGCATGTCGGACAATTCAGATCGGCTAGTTCGTATGATTGAGGATCTCCTCGATCGCACTCGTATCGAGACGGGGCGGCTGGAGGTGCATCCGGCCGATGTTGCAATCGAACCCTGTCTCGCCGATGTGATTGAACAACTGAAGCCGTTGGCTCAGGCAAAACAGCAATCGCTGGAATTTCGTTGTGCCTGCACTGACGTGGTCGTCTGGGCGGATCGCGATCGATTGATTCAGACGGTCGTTAATCTGGTGCAAAATGCCATCAAGTTCACCCCGCCGGGTGGAACGGTGTCGGTCGCCTGCGAGTTGCCGAATCACCGCATGGCCACGGTTCTGGTTCGTGACACGGGCCCCGGTATTGCCCCGGAATACCTGGACAAGATTTTTGACCCTTTCTTCCGCGTCCAGCAAGGCCAGCGCACCGCCCCAAAAGGGTTGGGATTAGGCCTGTCAATCGTGAAAACGCTGGTGGAGTTGCAAGGAGGGGAGGTGGCAGCTTCTAATCGTCCCGAGGGCGGCGCAGAACTGTCTTTTACGATTCCGATCCATGTTGTGAAGGTCCCACTTTTGCTTGAATCCCATCTTATGAGCCAACACATCTTAGTCGTGGACGATGATACCGACATTCAGCAACTGCTTCATGACAGACTGAAGGCCGGAGACTACCAGACGTTCTCGGCATTTGATGGCCGTCAAGCGCTGACACTTCTTGAGTCACGAGAGTTCGATGGGATGATTCTCGACATCGGAATTGGTCAGATCGATGGCCTGGAAGTACTACGACGGGTGCGTCTGACGAATCAACGCCTTCCGATTATCATGATTACGGCGTCGGGATCTCAGGAACTTGCCGTGAGGGCTATTGGGTTGGGCGCTCAAGCGTACCTGCTCAAACCGTTTGATGCAGGCCAACTTCAACAAACCATGGATCGGTGGTTCCGACGTGCATGACCGTCAGCGTATGCTAGGTCAGTACAACTGCGGGCTTGTCCGGAGGACTCAACATCAGTGCATATCGAGACCTTCCATCATAGGCGGGTTCTGGCTGCTGTTGGTTCTTGTCGCCACCACATGGTGTTCCTCACCGGCGTTTGCTCAGATTCCCCGCATCCAAGGACAGGGAGCAGCTGCGTCTGGGATGGGCAATGCCTTCGCTGCCCAGGCCGACAATCCGTCTGCGTTGCACTACAACCCGGCTGGGATGACTCAGCTCCGTGGTGTGCAAATCATGGCAGGGGGACTCCTTGTCGGTGGGCCGCTCGATCATAGAAGTCCGAGCGGTACCACAACGGCTGGTGATCACGATGGCGTCGTCGCGTGGCCTCCCCCCGCCCATACCTATGTAACGGCAAATCTCCAAGGCCTTGGTATCCCTCTGCTTGATAAGCTCACGGTAGGGGTGGGGGTCACAACCCCGTTTGGTTCAGCGACGAGGTGGCCAAGTACGAGTCCTTTTAGTGCAACCACGATATTCAGTGCATTGCCGTTGTTCGATATCAAGCCGACGTTTGCGTATCAGCTCCTTCCGGATCTCTCGATTGGAGCAGGGATCGACATCTACACCTTTTCCAGTCTGTTCGGAGAGGGCCACGCCGAATTCCAACGAATCCTCCCCCCTGGGAATAGAGTTGAGGTGAATGGAAAAGATACCGCGCTTGGCTTTAACATCGGCACGCTCTATACCGCATTGCGGAACGCAGATGGATTACCGATTATGAACGTTGCCGTTGTCTACCGAAGTCAGGCCACGCTCCATTTGGATGGAGTGCAGTTGGCCAACGGCGTGAAGGTCCAAGACACGACGACAACCTTGGTGTTGCCTCAAGTCATCACTGGTGGTATCGCAGTGTGGCCAGTCCGGAATGCTGAACGCGAGTGGAAACTCGAACTGAATGTCGACTATATAGGCTGGAAATCAGTCAGAAACTTAGATCTTCGACGGCGTGATGGAACGGTCATTCTTGAACAACCGCAAAACTGGAAAAGCACCTATGCCATTTTAGTTGGAACTGAGTATCGATGGCTAAAGATGGATCGATTGCCAGGGTGGGAAGTAGCCGTACGAGGCGGCTATTCGAATCTGCAAACACAGGTCCCAGACTCCACCTACAATCCGGCAATTCCATCAGCGGACCTTCATATTATTTCAACGGGAGTTGGTTTCGTCTGCAAGGGAAATGGATCGCTCTTTGGCTTCGTGGCATGCGGAAATCTTGGAATCGGCTCAATAAAGGCAAAAACCATCGGTGTGGACCTGTCGTACCAGGTCTCACTTTACGAACCAAGAACTGTCGAGGGGAATACTGGGATTCGAGTAGGAGTCAATGGGTTTTACGAAAATACTGCGCATGCAGGTGGGCTTTCCATCCGCGTTGGTTTCTGACCAACAACACTGTATCTCGCTTCCTATCTATCTTTTGACTCAGCTAACGAACAGATGGAGAGGAAGAATTCAGGGGGAGAGGTAGCGTCTAGGAATCTTGGGACTGATCGCGCACAGGACTTCGTAGGGAATCGTATCCGTCCACTTGGCAATCTCGGAGGCCGTAATTTCATCATTTCCCTGGCGCCCGATGAGTACCGTCTCATCACCCACGGCGGTACCAGAGATCTCGGTGACATCCACCATCACCATGTCCATACAGACCAATCCTGCGATGGGGGCTCGTTGTCCTCGAATGAGCACAGAGCCACGATTCGAAAGCCGTCGGCTCATGCCATTGGCATAGCCGATCGGGAGCACGGCAATGCGCGTGAGGCGTCGTGCAGTGAAGGTTCGATTGTAGCTGACCGTTTCTCCAGGTTGGATGGTCCGGAGCTGGGCAATATGGGTCTTCAGTGAGAGTACTGGCCTGAGATCAGGAGCCTCAACCGTGCTGGGAAGAGTGTGGTATCCGTATAACATGATGCCGGGTCGTACAAGGGAAAAGTGTGCCGATGGGAAACGAACCGCTCCACAACTATTAGACGCATGAATGAGAGAAACGTGGAACCCTCCTTCCTGAACGATTTTCAGCGCGTCCCGGAAGCGACGGATTTGTTCTTCGGTTGCGTCAGAATTGGATCCATCAGCATCAGCCAGATGGGTCATGAGTCCTTCTACCCGGAGGGATGGAGGAAGCTTGTGTGAGCGGATGAGCGCCACCAGCTCATCCTGCGTCAGACCCAGCCGACCCATGCCGGTCTCGATTTTGAGATGGATCGGGTAGGGGATTGCACGCGACGCAGCAGCCTGGGCCAGCGCAGTGAGCATGGAAGGATCGCTCACTACAGGGGTGAGATGGGAAGCGAACATATCACCGAATTGTTCTTGAAAGACCGGCCCTAAGACGACGATCGGCACCGTGATACCGGCTTGCCGAAGCGCCATGCCTTCTTCCGTCGAGAAGACGGCCAGGCGGGTGACACCGTACTGTATCAGTGTCCGTGACGTCTCGATCGCGCCATGCCCATAGGCGTTGGCCTTGACGACCGCCATGACTTCGCATCCGGGGGAGAGAATCCGACGAAATTGGGAGAGATTGTGTGTGAGTGCCGTCAGGTCGACGGTGGCGACGGTTGGGAGGAAGGGTGGCGTAATCGGCACGCGACGAAGAGAGAATCAGAAAGTCAGCATCAGACTTCCATGATTTCCTGTTCCTTTTTCTTGATCACGTCATCGATCTTCTGACCATATTGCTCAATCAGTTTCTGGGTTTCTTGCTCGGCTTTACGCAGTTCGTCCTCGGTGAGTGTGGCACCTTTTTGGAGTTTCTTGAGCTCTTCGTTCGCATCTCGCCGAAAACCTCTGATCTGGACTTTCGTCTCCTCGCCATGTTTTTTACAGATCTTTGTCAGCTCCTTACGGCGTTCTTCCGTCAGGGGAGGGAGCGGGACTCGGATCACCTTGCCGTCGTTGGATGGTGTCACACCTAACCCTGAATTGGATATGGATTTTTCAATCTCTTTGATCAGTTTCGGTTCCCAGGGTTGAATGGTGATGAGCCGTGCTTCGGGGGTCGAGACGCTGGCGATCTGTTTCAGCGGGGTTATGGTGCCGTAGTAGTCAACGCGAATGCCGTCGAGCAAGGCGACGGACGCCCGCCCGGTTCGGAGACCGGACAAGTCTTTTCGCAAGTGTTCAAGAGCCTGATCCATCTGTGAGAGGAATGCTTGCCGAACTTGGGCTGCGTTGGACATGAAGACACCTCGTGATGGGATTAGTGATCGCCGCTCGTAACCAGGGTTCCGAGCTGCTCGCCCAATGCCACGCGTTTAAAGTTGCCTTTGACTTTCAGGTTGAATACGACGAGAGGCAATTTATTGTCCATACAGAGGCTGATCGCCGTGGAATCCATCACCTTGAGCTTCTGATTGAGGATGGACAGAAATGAAATCCTCTCATACTTTTTGGCCGACGGAGTAGTCACAGGATCGGCATCATAGATGCCGTCAACTTTTGTTCCCTTCATAATCACTTGCGCGCTGATCTCCATCGCACGCAGGACGGCGGCCGTATCGGTCGAAAAATAGGGATTGCCCGTACCAGCGGCAAAAATGACCACACGGCTCTTTTCTAGGTGGCGGATTGCCCTTCGACGGATGTACCCCTCTGCAAGCTGGCGCATTTCGATGGCGGATTGAACGCGGGTGATGATTCCGACCCGCTCCAGCGCATTCTGGAGCGCCAGCGCATTGAGCACGGTCGCCAGCATTCCCATGTAATCGGCCGAGGCTCGTTCCATACCGGATGCGCTCGCCGCGATGCCACGGAAAATATTGCCTCCGCCGATGACGACTGCCACCTGAATTTCAAGGGCAACAACGGAGGCAATTTCTTCCGCAAGGTTTTCAAGAATGGACGGTTGGATGCCGTAGCCCTGCTCACCAGCCAACATCTCCCCACTGACTTTCAGAAGGAGACGCTGGTATTTGGCAGAGCTCATGCTTCGCCCAATTGATAACGGGTGAACCGGCTGACGTTCATATTTTCGCCGATCTTAGAAATTTTCTGGGCGAGAAGGTCCTTGATGGTGACGGCCGGGTCTTTGATGAATGATTGTTCCAATAGGCAGCTTTCCTGGTAGAACTTTTCAAGTTTGCCTTCGACGATCTTCGACCATGCGGCGGGAGGCTTGCCCATTTCCCTGGCCTGCCCTTCGTAGATCGTTTTTTCTTTCTCGGCAACCTCAGCCGGAACATCTTCACGCTTCACGAATGACGGCTTGCCGGCTGCCACCTGAAGCGCAAGATCGTTGACGAACGCTTTGAATTCCTCATTCCGTGCGACGAAATCGGTTTCGCAATTGACCTCGATCAAGACGCCGATCTTGCCACCCATATGAATGTAGGCATGAACCAGCCCTTGGTTGGTTTCCCGCCCGGCTTTCTTGGCCGCCGCCGCGAGTCCTTTTTGCCGCAGATAGTCAATGGATTTTTCGACGTCATTCCCGTTTTCATTGAGGGCTTTCTGACAATCCAGAATGCCGGCGCCTGTTTTTTCACGAAGCTCTTTCACGAGCTGACTGGATCCTGCCATGATTTCGTTATTCCTTCGTTCTGTCGATGAGGATAAGCCGTTGATGGATCAATCAGGTTACGTTACGACACGGGAACATTTTGAACGCGCATGGCAGGCTTCCTGTCGCCGCCGACAGGAGCGGCTTGAAACTCTGCTTCTTCGCGTTGGGCTTTCACATGCGCACCCTCGATACAGGCATCGGCAATTTTTGATGTAATCAGCTTGATCGAGCGAATCGCGTCGTCATTTCCAGGAATTGGATACGTGATGTCGTCTGGGTCGCAGTTGCTGTCCAAAATAGCGATGACCGGAATATCGAGCCGCTTGGCTTCCTGCACGGCAATTTTCTCGATTCTCGTGTCCAGAATAAAGACAGCTCCTGGAAGGCCGCGCATGTTCTTAATGCCGGACAAATACTTTTGGAGCTTCGCGATATCCTTCTGCATGAGAAGGATTTCTTTCTTTTTGAGCCCATGCTCGCTGGGGTTAAGGAGCGTCGTCTCCATCTTCTTCATCTTGTCGATGCTTCGTCGAATGGTCTGGAAGTTGGTCAACATCCCACCCAGCCAACGCTGATTGATGAAATACATGTTGGCGCGCTTGGCTTCTTCTTCCAGGATTTCCGCAGCTTGCCGCTTCGTGCCCACGAATAAGACGGACTCTCCCGCTGCCACAAGGTCTCGGACGAAGGCATAGGTCTGCTCCATCCGCGAGAGGGTTTGTTGAAGATCGATGATATAGATGCCGCTGCGTTCACCGAATAGAAACCTCTTCATCTTGGGATTCCAGCGGTTAGTCTGGTGCCCGAAATGAACGCCGGCTTCTAACAACTCCTTGATCGCCACTACTCCCATGCCTTCACCTCCTTTCACGCTTGCAGAGCGCCCACCCATGGGGCGAGGGAATCGCTTCCCTTAATCTCAAGCCGCGCAGCGTAACGACGCTGATAGTTATTTTAATGAATGGGGCTGTTCTCGCTTGGTGCGAGACTCAACCCCCTGTCAGACTCAGATCGGGGACGCTACCATAGTCCTGCCGAGGTTTCAAGCTACCTGTGCACTAAGATCGATAGCTTGCGTTAATCCGGACATAGTCATACGAGAGGTCTGTTGTCCACATATGGGCATGAGCTTGTCCCTGCCCAAGCTGGACGGTGATCGTAAATTCCTTCTGTTTGAAGACGTGTGCGATCTTGCGCTCTGCCTCCAGCCCCGTTCCTACTCCGCGTTGCACCATGACAATGTCGTCGAATCGAACCGATACTTTGTTTGGGTCGATGGCAACGCCCGATCGCCCGATCGCAGCGATGATCCTGCCCCAATTGGCATCCTCCCCAAACAACGCAGTCTTGACCAGATTTGATGTTGCAATGGTGTCTGCGACTCGTTTTGCCGCTGCTGTCGTGCTGGCTCCCTGCACTCGAATCGTGACAACCTTGGTGACCCCTTCGCCATCTCGACAAATCATCAGAGCCAATTGTTGCGCGGCGTCAGTGAGCAGTCGCTCAAAGTCACGACAGGACTTGGTATCTCGTTCAATCAGTCGGTTTTTGGCAAGGCCATTCGCCAGACAGAGGACTGTGTCATTCGTACTGGTATCACCGTCCACCGTTATGCAGTTAAAGGATTGATTCGTTGCCGACTTCAATACCTGTTGGAGGGCAGCTGGAGTAATCGCGGCATCGGTCGTCAAATAGGCCAGCATGGTGGCCATATTGGGATGGATCATGCCCGAACCTTTGGCCATGCCGCCGATGGTGACGACGCGACCGCCGATTCTCCCTTGTACCGTGACGGTTTTTGGCTTCAAGTCCGTGGTTAAAATCGCCCGCGCGGCTTGAGCGCCTCCTGCAATGCTTAAACGTCCGATCAAGGTTGGGACGGACGTGGTGATGCAATCAATCGGCAGCACACGACCAATCACACCGGTCGAACCGACGAATACCTGGTGCAGGGGAATGGAGAGCTGCTGCGCTACGGCGGTCGCCATCGCCTTCGCCGCCACCAGCCCTTGTTCACCCGTGCAGGCATTGGCATTCCCGCTGTTGACGATGATCGCCCGCCCACAATGAGACCGTAGATGGCGCCGATCCAGGAGCACTGGCGCGGCTGCTACGCGATTCTTTGTGAACACTCCGGCGATCGGCCCGCTGACGTCGGACACGCAGAGGGCCAAATCGAGCAGGCCTGGCTTTTTGATCCCACAATGGATTCCCGCGGCTTGAAACCCCAGCGGTGCCGTGATACCCAGGTTCTTTGATTTCATAAGTATGGTGTGTGGGGTGTGGGATGCCGGCTTGTGTCAGTGGTCGAATGGTTGCAATTATGGATAACTGCCCGGAGCTGTCAGCCCTGTTTCCTCAGGAATACCGAGCATGAGATTCATGGCTTGAATCGCCTGACCGGCAGCCCCTTTGACGAGATTGTCGACGGCTGCCACGGTGACGACCCATCCGGCCCGAGCATCCACATACACGCCGATGTCGCAATAGTTTGTGCCTTTAATGTAACGCGGATTAGGGGTCACGTCTTCGAAGAGCCTGATGAACCGTTCTCCCTTGTAATGCTCTCGATACAAGGCCTGAAGGTCAGATCGTTGGAGGCTCTGCGTTAGTTTGCAGTATGCCGTACTCAGGATGCCTCGATTCATCGGTACCAGATGAGGGGTAAATGTCACGGTCACGGAGCCGACCGTGCCCATGAGTTCAGACAGTTCCTGTTCGATTTCAGGAATATGGCGATGTTGTCCGATTTTGTAGGGCTCTAAGGATTCATGCGCTTCTGGAAAATGGTAGGGCAGGGCCGGACTCCGTCCTGCTCCTGAAACACCGGACTTTGCATCGATCACAATCGTCTCCGGTTGCACGAGTTTGTTTGCGAAGAGAGGCGCTAGCTGGAGGACTGCGGCAGTGGGGTAACACCCAGGCGAAGCCACCAGTCTTGATTTGCCAATCGCGGATCGATGGAGTTCAGGTAACCCATACACGGCGTCTTGGAGTAAATGTGGATGGCTATGCAGTGTGTGATACCACTTCTCGTAGGTGCCGGCGTCCTTCAACCGATAATCGGCGCTGAGATCAACGACAGGCTTGCCCGCCTTGATACAGGCCGCGACGGGGTCCAGCGATTTTGTATGCGGCAGCGCGAGAAAAATGGCGTCAGCCCGCTCCGTCAGGGCTTCCGGCGCCAAGGCTTCAAATTGATGGTCGACAATTCCCTTAAAGCTTGGAAACACGGATGAGACCGACTGGCCTGCTGACTTTTCCGATGTCACTGCGGCGATAGTGAAATAAGGATGGGCTGCTGCAAGCCGAACAAGTTCCGCACCGGCGTATCCGCTGGCTCCTGCAATGGCGATTCGAAATTTTTTATTCAATGGCTCACCATCCATATCCTGCGCTGTCTTGGACCAACGATCCCTTCCACCAGGAAGATATAAAAAAGGGGAAGGCATGGAGCCTTCCCCTTTTTGTCGGATCGTCGGCCCCTGCGTCTAGCGCTTGGAGTACTGGAACCGCTTGCGCGCGCCCTTCTGTCCGTACTTCTTTCGTTCCTTCACGCGTGAATCACGCGTGAGCAACCCCTCCTTCTTCAGGGGGCTGCGGGTTGCGGGAGTCATTGCCACGAGCGCTCGCGCGATGGCATGACGGAGGGCGCCAGCTTGCCCGGTTGGGCCGCCGCCATAGACGGTCGCGCTGATTGAGTACTTGCCCATCAGGCCAGCCATTTCAAGCGGGAGTTGGATAATTTGCCGGAGGGTGAGACGAGGAAACGCCTTCTCCAATGGTTTCTCGTTCACGGTAATATCGCCTGCGGTGCCAGTGACCCAGGCTCGGGCCACTGCGCATTTTCTCCGCCCCGTTGCGTATTGTGTCACCACTGCCATACGACTCGTCTCCTTCTGGTTGAGGACAGGTTCTCTAGAGAGAAATAGGTTCAGGACGTTGAGCCTGATGTGGATGATCAGACCCGACATAGACACGGAGCTTTCGCGCCATGCCATTGCCAAGCGGGTTCTTGGGAAGCATGCCCTTGATCGCTTTGGTCAGGAGCTGCGTCGGGTCCTTCCGAAACAGGTGCGCGGCGGAGGCGGTTTTCAACCCTCCCGGATACCCTGTATGGCGCCGGTAGAGTTTGGTGTCCATCTTGTCACCGGTCAAATGAATCTTCTCCGCATTCACGATGACCACATGATCACCCATATCGACATTCGGCGTGAATGTCGGGCGATGTTTCCCTCGTAAGATGCTTGCGACTCGCGCCGCCAATCGGCCCAGGGTTTTCCCCTCGGCGTTCACCAGATGCCAGGTTTCTTTCACGTGAGTTGGATTTTCGAAATACGTCATCATCTTGTTCTCCACCGTTGCAATTGTGTCAGTCGTTTGATGAGGTGTTAGACTTCTTGGGCCCCGATATTCTTTGTTTCTAGCTTGGACAGCCACGCATCAAGATTCTGACCGGTGCGTCGCTTCCACACGTCCTGCGTCACATAAATGGGCGCCTGGCAGCGGAGCGCCAATGCAAATGCGTCGCTCGGTCTGGAGTCGATGGTGCGTACGACTCCCTTATTTTCGAGGAAGACGGTTGCATAATAGGTACTGCTCTTGACGTCCGTGAGGACGGCTCGCTCCATTTTCACGCCGAGGTGCTCCCCGAAACTCTTGATCAGATCGTGGCTCATCGGTCGTGGTGTCGTCGATGTGTCCAGGGCACGTCGAATCGATTCACCCTCTGATGCACCTACCCATACCATGAATAGGTCTGATGTGCCATCGGCTCGGGTCAGCACGACGATTCTGGTGTCCGTCGTCGAGTCTTCTACCACTCGATTGACTGTAAGCTCTATCAAAGCTTCGGTCGTCTGAGGCGCGTGCTCTTCCATACAATAATCACGAGAACGTGTCAGGAGTCTAATTTTCCGAAGTCCTCTGGCTTTAAATTCTCCAACCACTGATCGAGTTCTTCCGAGCTCTGCTTTCGAATCACGGACTCACTTGCAAAAATTGGAGCTTGGGTCCGGAGCGCGAGGGCGATGGCGTCGCTTGGACGGGAATCGACGGTATACTCCGAGTCCGCGTAGGTCAAGTGGATCTTGGCAAAGTACGTATGTTCAGTGAGATCGGTAATCACCACACTAATGACCTTGGCGTTGAACGCATCCAAGTAGGTCTTCATAAAGTCATGAGTCATAGGACGGGGAGGGGCGACATTCTCAATCGCCAGACTGATCGAACTGGCTTCCGATTTTCCGACCCAGATCGGGAGCATTTCCGATTGATCATCGTCTCGGAGGATGACGATATACGCATTGTTGTAGGGGTCGAACATGAGTCCCTTGACCTGCATCTGCGTGATCATCGCCGAGCCGCTATCCTCTCTCTCGGTAGTTGTTTGTGAATAGCAAAACGTTGCACCCTAGCATTTTTGGATTCTCGATGTCAACGAACCCAGCGACAATGCAAGGGAAAACGCGCATTCGCGACAACGCTTCGGTAAGAACTGCTGATCAGCTAGTCGGCGGGCGATAGTTTTCGGCAACCTTTGACGAATCGACCTGTTCGCCGTCCAGTTTTAAAAAGGCTTTCATCTGCTTGCGAACCAGTTCGCGTCCGCTCTCATCGCCGAGATTCACTTGGTATTCATTGATGACCATCACCCGCATGCCTTCCCACTTCTTCCAGCAGCCCGTGCAGACCTTGGTTTTTATTTCTGCTTCAAGCTTGCCGAGAAACAAGGGGGTGGTGATCGCTTCACCGCTTTGACCGCAAGTCACACAAGAAACCTCTGCCATATCCGCCCACTCCTTTTTCCGATATCACGTCAGGTTAAATAATCAAAGGCTGAATATTTAAGGTGTCATCGTATTGAGCATTGAGGGGCATTCTATCAGAGATGGTCACGTGAAGAAAAGATCAGGGCTCACGCGCAGGATTCGTCAAGCGAGAACCCATGAGAGACCCGACCTCATGCGCGGCTGTTCTCAGATCTATAAACGACAATACAGGGTTCACCATCACGAAGGCGGTGAGGATTGGAAGACAAGAGAAGAAGTCGAGTAGCTGTTCCTGTTTCTCTGGCCTAATCACAAGGCAGGGTTGATGCCGATTGACCCTCTGACGGCGGCATGCTAAAAACACACCAGTCGTGAAGCGTAGCTGTGTGCCCGGATGGCGGAACTGGCAGACGCGCCGGACTCAAAATCCGGTTCTCGCAAGAGAGTGGGAGTTCGACCCTCCCTCTGGGCACCACACAATTGTCAGCTTATGTGTGTGGCGATGTCCTCGAGTTCTCCTTATAGATGGCAACGGGCTGTCGGTCTAGGTTGTTGTAATTCTTATAAGATTGTGATAGTGACAACGATAAGTTCTGCGAACTCTGGATATGAAACAAGGCACTTCATGAATTTGGTCGGATTCTTCACAATGGTGTATTCCTTCACTTCTATTAAGGAGGCAGCACATGCGTAACGTGTTGGCGCTGGGAGCCGCGATCCTGTGTATCGGCTCTATGAGTGTGGCCATGGCTCAAGAACGTCTGCAGCAGTCTGGTGGCTCAGCCATGGGGGTCGGAACTGGGGTAGGTGACGTATCTGGAAATGCAAACCGTGTTCAGGCGTTCGATCGAAATTCGTTTATTGATAGACTGTCCTTACCGGAAACCATCTATGGCCGTGTCTTGGCCGTCGATTTTCCAGCCTCGAAAATGCATTTGGAAACCGGTGGAAGCTCGCACGATGAAGGTCGTGCGGGAACCGGAGCGATGAGCTCACTGACTGTCTACTTCGACGAAAGAACCAACCTGGATCAGTTTAGGGCGTTGAACAGCGGTGATGATATCGCTCTCCAAGTGGTTGAAGCGACTTCGCCCAATCAACCGTATGGCACAGGCCACAAGCTTGTCCGCGAGGTGTACGTGCTGCGAGGCAACGAGAAACTCGCCGGATTTGGCGGTCTAGGGCAGCGCCCGAATCCCTCGACGGAACGCGGCATTGTGACAACCAATGGCAGTACGACCGGGGGCGTGGCTGGATCTGTGTTGCCCGGCCAGATTACCGGGACGGTGGATACCACTGTCGGTGAGTATACGGGTTCAGCTCCCTGCTGGAATTGTGAGCCGCAACCAGGATGGGGGTATAAAACAGTAGCTCCAGAAACAAAGATCCCCAACATATCTGACTACGGAACCGATCCGTCAAAGCCAAATTTGATAAAGGGATTTAACTAAGGCAGTT
>NEWS02000004.1:851953-975614 GCA_002869845.2 Nitrospira sp. CG24B | reverse complement strand
TGGCTCAGCAATGGGGGTCGGAGCTGGGGTCGGTGACGTGTCTGGAAATGCAAACCGTGTTCAGGCGTTCGATCGGAATGCGTTCCTCGATCGGCTTTCCCAGCCCGAGACCGTGATGGGCCGGATCTTCGCGCTTGATTTGCCGCAGCACCGACTCATGATTGAAACGGGTGGGGCCGGTCGTATGCAAGACGAAGGTCAGGAAGGCAAGGCGGGCTATGGTGCGCGGACGGTCATGACACTGCATCTGACGGATCGATCCAACATGCAAGCCATTCGCGAGCTCAACGTCGGAGACGAAGTGACCGTGCAGGTCAGGGAAGAAACGACTCAGCAGCAGCCGTTCGGAACCGGAAGAAAATTGGTGTCGGAGGCTTCCGTGATCAATATTGTCGCGACGAGAAAGGGATTCGGCGGACTGGGACAGCGGCCTGACCCGGCGAATGACCGTGCGATCGTGATGAATGGTGGTGGGGTGACTGGTGGTGTGCCGGGTGCAGTCCTTCCAGGAAAAATCACTGGGACCATTGATACGACCGTTGGTGAATTTACCGGTGCAGCGCCTTGCTGGAATTGTGAGCCGCAACCGGGATGGGGATATCAGACGCAGAACAAGTCCGATTATGGGACTGACGCCTCAAAGCCAAATCTTGTTAAGGGGATGGAGTGAGTTGATTCGGTGAGCAGAAGGTTGCTTGACGAAAGGGGCAGCGATCGCTGCCCCTTTTTTTATGTGGGCTGTAGCCTGATTATGTAGCGTCTCATCATTCTTGGTAGCATCATGACACAAACTTCTGTTGCGTTGTGCAAATGGACACGATGAACGAGCATCAGAATGAGCCGGATACACCGGTGTCAGAGCTTGATCTTCGCGGCGTGATTTGCCCCTATAACTTCGTGAAGACGAAACTCAAGCTGGAGACACTGGAGCAGGGGCAGGTGCTGTCGGTGCTGCTCGATGATGGAGATCCCATCCGCAATGTTCCTCGTAGCGTTGAGAACGAAGGCCATACGGTCTTGTCGCAAGAACGAGTCGACCAGGCCTATCGGGTCTTGATCCGTCGAGAGGAGAGCGATTGAGCACGGCGCATATCTTGATCCTCTGATTCTGTCCCATCTTTCCCTGCAAGAACGAGTGTCACGTCCCGTCCCCGAGTCGAGCCAAGTTTCTTACTGACCTCACAAGCTGTTCCGCGAATGATGTGCTCATTCGGCTTCGTTAAATCGTACGCCACAACGACAGAGCAGTGAGGCGCGATATCGCCAAGGGTCTTCAGTATGCGCGCGACCACTGTCCCTGTGCAGAAGGCAACGGTTGGACCATTCCTCTTCAGGGAATCCAGAAGGCATTGGGTGATACGTGAGGAGACGCTCGGCAGATGTCCAAGAAAATAGAAGGAGTCGCAGGGGAGTCCTGCGGCAGTCAGGGCTGCGATAATCGCAGAAGGACCGGGGACTGGAACCACCGGGATGCCATGCGTATGCGCGGCGGCTACGAGAAGATGTCCGGGGTCGGAGATGAGTGGGGAGCCACAATCCGATACGAACGCAACATCAATCCCGTGCTGTAACCGTTGCAAAAGAACCGCTACTTTTTCTTGGAGATTTCTGGGCCCGTAGCTCGTCATGGTGGCCCGAATGCTGTGATGCATCAGGAGTTGTTGTGTCACTTTTGGATCTTCGGACGCGATCAGGTCTACCGTGCTAAGAACTCGAAGGGCGCGCACGGTCACATCGTCAGGATGTCCGATGGGGACTGCGACCACGTAAAGCGTTCCGCTCCGATGTGACCGGCTGACCGAAGTCATTGCCGTGCCAGCGTTTTGTTGACTCTGTTTGGTCGGCATCGATATAATTCCATGCTTATCTTGTCGAGGGTCGGTCTCTAGTCACTGCAGGGGTATTCCCGATGGCAGCCGTTTGTTTCATGGTCACCATGGTCCTGTACTTCGTGGCCACGATGTCGTTTCTTGCGTATTTACTGCGACGCTCCGAAGCCTTGTCAAATGTGTCATTAGCGATTACGGCGGTCGGCTTCATCTCCCACACCGTTGCCCTCGTTATCAGAATGGTCGAGGTCTCATCGACGGCGCCGCCCAGCTTTTCGGACGCCCTTTCTTTTTTCTCCTGGATGATCATTCTTGTATTTGTGCTGGTCGAGTTTCGCCATCGGATTCATGTACTTGGGTCCTTCATGGTGCCCTTAGCCCTGGTCTCCTTGGTCTCGTCTGCAGCCCTTCCGGAAACGGTCCCCACGCTTCAGCCTGTGTTCAAGACCTTGTGGTTTCATGTCACGCTCAGCATGTTGGGAACGGTGGGGTTTACCGTCGCCTTCGTGGCAGGAGTGATGTACCTGATTCAGGATCGGCTCCTCAAGTCGAAACAGTTCAATGTTCTCTACAGCAAGTTGCCGGCGCTCGACTTTCTCGATCATCTCAATCAGCAATCCATCGTCTTGGGGTTCCCCTTGCTGACCTTGGGAATCGTCACGGGAGCCATCTCGGCTGAGTTTGCGCGTGGATCCTATGTCAGTTGGAACCCTGAGCAAATTTGGGCGCTTGTCACCTGGGTCTTCTATTTCGTCGTGTTGCTTGGACGGCTGACCGTTGGGTGGAGAGCGAAGCGCGCGGCGTATCTGACGGTCATCGGGTTCGCGTGCGTCATTCTCACATTAGTCGGTGTGGTGCTGAAAGAAACCTAAGGCCTGGTCACTTATGCGGTTGTTGGTCACATGCATCTGATTGTCGTAGGGTTGAGTCATAAGACGGCTCCAGTCGAGATTCGAGAGAGACTGGCGGTTCCCGAAAGCCGTCTTGGCGAGGCGCTCACTCGTCTCTGTTCGTACTCTGGGGTCAAAGAAGGCATCCTGCTCTCGACCTGTAATCGAGTCGAGGTCTACTCCGTTGTCGATGACGTCGAAACCGGCTATGGACGTATTCAGGAGTTTCTTGCCGACACCCATCTGTCGTTGTCTTCCGAGCAGTTGACCCCTCACCTCTATTGGCATACCGGCGATCGAGCGATCGGTCACTTGTTCAGAGTCGCAGCCAGCCTCGATTCGATGATTATCGGGGAATCTCAAATCCTGGGACAACTCAAGGATGCGTTTGAAGTCGCGCTGGCCCATAAGACGACCGGTGTGATCATGAACAAGGTCGTGAAGAAGGCCATCTCGGTGGCCAAGCGAGTACGGACAGAAACGAAAATTTCAGAAATGGCGGTCTCGGTCAGCTATGCCGCTGTCGAGCTGGCAAAGAAGATCTTTTCAGATCTTCACGAGAAGACGGTGTTGTTGGTCGGTGCCGGTGAAATGGCAAAACTGGCCGCGCGCCATTTGATTGCTCACGGTGTGAAGCATGTGCGCATTACGACAAGGACTCCACAACATGCGGTCGATCTTGCTTCAAAATTTGGAGGGACGGCCGTTCCATTCGATCAGTTCAAGGATGATATGGCCTCGGCGGATATTGTGCTGGTCTCGACGGGTGCGGCTCATTATCTTGTCGGCGCGGAGGATGTGCACCGTGCGGTCGAAGAGCGCATGAACCGTCCGATGTTCTTGATCGATATTTCAGTTCCTCGGAATATTGATCCGGCCGTTCGCCACGTCGACAATGCGTTTCTCTTCGATATTGATGATCTCAAACAGCGGGTTGAACAGAACCGAGCCGGGCGCGTGCAGGAGGCCGAGAAGGCCGAGCGGATGGTTGTGGAAGAAGTGACCACCATGCTGGATTGGATGAAATCCTTGGAGGTCACTCCGACGATCGTCGCCCTGAGGAGCCACGTCGACGACCTGAAGCGGGCGGAGGTCGACAAGGTGCTTGCGCGATTGCCGCATCTGTCTCCTCAGGACCGCGACCTGGTTGAAGGCCTCGCCTCATCGATTGCCAATAAATTGATTCATCGCACGATGGTCACCCTCAAGGCCGAAGTCAATTCTTCGAGCGGCCCGGCGTTCGTCGAAGCGGCCCGGCGATTTTTCTCTCTCGACCAACCGGCTGCGCCTGTTCAACAGATCGAGCCTTCTAGAGAGTCGCTGCGGTATCATCCTGAGAGTGCTGCAGAGTCGGGTGCCGAGGATCCGGTTTCAGAAACAGCCGTCCGTAAACGAGCCCGCTGATCGGCGGGTAACGAAAAGAGTGTCACCGTGTCGATACCGAACGGCCAACGCGCAACCTTGGTTCTGGGAACGAGAGGGAGCAAGTTGGCGCTGTGCCAAAGTGAATGGTTTCAGTCCAAGGTTCAGGATGTGGTGCCGGAGGTCCGGGTTGTGCTCAAGAAAATTCAGACGTCCGGCGACAAGATTGTCGACGTGCCATTGGCAAAAATCGGGGGGAAAGGCCTGTTCGTCAAGGAAATTGAGGACGCCTTGCTCGCTGGTGAGATCGATTTTGCTGTTCATAGCATGAAGGACGTTCCGGCACAATTACCCGAAGGGCTCGAGATTCTCTGTGTGCCTCCACGGGAGGATGCTCGTGACGCCCTCATCTGCCGTGCAGGGTATGCATTCCAGGATCTTCCATTCGGTGCCAGCATCGGGACGGCAAGCCTTCGACGCCAGGCGCAATTGCTACACGCCAGGCCAGACCTGAAAATCGCGATGCTGCGCGGGAACCTGGATACACGATTAAAGAAACTCAAAGAGGGCCAGTTCGATGCCATCGTCTTGGCCGCTGCTGGTCTGCATCGGTTAGGGTGGGCTCAGACCATCACGGAATATCTTTCTCCCATCCTCAGTCTGCCTGCAATCGGACAAGGAGCCCTTGGGATCGAAGGTCGGACGAGTGATGCATTCGTGCGTTCCGTCTTATCCCGACTCAATCATCAAACCACCCATACGACCGTGACCGCAGAGCGGGCCTTCTTGTGCCGCCTAGAAGGAGGCTGTCAGGTGCCCATCGCAGCCTACGCAACCCTGTCCGGTGAGCGGTTGGTCTTGGATGGGCTTGTCGCCAGTGTTGATGGGAAGACCGTCCTTCGCGACCAGATTGAGGGGACAGGTCAGCAGGCGCACGTTCTTGGTATTCAATTAGCTGAACGATTACTGACTCGGGGAGGGGACAAAATTCTCCGGGAGATTTACGGATCAGCGTGATCATGGTACGACCAAACAAGGGGAAGGTCTATTTGGTTGGAGCTGGTCCGGGAGATCCTGGTCTTTTGACCCTTCGAGGAAAAGAGTGTCTTGAGCAGGCTGACGTGGTGCTCTACGATTATCTGGCTAACCCCACTCTCCTTGCTCATGCCCGAGATGAAGCAGAGCGGGTATATGTCGGACGGAGAGGCAAAGGGAAATACCCTGAGCAGGAGGCGATCAATCGTCTGCTGATTGAACGAGCCAGCGCAGGCAGCGTGGTTGTGAGGTTGAAGGGAGGCGATCCGTTTGTCTTTGGGCGGGGAGGAGAGGAGGCGGAAGCGCTCGCGTCGGCCAAGATCGAATTCGAAATCGTTCCTGGGGTGACCGCTGCGGTTGCCGCCCCTGCCTATGCCGGTATTCCGGTGACTCATCGAACATTGGCGTCTACGCTGACGATTGTGACCGGACATGAAGATCCAGAAAAGCCTTCGACGGCCCTGGATTGGTCGAGGCTGGCGACGAGCCAAGGGACGGTTGTCTTTCTCATGGGCATGAAAAATCTTTCCACGATTGCCGCGACCTTGTTAGCCGAAGGGCGAGCGGGGTCTACGCCCGTGGCCATCATTCGGTGGGGAACGAGAGTCTCCCAGCAGACCGTTGTCGGGACATTGGCTGATATTGTGGAGAAAGCCGAAGCTGAAAAAATGGAGCCGCCGACCGTCATTGTCGTGGGGGAGGTCGTTCGACTTCGGTCGAAACTCAACTGGTTCGAGCAGCGCCCGCTCTTTGGCAAACGGGTGCTCATGACGCGCGCGAAAGAACAGGCTGGTGAGTTGGCGACCCGCTTGGCCAGCTATGGCGCTGAACCGGTCGAGGCTCCGACGATCACGATCGTTCCCCCTCCAGACTGGGCGCCTGTGGACCACGCAATTTCCGAGATCCGGACGTACGATTGGATTATTTTTACCAGCGTCAACGGCGTGAGCCGTTTCATGACCAGGCTGTTCACTCGCGGGCTCGATTCACGCTGCTTAGCCGGACGGCAGCTGTGCTGTATTGGGCCACGCACGGCTCAGGAATTGGAAAAGTTTGGGGTCAAAGCCGATGTGGTTCCTGCAGAATATCAGGCAGAAGGAGTGTTAGCCACACTGAGTCGGCAGAATGTAAAAAACACTCGTATCCTGATCCCTCGGGCCGAAGTGGCCAGAGAGCTTTTGCCGGAGGAACTTCGTGCCGCTGGGGCGCATGTCGATGTCATCCCTGTGTACCGAACGCTCACGCCAGAACAGGATTCCGGGGGGTGGCGGCAGGAGCTTATGGATCATCGGATTCATGTGGTCACGTTTACGAGCTCTTCCACGGTCCGCAACTTTGTGACGATGCTCGGGGGTGCGGAAGCGGTGAAGCCGCTCGTGCAATCCGTCATGATCGCTTGCATCGGACCTATCACGGCCAAGACCGCGGAGGAATATGGTTTGACGGTCTCGATCATGCCGGATGAGAATACGATTCCCGCACTGGTGGATGCGATCGTCCACCAGTATGAAAGCCGTGAGCAGGTTGCCACGGGAGCGCTGCAGTAATGAACGCACGCACCATGTGCGATGGCCTTATACAAGGAGGGAGAGTGAGATGGTTCCTGTAAAGTCGTTCATGATTCCACGAGAAAAGTTCGTGACGGTGCCTCGTGATACCGATACACAAACGGCCGCGCGCATTATGCGCGATCGCGGGATCGGTAGTTTGTTCGTGACCAACGACCGTGAGATCATCGGCATCATCACGGACACGGACATGATGCGCCGGGTAGTGGCGGCCGGGACAGATGCCACGAAGACCACGGTCGAGCAAATTATGTCCGCGCCGATCACGACGATCGAGGAGAGCAAGACAATCTTGGATGCCAACGATCTCATGGCGAAATCCCATCTTCGTCATTTAGGGGTGACACGCGAGGGCGCGCTGGTCGGGCTCATCTCTGTCCGCGACCTGGTCGTATTCTTGACGAACCTTCCACGAAAGTAAGGTGGGTCATGGGGTTTCCGATCCAGCGCCTCCGACGTCTGCGGCAACATGAATCGTTGCGTCGAATGGTACGTGAAACGACGCTGTCTCCGTCAGATTTTATCTATCCGCTGTTTGTGGTCGAGGGACAGGGTCGCCGTGAAGAGATTGCGTCGATGCCCGGCCAATTTCGGCTCTCCATCGATGTATTGGTCAAAGAAGCGGGAGAGATTCTGGCCTTAGGGATTCCGGCCATCATTCTTTTCGGCATTCCAGCGCGCAAAGACGAGCGCGGCAGTTCCGGATGGGACCCAAACGGGATTGTGCAGCGGGCGATCAGAGCCGTCAAACAACAGGTGCCGGGATTGCTTGTGATCACAGATGTCTGTATCGACGAGTATACCGACCATGGACATTGCGGAATCGTCAAAGATGGAAAAGTTCTCAATGATGAGACGCTCGAATGCCTCACGGTGATGGCCCGCACCCATGCTGAGGCTGGAGCCGATATGGTCGCGCCGTCGGATATGATGGATGGTCGTGTCGCTGCGATCCGACGCGAATTAGATCGCTCCGGGTTCTCTGAGCTGCCGATCCTGGCCTATGCGGCCAAGTTTTCCTCTTGTTTCTATGCCCCGTTTCGCGACGCGGCGTTTTCCAGTCCTCAATTTGGCGACCGACAGTCCTATCAGATGGACCCGGCGAATGCGCGTGAAGCGCTTCGCGAGATTGATCTCGATATCGAAGAAGGTGCCGATATCGTCATGGTCAAACCGGCATTGCCGTATCTGGACATCATTGCGCTGGCCCGCGCTCGTACACTCCTCCCTCTCGCGGCGTATCAGGTGAGCGGTGAGTACAGTATGATTAAGGCGGCAGCAAAGGCGGGGTGGCTCGATGAGTCACGGGCCATGATGGAATCGCTGTTGGCAATCAAACGGGCAGGAGCCGATCTGATCCTGTCGTACTTTGCCAAAGACGCTGTCAAGCTGCTCCATTGACCGACGATGAACGTGACCCGCGGATATTCGGATGAGGTCGTGCGGTCGTATCCAGTGGGAACCATCGGGAATTTCGATGGGCATCATCTCGGTCATCATACGCTCTTGAAACGGGTGGTTGAGACGGCTCGCGCTGCTCGGGGAACCGCTGTCGTCCTGACGTTCGATCCTCACCCAGTCAAAATTCTTGCGCCTCACGTTGATCTACGATTCTTGACGAGCGCGGAAGAGAAACGTACTCGTTTCGAGCAAGCGGGGATTGATGACGTGGTCTCCCTGGAGTTCACTCACGCATTTGCCGCCTTCTCTCCGGAGATGTTCGCCGAGCAGGTGCTGTCCAAAGGGCTCGGACTCAAAGAAATCTTTGTCGGACAACATTTTGCCTTTGGACATAAACGAGTAGGGCAGATCGGTGATTTGATCACGCTCGGCAAACAATTCGGTTTTGTCGTCCATCCGACTCCTCCGGTGATGATCGATGGAGGAGTGGTCAGCTCGACGAGAATCAGACGGCTTATCGACGCCGGACATGTCGATCAAGCGGCTGTCTTACTCGGCCGATACTATGCGCTGAGCGGAGTTGTAACTTCTGGTGAGGGGAGGGGGCGAACGCTTGGATGTCCGACTGCGAATCTTCGACTGCCTCCAGACCGCGTGGTTCCGGCTGACGGGATTTATGCTTCCGTCACGATTCTAAATCAGGAACGGTATGATTCCGTCGCCTATATCGGCACGAGACCGACCTTTGATGGTGATGAGCGGGGACTGGAAGTTTCCATCCTGGATGGGACCCACGAGCTGTATGGACGCACGCTCACGGTTGAGTTTATCGGTCGTATCCGAGGCGACGCACAGTTTACTAGTGGAGAAGCGTTGAGCCGACAGATCGCGTCCGACGTGGATTCTGCGAGGGGCATCCTCCGGCGATATCATGAAACAATCGGAAAGCGATGAGTCCTTGCAACCGGTCTTAAGCAGATCTATCAATACAATGGCCTGGCTTCCGCTAGTACATCGGGTGGTTCGAACGATTCGGTCCAGAAGCCTTTTTCAACACGGACAGCATATAGTGGTCGCCATCTCGGGTGGCCCGGACTCCGTCGCATTGTTATCGATCCTCTCTCATCTCCGGTCAAGTTGGGCGTTGACCCTGTCAGCCGTTCATTGCAACTATGGATTGCGAGGGGATGAGTCCGAGGGGGACCAACAATTTGTAGAGTCGCTTTGCCAAGAGCTCGGAGTGTCTCTCCATGTTCGACGGGTTGGATTGCAGATCGAAAGGCGCAGGGCATCCTTGCAGGCTGTGGCCCGTGACCTCCGCTATCGTGTGATGCAGGAGATTGCTGAGCAATGTGGGGCCGATCGCATTGCCGTGGGCCATACGGCAAACGACCAAGCGGAGACCGTCGTGCTCTGGATGCTTCGTGGTGCAGGATTGACCGGTCTGTCCGGCATGCCAGCGTTCCGGGATCACCATGTGATTCGACCTTTGTATGAGACGACGCGGCAGGAGATTCTGGCGTATCTGTGCAAGGCGGGCTTGTCCTTTCGTGAGGACTCCAGCAATGTCAAACCGTATTACCTGCGAAACCGAGTAAGGAGGGAGATCATTCCTGTTCTGACTCAGCTGGCCCCATCGAGCGTCAATGCGCTCTGTAGGCTCGCAGAGATCTGCAGGGAAGACGATCGCTATCTGGATCAGCAGAGTACCGCCCTCTCCTCTTCTGCTATGGCACGAGCATCCGACGGAAGCTGGACGATCGATCGGGTGTCTCTTCTGGAACTTCCAGTATCCCTTCAACGGCGTTGTATCCGAAACCTCTTTCGGCAGTCTGATGACCAATCTTACTCCCCCAGTCTCCGAACGGTTGATCGCATTATTCGCCTGGCCTCAAAGAGGGAATCTGGTTCACGTCTCGATGTGAAGGGAGGGCACCTTGTTGTCAGTGATCGCCATCTACGGTTTGTTCCGCTTCAAGCACGAGCGATCTCCCATGTTGGACAACCGCATGGCAGCTGTCAGGAATTCTTATCTGTACCTGGAGAGCTTCTATGGTCTGGAACGGGTCAACGACTTCAGGTACAACAGCAGGCAGGTAGCCAGCTGGGTGCTCCTCTCGCAAAAGGTCGGATTCTGGTGGATGCCGATCAGGTGTCTCGGCCACTGATGGTACGGAATTGGTTGCCGGGAGATCGATTTCATCCCTCTGGCATGGGAGGGCAGTCAAAGAAGCTCCAGGATTTTTTTATGGATCTGAAGATCCCGATTGCAGTCCGATCGCGCATTCCCCTGGTGATGGCTCCCGAGGGAATCCTGTGGGTCGTTGGCTATCGACAGGATGAACGCTGGGCGTCCACTGCTACCACGAAACTCTGTCTGGTCTTCACGTGCGAAGATCTATCGTGAACGGAAGGAACTGAGTGAGATGGAACGTATGTTTGGACGTCCGATCGTGACCCAAGAGCAGATGCGAAGCCGCATCCGTGAGCTGGGACGACAGATCAGCGCCGACTATGCCGGCAAGGACCTCGTGCTTGTCGGTGTGCTCAAGGGGGCCTATGCGTTTTTTGCCGATTTGGCACGAGCGATTCGAATTCCAGTGCAGGTCGATTTCATCATCGTGACGAGCTACGGAACGCAAGCGAAGACGTCCGGGAAGGTCAAGCTCGTGACCGAGCTGACCGAAAAGATCAAGAATAGAGATGTGCTACTGGTTGAGGATATCGTCGATTCGGGATTAACAGTTCAATATCTTATCAAGGCGCTGGCCAAGCAGAAACCGAGAAGCATCAAGGTCTGCACCTTGCTGAGTAAGCCAGAACGCCGCATCGTTGATGTCCCGTTGCAGTATATTGGGTTCAGAATTCCGGACCAGTACGTCGTTGGGTACGGACTTGATTACCAACAACAGTACCGGAACCTTCCATACCTCGCCGTTCTCGACCAGCTCAACCAGCAAGAGGAGTAGAGTTTTCTCACGAGCTGTTGGCAATTTGCGCAGGGCTATGTTAACATCACCACGGTTTCTACATATGTGGCCTCCAATGCTATCGCGAAGGAGAACTGGATGAATTCCCGGGTCAAGAACCTGCTTTTCTGGGTGGTGGTCGGCTTGTTCATGATTCTCCTGTTCAATCTGTTCAGTGTGCCGACTCACGCGCCTGAAGAAGAAGTGATATTCAGCGATTTTATGGCAAAGCTCGACAAGGGTGATTTTGAAAAAGTCATCATTAAGGGTAATCACATCAGCGGGGTCCTGAAGGACAAAACTCGCATCCGTACCTATTCAGCTGATTACCCTGAGTTTGTGAAGGTCCTTCGTGAGAAGGATGTTCAGATTGAGGTGAAACCACCGGATGAGAGTCCGTGGTATATCACGTTCCTGGTGACGTGGGGACCATTTATCCTGTTTCTTGGTCTCTGGTTTTTCCTGATGCGTCAGATGCAAATTGGGGGGAACAAGGCTCTGTCATTCGGAAAGAGTCGCGCCCGCATGCTGACGGAGGAACGAAAGAAGATCACGTTTTCAGACGTCGCTGGCGTTGATGAAGCAAAAGAAGAAGTTCTTGAAATCATTGAGTTCCTGAAAGATCCTCGTAAGTTTCAGAAGCTTGGTGGGCGCATACCGAAGGGCGTGCTGGTCGTCGGCCCTCCGGGAACAGGAAAAACCTTGCTTGCGAAGGCAATAGCCGGAGAAGCCGGAGTGCCGTTCTTCAGTATTAGCGGATCTGATTTTGTAGAGATGTTTGTAGGCGTTGGAGCCTCGCGAGTCAGGGATTTGTTTGAACAAGGGAAGAAGCATGCCCCTTGTATTATTTTTATTGATGAAATTGATGCGGTGGGCCGTTTGCGGGGCGCAGGTCTCGGCGGTGGGCATGATGAACGTGAACAAACGCTCAATCAGTTGCTTGTCGAAATGGACGGCTTTGACACGACCGAGGGAGTCATTCTGGTCGCGGCGACCAATCGTCCTGATGTTCTCGACCCGGCTTTGCTGAGACCTGGACGCTTTGATAGACAGGTGATGGTCAATCGCCCGGACCTCAAGGGCCGATCTGAAATCTTGAAGGTCCACACGAAGAAAGTTCCTGTCGCCACGAATGTTGAATTGGAAAAGATTGCCAGAGGAACTCCTGGATTTTCAGGCGCTGATCTGGAAAACCTGGTGAATGAAGCGGCGCTGTGGGCGGCTCGCCAGAACAAGAAGGAAGTCGAAAATATAGACTTCGAGATGGCGAAAGATAAGGTGATGATGGGGGCTGAACGGAAGAGCATGATTCTCACCGATGAAGAAAAGAGAATTACTGCCTACCACGAAGCCGGCCACGCATTGATGGCGAAGCTCATACCGGGGACGGACCCTGTTCATAAGGTCACGATTATTCCAAGAGGACGGGCTTTGGGCGTGACGATGCAGCTGCCGACAGATGATCGACACAACTTCTCCAAAGAATTTCTCTACAATACCTTAGCTATTCTGATGGGTGGACGTGTCGCTGAAGAGCTTGTATTCAAACATGTCACAACCGGAGCCGGTAACGATCTTGAACGTGCGACGGACCTTGCCCGCAAGATGGTATGCGAGTGGGGTATGAGCGAGAAGTTGGGGCCCTTGACCTTTGGACAAAAGGAAGATTCTGTATTTCTCGGACGAGATTTTGCTACGAAACGAGATGTCAGTGATCAAGTTGCGCTTGAAATCGACTTGGAGATTAAGCGATTAGTCACGGAAAATTATGAGCGTGCAAAGCGTGTGCTGACCGAGCAAATGACGAGTCTAAAGGCGTTGGCTGAGGCATTACTTGAAAAAGAAGTGCTCGACGCACCGGAAATTGATCAGATTCTGTTGCAATCCTCCTCTCAAACAGTTCCAGCCTAAGTATCGTGCCAACGCTTGTTTGCGTTGGCACCGTTGCCCCTGTTGTGCTGTTTATATGGTCTGCACTCTGTCTAATTCCGGCAAAGGAACCGGAATGACGGTTTGCATGCTTCTTTCATTGGTGCAATAGGTTGGATCCAGTCTCACCTCAGGCCCTCACAAGGCAACAGTGGTTCTCTGCTAAAGGGCGAGAAATTTGTTGCAAAGGGCGTCCGCTTGTTATGGGCATCGTGAATGTCACGACTGATTCTTTCTATGATGGTGGGCGCTATGTTGAGTCTGAACGAGCGATTGCCCATGCGCTGGAACTTATTGAGCAGGGGGCGGATCTCATCGATGTCGGGGGAGAGTCCACTCGGCCAGGCGCTCGTTCCGTCAGTGAACAGGATGAACTGGCTCACGTTATCCCGGTCCTGAAGGGTCTAGCCCATCGTGTGTCGGTCCCCATCTCAATCGATACCACCAAGTCGCGAGTCGCTGAATTCGCCCTGGATTGTGGAGCGTCGATCATCAACGACGTGAGCGCACTGCGGCAAGATCCTGCCATGGCGTCGGTCATTGCCCGCTTCGATGCGGCAGTTGTTCTGATGCACATGCAAGGGACTCCGCAAACGATGCAACAATCACCACAGTATTCTGACGTGGTCGGCGAAGTCGTGCGCTTTCTTGATGAACGTGTGCAAATGGCTCTTCGTGCAGGGATTGCCGGAACGAACATCGTGCTTGATCCAGGCTTTGGTTTTGGTAAGCTGGTGAATCATAACCTTGACCTTCTTGATGGGTTATCTGCTATCGCGGCATTGAACCGCCCCGTATTGGCTGGGTTGTCACGAAAGGCGTTTATTGGGAACGTGGTTGAACGGTCTGTTGAACATCGAGAATGGGGAACCGCAGCGGCGGTGGCACTGGCAGTTGATCGAGGCGCTCACATTCTGCGTGTCCATGATGTTGCCATGATGATGGATGTAGTCAAGATGGCTGCCGCGTTGAATCCACGCTGGTCGTCTCGCCGGGAGGAGCATGATGCGTAAATTATTTGGAACCGACGGTGTCCGAGGGGTCGCCAATCTCGATCCCATGACTAGTGAAATGGCGATGCAGCTTGGACGAGCCGCCGCACATATTTTCATGCGACGAGCGGGCCGCCATCAGATTGTCATTGGCAAAGACACTCGTATTTCCGGGTATATGCTTGAATCTGCGTTGATGGCAGGTATCTGTTCGATGGGGGTGGATGTGCTGCTAGTCGGGCCAATGCCCACGCCGGCGATCGCGTTCTTGACCAGGAGTCTACGGGCTGATGCAGGGGTGGTCATTTCGGCGTCACACAATCCTTACCAAGACAATGGAATTAAATTCTTTTCAAACGACGGATTTAAGCTCCCAGACGATGTGGAAGCGCGTATTGAAGAGCTCATCGTGTCGGATGAAATCAGCCATCTTCGTCCGACGGCCGACCTCATCGGCAAAGCCTACCGCATCGACGATGCAGAGGGGCGCTATATTGAATTTGCAAAGCGGTCGTTACCCAAGGACTTGGATTTTCAGGGTATCAAGCTCGTCGTCGATTGCGCGAATGGTGCGGCATACAAGGTCGCTCCGACGGTCCTCAGAGAATTGGGAGCTACGGTTCAAGTCATCGCCAATAAACCGGACGGGATGAATATCAACGCTGGGTGTGGCGCCGTTCATCCTGGGCTTCTGCAGGAGGAAGTGCTTCGCCACAAAGCCGATCTCGGAATTGCCTTGGATGGCGACGCCGATCGAGCAGTATTTGTCTGCGAGCAAGGCAAGATTATCGATGGAGACCATGTCATGGCGGCTTTGGGCCTGGATCTTCATCGAAACGGACTCCTATCCAAGCAGACCTTGGTCGGAACCGTGATGAGCAACTTTGGACTGGAGCTATCGATGTCAAAGGCGGGCGTCAAGCTGATTCGGACGCCAGTCGGGGATCGATATCTGCTCGAACGAATGTTGGCGGAGGGCTATAATTTCGGAGGAGAGCAATCGGGACATTTCATATTCCTTGACCATAACACGACCGGAGATGGTCTTATTTCAGCTCTGCAGATATTGTCATTGGTGAAGCGAACGAAGAAGCCGCTATCCGAGTTGGCTCAGGCGATGACAGCCGTACCGCAAGTGTTGGTGAATGTGCAGGTCACGAAGAAGCCGCGATTGGAATCGATTCCCGACATCGATTGCGCCATGCAAGAGAGCGAACGTCGCTTGAACGGGTGTGGGCGAGTCCTCATCAGATATTCCGGGACAGAGCCGCTATTGCGGATCATGGTGGAAGGAGAACAGTCTACCATGGTCAAGGAAGTGGCTGAGGAGCTTGCCAGAGTCGTACGAAAGCATATCGGCTGAGTCTTCCCTCCTCCCCAGTACATGAGGGAACCTCATGCTTCCGTCCCTCGCCGCAGTGTTTGTCCTCGGTCTTCTGTGCGGGGCACAGATCTCAACTTTTCCGCTCTCCGTTATCGTGCTGTTGTCTGGCATCGCCGTTGGATTCAGCCTTCTCGAACGAGTCGGTTCTATCGACTCATCTTCCGCATTGTGCCTCTATTCTAGCCTCCTCTTGGGAGTCGTCTACTGGAGTCTTGCTACGCCGACGTCGGAGCCTCGCCGGATATCACCGCCACTTGATGAGACGGGTCATGCCTCAGTCACCGGTCGAGTTATCGCTCCAGTTCAACATAGTGTAGGGCGTCAGACGATCCTGATTCAAACAGATGCGTTGGATTCTGAAGCGAGCCGCATACGCCTTGTATGGCGCGACCCAGGCATCACGCTTCATCATGGTGACCATATTGCGTTTCAGGGAAAGCTACACCGTCCAAGAGGGTCCTTGAATCCGGGTGGATTCGATTATACTGTCTATATGGAGCGTCACGGTATCGACCGCCTGACCACCGTGACCGGTGCTCAGGCGGTAAGGTTGTTAGATGCAGAGGCCTCAATCGGGTTATGGAGCGTATGGAACCGGATTGATCATTGGAGGGCCTCGATACGTGCGGCAGCACTCAGCACATTGAGCCAACCCACGCGAGGGCTGTTTCTCGGCATGATCATCGGTGAACGAGGCTATCTTGACCAAGAGCTCCAAGACTGGTTCATGGTGACCGGAACAGTTCATTTGCTTTCGATCTCCGGTTCACATCTCGGGCTCGTGGCCGTCGTGGCCTTTTGGTTGGTGAGAAGACTTGTACTTAGACTTCCCGCTGCTCTCTTATTGTCCCTTTCACGAACAGTCACACCATCGAAGATTGCCATTCTGTGTGCCTGGCCTACGGTTGCGCTGTATGCGTTGCTGGCGGGAGCCGAGTTAGCGACCATACGTTCACTCGTGATGATCACGCTGGCAATGATCGCGGCGTGGCTAGGGTATGAACGCTATCTGGGTCATGCGATGGCGGTGGCCCTCCTGGCGATTCTCTTGCATGATCCTCGTGCCCTTTTTGACATTTCCTTTCAACTGTCATTTTTGTCTGTACTCGCGATGATCAAAATGATCGGCATCACCACATCAGCGAACGCCGACCTTGTAGGGGACGACAGTCAGCTGAGAGACCGCCTCATGAGCCATGGGCTCAAAGCGCTGTCGATGAGCGCGGCTGTGACCGTGGTGACGTTGCCCCTGGTTGTGTTCTATTTCAATCAGGTTCCGTGGATGGGGATTATGACCAATTTGATAGCTGTCCCATTCACCGGTATCATCTTGGTGCCTCTGGGCCTGTTTGTCGCGTTGTGGACGATTATGACGGGGGCCGAATCTTTGATCCTTGGCTCAGCAATGGAGCAATTGTTTGGATTGATGGTTCTTGGATTGCAGTGGTGTGCCCGCTTCCCAGGAGGGGAGTGGTATGTGGCAGCACCATCAATGCCAGCGCTCGCCCTCTTTTACTCCGGGTTACTGGTGACAGGCCTCAGAGCAATACCGTGGCGTGTCCGAGTTGCAAGCGCCGGGCTGATGATGATGTTGATTGGTTGGTGGTTGAGTCCACCTGAATCGCAAGCGGACGGCGATCGGTGGCGTGTCACATTTCTTGATGTCGGACAAGGAGATAGTGCCGTTGTTGAGTTGCCGGATGGTCAGGCCGTTCTTATCGACGGCGGCGGGCGATATGAACGATTCGACATGGGGAAGAATGTCGTTGCGCCGTTTCTGTGGAGCCGTGGGATTCGTCATCTTGACCATGTCATCGGCACACATCAACAACTGGATCACGTTGGTGGATTGATTTGGGTGCTCCAGCATATGTCAGTAGGACAATACTGGGGTGGAGGGAGAGAACGTTCCGAACAGTTCGTTGAAGAGCTACAAGCAGCCCTTCGTGATCACCAGATCCATCAACACATCGCTGTGCGTGGCCATGACCTGTTAAGGTCCGGTCAGTGCCGACTCAGCATTCTCAATCCACCTGAAACATCAGTAGTCCGTGGGTCGACTCAGCCCCCTACCGGGACACTCTTGAATAATCTGTCCATTGTCTCGCGGCTGCAGTGTGGACCATCTTCCATCCTTTTTGCCGCTGATATTGAAACTGGTGGATTGAGACAATTGAACGAGGAAGGGTATCAATCGGTAACAGTTCTGAAAGTACCGCACCACGGGGCGCGTAGCTCGCTGGATTTTGCCTGGATTCAGCAACTGCACCCACAGTATGCAGTGGTTTCGGTTGGTGCGGCCAATCCTTATGGACACCCGGTCGAATCAGTACTGCAAGCTTATCAAGATCAACACAGTACGGTTTTTCGTACGGACCGCGATGGAGCGATCTGGGTGACAGGTCGGCTCTCAACATCCGAGCTCACGGTGAACCGCATGCGAGATCTTATTGTACAACCGGTCGACTTTCCACGTTGTCTTTGGCGCTGTGAGTACCTGAATTGGCACCGGCTTTTCCTCCAATTCTCATAACGACATACCGTCCTCTCTTTTGGCTTTAGTCGCTCCCTCCTCTGGGAAGCATCCCTTGGCTGTACAAGACCGGTAACGAATGACAGTTTTTGGCTCGTTCCGGCAGGGATGCTGAGAGAGCATGCCAAAAGTATCAGCCTTTTCACACTGTTAACCAGATGCTAGCAAGGCACAGCATGTGCAGAAGTTTCATGCCAGACTACTACTCTACCCAACGGGAGTTCTGATCATGTCCAAGCTTGTTCGCATCGTTGTTCAACTTCCTGTCGAGTTAAAGGAGCAACTCGACGCTCTCAAACGACAAGGATATACGACGAGTGGTTTCATCCGTGCCACTTTGGAGCGGGAGCTGAATAAGCTTAACCCACAGACGGATATCGTCGTTAGAAAGGTTGTGCATAAGTAAGGTCATGAGGTGTCAAACGTCACAGGAGCCAAGATAAGAATGGCACGGCTTTCTGACTTGATTCGAGAGCGGGCGCCGGATTCGCAGCACGAGGAGGTGTCATCCCGGAAGGTGGGATCCTCATCTCCGAGTGCTGATCATGCGTGGCGTGTCTCGGCAAGACAGGAACTAGTAAAGATCAGAGAGGCGGTTCGTTCAAGTACAAGCCTGCAGCTCACAGGATGTACGTCTCTTGCCAGGCAGTTGGTACAGCTCCTCAATCAGAGCGACAACCTCGCTGGGTGGGCCTTGAATGGCGAAACGGAGGATTATGCCCTCGACAATGCGCTACATGTCGCAGTCTTGGGAACCAAAGTTGGTATGGGGCTGCGGTACTCACAAGATGAATTGGAGCGGTTGGCGTTAGCAGGTCTGTTGCACGACCTCGGTATGTGGACGCTCCCTGTATCGCTCATTGAGAAAAGAGAAGCGTTATCTGAGGAGGAGCGCGATATTCTTCGGACTCATCCTGAACGAGGCCGTCGGATTCTCGCTGGCCAGGGTGGCGTATTTGAATGGGTCTCGACGATTAATGCGCAGGAACATGAACGATGGGATGGGAGCGGATATCCTTGTCGGCTTAAAGACAAGCAGATTGCTGAGCCGGCACAGATCATTGGAATGGTTGATACAGTGGACGCGATGGTCACGATGAGACCCTATCGCAAACGCCTAACACCTCATCAGGTGATCCGTGAACTACTTCTCCATGCCAAGACGACGTTCTCTCTACGTGTGCTAAAAGGCCTCGGGGATCAGATCACTCTCTATCCAATTGGAACTCAGGTACGTCTCAATACCGGAGAGAGTGGAACCGTGACAAAGATCAATTCACGCTATCCGCTTCGGCCTGTGGTGAGCATCACTAAAGTCGGTGAGGTAAGTGATGTCGATTTATCTCGGGGGCCGTCAACGCACATTGTGGAGGTTCTGTAGCGCGAGACCGCCTGTAGGGAGAATCTGTATGCGAAGACTTGGGAGAGAGCTTGTGGCTGTCAGTGTATTGTTGGCCGAAATCGGTCTCTTGTCCTTAGGTGGGTGTCGAAACCCTGGGCAATCCACGTTGCCTCCTTCCGCGGTGAGTTCAGACCCGCAGGTGCTCCCTCCTTTGCCGAAAGGCGACGTGTATGCAGATGAGACGGTTCCCACTTCGGAGACACCCATCGAAGTAGGAGATACGTTGGAGGTCGTCATTCGTAGAGGGGCTGGAGAAGAAAAGTTTAGCAGTTTGGTACGCGAGAACGGATCCGTTTCCGTCGGATTCATAGAGGTTGACGTTGGAGGGGGGACCGTGGCTGAAGCGGAAAGGCGTGTGCAGGAGGCAGCAAAGCCTTTCATGAAGGAGCCTCGTGCGCAGGTCGCTCTGAAAAAGAAGCTGCTCAAGGTCAAGCGGGTCTTTGTATTCGGAGACGTCAAAAAGCCTGGAATGGTCCCCATGGCTCGGAACATGACGGTTCTGCAGGCGTTGGCCGCCGTGGACAATTTTCAAGAGACCGCGCTGTTGGAAGAGATTCGAGTGGTGCGGGGAGGGGATTTCGCTAAGCCGCATATTCTGACGGCGGATCTGGCGCGGTTGTTCACATACGGCGATCTTTCACGAAACCTCCCGCTCGAAGAGAATGATGTGATTTTTGTCCCACGCGAACAGTTGGGGGATGCGAGAGAAGCGGCGCTGAAGATTATGCCTATTCTTCAAGTCGCGATCATGCCGATCTATCCAGCGTATCTGATCCCGGCGTTGGCGACATTCAAACCGTAGCGCGATAGTTCGAGACGAGGGCGACGCATGGCACAATATGAGCTGAATGTCATTGACTACTGGCTGATCCTCAAGAAACGAAAATACCTGATTCTTCTTTCCACCGTCATGGTGGTCCTGTTCACATTCCTCTTTTCCGAGCTGCTCAAGCCGAGCCCTATTTATGAAGCGGCTGCGAGGGTGAAGTTTGAGCGCAGTACAACCATGGCCCAACAACTCTTGGAATCTCTCTCATATTCGAACGTGAATGATCTTGGGACACAGATCGAGTTTATCCGGAGCTTTCCGGTTATGGAACGAGTGGCAGTGGATCTCGGACGAATTACTCATGATGCGTCGGAAGAGGAGAAGCGTTCCGCCGCCTATTTGAATATTGTCTACAATCTTGGTCAAGAAGTTACGGCGCAACGCGAGGGAGATACCAATATTATCCGCATTTCTGCCACATCGGATCAGCCGGAACAGGCGGAACGGATGGCCAATGTCACAGCAACAGCCTATCGAGTAGAAAATATCGCCACGCGCAATCGGCTTGTCACCGAATCCCGCCGGTTCGTTGAAGAACAGCTGAACAATTTAGAAAAACGTCTCAATGACTCGGAAGAAGCGCTGAGAGCCTTTAAGGAAAAAGAAGGTCAAGTCTTTCTTTCGGACGAAGCCAGAGCAGCGTTGGAGACCTTCACGAAACTGGAAGAACAGCATAACGAAGTCTTGCGAAAGCGCGCTGAAGGAGAGCGACAAATCGACGTCTTGAAACGGTCGGATGCCGTCATTGGCAATCAGACCGGACGGATTTTTACGGAAGAACAGAATGCGCTTCTCACGATTCTGAATCAACGACTGTTAGACCTGATTCAGGAGAGAGATACGCTGCTCATCAATTACACAACAGATCATCCGCAAGTCATGGAACAGCAAAAGAAAATAGACAATGTCAAATCTGAGATGATTCAGGAGCTGAAATCAAAGGTTGCCACTCTGATTGATCGAGAGGATGCCCTTCAGGAACAGCGGGATCATTATCGAAAGCGCTATCTGGGGTACCCGCGTGCGGCAATTTACATGAGTCGATTGGAGCGCGAGGTCAAAGTTAATACGGATCTCCTCGCGACCCTGAAAGCTAAACATCAGGAATTATTGATCAAAGGGGCGGAGCGTATTGAAGAAGTGACGATGATCGCCCCAGCCATGACACCCTCAAGCCCCATCAATGCATCGAACATGACATTGAATCTGATGATTGGAACGCTGATGGGATGCTTCCTCGGTATTGTGTTCGCGTTCGGTCGTGAATCATTTGACACGTCCATAGGAACCATCGAAGGGGTCGAGGAGTTTCTCAAGGTTCCCGTCTTGGGGATTATTCCTCAATTTGACCACAAAGTGCTCAAAGACTTGGCCCAAGAATCTCTGCCTCAGGATGCACCTCCTTCCCTCGTGGACAATCTATCAAAACTGATTTGCCTGCTGGATCCGAAGTCTGTTTTGTCTGAGAGCCTTCGCTCGCTTCGGACGAACATTCAATTCGCCAGCATGGATCGTCGAGTCAAATCGGTCATTTTCACGAGCGCCGGCCTAGGGGAGGGCAAGAGTACCTGCGTCATCAATCTGGCGATCACGATGGCT
Source organism: Nitrospira sp. CG24B (assembly GCA_002869845.2). Taxonomy (GTDB): domain Bacteria; phylum Nitrospirota; class Nitrospiria; order Nitrospirales; family Nitrospiraceae; genus Nitrospira_D. The sequence continues at coordinate 953,892 of NEWS02000004.1, read as the reverse complement.
CAAGAGGGTATGAAGGTGCTGTTGGTAGATGCTGATCTCCGCAAGCCTATCATCCACCAACGGTTGGGTTTAGACCGGGAACCGGGATTGGTTGATGCCTTGATCGGGACCACGTCGTGGCGATCGTATGTCCGCTCCGCCACGGATCTTATGCTTGGGACCGTCGGAGTTGATCGAGTCATGAGTACCCCTGGATTGGATAACCTTCATGTGCTCACCAGCGGATCAGAATCAGGAAACCCGAATGAGTTCTTGAATATCAATAAAATTAAAATGCTGACGTCAGAAATGCAGGAGGACTATGACATCGTGTTGATCGATACGCCGCCTATTCTTCCTGTAACTGACGCGGTGGCATTCAGCTCCCGTGTCGATGGGACGATCTTGGTGTATCAGGTTGGTCGAATCGGGCGCAACGCGCTTAAGCGTGCCAAGTTCTTGCTCGATCATGCCCAGGCGAATGTGCTTGGCGTGGTCTTGACCAATGTGAAGTCGGAAGTGACGCCAGAATATGGACTGTATCGATACGAGTACAAATAACTCGACAGGGGGAGCCTCCGTGTCATGCAACAAGCAGCCATCAGTTATCAAGATAGCCTGGTTATCGCTGTCCTGGCCGCTGCCATCGCCTTAGGTCTCACCCTCACGACCCCGGCAATGGGCATGCAAGCGGTCGTGGGGTTTCTGATCGTTCTGACGGCCCTTACGTCCGTATCCGCTGCGCTCTACCTGCTGATTGCTTCCATGCTGCTATCTCCTGAGGTTGCGATCGGGCAGATCGAAGGGCGTGGTGTGGGTGGGCGAGAGTTGTCATTTCGAATGGACGATATCCTCTTAGTCGTCATCGGAGTCAGTTGGTTGGTCAAGAACATTGTCTACCGTGAATTGGCCCTTTTTCGTGAGACACCGCTGAACCGTCCCATCGCCGTGTATATGGTGATCTGTGTTGTCTCCACGTTAGTCGGCGTCATCAACGGACATGTGAGACCAACGACCGGGTTTTTCTTTGTCCTCAAATACTTTGAATATTTTTTTGTATTTTTCATGGTCGTCAACCATGTGCGGACTCAACAACAAGTCGTACGGCTTGTCGTGGCTCTGCTTGCCGTCGGCCTTGTCGTCAGTCTGTACGCGATTTCCCAAATACCAAGCGGCCAACGTGCCTCAGCGCCATTTGAAGGTGAAATCGGAGAGCCGAATACGTTGGGCGGCTATTTAGTGTTCCTGCTGGCCATTATGACCGGGCTCTTATTGCATATTCAGTTTGGTCCGATTCGCGTCACGTTGTTGGTGCTCGGTGGGTTTGCCGTCTTGGCCTTGATGGCCACCTTGTCGCGTTCTTCCTATCTGGCTGGCGCTGTCTTGTTGATGGCGGTTGGGTTGACCCAGTGGAGACGCCCGCGAGTGCTTACCGTTTTGCTTGTCATCCTGGCATTGGTTCCATTGCTGGCGCCTGCCAATGTGAAACAGCGGGTCAACGAAACATTTTTTGGCCGTCAATATGGCGGAGAGATCAGAGTGGGTACGGTTGGCCTAGACCTCTCGACAACTGAGCGTTTGAAGTCATGGGCCTATGTTCTCAAAGACTGGGTCCATGACCCTATTCTTGGGCGAGGCATTACCGGGTATGCATGGGCCGACGCGCAATACGTCAAAATAATCGGAGAGACCGGTCTCGCCGGATTAGGCGCTTTCGGGTTCATTATTTACCGTCTTTGGCGCTGTGCTCGCGAGTCGTTCTTGTCTCAAACCGATCCCTTTGCCAAAGGGTTAGCCCACGGATTTCTCTTGGCTCTCGTGGCTATGCTCGCGCATGGGATTGGAGCCAATACGTTCATCATCATCCGCATTATGGAGCCGTTTTGGCTGTGTGCTGGGCTAGTTATGCTACTGCCCACCCTGTCTGCCCAGACTGAGCCACGCATCAAGCCACAGGAGGCCGCGTGACGTGGTTTCTCTTTTGTTATTGGTATGAGCCGGATGCTCCGCATGATCCGGTCGGACTGGTCCGAATTTGGCGATTAGCCGATACCCTGGCCAAAGTGGGGGACAGGGTGACGGTCTTTCCACCTCGGTATCGGTCGGCATTGATTCAACGAACTTGCGCCGTCATTCCCATTCATCTGATCCATCTGCGGCTGCTGCGTCCGCTGTCATATGCGTTGGTATCGTTTCTGTGTGGCCTGATGCGCGCGCTCGTGACAAGGCCGGATATCGTGTACTACCGATGGATGGAGAGTCCACATGCGCTGATCTTAGCCAAATTGCTCGGTGTGCCGTGCGTGTGCGAGGTCAACGGCGAACCAGTTCCTCAATGGCCTGGGAAGCAAAGAAAGTATGTGCGTGGCTTCAAGGATCTGCTGGCCCAGCTGGCGTTAAAACGCTGCGATCGTATCGTTGTTCTGACGGAGGGATTACGGGTATTGCTTCAGGAGCGCTATGGGGTCCCGCTTGAGCGGATCGTCGTCCTTCCCAGTGGAACAGATGTACAACGGTTTGCCGCACGAGATGCGGTGGCCTGTCGCTTGGAACTGGGGCTTTTGCCGAATCGTCCGTACGTTGGGTTTGTCGGAAGCTTCTATCGATATCAGGGGTTGGCGTGTTTGCTCGATGCGATGATGGTGGTCAAACGGGTCTGTCCCACGGCTGAGCTTCTCCTGGTGGGAGACGGGGAAGCGACGGAAGACCTAAAGCAGCAGGCCAAGGAAGTGGGACTCGAGAGCAGTATTACGTGGGTTGGTCGAGTCCCTTACTGGGAGGTACCAACGTGGATCGGTGCCATGAGCGTGTGTGTTGCACCATTTTGTGGGAATCGAGGAGAAACGTCGCCGGTGAAACTCTTTGACTATTTGGCCTGTCATCGCCCGGTTGTCGCCAGCGCGATTCCAAGCGTCGTCTCGACATTTACTGAGGACAGTGGTGTGCAGCTTGTCCTGCCAGACGATCCTCGTCTGCTGGCCGAATCGATCCTTGCCCTGTTGAACGATCCAGGTCTGTGTGAGGTGTTGGGCAGGCAGGGGCGCCAATTCGTCGAAGAGCGGTTCTCCTGGACGGCGATCGTGGGACAACTTCGTCAATGGGTCGGCCAAGACCTGGGAGTCATCCGGAATGCGCATTCTCATGTACTGCGATGAAGATATCGGGGTGGCGGCCGGTGGTTCACGGCAAGTGTTAGAACTTGCCAAGGCGCTTGCATTGCGTGGTCATGAAATTACCATAGTGGCTCCGCAGCCAGAACGAGGGATGGGAGCCCGTACTGTTTCGGATCAGCTGCACATGCAATTCGTTTCAGTGATGCGACGAGGAGCACTACGCCCTCTGTCATTTCTCTGGGGCTCAATGCGGATGATGGCGAAGCTCCTACAAGGTCGGCCTCCGGACGTCTTGCTCTGGTTTGATTCACCGGGGCAGATGGCACCTCTGTGGGCCATGAGAAATAGCACCTGCCCAGTCGTGTATTTTGTGAATGGACTTCCCGTCGAGGAAGTTCGAGGTGTATGGCGTCTTCCACTTCTTCGCGGCCTCCTATCCTACGGTCTTCGCCTTGCCTCTAGGAAGGCGACCGTGTTGGTAAGTGTATGTCCGGAAGTGTTGAGTGGTCTTGGGAAGCTAGAACCTATCAATACGAAGCGATGTTCGGTCATTAGAAATGGAGTTGATTCGGATCATTTCTTTCCTCAGTCGCCTGAGAAAAGCAGGGCAGAGCTTGGTCTCACTTCGCCGGGACCCTATATTGGATTCGTCGGTGGGTTTTTCCCATGGCATGGTCTTGAGACATTGATTGAAGCCATGGCCATTGTTGTCCAGTCGTTCAAAACGGTCCAGTGTCTTCTCGTCGGTGATGGACAAACAAAAAAAAATCTTGAAGGACTGGTTCGACAGTTACGACTCTCGGCTTACGTTCAATTTCCCGGGCGTGCCGACTTCGACATGGTTCCAAAGTGGATCGCTGCTTCTGATGTCTGTGTTGTGTTGCATCGGCAGACGCGTTCCTACCCAGGTGACTCGATGAAACTTTGGGAATACCTGGCCTGTGCGCGTCCCGTTGTTGCGACAGCGGGACCAGGATATGGGGAGACGGTGGAGTCGCTACATTGTGGTGTCTCGGCCAAGGCCGATGATCCACACGACCTGGCTCGTCAACTGATTCGTCTCTTGGACGATCGCAAACTTTGTACATGTATGGGAAAACGGGGACGAACGGCTGTGGTTCAGCGTCATACCTGGTCGGCGCGAGCTGCGCAGCTTGAACAGGTTTGCGATCACGCGATTGCCGAAATGAAAGCGGTAGCCTAAACATGTCACGATGTCGAAAGACAATGGCTGATTTGTCAGCGATGAATATCCAGGATTCTGAATCGAGGCCGTTACGTTTACGCCATCGGATTCTCCGTGCCGGTTGGTGGACCGGCGGAGGATTCGTACTCGATAAAGTGATCGCAGCTGTCCAATTGGCGGTGCTGGTGAGAATTTTGACTCCCGCTGATTTCGGTGTGATGGCAGCATCTGCCGCGGTATTGCTGATGATGCTCACGATTAGTGAGCTGGGGCTGGACTCGGCACTCATTGCCAAAGAGGTTGTCAGCGAAGACGACCTTGTCGCGGCCTGGACACTGTCGGTCGCCAGAGGGTTCTTGATGGCAACTGGAATCTGGATTATGGCAGGGATGATCGGTGAGGTCATGCGCATGCCGGCACTGGAGTCTCTGCTGCGAGTCCATGCTTGGGCCCTGATCATCCAGGGCGTCCAAAGCCCGGCACTGGCGCTCATGATGAAGAAGCTCGACTTGCGCCGAAGAGTCACGCTGGACCTCGTCCGGCGCATCGTTGAAGCAGTCGTGACGATTACCATCGCCATCCTCTATCGGACCGTCTGGGCGCTGGTCATCGGACAGCTGATTGGCTTGACGATTGGGAGTCTTCTTTCTTTCCGACTCGCACCGTGTAGTCCCTCTTGGTCTCTCAAGAGATCAGCGCTCTCCTACTTTGTCCGGTACGGCAGACACTTGAATCTAACCACGCTGTGCGCCTTTGGCGTCATGACCGGGGGAGAGCTGGTGATCGGTCGCCTGCTGGGGCCTGAGTCGTTGGGATTGTATCAGGTGGCACTCGCGATCCCACTGTTGATCGGGGCTCGTGCCACAGCGCTCATGCAGCAAATCAGCGTACCGACCTATGCCGAGTTGCAGCAGGATCAACGTGGTGTGATCCGTGTCTTCGATCTGCAGATGGGACTCATCGGCATCGTCTATATTCCACTTGCCGTTACGATAGGGTCGTTGGCGCCCATCATGGTCCCGATCGTGTTTGGCACGCAATGGATCGGCATCACCGACTCTCTGCGGGTTTTGTGCCTGTATTCTGTGTGCGCTGGTTATGCCAGCGTCATGGCCTCATTGCACTATGGCGTGGGACGACCGGATCTTCAGGTGAAAAGTTGGGTTGGGCAATGTGCGCTGTATATGACGATGATTGTTCCAATGACGTTCTCATTCGGAGTGTTCGGCGCCGCAATCTCGCTGACGGCCAGCTTTCTGGTTGGCACAGTACTACAAGCGCTGGAGACGCGGCGACTTCTTGGCAGGTCGACCGATGAGACGTTTGCATCGCTTGGGCGAACCGGACTTATTGGCCTAGTGGTCGGTGCATTGCTCTGGAATGGAGCGGGTCAGAATCGTATTGCCATCCCGTGGACGCCGGAGATCCTAGCCATGGTGATGGCCGGAGTATTCGGCTGGTATCTCTGGCGGGTCGAGCGGCCTCGACTCCAGACACTCTGGAACTATCAATCGCAGGTGGGGGTGTAATGGCTAATGGTTCTGTGGATCTCTCCATTACGATCGTGAGTTATAACACCAGAGTGCTCATGCTCGATTGTCTCAAGGCGGTGTTCGCGTCCGGGGCTGAGATCCAATTCGAAGTGATCGTCGTCGATAACAACTCCAAAGACGAGACGGTGAACGCCATTCGAGCAGGCTATCCCACAGTCCAGATTATCGTGAATCACGAGAACCGAGGATTCTCAAAAGCCTTCAATCAAGCGTTGGCGGTGAGTGCTGGACGGTATGTGCTCATGCTGAACAGTGATACGCAGGTGCGACGGCAGGCGTTGGATCGGATGGTGATATGTCTCGATGAAGATCCGGAGATCGGCGCAGTTGGGTGCAAACAGTGGACGGGAGATGGCCAGCTATACCAGTCTTGTTTCCCCTTTCCTTCGATCCTGGACCATCTCATCCACGCATCCTTTTTTCGAACCTGTGCTCCAGCATGGCAAGAGGCACTGGCGGCAGAACAGGCCATCGATTGCACACGATCGCAAGATGTGGATTGGATCAATGGTGCATGCCTGATGGTCAGAACTGATCTCATGAACAGATGTAGTGGTTTGGATGAGGGATATTTTATGTACTTCGAGGATGTCGATCTATGTCGCGCGATTCATCAGCATGGCTTTCGGATTCGGCATCTGGCTGACGCCGATATCGTGCATCTGATCGGCAAGAGCGGAGAGCGGGATCGTGACAAGCTCAATATTGTGTGGGAGTTTAGCCGCATTCGCTATGTAGAACGCCATTTTCCTCCGCTGAATCGGTTCATCATGAAAATGTGGATCGCGGTCGGTGCCTTCGTGAGATTGGCACATCGATCGAGTGTGATAGGAACGCAGCAGCCTGCCTCGGTCTATTGGTCAGTTGTGCGACGGCTGTGGCAGAGGAGGGCAGCGGAAGAACGATCACAAATGGCTGAAGCGGTGGTGGGGCGGTAAGAGGAGCAATCTGAAATGGAACGACGCGCAGCCTATCCAACCGATACGCAACATATGGTGAATTTGTCCGGTTATGTGTGGGCGGCCCGCCAACTCGGACCGCTTGAACAGCGCTCCATCTTGGACCTTTCGTGTGGAACCGGATACGGCGCGGACTATCTCGGCTCCAGGGCCGGTCGCATTGTGGGAATTGACCATGTCCCAGACGTCGTTGCCAAGAGCCGGGCTGATTATCTTCGCCCCAACGTGGCCTTTCTCGCGATGGATGGATGTGCGCTGGGATTCTGTGATGCGTCGTTCGACTGCATCGTTTCGCAGGACACCATCGAGCACATTCAGGATGATCATCGCTTCATGTCCGAGGTGACTCGAGTGCTGAAACCCAACGGCGTGCTCATCATCTTTACGCCACACGGAAAAGGGCGAGGTGTCACGCCCAGCGATCCCTTTCACATTCGCGAATATACGCTAGATGAATTCAGAGCCTTGCTGGCGCCTCATTTTTCGACGATTCAATGGTACGGGCGTCGCCAAGGGCATCGCCTCAAGACGGTTGAACGCTCCATGGATTCTGTGCGCAATTTGGATCCGGCGGGACTCCGCAATTGTGTGCCACGACCTATTCGCCATTGGCTTGGAAGTGTGATCAGTCGTCTACAAGGAGGGCCTGCCTTACGGGACATTATTCCTGACGATATTGAGTATCGCGAAGAAATCGCGGACGATACCAATTTGATCGGGGTCTGCACTAAATGAATTCTTCTAATTATCTACTCATAGGAAGGCCCCAGAGACTCCTTCTCTCTGCAATTCTTGTCGGGCTATTCGCCCGAGCCTGGGTCATTTGGCATGGTCCAGGTAATGCCTTTGCTGTGGATGAGTTATTCGATACGTTGGCTTGGAATCTAGTGACGTTGCATCAATTCACACTCGACGGGGTAAACCCAGCTGCCCATGTGGGGCCTCTGTATCCTACGGTGCTTGCCGTCTTCTACTCCATCGTGGGGCATCGACCGGAATGGGTTCCGATGCTGCATGTTCTTTTTGATCTCGGCGCCGTGTGGTGTATCTATCGAGTCGGAACAACATTGTGGGGTTCAAGAGTTGGGGCCTGGACCGCAGCCTTGGTATTTCTCTATCCGACATACTGGACGTTTGACCCAAGGATTCGCAGTGAAGCACTTCTCACGCTTTTGGTCAGCCTCTGGCTTTGGGCGACCGTCCTGTGCGGTCGAAGTCCATCTCGCCATCGATATGCGTTTCTAGGGATCGCGGCTGGCCTGACCATTTTGTGCAAGCCTGTGGTGTTGGTTCTGGCGTTATTTCTGATGGGGCTTATATGGATCGGAACGGATCGTCTTTCACAAAAGATAGCCTATGCAGTCGTGTATGGAGCTACCTGTGCGGTGCTTGTTCTGCCATGGTCAGTACGAAACTACATCATGCTCCATCAGTTCATTCCCGTCTCGGCTGGAATGGGGGTAGGACTGTGGATGGGGAGTGATCCAGTTAGTCACGGAAGCTGGCCAATGGCGCCGGAGCGCGAGCTAGCTATCTGGGAAAGCGCCGGCATCACTCCGCTTCCTTATGCGTATGCCATGTACGATGCGCAGATCGATCAGCTGTTGCGGGAAAAGGGTCTAAACCGCATTTCGGCAGACCCGGTTGGATACGTGGGCCTAACCCTTACAAGGGTATGGGATTTCTGGATCGGCAATTCATTCTATTTGGTGAATGAAGAGGGAGAACTGGCGCAGGGATTTCGAAAGGACACAGCAGCGCGAGGGTGGGTCGTGGCATCCTACAGTCTGCTTAAACGACTACTCTTCATGCCGGGCTTCATTGTCATCGCGATCTACAGTGTCTGGGTCCATCGAGAACGATGGCGCGATCTTCTTCCGCTCTACATGTTTCCCATCGGCCTGACGGCGGGCTATGTTCCGTTCACGGTAGAAGCTGGGCGCTATGCCTTGCCCGTGTTACCGTGCCTCATGGTGTTGGCGGTTGCCCTCATAGTGCATCGTTGGGACACACGATCGGTAGGTCCGATAAGACCCGTTTCTTCACCGGCAATAAGCGCGTGATGGGATACGAGCTAACAAGACGGCACTTTGTCGATCTCTTGCGCGCATACCATCCTTCTTCATACGAAGCCTTCGGGGCGGATGATGCGCGTTTCTCAATACCGATGTACCATGCGATGAAATGCCGAGACCGATTGCACGTGGCATTGAAGAGCGGCTTACGCAGATTGCCGTTTGAAAAACAGACGATTGTCGATCTAGGTCCGTTTCCTGGAAGCCTGTTGCGACTCTTGCGCAGACTGGACTACACACACTCGGCCCAATTGTGTGGTGCTGGTCTGATGGTTTCGGACAAGTTCGTTGAGTTCATGCAGCGAGATGTGCAGGCAGACATTCATGCCGTCAATCTCGATCCGGCAGGGGGACAGTTTCAGAGTAAAGGATATCCCGAGAAAGTACCGCTTCCGGATAACTCGGTCCAGTTGGTATTTGCGTTGGAAATCATCGAACATCTGACGTCGCCGTTCCATTTGCTCTCAGAAGCCTACCGTGTATTAGGATCGGGCGGCCATGTGGTGCTCACGACACCGAACGTGACGCGGATCGGGAATGTTTTCAAGCTTCTGATTGGCCGGACGCCGAACGATCGGCTTGCTCCTCCGGGGTACAACAATCCGGATGATGAATGGAGACCCCATGCTCGTGAATACGCGATGCATGAGCTGGCCGAGATGCTGTGCAAGACGGGGTTCGACATCGCTGAGTCCCGGTTCTTTCTAGGAGAGGACACACAGCAATGTCGGCAGTCTGTGAGGCAGCACGGCATCAATGGGGCCAAATGGCCGTTCTATCTCGTGCCGCATTTACGCGGCAGCCTTCTGATTGTGGGAAGGAAACCATGAAGCCGGTTGTATTAGCAGAACTCGCCGGATCAGCTGGCTACGGGGGTGGGGAACGGTACCTAGAAGTGCTCTTCGATAGGTTGGATCGCAAGAAATTTATTCCGTTCTTGATCTGCCCGGAGTCTGGACCGTTTGTTGAGAAGATGATGGCCAAGGGAATCTCTACTGCTGTGGTGGATCTGGTGCCGCTCTTTAATCCATTTGCGCTGATGCGGCTGACGTGGTTGTTGAAGCGGAAACACGTCAGGATTCTTCAGACCCATGGGGCTCGTGCGAATGTCTACGGGCGTCTTGCGGCCTGGTTAGCGGGAGTTCCTTGTGTGATATCGACCGTACATAATTCCATCAGAGATTATGACGTGGGCCTCGTGAAGCGCTGGATATACCGACGACTGTTGCGCCTGACGCTTCCGTGGGCAGATCGAGTGATCTGTGTATCGGAGGCACTCGCGCAGGACGTGCGTGCCGACTGTCCTGCTGCATTGACGACGACGGTCTGGAATGGTGTCGACTCGGTGTGGCTCTCTGCACGCGGGAACCGAAATAAGATCAGAAAGGAATGCGGTGCAGGCGAGGGACCTGTGCTCCTTACGGTTGCGAGACTCACGAAACAGAAGGGGCATCAGTTTCTGATCCAGGTGCTTCCCGAGTTGTTGGCTGAATGGCCATCACTCGTGTGCGTATTTGTCGGAGAAGGGGAGTCCCGAGAAGCGCTTCTAGACTTGGCAAGAGAGTATGGGGTTGATCAGTCCTGCTGTTTTGTCGGATCAAAGGACGACGTGGTCGACTGGTATGCAGCGGCCGATGTGGTCGTGTTGCCTTCTCTTTCCGAAGGATGTCCTTTTGTGGTGCTTGAAGCTCTTGCCATGTCCCGCCCGGTCGTGGCAACGAATGTCAATGGCGTACCGGAGATCATCCACGACGGCTGCACGGGCTTGCTCGTGCCGCCACAGAATCCTAAGGCATTGAGGGCAGCGCTTCGGACTCTGCTTCGTGATCCGTGTTTGGCTGCTCGATTGGGAAAAGCCGGGCAACAAGAAGTCGCAGCGCGTTTTACAGCAGAGAAGATGGTGCAACATACGGTCGAGGTCATGGAAGAAGCGATGCCTGCGCTGCGTGGTTCAACCCACGTTGCTCAGAGACAGATACAGAGAGAGAAAGAAGCGGCATGACCATGGAAATCACCAACCAAGAACCAAATCTCGGCTGTCCCTGTGAAACTGTCGAGCCGGTTACTGAGGTGTTTGCGACCCCCACGCGACGATATGTTCGCTGTCCTACGTGCGACCTCGTGTTTCAGCATCCTCGTCCAACCCGTGAATTGGTAGAAGGCTATTTTCGCGAGGCCTACGACGGCGACTACGGCGAGGTTGAGGCATCCGATGATCGGCAGCCCGTGTATCAGAGCGTAGTAAGGCACATGGCCTTGTATCGTTCGCCACCAGGATCTGTGCTCGATATCGGATGCGGAGATGGAGGATTCTTACTCCTCTGTCGACAGGCAGGGTGGAACTGCTCAGGGGTTGAGTTGTCGGAACAGGCTGCCATGCGTGCGGCTCAGAAGGGAATCACGGTGTTGCCGCCCCATGTGCTTGAGCGGGGGGAATGGGCCCAGCACTTTGACGTCGTGACCTTGATTAACGTGCTTGAAACCGTGGCTGATCCGGTGAGCATGCTGAGACAGGCAACGACAGTCCTTGCCCCCGGTGGGCTTGTGATTGTACGGGCCACAAATGGTCTGTTTCATCTGCCAATGCGAACACCCGCCTGCTGGATCGGGTCACGATATGACCAAGCATTTCATTGGTATCTGTATACGACCAAATCCTTGAAGACCCTCATGGAACGTGTGGGTCTCACGATCGTCAGTCTGCGCAATTCCCGGCCAAGTCACGGGCCGCTTTCCCCCGTGCATCCCTGGTTCAGCCAATTGAAATGGACCGTCAGTCGCACATTGCTGTGGCCGATTGCCCAGACCGTGTATTACGCAACGAATGGCCGCGTCGTCTGCGCTCCGTCATTTGAAATCATCGCCCAACGATCAGGACACGAGAGATGAGTTCGTATCTCACCTACCATCGGTCTTGGAAACGTACGATGCGCGGATGGGGCGTGATTGTCTTACTGTGCCTCTTCGGAGCGGTGGCGGCGCTTGGCGTGCGGGCACTTCTCGAATCGGTCGGAAACGCCAAACACACTCGATATGAACCGGTAGACGTTCCGCCTTCATCGGTCTCTCCGCAGCATGAACGTGAACGGCAAGAGCTGGAACGGCGAGACCGTAGCGTGCTTGAAAAGGGGAAGTAGAGAAATGTGCGGGATTTGCGGGGTCATCGGACAAGATGATGGCGCAGCACTCCAGCCGATGTTGCAGCGTCTGATCCATCGTGGCCCCGATGAAGAGGGTATCTATCGTCAGGCTGGAATCGCGCTTGGCGCGAGAAGACTTCGGGTCATTGATCCGGTTGGGGGGCAACAACCGGTTCGTAATGAAAGAGGTACCGTGTGGGCCGTTATGAACGGCGAGATCTATAACTATCGAGAACTACGAGAACAGCTGTTGAGTAAAGGGCACAGACTTACGACTCGTGGTGATACCGAAGTCCTGGTCCACCTGTATGAGGATGAAGGATTTGAGGCCTTTCGTCGATTGCAAGGCATGTTTGCAGTTGCGCTGTGGGATCAGGAGCGTCGTGTTGCGTGGTTAGTTCGTGATCGCCTGGGCATCAAACCGCTGTACTACGCAATCCGTCAGGGCGAAGCCAGTGGGGGTAGCTCTGTCGTATTTTCCTCGGAGATTCCTTCTCTGCTCGAAGCCTTGCCGGATTGGCGGCTTCGACCAGAAGGGGTTGCCGAGTACCTGATGCAGTTATATGTGCCGGGGCCGAGCACGATGATTGCCGGCGTGCATCAATTGCGTCCTGGCGAAGCCATGAGCATCTCTGACGGACAAGTGGAATTGGTGCGGTACTACTGTCCTGACGAGACACTCTACCATCACGACCAATGGACCATTAAAGAGGCCAGCAGAGAGGTGTTGCATACTTTTGAAGAGACGGTGAAATCCCATCTGGTCAGCGATGTTCCCTTGGGATTATTTCTTTCAGGCGGGATCGACTCGGCGTCCTTATTAGCCATCATGGCGAAAGAACACAGTGGACCGGTCAAGACATTTTCAATCGGATATGAACATACTGTGCCATGGGCGTCGACATACAGAGTTATCTGCCTGACGATCTCCTGCGTATGGCTGATCGAATGAGCATGGTGCACTCGCTCGAGTTGCGTGTCCCATTTTGCGATCATCATCTCTTGGCTGCAGCCCTGCGAATTCCCGCCCGGGTACGTCTGACCGGTTGGCAATTGAAAGGGTTTATGCGCCGAATGTTGCGAGGCCTTCTACCGGATCGCATTCTTCGTGCACCCAAGCAAGGGTTCATGGTGCCTATGGCCCGATGGCTTCGACAGGACCTTCGCGAGATGGCGCACGATCTGTTAACCGACGATGTGATCAAGGACCGGGGATATGTCAAACCGGCGTACGTGCGGTGGTTGCTGGAGACACATAAGAGCGGGCACCGAAACTGTTCAGATCAGTTGTATGCGTTGATGGTGCTGGAGCTGTGGCATCGAGGGTTGCGTGCAGGCTCCTCTGAGCGAATGGCCGTGGTGGCTACCTCATGAATATTCTATTGCTGGCTGAAGTTTCGGCGGAGCGAGTCATTGGTGGTGCGGAACGGGTTCTTCGCAATCAAGCTCTTGGGCTGGCGAGACTCGGACATCGCGTGGAGCTGTTGACGCGGGCTCCTGAGACGGCATCAACGAGTATGATCGAGATGAATGGAATTCGGGAATGGCGCTACCCTGTCAATCGTAAGCATGAAGCTGCGTTTGTCTGGTCTTCGGTACGACGCTCGGTCGAGTACTTCGATCGCCTCCGCGCGACTGAACCCTTGGATGCCGTTATTATCCATCAAGCGATGGCCGGACTTGGACCAATTCTAGCTCGTCGTCATGCCGCCTCTCGATGGATATATCTTTGCCATTCCCTCGCGCACGAAGAGTATGACACGAGAAACACCCCGACCCAGTCGGCGATTGCGAGCTTGCGCCGACATGCAAATCTTCAAGCGAGACGGTCAGTAGAAGGCGCCGTGATGTCCAGATGCCATCGCGTGGTTGTCCTGAGCCAGTTTATGCGTCAACGGGTCATTGCCGCGCACGGTATCTCATCCACCCGAATCGGACTGATCCCAGGAGCGGTTGACCCAGAGCTCTTTAAACCTGCAGTACAACGCCATGCTGCACGGGCGACCCTCAACTTACCGAATGACCGGACCATCCTCTTCACCGTTCGCAACCTTGTCCCACGAATGGGACTGGAGAACTTACTATCCGCTTTCGAAATGCTGATCCCTTCTCAGCCACGACTCATGCTCGTTATTGGAGGAGAGGGCCCCTTGAGAGCGCAGCTTCAAGAGGTGATACGCCAAAAGAATTTGCACGAGGTCGTACGTCTCGTAGGATTCGTGCCTGAGTCGCAACTCAACAATTACTATCAGGCTTCTGATCTCGTCGTGATGCCGAGCCTCCAACTTGAAGGATTTGGACTGGTGATGGTCGAAGCACTCGCCTGCGGCACGCCCGTACTTGGAACACCGGTTGGAGCCATTCCAGAAGTCTTGAACCAGGTTGATCCCATCCTCGTCGCTCAAGGAACTGATGGTCGGTCGATTGCTCACGCTCTTGAACGAGTGCTCAGACGTTTGCAGGATTCTGGAGAAGCTGCCCGTCTCGTCCAAAAAGGTCGGTCGCTTGTTGAGAGACGCTACAACTGGACGCAACATTGTAGCGAGCTCGCCAGAATGTTGGACAGCACAATGTCGGCTCGGCTCGCGGCATAGACATGATGGCAACCCAGAAAGTTGTCCATATTATCACTCGGCTTGATCGGGGAGGCTCTGCTCAAAATACGATGCTCACAGCACTTGGACATGATCGTTCGCATTTTGAACCAGTTGTGATCACAGGAGAAGTGGGCAGGTGGGATGCACAAGGAGGGCACACAGCGACCATTGGTAACCTTCGGCGCTTAGAGAAAGAGTCGATCCAGTATCACATGGTGGCGTCGCTGGTTCGTCATATTAGTCCACTGGCTGACCTAAGAGCACTGTGGCAGCTGGTTCGGCTGTTGCGAGAGGAGCGCCCACACATCGTGCACACGCACACGTCCAAAGCTGGAGTACTCGGGAGAGTAGCTGCATGGATTGCCGGAGTTCCGGTGATTATCCATACTCCGCACGGTCACGTGTTCTACGGCCACTTTGGGTCGATCTTCTCCTGGGTATTTCTACAGATCGAGCGCGCATTGGCATGGATCACCGATGTGTTGATTGCACTGACAGCGGCCGAAAAATCTGAGCACCTCGAGCGAGGAGTTGGGTGGGACGATCGATTTGCCGTCATACCAAGCGGGATCGACATCGACCGCTTCACGCAGGTTCGAAAGGCCAGAAAGGTGATGCCGGAGTGGTTCGACTGCCCACCTGATGCGATAGTCATCGGCTCTGTCGGCTGGTTGACGGATATTAAGGGGCATCGGTTTTTGGTCGATGCCGTCGCTCGATTAAAACAGGAGCATCCTCATCTGCATCTCGTCATTCTCGGTAGCGGAGGGCAGTATGATGCCCTGCTGCACCAGGCGCGCAAGGCCGGAATCAGTCAGTCCGTACATCTGGTAGGTCATCGAGAGGATGTCGAACGTGCTCTGGCTGGGATGGATGGCTTCGTCTTGCCGTCGCTCAATGAAGGGATGGGGCGGGCCTTGATTGAGGCCATGGCAGCGGGACTTCCGGTGATTGCCAGCCGAGTGGGGGGAATTCCTGCGCTGATTGAGGATGAGAAAAATGGTCTCCTGGTTCCAGCCGGAGATAGTCTCGCGCTCGCCGTCGCGGTGCGACGGATATTGTCCGATCCTCCCTGGGCCCGCACATTAGGACAGAACGCGATGCAGAGTATTGGAATAGCTTACGGCGTTCCTGCCATGGTTCGAGCCATTGAGTCGATCTATAGAGGGGGAGCAGTGGGTCATGCATAGAACCAGCCGTAGAATAACAATCGCCCTGTTTGTTGTCGTGATGCGCCTGATAGGGGATGCAGCGGATTTAACTGCTGCACCAGCCACGGGACAGTACTCTTTGCGGGCCGCCATTCATGTCCACAGTACGATGAGTACAGGATCTCTTAGCCTGGAATCGTTGGCGAGAAGAGCCGAGGAACAGCACCTGGATGTTTTAATTCTCTCCGAAAATTTCACGTTGCGATATGACTATGGTTTCCAGCCGTTTGAAGGATTTCTGAAGTACCACGTCACATTTCCCTCAGTCATGGAGTACGGCGTCCAACGATTTCTCGATGAAGTGCGTGCAGTGCGGAACCGTCATCCGAATCTGATTATTATTCCAGGGGTTGAGGTCGCCCCGCATTATTACTGGACTGGTTCGTTACTGCACGGGGATCTCACTATGCACAACGCCCAGCGGAATCTCCTCGTCATCGGGCTCGAAAAAGCCGAGGATTATGAGCATCTTCCTGCTCGTGGAAGTGCTGACTCGTTTGTGTGGGGCTGGCAGAGTGTGGTCAATGGACTTCCACTGCTGCTGTTGGTTCCCGCCGTTTGGTTGTGGAAGTCTCAGGACCAGAGATATTCTGATCGGAGAGGACCTGCATTTCGCCTCCGGCCTGTGCTCGCTGTCTCTCTCTTGATCGCATGTGTAGTCCTGATGACCAATGCCTGGCCAATGAGGATGCCTGTCTATGGCTCTCATGACGGCGCGAGTGGGTATCGGCCTTACCAAGCTTTGATTGATCGGGCGGTTGAACGGGGCGCGTTGGTGTTTTGGTCTATGACGGAAGCGCGAGATTTTAGCCAACATTCATTTGGGCCGCTCGGAACGGTCACTGTCAAGACTGAGCCTCATCCCGACGCGTTAGTCTTGACGAGCGGCTACACAGGATTCGGTGGATTGTACCAAGACGCCAGGCGAGTGATTGCGCCGGGAGGCGTGTGGGACCAACTGTTGAGATCGAGGATGGGACATGAGCAGGACATGTTTCCCTCACTGATCGGAGAAGTGGCATTTCATGGAATCACGGATCCCGGGAAGGATCTGGATCAGGTGTACACCGTCATCCAGACATCCGAGCGAACGTCAGCCGGCATCCTGGCTTCGCTGAAGACAGGTCGGGTCTATGCGGTGGCAAGAGGTGATCAGAATACTCTGCTTCAGCTTGACGAGTTTCGTGTGTTGAACAACGGACAGTCCGCGAGGATTGGCGAGACGCTTCATGGAAGCACGAGTGGCAGTATCATCCTTCGTGTTGGAGTGTCCGCCGTCGATGGGAAGCCTTATGTGGCGAAGCTTCGTATCATTCGATCCGGTCACATCATCAGAGAGGTCGAGGGCCAGACTCCCTTGCAGGTGGAATTCGTGGATCCTAAGGCCCAGCGAGAAGAGTGGGTCAATTATCGAGTGGAAGTTGTTGGCAGGGGCGGAGAATTGCTGACCAATCCGATCTATGTCTCACCGACGATGGCTCAGACACAAGCAAATCCCAACGACTGGCCGTTCGCCTCGGAGCCGTCGCTCAGAGCCGGATCGCAACAAGCTGAAGGACTGGGTACAGCATGCGCGTGACTATTCACCAACCGCAATTCCTGCCGTGGCTCGGGTATCTCGACAAAATCGACCAAGCAGACCGCTTCATCATGTTGGATACCGTCCAGTTTAAGAAAAACGAATGGCAGAATCGTAATCGCATTCGGACTGCGAAGGGATGGCAGTGGTTGACGGTTCCGGTCCTGCAACATTTTGGGCAACGGATTGATGAGGTCCTGTTGAATCCAACTGCCACCTGGAAAGCTCAGCACCTCCGTGCGCTGGATATGCATTATGCTCGGGCGCCGTATCGCAACCGATATCTTGCCCAGTTACGTGAGATCTACTCGGCACCCTGGAATAAGTTAAGCGATCTCAACAAAGCAACCGTGCAATGGTTGCTCGATGCTTTTGGAATTACCACGCCGGTCCATCACGCTTCCGACTACGCGGCTCGCGATGAGCCGACGGACCGATTGATCGACCTCTGTCAGGTGGTCGGCGCTACGGAGTATCTTGCCGGGCCAGGTGCTGAGCATTATATGGATAAGCCGCGATTCGAATCCTCGGGCGTTCGGCTGGATATACAGGTGTTCCAGCACCCGATCTATCGTCAGGTGTACGAGCCGTTTGAGCCGAATCTATCCGCCCTTGATCTCTTGTTGATGGAAGGGCCCGACGCACTCACGATCTTGCGTCAAACGCGGCCGATGAATCATTCGATGACGAGTGTGTAGGAGAATCAGGTATGAGGAGTGCTGCCGTCAAAGAACCGATGCGCATTCTTGCCCTGGGCGCCCATCCTGACGATATCGAGGTAGGGTGCGGCGGAACATTGATCAAGTATGCGGAGAATGGCCACCGCATTTTTCTTATGGTCATGACACAAGGTGGGGCGGGCGGCAATGTGTCGGTTCGCAAGAAAGAACAAGAACGGTCGGCCAAACTTCTCCAAGCCGAAGAAGTGTTCTGGGGAGGATACCAGGACACGGAAGTTCCCCTGGCTCGAGATCTAATCCAAACCGTCGAGGGGATCGTGCAAAAGATCGAGCCGCATTTTATCTTTGTTCACTACCATGATGATACCCATCAAGATCACCGACATTTGGCGATGAGCACCATTACTGCTACGCGATATACGAAAAATGTGCTGTTTTACGAAGGACCAACCACACAGAACTTTGCGCCGACGGTGTTTGTCGATATTCAGCAGGCCTTGGATCGCAAGATCCAGGCATTAGAAGCTCATGCTTCGCAAGTCAGGAAGACCAACATCGAAGGGATCGGCATCGCGGATCTGGTTAGATCGTCGGCGCATTTTCGCGGCATCCAAGGCCGCGTGAGAACGGCAGAAGGGTTTCTTCCATTGCGGTTGTTTATTAACATTGGGATGTAGCCTTAGCGGCGATGATCATTCCTCACTCACGACCCTCAATTGAAGCGGAGGACATTCGTGCAGCCGTCGGGGTTCTGCAATCCCGTCAGCTGGCTCAAGGTGGTCAGGTCGAGGAGTTTGAACGAGGCATGGCCGCATACTTCGGCCTGCCCGGTGGCGTGGCGGTCACCTCGGGAACGGTAGCCCTTGAAGTCGCGCTCCGTGCAATGGGAATCGGGTCAGGCGATGAGGTCATCCTTCCGAGCTACGTCTGTGCGGCTCCGCTGTTGGCGATCCAGCGTGTTGGGGCAATCCCGAGGGTCGTCGATATCGATCTCGCCAGTTTTAACATGGACCCCTCAGCCGCGCAGGAGGCCAGGACTTCAAGGACCAAGGCCCTCATCGTGCCGCATCTCTTCGGTCTTCCAGCCGATCTGACGGCGCTTGAGCGTTTAGGTATTCCGATCATTGAAGATTGCGCCCAAACGCTTGGGGCGCTAGAGCAGGGAAGACCCGTCGGGTCGATCGGTCTCGTGACGATCTGCTCGTTCTATGCAACGAAATTACTCTGCGCCGGAGAGGGAGGGATGTTGCTGTCGCGTGACGAAACCTTGCTGGAGAAGGCACGCAGACTGAGGGAATACGACGAAACGCCGTCGCTCCATCCATCGGCCACCAATGTGAAGATGACGGATCTTCAGGCCGCCATCGGTTTTGCGCAACTGGGACGTCTTGCTGCGTTCATCGAGCGCCGAAGCTCACTCGCGGAGGAGTATCGTGCGAGACTGAACGGCGCAGCACTCGTTCAGCCGATCGTTCCCGCCGGTCGCACGCATACCTACTATCGATTTGTGGTGCGCCTGCCGAATCTTGCCGGGGCCACAGATGGGTTGAGTGAAGTGATCGCTCGATTTGAAGCTCGCGGTGTCCACTGTCGGAAGCCGGTGTTCCGCTCGCTTCACCGATACCTTGACTTGGACGGTTTTCCTTCCACTGAAGAAGCCGAGCGGACCACACTCTCGATTCCGCTGTTCCCATCGCTGACGGATGAAGAAGTGGCGCACATCCAGGTGGCATTGCGATCGGAGTGGCCGTGAAATCGATTGAGACGCAACTGGCAACCCCATTTACCACCACGACCTGGCGTTGGATCACGCCGCTGGTCTCTGGCGCGGCACTGGGAGCCGTGGCGCTGGCGATTCCTTCCGTTCGAGAACTCTTTCAGCTTGAAGGCCTGCGATGGCTCTACGTCTTTCTGTTTGCGTTTCTCGGGACCGGATCTTTGACCCCGCTGATGGTCCGGATTAGTCATCGATGGAACCTTGTCGATGCACCTGCCGATCGAAAGATTCACATCATCCCCACCCCACGGCTTGGTGGTCTTGCACTGTACGGCGGATTTATTGGTTCGGTGCTGCTGAACTCGATCGTGCCTGATTGGATGGTGGCCATTCTTGTGGCCAGCTCTCTTCTGTTGATCATCGGCGTCATCGATGACATTCGGGAGCTGCCGGCCTCGGTCAAACTGTTCGGGCAATTACTGGCGGCGGGCATCGTCATTGCATCAGGAAAGATTTTGACACTTTTTCCACCCGGACCACTTGGAGATATGGCCAACATTGTTCTGACGCTCTTCTGGATCGTCGGGATTACGAACGCGTTCAATTTTTTCGATGGCATGGATGGATTGGCCACCGGGCTGGCCGTGCTTATGGCCGGGTTCATGGGCGTCGTCGCGTTTGAAACGAATCAGGCGGGTCTGGGTTGGCTCGCGATTGCCATGATAGGAGCGGGCCTGGGATTTCTCCCGTACAATTTTCGCGGGACTAGGCCTGCTGTCATCTTCTTAGGTGACGGTGGATCAACCTTCATTGGATTTACGTTAGCTTGTCTGGCCGTCAAAGGTAACTGGGCCGATTCCAGCCCAATTGTGTCATTCAGCAATCCGCTGCTGATTTTCGGAGTCCTCATCTATGACATGATTCACATTACCGTGGAACGAGTCATCACGGGAAAGGTCACATCCGTGAAAGAATGGTTGGACTACGTGGGTAAAGACCATCTCCATCACCGCCTGGAGCGAGCGCTCGGTTCCCGTCAGGCCAGTGTGGCCATGATTTTGTTCTTCACCATCTGTCTTGGGCTGGCCGCACTGGCGCTCCGCCATGCCGGTACGACGGAGGCTGTGCTGCTTCTCATTCAGGCTGGCTTGATTGCCGCGATGATTACCGTCTTGGAAATCAGCGGTCGCCGTCGTTAGGGACTTGCACTCCTGCTTCATTCCCGTTACAAGAATCCTCCATGGTGCCAACCGTTGAATGGAAAAATGGAGCTGTCCGGCTGCTCGATCAAAGCCGACTTCCAGGAGCAGTGGAGTTTCTCGACTGTCGGGACTACAAGGCCGTCGCGGACGCAATTCGCACGCTGAAAGTTCGCGGAGCGCCGGCTATCGGCGTGACGGCAGCGATGGGTGTTGCCTTGGGCGCGCAAGCCATCTATGCGACTGACTACCCAACCTTTGCACAGGCAATTTTCACAATCTGTGACGACCTGGCCGCGACCAGGCCGACAGCGGTCAATCTTTTCTGGGCTCTTGAACGAATGAGGCGGAAGCTGGAGTTGGTACGAGATCAGCCAGTCTCGACGATTAAGCAAGTCCTTACTTTTGAATCTCAAGCAATACTTGAAGAAGACATTACGCTCTGCAAGACCATGGGGCGCCATGGGGCTGAGCTGATCCGAGATGGGCAGACGGTTTTGACGCACTGCAATGCCGGTTCGCTCGCGACGGCAGGCTATGGAACAGCCCTCGGTGTCATTCGCGCTGCGTGTGAGCAGGGCAAGAAAATCAATGTGTTTGCAGATGAAACTCGTCCAGTACTTCAAGGCTCTCGCCTCACAGCATGGGAGCTGATGCAGGATCACATTCCTGTCACATTGATCACCGACAATATGGCCGGCTCACTCATGAGGCAGGGAAAGATTCATCTCTGTGTCGTCGGCGCCGATCGAATTGCTGCGAATGGAGATGTGGCCAACAAGATTGGTACTTATTCGGTAGCAGTCTTGGCGAAGGCGCACAACATTCCCTTCTACGTCGCGGCTCCCTATTCCACCATCGATCTCAATACGAAATCTGGAGATGAGATTCCAATCGAACAGCGAAATCCATCAGAAGTGACGAGTATTCATGGCAGCTACCCCGTTGCACCCAAGGGTGTGGCCGTCTACAATCCTGCCTTTGATGTCACACCGGCTGAACTGATTACGGGCATCATCACCGAGCGAGGTGTCTTCAAGCCTAGTGAGCTCGCATCACAGTTTCAATCAAAGTAGTTTGCTCTTCCCCGCAAGGTACCGTGTGCTGCATAGCTCAATCTTCATCTCGTCCTAGGTTTGTGCAGACTCGTGTTTGCTGAAGCACCCTGAGTGATATGCAGGTAGCGGATTTAAGAAGCAGGTTGGAAACAGTGCCTTTCAAAAAGGTAAACACTTTTTATCTCAGAAGCCGTTTGGGCGAAGTTGCATTCGGCTGCCAAGACTTTGAAAGCTGCCTATTGGGCTGTGAGCAAGGAACAGTGGAGGGCCAGCGTCGCTGACGATCGGAGGTACATTGGTGGCGAAGGATGAAACGCTTGAGGCAGACACTGGCTAGGTCAACAGACATTACTATTTCCTCCTGCACGCCACCTCCCACACGCCTTGATTCAGACTTGCTGGTTCAACAGCGATCCAGTGGCCGTCGCTGGTGTGTCCACCACCAATCACCTCGCCCGTCCCCATGTGGCCGTAGAAGTCCATAGCGGCAAGAGTTCGAACGCGTTTTTCCGAACAATCGAATTGCTTGGTCATCTTGGTGGAATAAAATCGAGTAGGGGATCTGTTGCCCTGCATCCACTTCCAGTCGATCAACGCGGAAATGGTCACCAGATTGTCTTCTCTGTGTATGGTAGCAGTATCGACGTATACCGTTTGCAATAGATGCGACTGATACTGAGCGTCAATAGCCACCCAGTGAGCATAGAGAGGCGTCGAGCTGAGAATGAGGAATATAGCCAGGAGCCTGACAAATCGACGAGACGTCAGCATCTCTGTGTTCTCCCGTTCCAACATCATTGTATCACCCGAGGTGTATGAAGAGAACGGGATCTCTCTTGGTCTCCCGTGAGAAAGGATCATTCAGAGAAGAATGTGGCGAGGGGAAAGTCGTATGGTGATGCAAATCGGGTGGAGAGTGGAGTTAGCCGACTTCATGCAGTTTGAGCAGATTTGTCCTGCCCGGTTGCGCCGCAAGCGTGCCGGAGACGATGACGAGCCTGTCGCCGACTGTAACCAACCCCTCCGTCTTGAGCACGCGTTCGGCTTCCTTGATCCGCGCATCTGTCTGCTCAACTTGCGGCATGGTGAATGAACGGACGCCCCAATAGAGTGCCATCCGCTGTCTGACCGCCTCATGAGGAGTCAGGGCCAGAATCGGTGCGATCGGGCGTTGCTTCGAAACCAGCCGAGCTGTGGCACCTCGCTCGCTGAACGCTACGATGGCACGTGCATCGATTCCTCTGGCTGCAGAAGAGGCCGCAGCGCAGATGGCTTCTGGTATGGAAAGATTGTCCAGGTCGGCTTGCCGCTTGCGCAGTATGCCAGGTTCGGTGCCCTCTTCTGCCGCGCGAATGATGCGATCCATGACTTCAACGGTCTCGGTAGGATGAGCACCGACCGCTGTTTCGGCCGAGAGCATCAAGGCGTCGCTCCCGTCGAAGATAGCGTTCGCGACATCGGAAGCCTCCGCTCTTGTCGGGCGCAGGGCCTGTGTCATTGATTCCAGCATCTGAGTGGCAGTGATGACAATGCGCCGCCGCCGGTTGCCTTCTAGAATAATCCGCTTCTGCAGAACTGGCACCGCTTCAGGCCCCATCTCGACACCCAGGTCCCCACGGGCGATCATCACCCCGTCCGCTCGTTCCAAGATTTCGTCTAAGGTCGTCACGGCTTCAGCCCGTTCGATTTTGGCGATGAGTGGGATCGTACTTCCATGCTCGGCCAAGACAGCCCGTGCCGCGTCAATGTCCTGTGGTCCTCGCACAAAGGAGAGGGCGATATAATCCACGCCATGCTCGACGCCGAAGCGAATGTCTTCCTGATCCTTCTCAGTCAAGGTAGGAGCACTGACGGCTGTTCCAGGCAGGTTGATCCCTTTGTGTGAGGTGATTGTGCCCCCGGTCAGGACGGAACAGTCGATCAGATTGTCTGCAATGCGAACGGCTTGTAGCTCGATGAGGCCATCATTGATGAGCACGCGTGATCCTACATGAAGATCGCGGGTGAGCGACGCATAGGTGACGGGGATCTCGGGAAGAGGGGCGGGAATAGAGGTGTGGGTATCACGCAGTTCCGTCGATTGAGCTGATGTCCGCAACCGCACCGTCTGGCCAGTGCGGACTTCAATGCCTTCCTTCGGCAACAGGCCCACGCGAATTCTAGGACCTTGCAAATCCTGGATAATCGCTACCGCTGCTCCGCGTCGTGCGGCTGCGTCTCGGATGGCGGTGATGGCTGTTGCATGAGATTCATGAGTGCCATGAGAGAAATTCAGCCGAGCAGCATTCATGCCGTTTTCAATCAATCGGCTGAGCATGGCCTGTGAACAGCTCGCCGGCCCGATGGTGCAGACAATTTTCGCCTTCCGCATGATCGCTATGACAACGCCTCTCTCAGACTCCGTGCAGTAGGCCCATGATACCACAGATGCATTGGGTGGGTCGGTGTCAGTTGCGCCGGGGATTGTCCATTTGAAATCCTGTATTTTTCTTTTGTTTTTCTCGCCAACCCGTACAATAACCTCAGTAGATGAGTCTTTCGTTCCACAGACGCGAGACTCCGATGCGCCTCTCCTGCGAACGAAATGGCAGACACCATGGCAACTCTCATCTCAGTGGCATCCGGCAAAGGCGGGGTAGGTAAGAGTGTCGTCTCGGCGAACCTTGCGTTAGCGCTTGCGAAAAGCGGACGACACGTCATCCTCGCCGATCTCGATGTGGGTGGGGCGGATGCCCATATCATGTTCGGAGAATTGAATCCGGCGGTGACCTTGACGGATTTTTTGAACAAACGAGTCAACCGGTTGGACGATGTTGCCATTCCCATCACCGTTCATCCGAACCTCCGTCTCATTGCCGGCACGGGCGAAACCTTGGCGACGGCCAACATGCCCTATGTCCGTAAGAAGCGGCTCATGAAACAGTTTCGGCAGCTTGACACCGACATCGTGGTCATCGATATCGGCGCCGGCACCAACCTCCACGCCCTCGATTTTTTTCTGATGGCTGATATCCACTTGACTGTGGCGACTCCCGAGCCGACGTCAGTGCTTGATCTCTACCGATTTATTAAGCTAGCAGCAATCCGCCGCGTATTGGCCTGTTTTCTTGCACGCAGCCCGATGTCGGAGGTGCTCTCCAACCGAGACTTCACGAGTGTGGAGGAGGTCATGGACGTCGCGGGTGCCACAGATATGGAGGGACGCGACGTGGCGGCCGCGATCTTACAATCGTTTCGGCCAGGGCTCATCATCAATCGTGCCTCCGGAAGTTCTCAAGTCAATGTTCTGTATCTGCGCAAGATTCTCCATCAGTACGTCGGCGGCGACCTGACGCTGCTCGGTGAAATCCCCGACGATCCAGCTGTGAGTCAGGCGGTTCGGAAGTTCCTGCCGGTCATTGAAGCTGCTCCCGAGTCTTTGGCCGCCAAAAGTCTGTTGGCTGTTTCCGCTGCCGTTGAACAGTTGGTTGCGGCGTCTGTCAGCAGAAGCCAAGAGCAGACGACACAACCAGAAGAGAAGCAGAGAAGAGTCTTGCTATCAAATCCGGTATTCCCCCAAGATTCTCAGGCTTCTATGCCCGTGAACTCCCAGG
Organism: Nitrospira sp. CG24B; assembly: GCA_002869845.2. Taxonomy (GTDB): domain Bacteria; phylum Nitrospirota; class Nitrospiria; order Nitrospirales; family Nitrospiraceae; genus Nitrospira_D. Next base: position 928,253 of record NEWS02000004.1, on the reverse strand, counting down.
TTCAGCCTCCTTCAATTGAACCGAGACAGCCCGCTCGTGCAAGTGTACTGGTCCGCATGTATGGAGATGACCCTAACGCCGCAAAGGTGCGAACAGCGTAAGGGCATCGTTCTATTGAGCCGTTACCCCATGGTGCTGTCTATCGCATATCCTGGGAGATATCTGACCGTCAGAGGGGACCGACCTTCGCTATTCCGCTGCGGTCCTCACATCCGAGCTTTCTTTCACGCAACACAAAGGGCAAGGGTTTCATGGCGAAACCTCCTGGCAACTGGAAGAGTCAACAAAGCTCTCGCAGACACAAGGCCATTGAGGGCGTCCGCATAACGAGTAGGTACCGAAGCTATGAATAACGATGAGGTGTACTGCGTAGGTGAAATATGCCAAAGATGCGGTTGGTTACAGAGACTGAGAGGAAGATAAAGGATCAGGCTCCCGTTAGAACCCAAGTTCCTTTTCGAGGTCGGCTTTCTTCTTATCGAATTGTATTTGTTCGGCTCCACTCTTTTGGCTAAATGACTTCTTCATGCCCTCACCAGCCTTTTCCATAGCCCGCTGAGACTCTTCGCCTTTTTTCTTAATTTGCACGGCCATATCATTTGCCTTGGGCGAACCGGAGAATTCGTAATACATCATGGCCTGGCCCTGCGTAAAAGTCGGATCCTGACGCTTCATGATGGTATCGCCGCGCTGTTCTGCTCGATCCTTTGCAGGCTTGTCTCCACCGGGAAGATACTTCATCCAAAGAGCCGCACTCCTCAGTTTCTCGATGGATTGCATGCTGGCTTTGCCAAGATCACCAATGTTTCCGGTCAACCCTTGAGCATCTTTCTCCTCGGCCTTCATCAGCCTATCAGCATTAGTGGAGGCCACCTTCGCGAGTTCTTGCTGGAAAGCTGGCGGGGAACTATAGGGCTGTCTTGATCCGGTGTTTGGATCGACCGGTCCGTATCGACCGTTATCGATATTCCAGGCCGTCTGGAACAGGCGCAGGTCTTCTGGTTTTCCATGAACGGCCTTAAGCAGAACACGGTTCGCTTCCTGATGGTCCCCAATCGTTTCGTAGTACCGGAAGGCCGACGTCTGGCCGTCGGCTCGTATCGCGTCACTGGAATATAAAGCACCTTTTGTTTCGGCGGCTTGAGCCAAATCCCGTCCAAGCTTTGGGATGTTCGCCTTGGCTCTGACGACTGCGTTCTTGTCATACCGGTCCATACAGTCGTCGACAATGATCTGCATATACGCAACAAAGATGGCGGCTGACTTGCCAGCTTTTTCGGCTATTTCCAGAGCGGCCGATCGGGTCAGAGCAGCGTTCTTTTCATCGTCGCCCAGGCAAGGATCATCCGCATAAACGGCGGGAGCGGTGAGGGCCATAAGTATCAGCGAATATCCGGCTACTTTCAACAGGCGCATGGGTGACGACCTCCGTTATTTTCCGAAAAGCCCTTTCATCATCTTGTTGACGTCCGGTATTTGATCACCGATGCTTTCTCCGGCCTGGCTGTCACGAGGCTGTTTCCCCCCGGACTGACGCTGGCGTGGGTTTTTTTTCATCTCCTCCATATTGGGCATGCCGCCCATCCCCATCATGGCGCCCATGTCGTTCTTCGTATAGCCGGCTGGTATTTCAAAGAGGGCCGGGTCTTGCTTTTCGACCTTCAGATTGGTCAGTTCGCTGGTCATGCGCATCTTCTTGTCGCCTTCTTTCGACAGCATGTCCATCTTGACGGTGATGCCTTCTTTCGTGGTCCAGAAGAAGCCACCGAATTTTCCGGATCCATCCTTCTTCACCGCAACGACCTTGGATTTAGTGGTCTTCACGCCGTTGATGGTTTCCTGGCCCACTTCAGCCTGCTCGACGATGTCAAACGCATCTATGCCGGATGTATTGGAAGTGTCCATCGGCATTTCCATGTACATATTCCCCATCAGTTGCCACACGACCTTCTTGTCCTTTCGAGTGATCGACGTCATGCCATCTGATCCACCCATCTCCATTCGGTCCTTGTTGGCCGTATGATAGATGCGTGACTTCATCATCATGCCGCCTTCCGTCTCCATCGTGCTGTCGGCAGAGTAATCCACTTGTACTTCAGGTGGGAGTGCAGCGCTCACTGCGAGAGGGACAAGCAGTACGCATGTCAACAAACCGGCATCGCGAAGTCGTTTCATACGCACGTCCTCCTAGAGAAAGGTGTATTGTAACGATACAGATTATCGGGATTCGCTATGGACGGTCAATACGCAGAAGTTTGGAGGATGGTGCTCATGAAAGATGAAGTCCAATGGGAAAGGTTGCCGCATAGCCACCACTTGTTTCAGACGGCGCCAACATCAATTGATCACCGCCTTCGCGAAAGATGAAATCATGGTGATTGCGCACTCGACGCCGTCCTTGTGACGCGTAGGGCAGCGCGGTATGAACGCGGTCTGTCAGTTCATCGGGAAGGTACAATTGGGAAGTAAATTCGTACTGTTTCCTGTCCATGAGTGCTGTGCGGATCTTGAAATGAATGTGTACCGTTCGTATAGGGTACCAGCCAGGATAGATGGTCTGGAACCGTGCGACTCCATTCGCATCGGTCAGCTGATATCCACGTAAAAACTTCTGTCCCACAGTACTGAATCCTGGATCTCGCACATCGGAATAGACCCCCGTCGCATCGCAATGCCAGATATCGACTTGGGCATCTGGTACAGGACGGCACTCCTCGCCACGAATACGAGAGATGTGAAACGTCAGGGCTAACTGTGTACCTGGTGTGATTGTCCCGTTGGTCGGATCGGAGCGAATGTCCGTCCGATGCAAACGTTCATCGATGAAATAGGGGCCTTCCATCTGTTCTGGTCGGACGATACAGAGTGAACGAGGTGTATTGGAAGCGGCTTGAGCCTGGCTTCGTGTTCCGGTTATCAGCCAGATAGCGCCGGTTGTTCCCAACCACACCATTGCTCCTCGGCGAGAGAGCCGTAGTCCATTCTGCTCATTCATTCTGAATGGCCATTTTCACCGTATCAAAAGGTCTCTACCTTCTCCTCAAATTCGGAGGAACGTGTGACGGAGATGGCGGAGGGGATGAAAAAGATGGGGAACCTGAGAATCCGCGTCCTCCATAAAATCCCCGACCTCCGTAATAGCCACCAAACGGTCCTCCCCCCCAATAGCCACCATACGCACCGCCATACGGATAAAGTCCACTCGGACCATAGGGTGGGTAATAGGCACCGTAGTATGGACTTCGATCTCTTCGTCTCTGCGCCGCGATGCTGTTCCAGTCGATGATGTGTTTGACCTCAAGGATGGGGTAGGTGTAGTCGCTCTCATCAAGTGCTCTCGTGGTCTCGCCTTTCACGGTACCGATGACGGTAATGGGTGTGCCTTGTGGGAGGCTGGCAGGGTCGAGAAATTGTTCTCGAACCGCTAGGAATCGTCCTTCGGACCGAAGGCGTTCCTCTGTCAAGGTGCCTTCTTTTTCAGTCGGCAGTTGCAAGATTTCCAATTCGGTTCCTGCTTCTGTCCGTTTAGCCTTAATCACGTTCCCGCCGATCATGACCGTTCGCCCGACATATTCGCTGGGAGCTCTCTTTAAGTCTGCAAAACTGACGCTGGTATCGATCTCCTTTTCCAGCCCGAAAGGAACACCGAACAGCTCCGTATCGCGTTGGACTTGATGGATAGACTCTGCACAAGCAGACAACATCAAGGCAGCAGAGAACAGGGGAGCGAGGACAGTCATGCGAGACATGGTCGTTCTCCTCTTCTAGAAATGATATGACAGCCCACCAAGGAGAAGCTGTGCTCTGTAATTGCCGCTGAAGCCACCTAAATCACCAAAGGCTTGATCAAATTTCAGCGTTGCGCCGGTATGCTTATACTCTCCAAAGACGGCGATTTTTGGTGTGATGAATGCGCGCAATCCCACCAACACATTCCAGGCGACCGCTACATCTGTATCACTTCGGACGGTCGCGGTATCTCCAATGTGCGCGATGGCTGCTCCAACACCTGCCCCCACATATGGCTGAAGTGTGCGACCTGGATATCGTGCGATGAAGTTAACGCCAACCGTGGTCAGCCGAACATGGATGCCGGGAACTTCATCCAACGTCGCGGTGCGTGGCAAGCTCTTAATATGCGGGGTTGTATGCAGTACCTCAGCTTCAATCCCGTACCAACTGTGTCCATGAAAATATCCAACCTTGCCACCATAGGTAATCGAATTTTGAAGGTCAAAGTCTTCGAAGGAACCAGGAGCGCCTGCTAGCGGTCCCGTTCCTGCAATGCTGTTGATGCGATCCGCAAAGTTCACCCCAGCCTGACCTGCTACGTACATTTCTGCGGAAACGAAACTGGGGGTACAGAAAGAGATGAAGCAGCACCCTGCCATCAAGAAACTTGCAACAAGAAGAGCGTTCTTTTTCATCATTGTTCTCCCGAGCTACATCATAACAAATAAAAGTTGGTTGCATAGCCTCTCAAAACCGCAGGTTGCCGCTGGTTGACATTTTCAGTTCGGACCTGCGCGTCATCCTCTGTATTCCAAAGTGATGGTCATGACTGACCGGAGAAATCCGTAAGTGTCCATTGGATTGTGGTTCATATCTGTGGTACATCCTCCCTACAGATGACGGGCCAAGTGATCTTTTGCTGACAGCTACGTATTTATTTACTAAAGGAAGGAGCAAATCAATGGGACTCATGGATCAATTGGGGCAAGCGGTGGGTGGCATGTTGGGTGGACAGGGAGGGCAGAATCCTCTGTTGCAAGCCGTGACCAGTCTCCTCGGAAAGGACAGCGGTATTGGAGGACTTGCCGGGCTTGTTCAGGCGTTTCAGAAGAACGGGCTCGGTGAAATTGTGAATTCCTGGGTGAGCACGGGCCAGAATCTGCCGGTGACACCAAACCAGATTGAACAAGGCTTAGGCAGTGATCTGCTGAACCAACTGGCCGGTAAGGCAGGACTTTCCTCTGGAGCGGTGGGTTCACAGCTGGCTGGTCTTCTTCCTGATCTGGTCGACAAGCTGACGCCCAATGGCAAGATTGAAGCAGGTGGGCTCGAACAGCTCATGAAACTGGTCCAAGGGATGAAATAGGCGTGGAACGAAGCGGCCGACGATTTGGTTTTAGGTGTTGGTTCCATCATTCGGCCAGAATACCGGCATGCGCATCAGGGACCGGCTCGTAGTCTGGATTGCTATCGGTCTGGTCTTGCTCTCGGTTGTGTGGGCGCTTCGTGATTTCCGAGTCTCCAGCCCGGCACCAACTCAACCCACGAATCTCGCCCTCATGCCGGAAGCGATATCGCTGGTGACGGGCGATGAGCCTATCGTCGAGGTGTTGACCAGACCCGGCTGTCCGGTGTGCCACATCATTCCCGGGATTCCCGGGGCCACCGGCCAAGTCGGGCCTCCGTTGCTGCTTGGCACGACCGGTGAGCGACGGCTTAAAGATCCTGGCTACCGTGGGGAAGCCAAGACGGTGCATGAGTACATCGTTGAATCGGTATTGGAGCCGCAGCGATTTGTGGTGCGAGGGTATCCGGAGAAGACCATGCCGACGTGGTATGGATCCAAACTGAGTGCGCTGGCTCTTGAGAAAATGGCGTCGTATCTTGAGCGCCAGACTGAAGAGGGGCTAGCCCCTTGAAGATGAAGTCGTGTGACTATCGCTTGCGGATCGGCGTGACATTTCCCGAAGCGCCGCCCTGAATTTTAAAGGCATCGGCCCCCTGTCCCCCCATCTGCTTATCGAGCAGAGCGTTCACGGCATCATCGCCTTTCAGCCCTTCAAGCTTGATCTTGAGGCGCAAGTTATTCGCGCTATCGGCGTTGATGAGGGCCTGTTCCAGCGAGATTTTGTTCGTCTTGTAGAGCTGAAACAGGACATGATCGAAGGTCTGGCACCCTTCGTCGATGCCTTGTTCCATGGCTTCCTTGAGTGTGTCGACCTCGGCTTTCTTGATGAGATCCTTGACGCGAGGCGTGTCCAGCATGATTTCCAGGGCTGGGACCCGTTTGCCATCGACCGAGGGAATCAATCGCTGAGAGATAATCGCGCGCAGATTGAGGGACAACTGTAAATAAATCTGGGCATGGCGCTCGACCGGAAAAAAGTTCATGATGCGTTCGATCGCTTGGTTGGCGTTGTTGGAGTGCAGCGTTCCGATGCAGAGGTGACCGGTCTCGGCAAAGGTGATTGCCGCTTCCATGGTTTCGGTGTCGCGGACCTCACCAATAAGGATCACATCCGGAGCTTGACGAAGCGTATTCTTCAGCGCGCTTTGGAAGGTTAACGTGTCGAATCCGACTTCGCGCTGGGTGATGATCGACTTCTTGTGCTGATGGACGAACTCGATCGGGTCTTCCACGGTAATGATGTGGCCCTGGTGGACGGTGTTGCGATGGTCGATCATGGCGGCCAACGATGTCGACTTTCCAGACCCGGTCGCGCCCACCACCAGCACCAGGCCGCGTTTGGTCATCGCGATATCTTTGATGATCGGAGGGAGTTCCAACTGCTCGACAGTCTGAATTTCCGCTCTGATGTGCCGGAAGACCAATCCGACATTACCTCTCTGCCTGAAGATGTTGACGCGGAAACGACCCAACTCTTTGTAATAGAGCGCCAGGTTCATCTCCATCTTTTCTTCGAATTCGCCGCGCTGTTGACCACGCATCAAGGCTAATGCCAATGCTTCGAGCTGTTCGTTGGTGAACAGGGGAGCGTCGGTCGGTTGAGTGGCGCCATGGATGCGGTAGATCGGCGAGGCGTCGACAGTCAAATACAAGTCCGACGCTTCGCGGTCCACCATCACTTTTAGAAGACTTCGAACATCCATCGGCCGTACTCCGTCGCGTGTGTGTTAGGCGGCTCCGGTCATCGGTGAACTGAAGAGATTGGGGTTCATACTACGGGACTGTGCTTCGGCCTTATGAACGATTCCCCGCGTCACGAGATCGACCAACGCCATGTCCATCGTTTGCATACCGTCCTTTTGGCTTGCCTGCATGATCCCGGGGATTTGGTGCAGTTTGGCCTCACGGATAAGATTACGCACGGCCGTTGTCGCCATCATGATTTCGAGTGCGGCGACGCGTCCGCCGGTTTTCTTCTTCAGCAACGTTTGGGTCAGCACGGCTTCCAACGCCTCCGAGAGCTGTGTCCTGATTTGCGCCTGCTGCGCCGGCGGGAAGGCGTCGATGATGCGGTCGATTGTTTTGGGCGCGCTCGACGTGTGGAGGGTGCCGAAGACCAAGTGTCCGGTTTCTGCGGCGGTCAAGGCTAACTGAATCGTCTCCAAGTCCCGCATTTCACCCACCAGGACGATGTCCGGATCTTCGCGAAGCGCCGACTTCAAGGCATTGGCGAACGAGAGCGTATGGACGCCGAGTTCTCGTTGATTGACCAGACATTTCTTGGATTTGTGGACGAACTCGATGGGATCCTCGATGGTGATGATGTGACCTTCGAACGTGTTGTTCAGATAGTCCACCATCGCCGCGAGCGTGGTGGATTTTCCGGATCCTGTCGGTCCGGTCACCAGGATCAATCCCTTTTCCTTGTCACACAGTTGCCGAAGAATCGGCGGCATGCCGAGTTTTTCCAACGGAACAATGGTGGTCGGAATGTTCCGAAAGACGGCGCCCAACCCCCGTTGTTGCACAAATACGTTGACGCGAAAACGGGCAATGTCTCCAAGCTCGAAGGAAAAGTCACATTCTCGCTTTTCCTCAAACGTCTTTCGTTGAGAGTCGCTCATCATGTCGTAGATGAGAGCGTGTGTTTCGTCGGGAGTCAGGGGAGGATGGTCAAGTTTTTTGAGATCGCCATGAATGCGAATCATCGGAGGTTCGCCGGCACTGATGTGACAGTCGGAGGCACCTTCCTTGACCGAGAACGTCAGCAGTTTCGAAATATCCATCGCCCGTGATCCTCGTGTGATGGGTTGCTTGTGTGATGGAAGTCACCTGTGATCATGCCATAGCAACACATGAAAGCAAGAAAATAGCCGGAAGATGCGGGCCGATGAGGAGGTGGGCTAGAGGAGGCCGGTCTCACGACCGGCGAGGTCAAGTGCATGAAGTGCTTCGTCGATCTGCTCAGTCGTGTGTTCCGACGTCACCGTGAAACGTATGCGACTGGTTCCATCCGGAACAGTCGGCGGTCTGATTGCAGAAGCGTAGATCCCATGAGTGAGCAGCCGTTCGGCGAATGCTGATGCAGTGGCGGCATTGCCCACCAGGATCGGTAGGATTGGACTGACGGTTGGAGTCATCCGAAAACCAAGCGTCTGCATTCCATCGAACAGCCGTTGTCGATTTGACCAGAGCCGCGTCCGACGTTCGGGCTCACGTTGAATGACCGCAACCGCAGCCGAGGCTGCCGCTGCGATGGAGGGTGGAAGTGCTGTTGTAAAAATGAACGGACGGGTCACGTTGACCAAATACTGAATCAGGTCGTTAGGTCCAACAATGTAGGCGCCATGGCTTCCCAGTGCTTTACTGAGTGTCCCCATGTGAAAGGGGATCCGCTGCTCCAAACCGAAGTGCTCGATCGTTCCCCGACCGGTCGGCCCCATGATGCCGGTCCCGTGGGCGTCATCAACGTACAAGGTTGCTTCATATCGCTCGGCTAGCGAGGCCAGATCAGACAAGGGAGCGAGATCGCCGTCCATGCTGAAGAGTCCTTCTGTGATGATGAGCGTGGGACGACTCGCGCTCCGTCGCCGAAGCAAGGACTCCAGATGTGCACAGTCTCGATGGCGGAATACTCGAAGATCGGCACGGCTCAATCGACATCCATCGATAAGACTCGCATGACACAGTCGATCCGCCAGGATCAGGCCTCCTTGCCCGATGAGGTTTGGAATGATGCCGATATTGGCTAGATAACCGGCTCCGAAGAGCAGCGCGGCTTCCGTCCCCTTAAACGTCGCGAGGGAGGTTTCGAGATGCGTATGGGGAGGAAGGGTTCCACTGACCAAGCGAGAAGCTCCGGATCCCGTTCCATACTGTTCAGTTGCATGGATGGCGGCACGGATGACTTCCGGATGGGTTGCCAGTCCCAGGTAATCGTTGGAGGACAGCAAGATGACCTCGCGCCCTGCATGGTGGATCGTCGGCCCTGTGCCTGATTCCAATGGCGACAGTCGGCGCATGAGCGATCGGTCGGCGAGTTGTTTGAGCCTGCGTCGAAACATACTGGTTCAAAATCTCCTAATCAGATCGATAACTGTGTCATAACTCTATGAATGAGTCCGTTCTGATTGCATTGACAACGGGAATTCATCCTTAGTATAAAGCAACGGTTCTGGCGCAGAAAGCTGGCGTTCAACCATATTGGTGATGATTTCTGATGACATACCGAATTAAAGTTCCGCCTCGGACGTTGCCAGTGGATGAAGCTCACCTCGTGAGCGGGCTTGAGCACTGGGTGCATGGGCTGGCGACATACCGCTGGTCGATTGTGGTTGGGTTTCTGCTGCTCCTTTTGACGGGGGGAGGGGTCTGGGGCGTCTTCTGGTATGACGCACAAAATGCCAGTAAGGCTCAGGAGCTGGAACGAGAAGCAACCGTTCATCTTTTTACGCGTGCGGCCAGTGATCCGCAGAAAGGTGCAGCCAATTTAAAGGAAGCGATTACCCTGTATCAGCGGGTGGTCAATGAGTATCCTCGCACTCCGACGGCCCCGCTTGCGCAATTCAGCCTTGGCAATGCCTATCTTCAGTCGAACGATCTCGCGTCAGCGATCGAGGCGTATAACCGGTTTATTTCTACGTATAGGACTCATGTGTCGCTTCTCGGTCTCGTGTATCAAAAACTAGGTTATGCTTACCAGCTCAAGGGAGACCTTGAGCAAGCGGTCAAGGCCTACTTGACGATCATCGAGATTCCGGGCGCAATGAACCGGGATCATGCGCTCTTTGAGGCTGCCAGATTGGAAGAGAATCGCTCGAAGCCCGATGAAGCTTTGAAGCATTATCAAGAGCTGATGAAGACCTATCCAAACTCTCCGCTGACGAGCGAAGCCGCCATGCGTGTGAAGGTGATGGAGGCGAAGAAAAATCCTGAGCCGGCATCGGCCGCTCCCGCTCTTTCAGCATCCCCCAAACCCTCCAAACCGTAGGCAACTTACCCTCTCGGTTGACGAGCAGTAGGTGCAGCAATCCTCGCGGGAACGCCAGCTGCTACCGACCGATGTTCAGCAGTTCACCGGTTTTAAGAACAGGACCCGAAAGGTTATTGTGGGACTTGAGGGTCTTAATGGGAATCCTGAATCTTCGAGAGATCTTTTCAAGCGTATCGCCCCCTCGGACTCGATACAAGTGAGCAGAACCGGCCTTGGCCTGTCGAACCTGTCGATCCTGAATTGCTGGCAGGGGAGGAAACTTGTATGTGGGAACTCGTTCGATCAATTCCAACACTTTTGCACTCATTCCAACAGGAATTTTCAGATGGTAGGCCGTATCGCCTGGAGGTGTCGCATCTCGCCGAAGCTCTGGATTCAATAACCGAAGCTCGTTGTAGGGGATGCCGGTGACGTTTGAAATGGCCCGGAAATGCAAGGGGCGGGTGACGACGACCTCTTCGAATTCATGCAAAGGAGCGGGATCTTGCTTGAACCCGTATTGGTCGGGGTTCTTCGCAATGATCGTCGCAGCCATAATTCGGGGGACGTATTGCTTTGTCTCCAGCCGAATGAGCTTCGTTCGTGAGATCTCTGAGAAGGATTCGGCCTGCGCCTTGTGAAGAGCCCGTAGTACCTTTCCTTCGCCCGCATTGTAGGCCGCCATGGCCAAAGGCCACGCGCCGAATAAATCGTAGAGGTCTCGCAGGTACCGCGCCGCGGCCACGGTGGATTTGATAGGGTCGCGTCGTTCGTCAACGTAATGATCGATCCGCAACCCATAGAGGAGTCCGGTCCCTTTCATGAACTGCCATGGACCCGTGGCTTTTGCCCGTGAATAGGCGTACGGGTTGAACCCGCTCTCAACAAGGGAGAGATTCACGAGGTCGCTCGGAAGATTGAACTCGGCAAAAATGTTTTCGACCAACGGGCGATAACGGCTGAAGCGCAAGAGCCATTGTTCAAACCGATTTCGAATTGAGGTATTGAAAAAATAAATATGGCTTTGTACGGACTGATCAATGATGACGGGAATGTTGTAGACGGTGCCCTGATTGTCCGTATTCGTGGTGCCTTGAGCGGTTGCGTCTCCGAGCTGTTCGGGCTTGTCCTCGGTGGAAGATAAATCAGGGGGCGAGAGCGTCAGTTCAGGCTCCAACGGGACGAGGTTCGGATCGACATCGTCGTTCTCCTGCAAGGGGCCCATATCGGGAGTTGAAACAATGTTTGAAGGAAGACCAGGGGAAGCGTCGTCTGCCCAACTTCCAGATGGGTGCATCAACGCACTTGTGCCGATAATCCAACATGCAACGACCATCATTCTGGTAACTGATTGTGGGGATCGCTTAGACATGTATGAGCAGCATCTGTGTGAAGTGAGCCTATCCATCCATCGCAGACTTGTCAAGAAAGGAGTTAGGTAAGGCCTGGTCTTCTTGTGGTATATCGCGAAGTCGAAAGACGATGACGCGTGAGCGCCTGAAAGATGTTCCATCGCGCCGTCGCAAGAGGAAAAATCCTGATGTGGGCTTCGTTTGCGCGGGCCGATTTCTTGACAGCCTCCCGGCGCAAATGATAGCGTACCGCCTCTCCTAGTGGTACCCCACCAGAATTGCAATTGTGAAGGAGGATCGATCGATGTTGAAGCGGTATCTCTTGGCTCCCGGCCCAACGCCCGTTCCCCCGGAAGTGTTGCTGGCGATGGCTCGTCCGATGATCCATCATCGCGCGCCCGAGTTTGATCCGATCTTCGCGGAGGTTCGCGAAGGACTGAAGTGGCTGTATCAAACGCGGAACGATGTCCTGATGTTGGCGGCGTCCGGTACGGGCGGTATGGAAGGGGCCGTGTCGAACTTTTTGTCACCCGGCGACAAGGCGCTGTATGTCAACGGAGGCAAGTTTGGCGAACGCTGGGGCAAACTCTGTAAAACATTTGGCGTGCAGGCGAGCGAGATCAAGGTCGAGTGGGGACAGGCGGTCGATCCGCATCAGGTGGCCGATGCCCTGAAGAAGGATCCTTCGATCAAGGCGGTGTATGTCCAGGCCAGCGAGACGTCGACGGGGGTCTCCCATGACGTCAAGGCACTGGGTGAGGTCGTTAAAGGCTATGAGAATACCATCTTGGTGGTCGATGCCATTACGGCGCTTGGCGTCTTTGATATCAAGACTGATGCCTGGGGCTTAGACGTTGTGATCACAGGCTCTCAAAAGGCCCTGATGCTTCCTCCCGGTATGGCGTTTGTCAGCGTCAGCGACAAGGCCTGGGCTCTGGCTGACAAGGCGAAGAATGCCGCCTTTTATTTTAATTTCAAAAAAGAGCGTGAAACTCAAACCAAGAACCAGACTGCCTGGACCCCAACGGTCTCCCTCATCGTTGGACTTCAAGAGGTGTTCCGAATAATGAAGGCGGAGGGGTTGGAAAACATGTTTGCACGGCAGGGACGCCTGGCTCTGGCGATGCGAGAAGGGGTGAAGGCCGCCGGAATGGCGCTGTTCGCGAAAGAATCGCCGAGCGATGCCTTGACGGCTGTCTGTGCCCCTGATGGAATTGACGGGCAGGCTATTTATAAGAATCTCCGTGTGCAATACGGCATGACGGCGGCCGGCGGCCAGGATCATCTGAAGGGAAAGATCTTTCGACTGTCTCACATGGGGTATGCGGATTCGTTTGACGTGATCGCCGCATTGGCCGCGACCGAAATGGTCCTGAAAGGACTCGGTCATTCTGTGAAGCTGGGAAGCGGTGTCGGAAAAGCGCAAGAAATTTTAATGGCAAAGTAATCACGACAAGGATGTATATGGCCGCAGCGGGAATGAAGATTCTGATTAGTGACAGCCTGTCAAAACAGGGCGTTGAGGCGCTTGAGAAGGCGGGATTCACCGTGGTGGTGAAATCTAAAATGCCGAAGGACGAGCTGTTCAAGGAGATCAAGGATGCCGACGGGCTTATCGTGCGATCCGGCACCAAAGTGACGGCGGAACTGATCGCGGCTGCGGAGAAACTCAAGGTCGTCGGAAGGGCCGGGTCCGGCCTGGATAATGTCGACACGCCTGCCGCGACCCGTCGCGGCATCGTCGTCATGAACACGCCGGGAGGCAACACCGTCACCACGGCTGAACATACGATGTCGATGATTTGTGCGATGAGTCGGCGCATTCCCCAAGCCACCGCGTCGGTGAAGGCGGGCAAATGGGAAAAGGACAAATTCATGGGCGTCGAGCTCTACAACAAGGTGCTCGGCATCATCGGCGCCGGACAGATCGGTAGTCACCTGACCAAGATGGCCCAGGGGATCGGCATGAGCGTCGTCGCGTTTGACCCGTACCTGGCCCCTGAACGGGCCGAGCAAATGGGCGTGACGATGCTGGAACTTGAAGACCTACTCCAACGAGCAGACGTGATTTCGGTCCATACGCCGCTGACGCCGGAGACACGTGGGATCATCAACGCGCAGGCCATCGCTAAGATGAAACCCGGCGTGCTCATCGCAAATTGCGCCCGAGGCGGCATCATCAACGAACAGGATTTATGCGAAGCCTTGAAAACCAAGCGCGTCGCCGCCGCCGCCTTCGACGTGTTTGAAGAGGAGCCGGTCAAGCCTGATAATCCGCTCCTCGCCTTGGATAACTTCATCTGCACCCCGCATATCGGAGCCCAAACGATTGAGGCTCAGGAAAACGTCGCGATTGGCATTGCGGAGCAGATGGTCGACTACTTTACCAAGGGAGTGGCGAAGGGGGCCGTCAATATTCCGTCAGTCGCTCCGGAGTTGTTGCCTCGGTTGCAACCATTTCTGGCGCTGGCAGAAAAGCTCGGCGCGCTTCAAACTCAACTTGTTCAAGGGGGAATCGAACGAGTGACGGTGGAATACAGCGGGGAGGTCACCACGCTCTCCATCGCACCGTTGACCATCGCCGTCTTAAAAGGTCTGCTCAGTCCGATCATGGAACATCCGGTGAACTATGTGAATGCCCCGATTGTGGCGAAAGAGCGAGGTATTGAAGTCAAAGAAATTAAGAGCTCCGATGCCGGGGATTTCACGAGCTTGATCCGGGTTCGGGTTGAGGCCGGCAAGGTTTCGCATCAAGTCGCGGGGACGCTGTATCATAAGAAAGATGCCCGCGTGACGGAGATCGAACAATTTAAGGTTGAAGTAGTGCCTGAAGGACATATGCTGTTGATTCATAACGTTGACCGTCCAGGGGTTATCGGTATGGTTGGAAAGGTCCTAGGGGATCAGGGCATCAATATCTTACGGATGCAGTGTGCCTTGGAGAAGCGAGGAGGGGATGCGTTGCTGATCATTGGTTCCGATACGGAATTCCCATCTGCGGTCCTGGATCAGATTCGTTCCAGCTCGAATATTTTGTCCGTCAAGGTCGCCAACCTTTTATAACGGTTCTCGCGACCAGGTACTTATGGCCTCTGCTCCTCCGGTGCGTAGGACTTCTTCGGGGCAGCCCCCTTCTTTGCGTGAGCATTCATTGGTTCCGGTTGGGATGGCCACCATCCTCCCGGAGGCTGCCTGCCAGGTTCGGCACCTGGAAGCTGAATTGCTGGCGTACTGCAATCGTTTTGGGTACGACGAAATTATCCTTCCGACGTTCGAGTACCTCGATGTGTTGGCACCAGGCCTCGAACCGACGCTATTAGAGAATTCCTATAAGATCGTTGACCGGACGACCGGCCGTATTCTGTTGTTGCGGCCAGACGTCACGGCGCAGATTGCCCGTTCGGTGGCGATGGGCATGGTGGGCACGCACTTTCCGTTGCGCCTGTCGTACCGGGCGACCGTCTTTCGGTATGAACCGGAACATGCCGGCCGAGATCGGGAAATCTTTCAGGTCGGCGCCGAGCTCATCGGGGCTGATGATGCGTCCGCCGATAGTGAAATCATCATCCTGTTGATCGAGTGCCTGCGACAGGTTGGATTGCGTTCATTCAAGATTTCACTGGGGCATGTCGGGTTTTTTAAGGGGCTTCTCATCCGTGCAGGACTGTCGCCGGAAGGGCAGAAGCGGGCTGAGCAGGCAGCGGCAAGAAGAGATCTACCGAGGCTGGGAGAGATCCTGTCGCAGGAGCGGGTGACCAAACAGTCAGCTCACAGAATTTTGGACGTGCTGGAGCTGTGTGGACAAGCTGAAGTCCTCTCGAAAGGACGCACATTAGCCAAGGGTGAACGGCCACTGGTCCAAGCGTTGGACCGACTGGAGAACGTGTACCAGTTGCTCTGCGCAACGGGGTTTCAAGAGACCGTTTTGTTGGATCTTGGAGAATTCAGAGGGTTCGACTACTATGACGGGATCGTCTTTGACGTCTTTACCGAGGGTATTGGGGTGGAGTTAGGCGGTGGTGGGCGCTATGACCAGCTCATCGGACGATTTGGTCGGAACCTTCCATCGACCGGATTTGCCCTCACTGTGGACCGGCTCTTTCGCGGGCTGAGCCTGCCAGATAGGACGAAGTCTGTGGGGCCAGAGGTCTTGGTCGTCGCGCCTCGAGGGTTGTCGACGCGATTAGTTTCGGTCGCACAACAGCTTCGCCAGGCGGGGATACGAACGGTTCAACAAGCGGTAGATCCATCGGGACGGGACTTGGTTGATGTCGCGGTCAAGGCTGGTCTTGAAGCGAATATCGGTACCATTATAGTCGTCGGGGTGGACCGTTCCAAACCCGAGCAGATCGTGGTGCTCCATCCGAGGGATGGCCGGGGAATCGTAGGATCGCCCGGTCGCGGTCATCTTCGGAAGAGAACGGTCTCGACCTCAGGTCTCATCGCAAGCCTGCGTGCCGAGCTTGAAGGGACCGTATGAAATCCGTCGGGATGGTGGATCTCTCTCAACCAAAACTTCCTCCACAGAACTTGGAGGCAGAGCAGTCGGTGCTCGGTGCCATCCTCCTCGATAACGCCGCCATGCCGAAGGCGATGGAGCTGCTGGTAGAGGAAGATTTCTATCGGACAGCCCACAAGAAAGTCTTTCAAGCCATGCTTGAGCTGTCCGACACCGGCGAAGTGATCGATCAGATTACGCTGACCGAGCGCTTGAAATCTCGCGGTGAACTTGAAGCGATTGGAGGCGCTGCCTTTCTCGCAGAACTGGTCCAGATCGTTCCTAGCTCAGCCAATATCCGGTATCACTGTAAGATTGTTCGGGACAAAGCAGTGGCCCGTCAGTTGATTAGCACCTCGACCGAGGTGCTGACGAGAGGCTATGAAGGCACCGCCTCAATCGATGATCTGCTGGATTTTGCCGAGCGATCGGTCTTCAGCATTGCGCAAGGCAAACTGGAACGGTCGTTCAGCCCGATCAGCCAGGTCATTAAGGAAAGTCTGGATGTCATCGATAAACTTTCGAAGCGAAAGGAACACGTCACGGGGGTTCCCACGGGATACTACGACCTCGACGATATTACCGCCGGGCTTCAGCCGTCGGACTTGGTGGTGGTGGCGGGGCGGCCAAGTATGGGCAAGACAAGTCTCGCGTTAGGGTTTGCCACTCATGCCGCCATTCATGCCAATACGGTGGTTGGGATCTTCAGCTTGGAAATGTCCAAGCCACAGATCGTTCTGCGCATGCTCGCGTCGGAAGCGCGGGTGGATTCGCATGCGTTGAGGACGGGGAAGCTTCAAAAAGAAGACTGGTGGCGATTGGCAGAGGCGGCCGGCCGGTTGGAGCTTGCGCCGATCTATATCGACGACACGGGCGGCATCACAGTCCAGCAAATGCGAGGCAAAGCCCGCCGGCTCAAAGCAGAGAAGGGGCTTGATCTCCTCATTGTGGATTATCTCCAACTGATGCAAGGGCGAAGCGATTCAGAATCTCGCCAGCAAGAGATTTCCGATATTTCCCGCTCATTAAAGGCCTTGGCGAAGGAACTGAATGTGCCGGTGGTTGCCCTCTCCCAGTTGAGCCGAGCGGTGGAAGCCCGTAAGCCGCCGATCCCCATGCTGGCCGATCTGCGAGAGAGCGGAGCGATCGAACAAGATGCCGATGTGGTCATGTTCATTTATCGTGAAGATGTGTATGACCAGAATTCGGAGCGCAAAGGGATTGCCGACATTATCGTCAGTAAACACCGTAATGGACCCATTGGGAAAAAAGAGTTGTTTTTTCAGGACCGATTCGCCAAATTCGAAAGCCTCGATCTTCGCGAGTCGTAGTGGAGTGTCGTTTGCGCATCGTCCGGACACTCGGTATAATCACCTCATCGGCTCACCTTTTACCTGTCCTAACCTAAGAGAGATGCGAAACACAGGAATGATCTTCGACAATCGGTTGCTCAGACTGTATGGGAGGCCTTTGTTGGGCACGATGCTGCTCTTTCTGTTCCTTTCCGGCACCATGGTCGCCTGCGCAGCCGCACCTCAGCTGCGGACAACACTTCCGCCACCAGCTACAATGTCACCATCTCCGCTACCGACTCCGGAGTCCGATGCGACCTACCATTTCATGATGGGACATCAAGCGGAACTCGCGCAGGACCTCGACGGCGCGTTGAAGGAATATCATGCTGCTCTGAAGGTTGATCCCAAGTCTCGCGAGGTCAAGTCTCGTTTGGCTGCACTGTATTTTGCGTTGGGTGATGTGACCCAAGCGGTGCAGTATGCGGATGAAGTCGGAGAAGGAACGGGACAAGAACCACAAATGTTGACCCACATGGCCGGCATCTTGGCCAGCGCGGGGAAGCCAGAGCGTGCCGTGGAGTTGTTGGACAAGGCCATCGAGAGTGATCCGGAACGAGGCGAATCCTACTTCCCGAAGGGACTCATTCTCTTGAACCAGAAGCGCCTGGCCGAGGCTGAGCAGGTTGTCAAAAAAGGGTTGCAATATACTACGGATTCGCCGATCGGCTACTACTATTTGGGCCGCATTTCGATCGAAGCGGGAAATAGCGAGCAGGCGGTGGCCAACTTCGATCGGGCCATCGCCGTGAATCAGGCGTTCGAGCCCGCGTATTTAGCTCAAGCATCGGTCTACGAATCACGCCAAGAGAAGGACAAAGCGATCGCCGTGCTCAAGAAGTATCTTTCACAAGTTAACCCTCGGAACCGGGATATTCGACAACATCTGGTCCAGTTGTATGTCGCGACCAGAGATTACGCTGGAGGTCTTGCAGAGCTGGAAAAGCTGCTGGAAGACAACCCTGGCGACCTCGATGCACAGTTACGCATGGCGCTCATCTATGGAGAGAAGAAAGAGTTTACCAAGGCGATCAGCCAATTGACCGAGATCTTGAAGGCGAAACCAGCTGAGCTCAAAGTGAGAGATTATCTCGGGTACTTGTACGAAGAGACTAAGGACGTCTCCAAGGCGATGGAGACCTATCGCTATAATATTCATCTGGATCCAAAATTTGCCGACAGTCATATTCATCTGGGTGTGCTCCTCTATCGACTCAAGCAATTTCCTGAGGCAGTGACGCATCTCCATGAAGCCATCCGTCTCACGCCAAAACAGCCCGAACCGCATATCGTCCTCGGGTTGGCCCATTTCCAGAGTGAGCAATTCGAAAAGGCATCTCAGGCGTTTGAGGAAGGGATTCGGAACAATCCCAAGAACGCCGATCTTCATTTCAACCTCGGCACGGCCTACGACAAGTTGAATCGGTTTGACGAGCTGGAGCGTGCCATGGAAACGGTGCTCTCTCTCGACCCGCATCACGCCGATGCCTTGAACTATCTTGGGTATAGCTATGCGGAGCGCGGCATCAAGATTGATCAAGCCTTGTCCCTGACGAAACGTGCCGTCGCGCTTAAGCCGGAGAACGGGTACTACATCGATAGTCTAGGATGGGTCTTGTATAAATCAGGATTGCTGGCCGAGGCCCTCATGGAGATCAAGAAAGCCGTGGCGCTAGTCGGCGATGACCCCGTCATCTACGAGCATCTGGGAGAAATTTATTTGAAGCAGCAGAAAGTGTCCGATGCGCGTGATGCCTGGCTCCACTCACTGGAAATTGATCCATCCAATGACAAGCTGCTCCAACGCTTCCGAGAACAGGGGCTAGCCAATTCAGCCAATGAAGACCGCATCCAGCAAGCCAAGCGCCGCATATTAGAGAAGGTGCCCAGTCCAGTAGCTACCCCCTAAGTCTATTCACGACCTCCGTCACCAGGTTCTCCTTCCTTAACACCTCGACAGTACTGTTGGAGAACTGGCTTCTTCATCCTGGCCCCTGTCCCCGTTTGAAGGGGACAGGACACCACGCGCAGACCTACCCTCCGCCAGGCAGGCGGGCGAGCGCGGGGAAGGGTGTCAGTCCTCCAGGCAAAAAAGTGTCAATTCTTGGCTATCGGGAGCAGATTACGGAAGGAACGTGGCCTTCTTTCTGATCGATCACGCGCTGATTTCTCCTAAGTTGTTGCATCATCAGGGATCGATGGTACGCTAGGCCTTGTCATTGATCGGCACCAAACCTGCTAGAGCAACCGGTAGGCGGCAACAGAAGCGCCGCAGGTTATGACAGGGTATAAAACGGGCCGTCAGTGAACCATCAACAAGGAGGCAGGACGATGTTGAAGGTAATGCGGAAACAAGAGGGATTTACCCTCATTGAGTTGATGATCGTCGTGGCGATCATCGGGATCTTGGCGGCCATCGCCATTCCCAACTTCATTCAGTATCAGATGCGGTCGCGCACCTCGGAAGCCAAGACGAATCTGAGCGCGGTCAAGACAGCGAACTTTGCCTTCCAGGCGGAGAACCGCTGTTTCTTAAGCTCAACCCTTCCGGCACCTGCGGCTATTCCGAACAACGGTTCGCTGGTGGCGTGGCCTGGACAGCTTGGTCAAAGTGCGGCACCGACGCCTGGTGTTACCGTGTGGTGTTTCACTAATGCGGGAGCTCCATCGACTGCCACCGGCACTTATGGTGATATCGGTATGGTGCCGGCGGGTGCTGTTCGCTATCAATACCTGCTGAGTGCCAGCGCTGCTGTGACGCCATTGGCGGGTGGTTGGTGTTCCGACTCCTGTGAAGGGAGCGTGCGGTGCCGCGAGCACTGGACCGCTGGGTGCTGGTCCTGGTCTTTCTCCGACCCTGGGCTTCATGGCTCAGGCGCTCGGTGACTTGGATGGTAATGGTGCCAACGGGGACTTCCGGGTATCAGACTTGGGCAACGTGGTTAATTGTCTGGGGGACGAAAGCATATTCTAACTCGTCGTCAGGCTGCAATGTCCGGTCAGGGCTTACAGAGCCCTGACCGGCTTGTGTATTACCAGAAGTTCGTTTCTCGAAATCTCACCACTCGGTATGATCATCCTGTCATGAGTTTCAAAGTGATTAGCGCAAGACGCCGATACCTTCTTTCCTTTCTAGCTCTCGTCCTATTGCTTGGCGCTAGTCTGTCGACACAATATCTGCTGGAACAGCGCAGTCATGGTCGCGCCACTAAGCTAGAGCAACTTCGACTCCTGCCGAAAGGGGAGATTTTACGGCCAGCTCTCTTGGGCTATCACCAGTTGGGAGCAGACTTGCTTTGGCTGCGGGTAGTACAGGTTTTGGGTGATCGGGTGGTCCGCGACAAAGATTATGAATGGCTCTATCACGCGCTCGATGTCATTACCACCGTGGATCCCAAGTACGTCTACGCCTATGAAGCGGGAGGGGTTGTACTGGCTGAACTAGCGGGGCGGGTCGACTTGAGCAATAGGTTGTTGGAAAAGGGACTGGCTCCCAATACATCCTCGTGGCAGATTCCGTTTCGACTAGGGTTTAATCATTTTTTTCATCTCGGTGATCATTCCCGAGCTGCTGAGTACATGGCGCAGGCGGCTCGAATCCCTGGGCTGTTTCCCATCGGCCCCCCTCATTACACCGCAAGGCTGGCCTCTCGTCTCTATGTCCAAGGAAAGAACCCTGAGGTGGCGCTTGAGTTTCTGGAGGCGATGCTTGATCAAACAACTGATGAGTTGCTCCGTGAGAAGCTGCAGCGGCGAATCAGGCGGATAAGCCTGGAAAGAGATCTTCAAATGCTGGAACAACAGATTCGCCAGTATGCCGATTCGAGAGGGAGGAGACCAGCTTCGCTTATGGAACTCGTGTTGGCCGGGTTACTTCCGGGCATCCCGTCTGAGCCATATGGCGGTGACTATCTGTATGATTCGAAGACCGGAAAGGTCATGAGCAGCACACACGACGAGCGGATGGGGGTCTACGTGCCGGCTGATTCTCTTGCAACACGAGGGGATATCGAATAGAGGTTGCATGGAACACTCAAATATTATTCTCAAGACCGAAGGGCTCAGAAAAACATTCAAAGTCGGGTTCTGGGGGCGCGAGGTGACTGCACTGGAAGGTCTTGATCTCGAAGTGAAGCAGGGAGAGGTCTTTGGCTTTCTCGGTCCCAACGGCGCCGGCAAAACGACGACGATCAAGATGCTGATGGGATTGATCTATCCCACGAGCGGACAAGCCTGGCTCTTTGGTCGTCCCATAGGGGACCAGGAGTCGAAGGCCCGGCTTGGGTTTTTGCCGGAATCTCCCTATTTTTATGATTACCTCACCGGTCTTGAGTTCCTCCAATTCTATGGCCATCTCTTCGGACTTCGCGGAGTGGTATTAGGGAAACGTATTGATGAGCTGTTGGAGCTCGTCGGGATGTCTCATGCCCGCCATCTTCAATTGCGAAAGTTTTCCAAAGGGATGCTGCAGCGGGTGGGGATTGCCCAGGCGCTCATCAACGATCCGGAATTAGTGGTGCTGGATGAGCCAATGTCCGGCCTGGACCCGGTCGGGCGCAAAGAGATCAGGGACTTGATCCTGCGTTTAAAAGAGTCCGGGAAGACGATCTTCTTCAGTTCTCACATTCTGCACGACGCCGAGGTTCTCTGTGACCGGGTTGCCATTATTCTCAAAGGCCGACAAGTGGCGTGCGGTCGTGTCAGTGGACTGATTGATGAAGGTGTGGCGCACTCGGTGGAGGTCGTCATCGATGGGCTTGGCCCTGAAGGGTTGGCGCGTCTGCGTCAAATGGCTGATCGTGTCATTGTTCAAGGCACTCAGGTCTTAGTGGTGCTGCCAGGTCGCCAGCACGTGGGGGCGGTGCTCGAGATCATCAGAGGAGCCAAAGCGACATTGGTTTCACTGACTCCACAGAAGGGGTCGCTGGAAGATCTCTTTATTCGGGAGGTCAAGAACAAACAGCCGGAGTTAAGGGAAGCCGTATGAGAATTCTGTCTATCGCCATCAATACGTTCCGAGAAAACCTTCGCGAAAAGCTGCTGTACAATTTATTATTCTTTGCCTTGTTGATGATCGGGAGTTCAATCCTTCTTTCAAGAATCACGCTGGGAGATTACCACCGACTGATTTTGGATCTTGGGCTTGCCAGCATCAATCTGTTTGGCGTGCTCATCGCGATTTTCGTAGGGATCGGGCTCGTCAGCAAGGAAGTCGATCGAAAGACAATCTACACGATCGTGTCGAAGCCCATTCCTCGATATGAGTTCCTGCTGGGCAAGTATTGTGGGTTGGTCATTACATTATTTGCGAATACAGTGGTGATGGTGGTTGGGTTATTGATCGTGCTGCAGGTCATGGACGTGCCGATCACCAGTCTGGTGTTTAAATCCCTGGCCCTCATTTTTTTGGAGCTGATGGTTATTACCGCCGTCGCAGTTCTCTTCTCGACGTTTACGAGCGCGACGTTGAGCGCCATTTTTACCCTTGCTGTGTATGTGATCGGGCACTTGTCCGGTGACCTCAAGGAATTTGCTAGGAAATTAGATGACGTCAGCCAGATGGCCGTCAATGCCATTTACTATACGCTTCCCAATCTCGATCGATTCAACCTCAAGGGGCATGTGATTCACCATCTTGACTTCGGCATGGCTGATATGGCTCTCACCTTGGCGTATGGGTTAACCTATGCGGCGTTTCTGCTCCTTTTGGCGAGTGTAATCTTCCAACGACGGGATTTTCAGTAATAGATCGAGAGGCCCTTCCTCAGCGAGCACATGCATGATGACGTGAGGAAGGGCGAAGACTATCTTCTGAAGGTTAGATGAAGATGGATTCGATCAAGCCTAGCTCGTAATGGCACCTTCCGAAGCAGACGAGACATGTCTGGCATATTTCCCCATCACGCCTGAGGTGTAGCGCGGTACCGGTGGTTTGACCTTCTTCAGCCGAGCGGCGATTTCTCTCTGCGAGAGGGCCACATCCAATCGACGTTTGGGAATATCGAAGGTAATCGTGTCGCCGTTCTTGACCGCCGCGATCGGCCCCCCTTTCACGGCTTCAGGGGCGACATGGCCTGCCATCAATCCATGGGTGGCTCCGGAGAAGCGGCCATCAGTGAGCAGGGCCACAGAGTCACCAAGGCCGGCACCCACGATGGCAGCCGTCACGCCTAACATCTCGCGCATGCCTGGTCCTCCAGACGGACCTTCATACCGAATAACGACGACATCACCAGGCTTGATCTGCCCCGCTTTGACTGCCACGAAGGCATCCTCCTCCCGCTCATAGACCTTCGCCCGTCCCTGGAACTTGGTCATCGAATGGCCGGCAACCTTCACGACACAACCTTCTGGCGCCAAATTACCCTTCAGAATGACCAGACCGCCTGTCGGTTTGATGGGGGAGGCGAGGGGACGCAAGACTTGTTGTCCTGGCGTTTCACGAGCGTTCGCTGCTTCTTCACCGATTGTTCGACCGGTGACGGTGGGCTGATCCCCATATAGGAGCCCGGCCTCGAGCAACCGTTTGGCCACGAGGGTTGTGCCGCCTGCCGCATAAAGATCGGCGGCAGCAAATCGGCCCCCTGGTTTGAGGTCGGCTAGCAAGGGAACCTTGCGATTGATCTTGTCGAAATCGTCAATGCTCAGCTTGATCCCAGACTCACGGGCGATGGCGAGGAGATGGAGTACCGCGTTTGTTGAGCCTCCGGTCGTGGCGACGGCGGCGATGGCATTCTCCAATGACTTTCTGGTGATAATTTGGCGAGGGCGCAGATTCTGCTTCACGAGCTCCATCACCATCTTGCCACACTCGAAGGCGACATCGTCTTTCCGGCCGTCCATGGCGGGCACTCCATTGCGGCCCATCGGTGAAATACCCAGGAATTCAAAAGCAATGGCCATCGTATTGGCGGTGAATTGACCTCCACAAGCTCCAGGCCCCGGGCACGCGTGATCTTCCAAGTCCTTCAGCTCGGCGTCGGTCATCTTTCCCGACGCATGTTTGCCGACTGCTTCAAAGACATCCTGAATGGTCACATCATGTCCTTGAAACTGTCCCGGCATAATTGAACCGCCATATAGCATGAGTGATGGCAGGTTCAATCGAGCGAGAGCCATGACGGTGCCTGGAATTGTCTTATCGCACCCAGACAGGGCGACGACGGCATCGAACAAGTGTCCACGTGCGACGAGCTCGATCGAATCCGCGATGACCTCGCGGCTGATCAGGGACGCCTTCATTCCTTCGGTTCCCATCGAGATCCCGTCGGATACTGCAATAGTGTTGTACTCGATCGGAGTTCCTCCGGCGGCTCGAATTCCGGCTTTTACTCGCTCGGAAAGCCGTCGCAAGTGAAAATTGCAAGGCATGACCTCGATCCAGGTATTAGCCACGCCAACGAGAGGTTTCGACAGGTCATCGTCCGTAAAACCAACGGCTTTTAACATGGCTCTGGCCGGCGCGCGGCCGGCCCCAACGAGGAGATCGTGACTCTGGAGTTTCACTGCTTTCTTCATCGGTCTTTGTCGTCCCTTTACTGTACAGACATGTTGCTTGGTGGTGCAGGGGCTGCCTCATGGGGGTTCTTGCCGTGCGGAGTGGCACCATGGGGATTCGTACCGTAGGGCATCACGCCTCCATGTGGAGTGCCATGGCCCTTGGGCTGGCTCATCATCTTGGCGTGCTCGGACTGTTCCTTCGCTCGTTGTTCCAGAGTCAGCAAGCCCATCACGTCGCGACGGGTCTTGATGGATGTCATCCGCAGCCCGACCTGCAGATCTTCGCTTTGTCTCAGCTTGGTTTCGATTGCAGCGAGATCGGACTGGTCATTGTCGGTCAGCGCCTTCAGCTCACGTTCCGCAATTTGGATGTCGGCTTCGGCCTTGATCCGCGCTTTGTCAAGATTGAGCTGGATGTCCTTCAGTTTGGCAACCTGATCCGCCGTGAGCCCAATATTTTTTTCGTGCTTCAAGAGATGTCGAATCAGATGGCCGGTCCCGCTATGCATCATTTCCTTGCCGTAGCTGTGGGCGCCGCCGCCGTGCCCCCCTCCAGCATGACCATAGCTCGGATCATTGGCCCACAGGCTTGGCATGTCCACCGCCAACAGACATGCTGACGCGACGACAAATGCAGCCGTCGTCTTTGCGAGAGATATCATGAATTCCTCCTTGGTTGAGAGGTCCTGGAGTCGAAGATTGCCATAGCAGTCCGCGTAACGCAAGTGAGGGGCTTGGCGTTGCCAAGGTCGATCATGTTTCTGGTTTAACGCCGTTGGGCGCTATAGAGAAGTTCCATTCGCGGGTCTGGATGCCGTTGTGTGCTCAAACGTTCGTATAACATCCGTTCGTCTTCGCTGACGCTGGCTGGTATGACAATCTGCAACGTCAGGAATAGATCGCCATGCCCGCCTGTGGCTGAGGGAAGCCCCTTCCCCTTGAGTCGGAGTTTTCCGTCGGCTTTGCTCTCCGGTGGAACCTTGACTTTCACCGGTTCCGCTAAGGTTGGCGCAGTCACCTCAGCTCCGAGCATGGCTTCCCAAGGATAAACGGGCAGACTGACATGCAAGTCCGAACCTTGCCGACGAAAGATGGGATCGGAGGGGATGACCACATGCAGATACAGGTCCCCGCGCTTTCCGCCATGCGTTCCAGGCTGGCCTTTCCCGGCAACCCGAACCCGTGTTCCGTCTTGCACTCCAGCGGGAATCCGCACTTCAATGGTCTTGGATTCGGTTGTCATGCCGGCACCCTGACAGGTTATGCACGATCGGCTACGCACAGTGCCGCTCCCTTGACAGGTCGAGCAGGTCCGAGGCTCACGCAGATTCACACGCCTTGTCACACCGGTGAGCACCTCGCGCAGCCCCAACTGGACGTCGGTCTCGATGTCCTCTCCTGGCATTCCAGCTCCGCCGCGGCTGCGGTTTCCAAAGAGGTTTTCGAAAAAATCGGAGAATTGCTCGCTCCCGGCTCCTCCACTTCCTGGACGGCTGTAGCCTCCATCGGAGCCCCAGGGTCCGCCAAACCCTTGTCCTCCGGTCTGCTGACGAGCTTTCTCGAAGGCTTGCGCTTGTTCCCAATCGGCCCCGTACTGGTCATACTTTTTCCGCTTCTCCGGATCGGTCAGGACTTCCTGCGCCTCATTGAGCTCTTTAAATTTCTTTTCCATCTCGGCCTTCTTCGCCCCCGCATGGAGATCAGGATGGTACTGGCGGGCGAGCCGGCGATAGGCTTTTTTGATATCGTCGGGCGAAGCCGTGCGCGGGAGGCCGAGCACCTGATAGTAGTCGCGAGGGGTCGTTGCCATACGTGATTTAGGAGATGAGGAACATCATCATCTGGATCAGCTTACGGAGTGTAGGCCTGGTTTGCAAGGGCCGAACGGATCAGCAAGAAGTCGAAGTTTTCTCCCGTGCCATGAGCCTAGATTGAGAGTAGATTTCGCATGCGACTAGCAGGCACAGACGAATAGTTACATTAAATAGAAGGTGGTGTCTTCAAGCAATAGGTCGAGATAAAAGTTAAAGTAACACTTTATTAGTATGAACGCGCAAACAGCATCAGCGGACAGCGTGAGAAGATTGAAAGGTCATGTGTGCTTAACGGGAGATTCTGTGGAACTTCCAAAATCTCCTGCGCGATTGACCTCCGAACCACGATCCGCTATGAAGTAGGGATGACCGATGCGAAGGACTCGAGTGGTCGACCGGTGACTGGCGAAGAGTTTAAAGTTTACATAATATATCTTATCAGACTATGACGTTTGAGCTGCTTGGCCGCGTACATAAAGAGCTTTCAATTACCGGACATGCGTTCTATGAAACGATTCTCTCGATTTCCGAACTCGTTAATCGAAAGGTTCAGATTATTCGTCTCCATTGGCAGGCGTCTACCTTGCTTCAGCAGATTGACGATGTGACGGCTAAGGTCGGTCAACAAATCGTTTCGCAGGTCTCTGATCGACTTCAGGACCAGAGTCACTCCGATTCGGTTGTCGGCGTGGTTGACCAGACGCTTGCCGATGCCATCTCTCGTGTTCAAGAGTTGAAACAAGTGTTGATCAGCGTCGATGCCGAGATTCGCGAGCTCAAAATCGAGACGGTCCATCAGGATTTGCTCTCTCTCCAAAATGATTTGGCACTTCGTTCAGGAGGTATTGAACGGCTGACCGTTGTTCGAGGGGCGGCCGCGGTGGGACAGCCGCTCAGTGCGCTTCCACAGTGTTTCTCCACTTCCGTGGCTGCCGTTTTGCGAGGGCCTTTTCTATTGGCTCCGACCCACGATCTTCAGTTCCGACCGGGAGACATCGTGGTGTTGGTTGGTGCGCAAACGGAACTCGATCAACTTGTCCCATGGTTTGCCGGCCAGCGTCCCTTTACCGCGTCGTTCACGAGATTCGGTGTAGACAAGTAGGCATATCGACAGAGATCAGATACAATATCGTCCAATGCTAGCCCGCGCATTCCTATCAGTACGTGTGCTGTTCTATTGTATCGCTCCCCTCCTCCCTGCTGTCATCGGAGGCGGCGTGGCTGAGGCCGTATCGCCTGACTCACCCGGCATTCGCATGCTCGAAGAGATTCAAGCCGTCATTACCGAACTTGCTGAGCAGGCCAAGCCTTCCGTCGTCAATCTGTTTCCCATCACCAGCACAAGTAGGCTTCACGAAGGGGCCGGCGAGCGTACGCCGAATGCGTCAGGCTCCGGCTCGGGCCTGATCGTCGACAGTGACGGCCATATCGTGACGAACAATCATGTGATTGGTGACGCCAATGAGATTGAAGTGCGGTTTTCCGATAAGACGAAGCGTATTGCTCATGTAGTCGGCAAAGATCCGGACACCGATTTAGCGGTGCTCAAAGTGACCACCGATCGACCCCTGCCCAGCGCACGATTTGGTGATTCCGCCGGCGTCAAGGTCGGCCAATGGGTGCTGGCCGTCGGAAATCCATTCGGACTGGACCGGACCGTGACGCTTGGGGTGGTCAGCGGCATCGGTCGAGAAAATATTAACCTCTCACGGTACGAAAACTTTATCCAGACCGATGCCTCGATCAACCCTGGAAATTCTGGAGGTCCGCTCTTTAACCTGCGGGGTGAGGTGATCGGCATCAATACGGCGATCATTAATTTCGCTCAAGGCATCGGATTCGCCATTCCCTCGAATATGGCCAAGCAGGTCATCGAACAGTTACTTGCGAAAGGGAAGGTTGTGCGGGGCTGGCTCGGCGTCGGGATTCAACCGTTGACGGCTGAGTTGGCGAAAAAATTTGGAGTCACTGAAGGCGAAGGGGTACTCGTGAACGAAGTCTTCGAGAAAGACCCCGCAGCCTTGGCTGGGATCAAGCCGGGCGATGTCATCGTCCGGATCGACGGCGCCATTGTCGATTCACCAAATAAGCTGTCTCGTCTGATCGCGACGCTGATTCCGGGCACGACCTCAAAGATTGAAGTCGTCCGGGATCTGAAACGCTTGACGATGGACGTTCCTCTCACCGAGCGGCGTGATGCAGCTATCATCGCATCGCTTCCTCAACAAGAGGAGAAGTTGGAGGTGAAGCTTGGCCTTGACCTCCAAGATCTGACGTCCGCTCTGGCGGAGAGGTTCAAGCTTCGTGAATCAAAAGGTGTGCTCATCGCAAAGGTTGAGCCCAACAGTCGAGCTCAAGCCGAAGGCCTCCGCGAAGGTGACCTCATTAAAGAGGTCAACCGTCTGGAAGTGTCTTCCGTAGGAGAATTTATGTCAGCCATTGCACGGTCCAAGCGTGGCGACACCCTGTTGCTCCGCGTGCTTCGGGAAAGCCGCGCATTTTATGTCGTGCTCAAAGCCTCCGACTAACGATCTCTCAATGGGCCGTGGCGGCTCGTCCTTCTGCCTTCTGTCGCTCGATGACCTTTGTAGCCAATTCTTTCGGTACTTCATCATACTGCGTGAAATCCATAACGTAGCTGCCTCGCCCTCCGGTCATGGCGTTGAGGGCTGTCGCATAGCGAAGCAGCTCGGCTAGCGGAACCAACGCTTTGATCTGTTCGGCATGGTCTTGCGCGTTGACGGATAGGATTCGACCCCGTCGTGCGCTCAAGTCTCCCATGACGGCTCCGACTGCGTCAGTCGGTGTGTCGATTTCGACCGTCATGACCGGCTCAAGCAACACGGGATGCGCGGTCTCTATCGCTTTCTTGAATGCCATTGATCCCGCGATCTTGAACGACATCTCAGACGAATCCACCGCATGATAAGATCCGTCATAGACGGCGACCTGCACATCGACGACCGGGAACCCGCTCAACGGTCCCTCATGCATGGCATCGAGGACTCCTTTTTCCACGGCGGGAATGAAATTTCGAGGAATCGCTCCTCCGACCACGCGATTCTCAAACACGTACCCGTGGCCGCGCGGGAGCGGGGCCACTTCAAGCCAGCAATCGCCGTATTGCCCATGCCCGCCCGTTTGTTTCTTGTACTTACCCTGTGCCTGCGATTTCGTCTTGAGCGTTTCTCGGTACGGGACTTTAGGCGTGTGCGGTATGACATCGACTCCAAACTTTCGATGGAGCTTTTCGAGGGCCAAATCGATGTGGAATTGCCCCATGCCGCTGAGCACCATCTCCTTGGTTTCGGCATTGCGCGCGAATTCCAGGGTGGGGTCCTCTTCAATGAGTTTGTGAAGCCCAAGGCTGACCTTGTCGATGTCTGTCTTGGACTTGGCGTCAATCGCGAACGACAAGATCGGCTTTGGTAGGCTCAGTATGGGATAACAGATGGGAGCAATCTCTTGACAGAGGGTGTCACCGGTATGCGTGTCTTTAAGCTTCCCGATTGCCACGATCTCTCCCGCTCGTGCGGAGTCAATGGCCACATGACGTTTGCCCAACACCGTGTAGAAATGGCCGAGCTTCTCCCGGACATATTTGGAAGCATTCAGCACTGTGGCATCGGCATGGATGGTTCCGGACACGATACGGCAATAGGACAGTCGACCAACGAATGGGTCGATGATGGTCTTGAAGACATAGGCGGAAAACGGTTCCTGCAGACTTCCCTTCCGCTCACAACCCTCGTGCGTCTCTGGGTGAATGCCGTGCCATGGATGGGCCGCACCACGTTCGGAGGGTGACGGCAATAAGGCGACTATCGCATCCAACAAGGACCAGACTCCGATATTATGCGTGGAAGATCCGCCATAGATGGGAAGGAATTGTTTCGTCTGGATGTCGCGTCGGAGTCCTTGCAGAAGGTCTTCTTGGCTCAACTCTCCCTGGGTCAAGTAGGTCTCCAACAAGGTTTCCCCGCTTTCCGCGACCGCCTCCACGAGTTGCTGGCGCGCTCTATTCAGCATGCCCTCTAGTGGGGGGGGGACTAGTAGATGTTCGACAGTGGCGGAACTCGGTCCGGATCGCACAAGCTTCTCATGTCGTACATCAACTACGCCGTCTAAGCTCATACTAGAGTTGAGCGGTACTGTCATAGGGAGTGGAACACAATCGAGCTGTTTGCGACAGATCTCTAGAGTGTTCTCAAACGATGCGTCTTCCTTATCAAGTCCATTGACGAATACCAGACAAGGAAGGTCCAATTCTTTGATCCTTGTCCAGAGTCGTGTCAGCTCTGTTCTTACCCCCGTGGTTCCGCTCAGAATCAGGATGACTGCATCGGCGGCCTGCAAGGCAGCGAGTGATTCACCAAGAAGATCGAGTGCACCGGGAGGGTCAATCAGGTTGATGTTGGTGTCATTCCACGTGAACTGAAGAAGGCTGGTACTTGTCGATGTGCGATGCCGAAGTTCTTCGGGTTCAAAATCGGAAACGGTAGTCCCGTGCATCACGGACCCGAGCATGGGGATCGCACCACCAACATACAGCAAGGCCTCACTGAGAGAGGTCTTACCGGCACCGGCGCTGGATACGATGGCCACGTTTCTGATGGGCTCCAGACGGGCTGTGTCCATAGTCTGCCCTCCTTGTTGAGTATGGGGTTAGACCATTCGCGTCCTCACATTCCTTGGGCTGGTGTCTTGGTCAGACATCATCTTCAGGGCTCTTCGTACTCATTCTGCTGTCCTGTCAGCCATCCCTCGTCGGCAAAACTTACGTATCGACCATCTCCGATGATTACGTGGTCCAATACTCGGATTCCCAATAGGGTGCCAGCCGTTGTCAGTCGATCGGTCAATCGCCGATCCTCCGGGCTTGGAGTTGGATCTCCGCTGGGATGATTGTGAAGAAAAATGACGGCGGCTGCCGATTCACGCACGGCGAGCGCAAAAACCTCACGTGGATGCACGATGCTGAGTGTGAGGCTTCCCTCTGAAACCGTGGCCTCTTTGATCACGATATTTTTTGCGTCGAGCAGGATGACCTTGAAGAGTTCGTGTTTCACATCGCGGAGCGCAGGGTGAAAATGTTTGAACAGATCCGAGCTTGAGGAAATGCGAGTGCCCGTGGACATTGGAACAGCCAGCGACCGTCTCCCTAAGGCCAATGCGGCTTTGAGTTGGGCGGCTTTGGCGGGACCGACGCCAGGGATGGTGCAGAGTTCTTCAATACCACAGGCCGCCAATCCACCCAGTCCACCGATTCGGTCGAGGAGTTCGATGGCCACTTGCACAGCGGATGAATCGCGGCGGCCAGTTCTCAGGAGGATGGCGAGAAGATGGGCATCGGATAACGCTTCGGGCCCCTTGGCAAGAAGACGTTCACGGGGACGTTCGGTCTTTGGCCAGTGCGCAATGCCCTTTTTTGGTTCCTTGCTTGCCACGAAGACCTCAGGTGACAAAAAAATGACGACCCGGACGCTTTTGTACTGGCAAATAAGGCAAAATTACCCGTCTACGGAAAATACGTAATCCGTAACCATTTGAAATTATTAAATATGACAAATTGGTGCAGCTTTTGCTTAAGTTTGCCACCAGCTGTGAACGTCGCTAACTTGGGAGGGATCCATGGAGTGTCCAAAGTGCAAAGGGATGATGATGTTAGAACGGTTCTCCGATTTTTTTCTCGTGTTCTATGCATGGAAATGCATTAATTGTGGCGCTATTATTGACCGCACCATCTCCAATAACCGTAGAAAAAGTCTGGCTACCCGCGTCCCTCAGCCCGTCTCGGCTCGGTAAATTATAGCGTTTAGTACTCGGGGTCTGGTCCGCCTGATGGCCTACCTAGACTCCAGGACGGTCCTCTCGTCCTTAACGTACCAACAAGCTCAATGAGCGCATTATAGTCTTCTGAAAGAAGACGGTCAAAAAAGTATTTAAGTTCTCCTCCCCAACTCAGTTGTGACCCAAATAGTCTCCCTTCCATTCGGCATTTCTTGACCCCTGTAAAAACGCTATGTTAAATTCTGACATTTAGTAGATAATGTTTCTAGTATGCGTGTAATCGCTGGTACCCACCGAGGTCGTCGACTCTACGGGCCGCGAACACGTGCTCTTCGCCCAACCTCTGACCGGGTTCGAGAGGCCCTGTTTTCAATTCTCGGTAACCGGCTGAAGAATGGCCGCTTTTTGGAGCTCTACGCTGGGACTGGAGCCGTGGGGATCGAAGCTGTCAGTCGTGGCATTGAACACGTGACCTTCGTCGAGTCGAACCGTGATGCGTTAAAACTACTACACCAAAACCTGGAGCTGTGTCACATCGGTGAGGAAATAGCCGTGCGGAGTCAGACTGTTCAACAGTTTCTCAGTTATCCCAATCAGTGGAACGGTCCCTATGATATTGTCTTCGCCGATCCACCCTATGCGGAGGCATCCGAGCTGCCATCATTATTGGCTGAGTCTCGGACTTACGATCTGTTTGCCATGGATTCCTGGCTAGTCATCGAACATGCTGCGAAAACCAATTTGCCCATATCGTTGGGATGCACCCAGTTTTTGCGCCGGTATCGCTACGGTGATACCGCCTTATCCCTCTATTTCCGTTCCGCTACTGAACTGGCATGAAAATCGGCATCTATCCAGGCACGTTTGATCCTATTACACATGGCCACGCTGACATCATCACCCGAAGCCTCCGCATATTCGACAAGGTGATCGTGGCTGTTGCTCCAAATCCGTCGAAACATCCGCTCTTCAATTTGGCTGAACGCCTTGATATGGTACAGCTGGTCATGAAGGATGTCGGACAGGTTGAGGTGACACCGTTCGATGGGTTGCTCGTCAACTATGTTGAGCGTTCAGGCGCCCATGCAATCATCCGTGGCTTGCGCGCCATTTCAGACTTTGAGCATGAATTTCAGATGGCGCTCATTAACCGAAAGCTTGCGAAGACGGTGGAGACGGTATTTTTGATGCCGAGCGAAGAATACTCATACTTGTCTTCGACGATCATCAAAGATGTGGCACAACACGGTGGAGATTTGGTCGATTTTCTTCATCCGGAAGTCGCCCAACGCCTTCAATCTCGTATCCGGAGTCTCAAATCATGAAATTGGCAGCACGTGTCGGTCGTATTGCGCCCTCTCCGACGTTGGCCATGGCTGCAACTGCCAAGGCCATG
Organism: Nitrospira sp. CG24B; assembly: GCA_002869845.2. Taxonomy (GTDB): domain Bacteria; phylum Nitrospirota; class Nitrospiria; order Nitrospirales; family Nitrospiraceae; genus Nitrospira_D. Next base: position 894,439 of record NEWS02000004.1, on the reverse strand, counting down.
GCCGCGCAAGGACTCGATGTCATCGACTTTTCAGCCGGAGAACCAGATTTCGACACGCCAGAGCCGGTGAAGGCCGCGGCAGAAGCGGCCATACGCGCGGGATTTACGAAGTACACGCCTTCATCTGGGATCGATGAGTTGCGGAGCGCGATTGCTGACAAGCTGCAAGCTGAACTTGGACTCCGATATGAGAAGTCCCAAATCCTTGTCTCCTGCGGGGCAAAGCACTCGCTCTATAATTTGGCGGAGGCCTTGCTCGAAGCGGGTGACGAGATCATCATTCCGATCCCCTACTGGGTTTCGTATGCAGATCAGGCGCTGCTCAACGATGCGACGCCGGTTCTGTTACCGACCAAAGAAGAGGACGGATACGCAGTTCATACTCCAGAGTTGGAACGACTCATTACGCCGAGAACCAAGGCCATCATTGTGAACAGCCCATGCAACCCTACTGGGGCAACGTATGATCGGGCGACGCTGGAACAGATTGCCTCAGTAGCGGTCCGGCATGACCTTCTGGTGATATCTGATGAAATTTATGAAAAGGTGCTCTACGATGGGGCGACGCACATCAGCATTGCCTCGTTGGGACCAGAGATCGCAGCACGCACCATCATTATCAATGGCGTCTCAAAGTCTTACGCCATGACAGGGTGGCGAATCGGGTACGCGGCCGGTCCCAAGGATCTGTTGACCGCGATGGCCAATATTCAGAGCCAGAGCACGTCGAATCCTTGCTCCATCTCGCAAAAGGCCGCCGTCGCTGCATTGCGCCTTGGGGAGCCCTTCACGCGCATAATGGTGGAAGAGTTTTCCCGCCGTCGAACTGCCATTGTGGAAGGGTTGAACAAGATTCCCGGTGTGTCATGCCGAATGCCGAGTGGGGCCTTCTACGCCTTCCCTAATGTGAAAGGCTTGTTGGGGAAACGTGGCCCTTCGGGAGTGCTGAAGACCCCGAATGACCTGGCGCAGTATCTCTTGCATGATACGCGGATCGCGGTCGTTCCGGGTGAACCGTTTGGAAGTCTGGAGCATCTCCGGCTCTCCTATGCCACCAGCATGACGAATATCACCCGAGGACTTGAGCGAATGGGGCAGGCGTTCGCGAAGTTGGTGTAAGAGAATTGAGGTCGCTGCAACGATAAGAGGGGGGAAACCGGTGCCGATTTATGAATATCAGTGCGACGGCTGTTCGTATCGCTTTGAAGTGAAGCAGAGCATCAAGGATGATCCGCTCTCGACCTGTGACCGGTGTGGGAAAGCAATCAGACGGCTTATTTCATCGCCTGGAATCATGTTTAAGGGGAGCGGCTGGTACGTCACCGACTATTCCGACAAGCTCAAACCTCCGTCCAGCACGGGCAGCGAAACCGGTGGGACAAGTTCAGGGGAAAAGAGTTCCGGAGAGAAGAATGCCGGGGAAAAGAAGGAGCCGGTCGCGGCTGCTCCATCAAGCCCTGCCCCTTCTTCTTCTACAGTGACGTCGACTGCGGCGTCGAGCAGCTCATCAACGTCTACACCGAGTACAACGACGCCCTCCTCTTCAAAATAGACTCGTGGGTCGATTATCGGACACCCATTCCCACGGGAGTCTGGTGTTTGCCTGTCGGCGTTTTCGGGATGCTTCTAGTGGGTAGTTTGGTCGCGGTCCTTCCGGTTGGTTGTGCCTTATTTTTATGAGGCGGTGTCTTCGGAGCCATGGCCTTCAATGCCCTCGCGCGGGTCGCATCCAGCTGATTTTGGAGGCTGGTGATCATACCAGTTTTTTCTCGGCTGATACGGCTCAGTTCATCAAACTGCCCCTGCAGCTCTTGTTTGGTCTGAGTTAAGTCGGTGACCTGGGCCTGAAGCTGAGTCTTCTCTATGGTCAGGGTTTGGGCTTCCGACCGCAATTGTTCAATCTCAGCCTGCAAGGCTGGCGGCCAATAATCACATCCAATAAGGCCAAGGGCGAAGCCGAAAGCAACGACTGTACTGAGTACCCGCATCGGATGGCGTGTCATGGCCATTCCCCTTTCATCAGAAATAATCTGTCTTTACCAGGTGCTGGTGTAGACATGCTGTGTCCCTTGCATGTTGTACACTGACTCTCGTGGAAGGATATTGTAACAGATCGCAGGAATTGGCTGAGAAGAAGATCGGCCACGGATGTTCGGATCTACGGCAACTTCCTGGGCTAGATCCAGGTGGCTCTAACAAGCTGCGTGGATGAGAGATCGGGGTGAGATCAATGTGTTCACTGAATGGGTTGCTCGAGAAGAGTGACTGTCCCGGTTTATGTCTTCAGAGCCCGGTGTGCGATATCCGTTCGGAAGTGACAGCCCTCGAAAGAGATCGTCTTCGCGACTCGATAGGCCTCGCCTTGTGCCTCCAATAACGTTCGCCCTCGACCGAGTACGCCGAGGACCCGGCCTCCTGCTGTCACGATTTCATGCCCTCTCTGTGCTGTTCCTGCATGAAAGACCACGGAGGAGTCCGATAAGGTTGTCGCCGTGGGGAGTCCAGCGAGCGGTATTCCCTGCTGATAGGTACCAGGGTAGCCTCCCGATGCCATGACCACGCAGACCGTCGCGTCCGAATGCCACTCAACAGGAAGTTGGTCAAGCCGGTGTTCTATCACCGCTTCAAGAACATCAACTAAGTCATTCTTCAGCAAGGGCAACACGACTTGAGTTTCTGGATCGCCCATACGAGCGTTGAATTCGAGCACATATGGCGTCCCATTCACTACCATCAGTCCGGCATACAGGACACCTTGAAACGGCGAACCAAGCCGCGCCATGGCGTCTACCATCGGCTGTAAGACCTCGCAACGGACGTGATCTTGGATCTTGGATGTTCCCAGTGGTGCCGGGCAATAGGCGCCCATCCCACCGGTGTTTAGGCCTGTGTCTCCATCGCCGACCCGTTTATGATCCTGCGCTGGTGGCATCGGCACCACGGTCTTGCCATCGGTAAACGCCATGATCGTCAGTTCCTCGCCGTCGAGAAACTGCTCGATCAGCACCTGTTTTCCGGCTTGGCCGAACACGGCCTTCTCCATCGAATCGATGATTGCCTCTTTTGCTTGGTCTTGAGTGGTTGCAATGATGACGCCTTTTCCTTGAGCCAGCCCGTCCGCTTTAATCACGACCGGTAGCGTCTGCTGCTCGACATAGGCCAGTGCATCCTTGATTTTTTCGAAACTCTTGGCATGAGCCGTCCGGATCTTGGCTTGTGCCATGACGTCCTTCGAGAAGACCTTACTCGCTTCCAGGCGGGCGGCATTCCTGGTCGGTCCAAACACTTTGAGCCGAGCTTTGCGGAATTCATCCACGATGCCTAGCGCGAGCGGCGCTTCTGGGCCGATTACGGTCACATCAATCTTTTCTTGGAGGGCGAAGTTCTTCAGACCGGCAATATCGTCCGACTTAATCGGGATGCAGTTCGCCAATGACGCGATCCCCGCATTGCCGGGAGCACAGTACAGGATCGGCTTACGGGGACTTTGTGCGAGCTTCCACACTATTGCATGCTCACGTCCCCCACTGCCGACAACGAGAATTTTCATGTCAGGTCCTCAGTGACGTGTGATACGTGACGAGTTAAGAAGGAAGACGGTGTGGGTAGATAATCGTGGCAACAGGAGACGAGTCAACTACTCACCCATCACTCATCACGGCTCGCGATCGTTCTCAATGTCTAAAATGCCGCATTCCGGTGAGAAGCATCGCCATTCCATGTTCATCCGCGGCTTTGACAACTTCCGGATCTCGGATCGATCCGCCTGGTTGAATGACGGCTGTGATCCCGACTTCGGCTGCAGCATCGAGGCCATCGCGGAATGGAAAGAACGCATCGGAGGCCATGACACAGCCTTTGACAGGCATTTGCGCCTTCATGGCCGCCAATTTCACGGAATCCACACGACTCATCTGTCCTGCCCCGATGCCGACGGTCTGGCCTGGCTTGGCATAGATGATGGCGTTAGACTTGACGTGTTTGCAGACTTTCCATGCAAACGCACACGCGGCATATTCTTCATCTGTCGGCTTACGGATGGTCGGCACGGCAAGCGTCCGAAGATCCGGCAACACCCCGAGATCCCGATCTTGCACGATGAGTCCGCCGACAAGTTTCTTCAGATCGAATCCTTCCTGCTTCACCTTCGTCAAGGGGCCCACGTCTAATAGACGTAAATCCTTCTTCCTCTTCAATTCAGCCAAGGCATCTTCAATAAATCCTGGAGCAATCACGACCTCAACAAACGTAGACGTGATTTCCTTGGCAGCCGCCAAATCCACCGGCCGGTTGAAGGCAATCACCCCGCCGAAGGCAGACACGGGATCCGTCTCTCTCGCCTTGACGTACGCCTCCACCGGCGTCTCACCGAGTGCCACCCCACAGGGATTATTGTGCTTGATGATTGCGACAGCCGTCTCCTCATATTCCTTCACCAACTCGAGCGCGGAATTCGCATCGAGGAAGTTATTGTAGGACATCGCTTTGCCATGCAAGATCTTTCCGCGAGCAACAGATGGCTCCTTGCTGTCCAATTCACGATAAAACGCGCCCTGCTGGTGAGGGTTTTCTCCGTAGCGGAGGGACTCAGCCAACTCAAACTGCAGCGACAACACTTTCGGGAACTTGATCTCCCTGGCCTGAGCGTGTTTCTCCAGGTAGCCGGCGATCAATCCGTCATAGCGGGATGTATGCTGGAACACCTTCATGGCCAACTCACGACGCAGTGCTGGGGTCACCCTATTGCCGTTCACCGCTTCCAGTACACGTGAATAATCGGCAGGATCGACGACAACGAGCACATCGTCATGATTCTTCGCGGCTGACCGCAGCATGGATGGGCCACCGATATCGATCTGTTCAATGGCATCCTCGAAACGGCAGTCGGGTTTGGCGATCGTGGCTTCAAAGGGGTAGAGGTTGACCACCACCACATCGATGGGACCGATCCCATGTTGAGTCATCTGCTCGACATGCGCAGGCAGGGAGCGGCGTCCCAGCAAGCCGCCATGAATCTTGGGGTGCAACGTTTTCACCCGACCATCGAGAATCTCCGGTGAGCCCGTGTAGGCTGCGACATCCGTGACTTTTATCCCGGCGTCGCGCAACGCTTTGGCTGTTCCCCCCGTAGACAAAATCTCCGCGCCAATCGCGTTCAGCCCCTTTGCCATTTCGATGACCCCGGTCTTATCTGAAACACTGATCAACGCCCGCTTGATGCCGGCCATGTGAGTACTCCTTGGAATCGTGTGTAGATGTGGATGAGATATGTCGACTACGAAAGGTGGGCGAAGAATAGCAAATGGGTGGGGTAAGTTCAAGGCAACAGGCGTCCAATTATCCAACCTGAGATGAGGACTTCTTTCGATCCGTGAGAGGAGCGGCGGAGATGGTTGAAGGGCATGTTTCTCTACACCGAGATGGGAAGGCGGCATCTGCCAGCCCCGACGAACGTGTCATTGACCTTGACGGCATCATTCAAGTATTGTCTGCCCTGGCGAGGAAGCGCAGATATTCCTGTACACAACCAATTAAATGGAGGTGCGCTATGCCGGCACGCCGATTGGTGCGGCTCATCGAGAAAAACTCCGAACAGCTTGCCCGAGAGCTCAGCGAAAAGGTGTGGAACTCTCCCCGCTGTAGCGATCTCCGTAAAGTCCCAGCGGACGAGCTCCAAGCCCGCACCCGTGAGATCTACCAAAACTTGAATAATTGGTTGATGGACCTGACCGAGGCGGAGGTTGAACAGCGCTACACAGAGCTAGGTGCCCGCCGTGCCGCACAGGGTGTCGCCTATAGCCACTTTCTCTGGGCCATCACCGCTACGAGAGAACACATGACAGCCTTCGTCCAACGCGAAGGGTTTTCCGATACTCCTATGCAACTGCAGGGAGAGCTGGAACTGATGCACATCCTCGGCCAGTTCTTCGATCGCGCCTTGTATTACACCGCCATGGGGTATGAGCGTGAGCGGACGCGCATCGGATCGAATCTCCGCAGGCGCCGGGACGATCATCAGAAAGTGCACGCGTAAGATTCCACACGAGTGGAATGTCTGTATCTGCAATGCCTACGGGCTCACCATAAAGAAGGTGAGCCTGTAATGATCTCTACTGAGCTATGCCGGCCCTCTGAGGCTGTCTTTACTACGCTGACAGTCCGCACGTGTTAATACTGTTCCAGCCAGTGTGACGACCGGTCGCCTCCACGTGAGCGGAGACATGGGCCTGGCCGTACAGCTCAAATCGCTGTTGCCCACTCTCGATGCCGGATTCTCATATCATTGGTACCACTCGACTTCCTGGTGACTGCCTGCGCCTGTAGGGTCTGTGCTTGACGTCTCTTGCCCCTCTCTGCGACGCTGTCAGTCTGTCCTCTTGATCAGAAAGATGCTTCAGTATGTCGATACAGTGGTTTCCTGGTCACATGAATGCCGCGCGCAAAGAAGCGGTCAAGACGATGGAGGTGATCGATGTCATTGTCGAGGTGCTGGATGCGCGTGCCCCCCAGGCCAGTTCCAATCCATTGATCGAAGAGCTGCGGCTGCCCCGGCAGCGCCCGTGCTTGAAAGTTCTCAACAAAGCCGATCTTGCCGACTCGGCGGTCACAAAGGTCTGGCTCGAACGGTTCAACCAACAAGAAGGCGTCTTGGCCGTGGCTCTATCGTGCAAAGGTGCGGGTGATGCTGCCAAGATTCCCCGGCTCTCCCAGCAACTCGCTCCCCATCGCAACAGCAGTGTGAAGCCGCTGCGTATGCTGATCATGGGTGTTCCCAATGTCGGCAAGTCGACCTTGATGAATACGCTCCTGAAGCGGCGCATCGCCCGTGTGGGGGATGAACCGGCGGTGACCAAAGTTCAACAGCGGCACAAATTGGGTGACCAGATGGCCATCATCGACTCGCCTGGACTGCTCTGGGGGACGATCAAGGACCCTGAGGTGGGTTTGTTGCTTGCGACGATCAATGCCGTTGGGCACACGGTCGTGGATGATGAAACTGTCGCCGACTTTCTCGCCGGGAAGCTGCTCATGCGGTATCCCGCCAGACTCACGGCCCGCTACGGATTTGGGGTAGAGGGGCTGACCAGCGCGAGGGTGATTGAAGCGATCGCCAGAAAGCGCGGCTGTCTGCTGGCCGGAAGCGGCGGGGCGTTGGACCGGGATAAGGCCGCGAGGATTCTCCTCTCCGACTACCGCGATGGCACGCTGGGCCGTGCCAGTTTGGAAGTTCCAGGGGTAGGGCACACAGCGTAGTCTGAACCAGCCCGAAGGGCGTGGGCTGGAGGCTCCTCAAGCGCCGGAAGCGGGGTTATCGGTCCTAATGGAATGGCGGCCTGCGACTCTTCCTTCTCGAATTTTCTCGGGTACCACTTCTCAAAAATCAAAGACATCGTGGGCACAAGGAAGAGGGGCAGTCAGGTTGAGATGTTGAGTCCGCCTCCGGATCGTGCGAGTTGCACGATTATTGGGATGTGATAGAAACTGCTGTCCGGTATTCTCTCAACGACCGTGGAGCTTCACCAATCCGCGCCTGCCCGGTCAATGACGATCTGGTGCACCACTGCATGCTTTCCAAGCGTCGAAAGGTATATGGCCGCTTCGGCCACGTCGAACGGGTCGATCTTTTCACTGCGTTCGATGTCCGTCGGAGACGCATCTACCAGCTCGTCTGCCACGGCCCCTGGACAGATCGCGCTGACTTTGATGTTATATTGACGGCCTTCATCCGCCAATGACTTGGTGAGTGCCATGATGCCGTGCTTTGAAGCGCTGTACGTCCCGGTGCCTGCCCAAGCCTGTACGCCGGCCACACTCGACATGTTAATGATCACTCCACCACCCTGTTGTTTCATCTGCCGAAAGCCCGCTCGACAGCAGAAGAACGTGCCGCGCAAATTGACATTCAAGACCTGATCAAATGCCTCGGTGCTCGTGTCCGCCACTCGACTCCCGCCACCGATACCAGCATTGTTAACGAGAATATCGAGTCGACCATAGCGGGTTACCGTCTCTGAGATCAGTCGTTCCACCTGCCGCTCGTCGGCAACATCGGTCTGAATGGCCAACGCCTCCCCACCCTGCTCCCTGATTTGCGCAACAGTCTGCTCGCACAGAGCTATCCTCCTCGCAGCGACGACCACTCTGGCACCTTCCTGACCAAACCGAAGCGCAATGGCCTTGCCGATTCCGCTGCTACTACCCGTGACGATCGCAACTTTTTCTTTAAGTCTTCCGTACTTGTCATTGGTTTTAAGCATATATTTATGAGTAGACATTTTCAGCTCGCAGATGAGTGTTTTGATGCGTAACTTCCTGGTTTGATAGCAAGTTGTACAGAAGACCGTTGATCGTAACTGGTGGCCAGTCGATTCGCTTGATGTGAACGGAGAACGATCATAGAACTCACGTCAAATCCCAAACGTCCTGGTCGTTGAGTGATCGCATTCTCCCGTCCGATGAAACCACAAATCCGTCCACCGTCATTCGACCTGTGCCGAGGAAGCCGTGGCGATAGCATTGAATGCCGATTCGGATATCTCCGTCAGGTAACGTATCCTTCATCAATGTGAATGTGTAGTCGGCTAACTCAGCTGGAACGTGCAGATTGATGTCGGGCTTGTCAGGATACTCTGGCCACTTTGCAATTTCCTTGAATGATAAGGCTCGCAGACGATTCACGACTTCGTGCAGAAAGCCTTCCGTGCGGAAATTGGCTGCACCCGATGACAACGTCTACCTCACTCACGATACAACCACAGGCAAGAATACGATGAAGATTCTACGCTGATTCGCTGCTACCGCCAATATGTTTACCTCGTTTTCCTCCTTCGACTGCCCCTCCCCGCTCTCATCGAACCTCTCCATGCCTTTGTCTTTCGTCTACCGACACCTCACCCAGTTCAACCTGCTCGAGGGGACAAATCAGATGAAGCCGGTGGTTTGATAGATCAAATCGTTCAACTAACCGGCTGTCACCATGACCGACCACAGCACCATGTGTTGCGTGGATCCCTTCGTGGACAAACATCTGCACTGATCAGCTCTGACCGAGTCGCAAAGAGAGCCTGCGCACCCTCCTGCTGGACCCGCTCAACTGGCCAAATCTTACCCTAGTACATGCATCATAAAATGTGATACCGTCACGTGTCTAACCCCTGTGGTCACATCATGTTAGCTGACTGAGCTCATGAGGCCTGTGGGGATTCTCTCCCAACGTGCAGAGTACAAATTATGGGACTGAGGCGGACTAGTAACGGACTTACGACTCCGATGACCGCAATCGGTGATGGTTCGGCATACCCCCTCTCCCATCTTGGACATCAGGCCAGCCTTCAGACAGAATCATTCCATCGAACTCCTGATCTAAGGATTGAGTGACGTATGAGTACACTGAACAGATGGTTGCAGCAGAACTCTAAGAATTCGTTCGAGCAACAATGCCAGCAGCTCGCCAATTTACTGCGGGTGAAGGAACAGGCGCTGGAAACAACATCGCACGAGTTGAAGGTCAAGACTGCGGCGATGCAGATGCTCGAACAGAAGATCATGTCGTCCGAGACGCAGTCCACCTCAACCCAACGAGAACTCACCGCACGAGGTGAGCGGGTGAAGGTGCTTGAAGCAGAAGTGGCGACACAGTCGAAACAACTGACAGACTTAGAATCTGAAGGAGTTGCAGCACGCCAACGCGTGGGTGAGCTCAGCGCGACCATTAGCGCGCTGGCCAACGAACTCCGTGGGGCTCAACAGGCCTATCAGGTCGCCGAACGTACACACGAGGTTTTGAAGGAAGAAATCCGGGTCCTACGCGAGCACATCGCCCAGCTCAATGAAAGCATCGCCGACCGGGATCACCTCCGCGCCCGGGTCGAAAAGCTTGAGTCGGTGCAAGACCGAGTCCATCAGTTAGAGGTCGAGTTGAGTGATCGAGAAGCGGCTCATCGGGGGGCGCTCCAGCAGTTCGAACAGTCTCTGGTCGAGCGCGACCACCGGATTAGTGAATTCGATGGCAACATGGCCGTCCGGATAGATGAGCTTCGCGGGGCGCAACAGGCTTGTCACGCAGCCGAACACACCCAGGAGGTGTTGAAAGAGGAAATCCGAGTTCTGCGAGACCATATTGCCCAACTCAACAATGACCTCGCCGATCGGGATCGTCTGCGTGCCCACCTGGAGAAGTTGGCCTCAGTGCAAGATCGCGTGCATCAGCTGGAGGTCGAACTGAGTAATCGGGAGGCGGCTCATCGTGGAGCGATCCAGCAGTTCGAACAGTTGCTTGCGGAGCGCGATGGGCGGATCGGTGAGTTCAATGCGAGTGCGGTTGCTCAGCTGGATGAACTCCGTGGGGCTCAACAGGCTTGTCAGGCTGCTGGACACACTCAGGAGGTGTTGAAAGAGGAAAACCGGGTGTTGCGAGATCAGATCGCCCAACTCAATAAAGACCTCGCCGACCGAGATCGCCTCCGTGCGAACCTAGAGAAACTATCCAAGGTGCAAGATCGTGTGCATCAGCTCGAGGTCGAATTGAGTGATCGGGAAGCCGCCCATCGTGGAGCCCTTAAGCAGTTCGAACAGTCCATCGTGGAGCGCGACCGGCGCATCAGTAAGTTCGACGCGAGCGCGGTGGATCAGGCCGACAAACTCCACGGGGCTCAGCAGGCCTGTCAGACTGCCGAACAAGCCCAGGAGGTCCTGAAAGAAGAAATCCGGGTTCTGCGAGACCAGATCGCCCAACTCAACGAAGGGCTCGCCGACCGGGACCAGCTCCGCGCCCAGGTGAAGAAGCTGGAATCGGCCCGAGACCGTGTGCATCAGCTGGAGGTCGAACTGAGCGATCGGGAAGCTGTCCATCGCGGCACGATCCAGCAACTGGAGCAATCCATTGCGGAGCGAGACCGGCGGGTCAATGAGTTCGATTCGCTTGCGGCTGCTCAGGCGGACGAAGTCCAGGATGCCATGGAAGCCTGTCGGACCGCCGAGCAGGCCCGCGAGGTTCACAAGGAGGAAATCCGCGTCCTCCGCGAACAGATCGCCCAACTCAACAAAGACCTGGCTGGCCGAGACCGACTCCGGGCCCAGGTCGAGAAGCTGGAATCGATACAAGCCCGTGTCCATCAGCTAGAGGTCGAGCTGAGTGATCGGGAAGCGGCCCATCGGAGCACCATCAAGCAGATTGAAAAGTCCCTTGCGGAACGCGACCGCCGGATCGACGAGCTTATGCCAGCCACCACCCTCCTCCGTGAGAAGGGAACAGAGCTCAAGGAATGGGAAAAAAAATACGCACGAACGGTCCAAGAACACAAGTCAGAGGTGGCACGGTTTCAAGAACAATGCGCAGCACAGGAGCAGCTCCGCGAGCAACTACAGCTCACTGAGCGACAGCTGCAAGGACGAGACGAACAGATTGCAAATTTCAACCGTCAATTACAAGATCTCCAAGCAGAACGTCAGCAGCTCGCGCAAACGGTGCAGAGCATTCCTGGGAAGGATGAACAGATCGATCGCCTGCAACAACGTCTCAAAGAATTGCGCGGGACACTTCGTGACAAAGCAGTGCCGGCAAAGGCAGCCCCGACAAAGGAGGGGCCTCGCCAGACCCGTCAGAATGGAGCCGAGCAGAGCGCTCCAGCGGGACAGCCCAAGGTCACCAAGAACAAGCAGGAAGATGATCTCAAGAAGATCCACGGGATTGGACCAGCCTTTGCACAGACGCTTCACAAGCTGGGCACTCATACATTCATCCAAATTGCTCGATGGAAACAAGAAGATATCGAGAAAATTGCTAAGAAGCTCGAGACCGATCCTGATCGCATTAAACGGGAGAAATGGATCGCCGATGCCAAGAAGCAACACTATCAAAAGTACGGGGAGCGGCTCTAACTAGCCTGCGGTTGGTGTGAGAGGCGATCGTGCTATGAGGTTGGGTGCCTCCCAGTCCTTTCCACTCTAGCAGTTCCTTATATTTCCCATGCCCCATCAGCAACCCGTGTTTGTGCGTGTTCTTGTTCCCTCCGCTTGGCTGGCCATTTCTCACCTAGTACAAACATCATCAACTGTGGTACCGTGCCGCCTCGCGCCCCGGTTGTTCCATCATTCCACAGCGAGTTGATCCCATGAGACGTGCAGGGGTTCTCACCGGAGGGGCAGTTGCGCTCATGCTTCTCGGCGCGGTGTGCCTTCCTCGGCACCTCGCCTCCCCGCCACGGTCCGCGATCGCAACTCCCGCCAGCCTTCACATCAGTGTCGAGCAAGGCAGCCTGATCCTTCGCGGTTCGTTGCCCACTGAACGCAGTAAGACGACGATTCTTGAGCAGGCGCATACGCTCGCTGCGAAAACGCGCATGCGTGTGATCGACCAGTTTACCGTTGATCAGCAGGTCAAGACGGCGGCGTGGGTGGATATGGTGCCGCAACTCTTGCCGGTCTTTGGCGTGATGGTCGAGCGAGGCTCCATCATCATCGATGGACGTTCGCTGCTGGTCAACGGTCAGGTGGCCGGTCATCGTGAGAAGGCGGAGATCTTACAGGCGTTGGCTCCGGTGATACGAGCGGGCTTACGAATTGAAGACCGTGTGGTGGTGGTATCGAGGACAGCATCGTCTTCTGCTCCCGTTCCTCTGTCGGCGCTCCAGCTGCTGTTGAACCAAGTCCTGACGAAATCCTCGATCGAGTTCGAACCCAAGAGCGCGACGATCACGCCCAAAGGACAGGTGGTGCTCGACCACATCATCACACTTTTACAGAGAGCTCCCGACACGCCAATTGAAATCGCGGGCCATACCGATGCGGGAGGCGAAGCGGAGTACAATATGCAACTGAGTCGGCGCCGTGCCGAAGCGGTCAAGCAGTATTTGACCAGTCATGGACTTCCAAATCCGTTTACCGTAATCGGCTATGGTTCAACACGCCCCCTTGCTCCGGGGAGATCGCCATCGGGCCTTCACCAGAATGAGCGGATCGAATTACTGATGTAAGGACGGACTGACGTATGATTACACTGATGAGCCAGATGCTCGGATGTCTCCTCATCGCGGCAGGAATTGGTGTCGCGGTTGGCTGGTTATTGCGAGGACTCCCAAGAAATTCGCCCGATCATTCCTACGGGGATCTCGCCAATCTGTTGCGAAGCAAAGAACAGGCACTGGAGACGATGTCACATGATTTGAAGGTGAAGACGTCAGGGATGCAGATTCTCGAACAGAAGATCATGTCGTCCGAGACGTTGCACTCGTCAGCCCAGCGAGAAGTCACCGCACGCGGTGAACGGGTGAAAGCGCTCGAAGCAGAATTGGCCGTACGATCGAAACGGTTGGCGGACTTGGAAACTGAATCAGTCGCGGCCTGCCGACGTGAGAATGAATTCACTGCACAGGCGGCCGCCCATGGTCTAGCACTTCAAGGGGCCCAACAGGCGTGTCGGGCCGCTGAACAGGCGCGCGAGGTGATGGAGCAGGAAGTCCGTGTGCAGCGCGAGCATATCGCCCAACTCAACGAAGGCCTTGCCGACCGGGAACAGCTTCGAGCCCGGCTGGAGAAGTTTGAATCGGTACAGAGTCGTGTCCATGAGTTGGAGGTGGAACTGAGTGATCGGGAGGCTGCCCATCGCGGCGTGATCCAGCAACTGGAACAATCCATCGCAGAGCGCGATCGGCGGATCGAAGAGCTTGTGCCGGTCACCCACCTCCTTCGCGAGAAGCAATCAGAGCTCAAGGAATGGGAAAGATCTCATGCGCGCACCGTGCAAGCGCTTGAAGGTGAAACGGCGAAGTTTCAGGAGCAATGTGCCGCACAGGACCAACTCCGTTCCCAACATCTGCTCAACGAGCAACGTCTGCATGAACGAGACGAGCAGATTGCGAGTCTCCATCGTGAGTTGCATGTGCTCCAATCGGAGCGTCGAACTCTTCTCAAGGAGGTTCAGGGTATTCCAGAGAAAGATGAGCACATTGATCGCTTACAGCAACGCCTCAAAGAACTGCGCGTGACTCTTCGCACGAAACCGGATTCAGCAACAGCGGGGGTTCCTCTGACTCGTCAGAATAGAGCTACGCTAAGGTCTCAAGTAGGACCACCCAAGGTGGTGGGGAAGAACAGTCAGAAGGACGATCTGAAGAAGATCCACGGGATCGGGTCAGTGTTTGCGCAGACCCTCAATAAGATGGGCACCTACACCTTCATCCAAATTGCTCGTTGGAAACCAGATGATATCGAGAAGATCGCTAAGAAGCTGGAGACCGATCCAGATCGCATTAAACGAGACAAGTGGATTGCTGACGCCAAGGAGCAACACTTCCGAAAGTATGGAGAACGGCTCTAGCAATCTCACAATCAGATGGTGTTTCGACGGCGTCTCTTTCCGGGATGATTTCCCTTTTCCAGGTCCGTCGTTGACTCCTTATTACGCCCTCACTACAATCCCATAACGAGGTGTACTTTTCGTGGTTTCCTCTTTTGTTCATCTGCATCTCCACACCCAGTTCAGTCTCCTCGACGGCGCCAATCAGATCGAGCCGCTGGTTCGGCAGATCAAGGCCTTCGACCAGCCGGCGGTGGCCATGACCGACCATGGCAATATGTTCGGCGCGGTCGAGTTTTATCGCAAAGCCAACGAGGCGGGCGTCAAGCCGATCATCGGCTGTGAAGCCTATATGGCCTTAGGAAGTCGGCATGCCAAGAAAGACAGTGGGCTTGCGCATAACGATTACTACCATTTGATCCTTCTCGCGAGAAACCTCACGGGCTATCAGAATCTTATTAAGCTTGTGAGTAAAGGATATCTTGAAGGATTTTACTATAAACCACGGATTGATAAGGAGCTATTAAAGCTGCATCATGATGGGATTATCGCCCTCTCCGGTTGCCTGAGCGGTGAAATTCCCTACTTGATTGGCCAGAGCGATATGGCCGGCGCAATGGCGGCGGCCGGTGAATTTCAGGAAATTTTCGGCAAAGATCATTTCTATCTCGAGGTGCAGGCCAACGGACTGGATCATCAGCGGGTTGCCAATGCTGGCCTCATGGAGATCCATAAGAAGCTTGGGATTCCTCTCGCCGGCACCAATGATTGTCACTACCTGAAGAAGGAAGACTCGCGACCGCATGAATTGATGTTGTGTCTGCAGACCGGAAAGACGGTGAGCGATCCGAACCGGATGAAGTTCGACACGGATCAGCTGTATGTCAAATCGACAGAGGAGATCGCCCCGGCGTTTGCAGAGTTTCCTGGCGCCGTGACGAACACCTGCCGCATTGCGGACCAGTGCGATCTCGATCTCCCGCTGAACAAAACCTATCTTCCACAGTATCGAATTCCTGAAGGATTCAAGGATCGTGAGTCCTATCTGGAACATCTCGCGCTTGCCGGGCTGAAGGAACGATTACGAGAAAGGCCTGGCCGGGTTGCGTCCGCTGTCTACGATCAGCGTCTCCGAGAAGAATTGATAGTGATCTGCTCGATGGGATTTGCCGGCTACTTTCTCATTGTCTGGGACATTATCCGTTTCGCTCGATCAAAACGGATTCCTGTAGGGCCAGGGCGGGGTTCTGCCGCCGGCAGTCTTGTGGCCTATGCCCTGCGCATTACCGACCTTGATCCGCTCGTCTATACCCTATTGTTCGAGCGTTTCTTGAATCCTGAACGCGTCTCGCTTCCCGATATCGATATGGATTTCTGCATGGACCGGCGCGGGGAAGTGATCAATTATGTGGTGGACAAGTATGGCCCCGACCACGTCGCGCAGATCATCACGTTTGGAACGCTCGGCGCCAAGGCAGCGATCCGCGATGTGGGACGTGTGCTGGAAATGTCCTACGCAGACGCCGACAAGGTGGCCAAGCTTGTCCCTACCCAATTGAATATTACGCTGAAGCAGGCATTGGAGACAGAACCCCGCCTGCGCGAGCTGGTTGACACGGATCCCAAGGTTAAAGAGCTGATGGCCAACGCGCAATCGCTTGAAGGACTCGCCCGTCACGCCTCGACCCATGCTGCGGGTGTCGTGATCTCTGAAGGACCGCTCACCGACCATGTGCCGCTCTACAAGGGTGCCAACGATGAAATCGTGACCCAGTACTCGATGGGGGATGTCGAGAAAATCGGGTTGGTGAAGTTCGACTTCCTCGGTCTCAAGACCCTCACGATGATTCGACGAGCCGAGACCCTCATCAACGAGACTCATCCTCAGGCACCGTCCTTGGCGATCGATCACGTGCTTTTTGATGACGTGGCCACGTTCGCGCTGCTGAGCTCTGGAAAAACAACGGGTGTGTTCCAGCTGGAAAGCTCTGGCATGCGGGATCTGCTGACCGGACTGAAACCCGACCGATTCGAAGATATCATCGCCATTATCGCGCTGTACCGGCCCGGTCCAATGGATCTCATCCCCGACTTCATCAAACGAAAACAAGGCAAGATTCCGATTGCCTATGAAGTTCCGGAATTGGAACCGATCCTCAAGGACACGTATGGCGTGATCGTCTATCAGGAACAGGTGATGGCGATCGCCAATAAGATGGCTGGCTTCTCGCTGGGCCAAGCGGACATTCTCCGTCGAGCGATGGGAAAGAAGAAGCCGGAGGAGATGGAAAAGCTACGCGTCAAGTTTATCGAGGGCGCGACACAGAAGAAGATTCCTGAGAAGAAAGCGGAGAAGCTCTATGAGCTGATCCAGAAGTTCGCGGGATATGGCTTCAACAAATCGCATGCAGCCGCGTATGCCGTCGTCTGCTATCAAACGGCCTATTTGAAAGCCCACTACCCGACCGAGTTCATGGCGGCCCTCATGACGACCGATATGGGCAACCAGGATAAGCTGGTCGGCTATTTCACGGAATGTCGGGACCTGGAAATCAAAGTGCTGGGGCCGGACGTGAATGCCAGCCAAAAGCACTTTGCCGTGGCCGACGGGGCCATTCGGTTCGGTATGGCGGCCATCAAGAACGTCGGCGAGGGGGCTGTCGAATCGGTATTGGAAGTTCGGGCTCAGACCGGCCCATTTGGTTCGTTTTTCGACTTCTGCCGTCGGGTCGATCTGCATAAAGTCAATAAACGCATGCTGGAAGGCCTGATCAAGGCTGGTGCCTTTGATTCTACCGGTGCAAAACGATCGCAACTCATGGCGATCCTCGATCAAGCTGTAGAAGAGGGTGCGGCCGCGCAGCGGGAGCGCGATCTAGGGCAAACCAGCATCTTCGGCGAAGAGCTGAACGGGAATGCCGCCTCGGCGCCCTTGCCTGCTCCACCACTGCCTTCCCTTGCGGAATGGGATCAGGCGCAGCGGCTGAAGTATGAGCGGGAGTTGACCGGGTTCTATATTTCCGCCCATCCCCTCACCCGCTACGAAGCGACGCTGAGTGCCTTGTCGACCACAACAACCGTGGGATTGAAAGACTGCGGGGACGGCAGCGAGGTAAAGCTCTGCGGCATTATCGCCTCGGTCAAATCGATGCTGACGAAGAAGGGCGATCGGATGGCCTACCTCACGGTGGAAGACCTACAAGGGACCACGGAAGTGATCGTGTTTCCTGATTTGTTCAGGACCGCTGGTGAGCTGATCGCACCGGAACGGATCGTTCGTATCACAGGTACGATCGATCGCGGCGACAAAGGCACCAAACTCCGTGGCAGCAAGATCGAACCGCTGGCCGAGGTGCAGGTCCAGGCGATCAAGCGCATCCGCATCAGCCTCATGGATCGTCCGGAGCTGCCAGAGCAATTGCCTCGATTGCGTGACGTTTTTCTGCGACATCCCGGAAGCACCACGATCTCCATGTTGTTTCGAACCGATGCAAATTGGGAAGCTGAAACAAATCCCCTCCCCAACCTGACCGTGTGTCCCAGTGATCACTTTGTGTCGGAGGTTGAGGAAGTGCTAGGCAAAGGGGCTCTTTCTTTGCTATCCTAGCGATCTGAGTTGGGCCGGTTGGCTGATTATTCTACGGAATTGAGGCTATGCGCGACTACCTTGAATTTGAAAAGCCGATTCGTGAGATCGAAGAGAAGATCGAAAAGCTATCCGCTGCGGCCACCAACGGCAAGTCGTCTTCACAGAACGACATGCGGAAGCTTCGCACCAAACTCGCGCAAGTAGAACACGATCTCTACAAAAATCTGACCCCCTGGCAACGAACGCAGCTGGCCCGCCACCCTCAACGCCCGAGCACGCTGGACTATATCAACGAGTTGACGCGAGATTTCCTTGAGCTGCACGGCGATCGTCTGTTTGGAGACGATCGGGCCATCGTGGGAGGATTTGCCCGATTCAACGACCGACCGGTGATGATTATCGGTCATCAAAAAGGCAAAACCCTTAAAGAGCGCATGCAACGGAACTTCGGCATGCCCAACCCTGAAGGGTATCGGAAGGCCCTTCGCCTCATGAGGATGGCGGAAAAGTTCAACCGCCCGATCATGACTTTTATCGATACGCCCGGTGCCTATCCCGGTATCGGTGCCGAGGAGCGTGGGCAAGCTGAAGCCATCGCTCGCAATTTGTTTGTCATGTCTCGCTTGAGCGTGCCGATTATTGCTGTGGTTATCGGTGAAGGGGGCAGCGGAGGGGCTCTAGCTCTCGGCGTTGCCGACCGTGTCTTGATGCTGGAACATTCGGTCTATTCGGTCATTTCACCTGAAGGCTGTGCCGCGATTCTTTGGGACAACCCGGAAAAGATTCCCGATGCCGCCGCCGCATTGAAAATGACTGCCAACGACCTGTTTGAGCTTGGCGTGATCGACACGATTGTTCCTGAACCGGTGGGTGGTGCGCATCGCGAGCCGCGAGCCGTCTGCGACCTGGTTGGAAAAGCGCTGACGAACCAATTGTTTGATCTGCTTGATCTGCCTGTCGAGCAACTTCTTGCACGGCGGGAGCAGAAGTACCGCAAGATGGGAGCCGTCACCGGACTACTCTCGGGCCAAGCCTGATTTCCTTCAGGGGGCCGTCCCGCCCTTCAGAAGTCCACTTCCGATGAATCGTTGTTCGACTGCTGTGAGAATCTGAGTCGCCAGTCTCAGTCTAAACGTCTCAAGCACCGGCGCTTCCAAATACCGATGGACGGTTCGGGGTAGTTTCCGCCACCACGCACGGGCAGAGATCCGTGCCTGTTCCGCAGACTCGCCCTTCCCTCTCAGGATACGGTGCACCTCATCCTCAAAGAACCCTACGTGCACGACCTCGTCTTCCAGAATCGAGGAGAGGTCCGGTCGTAGCGGCAGAAGCAACCTCGCGAATTCTAAACCCAATGACTCATAGCCATAGATCTGAACAGCCAGGGCCGGCCATTGTCGTGGCACAGACGGAAGCCGTTCCCGTTCACGCGGCTGACGTCCGATCATGGTTTCAAATTGTGCCAGATGCTGCTGCTCATCCTCCTCATGTTTTCGGAGAAAGGTATAAACGTTGGGAGGCACATCCTGTAAGCGTGCTGACCGTACGGTCCACAGCGCCATGGCCTCAGCCTTGAGAAAACGCTCCAAGAGAGCGGTCTCACACTCTGGGGGGAGCCGAATGGACATGGCCGCATCAGACGACATGATGGCCCATAGTACGCACACTCCGACTGGTTATCCAAGCGTGCGTCGAAGAGGGAGTGAGCATGGTTGACGGATGGCCATCAACTGTGTACATCTTACGCGTAGCTACTCACCGGACCGACTGCAAACTTGGTTGCACGGGTTGCAGTTTGGCTAACCCATGAGGCATCGCTTATGACACGTCCTACCGGCACCAGGTCCCTAGCCGTTCAACGAATTGTCTTCTGTGTGCTCGCCGCAGTTGTGCTCTTGGAAGTCGGCTGTGTCAGTCGGCGTACGTACGAAAAAGTCAAGTCGGAGACGCTGGAACAGACTCAAGCTTTGGAAGCGGTACGCGGAGACGTCAGGGAGCTGGATCAGGAGATCGCGGGACTACAGGCTTCGAACCGACGTGAAGATGCCGCCATGTCTGAACTGCGGGGTACGATTCAGCGAGAAGAAGAACAGTTGCCGATTATGAGACAGCGAGCGGAGGATGCACTCGCGTCGCTGAAGACACAGGTGGCGACCTTGATGAATCAGAGTTGGCAGCTGGCGCGTAGGATCGTGGATATTCGGCAAGAGAGCGTCTCCTTGCAAACCAAGGTTGCTCAGTACAAGGAGAAAATAGAACGGCCGCAAGCATCTGTGACGGTGGATTCGGAAAGAGAGAAACTCGTCATACCCGAGCCGGTTATCTCTGAAGAGTCCATATCTTCAGTCGTACATGCTCAGAATACCCAACTGACACAGGTTGCACAAGCTGCCCCCTTCCCGCCGAGTCTCGCTCCTCTCAAACCTGCGGCACCATCACCCTCCGTGAAGATTGATCCACCATCGATAATCGACTCCTGGATCGAAATGATCACCAGCTGGCTTTCCAAAATCTGGAACTGGTTATTGGCGTGATGCGGACGCATCACGCCTGACTGAAGAAGGATGATATCTCACGTAGGCTTCGCAGGATGTGCGTGAGCCCACGCGGCTGCTGCGGTCCCGACGAGCTGTCCGGTCGCCATGCAACCAGTGAGCAGATATCCTCCGGTCGGCGCTTCCCAATCCAACATTTCGCCCGCGCAAAAGACACCAGGCAATGCGTGCAGCATCAAGTTGCCATCAAGCGCGTCGAACGAGACACCGCCGGCCGTGCTGATGGCTTCTGCCAGTGGTCGAGGCGCCATGAGTGTGAGCGGGATGGATTTGATGGCTGAGGCCAGGCGAGTAGAGTCCCCCAACACTTCTTTGGACACCACTTCACGCAAGAGACCGGCTTTGACTCCCGCGACACCGGCGCACCGTGTGAGATGCGTCGCCAGCGTCCGTTTCCCGCGTGACTTTGAAAGATCCTTTGTGAGTTGCTGCAGCGATCGATCCGGGGCGAGATCGAGCCACAGTGCGGCCGTTCCTTCTGTGGCGATGGCATCGCGAACATGGTTTGAGACCGTATAGATAACGCCTCCTTCCACACCGGTCTCCGTGACGACAAACTCTCCTCGTTGGCAGATCATAATCCCGTCCACGGTCTTCGCGGTGACTTCGACGGTCTTCACTGGCTGTCCGGCAAACTTCGTCCGAAAGTGCTCGCTCCACCGTACGTCAAATCCACAATTGGCCGGCTTTAGCGGAGCGATCAGTACTTTGTGCTCAGCCAGAATCTGAGTCCATGCGGCGTCGGAGCCGAGGTGCGGCCAACTGCCACCGCCCAACGCCAATACCACAGCGTCGGCATGAGCATGAACAAGCCCTTGTGGAGTGGTGAACCGCAACCTGCCCTCTGCATCCCACCCGTGCCATCGATGTCTGACATGGAACTGTACTCCGGCTTGTCGCAACCGTCGCAGCCAGGCGCGTAAGAGCGGGGCCGCTTTCAGATCACTCGGAAAGATCCGTCCGGACGTGCCAACGAATGTTTCCACACCAAGCTTGCGAGCCCAATCCCGCACGGCACTTGGGGGAAATGATCGAATCGCAGGCTCGATGAATGCGCGTTGGCGGCCATAGCGAGAAAGAAAGAGGTCAATCGGTTCCGAATGCGTGAGATTCAACCCGCCCTTTCCCGCCAGCAGAAACTTTCTCCCCACCGACGGCATAGCATCGTAGAGCTCAACCTGTGCGCCTGCAGTCGCGGCTGCTTCCGCCGCCATCAGTCCGGCAGGACCTCCGCCGATAATGACGATCGTTGGCATCAAGCGCCTAAGAGTCCGAGACCGCACATCATTGTCCCTACAGAGTAACACCTGTAGTCAGAAGAGGTCTGAGCTGCAGGATGCTTCATTCGAAGGATTCAGCCTACGTTGGCACGTTACTACGGAAATACAATTTGCGTGAGAACGCATATATCGCGATATGCCCTATTCACATGCGATTTGTTCGTTGGTCATGGCGGCCTGACTTTTGCTTTTGACTCTTGCTGATATCGAACGTGTCAACCGCGATGGCCATCGCTTTACCACATTGTTCATGTTCCCGTCTGGCCTGAGAACAGGCGCAGAATTCAACTAGAGGAGGAGTTTTAATGCACGCTCGAGCAATATGCGTCGTGGTACTCGGTCTTGCCGGTCTGATCGCCGGCACGACCGAACTAGTTATTGCAGCCGAGGATCTGTCAGAACGAAACAATTTGCACGTCACAAAACCTACTCGTCCGCGTTTTCCAGATGATGTCTTCAGCCGTATGTTTCCCGGGCTCCCGTCCTTTGCTCCGCAGACCGATGAGTCCAGAGAAGAAGCGAAAAAGCTTGGCGTGAAAGAAGGGGGCCTCGATGCCAAGGACAACTTAAACGATCCGATCTTGTCGATTACAGATCCGAACTTAAGCCTGAACAATCCCAACAATCCGAACATGACGGCCGGGGTGACATTCTTCGGGCAGTTCCTGGACCACGATCTCACTCTCGCCTTAAAGGCTCCACTGCTGGAACAAACTCAACCCAGACGGACGACGAATTTTCGCAGCGCCGAGTTTGATCTCGACAGCGTCTACGGTGATGGCCCTGACAGATCGCCTGAACTGTACGACATCAGTTCCGGCGACATCAAATTCCGTGTCGAGGTTATTCCTGGTTCGGAGCAAGTTTCCCGAAAAGGTGTCGTTCGGTTCGATCTGCCCCGTGACCCGAACAACAATGCGATCATCGCGGACAGTCGGAACGACGAGAATGTTGTTCTTAGTCAATTTCACCTGGCGATGCTGAAGTTCCACAATGCCGTGGTGGATCGGTTGCGCGCCGATCCGGCACAGGCCAATCGTTCCGCTAAGGAGATTTTCAGAGAGGCACGCCGTCAGGTTCAATGGCACTATCAATGGATCATTCTTAACGAGTTCTTGCCTTTGACCATCGGGCAGGATCGGGTGGATGAAATCTTGAAGAACGGTCCGCGTTTCTACAGAGTCCATGATCGGAGTCAAGATTCGCTGTTCCGCAGCCCAAGGCGAGAGCCACTGATCCCTGTCGAATTCGCGGTGGCGGCCTATCGATTCGGTCATTCCCAAGTTCGTCCCAGCTATCGGCTCAACTTCGGAGCGGCTCCGGGCAGCGAGTTCTTCGGCTTCCTCTTCGATGATTCTGCCGATCCCAACGATCCTGATCCCAACGACACGCGCGGCGGCAAGCGGGCGCCCCGTCGATTCGTCGACTGGCAGACCTTCTTTAAGCTGGACGCTGTGAACTTCCGACCCAACAAACTGATCGACAGCAAACTGTCAACCCCCCTGATGCTTCTTCCGGGATCACGCGGTCCGGCTCCCGGTTTACCGAATGACGGGGTTCAGTCTCTGGCTTCACGCAATCTGATGCGCCATGTGAACTTCGGTATTCCATCCGGACAAGCGATCGCGCGAGTCATGGGCGCCCAGGTTCTCACCCCCGCACAACTCGCAGAACTGGTTCCCTTCAAGATGGACCAAAGTACCCCACTCTGGTACTACATCTTGAAAGAAGCAGAAGTCCTTGAACAAGGCTTGCGGTTGGGACCGGTTGGCAGCCGGATTGTCGGGGAAGTGTTCATCGGCTTACTCAAGGCCGATAAAGACTCCTACCTGGTGGTCGACAAGAATTGGAAACCGACCTTGCCGTCGGCGAAGTCCGGCGATTTCGAGATTACCGATTTGCTGACCTTCGCCGGCGTCGTTCACCCGCTCCAATAGATTTTGCCTGATGGTATCGATGGGTACCCTCTTTCAGAGGGTACCCATGGCATAGAGTTTCAGAAGTCTATTTCTGGCGTTTTTTGGTCAGATCCACAGAGATTGCAGTCGGCTCTGTGCTGCTGATAGTCAATGACGCCTTTCCGGCGATCTAGTTCGATCAGGCAGCAGTCGTCGAGCATCTGTTTGAGTTGTTTGCGCCCCCGTTGCACCCGAGACTTCATGCCAGACAATGAAACGCCCATCTGTGTGGCTGCAGCCTGCTGTGTCAGGCCCTCGAGTTCTACAAGGTTGATCGCATCTCGATAGTCTTTTGAGAGTCGTTCAATCATGGGGCGAAGGCAATGAGCGAGTTCTGCACGAGGCTCAGCCGCATCGCCATCATAAATCAATTCTGAGACTACCGGCGATTCACGTAATACTTCAAGTTCTGAACTCAACCCTGCTGGAACCTCTCGCTGTCTTCCTGGCTTCCGGTAATGATCAATGATCGCATGTCGCGTGATTTGATAGATCCATGACATCAACCGGCCTGGATCGCTCACAGAGTCTATCTGCCGATGGACACGCACGAACACGTCCTGCAGAATATCCTCGACATGCCCCTGATCGGTCACTCGCTTGGCGATAAAGGCACGGAGGCCATCATGAACGAGTTGCCAGAGTTCTTCCGTCGTCTTTGTCATGATGGCCTCCTTTCGCATCAACCTTACATACAGTACTGCTCCAACTCAGGCGCCGCAAGTGGCAGGCTCATGAGCACCGACCTTCTTCGGCACACAACAGCCTGTTTGACTGAGTCGTCCTGTCACTTCCAACTGCTCATGGACGGTAAAGATTTCCCACGCATTGCCGTCTGGATCGGCAAACCAAAGCTTATCTTGTCGAGCGAAGCAACAGGCGATGTTATCCTCTACTCGTTCAAGTATCCCTTCATGTTGCAACCGGGCCTTCCATTCGGCAATCTCCTCGACCGTCTCGACCTCGATCCCCAAGTGATCCACGGCACTCACCGCTCCGGTTGAGGACACCAACGAGAAGTTCAGCGCTGGGGTTTTTAGGTCAAACTTGGCATAGTCGACCACCTGTTTCTGTGGCTTCACCCCGAATACCTTTTCGTAGAACGCGACTGATTTGGACACATCACGGACATCAAGTGAAATATGCGGACGCATGGGAGCACCTCATTCTGAGAGAGCCGCGGATGATTCCGCCACTCATCTCTATAGACGGAGGAGCTTCGAAAAGGACGCAATGTGCATTGGTTTTTCACCGCGCATGAGCTATCCCACATGCATGAAAGTCAGCGGAATCCTGGATAGGTTACGGGACGACAGCTGGTTGCTGGTAGGCCACCGAGGAAGCCACAGGCATTCAAACATCCCACAAAATTGGGACGAATTGACAATCCAGTGAATGCGCCGACACCTCCGAGCGTCAACTTCGCCAGGCCTATCGGTGCTCCAACCAGCTTGGGGCGAAAGATAGCTAAGAGTAGCTTTTATTATCGTCAATGGTAACCTCAGGCTTGTCATGCGGGTATGCATTCATAGGGGAACTCAGGAGGTCGGTGGCACCTGCATTGAGATCGAATCTGGAGGCAAGCGCATCGTCTTGGATGTCGGTCTTCCGTTGGAAGCCGAAGATTCCGAGGCCAGCTTGCCCCAGGTGAAAGGGTTTCGTGAACGCGAGTCATCATTACTGGCGGTCGTCATCTCACACCCGCATCAGGATCATTATGGGTTGGCGAAGTATCTTTTGCCTGACACGCCAATGATCATGGGGGCCGCTGCCGAACGAATCCTCAAGGCAGCAAGCTTCTTTACTCCGGCCGGCGTCGCGTTTCAGCGAGTTCGTCATTTAGAACATCGAGTCCCGCTTTCGATCGGGCCTTTTACGCTCACGCCTTTCCTGAATGATCATTCTGCTTACGACGCCTATTCTCTCCTCATTGAAGCGGACGGACAGCGGGTCTTCTATTCGGGAGATCTGCGTGGACATGGACGGAAGGCAAGGATCTTCCAACAGATTCTAAAGAATCCGCCGGAAGATATCGATGTTCTGCTTATGGAAGGCACCACTATCGGACGTGTCAGTGCTGCCAAGCAATTTCCTGCCGAACGAGAACTTGAAGCGTGTTTCCTTGAACAGATACGGCAAACCCCAGGCCTGGTCTTGGTCTGGGCCTCGGCTCAGAACATCGATCGGTTTGTCACGATGTTCAAAGCCTGTAAGAAAAGCGGCCGGCAGTTGATGATCGATATGTACACGGCTGAGATCCTTCGTGCCACCGGAAATCCAAAACTTCCACAGGCCACTTGGGACGGCATCAAGGTCTTCCTTCCGCAGTCACAGAAACGCCAGATCATCAAAGCGAAGCTATTCTCATTGGCTGAATGCTACAAGGCCGCTCGCATCTATCCCGAGCAACTGGCAGAGCAGGCATCCAGCTCAGTCATGCTGTTTCGCCCGTCGATGAGCCGGGATTTGGAAAAGGCTGCGTGCCTCAAGGGTGCGCACGTGATCTATTCGTTATGGCCTGGCTATCTCAAGCGAAAAGAACAGTATCCGTTTCTCGAATGGCTGGAGCGCCATCACATTCCCCTGACTCATTGCCATACCTCCGGTCATGCCTCCCTATTGGATTTGCAAGCCTTCGCCCAAGCGATAAATCCCAAGATGCTCGTGCCGATTCACTCATTCGAGACCGGGCGGTTCAAGGAGTTCTTTGATCGCGTTGAACAGAAAGAAGACGGCAAGTGGTGGGAGATCAGTTAGTTTAGGAGAGGGCAATCATGCAGAATGGGATTCTGAAAGGTGTGAACGGAATTATCGATAAGAAACTCGGAGTCTGGTCAATCGGTAAAACGTCGCCACATTATCGCCACAAGGAGGCCTGTGATCAGCTCCATCGCGTTCCACTCAAGAACTTTGCTGACGAACTTCTGAAAAAGGTCTACGACCAGATTAAAAAGAATTGGAAAGCGCGACCGCGCAAGGAGCCACCCTCAGACAAAAATTGGCGCTTCCAGCCAAAGAGAAGTATGGCGAAGAAGAATCCGAGCTTGGAGATTCAACTTCAACGCGCGGTGGTCAACATCAACCAGAAGATGTGGCCGGATGCCGAGAATTGGACGAACCATGTGCCGACTGCATCTGGGCTATGGGATCACAAGTGTGACAAGCATCGTGCTATCGATCTCGTTCATGTGCGCCCCGGTCAGAATCGCTACGATACTGTGGAATTTATAGAACTCAAAGTGGACAGGAAGAGCGGCCATCCCGTTTATGCGGCGATAGAGGTGCTGCTTTATGGTGTTCTCTATATTTTCTCTAGGCGGTACCTCAAAGAATTTAGATACGACGTCACTGAGCAGCCGTTACTTCAAGCAAAGACGATCCATTTAGTTGTCCTTGCCCCTTGTGAATATTACAAGGGCTACCAATTTGAATGGCTTGAGATGGAAATCACGAAGGGACTGAAGGGATTCATCAAAAAGTCTGAAGGCTATGTGATGGACTTCCAGTTCCAGGCATTTCCGAGGGACTTTTCTGCTGAAGAAAGTATTCGAGATAGAGCTCTCGTAAAAGAAGCTCTCAAAGACCGGCAGAAGATAGAAAACATCGGGCAACAGTGGCGAGACGAAGCCAAGAGGTTTGGATGTGCGACCGGTGGCGCGCCCGCTGTGCCAGGGGCATGGGTTGGAAAGAGAAGAACGAAGAGAGCGTAGACTCGTTGGATATCGGCGAAGAGCCAGGACAAATAGCAACAGTGGGTTCACTTGACCAAATTCGACGCCGGGCTACCCTTCAACATATGGATGGGGAAATCGAATTACCTTCCACTCAGAGAAGCGTGACGGTAAGCCTGCTTCCGTGGACCGGTAATCATGAGCCGAAGCGGCTAAGTCCTGTGCGTTGAAGCTCACAGAGGAAATATGCCTAATCAATCGCTACTCCGACTCATTAAGCGCTGGAAGCGTTACGAGCCACGCGCCAATTGGAGGCAGGTCCCGCCGAAAACGCGCGGCGTCTACGTGCTCTACGAAAATAGAAAAGGCGACACCTTCAAGGTCACATACATTGGCGTTGCTGGACTTGGGAAGACTGGTGGCGGAGGTGCGCGCGGCCGACTAAAAAGCCACAACGCGAAACAGAAGAGCTGGACACATTTCTCTCTGTTCGAGGTGCATTACAACATCACTCGTGACGAGATAAGAGAAATAGAGGCGCTTCTGCTGGGCATTTTTCGACATGATCCGCGGATTGACCTCACCAACAAGCAGAAGGGATCGCAGAAGCTGTACCAGCTAAGGCACTTGAGCCACTGGGAAACCAGTGAGTCACCAACAAGGCGCTCCATGTGACGCCCCCGCCTGGGGCTCGGACTCTGTCTGTCGCTTAGGTCACTGGGCGCGCGTAAGCACTGGGTTACTTGGCGGCCGCTCGCGTCTTGGCGAAGCAGCCGTTGAGATGGTCATCCACCATTCCAATGGCCTGCATGAAGGCATAGACGATCGTGCTTCCCACGAAGCGGAACCCGCGTTTCTTCAGGTCTTTTGACAGCGCATCGCTCTCCGGGCTTGTAGCTGGGACATCCGCCATCGTTCGCCGACGATTCACTTTTGGTTTCCCGTCGACAAATTGCCAGACATACCGATCGAACGATCCGAATTCTTTCTGTACCGCCAGAAAGGCCTGCGCATTCGTCACTGCCGCGTCGATCTTCAACCGATTGCGGATGATGCCAGGATTGCCCAATAACTGTTTCTTTCTGGCGGCTGTAAACTTGGCGACTTTGGCGGGATCAAAGCCATCAAAGGCCTTTCGATAGTTCTCTCGGCGCTTTAATATTGTGTCCCAGGTGAGGCCAGCCTGCGCGCTTTCGAGTAGCAACAGTTCAAAAAGCCGACGATCGTGATGCACCGGCCTCCCCCACTCCCGGTCGTGATAGCGGATCATATGCGGTTTGTCTCCGGCCCATAGGCATCGCGTCCGCAGTGTCTTTTCAAGAGGCATAACCCGACCTTCGTACCTACTGAGGGTCTTCAATCACCCGATGTCTACCATAGACGCTATCGCCGAAACGCGGCCTTGCTTTTAATTACGTTCTGCAAAAGTTGATCGGCTAATTTTCCGGCTTTCCACCGGCGGTACCGCTGGTGAATCACCAACCAAAGTACGACACCACCAATTCCTATGAGAATCATCCAACCCGTATCGTCCATCGAGACATATGACCTGGCGTCGCCCGCTTAGGCACGCCGCGATTATTGTCCGCCGGGGTCTTTTTGCAGGACAGCGCCAGTCGAGTGCGGGAGCGGCTTGGAGACCTTGAGCGGCGGCGGGAATATGAACAGAATGTCGGAGGCGATTGCATAGACGCGGCCGTCGGGTCCGATGGCCGGCGGTGATTTCCCGCCCCCGACCCAGTCGAACTTCTGCAACTCCAACTGCGCGTCGGCATCTAAGGTGAAGAAGGCGTCGGTTGTCGAGACGAAGACATGCGTGCGCGACGCCGCAGCCGACGTATAAGAGGGTGGAAGCGACACTTGCGACACCACGTTGCCGTTGTTCAAGACTGCCAGCCCCAATTCGCCAACGACTACGGCAAAACCGTTCACGGTGAGGGTCGCCGGTCCATACACTAGGCCCGGGCTGCGGACAGACGACAACTTGTTTGCATTGGGTTCAGCAAAGACGATTTCCCTGTTGCCGGTGCTGACAAGCGTGTGGCCGTTAGGCAGGACCATCGGCGCGGAAAATAACGACCGTCCGCCATCGCGTATTTGAAACGTATCGGTCAAGCCGAGCGCGGAGGTCGCGGTGAATCCCTTGATGCTGTGAAGCTGGTTACTGACGATGACATGCGGCGCGCCGCCACCGGCGAACGTGAAGACCCCAACGCCGGGCATGGGCGGAGGAACCCTCGGAGCCACAGACGGATTGTAGTCGCATTGGCCGAATCCGCAAATCGCGCAATAGACGAAACCTAGGGGGGGAATAAGGCAAAGAGCATCGTCCAGGCCGATTCCAGTGAACTCGCCGCCGCCGGTTGGGGTCCCGAATTCTAGAGTCACCAACTGATCGAGCACGACGCCTCCAGTGGGCACGAATCCGATAAGCCGCATTTCCACGCCGTGTGGCTGTCGGTAGATCGCGGGTGTGAGAATGACCTCCTTCCCACCTACGCTGACGATGTTGGGTGGTGCCGTGGTGGCGCCACGGAGGCCTGTCCGAGTGGGGAATGGCGTCCGCGCCAGCAGGGCGCCTGTCGCGTTGAATGCATACAAGATCGATGCGATCTCTGTCTTTTTTGCCCCCAACGTCCCCAACTTTATTTTGGTGATCTTCGACTTGGCGCCGATCACATAGACCGAACCATCCGCGCCGACGGCGGGAGAGGCGACGATCGATTCGTCCTTGTTGATGTCCCGGCTCCAGAACGGCTTGCCGTCCGCATGCAGAGCGATAACTTTTCCTTCCTGCGTGCCGAGATAGACGCTTCCATCGGGTGCGATGACCGGACCCGCGCCTGGCGTGAACGTGCCGAGGCCGGGAACGCTGAGGGAGCCCCCGGCAGCCGGTTTCGTATCCACATCGGCAAACCCGCGATTGGCGGCGTCGCCATGGAAACGTTCCCACGCGCCACTCGCCGGAGTCGCAACCTGTACAATCACGCCACACATCGCGGCGGCCGCAATTCGGACAAGTGGTCTGATCATTTGAATCTCCCCCCTCGCCTTACAAGTCAGTGCGAGTGAATGCCTAACATCCTGTGCCGAACGATCCGGAGTACCCTGAAGAGACGTATCCTCGGGTAGCCAGAGATCAAGCTTCGCGTCAGATTTGGACAGTCCCCGTGGCC
Source organism: Nitrospira sp. CG24B (assembly GCA_002869845.2). Taxonomy (GTDB): domain Bacteria; phylum Nitrospirota; class Nitrospiria; order Nitrospirales; family Nitrospiraceae; genus Nitrospira_D. Next base: position 863,914 of record NEWS02000004.1, on the reverse strand, counting down.
ACAAGCGATCGACCAGCACATGGAACCCATCAGACTTGGCCGTGGGCTCATACACGCGTTTGACCTGAATCCTCATCGCTACACTAGAGACCGATGGTTTCGATGTGCTGAACCTCTTCTGGGAGGAGGGTGAATCGATCCGATTGCAGGTCTTCTTTCATATGTTGAGGATTCGTCGTGCCGGTGAGCGGCAGCATGCGGACTTGCTGGGCAAAGCGGAAGACAATTTGTGCGAGACCTGTCTGATACTTGGCTGCCATGGCCCTCAATTCTGGTTCGGCAAAGATTCCTGAATTGGCCGTGAGGAGCGAGAACCCCTGGTAAATGATCTGGTTTATTCGGCAAATCTCCCGCACCTCCTTGTCCCAGCCAAAGACCGCATAGCAACGGTTCTGCACCATCATGGGCTTGTGCTTGGCTTTGACGCAGAGCGAGGTCAGCTGATCGGCCGTGACGTTACTGATCCCAATCATCTTCGTCTTCCCGGCATCATAGAGGGATTCGATCGCCGTCCAGACTTCCCAGTCCTCAGCTCCCAAGCCACGCCGCGAATAGGGCCCGTGCAGGACATACGAGTCGAGATAGTCCGTGTGGAGATGTGTGAGAGAGCTGGCAAAGGATTGCTGCACCTGCGTCGTGATGCTTGCTCGTGCATCGTAGGGTAGACGATGATCCTGGCCGTTGACGGATGTGAATTTTGTTTGCAGAAACAGCTTATCGCGGGTGATGCCCTGCGTTGCCAATTCGAGGAGCGCCTCCCCCACCCTCGCTTCATCGTAATGAACGAGTTGATTGGCTGTATCGATTGCGGTGAATCCGGCTTCGACTGCTTGCCGTACCAGCTCGGTGGTGGCCTCCTTCTTCCAGGCCGTGCCGTACATGAAAGTGGGAACTTGGACGTTGTGATAGGTGGTCAATAGCATCACAGATCTCCCTGTCAGGCCTTGTACCATACACAGTTCGTGCTGATGGTCTCAAGGTGAGAATGATTGTGCCCTCGTATGGATGATGGAGATATCTTTCAGAAGATACATAATGCAAGATCTGCCCCGAAGCCCAGTCCAGACGCGCCTCCAGTAAGAATTGAACACGTGCGTAGAGCCAAGGTGCTAATTGGTGAGCCCGTTCTATGTCTCCATCATTTCCAGCCTGACATCGAATTCATGTCCGCAGGCTGTGCAGTGGATGCAGTCCGATTCGATGACGAGTTCGTCGAATCGAATCCCCATGCCTCCGCAATCCGGACAGCGGACAAGATAGACCTGCGCATCATTCATCGTTTCGAATTGAGTTCCGTGCAGACAATAGACTGGCTTTCCATCGAGGAGCCATGGCCGCCCTTGTTGATCGACGACCGGCAGGGTGAGATAATGACGGCTCACGTATTCTTCCATGTCCTGCCGGTTCGTGAAACCGTCCTTGATCAACTTCCCCCCCAACGCTTCGTAGAGAGCCTGTCCTTTCACGATTGCCTTTGTTGGTCCCATCGCGCCCTCCCCTTGTGTAGGTTCAGATCATCGAGCGAGTGTTTATGGGCACCACCCACGCCTCCAATTCCCGCATGACATAGATCGCCCGCTCGCGCTATACGACGCGAGTCCTTTGTGCGGTTGCCAACACTGGCCCATACCGTAGGAGTGCATCAGACGTCTGCGTGTCGTCCGCCTTCCTTGCGGGAGGCAGTCGGCATTAGCCCGCCTTTGCACGAACGTGACACGATATGTGGAGAGGAACCGTCTAGCGAGGAATCTACACCTGGCAGATTCGGACCGTTGGAATTGTGCTCCACGGAGGACCATGGGTCCACCTCCAGAATGAGGCAGAGAAGTACTACGTACAGCCTATGCCTGGGATAATATACAGGTCAAGGTTGAAAATTTTGGAACGCTGTGACGCTCCATTGGATAAGTCCGCTGGCTGGAAGCTGTCCATCCAACTTCCATGGCCATTTACCCATCTGGCAGGAATCATTACAATGATTGCATCATTTGAACTTCGTCATGAAAGGAGGGCTCATGCGCAAGGCACAAAAGACATTGGAGTATCAACTCGCGACGCTGGGAGTTGGTCTGATACTTGGGCTCTGTATCCCTATGCTTGCACTGGATGCACGAGCCGAATCGCTCAACGTGAAACCCGGTGCATGGGAAATGACAGTGACAACCGTTGTATCGGGGATGAAGCTCTCACCGGAGACGGCAGCCAACATGACGCCGGCACAACGGGTTCAAACGGAGCAGATGATGAACGCCCGCGAAGGCAAGCCTCACACGATGACGGTAGCATCCTGCGTTACAAAGGAGGATGTATCGCAGGACCGGATCATCAAGGAGATGGAAGACGAAGATGACGATGCTGAGGTGAACTGCAAGGTCAAAGTGATTTCGAAATCTTCATCGAAACTTGTCATCGATCAAATCTGCCCCGGCCCACCGGCATCAACTGGACACCTCACGATCGAAGCAAAGACACCCGAAAGTCTTGTGGCAACCGGTGACAGGAACCTCAAAGGATCGGGCAAGACTCACATGGACATCAAAGGCAAGTGGCTTCGCGCCAGCTGTGAGGGAATTGAAGAGTAATATGGGAAAATTCCGTTGTGGGAGTAGCACCCCTCGGTGCGCTAGGCCTGTTGAGGGTTATGCCAGTTCTTGTTGGGCATTGATGGGAGCGCTGATTCGATTCTTCGAGCTGGTTGATGAAGGGAGTCATTCATGATCCGCCTCAGACTGTGTGCGTGGTGTGTCCTGACACTGTTGATCAGTGCCTCGACCGCCGCGAGGGCGTTGGAACCTTCCGATCCAGAGTCCGCCATCCGCCGCATGGTGCGAGCCAATGCCGAAAAGGACCTGCCGACGCTTTCACGACTGATGGCACACGATGTCGATATCATCAGTTACGGGGTTGCCGGCCGTAAGTATGTCGGTTGGACGGAGCTTGAGGAGGGCATGCGGGAGGAATTCGTTAATTCCCAGAAACTCGAGATTCCGATCAATGAACTGAAGGTCTGGACGAAAGGAGATCTGGCTTGGTATGCGATGGAACTCGACTATATTCGCTATGTGGCCGACGGACCTGACGTGAAACGGACTGTGTTACCGATGCGGGAAACCGGGGTGCTCGAACGCCGCAATGGCCATTGGCAATTGTTATCGTGGCATGAATCCTTTCGGTCTGCTCAGTTCGGCGGGCCTCTTGCTTCACGGCCTGCTGCATCTTCCAGCCCAGCTCGGCCATAACAATATATTCTGTTTGGGCAGTGGCGGACTCATAACGGACTTGATAGAGTGCAGCGATGGAGTCCGAAGCGCAAGCCACGATAATAGAACTGCGGTTGAGCTATCGCTACATCAAGGAACAGCCCTGGGTCGTGACGGCCGTGAACGGTTTTCTCTCCGCCTACTTTATGGAGCAGCCCAGCTTTCGCGTGCAGCGCCATTTTGATGAATTGGAATCCGGCATGCATGTCTGGATCTGCGAAGTGCCAAGTACGATGAAGATGACGACGCTCTTACGAAGACTGCAAGCCGATATTCCTCCCTGCCGGTACAGTCAGGCCTCAGTCCCGCCAACCGACCGTCTACAGTATGTTGTCGATGCTCTAGAACAACACTGACGACTTGCCCTGTTTGGTGCTCCATTTCTCAAAGCCAGTGGTCAGAAAGCGACGGTGGAGTATAATGTCTCATGATGCATCGCGTGCTCGTCCTCGGTGCCGGCAAGATCGGGTCTCTGATCGCCTGTCTCCTGAATCAACGTGGCCAGTACGAGGTTCATCTGGGCGACATGACCTTGGATGCGCCGAAACATCTGGTCGAAGAGCTCGGTTTGGAACGGGTCACCCCCTGTCTGCTGGACGTACGGCATCCGGATGCCGTTGGCACCTATCTCTCCGCGCATCGATTCGACGCGGTTCTTTCGAGTCTCCCCTATTTCTGTAATCCGACCGTCGCCGGTTTGGCCTTGACCCATCATCTGCACTACTTCGACCTGACCGAAGACGTCGAAGTGACGAACCAGATCAAGGTCTTGAGCACAGGCGCCACGCATGCGTTCATGCCGCAATGTGGGCTGGCGCCAGGCTTCATCAGCATTGTGGCGCATGAGCTCATGACGCATTTTGAAACGCTCGATACGGTCAAGATGCGGGTGGGCGCGCTGCCGGTCCATCCTAGTAATGCGCTCAAGTATTCGCTCACCTGGTCGACCGATGGGCTGATCAATGAATATGGCAATGTGTGCTACGGCATCGAACAAGGCGAGAAAGTCCCACTGCAACCGCTCGAAGGGTACGAAACGATCGAGCTGGACGGGCTGCTGTACGAAGCCTTCAATACATCAGGCGGATTGGGTACCTTGGCCGACAGCTACGAGGGAAAAGTCCGAACCATGAATTACAAGACTCTCCGCTATCCCGGCCACTGTGAAAAAATACAACTATTGATGAAGGACCTCAAGCTCAACGAAGACCGAGGGACTCTGAAGCGTGTGCTTGAACATGCCGTTCCCCAGACCCTGCAGGATGTCGTTTTGGTCTATGCCTCGGTCATGGGTAAGAGGGAGGATGGGTTCTTTGAGGAGAATTATGTGAAAAAAGTGTATCCGCAATGTATCAAGGGAAAACTCTGGTCGGCGATCCAAGTCACGACCGCATCGAGTGTCTGCTGTGTCATGGATCTTGTGTTGACCCATCCATCAGCGTACCATGGATTCATCACTCAGGAATCCGTACTACTGAAAGATTTCTTGGCGAATGATTTTGGAGCCTGCTTCCGATGAGCACGAGTCACACTGCGCTGAGAGACCTGGGCATTCAAGCTGTGAATTCCGGGGGGAGTACCGGCAGTAGTTGGTGGTCCGGTCGTAATGATGGGTCTCTCCTCCCCTCGATCAATCCTTCTACTGGTGAGCAGATTGCCGGCGTCTATCCCTGTTCGCCGGAGGATTACGAACGGATTGTGAAAGAATCGCGTGAAGCGTTCCGTGCCTGGCGGATGGTTCCTGCACCGAAGCGTGGCGAGATTGTTCGGCTCATCGGCCAAGCCCTCCGTGAGAAGAAGGATCAATTAGGCACGCTCGTCTCTCTGGAAGTCGGCAAGATCAAAGCAGAGGGCGATGGCGAAGTCCAAGAAATGATCGACATGGCGGATTTCGCCGTCGGTCAATCTCGGATGCTCTATGGCGCCACGATGCAGTCCGAGCGCCCGGCCCACCGGATGAGCGAACAGTGGCATCCGTTAGGACCGGTCGGCGTCATCACCGCATTCAATTTTCCAGTTGCCGTGTGGGCCTGGAATGCCTTTGTGGCCGCCATCGCCGGCGATACGGTCATCTGGAAACCGTCACCCAAGGCGCCGCTCTGCGCCGTGGCGGTGCAACAGATCTGCAATCGCGTGATGCAGCAACAAGGGTATGCGGGAATTTTTTCACTCTTCATCACCGACCAACCGGCCCTGGCGGACAACATGGTGCAGGATCCCCGGTTGCCGCTGATTTCGTTCACGGGATCGGTGCCGGTTGGGCGACGAGTGGCCGCCGCTGTTGGTCAGCGATTGGGACGCACGCTGCTCGAACTCAGCGGTAACAATGCCGTCATCGTTGATGAGACCGCTGACCTGGACATGGCCGTGCGCGCGATTGTGTTCGGTGCCGTCGGGACTGCGGGGCAACGATGCACGACAACCAGGCGTCTGATTGTCCATGAATCGCGGTGTGAGGAGCTCGTCGGCAGACTCGTGAAGGCCTATGCTCAAGTGCAGATCGGTAATCCTCTCGAAAAAGATGTGCTCATGGGGCCGCTCATCGATCAGGTGGCGGTGGAAGGCTATCGCGCTGCCCTCGATGAAATTAAAAAAGAGGGTGGCGAGATTCTCTGTGGCGGTCACGTCCTGAGTCGAGCTGGCTTTTTCGTCGAGCCCACGATTGTGCGTGCACAGAACCACTGGCCCGTCGTACAACGCGAAACCTTTGCGCCGATTCTGTATATCATGACCTTTCAGACGATCGATGAGGCGATTCAGATACAGAACGACGCGCCTCAAGGACTCTCCTCCGCCATGTTTTCCAATCATCTGCGTCATGGCGAACGGTTTATCTCCGCCGCCGGCAGCGATTGCGGCATCGCCAATATCAATATCGGAACGTCCGGCGCCGAGATTGGCGGGGCATTCGGTGGAGAGAAGGAAACAGGGGGAGGCCGCGAAGCTGGATCGGATTCCTGGAAAGCCTATATGCGCCGCCAGACCAACACCGTCAACTGGGGAACGGAACTCCCGCTGGCTCAAGGCATTAAGTTTGGATCGTAAATGAGGTGTGACCATGGATCAGGCCCAAGAACTCGATGATCTCATGGTGCGGATGGTTGCCGACTATCTAGCGCGCAATCGCGCCGCCACGGTGTTGAAGGCGATGCTCGATGAGACCGGCGTGGGGTTTTCTCCTCTCATCGACCATGTCACAATTCGAACGTTCAATATCGACCGGGGTGCTGAACCGTTTGTCTCACTGGGCTATACCTATGAGGAAACGTTGCAGTACGACGATTGGTACGCGAAGGTCTATCGGAAGCCAGGCTATCCGGCGCTCTTTGTCGACCAGGCCTATCCGGATGAACGAGGCACAACCAGCATCATTCCCGGTTGGGTCGATAAATTCGGTGACAAGGTGTTTCACCATGTCGCCGCTCGGGTGGAGGATATCGACCACGCAGTGGCCAGGCTCAAGCAGAAAGGGGTGGTATTTGCCGGCAATATCGTCGGAGCTCCGGGAGACCATCTCCGACAGATTTTTTCTTCTCCGGAGATGGTTGACGGCCAACCGTTCTCCGTCCTGGAGTTAGCGGAACGACATCGAGGCTATCTTGGATTCCTCCCGCCTCAGGCCAACAGCCTGATGAAATCTTCTACCGGGCGCTAAACCGTTCCACTGCGTTCGGCGCACGCCGGTCTTGCGCGACACGAAACTTACGTGGATGAAGCCACCTGCTGTTCGCTGATCGCCATCAGCTGCTATCCCATGTCTCGCAGCACGTGATCGGGATTCCGATCGCGGGCGATATTCTTCATGAGCTGATCGCCGAACAGAACGACAACTCGGTCCCGTTGGTCTTTCACAAGCATCGAGGCCGACGGTGACTTGAAGGTAGATGGATCACCCTCCAGCCACGCGCTACAGGTAAATGGCAGCGCATCCAAGATAGTTTCCACACGGTATTCATGGCGCAGTCGGTATTGCAACACATCGAACTGCAGTCGGCCGACTGCAGCAACTAATGCCTCTTGATCATGGAGACTTCGCATGATCTGCACCGTGCCCTCTTGCGCCATCTGGGACAGGCCCTTGTCGAATGCTTTGCGTTTGCCGACATCAGTCGGTCTCAGACGCGCAAAGATTTCTGGCTGGAATTGCGGGAGCGGTTTGAAATTAAAGCCCCCAGTCAGCGACACCGTATCACCGATGGCGAAGACCCCGGGATTGATGATACCGATGATATCCCCAGGATAGGCCTCTTCGACCGTACTGCGTTCCTGCGCTACCAAGCTGTGCGGTCTCGCCAGTCGAATATCCCGACCCAATCGGTGATGTTTGACCACCAGATCCCGCTCAAACCGCCCGGAGCAGACTCGAAGAAACGCGGTACTGTCGCGATGCTTGGGGTTCATGTTGGCTTGGAGCTTGAACACATAGGCGCTGAACGGTATCTCAACCGGGCTGACGGAGACGTCAGCCCCATCCTCACGGTCGGCCAGCCGTGCGCCGGGGCTCGGCGCCATCTGCACGAAGGCATCCAAAAAACTCTCGATGCCAAAGTTGGTGAGTGCCGATGCGAAAAACACTGGGGTAATGTCGCCTTGCAGAAACTGTTCGCGCGTAAAGGGATTGCCGGCGATGTCTAAGAGGTCCAAGTCGTGTTGGACCTGGTCCAGACTCTCCTGCGAGACCCGACCGGTGGCGCCGAGTTCGGTGAGCGGCAAGGTCTCCGTCGCCACTTTCGCGGCTCCGCCGTGCGCGGTCTTGCTGAACAGTTGCACCCGGTTGTCGGCGCGGGTCACGATGCCCACGAAGTCGCTGCCTGATCCGATCGGCCAATTGATCGCGCTTGCGTGAATGTTCAAGGCTTGTTCCACTTCGGTCATCAAATCGAGCGGCGGGCGACCCGGCTGGTCCATCTTGTTGATCAACGTCAGGACTGGAATCCGCCGCAGACGGCATACGGCAAAGAGCTTGCGAGTCTGTGTTTCAACGCCTTTGGCCGCATCGATCACCATGATGGCGCTGTCAGCCGCCGTCAAGGTGCGATACGTGTCCTCAGAAAAATCTTGGTGGCCCGGCGTGTCGAGCAAGTTGATCACGGCGCCTTTATAGGGGAACTGCATCGCAGAGGCTGTGATGGAAATACCTCGTTCTTGTTCCATCCCCATCCAATCCGACGCGGTGGCTTTACCGCCCTTGCGCCCGCGCACCATGCCGGCGGTACGGATCAGCCCTGAATAGAGCAGGAGCTTTTCGGTCAAGGTTGTCTTGCCGGCATCAGGATGGCTGATGATGGCAAAGGTCCGCCGTCGCCCTGTGGCGGCCGCCAGTTCTGTGGAGAGAGTCGTTTCAGTCGTCATGATTGGAGGCGCAGCATACCATATCGCATATCAAAGCGGATGATCATGAGGATGGCATCGAATCGGAGAGATACTCATACTTGGCCCGCTCCAAAGCGCGACGGACGGCACCGAGCACAGCGGGAGTATCCGAATGTGGAAGCACAGCCACGGCTGGGGCGGCACGGAGTTTCGCCATCAGATCATCCGTCTCAGCGCCCGCCAACTTGTCGCAGATGGCGTACAAGCCGTCAAGGCCTTCCTCGACCTCGTTGTGCTTGTTCAAGATCGAGCGCAGTACGGCGATGAGTTCGGGTGTGGGAGTGGGCATGAGTAAGGCAGCAATGGCCCCATGGTCGAGCCGAAGCGTTGCCGCGATTGATAGCGGCGCGCCGCCGTTGGATCGCTGAGCCGCAGGCAACAGAATCTTCTCCTCCATCCCAATGTGGCGAAGCAGTCCCGATCGAAACTCATCATAGTGTCCCTGGTCGATCCGGCCCCCGGTGATCATGGCTTTGTTGAGGAGTTTCTCCAGCCGTCGATGGTCGTCTTCGAGAAACCGCGTCATGGGTCCCGACGATGGATGTGTGTCTGGTTGCATGTACCGCTGCCGTTCGCTGCGCTATTCAACGAGTCAAATCACCCCGTTGCTGTTTTCTGAGTATGCTTGGAAGACTACACTTCCGAATACGGGGTCACAAAGGATACAGCCGAACGAGGTGTAAATTCCACAGGTGTTCGTTGGCGTGAGAATGCACAGGGTTCGCGTTCGGATAAGACGGTTGCATCCCTCTCTCGAAAGGTCGGTCTGGCAAGATGATGAAGGCGATGGTCCACTCACCTCACCTGCCTAAATTCCTGCTCTTGCTTCATATTTTTGAAGTCTGGTCGTAGGATGTTGAGGGGAGGTGTGTATGTATCTTCGATTGGTCTCAATCCTATTGGCAACTCTTCTGGCGAGTTTCTGGGAGACGGCTGGTGTTGCCGAGACAACCAGAACCACGAATGAGCTCATTGGGCCTGTTCGCAGCGTGACCATCAAGAAACTAGGTTACTCTACGACGGAAACCTATGATCGCGCGGGCCACCTCATCGAGGCCGTCATCGACATGGCATATGCCAATACTGCCACGTATTCCCTCTTCCGGTACGACCAGGACGGCCATCTTCAGGAGGAACTCGCGCTCGATCCCAGCGGGAGGCTCATGTTTCGGAAGCAGGTTGTGTATGCACAAGACTCAGAAGGCCGTGACACTGCATCTGTGACGACCTCAGAAAACGGCGGTTTTCAGTATGCCGAGTTTTCTTTGTACGACCAGCAGGGCCACCTCTCGGAACAACTGTGGGTCAACCATTCGATGGCCTACAAGAGTCTGTTCGACGTATTCGGGCGGCGCATTTATTCCGCAAGGTACAGTAAGGGTGAGTTGTTCAGTGAGTTGAAACACCAATATGACGCGTGGGGACGGCTACATGAGCTCGTCATTTACAATGCGCACGGGACTGTGGCTGGTCGGGTTACGAACGACTATGACGACAGGGGAAGGCGGGTGCGAGCGACGACCGAAGCGTTTGGCCAAGATCAGCAACAGAAGTGGATCACCACCTATGAGTATGATGACATGGGCAACTGGATCAAAGAGCTGACCGCAGAACACTCTTCTCCGTCACAAAACGCTACGGCTTCCGCGCTTCCGCTCGTGCAAGAACGCCTGATTCAGTACTACTATCTCACCGAGAACACGACTCCATAAGAACCGCTCCTCCATCGAACCCAGCCAGGCATGTCTCGTGGACCTGGCTCTTGAGGTCTGAGTACTCAACCCAAAGCCCTTCGGGGTGAGGGTCGTGGTATCGTCGCGGAGAAACAAGCAGGCTGCTTCTCAGGCTTTCAACGACGCGCACGGGCCACGTGTGGCGTAGAACCGGGTCAGACGAAGATGGAATAGTCAGTTACACCGCGGACAGGCTGTGTTCAGGACGAAACGCGGGAGCGGCCTGGGAAGGGACTGATCCCTGTTCTTGTTGTTGACGGAACGCGGATATAGCGATGGTTTTCTCGATAGGTGTAAGACCGGGAACTTGAGAAGCGGCTCGTTCAAATTCAAGCAGAGTCACATTCTTCTGACTGCGAAGCCATTGAAGAAATGGTTTCCAGATTGGCTCAAAGTGATGGAACCACCAGTCTGGCGATATATTTTCTTCTACGTCTTCTCTGGATGACGCTCGCAAGGCTTGAACCTGTGGCATGGGGCTACGTACCAACTCATTCTGACGAGGTTTCGTGGCCGTCAACTGATGCAGCAGAACAATTTGCTCGTTCGGTTTTACGTTATCCACAATTTCCCCATACCGCTTTGTGCTACACACCGCATCACCTTAAATGGTTTAAGCAATTCAGGTGCCCAATACGTAATATTTCTGTTTACTAAGGTATTGTAAGATATTCCTACAGAGGGTGAGTGACTTGACTGTCTGAAATCGTATCCACGTGTATTATTTTAGGACACTAATTTATCCCGCGTTCGATTCCTCGCTTCTAAATTGAGCAGACTTCTTTCTCCAATAGGAGAAAAGAATGGCCAATTTTCTTGAGAGTCAGACGCCGATTCTGTTTCACGCATGATGATGGTATGCCAATCATGAACTGTTTCATTATGGGACACAGCGTACGAACTTTTCGAATGCGCTAGGACCCGTACCATCGTCTAATTTGATGTGTTCACCACATGGAATACGAATCATCATGAAGACATACCTAGATATTGCGTAAAATTCTTCTTCATCATGGTGTTGTATTATGAAACACTTCTCAAGTCGATGCTGTTCGACGAGTCGACAATTTCAAGCACAAACGAATATACCTTGTGAAGGAGTGAACCATCCCCTCGATGGTTGGCGAGCAGACATGCTGGAGGAAGGCAATTCTTTTGTAATGAACCAACTCTACGAACTGTTTAAGAGAGCTGATGCACCGGTTCCAAGGGGGTACCCACCGGAGCAGATTCGGGCGATTCCCCACCACACCTGTTCTCCTGCGCGGAGAGTGTTGCCGATTTCTTGACCCTGGTTTTGGAACTAAGAGAATGCGGGGTTGCGGCGGGCACAAACTTCTCAAGCCCATAGGCTCGTAGTTTGCGATACAACGTCGAGCGGCTCACCTCCAAGTCTCTGGCTGCCCGGGTCAAGTTTCCTTGATGCAGACTGATCGCCTTCACCAGCAACTCCATCTCAATCCGGCGGTGAGCGGCCCGGAGGGAATCCAGTGTGTCCACCGTATGAAGTTCTTCGCCGGCCAGATCTAAGTCCCGTGGAGTAATCTCCTCTCCCTCCGCCATGACGACGGCGCGTCGGATCCGATTGCTGAGCT
>NEWS02000004.1:834575-851853 GCA_002869845.2 Nitrospira sp. CG24B | reverse complement strand
GTGTACAATCACCCTCCATCACGGAGACGAAATGGCGCAGTTTTCTCACAAGCGCACCTACAAACGGTTTCCCTTCCATGCTCCGCTCATTATAGGCGGCGAATCCCATATCGGTGAGGGGATGCTTCGAAACCTCTCTATGGATGGTTGTTCGATCGTGTGCGATCGTGAAGTGGCCCTCGGCAGCAAGGTGCGCGTGAATCTGCTCTTGCCGGATCAGACCTCGTCCTTACCCATTGAGCTGGGCCGGGTGACCTGGGTGCAGGGCCGTGAGTGTGGAGTGGAATTTATCCAGCTGGCGTTGCACGCGAGGTTGCGCCTCAATCGTACGCTGCGAACCGCACTTATTCAGTTTCTCAACACTCCCAAGAATCGAGAGTTACCGGAACAGACCGTCTCCGGCTTGTAATCGCTGGTCTCTGTACGGTGGCAGTATCCCGCGCGGGCCGTCCCCCGGTCTTCCGGGTCTAACCGTGGCACTCAGAAACGGAACGTTTCACGAAGGGAACAGCGATTAAAGGCCATCGCACGCTACAGATTCTTCGGCCACAATGAACCCAACTCCGGATACTTTGCGCGATAGTCGGCGTGACTGGCCCGGATGACTTTCCGCGCTTCCTCCCGTCCATAGACGCTGGTGATTTCTACTTTGTGGTGTGTCGTCCCTGGCGCGCTCTTATAGGTCAAAAAATAATGCTGAAGGCGATCCATGAGCGCCGACGGACATTGTGAAATGTCCGTGAAGCCGCCGTACACGGCATCGTCCCGCATCACGGCGATGATCTTGTCGTCGGCTTCACCGCCGTCGGCCATGCTCAATCCGCCGATCGGCAGCGCTGTGAGCAGGATGTCGCTGTGGGGAATGCTCTTTTCCGACAACACGCAGATATCAAGTGGATCGCCGTCTCCGACCATGCCCTTGCGGCGAGCTCGTTTGGCGAAGATGCCGGCGACTTGGTCTCCTGAGTAGGTCTGCGGAATGAGTCCATAGTAGACGGGACAGCAGTTGGAAAAGCGCTGTGGCCGATCCACCTTGAGAAAACCGCTGTTCTTGTCCACTTCATATTTCACCGTATCGGTCGGGACGATTTCAATGTAGGCCGTGACCACATCGGGGGCCTCGTCCCCGATAGACACGCCGTGCCACGGGTGGGCCTTGAACATCAGCCCGAGCAGACGTTGAAAGGGGTCGCTCCCTGCGCGTATCTCGGTTGTCTTATCTGTATCCTCTCCCCTTCCTTTTCTCTTCCGCTCTTTCATGTCCCCTCCGGTTCTTTTCTGAATAGCTTGGCGAATTGCAATGCTTCTGAATCGTGCCTCAGTATCTCCCAAGATGTTGGCGGGAGCAATGACTTCCTAATCTTAGATGCGGGGAGGTTGAGAAGATTTGTGATCCACAGTTGCTTGGACTAGCTGGGGACCTAAGCTCGAGGCGCCTTCTCTGTGGGTGTAGCGAGTGTGCTGTCTTGCTTGCGATGTTGTGTGGGAAGTCTCTCGATTTAGGGGCCAGCTTGGTCGGCATCTTCTGCGGTAGATCGAGAATGCTCCGATCCGTTTTGATTGGAAGTGTGATCATCGACGGATGATTGCTGAGGCATCATCTCGGGAGAGGCGTTTGACGCACCTGCAGGGCGTGAAATCAAACTTCTGAGCTTCGCTCCATTTCCCAGGCTATTCTGTAAGACAACGCCGGCCAGCCCCATGGTTGCCGACAGCTTGAGCGCCGTAGACTCTTCGACGTTTTCTATTGGGTCGTCGGGCTCAAGAAACTCTTTACACTCTGCCTCGGCGCCGGTTGCGTTGTAATCGATGAATAGAAGTGTCACTCAATACCTTCACTCTGCGAGTGAACCTCATGATACGATTCCTGTTCTGATCGACGGTGTAATGACGCCCCAAGAGCCGTCCACACGGAGAATTGTCCTTCGCACTCCCCGGTAATCTCTAAGCGGGCACTCCAATCGTGACCATGGAAACGCAGCTAGCAGGGTCCGCTCTTGAGGGGTCAACAATGTAGCCCTTGAGGAACAACGGGAGTCAGGGTACACTGAATTTTCTGCGCTCTTTCCAAATCCAAGTACGGTACAGTCATCAGAAGGAGATTCTTGTATGAAGACCATGAGTGGGTTAGCCCTCTGTTTCGTCTCTGCCTTCATCGGCGCCTCCCTGTCCATATCTTCTCCCGCTCTCGCTCAGAGCCTCCCACCGGCAGCCAAACAAAACGGTGCCGCAGTACAGAAGCCTGTCAGAACCATCGGCATGGAGGAGTATCGAAAGATCGTCGAGAATCCTGGACCAGCCTTGATCCTCGATGTCCGTGAGCCTCAAGAATATGCAGCTGGACACGTCCCAGGTGCGATCAACATTCCCCGCGGCGTGATCGAATCCCAAATCTGGAACCACGTCGGATCTGCGGAGAAAGCCGATGTGGAACGCCCGATTGTGCTCCAGTGTCAAAGTGGAAAGCGCGCGACCCTTGCTGCTCAAACCCTTGGTGAGCTCGGATTCACGCAGACCTCTGCGGTCATCATGAACCTCGACGACTGGAAGAAAGCTGGCAATCCATTTACAAGGTAAGCGACCTCTGTCTCGGAGCACGTTCTTTTTCTCCTTCAGGTGAGCATGAATCGTGGCGCTTCGAGGGACCTGCCCATCCCCTTGCGGAACCTAACAGGGAAGGAAACTCGCCCCGCCTTGCAGTACACTCACCCACGGGTGGACGCCGGCCTTGTGATGAGATCAAGAACGATATCGAGCGAAGAATGACATGACCCCAGACACATCCCTCCGAGTGATTGCACGTGTCAGAGCAAAGACTGAGCATGTCGCACAGGTTCGGGAAATCTTATCCGCGCTTGTTGAGCCAACACGTCGCGAATCGGGATGCCTCAGTTATGAGCTGCTGCAGAATGGCTCCGATCCAGCCGACTTTGTCTTCGTCGAGAAATGGGCGAGTGCGGCAGCGGAACAGGCACATTTTGCAACCCCGCACGTCTCTGTTGTCCTGCAACAGGTAGTGGGCCTTCTAGCTGCCGAGCCGGAAATCTGTCGGTATAGGACCCTCAAGTGACGTGGTGCGATAGGATTCGGTTGCGTCAGGCTTTGCTCGCGCGTATGACGAACGTGGGAACGGTTGGGTTTCTCCGAGTATGTTCGGCGTGAGATCGGAGACGACACGTCGCCTATTCCAATCCCAGATATGGTACTGAGCGATGCTTGCCAGTCTGGTCATAATTTGTACATCACATCGGTACGCAGCACATACTTCTCTCCACTCTGTACAACAGCCCCTTCGTGCCAGATAGAGTGGAGAAAGACCAACGCTGCTCCTCTCTTCGGCTTGACGGTCAGGTAAGGACAACCTTGAGCCACCTGCTCCATGTCTGCAAAGAATCGTGTTTCCCCACCGGCCATGTCGTCGTTCAGATAGATCAAGAAGGTCACCTCACTCTTCTCGTAAGTTTCAAGCGATAGATACGATCCATCTCGATGAGGCTGGAAGGTCTGCCCTGGTCGATACCGGTAGAAACGCCAGCGTTCATTGAATCTGACAAGGTGGCGGCTTTCCACCACTGCGGGCAACCATGGCGCAGCGCGGTTGAACAACGTGTCCGCCAAGGCTTTGTCGTCGACCAAGACGCGTTCATTGTTCCTGATTTCCTCGGCGACGAACCCACCGACGGTTCCGGTCTCGTAACTGAGACCTTCGCTCCGACGAATCAGCGCCAGGCACTCGTCGCTCGACAGAAAATCATGCAGGACGAATACGTTATGAGAATCTAATTCTTCCTTCATCACGATGGCACCCAGTGATCGGTTTGACCGATGAGCTGAAGAACCCTCTCTTCCAAAAGCTACCGCAGATCATATAATCGTCAACTGGTCTCCGGTTGAACTCTGTTTACTGCGATCGAAGCTCGCCGAACAAGCTTTACTTCGCCATCCATTGCTGCAGTGCTATACTGCGCGATCATGAAGCCTGTCACACCGGATACTGAATTCTCTTTATCGTTTGAAAACCAGCGTGTGGTTGTTTCTCCATGGGGAGGCTCGTTACGGCGGTACTTCTTCATCGATGAAAGCGGACAAGAAATCGATATTGTCTGGGGCTATTCTGGTGGCAGCGGGAAGCGAGGCGGACAGGGCGACGTGCTCATCCCCTTTCCTGGCCGCATCGGCGATGGGCGCTATTCGTTCGATGGACAGCGATTCCAGCTGGAATGCAACGATAAGGAAGGGCCGAACGCCATTCATGGGTTCGTTCGCAGTCTGCCGTGGCAGGTACAGGATGCTCACGCGAACCAGGTGACCTTTGAAATTCGTCTCGATGCCGAGACATATGCTGGACGAGGCTATCCTTTTTCACTTGCCGTAAGAGTGATGTATGACCTCGGTGCCTCTGGGCTCGCCTGCGCGTTCACCGTGAAAAATGAAGGGCAACAGGCTGCGCCGGTCGGAGTCGGTTTTCATCCCTACTTCACCGTTGGAACGTCTGTGATCGACGAGGCTGAGGCTCAGATCCCGGGAGCCGCCTCTGTGGAATTCAACGAGCGGCTTATTCCAACAGGTAAAATTCTGAGCGTGACTGGCACGCCGTGGGACTACCGACGATATCGTAAGATCGGTCGTCAGCGCTTCAACCATTGTTATGTACAGCTCGAACGCGATGCACAGGGAATGGCCACGGCATCCTTGCGTCATCCCGCAAGCGGTCGTGTCATCGAGATGACAATGGATCAGGCGTTTTCCGCAGTGGTCGTGTACACCGGAGATGCTATTGCCGATGCGCCACGAGCCGCGCTTGCCATCGAACCGATGACCTGCACGAGTGATGCGTTCAATCATCCGGACTGGGGGCTGAAACAGCTTGTTCCCGGTGAGACATTCTCAGGACGGTATACCGTGCGGCATTGGGTCATATCGTAAGGCCGCTTGTGGCTATCGTTCGCAAGAAGACTCAGTAAAAAAGCGGCGAGGTGTCAGGCGACTCCCTGGATCGAAAAACATGCGCGTTGATGTCGAGGAAAAGGCTCAAGGGATAGAGAAGCATGAAGCGAGCGTGATGCCTGAAGCACAATTCTGGCTGTATAAGTCAAACGAATGCCCGAGCCGTTGGTCTCAAGCCACCGGTTCGGCCTTGCCGTCACAGCAGACAATCTCTCAGGCGATTTTCCGGAGAGGAGCAGGCTTGTCGCCGGTTCGTTCACGGGATAGGTGACCAAGCTTGAACTGCAGCTCTTCAAACGACTCTGCTTGAATCTGATGGTCTGGAGAACTCTGCAGACAGCCACGCCACTTACCCTGATCTTGCCAGATCATGTATTTCGTCATGTTGCAGAGTGTAGCTGGAAGTCGATACGCTGAAAAGAAGTTTCTCTTATTTTGCCGTGGCGCATAAAAAAGTGGGGCGGAAACTTCTCTTGGCGGGCATGACTCCTCGTGCAGACCTTGCTTCCCGTCTGGCAGTGGATGGATCTCAATACAGCTGATACGCAAACCATGACCGTTCAACAGATTATCTCGAACCGACTCTCCTTTCGGGTGGCCATGGCCGGGTCCGGCGAGAAGCTGATACTTTGCCTGCATGGGTTTCCAGAATCCGCCATCTCATGGCAACATCAAATTGATCCGCTGGCACAGGCAGGGTATCGGGTCTGGGCGCCTGATCTCCGAGGATACGGTGGTACGACGCGACCAACAGGTATAGACGCCTACCGAATTGAATCCTTGATGGACGATGTCACCGGACTTCTCGATGCCGCGCAGGTTCAGCGCGCCATCCTGGTCGGGCATGATTGGGGTGGAATCATCGCCTGGTACTATGCGATGCGGCACGCCGGGCGCGTGGAAGCCTTAATCATTGTCAACGCGCCCCATCCGGCCTGCTTTGAACGGGAAGTACAACAGTGGCGGCAATTGCACCGCTCCTGGTACACGGGATGGTTTCAAATGCCCTGGCTTCCGGAAGCGGCATTGTCTGTCGGTCATGGCTATATGATCGGTGAGATCTTTCGGCGCATGGCCGAGCAGATGCCGGATGATCTCATTCAACTGTATCGACGACAAGCGTGCGAGTCAGGAGCGCTTACAGCCATGCTGAATTACTATCGCGCGGCCCTACGCGGCGGCGGGGCATTACGTCAGCGAAGGTTGGGATATCCTACCATTCACGTCCCTACACTGGTGATCTGGGGGGTGCGAGATCAGGCGCTCGTCCGTCAGAATCTTGATAGGCTGAATGATTTCGTCGAGGACCTGACGGTGGTGACGGTCGCCGATGCGGGACATTTCCTGCATGAAGACAAGCCGGAACAGGTCACGCGCGACATGTTGATGTGGTTGCAGCATCACGAGCGGACCTGATTCGTTGCCTCCCCGTGGCGACTTTTCTCGTCGAGCCACTGCATGTCTTCCGAGATTCTTCGACCCGCATGCCCCATCGCATGGATGCCTCCCCGTCATTCTTCCTCTCGCCACGCCGCTGACTTCCAGTCATAAAAAGCGCAGGTGAAAACTTCCAGAGACCGCTCCGTTTCTTGCCTCTGCCTTACCCTGTTGGAAGTGATCAAGTTGTTGACCGGTAAGACAAACCCGCTAGTATGGAGTCACTACCATTTACGTAATGACTAGTCCGATGAGATGAGGCTCCCATGAGAGACGCGACAACAGCCGCTGCGTTGCCTGTCGACACAAGATCCGATCGACGCACCAGGGTCCTCCTTGCGGTCGCCTGCGTGATGCTGGCCGGCCTGATCTATGCCGTGGTGGCACGGGACGAAGCCGTCTCTTGCCCAAACGAACTGATCGGCGCATGGGAAACATCCGCGAAAGGATACGAAGACGGCATGTTGGTGTTTACCAAGACCGGCGTGGCCTTCAGCATCGGAGTGGAACACATGGATGCGCAAGCCATTCGTCGCTTCGAGGTGTTTCCTGATGGTCCTCGTACGTTGTACACGGTGATCTATGGTGACTCACGACGCGATGAGCAAACCTTATCGTTCTATTACCACACGAAGGAACAGACCATCACCTTCAAGAACCAGTCGCATCTCGTCTGGACGAGAAAAGCGATGCAATCATGAAGGGAGTGTTTCAGCGCCGACAGCTCTTTGTTCATCCGGTTCAATACTGGTTTGTGATCACCACCCTCCTCTACTTCGCCTGTCTCCTGCTCACGCTCTATGCCGTGGTGTTCCTGCCGATGGCTCAACCGCTCTATGATTCATCTATTTCCTGGGAACAACGCGCGGACATTGCGACGCAGTTTCTCGAGTTGAATGGTCGGATTTGGCCCTGGCTGATCATCACATTTCTCGTGTTGCTCCTCCATTCCCTGTACTTCATGCATCGCATTGCCGGCCCGCTCTATCGTTTTACGGCGCTCTTTCGGTCGATCGGAACCGGTCAACTGCATCAGCGCGCGCGCTTGCGGAAGCATGACTATTTGCATCGGGAAGCAGAGGCCTTTAACAGCATGCTGGATCATTTCGAAAACAGGATACAGACCATCACCCTGCATTCCGCACTCGTGACACAAGCCTACGAAACCGTTGCCCTGCAAGTTCGCGAGCAAGGGCCAGGACAGATCACAGCTGCTCTGCAAACGCTTGAAGGGGAAATCCATCGCTTCAAGGCCTGTCTGGCTGAATGTGAGCTACAGACACAGCGGCCACTCGCGCAACCGTGCGCTGAACATGCCGGATCGAGCGCCAGTCAATCCTCCAATGCCATGAAGGCCGCATAATCATGGGAGAACCACTTCGAGCGACAAGCCCATCCAACCAACAGGCCGACACTCCAACCGACTCCAAGATCTCCAAGGAATCCTCCGGCCCACGTCCTTCACTGGTGTCAGTGCCATTGCAAGACGCGCGAGCGAAGCCAAGCAGCGGTCACAGGCACAAACGCCGATTGATGAGCTCCGTCCATCCGCTCCAAGCGCGTGTCCTCAGCCACGTCATTGCGTATTCGCTGATCGTGTTCGTGGTATTGGCCATCCCGGTCTTCAAACCACTCCTGCAATCGCTCGACAATCCAGCCCTCTCCTGGCAGGAGCGCGCCGTGGTGGCCGACGACTTGCTCAACCTGCACGCCAGATTCTGGCCCTGGGCGCTTGGCGCGAGCATTGTGGTCCTGATCCATTGCGTTCATTCGTTGCTGCTCATGCAACGTGTCGCCGGCCCGCTCTATCGTCTCACGCGGGTGTTTCCCCAAATCGGTGACGGGAACTTGTGCGTGAGGGCCACGTTTCGAGAAGGTGACTATCTCGTCCCGGAAGCCGATCTTGTGAATCAGATGACCGCCCAGCTGCAAACAAAAATCAATACACTGAAACATGCGCAGGTCATGCTGGCACTCGATACCACCCGGTTCAAAGAAGTGGCCGTCATCAAGAACGATCCAGCCTTGATAGCTCTGGCCAAGCAGATGGAGCAGAGCCTGGCCGGGCTCAAGACGTCCCTCGATACATTCAAAACCTACAGCGGGTAGACGGTCAGGATGGGAAACGGAACAGTGCGTGTCGTACGGAAGCGCCCATCTTGGGCGACGCCAGCGTCATGGTCTGCGCTCTCACAGGCTGAAGGCTTCACCCTCATTGAACTCATGCTCGCGGTCTCGATTGTTGGGGTATTGGCTTCCCTTGCCGTTCCCAACTATCTCGACTTTGTCGAAAAAGCCCGCGTGGCCAAGACCGTTTCGGAACTCCATGGCCTTACGAAAGAAATCAAAGGATATGCGCTTGGCGCGGAACAATATCCAGATTCACTGGCGGATATCGGACGGAGCACCATGCTGGATCCATGGGGAACGCCGTATCAGTACTACAAAATCAACTGTGGGACCATTGCGGACATTGGAAGCTTGGCCAGACTGAAATTACGTAAGAAGCACAGTCCGCAAGTTATTCCTGCCGCAGACTCCCCCTTCATGCATCGCAATGGGCATATTTCTTTCGCCATTGATCACGGGGACCATCAAGATCTTCTCCATTTTGTCCAAGGCGGTGGTGGCAATGGAGGTGGAGGCAAAGGAGGTGGCGGAGGTGGCCCACCCTGCGGAGGTGTCGGAGGAGCACGGAAGGACCGGTTCCTCGTCCCGATCAACTCGGACTTCGATATCTATAGCATGGGAAAAGATAAAGACACCGTTGCCCCACTGAATCCACCCAAAAGTCATGATGATATCATTCGCGCGAGTGACGGCGGATTTTACGGCTTGGCCAAGAACTTCTAACGCGTGGAGCCCATGCAGACGACGTTCTCCCACCCACTCCTCCACAGCCGTATCGCGCGCCGGATTCTTGGTCTGTTCGTGCTCTGCGCCCTCGTGCCGACCTCCATTCTCGGATGGGTTTCCTATCGCCAAGTCACGGAACAACTGATTGTTCAAACCTCGGCCCGGCTGAAACAGGAGAGTAAATCCCAAGGGATGGTGCTGTATAGCCATCTCCTGACCTTGACCGCCGATCTAGATCGGATCGCCTCCGAATTGCCGCAGACTGGCATAGTCCGCGAAGACACAACCATCACGGCCTCGGTAAAAGAGTTGGGCCGGCGCTTCCAAGAGATTCGTCTCCTTGCGGCTTCCGATCCCAGCCGGCGCCACCTCACGCCGGCGCAGGTCGCCCACCTTCAAGAAGGGAAGGCCTTGTTGGAGATTCAGGCTATTCCAGATCGCGATCCTCGCCTCACTCTCACCCGCATCGTGAACCCAGACCGATGGGAGGCAGGGCTCCTCACCGCCCAGATCGATGAGACATCGCTGTGGAGCACTCAGGTGAAAGATACCCTTCCGGGCGATACGGATCTCATCGTTGAAGACGGCCAGCGACACAGCCTCTACTCGACTTTTCCTCAACAGGTTTCACTTCCTGATCTTCACAGACATGACGTGGCGGCTCCGATGGGGGATGGGATCCGGTGGCGATTTGGCAGACAGGAGTATGTCGCAGGGGCTTGGACCATGCCGCTCCGGCATACGTTTCTTGTCGAACCATGGGTCATCGTCCTGAACCAAACCCGTGAATCAGCGTTGGCTCCTGTCGAGCAGTTTCGCCACACGTTCCTGCTCGTCATCGCGTCCGCGTTGAGTGCAGTCGTTCTGCTTAGCCTGTCGCAAATCCGTCGCAGTCTCCGACCGGTCGCACTCTTGCAGGAAGGCACCGCTCGGCTCGCCGCCGGCGATTTCACCACTCGTGTCACTGTGAATAGCGACGATGAATTCCACGATCTCGCAGGCTCATTCAATAGTATGACCGGAAAGCTCAGCCAACAGTTTCACATGTTGGAGGCTATTTCGACGATCAGCCAAGCGATTCTTTCGAGCCATGAACCAGTGGCCATGATCAAGGTCATACAGTCACGCATTACTGACGCGATTACGTGCGACGCCGTGGGGATGATCTTGGTCGATCCTGAAGAGGGAAACTCCGCTGTCCTATGGGTGCGTGTCATTCACGGTCAATCAGATCATGAGTCGCAGGCCTATCCCTGCCAGTTTTCCGACGACCATCTCGCCACGATGAAGGCCCATCCCAACCACTTTATTGCTACGGCCTCTACCCTGCCGTCATACCTGACGTCGATACAGAAGCCGGACCTCTCGCTCTTTGTCACGTTTCCAATCATCGTGAACGAGATCGTCAGCGGCGCGTTGGTGCTGGCCTATCGCCAGAGACACAAACCACCGGCCGACAATCTGGTCCATGCCCGTCGCCTGGCCGATCAGGTGGCCGTGGCCTTGGCCAAGAACCAAGCCATGAAAGCGCAGATACAGGCGCAGATTGAATTGATTGGGGCCGTCGACGACAAGCAGCAGGCAGAGGAGCGTGCGACGATTCTCCAATCCGCAAATCAGTTATTGGAAACAAAGGAAGAGCGGCTTCGCCATCAACAGAGCGCCACACTGGCCCTAGTGCAGGACCGCACGGTGTTTGAGGGGGCTCTCCCGATTACGGCCAAACAGCTGAACACCCTCGCTGCGCAGGCGCTTGTCGTCGATCGTGTCAGTGTGTGGATTTTTGAAGAGCAGACACAATCCCTGTATTGTCTTGATAGTTACGATCGACCGGCCAATACGCATGCCTACGGCGGAAAACTGGTCCGCGCACAGTATCCAATCTATTTTGAAACACTGGGCTGCGGACAACTTCTCGCTGCATCACAGGCGCAACAAGATCCAAATTTACGGGAACTGGTCACAGGGAGTCTCACACCTCAGCAAATCGGTGCCCGAATCGACGCACCGTTTCAGACCCAGGGCAAGCTGACAGGCGTCATCACCATCGAACATGTCGGCTCGTCTCGAGACTGGGCGCCGGATGAACAGCAATTCGCACAGGCCTTGGCGAACTTCATGACGCTTGTGCTGGAAGCCGCGCGGCGCCGTGAGTCTGAGGAAGCCCTCGCCCTCGCCAAGATCGCGGCGGAAGATGCGACGAAGGCCAAGGCGGAGTTTCTGGCGAATATGAGTCACGAAATCAGGACACCGATGAACGGTGTCATTGGCATGACCGAAATTCTTGCCCGCACTCCCCTCTCCGACACGCAACGCCATTATGTGGACACGATTCACAATTCCGGCGACACGCTCTTAACGCTGATCAACGACATTCTCGACTTTTCAAAGATCGAAGCCGGCAAACTGGACATCCAGTCGGCGCCGATCGATCTCAGAGATCTCATCGAGCGAACCGTTGAGCAGTTGGCCGAGCGCGCACAGCGCAAACACCTCACCCTGTCGGTGGAGTACGATCCAACCCTCCCAACCGCAGTGCTGGGCGATCCGATTCGAGTCCGACAAATCCTCACCAATCTATTAAGCAATGCCATCAAATTCACCCAAGCCGGCGACGTGAGTGTGACCGTGGCACTCGATCTGTGCCTTTCCAGTGAGGGGACTCCACATATGATCAGACTGGCCGTCACGGACACAGGATCCGGCATCAGCGCCGAAGGCCAGGCGAAACTCTTTCAGTCTTTTTCCCAAGTGGACGGCTCTTCTACCAGGGTGCATGGAGGCACCGGCCTAGGACTCAGCATTTGTAAACAGCTGAGCGAACTGATGGGTGGGACGATTGGAGTGGAGAGTGTCATCGGGCAAGGCAGCACGTTCTGGGTCGTCCTCCCGTTTCCGCTTCAAGCTGGAACGGTGGTCGAGCACCAGGCTGATCCCGTACTGGCAGGTGTGCGGGTATGCGCGGCTGTCCATCACCCTGTGACCCGTCGGATTCTGGCCCGCTATCTCACGCACTGGGGCCTTTCGGTCAACATGGCCAGCTCAGGCTCAGAATTTCTTGAGTTCGTCATGAACGAGCTCGCCACGGATAGCGGTAAGGTGTTGGCCCTCGTCGATGAATCCTGTGCAGACATGACCGGCCAGGAATTGTTGCAGGCGCTGACCTCCGATTCATCACTGAGCGAAGCCGGCATCCTCCGCTTGGTATCGTTCACGCAGCGGGGGGATGTCGAACCAGACCCCGCATTCGGTGGGATGCACTGTATCACCAAGCCGCTTCGTTACCAGACGCTGCGTGATGCGCTCGTCAATGGGTTGACCAACACATCGGTGATGGTCTCGCAGGCACAGATCGCGCCGACTCCGGCCTCGGAGTTGTGTGGGCAGGTGTTATTGGCCGAAGACAACCCAGTCAATCAAGAAATCGCCGTGCTCATGCTCCAGACTCTGGGTTGCACTGTCACGGTGGCTCAGAACGGCCAAGAAGCGGTGGACCAGGCGAAGAGAGCCGCCTATGACCTCATTCTCATGGATTGCCAAATGCCGGAGCGAGACGGTTTTGAAGCCACCAAGATGATCCGTGAATGGGAAACGGCTGGATCTCGGTCCGCCATTCCCATCATTGCGCTCACGGCCCATGCGACACTGGGTGACCGCGAGCATTGCTTAGCCGCCGGCATGAGCGACTACATCGCAAAGCCCTTCTCCATGGAACGGCTGCGGACAGTGCTGACCTCCTGGCTGCAGCCAGCTCCGACACCGTCAACGATCGATCAGCCTGCTCCACAGCCGACGATGACGCTGGTCCCGGTGACGCCGGAACCAGCGTTAGAGGCGTCCTTGATTGTCGATGTGAAGGCGTGGAAGTCAATCACGAGCATCCAAAAGCCAGGCAAAGAGGATATACTGGCAAAAATCCTGACGCTGTATTTGGCGGACTCACAACAACTTGTCGATACACTGCATCAAGGCATGGCTGCTGGAGATGCCACGGCTGTCAACCAGGCTGCGCATAGCTTGAAAAGCAGAAGCGCGGTCCTCGGCGCCCTCTCTCTCGCAACACTCTGCCAGCAGTTCGAGACCCTCAGTCGCCAGGGGCAGCTCACAGAGGCCGTATCGTTGCAGGATCAACTGGATGCGGCATTTGACCACGCCAGCCAGATTTTTGGAGCTGAACTCAACAAGAGGAGAGCCGCATGACGTCTCTTGCCCAACCATCTCTTCCCCTTGCCCTGATCGTCGACGATGATCCCGCGTTACGCGCCTTATCACGGATGAGTCTGGAACAAGAGGATCTCCGAGTGGAGGAAGCCTCGTCGGGGCAAGCCGCCATCGACTGTGCCGCAGTCACGATGCCGGACATCATTATCCTCGACTTGCAAATGCCGGGCATGGATGGGTTTGTTGCTTGTCAGCAACTTCGGCAGCTGCCGCGTGGTGAATTTGTGCCTATTCTCATCATGACGGGGCTGGATGATATCGATTCGATCGCGCAGGCCTACGAAGTCGGCGCGACCGACTTTATCGTGAAGCCTTGTCCTGGGCTCATCCTGAGTCAACGCGTACGATACATGCTTCGGGCAAGTGAGATGCTCAACGCCCTTCGCAGCAGCGAATCCCGACTTGCTCAAGCCCAGAGAATTGCTCAATTAGGCGGATGGGAATGGGATCTTGTCAAAAACCGCATGCACGTCTCGGATGCGGCGTGCCGGATCCTCGGAATCGCTCCAGCCTTGTGTGATCACTCCCAGGCTTCGTATCTTGCTCGTGTGCACGAAGCGGATCGCGCATTGGTTGCCGAGGCCATGCGAGAGGCGGTCGCCGATGGAACAGAATTTGATCTCGACCATCGCCTCGTCCAGAACGATGGCGCCGAACGCATCGTCCACGTCCTTGGGGAGACCATTATGGACGACACCGGGCGGGCGGAGTGTATGGTGGGAACGGTCCAAGATGTCACCGATATGCGAGCGACGGAAGCGAAGATCTATTTTCTCGCCAACTATGACAGTGTGACTCACCTTCCCAACCGAAGCTTATTCCTCCATCGCGTGGCACAGGCAATGACCTGTGGCGCTGGCAGCCATGTCATCGGCGCACTCCTCGTCGTCCGTCTCGACCGGTATCATCGCTTGCGTGACATGCATGGCTCGCGAAAAGCCGAACAGCTCATCAAGGACGTCGTGGAGCGCCTCCAGCATACCCTTTCGGCTGGCGTCACACATGTACCGTCCACCGGTGCGGAAACTCCTGTCCTGGCGCGTCTGAGTGACGATCAATTCGCGATGCTGTACACCCATTTGTCCGCGCCTGAGGACTCTGCCAAAGTGGCTCACACATTGATGAGCGCTCTCGGTACTCCATTTGTGATCGACGGTACGAGCGTGACGCTTTCGGTACATATTGGACTCGCGATACCTGGAGCCGACGGTGCGGATGCTGATGTTCTTCTGCGCAATGCCGTCACAGCCCTTCAAGCCGCCACAACCACGGGCCAGAACAGTTACCGATACTACTCCTCCGCGATGAACACCTCACTGGCCGCCCGAATCAGCCTGGAACAGGATTTACGCGCCGCCATTGCCGCGAATCAATTCATCCTCCACTATCAACCACAGGTCGATATTCTTTCGGAGAAGGTCATCGGCTTTGAAGCGCTCATCCGATGGCAACATCCCACGCGTGGGTTGATCTCTCCGGCTGAGTTCATTCCGGTGGCCGAAGAAGAGGATCTGATCATCCAGATGAGTGAATGGGTGATCACGAGCGTGGCTCAGCAGCAGCGGATGTGGCACAAAGGAGGATTCGCTCCGACAGCCGTGTCCATCAATCTTTCCGGGTTGCATTTCCGGCAACACCATATCGCCGGGCATATCAAGGCACTCGTCTATGAGCAGGGCGGGAATCCTCAGGATATTGAACTGGAACTTACGGAGACCGTGTTGATGACCGACGCGTCGACCACCATTGCCACGCTCAGGGAGTTGAAGGAATCTGGGTTTCGCTTGGCCATCGATGATTTCGGCACGGGATACTCATCGCTCGCGTATCTTCAGCGGTTTCCCCTCGACACGCTCAAGATCGATCGGGCGTTCGTCAAAGATCTCAAGCTCGGCACAGTGGATTCCCCGATCATACGAGCGATCATCGGCATGGGTCGCGCGCTCAAGCTGCACGTCGTGGCCGAAGGAGTGGAGACTCGCGACGAGCTGGCATTTCTTCGCATGCAAGGCTGTGCCGCGTACCAGGGCTACCTGTTTAGCAAACCAGTTCCCGCGAATCAGCTGCAGCATCTCCTGCGGGATCGCCGATCCGAAGACGCATCAATGGCAGCCGAACGCTTCCGAAATCGCCTGGCCAGCTGAAAGCCAGTGCAGCGAGTGGAGAGGTTTCGACAGCTGATCTATGGACGACCAGGCGTCGCAATCGCAGAGGGCGCGGTTCCCGCCAGAAAAGGATTACCTATCAGTGCCGTCAACGGGACAAGCGTCCCAGTTTCGGGGGTAATGGTAAAAGCCGACACACGCCCCCCCAGGGTCGTCACGTTGGTTGCCACGTATAGGAATCGCCCATCTGGTGACATCGTCAGGGCTACGGGGCTTGCATTGGCTCCGGCTGATACGGGATTGAGATTCCCTGCCACGCTTGGTACGAGCGTTAAGAGTCTGTCGCTTCCAATCGTGAATGCCGATATGGTGCCGCCGCCATTGGCGGAATAAAGAAATCGTCCATCAAGGGAGATCATGATGGAGTTGGGAGTCGTACCGCCTGTGGGGATCGGATTTGTCGTGCCCCCTGCAGGTGGCACCAAGGTTAAGAGGCCGTTTGTTCCGATCTGAAAAACCGTCACGTTATGAGTGCTGCTGTTGGCTACATAGAGAAACGATCCGTTCGGTGAGATGGCCATGCCTTTCGGGGCGGTCACACTGGTCTTGACAGGGTTGGTGTTTGTTCCAGACGGAGCGATCAGGCTGAGAAGCCCGGTGGCTCCGATCGAAAACGCCGTGATATCGTTGGACCCGCTGTTGGCGACATAGAGGAATTGCCCGTTTTGAGTGATCGCAATCGCTGCGGGATCGGCTCCGTTGACTGATACAGGATTCGTGGCGCCGGCCGATTGCGGTATCAAGGTTAAGGCGCCAGAGGCCTCTATGGTGAACGCGGTCACCTTGTCCGTGCCACTATTTCCCACATACACATACTTCGTGTTTGGAGCAATGGCTAGTGCGCCCGGAGCTGCTTCGACCGGCGCCGGATTGGGATTGGATGGCGTCGTCGGGACTGAGAGGAGTGCGCCTTCTGTAGAAACTCTGAATGCCGCGACCGTGCTTGTTCTACCGTTCGTCACATAGGCGAAAAATCCATTAGAGGACACGGCCAAGGCGGAAGGACCCGAGACATTCGCAAACGGAGAGCCAGGAATCGGGGCGAGGATTCCGCTTGTGGCATTGATGCTGTACCCCGACACATTATCGGAGCCGCTATTCGCGATATAGAGGATGGAGGTCGTTCCAAGCCCTCCTAACGTCCCCCCTGTTCCTCCAAATCCCCCACCCTCGCCTCCGTCGTCGCCACAGCCTGATGAGAGCACGACCAATGAAAAGAGCCCTCCCAGTAGTGCCTTCTTCAGGATCAAAGTGGTGTGAGTGTCTCGGTGGACCATATGTGTTTTATACCACCCTCACGAAGCACTAACAACGACGCAGTTTGGAGTGTTGGTTGGATGTTGGCGGCAATGGCTGCCATCTTCAGGCTTAGCGTCTTTGTGCGCACGTAGCCAGCGGCGCAGTACATGCGCCGCTGGCTACTATTCGTTTATAGAAGAAGACTTACGGCCGACCAGGCGTGGCGATACCAGACGGTGTCGTTCCTGCGGAAAACGGGTTTCCCAACGCGCCACTGACTGGAGTCAGGGCGCCAGTTCCTGCTGTGATGCTATACGCTGATACATTATTACTGCCACCGTTGGAGACGTATAACAACAGACCATTCGGTTCAATGGAAACTCCGCTTGGCGATGTGCCAGCAGCAATTGTGG
>NEWS02000004.1:824713-834475 GCA_002869845.2 Nitrospira sp. CG24B | reverse complement strand
GGTGGTCCCAGCCGCGAAGGGTGAACCGGCCACAACCGTTAACTCACCCGTCGTGCCGTTGACCCTGAATGCCGATACCGTGTTTGCTCCACCCTGATTGGTGGCATACACGAATGCGCTGTTGGCAGACACAGTAATCGCGGATGGAGCCGTTACGCCAGAAAAAGGAGAACCACTAATGGTCGTCAGTGCTCCGGTTGTCGCGATCATGTACCCAGACACATTGTTGGATCCGCTATTCGCGACATACGCGATTCGCGAGCTTATTCCACCGCCGTTTCCAAATCCCCCATCCCCGCCGCCTCCGCTTGGGCAGCCGGTCAACAGCAGGAGCGGCAAGGCGAGCCATGACGACATTCGTGTGTTCATGTGGTTCCCTTTTGTGTGTCTCGGAGTATGAGATCACTCAGTTCTCGTATAGCACGATGAAATACGTACACCAACTAAAATGACGTTTTTTGTTGGACTCTGATCGGTTCTCGCTGGCACACTGCGGACCCATCGGCATGGAGTATAATTGATCGTGCATCGCTCCCTTATTATTCTCGGATCAGGCTACACGGCTAAGTTTCTCTTGCCGCTCGCCCAGCACCGCTACTCTCAGGTCTTCGCTACCAGTCGGGACCCCGAGCGGCATCTCGGCCATCTGAGTCCTGATCAACGGATACGATTCGATTTGGCACAACCTGAGACCTGGCAGGCGATTCCACCATCAACCGATATCATATGGTGCTTTCCCGCAATACCGATCGAGTTGGTTCGGCAGTTCGCTGATGCCGCATCGCTACGCACCCGCCGGCTGGTCGTGCTCGGCAGTACCTCTGCTTATGACGTCGAAGACTCAGCTGAGTACCCCCCGTCCTGGGTTGACGAAACAGCCCTAATCGACCTGAAGAAACCTCGCGTACAAGGCGAGGAACTCTTACGAACGTCATATGGAGCCATCATCTTACGAGTTGCGGGGATCTATGGTCCTGGCCGCAATCCCGTCGAATGGATTAGAACAGGCCGAGTGAATTGCTCGCGCAAATATGTCAATCTGATTCACGTTGAGGATCTGGCCTCATCCTGCCTCGCCGCCCTCACGCATGCCGACTCCGGCGGGGTCTACAACATCAGCGATGGACATCCGAGAACCTGGATGGAGATCTGTCAGATGGTCGAGCAACGATGGGCTATTCGATCTTCCGACTCTCAAAAATCCCAGGTAATAGGGAAGCGGGTGTTGAACAGGCGGATGAGCGAGTTGCTGAAGTTGGGTGGTACAGGCTTGCGCTATGGGGATCTCTTCGAGGCACTTGCGCTGATACAGAGGAACTCGCTCAACGAAGCAACGCCATCACCGTAAGGCACACGAGCAAGTTGTTCATTGCGTGGGCGACCATGCTGGGAATCAGGCTTCCCGTCCGTTCGTATATCCACGCCCAGAGGAACCCGCTCCAAAACACGCTGATAAATCCAATCAGGCTATAGCCATGGGCCAGCGCAAAGAGACTGGTACTGATCAAGGCGGCGGGAAGGAATTCGAACCGGCGACGAAGCATCGCGAACAGCAATCCACGAAACGCAAGTTCCTCGAAGATCGGCGCGAAGACGACGTACTCGAGTATGCTCACGGCTATGACGGGTGGAGTTCCCCACACGAGATCCCGATCAAACCATTCCGTCCAGTGGTTATTTAAATGCAGGAACTCGGCGGCACGTCCCATGACCCATTCACCCCAGAGTCCTGCTGCGACCACTGCGAGCACGGTGCAGGCCAGGCGTCCAAGGTCCTCTCGCTTAATTCCGAGACCGAAGCCGTTCGTGAACGTCAGGCCGGCAGGCTTGAGCAGTTGGACATATGCGAGGACCAGCAGCGGTAGGTTCGCCAAGGGAATGGCCAATACACGGAACGCCCCATGCTGAAATGACGATGACGACAGAATCACTGCAGTCGTGACGACCCCCATGGCGCCGCCACGGAGGATGACGGCAGCAGCAGTTTCTCCAGACCAAGGAGGCGGAACGCCGGGTCCATGGAGACGCAGGATGTCCATCTGATGTCCCTGCCGCCGTCCCCACAGTCTGGCAACCGCCAACAGCATAATCGATCCTATCACCAGACACATTAGTTCGAACCCGATCAATGGGCGGATCCATTGCTGAACCCGATCCTCTCGGAGTACACCCTGCTCTTTGACGGATGTGAGGAGATCCTGATTGCCCGCACGTCCTGCCAATCTTGCGGCGAGATGATCATAAAACCATCCGCTCGGCAGCGCCTCCGCCAGCGTGGCCTGTAATTCTATTTCTTGTGTCCTGGTGAGTGGCTGGGTCCCGTATGCGGCTTCGATCAGTTGTCCGAATAGGAATGTAGACGCGCTGCGGTCTTGCCACCTCTTGGTTTCAGTGAGTGCCGCCGCTTCCTGCCCGAACTCCCCGAGTAAGATGGCTAGCCGAAGCTTGGAGAGAGGATCATCGGTCGTCTCGACCAGTTCCCGGTACCACTGAATTGCTTGTTCTCTCGCTTCATCATCACTGCCCATCGTCCAGTCTGCCATCCATTGCTGCCATTCCGGCGAATGGCCACAAAGATGGTCACTTCAATAAAACCAAGCCAGCCTGTCTCGGGTACCGCGACGGCCCAGGCATACAGATACGCCGCTTCCACATCGAAAATAACGAAGAACATAGCGATCAAATAATATTGCACCGGTGGGCGGACTTGAGCGTTGCCAGTGGGCCGAATCCCACATTCATAGGGAACGCCGGTTGCGCTTTCAGAACGACGTTCGGACTTTTTCCAGTGACGCTCGCCAAGCAAAGGAGGAAGTCCCAGCATGACGGCAATCACCACGCCGACACACAAGCCATAGATACAGATCTGCCAAATTGCGTCATCTACCATGACAATAACTAACCACCTGCAATAACTAACTATCGGCAATAACCAGCTATTTATTTAGGGTAATTAGGGGTCTTCCCAACTCTTGGATATCATGCTGACTGGAGCCTGGCTCTAAAAAAGCATAATTTTACAATTGCTTATGGGGCGAACTGCTACGAGCGGTGGGGCGAGAGAATAACTATGGGAGACTATTCTGTCTGATGCGCTACGATTTCTGTAGGTCAGCCACTAAGGCTGTCGAACTGATGATCCTATGCGTGGCATTCCGATCCGCATGTGTGTGTTTCCGATCCGTCATACACCTCCCTTGGGGTCTTGAACCAGCTGATGAAGGAACTGCCGTTCTTCTGCTTCAGTTCTTACGTCGCCGTTCAGACGTGCGGCGAGCAAGCTGTCGAGGATTTTCTTGAACGGCGGGCCTGGTTTCAAGCCCATGGCTTTCAGGTCAGTACCCGTCAGAATTGGCTTCACATGCTGATAGGTCGTGAGGAACGCTGAGACCTGGCGCTTGACTGTTTCCCCTTTGCTCTTCGCCATGAGGATCAAGAGCGTTTCATCGGATAGTCCCGACAAGAGATGGTAGACCTCTGCCGGTTTGAGGGGTCGTTTCGATGCGAGTCGACGGATCATGTTGTGACAGCCCACGCGGGCCATTTTGAGTTTGGTCGCTTCCTGTTCGGATAAGGGAAAGCGCTTAAGCAGGTCTTTCACGGCACGCTCGGGCAACACCTCGAGCAGTCCCATCATGTAGACCACCCAGACGTCCATCTTCCGATCTAAGTAGAGGAGACGGTACCAATCGACGGCTTCTTCCAGCGCGGCCAACAGCTGGTCCAATCGGTTGGACCAACTCAGCTTCGGATGGATGAATTTCAACAGATTGAGCTCCGCCAATCGTGTGATCGCCTGTTTCGATTCCCGCTCGCCGAACAGTAGTTTTAGTTCTTCCAGCAGACGGTGGCCGGATAATCGGTGAAACAGGTTCATCTTGACGGCGCCGGCGATCAGCGCCGCCGTGTCCTTGCCCAAATGAAATCCGAACCGGGATTCAAATCGGATGGCCCGAAACACGCGGGTTGGATCTTCAACAAAACTCAGCCCGTGCAAGACGCGGATCACCTTGTCGTTCAGATCCCGTTGCCCGCCATAGAAGTCCAGCATGTCGCCAAAGCCTTTCCCGTTCAAACGAACGGCCAAGGCATTGATCGTGAAGTCGCGCCGATACAAGTCTTTCTTGATGGAACCCTGTTCGACCCTCGGCAAGGCGGTGGGATACTCGTAATATTCTGTCCGCGCAGTGGCCACATCGAGCTTGAAGCCATCAGGCAATACCAGAATTGCCGTGCCGAATCGCTCATGTACCTTGACCCTCGCCTGCAGCATGTCACCAAGCGTTCGTGCGAAGGCGATGCCGTCGCCTTCGACGACTAGGTCTAAATCCAAATTCTCGATGCCCAGTAACAGGTCTCGCACGCAGCCGCCGACGACAAAGAGCGAAACCTCGCAGCGGTCAGCCAAGTGACCCGCGTCTTCCAGCAAGGTCGCCAGGCGATGTGGCAAGCGGCTCTGCAAGAGTCCCATTACGTTGCGGCGAGGCCCTCCGATCTCAATATGAGCTTCGCCTGGACGCATCGTCCGCATTCGGGCAGCCTGCAATACATCATCATGTAGTGTCCGCAGCAGATCCGTCCTCGTAATGACACCGACGATCTTCGTGTCTGTGATAATCGGCACAAAGCGCTGGTTTCGCTCGATCATGGCCGTTTCGATCTCATGAAACGGAGTATCCGGTTGCGCAATATAGGCGTCGGTCTGCATGATGTCTCGCACGGCCATTTTACCCAGCCGATGAAACAAGGCTTTCTGAATCGACTCCCGGCTGACGATTCCGATGTAATGGTCTTTCTCATCCAAGATCGGAAACACATTCAGCCCATAAGCCGTCATCCGCTGCCCTGCTTCAGTCACGCTGGTCTCGACCTCGATCGTTTTGACCGGGCCGGTCATAACATCTTGGGCCAGCAGAGTCGGGCGATATTGTGTGGTCAGCAGCTGAACAACTCGCTCTTTGACTTCCGCAAGCGTCTGCCCTTTGACTGTGGCGGCTGCCGCTACGGCGTGGCCTCCTCCTCCGAATTCCCGCGCAATCCAGCCGACATCGATTTCAGGCCTGCGGCTTCTTCCGATCACTTCCACTCGGTCTGCCATCATCACTGCTACGACAACGGCATCGACCGCCTGCAATTCAGCGAGCCGATGCACCACGCCGGCTGCCTCTCCGCGGCAGCGGTCGATCGTGCTCGTGGCCACCAGGACCTTGCGGCCTTCCAGGTAATGCACGTCACTGTGCTCTAAAAAGTCGTTCAGCAGCGCGACAGCATCTGCATCGAGGGGACGGAGCAACGTATCCGCCACCATATTCAAATCCGCGCCGGCTGCGGCGAGAAACGCGCCAGCCTCAAAATCACGGCTGGTCGTAGAGGCGAAGACGAATGATCCGGTCTCTTCATACAGGCCCAGGGCCATCACGGTCGCCTCAAACGGCGTCACCGGAATATGCCGCCGCCGAAGTTGCTCTATGAGAAGCGTCGTCGTGGCCCCAACCGATTCAATCACAGACTGTTTCGAACGGCCGGCGAGAGATAAGTCTGGTTCGGGGTGGTGATCGAACACCACAACTTCGACCGCCGGATTCTCGATGCATGACTTGAGAATTCCAATCCTGTCGGGCTCTTGGGTATCGACAAGCACGAGCCTAGTGATTTGAGAGATCTCGATGTCCTTGAGTTTGCTGATATCGAGGTCGTGTACGGCAAGAAAATTACGGACGGCCTCCTGGCCTCCAGCCGGCAGAACCAGCTTTGCCGCTGGGAAGAGTTTGCTCGCGGCAACCATGGAGGCCAGGCCATCGAAATCCGCGTTGCTATGTGTGGCGATGACGTCCATCTTCTAGAAAACTACCGATCGAGATCACTCCAATAAATCATGAGAAGTACAATTCATGAGTGTTTCATTGTAGCAGGCCCTGATCAATCGTAAAACGCCCGCAACAATCACTTGCTTCACATCGGCAGGGCATTGGTTTAGTGCCATATTATTCCGGCTACTGTGCAATTCGCTCCAAATTAGAAATTCGCACCTATGAATCATTCTGGCATTCTATTAAGGAAGTTCTTATGCCTGAGGCACTCGAGAACTGTTCATTTTTGGCCAGTACTCGACTTGAGCTCTGTTCATTCTGTATAGATAGCAACTCCGTTCCCGCAGTTCCTAAATTGTTTGTTTACGAAATGAGCCGACCATCGTCTGATCACATGCATGCGCAATTCCCATGGAGTTCACGTTGTGCTAGCTCCTGGCCACGATCGTAAAGTGTGTATGGTGGCTTCATAAGGCTATTGGGTTCAGAACCCATCCAATAACATGGTGCACGGCGATGTGCCGAAGTAACGCGATTTCCAAGGAACATGCTCGCACAGCCTGCCATTTGGAGGGTGATTGAAGAGCGCGGTCTTATCTACGAGAGGTGTTCTAGCTGCTCTATTCGTCATCATCTTTTGTAGCGCACTGTCCTGCCAGGTTCGTCCTCATCTTGTCATTCATCAAACCGATGCGCTCATAGTCGTTCTGCGAGCAATACCAGCGGGATACCCGTCGCTTGAGCCCTACAACCACTCATATGCAATTCAACCAGACGAGGTACTCAATATCCTAGAAAGCGTTCAGTATGAGGCTGGATCGCTGATTCCCTTCTCAGGGAAACATTCACGCGAGGTCTTTACCAGGCAGCAGGGGGAACTATTGGCGCCTGCAATTTCAAAATCGTTACGCCAAGCACTACCAGAGGAAGTGGTGGAGTTCAGTCTGGCCGATCAAGACAGGCCTGATTGCCGCACGAAAGGCCTGGTGTTCGTTCTCCATGATGAGCTGCATCTGATCATCGAGGAATTACGAAAGCCGGTCTATCAGGGAGAACCCAACACCTATCAGCAACCAGTGCTTCGGTGGGAGTTGCTTCCTAGTGATAAGCAAAGACATTATACGAGCCGTCCAGGAGGAAAGGGTAAGATCACGAACTGGATCATTACCCCGCTTCGATAGGGAGCTATATGGCATGAGCGCGCTTCAACCTCGGCAACATAAATACAGTGACGGATGGCCTCCTATATCTTACGAGGTCGTGCTTGCAGTTCTCCTGATTTGCATACTCTTTCCGAGCGCGCTGTTTGCTCAAGCCGCAAACCAGCCGGTCGGAATGCCGAAGGAAGAAACAATCGACAAGCTGAAAGAACGGCTCCAGCAGATGGAGGAACAGCACCAAAAAGAACTGACGGAATTGAAAGACCGCCTCGGGCTCGTAGAAAAACAACAGAGCAGCTTGTCAGATCAGTTTGCCCAGAACATCAAAGTAGGCGCCTATGGTGCTGTTGCATTCGAAAGTTTCAAGGACCGGCGCACGACCTATGACGGTAACTTGGAATTACTGATTTCTGGAAATATCCACGACCGGATTCGCATCTATTCTGAAATTGATCTGGGTCTTCCACGTGGAACCGCTGAGGCAGAGCAGGCATACGTTGATCTTCTGCTTACCCAGCCCTTCAACATTCGTGCTGGCATATTGCTGGTCCCCTTCGGCAAGTTCAACCTTGATCACTTCGACCCTCGTCGAGACCTCACGCGACCCCCCTCTGTCGCACGGCTCGTAACCCCCACCACTTGGGGCGATTTAGGATTCGGCGCGTTCGGTTTCTTGCCGATCTCAGAGAATGTCAAAGCCACCTACGACATTCAGGTGATCAACGGGCTGACGGATAAGTTTATCGCGGTACCCGGCAACATCCCTGACCCAGGTCTGCAAAGTGCGCGAACGGGCTTGAACCCAGATAATAATGGCGATAAGGCCATCGTCGGCCGCGGGACGTTGAAATTCTTTGATCAGTACGAAATAGGACTGTCAGGATACCGCGGAGATTACAAGACCGGTTCACAAGACCTCATTACTGGTATTGCCTTTGACACCGAGTTCCGACCTCGAAACATAACAATCTTGGAAAATTTCGTACTGAGGAGCGAATTCGCGCGCTTTGACATACAAGGCACGACGACACCATCAAGCTTATGGGGGTACTATCTTCAGTTGACCTACCGTTTCTGGCCCTCGAGCTTGAATTCAACTATTCTGGGGCGCCACTTCAACAACCCAACATTTGCACTCGTCGGCCTTTACGGCCGTACCAAGATCAATACCACCGCCAGCCCGACGGGAAGTCAGACCGGAGAACAGATGATTATCGGATTCAACTACCGTCCGGTCGAAGATTACGTGTTCAAAGCGGAATATCAATTTAACAACGGCGAGTTCAATCAAATTGCTTCTGACGGATTTCTCACATCCATCGCGTGGATCTTCTAACCACCATACCATGATTCTCCTATCCAGCATGAAGAACCGCTGGTGGAAGGTGTCGGCCATCGCCTCCGCTCTCTGGTTGTGTGCGTCCCTCGCCTCCGCCGAATCACTCGCGGTGATTGTCAACAAGAATAACCCCAACAGCTCGTTAAGCAGGACGACCGTCGCCAGCATGTATCGGGGAGAGAGTCTTCATTGGCCAGGGGGCGACAGAATTAAATTGGTCAATCGTGAAATTTCAGCTGAGACGAGAAAGGGGTTTTACCTTCAAGTCTTGAATGCCAAACCAGATCAAGTCTTTTACCGCCAAGGCACGCCGATTCCTGTGCAGAGCGTGATCGAGCGGTCGGACGACGCCGTCTTGCGCTTTGTCAGCACAATCGAAGGCGCAATCGGGTATGTCAGTTTGTCACGGTACAGGCAGATCGATGACGGCCTCACTAAAGTCATTCTGATTATTGAGAGTCCATAGCGAGACCGTCATGCTGATTCCACGGCTACTTACACACTCACTCTCACACAAGGTGATGGCTCTCTTTTGCGCCGTCTTCATATGTGCCATCTCCGGCTTGACCTATTTCGCGTATAGCTCCAGCCGCAACGCCATGTTTCAGGAGTTCAAAATACGAGGGCGGACCATCGTCAAAACTATCGCATCACAAGCCCGATTGCACTTTCGCGAACAAGATGTGGAAGAGTTGACCTCTCTTCTGCAATCCCTTGGTGAGGGCGAGGATGTCGTGGCTATTCTGGCCTATCGGTCGTCAAAAACACTGTGGCTCGAGTTCTCTGGTATTCAGCTCACGGTCGACGACCTGGATTTTATGGAGACAGAGGAAGTGTGGGAGAAAGATAGGATCCTCACAAAAGGGTTTCCTGTTTCGGAGTTTGGAAGCATGGTGGTCGATGTGGGGAACCCGACCATGAACGCTAGCCGGTTCACTCCCCCACCGATCGGATGGGTCAGGCTCTTCCTCGATCGGCGCGCGCTTGAACAACGGCTCAATACCCTGATCATCCAAACTCTGGTGACCAGCCTGCTCATAACCATGGTCGGAGGCGGTGTATTTATTCTGTTGCTCCGACGATCTCTTCATATCATTGGTCCCCTCACTGAAGCGACGAAGAAAGTTGCGGAGGGAGATTTGCACACGACCGTTCCTGTATCCAGCAATGATGAGTTGGGCGAACTCGCGAACTGCTTCAACCTCATGACCGAGCAGTTATTGCAGACCACCGTGTCTAAAAACTATGTGGACAACGTCATTCGTTCCATGACGGATATTTTGATTGTGTTCAATCCGGATGGCACGATCCGCAGCGTCAACCACGCTGCTCTGAATCTACTCGGGTACGAGGAACAGGAGTTGTTGGGGCAAGACGCTCACGTCCTTTTCCCCTCGAATGAAAACCCACTGGGTGGGACGAAGTATCAGGAGATCCTCACACACGGTTCGAT
>NEWS02000004.1:795615-824613 GCA_002869845.2 Nitrospira sp. CG24B | reverse complement strand
TTGAACATGAACCTCGCCTATCTCACGGTGAAAAATGTTGTCCCTGGAGCCAGAATGCAGGTGGGCAGACAGAGATTCATCGACTCCCGGCGGTGGCTGTTCAACGAAAACATGGACGCGATTAGGCTTGGCTATCAGTATGAACAATTTTCCCTGGAGCTGTCGGTCAGCCAACTCAACCTCGTTCAACGGAATTTACTGAGACGAGAGGCAGAAGAGGACGAGGAGGGGTTCGTCAATTATTACGCCTATGCCGATTATAAATTCGGCAAGAAAAATCATATCGGCCTCTTTGCGCTCTACCAGGATCAGCAACGAATCGGTACGGCTCAACCGGTCACGGTTGGCCTCCAGTCGAGCGGGCGATTGCTGAAAGGTCTCAAGTATTGGCTGCAAACCGCCGCAGTACGGGGTTCAGACGGAGGTCAGCGTATTCGAGGAGAAGCGATTGATGTGGGACTCACCCAAGCATTCGATGGAGCCTGGGAACCGTCGCTCACGATTGGGTACGCCTATGGTACCGGAGACAGCAATCCCAACGACAATGTCGATGCGCGATTTCGACAGAGCGGCTTTCAGGGTAATTCCGACAAATTCAACGGCGTCGCACGCTTTAAATACTATGGCGAGGTCTTGGATCCCAGACTGACCAACCTCATGGTCTTTACCGGCGCCGTCGGCATCAGGCCATTTGAAAAAACCTCATTCGATCTGGTCTATCACTATTACCTTCAAGACTATGCATCAAATCGCGTACGTGGTTCTGATCTGGACACCGACCCGACAGGCCTCAGTAAACATATCGGCAGTGAGGTGGATCTCGTCGTCGGCTATCAGGCGATCTCACATTTACAAACGAAGTTCGTCCTCGGCTATTTTTTC
The DNA here is from genome assembly GCA_002869845.2 of Nitrospira sp. CG24B. Taxonomy (GTDB): domain Bacteria; phylum Nitrospirota; class Nitrospiria; order Nitrospirales; family Nitrospiraceae; genus Nitrospira_D. Next base: position 823,731 of record NEWS02000004.1, on the reverse strand, counting down.
CCCGGTCAAGCCTTTGCCGAAACCTCCCGGAACGGCGCATTTCTAGCCAGCATCCTGTTACGGTACAACTTTTATTAGCCGACATCATTCAGGCTGGCATCTTCATCATGAGATCTGTTCATGCTGGATGAGCCATAAGAGAGAGGGGTTCCTACGGATGCTTGATCACCGACGCCGTGCCCCCTGACGATCATGTTTCTCACGTGCGATATGGCGTGAAGCGCGATTCTGTGCGGCACCGATCCGTGCCCGTTCTTTTCTTGTCACCACTCCGTCAGTTTCTGCCTTATTCTCCATATGATCAATGCGGTCCTGCTGTCGACCCAGACGAGTGGCCTCTCGCCGGTTGAGCTGGCCATTGGCCATGCCCTGATCGATGCGTTGTTCTTGAGTCATCTGCCGTTGATCGATCATGGGAGTTTCAGTCTGCCCATAGACGAACCCACTCATCATCAATGTCATCCCGCTCATGGCAACGAGTACGCGCTTCATCATTCCCTCCTTTAGTGGATAGAGCGTCCTCTCGCTCTCGAACGCCTGTGATAACCCACACCATTCTCTTGCCTGGTCTATCAGGCGAGGTAAGAAACGTCCACTTTTAAAGGGTTTATGCTCGGTGTACGTGCAGTGATGAATCACCGCTCTCGCCCACTTCCGGAATGATCGGACCGTTCAGGGCGTTCAGCGCGATCGAGCTTCTCCGGACGCTCGAGGCGATCAGACCGGTCACCGCCACCAGACCGGTCTTGCCGTTCAGAACGATCGCGTGAGCCATCCTCACGATCTTCCCGGCCGCCCCGATCTCCTCGCCCGCCTCGTTCACTGCGATCCCCACCACCCGACCCGCTACGATCATCATCCTTAAAGAGACGATCGCTGCGTTCTCCACGGCTCACTTGCTCGCGAAGCGCTTTGAGACTAGCTCGTCCTTCCTCAAAATCGGACCCTCGCCGCTTCACTTCTCGACTCAGGTCTAAGAGTTCAGATGAGCGATACCCCTGTTTCATTCCTTCACCGACTAACGCCGCTCCATCCTTTGAAGGTATTCTGCCTTCTTTCATCACAGCCAGGCTTTTTGCGCCGGCTGCGAGCTCTTCCTGGGTTGCCTTATGGCGGCCTTCTTGCGACAATCGACTCAGCTCCCGCACCTCATCGACCGTGGCTCCTCGCGCAAGGGCTTCCGCCATTGTCTCCACTGCGCGTTGCCGGTTGCCCTCTGAAATGCCACGTCCCTTCGCTTCCTCCAATACTTCGTGGGCAGATTCAAGCCGTGACGTCATCTGCCGCAGCACCGGATCGATACGCTTGGGTTCAACCCCTTTCGCCAGACCTTCTCTCATCTTATTCAGCAACGATTCGGTGGGAAGCCCCCTCTCGCCAGCCTTGCTGACGTGATCGAGCAAGGGAGTGATCTCGTTCTCTGAACGGCCCTGCGCCGAACCTAGCCGAGTGATCGCTTCTCGATCCTGAATCGAGAGGGGTTCAGCCCAGACCGAGGTAGCGGTCAACACCACCATCAAGCTCAGCACCCCCATCTCTATGTCGATTCGCTTTCGCATCGTCTTACCGTACGATCACCACGCCGTTGGTTTGCCCGAACCCATCAATGACAAAATCCTCGGCTTGAGGAGGCGTCATCCATCTGATTCCATCGATCACATACATGAACGTATGTTCTCCTTCAGCCAACGGCACATCGACCAACCAGACCGAAGAACCATCTACGATCTTCATCGGCGTTATACCCTTGGCCCAACCATTGAAAGACCCGACAAGAACGACTTGTTTGGCGCCAGGCGCGAGCACCGTGAAACGCACGGCCCCGGCCAGTGGCTTGGGCATGCTCGGCTTCAGCACCAAGGGCTTGGCACAGGCCCAGAAACCGCACAGTAGCATGATGGCGATGAGGCTTCTGGATAGGCGTCCGAGCTTTGTCAGTCCCATTCCCATGTGCAGGAGCGTACATACAGACTAGACCCGTTGCAAGAGATTCCTGGGACAATTTAAATTGCCACATCAAGCACCGCATTCTGCGCGCCGAATCCATCGGTGGCTTCTTCCGCCGCCAGCGGATCGGCCATCCACTGTTTCCCGTCGATGACGAACATGTACTGATACCGACCGGGCTTCAGTGGGATGGTTGCGGTCCACACACCGCCATCCGATCGTTCCAGTTTGGTCTGAGCTGGATCCCACCCATTGAAGTCTCCCGCCACTGATACCGATCGTGCTCCCGGTTGCAGTAGGACCAGCCGTACGAATACCTTCGGTTCTTCCTGCTTCGTGCTGGTCGCGATCGTTTGGGCTGGAATAGCTGGAACCCGCACCTCCACGACTCGCGGGGATATCACTGCGAACAAGCCCGCCACCGATACGATTGCAACACAGGCCGCTGCGACCGCACCGGCAATGTTCCATTCAAACGTCCGTGGTGTCGTTACCGCAGCCCACAACTGTTCCCACCAACTGAGCGGGGGCGGAGCGACTTTAGCCTTCAACTTACTCAGAAATCTGGCGGACGGAATGATTCTCGGCAATTGGGACGCCTCTGCGACCACCATCTCAAGATTAAGCCAGCGTCGTCGCACTGTTGGATCGGCATCCACAGCCTGCAAAAACTCGACTCGCTCTTCAGGCGTCAAGTCCTGATCCAAGAATCGTTGAACCAAAAGTTCTTGTTCATCCATAGAGCACCACCACTAATACAGAACGTCCTCTCAAGCAAGGTTGAGAGATGCCAACTCACGGCTGAGTTGCAGCCGTCCTTTATACACTCTCATTTTTAACGTGTCGCCATTCACACCGAGAATCTCCGCCATCTCCTCGTAGCTCAATCCTTCGACATGTTTCAGCACAAACGCCTCACGATACAGAGGGGGCAATCGTTGGATCGCCTGTTCTAACTCCAGTGCGACCTGTTGCTGAGAGAGCAGGCGCTCAGGAGTCTGCTCCTCAGCGACATGGCTATCGAGCACCTCGTCGATGTCGACATCCTGTTGGCCCATCCCTGGCCGCTTGGCCCGCAACCAGTCTTTGCACTTATTCGAGGCGATTCGGTACAGCCAGGTCGAAAACTTGGAGTCTGCGCGGAATGTCGACAGTGCTTTAAAGGCTGCGAGAAACGCTTCTTGGGCCAGGTCTTCTGCTTCCGCACGATTCCCCACCATGCGATAGGCCAGGTTCACGATCACGGAGGCATGCCGATCAATGAGTTGGCCAAACGCCTCATGGTCCTGTCTGAGGCTTCGGGCAACTAATTCGGCATCATCTGCTACTGCCTGCTGATCCAGTGGCATGCTCCGACTCCGGTTAGCTTGGTCCGATGCCACAGGACCGTCTGTGTTTCCCTATACACTTTATTAGACGCAGCGCTTTGAGGGGCGTAAACAGCCTCAAAATCTGAAGAGGTTGGCTAGAATCGGTAACTGGTGCCGATTGAGACAACATAGTCCGGTGCTCCATTCGAGAGACCGACCGCCACGCCGCCATTCAGGCGCCAAGCAGCCGACAGGCGGTAATTCGACGAGAAAAAGACGTCTCTCGCGTTCGGTAAGCCTGGTCGAAGGGCTCGATATTCCTCGAAATACACACTGGTCAACAGGTCCTTTGTCACGTAGTATCCGGCCCCCACGTCATACCAGTATTGGTTGCGAAGACCAAGCGTACCGGAGCCATCAGCCCGATCCGGATCGCCGATAAAGTTGTACCCGCCGTCGAAAAACACCAACCAGCTAGCCCCAATCAGCTTGGAGACCTCCACCCCATACCCATGATCAAACTCACCGGTTCCTAATCCCTGACTTGCGTTAGCCGTGGGGAACTTCAACCGAGCTGTCACTGCAATCAGTGGCATATAATCCTGTTCTTCAACAAGGTAGTATCTTCCCCTCAGAATCACATCGCCGATGCCTGTTGTCGTCACTTTCTGTCCGGCGATGCGCGTCGTGGTACCGCAAGGCACATCATTATTATTGCCGGGGCCACTGTTATCCTTACGACAATTATCATCCGATCCACCACTGCCCCCACTACCAGACCCGCTGTTGTCGTCGACACGGAATGCAGTATTTCCAACGACGGTCGTGCGCCCGTCCGTGATCGCCGTCACTGAAGGAATGACCAGCGAAATATCACCTTTTGAGAAGAATCGTCGGATCGAGAAGGGGGCATAGATAAACTCACTTGTCGTATTGGTTCCGAAATTCCCGTGGCTATAGCTTGGTGTAAAACTGATCTGCCAGTTTCGTTCCGTCGCCTGTTGTGGCCGCTTATCGGTCGGATCAGCGGCAAGGCCTTCGTTGTCACAGAATCCAACGACTATGACGAGCACCATCATCCACAGGACCATCCATCTCTGCATCGTTCTCGACCAACCCTTTCTGCATAGGAGTCTGTACACTATGCGGTCTCGTAATAAAACCTAACGGTGCTACCTTAGCGATAAATAAATTCTAGCGCAACGATCTATAGGGGAAAATGGGAACACCGGTGCCGGAGTACGAGTGGTTCCGGCACCGGTATCGGTGGCTGACTTAATGCCAATAACTGGTTAGTGTCGCTCTCCTCGCTCCGGTCTTTCAGCACGATCAGGTCTATCCTGATGGTCTGGGCGTTCTGGCCGCTCCATCTGAATCGTACGAGCGTTGTCTCTTCCGTCACGGCCACGTTCGCCGGCAACATGATTGGCTCGATCAAGCCCACGGAGTTCGCCGCCAGCGTTTGATCGGTGGTCCTCCCGGCGATCAGCCTGTCGATCCTCGCGCCTATCCATCTGGCGGTCTTCTCTCCGGTCTTCACGTCGGTCCATCTGCCGATCCTCCCGGCGATCTTCCCTTCGATCGATCTGTCGATCTTCTCTGCGATCTGCGCGCCGATCCATTTGACGATCAGCTCGACGATCTTCCTGTCGTACGTCAGTTGCTTGGGTCACGACCATATGATCTTTCCCATGCCTTCTTCCATGATCATCGATATCGCGACCGCTATTCATCGACCCTGGGCCACTATTCAGCGATCCCGGCCCTCGGTTGTCAACCCGCACCTCCGGCCCTGCAATGGAACTATTTATCTTGCCTATGGCCGGTGCGGTCATCACCGAGAGTCCTGCAAGCGTACCCACGATCATTTCTTTCCAACTGATTCGGTTCATCATCCATCTCCTTTTCGTTCGTTGGCACAGTCGATTTATGCTACCCATCCGACTCGGGTCCGGCTATTTAATCCTCCAATTCTGCTTCACGCCATTGAACGCTTCCAGCAACCAGTCTGCCATGGATTTTGACAAGCGTGCCCACTTTCACCGTATTGAAGAAGGCCGCCCGTCCGATCACTTGCCCGTTGAGCCCCTCAAAGTTATCGTTCGAAATCGTCGAAGTATCAACACTGAGGCTTAAGATCTGCACATCATCACCTGTGATCGATTGCACCGGCCCCTGCAGGTCGACATCGTCATCGGCCGATCGCAACTCAATGCGCGTCACAATGACTGAATTGGCATTGCTTACGCGCCCACGAACTCGGATATGGTTGCCGGAAGATAAACTGCTCAGGCTGGTATTTTTGAACTCAGTCTGACTGTTCACCTTGACGTCTACATTTGGCAGCCCTTTGATCCTGATGGCATTCGTTCCGATCGTCTCAATATCGCCTTCTAACCGGATACTCTCCTGGAACTTCACATGCTTCGCGATGAGCGTGCTGCCGTCAAACCGGCCTTCGGCGGACATCTTGGCCCCGACCACGATCTCATCGACGGTGCCGCCCCTGAATTCCGTACTCGCTGTTGTCCTCACCGGTATAGTCTCAATGGTGAAATCGATAACGTTGCCATTAGGGGGACCGGCTTGTGTTACGAAGCCTTCGACTTCAAATTCATCGATGGCATTGCTGAGGCCCTGGTTCTCGGGTTCGACTCTTGTCGCAATAATCGTCGTTGTTGCACTGGCAAAGGTTGTCCCTTTGACTTCGACGAAACGACCATCCCAGTTGCTGCCATTGGGGACCGGCATGTCGCTGATGTCCGCTCCACTGTAGCTCACCGTGAGAGTGCCGATCCGGAATGTTGCAGATCCAGAAGCATGGTTGTTCACAAATCCCCGCACCTCGGGCGTCACCCCCACTAATTTCTTTTCGATAAATGTTGCCTGAATGATCCCGTTCTGACGAATATGGCCGTTGACTTCAACGGTGTCTGTCCCGGCCACAAGATTCTGAATGTTTCGTCCCGGAATGTTGTCGTCGATCAATGTCGTATTGTCGATGAACACGGTTTGCCCCATTACGACCAGACTGACACCATCCGCAGCCACGGACTGAACAAGCCCTTCCACCGCATCTTTCTGTCGTACAGTGCTTGCGGATCGCTGATTGCCGTTGAACGAGCCATTGACCGTCACGGTCATCCCGACCTTGAGGTCGCTTTGGCTGCCGGATTGGCCATCGACGGTGAATGACGAACCGCTCGTCTCAAACTTCTTGCCGTTGACAAAGACACTGCCGAAGCCGGTGATGGTACCTGACGCCGACGCAGAGCCGCTTCCTGATCCGCTTGCCGACACAGAGGGAGCCCCCTCACTGCCGCAAGCGGCGAGGAGTCCTGCGAGTCCCATCATGCCCATCAAACTGAAGACACATCGTAAGGTGTTCAAGGTATTCATGGTGTGTTCCTTGTTAAACAATTGTGACTGCGGTTTCTAATTTCTCCGGTCCTCGGCCAAGACGCCGGCCGACCATGGTATATCGCCCAGAACATCAGCCGACCAGGTGATGCGCGCCGGGCACCATTGCCAGACGCCAAGCGTGATGATGCGTGTGAGCCCGGCCGGCATACAGGCCAGTCGGTTGACCGATACCTCACGATTGACCACCCTAGTCGAGGCTCCGCACCGATTTAGATAGGGCTCACTGGAGACGTCGCGAAGATCCACTTGAGGGGTAATAAAGGCGACGATTGGGATCGGCAGCACGGCAATCGATGAGTCATCCACCCACTCGCTGCCGGCGCAGTGGCCTTCGAGTCCAGCCGTTCGCTTCACCTCATCGTGAACCAATGTCGAGGTACAACCGGACAGCAGCAGCGTTACTGACAGTAGATACGCGCTCACGTGTGAACAGAATGGTTGCATAACTCCCTCCTTCTAACCTTGTCTGATGGGTTAGACGGAGGGTGGGTGGAAAGGTAAACAGGGGTCTTAGAAAGCTTTAGCCCTGCGAAGGTAGGGGATATTGTCCAGCCAGAGCAACGCTCAGGCTGGACTGGCCAGCTTGTTACTGAATTGGAATACGCTGAGAGACTGTCAATCGATTCTCTCTAACGCTTGTTCCCTATATACTTCTTCATCTGTGAATTGGAGTATGGAAGAAGTGCGCTATCGGACATCTTGGAAAAATGCGCGAGGGAGGACCGGTAAACGGTATTCGACGTGGAGGATGATGAGAAGCACTCGGATGAAACTTCGCCAGATGCCCATTTTCACAAACTTTCTGGCATCGGTGACGACAGTGGATGGTAGGAGTCGCGGTTGGGTGACACGAATCAATCGCTCGCAGAATGCCACATCTTCCAGAATGGGCTGATTAGGAAATCCATCTAACTGCTCGAACAACGCACGCCGAACGAATAACGCTTGATCACCATAGATAATACGACTGCGCACGCAGCGGAAATTATCCAAGAACGAGATGAACCGCAAGCGCCAGTCATCGCTGGAAAACCGGTGCATGAAGCCACCGGCCTGAATCGTGGAATCGTTCTCCATTTCATTGAGTCGCTGGAGCGCCCCAGCCGGCAGGACGGTATCGGCATGGAGAAAGAGCAGCCACTCCCCGTTCGCCTGTTTGGCGCCGACATTCATCTGGGAGGCGCGACCTTTTGGTGCGTATAACGTGAGACGTGAAGCGTGAAGGGTATTTCGTGAAGCCTCTGAAGAACGAGTGTCGTCGCGCACACCATCGATGAAACCAAACGATTTGGCGACGGCGCATGTCCGATCGGTGCTGCCGCCATCCACCAGAATCACCTCAAACTCGCCGGGTTGCTCGAACAACGCCTTCAGCGTACTCGGCAACACCTTCTCTTCGTTATAGGCAGGAATGATGACGCTGATCATGCCGAACACCAGTCCGGCAAGAATGTCCGTACATCTTGAGCCCAAGCTCTATGGTCCTCATCGATGCTTTCGAACAGGTCGCAGAGGGTAAGGACCATGGTGTCGATTAATTCGAGGTATCGTTGCGACCGTCGTCCAAGATCCTTCATGTCGGTCTCACCTCGCTGGATCGCCTGCTCCATTTGGCGACGACCGAAACCATGATGCGCTTCTTCTTGCTTGAGCAGGATACGGCGAAGCGGTCCGAACGGGGCAGCGCGTTTTGCCAATCCTTGTTCGATCCGTGTGAGAATGGCCTCTCCCAAACCTTCAAGGACTACTTGCTCTGCAAGGAATGTCTCCGTGAGGTCGCGGCGAGCCAGCGCATCGTCTAGAATCCTTCGATATTCTTCCAGGGCAGGAAGAAACGGCGTATTACGGAGGTGTTTCGGCGCCAGCCAGGCAATGGCTCCCTGAAAGACTCGCGCATGCATCGCTTCTTGTTTGGCCTGGCTCAGGAGAAATCGCCGCGTCTTGGAATCGCCGGACAACGCGGCTTGGGTTTTTGCGCACTCATGGGCCATCCGTTCGCCGTGCTCTAAGAACGCCAGGAGTCTGGCGATGGGCTCTCTCTCATTAGGACCGACCAGCATCGCTCATCTCCTTTGGTGGTGTCCCGTTTAAGCTCCAATCGTAGTCGAGATACTCGATGCGATAGTCCGATTGCATCAGGTCCTGGGCCAGTTCAGGATCGCTCACGTAGCGAGTAATGTAGGCCAGGACTGACCCAGCCGCTCTCGAAAAATCATCATGAAACCATTTGAAGATCATCGAGAGGGACGCCACTTTGTTCGCGCGGTCGAAACGATTGCGTGTGGGATCGTTAATGAAGTCCCTGGCGACTCGATCCAACTGGGTGTTGAGCTGATTCGGATCATAGATCCAGGGCTGGAGCTTAGGACAGGAGGTGGAGGCGCATACAATAGCAAAATGAATTAATGGTTCCTGAAACTGCTTGATCAATATCTGCCGTTCTAGATCGTAGAGATTGATGGTGGCTCCCCCAACCCGATAGTCCCGCCCGATGAAATAACGATAGCGCCCTACATAGGTCATCGGCGAGTAGTGATCAAGGATGCCTTTGATCGCGAAGGCATTGTACGCGTTGATCCAGAAGGCCAGACGCTCATGATGTGTAACTAGTGCACTGGGATCCACTCGATCCAGTTGGGCTAGATAGACCGGCAGCTGGTTGTCAGCTTGAATACCAGGATAATCTATGACTCCATCCCTCACATGCGTGTGTAATAGCTCATCGAAAGCCCTGTGTGAAAACTCCGTTGCCGGAATAGGATTGGTGGGTTTGAAGGATGTCGGGACAGTGGAACATCCCGCAAGCAGGATCATCATACCAGGTATCATCCACTTCATCGACAACCCTGCCATCCTTACCATGTCACTGGTGTTTGCCATGCTGTGATCGGGTGCCGGAGTACGGAGCCAATAATCCGCCCATCCAGCCTGTTACAGGACGACTGATCGGAACAATGCTGAATCGCTCGTCGATCGAATCTCTCAAGTATCTCACTGAGCGATGAATGGAGGAGATTCCCGGCTTCTGGGAGCGATAAACAGGGTGAGACATTCCCGGAGGCATCGATCGCAATACTATACCGTCCTGCATCGCACGGCTTCAGGGTTTCTCCACCTAGCCATGCCACATTATCCTTCGCATATTGCCGAAGATAGCCAGGAGGCAGTGCCTCCTCCTCAAGCAATCGTTGGAAGACCAGCCTGGCCTGTTGACGGTCATACATCAACGTCCCATCCTGCTTGCCATAGAGTCCGACATCCCAATGGTATGCACCGACGACTGGCAAGAAACCTCGTTGCCTGGCAAACGCAACTACCTCAGTCACCTCATCTCGATTGATCTCGCTTACGATACAGGTGAGGAATTTTGGACCGCGATAGCACCGGAGAAGATCAAGCCCGGCAAGGACCGCGGGAAGTTGATCGGCACCCCGAATACGTTTGTACCTGTTGCGATCCAGGGTATCGAGGCTAATCGAGAGGGATACGGAGAGATCGTCGAATTGCTGTACCAGGTGTGGAGTCAGGTTGGTTCCGTTCGTAATCACGGTCAGATGAAACCCTATCTCAACTAAATCTTGAAGAATAGCTGACAAATCACGGCGTAGAAGTGGCTCGCCTCCTTGCACGAACAGGAGACGTAGTCCGTCCCTGTAGAGGCCGGCGAAGACATTCCGGATCTCCTCTCGTGACATCTCATACCGACCTTCATTCAAGGGCAGATTGCAGTAGCCACAGGAAGAATTACACCGAAGGTTCACTTGAAACACGGCCAGCAGCGGACGCCTTCGCATCAGATTGGTCAGTCCACCCCATAGTGCGTGAGGAAGGCTGGGTTTCCGATTCTTCTCCGTAGAATGCCCATCGACCTGTGAGTTTCCATGAGGCTGTGATCGCTCGATGTGTATCAGCATGAACGGTCCGTCTGGTGGTTGCTGTGCAGTTCTGCCCAATGACCTGCCATTTTTCCCCCTGGGTTCCTCAAGACTGCATGTGCACAAGCAACCCTGTTTCGCAACCTATTGAGAGATCTAAGGGTATGACGAATCTCGATGGCATATCCTTTGCTGAACGAACAATGGTTCACCATACATGGCTTTCTACCAGGAGGTATAGGATGAATATGAGTCGCAGGAACATCCTTTCGGTTATCCTTGGAGGTGTCGCGATTCTCTTCGTGGTAACACCTCTTACTGCAACCGCAGGCTCACAAGATGGGAAGCAGCCGAGTAGTCATGCTTCTGCGCCAGCGTCTGCAGGGGGCGATGGCTCGGCGCCGGAACCTGCCTCACTGTCTTCTTCTACGGTTCAGCCGAATCGTAAGCCTGGTCCGGCGTGGAAGACCATCGGCGGGACGGTCAAGCACATCAAGGGCGATGTCTACACCATTGAGGATTACGAAGGCAATCAAATCCACCTCTATGTCAGTCGAGAAACCAAGCAATTACACGGCAAGAAGCAGGTCGGAGACCGCGTACGCGCTGAAATCACCCACGGTCGCTTCGCCAACTCCATTCAATGATCGACTCCTGAGCAGCCCGCCTCGATTGAAGCGGGCTGCGATGTTATCCCACTGCTCTCTTCATGCGAGGTGTGGCCTCTACGCAAACGACCGAAGTCAGACCTCATCTCATCCCAGCGCAGCCTCGACCGCCACTTTCACGCGTTCCCGAGCACGATGTAACCGTACGTAGAAGTTCGTTTCAGAAATCTTCAGTTGCTGACACACTTCTTTAGTGTGTATGCCCTGCACATCCCGCAGAATCAGGACTTCTTTCTGGTGTGTGGGCAGGGTCTCGATCGCGTGCCACATGCAGGCTGTAGCCTCCCTTGATGCCAATAGTTTCTCAGGCGTTCGATCGTCCCAAAGATGCTGCGAGAATTCCGCAGGCCCTGGCCACTCCTTGCACCGACGAAAACGGGATAGGTTGATTTCGCCATTCCAGGCATCGGGTTCCAATTTAAAGTCTGAGAAGACTTTCTGCCGTTTCTCTCGAACACCTCGATCCTTCGCCTTGTGGATGAGAATCGCACAGATCCACGCATGGAGGGACGACCGGCCTTCAAACCGATTCAGCCCGCTCATGACCGCGATCCAGGTCTCCTGCACGACCTCCTCTGCCGTTGCTCGATTGGCTACATAGCGCATGGCCATTCGAATGAGTGTTTCCTGGTAGTGGGTGACGACAGCTTCAAATGCTTCTTCCTCCCCTGCCCGGAGTTGTGACACAAGCCGATCCTCATCATTCATCAAGCGGGATACGTTCCCCGCTGATACAGTAAGAGGAATCGAGCCTGTATCTCTTGTCACGTGTGTATTCATGTTCATTCTCTATGGTACGGTCGCCTTCGACACGTGTGTTCCAATACGAGAGTGTTCTGATGAAACGAGTCGATTTAGCCCTTACCCGTGAAGGCACGATGGACTCATTAGTATGTTCGCAGGAAATGATCAAAGAACCGTCACGAAATCATGACGTCTTTGTCACGGACTGATCGTGTTCCGGACACATGGTCGTGCGATGAGACCATGGCCCAGCAGAACACACGGCTTGTCCGCGTGAGTCGAGTGAATAGGGCTAGGACAGGAGTATGTGATGCGTGACCGGAAGGTTTATCTGTAGGGCAAGTATTCAGTTTCCGGGGTAGAGGCCCGGACGACACCCGGCTGGGCAACTGCGAGGTGAAAAGAAAAGGTTGTCCCTTGATTGACGACACTCTGCACCTCAATGGCGCTTCCGTGCAACTCGAGAACTCGCTTTGTGATCGCGAGTCCGAGCCCGGCGCCCTTGTCATGACTGTGATGTTTCTTCCCGACTTGATAGTGCCGGTCAAAGACATGCGGCAGGTCCTCCGGTGGAATGCCGCAGCCGGTATCCGTGATTCGTGTCATGATCTTCTCACCCATGCGGCTCAGGATCACCATGATCCGCCCCCCTGGCGGCGTGTATCGGAGGGCATTCTCAATAAGATTTTCCAAGACCCGTTCGATCAGTCCGATATCAGCCGAGACAAATGGGAGATTCTCACCCAGCTTGGCCTGAAGCGTCATCTGTTTGGCTTCAACAGCCAACCGAAACTTTTGAACGACGTCCTGCACCAGTTCACTCAGTGAAAACGACTCGATACGAGGCTTCATTTCCTGCGAATTCAACTTGGCGAGTTCAAACAGTTCCGCAATCAGATCTCCCAGTCGTTTGCTCTGTGCCGTAGCAATTTCCAGATACCGCCGTCGCTCTTGAGACGAGAGCGTGCCTTCCTTTAGCAGCAAGGTCTCAAGATAGCCCTGGAGGCTTGTGACAGGGGTGCGCAGATCATGTGAGACATTGGCAACCAATTCTCGCCGCAACTGATCGGTCTCTTTCAACTGGTGAACTTGTTGACGAATGAGCTCAGCCATGTGCGTAAAGGTTGTCTCCAGCTTATCAATATCATCGCCACGGCTGAGGGGAGATGGTCGAGCATCGGAGTGAGACGAGACGCCCGGTTGTGCTGAGAGTTCCCCGCGTCTGAAGGTGTCCATCGCCAAGGCCAGGAAGTTGAGTCTTCGCGTTAAGAGTTTCAGGCAGAGCAGCCCAGCCAGGAGGGTCAGTACCAGGATGGCCCCGACGGTCCATAGACTCAACCGGAGAATGTAACTCTCTTTCAGCATCTGCATGACCGAGTCGAATTCTTCCCCGCCTACGATGATATACAGATAGCCATCAATGGAACCACCTAGGGTTTCAATCGGAAAAACTGAAAACACCTTCTGACGCGTGAGATCACGTGGGTCATCCCCAAGAATAGGGAAGTCCTCGGCTCCAGACAGGAAACGCTGGAGTGGATCGAGGGAGATGTGCTGTCGTTTGACCTTCTCAGGGGGAGCGGAAAAGGTCAGAATGGTACCCTGAGGATCAAGCAGATACAGTTCAATGCTGGGATTGATCACCATGAGCTCGTGGAAGATTTCCTTCAACACCGCGTCATTGGCTTGCCCCTCCTGTATCAGGACCTTGTCGGACACTATCCGCTCGGCTAAGGTCCTGTTGAGCTTCTGGCTGCCTTCTTGAAAGTATAATTGGGTGGCATAGAACGTAAGTATAATGGCCACGGCGCCGATCACACAAAAGAGTCCAAAGAGAACGGTCGCTAATTTTCCATACAGCGTGTTGAACATGCTCTACCGTTCCGACCATTCTTCAGAAAAGCTATAGCCGACTCCCCATACGGTTAAAATGTATCGAGGCCGACTGCTATCATCCTCGACTTTAGCCCGCAGCCGATTGATGTGCGAATTTACGGTATGTTCATACCCTTCGTGTGAGTACCCCCACACGGCATCTAAGAGTGTGGCACGGGTATAGACTTGGCCAGGGTGTTGGGCAAAGTGGAGCAAGAGGTCAAACTCTTTGGCTGTCAACTCAATCGATTGCCCACGCAGCTGAACCTTGCGTTTATCGACCTCGATCACGAGGTCGCCTGCACGAATGGTGAGGGGCTTGGCGAGAGGAGCCTGTGCGCGAAGCGCGTCCATACGCCGAAACAAGGCTTTCACTCGTGCGAGGAGCTCCAAGATGCTGAATGGCTTGGTGAGGTAGTCATCTGCGCCCACTTCCAGGCCCAACACCCGATCCAGTTCCGTCGATTTGGCTGTGAGCATTAGGACAAGACTGTACTTCGATGAGGCGCGCAGTTTTCGGCACACTTCTAATCCACCTATTCCAGGAAGCATCAGATCGAGAATGATCAAGTCATAGGACTTGGCAAGGGCCTGCTGAAGTCCTGCTGGACCATCCTGCGCCACATCAACGTCATACCCCGTATCGCGCAGATGCAACTGCACCAGCTGGGCGATGTCAGGATCATCTTCAACGACAAGAATTGTACGAGACGCCATATCTTCTCCAGCTTGTCCACCACCAAGCAATTGACCATGACCTGACCATCGTCCGTGCGAGTGATCCAGTACTCGCACGGACTCGACCGTCCTCAGCCACTCAGCGGCCCCGCCTATGCGAGGCCGCTGAGTAGTTCTGAGACTAGGGACCTGATGGCGCAAGCGGTTATCGCGCAACAAGTCCATTGGCCCCATTAGGGAGGCCAGAAACGCCAGTCCCTTGGGTCAAGCGCCCATTCCAACGATTGACCCGAAAGACCTCGAGGGAATCGGATCCTGCATTCAGCACATACAAGAACCGACTGTTCTTGTTCAATGCCATGTCAATGGGGCCAGCCCCGGTGGGCGTTGCCACCGCTTCCTGTAACGTGAGCCGCCCCGCACTTCCCACTCGATAACTGGAAATGTTGTTACTGCCGGTATTACTGGCATACGCAAACTTTCCATTTTTAGTAATCACGATCCAGCAGGCGGCCGATTGGGTGGTGCCGATCGACCCGCTCCGGACGTTTAATTGTCCATCGCGTAGGCGATACGACGAGACGGCAGATGCATTCGGTGCGCCTCCGAAGGCCTCACTGACCACCAACACCCCTCGCGGAGTAAAGGAAAAGCCGAACGGGGTTTGGCCGTTGGATTTCTGTGAGACCGGCGCAGATGCCACACCGTCCTCATCCACCGCATAGGTGTCAATGATGTTTGTCGTTTTTTCGGTCACGACCAGCGTATCTCCAGAGAGATTGAACGAGATTTGCGCTGGCGCGGTGTTGGCCCCACTGAGCGGCTGATTCGATCCAGCGATCGGCTTCAACTTATTGTGCTGCGTCAGTTCGAACCCCGCAATGTTACCCTGCCCACCCGCGTTCAATACATAGACATAATCCTCGTGCGTCGCAATACTGATCGGGTTGGTCCCCCCGGAAGGCACTCGATCTATAAGCCTAAGGTGACGACCGTTGATTTCGAACACCGAGATATCATGACTGCCAGGATTCACGACGAAGAGAGCGTCGCCATCATCGCTGAAGGCGAGGGCGCCTTGATTGCCCAGTCCGCCTCCTGACCCCTTTCCCCCTGTTGGAAACGAACCAGCAGGAACCAGCGTGTCTCCATGCTGCCTGAATGCCAAGACCGCATTGCTGTCTGTCCCATTCGACATCGTGTAGACCGTTGGCCATTGCCAGTCTTCATTGGCGAATACTGAGCTGGTTACCCACCCAGAAAGAGTGATCGCCGTGACCAGCGCACCCATGATCAATTTACGTATCATCCCATCCTCCTTAGTTTATGGATAAATTGCAAGAAATCGACTCTTCCACAATAGCGTCGCCATCTCACGCGACTCTCGCGAAAGCATCACATTTGTGTCACAAACCTAAACCTTGGGGCAGCGACCTCCAGCCCCCAGGAGGATTCAATATTCAGGAAATAGAAGGATGATGGAATGTGTGGGATTCGACACAGGTGTGTTTGAGCGTAGTTTATTCAATGAGCAGAGGGTTGGAACAAGATCGAGGTGTGTTGCGCGGCTCTTCTTAATGCGCTTTCATAAACACGATATCGCCGTAGTAAGCAGTAGCTCGTTCCTTTGTGTTGTCCGTATCGCTCATGATGGCGACACCATTGATTATCGGCGGTTCTTCTCCAAAAGCCTTTCTGTAATCTTCATAGATGTTCCGTTCTTCATCGACCCAGAGTCCAATATTGCTCGGACCACTTTCCACCACCACCATTTTTACAAAATCAGTATAGGCATTGTCGATGATGGCCCCAATTGGAGCTCTCGTTTCCCACACATAGTTAATCGCTCCGATCGGAATGTCTCCAAACAATACTTGGCCCGCCTTATACTTGAGCTTCTTTCCAAAATTCACCTTATCAGGATCGTACTCAAACGTGATGTAGAGTCGGGCCGGATAGTCATCCCCGTCTTTTTTGGCGGCATTGCTCTTTTGGAGCAGGTTGTCGACTTTCCACCGCCATTGCACGATTGGAAATTCTTTCGGATCGATTCGGACCTCTTTAGTCAAGCCTGATGCTGATGAATCGCTCATGGCTTTGACGACGACGTGGGCCCCGTCTTTCACCAGTTCGTACGTCGTTAGTTTGGGGATCTTCTTGAAGGTCAGCGGTTTCCACCCGTCCGGCAGACTTGCTCCCGGTTCGCTTATGGAAAATTGCGCGACCTCCACCGTGGTTGGACTTTGCGCCTGCACTGATACAGCCGGCAACGCCGCGCAGATCATGAGGACAAGATTGATGATGGCATTCCTCCTCATTTCGCCTCCTGGCCCTTCATCTCCTCATCCAAGCAAACAGCTTCACCAAGATGTTTTTCGTGCCTTGTGAAAAATGTGCCTTCCGCCAGAGATTCACGACCTTCTTATTCACTTCTGCTTGGGTCGGATAGGGATGAATCGTGCCGGCGATCGTTTTCGCTCCTCCGCCCGCCTTCATCGCCACGGAGAATTCACTGATCATCTCGCCGGCATGGGCAGCCACGATCGTCGCGCCCAGGATCTTGTCCGTTCCCTTTTGAATATGAACTCGCGCAAACCCCTCCTCTTCTCCATCAAGAATGGCTCGATCAATCTCATCCAATTTATGTGTATAGGTTTCCACTTCAAAGCCTTTTTGCTTCGCCTCTTTTTCGTACATCCCGACATGGGCGATTTCCGGCTCGGTGAAGGTGCACCACGGCATGACCAAAGCATCGACATTGGCGTAGCCGAGATTTAACGGATGTGGGAACAGCGCGTTCTGGATGACAATTTGAGCCATCGCATCAGCGGCATGTGTGAATTTGTAGCGTGAACAGACATCGCCTGCTGCGTAGATATTGGGATTGGATGTCTGCAATTTGGCATTGACCTTGATCCCGTTGTTGTCGTAGTGGACTCCGGCGGCCTCCAATCCAACTTTCTCCACATTCGGTGTCCGTCCAGCTCCGACAAGAATGTCGTCGACCGTTACGTCGTATTGCTGGCCATGCGAGTCGACCGTCAATCGCTTGCCGTCATTTGTCTTGAGTACCTTCAGGTCTTTTCCACAGCAGAGGAGCTTCACGCCATCCCGAACCATTTGCTGCTCCACGATGCCTGCTGCATCGCGATCTTCGTTTGGCATGATGCCGTGCGTCGTTTCGATCAGATAGACCTGACTCCCAAATCGAGCAAAGGACTGCGCCAGTTCGCATCCGATCGGCCCGGCCCCGATCACTCCGATACGCTGCGGCAGTGTCGTCAATGAAAAGATAGTTTCGTTCGTCAGATATCCTGCTTCATGGAGCCCTGGCGTTGGCGGTGCCGTTGCACGTGCTCCGGTGCAAACCGCGGCTTTCGCAAAAGTCAGAATCCGGTCGCCTGCAGGCCCATTCACTTGGATTGCATCAGCACCGAGAAACCGCCCGCTTCCGATATACACGTCGACGCCGAGTTTCGTATAGCGATGGACCGAATCATTGTGGCTGATACGTGCGCGCAGCTTGCGCATCCGAGCCATGACCGCACCGAAGTCATACGTCACTCCGGCGGGAATGTGGAGGCCAAATTCCGTGGCCTTTCGTAGATCGGCCCATACCCTCGCGGCTTGAATCATGCCTTTAGAAGGCACGCATCCAACATTGAGACAGTCTCCACCCATCAAATGTTTCTCGATCAATGCGACCTTGGCTCCCAGACTCGCGGCCACCACCGCTGTGATCAAACCCGCGGTTCCCGCCCCAACCACCACGATATTGTAGCGACCGGCAGGCTCGGGATTGACCCAGTCTGCCGGATGCACGTTGGCGACTAGCTGCTGATTGAACTCGTCGTTTGGGATGACTAACGGCTGATGGTACTCATTCATTCCTGCTGTCCTTGGTCGAGGTTCCATCATCATAGCGTGACACTCTTCGTTGTGAATCGTCAATTGATGGATGGCTCATCACGCTGGTTTGGCCGTAACCCTCTTATAGACGACAGGCACCAGGGCGAGCAGTCCTAAGAGGACAAAGGCGCCGATCACATTCGGCGACGCGATTTCTTTTAAAGAGTTGATCGTACCCAGTTGGCGTCCTGCATAGGCATAGACGAACGAACCGGGAATGATTCCAATCGCCGTGGCTGTAACATAGGCTCCGATACTCACTCGTGTGAGCCCAGACACAAGGTTCACCACGAAGAAGGGAAAGAGCGGGATGAGTCGCAACGTCAGCAGGTAACTGAATGCATTCTTGGCAAACCCTTCTTGGAACGGTTCCAGCCACTTCCCGAACTTCTGTTCAACGGAGTCCCGCAATAAATACCGTGCGGTCAGAAATGCCAAGGTTGCTCCTGTGGTGGCCCCAATATTGATAAACAGCGTCGCCATGGTGGCACCGAACAAGAACCCGCCGGCCAAAGTAAGGATGACTGCGCCTGGCAGGGATAACCCAGCAACGATCACGTACGCAGCGATGAAGATCCCCACCGCCGAAACAAAATTGGCATCCGTGAACGCCAGCAAACTGTCCCGATTGTCTTTCAGCGCGGTCAAGGACAAGAACCGTCCCAGGTCGAAGTAGAAGAAGGCTGCGAGTGCCAAGGTGACAACTATCGCAATGAAGATCTTCCCTAGGTTCGAGCTATTGGATTCACTTTGATTCAAGACAGGGGTTGTCATAGCGGCGTCGTGGCGTATCATGGTGGCTCCTTGTACTTCTGTCAATGAGATAAGCTGCTAGCAGAATGCTGAAAAATTCCTCCAGCGGCGTTCTCGCATCACTCAGAGGCTCAACGTACCGAAGCGTACGTCTCGCCCATTCGCTCGCTGCGGTCTTGCTGGACGGCCTTTTTGAGCATTCTGAGATGGAGAGTGCCACGGTTTGTTCTGTCATCGGGCAATGGTGCACGAGGCAGAAACCAAGTTTTTCAGCAGACTGCTAGCGTGTGTGTCCAGCTAGACGAGAAATCCTTACAGGCTTGCGCGACGGATAAGATGCGCCTAGCGAGGCTGTTTTTCAGAGCATATATGAACTGCTTGAATTGCAGTTCAAGACTAATCCAGGCTCATAGGTTGCCAGATCAGCCTTAATTCCCGTAGTCTGTTTAAGAGGAGGCCGGAATGGATGAACCAAACAGACTGACAAAGACGAAAGAACAGTGGGCGAAGGCTCGTCGAGGTGGAGAAGAACGCGAAGTGTTCTATGAAGGAGACGAACGCCTCCCTCCAGGCCAGCACCTTGTTGACAACTTTCCCGTACTGGATCTCGGCTTCAAGCCAGAGATTCCCATAAGCGAATGGAGACTCAGCATCGGCGGATTTGTCGCAGCCCCTCTTGCCTGGACATGGGAGCAATTCTTGGCGCAACCCCAATTCAAAGACCGGTCGGACTTCCATTGTGTCACATCATGGAGTCGTTATGACAACGACTGGGAAGGCGTGAGCTTCAAGCACATCATGTCCATCGTGCAACCGCTGTCGCTTGCCCGATTTATCCTGTTCAAGTCCTACGACGACTACACGACGAACCTCCCTCTTGAGGTCTGTGACGATGACGATGTGCTGCTCGCCCATAGTTGGAATGGCAAGCCCCTATCCCGAGACCATGGTGGCCCGGTCCGTGTGATCGTTCCGAAACGGTATGCCTGGAAGGGCGCGAAGTGGGTGAAGGAGATTACGTTTTCAGATAAAGATGAGAAAGGATTTTGGGAAGTCCGAGGGTATTCGAACACCGCGCTTCCGTGGAAGAACGATCGCTACGGATAGCGGTTATTTCTTGCTCCACCCACCCGGACCTTCGACGAAGTTTCCTGGTTTGGTATTCTGAACGGCTTTTTCTCCGGCGAGCGTTTCAACGGCTCGAATATTGGTGCTGTTTCGCTTTGCAATATCTTCATAGGCCTGCCGCCGCTTCCGATTCACGTCTTCGATCAATGCTAGGGCTTCGGCATTGGCGGGGTTCACCGCCCCCAGGTAGCCGTTGGATTTTTCTCCGACCAACCCGTTTGCTTTCGCGTCATCCAAGGACAGCGCGAACCCGGTAGAAGCGACCGCAGTCCATAGGGTCGCCACACATACTGCGATGGTCAGCCGTGCAATGAACATCATACCCTCCAGTAGCTAGAATAGTCCGCTGTCATTCGACAGAACCTGCTCCAAGTCCTTGTCAACTTTCAGCCGAATCTCGTGATCGATCTTCACATTGAGATTAATCGTAATCGGTTTGTCCGGCGCAGCCACTTCGACTCGCGGGGTGCAGGCACCCACGCTCAGGAGCAGAGAGAGCCACGCCAGTACTCCGGCACCTATCCGTATGCTTTCCCTCTGCATGGTCCGCCTCATAATGGTCCTACTTGTTTATACTTTCGTTCGATGGTTCCCTGGATATCTTCGACCAAGCGAAGGCTTTTGAGGAGCGTTGGGATGTGCTCCTGCACGGTCAGGTTGAAGTGAATCGGAGGAGTATTGCGGAGGTCAGGATTCCTGCCTTCCAACCGAGCATTCAGGTCCAACATTCCGGTTTCTCCGTATTTCACGCCGACGCGCAACAGCGAGTACTGAAAGTTGTTGAGCGCCTGCGCAACAAGCTGTAGTTGTCGATCTGAATCTGAAAGGATCTTTGACGAATCGGGAGTCGAGGCATATCGGATGATCCCCCCTGGAGGCTGTGCCTCGATCACTCCATCTTGCACAATGACCCCACCCGAGGTGATGGTGACGGGAAGCGTCCCATTGAGTGTTCCGGTTCCTTGAAGCCCCTTGTGCTGTTCCACGTTAAGAATTTTCGCAAGATCAAGATTCCGCAGAGAAAACGTTGTGGTGACCGGTGGTGTGGCTAAGTTTACCACAGGACCCGGATTACTGATTGTTCCTCCAAACAGTTCGCACTCGAAGTCTCTGACCTCGACCAGCGGCAGAGTGTCCGCTAATTTCCATTGTGCCTGGTAGGAGGCCACAAGGTTTGTCACCTCAACACCACTCTTCACTGCCGCAACGGCGATTGAGGCTGCTTGGGTCATGACAATTGATTCGAGCCCCTGGGTGTGTAACACCATCGTGGTGCTCAAACCCCTCACAATATAATCGGTGTAGTGGCCGGATAGTTTCTCGGCCACAATTTTCGCGGTTGCTGAGACGGTATTCATCGTATTGATCTGGTCTCGGGAACTGCTCGACCAGGAGGCATCGACAGTGGCCGTGAGCTTTCCATCGGTCAGATCGGATGAAGGTGGAAGTCCCATGATCATCTTGCTGAGCCGCTGGTCCGTTCCATTAAACGTCAGCGGGCCGATGACACCATGCATCACTCCTTGCGCCGCCTGCAGCGGTTGCTCGATCCTCGCGGTCAGGAGTCTTTCGTGTGTCGGGGTATCGACTCGCAGGTCGGCCTTAAGGCCGACCTGATCTGCCGAGAATTTGACTATCCAATCACTCGTGGTAGGCGCCAAAAAACCGGACTCCGGCCTGACCCCCACGACCGACAACGTTCCGTGTGTGGCCCATGCGGTCCTCGTTGTTTCTGTCCCCTGGAGCCTCAAGATGCCTCGCGTGAGACGAATGTTCCGACCGCTTAGTTTCATGGTCGGAGCTCCAATCGTCGAGATCAGCTCTCCTCCGTTGCAGTGGACCGCCGTCAGGTCGCATTCAACTGTCAGCGGCTCCGACAAATTTAGCGTCACGCTGGAAATGAGCGTGGAGCCCTGTCCGATCTGTTTCGCCGTCACTGAAGATGGAGGTAACAGTATGCCACGTAGGTGTGTCCGATCTAGTTTCACTGTCCCTTGAACTTTTCCTGTCGCCTCCTTCGCTGAAAGCCATTCAGTAATGGCTTTCGGGAGAATACCGTCCAGGTGATAGGCCCCTTCGGCCACTACTAAATCATAGCCAAGGCCCTCGGCACGGGTGGTTTCGAACTGTGCCACCAACGGCCCTGGGGTCCGACCGTAGGTCACATGCAATGGTCCTTGCGCCACCGTACGTATGGGCGTTTCCTTCCAATAGAGAGTCCCCTGCACAGGCTTGCTATTCTCAATCCGCACGGGCTGATCTCCATAAGGAAGGATCAATCGGACCGCTTCGGGAATAATGCGTGGTTGAGTATTAATCGTCGCGGTCAGCAAGACACCAGGACTCATGGCCCACTCCGCCTGAGTGGCATTTCCTCCGAATCTCCCCTCGTAGGCGATGGCAATATCCTTTGCCACGCCTTTCAGAGCCGGCAGCGTGACAGTGACTCGCATTGTGCCATCAAGATGTGAGCGTTCGTCTTCCCACAACGAGCTGAGTGCGGCCTCTGCGGCAGCATTCCCCGCCCACTCTATCGCCACCTCTCCCGTCACTTTTTCTAGTTCGGGGCCGATCGGGACCAGGAGCGCGATGAATGGAGCCAGCTCTTGCACATTGATCGCGAGGCGCCCATTGACCTGAATTTGTGAATCGTTCGGATGCGACTGCGACTGCCAGGAAACGATCGGCGCCGCTTGTGGTCGCTGTGATGCCAAGATCACCGACCAGGTACTGGCGGAATGCGCGATGACGGTTAGGTCATAGGATGCGGTATCGCGTCCGCGAAAGACGAGGTGACCACCGACCTCTCGGCCGCGATACGTCAGAGTTCCGTCAATCGTCACTCTGCGCAGCGGGCCCGTTGCCTGTTCACGAAAGATGGTGAGATGATCGAGTTGCAACTCGTCGAACGGGAGGATCGGAAGACTGCGTAAGAGATCTCCTGCCGTCAACAATCGCCATGGTGATTGCTCATCATCAGGCTGATCCGTATCTCGTCCATCTTGGGTGGTAGGTTCGGTGGACTGCACGTTCAGCACATGGATGGCCGCGTCTCTCAATAAGATGCGACTGACACGCCCTTGAAGCAGTTCGGCCAGATCATATCGTATTTCCGTATCTGTCAGCGAGACCATCAGTCGTTCTTCGCCCAAATCCTGTTGAAATGAAACCACGGGAATGCGCATCTGTGTCCAGCCTGGATAGCTGAGCTGGAGGATGACGTTACTGTAGCCATAGTCACGAAGCCTATTCGCTAAGAGATAGGATGCGCTCAGCGGCAACAGTAAGTAGCAGCTAAAGAGCGCTATCAGTCCAAGGAGCACGACAATCTGGTATCGTTGGGCCAACATCGTTTGCCTGGTCCGCCTTCATTACTTGCCACGGTTGTCAAACAAATCATCAAGCCCTGTCAAGAGATCCGAACGGCTCTGCCGTCGGACATGGTCCGATCGGACCCCTCTTGGAGTCGTAGACAGGGAGCGTTCATTATGGAGGAGAATAGACAGTGCAGAGCTTATCCTGAAGTCGGAAGAGATTCAGCCGCCGGTTCCTCGCACTTCTTACAGTTCAGATCGGTGCCTAGGTGCTGCTCACGCCCTGCGACGGTGAGTACCCACGGGCGATTGATGAAGGGAGGCTGATGCCGTACGTG
The DNA here is from genome assembly GCA_002869845.2 of Nitrospira sp. CG24B. Taxonomy (GTDB): domain Bacteria; phylum Nitrospirota; class Nitrospiria; order Nitrospirales; family Nitrospiraceae; genus Nitrospira_D. The sequence goes on along the minus strand of NEWS02000004.1, from coordinate 799,769 downwards.
CTGTCCATGGCCACAGGTCAGATCGGCCACCCAATCGCCGTGTTCGTCCTGGTGATACCCAATGATCGGCTGTCGCATAGTACAACGATGCTCGTCTTGCAGATGGAGAGTGGATCAAGATTAGCGCAGCGAACACGTCACGGCATTTTCTCCGCAGTGATCCGTTTGGTACAGCACCAGGTTACCGTTTCTCGAATGGTAGTTCCGGCCGCTGGGCAGCGGGGAAATACCGCCAGTGCTTTGCCTCATCTTGATCAAAGCTTCCGACAAAGATGACGTCTCGATCGAGAGAGCGAAATTCCGAGAGACTCGTGCGGCAGTTCTGTGAATCGATGACTCGTGCATCGTATTGCCCAACCACATATACCTTTCCCTTTGCTGCCTGATAAATGTTCCGTCGACCGGCATACCCGGTATCGGGAAATAATTCGGTAGAGGAAGAACAACCGCTCATACTATTCACGTGCATGGTGAGAGTAAATCGCTGAAGGAATGGGTCTGTCGCCATTCTCGCGATGGTCAGCCGAAGTCCTCCTGACGAGATTTCAGCCGAGACCGGCTCGGGAGTGTTACTGTTGCATCCGATGCAGAGGAGCACCGCACTTCCAATGATGGCGGACCATGAGCTCATATTCACTTAGACGCCGGAACCTTTGGGGCCGCACCGATGGCATCCAGCCCCTCTTGAGCGCAAGAATCATCCAGATGGGCACCTGGTGCTCCACCGACACCGATCGCACCGATCACCTCTCCGCTGATCTCGATGGGCAATCCTCCCCCCAGGATAAGTATCTCGCCGTTCATGTCCCGAAGCGCCTGCAGCGTCGGGATTTTCATGATGAGATCAGCTAACTCGCTGGTTGGACGTCGCAAACTGGCTGCCGTGTAGGCTTTCTTCCGGCTACTATCGACCGTATGTGATCCGGCACCATCGGCACGTCCCATTGCACGCAGGACGCCGGCTCGATCAACGACGGACACGCTCACGTGATAGCCGTCTTTCTTGCAGGCGTCCAATGCCGCCTGAATCGCCTTAGTCGCTGTCCCAAGCGGTAAAACTGATTCTTTTGGAAGCTCGTCTGCGGATGTTGACTGTGGCGTGGGTAGCCCTGCGAGACATAGGGCAATCGTTGCAGCAACGACGAGGCGACTGATTGGTGCTTGTTCGAGCGGAGGCATCATCGTCTCACCTACCCTTTCCTCTACTGTGCACTGAGACTACGGATGCCCAAAGACGCTGTCAAGAGATCCAGCAGCTGTCGGGGGGATGTAGTTAGAGTTCAGCTGCCCGTTTCTGGGTGGTTGACCGAGCCTTGGTTGTCGTCATCGGCACCCCCAACTCTTCGACCATGGCACGTAGCGGTTCAGCGATCGACCAGGCCTGCGCCGGACAGCCTCGTGGCTGGTGTGGTGGGTCCCCGTCGAAAATCTCTGACACGTGTCCGATACAGGCCTCTTGTAAGTGGGCCTCTATTCCGTTGAGGAAGGCTCGCGCCTCAGTCCTTGTTTCAGCCGAATCTCCAAACGTTTTCACCCAGGCCGTCACAAATGGACCCAAGAAGAACGGCCAGACAGTTCCCTGATGATAGGCGCTATCTCGTTCCAGAGGACCACCGTCGTATCGCGGGCGATACCGACTGTCCTGTGGTGACAAGGTTCTCAGTCCCACTGGCGTGAGGAGATGGTCTTTGATCGTATGGAGCACCTGCTTCGCCTGCTCCTTCGTCAGCAGATCATCACAGAGGGAGATGGCATACACTTGATTGGGACGAATTGATGGGTCGTCTCCCTCAGGCCCATCAATCGTATCGTACAAGTACGTTCCGTCTTCGTACCAGAATCTCTTACGGAAAGACTCCACCGCGTGCATCCGATCTTTCAGGCAACCTAGGGCGTACTCCGATTCCCCAAATTCACCAGCCAGACGTGCGCCGACGTCCAGAGCCCTCATCCACAAGGCCTGAATTTCTACCGGCTTTCCGCACCGAGGTGTAACAACCCAGTCCCCGATTTTTGCATCCATCCATGTCAGTTGAACGCCGGGCGTTCCACCAGCGATGAGCCCATCCCTATCCATGTGAATGTTGTATCGAGTGCCTCGACGGTAGCCATCCAGAATTTGTTTGACTGCAGGCCAGGCGACGGATCGGATGCTCGTCGTACGACGACTGTACGCAAGATACCGGTCGACCGCATAGATAAACCAGAGTGATGCATCAATGGTGTTGTATTCCGGTTCCTCACCAAGATCGGGGAATCGGTTGGGCACCATCCCGTTTGAAACATGAGCGGCAAATGATTCGATGATGTGTCGGGCCACGTCATGCTGCCCCGTGACAAGGCACAACCCTGGAAGTGAGATGAAGGTGTCTCGCCCCCAATCCGTAAACCAGGGGTACCCAGCAATGACCGTCTGCTTCGTGTCTCGCACCGCGAGAAACGTTTCTGCCGCCTGTCTGAATGATTCGGCCAACGGATCGGTACCTGCCGCAGACTTTTGCAACCGTCCACGTCGCACGCGCTCGCGAGAAATGAGCCGAGTGACGTCGAGGCTATCAGTCTCGCTGCTGGTCAATGTGACTGTGTGGGGTTTTCCAGGTTTCAGCTCAAACAAGAACCAGCCCGGTGACCACCAGTCTTCCTCACAATCAAGTCCCCGCTGTTGTTCCAGAGGAAACTGCACATGGCGATACCAATCTGGTTCATGGTGATAGGTACCTGAATGGAAAGCTCGAACAGCCGGTAGACTGTCGTAGGGAGACCAGGTCACGCACTGTTGGCCAATCACGGCCAATGTCGAAAGACTTCCGTTCTCGTGATGCAGGCCGTGATACTCACGTCCCGTCAGCATCGGTCGCACTCTCAGCACAACAGGCGCACTCTTTGTGCCCATCAACGTCCATCGAATAATTACAATGTCGTGTCCTCGGACACAGAAGATTTCACGCTGAATGTGTTGGTCCCTGCAAGCAAATGTCCATGTCGGCCATGGGGTTGATGAGAATGAGGTGCAGTGTGTGTATCCGTTGGGATGGATTGCGCCTGGATACAGGTTGGTGGAGAGAGAAAACTCTTCGTTGCCGATATGAGCCCATTCTTCGACGTGATTGACCAGTACATACCGATCGGTTGGTGGTCGGCGTGCTGTCAATAACAGCGCATGGTACCGACGCGTATGAGCACCGGCAACGGTCCCTGAGGCAAACCCACCGCGACCGTTTGTCTCCAACCATTCAAGGCTCAGTGCACGAGCAAGGTTTCGGCAATGGTCTTTACTGATCAACATCAGCCGTATCTCATTGCTCGTGAAGCGTATCTCGTCGGAGAGCGACCGACTCGTCCCGTGCGCGCTTCACGCTTCACGAGTAACGTTTCACGCAGCCTATTCTCCCGACTGCTGGATTAACTTTGCCACGAGTCCCGTCCATCCCGTCTGATGGCTGGCTCCGACACCGGCGCCGTTGTCGCCATGGAAATATTCATAGAAGAGAATCGCATCCCGCCAGAATGGATCGTCTTGGAATTTCCTGGTGCTTCCATAGACAGGACGTCGGCCGGTGCTGTCACGAAGAAAAATGTGCGTCAATCGTCGCGAAATCTCAGAGGCAACCTCATTCAAGGGAAGCAATTGACCGGATCGGACCGGGCACTCGACTTTGTACTCGTCACCGAGAAAATAATGAAACTTCTGGAGCGATTCGATCAGCAGATAGTTGACCGGAAACCAGATCGGACCACGCCAGTTCGAATTGCCGCCGAAAAGTCCTGTGCCCGATTCAGCGGGTTCATAGTCCACCCGATAGTCTCTGCCCATGATGGACAACACATAGGGATGATCCTTGTGATAGCGTGAGAGCGCCCGGATACCATATGGGGAGAGGAATTCTTCTTCGTCGAGCATGTACCGCAACACCGACTTGAGCCGCGAGGGATTGACTAAGGACAAAAACCTCCGCACCTCTCCATTTTGCGAATGGGTCTCTACGTGAGCACTGAAATCTGGCCTATTTTCAATGAACCATTGCATGCGGTGCTTAAATCGAGGGAGTTTGTCAATCAACTCTGAGTCCAACGTCTCCACCGCAAAGAGCGGGATCAGCCCGACGAGCGATCGGACCTTGAGCGGACAGGTATGACCATTCGGAAGATGCAGC
>NEWS02000004.1:775225-795515 GCA_002869845.2 Nitrospira sp. CG24B | reverse complement strand
GTAGTTGATGGATCTTGGTCGCTTCCTCCTTGCGGCGCTTGTTGGTATTTGTGAAATCACCCGCCGATTTTGCCTCGATCAGGATCGGCAGCCGATCCTTGCGAAGTTTCAGAGGCTGAATCACCACGTCAACCGGGATGTTCACTTTGAGAGCCTTTCCAACAGATAGATTCAGGCGAAAGGTATATGTGCCTGGGACCATCTCCGTGAGCGGCCTGTCAGATGGATGGGCTTGCTTCTTGTAGCCACGCCTATCGAGATAGTCACCGATCAGCGCAAGCTGTCGTTGCTCCTGGGCATTGCGGACAATGGGGTTCGCGACTGCGCTGCATAAACGATCAGCAACGATGGTGGAGGCTCTGTCACGTTCATGGTCGGTCGGATCTGTCCGGCTGGCGAGCCAAGGGAAGATATCGTGATCCAAAAGCCGCGAGAGAATTCCGCATAGTTTGCGTAACTCTGTCTCAAGCTCTGTACTCAACATCTTCGTCGGCAACTTGCCCTTTTCCATTCGACCAACCAGATTCTTGCTTGCATCGGCCAAACCGATCAGACGGTCAACGGCGAGAGGCGGTGCGGCGCACATGCGGAGCGTTGGAAGCACGCCTGGATTGGCCTTCAGCATAGCGGCATTGAGATCTCTCAGGTCTTTCGTTGCCAAGAGAGCCGCTTTGACGTGCTTAGTCGTTTCAACCCTCGTGGAACGAAATGCCTCGGGTGCGAAGCGCATGAACCATTCATTGAATTGGTCAACAGATGCTGCGATATCGGTCTTCCAGAGATTCGGTTTGTCGGCATTGATGCGTCGAGTCTTCATACGATCCAACTACTAAACCAAGCTTCTCGGCAATACCCTGTCTGCGTCAGAGACCTTTCATCAGCTCAGTTACAATACAATAAGCCCCTCGATCAACTAGGCAAGGAAGCTGGCGGACAGGTGGTTTGCCTTGTATCCCGGCCAGGCCCCTTGGTGATTTCAATTCGCGAGACCCCTTTCACATTGGCGCAGAGATCCCCCAGTCCCGGCGTGACCAGGCGGAACGGACCGCCTTTCGTATCAGGCAACGGTGCTCCATCAAGCTCGTAGACGAGAACTCCATGGTCTCTGGCTTGCTGGAGCGTGAGACAGGCTGAGTATTTCCCGTCTGCTGCATGAAATGCGATGTGATCCGCCTCGATCGCCAAAGCCGGAACATCGAGTAGCCCCTTCAACTGAATCCCTCGCCCTTTCATGCCCGGCATCACGGTGGCAATATCGAGCTGATGTTCTACAGGCAATGCTGCGATGGCGGCACGGTCAAATGAAATGGGTTGAACAACGGCGCCTTCGATTCGGACCCGCCCTGAGCCGGTTTGTTCTTTCTCGGTGATCGTCTTGATCATCGCCGTCAGGGCTTCGTTGACAGGAGTGGGAATGCCTAACTTGCGACCCTGCTCCACAATGAACCCGTTTAAAGAGTCGATCTCCGTCCGCCGCCCCGCCTTCCAATCGTCGTACATAGACGTATGGATGTCGCGGATCTCTTGGGAGGCCTTGACCACTCGTTCAGGCATATCGAGCGGCAACGGTACCTTCAGCGCAGCCGAGATTGCCGCGCATTCTCCGACAATCTGCCGAATCACACCCGTCATCTCTGGGTGATCCAACGCTTTTGCCACACGATCATCAATGAGCACCGTGATCGGATTGAAGACGCAGTTCCAACACATCTTCTCCCATTTACTGCGGCGAAGGTCTTTAGAGAGGTGGCAAGGAATGCCTGCTGAGGCAAACAGGTCACGGATGGCGAGAAGTCGTTCGCTCTCATAGCCCATCAGTTCACCGATGGCGACAGCCCCCTTCTTATAATGGTCGATCACGCCGGGCTCGGCGATTTTGGAATAGATGTACGCCACCCCACCGACGACGCAATCTCGCTGGATTCGTGCGATGAGCCGGTCTTCGGTATCGATCCCGTTCTGCAACGTTAGAATCACTGTCTTATTGGTGAGGATGGGTTCGATCTGGTCCATCACCTCATCGAGGTCGTAGGCTTTCACTCCCAGAACAATGAGGTCTGGCTTCGGCAGCTCTCGAGCATCGGATGCAACCGGCGGTTGGACGGTAAAGGAACCACCGGCACTACGAATGGTCAGCCCATTCCGCTTGACTGCTTCAAGCGTTTTTAGCCTGAGAAGAAAAGAGACATTGGGGTTCTTCTTCGCCAGATGTGCCCCGAAGAACCCGCCGACTGACCCTGCACCCACGAATAAGATCTGTTTCATCGCTCATCCTCATTCAGTTGCTTGCAAAGCGGCTGTACTATAGCATGCACCTCCACAGAGACACAGCAGCATACTCGCTCACCAATGCCTATGACTCGTGGATCCAATCTCGGACTCTTGAAAGAAAGGCTGGCTGTTGCTGAGGCTATCACCGTTCTCACCGGTGCTGGGATCTCAGCCGACAGCGGTGTACCGACCTTTCGCGGCGCGGACGGTTTGTGGAAGAATGTTCGCGCCGAGGACCTGGCGACACCCGACGCCTTCGAGCGGGATCCTCGCCTTGTGTGGGAATGGTACAACTGGCGGCGCGAACTGATCGCCACGAAACAGCCGAACAATGCACACAAAGCTATCGTCGAACTGGAGCGCCGCTGTCTGAACTTTTGGCTGATGACTCAAAATGTGGACGGGCTGCATCGAGACGCCGGCTCACAGAAAATCTCGGAGATTCATGGCAATATCTGGAAGGTTCGCTGTACCGGCTGTGGCGTGGTGGAAAACAACCGCGATGTGCCGATTGCCATTCTTCCATCCTGTCCTCGCTGCGGATCGCTGCTCAGGCCCCATATTGTCTGGTTCGGAGAATCCTTGTCTCCTGACGATCTCGACGACTGCTCCAGGGCGCTTAGGTACTGTGACGTCTTGCTTGTCATCGGCACATCCGGTGTTGTCTATCCGGCTGCAGGGTTCGCATCCGTTGCTAAAGAGGCCGGCGCCTTCGTTGCCGAAATCAACCTCGACCCCACCCCACAGTCAGCACTGGTCGACATTTCCCTACAGGGCCGTGCAAAAGATCTCGTGCCGTTACTCCTCGAACTGCTCTAGAAGCTGGAATAACTCCTCCAGATTTTTGATGGTCCGAATGCCTACTCCCTGTTGTTCTCCGTCACGGTCCAACAGCACGGTGTGAAGCCCGGCTTTCTTCGCACCTTCCACGTCCTCTCGCAGGCTATCACCGATATGCAGGGCCTCCTCCGGATCAACGGCATGCTTCTCCAACGCGAGGTGAAAGATCCGGGGAGCCGGTTTTGCGGCTTGGGCCAAACTCGAAATAGTCACCGTATCGAATGCCTCGGCGATTCCGAGTCCACGCAGCACGGAAAATAGACGAGAATCGAAATTCGAGATGATACCAAGCTCCAGATTCCGTTCCTTGAGCCGTCTCAAAGTGGACGCTGTTTCAGGAAACAAGCGCCAGGATCGATGGTCCTCAAACACACGAAAGACGTGATCGAAGAACTCGTCGAATCGCTCGAACATACCTACGCGATAAAAGACGTGATGTACGATATCGAACCACCAAAGCCGTTCACTGTGTTTGAGTCGTGCAGGCTCAGCTGCCGCAAAAACCGGCGGTGGGGCTTCGCGGAAGGCTCGGCTGAACGCGTGTTTGATCGCGACTAACGAGTCCGGTTTCTGGGGAAAGCCGAATGCAACCGCATGGTGAAGGTAGATCTCAGCAACCGACCCGTGCACGTGAAAGAGGGTATCGGCTGCATCGAAAAACACAACTCGTATCGACGAACTCATAGTGGGTTTACCGTGATCGGCACTTGGTCATCTGGCCGCGTGCCGAAATACATCGTGAATCCAATCACCTATCGATAGTTTTCTTGACAAAGCATACCCCCCTTGCTAGCTTCGAAGAAACTAAAAAGTGGGGAGCGTTGTTCATGGCTTTGCCGATCTTTGTGGTGGACAGCAGCCCGGCGGTGAGACGGATGGTGGAACAGATCTCAACTCCGGAAGGGTTTGAGGTCGTTGGGTTTCAAGATGGACCGACTGCGCTTGAGGCTGCTCGGCGAAACTCACCCTCGCTGATCATCGCAGACTATCATCTCGACAACATGACCTTCTCAGGGTTTTGCAAAGAGATCAACAAGCTGGACAATCTGACGGAAACCTATCTCATTTCGTTGGTGAATCCGGCTGATCGGCCGGACGAAAATCTCCTTCGCACGTTGGGCGTCAAGGCCTTCCTGAAGAAACCGTTTCAATCTGAGGATTTGCTTGATGTGCTCAAGTCTCTGCAACAGAAAACGGCTGCTACCTCGAACGGCACGGGCCTGAAACGGCGTGTTTGGCCGCCAACATCGACTTCAACCGACTCTGATGATGAGGCGATCGACCATCTGTCAGGTGGCGACAGCCAGGAGGAGCCCATGAGCCAGTCCGGCAGCCCATCCAGTGCATCACCGGCATCATCGGTCGCTCCGGCGGCTCCCGAAGATGCCATGAGGGGGCTCTTTGACCAACTCTTGCAATCGATGACGAAACGAAGCGAGCTGAGCCTTGCCGAGCTGCTCCCTCGCGTGATTGAGGAGAAACTGGGAACCCATGTCCGACCAATCGTTCAGAAGGAGTTGAACGCACAGCTAGGGAACATCCTCTCTCAGGAATATCTCACCACGATCATTCACCCACTGGTCGCTCAGGCAGTGCCCGCTCTCATTAAAAAGGAGATCGAGTCCAGCGAGCCCATTGTCCGACAAACCGCGTCCGATGTGGCCAGAGCTTCTCTCGGAGAGAGCGTCGATCGGCTGGTCAAGGATCAGGTCGAATCCGGAGTCCAGCAACACTTACCCGCAGCCGTGCGGGAACAGGTGGGAACCGTCGATCAGCTGGTCAAAGATGAGATTCAACGTGCTGTGCAGAAGCAGGCCCCGCTTCTAGCAGACGACATGGTGAGAGCCGCAGTTGGACAAACTGTCGAACAGGCCGTTCAGAAAATCGTGCCTGATATCGCCGAGCAGCACATCAAGGCCGAACTCAAACGCTTGATCGAGACTGAAGAAGCGTCACACCCCGCTAAGATTTAACCTTCTTGCTTCGCTTCCCTCGTCCAGCCTTGACCAGGGCCTTCACCCGCTTGACATTCTTCTGATGTTTCTTTCGTGTCTTCCGATCCTTCTCACGACCTCGTGCCATGATCCTCCTGCTGGAAAGTGTGTGGTGCGCTCTTTCGTGGGCGATTGTATAGCACATGGCTCGCAAGGTCACAAGCTGAGAGCACATCCATTTTCTGCATCGTGATAGACATGCTAAGATGCGCACCCTGTTCTTAGAGGACCTTACAGCCATGACCGTACGTCAACTCGATAAAACGTATGACCCCAAAGCCGTTGAAGACCGTTGGTCCCGCGAGTGGATCGCCCGGGGATATTTCCGTGCCGACGCGAAGAACCATCCCGGCCAACCCTACAGCATTGTCATTCCTCCTCCAAATGTGACCGGCTCGCTCCATGTCGGCCATGCGCTCAACCATTCACTCCAAGACATTCTGATCCGGTGGCGGCGTATGCAGGGGCGTAACACCCTCTGGCTCCCCGGCACCGACCACGCTGGCATTGCCACGCAGAACGTGGTGGAAAAGCAGCTGATGGCCGAAGGCCTGTCACGGGAGTCGTTGGGACGGGAGCGATTCGTCGAACGGGTCTGGCAATGGAAAGCGACGTCGGGAAATACAATCATCAATCAACAAAAGCAGCTGGGAGAATCCTGCGACTGGGACCGCTTGCGATTTACGATGGACGAAGGCTTGTCCAAGGCCGTCATCGAGGTCTTCGTGCGTCTGTATGAAGACGGGTTGATCTACCGTGGCGAGCGGCTCATCAATTGGTGTCCACGCTGCCTGACCGCCCTTTCTGACATCGAAGTGGAACATGAAGAGGTGAAAGGCAAACTGTATCACCTCCGCTATCCGCTGGTTGATGATCCGAACACCGGTTTGATCGTGGCCACGACGCGGCCTGAGACGATGCTGGGTGACACGGCCATTGCCGTGCATCCGGACGATCCTCGCTACCGCCATCTGATCGGCAAGAAGGTCCGCCTGCCGCTGACAACGCGTGAGATTCCTATTGTAGGAGACCGGATCCTGGTCGATCTGGAATTCGGCACTGGTGCAGTCAAGATCACGCCAGCGCACGACTTCAACGACTACGAAGCAGGAGAGCGGCACGGACTTCCTCGTCTTGCCGTGCTCGATCATGCCGCATTGCTTGATGCGGCTGGGATGCAACAGGCAGCAGTCGAATCATCGGTCGTCGAGATGCTTCGTGGCCTTCCCGTCTCTAAAGCCCGTCCCAAGGTCGACACACTGCTTCGCGAGCAAGGGATCCTGGAGAAAACCGAAGACCACAAGATGGCCGTCGGGAAATGCTATCGCTGCAAGACGGTTGTCGAGCCGTATCTGTCTCCCCAGTGGTTCGTCAAGATTCAACCTCTTGCCGATCCCGCTATGAAGGCAGTTGAAGAGGGACGGATCCGGATTATCCCCGAAGGGTGGGTGAATAATTATCTCGGCTGGATGCGGGACATCAAGGATTGGTGCATCTCACGGCAAATTTGGTGGGGGCATCAAATTCCTGCCTGGTACTGCCTGGCATGCAACAGTCGTCAGATCGTCACTACAGACGGTCGGATCACAATCCTACAAGGCGCCGTACCGATTATCTCCAGATTGACTCCCTCTGGGTGTCCGACCTGTCATGGCCAGCAATTACTCCGCGATCCTGACGTCCTTGACACCTGGTTTTCCTCCGCCCTCTGGCCGTTCACGACGCTCGGTTGGCCAGAACAGACGCCTGAACTCAAGACCTATTACCCAACCGCCACGTTGGTCACAGGCCTCGACATTCTGTTCTTCTGGGTGGAGGCATGGCCGCAGCGGTGCAAACCTTTCTCATGGTCGATCCTTCCCTGCGGTTGTCGGTTTCCAAACGAGACGGCGACCAAGCTAAGAATGGAGAGCCTCTTCTTCGGATCGAGGGTGATGGGCGGTCTATCTTACAGGCAGAGCGGGTTGCCTTGAACTTTCTTCAACACCTGTCCGGGATCGCCACCGTGACGCAACGGTTCTGCCACGCCGTGCGTGGCTACCCCGCCAGTATTCTGGATACCAGGAAAACGCTTCCCGGCTGGCGCGCGCTTCAAAAGTGGGCCGTATCGCTTGGCGGAGGGATCAACCACCGCCGATCATTGGGTGACGGCATTCTGATCAAAGACAACCATCTGGCCCTTCTTCAACGCACTCGACGACCAGTTGAACGGGCCTGTCGACTCGCGCACGCCCGTCGCTCAAGCGCGCTCCCGATTATCGTCGAGGTAGAATCCCTCTCTGAGGTCCGGCAGGCGCTCTCAGGAAAGCCTGATATTATTCTGCTGGATAACATGGCTCCAGACCTGGTTCGACGTGCCGTAGCATTGATCAAGAAGCAGGCTCTGGTGGAAGTGTCGGGCGGCATCACTCTGAAGAACGTCCGAGCCATGGCTGTAGCCGGCGCCGATCGCATCTCCATTGGAGCGCTCACCCATTCTGCCCCGGCAGCAACAGTCAGCCTTGTCATGACGCTGACTCGGCCTTCACGACGCCGGCGTTCGTAGTTGATGTCGTCCTCTGCCCCACTCAGCCTCGATCGTATTCGAAGCACCCTGGCGACCGAGTCACTTGGGCAAACCTTGTATCTGCACCAAGATCTCCCCTCGACCAACACGGAGGCGGCTGCTCTGGCGCGAGCGGGTGCGCCGCACGGGACTGTCGTGATTGCGGAAAGCCAGTCAGGTGGCTACGGCCGACATGGGCGCGCCTGGTTCTCTCCGCCGGGGTTGAACATCTATTGCTCCATCATTGTACGTGGGATGGGTGGAAACCTATCGCTTTCACAATGGTTATCCTGGGTGCCGCTTGTCAGCGCACTTGCCGTCACCGAGGCGATTCAACAGACGGCGGCGGTGTCCCTTTCGCTGAAGTGGCCGAACGACCTGCTTCTCCATGAACGCAAAGTCGGCGGGATTCTCTGCGAGAGCAGCGTGGCCACCACCAATGATCCGGTCGTGGTAATTGGAATTGGGCTCAACGTGAATGTCCCTCCGTCATCTTTCCCCGAAGAATTGCAGCTAATTGCGACCTCATTAGTGGAGGCCTCGCGACAGCCGATCGACCGCAATCGGCTCATTGCGCAACTGCTCCTGGAACTTGAACAGTGTCTTGGCGAGCTTCGATCTTCTGGATCTGTCCGCCTGCGACAGGCCTATACGGCTCGCTGTGCCACGTTGGGGCGCCACGTTCGTGTCCTGTTCACGAATGATCATCCGATCGTCGGCATCGCAGAGGCGCTTTCCGCCGATGGCGCGCTACAAGTGAGAACCGTGCCGCCTCACCCTCGATCACAACCGATGCCCCTCGTCGATGTCCGTGCAGCCGATGTCATCCATCTGAGAGAGTAGCGAAAACGCAGTCGGCCGGGTAGAATGAGCGCGATGCTCTTAGCGGTCGACATCGGGAACACCAACGTAGTCGCCGGGATCTTCGACGGATTGACTCTGCTGACTCATTGGCGCTTGGCGACCGATCCCAAGACTACGGCCGATGAGTATGGCGTCCTGTGTCTCAGCCTCATGGCCCGAGACGGACGCCTCCCAGCGCATATCACCGGCGCGATCATCTCTAGTGTCGTTCCTGCCCTCACGGAGACGTTTGAGTCGATGATTGAAACGTCCTTTGGTTCCACCCCGATCACCGTTTCTCCCGACATGGATACGGGACTCACGCTGAAATACTCAAATCCGAAAGAGATCGGAAGCGACCGCATTGTGAATGCGGCGGCGGCCTATGAGAAGTTTCACCGTGATCTCATCATCGTCGATTTCGGCACCGCGACGACGTTTTGTGCCGTCAACCGAGAGGGGGAGTATCTCGGAGGGGTGATCGCACCGGGTCTGACCATTTCCGCGGAAGCGCTGTTTGCACGGGCTGCGAAGTTGAGCAAAGTCGAGCTCGCCCGGCCTAAGACCGTCATTGGAACCGATACCGCCAGCAGTATTCAGTCGGGGCTCATCTTCGGCTATGCCGGTCTCGTGGACACGCTTGTTCAGCGGATGGAAAGGGAAATGGGGCGCACACGATTCAACATCTGGAACCGTTTTTGACCCTTCATGGGCTTGAACTTCTCTATCGCCGTGCCCGCGGCGCGAGTCTGACGCAGTGGGTCTAGTCTTCTTCGTGCCCACCTCATTTTATTTTTCCCTTACCCGTTGACTTCTCTCCCCCTATGGATATCTCCACGCTTGTATAGGTATTAGAATGAGTCACGATCAAGAACAGAAAAAACCAAACGCCAATACAATCGAGAACTTAGAGGAAGCTTCTCCGGTGATGGACGCAACAGGCTCCTCAGTTCAGGATGAACTGGCCAGTAAGACTGAAGAGTGTACCGCGCTCAATGACAAGTACCTCCGGCTGGCTGCGGAATTTGAAAACTACAAACGGCTGATACAGCGCGACCAGCGAGAGCAGATCCGATTTGGGAATGAACAGATTCTCAAAGAGCTGCTGCCGGTGGTCGATAACATGGAGCGGGCGATCAAAGCGGCTCGAACAAGCGGAGGCGATTCATCGCTCGTGCAGGGTGTGGAACTGACGCTCAAACAACTCTCTGGGACCCTGACGAAGTTCGGCGTGCAGGCGATCAAAGCGACCGGCCAGGAGTTCGATCCAAGCGCCCATCAAGCCGTCTCGTACGGACCATCGAACGACATGCCGGCCAATAAAGTATTGGACGAGTTTCAAAAAGGGTATCGGTTGCACGACCGGATTCTCCGAGCGGCCATGGTCAGCGTGTCGTCAGGGCCGGCCAATCCAAGCGAACATGACTCAACGACGCATTGACCTGATTCGGTCGTCGTTGTCGAGAAGGAAGGAGTTCACCAATGGGTAAAGTCATCGGTATCGATCTCGGGACCACCAATTCTTGTGTGGCGATTATGAGCGGCGGAGACCCCGTCGTGATCGCCAACGCCGAAGGGAGCCGGACCACTCCTTCCGTTGTCGGCATCACTGATAAAACCGAACGGTTAGTGGGACAAATTGCGAAACGGCAAGCAATCACCAACCCCGAAAACACTATTTACTCCGTGAAGCGTTTGATGGGGCGCAAGTTCAAGAGCCGCGAGGTCCAGGAAGCCATGAAGCGGCTTCCGTACAAGGTGGTTGAGGCCGATAACGGCGATGCGCACGTGGAATTGCGTGGTAAGCGCTATAGCCCACCGGAAGTCTCCGCCATGATTCTGCAGAAAATGCGGCAGACGGCTGAAGACTATCTCGGAGAAAAGGTCACTGAGGCCGTGGTGACCGTCCCCGCGTATTTTGACGACAGCCAGCGCCAGGCGACCAAAGATGCCGGGCAGATTGCCGGGCTCAACGTCTTGCGTATCATCAATGAGCCGACAGCGGCCTCCCTCGCCTACGGTCTGGACAAGAAAAAAGACGAGCGGATCGCCGTGTACGACTTAGGCGGCGGCACCTTTGACGTCTCTGTTCTTGAAATCGGTGAAGGCGTCTTCGAGGTGAAATCCACTAATGGCGATACGTACCTTGGGGGTGATGACTTCGATCTCCGCGTGATGGATTGGTTGGTCGACGAGTTCAAGAAAGACCAGGGCATCGATTTGCGGAAAGACCGGATGGCGCTCCAACGCCTGAAGGAATCGGCGGAACGGGCCAAGATCGAGCTTTCTTCGTCTCAAGAAACGGAGATCAATCTGCCGTTCATCACCGCCGATGCCAGCGGCCCCAAGCATATGGTCACCAAGCTCACACGGGCCAAGCTGGAACAGTTGGTCGATGATCTCATTCAACGCACGATTGAACCTTGCCGCAAGGCCTTGTCCGATGCGGGCGTCACGGCCAAGGATATTCAAGAAATCGTGTTGGTCGGTGGCATGACCCGCATGCCTAGGGTGATTCAGGTCGTGAAGGACTTCTTTGGAAAAGAACCGCACCGTGGGGTCAATCCAGACGAAGTCGTCGCCATCGGAGCCGGCATTCAAGGCGGAGTTCTCAAGGGCGAAGTCAAAGACGTGCTGCTGCTCGATGTCACTCCATTATCGCTGGGCATTGAGACGCTGGGTGGCGTATTCACCAAGCTCATTGAGCGCAACACGACCGTTCCGACCAAAAAGAGCCAAGTGTTCTCGACCGCAGCTGACAGCCAAACAGCCGTCACTATCCGCGTGTTTCAAGGTGAACGGGACATGGCCAATGACAACAAACTGCTTGGGCAGTTCGACTTGGTCGGTATTCCACCAGCGCCACGCGGCATGCCGCAGATTGAAGTGACGTTCGATATCGATGCCAACGGCATCGTGCATGTGTCGGCAAAGGATCTGGCCACACAGAAAGAGCAATCCATCAAGATCACAGCGTCGAGCGGGCTGAGTAAGGATGAAGTCGAGAAATTCGTTCGAGACGCGCAGTCGCATACGGAAGACGATAAGAAACGCCGCAAGCTGGCGGAAGCCAAGAATCAGGCCGATAATCTCGTCTATCAAACAGAAAAGAACATCACGGAGTACGGCGACAAAGTCTCCGACGAGGAAAAAACTAAAATCCAGGATGCTGTTGCAGCCGTCAAAAAAGCACTCGAAGGCACCGATGCCGAGGCGATTGAATCGGCGACGCAATCACTCATGACGGCCTCGCACAAGTTAGCCGAAGAGATGTACAAGAAGGCCGCCGCATCTCCTGGCCCGCAACCAGACGCCTCGTCCTCCGGCAGCACTGGTGAAACCAAGACCGACGAGAAAGTCGTGGACGCAGAATTTGAAGAAGTGGACAAAGACAAAAAATAGCCTAGAATAACGCCTCAGACAATCTGAGTTCCCGACACCGTCGGGAACTCAGCTATTTTACAGCTCAATTCGCAATGGCATCTGTGTCAAAACGCGACTACTACGAAACTCTCGGCGTCGATAGAAGCGTATCCGACGACGATCTCAAAAAAGCCTATCGCAAGCTCGCGCGCCAGCACCATCCAGATCTCCATACCGGCGATCAGCAGAAAAAAACAGCCGAAGAAAAATTCAAAGAGATCAATGAAGCCTACGAAACGCTGAGCGATCAAGAAAAGCGGAAACGCTACGACATGTTCGGCCATGCCGGGGCACAACAAGGTGGGCCAGGCTTTGACGGGTTCGATTTCAACCGTGGCGGATTCGGGGAGGTCTTTAACGATATCTTCGAAGATTTTTTCGGCCAAGCGCGAGGAGGTGGGCCAACTCGGGCCGAGCGTGGCAACGATCTTCAGTACAACCTCGAGGTTGAGTTCGAAGAGGCTGTGTACGGGAAAGAGGCCAAGCTCAAAATTCCACGTTGGGAAATCTGCGTCGATTGCAAAGGAACGGGGGCCAAGTCAGCGGCGTCCATCAAGACATGCGCCAGCTGCAAAGGTGCGGGGCAGCTTCGCTTTCAGCAGGGGTTCTTCAGCGTCAGTCGTCCATGCGGTCAGTGTGAAGGCACCGGTCACTTTGTCACGGAACCCTGCTCGACCTGCCAAGGACGTCAACGGGTTTACAAAGAACGGACCATCGCCGTCCACATTCCAGCAGGTATTGAGACCGGTATGCGCCTTCGTCTTTCCAATGAAGGAGAGCATGGCCCCAATGGTGGCCATCCCGGCGACCTCTACGTGGCGGTTACCGTCAGACCCCATAAAATCTTTCATCGCAAGGGGCTCGATATTGCCTGTGATGTGCCGGTTAATCTCGTCACAGCCGCGCTCGGTGGAAAAGTGGAAGTCCCGACTCTCACGGGGGCAACCATTATCAAGGTGCCAGCCGGCACACAACATGACAAGGTGCTTCGGATTAAAGGGTTAGGGGTTCCCAGCCTGAAGGGTGGATCGACAGGCGATCAGGTCTATACGATCAAGGTTCAAATCCCTACGAAATTGTCTACTCGACAGAAAGAACTTTTGATGGAGTACGCGAAAGAAAGTGGCATGACGATGGAAGCCAACGGCGATGGTTTCTTCGATAAGATGAAAACCTTCTTCGAGTAGTCTCCCCTACCCATCCGGGTTCATCCCCCTGAGTCCCTCATGCCGGTGTTGTTTGTTTCCCCTGAGTCCATCGATCAGCAGACCATAGTGGTCACCGGCGATGTGCTCGTGCATCTCCGAGACAGCTTGCGCATCGCAGTCGGCGAGACTCTGTGGCTCAACAGTGGACAGGGCGCCAAGTTTCGCGTTGAAATTACCGGTGTGTCCAAAAAAGCGGTCACTGCACGTATTCTCGAAACGATCCAGGAGCCACCGCGCCAGACACCTTGTCTGATCCTCGGCCAATCACTGCTCAAGGGTGAAAAGATGGACTGGGTGATTCAGAAGGCGACTGAACTCGGCGTGAGTGAGATCGTGCCGATTGAAAGCCAGCATAGCGTGGTGCAACTGAAAGCCGACCGCGTGGATCACCAGCTCGCCCGTTGGCAACGAATCGCCTTAGAAGCCGCCCAGCAATCCGAACAGTGGCGTATCCCCACCATTACTAAGCCACAATCTCTCTCAGTCCTTCTGACCAGCCTGGCGACCGGCATGCTCACACTCATGCTTGTTGAGCGGCGGGACGGGAAGAGTTTGCAAACGATCAATCTACCGCAAGATGCGACCGGCTCCATACTGGTCTTGATCGGACCGGAGGGTGGCTGGAGCAAAGAAGAGGTGGAGATCGCTGCGCAAGCGGGAGTTCAACCTATTACCCTTGGTCTGCATATCCTCCGAGCAGAAACCGCCGCCATCGCAACCATCAGCATTCTTCAATCGCGCCTCGGCGCACTGAGCTAAGCGAGATCGGCGGCATTGACCAATGGAACAATGTGGCTCTGTGGTTGTGCCTCGATCTTGTCATCGCCTTGTTCCTCTCGTATGCCATCTCTCAGTGGAGTGGGTGCAACTAGGCTCCCACTGATCATACTGTCAAAAATTCAGAGGTCTGCCATCGTGGTACAGCGGGTTCTGTGCCCTTCATGGAGTATCGGGCTGTTGATTTAGGAGCGATTAGTCAGTGATGATGAGTCGGACAGGCGCTTGCACGCGATGGGCTGGCGGACAGCTGTGAGGCTTGTGCCATCGACGGGAGCGAGCGTGGGAACGCTGCATTCGATCCGGGGTCTGGCTGGTTGCTAGAGAGGTGGACATTCGCATGTTCGATTGGTTGACTCAATCAGAGATGTGGATCGCGCTGGGCACGCTGACGGCCCTCGAAATTGTCCTCGGGATCGACAATATCATCTTTATCTCCGTCCTCGTGAGCCGGCTCCCTCAGCACCAGCGAAACCTGGCACGCCGTGTTGGGCTAGGCCTGGCGATGATCGCACGACTGGGATTGTTATTCTCGATTTCGCTTGTGATGGAGCTGACGGCTCCCTTATTTACGATACTGAGTCAAGCGATCTCGGGGCGAGATCTGATTCTCATCATTGGTGGACTCTTTCTCCTCGCGAAAGCCACTCACGAAATTCATGAAAGCGTAGAGGGCGAGGAGGACCAAGTAGCCTCGTCGGTTCCAGCCAATTTCGGAGTGATGTTGTTGCAAATCACTGTGCTCGATCTCGTCTTCTCGTTAGATTCTGTCATCACGGCCGTTGGTCTCGTTGATGACGTCTCTGTTATGGCGACGGCGATTATCATAGCCGTGCTCGTCATGTTGTTCGCAGCCCGTTCGATCGGTGAATTCGTCGATGCCCATCCAACGATCAAGATACTCGCGCTATCTTTCTTGATCCTTGTCGGAGTGACTCTGATGGTGGAAGGGTTCGATGTCCACGTTCCGAAGGGGTATATCTACTTCGCGATGGCCTTCTCAGTTGCCGTCGAGATGATCAACCTGCGAATCCGCGCGCGCACCAACCCACCCCGTAAACTACACAACCGTTATGCGGGCGGCAAGACAGAAGGTCCAGCCCAAGACCACTGACATCGACCTCACGGCAGCCATTCAAGCCGATCATCTTGCTCCTTGGAGATGGTGTAAACAGATGGTCAGGCGGACTGGGCTGGGTGTCTGGGAGACGGTCGTGATGATAGAGGTGCTGCCAATTGTTCGAGCGACTGCCCTTCCGCATTGATTCCCAACCACAGTTCAATCGCCGCGCCGAGCAGCATCATGCCTCCGCCCAGCAGATATCCATAGAAAACGCTCGTCATCGATGTTTCGATCAGCTTCCCGTAGAGCCAGGGCGCCGCCACACCGGCCCCTTGTGCCACGATAAAGAAAAAGGCGATGGCCATGGCTCGGATCTCCATCGGAAATATTTCGCTCACCGTCAAATAAGCGGCACTGGCCCCGGCCGATGCAAAAAAGAAGATCAGCGACCAGAGCATCATATGCTGAGTGAGCGTCAAGGAACCTATCCAAAACAGATATCCCGCAAACCCCAAAAGGAGACCAGCTAGGCCGTAGGTGAGGCTGATCATGGGTTTGCGGCCGATCGTGTCGAATAGTCGACCTAATAGCAGCGGACCCAAGAAATTGCCGAGTGCGAACGGCAAGAGGTAGAGTCCGATGGTGCTGCTGAGCACGCCATAATATTTCGTTAGCAGTAACGGATAGGTGAATGACACTGCGTTATACATGAACGATTGTGTGACCATCAGTCCGATGCCGAGGACCGTCCTTCGTGGATACGACTGGAAGAGTTCCCGAGCAACAGTTACGATTGTCGCATGTGGTCTAGGATGTACCGTGATCGTCCCATGGGGCTCCGTCAGTGACGTTCCTTGATCCTGCTCCACCTCTTGTTCAATCTGCGACACAATGGCTTCCGCCTCATGAACTCGACCGCGGGTCATGAGCCAACGTGGGCTTTCCGGAATGACACGTCGAACAATGATAATGGCTACTCCCAGGACGGCACCAAACACAAAGCACAGTCGCCAGCCGATAGATTCAGGAAAGATGGCCGGATTCAGTAACAGCAACGTCAACAGGGCGCCGACCGCCGAGCCGAGCCACCACGTTCCGTTGATCGCGAGATCGGTATGCCCACGGCTTCGAGCGGGAATCAATTCATCGATGGCCGAATTGATCGCGGCATACTCGCCTCCGATGCCGGTGCCGGTCAGAAATCGAAACAACATGAAACTCATGAGGTCCCACGAGAATGCTGTCATCACCGTCGCCGCAAGATACAGGGCCAAGGTGATCATGAACCATTTCTTTCGTCCCTGTCGGTCGGTGAGGTAGGAAAAGACGAGCGCGCCGACAACCGACCCGGCTAAATACGCAGAGGCCGTGAGCCCTACTTCTGATTGCGTGAGGTGTAATGTGTCTGGGTGGGTCAGCATCGGGCCGAGCGCGGCTACGATGGAGACTTCAAGCCCATCGAGCAGCCACGTGATCCCCAGTGCCCCGACGACTCGCCAGTGCCAGCGGGCCCAGGGCAACCGATCCATGCGTTGTGGAATATTGGTGGTGATCGAGATGCCGGACTCGGCAGGCATTCACCCTCGCAGCATAACGACGTGGCAGAAGACTGGTGCGGGAATCCCTACCATCCCAATTGCCAGCTCAGACCGTTCTGTTCCACAAGCGCGTCGGCTTCCTGTGGACCCCACGATCCAGCCGTATAGACATGCACCGGTCGAGGGCTGAGCAAGAGCGGGTCGTAGAGTCGCCAGGCGGTTTCCGTAAAGTCTGCGGTCACGAACAACGTTTGGTCGCCGATCATGACGTCGCGCAGTAGTGTTTCATAGGCTTCAGGAAGTTCCCCGCCGAAGGCTTGACCATAGTCGAACCTCAATGCCCGATCGGCAAATTTGAAAGGCCGCCCGGGTGTTTTTACAGAGAAGCAGAGAGAGAATCCTTCACTCGGCTGCAGCATGATCAGCAACTTGTTGGGATTGAGGCTGCCTGGTTCCAATGATCGAAAGACTTGAATGGGTGCCGAGCGGAAGGTGACGGCCACCTGGGTGATCTTGCGCGGAAGCCGTCTCCCGGTTCTCAGGTAAAACGGCACGCCTCTCCAGCGCCAGTTGTGAATCTCCAACTTCAACGCCACATAGGTTTCAGTCTTGGAGTCTGGCGGTACACCTCGTTCTTCCAGATAGCCGGAAATTCGCTGGCCGGCGACGTCCCATGCCGCATATTGGCCGAAGATCACGTCCTGAGGGCGAATAGGTGAAACCGAACGCAATACTTTTAGTTTTTCCGCTTGAATCTCGGACGCTTCGAAGGAAGTCGGCACTTCCATGCCGACGACGGTCAGGAGTTGCGTCAAGTGGTTCTGGACCATGTCGCGTAAGGCTCCGGCCCCCTGGTAGTAAGCCCCTCGGTGTTCGACACCGAGGTCTTCCGCAACCGTGATTTCGACGCTCTCGACCGTATTGCGATTCCAGAGCGATTCAAAAATAGGGTTCGCAAAGCGAAAGGCCAACAGGTTTTGCACGGTCTCTTTGCCCAGATAATGATCGATGCGATAGATCTGAGACTCCTCAAGATAGCGATGTAAGCGGGTATTGAGCGCGCGCGCTGAGTGAAAATCATGACCGAACGGCTTTTCAAAGACCACTCGCACCCACCCATGGCTCTTGAGCAATCCGGTTTGATCGAGCAGCTCCAGAGTTTCAGGGACAATCGTCGGCGGAAGCGCCAAGTAGAAAATCCGGTTTTGAGGCAGATTCCTTGCCACTTCAAACTGAGCGATATATTTGGCGAGCGCTTCGTAGTCCGCCAACTTGCCTTCGCGTAGAGGTTGATAATACACATGATCGTCACACCATTGGCGGAGGTCGCTCGCATGACGCGACCCGGAACTACCCAGGCCCTCATAGGCCCATAACCGGAAGGCTTCTTGACTGAGCTCCGGCAATGCAGCGCCGACAATGAGCGTGTTCTGCTTCTCCAGCTCGCCGTAGGTGCGCAAGTGAAAGAGTGCGGGCAGGAGTTTTCGCCGGGTCAGATCACCGGTCGCTCCGAGAATAATGAAGAGATGCGGCTCGACGGTTCGTTCTTTCATGTTCTCCTGGTGAGGCCTGGTCGTGTTACTCCTCCGGCTCCTCGATCGGGCCAGCCCATTCACCTTTGGCCAGCGTGACTTCCTGAAACCCGCCGTCCGGCCATTGGAACTGTCCTGCCTCATCGACAAGCACGATAAAGGGATCGACCTCATGCGCTTGTCCCCGGAACCAGTACCAGCCTGGCTGAGTTGGCCCATTCGTGCTCCAACGATAGGTCGGCATCAGGTCCCCCGGAACGCTCTGTGATTGCGGCATTCCTTCTCCTCATCACTTTTTGGTACAGTCTGTTCCATCACGTGTACGAACCTATCACGTCATGTCCACACTTCCAATAGAAGATGTCCTGCCATCAATCCGCGAAGCGTTGAACGACGGTCCCAATGTGCTGCTCACGGCCCCTCCCGGCGCCGGGAAAACCACTCACGTTCCACTCGCACTTCTCGAGTCGCCTTGGCTATCAAACAGGAAACTTCTGATGCTCGAACCTCGGCGGCTTGCTGCACGAGCTGCGGCTCACCGGATGGCTGACCAGCTGCACGAGCCTGTTGGGGAAACCATCGGCTATCGGATGCGATTCGACACCAAGATCGGGTCGAGAACGAGGCTCGAAGTCGTCACCGAGGGAGTCCTGACACGGCTGCTCCAAGAGGATCCGTCGCTGAATGCCTACGGCATGGTGGTGTTCGACGAATTTCATGAACGAAGTCTGCAAGCCGACCTGGGACTTGCCCTCTGTCTTGAAGCTCAGCGTCTCTTTCGCCCCGACCTTCGCCTCTTGGTGATGTCGGCGACCCTCAACTGCGGTCCGGTCAGCGAACTGATGGGGCATGCGCCGCTCATTACCTGCGAAGGTCGGCTGTTTCCCGTCGAAACCCGTTACCTGGACCAGCCCCTGGCAGGGAGACTTGATCTTGCTGTGGTGCAACACATTCGACGATCACTGGCGCACAATGACGGCAGCTTGCTGGTCTTTCTTCCGGGAATGGCTGATATCCGCCGCGTCGAGCGGATGCTGGTGGAGTCCAAACTGGAACCCTCGATACAGATCGCACCATTGCACGGTGAGCTTCCGCAAGATATGCAAGACGCGGCGATTCGACCAGCCGCTCCTGGATCGCGAAAAATCGTGCTCGCCACGTCGATCGCCGAAACCAGTTTGACCATCGAAGGGGTGCGCGTAGTGATCGACGCAGGCTGGCTCCGCACTCCTCGGTTCGATCCTCGCTCTGGTCTGACTCGGTTGGAGACCATTCGCGTCACGAGAGATTCTGCTGAGCAACGTCGTGGCAGAGCGGGCCGCCTTGAACCAGGTATCTGTTACCGATTGTGGACTGAAAAGGAGCAGGCCTCACTTGCAGTCCATCGTCCACCTGAAATTCTCGAGGCAGATCTAGCCCCGCTGATGTTGGATCTCGCCCAGTGGGGCGCGCAGAGTCCGGACGAATTATCCTGGCTTACTCCGCCGCCGTCTGGAGCGGTCGCCCAGGCCAAAGATTTACTCGTACAGCTCGGCGCCTTCTCAGCTGGCGGGTGCCTTACGAATCATGGACGGCACATGACCGAGCTTCCTCTGCATCCCCGCTTGGCGCATATGCTGATCAGCGCCATTCCACTGAGGCTTGCCGATCAGGCCTGCGAGGTGGCGGCGCTGTTGAGTGAACGTGACGTTCTGCTCGGATCGTCGGCAAACCAGAATGTGGATGTGCGTGTCAGGCTGGATGTGCTTCAGGGTGAATATGATTCCGGCAGCCAGGCCGTCAATCGAACCGCACTCGAACGCGTGAGGCGAACAGCTCAACTCTGGCGACGACAGCTCAAGAGGCTGTCGGGAAAGCCCAATGGCGACGGATATGATCACCCGCATGCGGCTGGTCTGTTGCTCGCACTGGCCTATCCTGATCGGATCGCGCAGCGGCAACCTGGTGAGATTGCCAGTTACCGACTTGTGAATGGGCGAGGTGTGCGGTTCAGAAGACCTGATCCCATCGCGACGGAACCCTTCCTTGTCATCGCGGACTTGGATGGAGGAGGCCAGTGGGCCGATATTAACCTCGCAGCTCCGATCACGTGCAAAGCCATTGAATCTTTGTACCGTCACCAGGTGCTCACCGAAGAGTTGGTCTATTGGGATGAGCGGAGCGGTGCTGTTCGGGCCCTATGTCGCCGACGACTTGGAGCAGTGACTTTATTGGAAGAGGCAGTTTCATCGCCAGACACAAACAAATTAATATCCG
>NEWS02000004.1:764334-775125 GCA_002869845.2 Nitrospira sp. CG24B | reverse complement strand
CATGCGTGACGATACTGGCAGGTGAGGGATCGGAGGCTGCCAGCGTCTTCACCATAGTCTTGGTCATGGCCATAAAGAGCGCGGCTGGGACACCGTTGCCCGATACATCGCCAATCACGAAACAGAGCCGATGCTCATCGACCAGGAAGAAATCATAGAGGTCGCCACCGACCTCCAGAGCCGGTTCGAGGACTGCATAGAGCTCCAGCTCCTTCCGATCCGGGAAAGCCGGGAATATGCGTGGGAGCATGCTCCGTTGAATGTCCCGACCGACATTCAGTTCTTCCTGCATACGGGCCTTGGCGGCCTCTACCACCGCCAACGAATCCGCGAGCCGCGCCTTGGCATCCTCGGCAGCTTGTTCAGCATGTTTGAGAGCCGTAATGTCGGTCGCGATAAAGACGATCCCGCCATCATGCGTCTTCCGCTCATTGATTTGAAGCCACTCTCCACTGGACCGGTATTGGATGTAGGGTGTGACAGGATTTTGATGCACGTCCAGGCGCCAGTGCATCCAGGGTTCGACCTTCCCGATCGCCGCTGGAATATCGCCGCGTTCAGCAGTCCGGCGAACGATCGATTCGAACGGGTCGCCAGCTTGGACTTCAGGCCCAGTCCCAGACATGACTTCACGATATTTTCGATTACAGATGACCAGACGGTCGTCCACGTCGAAGAGAGCAAACCATTGCGGAACACTTTCGATGGCTTCGATTAGACGCGCATGGCTATCGCGCGCGAGGCTCGATGTTGCTGTCACTTGCCGATCGATGATGGCGAGGAGGGTCGAGAGCGAGACGGCAACCACCGCGAGGAGGTCAACCTCGATCCCCGGCGGCGGAGCACTGGTCGTGAAGCCAGCAATACCATACGTCGGAATCATCCCAATGAAGTGGGACCCAGAAAGAGCCAGCCCCATGGCGCTTGCCTTTTCCGTCACTCGCCAGTTTCTGTACGTGATATTCCACGATCCGATCACGATGCCGATAATACTGAGTGCCACGATCCCAACCGTCGACAGCACAAAGAGGAACAAATCATTCTGGAGATCGATCGGCTGGTGGACCGCCATCATACTGGCGAAATGAGTCAAGGTCATGCAGCCACCCATCAGCATGCCCCCGGAGATGAGGCGCATCCGACTGTCGGCATGGCTGCTGATCAGGTATACGGCGACGGCTCCTGTCGCCCCGGCGGAGAGAAACGAAAGCACGGCAAGTCCTGAATCCTGGGCTGCTGAGACCGAGGGACAGAATGCCAGATTGCCGATGTAGTGAATCGCCCAGATTTCAAGACCTGCGGCGACGGCACCGATCGTCAGCCATCGGAACCTGACGGGGCCTTGGTCGGGAGCGCGCATCCGTTCGGCGATGCTGAGAATGACATAGGCAGCCGAGCCACCCAGCAGCAACGAGGACACACCTAGCAAGGGATCGCACATTCCGAGCAACGGTGAAGCTCCTGTCAGGACGTTCGTTCCATGCGCGGATCAGCCATCATGACACGCGCGTTCGAATTGTCGGCGGTTGCGCCAAGGCGGAGGAGAGGATCCCCCGAACCTGGCCGTATCACCTACCATGAGAAGTCTCAGCTCGCAAGCAAGAGAGCGCCACGGTACTTCTTTACAGGCTGTATCACGACTGCCACTACTGCACCGGTTGATTGAGGCGGTCCCAGCGTGGAGTCCTCGAGCCGGGATCAACCGACCAATAGATACACATCGCCTGCCCCAGAATGTGCTCCTTGCTGATCGGTCCCAAGAATCGGCTATCCAGGCTCTCCTCCCGATTGTCACCCAAGACGAAATAGCTGTCGGGAGGTACGGTGACAGGCCCAAGGTTATCACGGACGTTTCCAGACAGGCTCGATGCGTCGGTATGTTCCACATAGGGCTCGGTCAAGGCTTCTTCGTTCACCGAGACCACCTGATTGTGAACTTCGATCCGATCGCCAGGAACCCCGATCACGCGATGGAGAAAAAGTGTCCCATTATTGTCCGGATAGCGATAGACGACGACTTCACCGCGTTGAGGTTCTGCAGCATGATACGCAGCCCTGTGCGCGATCACATGGTCTCCCGGCAAGAGCGCCGGGACCATCGCTTCATGTGAGATCTGGAAACGATGTGACCAGGCCCGCACCGCAGGCAACAGGTCCGGCAGGCGGTCCGTCACGAAATTCCAGCGGAGTTCTTGCATTCTGGACGTAGGGCTGAGAACTTCATTGTCGTACCCCTCGAACAATCGCCGGGCTTCTGGAACCGACAACATTGAGGCATAGTATTGCGAAAGATGGTGCACCCAGAATTGTTCCGGGGCCAGATCGAACAGCATGACTTTGAGTGAGCGCACAAACGACTGCGCGATACGCTCCCGCTCGGGTGGCGTGAATGGACTGGTCAGATCAGACTCGATCTCTAGCTGGTGGCTGAATCCCGCCACATCGGCTTGGTCCGCAATCGACTGGTACAAACGATCCGATACCACCTCCAGGCTGGCCAACTGGTGAAAGACAGCCTGTGACTCGCTGGTACTGTCAGCAGGAGCCACAGGCGCAGTACTGCACGAAGCCCAGAGCCCACTCCATGCGATAAGCAGACAGAGGACAACACGATTCGATGATCGACTAAGGATGCGAGGCGGGCAGGAGAGCATTGGGCAGCTCAGTCAACGCTCCTCTCGTTTGTAAACCCAAGGAGGATACCGCACTGAGGCTCGATAGGAAAGGACAATCAGTCACAACCCGGGCGACATGTCTGTGAGCGGGGGAGGCCAACCCCATCACCCGTTGCAGCGGGGGTGTCAGGCAATATGCCGCAACGGCTAGGAGCAGGCCCAGCACCGAGTCATATCCGGCTATGTTCCGTGTTCGCCTAACCGACGGTGGAAGAGCTCCAACGCCATGTCGTAGCAGATCCTGGCCGCAGCCGGATCGTAGCGGGGCCCCTCGTCGCGCATGAACGCGTGCGCAGCGTTGAACTCATGCCACTGGAAATGCGCGCCGGCATCGCTCAGCGCGTTGTAGATGAGCGCCCGCCCCTCGCGGGGAATGTGCGGATCCTGTCGACCCCAGATCATCAGCAACTCGCCTGTAATCTTGCCGATCCGATCCAGGCTGTCGTCATGCGTGCCCTGCCCCAGGCCGCGCTTGTGGATGTCCGTTGCGTAGAAACAGGCAGCGGCCTGCACGTCGGGCTGCATCGCCGCGCGAAACGCCAGATGCCCCCCAATGCAAATCCCCACCACGCCCAGCTTGCCCGTGCAGTACGGTGAGGTCTTAAGATAGTCCAGCGCCGCCCGCGCATCGCCGTCGTAGCTCGACAAGGTCTTGGTGATCTTATGTTGATTGCCGCGTGCCGCACCCGACTCGTCGTAGGCCAACACGGTGCCGGCTGGCTCCAGCTCGTGGTAAATCTCCGGCACGGACACCACAAATCCATGGCTCGCCAGCATGGCCGCCGTACGCCGGATCGGCCCCGTAACCTGGAAAATCTCCGAGTACAGCACCAGCCCTGGATAGCGTCCCTCTCCGATAGGGCGAACAAGATAGGTCCGCATCAGTCCCGTCGGAGTCGTGAGATCAGCCGAGTCAACGTCGGTAATAGTCATAGGGTACTCCAATGGCACTGGGCTGTCAGCCTGCGCATGTCTCACGCACGATGAGGCATGATTTGAGTATAGAACAACTTTGGCAGACAACGTATGAACAACAGAAAACCTGCCACGCCCAAATCTGTCTTCTTATGCCTGACCATCGCGTGGACGAGCCGGTCTATACCCGGAGCGCTTGAAGCAGTGAGGTGTCAGATGCTTGAGGAGAGCCCGAGGCGTGAACACCAAGTCCCGATAGGTCCGCTTCCCGGACATCACGTCCGTTACGGCCTCGCAGAGGCGCTGACCCTGTCGAGAAAACGCCCACGATCGGATGCGGGGAAAGTCGTACAGCAGTCGGGCCAGCCATCGTCCTGCTCGTAGTTCAGGAAGAATCCTCTCAGCGAGCGAGCGGGTGTACTCACTTCGGACGGACGCCTCTTCAAACCGCCCGTCAATCAAGGATTGCGCGGCTATCAGGCCACTTTGAATGGCGAAGGAAATGCCCTCCCCAGTGACAGGGTCAGCAAAGCCGGCGGCATCACCGACCAACAGAATTCGCTTATCGACGAACGGCCCTCGTCGCGGTCTGACGGGAATCACAAAACCATGTCGCTCGATCTGCGTGACTGAACCACAGCCGAGCAGGTCGAGATAGCGGGCCATGGAAGATTTGAGATCACTCCCCCGCTGTGCCATCGACAGCACGCCGATCGAGAGATGCTGTCGTTTGGGAAAAGCCCAGGCATACCCATGAGGCAGTAGATCAAAATCAAATCTCGCTGTGTTCTGAAATCTGTCCGACTGGTCAGGAGGCACCGTCACTTCATATTCAAGCGCCGGAATAAGAACGCGTCCATCGGCCATCCCCATGGTTCGGGCAACCGTGCTGAGCGCCCCGTCGGCTGCGATGATGAATGTGCCCTTCATCGAGCCTCTGTTGGTGGTGAGCGTGACGACATCGCCATCGAACGAAGCCTTCTCGACGGCACATTGTTGGTGGACGACTGCTCCGGCTGTTTGAGCTGCGGAAAGAAGGGCATAGTCAAACTGATCGCGCATTGTCATGGAGATGATCGGCGCTGATCGATGAGTCGTGAAGGACAATCCGGCAGGCAGAAGATTGAGCTGCGCTGTATGGCACTCTTGTTCGGTGACGTGACGCACATCCAGCGGCAGCGCCTGCATGGCCCGTCCCACCAGACCGCCTCCGCAGGTTTTGTACCGCGGCAGCGCGGCCTTCTCGATGACGGCGACCGCTACACCCGCTTGAGCCAGACGCCATGCGGCGCACGCGCCGGCTGGTCCACTGCCGACCACAATGACGTCATACGTGGTGGACATATTTCAAGTCTGGATCCGTCGCGATGAGGTGTTCACCATTCTGTCCCTGATGTGACACACATGTGACTGCACGCTTCACGAAACACCTCTTTGGTCTTGGGTTGCCGTAGGATACCGCACCAGGCGCCGATGGGAAAGGTTATCCGAGTACAACAGGGATGGCAATTTATTCAGCCGTGCAGGCGAGATTTGTCTTACGTTGAGTCTCGGTGAAAGGTCAGGTCATCTTCTGTCCTCAATTGTGGTAGCCTGTGGAGAGGGAAAACTGTCCCACACCTGCGTGTGGCAATCACGTTGGTTGAGTCCCTCACCCGCCACGCTTGGTGGGGGAATTGGGATACCGGGAAATATATGGCAGGCATCATTCTGCTCGTGATTATCGTCGGTCTGGTGATTCTCGGGCCACAATTCTGGACCAAGCGGGTCTTTGCCAAGCATAGCGCCCCCCGTCCTGACTATCCGGGAACCGGGGCAGAATTGGCTCGGCATCTGCTCAATCGGTTTGACATGCAGCACATCACTGTTGAACTGACCGAGACGGGTGACCACTACGATCCGGTCAGTAAAGCAGTTCGTCTGACGCCCGCGATCTTCGAGGGGAAGTCTCTCACGGCGATTACGATTGTTGAACCCTACGAGGCGTACCGAAAACCAACCTCCCCTCCTCCTTGTTTCCCCTTCAAGGCCACCAATCGCTGGGGAACATCATGGAATGAAGGAATCGACTCGAATGCGTGAGCGGCCTTCTCCCACAGTTCCTCCGCTTCATAGAGTAACCCTAACTCATAGCGAATGGCTTGCCCCTTAGCCCCTTGGCAACGAGGATCAGCCAAGACCGTTTCCAATCCAAGAATCGCCTGAGTGTGATGGTGTTCTTCCTTGAGACAGACCGCCGTCATGAGCGCCGAATCAAGATAATAGGAGTCGCTGTTCATCGATACGTGGAATTCTTCCTTGGCTTCCTCATACAACCCCATATTCTTGTACGCGACACCTAGCGCATAGTGCGTCTCGTAGTCGGGGGCCGCCATCGGTTCCTTTACGGTCGCTGGTGGAGCCACGGCGGGTTTGCTAGGAGCAGCTGATTCCACAGATGTCTGAGCCGAGACGAGCTTGACCGGCATGGGGACAGGTGGCTGCGGAACTTCGGCTTTGTGCACCTCGCTCTTTTGTGCAACGACTGGTTTCCCGACCACCGGAGCTGTCACTGGTTCGTTTTGCGGCGGATGTAAAACCACCGGCGCTTTTGTTGCTACCTGTGGAGCAGGTGGCGTTTTGGCACTCGACGCAGCCGAAGCAGTGACCGATGTGTTCTGAACACCGTGTTCATGAGGAGCTGCTTTCGACTCAATGCTAGTTTTCTGCGATCCACTGTCCTTGCCAACCGGGTTGATGTCGTCGAGCGTCGCACCCGCCACCGGCAATTGTTGGTTTTCCTTCATCTGATCGTGTGGACGGACTGCCTGAACACTGTCTAAATCAGCTCTCAATGATTCACCACCGGTCGGTAGGGAATCGACGTGGCTCAACGGCGCGCTCACAAGAGAGGCAGTCTGAGCAGGGTCACTCTGTTCGCCTGAGGCCCCTCTCTTCATCCTTGTCGTCAGTCGATTCACGAACGCGTCATCACTGGATAGCGATCGTACTTTTTCGAAGAGCTCCTCATGCAAACTTTCCATGCCGGGCTCTGGATGCTCAAGCAAGATTTCGATGGCTTTTGCATACTGGATGGCAGCTTCCCCACTATCGCCTTTTTCTTCGAGGAGTTCTCCCTTCAGCTCCAGTAACGGAACGGAGTTCGGGTCTGCGGACAAGAACTCCTGAATCAACGATTCGGCAAGTGTGAGGTCATGGGCTCGCAACGCGGCCCCAGCTAAGAAACGATATTCTCCCAGCGCCACTTGAACATCCCCGCGTTGCAAGTGCAACCGAGCCAGGAGTTGACAGACTTGGGGGTTCCCTGGTTCTCGTGTCAGCATTTGGTTCAGAATCGCTTCTGCGCCGGCATACTGTTTTTCGTCAATGCGACGAACGGCCTCAGCCAGAAGATCGACCGGTTCCGACGGTTTCTGTACCGGTGCAGTGGATCCTGGTTTGACCGTCTTGGTTGATCCGGTTCCACCTTTCTTCAGGCTCTCCACGAATTGGGCTGCCTCGTTGTTCGCAGGGTCGATCCTGAGGACGGCGAGATACGCGTCTTTGGCCTCATCGTATCGCCCTTGCGCTGATCGCTCACGGCCCAGCTGAAGATACACGGTGGTCGCTTCATCTTGCTGGTTTTCCTGGACACAGAGTTCGGCGACGCGCTGCTGTGCATTGAGATTCGATGGATCGTGGAGGACGATCTTCTTGTACACTTCGAGCGCGTCTTTTCCGCGACGTTCTTTTAGGTAGTACTTCCCTAGCGTGAGATAGTCCTGGACCGCGCTGCTGATGAGTCCACGTTCAACATTCAAGTCGCCAAGGTGGCGATAGACCTCATATCGAGCGGGATCGTATTTCAGGACTTTTTTAAAGGCGGCAATGGCCTTGAGGGTCGCGCCTTCGGCTCGGAATGCCGAGGCCGCCTGCAAGAATGCAGTAGCGGCTTCCCCTGAAGCGTTTCGTTTCAGTTGCAAATCACCGATTGTATTATGAATGGTGCCGTCAGCGGGGGAATCTGCGGCCAGTTTTTTCCATTCGGCTATGGCCGCTTCGTACTGTCCGCGGGACGCGAGGAGCTGCGCTTGTTGGAGAACTCGACTTCGATCCGGGGGCACAACAATACCTCCACGATCAGAACAATCAAACGCTCAAACGCTAACAGTCGTAAGGATTTTTGTCTAGGAAATGGAAGAATCAGGCAGCAAGCACTCGAGTAAAGAAGCTGGTCCTCCGATTGGAGGACCAGCTCTTCTCCCGAATACATACCGGAAGACGTGACAACTTACGATGCGGCGATCTCCGCCTTGAGCACATTGGACGCTTGAGGCCCCTTGGCTCCCTGCACGATCTCAAACTCAACGTTTTCACCCTCCTTGAGGGTCTTAAAGCCGTCTCCTTGTAATGCAGAGTAGTGGACAAAGACGTCTTCTCCGTTATCCAGCCGGATAAAGCCAAACCCTTTTCGATCGTTGAACCACTTGACCGTGCCTTTTGTCTTCACAGAAGCCCTCCTTTTTTCAACAACTACGACTGGTTACGTAGCGGTCCCACTCAACTACGCGCATCAAAACTGAAAGTAAATTGTGTAAGAATTCGGTTGGTAGAAGGGACGGGAACCTGAAGGAGTGGTGCATCGCTCACGGAACCCATCTTGTGAGTGGAAAGTCGCGCTGCATGTACCATAGGCTTCAGGACCTGTCAAGCGAATCTTCGCAGAGAAGAGCTTCTCCTGAGTTTACAGGCGAGCAGGACTTCCCTATAGTGATGAGAATTTCTCCCATCTAGACACTCTGTGATCTTACGAACACTGCTTGATCGCTACATCTTCACGGAACTGCTCTCTCCGTTTGGTCTCAGTCTCGGTGCGCTGTGCTTTGTCATGTTGACGAGGGAGCTGTTGCGCCTTGTCGAACTGCTAGTGTCCAAGGGGGTCGGGTTCTGGGCAGTCCTCAAAGTGATTGCCATGCTGCTTCCCTCCGGCCTTGTGCTCACGCTTCCGATCGCGGGTCTGATCGCGTCCGTCACGGCATTTGGCCGGTTGTCATTTGACAAGGAATTGGTTGCCATGCGCGCGACCGGGCTCAGTCTGTTTCGGCTCTCGCAGCCGGTCCTTCTCTTCTCGGTGTGTGTGTTTACACTGACCTTGATCTTGTCTCAATGGGGACAACCATGGAGCTCATTGAATCTCAAGAAGGTGGCGCTCAACCTGCTCAAAGATCAGCTTGTTCTGGCTTTAGAACGAGGTACCTTCAATGAGCCGATTCCACGCATGATGATCTATGTTCCAGAAGGTGAGCCAGGCCGTCCGGCGGAGGGCATCTTTATCTCGGATGAACGCGTGCCCGAAGAACCTCGCGTCATCGTGGCGGAACAATACCACGTGTTTATGGATGCCGCCCATGCGCAGGTCGCGCTTCAGCTGGTGAATGGAGTCATCCATAGCCGGCCGCGTCAGGTGGACCAGTATCAGCAGATTGCGTTTGCCCGTTACGATCTCAAGATCGATCTGAACCTCAGCAGCTATTCGGCCAGTGAAGAGCGCCCGTCGTATGAACAGATCATGGCCCGCTTGGCTGAGTCCGGCGGGAAGGATGCCGGCTCGCTTCGTCGTCTGATGGAATACTATAAAGATTTGGCTTTTCCGACCGCGTCGCTTGTATTCTGTCTGCTCGGCGTGCCAGTCGGAATCGTCTCGAAGCGGTCCGGACGGGTCGGCGGGTTTGCTGTCGGCGTGGGTATCATCATCGCGTTTTATATCCTGAATGTCGGGTGCGACTTTTTGGTGACGGCGCTGATTCTGCATCCCTTTGCGGGTGCGTGGCTGCCTAATATTATTTTCATCATCATCACCACCGCACTTTTTTTACGGATGAGCAGGCAATAACAACATGACGATTCTTTTCCGGTACATCCTCCGCGAATACTCGAAAATCTTCGGGATGTGCTTTTCCGGTCTGGTGACCATCTATCTCGTGATCGACTTTTTTGAGAAGGTCCGCCGGTTCTTGCGCTATGAATCGGGAATCATTCCGATCCTCACGTACTTCGCGTTGAAAATTCCCGCTATTTCCTTCCAAGTCGCTCCGTTCGCGATCTTGGTGGCGACCTTGTTGACACTTGGTCTGTTTGCGCGCAGTAATGAAATCACCGCCATGCGTAGCTGTGGGATCAGCTTACTGTGGATGACGTCGCCTTTTCTCCTGTTTGCCGCTGGCGTGGCTATGATTCTGTTTTTCTTCAGCTCGACCCTCATTCCGCTCGCGTCGGAAAAAGCCGAAGAGATCCGTGCGGTCCAAATCGAACAACGACCGACTCCAGTCACCGTCAAAGCCACCCAGCCCTGGGCCCGTATCAGCGCGGATGGCCTGATGGAAGTCAATGAAATCGATGTTGCAGGGACAGCCCTTCGAGGTGTCCGAATCTTTTATTTTCGTCCACCGTTTACGCTTGACCGGATTACGGAAGCGGCTGAAGCCCGCTATACACCTCAAGGCTGGACCCTGCTAAACGGGACTCATCGCCGCTTTCAATCGGACGAGACCGTAGAGCTGGCGCTGTTCACAGAACAGGCGATCAGCATTCCATTGATTCCCGATGATTTCTCCTCCTCAGTTGTGGGGAACTCGGAAACGATGACATTTCAAGAAATTCGAAACTACCTCGGGCGCTTTCGGCACGAAGGGTTCTCGTTCGCCCGTCTATTGACGGACTACTACGGTCGTATTGCATTCCCATTGGTGACAGTCGTGATGGTGCTCGTCGGCATTGCGTTGAGTTTGCGCCGAAGTGGAGTCCGTGGTGGCAACATGGCCGTAGGTATTGGACAAGCGTTTATCATCGGGTTCTGCTACTGGACGACACACTCCGTCGCCATCGCGCTCGGACGAGGAGGAGTGTTGGCTCCCATGCTTGCCGGCTGGATGGCCAATACGCTGTTTCTCAGCTTCGGCCTCTATCTGTTACTAAAAGTTAAGCACTAAAGAGAGGTTTCCTAGTTGACTGTCTATCGCTCTTCCGGTAAGAAAGGCGCCGTGTGCGCCCATAAGGAGGGAGAAACATGGCCTCGCGCGTAGTTATTACCGGTCTTGGGGTGATTTCTCCCATTGGGATCGGCGTCAGTGAGTTCTGGAAGTCAGCCCTTGCAGGTCGCTCGGGGATTACGGCGATCCCTTCCCTGGGATGGTTTCCGATGTCCGGCTATCGTTCGCAGGTC
>NEWS02000004.1:721553-764234 GCA_002869845.2 Nitrospira sp. CG24B | reverse complement strand
GCCACATTGATTAGATTGTTGATGAGTGGTGGTCCGGCCGGTCCTGAAAGTGCTTCTACCACGAGCTCATCGTTGCGCTGCAGCGATGACACGACATGTCCTGCAAGAGCTTCAAGTCGTTCGAGAGATATGGAACGATGCTCCTGAACGGCAGTCGCTATCTCCCCCACCACCTGTTCTGCCGCGTGATACCAGGTTGTCACGATAGCACCCCCACGCCATGATTCTCTGGTCGATGCAGCAATTCATTTCCGACTTTCTCCACCAATGCACGTCTGATCTGACGTGCTCCCGAAACATGTCCGAAGTAGAGACACAAGTCGCAAAGCGAGTTGATCAATCGACATACACCTCCGGTGCGATGATAAATGGAGGAAATCGCGCGTGGTGAGAATATCCCCAATTCGCTTCCGGCAGCCGTGAGGCGAGCGAGGATATAGGCTTTCGTCTCGGCGCGATCCAAATAATCGATGTGGTGTTGAATGGCCACCCGCTGAGCAAGTTGAGGAATGCGCGTGATACGCTCTCGCAGCTCAGGTTGTCCTACGAGCACAAGGGTGATGAGAAACCGGTCATTTAACTGAAAGTTGCTGAGGAGGCGTAGTTCTTCAAATAAACGGTCATGTTCGATAGCCTGGGCTTCATCCACTACAACAACTGTGTCGATATTTCGATGGTAGTTGGCAAGCAGTTGATCGTTCAGACGACGCAACTGCTCCACCCGTGTCCCGTGGGGATCCAATCCAAGTTGAAACAAGATCTCACTAAGAAATTCATTCCCTAGGATAGTTGGGTTCGACACGAGTCCGACCTCATACCGTGATCGAGGAAGCTTGAGAATTACGGCACGACTGAGGAGCGTTTTCCCGCTTCCAATCTCACCGGTCAGCATTACAATCCCTTTTCGAGCATGAATTCCGTACAGCATTCGTTCCATGGCCGCTTCATGTTTGGCCGATGGGACATAAAACTTTGGATCTGGCACATTTTCAAATGGGCGCAGACGCAACCCCCAATGAAGCTCGTAGGCTGAATTCCGAGTCTCATCATGACCTTGTACCGCATTGGCAAGTGGCACTAGGAGGTCCCTTTTATTTCAGTACCCCAGTCAGCATGTGGCTTTATGAAGCGCATGGCAAGACACGCTGTATTGCTATGCGCTCCATGCGTCTGTTGGCCGCCCATTCCTCAATCCCTTTTAGGCTCTGGTCCAACCGTGCTTGGATGGCGTCATAGCGTGTGGCTCCCACGAGCATGCGGTGCTGCGTGACGATTGTGAGGAGACTATGCAGTCCCATGAAAAACAGCATCGCATGGGAGGCATTGACCTGCTGAGCTGCAGACCATAACTGCGCGACACGTTCAACTGCGTTCTGCAAGTCTGAGGACGGCGTACTAAGGGCGTCGCCACTAGCCTTAAGGGTCTGAATGATGGCGGTCAGATGTGGAAGTTCTTGTCGAACGACATCCAGAAAGCCTTGCTCTCCCTCAGCAGACCGCTCAAGAAACTCATGGATGGATGACATATTGCATTGTTCAACCCCTCGCTCCATTAAGCCTTCTGCCTGGGCCAGCATTGTCTGAACCAAATTACGATGGAATGCGTTGGACGTGATACCTTCATCTTTGAGCCCACGCAGTAATATCAAAAACTCCTTGGTCGGGATCATCGTCGGCGGATCTTTGGAAGGCGCTGGGACATCTTTTTCCTCAAATATCACACCCGTTGCTCGGGTCAGGGCTCCATGAATGTGCCCCAGTTGTTTGCAGAGCGCGATGAAGTCATCAGTGGAGATTCGAGCGGAAGGGTCTTGAACGGCTTCCACAAAAGGAAGGGCTGAGAAACTCGCTCGCTCGACATCACTCAGTTTGAGCGTGGCTGCCGATCCACCGAGGTTTGTAACACCAACCTTGATCGTCTGAGCCAAGGCACGATGGCGTTCGGAAGGGGGCGATTGCTGTAGCTCATCAAGGGCAACGTGAATTTGCTGAAGCCATTCCTGTGCCTCTTGAACGAACAGTTCAACTAGTTCTTTCTGGAACGCATCTTCAGTTTCAACGGACATCGGCGGTGGCCTTTTAGCAAGAAGACGACCATCTAAGCATTTCGACTACCTGGATCAGGATTGCCCCCTCCCGCTTCCAAGTTGAGAGGCCAAGCTTGCAATCTCACCTAACTTGCGTGCCATTTCCTCGAGCCGTTTTGTGGCACTTTCGGCGGCTTGTTCGGCTTCGGTTGCTCGTTGAGCGAGGGTACCGCTGCGATCTCGTTCTACGGTTAAAAGTTCTTCCATTGCCTGAACATTCATCGCAACTTGCTCTAATTCTTGAAGCTGTCCGACTGCCTCTGCCCCCTTCCGCCGTTCGGTCAGCAGTTCAGCCTCGAGATCCTGAAGTTTCTGATGAAGTTCGGCTGTCAGCTGTTCTGCATTTGCGAGTCTTGCTTCTGCCTCTCGTGTCCTGGTGGCTATCTGCTCTGATTCAGCCAGTTGTTGCACTAGTTGCTCTGCGGCGGTTCGTTCCGCATGCAGAGTGGACTCCAGTTCTGCGATTCGAGCAGAAGATTTCTGCCACTGCACAGCTTCCTCTTTGAATGCACTGACTGCATCCTGTTCCGCTTTCAGTGCTGCTTCCAGTTCGGGGATTCTTGATACTTGTTGCTCGACCTTGGTGAGTGTCGCCTGAAGCTCGTTGAGACGTGTGCGCTCGGCTACCAACTGCACTTCACTAGTCTTGGCCCTGGCGAGCTGTTCCGAGGACTCAGACAGCCGTTTGGTAAGTTCTTCGGAGTGAGCCCGTTCCACCCGTAACTGTTCTTCAATCTCTGTAGGTTTGTGAACTTCCCGGTGCAGTCCCTGTAGCGGTTGCGTTGCCATCTGAATCGTCGGTTCACCAACGGCCGCCAGAGGGGCGGAAACAGGCTCAGCGACGGAGGCTGGTGCGAATGACTGTCGTTTTGCTATTAGCTCGAGGACTCGATCCTTGAGGGATGTACCTTGAAAGGGTTTCTTTAATACGCCATCCGCGCGGCAAGATTCGGCCTGTTTGGTCACTTCGTGGTTTACGATCCCAGAAATGAGCAATACAGGCGTCGAGGCGAGGGTTGCGTGTCCACGGACAAATGCACACACTTCATACCCACTCTTATCCGGCATGATGACATCGGACACGACAACGTCCGGCCGTTCCTTTGCTAAATAGGCCAGCGCTTCTTCTCCGTTTGCCGCAAGCGTGACGCCGAGTCCAGCCTCAGTCAATAGTCGTTCAGCCACCTTACGAACTGCGATACTGTCATCGGCTACTAAGATCTTCGGCATGCCTGCACCTTTCGCTCATCCCTGCACACAAGTAATAATTACTTATTAAAACCTAGTTGTGATACTGAGAGAATAGGGATTTCATCAAGGCCATTGGTATAACTGCCATCGGACGGCAAATCTTTGCCGTGGTATGGTTGAAGCGCGGCAGGGTCCAAAGCATGAAGGACTGGAATCTCTTCATCTATGTACATTGCCATTTCTCCGAGAGAATGCTTCACTCTCAGGCACAAGGGACTGCTTCCTTGCACGGTAAGACGAAGTGATGCGGCCAGGTCAAATACCGGTAACACCGTCTGCCCCTGGCGAACGACTGATGTGATAAAGGGAGTTTGACCAGCGACCGGAATAGGTTCAGCCCACTGGGAAATGCCCGATACATCCACTGCCTTCACCGCCAATCGCCTCCCCCCCACGAAAAATACCAACAGCTGATATGATTGACGCGCCGTCCCCCGATGATGATTGTGACCAGTCCTCAGCATACCTGGCTATTGTTCACGGACATCTTTGGGGCCGCTACGAGTCGAGGTACGCCTCCTTGTCCCCCACTGTCCTCTACGCTCGCCACCTGCTTATCGAGAACCCAGCTTGTATTGAGCACCAACGCAATACTGTTTTCGAATAGGATCATGCCTCGGTACCAACGTCGCTCCGGTCCACAGAACTGAGGGGAAAGCGGCAGGACTTGAGAGGGATGGAGTTCTAGCCATCCCTGCACCGTGGTGACTCGAATGCTCCCCTGCACGCCTCGCTCCGAAAGCAGCACAATACGGCTATGCGCTGAACCTTGATTATTCAATATCTTCAATCGATCAGCCAGATTGATGGCTTTATACACCAGACCGTGAATCGTTGGATCGTCAAGGGATCCAACCTCTTCGAGCGTCACTACTCCCTGTATCGATTCGGCATCCAAGGCGAGATACCGTCCGCCAAATAACACAATGAGAAATCGTGATGGAGAAGCTAACAACGAAATTCCTGTCATTGGTTCCCGGACGCCCAAGCCAAGACCGTTTTACTCATTCTCTGTAACAAGCCTCATTTCGTCAATCGATACGAGTATTTCCGCAAGGTTACTTGCGCAGCACGGGAGCCTTTCCAAGCCATCGTGCCACCTCCTGCAACAACATCCGTTCTTCTACTGGCTTGGCGATGTACGAATTAGCACCGAGGTTGATCGCCATCTGCCGATGCTTGTCTCGCGCCCTCGTCGTCATGACGACCACCGGCGTTTGTCTGGTTTCCGGGCGGCTTCTGAGAGCTTGAATTACTTCAAATCCGTTGAGCTTTGGCATTTCGAGATCGGTGAGGATCATCCGATAATTAGTCGTTGATGCCTTTCGAAGTCCATCTTCTCCGTCAACTGCCGTATCAAACGGATATCCGGCCAACTCCAACATCCTTCCTACGAACTTGCGAATGCTCAATGAATCGTCTATCAAGAGTAGGCGGGCCTCTTGCGGCTCATTCGACAATTGCTCTTGTGGTGAAGACTGTTTCGACAGCGGCGTGGTTTTGAAAAAGAGCGTGTGGGCAACCGATTCCTTCAGCTCTCTCGTCGTCAACCGGTTTGGATCGAGAACAAGAACAACCCGTCCTTCTGGATCGATAGTCGCGCCTCCAAAACATGAATGCTCCAACGGTTTCAGTGATCCAAGGCGTTTAATGACGATTTCTTGGCGGCCCAACAGTTCGTCGACGGCTAATCCCATCGTCGTTCCCGCGGTCCGAACGATCACCACGGGCATGGTCCAATCAACAACTCCCGGCTGTCGACGAAGGATGTTATGGAGAGAGTGTATTTCAATCATTTGTTCGTTGATCTGTAAGACTGTGCGATGACCTTCCTGTCGCACGGAGGAAGGTGTCGGCATCGTGACTTCCTGGATGCTCGCGAGCGGAATCGCATATGTTTCAGTGCCGACTCGCACGAGCAACGCAGTTGCGATCAGGAGGGTGAGCGGAAGATGTAAGGTAAATTTGGTGCCAATACCGGGCTCAGATTCCACATCGATATGCCCGTTCATGCCTTCAATCACTTGTTTGACCACATCGAGTCCGACGCCTCGGCCTGCTTGATCCCCTACCTTGTCGGCCGTGGAAAAGCCTGGCATAAAAATCAACTGCAGGACGTCCGTATCCGACATTGTTTGGATGTGGCGTAATTGCGCGCCTCCCATCTTGCCGGCTTTGGCTCGTATTTTCCCCAAATCCAACCCTGCTCCATCGTCTTCCACCTCAATGATGACTGAATTCCCACGATGAGCCGCATGGAGGTAGACGGTCCCGACGGCCGGTTTACCCTTCGCGATTCGATCCGCCGCCGGCTCGATACCGTGATAGACAGCATTCCTGACCAAATGTACCAATGGATCCACCAATCGTTCCACGATTCCAGTATCCACTTCGGTCTGCTCGCCCGATGTGACCAAGGACA
Organism: Nitrospira sp. CG24B; assembly: GCA_002869845.2. GTDB lineage: Bacteria > Nitrospirota > Nitrospiria > Nitrospirales > Nitrospiraceae > Nitrospira_D. The sequence continues at coordinate 758,474 of NEWS02000004.1, read as the reverse complement.
CTTCCTTGTTTGATGCTCTGGCGATTTCTCTGACCGCTCGACGAAACCTGGTGAAGGGTGTCCCGATTGGCACCATGCGGGCATGTGCAATTTCGTCTCGCATCACCAGCGTCAACTGTTGCAGTTGACTCATCTCGTCGTGGGCGCTTTGGATGGACTCATCCAGCTGCGACATCGATTCAGTGATATCGGCGGTGACTTCCCCGATACGTCGAGCCAAAATATTGAAATCGTCGTACTTGTCCAGCTCAAGGTTGCCAAAATCGCCGAACGCAGGAAGGGCTTGACCAGCAGGTGTAGTCGAACTACTCGGTGCCTCCTGATAGGTAAAGGTGTGCTTATCTGAAAAAGATTGGACGGAATCCAGTAAACGACTCTTGAATGTTAAGACCTGCTGTGATAGTTGTTCCAAGACGCGCAGGCGTTGTTCCAATCGGCCTCGTCCGATGACGAGTTCTCCGACAAGGTTCATCAGTCGCTCGAGTCGTACATAACTGACACGGATGACCTCACGTTCCTCTCCGGATTTCTCGTTTGGAAGGCCCTCTTCCTGCCGATGAGACTGGTCACTTCCGGACTGGTTTATAATCGTTGAACCAGTGGTGTCATGGCGTGCAGGTGCCGCCACCGTCTCGTTGGCGCTCCCCTGATCCAATCGTCTCAGCTCAGTCCGTGCCGCATCGAAGCGATGCCTCGTGTCATCCACCTTCGTGAGGTCTCTGCGCATAAGCACTCGTATGACATCGATGGCGCGAAGTATGAGATCTGTATGCCCTGGCAACACACGGAGGCTACCGTCTCGCACCGCTCCCATGAAGTCTTCGACATGATGAACGAGGTCGCCGATTGACTGAAATCCAACGGTATAGGCGGATCCTTTCAAGGTATGCGCGCTTCTAAAGAGCTGATTGATCCATTCCTGGTTGTGCGGGTCTCTGTCTAATCGTAAAAGATTGGCTTCCAGCAGCTCCAGATATTCTTGCGCCTCAGGGATAAAGTAGGAGAGCACTTCTGAATCCAAATCTGGAATGACGTACCGATCGGATAAATCTGCGATTGGGGCCTCTAGGTTGACAGCGGGCTCAGACTGGACGGCATGCGAACTAGGCATCTGGGTGTCGTAGGAGTGAGTCGCCGGTGGAAGCTGGGTAGCCGTACCTTCAAACACCTGGGTGAGACGATTGAGAAGAAGGGGTATGTCCTGCTCGAGTTGCGGCAGACTCGCTGGTTCACGTTGGAGAATAAGCCGGATCAATTCAGCAGCCTTTGCCATTAGATCAAGAATGTCATGGCTGAGAGGAAAGCGATTTTCGTGCACCTCGACCAAGTAAGCTTCCATCGGACGAGCGACATCTCCAATGACTTGGTAGCCCACGGTATAAGCCGACCCCTTCAGGGTGTGCGCCGTACGAAAGAGCCGATAGATCAAGTCTTCCGCATCCTGTTTGGATCGAAGCGCAAGAATCAACTCATCTATAGTACGGAGATACTCCTGAGCTTCGGGAATGAAGTAGGATAAGATTTCGTCATCAAGTTCAGGAAGCACGTAATTCTCATTGACTGTTGTCACAGAGGACAGAGACGCTGTCGGGTTGCCTATTCCTTCTTCACGTTGTTTGATCGAGGTCCAACAACGGGCTACGGCCTCTACATCCTCAGCGCCGCCTTGTCCGATAGCTCGAACGATTCCCTGAAGGCTGTGCGTAATGTTCCGCATCAAGTCAACGGTTTGATCCCATTGAGCCATCGGAGTCGGCGCCACCTGCTCAAGGAGTGTTTCCATATGTTCAGCGAGCTGAGCGACTCCACTGAAGCCGTACAGGGCAGCCGCTCCGCAAATACGATGGGCGATAATGTATTGGTCGGTAAGTTCCTGAGGGCTGGGAACGCCCCCATCGGAAGGATGCAAAGCTTTGGCCAGGGCATCCAACCCATCCGATGCTTCAAGCACAAAGATGCTGATGAGGTTCTGCCTGTCGAACTCCGAGCTCATCGGTCCCTCGCTACACCAGAAGGCTTTCCTCATTCAGCGGATGAGGGAGATGCTCAGGCCAGTTTAAACTGCGACACTGACGTCGTCAGACCTTCAGCCAGGGTCACCATATCTTCGACCGTCGCACGAGCCGAATCGGTGGCCTTTTGCGTGGCCACGGCACCTCCGGTAAAGTCCTTGATCGACCGACCGACTTGATCGGTCGACACCGTTTGGTCTGCCGCTGCCGCCGCAATACTTTGGGCAAGTTCCGCCGACCGTTGCGCAATCGCCGAAATATCCTTAAACACATCGCCTGTGCGCAAGGCCGAGGCCGATCCGGCCTCGACTGCCTGAGTTTCATGTTCCATGGCAACGACCGCATGTTGTGTTTCGCCCTGGATGACTTTCACCAGGTCCGCGATCTCACGTGTCGCCTGTGTCGAGCTTTCCGCGAGCTTTCGCACTTGATCGGCGACAACCCCGAAGCGCGCTCCGGCCTCACCGGCACCGGCGGCCTCGATCGCAGCGTTGAGAGCTAGCAAATTAGTCTGATTGGCGATATCTCTGATTGTCGAGACGATTTGAGAAATTTCCAATGAACGATCGCCGAGCGCTTTAATCTGTTTTGACATCCGTTGAACTGCCAATTGAATGCGCTGCATGTCATGGACAGTTTCTTGCACCGCGAGCCGACCGTCTTCAGTAGCCTTGAGGACTTGGCGAGCTGCGTCTGACGAGGCTCCTGCGGTCTCCGTCACTTGGCGCATTGAGGACGCTAGCTGTTCCACCGCGCCGAGTGCCTTGATCGATTCATCAGCTTGGTGCCTGGCCGTTCCAGCCATCTGGCCCGCATTGTCCCGCAACTTACTCGCCGAGCTATTGACACGTTCGGCTGCCTGGCGAACGTGCTTCATCAACTGTGAAAAGCGCTGAATCATGAGATTGAATCCGTCTGCCAGATTTCCAAACATATCGGCCGTGACTTCCCCGCGTTTGGTCAAATCTCCTTTTCCAACATCAGATACCAACACAAGAAACTGCACCAGTTGTTTTTGCATCCTGTCACGCTCTTCTTCCGTCGAGACCAGAGCTGTGATTCGATCCAACATGATATTGAACGCCTTGGCCATATGTCCGACTTCATCGTCGCTTTCCAGTCTGGCGCGAGCCAGCAAATTTCCCGCGGCAGCCTGTGTCGCAACATCGGCCACATGAATGATGTCTCTCACAATGCTGCGTGCGAGAAAATATCCAATCGTAATGGCCAAAAGGAGTGCCCCGGCTGCTGCGCCGAGCATGACCTTCGTAAGATGAATAGCCATGCTCTGACCGTTATCATTTAATTCGCTTGCCAAGTCCCGAATGAGCTGCGCCACCCCTTGGAAGCGCCATGCCGATCTCCCGTGCCACAACGCCACCTCAGTGGACAACACCATAGCCCCGAGTTCCCTCATCGACTGTCTTTGTTCATCCGTGAGCGAGGAGTCAAAGCTATCATTCAATGCTCCCACTGCGCTTTCAGCCGACGCGAAGTATTCTTTCAATGTAAAAATGAGGACATCCAACTCTTGCCCGTCGCGACGGCCATCCACTGTCTCGTGTGTGGCGGAAGGCCGATACGTCTCAAGCGGCGCCAGGGTGCGCTTCTTCAATTCAGCGAGAGGAATGATGGCCTCGTCGAAATCACCTTTTTGTTTTTGGTCCACAACGCTCAACAACGCATTGTGATAGAGACTGAGGTTGGTACTGCTCACCGCGACATGCGAAACCCCCACTGTTGATTCGTCATAAATGGAACTCAGCTGGCTTTTCAGCTGGCGGAGACCCGTCAGACCGATCAATCCAATGGCCATCATGCCGACAATGATGATGGAGAACCCTATAAAGATCTTGTGCAGGGCCTTTAGGTTTTTAAACCATGCATGCGGCGACCATTTCCATACTTTCCTAAGCTTTGCCATGACGCTCCTCCTGCTCACCACTCACGATAGAGTAGACTGGTGTTCGCATCATCGTTTCTCACTCTGCTGGTATGGCCTCTGTTCATCGGCCGTTCCCTCTATGGAGGCCAATAGTCGAGATAGTTCTAATATCGCGCTCAGTTTGTTCTCGGTTTTGAAGAACGCGGAAATCATGGGGCGTCTTTCGGCTGCAATAGGAGTCGAGGGCGCGACCAGATCATCCAATTGGATGGTGCGAATTTCAGGAACCTCTTGGACCATGATGCCGATCTGTTGCGTGCCATGACGAATCACCACCGCATATTTCGGCATCACGGAGCTGGACACACCTAATGTAGCCCTTACATCTGCAAGAGGAATGATGGTTCCGCGTAGATTGGTGATACCGACCAGCGCAGCAGGCATTCCAGGTACAGGCGTGATCCACTCGGGCTCGAAGATCTCGCGAACCCGGCGTAAATCGATTGCGAAGGTTTCGTCTCCCAATGCGACAAGACACACCTTCAAAGACTCGGTGGATTTCGCCTCTTCCGGGACTGAGTCTGAATGCAGTTGTGGAAACTCACCTATGGGAATCATCGTTTCGAGACCCCGCGCAGTATCGGCTCTTTCAGCTCAGTGCGTGCTTCACAGCATGCAAGAGTTCCTCTGATTTGAAGGGTTTCACCACGTGTCCGTTAGCCCCCTGTTGCTGCCCCCAGAACTTGTCGCTTTCCTGCCCCTTGGAGGTGCAGAGCACGATCGGAATGTTTTTGAAACGAGCATCGGTTTTTAGATCTCTGCAGGCCTGAAATCCATTTCGGCCTGGCATCACCACGTCCAAGACGATGAGGTCCGGCTTTTCCGAGACGACCTTGTCCTCTAAACCATCCGCATTGGAGAACGAGACAACGGTGTGTTGAGCAGCCTTCAGATACGACTCGATCAGTTGCAGTTCCGCGTACGAGTCATCGACAACCATGATTTTGCTCATAAACCATTTCCTCTCTCTTTCAAGAAAGATTCATGCTGTTCTCAACGCATCGTCATCGCCACCAGTCTCGTGCGTCGCCACTCTAGAGATGGCGATAATCAGTGAGCATGTGCGAGGCACCTTCATCTTAAAAGTCGTCCCGTCCAGTATTTGTGATTCGATAATCCGGCTTTGACAAAGTAACTTAGCTGTCAGTCTTGGAGGAACATGTGTCTCTGGCTTGAGTGCCCCAATGAACCGGTCCACAACCGTCAGCTTCTTCTCATCTCGCGATAGAGGACAGCCTTCCTAAGATTACGGCACAAAAACAGCCTTCTCAAAAGGCGCCGTTTCCTACCCTTCAAGACTGATTGATGCCGCTCTCATGGAGTGTAACGACTTGTTGCTGGTTGGCAAGAAAACGCTGAATATCAACAGCCTCGTTAGGTATGGTGGACGTTGATGCGAAGGCCAGAGTCTGTATTGAGTATGAAGATGACGAATGCTGGTAAGGCTATGTCATTGGAGAAGACAAGAGAGATCGACGTTGCGGGATAAATGATCAGCCCACCGATCGATCTCACCCTGCAAACGAGCAGTAACCGACTTCGAAGTATGGCTATCGAGAAGTAGAAGTCCTTTCCTCTCACGGGCGCGATTGAGCCAGGCACGACGAAAACCAGGCTCATCAAACACTCCATGGATGTACGTTCCCCATACAAGACCGTCGTGCCGAATTGCTCCATCAACCTCTTCTGTGTGCGCAGCGAACGACTGGGGACCGTCCTCACTCAGGACCGAATGACGGCGAAGTCTGAAACATGGACGTTCGTTCACGCGTCGCGTGACACCCATATGAATCTGATACCCTCGGACCAAGCCTTGACCGGTCGGAAAGAAGTCCGTGGGGTAGGCCTCTACCTGTGCGGTATATTTCTTTTTCGTGAGCTCGGTCTCCGTATTCAAGTAGCCCAAGCCGCAACCGGTTCCGCCCTCTTCAACGCAATCAGGATCAGTAATCCGTCGTCCGAGCATCTGATAGCCTCCACAAATACCGATCAGTTCCCGCCGACCCTGTAGATGATTGTCGAGCAAAGCCGCAAACCCTCTTTCTCTCAGGTAGGATAAATCGGCCAAGGTGTTTTTACTTCCGGGAATGATCACGCTGTCGGCATCTACAAGGGCGCTTGGTGTGCTGACGTATTTCAAGGCCACGTCTTTTTCAGCCGCCAATGCGTTGAAATCGGTAAAGTTGCTTATGTGAGGCAACAGAATGACGGCAATATTGATGCGATCAGATGCAAAACTCGTCTGTTGGTGCCTGACCAGATCCAGACTGTCTTCTTGATCCAGCATCAGATCGCGAAGAAATGGCACAACTCCCAACACGGGAATCCCAGTCCGAGACTCCAGGAAGTCCACCCCATCGGCAAACAGTGTGGCATCGCCTCTAAACTTATTAATGATGATACCGCAGACCCTGGCACGTTCGGCCGGCTCCAACAAATCCAACGTACCGACGACTTGAGCAAACACCCCGCCTCGATCGATATCAGCAACCAGCAGAACCTGAGCATCGGCGAATTCCACGACGGGCCAATTCACCAAATCCATTTTTCGGAGATTGACTTCGGCGGCACTGCCCGCCCCCTCAATCACCATCACGTCATACTGCCGCGACAGCCGTGCATAGCTGTCTGTCACGACCGACCAGAGCCGTGGTCGCTCATCATAGTATGCTGAAGCCTCTTGCTTGGCGAGCGCCTTACCGAGAACAACGACCTGAGAACATCGATCGGATTCCGGCTTGAGGAGGATGGGATTCATATCAACATGTGGAGAAAGTCCGCAGGCCTCGGCTTGCAGTGCTTGCGCCCGTCCGATCTCAAGCCCATCCGGCGTGACGAATGAATTCAAGGACATGTTTTGAGCCTTGAATGGGGCCACGCGGACACCTGTGCGGTGAAGCAATCGGCAGAGCCCGGCCGTGACCAAACTTTTTCCCACGTCCGATCCCGTTCCAAGAACAGCCAGTGCCCGTGCCGTCATTGATTCAACTCCCGCCAAGCCTTCGCTTTCGCTAAACCTCGAATCATACAGGTGCTCACTGCGCGCCCAACAAGCGCTCCGATCACTGTATGAGTTCCGCTGTAGAGGTGTGATGGGCCCTGTCCCCGCAGCTGACACGCAATCACCATCGCATCCGTACCGGTTCCAGTGGCGGCCATGTCGCTATGACTGCTCGGCACCGCATGATCACGCAGGACGCCGGTCTTAGCCTCGGTGGCCACTTGCACGACACCAACCATCGCAGCGTGGGAGAGACTCCCGTTCGTGATGAGAATGAGATTGATTGTGCCGGGCTTGCCTGCTCTGTCGCAATGAGAACGTTGCGGTGGCCATTCTCCCGCCCGGACGGCATTTGTCACACCGACCGTCGCAAAGCATTCCACCCAGAGCCCATCCGAAGCAACTCGTGCCATCACCAGCTGTGTCATGGGTACAGCCGTCATGAGTCCAACAGTGCGTGTGCGGATGCCAAGTCGGGAGGCCACCTTTCGCAAGAAGTGAGCAGGATCAGTAAAGGTTTTTGACTGATCTCCGGTCACTGAGGGATTTGCCTCGACCTGGTGATTGAGGATAGAGGAAGCCAGTGTGAAGCCTCCCCCTTGTGGCGCAGACGAAAGCACACGTCTCCGACCTTTAAGATCGATGACCAATGTCTGTCCCATCACTCGGTAGCTGGTGCGGACTCGTGTGGACGTATCCTTCATCGCAGGATCCAGGATCTTGAAGATCTGCCGCTGGTAGGTCTTGGCGTTTTCAAGGATCTGTTCTTTCGTCAATGCTCTACGGGTTTCGGAGACGCCGGTTGGATCACCGATCATCCCGGTAAAATCACCGATCAAAAAAATGACTTGGTGACCAAGATCCTGGAAGTGTTTCAACTTATGAATCAGGACCGTATGTCCAAGATGAAGATCCGGCGCTGTCGGGTCAAAGCCAGCTTTGACCCGCAATGGCCGGCCCTCTGTGAGTGCTCGCTTGAGCTTGGCTTCTAGCTCCGCAGGCTGGATCACCTCTACGGCGCCACGTCGAATGAGATCGATCTGCTGATTCACATCCTTCATAGCACGCGTCGCTCCGTCGTTCCTTTTGAATCTGATGTTGAAACCGTCACCAACAATTTGAGCTGATCGAATTTCTTGGCACCGATACCCTTTACGGCACGAAGGTCCTCGATCTTTCGAAACCCTCCGAGTGATTCCCTGAAGGCGATCACCCGTTGTGCGAGGACCGCACCAATACCAGGCAAGGCCTCCAGCTCACCCGCCTTCGCCCGATTGAGATCCAACAACGGCCCAACTGGTGTGGACGATGGCTTCGCATAGGCGACGATCTCACTATTCGGCTCCTGGCCGCTGCGACCAAGTTGCCTCGGCGCGTGCCCTACCCGATTGTCCGGCCCCGTCGCCGGAACAGGAGCGACTTGCCGTTCGGCGGTGAATCCAGACACATGATGCGGAGTTGTATGAGGGGCCCCTATGTTCCAGAAAACAATGCCCACTGTGACTGCCAACATGCCAAGCTTCAGCAACAGTGAGCTGATCATCTTGCCACCTGCTTTCGGAGCTGATGAATGGCGGTACCATCGACATCCTCTGCCGCTTCCATCACCCCCTCAGCGAGGGTTGGATGGGCATGAATCATCCCAGCCACTTGATCCACCGTGGCTCCCACCTGCAATGCTAATGCAGCCTCATGAATCAGATCCGCTGCGTGCGCGCCAAGAATATGGACACCGAGAATCTTGCCGGTTGCGGAATCGGCAATGACTTTGAAAAAGCCGGTGGTATCACCCGTGGCTTGCGCCTTGCCCAAACCTGCGTACCGGAAGCGGCCGATCTTTACGGCCTGACCGGGCTCCTGTCCCCTGGCCTGTGCCTGGTCCCGAGCCTGCCGCTCAGTCAGCCCTACACGCCCGATCTCGGGCAAGGTAAAAATACCGGCGGGAATCACGTCATACTGAATGGTCCGTGGATGTCCCAGAATATTTTCAACTGCCACTTGCCCCTGCGTCGAGGCGACATGGGCCAACATGGCCTTCCCGGTCACGTCGCCAATCGCATAAATACCCGACACATTTGTTTCCATCCGCGCATCAACCAGAATTTCACCACGGCGTCCAGTGGTCACACCGACCTGCTCCAATCCAATCCCTCGTGAGTTGAGCCCTCGGCCGACGGAGACTAAGAGCTTCTCTACGGTGATGGTACTGCCATCTTTCATCTGCACCATTATCAATTCGGGTGATTGTTCTACCTTTTCAACTGTGGTACCTGTCAGCACCGTGACGCCACGTTTTTTCAGTTCACGCGTCATGGTGGATGAGATTTCTTCATCCTCTAACGGCAAGACACGTGGCATCAGCTCAACCATCGTGACCTGCGTGCCAAGCCCGCTATACAATGAGGCAAACTCACAGCCCTCCACACCGCCGCCAATAATCATGAGACTGGCCGGGATCTGCGCAAGATCCAGCATCTGTTGGCTGGTCAGAATTTGTCGTCCATCGATTGGAAATTGAGGAAGGTTGGGCCATGATGACCCGGTGGCCACGACCAACGCGTCAGCCTGAATCTCGCACTGACTCCCGTCAGATGTGGCGACCGCGATGGTCCGCGTATTCATGATCGTTCCCTGCCCACTCACGTGATCGATGCCCCACCCTTTGAACAACGTCGCAATCCCTTTCACAAGGGTCGCCACGACTTTATCTTTTCTCGACACCATCCGCGCAAGGTCATAGGCGACAGGTCCCTGAAACAGGAGTCCCAGCTCCTCCGCTTTTTTCAGTTTGTCGCCAAGCTCTACAACGGAAAGGAGGGCTTTACTTGGAATGCAACCCCAGTTGAGACAGACTCCACCAAGCTTCTCTCGCTCGATGACCGTCACCCGGGCGCCGAGCTGTGCGGCGCGGATAGCAGCCACATATCCACCAGGGCCGGCGCCAAGAATGGCAATGTGAATTGGAGAAGTCATGTGGATCAGTCACTCATTGTCGATTCAGGCATTGCCGACCGTCACTGAGATCCAATCACGCAATGATGCAGAGATCCACCAGACAGAAGACTCAATGTTTTTGACTGGCGAGAAAGGCTTCGTACTGAGCAGCCGTCATTAACTGATCAACTTCCGCCGGATCAGCCAGGTCGATGATCGCGATCCAACCCGTGCCGTAGGGATCGGAATTCACCACTTCAGGACGATTTTTTAGCTCGGTGTTAATCTGGCTCACCGTTCCGCTCACTGGCGTATAGATCGTAGACGTTGTTTTCGTCGATTCCACTTCACCGATCTGTTGGCCAACCTTGACCGAGACGCCCACTTTGGGCAGATCCAGAAACACGATATCGCCTAAGGCATCCTGCGCGAAATCGCTGATACCCACAGTCGCTTGTTTCCCATTGAGGCGAACCCACTCATGCTCTTTGTGAAACCGCAAATCAGCTGGAATCATGTCGGCTCCCTATACAGAAGGTTCAACGTGAGATCAGGCGAAACGAACGGACACTCCTCCTCGACCGCCACTTAATCTCAGCCTAGATTTTCTAACTTTTCGGAATGGTAGTTGGGGCCGACTGGCGTTGTCAAGGAACGATCTGTGCCGAGCCAAAGAGGAGGATCGTAAACCATCGAGACTGAATCAGTTCTGATTCTGAAGAGGTCTCGCTAAGCAAAAAAAAGAGGAACAGCACTGTTGCTGTTCCTCTACAACGGTACCGGTCAGCGCTGGGAGGGCGAGGAGATCCGCGTACTCCAAGACAGGAAGGTTAACGGAAAATCTCCATGCCGGGGAAGAAATATCCAATCTCGAATTGTGCAGTTTCCGGCGAGTCGGAACCATGGACGGCGTTGAATTCGATGTTCGCTCCGTGTGCTTTGCGGATGGTCCCCGCATCGGCTTTCGCTGGGTCGGTCGCCCCCATCAGCTCACGATTCTTTTTGATGGCATTGTCACCCTGTAACACAAGGACGACGGCAGGCCCGGAAGACATGAAGCTGCAAAGGCTCCCGAAAAAAGGGCGCGCGTTATGTACGGCATAAAACCCCTCAGCCACCGACTGAGACATGTGAATCAGCTTGATCGCCACCGGCTTCAGCCCGGCCTGCTCATAGCGATTGATAATATCTCCCACGACATTCTTTTTCACGGCATCCGGCTTGATGATGGCCAACGTTCTTTCGCTCATGATATCAACGATTCCTCCAGATAGTTAATGCATGCACTGAATAGCGCGGCACATTATAGGGGGGGCTTCTTCCACCTTGCAACCATCTGTGGGATGGAGGGGAACATGCGATTAGTGGATCTCTGGAGTGTTACGGTTGCCGTTCGATGACGATAAGCATGCGGAAGGCAAGCAGGTGCCCCAGTCGCTCCAGCATAGGCTCCAAGCGCAACATCGGCATGACCATCCACTGAGGCAGAAGCGAGGGATGGTCAAAGCCGCCGCTCAACGGATACGCCGCGCAGGCCATTCGTCGGATGTGTTGAACAGCGAGTCGAGGATACCGCGAATGGAACTGCGGCTGGTTCCGCTCGAATAAGGTCGTCGCGATGGCTTGATTGGCGTCAAACGGCACACGATCTGTTCGCTGTGGCTTGAGCACGAGCGGGTCTTCCAGGCAGTCGACCGGCTCCGAGTGCAACCAGCGATAGATCGGCCACGACGCCCAGGAGATATACGGATCCATCACCACGATCCTGCCGCCGACCCGAAGCGCGCGCTGTGCCTCATCGAAAAAGAGCGTGACATTTTCAATATGATGGAGAGCATCAAACAGTACGAGATTCGCCAAGGACTCGGACTGAAATGGGAGGCGCTGCGCATCTGCGACGACATTCAGCCACGGCAGCATGACCACATCGGTACAACAGACTGTGGGCACATACTCTTTGAGATTGCCAGTCCCTCCACCGAGCTCAACCGTGCGCCCAGGCACTAACCAAGCGACGATCTCCCTATACCAATCTTCATACAGCCGTCGAAGCACAGGTTTCTGCTGCCACACGGTCCGATGCCGATGGAGAACGTCGTCGGACATCACACGGCCTTCAGACGAAAGAATCCATAGACTGTCATCTTGAGCAACAACCACCCATGCGCAAATCGCTGGATATTGGTACTACCATAGGCCCGCGCTTGGTACCGAATCGGAATCTCAACGATCTGTAGATTCAGCTTTGACGCCCCGAACAACAGGTCGAAATCTCCAAAGGGATCGAACTCTCCAAAATAATCCCGATTCGCCGCCAATCGTTCATAATCACGTCTGAATAAGACCTTGGTTCCACACAGCGTATCTTTGATCCGCTGATTCAAGAGCCATGAGAACGCCAGACTAAAACACTTGTTTCCGATCAGATTGAGCAGACGCATGGCCTGCGCTTCCATAGGATACACAAGGCGACAGCCGTTGATGAACTCGCCCTTTCCAGTCGTCAGTGCCTCGTAGAACGTCGGAAGAGCTTCCGGCGGCATCGTCAGATCCGCATCAAGAATCATGAGCACGTCACCGGTGGCATGGGCAAAGCCTTTGCGCACCGCGTCACCTTTTCCCTTGCCGTCTTGCACCAGCAGCTTAATATCTTTACCCGGATAGCAGGCCATCAGGCGCCGAATCTCTTCCGGCGTCCCATCGCTCGAGTGCCCGTCGATAAAAATGATCTGTTGGCGGCCGCCGAATCGTGGAATCCGTTTGAGCGCCGCGTCGATATTTCCACGTTCATTTCGACAAGGGATGACAATCGTCGTCGAGTAGGGACGTTCCAGTCTCCGAAGGCGCGGTCGAGCCACCACATAGTGACTGAGACAGAGCGTACGAACTCCCGATAGATGGGCAAGCACCTTGTTGCAAAATGAGGAAAGGAACGGAATCTTTATCGGCAACAGCAATCGCCGTTCCGTCTTCACCACCTCAAAGTCGGCCAAGCGTAAAAGATTGGCGATGTCCTCCGGAGAGAGCCAGCTTTGCTTTGGCTGAGGCATCTTCCACCCAAGCATTTCGCTGAGCCGAAGAACTGGTTCCCACAGATAATTGTAGTAGGAGACGATGATGCGCGTGTGTGGAGTGCAGGCTTGGTGCAGCCGTCTGAAGGCGGCTCCCACATCCTGCAAGTGGCCGACCACATCAGCGAGGATAATGACGTCGAAGGTTTCAGCGATCTCCACCGTCTCCGCATCATCCACCCTAAACTCCAAGGCAGGATGGAGCCGAGCCGCGTGCCTGGCCATTTCTGGACTCAGCTCGATGCCGACACCGCGCACCGGTCGAAGTGCGGCGAGCAAATTGCCTAGGCCCGAACCAATTTCAAGCACATGCAGCCCTTCGGGCACGAGAAACTTAAAATAGCGAACCTGATCGTCGTAGTACGCCTTGGCTTTCTGCTCCCATTCCATCCGCCATGCAGCCCAGGCGTCAAAGTGATCACGGGTTGCCTGTTTTCTTGCATCCGTCGGCGACTGACTCCTCGTTTGGAACAGATCGTCAGCCTCGGTGGACACCAAATCCAATGAGGCTGGAGAGGAGGGTCGTTTAGAAACTCGAGCCGGTTCCATCGATACCTATACGAAGGGTCTCGTGAATCAACCCTAGCATTTGATCGATGCAACTGCACGTGATTTCAATTACTTACGACAGAATAAGACAGGATAGCTACACTAGTGAAGACGATAGCCATGGGTCGATCAGGCTGCGCGGCTACACGAGATTACTTAGGTGACTTGTCGAGATCACCATGCAGCGGCTGAACCGTTGTCCTCAGGGACAGTGCAAAGGAGTGTGAGCATGCAGGTAATTGTCACCTTGGTTGTTTCTATTGGCTTCATGATTGCTGGTTGTACGCTATTCATAGACAGCAATGATTAAGGGAACCAGTCGGTCCTGTCAGCAGTCCTGCCACACTATTAAACACGTGTCGACGTCCCATTCATGAATTCGTGATGCGCGCGATAATCTCTCTCCGGCCAGGAATACAGAGAAGTTTGGCATGGCACAAGGAGAGTTAGCGGACAGGTCGGTTCACAGGGCAGATCTGCTCTGTGAAATAATGGCAGCGTTCAGAGATTGTGGGGTGCGACATCACCGATCGCATTCGAGGCCATATTGCTTCTGAATCGATTCTGCGACATCCGGCGGCTCTTTGGTGAGGAGCGCACAGGTGGTGAAATTGCCAACAACCTTCTTCTTGCTCTTATCGATATAGGTCCAATCGATGATTTCCGTCTTTGCAAATGCGTACGACTGTCCCTTCTTGACCGATCGAATCATCGGGAGGTTGTCGATCCGTCCAGACCAGAGCTCTCCTTGTACCTTTAGGTTGGAGAGCCACAGATATTCTTGCTGGTCGCCTTCACTCACTCTGACCTTGACCGAATACTGATCAGTGTTGGGTGGCGGTGATCCGGCTTTTCGAAGAAAATCTTCCAAGCCCGCCCGGGCGCGTTCCATCGCTTTCTGCATCGCAGGGTCCTCATCACTGAATTCGACCGCACTGTCCTTCTTGGCCTTGTCAGTGAACGATTGCGAAAATGCAGAGGGGGATATCAGAATCGCCAGCAAGGCGACGCTCAGCACGACACGTCGTTGCATACAAGCCTCCCAGAGCCTACGGCTTACTGCGCATGAGATGAGCCCACTATTTCTCGGGCATCTTGAACTCGTCCTGATTGCAAATCAAGATCGTTCACGCATTCAGCGTCTCACAGAACAGCTGTGTACACCCACGCCACTACCTCGAAGAGGAAGAATTTATCTGTTTTTGTTACTCTGCCACTATGTCCCCTCGCCGCCACACCCACCCTGCTCGCCCTCACCATCCTCACCCAGTGAGGTCGATAGCACGCTTCGTCCATCGGCGGTGGAAGAATCTCTGCACGTTTCTCCGGGCCGTCGGTCGAACGCCACCCGCGACACGGGTGGGAATCAGCGCCCTCCTGCTTTTCGTTCTCCTGTTGGGGATCAATTGGGCCTATCACACATTTTATAAACCGACGGAATTGTTCTTTCCAGTGGAGAAGGCACTCAGCAAGAATCCTCGCCAGACGTGGCAAGAATACGGCGCGTTGTTTGAGACACATTCGACAGCCATTATGACACCCGAACTGCTCGCGGCCTTGGCTCAAGCCGAGGGCTCTGGGAATCCCGTGGCACGAACCTACTGGCGGTGGCGCGTCGTCTCGTCAAATCCGCTGGAGTGGTACCAACCGGCCTCGACGGCAGTCGGCATGTTTCAAATCACCGACGGCACATTTCGGGAAGGGATACGCTACTGTATTCACAACCATGTCGTCGTCGAAGACGGGCCCTGGCACAACCTCAACTCCTGTTGGTTCAACGGCCTCTACACCAGAATCATTCCAGGTCACGCGATCGAGCTGACCGCCGCATTCCTCGACCGTCATGTGGACACATTGGTTAGAGAGCAACCGGCGACGTTCCAGCAAAAGCAGGACCTCGCCGCGGTCATCCATCTCTGCGGCGCCGGGGCGGGTCGTGACTATACAAAGCGGAACTTTCGTCTCACACCCCATCAACGCTGCGGCGACCATGATGTGAGAACCTATCTGCTGAAGATTCAGACATTCAAACAGCAGTTTGCTGCGCTGAAGTCATAAGTGCGTGCCGAGTTACACAGAACAGACGATGGGGTCAGCTAGGGGCCGGGACGGTTGGAGGAGGTTCTCACCACGCACGAACAGAGCTCTCCGACAATCCTAGTGCGCCATGAAGAGAGAACGCATATCTGCACCATTCGCGCAGTATCATTCCAAGGTTATCACGTGAGTCAATCCATCAGTCTATTGAGCGCTCTAGCAGGCTGCGAAAAAAGGCCGTCCAACAAGCCCGCAGCGAGCAAAGTGGCGAATCGTACTCTGTGCCGTACGTTGAGCCTCTGAGTGATGCGAGAACGCCGCTGGCGGTCTTTTTCCGCATCCTGCTCTAGTGACGACGCACCTCTCGCATGTGACTGAGGCATTCATGGTATGGTGACCGCGGCAATGTGCCACTGTTGTGCGAGGGCGCATTCTTATGGATTCAGATGGACCCAAAGTATTACGGAAAACGGTCTTGGCCGGTGCAATCGGGAATGTGCTGGAGTGGTATGACTTTGCCCTCTTTGGATACTTCGCGCCGGTCTTGTCTCGTCTCTTCTTTCCTGCGTCGGATCCGTCGTTGTCGTTAATCGCTACGTTCGGTGTGTTCGCCGTCGGTTTTCTGGCCAGGCCACTGGGTGCGCTGCTGTTTGGGCACTGGGGTGATACCAGGGGCCGACGAGCGGCCTTGGCGTGGTCCATCATTTTCATGGCATTGCCCACCTGCTTGGTCGGCATGCTGCCGACCTATGCTCAGATCGGTCTTGCTGCACCGCTCATACTCACCGCGCTGCGCTTTCTTCAGGGTCTCTCGGTCGGTGGAGAATTTACGGGGTCCGTCACCTTCCTTGTTGAACACGCCTCACCGACCGAGCGAGGCTATATCGGCAGCTGGGCGGGATTCAGCGCACAGATCGGCGCGCTGTTAGGCTCTGGTGTCGGGACCGTGGCGACGCTGAACCTCTCATCGGAGGCACTCCAAGAATGGGGATGGCGCATCCCGTTCGTGGCGGGAAGTGTCATCGCGTTGGTCGGCTGGTATCTTCGACGGCGCATTCCAGAGTCGCCGGCTTTTGAACGGCTGCAACAATCGGGTGTGGTGTCGTCCTCACCCGTCCGTGAGTTGTTTACATCTCACCGGGCGCCACTCCTACAAGTGATCGGACTCGTCCTGGTACATGGCGTTGGGTTTTATATCTTCTATGTGTTTCTGCCCACCTATCTGACCAAAGTGACCGACCTTCCGATGGGAACGGCATTGCTCATTAACACCGTGTGCATGGCGCTGTTGGCGATGCTGATTCCGTGCATGGGCAAGTTGTCTGATCGAGTCGGGCATCGATGGGTACTGGCCCTCGGCGCCGCGGGCCTGGCCCTCGGCGCAGTCCCGTTCTTTTCGTGGCTGAGCAGCGGCCAGCTCACATTGATCGTCACGGCTCAAATCCTGATCACGGTCTTCGTGTCAGCCTATATGGGTCCGTTCTTTGCCATCGTGGCGACGCTCTTTCCAGTCGCAAGCCGCTACACAGGCCTCTCGATTTCGTACAATATTGCCTCGGCTCTGTTCGGCGGGACTGCCCCGTTGATGGCTACGGTAATCATGGAACGGAGTGGGAGTGCGCTTGCCCCTGGATGGTATGTCAGTCTGTGCGCCGTCCTGTCGTTGATCGCACTGTCCACGATTCGTGAAGAGAAGAAAGAGACCGCCGAGGCTCCAGCCGGCACTCAGTGACAGTGGCAACCAGATATACGGTATTTTCCATGAGCGATGCGTAGACTGCATGATCGATCAAGCGATACTACCACCCACCCTTTCCGGCCCACCGGTTTCGCGTTGGTGGGGATGTTTCCCCGACCTTCGCCGCGACACCCTTGGCTTTCTCATACAGTGTCAGGCCTATGGTGACGTGGTCAAACTTCCGATGGGGCTTGTCGTTGAACTACTCTTGCGGCAACGTGACGCCGCCATGTATGTGCTGAACCATCCCACCGATGTGAAACATGTACTCGTGACCAATCAAGACAATTATCGAAAGGCGCCCGTCCCCCCGGTCGAATCGCGCATCTTTGGTCAGGGCGTGCTTCACACGGAAGGCGAAATCCATCACCGTCAGCGACGGGTCCTCCTACCCTTCTTTCATGGAAATCATGTTACCGCTTACACCAACCTCATCACGAGCCAGGCTCACGACCGTGTGGCACTGTGGCAGGATGAAACAACCATCGATATTGGACAGGAAATGGCCCACCTCACTCTGTCGGTGATCTGGCGCCTTCTCTTTGGTCAAGACCTGCGGTCCGAGGGCGAGACCATTCGTGAAGCCATTACAGTCGGTCAAAGTCTCATCAAGCTCCAATATGACTCCCTCCTCGCAAGCGTGACCCCTCTCTGGGTTCCCATCCCACGACATCGTCGGTTCACCCGTGGCTTCCGCATGATCGAAGCGAGGCTGTTTCAATTCATTCACGAGCGACGGATGGCTGCTGAGCCACATGATGACGTGTTATCTCTTCTACTGAGCGCGACCGATACAGAAGGTCGCCCACTGAGTGATGAAGAAATTCGTGATGAACTCATGACCTTCTTGCTGGCTGGTCATGAAACCACCACCAACGCGCTGACCTGGACGTGGTTTCTTCTCTCGCAAGATGGATCGGTTCGAGAACGACTGACTCAAGAACTGAACGAAGTCTTGGGGGATCGGCTACCTAACGCGGCCGATCTCCCTCGCTTGCGCTACATGAAGATGATCTGGGATGAGTCGCTGCGCCTCTACCCTCCGGCCTGGACGCTTCACACCCGTCTTGCCCATGCGCAGGACCGACTTCCATCTGGAGCAGTCCTTCCACCAGGAGCCTGGGTCTTCATCAGCCCCTGGAGCTTGCACCGCAATCCACGGTGGTTCGCCGATCCAAACCGATTCGATCCTGAACGCTTTTCAGACGAGGCACAACGGACCCGCCCGGCGTTCACCTACATCCCGTTCGGTGCCGGTGGACGGCGATGCTTGGGAGAGTCATTTGCGGAGATGGAAGGACTGTTGATCTTGGCGACGATCGCCTCCACAGTTCGCTTACACCTGGTCAACGGGCAGACGATCCGTCCGGAACCGGTCATGACGTTACGCCCGAATGTTCCGGTGCGGATGATCGTTCAGCGAGTCGGGATCTCGGCACCACACCCCGCTGTGGCATAGCTCACTGACTGACCCGTCGCTCCTGCGGCTAGGCATCTCCCTGGTGATATGGTACAACCGCGTCCGATTGTTGTCGGTGTTCGAAGAGAGGTGCTGGCTTGATGAAGAATTTCGGTGTGCCCTCTGCTTGGTTCAGCTTAGCGATTGTCTCCTGCCTACTCGTGTTGTCGGGATGTCTCTCGCCGATCACTCTGACGCGAGCAGTCATTGCCTATGACGAGGCCATCACCGAATCGCAATCCAAGCAACTGCTCGTGAACATCGCCCGAGCACAACACCATCAGCCCATTCACTTTACCGGCGTCTCCAATGTCGCGGCGACCTTCGATTTTCGTTTCACGGCCGGCGCCACACCGGCCCTCACCGGAGACGCCAGCCGGACGATCTTGCCTGTCATCGGCGGAAGCGTGGCCGAGAACCCGACGATCAGTATCGCTCCGTAGACGAAGCGACTCGCGTCGATTGTGAGCAGCAGGAGGTTCAAAGAGAATGGGTGTGCAGACATACGCGAGCCGATGGGGAACAAGCCCCACCGGCCCGCGTCAAGATAACATTTCGCTCTCGGCAAACCGATAAGCCTCGACATCCTCTCGCAGCGACCGTCACCTCTTCGCACTGATGTTCTCCACGCTCGAAGCTCGGCAACCATGCATTCCATCTCCTTTGCTTAGATCAACTCGTGTTGCGAGAATAGAAATCGACGTCTTCGTGCTGCGTGTCGTTGCAGAACGAAGCCACACTCGGCGCCGACACGTTTCAGCGTTCGACGTTGTGCATCGTGATCACTGGGTGCGGGTAATCATTTCACCGAGCCAACCTTAATCTGATGAAGATGCCACAGACGCTCATCACGATGATGCCCACGCAAATCAGAAGGGACTTCACGAGTAAGAACCCCACCCGCAGTTTAGAGCTATAACCGAAAGTTGTGTATGACAGGATCGGAAAGGGCGGCGTATTCTTGATGGTCGACCAAGATCATCCACCTTTTGCAAGGAGCGAATACGCCGCATGAATCACGATACGGGAGTTGCGCTGAAGAATCCAGAGGTGTCCGGCGAGGTCCGGGATGTGCTCACGGACGTCTTGCGCTACGGGGCACAGCAATTGTTAACCCAGGCCATTGAAGCCGAAGTGGCAGAGTTCTTGACGCGGTACCGCGACACGTGTGACGAGGCCGGCCGGCGGCGCATCGTTCGTAACGGCTATCGACCGCCCCGTACGATCCAGACGGGTCTCGGGGACGTATCAGTGAAGGCCCCGCGGGTGCGGGATCGTACCGGCACCATCCGGTTCACCTCCTCAATCCTGCCGCCGTACCTGCGACGCACGAAGACGATCGAGGAACTGTTGCCCTGGTTGTATCTCAAGGGGATCTCCACGGGCGATTTCGGTGAGGCACTCACTGCCCTCTTGGGCCGACACGCCCCGGGCCTCTCGGCGGGCACGATCAGCCGGCTCAAGGCGGTCTGGCAACACGAACACGCACGCTGGGAGCGGCGTGCCTTGGGGAACACACCCTATGTGTATCTGTGGGTCGATGGCATCCACTTCGGCGTGCGCTTGGAAGAAGCCAACCAGTGCCTGCTTGTGGTCATCGGTGCCACGGCCGAGGGCAAGAAAGAACTCTTGGCACTCACCGACGGATTCCGTGAATCGGAAGAGTCCTGGAAGGACGTGTTGCTGGACTTACAGCGCCGCGGCCTGACCGTCGATCCCCGACTCGCCATCGGTGATGGGGCCCTCGGCTTCTGGAAGGCCCTCCCTCAGGTGTTTGGCCACACCCGCACCCAGCGCTGCTGGGTGCACAAGACGGGAAATGTGCTCAACAAGCTCCCGAAGCACCTGCAGGCTAAAGCCAAGAGTGATCTCCATCAGATTTGGATGGCACCCACGCGCGAGCACGCGAGTCGGGCGTTCGAGATCTTCCTCACCGCCTACAGCCCCAAATACCCGAAGGCGGCCGACTGCCTCGCCAAGGACAAAACGGCCCTGCTCGCCTTCTACGACTTCCCGGCCCCGCACTGGCATCACATTCGGACAACAAACCCCATCGAGTCGACTTTCGCCACCGTGCGGCTGCGTACGGCAAAAACCCGCGGCTGTGTGTCGCGCACGAGCATTCTCTCGATGGTGTTCAAGCTTGCCAAGAGCGCGGAGAGCCGGTGGTTGAGATTACGCGGTACCGAGCAGATCACCAAGCTCCTGCACGGTGTGCAGTTCAAAAACGGAGTCGAGACCAAAAAGGAGTCCCGTCAGGAGATCGCCGCCTAATCTGATGGGCGTACACAACATTTGACTATTTCTCGAGAAGAAGTGGTATCAACGATTGTGGACGAACTAGCTGATTATGCTGAGGGCGAAGCCGGCATGCACGACTTCGCTCTCAACGACTCGACATCAACGCGAATGAGCAGTATTTGGATTAACTCTGGATCGACAGTGAGAGTGATATCTCGGTGACTGTTCGATAGGCCACAAGCAAGCTGCTGCTAGTTGTCGGTAAGTTAATCTCATCCGATACTTGAAGTCGTGAATGATCCTGCGGATTAGCCTTGGGCTCTTGCTCGTCTCGACGTTCCTTCGCCAGATCCTCTCGTAACTTGTCGAAGAAGTCTGGCAGATGCTTGCGGACCTTATCTAGTTCGACCTTTGCGTCCTTCAAGGCATCCAGTACTTGCTGAATGAGTGATGCGAGATGCGCATCTTTCACCGGAACAGTGAGATGGGTTCCATCAGACGAGTCCGATGACGGGGTGGGCGCCGTGGTACCGTTGGACGGTTGCGGGATCGCCGGAACCGTCCCTGGCGCCCCACCCGGGGTACCCTGTAATGCTGCCACTACCGCAACCGATCGAACAGCCTCGACAGTCAAATCGAGACTGGAGAGAGAATTCAACGCTACGAACCCTTCCGCAAGCTTGGTGCTATGCGCGCTGGCATCCTCATCTTCTCCCTGAAAGAATCCACGAAAGACGTTCGAAATGTTCCGGAAGAGTGTTTCCAGGTCATGCAGCTCTTCCTTGTTGAGATCTCCGTCCACAGTTACACCGAACTCTTGCTGAATAGTATGGTGTGTATACGTCGCTCCTGCGTTCCCCGTTGTACCACCAGCCTCCACACGAGACTCATAGCTCCCGGATCGAAAATCAGTTTCAAGGTCTGCGGTGAGGGTAATCCGATCCCCCTCCGCTGTCGTCACCGCGAGCCGCCCAGAAAAATCGTTGGACACCGCCACGCCGCTGACCCGTGTATCCAGTCCATGAACCTCCCCATCGGCTAGCTGACGTAGATTGAAGAAGTGATGTGGATCGATGGATGTCAGAGCTTGAACCGGCATATGAGGTCTCCTACTCGATCGATGAGGGATAAGCCTTGCCTCGCTCCGCTATCGGCATCTAGTCGGCTGAACTTAAGAGACCATATGATATAGTGTGGGCACTCAGACGTCTTGATCCTGCTTGAAGAGGGAGGACTCCATGCGGAAATCTTTTCGAAATATGGCAGCCATCGGTGCAAGCCTGATACTTGGCGCAACGGGTTGCACCCTGAAAGCCACCATTAATCAAACGACCGACACGACATCCAACATCACCGGCACCACGTCAGGGGCTGCCTGGTGGAGCGAAGATGGCCAAATTAAGCCGGATTTTAAAACGACGGCGTTTGTCAGCTTCAACCACGAGAACCTACGGCAGGATCTGGCGGCAGGACGAGGAGAATATTTGGTGTCAATGAGTACGCTGTTGGGGGTTCCGGAAGACCGGCAACCGGCATTTTTCTCCGCCGCCCAGGCAAGCTATGCCGAGACGATAGGCAAGGATTCCACGGCCTTGCTCGAACTGTTGAAGGACACCTCCAGGCCGTTTGTTCGCTGACCTGACGTCAAGGACGCTACTGCACGGCCCGTGCACCGACCTGCTCTTGAGCAAAGAGCGCGGTCTCACCCTGACGACCGATGACCGTCCGCACTACAATCCCATCTTTGAGGATGAGGAAGTTTGTTGGAACAGCGGGGATTCGTGGCCCCGGCAACACAATCCCCGCAAGGTTCAGCGGATCACAGGCTGAAATTTTCACCTCCACCCCGGCACTCAGGTTGCCGCTCTTGCGCAATGCACGCAACCCTTCCACCGCCTCCGGCAGAGCATACTGTTCGCCGGTAAATCCACTCACGAATCGACCGCCACGGACTTCTCCGGCCATTTCCATCCGCCGATACTGCACCAGCAGATCCCGCCATGACGAGACCAACGATTCACGCGCCAGCACATCACGAAACACAACCCCATAGCGACGAAGCAGTTGGTGAGCGGTGCGTTCGCATAAGCTAATAGCGGTCAGCTGACTGCTCTCAGCTGACCGCAACAGCGACCACCGTCCGACTGCGTGCCGTGGCCGACGAGCCCGTTCTCGTCCCTCGGCGCGACGCCGATGCGGGTCCATGAGGGCACGGAGGTTATCGAACCCATCAGCCGTCACCAGACCGGCTGCCACCAGCTCCCACAATCCCTGCTCGACTTCAGAGGAAAGATGGTTGGTGATCCGCACCAGGTCGGTAAAAAAACTGGCGCCCTGTTGCTGCAACGCACGACGGAGATCTTGAGCTACCGAACTCAGCAGTGTGAACGGATCAGGGCCTACTGCCGCCACATCACGATGGAGTGCGGCGAGCAACCAGTCACACTCCTCCCGCAGGAAGATACTGATGGGCGCAATGCTCGTCGGGGTGATGCCCCGCCCCGACGTCTCATTACCCGATGCCAGTTTCGGATGGGGCGAGAGGCGCCCCCAACTGACCGCGCCGCTCAGACAGAGCCGATCTAAGAGTTCCGGCCCATACTTGGCCATCCTCGTACGTAACAGCTGGGGTTCCCACGCAGAGGCTGCGGCCTCGAATCCGGCGAGTTGTTTGATGACCTCCATGAGTCCCGCATCGCCATGCTGACGCGACCCTGGCACAACATGCTGCCATTGCATCAAAAATCGCATGAAGTCCGACGCCGTCACCGGTTCCACTTCCTTGCGCAAGATCCCGATGGTCAACCGATGGATCCTGGCTAGCAAACGGCGGTGACAGAACTCGTAAGGGGTAAGGGGTGAAAGGTGAGGCGATCGTCCGTTCTCCTTACCCCTTGCGCCTAACGCCTCACGAAATTGGCCGCGCAGGACTTGGCCTTGGGATTCGAGACGAATCATTGCGCCGTCGATAGCAGGAGCCGGAAGATGCAGCCGCTCGGCCAGCTCTACCGTCGTCGTCGGGCCAATGCTTTCCATCCACCCAAGCACGACGGCGTCACAAGTCGAGTCCTCACCGACGGTTAACAACTGTCGGACTCGCTCACAATTTTCGGTGGCAACCCATCCCTGTACATCTTGAACGGCAAGGATCATCACACGACCGGTCTCGACTAGGGATGGCAAGAACGGCGTCCACGCGCTCGCGGCAGGCTCGGGCACCCACACCAGCGTCAAGAGCGCGTCATGCAATTCGTCGGCATCGCGCACCACCGGCCAGGATTCACGCTGAACTTCTTCAATCGCAGCTGGATCCAAGGCCCCCACCTGTCCCAGCAGATCAGGCGGCAGCGTCCGGCGCATCTCCACGGCCCGCGCCCGCCGCTCTTCCAACGGTGCATCATCCAGGAAAGCGTAGGGATTGGCGTTCAGGATTTCGTGTGAGAACACAGAGGGCGCTGGCGTCTCCACCGCCACACAACGAATGTGGCCGGCCTCGATCCGTTGCAGCACCGCCGTCAGCCCCTCAAGATCCATCGCCTCCGTTAGACAATCACGCATCGTCTCCGCCACCAGCGGATGGTCGGGGATCTGACGAGCAGCCCGCTCCCCTGTTAGATTTTCCTGACAAGCAATCGCATCAGGAAACACCGCGGCAAGCAGGTCCTCTGCCTTCATCCGCTGAATCTGCGGCGGCACCTTCTTGCCGTTCGAAAAGCGCAGCAACGCCAGCGCGCGCGACGCATTCCAACGCCACCTGGTGGTGAACATCGGGGCCAGCAAGACCGCTTGAATCAAGACCTCTCGCACCGTGTTGGAATGGAGATAGCCGAACACGGACTCCAGCGGGAAGCTATGTTTTTCGCCTAGCGAAATCACGAGGCCGTTATCGGTCGCCGCCGCCTGCAGCTCGAAATCAAACGTCACACAAAATCGTTTACGCAGCGCGAGCCCCCAGGCTTTGTTGATGCGTCCACCAAAGGGCGCATGGATCACCAGCTGCATCCCCCCGCTTTCATCGAAGAACCGCTCGGCCACGATCGTCTCCTGCGTTGGCACCACTCCCAATACCGCCTTGCCAGCCAACACATATTCGATGACCTGCTGGGCACCCCGTGGATCAAGGGCGCACTCCTGCTTTAGCCATTGCAGTGCTGAGTAATGAGGACTGGGGACTAAGTGCTCTGAATCGGCAGGAGAAGACGCGTGCGTGGCGATATCGTGGTGGAGCGTTGCGAATTCGGCGGAGAGTTCCGCTGTGCGCGATGGCGCTTCCCCTCGCCAGAACGGAATGTTGGGCGGCGCCCCCTGCGCATCTTCGACTCGCACCTTGCCCGCCTCGACGCTCTTAATGCGCCACGAGGTATTGCCGAGCAGCATGATGTCGCCCGCCAGACTCTCCACCGCGAAGTCTTCATCGACGGACCCAACCACCGTGCCGTCCGGTTCCGCCACGACCGCGTAGTTGGCCGTATCGGGAATCGCGCCACCGGACGTGATAGCTGCCAACCGCGCCCCGCGTCGGCTTTTGATTCGATGGTTGATCCGATCATGATAGAGATAGGCCAGTCCGCGCCCTCGCTGCGTCGCAATGCCATCAGCCAACATCCGCACCACGGCATCGAAGTCGTCCCGTGACAGAGTGCGATAGGGAAAGGCTCGCCGACAGAGTGCGAACAAGTCCTCTTCCGCCCAAGTCTGGCTGGCTGAAGCAGCCACGATCTGTTGGGCCAGGATATCGAGTGGAGCCGGCGGCACGGTGATCCGGTCCAGCGTCCCCTGCCTGATTGCCCGCACCAAGGCGGCACATTCCAGCAATTCATCCCTGGTCATCGCGAACAGGCGACCTTTCGGAATTGCGTGGATCCAATGGCCTGCCCTCCCGATCCGCTGCAGCGCCGTGGCGATGGCTCTCGGCGACCCGATCTGACAAACAAGATCGACGGTGCCGACATCAATGCCCAGTTCCAATGAGGCCGTGGCAATCACCACACGCGTCTTGCCGGTTTTCAATCGCTCTTCCGCCGAAAGGCGAATCTGCCGCGAGAGGCTCCCATGATGGGCCGCCACAACATCCGGGCCTAAGTCTTTGAGACGTTCTTCCAGATAATGCGATACCCGCTCAGCCAACCGACGTGTATTGACAAACACCAGCGTGGAACGGTGCTGGCGAACCAACTCAGCCACACGGTCATAGACCTCGGACCAAATGGCGTTAGTCGCCACCGCGCTCAATTCATCCTTCGGCACCTCCACGGCGAGGTCCAGTTCTCGACGATGGC
The DNA here is from genome assembly GCA_002869845.2 of Nitrospira sp. CG24B. Lineage (GTDB taxonomy): Bacteria > Nitrospirota > Nitrospiria > Nitrospirales > Nitrospiraceae > Nitrospira_D. Next base: position 732,208 of record NEWS02000004.1, on the reverse strand, counting down.
CAACATCAACAATTGTTGGATGAGGCCGAGCCCCGACTAAGAAATCGGCAACCAGTTCGATCGGCCGTTGCGTCGCCGAGAGGCCGATCCGCTGTGGTTTCGTAAAGGTGAGCGCTTCCAGCCGTTCCAACGACAGCGCCAGATGAGCCCCGCGCTTGTTGGGGGCCAACGCATGAATTTCGTCCACAATGACCGTGCGCACGGTCTGCAAGAGCTTTCGGCTCTTTTCGGCAGTCAATAAGATGAAGAGCGACTCCGGGGTAGTGACGAGAATGTGTGGTGGGCGCTTGAGCATCTGCTGACGATCCGTCATCGGCGTGTCGCCGGTACGGACCAACACACGCAGCTCCGGGATCAGCAAGCCAGCTTGCAATGTCATCTGCCCGATCTCCGTCAGTGGCTTCTGAAGATTTTTCTGGATGTCGTTACTCAAGGCCTTGAGCGGCGAGACGTAGAGCACCTGGGTGTGGTCGTTCAGTTCACGATTGAGCGCCTGTTTCAAGAGCTGATCGATGCAAGAGAGAAAGGCGGCGAGCGTCTTCCCGGATCCGGTCGGCGCGGCGATCAGCGCATCCGCTCCAGAGTGGATCGCGGGCCACGCTCGGAGTTGAACGTCGGTCGGCTGGCCAACCTGCGAGGTAAACCATTCCGAGATGACCGGATGGAATCGAGTGAGCGGCATCGGCGGCATTTTATCACGCATGAACGATATCCGCAGGTTGCGCCTTGCCTTCAGGGTCTTCAACATCATTCACAATTGACAGCCCATTTTGCATCCTATGGCAAATGTGGCATTATGGCCATCTCATGCATCTCTCTATCGTCATCCCGGCATTCAACGAAGCACGCCTGATCGAAGGCTCGCTGCAATCCGTCGCTGCCGCGATCGCTGCGAATCAGAAATTCGATTTCACATCCGAGATCATCGTCGTGGATAACAATTCCACTGACCATACAGCCGAGCTTGCCAGACTGGCCGGTGCAACAGTCGTCTTCGAACCGATCAATCAAATTGGCCGGGCGCGCAATGCCGGTGCAGCTCATGCCACGGGAGACTGGCTGCTGTTCTTGGATGCCGACAGCCTGCTGAGTCCAGGCCTGCTGGCCAATATTCTGGAACTGATTGAGTCAGGACAATACGTTGGATGCGGCAGCACGCTGCGCATGGACGGGCTGCCCTGGTGGGCGAACATGACCCTATGGTTCTGGACCACAGTCTCTGTTCTCTGTCGCTGGGCTGCTGGAGCGCTGGTGGTCTGTCGGCGCGACGCATTTCAGGAAGTCGGTGGGTTCGACCAGGAGCTCTATGCGTTAGACGAAATTAGGCTCAGTAAACAACTCAAACAATGGGGACGACAGCAGGGTCTTCAATTTACGATCTTGACGAGACACCCACTTGAGACATCGTCACGCAAGGTCGCGCTCTACTCAGGCCGAGAGATCGCCGTGCTGATCTTCCGCATCTTTTTCCTTCGGAAACAAACACTACAAGATAAGAAACACCTCTCGGTGTGGTACGACGGACGGCGCTGACGATCACCTTTCAGACAACAAGGCTTGGATCTGCAGCTCGGTCTCGCCGTAACCCCCTTCACCGATTCTGACATAGCGAATGATCCCGCGCTTGTCGATCAGGTACATCGCTGGCCAGTAACGATTCCCGTACCGATTCCAGGTCGAGAACTCGTTGTCGATCGGTACAGGGAAACGGATGTCGTGCTCCTTCATGTACCATTTCACATTCTCGATCTTACGTTCGTGTGAAAATTCCGGCGAATGCACGCCGATGACGACGAGCCCTTGATCCGCATAGTGCCGATGCCACTCCTTCACGTAGGGCTCGACGTTTCGGCAGTTGTAACAGCCGAATGTCCAGAACTCGACCATAACCACCTTCCCACGGAGATCAGCCATCCGCAGCGGCGCGCTGTTGAGCCAGGTCGCATTGGCAATGTCAGGAGCCGGTTTGCCAATCATCGCGTCGGCCGGACGAAGAGTGAGCCATCCTACCAATAGAACGACAACCACAATTCCCAACCAACGAAGCGAAACGTAAGTCTGTCTCAGCATCCTAAATTCCTGCATACCACTCATACCCCTGATCCTCCCAATATCCCCCTTTTCCACCTCCGATGCCGGCAAGGGACTCGGCCAGCGCGATCTTCGTGACATACTTCGCTTGCTTGTATCCGAGCTGCCTCTCGAATCGAAGACGAAGCGGCGCGCCATGTGGAACATCCAGTGGCGCGTCATTGAGCTCGTAGGCCAGAATGGTCTGTGGATGATAGCAATCAGCGACGGCGATGCTCTCGTAGTACGCGACCCCTTCGTCATCCACGTCGGCACAGTGGAACACGGCATAGCGGGCATTCGGCAATGGTTCAACTTGACGCATCAAATCACCAACCGGAATACCAGTCCACTTCCCGATGGCGCTCCACCCCTCCACACAATCGTGACGGGTAATTTGCGTCCGAGCGGGCAGCTCTTTCAATGCAGCCAGAGACCAGCTTCTCGGCGCCTGTACCAAGCCGACCACCTCCAGCATCCATCCAGAAAAGTTCCGTGCAACATGCCCGGCATATTGTTCTGTGCCAGGATCAGTATTGCCATTCGCCGGAAACATCTTCGAGATGTCGGCCTCCCTATATTCTTTGGCAAGCGCATCTCGTGGAGTGACCGCCCGTTGCACAGCTTCCGTCCATCGCTCCGCCTTGTTGAGAATGGATGGGAACCAACTGCTCTGCGTCAGGTTGTCGCACCCGGAAAGCGCCACCAAGCTTGCCGCACCCAACGCTCCCTTCAGGAATCGGCGTCGTTCCATCGCATGTTCAGGCTTCATGACCCACTCCTTTGTGTTGAACGAGAAACCACCCCGTGACCATCGAACGAATGTTGTTGAAGAAATCCGTGAGAATTACTTGAACCACATGAATGACGATGAATCCGACGAAGGAAAAACAGGCAACAAAGTGAATCGTCCTTGCGGCTTGGCGTCCTCCGAAGATGGTCAAGAGCCAGGGGAACGCAGTATCGATCGTCGGCGACATCGCCAGACCAGTCAACGCAATCAGCGGCGCCACAATGAACAAGACCGTGGCATAGGCTAACCTCTGAAGGACGTTGTACCGCTTGGATTCTTTGCCGCTTGGATGTCGCAGGAGCAGATGATCTCTGAGTGACTTGCCAATGCCGCGAAAGTCTTTGCCGGTTGGAGCCAGGTCGCGAGTAGCATGTCGACTCGCGAAGGCATAGGCGGTGAAAATGAGGCCGTTGATCACAAAGAGCCATGCGAAAAACAGGTGCCATTGCCGCCCCATCGCCAGCCACTTGGCGCTGGGTATAGTCGCCCAAGCCGGAAAGCCGCGTCGCATGCCATCGGAATAGCCAAGCATGCCGGTCGTATCGAACTGATGCCCCAGGATTGTCGTGATGCCCCTTATCTCCCCGCTTTCAGTCTGCATAGGTTTGATTGAGAGTACTGCCTGGTCGCGATCGGAGCGGTCGCCCCAATAGAGGGCCGGATGCGCGTTAAAGATCTGCAGCCCGCTCATGATGAGGATGATCAGAAAGGGCACATTGAGCCAATGACTGATCCGCACCGGCAGCCGATGGCGGTATACCCGTTCGATCACAGGGGAAGACGAACCTATGGGAGTGCTCACTGTCGACAACGTTTCAGATGCCGACGGCTCTACAATCGGCATCTGATCTCCTTCCCTACTGATAGCTTTTTCCGACTGAATGAGTACCGCCATGATTCCCCTCTCCCTTCAATGCACAACCTAGGGTTTCGTCGAAAGTATGGGTGGTTTCTTACAGCAGTATGATAACTAGAGGAAAACAACAGGGCCTGCGATCAGGTAAGCCGAACGCAGGCCCTGGCACGTGACACCTTAGAATGGATTATCTGTTTTTTTAGTAGCCCATGGCTCCCTTCATGTCACCTTTCATCATATCTTTCGTGGCTTTCATCTCATCTTTCATGGCATCCTTCGAAGCTTTCATCGAGTCTGTCTTCGCCTTCATCTCCCCTTTCATCTCACCCGTCATCGCATCAGGCGTCGCTTTCATCGCATCAGTGGCAGCCTTCATGTCGCCCGTCATCTCGCCTTTCATCTCATTCGCCATCTTGCCCATCTCATTGGCGAAAGAAGCGGAGCTTGCACACATCAGACACACAGCTGCCGCGATTGAGATCATCATCTGCTTCATCGGAAACCTCCTCGGTTAGAATGGTTGAGAATTATCGAGAACCTACATCGGTTACTCCTGCACCTTGATAGACTTCTGAACCTCCGGCCAGTTGACATCTGCCTTCTGAATGTAGCCTGGAACATCTGCGAGCCACCGGGAACGGACAGCTTCACCATAGTTGAGATACAGTTTATGACCGACAATCGTGAAAGCCTCCGGATCGATCTTGGCCTTGTAGCCTCTCGCCATCCCATAGGCGCAATATCCACCATACTGAGGCGCGAACCTTTCTGGATCAGCAGCAAAGGCCTCCCGATGAACCGCTGAGGCGAACTGAAAGGTCGAGCCTTCAAACTCAACACGAAACTCCGGTGATCCCTTCACTGGCTTCTGCTCTGTGAAATAGGCGACAGGATCATGGCCGTCAATTGCCAGGCCATTTCGTTCAAAGAACTGGCCGGCGTAGGCTGGATCCACGAACCAACCCACAAATAGCACTATGAGCACTCTCAAATCAGTCATAGGAACTCTCCCATCAAGAGCATCATCCGCCGGAGGGCGATCGCCTGGTCCGCGCAACAAAGGCCTGTCGTAATCGCTGAGAATCGGACGGTTGTTCAACAGCCTTAGGCAGCATCCCCACCACGTCCCGAACCGTGGCAATCTGATTCACGTAAGTCTCACAGCCGGTACAGATGGCCAAGTGTAAGGCAATTTGTCGCTTCCGCTCGTCCCTGACATGTTCGTCAAGATAAGCCGAGGCCCACTGTGCGATCTCTTGGCAGCTGATCTCTGAGAGAAGCGGCTGCCCCTCTTCCTGTGCCATGGTGAAGACCTCCCTTTGAGTGCCTATAACTGGGTCGGTCCTGCCTGCATTTCCTTACACGGCAGAAGGTCGTCCCTCCAAATACATCTCCACCGCCTGGCGTACCCGCTCTCTGGCTCGATGCAGCCTGACATAGAGGTTGGTTTCGGTAATCTTCAAGATATTGCAAACTTCCTTTGCCTCGACTCCCTCGACATCACGCAGAATCAAGACGTCTTTCAAGGTTCTCGGCAATGCCTCAATCGCCCGATTCATGGCAGTGACCGCCTGCTGTGATGCCAGGAGCTTTTCCGGTGTCTGATCATCCCAGGGCTGAGGCGGAAAGGCCCAGTGGCCGGCCCATTCGCCGGACTGATGAAACCGCGATGGATCGATCGCTTCATCGCCTTCGTCGTCGGCAGACTCAAATGAAGAGAAGGTCGTGTGTCGCTTCTCACGCACCCCACGGTCTTTGGCCTTATGGATCATAATTCCGAAAATCCAGGTTCTCAGCGACGATCGGCCTTCGAATCGGCCTAGCCCTTCGATGACCACCATCCAGGTATCCTGGACAACTTCTTCCGCCACTTCCCGATCCGCCACATAGCCCATCGCCATCCTGATCAAGGCACTATGGTGTCGAGTCACCAATGCATCAAACGCCCCTTCATCCCCCTGCCTGAGTCGTGCCAGGAGTGCGACCTCCCCGTTTGCCACAGAAGCTGATTGATTCAACTCCGGCTTCCGACCCGCACCCATCCGATGACTCAACGACTCCGTGACAGTGCTGACTTCAACGTTCATGACCGGCCTCCAATCTGGAGCAACTCCGTCACAATGGCCGGAGCGCTCATGAGGGTGACATGTGCATGGGGAAACGCCTTGAGCACCTCGACTCCCCGTCCATCGATGTATTCGACATGCGAGCAATCCAAATACACGGCTTTGTTCTTTCGAAGGTAGGCGCGGCATTCCCCATCAAGCAGGGCCGCCCATTGCTCCGTGATCTTGCCTTCCAGCTTGAGCAGGACATCTCGCCCGCTTTCCTGTATCGTCGTGATCTTTAACATCGCTCCCTCTCCTTCTACCTCAACGTGATGCGAGCCTATTCAGCAATGGCGATGCCACAGCAGAAATCCGCGGACGTGACGGCGCAAGATATCGATTTGACTGAGCGAACGAACTTTCTGCTATCAAGTGACGGGGAAAGAAGCGGTGTGGTCTTTTCCTAAAATATTGGGAACGTCCCAATTAGTTGGGAGACTTACATGGGAACGAGGGGCTATGGAATGGGATGATGAGAAAACCAGTGAGTCTGCGAGTGTCAGTCCAGTAATGCCGCCAAGGCAGCGTAATCAATTGACTCTTTGACTCGATCGAGCCAAGCCTTGCGCGCTGCCTGTTCAGGGCGCTGCAGAATATCCTCCTCAGCCAGCGTCGATGTCGATACGACGATGACGTGGATCTTTCCAGACTGACTTCGGTTCGGAACAGTTGGATCCATCTTATAGGCAAGCGCGTGCTCTGCTGGGCCCGGTTTAAGGTTGGTCAATTCATACGCGCCTCGCAAGGCTTCTTCCTCCAGTACAGCTCGTTCTCTATGGTCCTTGCGAATGTGGTCGGCCTCCTGCAACAAGTCCATGGCTTGGGTGCGTAACCGGAGCGCGACGGCTTCCTTGTCGCTTGCCATCGCCTCTCGCTCCAAATCTCGACTCTGCTCGCGTAGTGCACCCGCTCTCTCTTGCTCATCCGCGCTGAGTTCTTGTAACTCAGCGATCTGAGCCTCCATTGCCTGACGAACTGAGCCATTGCTATCGCCCCATACCGCAGGCATGGCAAGTTGCTGAGCCGTAAACGAGGCCCGATAGGCACGGTATTCGCTGAGCAGCTTTGTGAGGTGCGCTGCTCGCGTGGCATCCTTGGCTTGTGCCCCTTGCAAGTCTGCCGTCAGTCGTCTCATGTTCTCCACATACTGGTCGGCGCCGGCTGGATCAGCCTTTCTCCGTAATGCCGCAGTCCGGTCGATCATGGCCTGATCGGGAGCGGTGCGTAACGCACTGGCGTTGCGCCAATCAGCCAACGCCCTTTCACGGACAGCCCCCACACGATCAAGCCGATCACCGAGGGTTTGAGGAATCCATGGCAGCCGCCCATTCTTTGAGATCACCACCCACCCGTTGTACTCAGGATACCCACCTATCATGCCGGTCAGCTCCGGAATCTCATCCTGGCCCATGAACATGTCTTTGGAAAGGTGGTTGAACAAGATGCTGATCTTTCCGATTGATCCGGCTACGCGGTCCGCATCGGGACTAATCCCACAGGTTCCTTGCCAGATCCCGATACCGAGTGACGTCTGCTCCGGATAGGCTTGGACGATCAACCGAGAGTCTTTCGGTTCATACCGGTTGGTCGCCATCGTGGTTCGAAGGCGTACGGGAACCGGAGAATGCAGGAACTCCTGTGATTGTTTGAGCATGGTTTCCGCGGCGCTCATGGCCTTGAGATGGCGCGCCCATCGTTTATCGGTGACAGGCCCCTCGTTCTGACGAGGCACCCAGCACTGGACCTGCGCATCGGCTATTCCAACGTGAACGATCAGAATCAAGGCGAGAAGGCCGACGCTGAGCAGAGGCGTGGCAACCATCCGAATAGGCATTGGCCCTCCTTCCATCAAAGGTGAGAAGATTATCCCGTTGGTGAGCTTGGTCTGGCGATGCCAAGTTTTTTCATGCGCGCTTCGAGCGTGGTCGGGTTGAGACCGAGGATTTTCGCTGCGCCTTTCTCACCGCTGACACGCCAGCTAGTCTGTTCCAAGATATCACGGATGTGCTGACGTTCTATCTCTTCCAGTGTCAATGCCTTGGCCATATCCACTTTATTGTCGGACGGCGAGAGCCAATCGATCGGTTCCAGCTCCGGCCCCTCGCTCAAGATCACGGCACGTTCGATCACATGTTCGAGCTCGCGAATGTTGCCGGGCCACTGGTACCGCTGGAGCACTGCAATCATCCGCTCCGGAATCTGATCGATTGTTTTGCCCAGGTTCGCAGCGAACTTACGGACAAAGTACTGCGCCAGCAGCGGAATGTCTCCGTCTCGTTCTCGTAGCGCAGGCAAATGAATCGGGAACACATTGAGCCGATAATACAAATCCGGTCGATATTGGCCTGACTTCGACAGGTGTTCCAGATTTCGGTTCGTGGCAGCAATCACGCGCACATTCACCTTAAAGGTCTGAATACCTCCGACTCGCTCAAACTCCCCCTCCTGCAAGATGCGTAGGAGCTTGGATTGCAGATCCAGCGGGAGCTCCCCAATCTCATCGAGAAAGATCGTCCCCTTATCCGCGACCTCAAAGCGGCCCATCTTTTTCATCAACGCGCCGGTGAAGGCGCCTTTTTCATGGCCGAACAGTTCGCTTTCGATCAAGCCGGCCGGAATCGCCGCGCAATTGACCTTCACCAGCGGTTTGTTCTTGCGTGGGCTCAAATTGTGAATCGCCCGTGCGATCAGCTCCTTACCAGTACCGGTTTCGCCCGTGATCAAGACGGTCGAATCGGTCGGTGCCACACGTTCGACGTTTTTCAAGACCTTCTTGAGGGACGAGGACGAGCCGATCAACTCTTCAAAGTTGTGGCTCCCTTTGATCTCCTCTTGCAGGTAGACATTCTGCGCTTCGAGCCGGGCCTTCTCCTGTTCCATCAACACCTGCTCGGTAATATCGATGAACATGGTTCGGGTATAGGTGCCGCTTGGATCGGGTCGCGACCACCATTTCATCCACAGCGGCTTCCCGTTGTCCTTCCGGCGTAATTCAAGCATGACACCGCTGGTATCAATCCCCTTCCCAACAGAGGCGAAGGCTTCTCGCAGACGACGCTGCGCATCAGGAGTATCGGGGACGAAATCCCGGCCGTAGAGGCCCTCAACCTGATCAGCCGTAATCCCCAATGACTTCATCGCCGTGCGATTGACACGGAGCAGCTTGGAATCGATACCCTCATATACGTAGGCGATCGGCGCTTCGTCGAAGAGATCACGCAACCGTTCCTCGTTTTCTTGTAAAACTCGTTCCATATGCAGTCGTTCCAATTCGGCGCCGGCCCGCACCCCAAAAATCTTAAAGACGGACAGCACACGCGGATCGTCGTGCATCGGCTTGGTGTCCATGACGGCCAAGTGTCCCATCACCGCGCCTGAGTGATCGGACACCGGAATCGCCAGATAGCTCTCGACGCCCAACTTGGCAAGATCCTCCCGATGGTCAGGAAACAAGTCCTGCACGTTCTCGGGAAACAAGCAGACTTCCCCGGCCAGCACACGTTCGCAAGGCGTATGAGGAAGGTCGTATTCAAAATTATCGAGAAATCCGTCACCGTTCCAAAAAGCCAAAGTCCTGACACGCGCACGGTTGCCTTCCACGAATTTTGAGACAAACGCATACTTGGTCTGGAGCGCTTCCGCCAGACTTTGAACGAGGGATGGGAAAAAGTTCGCCCCAGTGGATGCCGCCGTGCCTTCGTCGATTTTGCGCAGTGTCAAATCGCTCTTGCGTAGGGCGCGCTCAAACCGAAGCCGCTCAAACTCCGCCGCCGCGCGCATGGCGAAGATGCCGAGAATGGACGCCGCGCGCACGTGATCCGGCATCGGCTTGGAATCCATGATGGCCAGGTGCCCAAGAACGCGGTCGTCGGAGTCCACAATCGGAACCCCACAGTAACTTTCGACTCTAATATCCTGAATCAGTTGCACATGGGGGTATAGCGCACGCAGGTGATCCGGATGATGTACACACTTCCTCATCAACACCGTGTCGCAAGGACCTTTTGCCGGCACATCGAAGGGCGGGAGTGGACCTCCGTTCCCCCAAGCCGCTTTCGAGCGAAAGCGGCTACCGTCCTCGCTCAGCTCGGAAATGTAGGCGTAATCCACGCCGAGCGAGACCGCCAACTGCTGCACGAGCGACAGGAAGAACTGCTCGCCGATATTGTCAGCCACTCCCTCAAGAATTCGGCGAAGAATCGCCCCCGTCTCCGACGGCTGATCAATCCCGTGCCCTGGTGTCGGCACAGGCTGTTCCTCAGGAGGCGGCATCGTACTTACTCCGCGTTTGGAACGATCAATCAAGGAACCACGATGGTCGAGTCTAGCACCGGATGAGAAAACGAGGCAATGCGAACAGAAGACGAGCTTCTCACAAGGAACGGTGTTCCCTGAAATCTCCTCTGCCGGACTGTTCAATTGAGACCAACACATATTCCCGATCGGGTGTTTGAGTGAAAGGGGCAATAAACAATTTGGGGCTGATGTAGCTAAGACTTGTTAATTTCGGATTGCTACCAGGATTTCAGCTGATTTAACAGCGCGCGATGACCGGATCCGTTGAAGCGCCATTCGCATTCTTTCAAGAACCAATAAAAGCTGTTTTTTGGGATGCCGTTGAAGCGTCGCAAATGCCGCTTCGCTTGGTTCCAAAAGTTCTCAATGCCATTGATCTGGTGACCACGTGTTGACACGAAGGTCTTGCTGTGATTGACACGCTTGTGATGGAACTCCGAGACATCCAGCACGTCGTACACCCGAAAGCTATCGGTGTAGACGATGCTGTCCTGTGTCACTTTCTCTCGAATGACGGGGATCAATGTCTTGG
>NEWS02000004.1:685367-721453 GCA_002869845.2 Nitrospira sp. CG24B | reverse complement strand
CAATGATCGACAGGAACTACTCACGAAATCACAAGACGATGCATTCTCTCCCGCACAGAGAAGGCCCCTTGCCCCCTTACACATCCGCGGCATATGATCGGGCTATGCAAGTTCAACTCAGTCATCCCCCACGAACCATTGAGATCAAAGGCCCGAAGAAGGCGAAAGACCTCTTCAAAGAACTCAATCTCGTAGTCGAAGCGCACTTGATCATACGCGGTGATGAACTCGTGACCGAAGATGAGATGCTCTACGACCAAGATCAGATTGAAATCCGTCCGGTTATCTCCGGCGGAACGTAAAGGACTGAGGACTTAGGACTGAGGCTTTTCTCAGTCCTCAGCACCCAGTACGCAATAAGTGAATTGCACGAAATGCAAAACCCGCGCAGTGATCGACCTGCCTCGCCACAATGCCGCGTTCTGCAAAGGCTGCTTCAACGTCTATGTGCATGACCAGGTTAGCCGAGCCATCAAGTCTGAAAAGATGTTCGGAAAAGATGATCGTATCCTAGTCGCGGTATCGGGTGGGAAAGATAGCCTGGCCCTCTGGGATATTCTCCTCAAGATGGGCTACAAAGCCGACGCGCTCTATGTGAACCTCGGCATCGGTGGGTACTCGGAAGTGTCCCATGCCAAAGTGGTGAAGTTTTCTGAAACCGTGGCCGCCCCGCATAGCGCAGTTCTGCATGTCCACACGGTTGAGCAGGAAGCTGGCGCCGGAATTCGGGAACTAGCCATGCTGATTCATCGTCCGACCTGTAGTACCTGTGGCACCATCAAACGCTACCAGTTCAATCGCGTCGCGCTGGAACATAAGTATGATGTTATGGCGACCGGCCACAATCTCGATGATGAAGCAGCCCGCCTGCTGGGCAATGTGCTCCGCTGGCAGGAGGAATACTTGGACAAGCAATCCCCCAGCCTGCCGGCCTCTCTCGACGGGTTTGCCAAGAAAGTCAAACCGCTCTTCCGCCTCTCCGAGCGCGAATTGGCCGCCTATTCGGTGCTCAACCGCATTGACTACATTGTGGAAGAGTGTCCGATGGCAAAAGGCGCGCGAACACTTCTCTATAAAGAAGTGTTGAATCGGCTTGAGACGGAATCCCCAGGCACCAAGCAGGCCTTCTACTGCGGTTTTCTCGACAAACAGCGCAAGCCCGAAGTCTCACCGACCACGATGGCCGAGAAAGATCAGGCCATGCTGCATCCCTGCTCCGTCTGCCAACAACCCACCACTGCCGAGGTCTGCTCTTACTGCAAGATGATGGCGCGCGCCAAGACGCACAGTGTGTAAACCACCACCATCCTTGCCGATGGCATGGCGATCACCCGCATGAACTCAGCAGGCTGGCGGTAGGCTCGACTTGGGCAACTACGTCCTTGCGCTCTCTGAAATACGGTAGCGTTGTTTGATGGCTGTCACGATCTGTTTTGCTTCTGCTTCATCGAGTCCAGACCCGAATCGATAGGTTCTTGCCCCATAATCAAAGGCGATCACTCCACCACCGACTCCCCATAATTGGAGACTCGATGAAACATCAAACGGATAGACGCCAAGGTGTCCCACCCGTACATCGCGCATCTGCACGAGATCATATTCCTTGTCAAAACCGAATTTCCCAATGTTGCGTCGCGTCGTGAACGTTTGCCCCTGCACCGTGAGAATCTCCTTCCCCATCATCTGCCACAACCAGGCATAGATGGCGAACACACCGCCGACCGTCCAGACCCCAAGCCATGTCAGCATGAAGACTTCTCCCCCCGGCGGAGCGTCCCCGTTCAGCAACTGACGGGTGACCATGATTTCACCCACCCCCCAGCCACAGATCCAAAACCCCAGAAAGCAAATCACCAACCAACTGCGTCTGCAAGGCATGACGATGCGGAGCCCCTGCGACGTATCCGCGATGGTGATTCGAGAGTCAGCTGGTTGTCGCTTTGCCATGGGGTGCTCACGCAGAAGTGCGTCGGCATTATCACACGGGTGATCGGTGAGTCCCAGCAAATATAGCAGCTGAATCGGTCTGTTTTTTGAGTTTACGGCGGAGTCATCGATTCAGTGAGCCGGAATAGTGGGGGCGATTTTCTCCAGGATGACTTGCCTGACCTGCTTGACGAAGCGTTTGGAGACCTCCAAGTTTTTCAAGACATGGCCTGATTCTGTCACATTGTACGTCGCCGGTGGGACCTGTGTCGTGATGGTGGCCTCAAAGACGACCGCCAGCATCTTACTTGGCTTTCCAGTTTTCCGGTCGATTCCATAGGCTTCCTTTAGCGAAACCTTCGGCGACACTTCGACATCGGCGTTCGCCTCGCCATGCGACCGTAACAAACCAGACCGACTGCGATTTTCTTCAATCAGCTTGATGATAGGGTCTGCCTCGAATGCACTTCGCATTTGCTCCGCCACCGCTCCTTTGGATCGCTCCGCCTTCTCCATTTGCGTATCCAGTATCGGTTGGGCAAGACTGACATAAATAGGATCGTTCGGCTGCCGTTTAAGCGTCCGGCTTAGCTGCTCAAGTTGCTCAGTTCGCTTCGCACTGAGCTGTTCTGCGATCTCTTGCGCGGCAGCCTGCTGCTTCGCCCTTGGATCGTCGGCGTCATGGATGCTGAGGTTACCATCCTGGTCTGTTTCATACACCAGCGTCTTGGCGCCCTGTTCATCGACGCGATAGACCTTCTTTCCGCCGTTCACATTGGCCGTATAGTACCCACCAGAACAGGCGACCATCATGACAACGGCGACGGCCAAACAAATAGAACTGGTCATATGCAAAACGTGACGGGTTGTGACGGCCATAAACTGTACTCCTTTCCCCATTCCGTACGGGTGCGTACCAAGACACTTACCTCTTCCTGCGCTGTGGTAAGTGTAGCAGCACGGCTACCGCCGCCTAGACTGATTGGGTTATCCACCCCGAACAGGCTTAAGAAAGAATCCGGACCTGCCGACTCTTAGAGAGAGGGCCCACAACCGAGCATGGAAGAAGTCTTTGACAGGTTGTGATTCGCCACGCAGCATACCCAATGGATTTTCTTACTTCTTGCAAAGTGGATTCTTGTTTGAACCTTCCCTTCCCTTTCATTTGCTCCTATAGCCGTTGCGCAGGATCTTCCGTTCGCAAGCCAATGTTCATGTGGTGATGGATGACGTGCTATCCCTCAGCCGGAGCGCGCGGCTATTCCACGAATTCTCCCACGGTTCGATACTGAACTTTCGCAAATAAGTGAGTCCTGTACATCCTCATGGATATCCCTAGCCCATCAACTACTGTAATAGCTACTTTGCTTATCGCGTCTAACTACATGTAATGACTCACTATTTACATCACTATATGGGCTTATGTGGTGTGTGGCTCATACTGATGCCTCTTTAGTTCGGTCTTTCCACCTACCAGAGTAATAGCCCTCACTCCCCCCCTGTAGTACCGTTTCCCTACTGTTCAGACTTTCCACACAAGGAGAGAACATGCCTACTGGACTGCTATCAAAAATTGGGATCGACTGTATGCTTTCAAAAGGAAGCAACGGCTTGAGGGGCGATGGCTGCCTGTATGAACTATCAACCTCCCACCCGATCATCTTAACCCCTACAAGGCTGCGCCCTGGTGATTATGTCAAACTCCGCCTGTGGTTCCCCGATGAAAACAGTTTTAGCGTGATCGAATTAGCGGAGGTGCAGTGGGTCAAGAATGAGTGGATCCAGATTGAGCTTCTTCTTGTTTCACCCAAGGACCAAACGAGGCTTAGACAATTCGTGGCTACTGACGGAAACCACGTACCAACATCAGCCAGCCTAGGCCAACAGATCATGATTCGTGCATAGCAGCAACTGCTGTACTCAGCAACCTTGCGAGGACAACCATGCCCTTATTGTCGTTGGACCACATGGAGTCCTATTCTGACATCAGCCGAATCACAACACAGCGATTGGAGTTGGGGGTGACAAATGGAAGAACAACTCAACCGGCGGAATTTGATCCAACAGAACCTCCATCGTGATGCATGCCCATTTTGTGGAGGAAAGACATACCAACTTGTCCTTCGAACCTCCGGAACATTAGACAACCCAAGCCTATTTGTTCGTTGCCGCCAATGCAGCCGTCCACGAAGCCTGGATTCGGACTTCAAACGCGTCCTGTGGATCTGACTTCGGCAGCTTGGGCATAGCTCACGAAAATGGAGGTCACCGGATGCCGCTTCCAACTGAGATAGAGCACGCAAAACAAAAACGGAAGGCTCTTCACATGCTGATCCTCAGCGGTGCCGTCCGACCAAGCTACGCTAAACTTCGTTATGCGACCCCGCTCCTGAATAGCGACGATCAATCGAGCGCCTTCCAGGAGAAACCCATACGCGCAGTCCGACCATCGAGCTTTCTACAAAAGTTCTTTGAACTGATGAGCTGGCCACCACGGATGAGAGATCACTCTGGCACCCTCACGCTCAGATTGCTTACACGTTTGTCCACAAGCACCCGTTCTTTGCCATAGACCCTACTCTCAGAATGGTGTCGACGGCAGCATGATCATTCGTACGATGCCTGAGGAGCCTCTCATCGAAAACCGATGGTGAGACAGAATGGGCTGTCAGCCAAGACCTCACTCCTCTCTTGTACCCTTCCTATCAGCTGAGGTAAGATACCCCTTCGTTGGTGATTCCCGCCCTAGCGACGCTTTCCGCTGTGGATGCGGCGTAATCCGTTAATTGTGACGTGGAGAGGTGGCCGAGTGGCCGAAGGCAGCGGTTTGCTAAACCGCCGTAGGGACAAAATCTCTACCGAGGGTTCAAATCCCTCCCTCTCCGCCACCATCTCAACCACATATTTGCGTGAAGCATAGAACCTCGCCTGACCGGCCCTATCTCCTTCAGCGAGATTTCTGTTGTGAGATTTGGAAAGCCTATCGTATCCTTACGTGCGACATTGGCTCATCGCCCATCATAAGAAAGGACCCCCACTCCATGCGAATTCGTACACTGTGTTTTGCCATAGGGCTTCTCACTCTTTCGACACCAGTATTGGCGGCCTCGCAGGATCCGGCAAATGATGACCAGAAGACTTTGTATGCTCTTGGATTGGCCATTAGCCAATCACTAGGAACCTTTTCGCTCAGCGACGCCGAACTCGATATGGTCAAAAATGGCCTTACCGACGGCGTACTGAAGCGCACCCCCAAAGCTGACCTGCAAACATTTGGGCCAAAGATTCAACAGCTTCAACAATCTCGAGTGGCGGCGGTTGCTGAGGGCGAGAAGAAAGCAGGAGCCGCATTTCTAGCCAAAGCGGCTTCGGAGAAGGGCGCCACCAAAACTGAATCCGGCATCGTGATCACCACCATCAAGCCTGGAACCGGGGCCGTGCCAAAAGCAACGGATACGGTCAAGGTTCATTATCATGGCACCTTGGCTGATGGGACGGTCTTCGATAGCTCCATTAAACGTGGGGAGCCAGCGACATTTCCACTGAACAAAGTCATTAAGTGCTGGACGGAGGGTGTCCAGCAGATCAAGGTCGGAGGGAAGAGCCGGCTCGTATGCCCATCCAATCTGGCCTACGGCGACGGGGGATCACCACCGATTATTAAGCCGGGATCGACCTTAGTCTTCGAGGTTGAATTGCTCGAGATTGTCCCTAACTAACCAATTCGCCTTGCCGCCTCTCACAAAGAGGCGGCAAGGGATTCAATCCCTCGACGCCTACCAAGCCTCAGAGTAGCCAATCCCTCCATGAATGCGATAATGAAACGATTGTGAGCGAGACAGTCCCCACGAATCTCGGAGACGCCACACCTCCTTCTCCCCTGCGCTGGTTGATTCTCGGGCTCCTCTTTGCCATCAGCGTCGTCACCTACATCGATCGTATCAACATTTCGGTCACCGCACGCCAGATGATGCCCGCGTTGGGGTTGACTGAGCAGGAGATGGGATTTGTCTTCGGTTGTGTGCTCGATAAGATAGTTTTTAAGGTGCGCCCCGTCGAGAATTTCTGTGTCCTCGATCGCCAGTAAGACATCGTGCTTCTGAATACCTGCGGACTTGGCCGGCTCCGCGACATCTTTGACCGCTACGCGCAACCTCGTCCCATCTCTCACCGATGTCATATGGATCCCGAGTTTCGAAAACGTAAGCGGCTTTCCTGAAAGAGCGGCTTGGACGATACGCTCGGCGAGGCTTCCCGGAATGGCAAAAGCCATGCGGCTACAGTACGCCTGAGCCTCTTCTTTATCCGTTTGGATCACGGCATGGAGAAAGCCGACAACTTCACCTTGGGCATTGAACAGTCCACCTCCGGAGTTTCCACTGCAGGCCGAAAGGTCTGCCTGAATCAGTCGAGTATCGACGGTTTGCAGGAATGTGTTGGTATTGCCGAGCCTCCCAAAGGCCATTGTCGGCCCCCAACCCAGCGGATAGCCCACGGTGAAGACCTCCATTCCAGGCGAAACGTCCTCCGTGGCAAATGACGTCCCAGCCTGTAGCTTGGAGCGATGCTGTTCACTCACTCGATAGAGCACGACATCCATAAAGGCACTGTCACCAACGAGATCGGCTGGAAGTTCATGCAGATCATTGGTCAGTATACGAATTCGCTTCTGGAGGAGAGTCCCAGTCGTCGGATCATGCTTTTCCGCAGCATGTCTGGCGGTCACCACATACCCGTCTCGCAGATGAAAGCCTGTGCCCCGAACAGCAACTTTCCCTGGCTTCTCCGGGGTTCGTTGATCTTGGGTGTCCGCCAGAATTCCCACCGTCACCTGTCTCGCTCGTTGAAACACGTCTTGGCTGAGTGGCGTCGTTTCGGCTCTCAGCTCAAGACTGGGCATCATCGATACAACAGCTACAACGAGCGTGAATAGCCCCGCACACCGAGCCCGAGAAGAGGCGAGATCACTCATTCGACAATCCTTTCAAAAGGTCCTTCATATGAGACCACAGTGAACTAGAAACAGGAGCCTTCCCCTCTAACAATCGTACCAGCATACCCCATCACTCTCATTCAATTCAGCCCTCATGATAGTGAATGGAATGCACTCCGCCTCTCTTGTAAGACATAGACCCCGAGCTTATAGTCTCACATAGAAGAGCCCACTATGAATATCCTGGACACAGCTTGATGCCGAACAGTTACACGTGGTCTGGAATCTCCATTCTTCTCCTTCTCATCATGCCATGCCCCAGTATGGCGGCGTCTGAATCAAAACCCGCACCGGAACTGGCCAAGCACTTGACTCGGATCGCTGGGCTGGCCCAACCATCACCGACAGTGACCATCCCGGCCGGTTCATTTTTACTCGGTTCCAAGAGAGTCGATGGTGATCCGTATGGACAGTGGACACAGTTCGATGATACGGAACTCCCTCAGCATCAGGTCTGGTTGGAGGCCTATGAAATCGATCGTGAGGAAGTAAGCCTCGGGGAATACCTCTCCTATCTACAGAGGAAGAATCTGTACCCCTCCCATAAGCTACAGCACCTCATCTGGCACGTCATTACCGTCCATTTTGTTTCAGACCAGACACTGACCCGCTGGCCCGCACTCTATGTGACCTGGGATGAGGCAAATGGGTTTTGCAAGGAAAAGCGTGCACGACTTCCGACGGAAGCCGAATGGGAAAAGGCCGCACGCGGCTCTGCGGGTACCCTCTACCCATGGGGCGAAGCGGCTCCCACCTCCACCCTCGCCATGTTTGGGCAACATCATGTTCATGAAATTCCCATTCTGGCTGCGGTCGATTCACATGATGCAGGAAAGAGCCCCTATGGCCTTCACCATATGGCAGGGAACGTCGCGGAATGGGTACAAGACTGGTTTGGCTTCGACTACTATGCGTATATGCCGGAACGCAATCCACCGGGCCCCACGACTGGCCGATACAAGGGCGTTCGCGGAGGCTCCTGGAAAAGTAAGACCGTGATGCTTCGAACAGCGACAAGAGGCGGGGCAGCTCCGGATCAACGTTCGGCAACGATTGGGTTCCGCTGCGTACGATCATCGACGTCTCCACTCCCTTAGCGATAGAGGCTGACTCAACACCACTCTGCAAAATATCCATACGAACCTGTCGACGACCAGTGAGGAAAATACACCGATTCTTATGGTAGGATTTTGTCCGATGCGCCAGCTTTGGTTGCTATTCGCGCTTGTGTGGAGTGTGCTGCTGTTTGGACAGGAGGCTTCAGGCCTTGAGTTTACCGCGGATCAAGTGACGAAGATCGATGGGAAGCAGCACAAAGCCTACATCTACTACCGGGACGCCATGTGGCGTATCGAACACCATAGTACAGGGCCAGTGAACGTCAGCATCGTAAGGAAGGACAAGCAGATCGTTTGGCTCTTACTTTCAAGGATGAAACACTTCAAGACAATTCCCTATAGCCCGGACCATGACCTGAGAGTCAGTGAACGGCTGGAGGGAGAAATCGCCAGGGAGGAAATTGGTTCAGAAGTACGCGAGGGACATCCCACAATGCTCTATGAGGTCACGACCAAGCAAGGGGAGCGAGTCGATGCCTACTACCAGTGGATCGCCACAGATATGCATTTCCCCATGAAGCTGGCCAAGAAAGACGGCAGCTGGATCGTCGAGTATCAGCACGTAAAAATGCGCTCGGTTTCAGACTACCTGTTTAACCTACCTGTGAACTTTCAGCCGCTGGAAGCATTTGATAAGCCGGAGCCCCAACAGAACGAACCACATATGTAATATTCGAAGGAGGATGGATCGTGCGAGTGTATCGAATCGTCTTAGGCATGACACTAACGGGACTGATCGCTGTGGGTGGAGCATTTGCACTGGACGTCGCCGATGTCGTCCGGCAATGGACGCCCGAAGGAAAACGACTGGCGGAGGAGCGAGCCAAGCTGCCGGCGCATGACGACATGATCATGATTCCTGCCGGCGAGTTTTTAATGGGAAGCGACAAGAAAGTTGATCGGAACGCCTACCAAGCCGAACTCCCGCAGCGCAAAGTCTATCTAGACGCCTACGAAATTGACAAATTTGAAGTCACAACCGTCCAATTTCTGAAATACGTCCTGGCGCATGATCTGCCGCCTCTGATCGACTGGCAGTATGACGGCGGAAACTTCCAGGAAACGATGTCGAATCATCCCGTCATGCATATATCCTGGACTGAAGCCGATGCCTACTGTCGATGGGCCGGCAAACGGCTCCCAACCGAAGCAGAATGGGAAAAATCCGCGCGTGGGGAAGATGGACGTATCTATCCCTGGGGCAATCAGATGGCT
The DNA here is from genome assembly GCA_002869845.2 of Nitrospira sp. CG24B. GTDB lineage: Bacteria > Nitrospirota > Nitrospiria > Nitrospirales > Nitrospiraceae > Nitrospira_D. The sequence continues at coordinate 712,201 of NEWS02000004.1, read as the reverse complement.
GGATTGTCGAGATCGAACTTCGGACGGACTGGTTTGTCTGGTCCGGTACGTGATCGTCCGGAACGGCTGTTGCTCTATCCGCCGATCATCTCCGTTGACAAGTACGACAATGCCGTGAGTCCGTACATGGCTTTTCAGATGTCCGGGAATGTGGCCGAGTGGGTCGCCGACTGGTATGACTCCAAATACTATGCGACGGCACCCGACCAGAATCCGAAGGGACCAGAAAAGGGAACCCAGCGGAGCTTCCGTGGCGGCAGCTGGGTCGATAGCACGCCGAGCGTACGAGCCGCGCAACGCAACGGGACAGACCCCAACACGAAGATGAATTGGCTCGGCTTCCGTTGTGCACGAGATGCGAAGACTTCACCGGAAGCACAGAACTAAAGAAGCGCTGAATCGCTGTTTCACTACAAAACGGGCCGGTTCAAGATGATGTGCCACGGCTGTAGGCTCAGGATGCCATCGCCTGAGCACGCATGGGGGAAGACACGGATTCTGGTGCGCCTTCGCTGACTATTTCCGCAGAACATCGGCTGCGCAACGGAATCCTGTCGATTCGTTGCGTATCGTCGGGTCGCTCTCGACACGGGTAAAAATGCGGACGGTGGGCGTTTCGTTTTGCCATCCTGCGCCACGAATAACCTTTTTCACACCAACATCTGGACCTTTCGGGTTCTTCTGCGGGCTCTTCTCATAATACTGGGTATCATACCAGTCATTGACCCATTCCCAGACGTTACCGGCCATATCATATGCGCCAAATGGGCTCTTGCCCGCCTCATAACTTCCAACAGGCATGAGGGTCTTCTCGCCAATCCATCGTTGATTATAATTGAGGTGCTTAGCGGTCGGCTCCACATTCCCCCATGGAAACCGCCTGTCAGACGTTCCTTTGGCCGCCTTTTCCCACTCGGCTTCCGTCGGGAGTCGCTTTCCCGCCCATTTGCAGTAGGCGTCCGCGTCCAACCAATCAACATTGATCACAGGACGCTCGGCAAGTGACTCTGTAATGGTGTCACCGTGCCAAAGATTTCTCGTAGGATTTGTTGGATTTTGTGGCACGCGATGTCCAGTGGACTTGACGAAGCCCAGATAGAGACCGTTTGTCACTTCAAACTTGTCGATCGCAAACGTGTCGACAAATACCTCATGACGAGGATATTCATCCCGCCCCCCGTCTCGATCTCCATCAGGTACACCCATTGGAAACGAGCCAGCCGGCACTACGATCATCGGGGCCCCGTCCTTGCTCGTCGGCAGATCAACCAGATTGCGAGCCGATTGTTCATTTGCAAACAAAAGAGAACCATTGAGCCCAAAACACAACAGAGCTAATCCAGCAAGAGTTCGAACCATCATCGGACTACACCCCTTCCGCAAGATCAGAGTCAGTTCCTCGTACCATAGCCTCGGCACACGCCGCCGGTCCAAACAGACCAATAGGCGCAACGGCTCAACATGACGTCCCGCACCTACTCTTTCAGCACAACACTAATCAGTAGCGCCCCTCCGGCTGTTGCCCTGACGGCATCATCTTCGTCGTGAAGACTGTGCTTGAGGAGCGGGATCGCACCCACTCCTTCGATTTTTGCCATGGACTTGATCGCCGCAATCCGGACTCGTGGCACGGTATCTTGAATCAGCAGCATCAACGCCGATCGTGCCGCTTCTCGATTAGATTGTACAGCATGCCCTAAGGCTCGTGCCACAGCGGCACGAACAGCAGGCTCTTTCGTGGTGCTGAGAGTCTGGACTGGGCCAGCCACAACCTCATACCGTTCGCCCTGCTCCAGCAGCGAACCGATGACAAACGCTCTGACTGCGGAGTCATGGTCCTCGAGTGCCTTGGTCAATGGCGACCGTGCGTCCACACCATGCAGCTGTCCTAAGCTGACCGCAGCGGCGATTCGCACAGGCGGGAGCGGATCCCGCAGCAGTCGTGTCAGCACGGGCAATGCCTCCACCGCCGACATATGGCCAAGCCCTGTCGCGGCAGCTCCACGCACCGACGGCTGCTTGTGTTCGCTCGCCTCCAGAAGCACCGGCAAAATCTGTGTTGCTGAACGCTGGACCAATGCTCGTATCGCCGAGGTTCGTTCATCGGGATTAAGCGCCTTGGCATATCGCCACAGCAAATCACACCCCTTCGAACGTTTCAGATGACAGAGGACCTCGGCAGCCGCCACACGTACCCGTACCTCTTGGTCCTGTAGCAGCGGTTCAACGAGTGCGACCACCGACACATCATCTGACTTCGCAAACCCCTTGAGAACTGCCTCCTTCACTAACGCCGCCTGATCCTCCAGGGCCTGCTGAAATTTCGGCGAGCGACGTCCAGTCTCCAGCTTGGCAAGCCCTTCAGCTGCCAAGGCTCTGATAAGACCCGAGCCGTCACTGAGGCCCTCCTCGAAGAATGGAACAGCGTCGGGACTCTGCCATTCTTTTAGCGCGGTATACGCCGCTCCACGCATCTGCTCGCGCATATCTTTCGTAAGGACCACGACAAATCCAAGAGCCACTTCTCGAAGCATCACTCGATCATCCTGCTGTAATGACTGCGTCAGCTTGTCATATTCCGTGAACGCATCTTTAGGATTGCCGAGCCTCAGTAAGGTGCGGATCTTGAGTCGGCGAACGTCCAGTCCGCCGGATATCTCTGCGTTCAGTTTGGCCAACTCCTCAAGAACCTTTGGGTACTCTGCGTTGTCGTACAACGCGTGAATCTTTTGCAGGTCGGACTGCGTCCCGCCACCTGCCGGTTCGAAGATGAGAAGAACGCACGCGAGGGGGAACAAGCCCAACACCGCTCGTCGAATCAACAAGGCGATCATCCTCTACTCCACTCGCTTCTGATTGGCTGTGCTCGGTCGTTTTCTATAGCCTGGTGGCGCTTCGAAGTACATCGTGGGCTGAGGCGACAGACGCACTCGCGCATATTCAAACGACCAATCACGGTCCTGACTGACCAACTTGAGCACAATCCCAGTCTCTGCATCGATCCATTCATAGAATCGTTCGAGACGCCCGGGCCGCTCCGTTCGAACGTCAAACAACCGCGCGGTTCGACCGGCTATCATGTCATCTCCGACCGCCATCCTCTCGGTTTCTCCGACTAATTCAGGACGAATAGGAAGAATATCTTCAGTCAAAGGCGTCACCAACAATTCCTTTCGTTGCGGAAGGACATACCATATTTCCCCAATATCCGGCCTGACGATTTCAATTGCCGCAAAGCCAAGCTCGGTTCGAATGGCATAGGTATACTCCAACCTGAGCCAATCGCCCTTGGCAAACACCTGTGCCCGAGATTGCTTTCCATTGACTCGCTTGATGAGCGTACCGGAAAACTCCGGCACTCCGGAAAGGTGATCGTTGCCGTGTGAACTAGAGATCGGCCAACACAGCGAACCCATACAGATGGACGCACACACCGCCAAGCTGCAGACGTTCCTCGCAGCGTAGAGCAGCATCGGCTGTCAATGCTGATGTTCGAGTAGTGGTTTGATATCGATGGAATACCCCAGCGATTCCAGACCAAATCGTGGGTTGTCCATCACTCGATATGCCGTTCGATTCCCCTTCGGAGCAGGCACTGAAAGTTGCTCGACAAGTTTACCATCGGGGCGAACCACGATGGATTTCGTGGTGCCTGGTCCGGTCTGTGGATGCCAGACCACCACCTGATAGGTACCAGGAGGAATCTGATCGATCTTGAACTTTCCTTCAGCGTCGGTCAGCGCATAATAGGGATTGTTCACCGCCATCGCCCAACTTTCCATATAGGCGTGAAATCCGCATTGCATATAAAAGGTACGGCGTCCTTTATTCAGATAGATCGGCCCAACCAGCGATTTGCCGGGAGCATGGTTATGCAGCGCATGGAGATCCCCGCGTCGATGCTGGTGGTTCATGACAAGTGGTGTGTTAAACAAGACACGAGCACCCGCCTCAAGCGATGTTTCATACCCTTGAATGTCATGCATGACGGGATCCATATTCATCACTTCGACTGCATGCCCGTTCCGGACGACCGTCATAAATGGTTGGAACATGCAATCGCGTGCTTCGATCAACGGAACAGACATCTCGAACGGTTTCCCCGCTTCGACTCCTTCCAACAGGACAATGGCATCCTTTAATCCTCCCTGATGGCCCACGACGAAGTCGTGGAGCAAGCGCCACCCACGACCGTTTGAAATGCGACCACAATACGTGGGATCCGGGAAGGTAATGAGATTGAACCCTTTGGGTTCAGGTACTGATCCATCGAGGGTGATCGTGCCTTCTATTGATCCACCGTGCTCAACCTCAATGGCTTCATAGGCGTACCCAGGTGCTACCCCCATCAATAGGATGAGGGCCCCAATTCCCAACGTGAACGACGTACTTCTTACGCTCACTTTCTTCTCCTCATATCAATATTCAGTGGCTCTGTTTCTTGATCATCGGATCAATTTCTTTCTTTGTTTCTTCAGTCACATTATATCGGTTATACGCATGATCGAGTACCTCGTTGGCGTAGAGTCGCCCGGTCGGGGCTGCCACCACCAGTTGAGTCTCGACCGTCCCTTTCGGTCCGATCGTCACTGTCTGTTCGGTGGCGCTCCGGACATAAGGGTGCCACACGACGAGCTTGTAGGTCCCAGGCGGTACATCCGTGAGAGTGAATCTCCCCTGCTCATCTGTCTTGGCAAAGTATGGGTTGGTGACCGCGACACCCCAACTCTCCATATAGGCATGAAATCCACACTGCATGACGAACACTCGTCTGCCCTTGCTCAAGTTGACCAATTGTTTCATCGGCGCGCCGGCCATATGTTTGTGATACATCCCGGCGTCACTGCGGTCCTTCAGATTCCGCGGATGGGCCGGATTCATCGGAAGGGGAACGTTGAATAATACCCGTGGGCCAAGATGTGACGTCTCATACGCTTGAATGTCGTGCATGACCGGATCCATGTTGACGACCGTCACCGGTTGACTGTCCCGCACGACGGTCGTGAACGGAAGGAAGAGACAATCTTTCGCTTCAATTGTCCGTGCCCCCTCATCCTCGAAAGGTTTCCCTTTCTCAACATCTTCCAGATAGACCAGAACATCACGAAATTCGCGCTCTGGTCCAACGTTGAATGGTTGCAAAATACGCCAACCTTCACCATCAGAAATACGTCCGCAATAAAACTGGTCCGGCAGCGTCGTGAGATTGTAGCCTTTCGGCTTGGGCACCTGCCCCTCCAGCTTCACGGTGCCGGTGAGAGTGCCACCATTCGATACGGTGACCTCTTTATACGCGTTGGCCGGCGACGAGAGACCTATCGACGCGACCGCAATGAGCACATAGTGTATCAGTTTCATTGTTCTGCTCCTCTCACCATACAGACGTGAGTGGTCGGACCTTGAAGAAATCTTTTTGATTATACCGATATCCGTACACGATTGCAGGGGTCATGAGACTTGATAAAAAACAGGGGAGCCGCGCGTTCAGCGCGGCTCCCCCCTTCTCGCACATCCCCAGAATTCCTGGGCGTCTACTTCATCGCCGTCGGAACAACCTGAGGTTGCGGTTTACTCTCCGCATGCTTAGCGCCTACGCCACCAGCACTCAACGGCTGGAGTCGGTTGTCCCCACTTGGCAGGACCCTCAAGTAGCCCCATTGCCCAGACTGAGAATACGGCAACCGCTGGTTGCTGTAGACATAGTCGCCAGGCAATCGATATGGCCCTCCAGCCGAAGAGATGAAGGCATCAAGAACTTCGGAACCGGAGAATTCCACGACACTGATCTGGTCCGCGCCGCGCATAAATGGTTCGATCGGCCATTCATGTTTTTCAACGCCGAACATACCGTTCTGTTCGTTGTTGACGCCGATCACATGGATACGCACCGGATCGCCGGCATGCGATTCGATGATGGGCGTTGCCGGGTCTTCGGGCTTGTCCGCCTTGCAAGGCTGGAACATCTTCCCCAAAGAACAACCTTGATCTTGCCGATACAAGTACGGCTCAGACCGATAGTTGATACCGGTTAAACCCGCGACATTCTGCACATACGGCATGAAGCTCGTGCCGATGATATTGTCCTCGTCCTGGAAGAACAAGGCGACATCGCGATAGTTCGGACGCATTTCGTTCCCAGGAACAGACCTGTCGATGATCACGTCGGCTGCCCAGGCGTTCTTGTTCGACAGATCGACGCCGGTCTTTGGATCCCGATACTTCGATCCCTTCGGACCGACCACGATCGCACCAAACAAGCCGTTCCTTGGGTTTGTCATCACATTGCCCCAGTCCCAGACGAGTGAGGTCGTCTCACCGTTGAACGGATCGGCATAGTACGTGTAGACCCGTTCACCACCGGGAGCGATCGTCTGATCGCCGGGATTGTTTCCGACATTTGCTCCCATTGAATCCTTCGGGTCAAATGCGAGACCAATGGCGGAGAAAGAAGCCTTACTCCCCTTCATCTTATTCTTCAGGGTAACTTTGACACAGTCTCCAATATTGACTCGAATAGTCAGTGGCATGGGCTTTGAGTTCCCAGACACCTTTGCCACATCTTCCTCCAGAGCATAAATCTTGGCCTCTGGATTAGAGAGCTGTATCTTTCGCTCAAAATCCACCTCAATGGTTTCCGGAGCCTTTGGATTAAAGGTCATTGACGGATAGTCCATCGCCGCCACATTGAAACTCTTGACCGGAGCGTCGGCAGGACACACCGGCAACGCCTTCGGGATCTCGCCTTTATTCGAGAACCCCGCCGGCAGTTTCTTCAGATCCGACTGTTCCTTGTCATATACACGCACGATACCCCATCCGCCTTCCGACAGCTTTGAAGATCGGCCGTTAAAGTGGATGAAATCGCCCGCTTGATGACGAGGACCACCAGCCTCCGGCACCACCAAATCATACCGTTCGGCAATGCCAATATGAATGGAGTTTTTGCGGTTTGCATCGGGCGCATACCGTTCTGTCCAGAATGTATGGCCTGACAAGGTCCACGTCATGGTCTCGTTCATGAGGGTATGCAACAGTCGGAACACCATGGTGTCGCCCGTGTACGCCCGCAAAAGCGGTGTGTAGGGATCTCCATGAATCTGACTGTTAAAGATCTGGGATACATCCGGATTGGTCGCCAAACGTTGGGCGATAGGTCCCGCCCTGAAGTTCAGACCACTTCCGGTGGTGTGTGTTCCGCCGTTCAGGAACGGCATCGGAGTCATATAAATCTTTTCCGGCATGGCAAAGGACACGGTCTTCCCTGCCTCCAGAGCCACCTCAATAGGCTGTCCAGGAGGATTCCCCGCCGTGACGATATTCACGGTATGCGGCACCGTATCATGCACCTGAACCATGAGCTCACGGAAGCTGTTATTCACCCCATGACCCACAGGCTCGTTGGTATGAATATCCGCGATGGGACCGCTACGGATTTGTTTCCCTGTCGTGGGATCGTGATAGGTCGATCCCACTGGTTCGGCGATAAAGGTCCCGAATCCACCGTGCGGCCACGTCGTGGCTCCGAAGGCGTGGTCGTGCCAAAACACGGTTCCCACATCCGCGTCCACCCAGAACCGCTGACGGACGAATTCAACCGTCACGATGTCCTTAGCTGGGTGATCGTTCTTTAACCCTTTGGATAACGTGATCTGATCGCCTTTGATGGCGATGATACGTGCGATTTCATTACCCTTCACATTATCAGCGCCGACCAAAATCAAGGTTCCGACGTGATACTGTTTGGCGTTCTTCACTGAGATTGCTTTCGCGCCCTTCTTCACAGCCGAAGTCAACACCGTATTCATCGGAGCAGGAAGCCCCTTGGGATTTTTCTTCTCGAGCATCGTGAACGGGCGGACCGATTGCTCGTAGGAGAATCCAGTGATCACACCGTCCGATGCCTGATTGTCGAACTGCAGGAAGTGCCAATGCGTGTTGATCTTCGACGCCTGGAAATTGGTGTAGTCGTCGTCATCCCACTCACTGGTCAGGGTCCAGTCCACGCAATCGTAAATATTGCCGCGCACGACCAACGGATACTTGAGATCGTCGTTGGCGCGAATCGCCGCTTCCTCTTCGTGCAACACGTAGATCAAGCCGTTCTGATCGATCACCGCGGGTTCTTTCCCTTGCGCCTTGGCAATCTTGATCGGCACCTTGATGAAATGAACATTGTAGCTCTTTCGCCCGGCATTCACCGGACAGAGACTCCAATTCCCCTGCTCACCAGGCTTGGCTTGATCGAGGCTTTCTTCTCCATTGTCGTCACGCCGGATCATCTCCAGCCATGGCGCCCCACTGTGATTCGGTGAAAACATCACACGTTTTCCAAAATGCGGGGTGAGATGTGGCCACGCCACCTTCCCTGTCAACGGCTCAAACATAATCGGATGCCGCTTGCCCGGATGCGGCGACACATACTTAGGATTTACAATCGTGCTTTCCTTCTCACTCATGGCACGATTGCCGTCCCACGTCCAATCCAGCACCGTAGCATCATACGAGACAATCTGACCCTTCTCATCATCCTTGTGGCCAGGCTTCCCAGCCGTCGGCATCTGCATGGTGACCCAATCCTTGATCGTAATCGTCGCTGGATTACCCTTCCAGTTGCTCTGGCCTTTCTCGATGATCTTGAACTGAGTGCCGAACCAATCCACTGTTTGACCGATGAGCTTATCCGACGAAATCGGCGTTTTGATGCGGCCTTTGCGATCCGGCAACTCGCGCAGGTCCGGCATCACATCGTTCCGCAGGTCACCCTGCTGAATCGTGTTGTACACGCGCCAGTAGCCCCACATCCCAGACACATAATGGTGCGCCACATGGCAATGGAAGAGAAAATCTCCGGCCAGCTGTTGACAGAGACCAGACCCGCACTCCGTTTCCAGGTCCAACGCCTCTGATGGGCCGATGACTTCCACATCGACGCGATCGGTCTTGGCACGGATGACAGGATATTTGACCGGACCGTTCATCGCCGTGGCCCACAGATTCATATCATCGATTGCCCGTGGACTCCGCGGCCATCGGATGGTTCCACCATGTGGGTGGTGGCTATGGAACACTTCAGACCCACCATGCACAAGACGGAACTTCGCCGGGTCACCCATATAGGATCGCGGGATGGTTGGAGAAGGGTCGCCGAAGGTATAGGAACTATACCCCATCGACTCATCCTCAAACCCAAAGTATTCATGCTGTAAGTGCATGTTGTTGATCCCGAACGGCTCGCTTCGATAGTTGATTGCGCGGCCACCAGGGCGGTACGTATCCGTCAACGGATCACGTTGCGGCAAGAAGTCGCCCTTCTTGTTCAGCGGGCGGAAGGCTTCGTCACCAACTTCGTGGTAATACAACACGAATTCACGGAAGTCAGGACCAGTCCCATTCTTAATCATGACCTGCCAGCCACTTGTCGCCGGGGTCGCGTCTCCGGTTCCGAGCGGTTCCCAGTACGTGGAACCTTTGGGCTCCACGACAAAAGAGCCGAACATGCCCATGACCGTCAACTCCCGATCGTTACTATACGTATGAAACTGACGAACTCCCTCCTGCAGGCTGGGATGGATGTACCATTCCAAGTCCGCAGACTTGTCTTTGGTCGCAATTGCATCAGAATTCGCAGTCGTCGCGGCCGCACCCGTGGCGCTCACCACCATCGACGACCCGTGGATGTGCAGGCTGACATCCTCGCCGCCCTCTAATTTGTTGCTCAGCTTGATCTTGACACAGTCTCCCTGATTCGCACGGATCGTTAAGGGCTGAATCCACTGCGCTTGCACACCAGCAATCACAGCCCCTGGATCGAACCCCTCCTTGTCCCGTGCTTCCTTGTTCTTGGTTTCCTCGGCCCTCACCTTGTCGATATCTTCGTCCAACACGTACATGTACCCGGGATAGAAATCGAGCCACTGATTGAGCGTGATCTCGACATTGATCGCGGACACATTATACTGCTTCACCGGCGCAGTCGCTGGGCACTTGCCTCCCCCAGTTGCAGCCACGGGCTCGACCCGAGGATCGGACATCAGCAACAGATCCTGCCCACCAGCTCCGTACTGGTGCATCATGGCCGACGTGTTGTACATGCCGGTGTTCACGGCCTGCACCTGTGGATCCTTCGACATATGCTCCATGATACGCTGGTGCTGCTGCTCAACCTTTGCGGATCGATCAGCTCTTCCAGACATGGCGTCTTCGACGATCGTCTGCCCCTTGAGCTGTTCCGCCCAAGCCGGCAGCTGATGGTTCATGGCAACATGCGATGAGGACTCTGCCGCCACCACTGCCGGTGCGACCAACAGCAGGACACCAGCGAGCCCACTCATGACCCTCATTGATGAGTAACGATAGTAAAACATGGACCGGCCTCCTTAAAAAATACCGAGTAGCAAAGCCACTCGGCCCACTTCTCCTCCGCTTTTAGTCACGCTCAATTAGAGAACTTTAGGCACCCACAATTTCATTATTTTCATCGACCCCTCTCAACTCGGAGGGCTGTTAGGATTTATTAAATTGGGATCGTAAAATACTCAACTTCATATTTCCTGTCAACCACTATCTACACCACTATCGTAGCCTCATGGGTTCTCCGCATCATGTACCGCTACTGCCCAATCGGTGACTTTCGGTTCGCCGTGCTCTGCAAATCCATTTCCAACATCACGGCACTGTCGAGTTTTTTTGGCTCAATCCGGGTCGGCATTCGGTCGACCATCAGCTTGATGATCGGTACCGCCACAATAAGCGGCGCTTTTCCCAACGGATTGGAATAGATTGCGATTCGAAGAGTATGTGGTCGTTCGCTGGAGGAGACCTCTGGCGCGAGCTCCTTTCCCATAAACCCCACCAACAATCCGCTGCCATCTGCAAGCTTATGAACCTCATAGGCATTAGCGACAGGAGCCACCTTATCCAGTTCAAGATCGGCACTCTGCATCACCAACGCGATCCCGAGAGACGGTGGGGCAATGAAGCCGAAACTCCCGGTCGGAGCCTGTGAAAAACGAACCTTCTCGGTCTTCAGTTCGACTACACCAGTTTTGGCACGCATGTGACGGCGCAACTCCACTTCATTCCCAGCGGTTTCAATCACGACCGCCGCAGGAGCGGCTTTCTGTATCGGCAATACCTCTGTCTTTCCTCCAGGCGCTGCAGCATTCTCGTATGGAAAAGCCACCGGGATCATCATAACAAGCAAGCAAGCGGCGAATCGTCGATTGGCTGCTGCAGCGCGAGTCCTGTACGAAGCGAACCACGTGAGTGCCATCAGCGTGAAGCCTCCAAGGTTGGCAACTCATCGTGCATGTGAGAGGTCGTACTTGATGAGTGTTCGCCTGTCACCGACTTTGCGCAACGAAATCCCAGCCAATTGATTTTGGTGTTCGGATCGGTGCCGTTTCTCATCGCCACTCTCATCGTGGTGGTACTGTCCATCCAGCCCCCGCCACGAAACGCCTTTTGAGTTCCGGTTTCCGGCCCCTGAGGGTTTCGATCCGGTGCGGACTTGTAGTAATCCTGATCATACCAGTCGGAGACCCACTCTGCCACATTACCGATCGTCTGATAGAGTCCATGGGGGCTCACGGCATTCTCATACTTGTCGACTGAAATAATGGGTGGGTAGAGTAGCAATCGCTCGGGGCGATCCCGAACAGGCCCGGAGAGTCCGGTACGCCCGAAGTTCGCACGTGTCGGGCCGGCATATTGATGTCCCCAAGGAAAGAGCCGACCATCTACCCCGCGTGCAGCTTTTTCCCATTCGGCTTCAGTCGGGAGACGCTGGCCTGCCCATTTGCAGTACGCATCGGCATCGGCCCAGGTGACGTGCATGATCGGATGGTGCGCCATTGATTCCTGGAAATTGCCCCCATCATACCGCCAATCTAGCTGCGGGGGACGATTGGTCGCGAGGATGAACTTGAGATACTCCAATGCTGTCACCTCATATTTCCCAATCTCAAAGGCATCGAGATAGACCCGTCGCTGAGGAATTTCACTCCGATAGGCAAGCCGATCCGTCTTCTTATCGCTGCCCATGATGAACTCCCCCGCCGGAATCAAGACCATCTCCCCCTTAGATTTCCAACTGGCCACGCGCTCGGTGGCGAGCTTCTTTCCCGCGTCCGTCCACTCCACCCTAATATCCTGAATATCTGATCCCCACGCAACGTGTGTCATCCCAACGATGACGCCTGTCACGCCTAGGGCCAGACCAGCCCAGTTCCATTTCCGCACTCTTTCTTCTCTCATGATTTGTCCTTTCATTCCTGATCTCATGATTCATCGCATATCGTCCGTCATTCGGGAAACCACATTTACTGTCGGTGCGGTACTATCTTGGTCGATATTTGACGCTTCACCATTTCCATCGTCTCCAGACTTCGCGCAGCGAAACCCGGTCAGATAACTCTCCCGATCTGGGGGGCCGGCATTGCGACCGGCGGAGCGAGCAACCTCCGGATCTTCATTCCAAGACCCTCCACGAAACACTTTGAGTTCTCCGTTCTTGGGCCCTGGCGGATTCTTGTCGTGACCCTGCCGATAGTACTCAGGATCAAACCAATCCGACACCCATTCGCTGACATTACCCGCCATTTGATAGACGCCATACGGGCTCGTGCCTTTGTCATAGCGATTAATATTGGCAAGCGGAGGGTACTTGAATCCACGCTTCGACCCAGGGTGGGCGATATTACTCTTGATCCAACCGGCTGGCTCGTTGCCCCACGGAAAAATCCGACCGTCCACACCACGCGCCGCCTTCTCCCATTCGGCTTCCGTGGGAAGCCGTTTCCCGGCCCATCGACAAAAGGCATCGGCTTCATACCAGCTCACGTTAATCACGGGATGGAGGGCAGCCTTTTCAGGAAAGGGATTTTCTCGCCAGAACTTCGGCCAGGGAACTCCAGTCCCAAGCACGAATCTAAGATACGCAACGTTTGACACCTCGAACCGGTCGATCGTGAAGGTATCAACATAGACTTGGTGCTGCGGCTGTTCCTGCGGACCGGCGGCACGGTCCTTTCGAGGATCACTCCCCATGAGAAAGGATCCTGCCGGAACCAGTGTCATTCCACCCGGCACCTCCATCGCGCCCAATCGCTCCGCTTCATCTTGTGGAGTCCACAGTGGGGGCTGCTTGGAGCTTTCGTGATCAGCCCACGCCGGGGCTGCCATAAGCCCCAGCAGACTACACAAGACAACGATCCATGAATATTGCTTGAGATCGACGAGTGATCGCGCCTGTCCCTCAACCTGTCTCAATCCGACCATCCCTCAGCGTGTCTGTTTTTGGATCATGGGATCGATTTCTTTCTGGGCTTCTTCCGTCACATTGTAGCGAACATAATCGTGCACTAAGACCTCATTAGCATAGAGCCGGCCCGTCGGGGCCGGAACCATCAGCGTCGTTTCCATCGTCTCTTTCGGACGTACAGTAATGGTTTGCTCAACCGGTGTCCTCACATACGGATGCCAGCCGACCAACTTGTAAATACCCGGAGGAACATTGGTGATGGTGAACCGTCCCTGTTCGTCGGTCTTCGCGAAGTAGGGATTATTCACCGCGATCCCCCAGCTCTCCATATAGGCATGAAACCCGCACTGCATCACGAAGATCCGCCGGCCTTTGCTGAGATTCACCAACTGCTTCATGGGCGGGCCAGCCATGTGCTTGTGATATAGTCCGACATCACTGCGATCCTTGAAGTTTCGCGGATGCTCCGGATTCATCGGCAGCGGCACGTTGAACAACACACGCGCACCGAGATGTGAGGTTTCATACGCCTGTATGTCGTGCATGACAGGATCCATATTGACGACTGTCACCGATTGATCGTCCCGCACGACGGTCGTGAATGGGAGAAAGAGACAGTCTCTTGCTTCAATTTGCGGCACACTCTCTTCTTCAAAGGGCTTGCCCTTCTCGATTCCCTCCAGATAGACCACCACCTCGCGAAACTCGCCTGCCGCTCCAACCTGGAACGGCTGTAGAATACGCCAGCCCTGCCCATCGGAAATCCGCCCACAATAGAATTGGTCCGGCAACGTCGTGAGATTGTAGCCCTTTGGCTTGGGAACCAGCCCATCGAGCTTCACAGTACCTGTGATCGTCCCGCCATCCGACACCGTCATTTCCTGATACGCAAGCGCCGGGCCGGACAACGACAACAAGACCAGCCCCACCATACATCGAGTTATGAGCTTCATGTTCGATCCCTCCAGCCTCCCTCGCCTCGTCACCTCTCGTGAGTATTCAGTCGTTCCCCTGCATGCCCGTCTCCATGCCGGTCCCAGTGTGCACTTCCCCAATGATCCTTCTCGAGATACCTGTGCATCCTACCAAAAATGCAAGTGGGGGAGCCGCATGAAACAGGCGACTCCCCCACAGATGCGACACTCTCCCCGTTTCGCTATTTCATCGCGGTCGGAGTAGCTTTAGGCTGCGGTGCCAGGTCAGCCCGTTTGGCTGCCGCTCCAAAAGCGCCCAGTGGTTGAATCCGTGTATCACCAGCCGGCAATACCCGGAGATACCCCCACTGTCCTGACTGCGTGTAAGGCAGCCGCTGATTCGACCACACGAAGTCACCGACTTGACGATACGGACCACCCGCACCGCCGCGCACGAAGACATCGAGCGTCTCGGATCCAGCGTACTCCACGACGCTGATCATATCAGCCCCCGGCATATACGGTTCGATCGGCCACTCATGGCCTTCGATCCCGAACATCCCGTTCTGCTCGCTGTTGGCGCCGATTACGTGGATGCGCAGCGCATCACCGGCATGGGCCTCGATGACAGGCGTCGCCGGATCTTCCGGCTTGCCTACGACGCAAGGCTGGAAAATCTTGCCCAGCGAACAACCTTGATCCTCACGGAACTTGTACGGCTCCGCGCGGTAGTTCACCGACGTCAACCCCGCCACGTTCTGCACATATGGCATGAATGCCGTTCCGATGATGTTGTCCTCATCTTGGAAGAAGAGGGCCACATCTCGGTAGTTCCGTTTCCCGACATTTTCCGGAAGCGTCGTATCCACGATCACGTCCGCCCGCCAGGAGTTTTTCTGTGAAATGTCCCCACCGGTCACCGGGTCACGATACTGAGATCCCCGTGGACCCACAATGATCGCACCATACAACCCGTTCCGTGGATTCACCACAATGTTGCCACCGTCCCACACCAAGGAGGTCGTCTCCTTGTTCGACGGATGCGCATAGTAGGTGTACTGACGCTTTTCACCTGGGCCAATGGTCTGGTCGCCGCCATTGTTGCCGACGTTCAGACCTTGGCTGTCTTTCGGATCAAAGGCCAACCCAGGCGCAAAGAACGAGGCCCGGCTCGCCTTCATCTTATTGGTCAAATTCACCTTGATACAGTCGCCCAAATTGGCACGAAGCGTCAGCGGATGCGGCGTTGCACCGCTGGAAACCGTTGTCGCTTCCCCTTCAAGCGCGAAGATCTTGCCTTCCGGCATGGTCATTTCAATCTTCCGCTCGAAATCCACTTCGATCACGTCCGGCGCCTTCGGATTCAACTTCATGGGGCGATCCAATGCCACCACACTGAAGTTCTTCACCGGTGCATCCGCCGGGCAGACGGAGCTCGGCGTGGCAGGAATGCTCAACGGATTGGTCCCCTTCGGCAGAGGCATCAAGTCGGGAACTTGTTTGTCCAGTACCCGCAAGATTCCCCATCCACCTTCGGCGAAGTGTGAACTTCTGCCATTAAAGTGGATGTAGTCACCCGGCATGCCCTGGAATCCACCGGCCTTTGTGACCAAATCATACCGTTCGGCAATCCCGACGTGAATCGAGTTCTTCCGATTGGCATCCGCCGCATACCGTTCCGTGAGGAAGGTATGGCCGGAGATCGTCCACACATGGGATTCGTTCATCAGTTGATGCAACAGACGAAACACCATGGTGTCGCCTGTGTACGCACGGACCAGCGGCGTACCAGGGTCTCCATGGATCGCGCTGCTGAACAGCTTCGATGTATCCGGATTGTTGGACAGGCGTTGTGCAAACGGAGCCGCGCGGAAATTGAAACCGCTGCCGGTCGTATGCGTTCCGCCGTTGATGTACTTATTCGGCGCATTCAGGATCTTTTCCGGCATCTGGAACGACACCGTCTTCCCGGCTTCCAACGCCACTTCGACCGGTTGGCCAGGAGGATTGCCAGCCTCGATCACGTTCACAGTGTGCGGCACCGTGTCATGGATCGACACCATCAGCTCACGGAAACTGCCACTCACGCCCGCCCCAATCGGCTCATTGCTGTGAATATCTGCAATCGGACCGCTGTAGACCAACTTGCCGTTCTTCGGATCATGATAAGTGGATCCGAACGGTTCCACGATCGTCACGCCGAACCCGCCATGTGGCCAAGTCGTTGCGCCGAATGCGTGGTCATGCCAGAACACGGTGCCCATATCCACGTCCACCCACCACCGATAGCGAACGAACTCCGGCGACACAAGATCATTCGCCGGGTGACTGTTCTTGAGTGGCTTGAAGAACGTGATCTGATCGCCCGTGATTTCCTTGATCCGTGCCACTTCCTGACAGCTCTTATCTCGAGGTAATGATGCTGTGGGATCGTTGCCTTTCTCCAAACAATCCATCCCAATCATGACTTCAGTGTTCACATGAAACTTCGTTGCACCTGGAGCCATCTGGATTTTGACCGACTTAGCACCGGCCTTCGCCCCACTAACCAGCTTTGCCACCATCGGCGCCGGCAACCCATGCTTGGTCTTCTTCCCCCACATGGTGAAGGGCCGGACCGACATCTCATACTCAAACCCTGAAATCACACCATCCGAGTTCCCCGTGTCGAACTGGAAGAAATGGGGGTGGATGTTGATCTTGGACGACTGGAAATTCGTGTAGTCGTCATCATCCCACTCGCTCGTCAGCAGCACATCCACACAGTCATACACATTGGCACGAATGACCGCGGGGAGCTTCAGATCGTCATTCGCTCTGGTCAAACGCTCTTCCTCATGGAGCACGTAGATCAAGCCGTCCTTATCGACCATGGCCGGCTCTTTCCCCTGCTTCTTGGCCAGAGTGATTGGCATCCGCACGAAGTGGATGTTGTAGTGCTTGCGATTGGCATTATCCGGACAGAGACTCCATCGGCCCTGCTCACCCGGCTTGGCCGGCTCGGAGGTCCGCTCGCCATTTTCATCCTGGTGAATCGGCTCCAGCCAGGGCGCGCCGCTGTGGTTCGCTGAGAACGGCACACGTTTGCCGAAATGCGGTTTGAACAACGGCCACGCCATTTTGGCTGTGGTCGGGTCGAACAAAATGGCAGGCCTGGTGCTGTCATCCCACTTGGCCGCCCATGCATATTTGGGATTCTGCGCAGTACTTTCCCGTTCACCGCGCGCGATATTCCCGTCCCACTTCCAATCCCACACTGTTGAATCGTAGGACAGGATCTGCCCCTTTTCATCCTCCGTATGGCCTGGCTTTCCTTGTGCCGGGACAAACATCTCAACCCAATCCTTGATGTTCACCACGACCGGGTTAGACTTCCAGTTGGTCTTCTGACCCTTATCGACAATCTTAAACGTCTTTCCAAACCAATCGACCGTGGTGCCGATCAACTTATCCGAAGAGACACCGAGCTTCATCCGGCCTTGACGATCCGGCAATTCCCGGAGATCAGGCATGCTGTCCGTATGTGCCGCTCCTACTTGGAGCGTATTGTAGAACCGACCATAGCCCCACATCCCAGCCACATAATGGTGGGCCACATGGCAGTGATACAGGAACTCGCCGGCAAGGTGCTGACACCCGCCGCCGCCGCATTCCGGCTCAAGATCCAAGGCTTCTGATGGACCGATGACTTCCACGTCCACACGATCGGACTTGGTTCGCACCACCGGATACTTCACAGGCCCATCCGCACCCATGGCCCAAAGATTGTTGGGCTCGGTGCCGGGGCTCCGCTGCCACCGTATCGTCCCGCTATGCGGATGATGTGAATGGAACACTTCTGACCCACCATGAACAATCCGCCACTTCACTGGATCGCCCAAGTAGCCACGGGCGATCGTGGTCGGCGTATCGCCGAACGTATAGGAACTATAGGCCATCGATTCATCTTCAAACCCGAAATACTCGTGCTGAAGATGCATCTGATCGATCCCGAACGGCTCACTGCGATAGTTAATTCCACGACCACCTGGACGATAGGCGTCCGTCAGCGGGTCACGCTGAGGGAGGAAGTCGCCCTTCTTGTTCAGTGGTCGGAAGGCTTCGTCGCCGATCTCATGATAGAAGAGTACAAACTCCCGGAAATCCGGTCCTGACCCGTTATCAATATTGACCTGCCACCCACTCTTCACCTCAGGTGAAGGCCCCCCACTCCCCAAGGCCTCGACGTACTTGGAACCCTTCGGCTCCACAACGAACGCCCCGAAGAGGCCCAACACCGTCAGCTCACGGTCATGGCTGAAGGAATGAAACTGGCGTACCCCCTCCTGCATCTGCGGATGGAGATACCACTCAAATTCTTGCGCCTTGCCTGGCGCCACAATAGATTCAGGGTTCGTGGTTGTCGCCGGCTTGCCCGTCGCGCTCACGACCATGCTGGACGCCTGAATGAAGAGACTTCCATCCTCACCTTCCATTTGATTGCGCAGCGTCATTTTCACGCAGTCACCGGGATTCGCCCGCATGACGAGCGGCTGAATCATATCGCCTTGCAAACCGGTCGTGACAGCGCCCGTATCAAATCCATCCTTCTCTCGAGCCTCTTTGTTCTTTGCTTCTTCCTCTCGAACCTTGCCGAGATCTTCCGTCAGCACATACATATAGCCCGGATAAAAATCGAGCCAACGGTTTAATGTGATCTCGATGTTGACCATCGACACATCGAACTGTTTCACAGGCACGCCGGCAGGGCACTTCCCTCCAGAATTGAGGACCGGTTCACCCTTTCCTGGATCCGTCATGAGAAGGAAGCTACTTCCATCCTGCCCCATGTACTGGTGCATCATCGACATGCCGTTGAATGCGCCAGACGTCTGTTGCACCTGCGCATCATTTTGAGCCTGCTGTCCAAGCTTCTCCATCAGGCGATGATGTTGCATCTCCATTTTCTGTGCATTGTCGGCACGCCCTTCGATGGCGTTCTCTACCACCGTCTGCCCTTTCAGCTGTTGGGCCCAGCCCGGCATTGCCACCGGCGTCGCATGTCCTCCATGCTGACGATCACCCGATTCCGCCGCAAACAATCCCGGCGCCGCAATCAGCCCCCCAGCCAACAACACCGACTGGAGTATCCGCGCGATACCTGATCGCCTCAGCCCCTTAAAAGGTTTAAACATAGAAACTCCCATACTTGGCCTCCCCTTGCTTAGAATCATCCCTTTAAGAGCGGATGATCGTATTGAACAAACCCCTATTGAGACTCCTACTCCATCATCGATCTACATTTCACAATTAAGTATTTCACTGCTCCCAGCATCAATCGATCATTTGTCTTAGCGAGCGAAGTAGCCGTAGACCAGACACGGTGCGAAGATCTCTTTGTGTGACCGAGGTATTTTTTGACACCCCCTCCACACACACTTCATAGAATGGTGAAACACCGGCCTCCAGCGTGACTCCGGCCTCAAGCGATCCTGATGGACAAAGAGCTGGTGAAGGGTTCCTTCTTACGAAGGAATGGGTCATTCGGAGGCCGGTCCAAAATCACCCAGACCTTCACCAGCAACAATTATTGTCAGCAATCGTTGTGCCGAAAAACGGCAACGAACAGTATCAATGGGAAATATATTGCAATAACAAATTGTTAGAACGATTCAGAGGAAGGAAACAGATCGTTCATTTGTGGGGAGTTTTTCTACAGGATTAACCAGCAGCTACGCCAAAACTACTCAATGCTAATAAATACAAAACGTTACACTGTCTACTTACCTAGACAGCGCTAATCGTGAAATTGGGGCATGAAGGGGCAATTGGAGCGCTGTGTAGCACCGGGTGCATGTGTCTTTCGTATTTTGCTAGGAGGATCTAGCCACAAGAGACGAGGGCACTGATCGGAGTCGGTTGCAGGAGATTACGAACGACATCGATCGCTGCTTACACGGCAGGAATCGGTTGAGCTTTTCTCGGGAACCCAACCAGCTTCACCGGGGACATTCAGTAAATACGGTTAGAAGAACGCCATGCTGGCGTAGGTGGCGGTGGAATTATACTGGTCGGTGATGCCGCGATCGTAGCGAAGGACTTGGCCTTTTTCAGCCTGGATCAATCGCAGCAGACTATAGATGGGTGAAAAACCGGAGATCCGGCGCTGGTCGTTCTCCTTCTGAATAAATTGGGTGAATTCATCCGGCTTCAGTTCTTCAATCGGCTTCAACATTTCAAGATCACGCTGCATCGTGCGATGAAAGGAAAAATCGGTGGGTGGGGCACTATCGCCGTAGCGCATCCCCAAATGGGCCAACTCCCCTGCTGCGATGACGCACACAGTCTTTCCAGAATCACCGATCGCATCTTGCAACGAGCTGAGAAATCGATCCACTGAGCTCCGGACCGTAAGATCAGTCAGGCTCAACGCAGAAAATGAGGAGAGAATCGGGACTATCGTAAAAGGTTTGTCGACGATAGTTTGAAGGAACGGCAGTTGGAACTCAATGGCATGTTCTGTTTGGTGGGCGATCTCTTCGTCAAAGAATTCCGGAACCAGCCTCTTCAGCCGACCCAAGATTGTCCGATCGGCTGGCACCACTCCTAATGGTGTCTCAAAATCCTTGTCTGTGACGGCAAAGAAGTGCTCCAACCCCGCATGGGCAGTCCCGATGATGACAAAGACATCCGGCTGTTGAGCTTCCTGTAGTTCCTTGTACCCCCATGCGTAGACCGGCCCTGCCTGTTTAAGATCATACGTGGGGGAGACCAGTCCCTTGATCAACTTACCTCGGTTTTCCGACGGCTTGAAGTCAGGCCCTTCGCCTGAGGTAAAGAATCCATCGATCTGCTTCTTCAGTTTGACACTGTCCGCCTCGTAACTACGTCCAGCAAACACCGCCGGCCTGGTCGGTTGCTGCCGATAGTCAATCCTGGCTTGTTGCAGAGCCGTCTCAGTTCGTGGTCCTTCCAAGAACAGTTTTTGTTCCAGATCTACGATCAGCTGTTCCACTTTATTCGGCATCAGAAACTCGCCGAACCGTTTCAGGTACAGGGAACCGATCTCTTGAATGGAATGCTCACCATCAAAATGTTGCACGATGAAGAAGAAGTTCAGCGGCAGGACCAACTTCTCCTTGCTCAAACCACTGGGGTCCCAGAGCACAATCAGCTGATCCTCTCCCTGTTTAATGGGAGAAAACTGCAGATTCCGCAGGGCCGGATATTGTGTCGAGTCCTTTACGATACTGGTAGTCATAGCGGGGGACATTGTAGGGGACAAACGGGTACAGCCGCAACCGCTTCGACGACCCCTCTTTCTCAATGAATATCAGGAGGTTGTTCTCGACCCCGTCGAGCTAGTAGAAAGAGAGCCCCAACCGTGAGGAGCGACAGCCAAACTGTTGGCCGACCGTACGAGGCATCGGAGAACTCGATTAAGTCCGTCAAGCGGCCGATCAACAGCGACATGCGAGCCATAACCGTATAGCCGAACCCGGCGCCGAACGAAATCATCAGAAAGAGGATGCCGGTTCGTGCCACCGCCTTTCCCACTCCGCTATGCTCAATCGAGAAGAAAAAGTAGAACAGCACCGAGCTGACCCCAAGCAAGATAATGATCGCGTTGAGGTGGCTGGCCGGATTGAGCAGATTCATCGAGAACGTGACGCCATCCGACCCAGCCATCGACAACAACGGCCGAATGGTATCCTCGACTTGTTTGAGAATGAAGGACGACACTGTTCTCGGAATCGCCAAGCCTGCGCCCATCCCGACAATAAAGGCGAACGCATACCGAGACATCCATGCCGCCTTTGGCACATACCGAGTCAGCATCAGCATCCCGATGGCGACCGGAATCAGCAGGGCGATTTCACCGTTCTCAACAATCGGCTTGACCACCAGATGGATGATGACCGTATCGTAGGTCTTCACAATGACGTAGCCGACTGACACACCCACATACAGATGTTCCGCGAGCTTGAACAGCGGGTTGTCTTTGTACAGAAACGAGAAGATCAGGAGGGTTAACCCAGTTGCGACCCATGCCCCTATGATTGACTCAAACGGTAGAGCAGTCACTCGTGTCTCAGCCTCGTTGTTGGCGCAATGAAAAATAGAACAAGTTGCACATGATCACCAGCGCAATGATGGCGAGATGCGTGGCCGACTGCGCGTCCATCCCGGCCACGGCCTTGCCTTTCTGTCCGATCAGGTTTTCGTATTCCGCTGCGCCACGGAGGCCGCCGATGAGGCCATTGATCTGCCCGCTCCGTAACAACGGATACAATCCCGGCGCCATGACTCCCGTGCAACCGCCGCCGAGCTCGAACTTATACTTATCCTTACCGAAGACATACCACTCTTCCACCCCCGGTCGTCCCGCACCTAAACTGACCATGTACCCAACATCCTTCAAGCTTCGCACACCGTCCAACACCGGCAAGTCTTTTGTGGACTTTCCGCTATAGTCGCTGGGAAATGCCGAATAGAGGTCCTGGCCCATATTGATGATCACCGCTTGCCCGCCCGGACTCCAACCGAGAAAGGCGTAGTCTGTTCCGTATTCCTTCCCCATCTCTTTGGCCACTTGTGTCACTAATTGGTCCGCCATGCCGGTGCCCGACACCCAGAGAGTCATCGTGACGACACGAAGGTGCTTCCTGAAGGCATGGCGCAATAGGGCAATCGCTTGCGGATAGAGCTCCGGTTTTGACGCCGGATCGAAATCAATCGACAGTAAAAACACCGACCGCTCGGGCAACGATTCAATGTGGTCGTACACGCCGCGCACCTCCGATGAAATCTTGATCGGCAAGCCGACCGGATAGAGCAACGGCAAAAGTGTGCAGAGACCGATCATCAAAAAAATGATCCGCCGATCGATCTTGAGCATACGCTCCGAAAAACTCACAATTCGTCCCTCGTGAAGCGCTGGAAGTTTCGAGTTGCATGTTTCAAGTTTCTGGTTCCTCTGAACCCGAAACAAGAAACTCGAAACACGAAACTGCCGATCCATACAAAATGGCCAGAGACGAGAGACGAACGCCGCTTCACGTTATTCCTTTCCTCCCCCGAGATACGACCGCTCTACGCCAAAGATGATCTTGAAGGACAGGGCCACGGCCCCGAGACTCACCCCGATCAGAATGGCGCGACGCACAGATGAGTTCAGCACATTCAAAATCCACGAAGACACATCACCGCTCAGGGGAATCAAATACTCACCCAACGGCACCCGTCCCATCATGACAATCACAGCTGCCACTAACAGCACGGCCGCTTCACGACTCTTGGCCCTGAACGAGCGATAGGCAGCCGAAGCGATGAAGAAGGCCAGGATGGCAAACATTGTCCCTTGTAGCGGCACCATCATGTAGTTGTAGACCCAGCCGAAGGCTGTCATGGTCCCTTCGACACTCTCTTTTCCATTCGTCCAAAGCCCGACCGCGATGGTGCCGAGCATCCCGACGTACAGCACGAGACTGTAGCCCCACCCCGCTTCTTGGCGTCTGATCTTCACCGCATGCTGATGAAACAGACTGGTCACTCCCAAGATCAATGCGAACCCACCGACGATCTGTAGCCACTTCGTCGCGGAGGTGAGCATCTGTTCCGAAGCAGGATGCGGGACGTAATACTGGGCGGCAAACAGAAGGCCGGTGACCAGGGTGATCAAGAGGGGTAGCTGTCGGCGGAGAAAGATCATTTTAAATCCCTAAAAAGATCGAGAAACAACTGTGGCCATTGCTCGCCCGTGACGGCTCCCACCGTCGCCAATACGATGCCAATACCGATAGCACTCAGAACGACCACCTTCCCGATATCCTGACCGAGGAGCGTCCCGATCTGTACCGGTTCTTTGGAGAGGTACGCGCTGGCAGCGTAGAGCTCCTCGCCGATCAAGGTATAGTCACAGGTCGTCACAAAGAACGGAAGCTGATGGTCCGAGTCGGTGCCGGCGATCTGAATGGCGCCGGTACTCGCGCCTGTCTCCGTCAACAGTAACGATTCGGCGAAGTACGCGCCCATGAAGAAGTTAGCAGCCGGCTTCTTCCGTAACATGATGCCGTCCACTGCCGCCGTGTAGCTGAACTGATCAGCCGTGATAAAAAAGTTGGCGTCTTCCTTGAAAAGATCCGGCTTGCCCGCTTCCAAATAGGCCTGCTTGGTAATTTCCTGGCAGACTGCCATCGTGATCGGTTCGCGGTGCGGCACCAGCAGTTCGGTTTCGTACAGCGCAGCCCGTTTGGCAACTTTCCCTAAAATGACTGCGGCGGCGATCGTCGAGGGATCATGCAGATCGTGCGCGCCGGTCAGATAGAGGATCGGCTTGCCCAGCTCCGTCGCGCGCCCGATCGCCTCATCGACCGCATCAAGACCTGGAATCCGCCGTAGGAAGATCTCGTGTCGCTTCGCGTAACTGATCGAGTAAAACACGAGCCCGCCGAACGACAACGCGATGATGAGATTATTGAGCTGATTCCAATTAAACCAGTCCGGCGAAGGACTGGCCACCAAGACCGGGCTGAAGACCCGCTGGTCGCCTTGAACGGTTGCCACAGCAACGGCATAGGAGGTCCCATCCTTGACCTCGAATCCCTTCGCGCTTCTGACCAGGACCTGATGCCAGGTTTTGTCGACGTTCCTTGTCCACCACGCGGTTTTTGCATCTTTGACATACTTCGAGTTCGCTGGGAACTCCGCGATGATCGTGAGCGCTGCCGGGTCAGTCACAGCCGCATCACCGGCCAAGACTTGATATCGTGCATCAGGACCATCCCATGACGAAGGAGCCCACTGCACCGTGAGGCTGCCTCCACCATCACTCGGCGTATCGAAGACCCGAACGTCGTGCGGTGCGCTGATCGATGTCTGTGCCAGCGTGTCCAGTGGCACGAGGTTTGAGGCACACACGATCAACTGCAAGAAGAACCAGCCGAAACCGATGGAGAATCGTCTCAACCTGCTCCTCACACCTTCCCCCTCACGCCTCTCATGCCCCTTCGATGACCTCAATGTTCGTCCGCGGGATGACGGCTTTCTTTCCATCGGCAAATTTCACTTCTAAGACCCGCACCTCACTCTCTGTGGGGATCTTGGTGAGCCCTGATGGAAGCGCCGATACTTCACCGATACGCCCGAACATCGGATCGCGGATGATCCGGACCGGGTCACCAAGACGAATACCCTCGCGTTGTAACTGAGTTGCCCCCTTCGTGCTGGTGTGTTCCTGAGGAACAATAATCTCAGGACGAATCACGCCGGCCCTGATCTGGGTGGCACCGGAAATCGACGCCTTCTGGCCGACATGGGAGGAGAGCAGCTTGAAGGTCTTGGCCGCCATCGGAATCGTCCCGAACCCCTCGGTCAGAATCAGCGTAAACCCCACCTGTTCTGTTCCGGTAATGGCCACACCGAGGTCATAGCCCAGCAAGGCGCGCAAATCTTCATCGTGAATCCCGCCGACCACCAAACCAGCGACACCCACCGCCTTGGCCTGCTTCATCGCCTCGGCTGAAAGGAAGGATCCCCCGACCACAACTTTGTCCTTCATGGCGCTATTGAAGTGACTCGGTGTCAACGGCTCATCAGGCGACTTCACCGCCATGACAATCTCCCCGGACGTTTCTCCACCGATGCCGAAGATCCCCTGGACAAGGCTACACGTCGTTTCGACCACGACGCCCTGCTGCGGAATGGTTTCGATGATCGTACCGTTCACATAGGCGAGCAACTGAAGCACCCGTGGAGGTTCGCGCAAGAGGACTTGTCCCGTGACGCTCGACACCGATTCGATCGTCCCCGCGACGGGCGAACGAATCTCCGTCTTAAACCATTTGATCAACGGTTTGTTCTCAGCGAGGATTTCGTCCTTTCCGACGACATCGCCTTCTTTTTTGATCAGATAGTCTTTGATCTCACCCGGAGCCAGGCTGAGCTGATTGGCGAGATTGACCGGAAACACCTTCCCTGGCAACTCTGCCCGGGCCACAACTTGATCGGAACGGACCAGATCCCCGACAGCGACCACGACCGTCCCCGGCAGCGGCAACATGCGCCGACGGTGGATGACCGTATGATCCGTGACTGTTAAGCCGGGAGTGTACGAATGAGCCATTTAACGAGAGTCCTGAGTGCTGAGGACTGAGTGCTGAGCTAAGAGACTGATGCGGAGGTCTGCCTCGTTTCTCATCGCTCGATACTCGGTCCTGGATAGAGCCCAACGACATTGAACCATTTCCTCAGTGCCGTGACACGGCCTGGTTGATCAGCTGGAAGTCTCAATGGCCGACCACGGCCATCGAGCAAGAGTCCAACCACACCGCCATGCACTTCTTTGGTGACAGCCACGCCAGCTCCAGCCCCCATATTGACGCCTTTGGCGGGTTGAACCTTGATTGTGGCCTGCTTACCGGACTCCAATGGAAACAATCTCAACTCGCCAAACCTCAATTGCTCTTTCGTGGTCTTCCCGTCCGGCCAGGTTATTTCACAATCGGCACAGAGATCGCCGTCCTTTCCCTGTCCGATCGGCGCCACGCAGGTCCCGAGATAGATCATGCAGTCTCGCACGAACACATCGGTAGCAGCCTTCTCGTTGATCGTGGAGAGCACACCCAGATGCGGCATCATGAAAATGCTGTCGACGGACAATCGCGTACAGCCCATCGGCT
>NEWS02000004.1:661188-685267 GCA_002869845.2 Nitrospira sp. CG24B | reverse complement strand
CGGTCAGTGCCGAAGAGCCTTAATAGTGGAATCCAATCCACTGTACTACAGGATGTTCAAACGAGACATCCAGCGAGGCCGCAGCGAGTGAAGGGCCGAGGCATAATCTTTCTCACCCACCCACCCCAAGCAGCCGGAGCAGCTCTCTCCCGAGTGGGTATGTTGAGGGTCTGAACGATGCGAGAACGAAGCTGGGGTCTCGTTTCAACATCCTGGCTACAGTCCTTTGGCGACGACCTGCTTCCAAAAGCTCCACACATACTGACCACCGGAGATGTAGCCAAGTACCAGCGAAAGATACAACGTGACGATGCCGGCCAGGTGCAGATTGCCAAGTTGGGCTAATCCCGTCCCTTCCAGGATCAGGAGAATGATCGCGACGACCTGCAGCGCCATCTTATACTTGCCGGTCGTCTCGGCAGCGATGATCATGCCTTCTCCTGCCGCAATGGCGCGGATTCCCGTCACCGCCACTTCTCGCCCGATAATCAGCAGCGCGACCAACGCGCTGACCCGATCCACGTTCATCAGGAGTATCAGTGCCGATAACACCAGGAGTTTGTCCGCGATCGGATCGAGCAGTTTGCCGAGTTTTGTGACCTGGCCTGTTCGGCGGGCAATATAGCCGTCCAACATATCCGTCACCGCCGCGACGGTAAAGACAATCGCCGCCGCGAGCGACTGGTCTGGCGTTGGATTGACGAAGAGAATGATGAAGACCGGGATCAAGAGAATGCGGACGAGCGTCAAGAGATTGGGCAGATTGAGCGACTCCGCTCCTATCTCTCGCCACATTGCCAGAACGCGGTTCATAGTCCGATTCGTCTCCTACACAGGCGACTAAAACACTGCTTCGACCTGATGGCACCCGCAGGATGGTCAAAAAGGCCGTCCAGCAAGGCCAGAGCGAGCGAGGAGGCGAGGCGTACGCTTCGGTACGTTGAGCCTCTGAGCGATGTGAGAACGCCGCTGGCGGATTTTTTCAGCATCCTGCTACACGATTCCGTTCTTTAACAAGTCATGTAAATGAATGACCCCGCGGATATTCCGCTCATTCTCTGTGACCACCAGGGTCGTGATTGAAAATCGCTCCATCATCTCGACGGCCTTGGCGGCCAGTTCGTCCGGCCCAATGGACTTGGGATTCGTGGTAGCCAGCTCTTGCGCCGTGGTGTTGACCAGATCGATTCCCCGTTGGATAAAACGCCGTAAGTCGCCGTCGGTAATCACTCCGACGAGCAACCCCTCCTGATCCACGACCGTGGTCATGCCGAGCTTTTTCGCCGTCATTTCCAGCATGGCCGCCATTCCACCGACGGTGGCTTGGACCATCGGCATCTCCGAATCGGCATGCATGAGGTCCTTCACCTTCACCAGCAGCCGACGCCCCAACGTGCCGCCGGGATGGAATCGGGCAAAATCCTCTTCTTTAAATTCCCGTTTCTGTAGCAGTGCCACGGCCAACGCATCGCCCAACGCCAATGTGGCAGTGGTGCTGGCAGTCGGAGCCAGCCCCATCGGGCAGGCCTCTTCCTGTACCGACACATCGAGCGCGACATCGGAATTCTTCGCCAAGGTGGAGTTCATTCGTCCCGTGAGCCCGATCACCGGAATACCGAGACGCTTCACAAATGGAAGCAACTGCAGCAACTCCTGCGTTTCGCCGCTGTTGGAAATCGCGACCAGCGCATCGCGTCGAGCCAACATGCCCAGATCTCCATGCACGCCTTCGGCGGGGTGCAGGAAGAATGAGGAGGTGCCGGTACTGGCGAGTGTCGCGGCAATTTTTTGACCGATCAAGCCAGACTTCCCCATGCCGGAGACGACAACCTTTCCCTTACACTGGACGAGCAGCTGCACCGCCTTTGCGAACTTGGCATCCAGCCGTTCCACAAGCGATTGGACGGCCCGCGCTTCGATTTCGAGCACGCGCCGACCGTCGGCCAGACTCTCTTCTGTTTTTGAAATTTTCGAATCTCGGCCAGAGGGCTTCACGGTCATTGTTTCACTTCGCCTTTTCACAACCTTCGCTACTCGACTCGCTGCCTTCACTTTCGTAGAGTGTCCGCGCCGCGCGGAAGATTTCAGCTTCTCGGCTTGGCCGCGTCGCATATGCGTAGAACCCGTTCCAGCAAGGACTTGAGTTGATGTAATGGAACCATATTCGGCCCATCAGACAGCGCCTCGTCTGGATTTGGATGGACTTCCATGAAGAATCCATCGACACCCGCTCCGGCCGCGGCGCACGCCAACGGCTCGACAAATTCCCGCTGGCCGCTGGATTTGGACCCACCGCCACCAGGCAGCTGAACGCTATGCGTCGCATCGAAGACGACAGGATACCCGAAACTTCTCATAAGAGGAAAGGATCTCATATCCACAACAAGATTGTTGTAGCCGAATGACGACCCACGCTCGGTGAGCAGAAGCCGACGGCTTCCACATTCTTCGACTTTTTTGACCGCATTGCCCATTTCGATCGGCGAGAGAAATTGCCCCTTCTTCACGTTCACGACTTTTCCTGTTTTTGCAGCGGCCATCAGCAAATCCGTCTGCCGACAGAGAAAGGCCGGGATCTGAAGGATATCCACCACCTTCCCGGCTTCGGTCGCCTGCTCTTCCGTATGCACGTCGGTCAAGACAGGCAGCCCGAATTGGTCCTTTACCTTCTTCAGTACCGCCAGGCCCTTGTCGATTCCAGGACCGCGAAATGAAGCAATGGACGTTCGGTTCGCCTTATCGAATGACGACTTGAAGATGTACGGAATTCCCAGTGACTTCGCAATGTCCGCCACATGGCCGGCCGTGTCCATCACGAGCTGCTCGCTCTCGATCACACAAGGCCCGGCAATCAGAAACGGACGCTGTCCTTGGCCGACCTTGAATGAGCCGATTTCGACGAGTTGTGCCATAGCCTACAACTAATGCCCTAGCTTCTTGCGCACTGCCGCTCCTACAAACCCGCTAAACAAGGGATGTGGACGGTGCGGACGGGAACTATACTCAGGATGGAACTGGGTGCCTAAAAACCAGGGATGATCCCTCAACTCGATAATCTCGACAAGGCGAGCATCGGGAGACACTCCACTCAAGACCAGCCCCTTCGCAGTCAATTGCTCCCGATAGGCATTGTTGAATTCATAGCGATGGCGATGACGTTCACGCACCTCGCTCACCCCGTACATTTTCTGCGCCAGCGTCCCCTCGCCCAACTTGCAGAGATACGAGCCCAGTCGCATGGTCCCACCTTTGTCGCTCACGCCATGCTGATCGGGCATGAGATTGATCACCGGATGGGGCGTGTGCTCGTCAAACTCAGCGCTGTTGGCGCCGGCCAATCCGGCTACATTTCTCGCAAACTCGATCGCAGCACATTGCATCCCTAAACACAGACCGAGAAACGGGACCTGACGTTCCCGCGCATACCTGATGGCCGTCACTTTTCCCTCGATCCCTCTTGTCCCAAATCCACCGGGGATCAAGATGCCATCGGCCTCGCGCAGGATACGCTCCGTGCCTTGCCGCTCGATGTCTTCGGACTCGATCCAATTGATATTGACCTTCGTTTCATGATCGATTCCACCGTGAACCAGCGCTTCGCCCAAGCTCTTGTAACATTCTTTCAGCCCCACATACTTGCCCACCAGCGCGACGGAGATTTC
The DNA here is from genome assembly GCA_002869845.2 of Nitrospira sp. CG24B. GTDB lineage: Bacteria > Nitrospirota > Nitrospiria > Nitrospirales > Nitrospiraceae > Nitrospira_D. The sequence continues at coordinate 681,605 of NEWS02000004.1, read as the reverse complement.
ATGCTTTGGCCGCTTGATCTTCTGCACCATCGCATCCCACTCACGAAGATTGGGCTGGCCGGTCTCCAGATGAAGCTGACGAACAATCAATTCGTCCAACCCCTCTTTTCTGAAGACGATCGGCACTTCGTAGATCGTCTCAACATCTTTGGCCGTGATGACGGCATCCTTATCCACGTTGCAAAACATCGCGATCTTGCCCTTGAGCTCCGGGGGAATATAGCGGTCGGTTCGGCACAAGAGGATATGGGGCTGAATGCCGATCTCACGAAGCTTGTTGACTGAATGTTGCGTCGGCTTGGTTTTCAATTCACCAGCCGCCCCGATGTAGGGCACCAATGTCAAGTGGACATACAACACATTATCGCGCCCGACGTCGTACGGCATCTGCCGAATGGCCTCGAGAAACGGTAAGCTTTCAATGTCGCCGACCGTGCCGCCGATCTCGACGATCGTCACATCGACGCCTTTGGAGATGCGCATGATCGCCTGTTTGATCTCATCCGTCACATGCGGGACGACCTGGACCGTTCCACCAAGATAATCCCCTCGACGCTCTTTCGTGATGACGGAGTGATAGATTCGACCAGTCGTGTAATTGCTCTCTTTCGTCAGCGATAACGAGGTGAATCGCTCATAATGTCCCAGGTCAAGATCCGTCTCCGCTCCGTCGTCCGTGACAAAGACCTCTCCGTGTTGATAGGGGTTCATCGTGCCGGGGTCGACGTTGATGTAGGGATCCAACTTTAGAAAGGTGATTTTCAAGCCACGGCTTTCCAACAGATTTCCGATAGAAGCCGACGCCAGCCCTTTTCCAAGTGATGAGACCACGCCGCCGGTCACAAAAATAAACTTGCTCATAGCTGTCCCCTCTGTTGGACGTCAGAGCACTCCAATTCGACTATGCCGCTCATCGCTTAAAAAATACCCCACTATTCTGCAACTCACGCCTGACAACCTCGTATTGCTGCAGGCGTTCCGCGACATCCGGCACGTCTTCAGGACGGTCAACGCGCAACGAAGCATGTTTGGTTTCCCACACCCGGATGGGAATCCCATGATCCAACGCACGGAGCTGTTCTAGCTTTTCGGCATCTTCCAAACGACTGGTCGGCAAGGCCGCAAATCGAAGCAAGGTCTCTTTCGTATAGAGATATAATCCCAGATGGATATAGTGGAGTCCAGCAATCGCCTGCTGTTCGGAATCGTCACGAACGAACGGAATCGGAGCTCGTGAAAAGTAGAGCGCGTCGCCGCGGACATCGGTGACGACTTTGACCACTGCGGAATTGTGAAGATCCTCTCTAGGGTCCATGACCCGCTTCAGCGTCCCTATGCCGACGCCGCTTTCAAGAAACGGCTCAATAAGATCGGTCAACAATTCGGAGTTCAGTGGAATCTCATCACCCTGTAAGTCCAAAAAGTACTCTCCCGCAAACATGCGAGCCACTGCCGCGACGCGGTCTGTCCCGGTCCGATAGTCACCGGCGACAAGGACCACACGTCCACCAAACGCTTCGACGGCTTGCTTGATGCGCTCATCATCGGTTGCAACCAGCACGCTCGAAACCGAGCGGCAGTCCACAGCCCGCTCATAGACATGCTGAATCATGGGCTTCCCGTTCAGCTCAACGAGTGGCTTGCCCGGGAACCGTGACGAACCATATCGGGCTGGAATCACAACCGTGACAGACCGTGAACCCTTATTCATCTCCAAACGCCTCGGACAACTGTTTCGGCGAGACCGTCGCGGTGCCGACCATGCCCACCACGATTCCTGCCGCATAGTTTGCCATGACCGCTCCGGTCTTGATACTTGCTCCAGCCGCCAGCGCCAGTGCTAAGGTTCCGATGACCGTATCCCCGGCACCAGTAACGTCGTAGACCTGCCGAGCCTTCGTCGGCAAATGCCACGACGCGCCGTTGCGCTCATACAAGCTCATGCCTTTTTCACCGCGTGTAATCAGGACGGACTGACACCCGAGACGCTGCCGAATCATCGCGCCGGCTTCGTCGATTGTCTGGTCACCGTCGCCGTGCAACCCGGAGGCTTGAGCCGCTTCAAGATGATTCGGCGTCAGCACGGTGACGCCTTTGTAGTAGCTGAAATGTTCGACCTTCGGATCGACAATGACCGGAACCTTCCGCAACGCAGCAAGTCGTATGAGGTCGGACATGAGTGCCGGCGACACGACTCCCTTGGCATAGTCCGACACCACGATACAGGACAACTCTCGAATCCGTGACTCCACATACCGGAGAATCTTTTGCCGCAGCGCGACTTTCAGTTCGCTCCGTCCCTCGATGTCATACCGCACAATCTGCTGGTTATGCGCGATCACGCGACTTTTTCTGGTCGTCGGGCGATCATGATCGATCACCACCCCCCCGCGGCTGGATCGTTTGTTGCCGAGCTCCTTCATCAACAGACGCCCGCTTTCATCAGACCCGATCACACCGCAGAGATCGGCCTTTCCTCCAAGCGCCAAAATATTGTTGAACACATTCGCCGCCCCACCAAGCCGGAGAGATTCCGACTCGACATGAACCACCGGAACTGGAGCTTCTGGGGAAATCCGGCTGACCCGTCCCATCACATAGTGATCGAGAATGAGGTCGCCGACAACGAGGATCGATGCCTGCGGAAATCGCTGAAGATACTGCCGGAGCGCCTTGGGCGGCAACGCATCACCCTTCCCATTCGAGTCTGCACTCGGAAGAGGCGCGGCGCTGCGTTTCGTTATTGAATCGCCTTTCCGAATCGTTCCCATCTGACCCACTCCGTCCAATTTCCCTGCCCGTTCCAGGACCAATAGATACGGAACGCTCTACCGCGGATCTTTTCTTCGCGCACATAGCCCCAGAACCGGCTGTCCAGACTTTGGTCGCGATTATCGCCCATCACGAAATATGATCCCTCCGGAACCGTCACCGGTCCAAAATTATCGCGGGGGTTGATCGCACCGTCGATGACGCCGGGGTCGATCCGCTGCGTAAAAGCTTTATCGTCGAGTGGCTGGCCGTTTACAAGGACGCTCTTATTCTTAAGCTGGACGGTATCCCCAGGCAGACCGACAATGCGCTTGATGAAATCTTTCTCTTCATCCTCGGGAAACCGAAACACGATGATGTCGCCCCGCTGCGGCTTGCCGAACGTCACAACCGTTTCAGACGTGTAGCAATTGAGCGGTGGGAAACTCCAGAGCACTTTGCAGTCCGTCGGCCACTGCAAGCCATAGGAAAGTTTACTGACCAAAATATGATCGCCGATTTGCAAGGTCGGAATCATTGATCCTGAGGGAATCTTGAATGCCTGCACGACGAACACGCGGATGGCAAATGCCAGGAGCATCGCCACAATGATCGCTTCCGCATATTCCCGGACAAGAGACTTCCGCCCCGATTGGTCCGTGTTGTCGGCGAGTTTGGCCTCCGTGAGTGCGGCCTGGTCTCCTCCCCCACGCGGAGCGCCTGGCAACTTATCCACATTTCTCGGATTCTGATCGAGGCTCATTCGTCTCCAACCTTCAAGATCGCCAGGAACGCTTCCTGCGGGACCTCAACGCTGCCGACCGCTTTCATGCGCTTCTTCCCTTCCTTCTGTTTTTCCAGCAACTTGCGCTTTCTCGTGATATCGCCACCATAGCATTTTGCCAGCACATTCTTTTTCATCGCACCGATGGTCTCACGCGCAACGATCTTGCTGCCGATCGCCGCCTGAATGGCAATCTCGTACATCTGCCGTGGAATCAGCTCCTTCATCTTCTCGGCAAGCTGCCGCCCACGTTGGACAGAACGATCCTTATGCGTGATAAACGACAGCGCATCGACCGCTTCACCGTTCAAGAGAATATCGAGCCTGACAAGATCGGAGTTGCGGTAGCCGAGTACGTCATAGTCGAGCGACGCATAGCCCTGCGTGCGCGACTTGAGTTTATCGTAAAAATCGAGAATGACCTCGTTGAGAGGCAGTTCATAACTGATCATGACCCTGGTCGGATCGAGAAAATTCAGGCCCTTTTGGATTCCTCGGCGTTCCTGACAGAGCTGGAGGATCGCTCCCATATACCGTTCAGGCGTGATGATCGAGGCCAAAATAAACGGCTCTTCAAATGAGTCAATGCTACTGGGAGGCGGGAGCTGCGACGGATTATTCACCTCCAGGACCTCGCCCTTCGTGGTGAGGAGACGATAGACGACGGTCGGAGCGGTCGTGAGGAGCGTGAGATTGTATTCACGCTCAAGCCGTTCCTGAATGATTTCCATATGCAGCAGGCCCAAAAACCCACAGCGAAAGCCGAATCCCAACGCGAGCGATGTCTCCGGTTCATAGACGAACGAGGAGTCATTTAATCGTAGTTTGACTAACGCGTCGCGCAAATCTTCGTATCGACCGGTGTCGGTGGGATAGAGCCCGCAGAATACCAGCGGCTTCACCTCTTTATAACCAGGAAATGGCGCGCTCGTTGGTAAGACCGCATCCGTGAGTGTATCGCCGATTTTGACATCGGCAACCTCTCGCATGTTGGCACAGAGATATCCGACCTCGCCCGTCAACAGCTCGGTCTTCTTTGTCCGTTTCGGGGTGAATTGTCCCACTTCCATGACTTCGAACGTCCGATTGTTCGACATGACTTTGATCTTCATCCCTGGTCGGATGGACCCATCCACCAGTCTCGCCAGGACGATGACACCTTGGTAATTATCAAACCATGAGTCAAAGATAAGCGCTTTGAATGGAGCCTGGGGATCACCGGACGGGGGAGGAATCCGCGCAATGATCGCCTCCAATACGTCGGGAACTCCTTTGCCTTCTTTCGCACTGATCGGCAAGGCATCGGCGGCATCAAGCTGCAGCACCTCTGAAATCGAATGTTTCGTGCCCTCGACATCCGAACTCGCCAGATCAATCTTATTAATGACCGGGATAATAGTGAGGTTGTTGGCCATCGCCAAATTCACATTGGCAATCGTCTGCGCCTGCACTCCCTGCGTGGCATCGACCAGCAAGAGCGCCCCTTCGCAGGCAGCCAGACTCCTCGACACTTCATAGGTGAAATCGACGTGTCCCGGCGTATCGATCAAATGCAAGGCATATGTCTTCCCGTCCTGAGCCTTGTACCGGATCGCCACTGCATGGGCCTTGATCGTAATGCCACGTTCCCGCTCGAGGTCCATGGCATCGAGGATCTGGTCTTTCGCCTCTCGAGCAGTGACTGCGCCAGTAGCTTCTAGGAACCGGTCAGCGAGGGTTGATTTGCCGTGATCGATATGAGCAATGATGGAAAAATTGCGTATAAGGCTTTGCAAATCCTAGCTCATTGGTAAACAATCGGTTCATTATAGTAACTGCTTCCTGGGTTGTCAAAGAGATCGCCTCCACCTATAATCACGCGCCACCATCGAGGCCACTCCCTCGTCCATCGGGAGTCGTCACGCGTCAGTCACGGATCGTCCAGCCTCATCCCAGGATTGACGAACGATATTTCATGGAGTCATGACTCGACCACCCTCTACGAAGCAACTAAGGAACTGGGACCGCCGCTACCTCTGGCATCCGTTTACCCAGATGCAGGAGTGGGAACAGGAAGACCCGCTGATCATTGAGCGCGGGAACGGCTCCTACCTCATCGATACAGAAGGGAATAGATATCTCGACGGCACGTCGTCCATCTGGGTGAATCTCCACGGACATCGGCATCCTACGCTGAACCAAGCCATCAAGAAACAACTCGACAACATCGCCCACTCCACGTTTCTGGGCCTCTCCAATCCACCGGCTATTGAGCTGGCCCGCGCCTTGATCCAGATCGCACCAAAGAAGCTCACACGCGTCTTCTATTCGGACAACGGTTCGACGGCGGTAGAAATCGCGCTGAAGATGGCCGTCCAATACTGGCAGCAGCGGCATCCGGAGGCCGGCCCCAAAAATACCTTTCTCCATCTCAAGATGGCGTATCACGGGGATACGATCGGAGCCGTGAGCGTCGGCAATATCGCGCTGTTTCATTCTCGGTTCAAACCGTTGTTGTTCCCAACGCTGGCAGCAGAGCCACCCTATTGTTACCGCTGCCCGCTCAAACTGGCCTATCCCTCCTGCAAGATCGCGTGCATCGACCCAATTGAACAAATCTTGAAACGTCGTCATCGCGAACTAGCCGGATTCATTATTGAACCGCTGATGCAAGCGGCTGCCGGGATGATTCCCCAGCCGGCCGGGTATCTGAAACGAGTCCGAGAACTTTGCACAAAATACAAGGTCCTCTTTATCACCGATGAAGTCGCGACGGGTTTCGGTCGAACCGGCAAGATGTTCGCGTGCGAGCATGAAAGGATCACACCGGATCTGATGGCGATCAGCAAGGGACTCACCGGCGGGTATATGCCGCTTGCGGCGACCCTCACGACCGATGAAATCTATCGAGGATTTTTGGGCACCTACGACGAATTCAAGACCTTCTTTCATGGACACAGTTTTACCGGAAATCCCCTAGGCTGTGCCGTGGCCCTGGCCAATCTCCAAGTGTTCCGCCAGGAAAAAACACTGTCCCGACTGTCCGCAAAGATCAAGATGTTGGCTCAATGGCTGAAGCCGATCGCTGAGATCTCCTGTGTCGGCGACATCCGACAGCGCGGGTTCATGGTTGGGATCGAGCTGGTCCAAGACAAGACAACCAAAGCACCGTACCCCCTCAGCGCCAAGGCTGGTCACCACGTGGCGGCCATCGCCCGATCGAAGGGACTCATCTTAAGACCTATCGGGAACGTGCTTGTGCTCATACCTCCCCTCTCGACAACAGCAGAAGAATTAAAGAAAATGCTAGAAATCATCAAGCAATCCATAGAGACTCTGCACAGTGATTGAGTCTCACTGAGATGCGTCACCCAATCGCCAAGAGAGCCACGACACATTATGCAAACCTGTGATTTTCTCGTCATCGGAGGTGGAGTCATCGGCCTCAGCATCGCGCGCGAGCTTCGCAAACGCCAGGCAGATGCCCGCGTGCTGTTAATCGAAAAGGAACCTTCTTGCGGGGCCCATGCCAGTGGACGCAATAGCGGAGTCCTACACGCGGGATTCTACTACTCACCCGACAGCCTGAAAGCGAAGTTTACTCGTCTTGGGAACGAACGACTGACCGCCTACTGCGAGGAGAAACACATTCCCCTCAATAAATGCGGCAAGCTCGTCGTCGCCAAGAATGCAGCGGATTTGCCATCATTGGATGAATTATTCCGTCGCGGACAAGTCAACGGCATTGAGCTCCAGCCTCTCACGGAAGCGGAAGCCAAGTCCATTGAGCCGCGTGTGAGAACCTACCAACGAGCTCTCTTTTCGCCACGCACCTCGACGGTAAGCCCGCTCCAGGTCGTCAATGCGATGCAACAGGATGCACTTCGTGAGGGGATTCAGATTCAGTGCGGCACAGCCTATCAGAGACGAGACAATGGGACAGTTCGGACAAACCAGGACAGCATCGAAGCCGGCTACATCGTCAACGCCGCTGGCCTGTATGCCGACAAAATCGCCATGGACTATGGATTCTCGGAAAAGTATCGCATCCTGCCTTTTAAGGGCCTCTATCTCTATTCGGATGAACCACCAGGTGCGATTCGTACCAATATTTATCCCGTTCCAGATCTCAGGAATCCATTCTTGGGTGTCCACTTCACAATCACGGCCGACGGAAAAGCCAAGATCGGCCCGACAGCCATTCCGGCTTTGTGGCGAGAGAATTATGAGGGGTTCGGCAACTTCAATTTCGGCGAACTTGTTGAAGTCGCAAGTCGAGGACTCGGATTACTGACCGGAGCTGGATTCGATTTCCGACGCTTGGCGATGGAGGAGGTTGCCAAATACTCGCGGGGCAAGATGGTGGCACTTGCCTCGGTCCTCGCCGAAGGCGTGGCCGAGCGCAACTACCATAAATGGGGCCGTCCAGGAATTCGAGCCCAGCTCCTCGACATCACGAAGAAAAAGCTTGAAATGGATTTCGTCCTGGAAGGCGACAACCGCTCCATGCACGTGCTCAACGCCGTGTCTCCCGCCTTTACCTGCTCGCTCCCGTTCGCCAGCCATGTTTGCGATCACATCGACAATGCGATGGGCTAAGCCGACTCAGCACAGACGGACCTCTTCCCCCACACCAACTTGCAGACAGCGCGCTGCGCTATCTTCCTGCAAAAAAATTTCCAAATTCTCACTGCTATTGATCAGCGCAGAGGGACTCTCCCGATTTCCCTGGCTGTAACTCCCAACCAAATCCTTGATGACATAGGCTCCAACATAAATCTCGAGAGATTGCCCCCCGACTGCCCGAAACTCTCTCACCTGCCTCGCGGTGATATTAGAGATGAGATTCCCGAAGCGATCGACGGAGACGATCCTGCCGATCAACACTTCTTCATGCCACACGGGGATTGCCACGGAACGGTGAATCGGATCCTGGACCACCGGCCCAAAAAATGCCGGCGGCACGCCTTTGCTCAACCATGCCGCAGCCGGCGCGAACACATCTCGTCCATCAAAGGTCGACCCTGTCGTTTCAAGACGATAGTCCTGATTCACGATCTGCCATATCTTCGCCCCCTGCTCCTGCTCTAGAAGTTCACTGAACAACCCATTATCCGGTCCGACAAAAAATGAGCCGGCTGCGGATACGAGCAACGCTCGTCGCTCGGTTCCAACTCCGGGATCGATCACGGCAACATGGATAGTTCCTGCTGGAAAATAGCGATAGCAGGACTTGAGAAAGTACCCGGCTTCCTGAATCTGATGAGAGGCAATTTGATGAGAGAGATCGACGACGGCAGCAGTAGAATTGATCGACAGAATGACCCCTTTCATGCTTGCCACGAAGCAATCCCGCTCGCCGAAATCTGTCAGCAGCGTGATGAGAGGGCGTGCATCCTGCACGTCAGAGTTCCTCGAATTTGATCTCCATGACCTCGTATTCAACCATCTTGACAGGTGTCTTCACTTCCACGAAATCTCCAACACGCTTACCGATCAGCGCACGCCCAACAGGGGACTGCACGGAGATCTTGTTGAATTTCATATCGGCTTCGTCCTGCCCAACCAAGGTATACTGTTTCTTGGCTTGGGACTCCTGTTCGACGACCAAGACCGTCGCACCAAACACGATCGTCTCGCTGATGCGTCCTGCGATCTCCACCACGCGGGCATCGGCCAGCTTGGTTTCGAGTTCAGCGATGCGCGATTCGATGAAGCCTTGGCGCTCTTTGGCGGCGTCATACTCGGCGTTCTCGCTAAGATCGCCATGCGCTCTAGCTTCCGCGATGGCTTCGATGTTTTTGAGCCGCTCGATCTTGCGCAAACGATCTAACTCTGCCTTTAACGCCTCGTAGCCTTTCTTCGTAATTGGTGTCGGCATGCTCTGGTCGCTCCTGAACAGGTTATGGCCGATGATACTCCTGCAATGTGCGAATTGCTAAGCCCTTTTTGACGATCGCTTCGATACCCATCACCGCAGCATGCGCTCCCCTCATCGTCGTGAAATACGGAATGCTGCGATGAAGTGCTTCCCGCCGGATGGCTAACGAATCTAGATGCGCCGAGGCCGTCCGTACCGTATTCACGACGAGGGCGATCGAGCCATTCTTGATGTGATCGACGATATGCGGCCTTCCCTCGGTCACCTTGTTCACAATCTCCACGGTAAGCCCGTGTTCACGCAAATACCCAGCTGTCCCGCTCGTTCCCTGAATACGCATCCCCAACTTGTTCAACGCCCGACCCACTTCCAACGCTGCGGGACGGTCGGAGGCTTTCACGCTGATAAAGGCAGTTCCTGACGTCGGCAACACCGCCCCTGCCCCTGCTTGCGATTTCGCGAACGCCCATCCGAAATCTCCGTCGATGCCCATCACTTCACCGGTCGATTTCATCTCCGGTCCCAGCAGCACATCAACCCCGGGAAATCTATTGAATGGAAACACCGCTTCTTTGACCGAAAAATGCTGAGGGAGAGGAGCGCTCGTAAATCCCAGCTCCTTGAGCGTTCTCCCCATCATCACTTTCATGGCCAACTTTGCGAGAGGTACGCCGATCGCCTTGCTGACGAATGGCACGGTCCGAGATCCGCGTGGATTGACCTCAAGGACAAAAATCGCCTGCCCTTTGACGGCAAACTGTGCATTCATGAGCCCCACAACCCCCAACTCCAGCGCCAACATGCACATCTGACGTTCAATCTCACGCACAATGGTCTTGTCGAGTGTATAGGGAGGAAGAGAGCAGGCCGAATCGCCTGAATGGACACCGGCTTCTTCGATATGCTCCATGATTCCTGCCACGACCACGGTTTCACCGTCCGAAATCGCATCGGCATCGACTTCGATGGCATCGGCCAGGTACTTGTCGATCAAGACAGGATGATTGGGCGACGCCTTGACGGCGGAATGCATGTACTCCAGCAAGCCGGCTTCATCATAGACAATCTGCATCGACCGGCCACCCAACACATACGACGGACGGACCATGACCGGATAGCTGATCCGTCCGGCGATCTGCACCGCTTCCTCGATGGATCGGGCGGTTCCGCTTTCCGCCTGCCGTAGCCCCAACCGATTGAGAAGTTCCCGGAACCGCTCTCGATCTTCCGCCAAATCGATCGCATCAGGACTGGTTCCAAGAATCTTCACACCGGCGTTCGAGAGCGGAAACGCGAGTTTCAACGGCGTCTGCCCCCCAAACTGCAAGACCACACCGAGCGGCTGCTCACGATGCACAATATTGAGCACATCTTCGTGCGTCAGCGGCTCAAAGTACAATCGATCGGAGGTATCGTAATCCGTGCTGACGGTTTCCGGGTTGCAGTTGACCATAATCGTATCGACCGCTTCTTCCCGAAGCGCCATGGCCGCATGGACACAGCAGTAGTCAAACTCAATCCCCTGCCCGATTCGATTCGGGCCTCCGCCAAGAATCACGACCTTTTGTCGGTTTGATGGCCGGGCTTCACACTCCCTGCCGTAGGTGGAATAGAGATACGGTGTCTGCGACTCGAACTCAGCAGCACAGGTATCAACTCGTTTATAGGTGACCCCGCGTGCCCCTTGTTGTGTCCGTGCGGTCTGAACCGCATCCGGCTCGCATCCGAGCAATTGTGCGATCCGATCATCCGAAAATCCGAGTTCTTTCGCCTCCCAGAGCAACTCACTGGCCAAAACGGCCGCTGAGTTAGCAGCATGACCGGCAAGCATGCGCTCGAAGTTCACCAGCTGTCTCACTTGATCTAAAAACCAGGGATCTATCTTTGTCGTGGTAAACAGTTCCTCGTCCGTGAATCCCAGGCGCATGGCATCGGCCACATACCACAGTCGTTCTGCTACCGGTGTCCGCAGCACCTGGTTGAGCTTCTCGATCGTTTCTGACCGGTTAAACTCGGCTGGAACACCCCGATCAAGCCCAAACCGGGACGCCAACCCATTGAGGTTTAACTCCAGGGAGCGAATGGCTTTTTGGAGAGACTCCTTGAAGGTACGTCCGATCGCCATCACCTCCCCGACCGATTTCATCTGCGTCGTCAAGGTCGGATCGGCCCCCTTGAACTTCTGAAAAGCGAATCTCGGGATCTTAACAACGACGTAATCGATCGCCGGTTCAAAGGAAGCCTTCGTGACACCGGTAATGTCATTGGAGATCTCATCCAGCGTGTAGCCGATAGCGAGCTTGGCCGCGATCTTGGCGATCGGGAACCCGGTGGCCTTTGACGCCAACGCTGAACTTCGAGAGACCCGAGGATTCATTTCGATGACAACCATCTCCCCGTTGGCAGGGTTGATACCGAACTGAATGTTTGATCCTCCCGTATCAACCCCGATCTCTCGGATGATACGAAGTGCCGCGTTCCGCATCCGTTGATATTCTTTATCGCTCAACGTCATAGCCGGCGCGACCGTGATACTGTCTCCTGTATGCACGCCCATCGGATCGAAATTTTCGATCGGGCAGACGATCACAACATTGTCTTTCAGGTCGCGCATGACCTCCAATTCATATTCTTTCCATCCAATGACCGACTCTTCGATCAGCACCTGACTGACCGGACTCATGGCCAGCGCCCAATCGATCAGCCGCTCGAATTCTTCACGATTGTACGCGATGTTTCCGCCGGTCCCACCCATGGTAAAGGACGGCCGAATGATCGCGGGGAAGCCGACCGTCTCGAGAATAGCCAGCGCTTCCTGTCGTGTATGCGCCGTGCCGCTCGTCGGCACTCGCAGGCCGATTCGATGCATCGCCTGTTTGAAGGCATCCCGATCCTCTGCTTTATGAATCGCTTCCGCCGATGCGCCGATAAGCGCGACATTGTATTTCTCGAGGACCCCTCGCTTCACCAACCCCATGGTGGTGTTCAGAGCCGTTTGTCCGCCCATGGTTGGAAGCAAGGCATCCGGGCGCTCACGCTCGATCACCTTCTCAACCACATCTAAGGTAATCGGTTCAACATACGTCCGGTCAGCCAGTTCCGGATCCGTCATGATCGTCGCCGGATTGCTGTTGATGAGAATGACTTTGTACCCCTCCGCTTTCAGGGCTTTACAGGCCTGTGTGCCGGAATAATCGAATTCACAGGCTTGGCCGATGACGATCGGACCGGAACCGATCATGAGGATTGACTGAATGTCCGTACGTTTTGGCATCGTGTCGTGATGGTCAATCAGCTGGATGGAAGCGCGGGTCCAATCCGTGGGTGATACGGGGCTGGCGGTGCGAACGGATCGTCACCCTGCGCCGCGTGATAATACCTCATGGCCTCCGGCAACCAGGCCTCAATCTGATTGATACGTGCCAGATCCGAGGGGTGAGTGGACAAAAACTCCGGAATATTATGCTTCGATCGAAAGCAGACTTTGTCGATCATCTGTCTGGGACAGCCGCTCATCCTCTCCCAAAATGGAACGGCCTCTCGAGGGTCATAGCCAGCCTGCGCCATCAACCTCAGTCCGATATAGTCGGCCTCCGATTCCTGCTTTCTTCCAAATGGTAGTGAGACCCCAACTCCATAGGCACTCATTGCAGCCATTGCCGCATCCGGACGTCCGACAGCGGCTCCGGCTGCCAACGCACCGACTTGGCCGATCGTTTCAAGGATGCTTCGGCTATATCGCTCCGCCCCATGGCGTTGGAGCGCATGCGCCACCTCATGCCCAATCACGGTCGCTAACCCGTTTTCGTTCTTCGTGAGCTTCAGTATGCCCGTGAAGACGGCAACCTTGCCACCCGGAAGCGCGAAGGCATTGATCATGCGGTCGTCCCGAATAATGGCGAACTCCCACTCATACTCTGGTTTATTGGCCACCGCGGCAATTCGCTGGCCAACCCGGTTGACCATCTCGGTTAACTCAGGATCGTTACTCATTGGAGCCTGTCGCAGTAATTCGCGATAGCCGCTGATGCCCATCGCAATTTCTTTCTCCTCGGAGATATAGATGAATTGATCTCGCGCCGTTCCCGGCGCGCGGACACATCCCCCCAGAGTTGCAAGCACACCAGCTGTTGTTCCAAGACACGAAAGGCACGTCACTCCCACCATTCCGCGAGCCCAGTGGCGAAGCAACGCACGACGCTCGATGGGCGTTGAAAAGAGGAGGTCGATCTGGTGATTTGCTGGCTCCGTCATCTCGAGTCTCACGATCAAGGCCGATTCTCATCATCTTACCAGTCTCGATACTCCCAGTCATGCGCCTGGCGCCTTCTCTCACTATGGCATCCACATGTACATGAACTGGGGAGTTCCCCCACGGACAACTGTCATGAGATCGAGATCGGCAAGACTAGCGAGCCCACTCGGCGCCAAAAGTTTGGAATACATGTTGTTGGAGTATTCACCTGGACGTTGGTACGTCACGACTCGGGCTTCCGTCAGACCGGCTTTCTTCTTGGCTAATTCGATGGCGTCTTCGAGATAACCGATCCCATCGACCAACCCAGCCTCCTTCGCCTGCTCTCCGGTATAGATTCGTCCATCAGCCAACCGTTTGATCTGCTCCATCTGTAAGTGAGAGCGGCCTTCCTGCACGACATTCAAAAACCGCTGATAAAACGAATCGATCAGCCCTTGAAAGATGGCACGCTCTTCAGTCGTCATGGTCCGAAACGGCGAACCCATATCTTTGCGAGGCCCCGAGGTTACAGCCGTAGCCTCCACGCCCACTTTCTCCAAAAGCCCTCGCGCATTCATGGTGAGCATAATCACGCCGATACTGCCGGTCACGGATGAAGGATGCGCCAGTATGGTGTCCGCAGCGGCGGCGATATAGTAGCCCCCTGAAGTCCCCAGATCCATAATGGATGCCACAATGGGGACCTTGCGATTGGCTTTGAACGTTTTCAGCTCGTGATAAATAATATCCGATGCCGTCACTGTTCCCCCAGGCGTGTTGATACGAAGCACGACCGCTTTGACGTTCTCATCCTTCGCCGCCCGGGTTAGCTGTTCCTTTACGCTTGCAATCATGCTGGGGGCTGGACGCAACCCATCTTTTTCCTGTGAACTAATCATTCCAGAAATTTCGACCAACAGCACTTTTGCTTTTCCGGTCCCGTCGACCTGCGCTTCTTGCAAAGGCCCTGGGCCTGGAAACAACGGGAAATTAAACGTGCATCCAGACAGCACCAGTCCGATGGCCCCAATGAGAACACGGTTATGCATGATGAGTCTCCATAAGACGCACGAATTCATCGAACAAATAGGCAGCATCATGAGGTCCCGGTGCCGCTTCCGGGTGGTATTGGACGGAAAAAACAGGATGATCGAGACAGGCCATCCCCTCGATTGAGTAGTCGTTCAAGCTGACATGGGTGAGCGACAGGTTGCCATAGCGGGTGTCGACCACTGGTGGGAACTTCGGTACGCTACGGAATGATGTAGGACCCTGCACGGCAAAATTATGGTTCTGCGACGTAATTTCGACCTTTCTCGTCCGAAGATCCATCACGGGATGATTCGCCCCATGGTGACCAAATTTCAGCTTATAGGTCTTGAGGCCAAAGGCCAAACAGAGAATCTGATGGCCTAAACAGATGCCAAAAATTGGATAGCGTCCGATCAGTTTCTCCATTGCCTTCACGGCATAGGGAAGGCCTTCCGGATCGCCAGGTCCATTTGAAAGGAAAATGCCGTCTGGCTGTAGCGCCGCGACTTCCTCTGCTGATGTCGCAGCAGGCACTACCGTCACCTGACAACCGACATCCACCAATCGTCTCAGAATGTTGTGTTTAATACCGAAATCATAGGCCACAACGCGCCACGGCTTGGATGGTCCACGCTCCCTGCCGTGTGCTAACGGTGCCCAATCTCCGGTTCCCGCTGTCCAGTCATAGGGACGTGCACAGGTGACTTCAGCAGCCAAATCTCGACCGATAATGGCGGGAGCCTGCCTGGCTCGCTGCACAGCCCGATCGGGGTTGAGATCGAGATGCGTGATGAGTCCCTGCTGCGACCCCTGCTCGCGTAAGTGCCTTGTCAAGGCTCTGGTGTCGATGCCTTCAATTCCAACGACTCTTGCCTCGATCAATGACTCTTGAAGGGTCTGTCGGCTTCGCCAGTTACTGGCCAGACGGCTGGCTTCCATGACCACGAACCCCTCTGCCCATGACCGACCGGATTCTACATCTTCAGATGTGACACCATAGTTTCCGATATGGGGACAGGTCATCGTGATGATCTGTCCTTTATAGGATGGATCGGTCAGTATCTCTTGATACCCGGTCATCGCCGTATTAAAGACGACTTCTCCAACCGTTTCGCCCTCATAGCCAAGAGCGCGGCCTTCGAACACCGTTCCGTCTGCCAATGCTAGTAATGCCTTTTTCACGACTGCCTTCTATTCAGATCAAGTGAACGGTTCACCTTGATTCCGACAAGCACGATACCCAAGACCAGATTCACCATGTACAACGACCGAATCGGCATGAGCACACGAAACAGCGCCTCTAACGCCGTTTTCTTGGCTGTCTCATCTTTCGTTGCGAATGCCTGGGCTTGAAGCGCCACGGCATTGGGGTGCAATACCATCATGATGATCCCGGCTATGAGCACCATGATGGCCAGGACGATCACCTCACCCCGACCGACCGCCACGATTGGATCCCCGCTCCACCGACGATACCACACAGCAGCGCTGAGGATCACACAAGATCCGATGACGAACCGATGGTACCCTTCGAATGCTCGGGTCAATAACATGCCCCCAGAATCCTGTCCTCCGAATGTATTGAACACCGCCGGAATCACCGCTCCGCTCAGCACGATCATGCCTCCAACCCAGACAGCCAGCGCAACCCACTCAAGAGCAAGACACCCGACCATCCCCCAGCGGGGCACCCGTCGCACAGCACTACCGCTCCACCGGGCCGTTCTCGAACACTATCTTGCCACCTACAATGGTTGTCTTCACTCGCCCTTTCACCTTCCATCCCACAAACGGCGTATTGCGGCTTTTTGATCGGAATTTAGACGGGTCAACTTCCCACGGTTCTTGCGGATCGATGAGGACGATATCGGCATCGGCACCGACCGCCAACGTCCCTTTCTTGAGTCCAAATGCCGCAGCCGGAGCCGAGGTCAGTTTCTGAATCGCTTGTTCTAGTGACAGCACCCCTTCCTCTACCAGTCCCAACGTCAGCGGGAGCGCCGTCTCAAGTCCCACGATTCCGAATGGGGCCTCGGTAAAATCCTGCTGTTTCTCCTGCGTCGCATGGGGGGCATGGTCGGTCGCAATCACATCGATCGTATCGTCCCGCAAGCCCTCCTTGATCGCCTGGACATCGGCCCAGGTACGCAGAGGGGGATTCATCTTGGCGTGGGTGTTATAGCCGCGCACCAGTTCTTCCGTCAGCGTAAAGTGATGAGGACAGGCTTCGGCCGTCACGCGGATCCCTCGGGCTTTCGCCTCCCGCACCATGCGAACAGACCCAGTGGTGCTGATATGAGCGAGATGCAGACGGGCTCCTGTCAGCTCAGAAAGTGAGAGATTCCGCGCCACCATCACATCTTCAGCTGCTGACGGGATCCCCGGCAACCCAAGCTCGGTTGAGATCAACCCCTCATTCATACAGCCGCCTTCTGCCAGATGCAGGTCCTCGCAATGATCGACGACCGTCAGATCAAAGGCCACGGCATATTCCATCGCTCGCCGCATCACCAGACTGTTCATGACCGGCTTGCCATCGTCAGAAATCGCCACGCAGCCAGACCGCCGTAAATCACCGATCTCCGCGAGTTCCTTCCCTTCCGAGCCTTTCGTGATGGCCCCGATCGGCAACACATTGGCGAGGCCGGCCAGCCGGGATCGCTCCAGGATAAACTCCGTGACGGCTTGATTGTCATTCACCGGGTTCGTGTTTGGCATGCAGCACACCGTTGTAAATCCGCCCGCAACCGCCGCAGCACTGCCGCTCTGAATCGTTTCTTTGTACTCGAATCCCGGTTCCCGAAAGTGGACGTGGACATCTACAAACCCCGGCACCACCAGTTTCCCCGTAGCGTGAATAGTCCGGCCGCCGACTGGAGCTGAAAGATTCGATCCCAGTGCGGCGATCTGACCATTTTCGATCAACACGTCGGCGATGCCGTCAAACTTGCCTGGATCAATGACACGACCACCCTTAATCAAAATCGACACGCGAAGCTCCTCTCCCTTGATTTGTTCCAGAGGATGCTGAAAAAGCACTTCCAGCAAGGCCGCAGCGAGCGAAAGGTCGATGCGTACGCGGTTGGTACGTTGAGACCTTGAGCGATGCGAGAACGACGCTGGAGGGCTTTTGCAACATCCTCAATTCGCCCCGGACATGAGGTAGAGAATCCCCATACGCACTGCGACGCCGTTGGCCACCTGGTCGAGAATCACCGAGGACAAACTATCGGCGACATCCGGCGCGATTTCCACTCCTCGGTTGATCGGTCCCGGGTGCATTACGATCGCGCCAGGGTCGGCCAGCCGCACTCGCTCAGCAGTCAAGCCATAGAGCCTTGAGTACTCTCGGATCGTCGGAAACTGCGCGCGTCCCTGCCGCTCCAACTGCAGCCTGAGCATCATGATCACATGTACGCCGCATAGACCTTCATCCATGTCGTAGTAGACTTTCGCACCCAGCTTCTCCACACAGCTCGGCATCATCGTCGGCGGTCCCACCAGACGCACCTCGGCTCCCAGTTTGATGAGCGCATAAATGTTCGATCGAGCTACGCGGCTATGCGATACATCTCCCACAATCGCCACGCGCAGCCCATTGAAATTCATCCCTCGCTGCCGGATCGTGTAGAGATCGAGCAACGCCTGCGTCGGGTGCTCATGCCATCCATCGCCCGCATTAATGACGGATGACTTGACGCCATGCGCCAGGGTTTCGGCGGCGCCGGCCGAGGAGTGGCGGAGGACGATGATGTCCGCCTGCATGGCTTCGATGTTCCGCGCGGTATCGAGCAATGTTTCTCCCTTCACCACACTGCTGGAAGAGGGAGAAAAGTTAATCACATCGGCGCTCAGTCGCTTGGCGGCCAATTCGAAAGACGTACGCGTTCTGGTGCTCGGCTCAAAGAAAAGATTCACGACGGTCTTGCCTCGGAGAGCCGGCACTTTTTTGATTTCGCGGCCGGTCACTTCCTTGAAGGAATCTGCCGTCTCCAGGACAAGCATGATTTCATCCACAGACAGCGAAGCGAGGCTCAGCAGATCTTTGCGCTTGAGGCTCACGGGATCCTCCGCTTCAGGATTTTAAGATAACCACCCGGTCATCTTCCCCATCTTCGTCCAACAGCACCTGAACCTGCTCCTCTCGGGAGGTCGGTAGATTTTTCCCGATATAATTCGCTTTAATCGGCAGCTGTCGATGACCACGATCGACCAACACCGCCAGCTGGATTTCCTCCGGACGTCCCAAATCCATCAGTCCATCCATCGCCGCCCGTATCGTTCTTCCCGTGAACAAGACATCGTCGACAAGCACGATGACTTTATTCGTCATGTCGAATGGAACGGACGTTTTTCTCAGGATCGGTTGATTTTTACGCAACGCCAGATCGTCGCGATACAACGTGATGTCCAATTCACCGATGGGAACCTGCACACCCTCGATGCTCTGGATCCGCTTCACCAGTCGATGGGCGAGATGCACACCACCTGTCCGTATTCCCACCAGCGCCAGATCCTTCACTCCTTTATGCCGCTCCAAAATCTCGTGCGCGATGCGCATCATGGCACGGGAAATATCCCCGGCATCCATGATCAGCTTTTCATCTTTCCGCTCTGTCGGTTCGTTCGTAGGAGTCGTCATGGTCAAGATGATTATGCGATCAGGTTCTTGTCTAAATCTGGACATAAAAAAACCCCCTCACGGTGCCATTGTGAGAAGGTCGATTGATCACCGGCCGTGGCCGGACAGAAACTCATGATTTGGCTCCTTGCCCACCTCACTGGATGGGCATTAAAGGTTTGGTCATCCTACTGGAATCCCCAAACCCTGTCAACTTCTTGAAGACAGCACAAAGCAGTTTAGGATTTACTATACGAGCTATTGACGTACAGGAGTCCTTCGCGATCAACCCATGCTATAAACAGTTGCCTGCTGCCGTAGCGAGAACAATTTGAGACCATATCCGATGGATGACTTGAAAGACCGATGCTCCAGAATCCTGCTCCTTGCCCCCCTGTTTATGATGTCCGCCTGTACCCAAGCGGCCTTCACAGCCGCCAATCTTCCCACCCACTTGGTCGAGATGGCGGTTGAGCATGATCGGATATATGGCCCTGAGCCATCGCAAAAGCTCGACATCTATGTTCCGGCTGATCCAAAGGACACGCAACTGGATGTCATCGTCTTTTTTTATGGTGGGCGTTGGACCTACGGAGCCAAGGAAGATTATCGGTTTGTCGCTGCAACGTTCACACAGCAGGGCTTTATCGTCGTCATTCCCGATTACAGAAAGTATCCCCAAGTGCGTTTTCCAGTATTCGTCGAAGACGGGGCGAAGGCTCTTGCCTGGGTTTCTGACCACATCGGCGAGTGGCACGGCAATCCCGCGCGGGTCCATGTCGTGGGGCATTCCGCCGGAGCTCATATCAGCGCGTTGCTCGCGACCGATTCTCAGTACCTTGCCAAAGAGGGAAAAGATCGCTCACTGACCATTCATGATTTCGCTGGTCTCGCCGGTCCCTACGCCTTTACTCCCGACGAGCCGGATCTGGAGGACATGTTCGGCCCTCCGCAGAATTATCCAAATATGCAGGTCACAACGTTCATTGACGGTACACAACCGCCGATGCTGCTGCTTTACGGCAACAAAGACACAGCCGTGAAACTCGCCAATCTTGAAAAGCTAGAGCAACGTATCAAGCAACGAGGCGGCTGCATGCGAGCACACATCTATCCCGATGCCGATCACACC
>NEWS02000004.1:620056-661088 GCA_002869845.2 Nitrospira sp. CG24B | reverse complement strand
GCAAGCCCTTGCATCTCATCCTTGATGGACTGCCAGCCCACAAGGCACTTGCGGTCAAGGAATACGTCGCAGAGCTCGACGGCAAGCTGACTGTGCATTACCGGCCCGGCTACGCCCCGGACCTCAATCCCGATGAGTTGGTCTGGAGCCATGCGAAGCGCACCGGCAACGCACGCCGGCCCTTGCAGAAGGGCGAGCGTCTGGCTGATCGCATTACCGCGCAGCTCACTGAGATGGCGCACTGCCCCGCACTCATTCGCTCGTTCTTCAGGCACCCAAGTGTTGCCTATATTTCTGCCTGCTGAGTAACACGACCTAGCCTTCCCACCGGACGCAGCGCGAGACCAGTCTACCCGTCTATCGTGTAATGGAAATAGCTCTGGGGGCCTGAAGAAGGATGATACTGTCCGGCCAGAGCATTGCCGGGTCTTTGTCGAATATATTGAACGCATTTGACGGCAAGACTCCCCATGCCCCTTCGAGCATTTCATGTTCGAGCTGCCCCGGTGCCCATCCGGCGAATCCGGAAAACGCGCGGAAGGTCTCGGTCGGTTTGGGCTGAGTCATGATACGTTCCAGGACGCGAGGTGTGCCCACGTAGATTCCATCGATGATCTGACGTGTATCAGGCAAGAGCTGCGTGAGCCGGAACAACAAGACCAGCTGTGTTCGCTCGACTGGCCCTCCGGCAAACAACCGATGGGGAGTACGCTTCAGCACGGTAAAATCCGGCAAGACTTCGGATACCAGCACATTCGTGGGGCGGTTCAGAATAAGCCCAACCGTCCCTCCTCGTCCGTGTTCGACAATGAGCAGGACAGCTTGATGGAAGTTAGGATCGCTCAGCGAGGGACTGGCCACCAAGAGCACGCCCTTTTCGACCGGGGTAAACGAAAACTCTTGTTGAGCCTGAACCGATAACGTGGACAGAAGGAACAAGGTTCCCATAAGGAGGGTACTTCTCGTAATGTTCCGCACCACAACACAAGCCAAGATTTCACCTTGATGGCAAGGCTAACCCATATCTTTTCTCTTCAGTGAAAGCAACAGGGCGTGGCAGAACAAGATCGTGATCGTACGCTGGGTATGATAGCTTTCTAGCGAGCGAGATGTGCTAGAGTAGCGACTGCATTGGCTGCTGGTCAGATAGGCAGCAGCCGCAGGATCGTTCTGAAGGAGAAGAGATTATGAAGACCTGCCTGCGATATCTCATGATGATGACCGCCCTTTGCACCCTGTCGGGATGCATCGATCCACCGAAATCTCCCTACGTCGACGTGCGGGACACAACGTCACGGATCGATGCGTTACAGTCGGCTGCGGAACAAGGGAGCGCCGAGGATCAGTACAATCTGGGCTTGCGATATGAGAACGCCTTACCGAAAGACCATAGGGAAGCCGTTCGGTGGTACCGTATGGCGGCCACCCAGCGACATGTTGGTGCCTTCTATCGGCTCTGTGTGCTGTCGGACATCGGTCGTGGGATGCCCCAGGACTATCAGGAAGCACTACGGTGGTGCCGCCTTGCCGCGGACCAGGGACACGGACCAGCGATGTTCGTAATTGCCACTTATCATGAAAAGGCACGAGGAGTTCCCAAGGATGTCGTCCAGGCTTACCAGTGGTACAACTTGGCGGCGGCTAACGGGCAGGAAGGTGGAGCGAAATGGCGAGATCGTCTGGCCATGAACATGACTCCAACAGAAATAGCACAAGCACAATTCCTTGCACGAAACTGGAAACCCAAGACTCACAATTCAGTTCAAGAACAGTAGCCTATGGGTTTCTCCAGTCTGCTCTTTGTAATCTGAGGCCACCAACCGAGATCCACTCCTTGAAGTCCGCTTATTTCTATCGCCAATCATGCAATAGGTTACACGGGCGCCTTTGGAGAATGTGACCGCCTTCAAGGCTCTCCATCAATCTACTCCTTACTCACGTTTGGCCCCCTTGAAGTTGCGCCCTCCCGCTGCGTAGGATATCGCTCTATGGTTCGCTACCTGGCCAGCAGATATTAATCCCGTTCACAATCATTCAGAATGGCTCACCGGCTACCCTACCAGTATGTGACTCTCGTAGGACTACTCTTGGTGTCCTTTCTCACATCAAGCTGCGCCGCTCCACCTTCTAGTCCACCACAACTACTCATTGGCGAACCAGCCGTGGGCGAAGTCCTCAGACATGCTCAGACCGGCGATCCCAATGCTCAAAACCAATTGGGCATACACTACAGCGAAGGGCGTGGTCTTCCACAAAACTACCTTGAGGCCAAGGATTGGTTTAAAAAGGCCGCTGATCAAGGACACGCAGGGGCTCAAGTCAATCTTGGAACGCTCTATTCGCTCGGGCAGGGTGCACCGTATAGCGACCACATGGCGTTGTTCTGGTTTCAGAAGGCAGCTGAACAACGAAATGCGCTCGCATTTGCCAAGCTCGGAATGATGTATGAACGAGGGCGTGGCGTGCCTCAGAGTCTTGTTGAAGCGCACATGTGGTACAGCCTTTCAGCGGCCTATGGTGAGAAGCGAGCTGTTGAATCACGCGAGACCATCGCCACACGGATGACTCGCAGCCAGATTACCGAATCCGAAGAACGGGCCAAGAGATGGACACCCACCCGACCCTGAATTCCGATCTTTTTTGACGACAATATCCAAGAACGATTCAGCGCCAGTTCTTGCAGAGGGTGGCAGGAGGGAAGGCGAAGCAGGTCTCACTTGTTGAGGATAGAACAACCAGGTTGGCCTGGACTCTTCACCCAGCCAACCTGATTCGAATTGTCGTTCAGAGTGTGGAGATTAAAAAGTACGGAAGATTACATTGTGGCCAAAATCTGTTTATTGGCCACCCTTTTTCATGAGGGAGTCCATTGCCCCTCCCACTCCACCACCCGAGGAGGGCAATGAAGACAATTGGTCTTTCACCTGTTTGATCTTATTCATATTCTTTTGGAGGTCATCCACGTTCTTCTGCATTTCGACCAGCGAACTCCCCATCTGGGTGACTGAGTCCTTGATCCCAAAGAGCCCCTCGGCAGATGCCACATGTAACGACACCCCTCCCAGGACGAATCCGAGCAGGAATGCAGTAACCGCAAACATGGACATGCAACGTGCGTTAGTCATGAGGCCCTCCTTAGGTTGTCTAGCGCGCTCTACGTACACAGGGCTTGATCGAACCGAACACTCTCCTCTTGTCGTTTCCAATAACCGCAACGAGAACTGGTGCGGGGCAAGAGTGTTCGCGATGACATCAGTGCTAAAAAATTCCGGCCTGTTTCTGAAGCCATCGGACGTACTTCACGATGTGGTCCACATCACCAGGTTTGACAGCATCGATCTTCGGCATGTCGCCAAACTGCCAATGATGAGCCTTTACTCCGTTGGCCGCCGCTCGCTGAAACGCTTCATCGCCATGATGATTCGGTTCATAGACCTTGTGAAGAAAGGCCGGGCCTTGAGCAGTTCCGACTCCGCCGATCCCATGGCAGAGTGAACAGTTGGCGTTGAATTTCTGCTCTCCTTCCCGTAACTCGACCGGAGCCGAGGCCACGGTTCCCGTTCCCTGTGGTTCCCCCCCGTTTTGGCTGCACGCTGATGCGGCGCCAAGCATCACCAGAACGAGACTGACCCACTGCATTCGTGATGACTTCATAGAGCGTAACCACTTTCCCAAGCCGACCATTCGTTCAACATACCGCATACTGAATCGGATCTACAACTCCCGCCTCCGCAAATCCGTGCTTCCGAATTTGACAGCTGTCACACTGCCCACAGGCTATCGACCCAACCGGGTCATAACAACTATGCGTGAGCTGAAAGGGAACGTTCAGAGTCAGGCCCAGTCTGATAATTTCCGCCTTCGACATCCGAAGGAGTGGCGCTCGAATCTCAATGCCTTTGCCCTGCGTTCCTGCTTTTGTTCCCGTTTGAAGTGCTGCCTCTACAGCCTGGATGAATTCTGGGCGACAGTCAGGATAGCCAGAATAGTCAATTACATTGGCGCCGAAATAGATGATCGAGGCCCCCAGCACTTCCGCGTGAGCCGCAGCCAAAGACAGAAAAATCAGGTTTCGGCCTGGTACGTAGGTCACAGGCACATCCCGGTGCCGTTCAGATTCAGTCCGAAGCTTCGGCACCGACAGATTGCCGGTCAGGGCCGATCCACCAATCGTCCCTAAATCGACGTTGATCACTAGATGCTGATCAGCTTCCAGCGCCGTCGCCACCTGTCTCGATCGCTCAATCTCCACCGCGTGACGTTGTTGGTATGCAATGGTCAGTAAGTACAGCGCATATCCATCGCGTCGTGCAATGGCTGCCGTGACAGTGGAGTCCAATCCGCCACTAGCAAGAACGACCGCTCGTTCTGAAGTCTGCCCATTCATGATGGGAAAGGAAAGAATGCAGGGTGAAGGGAGAGGGAACGTTGTACGCTAGTCGCGATCCTCTTCGCGTTCGATTTTCTCCAGCAATTCCGCGCGCGATTGGCACTCCACACAGAGCTTGGCAAAGGGGACCACCTGGAGACGCTTTTCGCTGATCTCAATCCCACATTCGGCACACATCCCGTACGTCCCGTCGTGTAACCGAGTGAGGGCTTCATCAATCGACTGGCGCCGGCGATTACGCATCTCCATCAACGAAATCCCGAGTTCGCGCTCAAGATCCATTAAGGCTTGGTCGCCGACATCACGCGCTGATTCGAGACGCCGCTGCTGATCTTCAGTCAACGACTGCCCCAGACTCTCTTCGATCTCTCTAATAATCTCTTGGCGTTTGCTAATGAGCATTTTATGAAGCACTTCCTGCCGCTGTTCCCGCGCTTCCCGCTCTTTTGCCGTTTCCTTAGGCCGCACCGGCACCGCTATCTCGACCTCGGACGTCGCCTTGGGCACCACGGCTGCCCCTGTAGTCGTCGGCTGAGATTTCTTGACCATAACGTCCACGGATTTCGTCTTTGCCTCACCCTTCTTCTTTGCCTGTATTTTTGTTGCCATATAGCGAGTCCGCTCCAGAAATAAGGTACGTAGTTGGAGGGTCAAAAATTCCGGCTTCTATATCACGCCCTGTGCCCCTTGAGCAAGCGGTTTAGAAGGATGCCACCCCTAGGGATAGGTAATGGTTGAATGGACCTCGTACCCAGCGAGTTTGTCGCGTCCCCTCAAACTCTTCAGTTCAACCAGAAAATCGAGTCCGACAATCGTGCCACCAAGCTGACGAACAAGCTGAACCGTCGCCTCTGCCGTTCCTCCGGTCGCCAACAGGTCGTCGACGATCAGCACAGGCTCTCCGGTTTGGATCGCGTCACGGTGCACGGCAAGACTGTTCTGTCCATACTCAAGACTATATTTGACTTCATAACAATCAGCCGGAAGTTTTCCAGGTTTACGAACCGGAACAAATCCAGCACCGAGACGGGCGGCAAGAATCCCGCCAAAAATAAACCCCCGCGACTCAATCCCGACAACCTTGGCGATCCCTCGATCCTGATACCGAGTCGTCAATTGGTCGGCAAGACTTCGAAGCGCGGCAGGATTTTTTAAGAGTGTCGTGATGTCATAAAAGAGGATACCGGGCTTTGGAAAGTCCGGCACTTCTCGAATGAGGGCTTGATAGTTGACGGTGGTCACGGGATTTAGAGCAAGTCTGCCTGTGTCATGGCTTTTCTGCCGATGGTGTTGCGAAGCCGAACTAATGCCGCCATTTCGATCTGTCGGACGCGCTCACGAGTCAGTCCCATGGTACGACCGATTTCTTCGAGCGTCTTCGCCTCGTCTCCGTCGAGTCCGAACCGTGACACAATAACAGTTTGCTCTTTCTCAGGCAACTCCCTCACCCACGCCATCAGTTCCGTCCTCCGCCGAACCCCATCGGCGGTCTCATCGGGCAAGAGCCCAACGGGATCCTCGATCACATCGCGGAGAAAGGTATCAGTGTGGTCATTCAGCGGACTATCGAGCGAGCAGGTCGTACGCACCAACTGCTTCAGGTCCAATACGTCTTCTTCCGATGTCTTCATCTTGGCAGCCACTTCGGCCGCCCTCGGCTCCCGCCCGAGCGTTTGCACCAACTGCTCGACACGATTCAGATAACGATTGAGACGCTCCACCACGTGCACAGGCAGACGCACCAGCTTACCTTGATTAATGATCGCCCGCTCGATGTATTGCCGGATCCACCAAGACGCGTAGGTGCTAAACCTGAATCCCCGCTTATAATTGAATTTCTCGACTGCTTTGATCAGTCCTAAATTGCCTTCCTCCACGATGTCGGAAAACGGAAACCCTCGGTGCATGTAGCGTTTCCCGATACTGATGACAAGCCGCAGATTCGATTCGATCATCTCTTGCCGAGCGTGCTCATCGCCAGCCATCACCCGTTTGCCGAGCTGCTGTTCTTGCTTGAAGGTCAGCAGTGTCGATCGACGAACCTCCCGCAAGTAGCTCTTCAGCGTGTCAAGTCCTTCTGATCGACCAGTTTCTCGCTCGCCCTGATCCGATGCGCTCACAGGTTCTGAGGTGTCCATATCATCGGCGGTGTACCGTCGAGCTTCGTTCAACTCGGACTCCTCGTCTTCCTGTCGACTCATGACTCCTCGTTCCTTAATACCAAATGTCGAAGTGTGAATACCGGCCGGTTGCAATGCTCCATTCCACCGCAATCGTCCTGACATGCGCAGCCGGAGGACCGGCTTTCAATTCTCGCAGAAGGTCTTCAATCACCAGTTTCCCACCCTCGACCTCCAGCTCAACCCGGCCGTCGTCGAGATTGCGGACGCCGCCCAACAGATGAAGCCTGGTGGCGATACGTGCCGCGAATGCACGAAACCCTACTCCCTGCACACGACCGACCACGAGAATGTGTGCTCGAACCGGCGGTTCATCGACCGATTGAGGCATCTGGCTCTACCACAATCATGACTCATCAACTGCCCTGTGCGGCGTTGCTCAGCGGATATTCTCACACCTCTCCAGATGCGTCACGCGTTTTACATTTCCACGCTAGAAACTGAGCCTGATATCTAGAATCTGCAAACGAGTGACACGAGCGATGTATGACATAAACCTGAATGCAGGGACGTTCGCAGAACATGCAGTTCTGCCATGAAAGAAAGACACCGTTGGGTTCCATCCTCTCGAATGTGAATCGCGATATAGCGTTGTCGGGAGGACCGAACTGAGTGAGGTAAAAACAGACAAGGACTACTGGAGGCCTGTATCCCGTCGCTCTTGACCTGGAAAGAGTAGGTTCTGCTGGAAGAAGCTTGGTGTGGTCGGGGCGAGAGGATTTGAACCTCCGACCCCTGCGTCCCGAACGCAGTGCGCTACCGGGCTGCGCTACGCCCCGACAAGACCAAGCGGACAAAGCGAACGTCTGATTGTCTTACAAGACAGGGGTAAAAGGCAACCCATGAGCTTCAGCCACACCTCGATGAACAATTTTTCCATCTTTAAGGTTAACCCCCTTCGCCAACCCCGGATCAGCGTGAATCGCTCGATCCACACCGTCAGACGCGAGCCGCAGCAGATACGGCAACGTCGCATTGGTCAGAGCGTAGGTGGATGTGCGAGGAACGATTCCCGGCATATTGGCGACACAATAATGTACGACGCCATCTACGACATAGACAGGCGCCGAGTGAGTCGTCGGTCTTGTGGTCTCAACACAGCCCCCCTGATCGACAGAAACATCCACGATCACCGACCCAGACTTCATCCGTGAGACCAGCGAACGGGACACCAGCGTTGGTGCCTTGGCTCCGGGAACCAGTACGGCGCCGATAACAAGATCTGCTGAGCACACAGCCTCCTCAATGGTGGTGGAGCTCGCAGCGCGCGTGATAATCCGGCCCTGGTACTGATCATCGAGGCGCCGCAACCGCTCAACATCCAAATTGATCACCGTCACTTGGGCTCCCATCCCGACCGCAATGCGAATCGCCGAGCCTCCAACGATCCCAGCACCAAGCACGACGACCTTGCCCGGCTCCGTCCCCGGAACCCCTCCCAGCAGGACACCACGACCTCCGTTGATTTTCTCCAGATATTGAGCGCCGATCTGCACCGACATTCGTCCAGCGATTTCACTCATCGGCTTGAGCATCGGAAGACTGCCGTCCTTGGATTCGGTCGTTTCATACGCAATAGCCGTGACCTTAGCACTCAGAAGTTCCTTGGTCACATCCACGAGTGAGGCAAGATGTAAATACGTGAACAGGACCTGGCCTGGACGAAACAGATGGCACTCAGCAAGCAACGGCTCTTTCACCTTCACAATCAAATCAGCTCTCTTGAATACCTCTTCTTTCGAACCGGCAACCGAGGCCCCAGCCTCACGATACTCATCATCACTAAATCCACTGCCTTGCCCGGCAGACGATTCAAGCCAGACCTCATGCCCACTTTGCCGAAGGGTCGCTGCACCCTCCGGCGTCAGACTGACACGATACTCATGATCTTTGATTTCCTTCGGAACACCGATGACCATAAAGGTTCCCCCTTCCGGCTATGAGTACTGCAGGCCTAATTGTTTCATTATACATGGATCCACAAAGTGATCGGGTTGACCGCCACTCCATCTGCCGTGCTGCCCGTGGACAGTCTGGAAAAGCCTGTTGTAAGATGCACCCTTCGGTATGGTTTAGCATGGAGGTGAAGATGGACTCCTGGAGCGAATCGTGTCAGGCCTGCGGAGCCGGCAACGGTCCACTGACAAAGCTTTCCCTGGGAAAAGACTTTTTCGGTCGCCCTTACGATCGCCTATCTCCGTTATCAGATCAAAGCCCAAAATGGTATTGCACCCCGTGTTCGATACACAAAAACTTACAACGTGACTTCCGTGACATCTGCGCTGAATTCGATAAGTTACGTGCTGACCACGTATCGGAACTCGCCAAGGGCGACGAGTTCCGACGAGCATCATTGCGGTTACATGAGATCTCGACTATCCTGAACGCAACCCAGCACCCATCTCCGTTCTTAAGAGACGGCGATGTGACGCTCCTGATGGAACGGCTCAATACCCTGACGATGCCTGTCTAGCGACCTAACCCAATGCCATCATTTCAGCGACATATCTTCATCTGTACGAATCAGCGTCCCAAAGACGATCCACGCGGCTGTTGCGCGAACTTGGGTTCGGAAAAACTTCATGCACACTTCAAGAGTGAAACAAAGCGGTTAAATCTCAAAGGGGTGGTCCGAGCAAACAAAGCCGGTTGCCTCGATCATTGTGACCTCGGCCCAAGTGTCGTCGTCTATCCTGAAGGCGTGTGGTACTGGGTCGGTACGGAGGACGATGTCACCGAGATCATGGAGCGGCACGTGCTGAACGGGGAAATCGTCACTCGATTGCTCATGCCTGACCATCCGGTTCCAGAACAGCTGGTACCGCTCAAGAAACCGTAAGGCTTCCCGCTCAATACCTCATATACGTCTATGCCAACCGAAGACAAATGGAAGGCCAACATGGAAAAGGTGGCCTTCACCAAACAGTTTCCTGGACTCACGCTGGACTGGAACGTCTGCGAACGCAAAACGATTGAAGCCGTGGTCCCCTTGACCGGGAAACCGAGTGCCTCGGTCATCGTGTTTACCGATGGGGCGTTTACGGTCGCTTCTCTACCGGCGCCGGAACCGTGGGAGTTGGGCCAGGCCCTGGTGGATGCCAGAAAACATCTGGAACCCAAACACGGACAAGCTTATGAGGACTATGACCGTGTGGTGAAGAAGGATAAGGAAGCGCTTCGCTCGGCTCGGTTGGAAAAAATCCTCGGCGCGATTCAGAATAATCTCGCACAGATTCCTGAGCTCAAAGATCGGCTCAAAGAACTCGTCAAGGAATGGAAATGAGCAGCCTGCCGAAGAAAAATATGTTCGAGATCTTCTCTCAAGGCCTCTTTGAAGGAGTCAAACCTATGTTGGTCATTCGTGATCACCTTGTCCGCCACCCTGACCGCTGCACCCACCAGGCCGTCTGTGTGCCGATTTGCCCGACCAGCGCCTGGCTCTCTACACCACCTTACAAGTTCGATCCTTCGCGCTGTCTTGAAAGCTGCCGGCTCTGTCTCGACGCTTGCCCATCACAGGCAATCTACGCCGTCTTCAAGAAGGGCGACAAGCTCTTGGAGCCGCAGAAAAAAACAGGGTAGGACGAAAGCCTACAGATCGTCACACGATCTGCTTGCGTAAATGTCCCCAGTAGGCAGTTCCGGCGTATGCGCACGCAGCAGTACCTGTCGTCATCCCCACAATCTGATACACCTTGCTGCGCGGGATTTTGACCTTCACGGCAGGATTCAACAGATCGGGGGAATTCATGACGAGCTTGAGCGATTCTCCGGCAGAGAGAATCGGCCACATACAAGCCAGCCGTAACCGAGTTTCGTAACGTGGGATGGCCATCGTATAGAGCCAACCCTGATCAAGGTGCTCCACCGCCAGACGAACGAGCTGGCGGAGCACAGGTCTGAAGCGAGGAAGATTGGTCTGCTGCAACAGGTCATGCGGCTTCAGTCCAGCTTCATCGAGCATCATTTCTGGAATATAACAACGCCCATTTTTCAGATCATGGGCGATGTCCTTGACGACGTTCGTCAGTTGCAGCCCCTTGCCAAATCGTACTCCGACGTCCGACATCTGCTGAATATTCCAGTTCGCCAGCGCCTTGCGATGAGCGCACATGAGATCGGTCCAGAACTCGCCGACACATCCAGCCACATGATATGTATAGCGATCCAGGTCATCGGGTGTCTTCAATGCCGTGAGGTCGGCCACTGAGGCTCCCGGGAAGACGCTGAGGTCCATGTCCATTCCCTGCGTCAGGGTGGTCATCAGCCGCTGAATCCGCTGCCGGTCATCCGATGAAAAGTCGAGAAACAGCCGGAAGCACTCATCCAGTCGTTCAAGCAGAATTCGCTCAGCGGAATCCTGTTGAAGCGGTCCCACCGCTTCCTGAATGGCGCGAACTTCTGTCCAATCGATCGACTCTCGGACAAACTGGTCTCTGAGACGGTTGAGAAAACCTAATCGGTGTGGCCGGTCGATCAATTCCGTATCGGCAATCGTATCGGCGGCCCGGGCAAAGAGATAAGCCAATCCTACTTGATCACGAACATTCGCCGGCACAACAACTAACGTTGTGTAAAACAGACGGGACACTTGCTTGAGAAGGTCACGGAGCAGCTCGTGTTTGGAGGATAGGGTCGTCGTGGAGAGATCCATTACCTGACTTCCAATAATCCTTCCATTCCCTTATCTCGATGACTGGGCATAGGCCACAGCCGTTTGTCACAAAAGAACGGAAAGAGCCCAGGCTGAGTCGGAGCGAGTTTCGCTATGATAGTTTTTCCTGCACCAACGTCCTGCTCGATCGAAAGGCCAGCCGACAACTCCTGCATGACGAAGTTATGGGGTATGAATGTCGTACGACTCATTAGGGTCAACTCAACTGGCTTCCCGCTCTCCACGATCAGATGGTTCGGTGAGTAGGAATAGCTGTCGAGAATAACGGTAGCCCGTTGAACTCCATCAGGAGAAATGGAGACAACAATCGGCGGGCCTGTCACGAAAGTATCTGCAGCTCGTACAACCGACGTAGGCACTATTGTCAACCAACTCCCTATCATCAATGTCCGGAAGCATTTTGCATCAACCCTCATGATAATGGCTTTCTAACAGGAACGTCGTGAGACGGTCAACGTTATCCTCGTACGTTCAAAGGCCTCACACACCTTGACTTTGAACAATGAGGTCTTACTCATAACCCAATGCCCACTATGACTGACAGTGTATCGCAGGCAACGAATTTGTGTATAATCATGAGAGTTCAGCTCGTTGCCTCACATGAGGCGACCGTTTGTTTCCAAGGAGGCTCACAATGAAGTGGCTTAAAGGCGTAGGTCTGCTGCTGATCGCAAATATTCTCATCATGGTGACGCTGTCGATCACCATCCCCATTGTGATCAACGTGATCTTACCGATGTTCGGAATCGATGTCCGTGGTTCTGTCGACCTAACATCGTTGGTATGGGCTGCCATGTTCGGGTTCGGCGGGGCATTCATCAGTTTGGCATTCTCAAAGCAAATGGCGCGCGCTATGCTCGACTGCCAGCAGATCACCCAACCTCGTTCTCACGCGGAACAGGTTGTGTATGGTTCCGTGCGGGAAATCGCCCAGCGGTTGAATATCACCATGCCCGAGGTATGGGTCTACAATTCTCCCGATCCCAATGCTTTCGCAACGGGACCAAGCAAGAACAACTCGATGGTGGCCGTGTCAACCGGATTACTGGAGAACCTCAAGGAAGATGAGGTGAAGGCTGTTCTGGCTCATGAAATGGGCCACGTCTATAACGGCGACATGTTCGCGACGACTGTGCTAGCCGGGCTGATGAACACCTTTGTGTATTACATCGCCATGTGGGTACGGCGTTTCTTCGAGGAGCGGGATCAGGCAGCCTTAGGTTTCGGTCTGTCACTGGTACTACAGATCATCGTCAGCATCCTGGCCTCCGTCGTCATTAGTTGGTTTTCACGTCGTCGAGAATTTGGAGCCGATGCGTTTGCCGCCAAGGTGTATGGGAAAGACTCAATGATCGGTGCGCTCCGAGCGATTGATCGATGGGTGAATCGCGCTCAATTCCAATACTCTACACAAGACGCACTCGCCACGATGAAGATCTCCGGCAACGCCGGTGGGTTCATGAGCTTATTCTCAACACACCCCCCGCTTGAGGTACGGATCGCGGCGTTGGAACGGCTTTAATCCTGTTTCTTGAAAAACACGATGTGGGCGCGGTACTCATCAATGGCCGCGCCCAAGATCGTACTCCCCCGTGAGATGTTGGCCTCGATGGCATGCTCAATGTCGGGGTCGTTAATCTCAACTTCATACCGGTCCTGAATGTTCGTTCTGACCGGCCCCCGTGTCACCTCCCGTGGCATAAAGATTTCTTTCCACACTTCTTTTTCAACCAAACACACATCCCGAAACCGTTCATAGAGCAAGGCTAGTTTGTCCGGATCTGTGACCTTCACACGCTCTCCCATGAGTATCCTTTCGCCAGGAATCTACCTGACCGACTTCTGTTCAGGAGACCAGGTAGGAACAGTATCTGCAATGGTAAAACGCATCACGCCGACGTGGTTTACGGCGTGAAACGGTTGTTGGCCTATCGGCGCAATATAAATCTTCGCCAGATAATTACCCACCGGCCATTTCTCGCCTGACCGTTTCAACTCAAGGTACCCGTATCGTTCGTGTCCTGACACCTCCAAGACATCGTTCCCTAACGGCTTCTCATTCAACTGGCCGCTCAGTTTCTCCAACTGCCATTGCACTGCAAATTGTGCCGGATCCTCCAAGGGGGCTACTTCAAAAACAATATAGATTGCTGGAATCTCCGGCGTGAATGTAGAACCCAGCCCGATCGGTTTCAGCCGCGGATCCTGGGTATACCACCCTGTACGTCCAAACGTATCCCATTCTATTTCAAACCCTTTCGCCATCTTGATCCAAGTGAAAAGCGACTGCGGAATGTCATTTTCCTGATGGTCGAAGGAGGGGCTTTGGGTCGATCCAATCTCCGTGGACTCTTGCGCTTTGGGAGGCAGGAGGTCCTTGGCAATCCCTACCTGCTCATGGAGCAAGGCGACGCAAACCACGCCAACGGCAAACCAACCTCGTGGCAGTCTCGTTGCCGAAGCAACCTGAGCCATAGAATTTATCGTACTGAGGAACATCCTAAGAGGCAATACCTGCCAGCTATCATCTGATGAATCCTTGTGCCATGTCGAGTCTATGGTAGAGTGCTCTTGGTTTTCTGATTATGACCGCCCAACCAGCATCACCACATCGAACTGGACATACTCCTGACAACGATCCCGCTCCTATCAGGCCACACGAATCCGGTCGTCGTTTTGGTATTCGAGATGGACTGTTTCAGGCCATCGCCCAAGGCGGAGGCGAGCAGTATCTCTCGGCCTTTGCCCTACTCTTGCACGCAACACCGTTCCAATTGAGTATTCTCTCGGCTAGTCCTCAGCTCTTAGGCACATGGGCGCAGTTGGTTTCCGTCAAAGTTGCCCACTGGTTCCCCAGCCTAGCCTCTCAGGTCTTCTGGGGCATCATCGGACAATCCCTCGCCTGGATCCCCATTCTCGCACTACCCTTGCTCTGGCCTGATCAAGGGCCATGGCTGCTCATCGCAGCCGTTGCCGTGTATTTCACCTTTACTCATTTCACCTCTCCCGCATGGAATAGTCTCATCACTGACTTGCTTGAGCCTAACGAACGGGGCACTTACTTCGCCAGACGATCACGCACCATTGCAATGACCAGTTTTCTCGCACTCGGCCTGGCTGGAGCGCTGTTGAGCTTCTTCGAGCAACAACAACTCCTTTGGGTCGGCTTTGCCGTGATGTTCCTCACGGCTGGGCTCTGCCGGAGCGCGTCAGCGCTCTTACTACTGAAGGTACGCGGCTTACCATCGCATGAGCCGAGCAGCAATCCAACTGGATTTCTGGTCTTTCTCCGTACTGGCATGTCTGAAAATTTTCGCCACTTCCTGATGTTTTCAGGTCTCATGCACTCGGCTGTGTTGATTGCTGGTCCATTCTTCGTCATCTACCTACTTCAGGACCTGCATCTCGCACATTGGCAATATGGAACCTGGCTGGCTGCCGGCATCATCGGCCAATTTCTGACCCTGCCAGCCTGGGGACAGTTCGGCGATCGCTTTGGGAATAAGGCGTTGCTCACCTTCACTGGCCTACTCGTGGCATTCGTACCGATGTTGTATCTGTTCGGGACAGCATGGCCGTTTCTTGTCACGGTAAATTTCTTCGGAGGCGTGGTTTGGGCAGGACTCGGGCTTGGACTGAATAACTACGTCTTCGACGTGGTGCAGCCTACGGATCGCGGGAAAGCTGTTGCCATTTCAAGCATCGTGAATGGTATTGGGTGGGCAATGGGAACCGTGATCGGGAGTGTACTGATCGATACACTACCGGACAGGCTGGAGGCTTGGAACTTGATGCTGGAGCCCGTCTCCAACCTCCCGTTTATTTTCTTTCTCTCCGGCCTATTGCGATTGATCGTCTCAGCGACACTTCTCCGAACCTTTCACGAACCTCGTCACGTGGAGCAGCACGCTCACCATCGATTGCTCTGGGAACTGCCGCTGTTGAAACCCTTGCGACAACTGTCCCGCCGGGCGATCAACCTTAATCAGTAAGGACCTACTCCGGAGTCGATAGCACGATTCTTTTCCTCTTGCTTGAGCTTTTCAAACGCTTTGTCAGCATTGCTTCGAACCTGGTCCTGCGTCATCGTCGGCGCAGGCTTCGGCGCTTCACCGGCACATCCCCCCATCACCAACAGCACTACCCCTATTCCAGCCACGCTCAACCCATTCTTGAATCCTATCCTCCATGTCGCTTTCTCCGACATATTCATCCTCCTCTTCGTCATGAGAGCCATACAATTTCTACCCGTATCATACCATCCCTATGTATGAATACCATTCTGCACTCATCTCGTTGACTCACTGAAACCAAGAGGGTATGCTTCCAAATTCATCTCAACCACTAATCCATGAGGCCTCCATGTCACTGTCCGATCGCTTGACCGAAGACCTCAAGCAGGCGATGAAATCACGGGATCAACTTCGCATGGATGTCATCCGTATGGTTAAAGCCGCTGTCCTGAATAAAGAATTCGAGTTGAAGCGGGACCTTGATGATGCTGAAATGAGCCGTGTGATGACAACTCTCGTCAAACAGCGCCGGGAATCCGTCGAACAATTTGAAAAAGCTCAACGGACGGAACTGGCTGCTAAGGAACGAAAGGAAATTGAAATTATCGAGTCCTATCTCCCCAAACCGCTCTCCCCTCACGAGATCGAGGCCATTGTCGTAGCGGTCGTCGCAGAAACAGGCTCCCGCACCCAGAAAGATATGGGAGTCGTCATGAAGGCTGTGATGGCCCGCCTCGCCGAGCAATCCGTCGACGGCAAGCAAATCAGCAACCTGGTCAAAAGCAAGCTCTCCTGATCGTCCCTAGCATCGTTTGCTATACTGAATCCTATCCCATGGGTGGCTTTAGTTTCGTCTACTCTTAGCCGTTAAGTAGTGGTATGGCAATCCTCATAGTCGATGACTCTCCCGACCAGCATCTTTTACTGCGGTCTATCCTGACAAAGGCCGGTCATGATGAGATTGTCACAGTTGATTCGGCCCGGACAGCGTTTACCGCCTTAAACCTTGATGGCCCACCAACATCAGTCAAGGTCGACTTGATTCTGATGGATGTGCTCATGCCCGATATCGATGGCGTGGGAGCTTGCCGACATATCAAACAGCAGGAGCATCTTCGAGACATTCCAATCATCATGGTGACCGCGAAGAATGATCTCAATAGCCTCAAGGAAGCGTTTTCTGCCGGCGCAATGGATTACATCAATAAACCCGTGAACGGAGTGGAGTTGCTTGCCCGCGTGTCCTCGGCGCTTACCTTGAAGCACGAGATGGATTGCCGCAAGAAACGGGAGATGGAGCTTAGCCGCAGCAATGAGGAACTCCAACGCGCCCTTCGCGAAGTCAAAGTGCTTCGCGGGCTCATTCCGATCTGTGCCTCCTGCAAAAGCATCCGTAATGATGGTGGATTCTGGCAACAACTCGAAGAATATATCGGCGATCATTCCGAAGCGGAGTTTAGTCACGGACTCTGTCAACCCTGCCTCAAAAAGCTTTATCCTGGAGTTTATCAAGACTAGCTGTTACGCTTTTGAAAGCTTCTCGCCACAAGACTGTGTGAACTTATGAGCATCCTCATCGTCGACGACTCCGCAGATGATCGACTCCTGTTGCAGGCCATTTTGTCGGCTGCCGGCTACGAAAACATTCTGGCAGCGGATTCCGCCGCCGCCGCGTTTAAGCATCTCGGCCTGGACGGAGGTAAGCACAGCGGCGGGCAAGTCGATCTGATCCTCATGGATATATTGATGCCACAGATGAACGGCATCGAAGCCTGTCGCCAGATCAAAGCCGCCGACCGGTTCCGAGACACTCCGATTATCATGGTCACCGTCAAGACCGATCCAGTCGATCTTCAACTCGCGTTTGCCGCCGGAGCCATGGATTACGTCGCCAAGCCGGTCAACAAGGTCGAGCTCCTGACCAGAGTACGGTCGGTGCTCCGGCTTGTCCACGAAATCGACCGCCGCCGCGCACGTGAGCAAGAACTTCTCGAGGTCATGCGCCAACTCCAAGAAGCCAATCAGATGTTGCTCCGCCTCTCCTGCTTGGACGGATTGACGGGTATCACCAACCGCCGCCAGTTCGATGACTTTCTGGATCAGGAGTGGAGGAGAGGGGCACGCGAGTCGACTGCGGTGTCGCTGATCATGTTCGATATCGACCGATTTAAAACTTATAACGACACCAAGGGCCATACAGCCGGCGATGAATGTCTCAAACAGGTCGCTGCGGCAATTTCGAGCTCCGTGAATCGGCCTGGCGATTTGGTTGCCCGCTATGGCGGCGATGAGTTTGTGACAGTCCTGCCCGGCACGGGGATCGATGGCACGGCACAGGTCGCGGAAAGCCTGCGTCGACGGGTTGAATCCCTAGGCATGAAGCACGCAGATGGGGAACTCGTGACGATCAGCGTCGGATATGCCTGCATAGTCCCGAACAGACACTCCGCTCCTACCGATCTCATCAGGGCCGCAGATCAGGCCCTCTATCAAGCAAAACAAGAGGGACGCAATCGGACCAAATCGGCCAGTATTCTGTCGCTGGTCCAAGAGTCACACGACGACTAGAGACCGGCCCAACTATTCGTGGGCATTCACACCCCCATATCACGCCATCCACGGGAACGACATCACAAGCGAGTCCCGCAACCATGAGATCTGCTCGGCATTCCAGCTCTACGACTAAACGAACCACTTCCTCTGAGCGGAAACCATCCGAACAAACACAGCCCTTATGCGAGCAGAGTGCGGCCACACGGCTCAAGCAATATCAAGGCGCACTCCGCAAACTGGCTCAAAGTAAGGCCTTGCACAGCGGCGACATTTCCCGTGTCTTTTGCGCTCTCTCAGAGGCCTGCTGCAACATGCTGCACGTCAAACGCGCCAGCCTCTGGCTGCTTACTGAAAAGCGCGCTGCCATCAAACTGATCGACGCGTGCACATCCGGACGACACCATTCCACCCCCCCCTTTGTGTTCCGGCTCTCGGACTGGCCTGCCCATCTTCGATCGTTGACGCGCACACAGCGCACCATCGCAGTTCACGATGTGTCACGAAATCCATGTTTCAAGGAACTGGCACCGTGGTACCTGTCCTCCTTCCGTATCAATGCCATGCTGAGTGCGCCGATCAGGCAGAACGGAAAGCTCGTGGGAGCACTCTGTGCCGAGTCCATCGGCACACCTCGGCGATGGACTCGGCATGAAGAAGACCTCATCAGCCTACTGGCAACCATGACATCCCTTGCCTTAGAAGCGGCCGAACGGCGTGAAGTAGAACAAGCCCTCCGTATCGCCAAAGAAGCCGCCGAAGTGGCCAACCGCGCTAAGAGTGAATTCTTAGCCAGCATGAGTCATGAGATCCGAACCCCCATGAATGCCATCGTTGGCATGGCCGATCTCCTCTGGGATACTCCACTCACACCAGACCAACGAAAGTATCTACGGATCTTCCGACGTGCGGGTGGGACACTCTTGAATCTGATTAATGATATTTTGGACCTCTCGAAAGTCGAAGCCGGCCGGTTGGAGTTGGAATCCATCGCATTCGACCTGAATGAAGTTATCGATAAGGCCATCGATATACTGGCGATGCGAGCCAACGAGAAGGAGCTAGAGCTTGCCTGCCATGTGGATCGGAACATGCCGTGTCAGTTAGTCGGTGACCCAACGCGGCTGACGCAGATATTGATCAATCTCATCGGCAATGCCATCAAATTCACGGAGAAAGGTTCTGTTATCGTTCGTGTTACAAACGATTCAGATAGAAATATCGCCGGTGCTGTTCGGTTCTCTATAACCGACACCGGAATCGGGATCCCGTCCGACAAACTCGTCTCGATCTTCGATAATTTTACGCAGGCACATGCGTCAACGACCAGACAGTACGGAGGGACCGGACTCGGCCTCGCGATCACTAAACGCCTTGCCGAACATATGAATGGACGGATCTGGGCGGAGAGTATTGTGGGAACAGGGAGCACCTTCCACTGCACTCTCCTGCTTCAGACTCAAACAGAACCGCACCATCAGCAATCCGCAACGCCGATCAACCTTGAAGGAATCAGAGTTCTGGTCGTGGACGATCATCCCACCAACCGCCTTATCCTCCGTGAACTACTGAGTGCCTGGGGGGCTCAGGTGACGGAGGCGAGCGACGGGATAACGGCATTGGACGAACTGCGCCAGGCATCCGACCGAGAGCAGGCGTACGAACTCGTGCTCCTTGACTGCCGCATGCCTGAGATGAACGGCTTTCAAGTGGTAGAACGGTTGAAGTTCCTGCTCAACAGGAGTTGCCCAACCATCATCATGCTAACTTCTGATCATTGGGCAGACGATATCGCACGGACCTATGACCTCGGTCTCGGCGGGTATCTGATTAAACCGATCCGACGGTCCGATCTCGCACAAACTATCGAGATCGCCATCGGCAGGACAAAAGGAGGACAACCAACAGGTGTGGTAGTCACAACGCCACCGTCGACTGCTTCGACAAGGCCCTTACGCGTATTGTTAGTTGAAGATTCCCCTGACAATCAATTGCTCGTACGAGCATATCTGACGCCGACCGACTACTTCCTTGACGTGGCAGAACATGGCGGCATCGCGTTGGACAAATTCAAGTCCGTTCACTACGACGTCGTCTTGATGGATGTGCAAATGCCCGTCATGGACGGCTATGCCGCGACAAGGGCCATCCGCTCGTGGGAACGGGATCATGCGCTTCCACCCACACCGATTATCGCCCTCACTGCATTGGCCCTCAAGGAAGAAGGGGCCCGCATCTTTGAAGCAGGCTGCAACACACATCTCACGAAGCCCGTAAAGAAATCCACATTACTGGAAGTGCTTCGAGCGTATAAAGAGCACGTCGTCTAGCGATGCACGCCTCACAACCCGAACCAACAGACCAACTCACTATCGAGATTAGTCGAGACCTTGAAGATATTGTCCCGATCTTCCTAGATAACCGGAAAAAGGACGTCCAGACGCTTCGAAACGCCCTGAGCAACCAAGACCTCAGGACCGTTCAAACTCTGGGCCATCGTATGAAAGGCGATGGAGGCGGATTTGGGTTTGATCGAATTACTGAAATCGGAGCGGCGATGGAACGCGCAGCACAACTCGAGGACCACTCAACAATCGAACAGCATATTGTACAGTTGGAAGACTTCCTCAAACGCGTGACAGTTGTCTACCGCTAGTGGATTGAGCACGCGACCTTGTTCATCCGACCCTCAACCTGCATCGGCTTCGGACAGCAGTTCCTACATCGGGGAGACATCAACTCTTGAATTTTGAAATGCCCTATTATGATGGTCACCTTCCGTTCCTGTGTGATCAAGTACTGGTGGAGACTCTGTGACAGGTTGTGTATAATGATCAAGGGGAAGCGCGACCTTACATTCCTCCCCGTTCTTCGACCGCAGCAGCAAAACTGCATGCTCGTGTGCAGCAAACCCTGCGGGATCCAGAGGTCGCAGTCCCAATATCCCATGGGTGGGGGGCTAGCTCAGTTGGGAGAGCACTACGTTCGCAACGTAGGGGTCGGGGGTTCAACTCCCCTGCCCTCCACCAACCTTCTCTAGAACTGTGGCGGGCGGGCCAAACAAAGCTCGCTCGTACCGGCGGCTTATCAGGCGAGGCCTCTCATCATTGCACCGTCAGGTGAAGGCCTTCACTCACCCTCAAATTGAGTGTGTACCATCGGCGGTCCAGCCTAATCTTTGTCGGCGGATAAATTCGGTTGTGGTCACTCTCCTTACAATATACTTTTGCTACTCTATTGCTGCTCCCACTAGAGCATTTTCGGTTTATGTCTTTACATAGCCTGAGGAGGCGAAGTAGCGCGTGCATTCGGCGGGTGTGAAGCGGTCGAGCAGCATGCCGATGTCAGCCCAGAGCGCATCCACGGTTCGAGGGGCGGCTTTGCGGAGCAGCGCTTTGAGTTTGGCAAACAGTTTTTCGATGGGATTCAGATCGGGGGAATACGGCGGGAGATAGCGGATGTGTGCCCCCACTGCCGCAAGCGCCTCTTTGACGCCCGCCACCTTGTGACTCCGTAAGTTGTCGGCAATGACGATATCGCCAGGGTGCAGCGTCGGGCATAAGAACTCTTGGACATATTTTAGAAAGAGGGCTCCGGTCATGGCGCCCTCCGCCACCATCGGAGCGGAGAGGTCATTATGACGCAGTCCGGCGACGAACGTGGTGGTGTGCCAATGTCCGTGCGGGACAGCGGCGACGCATCGTTCACCACGCGGGGCGCGTCCGTAGCGCCGGGCCATGTTCGTCGACGCCCCCGTTTCATCCAGAAAGACCAGTTTCGTGATGTCCAGAGCCGGTTGGGCGGCCTGCCACTCACGCCGGGCGGCTTGCACGTCGGTGCGATCTCGCTCGCTGGCGTGCAGGGTTTTTTTTAAACGTGAGCTTCCATTTATCGAGTTGATGCCACAACGCGGGCACCTTGATCGCGATGCCATGTGCCGCCAGCCGTGTGCACAGCTCCGCGAGTGTCAGATCGCCGGTTTCCTTCAGCCAAGTCCGCAGGGTCGGCTCCATCCCGACCAACCGGGACTGCCGATGGCCTCCAATTGGTAAACTGCTCCGCTGTCCCGTCTGCGTGAGCCGGTTCCGCACCTGGTACACCCAAACCCGGCTGACTTCAAATCGGTCGGCAATGGCGGTCGGACGCTCCCCACGTTCCAATGCGCGCAACACACGGTCCCGTAAATCCTGCGAATAGGCATACATCCTGGTCTCCTCCATTGAGAGGATCAATGAAGGCCATCATACAGAGCGTATGCACTTAAATCAAAAAGGCTCTAGCCCCAGGACCACCAGTATCAGATGTGGTAGGAGACGATGAGGCGAGCACGAAGTCCTATCAAAACACGATCAACCAGCCAGCGAAGCAGTGGCGCTGGCCACGAAACTAAGAACGCACTACGGGCTCGCTCGTCGAGATCTGAAATTTGCTAACTATGACGTGCGGCAGTTAATTGA
This sequence comes from Nitrospira sp. CG24B, assembly GCA_002869845.2. Lineage (GTDB taxonomy): Bacteria > Nitrospirota > Nitrospiria > Nitrospirales > Nitrospiraceae > Nitrospira_D. The sequence continues at coordinate 638,823 of NEWS02000004.1, read as the reverse complement.
TGAAAAGATCGCCAGTCAAGAGCCACCCATTGCGGCGGGAGGGTCAGAGTAGCGTTGCCTAACAAGTGGGTGAGGTCAGGATCTCAAGGTTTCTTCGCCACTACCTTGCCATTTTCCCACACATAGATCGGCGTCCCATACATCTTGGCGGTCTTTCGAGCTGCTTTGGCAGCTCGACGGAGTGCGCGTCCGACGCTCTGCACAAACCGTGTGTTCTCTGTCTGCCGCTTTTTCTTCAAATGACCCTCTCCAGCAGCTGTGGGGCAGGCCCTGAATTATCATAAATTGCCCATGCATCGGCAAGAGGGCGATACAAGGCATGAAAGTTTTTCGAACTGCGACCGAAGCGGCGGATGACGTCAGATTTTGGAACATCATGGCCGCCCTGACGGACGCGACTCGCGATTCGTTGCAGTGCCAGATGGACCGACGGCAAAGATAAGAACACGATTTCAATCCGATATCCGGCAGACTTCCATTTATTCAGCAGTTGAAGATAGGTGCGGCCGCTCAACGTGCTTTCAAACGCAAAATTCTTTCGAGCACTGGCCAAACGAGAGAGTTCTTTGAGGACAAGCCGCCCTGCCTGCCGCGCGGCCAGTTCAGGCCGGAGAGGCGAAAGCCCACCGGCAATGAGGTCGGCATTCACAAAATGGATGACCCCAACCTCACGAAGCAGAAATTCCCTTGCGAACGTAGTCTTTCCCGAGCCGTTTGGTCCGGCGATAAGAATGCAACGAGGATGTCGAACCGGTCGGTCGTCCACGGTCACGATCAGCCGGCGACGGGCTGTTGATAATCCACTTCGATGGTGAAGCCCAAGTCTTTGATCATGCCCCAGACTTCGGGAGCTGGTGCGCCTGGAGTCGTGAGGTACCCGTTCACAAAGACGGAGTCGGCGGGATAGAGAGCGAGGGGTTGTAAGCTGCGCAGATTATGTTCCCGTCCTCCGGCGATGCGAATTTCGGTACGAGGGTGGAGGAACCGGAAGAGGCACAGTACTTTTAAGCAGCGTTGTGGGCTGAGGTTGTCGGCCAGTTCCAACGGGGTGCCGGAGACTGGGGTGAGCATATTCAAGGGAATGGAGTCCGGCTTGATGTCACGCAGGGCCGTTGCCAACTCGATCAGGTCTTCGTCTGTCTCACCCATGCCGACGATCCCGCCGGAGCAAATTTCCAATCCCGCCGCGCGCGCGTTTTTGATCGTTGCCAGACGGTCCTGGAATGTGTGGGTCGTGCAGATTGACGCATGGAAGGCTTCGCTGGTGTTCAGATTGTGATTCACCCGATCGACGCCGGCTGCTTTCAGGCGCTTGGCTTGAGATTCACTCATCAGCCCGAGTGAGCAACAGATCTGAATCGGAACTTCCTGTTTAATTGAGCGGACCGCTCCGGCAATTTCGTCGATTTCCCGATCCAATGGGCTGCGCCCGCTGATGACGATGCAATAGCGCTGGGCTTTGGAGGCGGCTGCTTGTCGCGCGCCTTCCATCATCTGCTTCTGCGGGAGTAGGTTGTATCGCTCGATCGGCGCCGTTGAAATGGACGACTGCGAACAGTAGTGGCAGTCTTCTAGGCAGGCTCCGCTCTTGGCATTCTGAAGCATTTGGAGCCGGACGGTACGGCCAAAGTATTTGGATCGGACTTGAAAGGCTGCGTGCAACAGCGCAAGCAATTCATCATCCGGCGTATTCAAGACGGAACGGCATTCTTCTCTCGTCAGCGGTTCGTCATTGATGGCTTTGTCCGCCAGGGTCATATAGGTCATGGGATCCTCAAAAAATTGTGATGTGGCGATGATCTGTTGTGCTGCCGATCGATTGAATCGAAGAGAGAGGGTCTACAACACTACCGGGTCGAATCATCAGCAGACGCTGGCGGAAACCTACACGGTTTCAAACGGAGAAGCAATGCCTTGGTAGGGCACGGAGGGGACAGATGAGGGCTCTCCTGCCGAGCTGGCGGCGGTTTGGCCGGCTTCGAGCCAGGGGAGGGCGGTGAGGGTATTCCATTTGGCGCAGCGGCGGCAGCGGCCCGACCATTCGACGGATTCCTGCTGACATTGAGTGCAGATATAGGGGACTACCACGCGCTTCTTGAAGCTGAGCGCTTTCTTTAATTCCACAATGGCCTCTTCGAAATGTTGCTTCCGCAAGTACAGATTGGCCATGATCTTGTGATAGTCCAAAAGGTGATCCTGTGGCCCTTCGATTGTCGACAGCTGATCGAACGCCTCATCCACCATTTCCAGCCGATAATAGAGCTTGCCTAAATAGAATTGGAGAACCGGATTCTGTGGATCTTGCTGCAGGGCCTCCTGATAGACGCGGATAATTTCGCTGGGCTCGCCTTGATCCAGAAACAGCTCTTCCAGTCGGTGGAGGATGATCACGCTGCGGGTCCGCGAATAGACTTTTTTCAAGATTTCGACGGCATCCTTCGTTTTGCCTTCATGGATCAGAATTTCACCGATTCCGATATAGGCAGGCAGGAAGCTACGATCTTTCTTAATCGCGCCCCTGAAATAGCGCCGGGCTTTATCAGGATGCCCACGTTCAAGCAGTTGCCGTCCGACTTCATACATGCATCCGACGAGCAGGGCGGCTTCGGCTTGCTTCTCAGGGGCGGGAAGATTGGCCTTGAGTAACCGATGTTGGATCTCGAGCGCGTCGCTCCACCGTTCCATACGGATATTGAGATTCCGTTTCCGGATGAGCGCGGTCAGGTTGTCGGGTTCGATCTTGAGGATTTGCTGAAGCGCCTGAAGCGCCTCCTCGTAACGTTTGGCGTCCTCCAGGTCCTTGCCCAATTCCAACAACACCTCGATGTTTCGATCGTCTACTCGTTGCGCATGTTGATGGAGCCGGATCGCTTCAGGGAAGTTCCGTTCTGATCGATAGATATTCCCCAGCCATAGAAGGGAATCGACTCGATTGGGGTCGATCGCCAGGGCCTTCTCCAAGAGCGTGATGGCGTCCACGGTGCGTTTTGACATGAACGCATGGGTTCCGTCTCGGTGGAGGGTGTCGACCTTCTCTTTTCGACGCACCAGACGGTTGCTTCGCCAATTCAGGATTAAATGCGTCGTTTGCTGGAGCCCCACGACGAAGGTTGCAATCACTGCCCCACATGCCATGGAAATCAAGACAAGCGTGACGGGGCTGAGCTCGAACTCCGCGCCAGGAGCGGTATGGATGAGGATCGTTCCTGGATTCAGTTCACGGAAATAGCTGTAGATGAATACGCCGGCGCTGATGAGGAAAATAGTAATCAGCAGCTTGAACATGGCCTAGACCATCTTCTGTGAAGTCGCCTTCTGGGTCATCCGCCCCTTTGCGGCGGCTATCGGAACCGACGCTTCGCCCGGAACGGGAATCTGCTGTGCATCGCTCCATAGACGCTCAAGGGCATAATGCGAGCGCGTGTCTTGTCTGAATACATGGGCGACGACGTCGCCAAAATCGATCAGGACCCACTGGCCCGATGTGGTACCCTCAAGGCTCAGTGGCCGTTGACCCACGCGTGCAAGAACATCAGCGACGAAATCAGCGATCGCGCGTGTTTGTCGGTCGGATTCAGCCGACCCAATGACCAAATAATCAGCGATTGACGTCAGCGGGGCGACATGGAGGACTTGGACATCAAGGGCCTTCTTGTCGAGCATGGCCCTGGCTACAGCGAGGGCGGTGGCCTTAGATGCGCGTGTGATCGCTCTCCTCCTGATAAAGGCTATGGTGAAGTATATAAGATTGTATCAGGGGGGGCAACATATTTACCAAGGGGAGTTTGTTCCGAACTCTCCGTCTAATCTCTGAGGCCGAGGTGGGACAGGGTGGAAAGGCGAGGCAGGTGACTCCTGGATCAGAGGTGCTGGCGATGTCTAGTCTGTTGAGGGCACCGGTGTCTAGCCCTGTCAGTCCGGCAGGATCGAGTGTGGGGAGCAGTGACATCCCAGTCAATGCCCGAAAAGATTGCCCCGGTCTTGGAACGACCACGACATGGCAGATCCGTAAGAGCTCTGTTGGCTCTCTCCATGTCGGGAAGTCTAGAAACGCGTCGAGCCCAATAATGAAGAACAGCTCCGTGGATGGGCCATAGTGATGGTGTAACGCCCGGATAGTATCGATCGAGTAGGACTTTCCTTTTCTCTGTATCTCGATGTCCGATACTGTGAACAGCGGGTTGTCAGCAATCGCAAGCCGGACCATTTCAAGCCGAACATTCGCCGGAGCCAGTGAGCCGTCCCGCTTATGAGGTGGATCGCCGGTTGGTATGAAAAGGACCTGGGAGAGCTGCATGCGCTCATGGACGTGCTGAGCAATGGTCAGGTGACCATTATGAATAGGATTGAAGCTTCCACCGAGCAGGCCCACTTTGAGGGGTACGTGTTTGGCGCTCGCCTCGCTGAGCGGGCGATGCGAGCTGAGTGCTGGGTGCCGAAGATCGGGGCTCGAAGAATTCATGACTCAGCACTAGAGGATGACTAGGTTGTCTCGGTGAATAACTTCCTCGTACTCTTGAGGTCCAAACTGTGCCTGAATGTCCGTGGTCTTGAGACCTTTCATCTGCCCTAATAAGTCGGACGACACGTTTACCAGGCCTTTTGCGAATTCTTTTCCGTCCGTATCGAGGCAGCTGACCGGATCGCCGGCTTCAAATGATCCCGTCACCTGGAGGATCCCGGATGCCAGCAGGCTTTTGCCTCGCTTGGTCAAGGCATCTACCGCCCCCTGGTCGAGATGGATCTGGCCGTGAGGGCGCAGCGTAAAGGCGATCCAATGTTTACGACTGGTCAGCCGACGCTCCCGGGCGAGAAAGAGACTGCCACCGGGTCCTCCGCTAAGGACCGTTGGGAGGAGTCCGGCCCGTTCGCCATTGAGCACTAATGTCGGAATTCCGTACTCACCGACTTTCTTGGCGGCTCGAAGCTTCGTCGCCATTCCGCCGGTCCCTTCAAAGGTGCTGGATACTCCTGCCAGGCGCTCGATATCTTGGGTAATCTCCGTAATCAGCGGAATCAATGTGGCCGACGGGTTTTTGCGCGGATCTTCCGTATACAGCCCGTCGACGTCAGAGAGAATCACCAGTAAGTCCGCATCGGCCAGGTGAGCCACTTCGCTTGCGAGCGTGTCGTTGTCACCAACCCTGATTTCATCGACCGCGACGGTGTCGTTTTCATTGATGATGGGCACGATGCCGAAACCGATGAGTGCCACGAGTGTATGGCGGGCGTTCAGAAATCGGCGGCGATCAGCGAGATCTTGGTGGGTGAGCAGAATCTGCGCCACGCGAATATCGAGACGTTCAAACGCTTTTTCATAGGCCCACATGAGCCGGCTCTGCCCCACGGCTGCGGCCGCTTGCTTGACCGGGAGGCTCTTGGGATACTCCTTCAGTTCCAACTTTCGGATACCGGAGATGATGGCACCGGAAGAGACCACCAGGATTTCCCGACCCGCTGTTCGGAGTATCGCGATGTCATCAGCCAATCGCTCAATGTGTTGGGGGCGCAGACCTTCCGCGCGCGAAGCGATCAGGCTGCTGCCGATCTTGATGATGATCCGCTTCGCGTGTCCTAGGAGCTGGTCTCGCATGGCGTCTTCCGTACACGCACGACCTGTTTCCCGAGGTAGGTGATTAAGTCAGCAAGCCCTTGATTCGTGGCGGCGGAAATGGGCAAGCAAGGATAGCCGTTGAGGCGACAATAGGTCTGCAGCTGAGCCAGCCGTTCGCTTGTGCCGATCACATCGATCTTGGTTGGCACGACGGCGAAAGAGCGTGTGGTGAGCCCTCCGTCATAGGCGGCAAGTTCCCGCCGCAAAGTCTCAAAGCTGGCCACGGGATCATCGGGGGCCCATTCTGAGACATCGATCAAGTGGAGCAAGAACGCGGTCCGTTCGATATGGCGGAGAAACTGTACGCCCAGGCCTTTCCCCTCGTGGGCGCCTTCAATTAGGCCGGGAATATCGGCCACGACAAAACTTCCGTCGGATCCCAACTTGACAATGCCGAGATTGGGGATCAACGTCGTGAAGGGATAGTCAGCAATTTTTGGCCGAGCCGCTGAGATGGCTGCAATGAGCGTCGATTTGCCGGCGTTTGGAAAACCAACCAGTCCGATGTCGGCGAGCAGTTTCAGCTCAAGCCGCAAGGTTTGTTCTTCGCCAGGAGTTCCAGAAGTGCACTTCGTCGGCACTCGATTGACGGAAGTCGCGAAGTTGCTGTTACCTTTTCCGCCTCGTCCTCCGTGGGCGATGATAGCCGTCTGGCCATCTTCGACAAAATCCACGAGTATTTCTTTCGTCTGGTCATCGGAGACAATGGTGCCAACTGGAACCATGATGGTTAGATCTTCTCCGGAACGACCGGTGCAATTGGATGCTCCACCGTGTCGCCCGTTCTCAGCCTCATAGTGGTTGAGGTAGCGGAGGTCGAGCAGGGTCGTCAATCGATGGGAGGCCGTCATGACGATGTCGCCACCGTTGCCTCCATCTCCACCGTCTGGGCCTCCACGCGGAACAAACATCTCCCTGCGGAAACTGCAGATGCCGTTTCCGCCACGACCGGCTCGTACCGCGATGCGTGCTTCATCGACAAACATCATCTGTCAACGTTCCGTAGCCTGCTCGGTCACGACGAGTAGAAAAGTATATCCGACCCTGAGCAGAGAGGGAGAGAGAATTTAGCCAGCGTGATCGTAACGGAAGAGGCAGGAAAGCGAATCAGGACTTGGCCGGAACAGGATATACACTGACTTTTCGTCTGCCGCGTCCACCTTCGAACTTGACCACACCGCTCATGGTAGCGAATAGGGTATGGTCTCTTCCAAGGTCCACATTGAATCCAGGGAAAAATTTGGTGCCGCGTTGGCGGACGATGATGCTGCCGGCTGTTACGGTCTGACCACCATAGGCCTTGACCCCCAAATATTGAGGATTGCTGTCACGACCGTTACGTGAAGATCCGCCACCTTTGTTTGTTGCCATGGGTAAGTCCTTCTTATGTCTTTAGGCCGTTGCAATATTCGTAATCAACAGCTTGGTGAATCCTTGTCGGTGTCCACGGGTGCGGCGATAGCCCTTGCGGCGCTTTTTCTTAAAAACAGTAATTGATCGGGTTCGACCTTGCTGCACGATTTCAGCCGTGACCTTGGCCCCGTTAATGAGAGGCTGTCCAAGTAGAACACCAGCGTCACCATGCACGAGACGGACCTGGCCGAGTTCTACCTCAGCCCCGACGTCTCCTGGCAGCCGTTCGACCTGAACCGTTGCCCCAGCCTCGACTCGATATTGCTTTCCACCTGTTTCAACAATCGCGTACATATTATTCCTTTTCCGAGCGTGAAGAACGGTTCATTTAACATGGGGATGAGAGAGGTGTCAAGACATACCAGGAGCAACAAGCGAGTCGTTGATATAGACATGGGCCCCTCTTTAGAGGACTAGGAGAGCGATCGTGCCGACACGTATGCTGAGCGCTACCATTGCGAGGGCATGTTTCTGGTATTTCCACGAAACAAAATCGGGAGATGACAACAAGATCATGGCTCACATCAACAAGTTTGTGATCCGTACCTATCATCGGATTCCCGTTCGCTGTGTTGTGTATTATCTGGGGGGAGATTTCCTCGGGAAAGGAACGGTGATAAACCTCTGTCGTAACGGGTTTCGCGTCCTGGGGGATCATCAAGTAGCCCCTGGAATGGAACTGGTTGTCCGGCTCACCCTTCCCGATAAGGATGAGCCAGTCGAAATTCAGCGCGTCGTGGTTCGATGGGTGCGCGGCCTGTTGTTCGGTGGCAAGGTCGTAACCTTGAGTCCCGTGGGAGAAGAGCGAGTTGGAACGTTTCTGAGTGCCCGCCTGCGTGCCTATTGCGCCTCCACGTAAGTGTTTCCATCACGATGTGAATGGTTCGGAGTCAATCACCGTCCTGGTTGCTTGACCCACGTTTGACCTCACGCTATAGTCCGTCACGCCCGCCCCCGCAGGCGGGATTGAGTACTATCGCTCGCTGGAGATCGTCTTCAATGTTGGAACCAGTTGAAAAGATCTGGATGGATGGGAAATTCGTGAGGTGGGAGGAGGCCAATGTCCATATTCTCACCCATTCGCTGCACTATGGCCTTGCTGCGTTTGAAGGTATTCGGTGCTACAAGGGACAATCAGGCTCCGCAATCTTCCGGCTTCAGGAGCATGTCGATCGGCTCTTTGATTCGGCCCATATCGGCATGATGGCCATGCCGTATGACAAAAAGCAGATCACCGACGCCATCATTGAAACCGTTCGTGTCAATCGTCTCGATGCCTGTTACATCCGTCCGTTGGTCTACATTGGGTATGGGGCGATGGGCATCCATCCAGGGGAGAATCCGATTCGGGTGGGCATTGCTGCCTGGAGGTGGGGCGCCTATTTGGGGGATGATGCATTGGCCAATGGGATGCGTGCCTGCATCTCATCCTTTACGAGGCACCATGTGAATGTGTCTATGACCAAGGGGAAAATATCCGGGTACTATGTGAACTCCATTATGGCCAAACGGCAGGCGAAGGCCGATGGGTATGACGAGGCGATTCTTCTTGATCCGGAAGGTTATGTTGCCGAGGGAACAGGGGAGAATGTGTTCATCGTTCGACGGGGCGTGCTCAAGACGACGCCGTTGACGTCGGTGCTTGAAGGAATTACGCGAAACTCCGTGATCCAATTGGCTCAAGAACGGAACATCGCCGTGGTGGAGGAACGATTCACGCGCGATGAAATGTATATTGCCGACGAAGTATTTGTAACGGGAACCGCTGCGGAGTTGACCCCGGTCCGAGAAATCGACAACCGGCGCATCGGAACTGGTACCCCTGGACCGATGACACGCGCCCTCCAAGACACCTTCTTTTCAATCGTGCGTGGAGAAGACCTCGCGCACGAGTCCTGGCTGACTCGTATCTGAGACCTCGCAGGCCGCAAGACATCAACCGTCAATCGAGTGAAATGGAACCGGGACCCTCTCGATTGCCCAATGACGCCCTGACGAAGAATAGGTCAGTGGCCTGCCGCTGGAGTTTCCCCAGAAGGATGCGAATCTCCTGAAGGTTGAGCGGGTGAAGCAGCCGGAGGAGCCGAGGGAGCTGTGGGTTCGCTCTTGGGCTGCATATCGATGACGGTCGAAGAGAAGTTTCGTTGCTTGGCTAAAATGGCCAGACTGAGCGAGGTCACCATGAACACGGCCGCCACAACGACCGTCAGCTTGCTCAGAAAGTTTGCCGGGCCACGGCTGCCGAACACCGTCTGACTGGATCCTCCGAACGCAGCCCCGATTTCAGCCCCCTTCCCCGATTGGAGAAGAATCGCCCCGATCATCAGGAAGCAGATAAAGACATGGACAATAACAATCAACGTATACAGCATGAGATCTCAGACTCCGATTGATCGAGCGACAGACGCAACCGTCGCGATTGTAGCAAAGGACTCGACTTGGAGACAAGCGCCACCGATGAGTGCGCCGTCGATCTGGTCCGAGGCCAGTAACGATTCTATATTGTGTGGCGTGACGCTTCCTCCATAGAGAATTCTGGTGCAGTCGGCAACTGCGGCAGAGGCTACGGTGGCAAGGACTTGCCGAATCGTCCGGTGGGCGGCAATGGCTTGCTCAACCGTCGCCGACTTTCCCGTACCGATGGCCCAGACCGGTTCATACGCGATGGTAATGGTGGCCAACGCCTCCGTGGCAAGGCCGGACAGACCGTCGTGCACTTGCTGTGTCAGTACGTGGTCGGTCGTGCCGTTGTCTCGTTGTGCAAGTGTTTCACCGATACAGAGGATGGGGCGCAACCCGTGGTTGAGCGCCGCTCGAATTTTCTTCTGGATCAGGTCTCCCTGTTCGCCAAAGAGCGTTCGCCGCTCTGAATGCCCAACAATGACATAGCGACAACCGAGGTCCTTCAGCATCGGTGCGGAGACTTCTCCCGTGTAGGCACCGTGATCCTCCCAGAACAGATCCTGCGCTCCAAGTTGAATCGGAGACGAGGCACCCAACGCCAGGCGGACTGATTCCAGCGCAGTAAACGGGGGGGCCACGACGAGCTCAAGGTTTGCAGGCTGAGCAGGAACACGGGCGTTCAGGTCGCGGATGAAGACGGTCGCTTCAGACGCGGTCTTGTTCATCTTCCAATTGCCGACGATCAGGATAGTACGCACAGTGATTCTCGGATCTCTGTTACTTTCTGAGGATTATTGATTAGCTCGGACGATCAGGCAGTGCCGCGAGACCTGGAAGGATTTTGCCTTCTAGCAATTCCAGCGCCGCGCCACCTCCGGTCGAGATGAACGACATGTTCTCGGATTCGCCGGACCGATGAACGGCCAGCGCCGTCTCGCCGCCGCCGACGATGGTGAGCGCATAGGCATCAGCGATGGCGTGAGCCATCGCCATCGTGCCTCGGGCGTAGGCGTCGATTTCAAACACACCCATGGGTCCGTTCCACAGAATAGTTTTTGCATTTTGGACCGCTTCATTGAACAGTTTTACGGAAGCTGGGCCAATGTCGAGGGCATACCATCCTTTGGGGATTTCCTGCACGGGGACGATTTTTGTTTCAGCGCCAATCTCCCGGCTGGCTGCGACAACACAATCGACGGGCAGGTAAAATTTGACTCCTCGTGAGAGCGCATGCTCTTCGATTCCTCGGGCAAAATCCAACATGTCCATTTCACAGAGGGAATTGCCGATCTCCATGCCTTTGGCCTTTAAGAAGGTAAACGCCATGCCGCCGCCGATGATGACCTTATCGACCTTCTTCCCGAGATTCTCAATGACGCCGATTTTTCCGGACACCTTGGCGCCCCCCAGAATCGCGGCAAACGGGCGCACGGGATTGGCGACGGCGCCTTCGAGATATTCAATTTCCTTCTTGAGTAGCGCGCCTGCTGCCGCATCTTTAATGTACTTTGTAATCCCAACCGTCGATGCATGGGCCCGGTGTGCTGCTCCAAATGCGTCATTGATGAAGACATCGCCAAGCGAGGCCAGGGCTTTGGCGAAGGTGTCGTCGTTTTTTTCCTCCCCGGCATGAAAACGAAGATTTTCCAGCAAGAGGACATCTCCGTCTTTCATCTTGGCGACCAGCTTCTCGACGGCCGGGCCGATACAGTCCGGAGCGAAGACCACCTCTTTCCCGAGTAGTCGTCCTAGCCGTTTTGCGACAGAGGCGAGGCTGTATTTTGGCTCAAAGGCAGCCTTCGGTCGACCGAGGTGAGAGCAAAGAATGACTTTGGCGCCTTCATCGACGACGCGATTGATGGTTGGCAGGGTCGAGCGAATGCGGGTGTCATCAGTAATTTGGAGCGATTCATCGAGCGGCACGTTAAAATCGGCGCGGATGATGACGCGCTTACCACGAAGTTGCACATCGTCGATTGTCTTCTTGTGCAAGTTCATGAGGCGTTCCTCCCGTAGGTGCTGTGAACGAATACATTGGCTAAAGAGGCGGATTGGTGTGAAGCCCGCCCCATCATCTCTGGTGCCGCATTCAGTGCGTACTAGATTTTCCGGCCAGGACCTTGACCAGGTCGCGGACTCGGCATGAATAACCCCATTCATTGTCGTACCACGCCGTGACCTTGACGAGACGCTTGTCCACGACGTTGGTCAACGGAGCATCGACGGTGGCCGAGTGAGGGTCCCCTTTTTGGTCGATCGAGACGAGGGGTTCTTCGGAGTACTTAAGAATGCCTTTGAGCGGACCATCCGCAGCCTTTTTGAAGGCCGCATTGACGGATGCGATATCGCAATCCCTCTCAGTTTCGACGGTCAGATCGACCAGCGAGACATTCGGGGTCGGGACGCGAATGGCAAGCCCATCCAATTTACCCTTGAGTTCGGGGATGACCAGATGCAAGGCCTTGGCCGCTCCGGTGCTGGTCGGGATCATCGACATGCCGGCTGCGCGGGCGCGTCGAAGGTCTTGATGGGGCAGATCCAACAATTGTTGATCGTTGGTGTACGAATGGATGGTGGTCATCACGCCATGTTTGATGCCGAATGTTTCCAGCAAGACCTTTGCCACCGGCGCCAGACAATTAGTCGTGCAGGAGGCATTGGACACAATGTGATGCGATTTCGGATCGAGCTTGTCTTCGTTCACTCCGAGTACGATGGTCACATCGGGATCTTTCGACGGGGCCGAGATGATCACATGCTTGGCCCCGGCGGATAAATGTTTGCCTGCCGCGTCTCGGTCGGTAAATCGGCCTGTCGATTCGATCACCACGTCCACGTTCAGTGCCTTCCAGGGCAGCTCTTTCGGATCTTTCATCGCGAGCACTTTGATGGGGGTCCCATCAACAAAAATTTGGTCTTCCTTGGCTTCAACCGTGGACGGCAGAGTCCCGTGTACAGAGTCGTACTTGAGCAGGTATGCGAGCGTTTTGGCGTCTGTAAGATCGTTAATGGCGACAATCTGCAGATCTTTGTCGCCCATCGAGGCGCGGAACACGTTGCGTCCGATGCGTCCAAATCCATTAATTCCAACTCGAATGGCCATAGCGTAATCCTCTACATAAGTAAATGAGTTCAGTATAACCAGGTGTTTCGTCGGGACAAATGATAGTATCGATGCCTTCTCCTTGTTGTCAAGGTTTGAGACGAGGCTCAGTGGAAAGGAGAGAAGACGGTTTCGTGGGTTCCGAGACTCACCCATCTTGCCCGTCGATCGAGAGCTTGGCTTGAGTTTGACCGTCAGTCTGGTGTACCGCCTATTTTGACATGAATACATCATTATCAGATCGCGCGATGCAGGTGTTGGAGTGGTCTCGTGTCCTTGAATTCCTTGCACAGCATGCACAATCAGCGATGGGGGGTGTTCAATGCCGGTCGCTTATCCTATCGAGCGACCTCGCGGAGGCGTGCCTGCGCCAACAAGAGACGACCGAGATGGTGAGATTGCTGGAGGGGAGTGATCCGATGCCAGCGCTCAGCTTTCCCGATATTCGTGAAGAACTGATCCGATCCGGAAAGGGCGGAACGCTTGAGGCTGGTGAGTTACGAGACTGTGCGGTGGTGCTGGCCCTGATGGCAGACGTTGAGCGATATGCTGAGTCTCATCAAGGCAAGATGCAGGTTCTGGCGCGAGTCTTGGAGCCGCTGCATATCACAAAAACTTTGAAGGGAGTCCTGAAGGCTATTGAGGGCGCGATTCAGTCGGACGGCTCCATGAAAGACACGGCTTCGCCGGAGCTACGGCGTCTGACGCATCAGGCGCAGGGGTTGAAGCAAGAGATGCGGCAGCAGCTTGAGCAGATGCTCCACTCCAAGCGCTATGAGGATGTCCTGCAAGAGTCGTATTTTGCCCAGAGAGAGGGGCGTTACGTTGTGCCGGTGAAGGCGGACATGCGTGGGAGGATCCCTGGGATCGTCCACGATGTGTCGTCCAGCGGGGCCACGGTCTTTCTGGAGCCGCGGGAGTTGGTTGAACTGAACAATTCCATCAAAGTGGCGGATTTGGAGATTGAGCGGGAGGTCCAGCGTATCTTACGGGAGCTCACGACGGTGGTCGCTTCAAAAGCGGCCGAGATTGAGCAAGGGATCGAGGTGCTGGCCGAATGTGATGTGATCAGAGCCAAAGCCGAGATGAGTCGTCGGTTGAAGTGTCATCCCGTCCTCTTGAATGAGGATGGTCGCGTGATGCTCACGCAGGCGCGGCACCCGCTGTTGCTCATCGCGAAAGATCATGTCGTCGCGAACGACATTCTGATGGATGAGAATGTCCGTGTCCTTGTAATTTCCGGGCCGAATACGGGAGGAAAGACCGTCACGCTCAAAATCGTCGGGCTGTTTGCCCTCATGGTGCGGGCTGGGCTGCATCTCCCCTGCGCTCCGGAATCGGAGATGGCACTGTTTACCGATCTCTATGCCGATATCGGTGATGCGCAGGATCTAACCCGTGATCTGTCCAGCTATTCCGCCCATATGACAAGCATGATCCGACTCCTCTCCGAAAGCGCAGCCCAACCGACGTCGAGCGAACGTTCCACGCCGTGCTCGCTGGTTCTCCTGGACGAGCCTGTGACCTCCACCGATCCACAAGAAGGCGCGGCGTTGGCCGAGGCGCTGCTGTGCCGTTTGGCTGAGCTGAACATGAAGGTGGTGGTGACGACGCATTACGGCGCACTCAAAGAGCTGGCGCAGACGACCTCCGGCTTTATGAATGCCAGTGTGGAGTTCGATGTCTCTCCCTCTGCATAAAAGGAGGGCATCTCTGCGGTTTCACCCCCGATCAGCGCACACCCGGCCTGGCGGCAGCCTTCGGCGATACCGGCAACCACTTCCTGAGCCTTCGAGACGGACAACTTCCCTGTGGCGAAATAGTCGAGAAAAAACAGCGGCTCCGCCCCGCTCACTGCGATGTCATTGACACACATCGCCACCAGATCGATCCCGACGGTATCGTGTTTGTCCATCATGAACGCGATCTTCAGTTTAGTCCCGACCCCATCGGTTCCGGATACAAGCACCGGCTCCTTATATTTGCCCGATTGAAAGCCAAAGAGGCCGCCAAAGCCCCCAAGGTCGGTCAGAACTTCAGGGCGAAACGTCGATCGAACAAACGGCTTGATGCGATCGACGAACTCATCGCCTGCATCGATATCCACACCGGCATCACGATAGGTCGTCATGAATAGATATCCTGAAAAATTATGGTTGTGATAAGGCTGAAACTCAGCCTTACTGATGTTCGGGGCGCATCTTAACGGAGGGTCCAACAGAGGTCAACGCGGCTGTCTGAAGCCACCCGCCACGACTCCATTTACCTCCGCCTTCTGTTTTTTTCTTGCCGCTCTCGGAATACACCCTATACTAGGCTTGTTACGTTTCTGCACGCTTCCGGCGAACAAACCGACCAAGGAGGGGTTGGTGGCTATTATAATTGTTGACGACTCTCCAGATGAACGTCTGTTACTCCATCACATCTTGAAGACCGCAGGGTATCGGGATTTGATCACGGTTTCCTCCGCTCGCGATGTCTTCATGCACTTGGACCTCGATCATGAAGGCGCAAACGGCGTCAAGACGGATCTCATTTTGATGGACATCAAGATGCCGGACATAGACGGAGTCGAGGCCTGTCGGCGCATCAAAGCCGTTGATGCGTTTGCGGGGATTCCGATCATCATCGTGACGGCGCGGGACCAAAGGGACTTCTTACAAGCCGCCTTCGACGCCGGGGCGACAGACTATATCAGAAAACCGGTGGAACGGGTGGAACTCCTGGCGAGAGTCAAAGCTACGCTCAAGCTCAAACAGGAAACAGAGGAACGAAATCACTGGGAACAAGAACTGACCAAAGTCATCAGCGAGCTTGATCGTACCCTGCGCGACATGGCGACATTACAGCAATTGATCCCTGTCTGCCCATCATGCAAGAAATCCCATCCCGCGCATATGTCTGACACTGCGCTCGACGAGTATGTACAGAGCCACCCCCAGACGAAGTTTCAGGATCTCGTCTGCTCCGCGTGCGCCGGGCGCTGATCCTGTCGCTGCGATCCTCAGCTTTCCGGACGCATCTCCACATCGAGTAATTTAATCTTCCGGTGAAGATGACTTCGCTCGATCTTGAGGTCGTCAGCGGTCCGTGAAATATTCCAATGGTGTTCTCGAAGTTTACGGCTGATATATTCCTTCTCGAACGCATTCCGAGCGTCTCGCAGGGAGTCGTAAGATTTACTGAGAAGTGGATTGGCCGCGTGATTGCCCACCGGCACTACCCCGACGGTTCGTCCCTGTAGCGACAAGGTAGCCTGAGAGGCCTCGATCATAAACCCCGGCACCATGATCATGAGCCGCTCGATCAAATTCCTCAGCTCCCGGATGTTCCCGGGCCATTCGTATTGCTGGAATACGGTCATCGCCTCAGGCGAGACTTCCTTTATTCGCAACCCTTGCTCCTCGACATGCGTCTTCATGAAATGCCGCACAAGAGCCGGGATATCTTCTCGCCGCTCCCGCAATGGAGGCACGACAATCGGGACCACGTTGAGGCGGTAGTACAAATCCTCCCGAAAGTGTCCCTTGCCGATTTCTTTTTCCAAGTCCTTATTGGAAGCCGCCAGCACCCGCACATCAACCTTCATCAATTTGGTCCCGCCGACTCGCGTGAACTGCTGTTCCTGCAACGCCCGCAACACTTTCGCCTGAGTACTGAGGCTCATGTCGCCGATTTCGTCCAGAAACAACGTGCCCCCATCGGCCTGCTCGAACTGACCGCGCTTCATGGATGTGGCTCCGGTGAAGGAACCTTTTTCGTGACCGAACAATTCGCTCTCAATCAATGTCTCAGGGATGGCGGCACAGTTGACGGCCACGAACGGATGGTCCGAGCGGGTGCTGTGCCTATGAATGGCTCGAGCGACCAACTCCTTCCCTGTTCCGTTCTCGCCTCCGATCAATACCCGACTGTTCGTGGGCCCTGCCGTTTCGATAAGCTCCCGTAGCCGCTGCATGGCCGGAGACTGTCCGACCAACTCGAACTTTTGCTGAACCTTCGTCCGCAATGACCGGTTCTCTTGCGCCAATCGAAACTGCTCCAACGCTTGTTTGACACGAAACGTGACATTCTCCAGCGACAACGGCTTCTCGATGTAGTCGTACGCACCCAGCTTGATGGCTTTCACGGCCGTTTCGATGGACCCATGCCCGGAAATCATCATGACCTGCGTCGCAGGCACAAATTCTTTGACACGACGTAACGTCTCCAGTCCGTCCATTTCCGGCATCCAGATGTCCAGAATCATGAGATCCGGCGGATCCGTCCCATAGATTTTCAACGCCTCGACCCCATTGGCGGCTACTGACACCTCATACCCTTCATCTTCGAGGATGCTTCGCAGGGACGTGCGAATCGCCGCTTCGTCGTCCACCACTAGAATCGATGCCGACATACTCCCCCTCTCCTTACCGCCTACGTCTACCGGTCTACTCTACACCGGCAAATCGAATGTAAATACGGCGCCCTTCGGATGATGGTTCCCAACTTGGATCTGTCCATCATGGTCCGTGATAATCCGGCGGACGATCGCCAACCCCAACCCGGTTCCGGTCTTCTTCCTGGTGAAATACGGGACAAACAACCGTTCCTGATCCTCAGGCGTGATACCAGGCCCCTCATCCGCCACGGCGACGACCGCGCGGCGGCGTTTCGTATCATATTTCGTCCCGACCCACAGCCGCCCTTTTTGATTCATCGCTTGAACCGCGTTGTCGAAGAGATTGACGAACACACGTCTCAGTTGTTCCCGATCAAAATTGATGGCCGGTAGATCCTCATCCAGTTCCACAATAAGTTCAATATCCTTCTGCGCCTCGCGATAGAGAGTGATCACTTCCCGTACCACGTCGTGCAGGGATTGCCGCGTCATTTGCGGAACAGGCAACCGAGCGAATTTTGAAAATTCGTCCAGCATCTGTTTCAGACTCCCGACTTCGTTGATGATGACATTCGTGGCGTCGTCGAATACGCGGTCCAGGTCGGGGGACTTCTCGAAGAACTTCTTGCGTAATCGCTGCGCCGACAGTTGAATCGGAGTCAGTGGATTCTTGATTTCATGGGCGACGCGCTTTGCGACTTCCTGCCACGCGGCCACTTTCTGCGCCTTGATCAACTCCGTCAGATCTTCAAAGACCAACACAAACCCCAAATCCTTGTTCGCCTCATCCCGCATGCGGGAACCTTTCAACCCAATCGTGATCAGCTTCCCTTGGATATCCAACTGCCCTTCCAAGTCCAAATCGTCGCGCTCATCAGCCAGCATACGGTCATAGGCAGTCTGGAAGGAGTCGAGACCGAACTCCTTGAACGCCTCATTGGCCAGCCGTCCTTTGAACCGGTCGGCAGCCAACCCAAGAATACGCTCAGCCGATGGGTTGAATGTCGTGATCATACCGCTCCGATCGATCGAGAGCAGGCCCGCGGCGATCGTATCGACGACCGTTTCGATATAGGCACGGCGGCGATCCAACTCGACATTGGTGTTCCGCAGAGTCAGGTTGGCTTCCTCAAGCTTCGACTTGCTCCCCTGCAGATCCTGCGTCATCCGATTGAACGACTCGATCAGCGTCCCGATTTCATCAGTTGCCCTGGCATCGACCTGTACCGACAGGTCGCCCTGGGCGACGGCTTCAGTCGCTTCCGCCAACCGTTGAATCGGAACGGTGATACCGCGCGCCACATAAAACCCGAACCACGTCGCACTGAAGAGAATCAATACCGCCACGACGGCCACAAACAGGTAGGCCCCGGCTTTAATCGGGTTTTTCATCGCCTTGATCTGCTTGTATGCCGTGTATTGACGACCAATCCCCTCCATCTTGGTCAACAGGGATTCAGGGACGTAGGTTTCCACGACCACAACCCCCTCCAACTCACCTCGCCGGCTTCCGGAGGCCACCGGGATGGCGGCGCGCACTAATCGTCCCGTCTGGGCCTCCTGGACAGAGGTAAACTCTTGCTTCCCGTTAATGACTTGTAAGACCAATTGACTGATCGGCAGATCCAACACCCCGGAGGGAATGTCACTATCAAGGGCCTTGGTGAGGGTCTCCATCTTGTTCGAAAACACTTCAATCCCGGCAACGCCGTATTCCATGCGTTTCCGAGCCATCGCGGCGATCAAGAGATCCCGCTGGACAGGCGTCAACAGGTCTTCGCGAAACAGTTCTTGAGAAATCGCCCGTGCGCTGTTCACCGTCATCGGGGCCGATCGCGCTCCTGCAGGTGCCG
>NEWS02000004.1:589894-619956 GCA_002869845.2 Nitrospira sp. CG24B | reverse complement strand
GAGGACTGTTGCGGGGCCATACACACCCCGATGATCTGTTCCGGCGATTCCTTCAGCAGCTCGGCATAGGTCTCCCTGATGAAGGGATGCCAATGCCGCAAGCCGACGTACACTCGGTATCGGCCAGTCCTCGAACTATTCAGCTGTTGTTCGAGTTTCTTTGCCACTTCGTGGGTAATACCGACAGCAGGCGATTTCCCACCGGTGGCTCGGTATCGCTCACGAATCTCTTCGACCAACTCAGGGGGCGTCGGTCGGCCACCACGAACATCGAGCAAAAACGGCTCGACGTTCTCCAGACAATCGGGCCCACCCATCGCCATGAGGAGAATTGCCGTGGGATGCTCCGCCGTCGCCATGCCATTCCTTATGAATTCATCAACCGTCACATGCGATTCAGAGGCCGCTGCCGACCTCTGTGCAAATCGATTGAACGCGTTAGCGTTGACTAAGTTTGTGCACCATATCGATCGTGGCAGCGACATGGTCGACGGGTGTCGTGGGCAGGATGCCGTGACCGAGGTTGAAAATGTGCCCGGGTCGTCCCCCGGCTCGTCGCAAGATATCTTCGACACGGCGTTCGATTTCGTGGAGCGGCGCAAATAGGACGAGCGGATCCAGGTTGCCCTGCACAGCGCGATCATGCCCAACCATCGACCAGGCCTCGTCCAGATGAACCCGCCAGTCGATCCCGATCACATCGCCACCTGCCTCGCGCATCTGCCCAAGAATAGCCGTCGTGCCGGTGCCGAAATGAATCATCGGCACACCTTCTCGCTTGAGCCCATCGAAAATCCGCTGGACGTGCGGCTTCACATATTCGGCATAGTCACCGGCTGAGAGACAGCCGACCCAACTATCGAACAGCTGAATCGCTTGAGCCCCCGCCTTGATCTGTCGCCGGAGATATCCAGTGAGCACCGACACAAATTTGTCCATGAGGCGATGCCAGGCGGTGGGATCGCCATACATCATCTGCTTGGTGTGCAGATAGTTGCGAGACCCGCCGCCTTCGATTGCATAGCTCGCCAATGTGAATGGCGCGCCGGCAAAGCCGATCAATGGCACTCGCCCATCAAGCGCCCGTCGGGTTTGGCGAATAGCTTCAGCCACATAGTCCAGTTCATCGCCATCGATCACTTTCAGTTGATCCACCGCCGCTCGGTCTCGAACCGGATTGTGAATGACCGGCCCTTCGCCAGCCGCAAATTCCAGGTTGAGCCCCATTGGCTCTAACGGCAGCAGAATGTCGGCAAAAATAATGGCGGCATCCAAGGGAAACCGGTCAATCGGCTGAAGGGTCACTTGAGCGGCCAGCTCAGGCGTCTTACACATCTCAAGGATGGAATGTTTTGCACGCAGCGTCCGGTACTCGGACATGTAGCGTCCGGCCTGGCGCATAAACCAAACAGGTGTGCAATCGACAGGTTCACGGCGGCAGGCTTTGAGAAATCGATCGTTCATAGTGGAGGCATTTTAGAGACGCACGAGGAGCCCTGTCAAACAGACACGTAAACGTCCACTTTTTAGAAAGACTTGTCCAAATAAGTAGACAGCGATCGCCAGTCCGGTACAATCAATCCGGAGGAAACCACGCAAAATCAGATTTCACTTTCACGACGTTCTTATGTATAATGACTCCCTAACCTAATTCAGGACGATCAATCAGCTTAATTGGGACCCCGGCTCCCTGTCTCCCACCACAGTGACGTTGCCGATCCCCCGACCTACGAGGAGAATTGTATGTCCGACGCGCAATCGCTTCACTCGACCAAAGCCCCAGATGCCTGGTATTCCGTTTTGCGGTGGTTTGACTCCTGGGCAGGCCTTGAGCACACGAAAGTAGAGGGGCCACCCAAGGTAGACTGGATTCGCAGTATCCCCTTCCTTGCCGTACATCTGATGTGTTTGGGAGTCATCTGGGTAGGCTGGAGTTGGACTGCTGTCGCTATCGCGGTCGCCTTCTATTACGTCCGCATGTTTGCCATCACCGGCTGGTACCATCGCTATTTCTCGCATCGCACGTTCAAGACTTCCCGGACCGTCCAGTTTCTCTTTGCCCTGTTGGGGGGGACCTGCGCGCAACGTGGTCCCTTGTGGTGGGCAGGCCATCATCGCCATCACCACATCGCCTCTGATACACCGGAGGATGTGCACTCCCCGCGCCAGGGAGGATTTCTCTGGTCTCACATGGGCTGGATTATGTCGCAGACCTTTTATGCGCCACGCCTCAAAAGCATTGCTGATTTCGCAAAGTTTCCTGAACTGCGGTTTCTCGACCGGTTTGATGTGCTAATGCCAACCATTGCGGGATTTGGGATGTTCGGTCTCGGTCAATTACTGGAAGCCTACGCACCCGGACTCGGTACGAATGGGCCTCAGATGCTGATTTGGGGATTTTTCATCTCGACCGTCGCACTGGTTCACGGGACCTGCACGATCAATTCCCTCTCCCATGTGTATGGATCACAGCGCTATGTCACCGGCGACGATAGCCGCAATAACTTCTTCCTCGCCATGATTACCATGGGGGAAGGCTGGCACAACAACCATCACTACTATCCGGCTTCGACCAGACAAGGTTTTTACTGGTGGGAAATCGACATGAGCTACTACTGCCTCAAGGCGCTTGAGTGGATGGGGTTGGTCTGGGATGTCCGCGGCGTCCCAGAGTATGTACGTGAAGGAAAAACCAAACAGGATTCAGACCGTAGTGTGCTCAAAAAGAAGATCGACGCAGCCGTGAAAGCCACGGAGCTTCCAGATCCTCAGCCTGAACTTGAGCTGACCCCTCGCTAGACCAAGTCGGCACTGTCACTAGACCTTGGCTGATCAGACCTGTGGTCAGCTAAGGTCTTTCGAATTCGTTGGCTTTCTCCATCAATTGCCTTTCGCTCCTCATCGGATAACACCCACGCCTCACCAGAACTCAGCTCGAAACGATAGTGGTCCTTTCTGAGCGTAAACCACTCGACGTAGGGATGCGGCTCCAGATTGGGGTGTGGATCCAGCGAAATGAGATTCACCGTTCCAACCTGCGGATTCGCCATGTCGCCGATGACCTGTCCAGCCATATCGTCATCTTCAAACCGATTATTGCGGAATCGAATCACCTCTCCTGCAATATCCGGCTTAAAATTGCCGCGCAAATAAAAATCCACCGGCCCGATCACGGCAAAAACAACCTGACCCACAACCGTCCCTTCAACGCGGTTATCTAAAAATCCTTCGCGAACCCACCGTCCATTCCCAAATTTTTGCGCCATACCACTCCTCCTTAATACACACGATCAACCACCGAATGCTCCGATTACCACCGCCAACAAGATCAACGCGCTTCCAATCCACCCTTGAGTATCCAACGTTTCGCCCAGAAAGTACCAGGACAACCATGCTGCATAGGCCGGTTCAGACGCAAACAGTAACGCCACCTGCTGCGCAGGCACCTGCTGCTGTGCCCACATCTGAACAGCAAAAGCCGCGGTCGCAAGTACGCCGGTCACTCCAAGACCAATCAGCAAGACAGTCGTTGGCGAAAAGGCGCTTGCGCTTGCCTCCTCCCACCAGGGAGCCGGAAGAAACAGCACCGTCATCGCCACCATCTGCCACACCAGCAATGATGGCGCGTCGAATTGACGTGTGAACCGTTCGAGACAAATGATGTGTCCTGCGAAGGCTGCGGCGCACCCGATTGTCATGAGATCACCCAGATTCATGGAGGTGCTCGGCTTCACCAACAACCAGAGTCCAACCAACGCGATTGCCGTGGCAAACACCACCCGTCGGTCGATCCGCAGCAGGATCAAAGGAACAAAAATTACGTAGAGTGCCGTCAGAAAGGCCGAACTGGACGCAGTCGTATGCTGAAGTCCGACCGTTTGCAATACGTAGCCAAGAAAGAGGAAGATCGTGGTGAGCGCGCTCGCCATCAGCAGAGCGCGATCGTGATGCAGTCGATGGCGACTCACTGCAAACCATAACAGGATCAGTAGCGTGCCCAGGAAGAATCTGAGCAACAGGAAGGAAAGTGGCGAGATCTGTTCAAGCGCGGCCTTGGTAGCGGGAAATGTAGCGCCCCAAATGACGGTGGTCAGGAGAAGGGCAAGTCGCGGCATAGGTATGAACAACTGGGTTGAGGGTTGAGACGTGAGGACTGAGGGCCGAGGACCTACAGACAAACAACTGAGTCCTCAGTCCTCGATACTCAGACCTGCATGGTTAGGGTTTGCACAGAGGACACAGCCGGTCTCGGTTGACTCCAGCCTGTTCCATGGCACGGAGCGCCCGCTCTTTATCGGGATAGTCGAACCATCCCCCTTCCCAGAAATCGCTGGACGTTGAGACGGACGGTACTTCCGAGCACCGGTCTCGGTGGAGCGTCACACGATCGATCGAGCGGGCAATGTGAACCCAGTAGATCATGCTAACCGGTGAGGGGTAAAGGGTGAGTGGTAAGGAGCGTTCACAACTGGATCACGCCTTATTCCTGACCCATGACCAGTTCATGCGAGGAGTTGGGCGTCGGTTGTCTCACTGAATATGACAAATCCATCCAGGAAGCCCATCAGCGATGCCAGAGCAAAGTAGGCCTTGCAAGAGCTGGCAAGTATACTTTACATATGATTGCTTAAAATGCTATTTGATACACATGAAAAATTCGAAGACTGAAATCGAATTGCGCTATCGGTTTTCCAACCATCTCAAATCATTCCGCACCCAGAGAAACTTGTCTCAAGGTCAGCTAGCCACTCGATCAGGCGTTACCAGGCAAGCTGTCTCTGCTATCGAATCGAATTTGTACTTGCCGGCGACAGCCGTTGCCCTCCGGTTAGCTTCAGTACTGGATTGCCACGTTGAAGACCTATTCAGCCTTGTCCCAACTGAAGACATCGTTGAAGGCACGTTGATCGGCCATCTCCCTCAAGCTGAGACGAGCACTCACCCCATTCGCGTCAAAGTCTCTACTGTGGGAAAGCGGACGGTCGTGCGGCGCGTCACAGACTTGGGCGAGCAACTCTCTTTCGCCGTCCCTGCCGACGGTTATATCCCCGAGACAGACAACAAGCCGTCCGGCAGCACAGTCCGCGTGAAACTCTCCCGCGATCGAGACGCGATCGCACAAGAGATTTCAGTGGCCGGTTGTGACCCGGCGATTTTCTTGGTCGGCGAACATTTGCGCCGCCACAAAGACCGAACTACCGTCGTCGGCTGGACGATGGGCAGCATGGCGGCTCTCCAAGCGTTACAACGAGGCGAGGTGCATGTCGCTGGCATGCATCTCTTTGACCCCGTAACCGGCGAATCGAACCTGCCGTTTCTCAAACGATCACTGAAAGGATCAAGCTACGAGGTGGTGACCTTCGCCACCTGGGAAGAGGGATTCTTAGTCCGCCCGGGCAATCCGAAATCGATTCGCACCGGCGCCGATCTCATAGAGCCGACGGTGACCTTGGTCAATCGTGAAGAGGGCTCTGGAGCCAGACTCCTACTCGATCAACGGCTGCGGACATCTGGAGTAGAAGAGGCGCAAGTTCGAGGGTACGAACGAATCGTATCATCCCATTTCGAAGTAGCTAGAGCCATCGCGGAACGCCAGGCAGACGTTGGAATTGGAATTCGATCTGCGGCACAACTGTTCGACTTGGATTTCATACCGCTACAGGCGGCGCGTTATGACCTTGTGGTGCCTAAGCCGTATCTCAAGTCCCATCCCACCCTCGCCCATCTGTTTGAAACGCTTGTCAGCCGTCCATTCAGAAACGAGATCGAAGCCCTCGGCGGGTACGACACGAGTGAAACGGGAAAAGCCCAGGCCTTGCGGACCGATTGAACGTAACCCTTGTGAAGGATGTGACCCTGTCATGAAAGAGATGGAAAGGAGTAAACACCTCGGTATCCCGAGCACCGTGGCCATAGGTATCGTGACAATGTTTGCAACCGGCATGGCTCTGGCTGAAGAGCCATTACCTGGGGCATCCTCCCCTCCCTCAACGAGCCCTGTTCCCAATCTGGTCGATTCGGCCTTTGCCATCAAACAGCGAACAGACGCACAGACAGGGAAAAACTTGGTCGAACCGGCTGATGCAGTGCTGATTCAACGGCGAGAGGTGGAATGGAGCCGCCACTTACGGACAGCTCTATCCCTCCCTGACTGGATCGACTTGGGGTTAGAAAATAGGACACGGTTCGAATCGTATGACCATCCCTGGAGGACCAGTCAAGCCATCGGCAATGGTCAGACAGATCCTCAAATCCTACTAAGATCCCGCCTACGATTCGGATTGGGAGGAAATGGCCCTTTCCGGTTTCTCTTTGAGGGACAGGACGCACGGGTTTATTTGAACAAAGATCCCGGTGATTTCCGAGACAATACAACCGTCAATGAATTCGATATCTTACAGTTACTCAGCGCCATAACTCTAAACAACGTATTCGGAAGTGGTCTGCGTACCGACATTCACGTCGGACGTATGACGATGGACTTCGGCCGCCGCCGGCTGATCGCACGCAATGATTTTCGGAATACGTCGAACGCATTCGATGGGCTTCACTGGCAAGTCAGTCAGGGCCAGACCTGGCGAGTCCGGGCATTTTTTGTAGAACCAGTCATCCGAAGCGAAGTGCAGTTTGATGAGCAGAACAGCAAGTCCCTGTTTTGGGGAAGCTATTTCGAGAGCCGGCACGTTCCCTGGTTTCAGGTCGATGCTTACTATTTGGGCCTGAATGACCGGCGCGTGCCAAACGTATCAAGCCATCGGACCTACTCTACGTTCGGAGGCCGCCTGTCTAAAGACCCCAAGCCTGGCGAACTGGACTACGAAATTGAAAGTGCGTGGCAGATTGGAACACGTGGAGACACCGACCACTTCGCCCATTTTCAGCATCTTGATCTCGGCTATACTTTTAACGTTTCTTGGGCTCCTCGATTGCTGCTTCACTACGACTATGCCAGCGGAGACCGGCAGCCAGGTGATAGCCAGGATGAAGGGTTTGATACGTTGTTCGGAGCGCGACGCTGGGAGCTGATGCCGACCGGCACGTTCGGGCCATTTTTCCGAACCAACCTCAATTCGCCAGGCTGGCGTCTTATTGTCAATCCGGCACCTGGCTGGATTGTGCAAGTCAAACATCGCGTCTGGTATTTGGCTCAAAGCCAGGATGTCTTCGGTAATTCTGGGCTACAAGACGCCACCGGACAAGCCGGGAACTCATTAGGGCATGACGTCGAATTACGCGCACAATGGGCGCTCAGCGCCAACATGGATTTCGATATTGGGTACGTGCATTGGTTCAAGGGATCCTATTTCGACCGCCTCCCCAGCTCCGCAGGTCTTCCCCTCGGAGGAAACAAAGATACAGACTACTTTTATCTCCAAATGCGCGTGAGGGTGTAGGAAACGATCCATGAAACCACTTCTGCTCTGGTTAAGCCTGTGTGCCATGATCAGCACAGATATCGTACGTGCCGAGGAGATCACGATCGCTGCTGCATCTGATCTGAATTTTGCCTTCAAGGAGCTTATTTCAGACTACGAGACGGCCAGCGGAAACCAGGTGAAGTTGACGTTGGGTTCATCAGGCAACTTCTTTGCGCAAATTCAGAATGGCGCCCCGTTCGACCTCTACTTCTCTGCCGATATCTCCTATCCAAAGAAATTGGAAGAAGCCGGCCAGATCGTGCCGGGATCACTCTATCGCTATGCCATTGGACGCATCGTCCTCTGGACCCGGCATGAATCGCCTGTCGATGTCACGCAAGGCATTGCAGCGCTTCGTCAATCATCTGCCAAGACGATTGCGATTGCGAATCCTAGACATGCGCCGTATGGCCGAGCGGCAATCGCCGCGATGGAACATTTCAACATATACGATGACGTCAAAGACCGGCTGGTCCTAGGAGAAAACGTCTCGCAGGCTGCGCAATTCGTTGAATCTGGAGCAGCCGATATCGGCATCATTGCACTCTCATTGGCACTTGCACCTGCCATGAGCAAGAAGGGAACCTATTGGGAGATCCCCACGGAGGCGCACCCGACACTTGAGCAAGGAGCCGTCATCGTCAAGGCATCGAAGCGAGCGGACTCGGCGAAGCAGTTCCTTGAGTTTGTGAAGAGCCGGCAAGGAGCGGCCATCATGACGCGCTATGGATTTGTAGCCCCGGAGTCCCGATGAATTGGATGGCCATTGGGGTGACGTGCAAACTGGCGACCCTCACGTCCTTCGCCTTATTGATCATCGGCCTCCCCATCGCCTATTGGTTAACCTATTCAAAATGGCGTTGGAAGTTTCTGATCGAATCGATCGTGGCCTTGCCATTAGTGCTGCCGCCCACAGTACTGGGGTTCTACATTCTCATCGCCATCGGACCGCACAGCCCCATCGGGCGCTTCTACACAGATCTCGTCGGCCATCCGCTGCCGTTCAGCTTTCAAGGGTTGCTCCTGGCGTCCATTCTCTATAGTTTGCCTTTTGCTGTTCAGCCGTTTGCCACCGCCTTCGAGCAAGTAGATCGAAAACTCATCGAAGCCTCCTGGACGCTTGGTCTCTCTAAACTGAAGACTTTTTTCAGGCTCATTCTTCCCCTTTCGACAGCGGGACTCATAACAGGTGTCGTTCTAAGCTTTGCCCATACCTTGGGCGAATTTGGGGTGGTCTTAATGGTCGGCGGGAATATCGAGGGGATCACGCGTACGGTCTCAATTGAGATTTACGACGAGGTGCAGGCACTCAACTACGCCACAGCAGCCAAGACTTCTGCCTTGCTCCTTCTCGTGTCCTATGCCGTATTGTTGCTAGTCTATGCTATGAATCGTCGTGTCTGGTCGGTATGGCCACGGAAATAGCGCTGAACATTCGAAAGATCTTTGTCGACCGTGCCACTATTACGGCACAACTCAACCTCCCTCTTGCTCCGCCGTCTGTCACGATTCTCTTCGGCCCCTCAGGATCTGGAAAAACAACCATCCTCCGATGCCTCGCGGGGCTCGAACAGCCTGAAGCAGGCACCATCTTGTGTAACGGTCAGATCTGGTTCGACGCAACGACTCATGTCCATGTCCCACCGCAGGCACGCGGGCTCGGCTATATGGGGCAAGACTATGCGTTATTTCCCAATTACACAGTGGAGGGAAACATTGCCTATGGACTAAGCGGGCTCTCCGTCCAGGAGAAGAAGGCTCGCGTCAACGAGGTGCTCTCCTTGTTGCAGATCAAAGAGCTCGCGCAGCAGAAGCCGACTCAGCTCTCTGGCGGACAACAGCAGCGTGTCGCCTTGGCCCGTGCGATCGCTAGAAGGCCGCAACTGTTGCTGCTCGACGAGCCCTTGTCGGCACTCGATGCACCGACCAGAATCAAACTCTGCGAAGACCTGCGGATGTTGCTGACGAGGTTGGCGATCCCCTCCGTCGTCGTTACGCATGACTGGACAGAGGCACTTGCGCTCGGCGACCAGATGGCCGTGATTGATGATGGGCGCGTTCTTCAGATCGGCAAGCCACAAGAGGTCTTCAGCCAGCCCATCAATGCCGATGTTGCCCGTGTCGTCGGTATCGAAACTGTTGTCCAGGGACGTATCAGGGAGATACGAAATGAGTTGGCAACAGTCCAGGTTGGTCCAGTATCTGTCACCGCCGTGGCTTCGCCGGAACTTGAGTCCGATGTCTTTGTCTGCATACGAGCCGAAGATGTCACGCTGGAATTAGCCGGTTCCAGCGAAACGAGTGCCAGAAATCATCTGAGAGGGACGGTCCAGACCGTCACCTCACTCGGCGCACTTGTACGGGTCACCATCAACTGCGGATTTCTTCTTACAGCGCTGGTCACACGATCTGCTCACAGCGAACTGCGGCTGGCTATCGGTAGCGACGTGCGGGCTGCCTTCAAAGCAGGCTCTGTACATCTCATTCCTCGCCGGTAAACCATCTTCCACTTCGGGCTGGTTTCCTCTCCCCAGTTTCTGTGGATAAGCCTGTGCGCAACTCTCCTCGCGATGTGTGAACCTGAGAAATGCGCCTTGTAAGACCTTTTTGCCTATCTTTTAGTCATTGCATGATGGCGAAAGCATGCCCCTACATCTTGTAGATGTTGATCCATTTGCCAGAAGAAACCTGAAAGAGTTCGTTGGTTCAATGCCCTAACCGTGTTTGTTTGCTCCCAGCTGATCAATCTTCTTCTAGTAGAAAAGTTATACACAGGCGCTTCACAAATATCCTGAATATCCACTTGACAGGAAAGCAAAAGAATGTTACCAATGGCTACATTGTGAAATCGCAAGACCTCAAACATATTAGAGAAGAACTAGGCCTTACCCAGCAACAACTTGCCGAGGCCCTACGCACGACTCGGGTGTCCGTAGCGCGTTATGAAGCCGGCATGCGACGGATTCCCGGTGTCGTCTCAGTCGTGCTGAATCAGTTACGACGTAAGACAGCCGTTCCAATGGCCGGTCTGGTTGCAGCCGGCTCCCCGATCGAGCCTGTGCCGCAATCGGAACTCGTGGATATCCCTCCCAGTATGTTGCGGAGTGGAGAGACTTTCGCCTTAACGGTCAAGGGAGAATCCATGAAAGACGACGGCATTTTATCCGGCGACCTCGTGGTAGTGCATAAACAAGGCACGGCCCAAAACGGGCAGACCGTCGTCGCCTTGGTCAATGGCGAGGCTACGATTAAGACATATATCAAGAAGGATGCCCACATTGAACTTCATCCGGCCAACGAGATGATGCAGCCGATCATGGTCAGGCCATCGGATGAATTTCAGATCGAAGGAATTGTCATTGGTGTCATCCGACATTGTACCGTCTAGCCAATTGAAAGGAGGAAACCATGCTCGCGACAGAATCACTCTCTCTCACGAAAGATCAGTTGATGGATTTGGAAAGAACGGTAGCAGCACTGGACAACCGGTTGCAGAGCATCCAGCGGGGCTTGCAACGAAGCACTACAGGCTCACTGGTGGAGCGTTTTCGAAGCTTACTGCCGTCCAAACAGGGAAGCCAGTTCATGTCGGCAGTCTGCAATCGACATGTACGGTTGAATACAAAACTGACGAGCCATGACAGTCCAAGAGCCTAGCGCACCATCCGTTCGGATAGGTCTCCGTTCTGATTGCGGCATAGTCGTCGAACGGCTGATGGAATCGATCGACGGCTTTACGCACTCCACAGTTCAACTCTGCCCAGTTTGCTGGAATGCCCACCGCCAACGACAAGTCTTCGCCGGCGGATGCTTCGGGTAGAAAATCGCTCCAAGGAGGGTTGTCCCGCCCCTTCCAATCTGCCCGTCAGTGCGCTACTGTTCTGTTGCGCCCCCGTAGCTCAGTTGGAGAGACCAGCGGTTTCCTAATCCTCTCAGATGCTTGCCCCTCCGTCCTTATCATACAGCCAACCAGGGCTTTCGCAGCGGACGTTTCCTCCTTGCGTGAAATGAAGATCACCCCTCTCACGCCAGGAGGAGAGACAACGCACAGTTCAAGGAGAAAATGCGAGCCAGCGGCCGAAACCGGCGTGCTGGAGAGACTCGCGCAGCAGGAGTGACAGTCTCACTGGCGCGAGCGATGTGTCTCGCAGGCGCGAGCCGGTGGCGACTGGATACCTGCTGACACACTGTGTTGCTGGACAGGGAGACGTCGCCAGAAAAGACTCACGGTGCAGCTGCACCGGCTCGATCCGATTGATTGATGATTCGCTATTCCGTCTCTTCGCCGCCTTCAACGCATACTTCGCATTGGTCCAATTCTAAGGCGCCGTGCTCACTGCAGAAATACCGACGGCAGCGGCTGCACGTCATGAAGGTCATCCTAACTCGATCTTCGGCTTCGCATCGATCACACTGGCCAGCACTTCGGGCTTTGGGCATTGCTATATCTCCACGACAGGTCGTATGAGTTCTCGGGACATCATTTCCATAATGTGGCGATTACTGCAGGCAGTGACCCGCATCTACTTCACAGATAGTTGTACACTGATAACACATCGAAGTTCGTCGCTCCAACTCAAAACAGACATGCGATGGTCTTGCGAATCACAATCGCAACGGCATTGTCGTGAATCGTCACTAATCTTGCTGTCGGCTGATGAAGAGTTGACGAGAATGAAGGTCGTTTTGAAATTTCTATCTCTGGTCCGAACGGGTTAGCCGACTGGGACTCGAACCCATGGCCCTCGCCTGACAAGTATGAATTGGAGGGGGTAGGTCAGTGCTCCCATTGCGGTTGCACGAGCACTTCAGATTTTTTCCCTTTGATGCTGGAAAAGTCGACTGCTACTTTATACGGCTGCTGACCACCTAGATTCACTCCAACGACCACGAGTCACGTCAGAACATCAGCGGGGCTCCCCTACTTGTCCTCATGTGTGGTCACCGAGAACACGCATACAGCTTGTCCGAGATCCCTCGAGCAGCAGACAGAGGCCTCTCTGATAAGAATTCACATCCTGACTCTCTAGAAAGCCGAGCTGCACAGAACCAGGGTTGCCCCCTCTTTCCGCCGACCGGACCAAGTTTGGGTAGAGAGGATTTTACTGATCGCACAAACTCTGCTATACCAGACATACACAATCACCATTTTTGAAATTGAAGGGAGGTGGAGTACTCATGGCAACGAAGAAGGCAGCGAAGAAGCCAGCAAAGAAGGCGGCGGCCAAGAAGAAGAAGTAGTAGCCGAACCGTGAGGAGGCGGCGGCCACGTTGCCTCCTCACCCTGCCCGTGTCCTCGATCTTCCTCTGCCCCACACCACATCACACGAGTAGTTGTCCGATCGAATACTTCCTCGGTAACGCTTCCAATAGACTCGACTACCCGAGAGAACCCATGTTACCGACAAGAGCTCCCCTGCACTGAAAGGCCCTCCATCGGGATGGAATCAGCGAAGATGTCCGGATGCGACCAGTTAATGCCGGCGCAGTCCACCTCATGCGATGAAGGACACGGCAAAAGAAAACGAGCCGACCAGCAGGTTGAGATCACGATAAGGAAGACGCGGCGCGGCAAAAGAAAGGGGAGGTGATGGCCACATCACCTCCCCCAGTTCCTTAGCGCCGGGAGAGACTCCATGGCGGAAAGAAAGCAGCACACGGATACTAGCATGAACCTTCCATTGAAAAAAGAATAAAGATATCCATGTAATCAACATGTTGAGAAATTCTATTTGAAAATTCTACAGGGAAGGGCCATGTGACCTCCCCCCCTGAAAACTAGAGCATTGGCTTGGAGGTTCACCTGCGTTGATATCGTCCCCACAGAAAATGAGCCACGGCACAGGGAGGAACAAGTCATTGGCCACCTTTCAGCGCTTCAGCATAAGAGCGGTAATCCAGTCCTTGTTCTGATTGGCAGCATAATCTTCGAACGGCTGATAGAATTGATCAACGCTTTCCACACTCCGCAGTTCAACTCTGCTCAGCTTATTGGAATGCCCGCTGCCAACGACAAGTGTTCGCCGGCGGATGCTGTGGGCAGGGAATCGCTCCCAAAATGGTTCTCACACCCCTTCCAATCTTTCCGTCAGTGCGCTACAGTTCTGTTATGCCCCCGTAGCTCAGTTGGATAGAGCAGCGGTTTCCTAAACCGCGGGTCGTACGTTCAATTCGTATCGGGGGCACCAAATTTCACCTACTTTTCAAGAAACTACTGGATTGCGGTGAAACATAGATGGACAGAAAATGCCTACAGACCTTACAACGTTCGTTTTAGTCCTTTCGCTTCTACCATCTTAAGCTATACTTCTCCCTATGGCTCCGTTTCAAGGCAAGACAAGCAGGCCTTCGACACTAGAAACAGTTCTCCGTCTTCAGGGCTTTTTCGGTCACCGTTTGCAACCTCTTGGCGTCTCTCCTATCCAAGCAGGAATGTTGCTCTATCTTGACCGGCACCCTCAGTGTCAGGTAATTGAAATCGCGTCAGCGCTCTGTATTCAGAACCTCTCAGCGGTCAAAACCGTTCAAATTTTCCAGAGAAATGGATGGATACGCAAACCACAGGTCAATGCGAATAGGAAGATCGTCAAGCTACAGCTCAGTGAAAAAGGCACAGCCCTCGCTCAGAAGATCAAAGAAAACATCGAAGTCACTGACAAACTGTTTGCGCTGGCCGACAGCCACAAGGCGGCGTAAGTGTTTTCCAATATTTCCATCAAATAGCACACCTAGGTCCGCTAGACCCTCGACCCATTGAACTAAACGCAAGCCTCTCCCCCTTTGTCCTCATGGCGCAAACCGAATAGACGTAGCCTTCTTCAGGAATTCAAAGCTGAAACGAAGCCACACGCCTCATTGCTGCTCGCCATAGCCTTGACACCTCCCCATGGTCGGCCAGCATAATGGAGGTGAGATGATGGTAGACGAAACAAACAAGCAAGCCGTAGTAGTGACAGACATTCGTATGCCGTTCTTCTCGATGGTCATTTTCATGGTGAAGTGGGCCATCGCTGCAATTCCGGCCTTGTTTATTCTTATCGTATTCGGAGTCCTGACATGGGGAATGCTCGGCGGACTCCTCCTCTCGTTGACCGTAGGCAAACACACAGACTCAGTTCGTACTCTGGGCACCGAGACACCCACTTCCGTACCGACTTCAATAGAGTCAACACCACCCGTGCTGGTTGAATCCACATACTTTTCAAAACTCATCGTGGAAGGAATCACGCTCGAGCCCTCACCGCATGATGGCAAGCCAAAGCCTCACCCTGCGCCTTGACTCCGCCCCTTCCATAATTCGCTTCCTTGCGAGCCAGCTATCTCCTTCTCGACTTGCCCCTCGCGTCGCGTCTCGGTTCAATACCCTACCTCTTCATTCTTCCGGAATGCTCAAATGCTCAGATATAGCAGCACCATCTTCCGCTCTGCCCTTCCATCCTCACTCTTTGCTCCACCACACGCCGATAGAGAGTCAGACGGAGTCAGCCGTCAGCTAGTATCGCGTGTTGAAACTAGTCACACGCTCAGCAGTCTGCGGCGCAAGACATCACGATCACACCAGGTTAGTTTCTTGGTAAGCCGTTTTCCGTCAAACAGCTTCTGATGCATGTTACGGCCGCACTCACAGCTTGGTCGCTCTACCATGAGTGATCGCTGCTGCACCGTCCAAAGACGTGCAGGGATCCAACTCGGTCGGCTCTGGACGCAGCCCTGGACCTCACGGCACATCCCCCGTCAAAATTTGCTGTTTTCTTGTCAGGTTCATCCCCCTCAGTTAGACTTTTTTCACACAACCATGGCACGAACACGCGCAGCAGAACATCAGCGACCCCGATCAAAAACCGCTCCGATCGAAGAGGCCATACTCGGAATCGCCAAGCTTCAAGAAGTGTTGGCAGCGATCAATGACCTCAGTCAAGAAGGCTTTCCGTATCGTGACGCTGCGCAAAGCAAAGCCGAGCTGCAGTTTCGCGAGTGCCTGCGTCACTCGTTCGGCGAGCGATCGCAGGAGTTTCAAACCTATCGCAACTTCAAACTTCGTACGGCAGATAAGGCCGAGGTGGCTCAGAGCCTTGCTGTCATTAAGGGCCTCATGCACACCTTGGAGGACCGGAAGCTGGAACTTCAAGGACTCAAGCCCCCACCAAAACCAGAGCCATCACCCGAGGCGAGCATCAGCAATACAGCCCATATGGTACTGGTCCCGTCTACACCCCCAACCACCGTTACGGAACAGACACCCTCGACGATGACTGTCGCTGTGGCCATGACAACAAATCTGGAAGCGTCAATGGCTCCCCTGCTTCCCACGACTCACTCACAACCGCCCATGCCGGAGCCTGCGATCCTTGCGCCTGCGCCGACCCCGATTCCAGCACCGACCGTGACTCCGAGTCCTACGCCATCTCCAACACCGACCCCGTCTCCCATATCTGTAGCACCCCAACCACATCCTCTCTCGGTCGCTACCCCCATCCCTTCCCCTCCTCCCACACCTGCAGCTCAGCCCACGCCATCAGCGATTGAGAGGCCGATAGAAGTCACGCAAGCGTCCCCATCGACCGTGGCAGCTCCGATCCATTTTCCAATACCGACGCAACCTGACATCCATCCCCCAACCCCTGAGTCACATAACCCGCCGATGCCCCCCACCATGCCTCCGAGTATGGTCCAGACTCCGCAAGGCCCACCATCAGGCGAACCAGCAATCGGCTTGAGTATCGCGCGGGTGATTGAGTCCACACCCGACCAAGATCCACTTAATCTCATCAGAAAAGTCTGTCTGCGCTTCCACTCCGTAGCCCGCCAGCTCCGACTTCGGAAAGACTATCGTCCGACACTTGAGGTCGATGACGACCATGACCTCCAGGACCTCTTGTGCGCATTGTTGAAGGTGGAGTTCGACGAGGTCGCGACCGATGAATGGACGCCACCCTACACAGGAGGCGCACCAAGAACGACGCTCCTGGTGAATCGAGATCAGATCGCAATCGTGGCGAAGAAGACCGGACCAGGAGTGACCACGAAGGAACTTGCCGATCAGGTCGCGGCGGACTCCGCCTACTATCGAGCGCAAGGGCGATGCGCGACCGTGTTTTGTTTCATGTACGATCCGGAAGGCCGCATCGGGAGCCCGAAGCGGCTGGAAACCACCCTAACAAGCGTGAGCGAGCACTGCCGGGTCGAAGTGCTGGTTGCGCCAAAGTGAGACCATGACTAAATCAAATTTAAAGAGGATTCCTTCCATCGCATCATCATCCAAGACCATGAAGGCCAAGCCCGGGTTGACAGGGCACAATGACTTTGCTATAACGCAGCCCACTCCCGGGGCCATTCCTTATACCATTCATGGTCCGTCTCCGGGAGATCAAGGGATGTCTGACCGGGCGTACGTGCTCATCAATGTTCTCCCTGGACAGACAGCTGCTGTCGTGAAAGCGCTGGGGGAAATTAAAGAGATAAAAACGATTGATCCCTGTTGGGGTAAGCCAGATATCATTGCAATAGCCGACATAGTGGACCAAGATGCGTTGACCCAACTGGTCTTGAGTCGCATACATCGTATCGAAGGAGTGACACAGACCGATACTCACCTCGTATACCGGCTGAAGGAGGCCAGAACAAAATGATCCGAAAGGACTGTCTCGCCATCGTCGCTCTTACCGTTTTCGCCTTTGGTTGTTCCAGCGTTCCTCCACAAACCCCCTTAGCACCAGAAGTCGTTGAAGTCACATTGCCTGCATCGGCAGACCGGGTGAAAGCGGCTGTGACTAAAGTTTTAGCCGATGACAACTACGAGGTGGATTGGAAGGATGGCGCCCAGCTTCAGACAGGCTACAGGGATGAGCAGTCCAGTATCTGGGATTGGCTCGTGAGAGGACGGTTCGGTGTGGTCAGGAGCCGTGCCCAAGCGGCTGTGACGGCGGAAACTGACCAGAGCTCCCGCCTCCGGTTACAAGTCTCGTCGGAAGGCAAGCAAACAATGTTTCAAGGATGGGAACCCACCGCACCCCAAGTTCCTCAAAGTGCTGAAAATAAGCTCCGTTTGATCAAGAACGAGTTGAAGATCGTACAGACCACGTACACAACCGAGACTTTTTACGGATCGAAACCTTAGACGGGCTCTTTTTCCGCACCTTCATTCTCTTCTCCAAGATCTAGGCCGAAACGCTCTGCCATACGGTAGAGCGTTCGTCTATCGATCCCAAGGATCTTTGCCGCTTTCACCTTATTGCCCTTCGTTTCCTTGAGTACGCGAGTCAAATGCCGCTTTTCCACTTCCTCTAGGGTCAGAGACGCCTCATCAAGCTGATCGACTTGTGTAAGGCGTGTATCAGCGTCATTGGTTGCATGCTGGCGAATCACCTCTGGTAAATCTTCAGGCGTCAGGAGAGGCCCGTGGCTGAGCGACACGGCGCGTTCAATCGCATTTTCAAGCTCTCGAACATTGCCTGGCCATCGATATTGGGACAAGAGCGCCATTGTTTCCGGCAGGACTCCTCGTACCGCGTGTTCCGTCCCTGCCGCGCACTTTTGTAAGAAGTGATGCACCAGCATCGGAATGTCTTCCCGTCGGTCAACCAATGACGGCAACGTGATCGGAACAACTTTCAGCCTGTAGAAAAGATCGTCCCGAAACTTTCCCTCCTTCACCAGCTGCTCAAGATCTCGATTGGTTGCCGCGATGATCCGGACATCGACTCTAGTGGATGTTGTGCTCCCGACTCGGCGGACTTCCTGATCCTGCATGACCCGTAATAACTTCACTTGTAGCGCCTGTCCGAGCTCACCGATCTCATCGAGAAACAGCGTCCCTCCAGTGGCTGATTCAAAGAGCCCGATCTTGGTCCCAACTGCCCCCGTGAAGGCTCCTTTCTCATATCCGAACATTTCCGATTCCAGTAAGGTATCGGGCAACGCACCGCAGTTGACCGGGATGAACGGCTTGTCCCGGCGTGGGCCGTTCGTATGAATAGCCCGAGCAATGAGCTCTTTGCCGGTTCCGCTTTCCCCCTGGAGCAGGACCGTGCTTTTGCTCTCCGCCACGCGCGCGACCAACTTATAGACCTCCAACATCGCCGTGCTGCTCCCGACTAGCGGAGACCACGCGTCTTTGCTCTTCAACTCCTCTCGGAACCGCGCATTCTCTTGAAGCAATCGACAGTGATCCAACCCCCGTTTGACCACCAGCTTGATGTCCTCTTTCTTGAACGGCTTTGCCAAATAATCGTACGCCCCTTGCTTGATCGCTTCGATCGCGCCCTCCAGAGAGCCGAACGCAGTCAGCACCACCACGGCCGTATTCGGACTCACTCGCTTAAACTCCCGCAAGACCGTGAGCCCATCCACCGCACCCATGCGAATGTCCGTCAGCACCAAATCGACCCGTCCCTGGCGTCCACGCGCAATCACCGCTTCTCCACCGGCAAACGCCTCGACGTGATACCCTTCCTTCCTGAGGGCTTCCGCCAACAGCTCACGTGCAACCGCATCGTCGTCGGCCACCAAAATCGTCGCTGGTTGCATCAGGCCTCCTCTTTCCTCTGAATAGGTTCGCTTCGCATCGCCGGCAACGTCATCGTCACAGTCGTGCCACGCCCAATCTCACTCGTCAGCGTCAAGCTGCCACCATGAGCCACCACCGATTCACGGCTCAAGAATAGCCCCAAGCCGGTCCCCTTGCCAACCGCCTTCGTCGTAAAAAACGGTTCAAAGGCTTTTTGTGCGTCTTCCTCCGGCATCCCACACCCTGTGTCCTGCACCTCGATCGAAATCACTACCGGCGACATGCCCTCTGCGACCAGTCGGCCTCGCTCCAGTTCGGCTGACGATGCCTCGCGACTTTCTGCCATGACAGTGACTTTTCCATGGGCGGGGGTTGCGGCAAGCGCATTGGCCAAGACATTCACCAATACTTGATGGATTTTCTCTTTGTCCGCCCACACTAGCGGAAGAGCCTTTGGAATGTCGACCGCCAGAGCGATCCCCTTCTCATGGAAGGCCGGCTCCATCAAAACCGCTGAGGGGCCAACTACTTCCTCCACAGGAAGCCATTGCGGCTCAGGCTGGCGCGGCCTGGTAGAAGACAGTAGATCCTGAATAATTCGAACGACTCGCGTGAGCTGATCATCGATGATGGCCACCCGCTGCCTCATCTCCGGCGTCACACCAGGCTCCTCGGCCAGCGCCTGGACATGCCACGCGATCGAGTGCAGCGGCGTGCCCACCTCGTGCGCCACGGAGGCCACAAGCTGTCCCACCGCAGCCAACCGTTCCGACCGGTTCAGCTGATCTTTCGCCTGGACCAATTGCGTGTTGGCTTTGAGCAAATTCTCGGTTTCTCGGGCCAGCGCCGCCCTCGCCGCCTCTTCTCGCGCCTTCCGCTCTTCCCAGCTCACACCCAGGTACGCCACCGACAGCAGAACGCCGACGACGACACTCCGATTGATGACCGCGGCTTGAAACCGGCCTGGCTTCGTCGGTTGGAGCAGCCCTGAATAGGTCGCCATGACACAGGCCAGCACCGTCACCAACATGATCGTTCGATTCCGAAGGGTGGTCACCAACAAGATCGGCAACACATACCCATACGCACCGACAACGTTGGCCGGGGCGAATTCTTCAATGACCAAGATGATGAGGAAGCAGGCAGCCGCGATGGCCAGCACGAGACGGTCACGATGCGTCATGGCAATCATCGATTCGCTCCGCCTGGCCGAGAATCATAGCCGCTGAATCGAGAACGTAGGGATTTCTTCACGGAAGTACTTACACAAGAGGGCGGGTCAAACGCAACAGAGCCGCAAGTCGTTCAAATCGGGAATCTTGGGCCAACTCCTCCACCGGCAGACTCAACTTCCGACACCAATTTGGGTGCTGGTCTACCGTCCCCGGAAGATTGGCCTGCACACGGGTGCCGATGACATCATCGATGTTGGCCAAGACCATCCACGTAGGGGTACGGGCCAGATACTGATGAATACCTTCCATCAACTCAGTCGTCATGATCGGCACCTGGGCAGGATCCTCCGATACACCAGCCGGTAGGAGCCCTTGAGACTTCAAGGCCGTGAGAATCCCTGCCTTTTCTCGATGCCGTTCCGCCCACATCGCATTTCGCGCGGCCTCTGAAGGAAAGAGTCCTAGCGTGGATCGGGTGTCGATATCCACGCCTTCCCAATACCCCACCAACGTTGGAAGATCGTGGGTTGTGACGACAGCGAGTGCTTGAGCAGGATACTGAGTCGGAGGCTTCCAGCCTCCCCAGTATTCTCGCTCAAAATAGAAGACTCGGTACGATAAGACACCGGCTGGTCCGAGTCGGTCGCGCACCCAATCGGGAACGGTGCCCAGATCTTCACCGATCACCAGCGCCTTCGCCCGCACACTCTCCAACGCCAAAATCGCCAGGAGTTCGTCATCCCGGTAATGCACGTATGTCCCCATCGCCGGTGGAAGACCACGGGGAATCCAAAACAGTCGAAAGAGCGCCATGACATGATCGATCCGTATCGCTCCCCCATAGCGGAGGTTATTACGGAGTAATTGGATAAAGTATTGGTAGCCGCTTGCGCGCAGACGCAATGGATCAAGTGGAGAAAATCCCCAATTCTGTCCCTCAGGGGCAAATGCATCAGGAGGCGCACCACAGTCGGCCTGAAACGCCAGGACCTCTTGATTCAGCCACCCGTCGGCGCCATAGCGATCGCTTCCCAAGGCAAAGTCATGGTACAAGCCGATCGGCATACCGGCCTCGTGCGTCTTCTTCACCACCGCAAGCAACTGGTCCGCGGCCAGCCATTGCAGATATTGGAAAAATCGCACCCGCGACATCCGCTGACGCCGAAATTCCTCCACGGCCTCCGACGTTGGAGTTCGATAGGATTCCGGCCAATCCTCCCAGACAGCTGAAGCCTGTTGGGCAGACTGCCGTTCTTCCTCCAGCGCTTGAAACACTGCATAGTACGACAGGGATTTACCTTCCCGCTCCGTGAAGTGCTGGAAGTGTCTCCCCCGATCCGTCATTGGCTTCAATTCCGGTTCGACCCCTTCGAAATTGTCCCGCACAAATACCTGATAGCACAGTTCGAGCACCTCGCGTTTCACCAACCTCGCCGCGTCATAATCCACGAACTCGCATCGACGAGCCGCGTCGATCCTCGAGCGGACTGAGGGATCGGCAAGCCGGCGTTGCACATCCGGGCCCGTCCAGCACTCTGGAACCTGGGTCACATCGATGTATAAGTCGTTCAAAAATAGGCGGCTGGTGGGTGAATAGGGACTCATGTGATAGGGCTTGGCATTCTTAAGCGCGTGGAGCGGGTTCAACCCAATCACCGCAGCGCCCAGACGTTTTCCTGCCCATTCGATGACGGCACCCAGATCTCGAAAATCGCCGACCCCCCAATTGTGATGACTCCGCAATGAGTAGAGCTGCAACGCAACGCCCCACCACCGCACACCCTGCTGGAGCTCATCAGGAATGTAACAACGATCCGGCGCGACGATGAGACGGAACATGGCTTCCGTATTCGTACCACCCCCTTTTGCATGAGCGGTGACTGAGTAATAGCCAAGCGGCAGGTCTTGCGGGCATGCCAACGCGATACGAACAAATCGGCGT
Source organism: Nitrospira sp. CG24B (assembly GCA_002869845.2). Classification (GTDB taxonomy): domain Bacteria; phylum Nitrospirota; class Nitrospiria; order Nitrospirales; family Nitrospiraceae; genus Nitrospira_D. Next base: position 597,915 of record NEWS02000004.1, on the reverse strand, counting down.
CCCTGAATCGTGCGGGTCTCTTCAACTTTGAGACCAGGCCCCTCCGCTCGCTCACATTGCGTGGCTCCGTTCTCCGCGCAGAGTGCCCACTTGACGGAAAGCGCAGAATCGTCCGAACTCTCGCACGGCACATACAACGACCAGGCCCCTGCATCTCGTCCTAACCGCAGAACATGAACCGGTTCGCAGCCTCTGAGCCACCACCGGTTATCCCACGCCTCCAGCTCCGCAAGAAGCTCATCACGATTCGCAACCCGCAAATTCATGGCAACGAGAATGGCCCGTCGCGTCTCATCCGTCGTCACATGGTGCGTTCCAGCGATGTCGTAATAGTCGGCACCAATCCCTGCCCGATCGGCCAACATCCGCAAAAGGTCGCTTTCAGACTGATCGTACATACCGGGAGTGTGAGTGAAGGACTGGATCAAGTCAAGGCAATGCAGACTCTGAACCCGTTGATGGGATCGGCGTGGAAATCAATGATACAGGTGTCGCCACACTGACGGGATCACATGGACTGAGCAACGACAGGTCAACGCTGACTCACGCCTCGAACAGCTTCTAACTCAGTGTATGGAGACTGCCAGTTGCACGGGCGAGATTGACCCGAGCGGCGTTGAGCTGAAAGAGTGCGGTGACGAGGTTTTCTCTGGCACGGGCTACTGACGAAAGCCCATTGGTGAGTTCAAAGTGGCTGGTGGAAGTCAGGACGGCATAACGTTCTCGCGCAAGATCAAGTTCCTTGGCTGCCATCTGTAATCCAACCTGCGCAATGCCAACTTGCTCCTTGGCCGCTGCCAGTGAGGCAAGCGCATCGTGTACCTCCATCTTGATGTGGTTGAACACCGATCTCATGCGTAACGATTCTTGCTGCCACTGGCTTCTGGCTTGGGCGATACGGCCCTCACGCTGGGCTCCGTCAAAGATCGGGATCTGGAGAATCACGGCCATATTGTAGGTGTCGAGCGTGTTGCTCCAACGATTGCCGATGAGCCCATACTCTCCCTGAGCCACCAGCGACGGCAACCGCTCCCCAGTGATGGCGGCATAGGTCAGCTCCAACGCTTTCACACGGGTGTGCTGCGCCTGCACCTCCGGCCGTTGGCTCAATGCCGCTTCCACCGCCCCCTGCGGCGTCGGGACATCCGACATCTCTGTCAGCCATTCATCGGTCAGAATGAGAGCAGTTTCCGTGGGCAATGCGAGCAGATTGACGAGACTCAGTGTGGTATGTTCAAGATCATACCGGGCAGATGATCCCTGTTGCCGCTCCGCAGCCAGCTGCGCTTCCAGCCGTGCGATCTCCAACCCTGTGGCCAGCCCTCCACGTTGCCGTTGTCTGACAATGCCGAGTAATTCGTTCATGACCTGCTGATTCGCCTCGTGCATCTTGATCATGGCGGTGGCCTTCAACCCTTCCATATAGGTAAGCGCCACACTGGCCATCGTGTCCAATTTCTTGGCTTCCGCTTCCTGCTCAGTCGTTTGGAGTGATTCCCGTGAGGCCCGCCACCCCTGAATGAGGCTGAGGCTGAACAGGTTCTGCGTAGCGGTGACCCGCGTATCAAAAATGCTGAAGGGATCGGTACGCACCGGCGAGAGCCCGATGGTACCGAGAAATTGTGTCTGCCTGGTCTGTCGCACATTGGCGGATACATTGGGCAACATGGCTCCCAACTGGGTTCGCACCTGACCCTTGGCCTCCTGAATTCGTTCTTTGTACAACAGCACGTCAGGATTGTTATCAACGGCTGCGGCCAACGCCCCTTTCAACGTGAGCTGAAGTGGCTGTTGCGGAAAAGGTTGAGACAGGCCACCACTCGATCCACCGGGTGAAGCATCAGCCCATACAAAGTCCGCAGCAAGGACTCCGACAGCCAGCAGACAGAGCCCAAGAGGGGCAGATGATTTCACCATCCGATCACCGCTCCCTCAGGCTTTCCTTCATCGACTTGAGCAAGGGACTTAGCAGATACTCGATGATGCGGCGCTGCCCAATCTTGATCTCAACGGTCACAGCCATCCCAGGCGAAAGATTCACCTGTTTACCTTCGACCTGCATCGTCGACCGATCCATATTGACTCTCGTTGGGTACACCAGCCCAACTTGTTCGATAGGAACGGCATCGTCGGAGACTGTTAGCACAGAGCCGGGAATCGTGCCATACAACGTGAATGGAAACGTTTCGACCTTAATCTCGACTGGCTGCCCTTCCTTCACAAAGCCCACATCCTTGTTTTCGACCTGCGCCTCGACCTCAACTGGATGGTCTTGCGACACGACGAGGAGCAGCTGCTGGGCTGGGGTCACCACACCGCCAACGGTATGCACCGCTAGCTGTTGCACCACGCCGTTGATCGGCGCGACAAGCCGCTGCAAACCGGCCTTTTGTCCAGCCTTCGTGACTTCTTGCGCGAGCGAGAGCGCCTTGGTTTCGAGCGCCGATAGTTCCGCCTGTTTGCTCTGCTGGAATTCCAACCGCATGGCCCGGTGATGCTTCTCAGCCTCGGCTAGCGCCGCCTGATCTTGTTGGAGCTTCCTCTTTTGCCCAGCTAACTCTTGCGCCTTGTCAATGCGCTGCCCTTCGGCCTGGAGAAAGTCCATCTTCGTAACCGCTTCATGGTCCAGCAGCTTCCGATAGGCCTCGGCGCGTTCAGTCTCCATCGGCACCGTGGCTTCCAAACGGAGAATATTCTCTTGCGTCTGCTCGACGGCAGCCTGTCGTTGATCAATCAGGTGTTGAGCCGCCGCCATCTTGGCCTGGTATTCGGCCAACTGGTCACGCAGCAACTGTTGTTGCAATAAGACAGAGACGCTCTCTGAATCTGGAGGGGCCTCAAATGTGGACTGCCCCTTGATCAGAGCGCGCAATCTCGCCGCTTCCACTTTCGCCGCTCGATATTCATTGAATGCCCGGTCACGGTCGGCGCGATTGAGGGTCGAATCGAGCTCGATCAGCACATCGCCTTGTTTTACCGCTTGTCCATCCTGGACATGAATTGAGGCAATGACCCCTGTTTCGTAGGGTTGGACGATCTTCGAGTACCCGCTGGGGATGATCTTGCCCTGTGCCGTCGCCACGATATCGATCCAGCCGAACGTGGTCCACAGCGTTCCGGCAGTGAAGGCCGCCAAGATGGTCCAGAGGAGCGCTCGGCCGATCGGCGAGGGCGGTGCCTGCTGGATTTCCAATACCGCCGGCAGAAATTCTGTGTTACACCCGCCGGGAGCAGACATGCCGGCCAGCTGGCTTGATTCGGATTGCCACGCTGTCTTCCAAACTGTCCAGTGCCGTGAGAACGCTCCCAAGATCATCCTACCCCTCTACCCCATACAGACTTGATGCGCGTGTAAGCGCGCATAAAACCCGCCGACATGGAGCAGCTCGTCATGCGACCCCTGCTCGACAATCTCTCCCTTGTCGACGACATAGATGCGATGGGCAGGCCGTACCGTACTCAGCCGATGCGCAATGATGAAGACCGTACGCCCCTGGCTGATCTGCGCCATGTTCTGCTGAATCACCGCTTCGGACTCGTAGTCCAGCGCGCTGGTCGCCTCATCGAAGATCAGAATACGGGGACTCGCAACCAAGACCCGTGCGATGGCGATTCGCTGACGCTGCCCTCCCGATAACGTACATCCGTGCTCTCCGATCACGGTGTCATATCCATCCCCCAATTCCAGGATGAACTCATGGGCGCCGGCCAATTTCGCAGCCTGAATCACCTGTTCCATCCCCAGTCCTGGATCCGTCAACGCAATATTGCTCCGTACTGAGCCGTTGAACAGGAAATTTTCCTGCAGCACGACTCCCACTTGCCTGCGGAGCCAGGCAGGATCGACCTGCGCCAAATCCACGCCGTCTACCAACATACGCCCCCGTTCCGGCACATAGAGACGTTGCAACAATTTCGCGATTGTGCTTTTCCCAGATCCAGATCGCCCGACGATGCCGATCACTTGCCCGGGCGTGACAGCAAACGACACCTTGCGAAGGATCTCCGGACCGTCAGGCCGATAGCGAAAGGTGACCTCATCGAACCGCACATGACCCGTCACGTGGGGAAGCGTCGTCCGATTCGGATTGTACGAAGGCTCAGGCTGCGTATTGAGCACATCACCCAACCGCTGGACGGAAATACTGACTTGTTGAAATTCCTGCCAGAGATTGACCAGTCTTAAGAGGGGCCCTGTTACCTGCGCTGACAGCATATTGAACGCGATCAACTGCCCGATACTGAGATCGCCTTCGATCACACAATAGGCACCGACCCACAAGACGGCGACAGTGGTCACCTTTTGGACACAAGCAGCCGATTGGCCGGCCACCATCATCAAGCTCGTAGCTCGAAAACTCGACCGGACATAGCCGGCCAGTTGTTCCTCCCACTTCCGCACAAGCGGAGGTTCAACCGCCATGGCTTTCACGGTCTGAATCCCGCTGATCGCTTCGACTAAAAATGCCTGGTTCTCGGCGCCTCGATTGAACTTTTCATGCAAACGCGCTCGGATCGCCGGAGTAATGGCGATCGACAGCAGCACATACATTGGAAGCGAGGCCATGACCACCAGCGTAAGCGTGGGACTGTAGAACCACATCACGGCCAGGAAGACGATCGTGAAGACCACATCCAACACCACAGTGACCGCATGGCTGGTCAAGAATTGGCGGATCTGCTCCAACTCGCGCACACGTGCGACCGTGTCACCGATCCGTCTTGCTTCAAAATAGGACAAGGGAAGCGCCAGAACGTGTCGGAAGAGTTGCGCGCCAAGACTCACATCGATCCGGTTCGTCGTATGGGCAAAGAGATAGGTGCGGATCCCGCCTAACATCGCTTCAAAGACCGCCAGCGCAATCATGCCGATAGCCAAGACATGAAGCGTGGTAAAACCCTTATGGACAAGCACCTTGTCGATGACCACTTGCGTGAAGAGCGGGGTTAATAGCGCAAAGAGCTGAAGGAAGAACGACGCCACCAGCACCTCGCCAAAGAACTTCCTGTACTTGACGATTGCGGGGATAAACCACGTGAAATCGAACTTCAGGTCTTGCAGCCGGACCTGGGCCCGCTTGGTAACGAGCAAGAGTTCTCCGGTCCACATCGCTTCGAACTGTTCGCGGGAGAGCACGAGCGGGCGCGCTTCGATGGGGTCCTGGATCAACACCTTCTCCGCTTCGACCTTCGCCAGCACGACATAGCGGCCATCAGTCCGTTTTGCCATGGCAGGCAGCGGTGTCCCCTGGAGGTTGCTCCACGTGGTACTGACCAGACCGGCCTTCAGTCCGAGATGTTTAGCCGCACGGAGGAGCTCGGTATCTGAGAGGGCTTGCCCGGACTGTGCAAACTGATGCCGCAGCTGCGCCCCATCGGCGGGAAGATCATGAAAGCGAGCGAGGATGAGGAGACAGATCAGGCCGCTATCTGCCGGTGATCCATTCAAAGAGGCAGTGGAGCTGTGGTGCACCTGTTGCGGCCCTGAATTGTTCATGGGAGCCACTCTTGTGCCGCCTCTGCCAGATGAATTCGCTACGTCATGGTCTGCGGGCCGATTGTATCAACGGATCGGAACGGTTCCGGCTTCTCTTAGAGGGGGGACTGTCCAACGGAAGTGGTGGAGGTGGTGCAGGAGCGTGGCCGGGCAAAGAAGGAAAGGTGGTCGTGCACCTGTTGCAACTGAAAGCGAGAAACACCAGCTAATTTCACATTGCAGGCTCAGGCCCCGATCATATGGCGGAGAGCCAGAAGTTGGAAGACTCGCGAGAAGCGGTCAGTCGATTGGTTACCCACCGCTCATGTCCGCCGGTGCCATCGGCATTACCGGGGCACCAGTCATGGTTGGCAAGGATGCTTCAAAAGCTTGCGAATCCAGCAAGACGTCCACTTGCTCACCGTCCTGCCTATGTACTGCGGAACCCCATCCGTGCCCAGCTCGTGGAGTCGGTCACACAATGTCCGTGGTCGAATCTTCACGATCCCACATTGACCGATCCGTCCCCTGTTCCACTCCCCGACAATCCGCTTCACTGGATCGATTAACCTTTCTTTGAGCATGAACTCACAACCCTCCGCACCTGCCTGAATCGCCAGGCCCCCTTTAGCTACGGCACGGTGGATGTCGTCGGCCAGGACTGCCCGATTGTGAGAATGATGGACGAGATGCCTATGTGAGGGGTTTCAGGAAGCCATCATGGATTGGCTTCGATCTTCACAGAACCTTTTGTGTCTGTTGAAACATGTCAGACAGTGCCCATTGGTGCCAATGCGCTCCTAAGCTGATAAGAGGTCTCTCCTATAGTGTCCTCCATCATTTACTCTGAATTTTGTTGCATCGAAATCTTCGATGACAAAGGAGACCTCCCAGTTGTCGTGGAATGTTACAGTTACAGAGTGCACTTTGATGTTTTGTGCAAGCGCTTGTTGATAGGCGGCTAGAGAAGAACTGGTGATATCCGATCTTCTGGAGACTCCGAAGGTTTTCGCTTTAACTTCATAGATTTCTAATTGTCCTGATTCATCGCACTTATAAAGGTCAATACTCTTCCAAAGTCGTTTTAGTAAGGCATTCTCCTTCGGAGAAAGGTCAGGCTCTTTACGAAAATCATAACCTTCTGTTCTCTTTGCTCCATATCTGTGTTTTGCCAGAAGTTCGGCCACATCACCACGCCAATTGTACTCAGTCTTAAGATTGTAGGTCTTCATGGTTTTCCTCCTGTCACGATGTGTTCGCCCATGTAAAGATCCCATGAAGGACATCCTTTTTCGAACAAAATCAACCATCATGCCGAAAGCGTGTTCACATGAGACTTGTAACATGTCATGTTACGTGTTACTATAGAACAATGATCGAAAAGATCAAACATCGTGGCCTAAGAAGGCTCTATGAGCACGGCGACCGGAGTGGTCTACGCTCGGACATTGCCGGAAAAGCAGAACTCTACTTATCGGTGCTGGATACCGCACAAACTGTCCGGGAGCTCGATATCACCGGCTTTGGCTTGCACCGGCTGACCGGCGACCGCAAGGGGTGGTTTAGCGTCTTCGTCTCACGCAATCACCGGATCATCTTCCGGTTTGAAGACGGAAAGGCCTTCGATGTGAATTTGGTGGACTATCATTAAAGGAGACGTAACATGCCGATGAAACAACCCGCTCATCCGGGAAAACTGATTAAACATTCCATTGAGGCCTCGGGCCTCAGCCTGACCGATGCGGCCAAGCGCCTCGGCGTCACGCGCCAGACCCTCTCACGGGTAATCAATGGCAGGACCTCGCTCTCGCCGGAGATGGCAGTTCGCGTCTCGAAAGCCTTTGGCTCGACGGTGGAGCATTGGATGCGTATGCAGCTGGCCTATGATCTGGCCGCTGTGGAAAAGACGGCCAGAGCCATTAAGGTGAAGCGGTTCCCGGAGATGGAATCGAGTCTAGTGTAATAAGCGTGGCGCTTTTCAGACGCTAACAGCGTAGGCCTCGGTCGTTGACAGACCTGTACATATATTTCCATTCACTGCAGGGTGGGTGTCATCGTCCAGTATCACCTGCTTGCGCAGGCTGATGGGCCTAATTCTATATTCGCAAGTGAATTTTTTCTGCTTTCTTGTTTAGATCTACTACTAAATCTGTCTCTGGTCAAGGCGATTAGAGGAGAGGCGGGGTCAGTTCTTGACTTTGCACTTCCTGGACCGTCGTGTTTCATCTCATGGCGCGCCCACTCCACCTCGAATTTCCCGGCGCGCTCTACCACATCACCGCCCGCGGCAATGCCCAACAACCCATCTTCCTGAAGGACGGCGATCGGCACCAGTTCATCTGGTTTACTCGGTCGCGAGATGCAGCAACAGCACTGGCGCTGCTACGTGTATTGTTTGATGGAAAATCATGATCACCTGGTGATTGAAACGCCCGAGCCGAATCTTCGTCGCGGCTTACGCCGCCTCCATGGCGCGTACAGCCAATGGTTCAATTGTTGCCATCAGCGCGTGGGACACCTGCTGCAAGGCCGGTTCAAAACTCTG
>NEWS02000004.1:575510-589794 GCA_002869845.2 Nitrospira sp. CG24B | reverse complement strand
CGGCTGGTCAGTGATGGGCTTCACTCGGAATTCTTGAATAGTGTTCCAGACTCGCAGGACATCAAGGGTCAGGGCTACGCCATAGGAGGGGCCATAGTCTCGCTCTGAGAGGTGACCCATACTGTCATTCCAGGTTTCGAAACGCATCGGTCCGGCGGACGCGGCTAACGACCAGGCAAACTGCTTCTGGCTTTGTCCCGTGGTATTCACGAAAATCCCTGAGTCCCACATGAGCGCCAGCTCAATTTCCCACATGGGAATGGTTTCACCCGACTCGGTTGTCCGGTACTGACCAAATGCGATGGCCGGCTGCACCAACCCTGCGGTGCTTCTCACGGCATGAAGCACGGCCCCGTTGTCCTGATAGCTGATTCGTCCCAGCACGGAAGCCCGCAAGCTCACATCGCCCCACGTGTCACTATGATACAGGGTTGGCGTAATCGGCATCCGCCTAATCCCGGCGCGAAGAAACCCTTGCTGATAAATCGTGCCGACGGAAAACCCGGCACCCGCAAAGATCACTTTGGGACGAAAGAGAGGAAACCACCGCGTCACGGACCCATCGATCATCACATCGGTATCTTTCCGAGCGTCCACGGTCGGAACCGACGGGAGTTGGCGAAGTTGATGCACGACGTTATTCTGGAAGTATTGGCTCGGCTCATCGGCAGTCGGGCTGATCCCGGCCGTGAGGTTGGTACTCCACCCTTGAAAAATCCCACCCCAGTGTTGGGTCCAGCTGAGCGTAATCAAGTTGAAGCCGAGTGTGTTGCCTACCGTGGAATCGTACTTATTTCCCAACCCATCGACGGGGGTAAACCGATTGAGGGTCAGTCCTCCCGTCAACGTCGAATACTGATCCGGGAATGCCGTACTTCCCCAATGCACTGAAGGGGCAGGGCTTTCACTCCAGGCCGGAGTGGAGATGATTCCGATAAGCAGCAGAACACCACTCATCTGCGTCGCGCTTCGTAGCCAAGACCATGATGTTAGGTTTAATGACAACTCCCGCTTCATTGGCAACAACCACCTTTCATGAAAGACATTGAGTCTGTCTACCGCCAGTCTTATGAAGGGATACTCCCAGAATGTTGGGAGACCAGAAACGGACGAATTCTACACGACACGGACGGAGGTGGCGACACAATTATCGGCAGCCGACGACGATCAACCCTTCGCCTGAATGACTCACACGGACTGATTTGTCACTACGTCTCTCGACAGGCTTCTTAATCCTATGCTAGCTTACACATTCGTTTTTCTATACTCATTCTTTTCCACGCGATAGCTGACAGGCTCAGGCATGTTCAAGAAAATCTTAATCGCCAATCGCGGTGAAATTGCCATGCGGATCATCCGCGCCTGCCGCGAATTGAACATCGCCACCGCTGCCATCTATTCCGAAGCAGATACGACCGGGATTTACGTCAAGAAGGCGGACGAATCCTACCTGGTCGGCCCAGGTCCGGTGAAGGGATTCCTGGATAGTAAGCAGATCGTCGACCTGGCCCAACGGATCGGCGCCGATGCCGTCCATCCTGGGTACGGGTTTCTGTCTGAAAATGCGGAGTTCGCTGAGCTCTGCCAGGCGTCCGGCATCACATTCATCGGCCCCTCTACCCATGCCATTACCCTCATGGGCAGCAAGGTCAAGGCGCGCGAGCTGGCCGAATCTATCGGCGTGCCGATTGTGCCCGGCACCGATGGGGCGATTACCACTGCCAAAGAAGCCCTAGCCTTCGCAAAACAAGCAGGCTACCCGGTCATGATCAAAGCGAGCGCCGGCGGCGGCGGTCGCGGGCTTCGCGTGGTCCGGTCCGACGATGAGCTGCGCGAGAACATGGACGTTGCGGCGCGCGAGGCCCAGGCCTCCTTCGGCGACGGCAGCGTCTTCATCGAAAAATATATCGAGCGGCCGCATCATATCGAGTTCCAAATACTAGGCGATCAGCATGGCAATATCATCCATCTCGGGGAGCGAGACTGTTCGATCCAGCGACGACACCAGAAGCTGATCGAGATCGCCCCCTCGTTGATTTTGACCCAAGCGCTCAGGGAAGAGATGGGCAACGCCGCCATCGCCATCGCGCGCGCGGTGCACTACGACAACGCGGGAACCGTGGAGTTTCTGCTCGATCAAGAGGGCAAGTTCTACTTTATTGAGATGAATCCGCGCCTTCAAGTCGAGCATACGGTGACAGAGCAGATCACAGCCATCGATATCGTGCGGAATCAGATTAAGATCGCGGCGGGCCTGCCGCTCAGCATCCAGCAAAAGGACGTGATCCTCCAGGGCCACGCGATCCAGTGCCGGATCAATGCGGAAGACCCCAAAAACAATTTCCTGCCCTGCACGGGCACGGTCACGGCCTACCTCTCTCCCGGTGGAATCGGTGTGCGCATCGACGGCGCTGTGTACAAGGATTACACGATCCCGCCCTATTATGACGCCCTGCTGGCCAAGTTGACGGTTCGGGGCCGCACCTGGGAAGAAACCGTCAGCCGCATGCGCCGGTCCCTTGAAGAGTACGTGCTCCGTGGAGTGAAAACCACGATTCCCTTCATGGAAGCGATTATGCAGGAACCGGACTTTATTGCCGGACGATTCGACACATCGTATCTGGATACCCACCCTGAGTTGTACTCGTACCATGAGTTTGAGCAGCCGGAAGATCTGGTTCTCGCGCTGTCCGCCGCGATTGCCGCCTACGAAGGACTGTAATCGGACACACAACACACTATTCCCCCAAGAGATCACGAGACGACATGGCGAAACGACGACCAGCAGCAAAAAAACAGGCCAATAAGACCAAACCGTCCGCTCCAACAGTGAAGACTTCAAAAAGCGTCAAACCACGCCCCAGCGAGTTGACGATTCAACCGGCTGCCGGCAAACCGGTGCTGATTACGGATGTGGCGCTGCGAGACGGTCATCAATCGTTGCTCGCCACGCGCATGCGTACGGAAGACATGCTGCCGATCGCGCAAAAACTCGACGCCATCGGCTATTGGTCGCTGGAGGTGTGGGGCGGAGCCACCTTCGATACCTGCTTGCGCTTCTTGAAGGAAGATCCCTGGGAACGACTCCGCGCCCTCCGGGCCGCGATGCCCAACACCAAGCTCCAAATGCTGCTGCGAGGACAAAATCTCGTCGGCTATCGCCATTACGCCGATGACGTGGTGGAGCGATTCATCGAACGGTCGGCCACCAACGGCATCGATGTCTTCCGCATTTTCGACGCCCTCAACGACGTGCGGAATCTCGATCGGGCCGTGAGCGAAGTGAAAGCCTGCGGCAAACATGCTGAGGCCGCCATCTCCTATACCGTCAGCCCAGTCCATAGCCTCGACCGGTTTGTGGATCTGGCCAGAAAGTTGGAAGATCTAGGGGTGGATACGATTTGTATCAAAGATATGGCCGGACTCCTGGCGCCGCTCGACGCCTACCATCTGGTGCGTCGGCTGAAGGCCGCGGTCAAGGTCCCGCTGCATCTCCACTCGCATTGCACTTCCGGTATGGCCTCGATGGCCTCGTTGATGGCGATCCTCGGAGGCCTCGACATGCTCGATACCTCCATCTCTCCGCTGGCAGGAGGAACCTCCCACCCAGCGACCGAAACGCTGGTCGCGTCGCTCCAGAATACTCCCTACGATACGGGGCTGGAACTCGCATCCTTCCAGCCGATCACCGAACACTTTCGAATGGTTCGCCGCAAATACCGCCAGTTCGAAAGCGACTTTACCGGCGTCGATGCGGGAATCCTCATGTCGCAGATTCCCGGAGGCATGCTGTCGAACTTGGCTGCCCAGTTGACGGAGCAGAATGCCTTGGACCGGATGAAAGAGGTGCTCGACGAGGTCCCGCGTGTGCGGAAAGAAATGGGCTATCCCCCGCTCGTCACGCCGACCAGCCAAATCGTCGGCACCCAAGCGACACTCAATGTGCTGACCGGAGAGCGCTATAAAGTCATCACGACCGAAACCAAGAACTATTTTTTGGGGCTGTATGGCCGTGCGCCGGGACAGGTCGATCTCGATGTGATGGCGCGTGCGACCGGCGACGAAACCTCGATCAAATCCAGACCGGCTGACCGACTTGAGCCGGAGTTCGATGACGCCAAAAAGGAACTCCCCGATTCAGCCAAGAGCGTTGAGGACCAGCTGTCGTTCGTGCTCTTTCCCGCCATCGCGCGAGATTTTTTTGAAGCCCGCGAGAAGGGCGAGTTGATCCCGGAGCCGCTCGAATTGGGGTCGGCGAAAGGACCCGCCACCGCTCACGAACTGCACCTGGCTCCCGTGGAATTCAATGTGACGGTGCATGGCGAGACCTATCATGTGAAGGTCTCGGGCTCTGGCCGAAAGGTGGACGGACGCAAGCCCTACTATATCCGCGTCAACGACAAGCTCGAAGAAGTGTCACTCGAACCCATCCAGGAAGTGCTCGCCGGTGTCCCGGAGTCCCAGGAGACGGGAGCGGGAGGAAAACCCAAACGTCCTCGCCCCTCGAAGCCAGGTGATGTGGCTCCACCCATGCCCGGCCGAGTGGTGAAACTTCTGGTGGCCGTCGACGATCGCGTCAAGACTGGCGATCCTCTGTTGATCATTGAAGCGATGAAGATGGAAAGCCGGGTGCCGGCGCCAATCGATGGGAGAGTCGTTGCGATCCTGACTGCCGAGGGCGACAATGTGAAAACGGATGAAACCGTCATCCAACTGGAGTAATCCCATCACCAGTACGATCCCTGGTCCATGGAGACGCTGGCAGCCTGAGCTGCTCATCCTGGGCTTCGTCTCGTCCCTCATGAGCGCCTGCATCACTCCGTCACAGATTCCATCCTACTTTGAAACGTTAGAACGGACCCCAAGCGAACGCATCCCCATCAAAACCGTGCTCGTCCATGGTCAACGGATTGCCTATCTCGATGTCGGTACTGGCCCGCCGGTCATTCTCATCCACGGCTTTGGCGGATCGATGTGGCAATGGGAACATCAGCAACATGCCTTGTCTCAACATTTTCGCACCCTAACGCTCGACCTACCCGGTTCTGGATTGTCTGATAAACCGGACATTGAGTACCTGCCGGATCAGATGTTGGACTTCTGTATCGGATTCATGGACGCCCTGCAGATTCCTCACGCCACACTCGTCGGCAATTCTATGGGCGCAGGGTTAGCCATTGGCATGACCTTGACCCACCCCATCCGTGTCGACAAACTCGTGCTCATCAGCGGACTCCCGTCTCAGGTCATGGCCAAGCTCACCAGCCGGTCGTTCAGGCAAGCCTTAGAATCTCGAGCCCCTTCCTGGCTCGTCTCCTTTGGCAACTGGCTGTTCGGCGGACTGGTCACCGATTCCGTCCTAAAAGAAATCGTCCACGACCACACGCTCCTCACGCCGGTCGTCATCGAGCGATCCAACCAAAACCGCCGACGCCCCGGCAGCATCAAGCCCATCATGGCCGTCAGGAATGCCCTCCCATCCTGGGAAACCGATTTCGCCCCACACATCAGCAGCATCACGCATCCAACCATGATCATCTGGGGTGATCACGACCGGGTGTTCCCCCTGGCTGTGGGTGAAGAACTGCACAACCGAATTCGCGGATCCACATTCGTCAGAATTCCCAAGGCCGGTCATATGCCGCAATGGGAACGGCCGGACCTGGTCAACCAATCGGTGATCGCGTATATTCAACCGTCACCCTGAACAGAGGGGTCGAGTGGGATCCCCACTCGTTATCTTCAGAAAGGAGCCTACGATGCGGACGAGATATGCTGGTTTCATGGGCACCACACTGTGCCTTTCGCTTGGCCTTGTTGGATGTCAAACGATGGGAGGATCAACCGGCGCCGGTTTTTCCTACAAAAATATCACGGTAGCGGATGGAACGGCTGTTGCGGGCGAAGGCAACAAGGTCCTCTTCAAGGGCAACCCGTTGACGCTCGCCGGTAACGGAGTCAAAGTCGGCGACGCGCTCCGCGATGTGAACGTCGCGCAGAACGACTTATCCCTCGTGAATATCGCGCAGACCAAAGGGGCGGGAAAAGTCCGTATCATCAGTGTGGTCCCTTCGCTCGACACCCCGGTCTGCGAACAACAGACGCATCTTCTGAGCGAGCGCAATAGAGGTCTCGATAAGATGGTTGAACTCATCACCGTGAGCGTCGATACGCCCTTCGCTCAAAAACGGTTTGCGGCAGAAGCGAAAATCGCCAACGTCACCTTCCTATCCGACTACCGGGGAGGCGAGTTTGGGAAAACCCATGGCCTCTTCCTGGACGGTCCTCATATTTTGACGAGAGCGGTCATGGTCGTCGATAAGACGAATACCATTCGCTATCTGCAGATTACTCCGGAGGTCGCCCAACTCCCGGACATGGAAGAAGCCTTGCAATTTGCGCGTCGATTAGTAACGGAGAGTTAACTAGAAGATATCTTAAAGCTGAGATGCTGGGGGAGCGTCGAGTCGCTCTCCCAGCTACCTCCTTACCTTCCCAAAGCTCTAATGGCTCATTACGATCTTCTCGTCATCGGCACGGGACCTGCCGGCCAAAAGGCTGCCATTCAGGCAGCCAAGCTCAACAGGAAGGTCGGAATCATCGAGCGAAAGGGCGTCGTCGGTGGGGTCTGTATCAATACCGGCACCATTCCGAGCAAATCCCTCCGCGAAGCGGTGCTCTACCTCTCCGGATTTCGACAGCGAAATATCTACGGAGGTGCGTACCGCGTCAAGAAGAAGATCACGATCGAAGACTTGGCCTTCCGCGCGAATCATGTCATCAAGCACGAAATCGAGATCGTGCAAAATCAGATGGCCAGAAATCAGGTCGATATGGTATTTGGTTCCGCCAGTTTTCTCGATCCTCATCGTCTGCGCATTCAACGAGAGCATGGCGCGCTTGAGCTGACGGCGGACTATATTGTCATTGCCGTGGGGACAGAACCGGCTCGGCCGTCCCACATTCCGTTCGACGACCATACGGTCATCGATACGGACGGCCTCCTGACCCTGAAACACATCCCCGACACCATCGTCATTGTCGGAGGCGGAGTGATCGGAACGGAATACGCCTCGATGCTCGCTGCCTTGGGAATCCCCGTCACCCTGATCGACAAACGACCGCGACTGTTGGAGTTCGTCGACGCTGAGATCATTGACACGCTCCAACAATGCATGAAAAATCTAGGTGTGACGCTGTATCACGATGAAGAAGTCCTCACGATCACGCGCGAGCGGGACCACTCCATCCACGTGTCCTTACGGAACAACCGGACGATCCAGACGTCGACACTCATGTACGCGATCGGTCGCGTCGGGGCAACACGGACGCTCAATCTGGAAGCCATCGGATTGCAACCGGATACCCGAGGACGGGTGACCGTGAATGAACACCTCCAAACCTCGATTCCTCACATCTATGCAGTCGGTGATGTCATCGGTTTTCCGGCACTGGCCTCGACGTCGATGCAACAAGGCCGCCACGCGGCCTGCCATGCGTTCGGTCACTCGGATCGCACGGACACCTCGCTCCTCCCGTATGGCATCTACGCCATTCCTGAGATCTCAATGGTGGGACGAAACGAGGAAGAACTCATCCAGGCAGCCATCCCTTTTGGAGTCGGCATCGCCCGTTACAGGGAGATTGCCCGCGGGCAGCTCATCGGCGACGAAACCGGCATGCTCAAGCTGCTGTTCCACCGGGACACCAAACATCTACTGGGCGTGCATGTTATCGGCGAGGGAGCGACTGAGCTGATCCACATCGGCCAGGCCGTCATGGCCTTTCATGGCAAGATCAATTATTTTATCGACACGGTCTTCAATTATCCGACCCTGGCCGAATGTTACAAAGTCGCAGCCCTAGACGGCATGAATCGTATGTCAGGACCCTGGGTTCCCTACATCTGACAGTACAGTGCGTGGTGTGAGACGCCTCTCGTGCGTGAGAGCCGCAACACCTACCTAAAGGAGTAGCCTATGTCATTTTCAAACCACCTGCGCAAGCTCGCCACATCTATCTGGGATGCCCAGCTGAGTCATTCCTTTGTCGTTGCTCTCGGCAACGGCACCTTGCCTGCACAGAAATTCAGATACTACATCCTACAAGATGCCAGATTCCTCGGCGATCTGGCGCGTGTGTTTTCTGCTGCCGCGCTGAAGGCCCCCGATTCTGAATCGGCCTTGCGATTCAATAAGCTGGCAGAAGAGACCATCATCGTCGAGCGGAGCCTGCACGAGAGCTACGGAAAGAAATGGGCACTGACGGCGAAGCAGATGACCTCTGTGCCAATGGCGCCGACAAACTATGCCTACACCAGACATATGCTGGCCGTCGCCGCTTCAGGCACCGCGGCAGAGATCACCGTCGTTGCGCTCCCCTGCGCCTGGGTCTATTGCGTTGTGGGGCAACACCTTCTGAAGAAAGGTACGCCGCCCAAGAATCATCCCTACCGCGACTGGCTCATGCTGTATGCGTCGCCGGAGTTTGCCCAAGTCCAGCTGTGGATGCGGAAGAAAGTCGATCAGTGGGCCAAGACCGCCGGCAAGGAAGAACTGCGGCGCATGGAAGACTCTTTCATCATCAGTTCACGCTATGAGTGGATGTTCTGGGATATGGCGTGGAACGAAGAGAAGTGGCCGGTATAGGCGATGGACGGAGCCATGATCCTGGGAGTAACGGCCGGAACCTTGACCACGGTTGCCTTTATTCCCCAACTCGCAAAAGCCTTGAAATCCAAGTCGACCGGCGATTTATCCTGGGGGATGGTGCTGACGTTCACGATCGGCGTGCTCTTGTGGCTGATCTACGGGATCTGGATCGATTCGCTGCCTGTGATTCTGGCCAATGCAGTGACTCTTCTTCTCCAGCTTGGCATCGTCTCACTCAAAATAAAATACGGGTAGCGCGGGCGAGGCCACACGCGGATAATTGTCGTCCTACAAAACAACGAGTGTTAGGGATGTTACCAGCCTGTTAGCATCTCGGAAGTCGCAATGTCACTCTATCCACAGTGATACACACAATCCATAATTATACGGAACCATGCTCGCTATGACTTTTGCCTTGCCTTCGCCAACGCTAGTGCCATGGCGCCGATCGGCTGAGGCGCTCGTGCCGCCTGGTTGGACACCGACGGCCCACGCCCGCGCGAGTCACGCGCGGATTGGCTCTCAGGCTGTGTCTGCCCAGATGGACGGCTGGCCGCATCCTCCAGACGCATCGTCAGCGCAATCCGCTGACGCTTCAGATCAACATCGATGACCTTCACCTTGACAATCTGACCCGGTTTGACCACCTCGTGTGGATCTTTAATAAATTTATTGGCCAGCGCCGACACATGCACAAGCCCATCCTGATGTACGCCGATATCCACGAAGGCCCCGAATGCCGCCACATTCGTGACCACTCCTTCCAATACCATGCCGGCCTGGAGATCAGTCAGCGATTCAACCCCCTCACGGAAACTTGCCGTCTTGAATTCTGGACGAGGGTCTCGGCCTGGCTTTTCCAGCTCGACAAAAATGTCCCGTACCGTCGGCACCCCGAATTGTTCATCGGTAAAATCAGTCGGCGTCAAGCCCCTCAAGACTGCCGGCTGACGCATCACGTCGGTAATCCCGGCTCCCAGTCGCGTCAGAATGCGTTCAACCACCGGGTAGGCCTCTGGATGCACGGCGGATCGATCCAAGGGGTTGTCGCCATCGGGAATGCGTAGGAAGCCTGCCGCCTGTTCGAATGTTTTTTCACCAAGACGCGGAACCTTGCGGATCGCCGTCCGGTTTGGGAACGGCCCGTTCGCGTTGCGATAGTCCACAATATTCCTGGCCAATGCCTTATTGAGGCCTGAGACCCGTTCCAACAAAGGCACCGAAGCCGTGTTGACGTTCACGCCCACCGCGTTGACGCAATCTTCCACCGTGGCATCCAGCGACCGCGCCAAGGCCCGCTGATCGACATCATGCTGATATTGCCCCACTCCAATCGCCTTCGGCTCGATCTTCACCAGCTCGGCCAGCGGATCCTGTACGCGCCGAGCAATCGACACCGCGCCTCGCAAACTCACATCCAACTCTGGGAACTCGGCCGCGGCAAAGGCTGATGCCGAATAGACCGACGCCCCTGCCTCACTCACCACGAGTTTCATAACATTGTGTTCTGGTCGTTGCGTGGCAACCAGCTTGATCACCTCACCGGCTAACTTATCCGTCTCCCGACTGGCCGTCCCATTCCCAATGGACAGCAATTCGACGCCATGTTGAACGACAAGACGAACGAGTGCCTGTAACGCACCCTGCCAATCATTGCGAGGCTGATGCGGATAGATGGTTTCAGTCGCCAATAATTTCCCCGTTGCATCGACCACCGCCACTTTACACCCGGTGCGAATACCGGGATCCAAACCGAGGATAACTTTTGGCCCGGCCGGTGACGCCAACAACAACTCATGCAGGTTCCTGGCAAAAATCTTGATCGCCTCGGCCTCGGCGGCTTCGCGCAATTGCACCAAGAGTTCGGTGCTGATCTGGAGATGCATCTTGACACGCCACGTCCATTCGCACACACCGGCTAGCCATTTATCCGCTAGTCGCCCACGATCCTCAATGCCTGCGTGAGCCGCGATCGTTGACACGCAGGGATGGGGAACGACCTTGTCCAGGGCCTCACCTAAACCCAATTCGAGTTTCAAGACTCCCAGCGTACGACCTCGGAATAATGCAAGGGCCCGATGCGACGGAATGGTCTTGATCGACTCCGTATAAGCATAGTAATCACGAAACTTCTCCTCTTCCGCCGTTTCCTTGTCTTTCATCACCGTCGATGCGAGGACACCCTGGTCCCATAACCGCGTCCGCAACACGGCTAAGAGATCGGCCGTTTCCGCAAACCGCTCCATCAAAATGTCCCGTGCCCCTTCCAGCGCGGTCTTGGCATCAGGCACATTGATCGCCTCCACTCCTTCGGCAGCCGGCACGACACGAATGTACTTGAGCGCTTCCTGCTCGGGATCCAGCCTCGGATCGGACAAGAGGCTATCGGCCAACGGTTCCAACCCAGCTTCGCGAGCGATCTGCGCGCGTGTGCGCCGCTTCGGTTTGAACGGGAGGTACAGATCTTCGACGGCCTGCTTGGTGGTCGCACCCTCGATACTCGCCCGCAATGCATCCGTGAGCTTCCCCTGTTCCTCGATCGAAACCAAGACAGCAGTGCGGCGCTCCTCCAATTCACGCAGATAGAGCAACCGTTCCTCCAGCGTGCGGAGGTGTGTATCGTCCAGGTTACCGGTCGCCTCTTTCCGATAACGCGCGATGAAGGGCACCGTGGCCCCTTCGTCGAGCAGCGTGATCGCTGCTGCAACTTGATGAGCCCCAACGCTGAGCTCCTTGGCAATGATTGGAACAATCTTGACCTGCACTACATCAGGGGAAATTTGAGTCGTTTCAGTTGTCATCGGTCTCATTAGCCTATGTTTCCGAACGCGTCAGCGGTCCGCGCTCTCTAAAAATGAGGAGAAGCGAATGCTATGTTGATCAACGAGACTGTTTGAATTCAGGAGAACCTGACAGGAAATCGATACATGTAATCGCAGGCTGTTAAAAACTATTTTGATGTTCAAACGCCCTCGGCATCTTGAAAATCATCGACCGAGCACAAATAGCCGCAGGATGTTCAAAAAGGCTTTCCAGCAAGGCCGCAGCGAGCGAAAGGCTGAGGTGTACGCGGTTGGTACGTTGAAGCCTTGAGCGATGCGAGAACGAAGCTGGAGGACTTTTTCAACATCCGCTTACTGCGCAAGGGTTCCAAACGCGGCAAACAGTCCTCCCGCAAGGTAAAAGGTCCCACGGGCGTCGCCAAGATGCTTGCGTCGGAGAAAATCGTTCAGGACTCGCCCATCTGAAGCTTTGTGTGTGTCCGGATGCTTGAGATTCATGCGATACCGTTCAATCCCTGCTGACACCGAACTGACGAATACCACGGTCCCATCAAGGTCCACCTTCTCGACGACACCGACATGCGTGAGCGGGTCGTTCGGCAATCCATCGCGGTTGAAATCCCACGTGTTGTGGAAAAAGACCAGATCTCCAGGATGGACGGTGGGGCCATAGTGAATCCGCCCATGTTCTACTACATGAGTAAAGATGCGTCCGACGCCGTTGCCGCCATCAAGCTCGCCGAGCCCACCATACAAGTCCACCAACTGCGAGGCGTAGACGCCTCGAACAAAGCCTGAACAATCTGGAGTGTAGTTCCGTCCACCCACCTGAATGCGGGACTGTCCGACAAATCTCACCGCTGTCTTTGCCAGATCCGTTTGCCGTGGGAGCCCCTTAGCCATCGCACAGCAATGTGTGCCGCGCGTGCCCATCGTAGGAATCATACTCCTCTGATCCAGTAAAGGCTGACGCCCAGTCGCGGCACACCCGCTGAGCGTGCCTGCAACCAGCAAGGCCACGAGAGCGAGCCTGAAGGAATGCCTGTCGTCGACTGACCTCATCATAGTTCAGTATACCGACCAGCTCCTGTAAGACAAGACCTCCGTGCGGTTCAGTTACCCTCCCGCGCTCCCCACTGGTCCACCCGGCTCGGTCATACGCCAGGGATCGAGGAGTTGAGCGAGGCGTTTATCCGGCAAGACCTTTTGGTCTTTTGCCACCTGCCTGACGGTCTTACCGGACTTGTAAGCATCCTTCGCCAGTTTGGCTGCGGCTTCGTAGCCGATCTCCGGCGCCAAGGCCGTACACATCGCCAGGCTTTCTTCGATGAGGCTCTTGCAACGCTCTTCGTTCGCCTTGATTCCTTCAATACACTTAACCGAGAAGTTGTGGGAGGCTGTGGCCAGCAGCTCAATGGACTGAAGAAGGTTGTAGGCCATCACCGGCATCATGACGATGAGCTCGAAATTCGCCGCTTGCCCACCGACGGTCACCGTCACATCATTTCCAATCACTTGCGCACAGACCATCGTGACGGACTCGGCGATCACCGGATTGACCTTCCCCGGCATGATCGAAGAACCAGGCTGCGTCTCGGGCAAATTGATTTCGCCCAGTCCGCACCGAGGCCCTGAACCAAGCCAGCGAATATCATTGGCAATCTTCATGAGACTCACGGCCACGGTGCGCAGACACCCACTCGCCTCAACAAGGGAGTCCTGTGCCGATTGAGCCTCGAAATGATTCTTGGCTTCCTTAAACGAACAGCCCGTTTCTTTGGATATGATGGCCATGACTTTTTTCGAAAATTGCGGATGACAGTTCAACCCTGTGCCGACGGCGGTTCCACCCAATGCGACTTCGATCAAGGCGGCTTGGGCTTGCTTGACCCGCTGAATGCCGATCTCGATCTGGCGAGCGTAGCCACCGAATTCCTGCCCAAGGCGAACCGGCGTCGCATCTTGTAGGTGCGTACGCCCAATTTTAACAATCTGATCAAACTCCTTCGCCTTACGCTTCAACGCCTTATGCAATCGAGTCAGCGCCGGCAGCAGCTGCTGCTGCATCATTTCCGACGCAGCAATGTGAATGGCCGTGGGAATCACATCGTTGCTCGATTGGCCAAGATTCACATGGTCGTTCGGATGCACCAACTTGCTGCCTCGCACGCCACCGAGCAGCTCCGTTGCGCGATTCGAGATCACCTCGTTCGTGTTCATGTTGGTAGACGTGCCGGACCCCGTCTGAAAAATGTCGACCGGGAACTCGACATCCAGCTTGCCATCGACCACTTCAGTCGCCGCCAGTTTAATCGCTTCAGCCGGTTTTTTATCCAACAAGCCAAGGGAGTGATTCACCGTCGCGGCAGCCCGCTTGATCATCCCCATGGCCCGAATAACTGCCCGTGGCATGCGCAGCGAACTGATCGGAAAATTCTCGATCGCGCGTGCGGTCTGCACTCCGTAATAGGCCTCAACGGGAACAGCCAGTTCCCCCATGGTGTCTCGTTCAATTCGAGTCGAGGCTGACGGCTTGTTCTGATCCTGTTTCATGCACAGTGCTCCATGGTAAGAGGTTCCAACTCCTTGCGGGCGTCATGATAAACTCAGCCCGCTCACTTTCACAAGAGCAGACAATATGACTCCCCCTGACATGGCCGGAAATTCTCGACCGTCGGCACACGGAGATCTCTGAGCGTTTTCGAACCCACGCGAACAATGGCAGGCAGTATGTCTTGAGGTGCCACCCGATGAAACGGTTTAGAATGAGTGATTCATAAGCGGCGTACCGACAAACAAGAAGGCCCGCCTGGGAAGGCGGGCCTTTGCGACAACCGATGAATCCACCGA
>NEWS02000004.1:538550-575410 GCA_002869845.2 Nitrospira sp. CG24B | reverse complement strand
CGTACGCGGTGGCTTTTTTTAAGATGTCCCGCTCCATCCGCGCTTCAGCGAGATCGCGCTTGAGCCGAGATACCTCGGCCGCTAGCTCCGTCACGGGTCGTCGGCTTGCTCCCAGCGTCGCGAGTTGGCTTCGCTGGGCTCGCCCCACCCAGTTCTTGAGCGTGTTGCCCGACATGGTCAGGCGCCTTGCGGCCTCCAGAATTGTCAACTTCTGCTCCAGGACCAGCTGCACGGCGTGCTCTCGGAACTCCTTCGTATATTGCTGTCTCGGTACGTGTTCCATCCCACACCTCCAGACCTCAGATCATAGGTTGAAGGCGTCCACTTTTTCGAGCGTACCTCACTCCTCAGCGACCCCGATCTCTCACAGACCTTGAGACGGACGATTCTAGAACTCCCTACCCTTTCGATGAGCGAAGGTGTTTGGGAACGTGCCGGACTCCTCCGAGCTAAAGTCCTTAGAACCGGTCGTCGGGCCAATTTGGCCGATACCCTCATCGCTCAAAGCTGCCTCGATCATCATGCGACACTTGTCACACGCGATCGTGACTTTAAGACCTTCGTTGCTATAGCCGGCCTCCGCGTCGCCATACCGTATTCGTAATTCCAATTCTGATCGAGCAGGCTCGTCACTTAGATGCAATGAAAGCTAGTGAATGGTGGTGCTCTGGATTGCCGTATAATCCCGATGATGAGGCATGGGAATGAGTGATGCTGTATGGGCTACAGGCATACAACGGCCCGCCTGATGAGGCGGGCCGTTGTTCTCAAAGACTATTTCGGGACGACTTACGCTACCTTGACTTCGATAGCCTTCGGTTTCGCTTTCTCCGACTTCGGGAGATGAAGGTTGAGCACCCCATCCTTAAAATCGGCTTTCACCTTCTCCTCTTCGATGACATCGGGCAACGAGAAGGTCCGAACGAAGCTGCCATACGATCGCTCGATCCGATGATACTTCTTTCCTTTCTCTTCCTTCTCATGCTTCCGCTCGCCCTGAATCGTGAGCACGCCATCCTCCACCGTCACCTTGACGTCTTCTTTCTTCACGTCAGGGATTTCAGCCTTAATCTGATACTCCCCTTCCGTCTCGCTAATGTCGACCGACGGCGTCCAATCCGCCACAATCATGGTTTCTTTCCCGTTGGTTCGCGACGCAGCTGGGTGCGCAAACATCCGATTCAACCGGTCTGAAACTTCTTCTAATTCACGGAACGGATCCCATCGTACGAGTGCCATAGCAACCTCCTCCTTGGCTTTCCATGTGGTTGTCAGGTTATCGTCGCTGGCGCCGCGCCGATTCAACTGTCTATCCTACAGATAAATCGACCGATGGGGAAGTCAAGAGCCTGCGCTGCATCGCCAATACGGGGATTATCGGCGATCAATAGGCACATAGGGTCGGTTATGCTCGCCGGAATATATTTGATCAGGCCGAAACAGCTTGTTTTCACGCAACTGCTCCAGCCAATGGGCCAACCAACCCGACACCCGCGATATGGCAAACAGTGGAGTAAAAAGATCGACATCGATCCCCATCTTGTCGTAGATGATGCCGGAGTAGAAATCGACGTTAGGGTAGATACCCTTGCTGTTCAGCATAGTTCCGGCCGCCGTCTCCACTTCCAACGCAATTTCATAGAGAGGCGAGCTTCCGCATTCCTTAAACAAGCGCCGACAGAGCTCCTGAAGAACCGTGGCACGAGGGTCCTTGACCGTGTAGACACGATGGCCGAATCCCATCAGTTTTTTCTTGTTCTGCAAGGCACGTTCGACGTACGGCCTCGCCTTCTCCGCCGTGCCGATCTCTCGAAGCATGACCACCACTTCTTCGTTTGCACCCCCGTGGAGGGGGCCTTTCAGCGCACCGATCGACGAAGCCACGACTGTATAGGGATCAGCCAGCGTCGAAGCCGTGACCAGTCCCGTAAACGTGGATGCGTTCATGGTGTGTTCGGCATGGAGGATCAGGCAATCATCGAAGATGTCCGCCCACACGGAGGGAGCAACTGACTCCGTGAGCATGTATAAGAAGTTCTCGCTGAAACCGAGATCGTCCCGCGGCGGGATCGGATCATCGCCGTGGCGCAACCTTGCCCAGGCCGCGACGATCGTCGGCAGCTTGGCAACCAGTCGTACCGCACTCCAATAATTATTCTCGACGTCCTTGACGTGACGGCCTGGATAAAACATGCCGAGCGCCGCCACCGCCGCCTGGAGCGCATCCATAGGATGGCCCTGCTCCGGCAAACACTTCAGCAAATCAATGATGCGGAACTTGATGCGCCGATGACGGGTCACGTCCGTGGTCCACTGTTGGAATTCATCCGCTGAGGGAAGATGCCCGAACAGGAGGAGATAGGCGGTTTCCAAATACGATGAATCCGCGCACAACGTCTCAACTCGGATACCACGGTATTCCAGGATGCCGCGTTGACCATCGACATCGCTGATCGATGAGGTCGCGGCGGGAACACCAGCCAAGCCTGGCATGAAATCATGGGGCATGATGTATCCTCACATGAAAAAAACTCTTGTGGCGCTGCTCTTTACCCTAGCATGACTGTACGTCATTCTTGCAATGGAAAATCGCGCTTGGCATACTGAATTCAGAGCCCATCGACAAGGACGGCCGGATGAGGTGATGAACTAGGGACATGGATGAGACACACAGCCTTCTTCCTCTGCGGCATTCTCATCGTGCTGGTCGGCGTCGCGCACACGGCCTCCGCCGGAATAGAAGAGGATGTGATCGCATTCGCCGTCGTCAGCGAGCTTCCCAAAGATAGGACACGGGTTCCGGCGAAAGTCGCAATCGAAGGATCGGTCACCGACATGAAGCTCTTGGCCTCAGATCACATCCTGTCAAATTTAGCCTGGAAACAATTGGAAATCTGTCACGCGCTCAAGCTCGAAGGCCAGAAGTCTTCAGAGGGATTCCGGATCCACTCGGTGCGCGCCATCGACGGGGCCATGCTCCCGATGGTGTTACAGGGCTATGCGGGAGATTGCCTGCTCAAAAAGGCCTTGGAAGTCGCCCCCTTGGTCGACTAATATCGGAGAGCAAGCTGATCAGGCAGTACAGTCTGGACACTGCTCCGGTTCCTGGTCTGACTCGCGTTCTTCTAAAGTGAGGGGGAAGAGCATCCCACAGGATAGGCAGGTTCGAATCTCAAAATAGGGAACGCCATGCTCATCGATTTCAGTCGGAAGAAGAAGCT
Organism: Nitrospira sp. CG24B; assembly: GCA_002869845.2. Taxonomy (GTDB): domain Bacteria; phylum Nitrospirota; class Nitrospiria; order Nitrospirales; family Nitrospiraceae; genus Nitrospira_D. Next base: position 572,189 of record NEWS02000004.1, on the reverse strand, counting down.
CGCGTGGGTCATACCCCACAAGACCCTCATCACTAAACTTCACCACGGCGAGTCGGTCGTTGAAGGCGTCGAACGTCGCTTCCTGTCCCTTGCGAGCCAGCATATGCCCAAGGACAAAGATTGGCTGCCCCTTCCGCTTGATACGAAGATCCTTCAATGTTCGCTGGGAAACAGTGGCACATGCGAACTGACCGGCAGAGCTGGTTCCAACCCACGGCATACACGACCTTGTTGCAAAAACATCACCAACCGCGATCTAATCATAGACTGAAAAAACTCGTCAAGACGCGTCTTCTCATCAAGGAGTGACTATGGCAGATATCACGATTTATCACAAACCGACCTGCACGACATGCCGACAAGCCGTACAGATGCTCAAGGACAGCGGGACACCCTTCAGAGCTATCAACTACTACGAGCAGTCGTTTACTAAAGCACAATTAAAAGCCATCTTAAAGAAGGCCGGCCTCTCCCCTAAGGAGGTGCTGCGAACCAAAGAAGATATCTACAAAGAACTGGGCCTGGCAAAGAAACAGCTCTCCGATGATGAGCTCCTTGACCTGATGGTGAAATACCCAGATCTGATTCAACGGCCGATCGTGGAGAAAGGCGACCAGGCAGTGCTGGCAAGACCGGCGGACTCGATTAAAAAGCTCTTGTAGAATGTTGAAAAAGTCCTCCAGCTTCGTTCTCGCATCGCTCAAGGCCTCAACGTACCAACCGCGTACGCTTCGGCCTTTCACTCACTGCGGTCTTGCTGGACGGCCTTTTTGTACCTCCTCGGCCCCTCCCTCGCTGCGGCCTTGCTGGACGGCCTTTTTGAACATCCTACTGCCGCTCCGATTAAGTCCCCGTAGATCAGTGATCAGAAACAGGCTCTGTGGGCGACCACCGAATCATCCTGGTGTGTTGATCGACGGTAAGAGCGACCTTCCCGTCCAACGCGTCCAGTAGCAGCTCGCCCACCAAGATTCGTCTCCATCCCCTCAGGAGTGGGAGATCCAGAGCCGATCGATTCGTCTTGGCCTCGACTAACTCCTGGAGGTCGGCCGTGGTGGCCAACAAGGTCGGCGCAATCTCTTCTTCCAGCGCACGCGCCTTGACGATCGCCTGCAGCAGCTCGACAAACCCATTCGCTTCCGGCTCAGGCTTTCGCTCCTTGGTGAGCACCGGCCACGCCGAGGGTGGAAGCGCAAGCGCCGCGTGAATCGCGGCGAACATCGACTCTCCGTTGCGGTCGATTTCTGACGCATGGAGACCTCTCACATTGCGCAACTCATTCTGTTGTCGTGGTGGCTGTCGCGCCAGCTGAATCAGCACTTCATCCCGGACGACCCGACTGCGTGGCACATTCCTCCGTTTCGCCTCTCCTTCGCGCCACGCCGCGAGTTCCCGAAGCACCACGGCGGATTTCGGCTTGAGCTGATCCCATCCTCGTATGCGCTGGTAACGTTCTTGCGGTTCACGACGAGTCTCGCCAACGGCCCCTTCAAGACGAGAAAACTCTTCATCCGCCCACTGGAGCCTTCCAAGTTTCGACAGCCGACCGTGCAGATGGTCATGGATGGCCAACAAAAACGTCACATCCTCCAACGCATAGGCCAGTTGATCGTGGGACAACGGGCGAGCGCTCCAATTCGTAAAGGTATGGGCCTTGTCCAGCCTCTTTCCATGCACCCGTTGGACCAGGTTGGCATAGGCGACTTGTGGGCCGAAGCCGACCATCGCCGCCGCAATCTGGGTGTCGAAGAACGGTTTCGGAATTTGCCCAGCATGGACGGCAAAGAGATCCAGATCTTGCCGTCCTGCATGCACGACCTTCTGAACCCGCTCATCGCAGACAATCTCCCAGAACCCATCGAGGGCGCCCCCCGATAGAACGGCCGGAAAATCGATAATGGCGGCGGTGTGTTCGGTCGCGACTTGAATAAGTTCGAGCTTCGGGACAAACGTCTCTTCGCCCACGAACTCTGTGTCGAGCGCCAGGCGAGGGCTGTCGCGCAGTTGCTCGCACAATTCGCTGAGCGCGGGTGCGCTCGTGATGTAGTGCTGAGGGGTAGACATGGTCACAGGTGCGTCACTCAGCCGGACTGTAGGGCCGATCCGGCGGCGACATCGGTTCCGTATTGCTCAGACTGAGATATTCCTTCAGAAACTGATAGGCCTCCAACATGCGGCGGAGTTCCGGCTCTGAGCTGCGATCGCCGTTGTTCGCATCCGGATGCAGCTGTTTCGCCTTGATTCGAAAGGCGGCCGTGACGTCGGCGAGTGAACTGCCGAACTCCACCCCCATGATCGCATAGGCATCCAACGCGTTATTCACGGCATGCGGATGCTCCGCCAGTGATCCTGATCCACTGGCGGCCTTGAGCATATCGGCAAGACTGACCCGCTTGCGACGCCGTCGAGGACGTTCACGAATTTCACTGTCGAACTCATCCCACCGGTCTTCGACGAACTCCAGCCTGGATTCCAAACGCATGGCCCCGCTCAGATCTCGGATCGCCTCCAATTCTTCTTCGATCTCAACGAGGGACTTGATGACTTCCTCAAGCCCCTGTTCGACCTGGAAGAATCCATCCACTCGCTCTTCCATCATCGTGTCAACGGCGAATTCCAAACTGTCTTCCGTCTTTGAACGGAGTGAACCGATGCGTGTCTGCATGCCGCTTCGGAACTTCAGAAATTTTGCAGTCGAGAACGGCATGCCCCCCCAACCTTCAAAGAAGGCGCATTGTACCACAGCCAGATCGCCGGTCTGAAGGCTGTCATTGAGGGTTTGGTTTCCCCCGGTCACGGGGGTGGAGTTTACTCAAGGATGGGGGAATCGTCCGCTTTCGCTCGTCTTCTGGCAACTCCGCTGGCCCGCGCGGCGGCAGCGACAGCCCGCGCGACACAAGGAACGACTGCTTTATCAAATACGCTGGGAATAATGTAGTCTTCGCTCAACGTGCCCTCTGGAATCACGTGGGCGATGGCCTGCGCGGCAGCCAACTTCATGGCCTCATTGATCTCGCTGGCCTGCACGTCGATCGCACCCCGAAAGATCCCTGGAAACGCGAGCGCATTATTGATCTGGTTCGGGTAATCCGATCGACCGGTCGCGAAAATCGCGGAGTGAGTGACCCCTATCTCCGGCGAAACCTCCGGATCTGGATTCGCCAACGCAAAGACGATTCGATCCGGAGCCATGAGATCGAGATCAGCAGCAGTCACCACATTGCCGACGGACAGACCGATAAAGACATCGGCGCCTTTCAGCGCATCACGCAACGTGCCTTTCGGACTGTCTCGCGTGAAACAAGCACGAAGATCGGTCCGGCAGGCCCGTAGTTGCTCGGCCTCCCCGCACAAGATGATGCCCTCCTTGTCGCAGCCCAGAACATGAGCCGCACCGGCGGCCAACAACATTCGACAGCACGCCGTTCCCGCGGCGCCAAGGCCATTGACGACAATCCGAACCTGTCCCAGTTGTTTGCCCGTGACCCGGAGCGCATTCGTCAACGCGGCCAGAAGCACCACGGCCGTGCCATGCTGATCGTCATGCATCACAGGTATATCGAGCGACTGTTTGAGCTTCTGCTCAATTTCAAAGCACCGCGGGGCACTGATGTCTTCTAAATTGATGCCGCCGAATCCCGGCGCGATCCCCTGAACGATCTTCACGATCTCATCCGGCTCCTGCGTACTCACACAGATGGGCCACGCATCAATGCCGGCCAGTTCCTTAAAGAGCATCACCTTGCCTTCCATGACAGGAAGCGCTGCCTCCGGGCCAAGATTACCCAACCCCAACACCGCGGACCCGTCAGAGACAACCGCGACACTGTTGCTCTTACACGTAAAGGTATACACTTTGGACTTGTCTTGTGCGATTGCCCGGGAGACACGACCGACACCCGGGGTATACACCATCGACAGGACATTCCGGGTACGGATGGGATATTTCCCCTCAACTCGAATCTTCCCCCCGAGATGCAGCAAGAAAATACGATCGGACGCCGACAGCACCGTCACGTCGGGCAGCTCGCCCAGCCGGGTGACGACTTTTTCGCCATGCTCCTCGTTCCGCACGTCGAATGTCATATCTCGAATCATGCGGGTCTTGGTCGCCGACACAAGATCGACGGCGCCCAGATTGGCCTGTTCTTCAGCCAAGAGCGCCGCCACTCTGGCAAAGATGCCGGGCTTGTTCGCGAGTTCGAGGCGAACCGTCAAGCGGTAGTTCGAATAGGGGCCGATGTCTCTCATTCATTGCCTCCGTTGCTTAGCGTATCATAACTCCCACGCAGGGCACGAGCGGGAAGACCCCGTCCGTGCTCACTCACCCACGCCTCACTCCGTTGACGCTGTTCTCGCCACGATGCTAGGGTGCCCCCATGTCAATCTCTACCAATGTACGACCCCCGAATCGACTGATCCATGAAACCAGTCCCTATCTCCTTCAGCATGCACACAACCCCGTCGATTGGTATCCATGGGGGCCGGAAGCGCTGCAGTTAGCGAAGACAAAGAATCGTCCCATTCTGCTCTCGATCGGCTATTCCGCCTGCCACTGGTGCCATGTCATGGAACGGGAGTCGTTCGAGAACGAGGCGATTGCGGAGCTCATGAATCGATGGTTTGTCTGCGTCAAGGTCGACCGGGAAGAACGGCCTGATCTCGATGAGATCTATATGGCCGCCACCGTCGCGATGAATCATGGTCAGGGAGGTTGGCCGATGACGGTGTTTCTGACACCCGCGCAAGAGCCATTTTTTGCAGGCACGTATTTTCCTCCTGAAGACCGGTGGGGACGGCCTGGCTTCAGCTCCGTCCTGAAGAAGATTGCTGACTATTGGGAGACACGTCCTTCCGAAGTTCAGGATCAGGCCAAAGAACTGACGGCCCAGTTGCAAAGTTCAAAACAGCCCCCCTCCCCCATCTCCATCAGCGAATCGGTGCTTGACGAAGCGGTCGTTCAATTCACGGAGGACTTCGACGAAACCCACGGCGGGTTCGGCACGGCGCCTAAGTTTCCCCCGGCCATGGGATTATCGTTCTTACTCCGGAGTCACCGACACTCGGGAAATCCGCATACGCTCACGATGGTGACCAGGACCCTCGACATGATGGCGGACGGAGGGATCTACGACCACATCGGCGGCGGCTTTGCGCGCTATTCGACCGACGCACGGTGGCTGGTGCCGCATTTTGAGAAAATGCTGTATGACAACGCGCTCCTAGCCCGCGTGTATGTCGAGACCTATCAGGTCACCAAAAAGCCGCTCTATCGGCAAGTGGCCACCGAGGTCCTCGACTATATCCGCCGGGAAATGACCGGACCGGAAGGCGGCTTCTATTCATCGACGGATGCCGACTCCGAGGGTGTCGAAGGAAAATTCTTCGTCTGGACCCCTGCCGAGGTACAGGACGTTCTTAAGAACAGCGAGGACGCACGACGGTTCTGCGCACTCTACGACATCACGGAGTCAGGTAATTGGGAACAGACGAATATCCCCAATCGGCTGCGACCTCTCGGCGACGTGGCCAAGCAGCTGAATCTGACCACGGACGAGTTGACGGAGATCGCGTCCCGTGTCAAGCCCCTGTTGTATGAAACACGCCGTCATCGCATCCCCCCCGGACTGGACGACAAGGTGATCACCGCGTGGAACGGCATGATGCTGTCGACTATGGCAGAGGCGGCCCGAGTCTTCGGAAACGCCGCCTATCTCGAGAGCGCCCAGCGGACGGCTGACTTTCTGTTACACAGTCATGCCAAGCCGGACGGGCGCTTACTGCGCACCTCGCGCGGCGATCGCGCCCATCTCGATGCCTATCTTGAAGACTACGCATACCTGACAGAAGGATTGCTGGATCTCTATGAAGCCGGCGCTGCTGAATCGTATCTCCAGGCAGCCGCACGACTGGCGGAGTACCTGATCAGTGACTTTATGGACCATGAACGAGGCGGGTTTTTCACGACGGCGGCACACCATGAATCCCTTATTCTTCGACACCGGGAGGGCATGGACGGCGCCACACCCAGCGCCAACGCCGTCGCCGCATCCGCACTCGCCAGACTGTCCTTTCACTTTGATCGTGACGATTGGCGCCGCGCCTCGATCGCAGCCACACGAGCCTACGGTCGGCAAATCACCCGTTACCCGCGCGCCTTCGCGAAGAGTCTGGCTGTGGTCGATTTTCTGATCGAAGGACCAGTGGAACTGGCCCTCATAGGTCATGAGTCGCACGATGATCTTCGCGCCATCCGCGAGGCGGTGGCGCATTGTTATCTTCCCAACCGCATCGTGGCAACGGGTTCTCCAGAGCACCCCTCTTCGCTACCACTCTTGCGAGACCGTCCAGCCGTTTCCGGCAAGCCGACACTGTACATCTGTCGGAATTACACCTGCCAGCAACCGATCACCGATCCCCGTGTGATCTTGGCGGCGTTGCAGGCTGACCAGACTGCGCCGAGAGAACATGGAACGGAACCAACGCTATTGCAAGGGATCAGCCTTCCAGGGCACGCCACGGTGCAGGGTACGGCGGCCTATGCGTCGCGATCAATGGCGCGGGACGGCGACACAGGCTTGGCACACGGCTTTACAGTGCTCGGGTCGACCGGGCTGACCACCACACGGCTGGGATTCGGAACATACCGCGTCGATATGCAGCATGCCGACTACCGCGACGCGTTGAAAAAGGCCTTGCGAGCCTCTTGTAATCTCATCGACACCTCGACGAATTACACGGATGGCGACAGCGAACGATTGGTCGGCTCCGTGCTGGCCGAGCTGGCCGCCTCGGGTGAGATTCGCCGCGAGGAAATCATCGTGGTTTCCAAAATCGGGTATCTCCAGGGACAGAATCTCAAACTTGCCGAAGCCAAGGACAAATCCGGTCGCCCCTACCCTGAACTGGTGAAGTACGGAGAGGGTATTTGGCATTGTATTCATCCTGAATTCTTGGCGGACCAGCTGACGTTGTCTCTCGATCGTTTGGGGCTGGCGACACTCGATTGCTGCCTTCTGCATAATCCTGAATATTTCCTCTCGGAATCGAGGCATCGTGGCATGGCTGATCTCACCGCGCTTCGCGGGGAGTTCTATACGCGAATTGAACGAGCCTTTGCCTATTTTGAAACACAGGTGTCGGCCGGACGGCTTCGCTTCTATGGCGTGTCGTCCAACACCGTCACCTCTGCGGCTGACGATCCGGAATCGACGTCGCTCGCGCATATAGCGCAAGCCGCTGAAGCCGCAGCCCGATCCGTGGGTGCGTCTGCCCATCATTTTCGGGTGCTTCAATGTCCGATGAATCTCCTCGAAGCCGGCGCCGCCAGGACCGCCAACACCGGCCCGGCTCAACTGCAGACCGTGCTTGAGTATGCGAGCCAGAATAGGATCGCGGTGTTCGCGAACCGGCCGTTGAATGCCATGGTGACTCCAAACAGGATGTTGCGGCTGGCAAATCTCCCGCTCGAAGATCCATCCATCGATATCGATCGACAGCTGAGCACGGTGGGCGCGCTCGAACAAGAATACCGGACTTCTCTCGCACCCAACATCCCCTCGTCCGGAACCGGGACAGCGCCGGCCGACTACTTCAATTGGTCAGCCGAACTGCGCCGCATTCATCCGCAGATTCAGGGCTTCGAACATTGGGAACAGATTGAGCACCACATGATCGCTCCGCAGATCAACCACGTCTTACAGCTGCTCACGCGCCAGCTTTCCGGAGATGGAGCCGAACAATGGGAACGCTGGCGTCAACGCTATATTCCTGAGCTCCTGACGCTGCTGCGCGGATTCAGGCGCGAAGCAATCTTGAGGAGCCACGCGCAAACAGAACGAGTCGCGCGAACGATCGACCCTCTGTTGCCAGTCTCACACCGCACCGCATCGCTCTCCCAAAAAATGTTGTGGCTCCTCACGAGTACGCCTGGAGTCACCTGCGTGTTGAACGGTATGCGGACGCCGAAGTACGTTGAGGATTCATTGGCCATCGTGAGATGGGAACCGATCGGAGATACCCAGCCGATCTATGAAGCGGCACTGACGCTGCCTCGATTACAATCGGCTCATCCTTCCTGAGGAGGAGGATCTATGAGACAGGTTCGCAGTGTCATGACATCAAGCGCGTTCGTCCTCGTCATGCTCCTACTCCAGGGGTGCGCGGCAAAATGGTGGTGGGGATCCGAATCGGGGCAAGAGGGGCAGACTCAAGCAGAACTGATCAAAGAGCCCGTGATCAAAGAGATACCTCCTGACGACAGGCACCTGACCGACTCACGAACCAGCCCGGCCATGCAGTCTGAGCTGTTCTCTCGAAACGCGACCGGCCTGGCCCATGAGACATTTGGCGACGTCCTATTCGATTTTGATCAAGACACACTCAGGATGGAGGCGATGCGTGCCTTGGACGCTGACGCCAAACACCTGCAACACGACCGAGCGACCCGCCTCATTTTGGAAGGGCGCGGCGATGACTTCGGCACGTCGGCGTATAATCTCGTGCTGGGCGAACGCCGAGCACGAAATGTGCTGTCCTATCTTCGGGAGCTGGGGCTTTCCATCGATGGCACGACAACCAGTTACGGAAAAGATCGTCCACTGTGTTTTGAGTATTCCGACGATTGCAGGCGGAGAAACAGGAGTGTCCATTTCGTCGTCAACGAATAAGCATATCCACTCCGCCATGCGCTCCTTCTAGCCTGTGCCTGTCACACACAGTGTACACGCTGATTGTTGACAGGCGCCTGCGCTTTCATTAAGGTCCAACGATTCTCCCATCGTAAGGAACTTCTGTGTCTAAGCTCGCCGTCATCGACATCGGGACCAACTCGATTCATATGGTGCTGGCTGAAATTCTCCCCGATGCCAGTTTCAAGATACTCGATCGTTTTAAGGACATGACGCGGCTGGGCAACGGCGTCTTTGCCACCAAACGGCTCTCGGACGAAGCCATGTCCCGAGCATTGGACGTTCTCAAAACGTTGGTCACGCTGGCTCGTAACAAAGGCTTCGACCGGATCGTCGCCGTCGCAACCAGTGCCGTGCGCGAAGCTCAAAACGGCGGGGATTTCGTCTCCTTGCTCATGGAGCAGATGGGACTACGGGTCAAGGTGATCAGTGGAACGGAAGAAGCCCGGCTGATTTTCCTGGGAGTCAAGCACAGTATCGCCCTCCCGGACGGACCGACACTCGTCGTCGATATCGGTGGCGGTTCTGTCGAATTGATCGTGGGGAATCGAGACGGCCTAATCCACGGGAAGAGTCTCAAACTGGGAGCGATCCGCTTAGCGGAACAATGCCTTACCAAGACACCTCCGTCGGAATCGATGATGCGTGCCCTCAAGCAGATCGTGCTCACAGAGCTACGGGATGCGCTGGGATGCTTCAAGATGAACAAGTTCCACTCCTTGGTCGCCACCTCCGGTATGGCGGGAAATGTTGGTGAGGTCATCCATCTCCGTCATACCGGCCGACCGTTGCCTCAGCTGAATCTTGCGACCGTGTCATTAAAGGACATCCGCAGTCTCGAAACGGAGTTGGCTCAATCATCGGTGAAGGCTCGCCTGGCTATTCCCGGCTTGGACCCCAAGCGGATCGACACACTCTTACCGGCGACCGTAGTACTCCGGTGTCTGTTGGAGCTGTCGGGCCTCCACGCAATCACGCTGTGCGACAAGGCCATTCGCGAGGGTGTGATCTACGATTTTATTGTAGGGCACCGAGAGGGGCTGAAAGCCGAACAGGATATTCCCGACGTTCGCCGGCGCAACGTGATCGGCCTTGCCCGACGCTGCCAGGCGCCAGAAAGTCACTCACTGCATGTGGCTAACTTGGCACTGAGTCTGTTCGATCAAATGAAGAGAGAACATCATTTAGGCCATCAAGAGCGCACCTGGTTGGAGTACGCCGCCATCTTGCATGATGTCGGGTACCTCATCAACCCGAGACAGCATCACAAACATGCGTACTACCTGGTCAAGCATAGCGACGTAGGAGGATTGACGGCCGAGGACATTGATGTGATCGCCACCGTCGCCCGCTACCACCGGCGGTCCGTACCGGCGCTGAAACACGAAGAATTCAACCGTCTGACACCACATCTGCAACGTGTGGTCAAGATCCTGGCCTCGTTGTTACGGATTGCCGATGGACTCGATCGAACGCATTTCTCTCTGGTCCAAGCCGTGCACATCAAGGTAGGAAAGCAGATCACGATCCAAGTTCATCTGACCGGGGACGCGGAGATGGAGTTGTGGGCCGCGAAGAGCAGAGCCGATCTTTTCGAACAAGTATTCCGCCGACGGGTTCAATTTTTCGGAATGCCCCAGGAAACCAGACAATCATGACCGAATCCCACATGCTCACGGCAGCCCCTCATCCTCATCCAGGAAAGCTGATCATCGTCGAAGGCATCGATGGGTCAGGCAAAAGCACCCAACTCCAACTGCTGCATAAATGGCTTGAGTCCAAAGGCCACAAGGTGTTCTTTACCGAGTGGAATTCATCGGAACTTGTGAAGGAAACCACGAAACGAGGGAAAAAATCAAAGAGCCTTACCCCGACGACGTTCAGTCTGCTGCATGCCACGGACTTTGCCAGCCGCCTGTATCATCAGATTCTTCCTCCCTTGAAGGCCGGCATGATCGTCCTCGCCGATCGCTACATCTACACGGCATTTGCACGCGACGTTGTGCGTGGCGTGGCAAACGAGTGGGTTCGGAAACTCTACGCGTTTGCGATCAAGCCCGACATGGCGTTTTACTTCAACGTCCCTATTGAAGTCGCCATCTCACGGCTCCTGCGAGGCACTCGCGGCCAGTTCAAATACTATGAAGCCGGCATGGACATGGACCTGAGCCCTGACGTTACTGAAAGCTTCCGCCTCTTTCAATCACGAATCCTGGCGGAGTACGACAAGATTGTCGATGAATATGGTCTCTTGACGATGGACGCGACGTTGGAAATAGAGACTCAACAAGAGCACATGCGGGCGCTCGTGGAAGCGGCGCTCCGTGGCTATAAACCAAGACGAGGCACCTATGGCCGACGCACGCTTTTTTGGCGACGGTTTGAAGTACCTAAATCCGAGTGATCTCAAAGGTAAGTTGATTGCCATCGAGGGGACCGACGGAGTTGGTCGAACGACGCACCTTGAGATGTTGCAAGAATGGCTGGAGGTCCAGGGATACGGGGTGATGACGACCGGTTGGACCCGCTCTAACCTCATGTCCAAAACGATCGAAGTGGCGAAGGCTGGCAATATTCTTGATCGTTGGTCGCTCAGTCTCCTCTATGCCACGGATTTTGCTGATCGCCTCGAACATCAGATCATTCCAGCTCTTCGATCAGGCTTCGTTGTCTTGGCGGACCGCTATATCTTTACAGCACTTGCCCGCGATTTTGTGCGAAGCGCCGACCGAAAATGGATCCGGGACGTGTTCGGGTTTGCGTTGATTCCCGACCTCGTGTGTTACCTCCGTATCGATGTCGAGACTCTGGCACTGCGAGTCATCGAGACGACGGGAATGAACTACTGGGAATCCGGCATGGATCTTCGGCTCGGAGGGGACCTGTATGATAGTTTCAAGAAATACCAATCGCTGCTGATCGGAGAGTTCGACAAAATGGCCTTGGAATTTCGCTTCAATGTCGTCGACGCACGAAAGTCTCCCGAAGAGATCCAGAACGAGCTTCGAGGGTATATTCTCCCGGTGTTACAAAACCACAAGCCTCCCATCGGTACGAAAACAGTCCCGTCCTAAGACAATTCATCCTGTTTCTCTGTCCGCGTTCGCTTGCCCAAGACCCGCAGCTGCATCGGTGGCAACCACCAGCGCAACCGCCCCTGATTCGGCTTGATGATGCCCTCTGCCTCAATGCATGCGGCGCCAGACTTTTTGAAAGGAAAGCTAGGAAGGACTTTGCCACAGAGCAACAGACTCACAGCTTCACCAAGCTGAGGCTCATGTCCCACACAGATCACCACCGAGTCCGAGGGAAGCGTGTTGAGAAGTGCGACAAGCTGCTCCGGCTTTGCTCCGACAGCCAACTCCTCCCGTGTCTCAACCTTCAGAACCGGACAGACAACCGCACGTAGCAGCCTTGCGGTATCGTAAGCCCGCACGAACGGGCTCGTAAACAGATGGGTCGGCTTACAGTCGAGTGCAGCGATCCCGACAGCGGCCTGCTTGACACGCTTTTTGCCCTTCTCCGTAAGCGGACGATTTTCTTCTGCTCCTTCCCACGCATCGGGTTCTACCGCAATCCCATGGCGAATCAGAATACAGTCCATACGACCTCCCTATATGGAGAATGAGCTTACTACACCGCAACTAGGCAGTTAACACAAGTTTTACCTCTTCGTGACCGTTCTGGAACGATGGCCGGATATTCTCCTAAGCAGATACAACGGAAAGGAAGAAGACTATGCCAGCACTCGAAGCACTTCGTCTATTTGATAGCGGGGTTCTCTGGCGTCGGGCTGCTCATCTCGATCCTCTGGAAGTATGGAGCTTGGCCATGAAAGGAGTGCTCAGCCTCGTGATTCTGACACTCCTGACCGCCCTGACGGGTGGCACGCTAAAAACATTTTGGCATATTCGCTTGCTCCTGGATCACTCAGCCGAAGTCGTGTTGCGCCAAGTCATCGTCAATACGCTCATCTTGCTAGCCATTGTCGAAGTATTCAAAACCACGGTGACCTACTTCAGGGAAGGGCGCGTCAAGGTAACGTTCATTGTTGATACGATTCTGGTCGTCATGCTGACAGAAGTGATTTCCCAGTGGTTCAAAGGAGGAGACTGGCAAGCGCTGACAGTGCTCTGCGGCATTGTGCTGGTGTTAGGAATCGTTCGCGTCATGGCCGTTCGATGGAGTCCGGCCTTCAGAACAGAGCCTCATGATTCCGTTCCCCATGACCTGCATAACCAGGGAGGATTTCGATGACTCAACAGGCTGCGGTGAAACTACTCGCCATCGTCCATGAGCGGCGACAGATCCAACTTGAGGAACTCCTCTCCTATCTTCCCGAGTTCACCTGGAATCAGGTGTTCTCGCTGGTGGATGAACTTAGCCGGCGAAAACTCATCTGCTTGCGGCGGAAAGGCGCATGTGACAAACTAATACGATTTTTGCGCAAGGCTTAGTCTACAGGAAAGATTGCGAGGCATCGAAGCAGCGACGGGATGTACTGAATTTCATCGATGATCACCAGCAGTGGGTAGACGCCAAGCAACTCGTCGGATGCCATAAGCGAAGCCTCCATGTTTGCTGAAAGATCAGGCGCGAGGGAAGGAACTCTCGAATAGAGATGCCCCAACGACAATGTCTTACCGACCTACCATGGCATGGTGATCAGAAGGGCAGGAAATTACTTTGTCATTACACCGGTCGAGCAACTTGCGGATAATCTGCTGTTCATGCAAATCATGCAACCTTCTTGACTGTTACCTTCAAGACAACCATCTTGGTTGCGCCCCTAATCCTTGACTGTCGCAGCAGGCCCGCGCCATCAAGCTGCAAGCAGCAGTCTTTCCAACTGTTCCACAATCCGCTCCGCCGCCCTGCCGTCCCATTTCGGCGGAATCGCGCCTTTCTTCCACTGCCCGGCCATTAATCGTGCCAGCGCGGGTGGAAGCTTGCTTGGATCAGTCCCGATCAGTTCATTGGTGCCGATGGTGATGGTCTCAGGGCGTTCAGTGTTGTCACGCAACGTGAGACAGGGCACACCAAGCACCGTCGTTTCCTCGGTAATCCCCCCCGAATCGGTAATCACGCCTTTGGCATGTTTGACGAGATAGTTGAATTCAAGATAGCCCAAAGGGTCAACGTAGTGTATTGACGGGATCGTTTTCCCCGCATCTCTCAGATTCTTAGCCGTCCTGGGATGGACCGGAAAGATAACGGGCAGGCCTCTGGTTCCATCGGCAATGGCGCGCAGCAGTCGGAGCAATTGTTGTTCTCCATCCACATTAGCCGGACGATGCAGGGTGATGACGAAATACTTACCCGGCTCCAGCTTGAGCGAGTCCCAACAGGCCGGCGGCCGCAGCCGTGGCATCTGCTTCAAGAGGGTATCGATCATGGTATTGCCGACGAAGAAGATGCGATCGTCGGTGATTCCTGCGCGGCGGAGATGCTCGTTGGCCGTGTCGCTGGTGGTGAAGAACCAGTTGGTGATGGAATCGGTCACGACGCGATTGATTTCCTCCGGCATGGTCCAATCGCCGGAGCGGATGCCGCCTTCAACGTGGGCCACAGGCACTCCAAGTTTACGGGCTGCGATCGAGCAGGCCATGGTCGAGGTGACGTCGCCAACCACCAGGCAGAAGTCACTCTTGTCCTTTAGTAAGACCTTTTCATAGGCGACCATGATGCCGGCGGTTTGCTCTGCTTGTGTGCCGGACCCGACTTCGAGATTGATATCGGGATCGGGAATGCCGAGTTCTTCAAAAAAACTACCGGACATGGCGCGGTCGTAGTGTTGCCCCGTATGGATCAGGCGATAGCGTAGCGGCCCTCCCCGCTTCTCCGCTGCCTTCAGAGCATCGATGATCGGGGCGATCTTCATGAAGTTGGGCCTGGCTCCGGCAATGATATCGATACGCTTCACTGTTCACCTCAACTCAGACGTGATTCCGATAGATCTATCTTGGAAAACCTCTGTGATGGTATTGGGTCAACGTACACGTGGCAACTGAATACCGCTTTTCGATAAGAGATGTCGCTGCTAATGACTAATCGAGGGATTATGAGAGGAGCATCATGAGTTGTCTAGTAGGTGGGGGAAGGCGTAGTCATTGTGTCTCCATGGAATCGGCAGAACAATCAGAATGATCTAAAAATGCACTTGCCGGATCGCGTGACGGTTGGTCCAGAACCACTGGACTGTTTTTTTCAGCCCTTCGCGTAGGCCATGTTGAGCCTGAAATCCGAAGAGTTGCTTGGCCCGGCTGACGTCCAGACAGCGCCGCGGTTGGCCGTTCGGCTTGGAGGTGTCCCATTGAATGGATCCTGCAAAGCCAACCTCGGAAGCAATCAGGGTCGCTAACTCACGGATGGCGATTTCTTCCCCCGTCCCCAAGTTGACCGGGAGATTGCCATCATAGTGTTCGACCGCCAGTAGAATGCCCTCAGCCGCATCCTCGACATATAAAAACTCTCGGCTCGGCGACCCATCTCCCCAGAGCGTCATCGACGTCTGTCCCGCGTCCTTGGCCGCCACACATTTCCGGATCAGGGCTGGAATGACGTGAGACGTTTCTAGATCGAAGTTATCGCGAGGTCCGTACAGATTCACAGGAAAGAGTACGATCGAATGGAACCCATACTGTTGCCGATACGCCTGGGACTGCACCAACATCATTTTCTTCGCCAGGCCATAGGGAGCATTCGTTTCCTCTGGGTACCCGTTCCAGATATCGTCCTCGTTGAACGGAATCGGCGCGAACTTGGGATACGCACAGATGGTCCCAAGCGCCACAAACTTCTTCAACCCCCGTTGGCGGCCGACCTCGATCAGCTGGGTGCCCATCATCAAGTTATCGTAGAAGAACCGTCCTGGATTGGCCTGATTGGCCCCAATCCCGCCGACACGAGCTGCGAGATGGATCACCAGATCCGGCTTCGCATCGCGGTACAGTTGCTGCACCGCCTCCATTTGCACCAGATCATAATCCTGGCTTCGTGGAATGACGATCTGTTGACAGCCTTTCGCGCGTAACTGGTCCACGACGAACGAACCGAGGAACCCCGCTCCACCGGTCACGACGACACGTTGTTCCTTCCAGAATGACGTCATATGTCTTCGGCTCCCCTAGATTCGTTGTCTCGTTCCATCCAATTTCTCTCGTTCCGCTGCGAGATCCGCATCCACCATCATGGCGATGAGCTCTTCGAATCGGACTTTCGGTTGCCACCCGAGGTGTGTTTTGGCTTTGCTGCAGTCTCCGATTAACAGGTCGACTTCGGTCGGGCGATAGTACGTGGCATCGATCTTCACATGCTTCTTCCAGTCTAGCTGCAGACGGTCAAACGCCAGCTCCAGCATTTCCTTGACGGTATGGGTTGCACCCGTGGCGATCACATAGTCGTCCGGCGTAGGAGCTTGTAACATCATCCACATGGCTTCGACATAGTCACCCGCAAACCCCCAGTCCCGCTTGGCATCGAGGTTGCCCAGAAACAGTTCGTGTTGAAGACCGAGCTTGATCCGGGCTGCCGCTTTCGTGATTTTCCGCGTCACAAAGGTTTCCCCGCGCCGGGGCGATTCATGATTGAACAGAATGCCGTTGCAGGCAAACAGATCGTAGGCCTCCCGATAGTTCACCGTCATCCAGTACGCATACACCTTGGCCGCTCCATACGGACTCCTGGGGTAGAACGGCGTCGTTTCCTTCTGCGGCACCTCCAGCACCTTGCCAAACATCTCGCTGGACGAGGCTTGATAAAACTTGGGCTTCAATCCTGATTCGCGAATGGCCTCAAGGAGGCGGGTGGTGCCCAGACCGGTAATTTCTCCGGTATATTCCGGAATATCAAAGCTGACCCGCACATGGCTCTGGGCCCCGAGATTGTAGATTTCATCGGGCTGGACGGTCCGCAAGATCCGATTAAGGGAACTGGCGTCGTTGAGATCGCCGTAGACCAAGTGCAGGCGCCGATGGGGAACATGCGGATCTTCATAAATGGCATCGAGTCGACCCGTGTTGAAGGAGCTGGACCGGCGGATGATGCCGTAGACGTCGTAGCCCTTCTCAAGCAAAAACTCAGCAAGATACGACCCATCTTGGCCCGTAATCCCGGTAATCAAGGCTTTCTTCACGCGTAAACCCTCCCTTGGACAAGAACGAGATTATTACGTGCTTCGGTCTATTTTGTCTACCCATGACCTCAAACGAGATTGCTAAAAGATTCTTGCAGCCACCAACATGAGCCATGTACCATGAGACAGGTAGAACTAGAGAACATCTCGTGCCACCAATCCCTCATCAACATATGCGCCGCATCGGCCTCTTGCTCTGTTTGGTTGGAAGTGGTCTCCTAATTGCCCACTCCATCAATGCCTTTGTCGCCGAGGCGTTGTATGTGATTCCGACACATTCGGTGACATCCGGCGAGACTCCATCGACTGGCTCGTCGTTACTCGCCTCCTATTCACCAACCCAGGCAGTGGAGGATGTGCGCTCCAGCGGCCTGTTCGCCCTTCCCGCCGTGCCACAGAGTGGAGTCACGAATGCAACCGGTCGAGGCCCCTCCGGGACCCCAGTTCGAGCGTCGCTCGGCTTGGCGGCTAGGATGCGCGTGCTCGGCATCGTGTTTGGCGATCAGCGCGGCGTGTTTGCGATCGTGGAGGAGCTGGCCTCTAAACAACAGGCCCTGTATCGTGTCCATGATCAGATTCTTGATCTTGGAGAAGTGAGTGAGATTCGTCGGAATGGAATCCTCGTCCGCCAGGGCGACCTAGAGGAATTATTAGAGCTGGCGCTGTTGGAGCACCCACCGGTGCCAGGCAGTTCTACTGGTACCGCTCCGTCTGCCGTTCAGCAACCGACCGCCGGCGTTCCACTCCGCAAAGTCGTCGACCGCCGTGAAGTGGAGCAGGCTATGAGCGATCTGCCGAAACTGTTATCCCAAGCCAGAGCCGCACCACATATGGTAAACGGAAACGTCAACGGGTTTCGCCTGGACTATATCGCGCCGACCAGTTTCTATGAAAAAATCGGGGTCCAGACGGGAGATGTCCTGCAGCGCGTCAACGGAGTCGATATTCGCGATCCTAGTACCATGTTGAATTTACTGCAACAACTGAAGAATGAGCAGATCGTCAAGCTCGACATGCTTCGGAACAATCAGCGCTCGACGATTACGTACGAACTTCGCTGACACAACCGTCAGCACGCTATCCCTTCGTATTCCTGTCAACTGGTACTCCGCAACCCCTTCATGGCACGCAAGGAATGCGAGCTGTCCTTGCCAGGCCGTCGGAAGGGAGAGTATCTTTACGACCGAGATAGTAGCAGCGTAGAGAAAGGGCCAATACTGGCGCCTGTCTCCAGGCAAGAGAGGTCAGGGTACATTGTCCGAACAGCTCGACAACGATCAGTCCATTCTTAGTGTCCGTCGCCCGCTCTTGGGACGTATTCTCGGTGAAAAGTTCAATCTCTTGGACTCAAAACTCGAGGAGGCCTTAGCCTACCAGCACGAAAAAGGCGGCCTGCTGGGAGAGGTGCTGCTGCATTTGCGCCTCCTGAGGGAAGAGCAGGTGCTGGAGGCGCTCGCCCAACAATTTGAGATGTCCTGGATGCCTCAGCTCGACACCACCCATGTGGATCACGAGCTGATTAAAAAGATCCCCATCGCGTTTTGTCGA
This sequence comes from Nitrospira sp. CG24B, assembly GCA_002869845.2. Lineage (GTDB taxonomy): Bacteria > Nitrospirota > Nitrospiria > Nitrospirales > Nitrospiraceae > Nitrospira_D. Next base: position 553,817 of record NEWS02000004.1, on the reverse strand, counting down.
CGCTATCGAGTCTTGCCGCTTCGATATGAAGAGGGGGCCATTCTAACCGCATCGACCGATCCTCTGGAAACCGTCGCGCTGGACGATCTTCGATTGCTGTTGGGCAAACCGATTAAACCGATCTTGACCACCAGCATCGCTCTGCTTGCCTGCTTGAACCGAGCCTACGACGAAATCGCCAACCCGGCCGGCGCGGAACAAGTGATGGAAGACATTGCGGCCAACCAGAGTCTCGACCAACTCGCGCATGAGCTCGATGAGCCACAAGACTTGCTGGATGCCACCGACGAAGCGCCGATCATTCGATTAGTCAACTCGGTGCTGTTTCAAGCGGTTCGACAACGGGCGAGCGACATCCATTTCGAATCGTTCGAGCGAGGGTTGGTGGTGCGATATCGCATCGACGGCGTGCTCTACCCGGTCCTTACGCCGCCCAAACATTTGCAAGCCAGCATTATCGCGCGCCTCAAAATCATGGCCGGCCTCAACATTGCCGAAAAGCGCTTGCCCCAAGACGGCCGGTTCGCCATCCGAACCTCCGGAAAAGATGTCGATCTTCGGGTCTCGGTCTTACCCACCTCGCACGGCGAGCGAGTCGTCTTGCGATTACTGGAGAAAGAAAATCGCCTGCTGAACCTCTCGGAAATGGGCTTCTCGAAAGAGCGACTGGCCGTGATCCATCAGCTGATCCAATTGGCGCACGGGATTATTCTCGTAACCGGCCCCACAGGAAGCGGCAAAACCACGACCCTGTATGCCGCCTTGAGCCACATCAACGCACCGGACAAGAACATCATCACGGTCGAAGACCCCGTGGAATACCAGCTGCTTGGCATCGGACAGATGCAAGTGAACCCCAAAATCAACTTGTCGTTTGCCGCCGGGCTGCGCTCGATTCTCCGACAAGACCCTGATGTCATCATGATCGGCGAGATTCGAGACCGCGAAACGGCGGAGATCGCCATTCATGCCTCCCTCACCGGACACTTGGTGTTTTCCACCCTGCATACGAACGATGCGGCGAGCGCCGCCACCCGTCTGATCGATATGGGAATCGAACCGTTTCTGGTCGCCTCGTCGGTCGTGGCGGTCCTGGCCCAACGCCTGCTGAGAAGAATTTGTCCGGACTGCAAGCGTCCCTATGCCCCGAGCGAGGAAGAACTCAGTCGCTTGGACGTCGCGCCTAGGTCCACCGTGACCCTCTATCGAGGAGCCGGGTGCGCCGCCTGTTCTCAAACCGGCTATCGTGGGCGCATTGGAATTTTTGAGCTCATGGTGCTCAACGACGACATCCGGCGGCTCATCGGCGGCAAAGCCGACTCGACAGCCATCAAACACGCCGCGATCACGAACGGCATGGTGACGTTGAAACAAGAGGGCGCCGAGCGCGTGCTCCAAGGCCAGACCACGCTGGAAGAAGTGATGCGGATCACGCAACAGGAAATCGACGTCTGACAAGACGACGTGAAACGTAACTCGTGAAGCGTGAAGCGCCGGATGGAAAGAGAGCGCATCTCATCTTTGTTTGCGAGATACGCTTCACGAACGACGAGCCATGTCTCGATTCAAGAGCCGGACGTTTGCAGTAAACGCGCCATGAATCATATGGACAATAACGGCCCTGGAGTCTGCTGATCATGCCGGTCTATCAATACCAGGGCTACCGAAACGACGGCGGAACCACGACCGGGATCATCGATGCGGAGAACCCCAAGGTCGCCCGCCTCAAACTGAGGAAAGAGGGCGTCTATCCAACCGATGTTGTCGAGCAAGGCCACGCCCCGACCCACTCGCAAGAACAATCCCGCAACCGTACCGAGCGATCCATCGGCCGATCAGCCACCCTCGCCTCCACCGACCTGGCCCTCCTGACCAGACAGTTTGCGACACTGCTCGTGGCCGGCCTTCCGTTGGTCGAAGCCCTCGGCGTCTTGGTGGACCAAGCCGAGAAGAAACCCATCAAGGCGCTCCTCGCCGATATCCGAGAGCAAGTCCGGGGGGGGAAAGCGTTGAGTGCCGTGTTGGAGACATACGGGAAGGATTTCTCTCCGATCTATGTGCACATGGTACGAGCCGGCGAGAGCAGTGGCGCACTGGATCAGATTCTGTTCCGGCTCACAGAATTCTTGGAGAAACAACTGGCCCTGAGGAACAAAGTCACCAATGCGATGCTCTACCCCCTCATCATGCTCGTGATCGGGTCGGCGATCCTCTTTTTCCTCATTACCTTTGTCGTTCCCAAGATTACGATGGTGTTCGCGCAACAGAAACAAGCCTTGCCGTGGCCGACGGTTGCCTTAATGTCCATCAGCCAGTTCTTTGCCGACTACTGGATGGTGTTGGTCGGGGTTCTCCTCGGAGGCCTCTATATGGCGCGACGGTTCATTCGGACCGGTGCCGGTCGCATGATGGCGGACCGGATGATCCTGAGACTCCCCTTGATCGGAGACGTCGCGCGGATGGTGTCCATTTCCAGACTCACCAGCACGTTGGCCACGATGTTGACCAGCGGGGTTCAGTTGCTCGACGCGATGGATGTCTCGAAACGCGTCATGAACAATCGCGTGCTGGAAGAAACGGTCGAAGCGGCACGGCAGAACATCCGCGAGGGCGAAACGATCGCCGATCCGCTCAAGCGGAGCGGCGAATTTCCAGCCCTGGTCACCCACATGATCGCCGTCGGTGAAAAGAGCGGTGAAATGGAGGAGATGTTACGCCGAGTGAGCCAAATCTACGACGGAGAAGTGGAACGGGTCATCGCCCGCTTGACCTCGCTCATGGAGCCGGTCATGATCCTGGTCATGGGCGCCGTCGTCCTCTTCATCGTCGTCGCGATTCTCTTGCCCATCTTCGAAATGGGCCAGATGGTTCGATAAAACAGGCTTCTGTGAAGGGGTGATGCGTGATAGGCAGAAAGGAACAGGGAGGCATTCGATGAGCATACGAGAGCGGATCAACCATTGGCCCATGATCATGCTGTGGAGAAGGAAGCAGAGGACGTCCAGCCTTCCCTCATTCCCCATTCCCCATCACTCATTACGCCGTCGTTTTCATGATGAACAGGCCTTTACATTCATCGAGATCATGGTCGTCGTGGCCATTTTGGCCATTCTCGCAGCCCTGGTCGTCCCACGGATCATGGGCAGAACAGATGATGCGAAGCGCACGGCGGCCAAAGTCCAGATTCGCAATATCGAGGGGGCGCTGCAACTCTATAAGCTGGATAACGGTGTCTATCCCTCGACAGAACAGGGCCTCAAGTCGCTCGTTGAAAAGCCCTCCGTTGGGGTGATCCCGAAGAAATGGAAGCTTGGAGGATATCTGCCCAAGCTGCCGGAAGATCCCTGGGCCAATCCCTATAAATATCTCAGCCCGGTCCAACGAGGAGAGTACAAAGTGGAGTATGAAATCACCTCCCTTGGAACGGACGGCGAGGTCGGTGGCGAGGGCGTGAACGCGGACATCACCAATTGGAACCTGGACAAGGAATAAGCAGTCAATGGTCATTCGTCATTGGCTTGGGATCAGGCGATCGGCACTTCAGGGTCAGTCCTCTGGCATTGGGCCTCAGGCCACTCTTCTCACTTCATCCTCCTTGCCGCTCACGCCTCACGTTTCACGTTTCACGTTTCACGTTTCACCCCTCACCCTTCATGCTTCACCCTTCACGCTTCACCCTTCACGCTCTTCCGCCGGTTTCACCATCCTCGAAATGCTGATCGTCCTGTTTCTCCTGACCGTTGTCGTGGCCGTCGTCTTCCCGCGAATTAGTCTTACCGAGGACTTAAGCTCCACAGGACGGAAACTGGTCGGCGTCCTTCGAACCGTTCAAGGGCTGGCGGCCACAAGCCAAAAGCCCCTGAAGCTCTACCTCGACATCGATCAGGGAACCTACTGGATGATGCTGGTGGAGGGCAAGGAGGAGCGGATCCCGCTTGATCCCGCCTGGAAGATCCCTCGTGCGCTCCCGGAATCGATCCGATTTACGGAGGTCTCCATCGGCCAAGACAAACGATTTTCTGGACGTGTCGACGTGTCTTTCTTCGCCAATGGCCGGATTGAGCCGGTCACACTGTATCTGACGGATGCGAAGAACAATCTCTTGGGACTGGCCGTCGATTCATTGACAGGAGGAATTCGAGTCAGCGATGAACGACTCGACCCTCCCCTAAACCCAATCATCCCCGACCGAGTCCGGTTGCTGTTGAAGCCAAACCAGCAAGGAGGGGCGGGCGCCTCGCAGAGAGGGTTGGTTCCGAACCAGTAGTCGATTGCAATGGCCCACGATGGACATCGAACCACGCCTCACGAAGATGGATTCACGCTACTCGAAGTGCTACTCGCCATCGCCCTGCTGGCGATCGCGCTCCCGATTCTTCTCGGCCTCAGAAATTTTGACCTGGGACTTCAAGAGAGAGCGTCCGAACTGACCTCCGCCACGCTGCTGGCCCAGGAGAAACTATTGGAGACCGAACTTTCGGGACAATATGCCATCGGGGAAACCAGCGGAGAGTTCCTGAACCTCCCCCTTGGCGCACAAACCACCATCCAAGCAGTTCCGAGAGCGATCGGGTACAGATGGAAACGGACGATCGCCCCCACTCCATTGGAGTTGATTCGGGAGATCCGGATCAAAGTCTCGTGGCTGCGGGGCGAGCTGGAAGAATCAATAGAGGTCAGCACCTATGTCTTTGCCGGCCGTTCCACGTTCTAAATCCAGCGCGGGCTTTACGCTCGTCGAAGTCATGGTGGCCGTAGCCCTGCTAGGCATGATCGGCGCCATGGTCTTTGGGTCACTCGTCATGACCACGAGAGCCGTGGAGGCAGGACGAGACCATGTGGCGAAGGAACAAACGATCAGACGAGTATTGCGTCTCATGGCAGAGGAAATTGCGCTCAGCAAACGCCATTCCCAGTACCCGTGGGTGGGAACGAACGGGACCCAGGACGGGCAACCGGCCGACATCCTCGCTATCCTCGCGATGAGTCAAGAGCTGAGCACGACGTCCGCCAAAGAAAGCGAGAGCGTTCGCGTGGTATACACACGTGAACGCGATCGGCTGATTCGGTTCGTTCGTCGGAATCTCTATACGCTGACCGATACCAATGAGTCGCTGAGCCAGATGGAATTGGCCGACCGCGTCCATGCGTTTAATATTCGCTATTACGACGACCAGAACCGGATCTGGATCGACGAATGGCCGGCGGCCACCAAAATTCCCAAGGCCTTGTTGATCGAAGTGACATTTCAATACCCCGATGCCGCCCCATGGACGGTGCGGGAATGGGTGACGATCGGCGCATCATGACCATCAAATGGCCTGAAGCATGGCGAGAAATCTTAGCCTGGACGGGAGGGGGAATCTCCATCCTGGTGCTGTGCCTGATCGCGACGTTCCCGTACGGAATGCTCCAGGCACGGATCGTGGCGGAACTCGCGCGGGCCACGGGGATGGACGTCCGAGTGACCGATTGGGCCGTGGGCCTCCCACCAGGTCTTGAATGGCGAGACGTCATCTTATCGAAACCAAACTGGACCCCGATCCAGGTGGCCGCGTTGCAGGCCAAGCTCGGCGTTACATCGGCGTTAAGCGGCGCGCTCGGGCTCGATATTGTCGCCAAACTCACGGAGACCGCGTCCACGACAGATCTCGCGAAAGGCACCGTCACGGCTTCGTCTCTGTCCTTCGACGGCCCCATCACAATCAAGGGACAGGTGCAACATGTGGACCTGTCCAAACTCCTCCGCCGCTACGTCACGCACGGTACACTCACCGGCAACTTCTCCCACCGCGTCAACTCCGCCCAGGCGCCTCTCACCTCAATGAAGGGGGAAGGCACGTGGACGGCTGAAGCGACGGATCTGGTGATCGATCAGATTCCGCTCGGAAACGGGCGCACTCTGTCGCTCACATTCAGCCAGGTCTCGGCTGGACTGGCATGCCGCGACCTCCGTTGCGATGTGACGCAACTGAAGGGCGATGGCATCGACGGCTCCTTTACAGGCGAAGGATATGTCACCATCCAGCAGCCCATACAACAGAGCCACGTGAATCTCTCGGTGACGGTCGTCCCCGGCCCCGGATTTGCTTCGAAAGCAGGCACACTGGGCTTTCCCTCGCCGCCGCCTGGAACGCCCATGACCGTCAAGATCGTCGGGACCTTGGCACAAGCGAGGATTGCATTGTAAAGTAGCACGGAAGTTTCGAGTTGCACGTCATTCGGAGTTGTACGCTCACCCTTGAAACTGGAAACTCGAAACTAAAGTAGATTCATGTCCATCACAAACGAATGTGTCGGGTTGGATATCGGACAAACGGGCTTGAAGGCCGTGCGTTTCCGCCGCCGCCTAAGCGGGCGCGAAACAATCGATTACTTCCAGCAGCCCCTGCCGTTTTCCCGCCCCGAAGATCTTGAACCGGCTCGACGCGTGCAGTCGCTGCGCGGATTCCTCTGGCGAAACGGACTCTATGCCACAGACCGGTTGGTGACTGCAATTCCTTGCCAGGATCTGTTCGTCAGAACGCTCTCCTTCCCTTTCAAGGACTCGACTAAGCTCGCTCAAGTCGTCCCCTTTGAGGTCGAGAATCTCGTTCCGATGCCGATCGAAGATCTCGCGATCGGAAGTCTGATCTTGCCGCCCGGACATACAGCCGAAGGCCTAGCCCGAGAAAGCAAGGGCTCGGAGGTCCTGGTCACGGCCGCGCCGAGAGACAAGGTCGCGGAGCATCTCCGGTTTCTGGCTCAAGCCGATGTGGAACCCTCGGCGATCAATGTCGACGCCATGGCCCTCTTCTCCGTCACACAATATCTGCAAGAAGAAGGCGCCGCCGTCCCGCAAGACCTCGCCATCATCGACGTCGGAGCCTCGAAGACGACGCTCTGCCTGGTGCAGGGAGGACGTCCCCTGCTCCTCCGAACGATTCTGTGGGGCGGCAATCATCTGACACATGCCTTGGCCGTCAGGCACGCCTGTAGTTTCGCCGATGCAGAGCGTCTCAAGCGGACGATGGCCGTGGATCAGGTCCACGGGCTGTTGGAGCCGATCCTGAAAGAGCTCCGCATCACCTTGCAGGCCCAGCTGGGCAACGAGCGCAGCCGCTTGACCCACTGTTGGGTATGCGGAGGCGGGGCAAAACTTCAAGAAGTCGGCGGCTACCTCTCGCGACAATTGGGACTGTATCCAGTCGGACCGCGACAGGGATTCGGGGCCGACACCCCACGGGCATTTTCCATCGCGTTCGGCTTGGCGATTCACCCCAAGATCATCCGGCCGCGATGGCGATTCACGTCGGCCCCCATGGAGCTCGCGCTCGATCTCAAAGGCGTCACCGACGCGGCGTCGCCGGACAGCGCCACGACCAAGCAAGACCGTCGCCTGGCGATCGCCGCCGGTCTGGTCATTGCTATCCTGGCGATCGTGGATTTCTCGATTCACTTCTGGCTGCACGACCAGCGAGTCGCTCGGCTGAAAGCGACGCTGCACAGCCAGTATGAGCAGTTCTTTGGACCGGGCGCGGCGCCCGGGGAAGAGCTCGATCAAGCCCAGTACCGCATCGGAGTCCTGGATAAAGCGCTCGGCGCCGTCGATACGGCGGAGGGCAAGGTCCTGCACACGCTCTCAACGTTCGTGAAACAACTCCCGCCCGGAACGACGGTCAAGGTCCGCGAGCTGACCGTCGACGGAACGACCCTCCTCATGGAGGGGGAGACGACCTCCTTCGACGCCGTGGAGCGACTCAAGCAAACCTTCGCCTCGAGCCCTCGATTGAAGGACGTCGCGGTGACGGAAACCCGAGTGGGCGCAGGCCCCAATCAAGTCGTCTTTCGAATCACGGTCACGGTGGAGAAGTCATGACACAGAGCGTTCGAGAACGTTGGCGCCAGATGTCGCAGCGTGAGCGCACCCTCGTCCTGGCAGGCGGCATCGTGCTTGGCCTCAGCCTCCTCTTTATCCTGATCATCGACCCCCTGTTGAACACCCTGGACCGCCTCGAGCGCCAAGAGGCTCGGAAGCAGAAAGAGCTGGCCGAACTGGAGATGCTTGGCCACGCCTATCTCGCCAAGCGGGATCGGTTGACCTCAACCGAAAGCCGCATGCCGGGAGCCGACAGTCATTTCTCCCTGCTGACATTCATGGAGGAAGCGGCCACCACCGCCCATGTGCGCGAGCGCATCACCAGCATGCAGCCGCAAGTCCAATCACTGGCGCAAGGCTATCAGGAAACGGCCGTCGATCTCCGGTTGGACGGCATCCAATTGCCGGACTTGCTGGCATTACTCGTGGCTATTGATCAAGCCCCCTACGACCTTCAGGTTCGCCACCTGCAGATCCGCCCGAAATTCGATAATCCAGTCAATCTCGACGCAACCGTGCGGGTCTTGAGCTATGCGAAAAGCTGATGAACGAGGCATCGCGCTGCTCTTAGCCCTCCTGGTGTTGACGCTGCTCACCGCCATGATTCTTGAGTTCGATGCGGAAGCGCGTCGCGAGTATCGAGCCGCCGCCGCCTTTCGGGACGATTACAAAACAGGCATGCTCACTCGAGCCGCAGTGCAGGCCGCGCGAGCCGTGCTGCTGCAGGATCTCTTGCGTGAGAAGATGACGGGGCAAAAATACGATGCACCGACCGATATCTGGGCCATGCCGATCAAGAACTACCCGATTGGGGACGGATTCCTGACCGCACAGATCCAGGATGAGACGGGAAAATTCAACCTGAACGACCTCGCATCAACTGCGGGAGGCGATATCGAACAGAAGAAGAAGATCCTCCGAGCCAAGCGATTGTTCGAGCTGCTCAGGGTCAGCCCCACCCTGGTTGATGCGCTCATCGATTGGGTCGACCAGGATGAAGTGCCTCAACCGGCCGGTGCTGAGAGCTCCTACTACCAATCGTTGAGGCCACCCTATCGGTCCGCGAATAGCCCGTTACCTGGGCTGGGAGATCTCCGGCTCATCAAGGGATTCACGCCGGACATTATCGAGCGGATCTCTCCCTACGTAACGTTTTTTCCACAAGAGGGAGGCGTGCCGATGAACCTCAACACCGCAGATCCCATCGTCCTTCAGACACTGGATCCAAGTGTCACCCAAACCGTTGCCATTGAGATCGTCCAAGGACGCCCATATAAGACGAAAGTGGAACTCGATCGAGTGGGAAGTTTTCAGGAGATCGGTCGAACACTCAGAAACGACTATGATATCAAATCAGACTATTTCTCCGCGCGCCTCGCCGTCACCGTGAATGAAACAACCAAGGCCTCATGGGCCGTCCTGAAGCGAGACGCCAGCAAGGGCGAGAGTACCGTCGAATATCTTCGGATTCTGTAGACGCACTACGAGTTTCAGGTTTCATGTTTCAGGTTCCAAGTGTTCGAGGCCTCTCTTTCAACATGAAATTCGAAACCTGAAACCTTGAACTTGAAACTTAATGAAGCGACACTGTCAGGGTTACTTCATTGCCTCGATCGTTGTATCTCAAGGAGGGGAAAAATGATCGAGCTAAAAACACCCCCCGCCCGTTCGCGTCTTCTGACTCGCAGACCTCTTGAGATCGCGCAAGCAAGCTCTGCCACTTGAACCCCTTGCCCTCATCGGTGATCCCGTAGACCAAACAGTTGGCATCCGTATCGTGGGCTACATGAATACGCACCCGACGATCCCTCAACCGAGCTTGAGCGAGCCGATGCGCGAGCAGCTGCTCATAGCGGCCCTCGGCAAGCGCTTCCTGTTTTTCCCGATAGACGATCTCAAGATTCCCATGTTCAATCGCGTTAAAGAGGAGTTCTTGCAGGGCTCCCCGAAGATGCAACCGTCGGACAGGAGGCAGGGTCGAGGCCGTTGTCTTGATGAGCCAGGAGATCATCGCTGGAATATGCGTCGGGTCGGAGTCGACGGTCAGTTGATATTCCGCTCGGCACACTCCTGGAATATCCCCGAGGTCTCCAGGCATGAGATTCCGAGCGCGCTGCAATGCCAGTACCAGCTCTTCTTCGGTCACGGGCTTGTGCAGATAGTCGGCGGCTCCGATCCGAAGCGCCTGGATGATCATCGGCTCCGGCGCATCCTTCGCCATGACGATCACAGGACAGAGTTCATGCCGAGCCTTCAACTCTTTGAGCACGGTCAAGCCCGTCGCTTCAGGAAGAAACAAGTCGGTGATCACAATATCCGGCGCCGCCATGTCGATGGCAGTCAACGCCGTGGTCAAGTCTGACGCCGCAACAACTGAAAACCCTCTCCCCTGCAACTGTTCGGCAATACGTGCCTGGGTGTCCGAACAAGGATCGATGACCAAGAGATGATCGGACGTCGTGAGCGTATTCATGCGGCGATCCCTTTGTCGTACACCTGACGAAGCGCGACGAGAAGCCGCTGGACTTCCTGCTCCAAGGTGGCATACAGTTGCCCGCCGTGCACCAGGTCTCCTGCTTTCGCAGACTCTTCCAATTCTTTGCAGGCACGAAGGGCAGCCGGAGCGCAAAACTGGAGAATGGCGCCCTTCAACCGGTGACTCGATCGCGCCACACCCGGCGCATTTCCAGCGTCTAGGGCCGATTGAACCTCTACCAAGTCCTTCGGACCATGCTCCATAAACAATTCGATCATCATCTGGAACGTCTCTCGGTCATCATCCACACGGGCGAGGGCCTCATCGAAGCTGAAGACACTATCCTGATTCATGAGATCACTCCTCCGAACTATCTCAACGGTCAGATGGCGACCTCGACGCCCATCAAGGCCACATCATCGGGAAATTGCTCATGCCCCTGCCAGCGCACCGCCTCTGCGATCGTCTCCGTGATGACGGTCTCTAAGGGTTGCTGACCCAGTGCTTGAATCGTCGTTTCCAACCGACCCTGTCCCCACAACTCCCCGCTCGCCGCAGGGAATTCGTACAGTCCGTCGCTGAGCAGGTACAACCGGTCGCCCGGACCAATAGGAAGCGTCGCGGTGACATAGCTGGTTGAACTATCAAACCCAAGCGGCAAATTTGGTTGGGCCATCCAACAGACTTCACCGGACCGTCGGTGAAGCAACGCTCCACCGTGCCCGGCTGTCGCATAGGAGAGGGTATGGCATCGGAGATCGAGACTCGCGAAGACGATCGTGAAATAGTGTCCAGTTTCCGTGAGTGGGAATTGCTTATTGGCTTCCGTCAGAATAGCCCCAGGGTCATTCGAGCCGACATGACGGAGCAAACTGTCTCTTCGAAGAAAGGTGGCGAATGATGAGGATCGCAACGCCGGTGACACACCATGGCCCGACGCATCCAGCAGATACAGCCCCAAGAAGTCGTCGCTCCACGGAACGATGTTGAAGAGATCGCCGCCCAAGGCGAGAGATGGCCGGTAGGCATGGACCATCCGCACGCCCGGCAAGATGATCCCCGGCTGAGGGAGCAGCGACTCGACATACCGCGCAGCAGACTGCAACTCCTGTTCGAGCGCCTCCTGCTTCTGGCGGATCTCCTCGGTGGCATCCCTCAACCTTCTGACCAACGTCGCCGCACGCATCCCGGTCTGCACACGAGCCGTAATTTCGTACTTACTGGCCGCTTTACTCAGAAAGTCATCGGCGCCGCGAGCCAAGCCTTCGGCGATCTGCTCCGGCTGATCATGACCCGTCATCATCAAGATCTGACTCGTCAGGAGTTCCGGATCTTGTCGAACACATTCGCAGAAGGACGGCCCATCCATTTCCGGCATCATCCAGTCCACAATCGTCAGATCGGGCTGCTCGCGTCGAAGCGCGTCAAGCCCGGCCTTGCCATCGACGGCTTCAATCACACGGTAACCGAGTCGTTTGAGTCGAGCCGTCAACGCAATACGAGCAGTGGGTTCATCGTCCACGACCAGGACGGTTTGCGGCGCCACGAACGCGTGAGGCGTTGTTCGTGAAGCGTATCCCGTTCCAGATTCTGGCGTTTCACGTTTCATATTACTTCCCATCGCATCACACTTCACGTGCGACGCGTCCACCTACGCCGCTTTCGACTGTCCACCCAACGCATCCTGCTCATTGTCGTAGACGGGAATCAGCTTCTGAATGTTCGCCAGACTCATGATTTCCCGCACATAGCTTTGTGGCTTCAGCATGCTCACCTTCGCTTGACTCAACTTAAAGTTCTGCGAGACAAGCGCCAGCAAGCCAAGGCCTGAGCTGTCCACGAAACGGACGTCGGCCATATTCAAGATCAGATGTCGACAGCCTTTCTGCCGGATGGCTTCGACCGCCGTTTTGAACTGCTCACGATTGGCGTACGTGAGGTCTCCTGTCATTTCAAGAACCACACCATTCGGCACGGGGCGCTCTTTCGTTTGCATTGCCATGAGTTCCTCCTTCATTCAATCCTATCGAGTTCGGCTCGTGTTTACTGATTACACGGCCCGAGCAATGGCCGCAGCTTCCTCGGTTGGAAACACCGCAATCATCTTATCGATATTCGCCATTTCGAGAATCTGCCTCACGGTACCTTGCGGACCGACCAGACTGATTTGTCGCTCGTCAGCCATGAGCTGTTGAGACGTCAGAGCCAACAACCCGATGGCGGCACTATCCACATAGATCGCATCGTGCAAGTTCACGATGAGATGACGGACGGTTGACGCCTTAAACGCCGTCACCGCAGACGAGAACTCTTTACGATTGCGATGGGTGAACACATCCTCAACATGGATCACAGTCGTATCGCGCCAAGGGCGTTGAGTAATCGGCATACAACCTCCGCGAGAATCAGCGACTCACGTGAGCCAAGATCGCACCGGCAATGTCACCCAGCGGCAGAACGTTATCGACCGCACCGGCTTTGATCGCTTCTTTGGGCATCCCGAACACGACACAACTCGCTTCGTCCTGCGCAATCGTGAAGGCGCCGGCCTGCTTCATCGTCAACAGTTCCTTCGCGCCGTCACCGCCCATCCCGGTGAGAATCACCCCGACCGCGTTGGCGCCAGCGCACCGAGCCACTGAGGCAAACGTCACATCCACCGACGGCCGATGGCGATTCACCGGGGGGTCCTGATTGATCCGAACCGTATAACGGGCCCCACTCCGCTCCAGCGTCATGTGATAGCCGCCCGGCGCGACCAACGCATGCCCCGGCAACACACTATCCCCATCTTGAGCCTCTTTGACGGAAATCCGGCAGAGGCTGTTCAAGCGATCGGCCCAGGTCTTCGTAAAGCGCTCCGGCATATGCTGGGTAATGAGGATCGGCGGAGTATTGGGTGGCATGCCTTCCAGCACATCCTTGACGGCTTCTGTTCCCCCGGTCGATGACCCAATGGCGATGATCGTGTCGGTCGTTTTGATCATCGCCGCCGATCCAGTTGCATGTTTCAGGTTGCACGTTTCAAGTTCCGGGCTCGACTTGGAACCTGAAACCTGAGACCTGGAACCTCTAATCCGCGCAGAGGCGGCTGCCTTCACCTTGGCGATAAGATCTTGTGCGATGTCTTCCATCCCCTCACGCAGGTCGATCTTCGGTTTGGCAATAAAATCCACCGCACCAAGCTCCAAGGCTCGAAGCGTAGTCTGACAACCCGCTTCCGTGAGCGAACTCACCATGACGACCGGCATCGGGTGCCCGCGCATCAACTTTTCAAGGAAGGTGAGGCCGTCCATCTTGGGCATTTCGACATCGAGCGTCAGCACATCAGGGTTCAACGCTTTGATCTTCTCTCGCGCAATGAAAGGATCTGGAGCGGCACCGACCACTTCAATGTCAGGATCCTTGGTGAGCAGCGCAGCAAGCACTTGCCGCATCAGCGCCGAATCGTCCACGTTCAGTACGCGAATCTTCTTCATGGACACCCCTACGCTTCGGGTTTCAAGTTTCATGTTTTCCGACAACCTGAAACTTGGAACTTGGAACTCTCCCATTTAGAACAGCGTCACATCTTCCTCCACCGGCTTGCCGACGACTTGGATCTTCGCCGCATATTCCTGCTCGCGCTCGGCAATGGTCTTATTCTTCAACCGCTCGATCTTCTTCATCAGGACACGGCCTGAGTCCGTGAAGTAATACACTTTCCTCGGACACACATCTCCCAAATCTGTTTTCACCGCCGTGAGTCCCTCTGTCTTGAGAAAGTCGAGCACCCACTCGGCGTTTCGAGCGCCGACGTCGATATGGCCTTCATAGATCCTGCCTGCTCCGAACAATTTCACCTCCAGACGGCTCTTGATACCGCCCTGCTTGAGGATGTCGTTGATCAACGACTCCATCGCATAGGAGCCGTATCTGTTCGATACTCCCCATGAGTCGCTGCCTCCGTCTTTTGGCTTCGGAAGCATGAAGTGATTCATCCCGCCCACACCGACAACCGGATCCCGAATGCAGGCCGAGATGCAGGATCCAAGGACCGTATACACAATCATGGGAGTCGCACTCACAAAAAACTCTCCAGGCAGGATGGCGGCAATCTCATGGGGAAACCGGCTGTCACGCATGCGTCGGATATGGGCGAATTCCTGCTGTCGAGTTTGAAGTTTCATGTTTGATGACTTTTGTACTGCGTGCCTTTGACTCAGGCTCTACGCAAGTAATTCATGAGTCCGGCTACCATCTTTGCCGTGTCACTGGCCGATCCAGAAACTTCACCGAAGTCCTCTCGCGTCAGATAGCCCTGATCGAGAGCGACATAGAGCTGACTTCTCACTTCCCCAACAGATCCCTTGGCGATCGCTAGAAATTGAATGAATTCTCCGCTACCGCTTCGTTCAAAGTCTTCGGCAATGTTCGACATGATCGAAACACTTGCCCTCCGAATTTGATCTCTCAGTCCGAAATACTTGGCAAAGGCTCTCTTGCCGGAAACTCGATAAGTCTCCCCACACAGAGCTCTGGCTTTCCGCCACGCCTCCATATCTTCAAACCGTGTAAACGGCGGTATCGTATTCATTCCATCGTGTTTACAGTTCCATCTTTATGTGTCCGACAACATGAAACTAGAAACGCGAAACTCTCACGTCTCTTTCTGATAAATCGTCGGCGCCAACGACTTGAAGGGATGCTCCACCCACTGGAGACTTTCAGAATGGCCGATGAACAGATAGCCACCCGGCTTCAAGTATCGATGGAACTTATTCACAAGTTTCTCCTGAGTCGGACGGTCGAAATAGATCATGACGTTCCGGCAAAAGACGAGGTCCAGCGGCGTCTTAATTGGAAACTTTTCATCCATTAGATTGAGACGTCGGAATCGGATCATCTCAGCCAAATGCGGCTTCACCTTATACACGCCTGCACGCTCTCCTCG
>NEWS02000004.1:482377-538450 GCA_002869845.2 Nitrospira sp. CG24B | reverse complement strand
GCGCTTTCCGCCGGTCAGCTCAGGAAGGATCCGCTCACGGAGAAAATCGAAGTGTTTCGGCTCTCTGAAAAAGTCCGTTTTATTGGTCGAGATCAGATCCAGCATGCGCGTGAATTCTTCGCGGTTCGGATCTTCCGTCACCGTTGAGAAGTAGTCCGAGAAGGTTTCGAGTCCAAGTTCGCGCAGACGCTTCGACAGGCGGGAAGCCAGCAGCGATTGTTTCTGGTCGCTGAGGGAAATCCCACTTTCGTCATAGATCAGCTTGCGAAAGCGTAGAAATTCGTCGGTCGTGATGGAGAAGTCCATAGCGAATCCAGCTGGCTGACAACGCATTCCAGTTCTTGCCCGCTACTGCCGGGTCTTCTCTTTATCGGTTGTTTTCCAGCGATTCTTGATCTGAATCGAGCGGGGGAATGTCATGTCCTCACGGAACTGCTGCTCGCGTAAGCAACGGCAAGTGACCACCCGGCAAGATCGACTCAGAATCCGCCGACTGGTCGGAAACGGACGGGAACACGGTGCCTCAGAGCGGCAAGATGGCTAGGCCGCCATGCCCTTGACCCACGTCGGCATCGCGGCAGTCAGCGTAGAAGACACTTTGGGGTACTCACCCTCCAACGACATCAACTGCGGGGCTTCACGCTTCTTCCCCACCACGGCCAGTTCGACGACCTGAGCAGCCGCCTGGTGGAATTTGGCGTGCAGAGTCTTGCATTCTTCATAGTGAGAAGATTTCTTATCGTTCGCATCCAGTGACGTGCCATAGAGCCACTTATCGAATGCGCACTGATTGTCCGTGAGAACCGTATCAACGGCCGCGCCTATCTTGCCGGTTTCAATCGCTTGCGTCAGACGAGTCTTCCACATGCCATGTGCGCCGATTGCCTTCATGATGTTTTCTTTGTGAACCATGTTCTGCTCCGTTCTGTTCGCCCAGTACGAAGCGAACCACAGACAGGCCCGCTCTCGTTCATGAGAGAGCGGCTCACGTTCCTTAGAAGACCTATCGGGCTTCCGGTGAGAAATCTGTAGGGAGTGACTATTCGGTATGTACACGAATGACGGAGGGACAACGCCTCACACTGCACGTCCAGAGCATGGCTGCTCGGAAATTCGCCTAAAACTCTTCAAACTCGTCGACGGAACTGCGCCGATCTTTGCCATTCCCGGTTGCAACGCCTGCCGGCTCCACTGACCGATGGGGAGCTCGGCCCGAAGTTTCACGTTTCGGGTTTCGAGTTTCAGGCTGGGAATTCCTCCGGATGCTTGAAACCGGAGGCGTGGAACTCGAAACAGTGCGTGTTTCTGTTCTGCTGATTTTGAACACGCCGACTTGCCGCATGAGTTCTTTGGCCTGTTCCGTCATCGACTGGCTGGCGCTGGTGGTCTCTTCCACCAGAGCAGCATTCTGCTGCGTCGTCTCGTCCATCGCCATGATCGCCTTGTTCACCTGATCGATCCCACTCGCCTGCTCCTGCGAGGCGACCGTGATCTCCGCAATGATGTCGCTCACCCGTTTCACCGAATGCACGATCTCCTCCAGCGTCTTCCCCGATTGATCCACCAGTTCGCTCCCGTCCGTCACTCGCTGGATGGACTCATTGATCAACCCCTTGATCTCCTTGGCCGCCGTCGCCGACCGCTGTGCCAGATTGCGCACTTCGGCGGCCACAACCGCGAAGCCTCGCCCATGCTCCCCGGCCCGCGCCGCTTCCACCGCCGCGTTCAACGCCAACAGATTCGTCTGGAAAGCGATCTCATCGATGACGGTAATGATGTCGGCGATCTTCTTGCTGCTCTTGTTGATCTCCGCCATCGCATCGACGGCCCGTTTGGTCACCGCCCCGCCCTTATCCGCGGTCTCGCGGGCGGCGCTGGCTAGCTGGTTCGCCTGCTTCGCGTTATCGGCGTTCTGCTTCACCGTGCTCGTCATCTCCTCCATGGACGCGCTGGTCTCTTCCAACGATCCCGCCTGCTCGCTCGTTCGCTGCGCCAGGTCTTCATTGCCCTTGGTGATCTGCTCCGACCCGGATGAGACACTGTCGACAACGTCCCGTACAATCGTAATCGTCTTCGTCAGATTTGTGAGGGCTAGATTCAAGGTATTTTTCATTTGCTCGAATTCGCCCTGATAGGCTCCCGTCATACTCTTAGTAAGGTCGCTGGCTGCCAGCGCGGTGAGCACCCCTTGAGCTTCATGCAAGGGATGCGTGACTGCCTCCATCAACCGATTGACGGAATCCGTCAGATCTCGGGAGGCCCCCGTAAACATCTCGACCTTGATGCGCGGCGATAATTGGCCCATCGCTGCCGCGTTGATCAGGGTCTCGACCTCCACCAACGCCTGCTTTTGCTCGGTGATGTCCGTAGCAAGCTCAAGCACCTTAAACGGCCTCCCCACTTCGTCGTAAATGGGGTTATAGCTGGTCTGAAACCAGATCTCCCGCCCACCCTTGGCGATGCATTTATGCTGTCTGGCGTCAGGCTCCCCGCGCCCAATCTTCTCCCAGAGGGAGCGATATTCAGGTGTGTTGCTGTGCGACGGCTCGACGAAGAGGCTGTGGTGCTTCCCCTTGATGTCTCCTAAGCTGTACCCCATTTTCTCTAAGAAAAGCGTATTGGCTGTTTGAACAGTCCCGTTGAGATCAAACTCGACGGTGGCGTAGGACTTGTTAATGGCATCCAGAATCCCTTTCATATTTTGACGCGCAATCTCATGTTCCGTGATGTCATAACGAACCCCCAGATATTTGCGGGGCTTCCCGTCCGGGCCCATGATCGGCTTGATCACCGCATCGACATAGTAGGGGGTCCCGTCCTTCGCGCGGTTCTTAATCACGCCTCGAAAGATCTTCCCCGCCCCGATCGTCTGCCACATCTGCTTAAAGACCTCCTTGGGCACGTCCGGATGGCGCGTGAGGTTGTGGGGTCGGCCTATCATTTCATCTTTCGAATACTTGGATATTTCAATGAATTTGTCATTGGCTGTAAGAATCTCCCCCTTGAGATTTGCCTCCGAAACAATACTCGTCGTGTTCATGATATCGATACGGGCATTCATCTCCTCGATGGCTTCTTGCTGCTTAACCATAGAGTGCTCCAGCGCCTCTCCCATGCGATTGAATTCCTGTGCCAATCGGCCCACCTCATCCAGCGTCGTGACCGTGGAACGAGCATCCAGCTTCCCGCTACCGAGTTGCTGAGCGGCTTCCAGCACATCCAATAAATTCGCAACGATGCAGCGGGACATAAACCACCCGAAACCGATCCCCACGACGCATCCCCCGACGACGAAGAGGATCAAGGTCAAGGTCAGCGTGTCCCGCAAGTCTTGGCTTGATTGAAACGCCTCACGCGCTTGTGTTTTGTTTTCTCCGACCAGCCCATTCACAGCGTCGTTGAGCGCGTCGATTTTCGGATTCAGTTCCTTTTCACGAAGTTCAGATGCGCCATCCTTGCTATAATCTTTACTCAACTGCAACACCTTCGCGCGAATATCTTTATAACCGGACCAGTTTGCTTGAAACTGCTCAAAGTACTTTCGTTCCGGTTCTGAGAGGATGATGGGCTCATACGACGACACGAGCGTCTCGATCTCTGCGTCAAGCCTGGCGATCTCCTCGATGCGTTTCGCCGCCGTGGCGCTGTCATGAGCAAGAATATGCAATCCTACGGCGCCGGTCACCTGTTGCGTGTTGTCTCTCAGATCGCCGAGGATCGCCATCGGGAGCACGTTCGTTTTATAAATCACTTCAATGCGTTGGCTCAGTTCACCCATCTCCTTGATCGAGAGGCCCGTCGTGATGATCATGATCAGCACGAACAGCCCGATATTCACCATCAACTTGGTCCTGGTGTTGAGATTCTTGAATCTGTTCATTATGCCTCCAACGCAAAAAGCACACTGAAAAGCCACTCTGTGTCGAGTGCTTTCTGAATGCGCCTTCAGCTGACAGGTCTCACTCCTGTCCACCAGGCGATCGGGCCGTCACGCCCGACCAGGCTTCTGTGTATTGCTTGGTACTCTATCGGTTCAGGATGGGAAATCTTAAACGTCGGCTGGGGGCACGGGAGGTTTCAAGTATCATGTTGTCGGAGCACGTGAAACGTGAAACCCAAACGCCTTTAGATATCTTCGCGGAGCAACTGCTCGATTTTTGCCCGCAAGAGCCCAAGATCCTTGGACCGGAAGGCGATCTTGGTCTTCTCCAGTACCTCCACCGTCCCCTCCAATGCCTCCCGATACACAGCGAGTCGTGGGCATTCCATCATGCGGCACACATCGGTGGGGGCCTCGGCATGGCCTTGCATCTGGCTGGTCAGCACGGACCGGATCCGGGAAGACAAGACCGCCATCGACGAGAAACTCTGGGCGAGGAACGTATCGAGCGACCAGGCCAGCTCTCGTTCGTTGGCTCCACTGCCCAGCTGAGGCAAGGTGTCCTGAAGATGCTCCAACGACGCCACGAGCCGACTGGCTTCTTCTCGCACCGAGGTCGTCATACGCACAAGGCTGGTCTTCTTGACCGCGTCGGCCACCGCTCGGCGCAGATCCGGCCAATCCACAGGCTTGAGCAAGTAATCCGTAAACCCAAGACGGAGCGACTCAACCGCCGTTTGAACGGAAGGATAGCCGGTCACCAACACGATCGGAAGCAACGGGAACCGCGTCCGGACATCGCGGAGAAATTCGAACTGCATATTGCCCGGCATGCGAATATCGGAGATGAGCACATCATGCTCACTCATCAATAACCGGCTGGCGTGCTCAGAATTCTGCACGCTATCACATCGATACCCCTCCTGCTCCAAGAGCGTGGCTGTGGCTTTACGGAACGTCTCTTCATCATCGGCAAGCAAAATCCTCGGAGACTCAGTAGTCATGCGTCACTACCTCCTTGATGATGTGGTGTTGCTGGGCTGTTGAGCGGTCCACCGGCGAGGTCTGCGGCAAGACGACTGAAAACGTCGATCCGGTCTTCAGCTCTGTCCGGACCTCGATCCTGCCGCCCATCGCCATCACCAGACTCTGGGAGACAGAGAGGCCCAACCCCATCCCCTTCTGGTACTTTTCGGTCTTGGTCGTGAAAAACGGATCGAAGATGTGCGGTAACACCTCGGGCGCGATACCACCCCCCTCATCGGACACACTGATGTTGACGGTGCCCTCTTCCTCACACACCGTCAAGCCGATCGTCCTGCCCTGATCCGAGGAATCGATAGCGTTCTGGATGAGGTTCATCAACACTTGCAAGAGGTCGCCGCGTGGAACCTGGAGCGTGGTCATCGAACACTGCAGCGTGGCGACAAACGTCATGTCCCCCTGAGACAGCTGCTTGGCAAACAACGCGTTCAGATCATCGAGCAGGAGCCGCAGGTCGACGGGTTCTGTTTTGCTTGGTTGTTTGCGATACAGTTGATACATGTTCCGCACGATGTCGGCGACACGGGAAATTTCCCGATCGATCATGCCGACGAATTCATAGTGAGGATGCGCCTGGTCCACGGCTTGTTTGACGAGGGTGAAGGCATTCCGGATGCCGGCGATCGGGTTATTGATCTCGTGCGCAACCGCGGCAGCCAGCTGGCCGACTGCGGCTAATTTCTCTGACTGTCCGCGCTGAGCCTCCAGCTTGGCGATTTTAGCCGTCCGTTCGGAAACCTGGCGCTCGAGCTCCTCCGTATGGCGCGCCAGTGCCGTTTCCAGTTGCTTCCGTGCGGTAATGTCGCGGCCGGCCACCAATCGAACCTGTTTCCCGCGAAAACAATAGGGCCTGACCACGACTTCGCCGGCAAAGGTGGTGCCGTCCTTGCGACGTCCCATGGCTTCGTAGGGCCCGGTCATACCATCCCCCATATTCCGGACCACTTGATCACGAGACTCATCAGCGATGAGATCAAGGATGGACCGACCGAGTAGTTCGCCGGATTGATAGCCGAACATCCGCTCCAAGCCGGCACCAAGTTGATGAGCTTGTCGATTTTGTCGGTATCCACACGAATGGACGCTGTGTCGGTTTTCTTGGATTGAGCGGCCGACTCTTGCTGCCGCTGCTTCTGAAGGGCTTGCTCGACTTGCTGAGGGCTGGCGGCATGTTGCTCAACCAGGATTTGTCCGACTCGCTTTTGTTGCGCCAAGGCCTGATCCAACGTTTCACGCGAGACCACACCGCTTTCAACCAGGATCTCTCCGAGGGGTTTGGGCTCTCCGTCTTCGACGTGTTGCTCGTCGTTCGTGACGCGTATCTCGTTTTCTGATTCTGACGCTTTACGCTTCACGCTTAACGCTTCACATTCTTCTATGACAAGCTTGCTGTCCTCGCGTACGAACTCGAATACCGCCTCGATCACCTTCCGATCCTTTTCGGTCGCCAGCCGCATGTGCCACGAGAGGTAGCATGTCTCAGGATCAATTTCGGTAAGATGCGGCAACCGAGAGACATCAAGCGTGACGTCGGTCAGATTCCCTATACCTCGCAACTCCTTCGTGATCTGGAGCGGATCGAGACCGCGTCGGAACAACCACTCAGGCGGAGTCCAGGTGATCAAGTAGATCTGACCCTGACTGGAGCCTGCAGTAGAAACGGTCTGGGTGGCTTTCGGATTCGGGCTTGATGGCTTCTCATCCGATTGGCTCGCCGTGGCCAATTCTGAGGTGAGCTGCTGTACAGTTGTTTCATCAACAGCCGCTCCGGTTTTCACCGACTCGATCAGCGTCTTGAGACAATCCGTAGATTTCAGAAGCAGATCCGCAATTGATGGAGAGACGACCTTCTGACCGTTTCGCAGCAAATCGAGGAGGGTCTCCATCTTATGGGTAAACTGCGCGACGGCATTGAACCCGAACATGCCGCTTGTGCCTTTGATCGAGTGAGCTGAGCGGAAGATCTTATTGAGAAGATCCAGATCTTCTGGGTGTTGTTCAAGCGCCAGCAATCCTTCTTCGACGACGGCGAGATGCTCGCCCGCCTCCTCGAAAAATGCATCTTGGAATTGTGCAAAATCGTTGCTCATCTTGAAATCCGTCGTTCGTGAAGCGTATTTCGTGAAGCGCAAGATCCTTCCGATTCAATCGCTTCACGCTTCACGTTTCACACTCCTATGCCGGCATGATCTTCGCAATCGTTTTAAGAAGAACTTCTGGGTTAAATGGCTTCACAATCCATCCAGTCGCACCCGCTGCTTTCCCGGCTTGCTTCTTTTCCAGCGCGGACTCCGTCGTGAGCATGAGAATGGGAGTGAATTTAAAGGCGCTGAGTTTTCGTAATTCTTTGATCAGTTCGATGCCGTCCATCTTCGGCATATTGAGGTCCGTGACCACAATATCCATTTTGGGTCCGGTCGAGACTTTTTCCACCGCATCTTTTCCATTCTCTGCTTCCATCACGGAAAAGCCGGCGTTCTTAAGCGTAAAGGCCACCATCTGCCGCATGGTAGGTGAATCATCGACGATTAGCGCGGTCTTGCTCATCACTTCCTCCAATTCTAAGCGGCGCACTAACTACCGTAAGGCGTCGCTGGTGAAGCGTGAAGCGCTTTTCGTTCCGGAGTCGGACGCGTCAGGTTTTTCTGTCTGTCTTGCGCTTCACACTTCACGTGATACACTTCACCTCCCCTGGGCCGCTTATGTTCAGAACAGCGTCACGGAATCCTTGCCTTCATCCGATAACTCCATCGGCACCGGCTCTTCATAATTCGGTTGTATGGCTGCCTTGTGCAGGCGACGCTCCTCGTCCATCGTGTACAGGTGTTCTATTTGTTGCAGCGCCGCAATCTTTTTCTTGGCACCTTCGTCCCGCGGACCTTTCAACAATGCTTGAAGATGGCTCTTCAGCTGGTCCAATGCCACGCCGACATGCTCTAATTTTTGACGTGTCATATCCTGAAACTGTATCGCCATCAAGACCTTGGAGAGATTGGCCGATTGCTCGTGTGTCGTGACCGCTCCATTCGCAGAGGACAGCATTTGAAGATGCACCATTAACTCCATTGCCGCTCGCTCGGTTTCGCTGATGACAGCAGTCATTTGAGCCTTCAACACAGGGATAAGGCGCACTGCTCCGGCTGCGAAGGCTTCCCATGCCCGTTGCTGCTCTTCCAGCATGCTGAAAGCCGCTTTTCTGTCCACAGACGAACGCCTTGGATTTCCGCCTTGGAATTCAGCGGAATTCATGCGCCCGCTCCCGCAACCCCTTGAGCGCGCCTGCACAAGCCAATTTGTATGAGTGATGCAAGCATGTGCCGGTCTCTGCCTCTCAGATTCCTTGATCGAAAGCGCCCGATGTCCGCCTTCGCAGTCAGCTTCATCACTCGCTGAGCGAATCGGTATACCCCAGTTGATTCAATTTTGCCTGCAACTCCTGGGGGATACCCGTGACAAACATGCGTCCTTGCTTCCGTGCGGCCAGCAGTAGTTGAATCGCCGCCGTATCGACTCGGTCCACACCGCTGAGATCCAATGAGACCAGTCCCTCGTTCGCAAACAGCTTCACGAGTGAGTCCTTGAACTCAGCCGCCTCAAAAATGGTGAGATCGCCCGTCGGAGCCAGATGTCTAGGGTTCTTATCTTCGTCCCGGTGCGCCTGAGATGCAGAGGGTTCTGCCGTCATAGACTGTAAGCCCCTTTCACTGCAATCGCGTGATTATCTTGTCGGCTGATTTTGATCGAGGCTTGAGCGGCGGCTGGCCAACGTCTGCTGCAGGTCTACGGTGTCTGCACTCGCCCCTCTCCGGAGAATTCAGGAACTAACTGCGAGGCGTTCGACGACCCATCGTCCATCGATCGCCCGAACACATCTGAATCGTTCTCCGTCTGAAGTATAGGGGCGGAGGGAGCCTGTTCAAGAATGACGACCTCGACTCGGCGGTTCTTCGCCCTCTGTTCGGCATCTGCATTCGCCGTCAGAGGCCTAGTCTCGGCATGCCCCACCGCGGCGAGGTGATCAGCCGGGACGCCGTAGAGCTCCGACAGCACTCGCACCACCATCACCGCCCGTGTTGAGGACAATTCCCAATTGGACGGAAACTGCGTAGTACGAATAGGAACATTGTCCGTATGTCCCTCAATCCTGGTATGCCGATTCAATTCAATAATGGCCGTGCCAAGCCCCTCAAGAAACCGCAGCGCCTCAGAACGCACGGCGGCTTCTCCGCTGTTAAAGAGGAGCTGGTCCGGAATGGTGATGACGATATCGCCATTCACTTTTTCGGTGATCCGCACCATCGCTAATTGAGGCGACGCCTTGATGCCTTTTACCAAGTTCCTCAGTTTGCGGATGGCGACCTCTTTGCTCCCAGGTGAATCTGGCGCCGTCAGCGCAGCTTTGCTTGTACTCAGTGCCAACGGTGTTGGTGAGGATGGAGGACTGACGATTGGATTCAGTGCGGCTTTGATCGACTCACTGACGGTTCGATATTTTCCGACATTGACCGAAGAGATCGAATACATCACGACGAAAAATGCGAACAATAAGGTGATGAAGTCGGCATACGACACCAGCCACCGCTCGTGATTTTCATGCTCTTCGTGCTTCTTCTTGGACATGCTTTAGTTTCTAGTTTCTAGTTTCTGGCGAACAGAACACTTGCCACTAGAAACACGGGACTCCTCATTTCTTCTTCTCGTGCGTGCGCTCGCTGTGTGGAAGCACACTCTCCAGCTTCTCCTGAAGCAATCGTGGATTTTCACCCTGGGCGAGTCCAACAAGCCCCATGATGATGACGTTGCGGGATCCCGCTTCCTCCTTCAGCTTGAACTTGATCTTATTGGCCAACGGCAGAAAGAAGAGGTTCGCCAAGCCAACGCCATACACGGTCGCGACGAAGGCGACGGCAATACCACCCCCGAGCGCGGAGGGATCGGCCAGATTCTCCATCACGTGAATCAGTCCAAGCACAGCACCAATAATGCCGACGCACGGTGCGTACCCACCCGCCGCTTCCCATACCTTGGCCGCATGGACGCCTTGCTCTTCATGATGTTCGACCTCGATTTCGAGAATCTCGTGCACGGCTTTCGGATCGGTTCCGTCGACAATGAGCTGAATCCCCTTCTTTATGAAGGGATCTTTGATGTCTTTTAGTTTCCCTTCGAGCGCCAATAAGCCTTGTTTTCGCGAGACGTTCGCAAGGTCCAGGATCAGCTTAATGGTTCCCTTATTGTCGATATGGGGGCCTGTGATCGCCAGAGACAGCGCACCGAACGCCTTAATGACCACCGACAGTGGATTCTGTACACAAACCGCGCCGAACGTCCCGCCCGCCACGATGATGAGGGCGGTGAGCTGCATAATCGAGCTGACATGCCCACCCTCCAGAATTTGGCCTCCGATAATGGAGCCCAAGGCAAGGATGATCCCAATAATGGTTGCGATATCCATCGTTCAACAATCCTTACTTGAATCCAAACTGTGCCAAGATATCGTCGGCGACTTTCTGTTTCATGGCCGTCGTTTTCGATTCTTCGAGTTGTTTCAGCAAATCCCCAGCACTCCCCGCCTCACTGGCCGCTTCGGGGCTTTCCTGCAGGCCAAACACGACGACGAGTTCCATCAGTTTTCCTTGCACTTCGTCAAGAATGGCCACGAGTTTCTTCACTCGCTGGGCCACCAGATCTTGAAAGGAGAGAGCCGTCATGATTTCCATCAGATATTTATCGTCCTGCGCGAGAACGGAGGCTACCTTCCCGAGGCGTCCGGCAAGAGTTACGCAATCCATCGCCCGCAGAACCTCAACGATCGCGGAAAGATCCTTCGCGATCTGCCCGTGACTATCCTGCATCATCTCCGTCAAGCGCATGACTTCGAGCGTGCCGTCCTCCGCCATCTTGCTTAGGTCACTCAAATGGGACGCCGCAGTTGGAAGTTGCATACTGCTGGAAATAATCTTGGGGCTGGCCGATGAGATGGCGTTCCTCGCGTTGTCTACAAAACGGGCTAATGCACCGAGTTCTTCGTATAATTTTTGGTCTTGGTTGCACACAGTCCCCACCTCATCTCCACTCCGGCATGAGCCCGGACCTGCTGGATCACGGACTACTTGAAGATCTTCCCAATCTTCTCCTGCATGGTCTCAGCCGTAAAAGGCTTGACGATGTAGTTACTGACGCCTGCCTGCACCGCTTCGATCAAATTGTTTTGTTGCGCCTCGGCGGTCACCATCAGCACAGGAATGGTCTTGAGCTTTTCATCCGCCCGAATGGCCCGGAGCATCTCGATGCCTGTCATGATCGGCATGTTCCAATCAGACACCACAAACCCGAACGTATCGGCCCGAAGCTTCTGCAGCGCTTCTTGTCCGTTTTCTGCTTCGTCTACATTGCCAAACCCCAACTGTTTCAGGATATTTTTGACGATTCTTCTCATCGTCACCATGTCATCGACCACCAGGACCTTCATGCTTAGATCAACTGGCATACTGCCTCCTTATCACGTGCTTGGCTCACACAGCGGCGACAACTCACGGTCTGTCCATGGTGGGATTGTCGGACCGTTGCACTACCCCTCGGTGCTTCATCAGATATCGGCATATTCGTCCAGCGACCTGAGCCGAAACAGCTCGCCTCATTGCTGACTTGGACATGGGCACTATGCGTGGAAGAATGCTTGTTCGCGAGAGACCGTCGCCAGCAGGATCAGGTCCACCACTCATGACCTTGGCGCCTTGCCGTCTATGAGAGAGAACATCGAGTCCTTGTGACGATCAACCAGACAGCCACTCGCAGGTCATTCGCTCTGCCGAGACCGACCATGCATCCATTCATGGATATCACGGCGAAGGAACCGCCAGTGCTTTCCGATCTTTGACGCTGGCAATTCACCAACTCGGGCGAGCTTATAGACGGTGGACTTTGGTACCCGGAGAAACCGAGCCACCTCTGACACCGTGAGAATTTCTCCTTCGCGCGCCGTGGTCTCCTCGGTCTGACTCGCTGTTGCTGTGGATATTTCATTATTCATGACGACTGAGGTATCGGTGTGGTGGTTCGTAAACTTGAGGACCCGATAGAAGCGGATCTGAGCCAACAAAAGGAGGTTCGCACCTATTCGACTTTAGATGACCAATGTTCATTCATGTTTCTCCGCTTCTGACCGACAAAGGATGTGCTACTGGGCCCAAACCAATAGGAACTGAACGCAATGGCTCAGGTGATCTCTGTCGCATCGGGAAAAGGTGGCGTGGGAAAAAGTGTGGTGTCGGCCAACCTGGCTCTCGTCTTGGCACAGAAGGGAAAACAGGTAGTGCTCGTAGACCTTGACGTCGGCGGCGCCGACGCGCATGTGCTAGTCGGCCTCCTCAATCCGCCACGTACCCTGACCGACTTCCTCAACCATCGCATTGAGCAGCTGGATGATCTGGCTCACCCGCTCCCCATTCACCCGAACTTACGGATTATTCCCGGCACGGGCGACACCTTGGCGACGGCCAACATGGCCTATGCGCAGAAAAAGCGCCTCATCCGAAATTTTCAGGATATCCGCGCGGACGTCATCGTCGTCGATATCGGAGCCGGAGCAAGTTATCATACACTCGATTTTTTTCTGATGGCCGACTATCACGTCGCAGTCGCAACCCCGGACCCTACCTCCGTCCTGGATCTCTACCGGTTCATCAAACTGGCGGCGATTCGTCGGGTCCTGTCGATGTTCGTGATGCGGGATGTTTTGGTAGAAGGTCTTGCGAACCGTGATTACAGCAGCGTGGAAGAAGTATTGGATGTCGCCGGTAAGACAGATGAGTCCGGTCGCACGATCGCGGAAACGACGCTACGAGCGTTTCAGCCAGCCCTCATCCTCAATCGTGTGTCGGGACGTGCCCGCGTCAACGTGCTCCAGCTAAAGAAACTACTCAAAGAGTATGTTGGCGGAGACTTAACTCTACTTGGTGAGATTCCAGACGACCCGGCGATGGAACAGGCGGTACGTGCGTACGTCCCAGTGGTTCAGCATGCGCCCACTTCTCCTGCCGCCACTGCGCTGGTGAAGACAGGTGAGACGCTACTCCAACTCCTCACCGCCCCTCCTGCTCAAGCTGCATAGCTATTCTCTCAGCAATGATCGGATTTCACTGAATAGACTTCCGGCGGGCTCTCAATCGTTCGGCTTGTGTCTGAAGAATGTGGCGGATCAAATGTTCTTGATCATCGGCCTTCAGGTCGATGAATTCAGTGGCGATAGCAAACCCTTGTCCGTCTGCCTGAGGGACCGAACGAATCACTCTCGTGAGCGTCTGGATGAGCCTGAATGGCGGAAGAATCATCTTGATTGCCAGCTGCTCACCGGTCATGAATTCCCGAGAGGCGACGAATCCTACTCCTCCCCCGCTCAGATTGACATCCATCGGTCGCGCCATGTTCACACTTGCCGGATGGCTGATTGCCAACGAGTTGAGGATGACTTCAAGTAAATAGTCGACTTTCATAATCCATGGAAGCACCGGTGAGTCGATCAATGACTCTCCTGCGTGCGCGCACAGATCGACAGTCGGCTGCGTAACGACCGCGGAGATCGTCTCTGGAGTGGCGTTGGTGGCTGAGACCGGAACGGAGGCTCCTGTCTCAGCCACCACGCGATATTCCATCAGCACTCGACCATCGATTCTGATCCATTCGCGCCGTTCATCGGTGGCGCTCGTGGATGGGACGGACGATGTCGTGACAGGAGATGCCATGATCAGGTCACTTTCAGGGCTATGCGGCACAACTCAGTGCCATAGCGCACGCAACTCCAGGCGGTTTCGGGGCATGAAGAATCACGCGGTTCCGTCCTTGGGACTTTGCATCATTCAGCGCGACATCGCCAACCATGATCCACTCCGAAACTGACACCACAGTGGTATCTGGAACCGCAGCCAAGCCGATACTTGCCGTGGTACGGACCTGCCCAGCCTCAATCGTAAAGGGGTATCGCTCAACACGCTCTCGCAGCCTCTCCGCAAGAGAATGAGCCTGTTGCCTATTGGTATGCGGCAGTACGACCGCGAAGGTGTTGCCTCTGTATCGACCAACTATATCGCTGTCACGCAGCGTCCCTCGTATGAGATCAGCGGCCATCTTGAGCACCTGATCCCCTGCGGTATGGCCGAGGCGGTCATTGACGATCCTGAAGAAATCCAAGTCCAGCAGCAATAGACAAGCCGGCACACCGTAACGAAGTCCAACACTCAACTCCCGCATCAGCGCACTCTCGAATGCCTGAGGGTTAAGCAAGTCCGTGAGTGGGTCGTGAAGAGCGTGCGTCCTTGCTTGCTGATGTGTCTCGGCATAACGCAGAGCAAGCGACAGAGCGGCACCGACTGTCTCGATCGCTTCTCGTTCGCGTGGAGTAAAATGATCTCGATTTTTCAATTGAACAAGGAGGATGCCGCTCTCCTCCGATCCGAGACTAAGACGCACCTCTTGTCCCAGTGTCACATCCTGTTCTTGCATGGACGCTTGCGACCCCAACGGTGGAACGAGTCGAAGATGCCGCGAACGGCAACCTCGCAGAGGAGCCCTCGATTCAGCATCGTGAGACGGAGATTGACCGAGTCTACGAAGCAGGTACCGGCGCACATGCGCCTCCCGTTCACGATTCTGGGAGTTCGACCAGATCCATACTCGGTTGCGTTGTGATCTCGCAACTCCAACCATGACGGGATCGACCAGGGGCGGCAATTCTTTCGTCAGAACCTTGATGATCGCTTCTTCGTCCGGTGAGGACGCAAGTGCATCGGTAAGATGATGCAACGCGGTCAGCCTTTGGTGGTACTGTTGCAGTTCATCCTGAGCGTGCGCCAACTCCTGTGTGACCATAGCCAATGCTTCGGATAGCCTGTTCGCATCGGAAGGTGTCTGCTTGGCCATCGCCTATTCCTGCGCCCCTCTGCTACGCTTTCATGGATACGGTCACCGGGGTCGAAGGCTGCCCTCCGAGTCGTTGCTGAAGACCGTGAAGCCGCTGTCTCGTCGCCGCCGCCTCTCCCAACAACGATACCACCACCGCTTGCACAGTTCGCACACGATCGCGGATCTGTTCATCCAGCTTCAGCAAATCGCTCGCCCCTTGCGGCGGCGTCTGCATGGCTGCCAAGAGGGCACCACGCTCGGCATAACATCGCGCAACGGCATCCCATTGCCCATGCTCAGCCGCCTCCACCGCAGTCTTCGTGAGCCGCACGATATCCGCCTGACTATTCCCGCCTGTGGAGTTCATCGTGCACCAACCAGACGAGTCTGCTGCGCCGCGATCTCCCGCCACCCCTCGCGAAGCGTGGTCAGGCAACGATGCGGGCCATCGAGCCGGCGCGCATCATTGCGGAGATTGGCCGTAACCAGTTCGCTGAGCATATACTCGTAGAGACGATGCAACGATCGTGCAATCTCGCCGCCTTGTTGGAAATCGAGCACACTGTTGAGCTCCCCAATGATGGAAATGGCTCGGCCGAGGAATCGGCCTTTGTCTTTTGGATTGTTCGACTCGATCCCGGCCCGGGCGAGTTCAATTGATTGGATGGCGCCATCGTACAACAAGACGATGAGTTGAACACCGGAGGACGTGACGACCTGGGTCTGTTCATATTGCCGGGCGTACTGAGTGAGCATAGGTGGTTCCTCGTTCCTACTGTTGTTGCGACGAAGATTGTGATTGAAGGAAGCTGCTTTGCCCCTGAAGCTGCCGCAATAACCCGTCCAGCGCCGCAAACTGGCGTCTCAGTCTTTCCTCGTACCGACTCACAGAATCTTCTTGTCGCGCAATGTCGTCACCGATCCGTGAAATTTCACTCGTCAACCCGTTTTTCCGAAGCGTGAGGACTCCACCCGAGACGTCGTTCAACGCATCAACGGCGGAGACGATCGACTGCGCCAAGCCAGTAACTGATCCCTGATTACTAAAGAGCGCCTTCACCCCGTTATAATTTGTACTCAAGGCGGTAGTCAGCTGACCGTCGTCGACCGTAATCGTTCCATCTCGTCCGGTTTTAAACCCTATCTGCCCAACACCTGAATACACAGTGGCGCCACTAACCGAGGATGACAGCGCGGTTCTGAGTTGAGACAACACCGTTCTGGCCGATGACTCGTTAAAAAACACTCCGCCTTGCTTCGCGGTCGCGTCATAAGTGGTCCGTTCGTTGATAAATTTCACCACCTCGTTGTACGCTGTTGCCAAGGCCTGGATGTTCGTCTTGACTGCATTCACGTCCTGAGACAGGCTCACCTGAACCGTCCCACTTCCCGTTGTCTTCGTGAGTGTCAGTGTCACACCGGTGATCGCATCGGACACGGTATTGGAGCTCCTCTCAATCGACAGCGGATTAAGCGCTTGATCCCCGAGCTGAATTTGTGCATTCTGCGCCGCAGCCAGGGTGTCAAGTCCTCCGCTACCGCTGCCGTTCAGGAGGTCCAAATCCGTACCATCCGCCACAATAGTGATCGCATTGGCACTACCAGTATTGTTCACTGTGAGAGCCAGACGATACGCCGGTGCGGCTTCCGTACCTGTATTGATCACTGATGCCGTCACACCAGCTCCTGCGTTGTTGATCTGATCGCGCAGATCCGTCAAGCTCCCGGTCGACCCGAGGGTCACGGTTTGGTTTTCGCCGGCCCCCACCCTAAAGGTAAAGGTCGCCGATCCTGCGCTGACAATATCCGCCGTTTCGGAAGAGACCGCCTTGGCAGCCTTACTCACCACTTGATGGGACTGTGCGAGTTGAAGTACCCGGACACTGTAGGTTCCCGCTGCAGCCGATGAAGAGGCCGAGACGGATAACACCGTGGCATCCGTGACAGACGCCGTCGTCTTATCAAAGGATGTCGAAAGCCGCAGCGCCTGAGCAGCACTCTGGAACGCCGCCACTTTGGTGCTGACCGTGGTGAGATCTGTAAACTTGGTATTGAGACCTGTCTTCTTTTTGGTCAGCCGATCAACTGGCAACTGCGCAATCTTGACCAGTTGATCGACGACTTGTCCAAAATCCGTTCCATTCCCGAGTCCGCCGAAACTTATAGATGGCATGGCACGTCCTTGTGCACCAGGTTAGGCATGTTCTCCGAACAACGCCCCTTTTGATCCTGAGAGATTCTTGGCCAGATCAATCACTTCTTTTGGAGGAATCTGCCGAATCACTTCACCGGACTCTCCGCTGAGAACTTTCACGACAACCCGATTGAGATCTGGGTCCACCTCTATCTGCAAGTGCGAACCAGATTGCTGGAACGCTTCCCTCACTTTATTCACGGCATGCTCAAGCGCTACCCGATCCGTGGGAGAAAAGTCAGAACCATGAGACGGTTCTTCCACAGGCTTGTTCCTGGGAAGAGCACTGGTGTGACTTTTGTTACTGGCAGTGGCCGGGAGATCAACCTTCGATGTTACATTGGTGATCATAAATACCCCCTTGAATCACTCCGTTCACCGGAGCCCTCTCCTATTCAGGAGAGGGCCGGTGGACGGCGTGCGGCCATTATCCTCTGAGTAAAGCCAGCGCTTGTTGCGGCAACGTGTTGGCTTGTGCCAACGTCGCGATACCTGCCTGTACCAAGATCTGGTTCTTGGTGAATATGGACGTCTCGAGCGCGATATCGGCATCGCGGATCCGAGACTCTGCAGCCGTGAGATTCTCACTCGTGACTTCCAGATTGGCGATCGTGGCCTCAAACCGGTTCTGAATCGAACCGTATTCGGCTCGTGCCGTTGCAATGGCACTGATCGCATTGTCAACGTTCGCTAACGCGCTGGTGGCATTGGCGGATGTTGAGACGTTCACACTGGATAGTCCCA
Source organism: Nitrospira sp. CG24B (assembly GCA_002869845.2). Lineage (GTDB taxonomy): Bacteria > Nitrospirota > Nitrospiria > Nitrospirales > Nitrospiraceae > Nitrospira_D. The sequence continues at coordinate 520,688 of NEWS02000004.1, read as the reverse complement.
ACGACGTCGTGGTGATATCGTTCAGGTTGAGGCTCAGTGTGTTCCCCGTGCCACTGCGGAACCCGATTGCAATTGAAAAGCTGATCGAGCTGCCGCTGGTCAACGCTTGACCGTTGAATTCGGTGACCTGCGCGATGCGGTCGATTTCCGAACGAAGGGCCACGAATTCTTGATCGATGTAGGACCGTTCCGTATTCCCCACCGTGCCGCTCGCCGACTGCGAAGACAGCTCCCGGAGACGGGACAGCAATGAACCGATCGTGGCAGCGGCGCCGTCGGCGATCTGCGTCAAACTGATACCGTCCGACGCATTTCGGGTTGACTGATTAATGCTGCGAATCTGCGCCCGCAAGGACTCGGACAAACCGAGGCCGGCGGCATCATCCGCCGCGCGCGTGATCCGTAAGCCAGATGACAATCGTTCAACCGAACGGTTCAGGCTCAGAGTGTTAATTGAGAGATTGCGCTGAGCCGCAATCGATGCGGGGTTGTTGTTAACGATAAGAGCCATTGCCCTTCCTCCTTGAAACTAGTACACTTTCCGTTGCTGCGCTTCCGACATCCGTGCAGAAGCCGTATTCCCTTACGCCCGTACGTGGCGTGCCTGTCTTATCGGCCAATCCCGAGGGGACTTGAGCGTTTGAAGGAATTGGCACAGATCACGGTTACCTTGCCACAACGGAAAAGAATGAGCACCGGGCTTCTAGTGGGAAAGCCTCGGTAAGACTTCATATTCAAGAAGGTCTGCCATACGGACGGTATCACGCAGACGCCTCGCTTCTAAAAACTCTTCCATCCATTCTGTGACGACGCGTGCAGGTGATTCCGTTCCCGGTTGTTTCTGGCCGTTCGTCATGATCTCAACAACATCTGCGACCTTACCCAACCAGAGGTCCAACAACGACAGATCCTGCACACCCAATCGAAGCTGGCCGACTAACGAGGTGCCTTCCTCGACAACGAGTTCTCGGAACCGGTCAATGGCCCCTTGTGCGGACTCGAGAATGGCTTGTTGCGTGGCCGACGTCGCGACAAGCTCGCGATACTTTCCGGATGACTCCTGGAGTAACATCGGATCAATGTCTCGATCGGTAATCCGACGACGATCAAGCGTCACGGTCGTCACGATTCTCAACTGTGCATGCGCCCGCTCACTCAGGTCGGCTAGAATCTCGCCCAGCGTCGTGCTGTGGGCAGCTTCCCATTGATCATTATCTAATGTAACGTTCATACGGTATCTCCTTTGACATCGACCAGGTCACGCCACTCGCGGTTCAACTCCCACCGGAACTATATTTTGCCTCAGATCAGGCTGGAGAGACGAATGTCCATCGATTGAGCGTATAAGAAGTCGATCAATCTCGGTCACACGTGTCAGCCAGGCTCGATAGGCACTAGCCTGATGCCGCGCCAGCCGGCCCACTCCTTCAACGTTGTCATTGTGAAGTTGCCGAACAAACGCCGCCGTTACCGGTGCCGTAGCTGCGGTGCTCATGCCAAGCAGAAACAGCCGGTCCTGCTCCGCTCTCTGCTCGCACTGCAGTCTCTTCAACTCTGACACATTCACGGGTACTCGAGCGGCAAGGCGGGCAATGTCGTCTGCCCTTCTGCATGCGGCTGTCAGAAGCGGTCGCAGGCGTTGAATGAGCTCCTGTGCTTCGGTTGCGTCGGGAGGAGGCTCTTCAGGAGCTGGCACATTACTACAGATCCCGGTGTGGCTCTCGTACCAATACCGACGCCAGAAGCGTGCATACCACGCGGTCGCAAGAGGTTCCGTGCCCATCTGCAGCCGAAATGTGCCCAACCCATCCTCGTCCACACCAGACTGATACAGGCGCACTCCCGACTCCCGTGATGCACAGGGTGCGTTCTTTAATACATGCAGCAACAGATCCCCCACAAAGTCTGGCAAGATGCGATCTTTACAGGCATGGTGGGCACAGATCTGCTCGAATCCACAGGGGGCACACTCAAGATCCGGCTGAACAACCCAGTGGCCTGGGCCATAGGGTCCGGTTTCCTGAAAATCGACATGCCCCACGGAAAGATCGATAACAGGTGTGCCCGCCGCCACGCTGACATGCATGGGGCCAGTATCATTCGTCACCAGGACTCGGCACTCCGCCAACAATCCGGCAAGCTGACTCACGGTCGTACGCCCTGCCATATTCTTGATTTGGTTCTGCCCGCCAGCGTTTTTATACACTTGTGTGACTTCGGCAATAGCCGCTTCCTCTTCGGTACTACCAATGAAGGCGATCCCCCCATGCCATTGCTTGCTGAGGCGCGCGAGAGTGAGTCCAAAAAGATGCGGACGCCACGCCTTCATACTGTCACTCGCCCCGGCCTGAACGGCAATCCAATCGGGAGCCTCATGGAGAGCCTGCCGCGCCCACGCTCGCGCCTCCTCGGCAATCGAAAGCTGCAACGGGCTAAACGCTCCAGGTCCGCTCCCACCCAACGCATAGACGTCGACCAGATTAAATCGATTGAACCGACGAAATTGATGGAAGTCGCAGAAATACGCCATCCATGGATTGTCAACAACCATGCCGCCATCCCAAGCACTTCGGGCTCCACGAATGTCCGAAGCTCCAATATAGCCCGACAACAGTGCACTCGGTTGATTAAACGTTAAATTGATGACCCGATCATACCGACGTTCCAGCAATGGCTTGGCCCATGCCGCCACATCCCGATAGAGCGCGGTCACATCCTTTACGGCTGCCCGACTTTCATCGATCAGAGCATGAAAGTCGAACGCGAGCACATCTCGCAAACCCTTGAGCAGCCCAGCGATTGGAGCGAACCGGCGATCCACAATCAGATCCACGGCAACGCCCGGCCATTCTTCTTGAAGTCGGCTCAAGAGCGCTCCCATCTGTACGAGATCGCCCATCCGGGTGATGTTTATAATCACGACCTGTTTCATCTGGACGTTGGACACGACCTGTCAGTCATCACCTTCTGTATTTAGCTCCTGATATCTTCATACCAAGTCTCTTTTTTCAGCTCGATAACAGTCGAGCATCAACACCAGCAACTCTTCGCGGGCAAGCTGGCGACCCGGTGCTCGTGTTCGAATATCTTCGGCAAGATCTTTCAGCTCGACTCGTTGGCCGGGCGGAAATTTGCTGAGTAACGGGATGAGTTCAGGCATCGTAGCAGCGCGTTCCTTCAGTACTGTCGTCGATCGATCCCCTCGCAAGATCGAGCCGATTCGATCTGGCTGACGCATACCGACGACAGCCAGGAGCTCTTGCAGACGGTGCCGATAGGTATGGTCTCGCAAGACACGCCGGCGTGAAGCCTCGGCAGAAGCTCGTCGATCTGGCGATTCCTTGAGCCATGTCCGGATCAACCGTGGGACCTCTTCAGCTTGACGAAAACGCACGACTTCCTCGGACGTAAAGAGATCGGTAAGGAGCGTTCTCTCATCCACCAGTTGAAACGCTCCGCACGCGGCCAGCTCAAAGGTGCGAGGATTGACGAAATCTGGATAAGGATCCAAGCCCATGCCGGAAGAGGAATGAGGGTTCAGATTCACAGCTGTCGCATTAAACACCTTCATGCACGTCTCTGTGTCGATACGGGCGCCGTTCCGTTGGAGGACTCTGGAAAGGTCGCTGACTCCATCCCATTCATTCCCCCATAGCTTGAAGGTCCACTCAGGAGAGAGCCACTGCGGCAACAGAGTCCGTCGATTCGCATACCCTGCTCCGACAAATGACACATCAGCGCCATATTCCTGTTGCTCGGCGGATGTTAGAACCAAGGGATGATGGACACTGGGGTCCGCCGCCATGGGAAGGTAATGAACGTGAGCCGCCCCGGCGCGTTTCAATGCCTCGATACATTCGGATTGTTGAATGACGAACCAGTAGTCATACCCCCCCGCTAGTTGCTGCCAGTAGGTGAGATGTCGATAGTTTTCCACGAACCACATCGCTGTCGGAAACTTCTTCTTCCGCAGATGCTGTAAGACCGCCAACGTCAACGGAGCCTGCGCGATGGCTAGAACGAGGTCCGGGGGATCTTCTGCAATGTGGGCGATCGTGCTCAGACTCAGCACGTCGGCAAAGCGGCTCTGCACAGTCAGTCGATGCCGATCCTCACGGAAGGATCCAAAGGCCTCGTAGCTCGTGTGATGAGCACTGTGGTCAAGCCAGCTGACCCGATGCCCCAGCTCGTTCAACGCCGACACGACATACCGAGCAATCGGTAAGGATCCCCCATAGATCGGGCCGACTACTGCAACATGCAGCTGCCCTCCTGCTTTGCTGGCCACGAGTCGGCGGAGGTCCGTCTCAAGCCGTTGATGCGCTTCGGCATGCAGCCGCGCGGCCGGCCCGTATGTAAAGAACCGAAGGGGTGCCGATTGTGACGCCAGCTGCTCGGCCATTTCCTCCGGGGTGCCGATGATCCACTGAACCGTATTGAGCCATGCTCCAAGAGCGCGAGCGCCAAGCGCATCTTTGAAGACCGCAACATCAGGGACCACGACGGCTAGGCGCGAATCGTGGGGCTTCACAAACGCCAGGGCCTCCACGTGATAGAGCAGCCCGACGCCCAGAACAACGCCCAACTCTCCGGTTTTCCATTTCTTGACTTGTTGTTCAGCCCAGGATCTGGCTTCTTTCTTGGGATCGTACGCGCTATGGACCCATTGCCCTTGGTGCATGACCGAAGGAGAGCCTTCGCGAGAGGGAACAACCGCAAGTACCCCACCAGAACTTTCCTTCACAGCACGAATAAGAGCCGAAGAGGAGTGATGTAGGCGTTCTATGTTTTGATTCAGATACTCCACCGAAACCTCTTGTCACACCGGAGACGGCTGTAGTTCCTGCCAGATCTTCGTTCGCTGAAGCGGCGCGATCGCTTCATGCCCTACCTCAACGTAGTAGGCTCCCAACTCATCCCGGTGGCTTGCCCACAGCGACCAATTCTCTGTGGATGTGGGAACTTGATGAGACAAAAGCGAGATGGTCTCATCGACCGGCCATTGGCATGGCGCGAGCACCCCCCGTTCGTCCACATCTCCCTGCTCTGCTTGCCACACCCAATGGTTCGTTCCATACGGTCCCGTTTCATGGACCCGTGCCCGCGCAAAATACCAACCGATCACCGGCCTGCCGAGCGCCGCAGCGAGATGCAGGGGACCTGTATCCGAACCGACGACTTGATGGCAGCGAACGAGAATGGCTGCAAGCTGCGACAGCGACGTGCGACCTGTCGTGTCCCAAATCCGACCCAGAGCCGATGAAGGCAGCAGCGATTGAATCTCTGCGGCTCGTTCACCCTCTGTTCCGACAAGTACGACACGTCCCTGCGGCATGGACGCAAGAAATGAGGTGATCCACCGGCGCCAGACCTCCGTGGGCACACACCGCTCGGTCTCTCCTGCTCCGACAATAAGCGCAATCCATGGATCACCATGTTTGCCGATCGGTTCCAAATCCTCAGGCAATCGGACCGCGGGAGGATCGAGGAGAGTGATATGCCCAGGCGGAGAAACTCCACAGAGCCCGCAGAAGGCATCAGCCAAGTGCACACGTTGCCCTAGACGCCGCTGCGCCACATCACGTACGTAGGCAGCCCAGGGTGTCAGCGTCTCGCCGAGCGGCCCATGCAGCAATGGTCCTTTCACCTCTCGAGCCAGTAAGGAGCCGGCCACCAGCGCCCGACGATGTTGATTGAGGACATAGGCACAGTCGTACCGGTCCGGCGCCAACGCCATCAACATTGTTTCAACCTCAACGAGATGCTCCGCGCGTAAGTCCTGCTGGGCGGCCATTGCCCGGCGCTGCCAGGCTGCTCCATCCCACTCAAGGACCTTCTCAATGCCAGGCAGCAGACGTCCCACCTCAGCAAGATGAGACGGACAGAGCAGATCCAATTGCGTCTCGGGATGACGGACGCGGAGCTGCGTAATGGCCGGCAGCGATTGCACCAGATCTCCCAATCGGGCCAGTTGTATGACAAGTGCACGTGGCATTCCTTTTGACCTTCTATTCGCCCTAAGCCAGTGGAGAACGCTTCGGGTTCAGCACGCACGGCACGCTGAGTCTATTCAAGAGTGCGCGGCTTCCAGTGTGGAGACGGCTTGTTTTCTTGCGATGGCTTGACCAAGTTCGTTCAAACCATCGAACGTCGGTGCGAGCGCACGAAGCGTTTCGTATTCCAGACTTGCCGCCTCGATTTGCTCTCCTCGAACCAACGCACCCGCCAGTGCAAAACGGATCGCCAAGTCGGCCGGATTGCGCACTAAATACTTGCACAAATGCCGGCTCAGCTCATCCCAGCGGTTTTGTGCCGTACCGGCGCGTACGAGCCAATGAATGGCTTCGGCATCGTCTGGATACTCCTCTAACACGTGTAGAAAATGCTCCCAGGCTCCCTGTGTGTAGGCCCGTCCCATTGCAGCCATTCCCATTCCCATGAGACATTTCTTGCGATCGGCTCCCTCTCGCATTGCCGAACCAAAGGCCGTCTCCGCTTGCTCGTACTGTTCCCGCTGCATGCACAGAATGCCTCTCAGCAACAGTCCTTCTGCATGACTCGGGGAAGACGCGAGTAAGACCCGGAGCTGTTCCTCTGCCCCCACCAAATCCTTCTGTTCCAGCAAGGCTCGGATCAGCGCAACCCGCTCAACCGGCGCATCGACCAACGCCACATAGCGCGAGAGAAACTTGGTACGGCTAACCGGCTCCTGGAGACGCTCGGCCACCATTGCCCCCCAGGACAACACAAATCGGTCATCCGGCCAATGGTCCACCAACTGCAGCTCACGTCTGACAGCCGCCCAATCCTGCTTCAATGCAGCCGCTTGCGCCGCCGCGATATGTGCCCAGGAAGCACGATCATAGACATCAGTCATAGGCTTCAATTGCGTCGCGAATTTGACATCTTGAACTCCGCTTACTAATTTGAACCCATCCTGGTAATAGTGAAGATCTTCATCCCCCAGCCACCAATGGGTACCCCATTTTTCTAGGAGCAGTCGGCTGTTCTGTTTCTCGTGCTCCTTTCGACCAGAAGTCTGGCTTTCCAAGTGATAGACGACGCTCCGTGGCTGGTAGATCACCTGGTAACCTTTCTTTCGAACCTTCAAGCAAAGGTCTACATCTTCATATCCATTGATGAAGGCTTCGTCGAATCCTTGCACCTCCTCAAAAATCTCTCGCCGAATCAGCATACAGGCCGCAGTGACTGCCTGAAGCGCGCGCCGTTGATTGACGCCAGGCTCAGAACTCGGAGCTGATCGGTAGATGTGATAGGGGCTCACTATGGACCGCATGAAGACCACCCCGGCATGCTGAACGGACCCATCGGCAAACAGTAACTTGCTACCCACAATCCCGACGTCCGAGTGCTCATCAACCTCGCTCACCAACGGATTGAGCCACTGCGATTGCGGAATCGTATCGTTGTTCAGAAACACCAGATACTTACCGCGGGCTGCTCGCGCTCCTTGATTGCAGGCTCTCGCAAATCCAAGATTTTCCTGATTGCTGATTATTTGAACGTCGCCAGCAAGGCTAGAGAGGAAGGAAGCCGTATCATCGGTCGAGTGGTTGTCGACGACGATCAGTTCCCATGAAATTCCCTCGGTCGTCTTGACTAGAGCCGCCAAACATTGACGAGTCAACTCACAGCAGTTCCATACGGGAACGATTACCGAACAGACGTAGGCCTTCGCGGACGCTTCGGCCTGGAACTTTTGGAGATGCCGCTGCTGGCCCTCCCGCACACCGGTAATGAGCTCTGCGTAGGGCGCATACTTGCGATAGATAATCTCGGTTGTACGCCAATAGGCATCCCTGGTTCCGCTTGTCATGGACGAGCCGTCACTTCGCCAGGTGAACTCTGCCGTCGTCACAGGCAGGTGCTTAAACGAAAACCGGGTCGCCATTCTGATCCAGAGATCCCAATCCTCGTGTGCAAAAAGCGATTCATCGAAGAGCCCCACCTCGTCTAAACATTGCCGCGCATGCATGACGCACAACACGGGAAAATAGTTGCTGATCAGGAGATCGGCTGGACTAAATTCGTTCGAGTACGGCACGTCTCGCGCAGTCTCGACATACTGGCCGTCGATCTGTCGTTCATGCACGCGCCATGCATCGGTGTAGGCGATACGGCATTCGTGGCGATCGAGATACGCAACCAGTGTTTCCAGATGATTCGGAAGATACCGATCATCATCATCAAGATAGGCCACGTACGTGCCCTTCGCCACGCGCAGTCCGCTGTTGCGCGCTGCGGCCAACCCACGGTTCCGATCATGAGAGATAGTCGTGATCCGAGATCGGTCAGCACAAGTGGCGATGATGGACTCCACCTCGCAGCCGGCGTCGTTTACCACGATCACTTCGAAGTCCTGATATGTTTGCGCAGCCAGACTGGCGAGCGCTGCCCTCAGACGCTCCGGTCGGTTGTATGTCGGCACGATGACGGACACTTTCGGAACTCGTGTAAAAGGAATGGGCGCTGAGCCGGCGATCCGCTGGCAGGCCCACACTTGATAGATCGGGATCAGATTCATGGAACGTACATCGGTCGGGGTCGGAGCCGGTATGTACCGAAGATTCGGGACTTCAACATGAATGCGCTCAAGCCCCAATTCTGTGAACCCCTCTCCTGTCAGCAATGTGCGTAGTTGCTCTTCGGTAACCCAGTCTTCAACCGGCTGATTCGGCGGCGCAATCGTCTTCCACTGTTCCCACATTTCGCCTCGCGGAGTCGTGAGAATGAGATAGCCCTCAGGCTTGAGAAGCTGGGCTAGCTGCGCCAGAAACTTTTCCTTTTGCCCATGCGGGACATGCTCGATGACTTCAGACGTAAGCACCACGTCATAGGGAGCAAAATCTGAACGGGTCAAGACATGATCCGCCATGCCCGCTTCAAACCTGAGGTGAGGGAACAGCTTGCGCGCATGCTCGACGACGCCGGCAACCGGCTCGACGCCTTCACAGGTCCCGTACATTGTGGCGAGATTAGTCAGCCAGCCACGCCCACAGCCGATGTCCAATATTCTCAGCCGCTTGTTCGGCTCCTGCTGGCGGACGCGGCGAAGGATGTACTCCAGGAAGGCCGCGATCTTGCTCCACCGTGCCGCTTCGTCGGCGTTCGGATGGGGTGTAGACCACGCCGGAGCATTGACAAACAGGTTCACGTAAAACGCTTCTGAGCTCATGCCCCCTCCATAGGTCTGTTTTGCCACGTCGCATATCGACAGCTTGCTGCCGACGGATGTCATCCCGCCGAATTCTGGCTCGGCGCGACCTAATTGTGTCGCGAATGCCTGTCGTTGCGCAGTCGTACGCTCAACCAAGTCTGGTGGCATCATATATGATCTGGTCAAGCGACCCGTTTTGATCAGTTCTATCCATCCCTCCAACACCGCAGACCATTGACGGCAGGCTTCCCAGTGCGCATAGCCCGTTTCACCGAGTGTTCGGCGCAATGCCGGTTCTCGCATCAGCAGTTTGACAGCCCGTCGGAAGTCGACTAATGGAATCACCACGCCGCCGGCTTGTTCATGCGCGGCGTCGCATTCGGGCGTCGCCATCCACGGCAATCGATGGCTCATCGCTTCAAGGATGCACAGCGGAGAAGCCTCCGCATGCGAGGGCACCACCAGGACATCCGCCGCTCGCATGGCTGCGGCGACGCCCTCGGATGAAAGTCCTGGAATATAGAGCACCTCCGACCTGCTTGCCAGGACCCGCCGAACTTGGGCGATATACTCCGCGTTATCTGTCAGGTGGCCGACCAAAACGAGTTTCGCGCCTTGCGGGACAGACGCAAACACATCGAGCAAACCCAGGTGATTTTTAACCGGGTAGAGGTTTGCAATATGAAGGATGAGAAATGCGTCAGATGAGATTCCGTACTCTTTGCGAAACTCTGTGTGGGACTGCTGGGCCGGGATGCCGTTAGGCAAATAGGTCGTCTTGAGACCATATTGCCCGAAGAAGGAGGCATCGCAGCCTTGCTCCGACAACACCACGAGGTGATGGGCACAAGCCGCGAGTCGAACCACAAGGTGTTTGGCGTGACTCATGCTGGATGACAACAGTTCGCAGATTTCTTTATTCATCGTCGGCTGAAAGATCAGTCGGGTCTTATTTGATAACAATCCTGTCATCGCTCCATAGAACAGACCATTGACCGGTGCGCCCAACATCACACAGGTGTCATATTCTCCTGAACTGATGAGCCGCTCCACTTCCAGAGCACAGACGTGAACCGTCCCTTCTTGACGATCATGAGGAGACAGGGTAATGATCGAGAGTCCCCTGTGCGTCGTGAGGTGACGCGTGGGATTTGGATAGGTGGCAATATCGACGTGGTACCCGTAACCCAACAATCCGACTCCAAGCTCTTCCGCGACACGCTCCACACCTCCGACCGATGGCCAGAAATGCGGTGTCACAATCAGTACTGATTTGGTTCGATCTCCGTTCTCCTGCTTCGTGGCACAGTCCACAATCATGCGCGCCGGATTCTGATCACCCTCCGGCTTCCACTGCACATGCTCAAACGGGATCGGCTCATGCGTTGGTGGCGGCGCTTGCCTCCCTGCGGTATAGGATTGAGGCACCGGTGGATTCCCTAGAAGCAACCGCCTGAACACATCAAGTTCCACAAGGTTGTAGAGACGGGCGTCCTTCTCGCTGTCGGCTGCTAGGGGGGCGTTAATGATACCGTGCGCCGCGCCCAACAACGCAAAAAGCTGGAGCGGATCGCCTGTTTGGCGAAATGAGTCCGCCTTGCGGCAGATATCGGGCGTCAGGACGTTCCATTGCCGAATATCCTTCTCGTACATGGTCTTGTAACGACGATAGATGGTTTCGACCGTATAGGACGTGCCATGGCGGCCCTTGACGTCAGGATGGAGGATCCATTTGATGCCGTGATGGCCCATCTGCTCCAGAAGATCCATCTCGCTGGCTTTGACATCTTGAAACACCAGCGACTTCATGAGCGCCGTTCGATAGATTTTTACCCCTTGGATCGGCACACCACGATCCTCGTCGAACAAATGGAAACAGATCATCCCCACATCATCCGGCGCCTGCCTGATCGTGGCTTCCATCGTCATCACTGCATTCGGATGGAGAATCATGTCCTCATCGACCTGGAGAAAGAATTCGGTTGCACAATCGGTGATCATCCGTTGTGCCGCGGCACTGAAGGGATAAACGTTTCTGATGATATCCAGCTTGAAAGGTAGCCCTTCCTGTTTGTACAAAGCCTCCAGGCAAGCTTCCAACACAGGATCATCCACCGTTAGCACGAAGACCGTCGTCGAGGCCTGAACCTCCTGGCGAGATACATTGGTGGTCAGCTGAACCACCTGCCGAGACGAGCCTGTCTGCAGAACTGCCGGCCCTTCCGCTGGTTCCTTACAAGTGCGGGTCGACTGCCCGGTCATAATCCAATCCAACCACTGCCGTGCGCGAGCTTCTGCCGTATGAGATTGGAGCAGTACTGCGCGAGCAGCCGTGGCAATGTCCCTCGCGCGGGTAACATCATGTGAAATCCGTTCCACATGTTCCTTCAAACCAGCGGGACGATCCCTAGGGTAAAGCAGAATGTCGCGACCATCCTTGAACAGCTGATGCGTACGAGGCCGATTGGGAATCTCCCAGGAGATCACGGGACGACCCGCGGCCATGGCTTCCACGACACGTCCTGCATAGGATTGAAACAAGCTAGGAAGATTGACAATGGCACTCCAAGTCTTCAGGCTGGCCAACCAGTTGGCGAAGATGACCTCGCGCAAGCGGCGCCAAAGCTCCACATACTCCGTGAGTGCAGCCGGGTTAGGCCGCCACCCTGACTGGAGCCGTTCAGCCATCTGCTGATGCAATGTATTGAAGAGCTGGGGAAACTCTGTCGCCGCTTCTGCGGACGGTGGATGGATCAGCAAGTCCTTCAACCCGGGCATCGCCAACCACGCCTTCCGCTCTCCATAGAGTTCTCCATAAAACGCTACCTCACGGCGCGACGGATGCTCGATAGTCTCTGTTATGAATCGCGACGGCACTGCTGATGGCCAGAATAAAGCCTGAACCAGGCCTGATTGATTGAACATGTCCGCATCGCGCTCATCCGCTGCCAATACATGCGTCATATGCCGAATCTGACCTTTGACAAAAGCGGCGCGATCTCGTAGGTGTGGCCAGCGGCGACTGTCTTCTTCGCTGTACTCCAAGGACTCCATGATCAGGCCGACCCGCACCGGTGCCAACTCGGCAATCCATTCAAGAAACGCATCCGAGTATCGATTGTGAACCAGCCATACCCAGACCTGGTCAAAGCGTTGGCCAGCCAACAGTTGTTTCGCATGATGAAGCCAGGACAACGGTGAACTATCGGGAACATCTGAAAATGCCGGAAGCGTCACACAGTCGCACCCATTGGCCCGGAGGCCATCCTCAACCGCAAAGTTACCAAGATAGGACCATGCTTTTGCCTGTGCCCACGTGCTAAATTCCAATTGTACTAATAAAATCTTTGGATGACCCACTCGATCCTCTTGCCCTATTCCAAGCTCTCTCTGCATCACGCTGCCAGCTTGTGCCGCAGGTTACCGACTAATCGATCAAACTCGACTAGGGCTGAGTGGAATTGGAATTGTCCTCGATGAGCATCATAGTACGCCACGGCTGCGTGGTATGATTTCTGTTCACACATGGTGACCATGTGATCCAAGAACGCTCGCACTTCCTCAGAAGCATTCTGGAATTGAGGGAGCTCATCACCGCTATTTGCCACACCCATAGACTGACCTATAGGCCGCGCCTCGTCGTGTGGATCCGTTTCAATCGGTAGCAGCAGCCCTTTATCCTTTGCAACCGGCACATTGAGACGAATGCGCTTGCAGCAATGTTCGCAACCCGTAATGATCTGTAATCCGTGCGTGGGGACTTGATCGGGTTCCGTCAATTCGATATATGAGAAGCGTTTATTGCAGTGCGGGCACTCTGCAAATAGCTCCCAAAATTGTCGGCCGCTATTCACCGTCATACGACTCTGCAGAGCGCGCCGGATGATACGCGTGACATCCACTGTCTTACAGAGCGGCAGACTATCGAACGCCACAATGGCCCGCAAATACCCAATCCATTGAGCATCGGGCATTTGTGTCATGTTGAACACTTTCTGATCGATCGTTTGGTAGAACACCAACTTGTCTGGTATCAGACCCATGTCCTGAGAGACGCCGTACAAGGCACTGCCAGGATACGGTTGGATGCCGCTCATAAAACAATGAATGTCCGAGCAATGGTCTCGGTAAAACGTCAAGGTTTCAGAAATGGTCTCCGGCGTTTCGGCCGGGTCGCCGAAGATGAAGTTGCCTCCGAATCCAATTTGTGCTTGATCCGCCATCGCGATGGCTTCTGCATACTGCTCAGGCTGCGTACCCTTCTTCATACTCTTCAGCACCCGCTTGCTGGCACTTTCAAGACCATAACTAAAGTATGAACAGCCGGCCTCTTTGGCCAATATGAGGCTTTCAAGATTGAGCCTGGCATTCGCGTGCGTTTGAAACATCCAATTAAAATCCCATCCGTATCGTCTACGATACTCAATCAGAGATTGGCAAAATTCATCCAGCTTCTGCTTATTCACGGCAAATAGTTCATCAAGAAGAATGAGGATATTGAACTGATACCGGTCATAGAGTTGCTTGATCTCTTCCATGACATTTTCCGTGGTACGAGCTCGGTACTTCGCTCGTCCCCCATGCCCATGCAGACAGAATGTGCAGGCGAATGGACATTCCCGCGCCGTTACTATCGGCATAATCCGAGGGTCCTTGCGGTAAAAGCGATATAGAGGGCGCGCAGCCATCGAAGCTTCCAGCATTCCCTCAATGTCAAACATCGAATAGTCAGGGAAAGGCTGCTCGTTTAAATCTCGTCCGAATTTGAGATTCTTTTCTGTAAACGTTAACCGTCCGTCCTTCTGATAGCAGAGATTCGGGATGGCTTCGAGAGCGCCGCGCCCTTCGAGGGCATCCGCCAGCATCACGACAGTGTCATCGGCTTCTCCTGCCAGTGAATAGTTGGGTTTGAGGGTTGAATGAATGAACTCCTGATCATAGGTGATAACCGAGCCCCCCATGATGACTGGCACGGATGGCGCATAATGGCGAATAATATGCAATGCGTCATGGAGGAACCGAAAATCGGTACAGAGGCCACCGAGGCCAATTAGGTCCGGCTTGGTATCTGCAATCGCCCGTGCGATCTTGTCGTGAATCATGTCGAGCGCCGAAGGATACCCCGGCGCGTTGTTGGGGTTGCATCCGAACACGTGGTGGCCAGCAGCCTTCAAGCTCGCCGCGATATAGGCAAATCCACTTGCAAAGTCGCATGGTGCCAAAAACGACGGATACTGGGTCGTATAGCGGTATGTTGGGGGTATCAGCAACACGTTCATCGTGCACCTCTTGCCATCGGAAGCATCCGGAGCAGGCTCGTAACCGAACTCCTGCGCATCCTGGTTTGATGGTTGCAATCCCCGATGGCGTGTTGGAAAACAGGCTTCCGTGGAACCGACACCTCCCTATCGACGCGCAACACAGTGGGATTGATGGGCATGTGGGCCACTCCTCTCACCGTCCACCTATCAAGTTGTGTGCCAGACGTACCGCGGTGAATGCTTGAGGATATGGGTCAAATCGGAGGGTTAAATCAGGAACGCGGCCTTCGACGGCAAGTTTTGCCGCGCATCAGGGGAAGAAAGTGCCCTATGTAACTGTATCTCGGATTATTAGTGAGATCGAGCTCTGTCTACTCTGGAAATGACGGCATGGATTTCTGCGCCGTCCATTGTTCTAGGGCCTGCCGAACCGATCCACCCCATCCGCGATATTCGATGTACTCCGTCTGATTGAATTGAAACTCGATACCGATGCTCTCCCCACCCTGCCGCGTATCGGCATTTTTCACGATACCAGTCAGATTGGTGATATGCCCCAAGCCCGGTAATTCGAACTCCATGTGCACTGTCGTGCCTGGTCGAAGCCAGGTTGGTGTGCGAACCATGAGCACACTGCACCCTCCCTCGCTGAGATCCTTTAACAGACCACCGAAATAGTCGGTGGTAGGCAGCGCGGATCCTGATGGATTGTCATGAGTCGCTCGCATCATCAAGGTCGGTTCGTTGGCAGATACACGGAGATGTTTCCGCAGATGCATCTCTTCGACTGCTTTAGGGTAGGCGACAAAGAGCAACGGAACTGGCAGCGCAATCAACTCACGTATGTCACTGCGATACCCGACCAACTTCCCGTCATGCAAATAACTAACGGTGCATGGGGTGCCAGCGGCGATCTGCTGGTCATAGCCGAGCTGAAGCGGCCATTCACAGACAAGCCACGCATGATCCTTCCATCCAAGAAGCGTCGTGCCGTACATGACCTTCTGCTGATCACGCGTGAAGGACAGTTTCAGCGCCAGTCCGACTGATAAAAAGGATGCTGCAGGGGGGACGGACACTACGATGTCGTTCATAACCCTCGCTCCAACACCATACACCCGACATGTGCCAACTCTGATGACCTCTATCGGAACGTCATCAGTCGATCTTGAGTCTCAGCGCACTGGGCCGTGAGCAGTGACTTCAAACTAATCACAATACGGCATGGTGCAGGAACCACGATCAAGTTCGAGACCTGCCACGCCGATAATGCCCGTGGGATCTTTCCTCTGTCGCCACGTCCGACTAGAAACCTTCTCTGACGAGGAGTTCGCCGACTTATGACAATAAAACGTATCGCGATCGAGCAGCTGATTCCAGGCATGTTTATCACAGAGATGGATGTCCCGTGGTACCGAACCCCCTTCCTCTCCCACAAGCGCCTGATCAAAGATCAACAGACCATCCAACTCATGAAGCAACATGGGATCAGGATGGTGAGCATCGATACCAGCAAAGGATCCGACCTCCCATCGGAACCCTCAGCGACTAAACAACCCCTTGCAAGCCAGCAACCTCCCAACGTCGATGTCCCAGCTCCTCCAGATCGCACACCCGAACATATGCCGGAGACTAAACCTGAGGATCATTCCGCCACGGTGATCTACACTCAGGCTCAAGAAGCGGTTGAGCGAATTTTCGAAGATCTTGAGCGTGGCATTCCTCCGTCTCCCGAAGCAACCAAAGCCATCGTGTCACAGGTGTTGGGCCAGGTTCTTAACAACCGTGCGACAATGGCAACTCAGCTCGCCATTCAGAAAATTAAACAGTTCGACCGCTCACTGACGACTCATGCACTCGACACCTGCATCTTGTCGCTCGTGGTGGCCGTTGAAAGCGGGTTGGATCAAACAGCACAAGAACAGATCGGCATGGGTGCGTTACTCCATGACGCGGGATATGTCCGCCTCCCGCGCAATCTTGTTCGCAAGCGGGAGGAATGTAGCGGACAAGATAAGACCCTGCTCGAACAGCATTGTAAACTTGGCGTCGCACTCCTCTCCGAGCAACCAGGCATGCATGAGGGCGTCTTGCGCATCGTCAGAGAGCATCATGAGCGCGCCAATGGAAGTGGATTTCCAGCCAAGTTAGGCAACGATCAGATCTTTGACCTGGCGCAGATCGTCGGCATTGTCGATTTTTATGACGGCATGGTGAGTCGGCGCGGCACACGCCAGGCCATGATTCCACACGATGCCGTCCGGCAACTGTTCTTGGCCGGAGAACAAGGACTATTTGAAAAATCTCTCGTGGAACTCCTGATTCGAAGCATTGGAGTCTACCCAGTCGGAAGCCTCGTCAGACTCAATACCGGCGAACAGGCAGTCGTCATCGGAGTCAACCCTCAGCAACGACTCAAACCCCTGGTCAAAGTCACAACCGACCCGCAAGGAGGTTCGTATGCCACGCCGATTGACATCGACCTGGCGACACCATCTCCCGACCACACGATCCGAACGGTGCTGCGTGTCCTAGATCCAAGCAAAGAACGAGTCAATATCGGCATACACCTCGACCAAGGCCTTTCACGAGCTGCATGATGAAATCATCTGGACGCAAACGCGTCAAACGTCGTCTTGCCGCTTCACATCCTACAGTGTCGGCAAGCTTCGATCTTCTCGAAGGACTTCCGCTGGCCATCGTCATTCTTGATACCGATCTCACCGTATTGGCCGCTAATCGGGAAAGTCATCGGTTGCTCGGGCCACGATTTCCTTCCTCCACGGTCCGCTCCTTTCCATCCTTATGGTCGATACTCACCCAATCCGACACCGCCACTATTACAGCACGACTGAACGGAGTACTAAAAAGCCGCCGTCCAACTTCGGTGACGCATCATCTTCTCTTGCGGAAAGCAACTCATCCCGTTCCCGTAGAATGGACCTGCGCACCCGGTACATTCAATGGGAAGGCCGTACTGATTCTCAGCATCCGAGACTTGTCTCATGAACGAGAATTGGAGCAGGATTGCAATCGGTTGGCCGCGATCGCTGAGGAAAGTCCCTTACCGATGATCGAACTGGACCGGCAGATGAGCCTGCTGTATGCCAATCCAGCGATGATCTCCCTGCTCACTCAATTCGGATACAGCCTCGAAGGATTTCCCAACGTCGCCCCGCGTAGCCTTCCGGACATCGTGCAACGCTGTCTCACCACAGGCTATGTGCTTCATGATGACGCAGTCGTACTTCCAGAAGCCAGTTTTTCATGGACCTTCTGCCCGGTTCTCACGCATGACGTCGTGCGTGGCTATGCCATCGACATGACGAGCGTCCATAAGACGCAGCAGGCGCTCCAACTCTCCGCCGACCAACTTCTCCAGAGCAACCGCTGCCTGGACCAAGCCCTGGAGGTGGCGAAGGAATCGGCACGCGTCAAGACAGCATTTCTCGCAACCGTCAGTCATGAACTACGCACCCCCATGAACGGGGTGATCGGCATGACAAGCCTGTTGATGGAGACGTCCTTGACGTCCGAACAACAATCCTACGCAGAGACCATTCGGCAGTGCGGCGAAGCACTGTTGCAGCTGATCAACGACGTACTCGAATGCAGTAAGATTGAGGCAGGAAAGCTGGAACTGGAACGCCTCGACTTCAATCTGAGAACCACAGTGGAGCAGGTGTTGGCACAATTCGCTGAGCGGGCAGAGACGAAAGGGCTGGAGCTAACCGGACTGGTACACGCCGCAGTTCCGACGGGACTCAAAGGTGACCCAGGCCGCCTACGTCAGATCCTCACCAATCTGGTTGCCAACGCGGTGAAGTTTACGGACAAGGGCGAGGTGACCCTGCAGGCCTATCTCGAAGAAGACCTCCTCGACACAACCGTCATTCGCTTCGAAGTCACGGACAGCGGCATTGGAATCAATCCCAACACTCAAGACAAACTGTTCCGTCCGTTTGTGCAGGCGGACAGTTCCACGACCAGAAAATATGGCGGCACCGGCCTTGGCCTGTCCATATCAAAGCAACTCGTGGAATTAATGGGTGGGCAGATCGGAGTGCGCAGCACCGAGGGAAAGGGGAGCACCTTCTGGTGCACCGCGCGCCTCCAGAAACAAGTCGATTCTCCATGTGCAATTCTCCCGACCGGAGATCTCACCGGAAAGCATGTCTTGATCGTTGATGACAATGAATCGAATCGCGTGATCCTCCACCATCTGGTATCCGGTTGGGGAATGGTGGACGACCTTGCAGAAGATGCCGAATCGGCTTTGCACCGCATCGCGGAGGCGGCGCAGCGGGGAACGCCGTACGATCTCGCGATCTTGGACGTCATCATGCCCGGAAAGGACGGGTTGCAACTTGCACGAGAGCTGCAAAGTCACCCGGCTGGATCCAGCATTCGTCTCGTTGTGATGACGTCAATGCTACAGCGCGGCCATGCGGAACAGGCCCGTCAGGCGGGCGCGATGGGCTACCTGCCGAAACCCATCCGCCATGATGAATTACGCGACTGCCTACGGACTGTTCTCGGTCTGCCCAAGAGCCAAGAGCCACAGACGGCTCAAACCCTCTCGGTCGTGCCTCAACTCGTCACTCGGCATACGGTTGCGGAGAATGTGCGACATCGGCGCATCTTGATCGTGGAAGACAACATCGTCAATCAAAAGCTCGCCGTACGGATGATGGAAAAACTGGGCTACCAGCCAGACGTCGTCGAAAACGGTCAAGAAGCACTGACTGCCCTCGCCAAGGGAGATTATGCCGCCATCCTAATGGATTGTCAGATGCCTATTATGGATGGATTTGAGACGACTCAATGCATTCGCAAAAATGAAGCGGCGGTGGCATCGCATGACTTGCCCGCTGGAAGCCCCAACCATTCAGACACGTCACCACACTCGACTCCGCATATTCCGATCATTGCGGTCACCGCCAATGCAATGCAGGGTGATCGCGAGCGCTGTTTGGCAATCGGAATGGATGATTATCTTGCCAAACCGATCAAACTAGACGAACTACGGAATACCCTCGCTCACTGGATATCCACGCCACCGGATGCAGTGGTGACCGGCAAGCATAAACTCATTCCTACCACAGCCGACCCAACCAGAGGGATCTTTGATCCTGCAAAAATGTACCAGAACATCGGTGGCGACAGCGAATTATTCGCTCAACTCGTCTGCCTGTTTCTTGATCGCTACCAGATCATGCTGGCCGACATCAGAACGGCGCTAGCCAATGCCGACTCGGTCACAGTCGAGCGAATGGCACACACGTTCAAAGGCACCGCCGGAAACCTTTGCGCCTCCGAAGTCGCACTCACCGCCGGTCGTCTCGAAGCCGTTGGCCGCCTCAATGTGCTCCACGACGCTCCTCCCGTCTATGCGCAGCTCGAAGTTGAAGTTGCACGACTCATTCGTGTGCTTGAATCCTACCGGCAGGGCTATCAACCGATCAATCAGGCAGCTGCCTGATCAAGCCCGACACTGTTCATAGCAGATATGTGTTTCTGAGAGGACACACCCCGCTCGCCACAGACCAGCCGAAACGGCGGATCTGTTTTTTTTAAGGGGAGGCACTCCGAGCTTCGGCAGGCGATTACCTCAAGTCGGACGGTCGATGTCAGAATGTTAGTACACGACTAGAGCAGCGAAACGATCACAACATGCATCCGCTAGGCTTTACATTCAACAGAGGGAGAAGTCGACGCGGGTTCTGGCGATGGAGAACCGGAGACGGGAAACAACGGGTGTCTGGTAGGAAACTCCTCGGAAAGGACCAGCTGCTTGCCCAGTTTTGTTTTGTGACTGATGAGTAGCGGACCTCGCAGATTCGCAGTGATCCGACCCGGATCATCTGAAGGAATGGTCAAGATCACCGCAAAGGCTAACTCTTCTCCCACTTGCGCCTTGATCTCTACCAACGCATCGGCAGGCACCTCAACATGATAGTCAGAATGAAACGTGATTGGATCCAGAATAACAAAGGCCAGTTCTGGCTCTTCAACCGATTGAAGCCACTTGATGGGAGCCTCGGTATCATGATCCAACATCACATACCGGTGCTGCTCAGGAAACCCAAGGACCCCCGACGGAAACGTGATGAGACTCTCACTGCGAACCTCGAATGAACCAAAGCGGGTCGACGTACATTTCACTGATGCAACCTCATGAGGCAATGCGCTGTTTCGGAGGGATTAACCGGCGAAAGGCATCCAAAGGCACAGCCTGGGTCTTCGCGGCCAATCGGTTCTCATCCTGAATCCGTGCATACACTTCTTCTCGATGAACGGCCACGGTAGATGGAGCTTCGATTCCAAGTCTCACTTGTCCACCCTTCACACCAAGGACGATCACACGAATATCGGGACCAATCGTAACCCCTTCTCCACGTCGTCGTGTGAGCACTAACATAAAAGACATCCCTAGCTGGACAATGGCACATTGAACTATCGGCCATGCGTGAGACAAACTTGAGAGGCAGACTCACCGCAGATGCTTGAGAAGGGAGTTATCAAACAGCCGGCCAAGCGTGGCACCCGCCGCCTGAATCGCGTACTCTTGCAGCGTCAAATCCGAGATAGTTCGTGCCAGATCGATGTCTTCGAATGACGACAGCTGGTTTGTCGCCAAATCTTTGGACTCCTGCAAGGCCACAGAAGTGGATTCCAATCGGTTCGTCACGGCACCGATGGTGCCCAACGCTGTAGACACTTGACTGATGGCTCGATCAAGATCACCCAAGCTCTCAACAATTCCGGCTTTGAAGTTTCCTCGTAACGCCGCGAGGAGACGTTGCACTGTATCGAAGAGATTGACGGTGGACCCGCTGAACGCTCTATCGCCCGGCACGTTGGTGGAAATAACCTCCCCGTCCGCCACTTCAATGAGATGGCTTCCGGAATCTCCTGCATACTTCGTGTGTGCCACGACACGGAACAGATCTCCCGCAGCCGGCGCTGAAGCGCCGTTGGTGATGCTCAATTGAATTCCGTCAAAAACGATCGGACCACCCGATGTGTAAGGCTGATTTGAAAGGACTGTTTTCGGAGCAACTGCGACCGCGAATCGATCCCCGGTAACAGGTCCTCCCTGTTGCCCATTTGCAAGTACCACACGGAGGCCATCGAATTCGATGGCACCGCCCGACACGTAGGAGTTCCCAGTTGAAATGGTCGTTCCTGTAGCCGTATTCAGGACCGAATACTGTGACGCTGAAGTAAACTGTACTTCATACGCGTTAAGAGTAATCCGCTGAGGATCCACGATACCAGCATCAATTCTGCCCAAGCGACCAGCATTGGAAGAATTGGCGGTCACCGTCACCGGCGCTGAAATATTGAGGACATCGAAAGACCCAGACCCTGTGAATCTTAAGGCATAGTTATCGAAAGAGATCGCACTCGCACTCACGATTTCCCCTTGCGAGACCAACGCCCCTCCACTGTTCGTGGCTGCAGAATCTGTCGCCACTGTTGTCACAAAAGTTGCAGTGCCGACGCCGACACTACCGCCGTTGAACCCAAGCAGAGCCCGAGCCGACCCCCCCACCACTTCTACTTTCGAAGTCGGTCCTTCGGAATTGGAAGAAACGGCAAGGCGACCATCTGCATAAGTGACAGAGACGCTTTTCCCCGCTGCAACTAAAGCTGAATCGGCATTGATACTGCTCTGCACTCTCGCGGCTAATTCGGGACCGCCAAGCGTCTCGGTACCTCCAGTTAGGTCTATCGTGCCCGACGTGACGCCGTCGACCTTGACGGTCAAGGTATCTGTAACAGCGTTCGTCAGTGTAACTGGTGTAGCCAGCGCCAATCCCGCAGCGAACCCGTGGCGGCTCGTACCACCGAACACTGGTTGGTTCTCATCAAACTCGGTGTTTCCTAGTTGGAGCAGATGTTGGAGTAACTCTTTGATTTCATGTCCACCGGTGGCCCGATCCGCCGCGCCATGGGTATCGGACGCATATTGAACCGCCAGCTGTCTAATGCGAGAGAGAGACGTCGTAGTCCCTTGGAGCGCGGTATCCGCTAAGTCAACCCGCGTGTTTGCCGCCCCCACATTGCGAAGATGCTGCTCTAGTTTTGCCAGGGTCGTTTTTTCTCCAACGATCCGGTGGAAACGGCCGGGATCATCGGAAGGTTGCAGCACCTGCTTGCCAGTGGCAAGATGCTCCTGCAACTCTAACGCTTTGGATCGAGCTCGCTGATAGTTGTTGAGCAAGAATCCAAAAACCTGTTGTTCCGTCACGCGCATAGCATGCTCCTTCGCCTATCGTTTAAGCGAGATCAAGGTCGACATCATTTCATCGGCAGCGACGATCATGCGCGAAGCGGCTTCAAACGCCCGCTGATACTTGAGGAGATTGACGAGCTCTTCATCTAGCGAAACACCGGACACTTGCGCATGGAAGTTCTGTAGTTGCTCATGCCGAATTTCTTCCGCATCGAGGCGCTGGCTCGCCACCTGCGAGGCAATTCCGAGGTTCGTTGCGGTCTTGCGATACGCATCGAAGAACGTCGTCTTATCTAGCCCACCAACGGCTTTCGACTGGAGACTAACAAGCGCCAGTCCATTTTGGTTGTTCCCAGGAACCCCAGCGCGCGTCGAGGATAGGGCGATCTTGGATGGATCTGAGAGGGCAACAGTCAGATCTCTCGCAGCGTTCTCACGAGTGTTCACGCTCAAGACATCATTGGCAGCTGGCGCTCCAGTAACCGTAACGGAGATCCCATCAATGTTAAATGTTTGTGGACCACTATAGGTACCGGATGCGGCAGTGCTGGTCCCGGCAGATAACCCGAGCCCCCCCCGTGCGGTTCCTCCAGTCACATCAACTAAACTCGTCCCACCGACAGAATTTGAGCGCAGCACCAATCGATTGGTCGTGCTATCAAACACCACCGCTACCTGCCGACCGGCGGCAACAAGCGTGGCGTCCGCGTTGATTTTGCTTTCAAGTTCCATTGCCAGTGCTGCGCCTGAGGTATAGGGTTGGCCTGGGGATGCCACCCCACTCAGCGTAATGGTTCCCGATGTTGTTCCATCTACTGAGACAATCAACGTATCGTTCCCCCCCCCAATAATGTTGAACGGAGCATCGACGGTCGGAGGAACGATTGCCGTTCCTGTGTAATTGCCTTTGATGCCGGTCCCAGTCGTTGCATCGACGATCGTATAACCGCTCGCCCCACTGAACTTGATCTCATAGTCATGGAAGGTCAGGACACTCGGTGCCGTCACTGTTCCGTTGCTGATCAGGCCAGACCCACTATTTTTGATCGGCGCGTTGGTGGTAACGGATAGTCCAGAAAAGAGGTCTTGCCCGGTAGAGCCATCGAGACCGTATCCCCTGCGATGAATTTGATTCACCTCATTCAATATTGATCCCGCCAGCGCGTCGATTCCTCGTTGGACTGAAGGAATCGTTCCATCTCGCACGTCTAGAAGCCCACGGAGTTTTCCGCTGGAAACTAAGTCACTGATGATGCTCGGCTGGGTTCCTCCGATGTCGTAGCCAATGTCCAGAAGGCCCTGGTTATCCGATGATTCAACCCCAATGAGATTGCGTGTCGTTTCCTGCTCAACCAAGACCAGTCCACGAGCCGTAAACACTGAGACGGTACCATCAGATCGATCAAGAGTCGACACCTCTACGCGTGAGGCCAACTCATTAATTGCCAGGTCCCGCTGATCTCGAAGGTCATTGGCATTTTGACCACTGACCTCTGCTGATTTAATCTGTCCATTAAATTCAGCGATCTTTCTGGTGAAGCCATTGATCTCACTGATCGTCACACCAATTTGCACGTCCACAGCACGACGAGTATCGGTTAAATCTGCATTGATCTGATGGAAGGTACTCGCCAGCGTCGAGGCTTTTGCTAAAACCACTGAGCGAGGGGTAGTCTGGGAAGGCGTCGTCGTCGCATCCTGCAGCGCCTTAAAAAACTCATTTAGTTGTCCCGCCAACCCCTGCCCGCGAGTATCACCGAATACACTCTCCAATCTCTTCAGCTCATCGCTGGTGACGGTAAATTGGCCTAAGCCTTCCTGAGAGTTCGTCAGTTCACGATTCAAAAATATGTCCACTGCTCGACGAATTTGCTCTACTTTCACGCCCGTACCGACTTGTCCGGGGCTGCCGTCAACAGGCCGTTCTTCTGTTAGGATGACTTCCTGTCTGGAAAAACCTGGCGTGTTGACGTTACTGATGTTGTGACCGGTCACCGTCAACGCCTGTTGAGCAGTGAAAAGGGCTGACTTCGCAATATCGAGTAAGCTATTCAGTCCCATCGATAGTCACCCCTGCCGCTTGAGCAACGCCGCCGGCATGCCGCTCTTGCTTCGAGATCCAGACACGGTATAGAGGTCATCCCCCGGAGGCGGTTGGCGGTGAGCCTCCATCGCCCGAATAAGAAATGATTGAACGCTCTTGATCAGTACTTGATTGACCGCGATATCGCGCTTCACTGCACGGACCTTCTCCGCAAGCCGCTCATACTGTTCTAGAATAATGCCTGCCTGTGGGCTTTGCGTCTGACGTAGAATTTCTGTCAGCGTTCGCCCCGTTTCTGGTACGTGGCAGGCAACTGCCAAGCGCTCAAGCAAACCATCCAGTTCTTCCTTTAGACTGTGAAAGCACTCAAGAATTGAAATCCTTGATTGATTGATCGAGACGAAATCCTGAAGCGCCATGCACTTGATGGCTTCCCGCTCTTGCGTGATGTTTTGTGACAGGAGATCGCACTGCACGGATTCGCGGGTGAGGAGATGGGTCAACTGTTCGAGAGAAATTGACGCATTCACGATCGACAACCTGCCCATCCATGGGCCATATCGGAGACCCGTTCGTCGCTTTCCCACCTACGCGGGATCGAAGATGCTCAGAGTACGGCGTCGGTTAGAACCTGTTTCACGATGGCATCGCCAACCGCGCGGCCACTGATATCGTACGTGCCGCTGTCAAGCGCGCGCCTGATGCGCTCCACCTGCTCAGCCCGTCCAGGGTCAGGCTGATTGGCCAGCTCCCGAATCCGTTGAAGTTCCTTCGCTTGGGCTGAAATCTGAACCTCATCTTTACCCACCTGGGTGCGAGCAGCCGCTTGCCGACTACTTGCTGCCTCGGTGTCTTGAACCCCAAGTAACAGTTTGGCAAGATGATCTACCTTCCCATGACCTGAAATCTGCATGTTACCGCTCCTTCCCCGGCTCTCGCCTCTCAGCTCTCAGTCCGAGAGAATTATGGACTTTACCCCGGTCGAGCTTCTTATCGGTTTCTACCCAGAAGAACTTGAGCGTTCTGGGGGCGATGATGCAAAATATTGTTGCGCATACTCCTGAACCATCTTGGCAATGCCTATCCCCCCAGACTCGGCTGCCCGTTTCCCAATTTCCTCGTCATAAAATGAGTAAAAATACGCTCCTTGCTTGTTCGTGATGCTTCCCTCAGGAACCGTTTCCCTCATAACCTTCAGTAAATACGAGACAAAATACGCTTCGAACTGCTTCCCAGCTTGGACCATTTGTTGACGTGCCGCAACAGGGTCCTGCGATGTTGAGGCATTCACCTGAGACACAAGATGACTCGCGCGTCCGGTCAGTCCAGGATCCACGTATGCTGGTGAAGAGAGCCCTGAATGGATTCCGTATTGTTCTAGAGTTTTCATATCTATCATTCGTCCATCTAAATAATTTCAAGGTTCGCTTGCAGCGCTCCTGCCGACCTCAGAGCCGAAAGTATTGCGACAAGATCACGCGGCGTCACTCCTACTGCATTGAGAGCCCGTACGACCTCCCCCAATGTTACCGTCTCATCCACCACCAGGAGCCTCGATTCCTGCTCTTTGACCTCTGTCTGCACATCCGGTGTGACGGTCGTCTGTCCTGCGGACGAACCAATGAGCGGCGCCGTCGGCTGCGACACGTTCAATGTGTTCTTGACAGAGATCGTGAGATTACCATGAGAAATCGCGCATGTGGAAATCCGCACATGTTCTCCCAGCACCACCGTCCCAGTCCGTTCATTCACCACGACTTTTGCTACAGAATCGACGGTCACATCGAGCCCCTCAATCGATGCGATATATTCGACGACGCGCCCCTGAAACACTTGAGGGATCGTCGCCTTCACAGATCCGGCATTCGTGGCTGATGCACTGCCTTTCCCAAAGGCACTCTCGATGGCCTCGGCAGTCCTGATGGCAGTCGTAAAATCGGGTTGTCGGAGCAGCACAGAAACAGTTGCCCATGAGTCAATGTCGACAGGGAGCTCCTTCTCGATAATGGCGCCACCGGGAACTACACCGGCCGCCTGATGATTCTTCGTCACTGTCGCGCCACCCGCCCCTCCCGTCCCACCAAGAAAACCACCGATTGAGACTGGTCCCTGCGCGACGGCAAATACTTGCTGATTGGCTGCTTTTAACGGCGTGAGCAGGAGCGTCCCGCCTTGCAGGCTTTTGGCGTTCGCCATCGACGACACCATGACGTCCAGCGTCATTCCTGGCTTTGAGAATGGAGGAAGTTTGGCAGTCACCATCACCGAGGCAATATTTCTTGTCAGTAACTGGATGGGGTCGATCACCAGATTGACACCCATTTTATTCAGCATGGACATCATCGCCTGAATCGTGAACTGTCCGCCGATGACTCGGTCGCCGGTACTGTCCAGACCAACCACCAAACCGTACCCAAGCAGCTGGTTTTCGCGAACTCCTTCAATCACACCGATATCCTTGATCCTCACCGCATCGGCGCCGGAGGGTGTAAATAAACCACAGGTCAGGACCAACACACTGACTAGAGAAATCCACCGTATGAACATGTGTGAGGCACCTATCCTCTCCACGAACGTTTGGGAGCTGAGACCTGTAACCGAGGACCAAGTATGATGCGCGACAACCATCCTTGCTCAGAAGCTAATTCTTTCCCCGAGGCGTGATCAGCATCATCAAACGCATGGAATTGCGTTCTGCTCCCGAACATGGGAGGATCAAAATCAGCCCGTCGGACAACCCCACTCCGCACCATCATTTGGAGCGTACGGAGATTCAACGGACGCCGCTTGAGCATGCTTCTCGGAGTCGGTTTGCGTCTCGGCGGAACCGTCATAGCCCTTCTTCTCCTCAGAACGGATAGACCCAATTAAGAATACGGATCAACCACCCAGGTCGCTGCACATCGTCCAGCACACCCAGGCCTGAATATTCGATTTTAGCGTCCGCAATAGCACTTGAGGCCACTGTATTCTTGGTATCCACATCCACACGCCGGACAATCCCACCGATCGTCATCAGCTGTTTTTCACTGTTGACGCTGACCTCACGCCGCCCCTCGATCCGAAGATCCCCGTTGGGAAGCACCTCTGTCACGATCGCAGAGATGGTCCCTGTCAATGTGCCTTCACGATTGGTGGAACCTTTCCCATCAAACTTGTTATTGGCGCTCGCATTGATTCCGAATCCACGCTTCGTTTCATCGCTGAAGCGGATCCCTGGAAGCCCGATATATCCCATACCGCTGCCGACCATGCCGTTCTTAATCGTCGAATCCCGTTGAACCGCCGTATCGGCTGACTTTGACCCTTTATGAACTTCGGAGATTTTCACGGTCAGAATATCCCCGATCCGCATGGCACGCATGTCCTCATAGAGATAGGCTCGTCCGTTTTCTTCCTGCCAGAGCGAGCCCAGCGTCCTTGGAGGAGGGAGCAGCGGCACAGTCACCTTGCTCGACGGGCTCGGCGGGCTTGAACATCCTTGCAGTGCGATGGTGATGATCAGGCTACGTACGGCCATATGAACAGACAGATTACAGTGAAAGTGCATGGTGTTCTCTGGCACGATTCAGCTAGAACTCCACCTCAACAAGACTTGGAGCCACCACTTTGGCTCTTAGTTCTCTACCGGAATCGAGGTTCGTGACCATAACGGTCTGTCCGACTTGTCCGTTCGCTTTCGTCACGCCATTGGCCCGAATCGACAGACCTCCTCGCCGCGCCTCGATGAGGACTCGATCACCCTTCTTGATCACCAATGGAGGCTTCACAAAGGCTGGGCGTAGCGGTGTCTCGGGCGGAAGAGGCCGTGACGCGCTCTTTCCGATGACCTCTCCTTGATCGGTAATGAAGGGATGATTCACCTGCTGAATCCGCAGTCCGACCGTTTTGAGATCGCTCATATCAATCAGTTCGTCGGCCTTCAGAAAGCGGGTGACAACAACCGCGTCGATCATCGCCGCAATATCGGCAACGACCTGGATCATTTTCCGAGATTTCCCGTTTGCCACCGCCTCCACATGAAACCTCCGCCGTCCTAGACCTTCTTCCAGCGAGTTAGAAATGACCTGCAACTCGACCGTCCCGCCTGGAATCATCACCGGATCCGCAGGCTCCAATACCGTCACCTGTACCGTCTTAACCTTGTGCCCCCATTCACTCTCCAGATGTTTCTGAATGGCCTTCCGAATCAGATCAGGGCTGACCTCACTGACAGCCACTCGCTCCACAACGGTGTCGGTCGCCCGTTGAATCGGACCTCGGGACGCCGACGAGATCGACCGAGACTCGCCACTAGGCCCCGCACGTGACATCGTCACGTCGAAGACTACAGATGAAAGGAGCATGATCATCGTCAGCCAAATTCTAGACATGAGCCGCTCCTTATCGTCTGAGATTGTTCGCAATGGCCATCATTTCGTCGGAAGCCTGGATCGTCTTGGAGTTAATCTCGTAACTTCGCTGGGCGATGATCATATTGACCATTTCTTCGGCGAGATTCACATTCGAACTCTCCAAGAATCCCTGCTGGATCGTCCCGAACCCGGTAGTGAAGCCGCCGGTCCCCTGCGTCGGAGGGCCGGAGGCAAAGCTATCAATAAAGAGATTGCTCCCCATAGCGACCAAGCCGGAAGGATTGTCAAACCGTGTCAGCTGTATTTGCCCGACTTGTGAGGACTGCGTCACACCTGGCAGCAAAACCGAGACCGTACCGTCCTGCCCGATATCCACCTTGAGCGCGCCGGAAGGGATTGTAATCACGGGATTGAGAAGATCCCCGTCGCCGGTCACGAGATTGCCCACATTGTCACGCTTAAACGATCCATTTCGGGTATACATGATCGTCCCATCAGGACGGGAGACTTGAAAAAACCCTGCTCCATCGATCGCCAGATCCGTCTCGTTGTTCGTTTGGCGCATATTCCCCTGAATCCATTCTTTCGCAACAGTCGTTGGGCGCACCCCTGCACCGACCTGGATGCCGACTGGAAAGACCCCGACATTGGAGGCGCTGGTACCGGGGAGTCGTTGAATCTGATACAGCAGGTCCGCAAACTCAGCTCGGCTGCGTTTAAAGGAGTTGGTGTTGACGTTGGCAAGGTTATGGGCAACCGTGTCGACGTTGATCTGCTGAGCCGTCATTCCGGTCGCTGCGGTCCACATGGCACGAATCATGGAATCCTCCTACGTATCACGCCGTTCGCAAACCAAAAAACGCGGTAGCTGATGTTTACGAACGACCAACGGCACTTCACAGTCTTAGAGTACTCGTCCTACATCTTGAATCGTGACCTCAGTCATACGATCAAGCGATTGAATCAGCTTTTGCGTTGATTCATAGTTGCGCATACCCTGAAGCATCTTCACCATCTCGCCGATGGAATTGACGTTGGACTCTTCGATGTGCCCAACCTGAATCTGCGGATTCTTGCTCACCGTGCCTTTTTCCGAGAAGAACAGCCCTTCCGACGACTTCTGCGGCATGTCTTCATCCGCAAATTCCATGACTTTGATTGTGGCGACAGGCTTGTCATCGACTTTGATGTCTCCCTGTGTCGTAATCTCCAATTTTCCGGGAGGAATCTTGATCTCACCCCTCGTCCCCATCACGGGATAGCCAAGTCCTGTCACCAACCGACGTTGATTATCCAGCGACAGCATGCCGTTGCGGGTGTATCGAGACCCTTGCGGCGTCTGTACCTCAAAAAACCCTTGTCCTTGAATGGCGACGTCCAGCGGATTGCCAGTCAATCGGATGCGACCGGGCTCAAATGTGGTCTTGATCTGATGCGGTGCGACAAACGCACGCTCAGATGGTCCGAATGGTCTGGCCATGATCTGTTGAGCCAATCCCACCGTTCGGCCTCCAGTGGGAGCGACCGCATGGTACCGTGGGAATATGGCTTTGAAGGCCTGCTCATCCTGCTTGAACCCAGCGGTATTCACATTGGCCATATTGTTCGCAAACACTTGCATGCGCCGTTCATGGGCGAGTGCTCCAGACAAGATCGAATAGATACCTCGATTCATATTGCCGACTCCTTTTGCCTTCGAGATACAGCAACCCTTATGCCAGTTTCGTTCCGAGCAGGGATTACTGTATATCGAACGCGAACTCAGCCAAATGCAGGCATGAACTAACTTCCGCTGTGGAGCAATAGGGTGGTATGGGATCGCCCCGCCATGCTATGAGGGTGGATTCTACCCACTGAGGTGAAAATTATTCCTAGCGCCCACACACCGTTACTGAGACACACCACCAGGCTAGAGATCGTTGTCTCGATCGTGGGAACGTATGATGTGAGACCTTCATGTGCATGATTGTGAGTGCTGATTGAGGACCTGGCTATACCAGGTCCTCGTCGAGAGTGGTACGAGGTTCTAGGACTCAGAACTGAAGCCGAGCCATCGCGGACTATCGCGAATAGCCTCACCACGCTGACAATCGAACACCTAGCTGAGTCGGCCGACCGAGAGAATCAACTCGGTGTATGCAAGTGTGCCTTGAGCTGAATGATAGCCTTGGTATGGATTTGGCAAACCCGTGATTCAGTGACCTTTAGCAACTCTCCGATTTCCTTCATCGTAAGCTCCTCGTAGTAATACAAGGTCAGAACGAGGCGCTCTTTTTCCGGCAACTTGTGGATAGCGTCAGCAATCACTTCACGTTCACGCTCGTTGACCAATGAAGACAGGGGATCCGGCGTGTGTGTATCGGCCAACATCTTGACCACTTTATGCCCGTCTGGTTCATGAAGGCCTAAATCGTCCACACTGATCATCACCGCCCCTCTGGCCCGTGTAATGAAATCATCCAGCTCTTCCAAGGACATCTTCAGTTCTGTTGCCACCTCTTCATCATGAGGCGGTCGACCCAATCGGCTCATCAGCATCGTGTGCGTCTTTTGGAGCAAGCCGATGCGTTCATGAACCGACCTCGGGATCCAATCCATCGATCGAATCTCATCGAGCATGGCGCCACGAATTCTGAACTCCGCATACGTCTTAAACTTCGCTTCTCGTGTGGGATCATACTTATCCATGGCATCCATGAGTCCAATGGTGCCAACCGAAATCAGATCCTCCGCGTCGAGGTACGCCGGGAGGCGGAAGGCCAGCCGATGGGCCATCGCGCGAATAACATGGGCAAACTCCTTGATCAGCTCTTCGCGTCTGGCTCCCTGGGCCGAAAAGGATTTTCGCTCGTGTGGTAAAGCAGTCTTGCTCATGATCTTTTCATGTCCGATCGTTGGTCAGTTACTAGCCGGCGTCACCGCTCGTTGCCAAACAAGCTGTACGGAACTTTTGGGGAGACCAGGCCTCGGCCACTGAATCACCTGATGTGCCAACCTCCTGAATGCTTGGGCTGCTGGCGCATCTGGGAATAACTCACAGAGCGCCTTCTGCTGCATGACGGCCAAATGCACATAGTCGTCATAAGGGATCGCCCCGACTAATTCGACGGCCACATGAAGAAAATGATCCACCGCCACATCCAACTTCCCGAACACTTCAGCCGCTTCACGGGGGCTCTTCGCCTGATTCACCAGTACTTTGAAACGGCGTTCTCGATACTGCCGGGCCAAGACTTTGATCAGTGCATAGGCATCCGTGAGCGATGTCGGCTCCGGCGAGACGACGATGATCGTCTCATCTGCCGCCGAGGCAAAAAAGGTGACGTTCGGCGAGATGCCCGCCCCGGTATCGATCAAGAGCACATCCATCTCTGACGTGAGCTGGGCCAACTGTTCCTGGATCATCACCTGTTGGGCTTCTGTCAGCGCCGTCAGACGGGCAACACCGGAACTGGCCGGAAGCACATGGATGCCCGCTGGGCCGCTGAGCACGATCTCATCGAGCGTATGTGTGCCTCTCAAAACGTCTTCGATCGTATGCTGCGGAACGAGCCCCAGAAGGACATCGAGATTACCTAAGCCGAGGTCGGCATCCAAAATCAGCACCCGCTTCCCAACCTTCGTGAGTGCAACCGCAAGGTTCGCAACGACATTAGACTTTCCGACTCCTCCCTTGCCGCTGGACACCGCGATGACGCGAGTGGATGAACCATCTCCACGACTCAGATCCTCCGACATAAGGACAGACCTTCTTGTTCCAAACGGCATAGCGAGACCTCCAACCAGATTATCCGTGGTGAACTGCCGCTTCCACTAATGCAGGAATTGCGCCCGATGATTGACCGACCCGATTGACAAGCACTTGAGAATTGGTCGAGCGTTCCGCAGTCAACAACGCCGCCAAACGTTCCGATGAGGCAACCTCGATATCGCCGGGAACTCGCCGTCCAATGCTCCAATAGGAAAGCGGCACCCCAGTTTGATGCGCGACTTCAAAGATGGTGCCAAACGATTCCGTCTCGTCGAGTTTTGTGAACAGAAGACGCAGCTGGGGTAGATCACTGAGGCGTCTCGTGATCCGACAAAGCTCCTGCTCCCTGGTGGAAGCCGGAAGGACCAGATGAGTTGTGATGGCCCCCTGTGGAAGCAGTTGTCGAAGTTCTTTCGCCAATGCCAGGTCACCTGGTCCGATCCCAGGCATGTCGATCAGTACAAGATCTACACGCGTATGACGACGGAGCCCTTGATGAACCTGTCGAGCCGACACGGCGCAAGCAAACGGCACGCCCACGACCTTGGCATACCGACGCAGCTGTTCCACCGCAGTGTCCCGATATGTATCAAAGGTAATGAGCGCAACGGATCTCCCCTGCTCGAGACGATAATAGGAAGCCAGCTTGGCCACAGCCGCGGTCTTTCCGGCTCCACTGGGTCCGATCAGAAGACCGATTGAGGGAGATCCTTGTCCATTATGGAGCGGCTCGCTTGTTCGCACCCGAGTTGCGATCTCACGCTGTAGCGCCAGTCGAATCGATTCATCATCGCATGGACCGGACACTTGTTCCGTCTTGCACGCCTCATTCACCAGCCAATCCACGGTGGAAGCATTCATTCCCTGCTCGATCAGCGAGCGGCGCAACCAGGCCAGCATCGGCACCGGTTGACTTCCAATTGACCGGATATTTTCCCGCGACAAGTCCTCCAATAGGCGACCCAATTCGTTGACGACGATGCGGAAATGTCGGCGACGATTCGGCTTCACCTGCACTCGAGATGGCTTCGACGAGGCGGACCGACCGACGGACGATGTCGCTGCCTCAGCATTCGGCTTCAGCATTCCGTGCAGGGTCTGTTGAAAAGTCGGCGCGGCCTCCAACTTTTCATGAGACGGTCTCCCAGGTGCGGCACCATGTGACACTTTGCCTGCCGCCTGAGAGGACCGTTGGACGTCTTGATCGGATGCGGCCATCACTTCCAGGACCGGTCGATTGAATGCCTGTACGACTCGCCCGCCCTCACGCACCTCTTTCGCGGACAAGATAATGGCATCCGGCCCCAGTTCTTCCTTGATGGCGCGCATGGCATCCTGCATGGTGAGTGCGTGAAATGTTTTGACCTTCATGGCTTACCTTATGATGGCTGTGCCAATTCGAAGTCGATCCGTACCGTATCTAACGACTGCAGGCGGACAAAAGAGTCCACTTCGTTGAGTCCCATGACGGGAACGGCATGCAACTGACGATCGCTGTGTCGACGGAGATGGCGGCGAACAACCTGCGAACAGAGCACGATCGGCTGCTGTCCACGAGCCGCAACCCGTTCGGCTGCCTGTTTGAGACCAGTCAACAGCTTGTGAGAGAGCGTGGGGTCAAGGTTCAACATGGCCCCAGGCGGCAATGCCACGGCTTGTTCGGCCAACGACCGGTCTAGTCGCGGATCCAGGGTAATGACCTGCAGACTACCGTCAGGTGCTAGATACTGCTTGGTGATGGTCCGAGCCAGCGCCTGCCGTGCATACTCTGTCAGAACTTCTGCATCCTTGGTGGTGGTGGCATGATCAGAAATTGCCTCAAGGATCGACCGGAGATCTCGAATCGGAATGCCCTCCTTGAGCAAGTTTCCGAGAACCCTGACGACTGTTCCGAGCGGCACCAGCGTGGGAATAAGCTCCTCCACCAACTTCGGATGCGATTTTCCTACTTCATCCAAAAGCGTTTGCGCCTCCTGCCGTCCCAACAGTTCGGAGCCATGGCGCTTGATCAACTCGGATAGATGTGTTGCGATTGCCGATCCCGCATCCACCACGGTATACCCCGCCATTTGAGCCTGTTCCCTGGCATCTTCAGGCACCCAGAGTGCCGGCAACCCAAATGCAGGCTCCTTGGTTGCAATGCCCTGCACCAAGCCTCGTTGACCAGTCCCTGGATCAATCGCTAATAGATGCCCAGGCAAGACGTCAGCCTTGGCCACCTCCACTCCCTTCAACATGATGGCGTATTCGTTCGGACGCAGCTGGAGATTGTCACGTATATGAATGGGAGGGACGACAAAGCCCATCGATTCCGCAAATTGCCGCCGGAGCGCTTTAATCCGATCGAGCAATGCGGTGCCTTGCGTTCCCTCGACAAGACCGATCAAACCGTACCCGACCTGCACTTCCATAAGATCGAGCGGGATCACTCGGGTCTGACCTTCTTCGGTCTTAGGCATGCTGGGAATGGGTGTGGGAACTGCTTGAACCTGCTCGCGCTGATGGAGGTGATAGGCGACCCAGGCAAGGGCGCTCCCTAACGCTAAGAACGCCACATGCGGAAGCCCAGGCACCAAACCAAGCGCGAGAAGAATACCAGCAGCCATGCCCACCGGTTTGGGGGAGGTCAACAGTTGTCGCGTCATCTCCCCACCCAAATCCATTTCCGAAGCGGCGCGAGTCACCACGATACCCGCAGCAGTCGACACGATCAGGGCAGGGATCTGCGCCACCAATCCCTCACCAACCGTCAGCACGGTATAGGTTTGGGCCGCCAGTCCCGGACTCATGCCCTGTTGCAGAATCCCGATCGCCAATCCCCCGATGATGTTGACGAAGACGATAATGACGGCTGCAATGGCATCGCCTCGAACAAACTTGCTGGCTCCGTCCATCGAGCCGTAAAAATCCGCCTCTTGCGCAATTTCTCGGCGGCGGCGGCGTGCGTCCGCCTCACTGATCACACCGGCATTCAAATCCGCATCGATACTCATCTGCTTGCCGGGCATGGCATCCAATGTAAAGCGAGCAGCCACCTCGGCTACACGTCCGGCTCCCTTCGTCACCACGACGAAATTAATGATGACGAGAATCGAGAATACGACCAGACCGACCGTGTAATTACCCCCAACGATAAAGTTTCCGAACGCCCGAATCACCTCACCGGCAGCTCCTGCCCCTTCGTTGCCATGCAGCAATATGAGTCGCGTGGACGCAATGTTGAGGGACAGCCGGAACAACGTGATCACTAACAGGATCGATGGAAATACCGAGAACTCAATCGGGCGCCGCACTTGAAGCCCGACAAGCAAGATAATCACCGACAAGGTGATATCGAAGCTCAACAACAGATCGAGCACAAATCGAGGCAACGGCAACAGCATCACCATGAGGATGGCCACCACCCCGACGGAGATAACGATGTCCGGATGCTTGATGAACTGAGGCCGTTCTATCGGTTCTATTGCCGTTGCCATAATCTCCTAGACCTGTAACATTCTCATGGAGTCACACCTCTGGCGCGATACACCAACGCGAGAATCTCCGCAACCGCACGATACAGCTCGTTTGGAATCTCCTTACCAATGTCAACGAGTTTAAACAGTGTTCGGGCCACGAACTTCTGTTCGACAACCGGCACCCCGTGATGTCGAGCGAGCTCACGAATGCGTTCAGCGACAAAGCCAGCTCCTTTAGCAACCACCACAGGAGCTCCCATCGTGGTGGTGTCATACTTCAGCGCAACAGCCAGATGTGTCGGATTAGTAACCACCACATCCGCAGTTTTCACGGCGGCCATCATGCGTTTCTTGGTCAGCTCTCGTTGGAGAGTCCGCACGCGACCCTTGATGAGCGGGTCGCCTTCCGCGGACTTGTGTTCCTCCTTGACCTCTTCCTTCGACATCCGCAGACTACGTTCCCACTCATAGCGTTGGTAGAAATAGTCAAACCCGGCCAAGACCCCAATCGCCCCAGCAACGGCCAATCCGACCTTCAACGCGAGCCCTCCAGTAACACCCAGCGCGGTACCCATATCGAACCCGACCAACCCTGGAATCTGGAGTACGTCATACCGTGCAACCCACAGACCGACACCCGTCACGATCGCAATCTTGAGAAGCCCCTTCACGAGCTCGATCACAGATCGCAACGAGAACAATCGTGATAATCCTTTGATCGGACTGATGCGTTGAGCATCCAGTTGAATCGCATCGGCACGCCATAACAACCCGGATTGCAGCAATGACGCACCGCTCCCCATCACCAGAATCCCCATCAAGACTGGAAGACTCAGCGTCACCACAGTGAGGCCAGCCTGGATGACGATCTCGTACACCTGTTCAATCGACATGTCTTTGTAGAACGCTAAGGGAAAGGAGAGCTGAAGCCCTTGACGGGTCATCTCCGTCATTTTCTGAAGACCAACCGGCAACATGGCAGCCAGCAGGCCGATGCCGCTCAAGAGAATGACTGCGGTGGAGAGGTCGCGACTGATCGCGATCTGTCCTTTCTTGCGCGCATCCTCTTTCCGTTTCGGTGTCGCGGGTTCTGTCTTATTACTTCGATCCTCAGCCATGTCCTAACGCCCTCAGGAGCTCATCAATCGTGAATTGCAGTCGCTCGATTTCCCGGACCAACAGTTCCGTCACAAACGGCGCGGACAGCGACATCACCGCCAACCCGCCGGCGATGGTGACCGGAAAACTTAGAACAAACACGTTGATCTGACTGACTGCCCGTCCCAACAACGCAAGAAGAATATTGATCAGCAAAATGATAACGAGCACGGGTGCCGCTAACTTCAATCCCAGGATGAACATGTTCTGAGAGAGACGGAGAATAGCCTCGCCCATTTCAGCAGGGACGGACGCGCCGAATGCCGGAATGGACTCATAGCTTGAGATAATGGTCGCCACCAGCAGCAGATGTCCGTTCAGCGAGAGAAAGAGGAGGGTCGCCAGAAGGGTGAAGTATTGGCCGATGATAGGGGTCTGCTCGGCCGTCGTGGGATCGAACAGTTGCACCACACCGAATCCCATCTGCACGC
This sequence comes from Nitrospira sp. CG24B, assembly GCA_002869845.2. Classification (GTDB taxonomy): domain Bacteria; phylum Nitrospirota; class Nitrospiria; order Nitrospirales; family Nitrospiraceae; genus Nitrospira_D. The sequence goes on along the minus strand of NEWS02000004.1, from coordinate 482,810 downwards.
CGATCAGCTCTCCGGCCAGTTCGAGCGCACCGAAAAATAATCGAACGGCCAGCCCGATCGCTAAACCAATGACCATTTCACTGACAAGCCCGGCGGCCAAGACGACAGGATCATAGGGCACAGCGGGAAGTCGGACTAAGGGAGCCAACAGCACTCCCAACGTCAGAACGAGGGCCAGTTTGACTTTCGCCGGAACAGTCCGCCCACTCAACACCGGCAACGCAGCCAACAGCCCGCCTATACGGGAAATGAGGATCAAAAATCCTTGGAATTCCGGAAGGAGAATCTGGATGGTCTGCGTCAACGCCATTCGCCTCGTACTAGCAGGTCATTGAAGAACTATTCTGATATCCGAAACTCCACACAGCTTGGATGTCATAGACCGCAGGATGTTCAAAAAGGCCTTCCAGCAAGGCCACAGCGAGCGAAGAGG
>NEWS02000004.1:472429-482277 GCA_002869845.2 Nitrospira sp. CG24B | reverse complement strand
CGAAGAGGCGAGGCGAACGCTTCGGTACGTTGAGCCTCTGAGCGATGCGAGAACGAAGCTGGAAGACTTTTTCAACATCCTGTTAATGCACATAGTTGGGAATATTCATGAGAAGATTGGCCATATACGTCGTCATGGTGTTCAGCATCCAGGGGAGAAAAAGCAGCAACGCCACAAACAGGACCACCACTTTCGGAACAAAGGTGAGCGTGGCTTCGTTCAGTTGCGTCATGGCCTGGAGCGCACTAATGGCCAGGCCGATGAACAAACTCAGCCCCAGAATCGGGGACGACACCAATAACGTCGTTTCCAACGCTTGCCTGGCCAGTTCCGTTACCATTTCTGGCGTCACGTGATCATCCCCATTCTCGACACTTGACCATCCGGTGTCGTCTCTCGACAGACCGCTCAGCCCTACTGAAAACTTCTCACCATTGACCCCACGACCAAGTACCACCCATCGGCCAAAACGAACAAGATCAGCTTGAACGGCAGCGAGATCACGACAGGTGGAAGAAGCATCATGCCCATCGACATGAGAATACTGGCCACGACCATATCGACAATGAGAAAGGGAATATAGATTAAGAATCCAATTTGAAAGGCAATCCGCAGCTCGCTCAGAATGAAGGCCGGAATGATCGCCTGGGTTGGCACGTCCTCAACCCGATCTGGTTTTGGCGCGTGACTCAGCTTGATGAAGAGCTCGAGATCCTTTTCCCTTACCTGACGCAGCATAAAGCTTCGCACGGGTTCGATACCCTTCTTCCACGCATCTTCATAGGAGATCTGCTCAGCCATCAATGGTTGGAGCGCGTTGGTGTAGACGGCCTGCCCCACCGGAGCCATGATGAACATCGTCAGAAACAGCGCCAAAGACAGCAACACTTGATTGGGAGGAACCGACTGCGTTCCCAGTGCTTGACGGAGAAAGGCCAACACGATAACAATCCTGGTAAAAGACGTCACCATGATGAACAAGGCCGGTGCCAAGGAGAGCACCGTGAGCAGAATGAGAATCTGGATCACCACCGCAGTTTGTTTCGGGCCATCCGCGCCAAAGTCGAGGCTCACCGATGGACCGCCGGCCACCGCTTCTGAAAGCGGCATCACAAGCAGCATGATCCCTCCAAGGAGAATCCCCCAGAATATGTGCGCGTGCGACTCGTACTTATCGGCCATGAAGTCCTTTGTTATGATGCAACGCACCGAACGGGAGACGCCGCAGCCAGGACGCCACCCCTTCCTGAGAGGCCGGCGCCGCCTCGGTGGAGGCGTTCTCGCTGTTGAGAGAGAGTAATTCCCGCAATTCGGCTGAATCGCTGATGCGTCCGAGCGGAACAAGATCGGTCGCGGTCGTCCCCACAATCAAATATTCTCCCGCAACCGACACGACGGAAATGGTCTTGCGCGGAGCGATATAGCCACTTGCCAAGACTCGTACGAGCGGACGCCCACCGGCAATTCCCAGTCGCTGCCCCATCACTCGCCGGACCGTCGCTGCGACAACCCCCATCAACACCAGCACGATGGCCAGGGCTGAGACGGTGCGGAACAGACTTTCCCACAGATCAATCACGGACTCTCCTTCGGATCATTCAGCGCAGATGTTGCACGCGTTCCGCGGCGCTCACCACATCCGTCAATCGAATACCGAATTTCTCGTTGACGACCACGACTTCACCGCGCGCCACCAACTTGTTGTTCACCATCACTTCCATCGGCTCGCCTGCGAGTTTATCCAGCTCAATGACGGAGCCTTGAGCTAGTTGCAACAGATCCCGAATGGCCATCTTCGTGGATCCGACATACACGGTAACGCTCATGGGAATATCCAAAATAAAATCGATATTCTTGGGAGTTCCGCCCATCTCCGCGCTTTGGACAGACGGAAACGAAGCCGGCTGCGGGGATGGGCTCCCGGTGGTCTGGGAATCGAACTGCGTTGCAGAGTCTGATTCAGCCATAGTCACTCTCTCGATGGTGTCACGACTAGTTCAATACTTTGGTCACACGGCACGCGTGATTGCCCTTGTAAATTCCAGGACTTCCCTGAAATTTGTGGTGCCCCTCGATATAGCAGTCGAGAGGATCTCCTGGATGCTGGTCGAGTAAGATCACGTCGCCCGGAGAAAAATTCATCACGTCTTTCACCGTGACCGTGGCGGTCCCCAGTCGGACCGCAATCGGAAGTGGACACTCGTGCAATCGCTCTTGGAATCGCTGACCCCACTCGCCGTTTTGATCGAGATGATCGGAGACGAGACCGGAATAGAGCTTCTCTTTGATCGGTTCGAGCATACTGTAGGGATAGACGATGTACAGCTCCCTGGCCGTTTCTCCCAAAATAACCTGTAACGTGACAACGATGACGATTTCAGATGCGGTCACCACCATCGCGAACTGAGGGTTGCTCTCAGACCGCATATACTCCACCTTGATCGGCACGACGGCATGCCACGCCTTTTCCAGATCGACAAGCGATTGGAGCAACAACTTTTTAATGATCCGCAGTTGGACGGGCGTGAAGTCTCGTCCCTCAGGCTTCACGTGGGTCTGCCCCTTACCCCCAAAAAAATAGTCCACGATCAGGTACACAAGGAACGCGTCCATCACGAAGAGTGCGCTACCCCGTAATGGCGCCATATGAAACACGTTCAACGATGAGGGCATCGGAACCTTTTTCAAAAACTCACCGAATTTGATCACCTGCGTCCCGACGACAGCAAAATCAATGGCCTGCCGAAACATGCCGGTCCAGACAACTGATTGGCGGCGAATGAATCGGTCGTTGATCATCTCCATGGTCGGCATTCGCCCACGGATGATCCGCTCCTGGTTAAACAGATCGTATCCCTTGACACTCGCTGCCTCTTCGGCAGCTTCCTTCGGAGCCGTGTCCACCTCACCGGAAACGACGCCCTTTAACAGCGCATCGATTTCGTCCTGGGAGAGAATCTTTTCCATAGTATCCGCTGTTACTGAACGACAAATTCCGTGAAATAGGCCGATCGGACTCCTGGCTTTTTCAGAAGCCCGTTGATACGCTGAGTAATTTCATCACGTAGCTGCAATTTCCCCTGCGTCGTTCTGACCGCATTGACGTCCTTGCTGCTGAGTAAGACTAGGACCGCATCTCGTATCTGAGGAATCCGCGTGGACAGTTCAGTAGAAACCGCTTCGCCGTCTACATCGAGTTTGAGGGTCAACTTCAAATACCGCACGTCCGGAGTGTCTGCGAGATTGACAATGAAGGGATCCAAATCGAACATGACACCGGGCGAAGCGGCCTCACCATGTTTTCCACCAGTCTCGCTCTTCGACTCGACCTTTGTCTCAGCATCACCTTTATGATCCGCTGAATGTTCACCCCCTTGACTGGCTCCTCCCAGGAACTTGACTGCTACGAATGCCCCACCCACCCCGAATACCAAGGCAATCACTGAGACGATAATAAGCAGTTTGATGGGAAACGCCGGAGCGGGGGCCGCTGCGGGAGCTTTTTCGTCAACTGCGGCTGCATCTGCCATAACTCCTCCTCGATTGACTCGTTGGCCCGGTGCGGAGACTGCAATGCATATGCCACTGCACTTTGTGACTCACCGATAGCAGAAATCACGAATCGCCATATCTGGCGCATGCTCCCATACGACATACACCACGCATGACAGGGCGCATCCGCGCGCTGTCAAGCAACCTCTTGACACCGTCAAGAAGCTGACAGGGTGCAGGACAATGGCCAAGAGTAGAGACAGCCCCCGGATGAGAGGGCAGAGTGAAGGAGAGGAGGGCTGGGAGTGACAATCGCTCCCAGCCCCGCCGGGAAAGAATACATCTACCGTTTCAGATTGACCAATTCTTGTAATATTTCGTCGGATGTAGTGATTACGCGTGAGTTCGCCTGGAACCCTCGTTGCGCCGCGATCATATCGATAAAACTTTCACCAAGGTCTACGTTGGATAGCTCGAGTGTGTTGGCCAGGATTCGCCCAAGGCCTGCCGACGTGGCAGCTCCAACCAACGGTTGCCCAGACGTGCCCGACTCGGCAAAAGTATTCTTTCCGGTTCGCACGAGCCCCAACGGATCCGGAAACCGTGCCAAGGCCAGCTGAGCCAAGGGACGAACCTGCCCATTGGAGAATCGGCCATTGACCATCCCGTTAGTCTCTACGCTGAAGGTCTGGAGCGCTCCGGCGCCAAACCCATTTTGGGCTTGCTGAACCAACCCAGAAGCCGCGCCGAATTGGGTGGTGAGGTTCAGTCCGGTCCCTCCATCAGTCGTCACACTTGTGCCGAAATTGAAGGCAACGGCCTGATCCGCGGTCGCGCCGACAAAATCGATTTGAGATTGCCCAACCGTGCCCCCAGCGGTTCCTCCAGCAGTGCCGCTATCATAGCTTGTCACCACACTCTCAGTATCAAGTGCACCGGATGTCGTGAACGTCAGAGAACCGGATGCCAACCGCACAAGCCCCAGGGAAGCATTCACATTCGATGAATGGTAATTGCCGGTGACGACCTCGCTCGAACTGCCTAGGACGTTATAGGTCCAGGTATTCGCCGCGGTCTTCGTAAAATATGTGGTCAGGAGATGGGTGTTGCCGACAGAATCATAGGCGGTGAGCGATGTTGAAAACTGAGCTGTTCCGGCCGGATCTGCGAGCGAGAAGGTACCGGTCGTTGATTGTGAATTGAGATTAGCGCCGATATCGACAGTGCTGGTCGGGTTCGGCGGAGCCGTTGTGGTAGGGAGTGTGACTCCACCGATGCTGGCGGTAATGAGACCGCTGGTATTGACCTGGTAGCCCTGGAGGAAGAATCCGCTGGGGTCGACGATGCGGTTCTGCGCATCCAGATGAAACTGTCCGGCTCGAGAATAGAATGCCGCGCCGGCCGGATCCCTCAGGACAAAGAATCCGTTACCGTCGATGGCCAAATCCAGTGCGTTACTGGTGGTACTGAGCGACCCTTGGCTGAAGTTTCCTTGCACGCCGTTGAGCGCCACCCCCAAACCAGTCTGAATCGCACCACCCGCCCCTCCCAGCGAAGAACTGATCAAGTCGGCGAAGACGGATCGGCTGGACTTAAACCCAACTGTACTCAGATTTGCGATATTATTTCCCACGACTGATAACGCATTTCCATTTGCGTTCAACCCGCTGACGCCCGTAAAAAGCGACGACAGAATTCCCATCGGTATAACCCTCCTCTTTCTTGTTATCGCAGCTCGATGATCGATGATGGATCAATAGCCAAATCACCGGCAAGGAGTTTGGCTTGCCCCTCTTCCATGCGAACCCCAGTGACTGTCAGGGAGGCACGGCCCTCTACCTTCACAGGCTTTCCCTCTTGATCCGTGGCTGTGACGAGATAGCGGTAGAGGCCAGACGGCATGAGGGTTCCATTCTGGCTCTTCCCATCCCACTCAGTAACCTGTGGCCCTTCGAGTCGATCACGATAGTCTAGACTCCGCACGATTTGCCCTTGCTGATCCATAATGCTGATGCGAACGTTCGTCGCATTGCTGTCGAGCGAATACCCGATAGGAGTAGGTCCTTTCTCTAGCTGAACGAGCGACTGGCCGACAGTGACGGTGCGGCCGATCATCGGAAGCAGCGTGTACTGCAGCGACGCGGCTTGTGCGTCGAGGCTCTGCTGAAGCAACTGTGCCTGCTTCGCGGTTTGCTCTAGCTGACTGAATTGCGTCAGCTGTGAAACAAATTCAGCATTGTCTGTCGGTTTTAAGGGATCTTGGTTTTTCAGTTGTGTGATCAGCAATTTGAGAAAGTCATCCTGGCCCAACTGTCGAGGTCCGGTTTTGTTCGATGTCTCTGGGGTTCCCGCCGAGTTGAGTGTCGATACATCAATCATTTCTGGCATCTCCCTTTCGATCTACGCCACGACATTCAAGAGACCATGAAGTGATGTGCGTGGTTCATCCTGTCGGTCTGAACTCTGCCCCCACTTCATTTCGTCCGACCTCTGATTCCAGGTGTGTCCTTGTTCCTGAGAAAAGTCCTGCTGGAAAGAGCGACCGGCACTCTGACGATCGATGTCTACACGGAACTGTCCCATGTCCAATCCGTTTGCTTGAAACGCGGCTTGCAGGCGATCCTGTCCGTTGACGAGAAATTGCCCCACCTCAAGCCTGTCGGCTGACAAATAGGTATGCACCATATCGTTCGTCATCGCCACGCGAATATTCACATGGCCCAGGTCGGGCTGTGCCACATCAAACACGACCGATCGCGTCATGAACCGCACCGACGACTCAGTTGCATCCTGCGCAGGCAGGAACGAAGGCGCCGAACTGATAACAGTGGGAGTGGGAGGAGGCGGTGGACTGGAGACGACACGCCCGTGAGCGCCAGCCATCATCGACTCGGTCGCCGACCCGCTAGAAACTTGGCGATCAATGACCGTCGCCTGAGGTAGCATGATTTCGCTCTGTTCGCGCTGAGGATTCTGTTGATCTCTCCAGAGCTCGCTGAAATGCTCGGCCCCATCCACACTCAAGTACTGCCCCTGTTGGACTCCCCACTGCGTCCTCACTCCGCTATTCTGAGCATCCTGAAAGGATTGCCCATACCAGTTCGTCTGAACTGAACTGGAGCGATCGGATGAGCCCCCATCGCGTAGCACGGAATCAGTTTTTGTGCTTTCCGGCTTGCCATCCGGCAACCCTACCCCCAGAGAGGGAGGGGGAGCCTGACGCACAATCGCCTCGAGCTGAGGAAGAGCCGGACCTGACTGCAATTCCACAGGCACTGGACGAGTTTCAACACAATTCGCAGTCTGGGGACCGACATCATCGGCAATTATTTGGGAAGCCGGCTTGACGACTTGACTCTTGTGTGAGTCGCCGCCTGTGTGAATCACCGGAGCATCTGGTTCGTGGGCCAGTAGATCATGGCCAGCATGAGCGTGACCTTCTGGTAGATCGGATACTGTCACTGCAGAATTTGTCGTCATAGTCGATATCAGCGGAGACTTTGTAAACCCGTCGCCTGACTCGGTTTCCCCCTCAGTCCCGTGATTCTCCTCAAGCAAATCCCCCTTGCCTTCCGTGTGAACATTCGTCTGGGCCAGTACCTGAACTGGAACCAGGGAGACGAGCGGCACCGTGGCTTGCCCTTGAGAGTCGAAACCTGGCTGACTCGGTTGAGACGTAGATTCGAACTCGTTCCTGGAATCTTCAGCGACCCGCTTCACATCGTCGCTGGATCTGCTTCCATCTTGAGCTTGTGTCTCAGACGGTGAGGCATTCACGCGCTCGGCCTGCGCTGCGGAAGAATTCTGATCTTTTCTCTCCATCGAGCGAAGTCCACGATCAGACGTGTTCGTTGATCGCACCGCCGTGCGCTCAGCCTGAGTTGAGGAAGGATTCGGCCCTTTCGTTTCCCTCGATCGAGACTCACGCTCGGACTTATTCGCTGCTCGCGCCTCTGCTGCTTCGCGAGCCTCCATTCTCCGTTCGTCTGCGCGAACTCCTTGGAGCACAGAGGGAAAACTTCTCCGGCTGCCACTGGAGCTAGGAGAAGTCGCTGCCCGAGACGTTCTGACTCCCTCGTCGACAGGGGAACCAGATGGGCGGGGGACAATATCAGCGAAGATGAAATCCACGTGCGCCAGTCCTCTTGTGATCCGAGCAAAGAGGGAATACAAGCCCTATGCCAGATGAGCACCATGCAATACCGCGGATAATAAGGCTGGTTGTCGCGAACGCTTTGACGGCGTTGCCCGGAGAGAGGAAAACTTTACAGCGTGCTCGGCAAAACTAGCCGAGCAGAGATAAGAATAGACTTTCTTGAGCGACAGCGGTGTTTCAAGCCTCAAGGGAGTGTGTTTCGGGAAATCTTCAGGCGATTTGAGCTCCAATTCGCGCTGGATCGCCAGAAAGTCCGCGTGAGTGGTCGTGATCACACTGGCGCCGATACTCCTTGCGGACAGAGCGATCAACACGTCAAAGGCCAGCTCGCATAGTTTGGCGGCCTCGTAGTGCTCTCGCCGAACGCTGGAGTATGCGATCATGCACGGCCTTTTCCGTGACCAAATCCAAGGCGCGCTGCAGCATTTCGCTCGTCGTCTTGGCACCGAGCGCTTTGGGGGCTCACCGAAGTTGTATAGGATTTAACCTGGCGGATACTTGAATGAGCGCCATGCATCACCTCCTATCCGACAGCGTCAAGACATGCTGATTAGAATGAAAACAGGTCTATGGGAAAACCTCTTCGGTGGAGCAGGGATTTGGGCATGACGCACGGAAGCGGTTGCGGATGTATATCCAATCAAGTATATTTAACCCGTGAAACGGCTACGATTCCTAGGGGACTCGCTCACGTGTTTGCGTGAGTTTCCCCAGGACGCCAGGCACGATGCGGGCTACCAACTGGACAAGGTGCAGCACGGTGAACAGCCGGACGATTTCAAGCCGATGCTTTCCATCGGCAAGGGCGTCGAAGAAATCCGGATATGGGACGATACCGGCACATACCGCGTGGTCTACACCGCCAGGCTAGCCGATGCGGTCTACGTGCTGCACGTATTCCAGAAGAAAACGCAGGCGACGGCCAAGCGTGACATCGAGCTTGCCAAAAAGCGATTTATCGAACTGATGAGAGGTGCCCAATGACTAAAATTAAGACCAAGACCAAAACTTTCAGCAGCGTGTGGGATGCGATTGCCGACACCCCCGAGCAGGCAGCCAATCTCCAGGCGCGGGCCGAACTGATGCGGCAGATCGCGGCTATCATCAAGGCTAAGAACTGGAAGCAGGCCGATGCCGCAACCCATTGCGGCGTCACCCAGCCTCGCATGAATGACTTGTTACGCGGGCGCGTGTCGCGGTTTTCGCTGGATGCCCTGGTAAATATCGCCACGGCGCTTGGCCGGCGCGTGCATGTGGCGTTGGAAGTCGCGTAACCAGCCACCCTCATCGGCTCCAGCTCGCGCAGTGGCCGAAGCAGCAGATCAAGCATCGCCAAGATGCGGCGCCATGACGAGAAGTGTGGCTGGCGAACAAATGCTAGGCGTGAGCGGACACAACCAACCCTGCGCTCCTACGCCATGCACGGTTCACAATCCGGCCCCAACTTCTTCTCTCGGTCGATTTAAAGACAACTGATTTTGCCCTACAGAATCCCATCCGATATGGCCTCTGTTACAAACTGATAGACAGTCGCCTCGAAGGCTTCAACGAAGTGTGCAGTAAACAGATTTATCCATACCAATGGCAGCAAACCAATCCATCCAAGGGACTGGAGTCTAATTTCATGGCGATATGTGTGAGTTAGTCGATTGTCAGCGAATACATCGAACTGCACCTCATACTCGATACCATTGAAATAGCCTGGGATAAGATAGAATGTCCGAACGGTCATATAAACCCATGCCGATGGCGGCGGCCCGTAGGTTACAGTGACATTGACGTGTTGCCCTTCGGTTGGAGGATCAGATAAAGCTATGATAGACGGGTATCCGGAGTGCTGTTCCAAGATTTTTTGGACAGTCTCGGGTTTCTGTGGCAGAGGGTTCGAGCCGTCTCTTTCGTTGGTAAGATAGGTAAAGGACAACGTCCCGAACCGTTCAGGTGCCAGAACATGTTGGGTAGCAGCCGGCAGTGACGGGCTGTAGCTCATAATCGCGCATGCGCCTTAGAGCAACAGCACGAACGCAAGAAGAATGATTCGCATACGATTCGAAAAACATCCGTAATTTCTCAATACAATGTGCCCTACTGCATAGAGTTAGACTTTGCAATCACATATTCATGGAACCTAAACAACCGCTTCCTTCTTGCATACCACCTATTACTGCCAACGGATTTGATGGTTTATGAATTGTCTTAC
>NEWS02000004.1:440209-472329 GCA_002869845.2 Nitrospira sp. CG24B | reverse complement strand
CGGCGCTTGGCCGGCGCGTGCATGTGGAGTTGGAAGTCGCGTAATTAGAACTTTGCTGCAACCCCAACTTACTGACCCCTTTATCCTTCCTCGAAATGTGATTGACTATCACATCGAGGCGGCGAGCCACAAAATACCCTCTCGGTGAGCCTCACGCAGAAATGTCTTCGTTGTTTCCTTAATGACACTGGCGCGTGGCCCATATTCAGTCAGGTTTAACTTGATATCATCCCAAAATGAATACATTACTGGAAACAGCAGCCAGGAGATCCAGCCAGAGATGGCTTTCTCTGTAATGTGATGCTCGTATTCCTTGACAGTTTTAAAATCAAAAAGCAGAGAATAACCAAGAATATACTTGTGCGTTGTGTAAGCAGGAACTGTGAACAAGGTCGCTAAACTGAGAAGCTCACTGTAGGGAATATCGTCGTTGATTTGCTCATTCACCGTGACGACGCACACCAGTCCCTGTGATCGAATGTGCTCTATAAACTCAGCAGGCTTTCCCAATGGCATCTCGTCGAGGGCCATTAACAAACCATCATGCACCTGAGTTCCAATAAAATCGTGTTCTTCCCTACAAGAACCTCCAAATAGATTAATCAGAGCGAGCCATCCCCTCCCGCCACCGCGACAACGAGATTCAACTCTGTGATACCTTGGGATCACGAATTGCACAGCCTCGTCATACCTCGAAGTCCAAATAGGTCTCTTTTCGGAAGACTCCTGAGCAGTTACTTGGTAGTTTGCGATCATGCAGGCATTCATCGACGTAAGCATGACAATGAGAAGAATCACGTGCAGCTGACGCATTATGGCTTTCGCAAATTGATGGTCCATACACAATGTCTGAAGAGTTTCACAGGCAAAAGCTCCAGAACCAGGCTCCAGCCTGCCATCTATGAAAGTTCTACGGCGTCTGTGTCAGCAGTTGTTCGGTGAGTTTCGCGGCCCGGTCGGCTTTGACTTGCGCGAGAATCGCGCCGGCCGTCTTGGCTTTCACCATTTTGAGGATTTCAATGGCTTTCCGATCCGGCATATGTTCGAGACGCGAAGCGGCGTCCTCAGACGGCATGGATTCGTAGATCTTGGCAAGCTGTGTCCGTTGTTCCTGCGTCGAACGCTCCTTCTCCGCATGGGCCTTGGCTTGTGATGACGGAGCTCGGTCTTCTTTGGCTTGCGCGCTCTGGATCTTCTTTTCCAAGGCTTCGTTCTGGTCCAAGAGCTCCTCAATCTGGCCCCTTACAATCATGAGTCGTTCTTCGTTCTGACGAAGCGATTGCTCGCGCCGATCGAGGTCGCGCTTTCTCTGATCCAGCATGTCGAGCACTTCACGAGGAACATCGATCGCCGGCCCCTGGACCGCTGGTGGAGCCAACAGCTTGGCATCGGCATCAGACTCTGCTCCAGCACTCTCTGCCTCCTTCGCTTCCTGTGGCATGCTCTGCTTTAGCCCACTCGTCGTCGCCATCTGTGTTCTATCTTTCGGTTCCGAGGAGGCTTGTCCCAATTGCACCATGATCCAGAAGAGAACGGTCGAGCCGACGATGCCACCAACCATCGTCAAAAATTGGGAATGCGGGTTCTTTCTCGGCTCCATGCGCGAGACACGCCCAAGGCGGTCAAGACCGAACCGATCTCCCCAACCCCTGATGAGTCCTGTCTTCATGAGTGGCTCTCTCGCCGAGTGGAGTGCCGGCGGCTCGCAACCTCATCCATCATCCGCTGTTCCTGACGCGCCGCGTCGGCACGTTGCGCGTCACGGCGTTTATCGGCAACCAGATCAAGCAGCTTGCGCTCCAGGCTGGCTTCAACGAGCAACGCCTTGGTACGCTGCCACGCCTCGACGGCCTGGTCGATTTCTCGACGCACTCGGCGCAGCCCGGCCTCCTGCGAATCCATACGCCCCTGCCATTCCAACCACGCCTCTATCGTGAGCCCTTGCACAAATTGTTGGTCGTAGGCAACGACATCCCGCTGCATTGTGACTGCAAGGTCCTGATACTGCTCCTCGCTCTGAGTCAACGTGTGGGTGATCTGTGCCAACTCCATCATCAATGCCTCTACGGTCTGAACACGCAGCTTCCGCAACGACTCAAAGCTCATGCTGCCTGCTGGGCCAGTGCCTCAAGTTGCTGCACTGACGAGAATATGCCGGCCGGCTGGTCAATGTCTTGCCGCAAATACGCATTGATCGCGTCCTGCGCTTGAACGGCACGGTCGAGCGCCGCGTTCATCCCTGGCTTATAGGCTCCCAGTACAACCAGGTCCTCCGATTGACGATACCGGGCCACCAACTCGAGAAGCTTCTTGGAAGCGTCATAGTGTGGTCGCCCGACAATATCCCGCATCACACGGCTGGTACTCTGGAGGAGATCGATCGCCGGAAAGTGATTGCGAGCGGCCAATGTACGAGATAGGACGATATGACCGTCCAAGATCGAGCGAACGGTATCGGCGATGGGATCAGTAAGATCATCGCCATCGACCAGTACGGTATACAGTCCGGTAATGGTTCCTGGACCTGGCCCCGTTCCGACACGCTCCAGTAGCTTCGGCAAAAGCGTAAACACGGAGGGGGTATAGCCTTTGGTCGTCGGAGGCTCCCCGATCGCCAACCCCACCTCTCTTTGGCTATAGGCCAACCGCGTCAGTGAATCCATCAACAACAACACCTGTTTCCCGGCATCACGGAAATATTCCGCAATGGTCGTCGCCACCAACGCCGCGCGCAGACGAATGAGCGGGGCTTGGTCAGACGTCGCGACCACCACCACCGACCGTCCGAGTGCTTCAGCACCCAGGTCGCGTTCCAGGAATTCGTTGACCTCACGGCCTCGCTCTCCGATGAGAGCGATAACATTGACATCCGCTTTCGTGTATCGGCTGATCATCCCCAGGAGCACACTCTTGCCAACCCCGGAACCGGAAAAGATGCCCATCTTCTGTCCACGTCCACACGTCAAAAACCCGTTGATGGCACGAACGCCGAGATCAAGCGGAGCGCGTAGACGAGCGCGTTGTAATGGGTTTGGTGCGCTCGCATAGAGTGGATATCGCTCCGTGGCCGTCAGCGGGCCTTTGCCATCCATTGGATTGCCACAGCCGTCGAGCACCCTTCCCAATAAGCCTGGTCCAACCGCAAGATTGGCCACTTGACCGGACATGGTAATTCGACTTCCCGGCCCGATCCCGTGCATATCGCCCAGCGGCATCAGGAGAACACGATCTCCCCGAAATCCCACAACCTCCGCAGCGATCGGCCCTCCAGCTACCTCCCGCGTAATGCGGCAGAGCTCTCCGACTGTCGTCATCGGCCCATACCCTTCCACAACGATCCCAACTGCTTGCGCCACCCTTCCAGAGACTTCGATGGGGTCGACACGCTCGATCAGCTGGCTAAGACTCATGATGAGTCCTGTTCTTCAGGACATCACCCAAACGGAGTAGCTGCGTATCGAGAGAGGCATCCACTAATCGTGTCGCAGTGTGCAGCAGGCAGCTTCCTCGCTGGAGAGAAGCAACCGGCTCGATGGTGAGCGTCAGTGCGACCTGCGGCCGTCCTGTCAGCTCCACTCGAACGGTTTCCAGGACAGCTGCGTCAGCCGGATGCACCTGTATCACCACGTTATCCGACGATTGAACAGCGCCGAGTGCTGCCTTAACCTGCATCACAATCTGCTCACGTCGGGACTCAGCCGATTCATGCAGTATCTTCGACACGATCTGCAACGCGAGCGCGATGACTTCATCGTCGATCGTCTGCTGAAGCGCGGAGCGAGCGGCATCAAATCTTCTGACAGCCTCGGTCAATACCGCAAGATCTTGTTGACGTTGCATGTCCGAAAATCGCCGGCCTTCTTCCAGACCTCGCTCATATTCCGTCAGCCCATCAACTCCCTTACGAGCGCCCTCTTCCCCAAACGTTTGAAACGGCACACTCTGCAGCCGTACCGCGCCGGACCGTACAGCGGCATGTTTTAAGATCGTCTGGTCGGTGCGCAACCGATGGAGTTCCAGTAGACGACGCACAGTGGCGAGGACACTGTCCGATTGAAATGGTTTCATCAATAAATCGCTGGAGCCGGCTCTCATCGCACGGGCGGCAAGTTCAACCGAGGCTGCCCCACTCATCACAACTCCAATCATGCGACTGTCGATCCGCTGTGCTTCTTCTAGAACTGCGATGCCATCTTGATCCGGCAAGGAGGCGTCGACGATCAGCAAGGCAGGAGCCTTCTGCTTGACCATCGCAAGCGCCTCCTGGCCTGAGCTCGAGAGTCGAATCGACACTCGTTCCGGCTGAAGCAGCTCGTGCAATGCGTTTCGGATCGTTTCGTCAGCATCAACAATCAGGACCGTCCCTTGAAGACGTGCCACGCTTCGCTCGGAACTCACTACTGCCGGGATCGTTCCTCCCGCCACTACAGCATCTCCTCGCCTGCCCCCGCAATGACGATACGGCCTTCTTCCTCAAGCTTGCGGCAGACTTTCAAGATATTCTGCTGGGCTCTTTCGACATCGGAGACCTTCACCGGCCCTTTCGCCTCCATATCTTCCTTCAACATTTCCGCGGCGCGACTCGACATATTCTTGAAGAATTTCTCCTTCACCTCGGGATTGGCGCCGCGAAGAGCGACAGGAAGATCCTCTTTGCTAATTTCCTTCATCAATTCCTGCAAACCTCGATCATCAATTTTAATTAAATCGTCAAAGACAAACATAAGGGCGCGGATGGTGTCGGCCAACGACTGATTTTTCTCGGAAATCCTGGCCATGATCCCGCCTTCATTAGCCTTATCCATTCGCGCCAGAATATCCGCAACCACCTCGGCCCCTCCAACGCTCTGAGTGCTCATTCCTTGGCTGGCCAACAGCATTTCTTGGAGGCTTTCGCTCAGTTCTTCCAGGACATCCGGTTGGACTTCTTCCAACGTTGCCAACCGAATCGCCACGTCTCCTCGCATGTCCTCTGGCAGCGCCGCGAGGACCTGTCCGGCCTGGTCGCTTTCCAAATGTGCAAGAATGACGGCCACTGTTTGGGCATGTTCGACCCTCAGCATTTGAGTGAGGGTTTTCACATCAACCCATTTCAGCCCTTCCAGCCCAGGATAGCTTTTCTGCGTCATCGATTCGATGATCCGCGCCGCTTTTTCTGGACCCAACGCCTTGGTGAGCGCCGTCTTGATGAACTCTTTTCCCTGAAACTGAATCTCCCCAGTTGCGCTCGCTGCTCGAAAATCCGACATGACTGCATCTTCTTCATCTCGTGAGATTTGTGCGGTGCCGCTCATAAAGCTTCCCAGCTTCTTAATTTCTTTCGGATCGAGTTGCTTCAAGACCTGGGCGGCTGACTCTTCGCCCATGGCACGAAGGAGAATCGCTGCTTTCTGTTCACCTGTTAAAGTCTTCGCCATGGCACCACGCTATGTAGGATTCTTGAGCCACTGCTTCACGACCACAGCGGCCGTGTCGGGGTTTTTTCTGGCCATGTCGATGATTTGAGCTCGATCCGGCGCATTCGTCAATGAGGCTTGCATCATGGCCTGAGCCCCAGGCAACGCCGAGACCGTCGCTTCAGCTTGCATCTGCTCCGTCGTCGAACCCAACATGGCCAACAGCGGACGGACGACGAACAACAGAATCACCGCGAACAATAGAATGCCGACTCCATAACGGAGATACGGCAACCATGGCTTCGGCCCCTCAGCCAAGGCTTCTGCCGTCGCACTCTGCAGCTCTTCCGGTTCCGCGCCGAATTGAACGTTCACAACCTGAACCTGATCCTGCCGCTCAGGCGAAAAGCCCATCGCTTTCTTGACGATGTCTTCAATCCGCTTGAGGTCTTCTTCTGAACGTGGAACGTATTTGCGCGCGGCAGCCGGTGTCTCCGTGGACTGTCCATCACCGGCTTTGGCTGTTTCATAGATCCCATCAACCAGCACGGCCACGGACAATTGCTTGATGACACCTACAGGCTCGACGATTTTGGACACAGTTCGACTGATCTCATAGTTGACCGTTTCATTTTTCGTCTGACTGTTATTTGAACTGGTTTGCGGGAGCTCCTGATCTGTACCAGGCGGGACGTTCGACTGCACACCTGGGACGCCGCCGCTGACGCCGTTGGTGCCATTCGCCTTTTCCTGTCCTCGTTGTTCGCTCCTCACCACCTGGCTGTTCGGATCGTATCGCTCCTCTGTTGTCTCAACCTTGCGAAAGTCCACCACGCTGGAGACACGCACGACGGCTTTATTGGATCCGACAATCCGCTCCAACATCGTTTGGATGCGCGTTTCGACATCTTTTTCGATGCTCCGTTGATATTCGAGCTGGGTATTCGTCAACCCGGCGGTTTCATCCGTCATGGTGGACGACAACATACGGCCGTGCCCATCCACCACGGTCACATCACGGGCCTGCAAGCCTTCCACGCTGCTGGACACCAAATGGATGACCCCCTGCACCTGCGCTTGAGCCAGCTGTTGGCCGTTACGAAGTGACAGGATCACCGACGCGCGCGCTTTCTCCTGTTCGCTGGCGAAGAGTCGTCGTTCAGGAATCGCCAGATGGACCCGCGCACGTTCAACTTCAGGCAGCTGCGCGATAGTTCTCGCCAACTCCCCCTGTAAGGCGCGCCGGTAGTTGAGCTTCTGCACGAATTCGGACATGCCGATTGACGTACGATCAAAAATCTCGAAGCCGACCCCACCTCCATGGGGAAGCCCTTGGGTCGCGAGTTGTAATCGGAGATCGTGCACTTGGGCGCTAGGAACCAGCACCGTCGCTCCACCACCGGTCGTTTCGTACGGCACCTTCGTTTCTTTCAACTTATCGATGATAGCAGCCGCGTCTTCGCCGCCGAGATTGGTGAACAACACCTGCATGTCGGGCTGCTGCGTCCAGAGTGTGAGCGCGATGAGACCCGCCACTGATCCAGCCAGAGCGACAAGGATGATCATTCGCTGATTGATGGAGAACTTGGACAACATGTTCGTCACGTCCCTTCATCGCGCCTGACTGATTACATTTGCATCCGTTGAATCTCTTCATAGGCGGTGACCAGTTTATTGCGGATCTGCATCATTAATTGGAACGACACGTCTGCTTGCTGCAACGCGACCATCGTACGGTGAAGGTCCTGCGTCTCGCCTGTCATGAGGTCACCTACCGCTCGTCCGGCTTCCACTTGCGTGTCGTTGACCTTTCCGATTGCAGATTTGAGCGAATCCATGAACCCAGAGGCGCCTGACGTTCCGGCGGACCCACCTGGGGCCACATCGGGAATCGGAGCGATACCTGATGTCGGACCGTAAATCTGATTCATCATCACCTCCCGATTTCCAGTGCCTTATTCCACATGGCACGTGTTGCATTGATGGCTTGGACGTTGGCTTCGTATGCACGCGACGCGCCGATCATATTCACCATTTCTTCCATGACATTCACATTAGGAAGACGCACGAACCCTTTGGGATTCGCATCTGGATGATGAGGATCATAGATGAGTTGGCCTGGTTTGGAATCTTCCACCACTCGAGCGACGGAGACACCTTCGAGCGCATGCGCCGACGGCCCAACGGCGATTTGTCGAAAAGTCCCATGAAATGCGCTTGGAACCGCCGTTGAGCGAAAGACGACATCCCGCCGCTTGTACGGACCGCCAGTCGGTGTTTTCGTTGATTGGGCGTTCGCAAGATTGCTCGCAATGACATTGAGTCGTCGCCGTTGGGCGTCCAAACCAGATACCGATACCGCCATACTGTCGGACATTTCCATGATGAACCTCCTCTATCAACCGTTAACCGCTTGCCGATGTCGGCCATCCGAGCGGGCTGTGCGTTATCTCCCTTCTCGTATCGCATTCAGCAATCCGTGAAACTTTTTGGCTAGTATCGTGGCCGCTGCGTTGTACTGCATGGCGTTCTCGGACAATTTGGCCATCTCCAGCTCAAGATTGACAGAGTTTGCGTCGAGCGGCAGATCGCCGGCCGGAACTTCACCGAGCTTTCCCGCCACCGCCTGCACACCCTGCGGCCCATATACGCCGAAATGTCGAGACTGAGTCGCCGCCATGACGATCGGCAAGCGCCCCTTCTGGGCCGACTGCAATTGGTCCATAAAGGTCAATTCGGACGCGCGATACCCCGGCGTTTCTTCATTGGCTAGATTTGAAGTGATCACACGCTGTCGTGCGCTGCGAAGATCCAAACTCCGCTGTAACAGCCGCATACTTTTGTCAAAGATCGTCATACCTTTCGACTCCTTTCCATCCCCTGCGCGGTATCATTGCAACCATAATGCCTGCCCGAATGCCGGAGTGATAGCCAGCAGCGGGGCCTCCTGCAATACCCATTGGTTTTCACTCCCCTCGCCGATGGCCCTCCGTGTGACCCTTGCCACCACCGGCACAAGCTTGCCGGTCGGCAATTCTTGCCGCTCTTAAAGTCCTCCGGTGATCGAACAGGGTCGCTCACCTTCTCGATACTCTCGCAGCTTATTTCGTAACGTACGAATGCTGATTCCCAACTCTTTCGCCGCATGCGTACGATTTTCCTTCACTCGTGCCAATGTCTTAAAAATTAGCTCTCGCTCCATTTCCCACAAAGATCCGTTGGCCGGTTGTTGCGGATGGAAAGACAGAACCGGTTGTTCTCCGTTCTGTTCAGGCGGACAGTGTTCGGGAAGGATAGGGCCAGGCCCCGCCAGCAATACCGCCCGTTCCATGACATTCTCTAATTCACGGACATTTCCCTTCCATCCCAACCGTTGCAAATGCGTGCACGCACTATCAGACAGCGTCGGTGGCATGAGACCGTTCCTCGTGGCCGACTGGCTCACAAAATGGCGCGCGAGCAATGGAATATCGATCGTGCGTTCACGTAGCGGTGGAACGGTGACCGGAAAGACGTTCAGACGATAGTAGAGATCCTCTCGAAAACGCCCTTGCTCGACTTCCCGATAGAGCGCTCGATTGGTCGTCGCGATCACCCGTATATTGACTGACACAGGGTCGCGCCCCCCGATCCGATCGACTTCGCGCTCCTGTAATACACGCAGTAACTTGGCCTGCAAACTCAGGTTCATTTCACTGATTTCGTCCAGAAGCAATGTGCCCATATGCGCCATCTCAAACTTGCCGATCTTTTTGATTAACGCCCCGGTGAACGCACCACGTTCGTGGCCAAAGAGCTCACTCTCGAGCAGTCCATCCGGTAACGCCGCACAATTCACCGCGATGAATGGCCGATGCGCCCGCGGGCTCCGATTATGGATAAACCGGGCTAACAACTCTTTTCCGGTGCCGCTCTCTCCTTGGATCAAGACAGTGGCCTGACTCGACGCGACCCCTTCGATCGTGCTTAAGAGCCTGATCATGCCTGGGTCCTGGCTTAGCAGAGCCCGGTTTTCCGTTGGGTGAGAGGGGTGACCCGTGATGCTCCCTACGTCTCGTCCCGACTTGAGATTCACGATGACTCGCTCCAGCAAGTCCATGGAGAATGGTTTTAAGAGATACTCACTGGCGCCCAACTTCATGGCCTCGACGGCGGTCTCTATGGCCCCATACGCCGTCATCAGAACGATCGTCGCATGAGGAGCGCGCGCCTTGACTTCCTTGATCAATTCGAGCCCATTCAGACGCGGCATCCTGAGATCGGTCAGCACCATCCATGGACGAAAATGAGGGATCCGTTCGATGGCATCCATTCCATCGACTGCCCCTTGCACGGAATAGCCAAGTCGCTTGACGGTCTCCATCAGTGCCGTTCGCATCGATGGGTCGTCATCGACGATGAGAATACGCTCGCTCTCGTCGCCATAGTCAGAAAGAGGACTACTCTTCTCGCGGTCATTCATGAGACCACTCCTCCACTAACGCCATAGTGTGCTCACCAGGGTAGGATTGACTCGCTTCCAGCTCGTTCCGAGTTGGAGTCTGCACTGCATGGGGATCTCCACCGATTGCTGGATGAGGCAGAATAATGGAGCATGCGGTGCCCTGCCCGACTGTACTGTCGACATCGATCCGTCCCTGGTGCGCGTCGACTATGGAATAGACAATCGCCAGACCAAGGCCGGTCCCCGCATCCTTCGTCGAGAAGAACGGATCGAATATGCGCGACAGATGGGCCGGAGCGATGCCAATGCCGGAGTCCCCGACGGTCAGTCGAACAGCGGGTATACCAAGTGTTTGCGGCGGTTCCTGGGAAAGACTGATTGCCAGAACCCCTCCATCCGGCATTGCCTGAACTGCATTCACGACTAGATTCACGAGCACTTGTTTCAACTGTCCGTCATGACACCACATCGAATGAATGTCTTGACTGATGTCCACTCGGATTTCCACCGGCACTTTGGTAATCGCATGAGCCGCCAACTTGATTGATTCGTCGATCAACGATTCGGCCAAGTGCCAGCCTCGCGCCAAGTGAACCGGCCGCGTATACAGCAAAAGATTGGTCAGTAAACGATCCATCGACTGGACGGCCTGCGAGATTTGTTGCGCGTAGCGTTTGCCGGACGACTGCTCGCCGAGATCTCGCTGCAGCATGGACGCGAAAAGCTCGACGCTGCCCAATGGATTTCTGATCTCGTGGGCGATCCGACCGATCAGCTCCCCCATGGCTGCCAGCCGTTCCTTGCGCTGCAACTGTTCTTCGAGTTGATAAATACGCGTGATGTCCTGAAACAGGATAAGGTGTCCGGAATGCTCTCCGGAATTGTTGTGTAGTGGAACCTGGCTAATGGAGACGACGGCCTGACCGATGCGTTGAGGCTGATCACACACGTCAAGACCAAGACCAGCCAATATCTCGGACGCACGATGGTTCCGCAGTTCATCATCTGTGACGCCAAGTAACGCCTCGGCGGCGCGATTGCTGCGAGTGATCATTTCGCAGTCGTCCATCACCAACACCCCCATAGACAAGGACTCAAGAATTCCGTCCAGATGGACCCGCATGGCCTCGTTCTCACACAGCTGACGGCGGAGCGCCTCGTTGCTCTGTGCCAACTCCAGATCCATCTGCTCCACACGTGTCGTCAACGCACTGTATGACTGCTGCAACGTGTGAGCCGCCTCATCAAAGCTTCTGAAGGCGGCTTGCAGCAATTCCCGTTCTTCCGGATGTCTGGTCATAGCACTCATCATAGCCCCTCCCGCTTCCCCGAATGACTGACCGCTCGCAAACTTGTTTTAAGAGACGCTGAAAGTCGATTGAGTATTGGATCGCCCGTGACATCAAGCTCGGCCAGCGCCACGGTGGCGCGATCGTATTGCTTCAATGCCGTCCAGTGGTTGGCTGTTTGTAGTCGCGCCCAATCAGCGTGAGACACGTTTGGTTTCTTGGCCACCACTAATTGATAGGCTGTAATAGCCCGCTCATGTCGATTCAATCGAGATAACGTATCAGCATAGGAAACAAGCGTATTGGACGCTTGCACCGCGCCGGCCTTGAAGGCCTCTTCATAGGCCAGGGCAGACTCATCCAGCTTATCCAGTTCTCCCAGCGTCTTGGCTAACTCCACATACATCGCTGGTCGTTCAGGATGAACCGGGTGGCGCAACAACCACATCCGGCACAGATGGAGAAGCCCTTGCAGATCCCGCTGCTGCCTCATGGCCTCAATCAGAAGATGTCGCACCTTCGTTTCGTATGTACCGATAGGGAACTGAAACCGGTATCGCTCCAGCACTTTTCTCGCGGCCTCAGGATCTCGTTGATCCAGGTAGATCCCTCCAAGGCCGATCAAAGCTGCTTCGAGCGCCGCCGAATCGTTGGACGATTTAAGAACCTGCTGGTACAGCCGCACGGCTTCCGGCGAAAATCCAAGACGCCGATGAGATTCCGCGATGTTCAACAACACAGGGGAACGCGCATAACGCTGTTCGGCCATTGCTCCCTGCCTGTGAAATAGACTGACAACGGTCAGATCGTCGCGCGATGCGATCGCCGCTTCGATCCAGGGTGTCAGAAGAACAGACAGGCGCTCTGCGGATTTGATAGCCCATAGGTCGTTCTTATTGGTCGCTCGAAGGGTAATCTCCTTGTAGGTTTGAAGCGCGCGATTCATGTCGCCTGCGCTTTCATATCCCCTGCTAAGGTAATACCGGGCCTCGCTGCCCATTGGATTGCTCACCTCTCGAGTTGCAATCTCTTCCAACAGCGATCGGTAGGAGGCATCAGTCTGGTCCGGAATCGGCACGCTGTGGATCATGGCGCTGACTGTGAGCCCGAGCGAATTGCTTCCAGCCGGCAACATGGTCTCCGCGCGGAGTGCAGCCAGCCGAAGTTTGGCCGTCGTACTCAATGCGCTGTACGGATACAGGGAAGGAATCAGCGCATAGACGAACTCGGCAAGCATTGGCTTGGCACCTGCCCGCAAGCCCTCAGCCACGTGCAGCAGGGCCGCAGGCGCATACTCATGTCTGGGATAGAGGTTGTAAAAGAGCAGCATGAGTTCTCGAGCAGAGACCTCCTGGTGCAGCTTCACCTGCGTGACGGCATACCGCTGAAGCGACAACGGGTCGCCCCGTAGGAGATGCGGCCATCGTTGATAACTGAGGTTATAGATCGGCTGCGCTTCAGAAAATCGTTGCTCTCTGAACAGCGCATGGGCCAATCCCAACGTCGCTCCTTGGAGCAACTGCTCGTCCTCACTTCGCTTTCGCACGTTGGCAAATGCATGCTCGGCATCACTCCATTTCCCCATGGCCATGAACGTATACCCAAGACCCAGCAACGCCCGATTACTATCGAAGGGAAGATTGACGGAATGGGCCATCGCATTCTCGTAAAACGCTTGCGCCTCTTGGAGCGCGCCTTGCTTGTAATACAAATCCGCGATCCGCCATTCCGCCCTCCGGGCATTCGGCGATTGCGGATGATCCCTCAGGAGTGTTTTGTACTCCTGAATAGCCTCGGATCGGGTTTTCCCCGAGACCTCATCCCGCAACAAGATCTCGACCAAGAAGGCTTTCGCCGATGGGGCAAGCGGGCTTTCAGGATGTTCCTTGACGATTTTTCCAAAGAACCGTTGCGCCTCCGGCCAGGCGTTCTTCCTGTACGCAGACTGGCCTTCTTGCCAAGCGAGTCCGTCAATGCCAGACGATTGCCCTTCCTGACGAGGCCCGTCATCAGGCAAAGGTTGCACGAGTCCGTCAACCGGTCCTGGATTGCGTAGCAAGGTCGCTCGTTCTGGAAGCACGGCAATCGAGGAATGAGGAGAAGGCTGCGAGGGGGTCTCTCCGATTGCAAGCGAAGAGCACGCCATCCAAGCAGCAATCGAGAAGACGAGTTGGCAATATCGTAAATAGTATCGATACACGGCGATAGGGCATCAGCAAAGCTCATGCCCTGGAGACAGGTCGAAAACTCTCAGGAAATCAGATGAGTTATCGAGGCAAATTGAGAACTTGGATAGATCGCGTCAGGATTGGCATCGGCTAGGTCGATAGGTCGTCAATCTTTTGACTGGAAGAGCGTGGCCAGAGCGGGAGGGTTTCCAATTGAGATCGTGGATCCACCCCCTTACGTTTCAGCTTTTCAACCAACGTCGTCCGGTTCAAGTGGAGCAACTGCGCTGCCCGCGAGGTGACGCCGTTAGCTTTCCGCAGGGCTTCCATGATGAGATGTTTTTCATACTGTTCAACCTCTCTGGAAAGATTGATGCCGTCCTCACTGAACCGGATGAACTGCTCCTTGAGCTCGGGGGCCAATGGCCTCCGACAGATTTTCTCCGGTACATCTCCAACGGAAAGGACACCGTGCTTCTTCAGCACGACCAATCGCTCGATCATGTTCTCTAACTCCCGAATGTTGCCAGGCCAGTCGTACTCGGTCAACATGTGAAGCACATCGGGGGCAAGGCCTGACACCTGAGTGTGCTTACTCTGATTGAAGCGAGTCAGGAAATGGTCGATAAGAAGCGGAATATCGCTCCGCCGTTCTCGTAGCGGAGGAATCACGATGGGGATCACATTAAGCCGATAGAACAGATCTTTGCGAAATCGCTTTTCCTCTACCAGCGTTTCCAAATCCTGGTTCGTCGCGGCAATGATCCGTACATCCACATGAATCGTCCGATTTCCGCCGACGCGTTCGAATTCCCGTTCTTGCAACACTCGAAGAATTTTGACTTGTAATGGCAGGCTCATTTCGCCGATTTCATCGAGGAAGATGGTCCCTCCATTTGCCAGTTCAAAACGCCCCATTCGTGAGTGCGTAGCTCCCGTAAACGCGCCTTTTTCGTGCCCGAAGAGTTCCGACTCCAACAGATTTTCCGGAATCGCGCCACAGTTCACCGGGACCAACGGACGATCCTTGCGAAGACTATTGAAGTGGAGCATCCGCGCCACCAACTCCTTGCCAGTACCGCTTTCGCCTTGAATCATGACCGTACTATCGCTGTCGGCAACTTTGTGGACAAACTCCATCACGTGTTGGATCGGCTCGCTGGCACCCACCAGGTGTTCAAGTCGATATTGATCGCGTACGGCCTTCCGCAAGAGATGGTTTTCTTGCCGAAGCCGAAGGAACTCTGCCGCCTTCCGAACCACCACGGCCACGGTTTCAAGATCAAACGGTTTGGTAATGAAGTCAAATGCGCCAGACTTCATGGCCCGTACCGCGGTTTCAATCGTACCGAATCCGGTCATCATGATGGGAATGATCTTCGCGTCGAGCTTCGCCAGGCGATCGATGATCTCAAGTCCATCGATATCGGGCAGCTGAAAATCAGTGATCACGATGTGAATCACCGAGTCCTTCACAGCCTGAATTGCCGCCGCACCGTCCTCGGCTGTAGAGACGCTATACTCCTCCTGCCTCAGGACTTCCTGCAGAACATCCCGGACGGCAGGGTCGTCATCGACAACGAGCACGTGGGCTTGACTCATAGGTGATACCATTTGGAATACGAACTGCGATGCGGGGTTAGAATAATGACCCGTGGTATCTAATGCAAGTTATATCAGTTACTTGGCTGCGATCTGACGGGTGGGAGATTTCTTGACAGGTTCTCCGGCCTGTTGGTACTGTGCGATGCGACGTGTGGACTCACCTCGTAAGCGGGCTGGCGTAGCTCAATCGGCAGAGCAGCGGTTTTGTAAACCGCAGGTTGGAGGTTCGATTCCTCTCGCCAGCTCCACATCGCACTATCGCAGTTTCGCCGGCGGATGAATATCGCTCGTCATCTTCATTCCCACGCCCTATTGCCATCCAGAATCCACGGTACACGTGCTTGGCGTGACATGGTACGCTCCGCAGTAGATCCCATCTTTCAATCTGACAGCCATTCCTTCACGACAGATGTTTTCCCGCCTCCCATCCTGGCGCTTTGCTAGGGTGACAGGTACCTCTCAACGGGAATCATCACATGCGCATAGGGAGTTCCCGTCCACACACCCATGGACCGCCGTGTTCTTGAGTTCGTCGGCACGCTCGTTAACGTGGCGACATCAGGCACGTGGGAAAGGCACAACGCATCACAGGTAACCACAGTTGTACGAGATAGAATGTAACGGAAAGCAACGGGCTGAGAGCTGCTTCAAATACAAAGGCCGCGTCACCTGAGACGCGGCCTTGAAAGGTACACAAGGAATCACTCACGACCGGAGGAGTGAGGTCTATCGTTCCACCTCGGTCAAACTTGTTTCGGGTTCTAGCTCGCCCATCTCGGAATCTGGCTTTCCCTTCGTGGTCGACGGATGAAGGCCGTATTTTCTCAGCATCTTATAAAAGTCAGCTCGGTACCGGCCGGCAAACTGTGCAGCACGGGAGATATTTCCGCTCGTCAATTGAAGGACGGTCTTCAAGTAGGTCCGCTCGAATTCTTCTTTGGCCTCCGTCAGCGGCTTGAGCGGTGACTCGGCCGACACACTGACCGCCGGCAACAAATCCGGCGTGAGCATATCTTGCCGCGACATCACCACGGCCTTCTCGACCACGTTCTCCAACTCGCGCACATTGCCGGGCCAGGGATTGATCATCAATCGATGCAGTGCCGCAGGTGTGAATCCCTTCACCTCCTTATTCGCCCGTTTCACACTGAGTTGGAGAAAATGTTGAGCCAGCAGCGGGATATCATCCCGGCGATCCCGCAGCGGTGGGATGAACAGAGGAACCACCGAGATTCGATAGTAAAGATCGTTACGGAACGTCCCGTTCTTCACCGCCTCGCTGAGGTCTTTATTGGTCGCCGCAATGATGCGAACGTCGACTTTGACCGAGTTATCAGACCCCACCTCTCGAATCTCCCGCTCCTGCACGGCGCGCAATAATTTGACCTGCATGGACAGCGGCATCTCGCCGATCTCGTCGAGAAACAACGTGCCGCCATTGGCCATTTGAAACAATCCGCGCTTCGCACCATGAGCGCTCGTGAAGGCGCCCTTCACATGTCCGAACAGCTCGCTCTCGAACAGCGTCTCGGGTATGGCGGCGCAGTTGAGTGCCACGAAGGGACCTTTCCCGCGCCGGCTGTTCGTATGGATGACGCGAGCCATCACCTCTTTGCCGGTTCCGGTTTCTCCAAACAGCAAAATGGTCGCATCCGACTCGGCCACCTGTGCGATTTGCTGGAAAAGCCGTTGCATCTCCGGACTCCGCGCCACGACATTTTCGAGTCCGTACAGTTCCTTAACCAGCGACTTGAGCCGCTGAATTTCCCGGCTCATCCGCTGTTGCGCGAGTGCCTTCTCGATCGTGGCTTTCAGCTCCTTATCATCAAATGGCTTCGTCAGATAGCCAAACGCTCCCCGCTGCATCGCCTCGACGGCATTGGGAATACTCCCATGGGCCGTCAGGATGATGACCGGAAGCCCCGGGTGACTTCGAAGCAGCTCTTCGGTCACCTCCAACCCATCCTCGCCGCGAAGGCGCAGATCGGTGATCGCCAAGTTAAACATCGTTTTCTTCGCCTCACCAACGGCATCCTGCCCTGTCGTACAGGGGGTGACGGCAAACCCCATCGCGGACAACCGCATTTTCAATAAATGCAACAACCCCTCATCGTCGTCGACTACGAGAATATTTTCTTGCTCCATAATCATCATCATTCCTTCTACCGTTCGTTACGGTGTCGTCTCAAGACCGGGCATGGGAACCGTCGTCAATGGTGGACGTATCGGGCGCACCTTTTCCCGCATCTCCTGATCAATTCGCTTCAATGCCTCGAGTTGCGCGGAAAGCTCTTCGATCTTTCTGTCCCGCTCAGTAAGCTGTTTTTGCAGAGTTTGAATCGATGCTGGGTCGGCTGACGTCTTGGCCGAATCTTTCTTCGACAAGAGGGCCTCGATCTTATGATCTCGATCCGTCAACTCGCGCTGCAACGCCTCAAGGGTCTCGGATTCGCCTTCCTTGGATGCACGAAGCTGTTGAATGAGTATCTCCAGGTCAAGCAAGTCTCGCACCAGACGATCGGTGGTCACTGCCAATGAGGTGTTGACCTCCGCAAGGACTGGTGCTCTAAAAACGGCTTCCGGCCATGATCTATTCCCTGGAGTAGGTTGTTGCAACAACGCCAGCCAGGCTTTGCTTGACGCAGCCAGCTGGCTCTTGGGAGCAAGCGCGATGACCTTCCTGAAATATTTCTCTGCAATCTCGCGGCTTTCGTACAGGCCAAGCAACCCCCGCGTAAAGTACGCGTGATCGCAGGAATTCGCTTCACCACACTTTAAGGCCGTACTCTCTTGTCTTGTTGCAAACGATTGAAACAACTTAACTTCTCGCGGCTCTGCCGAAAAATAGGGGCGCGAGCCAGGTACTGGCGTTGTCCATGCCGCACACCCGACCAGCAAGAGAGAACTGATGATGAGAGAGCATCTTGTCAGAGACACTGCTATCTTAATCACGCGTGCCCTACCTTTTCCGGTTTTGCCAACCGTAGGATAAACCGTACAGTTACCCCCTTGCCTTTCTCACTTTCGATCCAAATTCTTCCGCCGTGAGCCTCAACGACCCTCTTCACCAATGCCAAGCCCAACCCACTCCCCGCCGTATGCTTCCCTTTCGTGCGACCTTGATAAAACCGTTCAAAAATATGTGGGAGATCTTCTGGAGCGATCCCGGGTCCCGTATCCGAAACAGTCACCTCAAGCACTCCGGCTTGGAGGTCGGGTTTCACCTGCACCTTGACCACACCACCCTCAGGGCTGAATTTCAGAGCGTTTGACAGTAAGTTGTCGAGCACCTGTTCGAGACGAGAGGCATCCGCCTTGACCCAGGAACGCTCCCCGATATTTTCCAGCACCAGCTGCACATGTTTGGAGTCCGCCAAAAGACGAACCTTGTTGATGGAGACTTCCCCGATTCGTTGGAAATCCACCGGGACGATGTGGTATTCCATCATCCCTGCTTCCATTTTTGACAAATCCAGAATCGTAGAGATCAAATGGATCAGCCGCCGGCTGCTGTCGGCCATAATCCGAAGAGTGGTTCGTTGCTCCTGGACGAGTGGACCTGGAATCTCATCGAGCAAAAGATGCGTGCCTTCTTGAATCGAGGCCATTGGGGTACGCAATTCGTGAGACACGTGCGCCAAAAACTCCGTTTTCATATCGTCTATTTCCTGTAACTTCCTACCCATCCAATTGACGCTATCGACTAACTCCCGTAACTCCGCAGGCGCATTGATCTGAAGGGATGCTCCCAAATTGCCTTGCCCAATCTGTTTAATATGCCCTTGCAGCTGTCGCAGTGGACGCAAAATCGTATAGCTGGCGATACCGGCAAGCCCCACCCCGAACACCAAGGCCACTAGGACCAGTTGCTCCGTGACAGCCTCTGCTTGGGCCGCGCTGGCTCGAGATTCCGTCACCCCGACACTCACTCGAGCCTCGTGCAGATCGATGTAGCTCTGAATCGAGGCGGACATCCGATCCATGAGGCCATCACGTCGGTGTTCATACTCCGGAGTGATCTGACGGATCTTCCTCTTTGTGGTCTCGAATTCATCCTGAAAAAGCTTCAGCCGCTCCTGGAGTAATTCATGTGTCTTTTGCAGCAGGGTTACCCCCTGAGAAGAGCTTTCCCGCCCCCGCAGCAGCTGGAGATTGCGCTCAAATTCATCAACCTCTTCCGTCAGATTCGTCAGAAAGGCGCGATCTCTCGTCGCAAGGTATTTCTTTTCACTGTTCAGTTGGGCATAGAGCGACCCCAATAGCCTCTTCGCGGATTCAGCAGCTGGATAATGGTAGGACGCCATCTGCGTGCTCATCGCCGTCAGCTGCCGAAGCTGAAAGAGCGCATAAATATTGACTCCTCCCATGACCGTAATAATGATGAGAGACGTTATGACCAACCGCCAAAAGATAGAAAGCTGCATGAATCCGTACCATGTCCTGAGCACATCGTGAAGGAACAGAACCTGAGTGTAGGGTAAACCATACGATATTTCACTTCAGAATCACAAGCCAAGAAGCATCAATGACCCAAGGACTCAAGAAGTGGCTCAAGTTGGTACAATGACCAATGCCATAAAACACCTCTCGATGACGCCCTATCGTGACTTCAGACCCTAGTGCCTCGTATCAAACTGGCGAGAAAAGAGACGTTGCCGTCTGGAAGATCCATGGAGCAAAGCAAAAAGATGGCCGCGGAACAATAGGATGACCATGGCCATTGGTGGGGTGAGAAGTAGGAGAACGATCCCTTGTCCTTCAGAATCAAATCCCACATAGGACAGCCACCCCCCGATCGCAGTGAATGGGAGCAGAAGAATCTGGAAGAAGTCGAGACCGGCTCCTCGACCGACACGATCGGACAACGAAAAAAACTCCAGCAGGCCGCTGGGAGAAAGCACCACCGGCAAAATGAGAATCGCGAATGGGAGAAACCACTCGACCCAATGTTCCAGGATGAATTGATAGGACGTCTTCAGGACCTCAAGGGCTGAATCGTGTCGGACTTGATAGATGACCTCCGGGGCTGGGTTCAGCAGAATAAATACCAAAAGCAGAAATGCGGACGAAAGAAAGTGGCCGTACGGATTGGCTTGCATGCCCATATCGAGCAGCATCGTCGGAATCCACAACACGAACCCGACACCGATGACATCCCAAAAATAATGTCCAAAACTCTCAGTCACATCCGTGAACTGAATGGTCCTCGCGGCGCTAAGAGACTGCTCAATCAACCGAAGCGTCGCGCCAACCAGCAAGGCATTCACCATACCCAGAATAAACCCACCGGCGATCCCCAGCGGAGCGGCGATTCTCGATACCCCCACAAACAGGATGGCAAACACCATGAGCGCGACCATCGTCACCCAACTTCGGATGAGCGAACGTCCCGTCGAAGACAAGACTTGTCGATAGAGTTGCAGCGTAGCTGACACGAGACTGACCATACCGGTGCGTACCCTAATCGGGATTGCCCAAGACGTCAAGAACTAGTCGCGTTACCTGCAGGAAATGTAATCGTAGTTGACTTACCCCGCCCAATGATTATCACATAATTCAGCAAGCGTGCCTGAGTATCTTTTTATAGGTGAATCGCCATGGACATGAATCGAATGACCATCAAGCTGCAAGAGGCCTTACAGTCCGCCTCTGGGCATGCGCAGCGTCGAAGTCATCAGGGTATCGACGTCGAACACGTGCTGTTGGCACTGCTCGATCAGGAAGGCGGCACGGCTCCGGCGCTGCTCGAAAGCGCCGGTCTCGCTCTGTCTGCAGTTCGGCAAGCGGTCGAACAAGCCTTGGCCAAGCTGCCCCAGGTACAAGGCGCCGGCGCTTCGCCTGGTCAAATCCATGTGGCCACCCGCCTCAACCAGGTCTTGGCCCATGCAGAGGACGAGCAGAAATCGCTCAAGGACGACTTTCTCAGCGTCGAGCATATGTTATTAGCCATGGTTCAGGAAGGAGGGGTGCTCAAAAAACTGGGACTCACCCGGGACCGTCTCCTGTCCGGATTGCAGCAGGTGCGCGGCAATCAGCGTGTCACCAGTCAGGACCCGGAAAGCACCTACCAGTCGCTAGCGAAATACGGGCGCGATCTGACTCAATTAGCCGGGCAAGGCAAGCTTGATCCCGTCATCGGGCGAGACGACGAAATCCGGCGAGTGATTCAAATTCTCTCCCGCCGCACGAAGAACAACCCCGTGCTCATCGGTGAACCGGGAGTCGGGAAAACCGCGATCGTGGAAGGGCTGGCGATCCGTATCGTCAAAGGTGATGTTCCAGAAAGTCTTAAACATAAGAAGCTCTTCGCGTTGGACATGGGATCGCTCGTCGCCGGCGCCAAGTTTCGCGGCGAGTTCGAGGAACGACTCAAGGCCGTGTTGAAGGAAATTCAATCGTCTCAAGGTCAAATCCTCCTATTCATCGATGAATTGCATACGGTCGTCGGAGCCGGAGCGGCCGAAGGGGCGATGGATGCGGCCAATCTGCTGAAACCGATGTTGGCGCGAGGTGAGCTGCACCTGATCGGCGCCACGACGCTCGACGAATACCGAAAACACATCGAAAAAGATGCGGCGCTGGAACGTCGCTTTCAGACAGTTCTGGTCGACCAGCCATCCGTGGAGAATACCATTTCCATTTTGCGCGGCCTCAAAGAGCGGTACGAAGTCCACCATGGCGTGCGGATCAAGGACAGCGCGCTCGTCGCCGCGGCGAAGTTGTCGCATCGATACATCTCAGATCGGTTTCTTCCGGATAAAGCGATCGACCTGGTCGATGAAGCGGCCGCTCGTCTCAGGACCGAGATCGACAGCCTTCCGGCGGAGTTGGACGAAGTGTCACGCAAGGTACTCCAGCTGGAAATTGAGCGGGAAGCGTTGAGGAAAGAGAAGGATCCGGCGAGCGCCGCCCGGTTGACCGCCCTCGAAACGGAGCTGAGCGAAAAGCAACGCGACTTACAGACCCTGAAAACCAGGTGGGAATCAGAAAAGGCCTCCGTCTCCCGGCTCCGTAAGACACGTGAGGCGATCGAGGACATCAAGCTCAAGATCGAGCAGGCTGAGCGGGCCTACGACCTCAATCGCGTGGCGGAACTTCGGTACGGAGAACTGCCTCGGTTAGAACGAGAACTGGAACAGGAGCAGCAGCACTTAGGAAAGAAGCAGGATGAAACACGGCTGCTGAAGGAAGAGGTCGATGAAGACGAGATTGCCGCCGTGGTCAGCCGTTGGACTGGTGTTCCGGTCTCTCGTCTACTCGAAGGGGAAACCGACAAACTGTTGAAACTCGAAGAATTGCTGCATCAACGCGTCGTGGGACAAGAGGAAGGAGTCCGAGCCGTTGCGGATGCCGTGCTGCGTGCGCGATCGGGTATCAAAGACCCAAATCGCCCGATCGGCTCTTTTCTGTTCCTCGGCCCCACCGGTGTCGGGAAGACAGAATTGGCCCGTGCGCTGGCGACCATTCTGTTCGACGACGAAGGAAATCTGGTCAGAATCGATATGTCCGAATATATGGAAAAGCACACGGTTGCCCGCCTCATCGGCGCGCCTCCCGGCTACATCGGATACGAGGAAGGTGGTCAACTCACCGAAGCTGTTCGGCGGCGTCCATTCTCAGTGATCCTGTTCGATGAAATCGAGAAAGCACACCACGACGTCTTCAATGTCTTGCTGCAAGTGCTGGATGATGGGCGACTGACCGATTCACAAGGCCGCACGGTCGATTTTAAGAACACCGTGTTGATCATGACCTCCAACATCGGCAGCCCTCAGATCCTTGAGGCGCAGCAACGTGGCGCGTCCCATGAGCAAGTACCCCGTCGGCGATACGTGGAAGAGATGGCCTTTCATCGTGTGAAACTCCCCGCGTGACAACGACACGATATCGGGAGCCTTCACGTCGAACTGGAAAAGAATCTTACCGGACTCGGCTTCCTTCATTGACACACTCTTATCCGTCTTCGTCAATTCATAGGCGCGCCGTTCGTTGAACATCATGGTGCTGTCCACTACCTTGGCCAGCATCCGGCCATTCAAGTCAAACAGCGCAAAGTTCACCAACAGCGCACCGCTTGTGGGATGCTGCGTCAGTTGAAGTTGTGGAACTCCCTCAACTTCAATGGTGCCGTTTGAATTGCGATAGAGGTTGGAACCGATTTCAATATCCATATTGTTTTGAAGTACAGAGAGCTGGAGGTATTTGAATACTCAGTACATGTTCGGATCTACAGAGAATTAGGACTTTTTGATTCGATCGAGAATCAATGCAATACAGCCCCCCAGCAACCCGCCCCCCATGATGGTCGTCAACAGCTCAACCAGTTTCAGCTCCCACACAGACCCCTGAGCCTGCATCACTTCCCTGACGCCCCCTTGCACCATGATGACGGCGAGCGCCATCGTGGCTCCCACCACAAACCACCACAGAAAGACTTTCGTCGACGTCACCGAAACCTCACAGGTCGGGATTGCGGTCAAATGAACGGTATTGAATGGCTTCCGCGATGTGCACGGTCTCAATCCTGTCCGAATCGGCCAAATCGGCAATGGTGCGCGCGACACGTAAGATGCGCCCATGCGCTCGAGCCGACAGTCGCAACCTCGCCATCGCCTGCTCCAGCAACTCCTGAGCGGGCTGATCGAGCCCACAATACCGCTTTATCATCCGCGGCTTCAACTGCGCATTCGTATAAATTCCGTCGGATCGGTACCGTCGTCGCTGACGTGCTCGAGCCGCGACGACACGCGATCGGATCGCAGCTGATCCCTCTGGTGCGGGCAGTTCGGTACGGAGCTCTCGCACTGGAACAGGCGGCACATCCAGATGGATATCCAGCCGATCCAGCAGCGGCCCGGACAGTTTCGCGCGATACCGGCGAATCTGAGTGACGGTACAAATACAGGGTCTGGTTCGATCTCCATAATATCCGCAGGGACAAGGATTCATCGCGGCAATCAGCATGAACCGGGCCGGATATTTCAGGGTTCCGCTGGCTCTGGTCAGGACCATATGTCCATCTTCCAACGGCTGCCGCAATCCCTCGAGCACACCCCGTTTGAACTCAGGAGACTCGTCCAGAAACAGCACGCCGTTATGCGCAAGGGAGACTTCTCCGGGCTTCGGAACGGTGCCTCCTCCGACAAGACCGGCATCGGAGATGCTGTGATGAGGAGCGCGGAAGGGCCGCACCGTGAGCAGGGGCCGGTCCGGAGCCAGTTGCCCGGCTACGCTGTGAATACGGGTCGTTTCAATGGCTTCTTCCGATTCCAACAGCGGAAGAATCGAGGGCAGCCGGCGCGCCAACATCGTCTTGCCGGAACCAGGCGGACCGACCATCAGCACATTGTGTCCACCCGACGCGGCCACTTCCAGTGCCCGCTTGGCATGGTCCTGCCCACGGACGTCGGTATAGTCCTCATCTTCCGCCGTCCTGGCAGACTCGAGCAACGCATGGTTCGAACAGCTCGGCACAATGGCTTGATTCCCCTTCAGAAATTCCACCGCTTCAGGGAGGCTATGGAGTGGATAGGCGCTGATGCCGTCCACCAGCGCAGCTTCAGCCCCGTTGTCAGCCGGCAGCAGCAGGTCGTATCCGGCCCGGCACGCAAGCGCAAACGAGAGCGCGCCCATGATCGGTCTCACACGGCCGTCCAACGAAAGTTCTCCGACCAGAACCCGCTTGTCCACCATCGCCTGTGGGATCACCTCTTCGGCGACAAGAATCCCAACGGCGATGGCAAGATCAAGTCCCGATCCCTCTTTTTTGACTCCAGCTGGTGCGAGATTGACGGTAATCCGTTTGGCGGGAAAGTGAAATCCCGTGTTCTTCAGCGCGGAACGCACGCGGTCACGACTTTCCTTGACCGTGGCATCAGGCAGGCCAACGACCGAGAATTGTGGCAGGCCACCGGAGATATCGACCTCGACATCCACCAGATGCGCATCAAGCCCGACAAGTGCCGCGCTCCTCACTTTGGCGAGCATGACCACACTGCCTTTCTGTCTGGACCGCAGCCAAACCCGGTAATTATAGGAAGTCCCTACGGAGCTTTCAATAGAGGGCCGGCTGCCAAGTCTTCTCTATCACCGCTCCTACCGACTCTGTCATAATCCTCCCATGCGTTTCTGGTACTCCCCCGACGGAACGGTCCCTTCAATTCGATCACCATCCACCTGGCCGGTTCGCCTGATCATGGCCGTCAGCCTCTGCCTCGTGCTCTCCTCCGTCCCAATGGAACAGGCTTCAGCCTTTGCGGAACACCAATCCCCTGCAATTCCGACGCAGCAGCCAAAGCGCGCATCTCCCTATGTCGGATCGGCCATGGCCGTCCTCGCGACACTGGAACAGGCCCAGGTGCTTCCGCCTGAGGGCAGCCGAGAAGCGGATCGTGTCATTCAGTCCGTCATTCAGCTTCAATCCGCTTTCGCCACAGGCACAGATGGGGGGTTGCAGGATTTCGCGCACCGTGCCGTTGCCGCCAAGCACGGCGAGAATACATCAACAGTCCTGGAACGATTTCGCGCAAGCGGATGGACCGCGGAGATCCTGGAGGCGCTCGCGGACGCGGACCTGCCGACAGCGGTCGAAGAACGACAGCGGCTGACAACCGGACTAAGACAGTTCAACCTGTCCGTCGATGATTTCACGCGACTCATGCAGCTCGTAAAAGATAGCCGGTCGGCACTTGCCGCGCGTGGAAACACGTTTGAAGAGATCTACACCTCCCGACGGAACGCTATGCCGGGAGCGAGGGGACGATAGGCCTTGCAAGTTTCAAGTTTCTGGTTTCTAGCTCATATCGCACACCTAATTTAGAAGGAGGAACACATGGCAACGAGAGCCTACATTCTCATCAAGGTCAAAGCGGGCAAAACCAAAGATGTCGTGGCCACGCTGAAGCGCATGCCCGGAGTCGAACAAGCCCATTCCTGTTTCGGCCGTCCGGATATTTTCCTCTTTATCAGCGTCCAGGATGAACGCGCGCTGTCCGATGTCGTGATCACCAAGATCCATGCAGTCGACGGCGTCGAAGAAACCGATACTCACATCGTCGCGGAATGAGACGGGAGAACAGGCAGGGTGACCAGCACACCTCCGTCTTGCGCTGAGCGGTAACAGGCTTCGGCCATTTCCACCGCACGGAACCCATCTGCGCCCGTGATGGGCATCGGTGTGTCGTTGTTCACGGCCTGCAAGAACGCCGTAAGGGTGGCAAGGACCGTCTGGGACGGAGGGAGATCAAAGTCACTCGTTCCGGTTTCGTCAGAACAGTGGAGCCGGCGCTGGCCCCAATCGGCCTCCAGTCGTCCATGCGAACCGCTCCATACTGCGTGCCCAACACGCCCCACCGGCACCCGTGCGATTTCGATCCGGCATGCCGTTCCTCCTCCAGTGGTGAGGTCAACGGAGGCCGTGGTTTCCGGCGCGGCCGGCGGGAGAATGTCCATGGTACAACGCACTGTGGATACTTCTTCCCCGGTCAGAAATCGAACCAGGTCGAGCATATGCACTCCGATTTCCAGCACAGCTCCCCGCTTGCCATAACCATCGGCATGGTCAAGAGCCGTTGGTTTGATCTCGATCCGGCTGATCAAGTCCAATCGTTCAGACCGCCCGAGACGATGCCGCACAGTCTTCATCTGCTGAATCGTATTGTCGAACCGGAGAGTCTGCGCCGTCATCAGCGGCACCTCCGCCTCACGAGCCAGGACGACCATCGCCTGGGCATCGGCAACGGTAGTCGCCAGCGGTTTTTCAATCAAGAGGGGTTTGCGGGCTTGAACTGCCATCCGGCAGATATCCAGGGAATAGATTGGCGGCGTGACGACAATGATCACGTCGACCAGGGGATCGGCAATCAGCGACTGAGGCTCTTTGTACACTGTGACCGAGGAAGATCCGGGAAGATCAAGCCCCTGTTCGGGATGCCGCCGACAGACGGCCCTGAGACAAGCGGTGGGGAGATCGTGCACAAGGTGCCTGGCATAGCGCATCCCATGCCGACCCACGCCGATCAATCCCACACCGATGCGATCCTTATTCACGCAACCTCACAAGGCCGCCACTGTAAAACGGCGTGGCACATCCGTCAATGGCACTCATTTGACATTCCCAGAAGGGGCTTCATATAGTACGATCATGCTGAGAACACAGCCGCTCCAATAAAATATTCCAACCATGTCTACCACTCACGCGACACCGTTCACATTGGAACAGATCGGAACAGGAACAGCCCGCTTCCCAAGCGGCGTGCCGATCCCCACGCACACCGATCAGATGGTTGATCCCTACTTCAAGAGCAAAATGCCGAAGGAACACCAAATCGATTCGTTGCTCTTTTGGCCGCAACAACCAGGGACCTATCCAGGGCTTGTCCTGTTGCATGATTGGTGGGGATTAACTGGACAGATGAAGGATGTGGGCGCCCGGCTGGCCTGTGAAGGGTATGCGGTGATCATTCCGAATCTCTACGGCCGGTTGGGAGGAATGGTGACCGCCAACGATGACGTGGCGGCTGCGCTGCAGGAACGTCAGAACGACGCGCATGTCATCACGGATATCAATTCCTGCTGTGAATACCTGAATACCTGCCACTTCGTGAAGAAAAATATTCATGGAGTCGTCGGGTATGGAATGGGCGGATCCTATGCGCTCCGTTTCGCCTGCCATCGGAAACGGCTGCGGGCGGCCGTCTCCTACTACGGCAAGCCGGTCACGCCCAAAGAGCTGATGAAAGACCTCTTTTCATCGGTGCTCTATCACCAGGCAGGCAAAGGCGCCTGGGCGACTCAAGACGACGTCGAACAACTGCGCAGCGCCTCCGCCGAATATGCCAAGCGAGTCGAAATTCATCGCTACCCCGAGGCAGCCCACGCCTTTTGCAACGAGATGAAGCCAGCCTCCTATGACCCTCACGATTCGGCCCTCGCCTGGGAACGAACCGCGATTTTCTTAAAGTCTTGCTTCCAAGGAACATGACCCACGGCACACCGTCTCCGCGCAACCAGACTCACGCACACTCAATTCTCGCCGGCCCATCTCGTTGTTACCGAGAGCTCGGCATACATCGGGATGCCACGGTCAGGCTCCTTGCAATCATCATGGGAATCTCCATCCTCCTATCGTCCCCTCCGGTCCGAGCGGACGACGCGTCGCCGATCCTTCTCTTTCAGATGATCTCGCAAAAAGGGAACCAATTCGCATCAATCGATTCAGATGCGAGTGCCCAAACTCTATTCACAGAGACAATCGGCCCTGCTCTCGGTCTCAACGATGCAGCAAGGGCAGTCGGGGCCAAACGACTTTCAAGCAAGTTAGTCAAGGAATTGCGCCTGGCTGAATTGTCCCAATCCATCTCCGAACTGATGGCAGCGATGACGGTCTGGCAGTTTGCTGATTCGATCGGCCATGAGGAGACGCCTTCCTCAACCAGCACCTCGCTGCACGCAACACAGCAGGATTGGGTAACGAGCCGCAGCAAGGTCACCTCACTCTCCGACCTCTTCCGTCTCATCCAGACAGACCAGAGAACAGGACCATCTCAGGAGATAGTCCCGCCGAAGACTACGGAGCTGTTACTCGCTGCCAATCGCGCTGCGCTTGAAGCCAGTCACAAGGCGACCGCCGCGTGGTGGGACATCTATGAGTGGAAGGAACGGATCCGGCAGGCCAAAGGCCGGGCTCGACTGTGCGGGACATGGCAATGGACCATTCACAACCACCAGAAGCACGGAGAACAGAAGTCCACCATCATGTTTCCCCCACTCGGAC
This sequence comes from Nitrospira sp. CG24B, assembly GCA_002869845.2. Classification (GTDB taxonomy): domain Bacteria; phylum Nitrospirota; class Nitrospiria; order Nitrospirales; family Nitrospiraceae; genus Nitrospira_D. The sequence continues at coordinate 443,653 of NEWS02000004.1, read as the reverse complement.
AGGTCTCGGCTCAGGCCGCAGCACCGACCGAGATCATCATCCTGGGAGATGCCATTTACTTGCGATGGGAGCATAACGGCCAGCTCCAAGAGGACAGCCTGCTGTTCATTAAGGACGATGCAAAGATCGAAGGGTCGTTCGTGAACAACATGGGAGGATGGGGACCGATCAGCGCCAAACGCACGGCCCCCTGTCAGCCTTAGCGGATGTTGAAAAAGGCCTCCAGCTTTGTTCTCGCATGGTGGGGAGAATTCAATGACCACAGCTGGGGATTATTGCATGACCGCTGACAGATCCCGACCATCAGAGGATGGACTGGAAGAGCATCGAACCCCGAGCACGCCAAAACTGGAATGAAGGGATCATGGGCCAGTGGAGCCAGTACCACCAAGCCGTGCTCTACGGATGGGAACAGGGCCTCAAGATCAACGGCGGATGAGTACTGCGCAGCAACGGGAGCTGCCAGATGCCAACAAGCCAAGAGCCCGATGATCGTGCGGCTGTCGGGCTCTTTCTGTAACCCAAGAAGCACCTAAAGCTCGCTTGCCTAGGGCCGGAGCTATTACGATATCCCCACGAAGATCGTCGCCTTTGCTCTGTGCATCATTCCTGCAGTCTTGTACTGCTGACTCATGTACAAGCCAAGACCTGACCGTCATGAGTCCCTGCATTTGACGGGTTACTGAGTTGCTCCCCTTGTGTCTGGTTCAGTCACATCCCCTTCACGCCATCCCTCAAGCCTGCGCTTGAAACGACCGACATGCTTGAAGAGAACCATCGACGGTAGCACTCCAGGAACACACCGCCAGAACAAGGGGGCCATAGTGACGAACGAACAACTCGACCAGACCTGCATCAACACGATCCGTACTCTTTCGATGGATGCCGTGCAGCAAGCCAATTCAGGCCACCCAGGAACACCGATGGCCATGGCGCCGGTAGCCTACTGTCTCTGGCAACGCATTCTACAATTTGATCCGAACGATCCCATTTGGCCGAACCGGGATCGGTTCGTACTGTCGATGGGACACGCCTCCATGCTCCTCTATTCGCTGCTGCATTTGACCGGAGTGAAAGCAGTGAATCCTCAATACGAACGGCTGGGCGAGCTCTCGGTGCAACTGGGCGACCTCAAACACTTTCGCCAGCTCAACAGCAAATGCGCAGGCCACCCGGAATACCGCTGGACGTCCGGTGTGGAGACCACAACCGGTCCGCTCGGGCAAGGGGTTGCCACCAGCGTCGGGATGGCGATCGCTGCCCAGTGGCAAGCCCACTACTTCAATCGCCCAGGGTTCGACATGTTTGACTACAACGTCTACGCGCTGTGTGGAGACGGCTGCATGATGGAAGGCGTCACAGGAGAAGCGGCGTCCCTGGCGGCGCATTTGAAGCTGTCCAACCTCTGCTGGATCTACGACAACAACAAGATCACGATCGAAGGACACACAGACTGGGCCTTCAGTGAAGACGTGGCCACCCGGTTCATCGGATACGGATGGAACGTCACCCGGGTTGGCGACGCCAACGATCTCGACATGCTTGAGCGAGCCTTGACCACGTTTAAACGGGAAGCGGATCGCCCGACGCTGATCATCGTCGATAGCCATATCGCCTATGGCTCCCCCAACAAACAAGATACCCACGCCGCACACGGCGAACCGCTGGGCGAAGAAGAAATTCGGCTGACCAAACGGAACTACGGCTGGCCGGAACACGAAAAGTTCCTGGTGCCAAGCGGCGTTCGCGAACATTTCCAGGAGGGCATGGGACAGCGTGGGCGCGAGGCGCGCGCGGCCTGGATAGCTAAGTTTGAAGACTATCAGCGACAATTCCCTCAGCTCGCCGATCACCTCGCTCACATGCAACAGCGCCAACTACCTGAGGGCTGGGACAAGGATCTTCCGGTATTCCCTCCCGATGCCAAAGGAGTGGCCGGCCGCGATGCCTCGAGTAAGGTGCTCAACGTCCTGGCGAAAAACGTCCCGTGGCTCTTAGGAGGGTCGGCGGACCTGGCCCCATCAACAAAGACCCGCTTGACCTTCGAGGGAGCCGGCGATTTCACCGCGAAGGATCGCGGTGGCCGTAACCTCCACTTCGGCGTTCGAGAACACGCGATGGGGTCCCTGTTAAACGGGCTCTCGCTCTCCAAAGTGCGCCCGTATGGCTCAGGCTTCCTAATTTTTAGTGATTACAGCCGGGGTGCGATCCGATTGAGCGCGCTGATGGAAATCCCCGTCATCCACATTTTCACGCATGATTCGATCGGGGTTGGCGAGGATGGCCCCACGCACCAGCCGATCGAGCAGCTGGCCTCACTGCGGGCCGTTCCGAATCTCATCGTCCTTCGGCCTGCCGATGCGAACGAAGTGTCCGAAGCCTGGCGAGTCATCATGCACATGCAGCACGAGCCGGTGGCATTGATTCTAACTCGCCAGGCCCTTCCAACCATTGACCGCACTAAATATGCACCTGCGTCCGGAGTGGCAAAAGGAGCCTACGTGTTGGCCGACGCGCCAGGAGGAAAACCGGACGTGCTGCTCCTCGCCAGCGGCAGTGAAGTCTCACTCTGCCTTGAGGCAGGAGAGAAGCTGAAGGGAAAAGGGATCAGAGCTCGCGTGGTGAGCATGCCCTCCTGGGAACTATTCGAGCATCAATCTCAAGAATACCGCGACAGCGTGATTCCTCCAACCGTCACGGCACGGGTCTGCGTGGAACAGGCCTCCACATTTGGATGGGCGACGTATGCCGGACTGACAGGCGAGATCATCGGTATGACATCGTTTGGCGCCTCGGCTCCCCTCAAAGAACTCCAAAAGAAATTCGGGTTCACGGTAGACAGCGTCGTGGCCGCAGCAACAAGGCAGATTCAGAAGCCCGCAAAAGCCGCCTGATGTTCCAAAGAGGTTGCCGCTCTCGCGGGCAACCTCTTTCATCTCAACATCGATGAAGCACCCACTAGGCAGACTGCGGCATCGTCAATTGCACAGAATCGTCGTCACCTCTCGCGGAGAAGACCAATAGATTCAGGGTAGACCCGACTAAGTACAATCGTCCAAACAAACTTGTTTCGACTACAGACTCCCGACCACTTTATTTCGTCTTCGGTGTTGACGTCGAACGGTATCAGTTGCCACCTTGGCAATAGCCCTAACCGTTACTAGGTCTTTTTCTCTGTTGCTAATTAGGTCTCCTAAGGAGCTATCCTACGAATACGACAACCAACACTGCTCGCGTTTTTCGGCAAAGAGCAAGCCAGGAAAGGAGAATGTATGCTCATAGCCAAAAGCCAACTTGCCCGTGACGCAGTGGCCGCGATGGTGTTCATCTTCGTACTTGGCTCTCTCTCGATGATCTGGCCCGGCATCATTGCTCTCAGCTTCGGTCTCTTCCTGCTGCTCCAATCGTTCGGGGTCGGACAGGAGATCACGATGCTGTCGTGGG
>NEWS02000004.1:400021-440109 GCA_002869845.2 Nitrospira sp. CG24B | reverse complement strand
CACAACAGCTCAGCAAGAGTATTCAATTTCCATTCGGGACCTTGGCCGTCAATCTTGTGGGCTGTGCGCTGGTTGGATTTATAGCTGAGCTCGCCGATCAGCGAGGCGTCCTCTCCGGGGAAACCCGGGCCTTTCTGATCGTCGGTCTATTGGGAGGATTTACCACGTTCTCGGCGTTCGGCAATGAAACAATGAACCTGCTGCGTGACGGAGAACTGTGGCTCGCCGGAGGAAATATCGTCGGCCATATAGTCCTGAGCCTCATCGCCGTATGGCTCGGCTACTCCACCGCCTATCTACTTTGGAAATGATCGATGCACATAGAACACGGATGTCTACTGAGAATCTACGTCGGGGAAAGCGATAAACACGCCGGGCGGCCTCTCTATGAATGGATCGTCGCACAGGCTCACACACGACAGTTGTCAGGTGCCACAGTCTACCGAGGACTCATGGGATTCGGGCCCCACACACGCGTGATCCACACATTCAAGATCGAACGATTGGCTGAAGACCTTCCTATTACCATCGAGATTATAGATTCCCGAGAGAATGTAGAAGGGTTTCTCACATTCATTCAACAACAGGTATGTTCCGGCCTGATCGCCACCCTGCAGACAGTTGAGATTCGCACGTTTGATGGGCGTGCGCCACAGTAGAGACCATATCTCTCACAACCTTTCTCCTATAGAAAGGAGTGCGCAGTGGGGAACTGACTCGTCATGCTTCGGCAGGATCAGGATTGATCTTTGAGGCTGATTGAGTTTTTCCCTGTGAGGTCGCCTGTTTTATCGAGCCAGCTATTTTTGGTGTTGCCGTCGTTACATCCGCATTCTGCGCTCGATGCAGCAGCGCGTGGTCCATGAGGACGAGCGCCAGCATGGCTTCAGCAATTGGTGTCGCCCGGATGCCGACACAGGGATCGTGGCGGCCGTTGGTTTCCACCATGACCGGATTGCCTTGCTTGTCGATTGATTTGCGCGGGATGCGGATGCTCGATGTCGGCTTGATGCCGATTGTCACGACGATGTCCTGCCCAGTGGAAATGCCGCCGAGAATGCCACCGGCATGGTTGGAGAGAAATCCGTCTGGCGTCAGTTCGTCGCCATGCTCGGACCCACGCTGAGTCACTGACGCAAAACCAGACCCAATCTCGACGGCTTTCACCGCATTGATGCTCATCATCGCAGCAGCCAAATCTGAATCCAACTTGGCATAGACCGGCGCACCCCACCCGACCGGCACCTGCTCGGCAATCGTCGTGATTTTGGCGCCGACCGAATCACCGGCCTTACGCAGGTCATCCATGAATGATTCGAGCTTGGGCACCATATCCGGGTCGGCAGAGAAAAACGGATTCTGACTGACCGCCGCCCAATCCTTGAATGGCAACTCGTGAGGCCCCAACTGGCTCAGATAGCCTCGAATGACGATGCCGTATCTCTCCGATAACCATTTTCTTGCAATCGCGGCCGCTGCCACGCGCACCGCTGTCTCGCGGGCCGAGGCTCGTCCTCCTCCGCGATGGTCACGAATTCCATATTTCTGCCAATAGGTGTAGTCGGCGTGGCCCGGACGGAACGTATCGACGAGGTTGCCGTAATCTCGGCTGCGCTGGTCTTCGTTACGAATCAGCAGCGCGATCGGCGTACCCGTCGTCAGTCCCTCAAACACTCCGGAGAGAATTTCAACGGTATCCGACTCCTGCCGTTGCGTGACATGGCGAGAGGTCCCCGGCTTTCGCCGGTCGAGGTCCTGCTGGATATCTTCTGCCGAGAGTGCGAGTCCAGGTGGGCATCCATCGACGACACACCCGATGGCGGGTCCATGGCTCTCGCCGAACGAGGTGACGGTAAAGATTCTGCCGAATGTATTACCGGCCATATGGAGGCACGCTCCCTACTCGACCAGATCCAGCTTGATGCGCAATTCCTTGAGTTGATCAGCAGCGACAGCCGAGGGCGCGTCGGTCAATGGGCATTGCGCCCGCTGCGTCTTGGGGAACGCGATGACGTCGCGGATTGAATCGGCATTCCCCAGCAGCATCACCAAGCGATCGAGCCCAAATGCGATCCCACCATGCGGCGGAGCGCCATACTCCAGCGCCTCCAGCAGAAATCCAAACTTGACCGCTGCATCCTCCTTGCCGATCCCAAGGAGATCGAACACTTTGCTCTGCACATTGCTGCGGTGAATACGAATGCTGCCACCACCGATTTCACTGCCATTCAGCACCATGTCATAGGCCTTGGCTCGCACTTTCAGGGGTTCGGATTCCAACAACGGCAGATCCTCATCGAGTGGCGCCGTGAAGGGATGGTGCATGGCCACGTACCGCTTCTGGTCTGGATCGTAATCCAACATGGGAAAATCGATCACCCATAAGGGCTTCCAGGCTGAGGTATCGATCAACTTCAACTCTTCACCCAACATGAGCCTGATTCGCCCCATCACATCATGAACGACTGCCGGCTTATCGGCGCCGAACAGGACCAGGTCACCAGGCTTCGCCTCAGGCAGAGCCTCCGCAAAGGCCTTCGCATCCAAAAACTTCGCAATGACGGACTCCAGCTGGCCTTCAGCCGTCAACTTCAGCCAGGCGAGGCCCTTGGCCCCGAAGCTCTTGGCCGTCTCCCCCAACGCATCGATTCGCGTGCGAGACAGGTTTGCGCCACCTTTCACGATCAGCGCCTTGACCATCCCACCTTTGGTCGCCGCATCCTTGAACACCTTAAACTCGCTCGCCGCCCCGAACGCCGTCATGTCATAGAGCGGCATGTCAAAGCGAAGATCCGGTTTGTCAGACCCATACCGACCCATGGCTTCCGCATAGGTCATCCGGGGAAAGGGTGTCGGCAACTGCACACCGCCGACCTTATCGAAGATCGTGACAATCATGCGCTCCATGAGGCTCATGACTTGCTCTCGATCGACGAACGACAGTTCCAGGTCGATCTGGGTAAACTCAGGCTGCCTATCGTTACGAAGATCCTCATCACGGAAGCAACGTGCAATCTGGTAATAGCGATCCACGCCGCTGACCATGAGCACCTGCTTGAAGAGTTGCGGCGACTGAGGCAACGCAAAGAACTGTCCAGCATTGACGCGGCTCGGCACCAGATAATCTCTGGCGCCTTCCGGTGTGCTCTTCGTCAAAATCGGCGTCTCCACTTCCAGAAATCCTTCCGCATTCACGAATTCCCTCGTGGCCTGCGTAATACCATGACGGAGGCTCAAGAGCTGCTGCATCCTAGGCCGGCGAAGATCCAGGAAACGATACTTCAACCGAATCGCTTCCGTCACTTCCGCGTCGTCTTCGATCACAAATGGCGGGGTCTTGGCCTCATTGAGAATCTCCACCTCATCGACAAAGATTTCAACTTCGCCAGTCAAGAGGTCTGGATTCTTTGACTCATCCGGCCGCGCCATGACCTGCCCCGAGACCGACACAACACACTCGCTGCGAAGCGAATGGGCGGCTTGGTGAACCGCGAGATTTCGTTCTGCGTTGAAGACGACCTGTGTGATGCCTGTTCGGTCACGAAGATCAATAAAGATAACCACGCCATGGTCTCGCCGTCGCTGGACCCAGCCATTCAGCACAACGGTCTGCCCTACATGTTGCTTTTTTAATTCGCCGCAGCGATGTGTGCGGATGTTCATGCCGTTCTCGCTTTCTTTCCAACATGCTTCTTGGTCTTGAGCGGTCTCGCCCAGCCCTCGCGCCTGACCAACCGCTTGGGACCAGCCATGGGTTCTTCTCCCTTTTCGACCGAGGTCACGCGTTCCTCAACCAATTCACGCAAGGCATTGGCTTCTCGATCGGTGAGGAAGCGAAACTCGCCGGGTTCCAGATGGCCAAGCGCCAATGGCCCCATCCTCACCCGCATCAGCTTGATCACCATATGCCCCACGGATTCCAACATGCGTTTCACTTGATGCTTGCGGCCTTCCCGAATCGTGATCTCCAGCCAGGAGTTCGCCTCGGCTCTCTTGATCTTCTTGACCACCGCCGGGCTCGTCATGCCATCCTCTAGTTTGACTCCGTGCTGGAGTTGGCTGATCTCGGCATCAGTCAGCACACCTTTGACCTTAATCAGATAGGTCTTGGGCACATGATAGCGCGGATGCAGGAGGGCCTGCGCCAACTCACCATTATTGGTGAGCAGCATGAGTCCTTCACTATCAAAGTCCAAGCGGCCGACCGGGAACACCCGCACGGACACGCCATGAAGAAAGTGCTTCACGGTGTCTCTCCCACCGGGATCGTCCAACGTCGACATGACGTTCTTGGGTTTGTGCAGCATCAAATACACAAACGGCTGTGCCGAGGTCAGGTGCTTCCCGTCCACTTTCACGTGATCGAGGGCAGGATTGACCTTCGTGCCAAGTTCCGTGACGACCTTGCCGTTCACCGATACTCGGCCTGACGCAATGAGCATCTCTGCCTTACGACGAGAGGAGAGCCCCGTGCTCGCGATAAGCTTTTGAAGTCTGATTTCCATAACTCGTTAGGCGTAAGGCGTCAGGAGTGAGATGAGCAGAGTGTCCATATTTCTCGCTCGACTCATATCTACCGCCTCACCCCTTACCCCTCACGTTTTTTACTCCCATTCTATAGTGCTCGGCGGTTTCGAGCTGATGTCATACACCACTCGATTCACGCCCTTCACTTCATTGATAATCCGGCTCGACATCCGGCTCAACACATCGTTCGGGATATTGGCCCAGTCGGCGGTCATCCCATCGACACTGGTCACCGCACGGATCGCCACGACATTATCATAAGTCCGTTGATCGCCCATGACACCGACGGTGCGGATCGGCAAGAGCACGGCGAAGAATTGCCAGATGTCCCGATAGAGTCCCGCGTCGCGAATTTCCTGATCGACGATCGTCTCGGCTCCACGGAGGATCGCCAATCGCTCCTTCGTCACGGAGCCAAGCACCCGGATCGCGAGACCCGGACCGGGAAACGGCTGCCGCCAGACAATCTCATCCGGCAAGCCCAGTTCGGTTCCCAACACCCGCACTTCGTCCTTGAACAATTCCCGAAGCGGCTCGATCAATTTCAACTTCATCCGGGCTGGCAGCCCACCGACATTATGATGCGTCTTGATCGTGGCCGACGGCCCCTTGAAGCTCACGCTCTCAATGACATCGGGATAGAGTGTCCCCTGCACCAAGTACTTGACGCCCCTCAGCTTCTTGGACTCGACCTCGAAATTCTTGATGAACAAACGTCCGATGATCTTGCGCTTCCGTTCGGGATCGGTGACGCCCTTCAAACCGTCCAGGAACTGTGTCGTCCGATCAAGCACCCGAAGATTGAGATGCATCTGTGACGCAAGAGTCTTCTTCACCTGGTCCCGTTCGCCCGCCCGGAGCACCCCGTTATCGACGAAGATGCAGGTCAGCTGATCCCCGATGGCGCGATGCGTGAGAGCCGCCGCGACCGACGAATCGACTCCGCCGCTCAGCGCGCAGATCACGCGATCTTTTCCGACCTGCTCGCGGATCTGATTCACCCCCTGATCCACGTAGGACTGCATGGTCCAGGTCGGCGTGCAGCCGCAAATCTCATAGACAAAGTTGCGGAGTATCTTCGCTCCTTCCGGCGTATGCGCGACTTCCGGATGGAACTGCAGGCAATAGATCCGCCGCTGCGCATCCTCCGACTTCATGGCCGCAACCGGCGAGTTGCTTGTATGGGCGATGGACCGGAACCCCTTCGGCATGCGCTCGATCCGGTCTCCATGGGACATCCACACCACCGAGGAACCACCAGCGCCGATGCCTTTAAAGAGATCGCTGCGGTCATCGATCAGCACATCCGCCCGGCCATATTCTCGATGCGGCGCCTTGACGACCTTCCCGCCTGACAAATGCGTCACCAACTGCATGCCATAGCAAATGCCAAGGATTGGAATGTTCTGATCAAAAAGCTCCTTGGAGACAAGCGGCGCTTTCTTTTCGTAGACACTGGAAGGCCCTCCGGACAGGACAATACCTTGCGGCCGATACGCAAGAATCGTTGCCAATGGGACTGTACAGGGAAGGATTTGCGAGTAGACCTGGGCTTCGCGAATGCGGCGGGCGATCAATTGCGTGTACTGCGACCCAAAGTCGAGGACCAGAATTCTATTGTGCCACAATTCCATGGAGACCGTCGTTCGTCCGAGCTCGAAGTTTCTAGTGTCTACGTCCAGGTTTCACGTTGATCATTTCGGACCACTGAAACGTTGAGGACAACATGAAACGAGAAACTTGAAACCCCGAACGCTTGCACGAGAGACGTTTCACGCAGAGCTATTCCCAATCCATCCGATAGTTTGGCGCCTCTTTGGTAATGATCACGTCATGCACATGGCTCTCACGAAGACCGGCCACGGATTGTCTGATGAACGTGGCATTCCGTTGCAAATCGACAATCGCCTTACAGCCACAGTATCCCATTCCCGATCGCACACCGCCGACTAGCTGATACACCACGGCAGCCAGCGAACCTTTATAGGGCACACGGCCTTCAATCCCTTCGGGCACCAGCTTCTGGGCCGGGCGTCCTCCTTGTCCATACCGATCCCCGCCCCCTCGCTCCATCGCCCCGATGGAACCCATGCCGCGATAGACCTTGTAGGTTCTGGCTTGATAGAGCACCGTCTCACCGGGAGACTCTTCTGTTCCAGCAAAGAGCCCACCAAGCATGACAGACGACGCCCCAGCAGCTAAGGCCTTTGTAATATCGCCTGAGAACTTGATGCCGCCATCGGCAATAATCGGCACCCCACTGCCAGTTAACACTTTTGCGCAATCCGCGATGGCGGTCAGCTGCGGCATTCCGGCACCCGACACGATCCGCGTCGTGCAAATCGATCCCGGTCCGACCCCGACCTTGACCGCATCGACTCCGGCTTTGAGGAGGTCTTTGGCCGCCTCTGCGGTCCCGATGTTTCCCACCACCAGTTCGAGAGCTGGATACAGTTTCTTGATCATCTTCGCCGTATCCAACACGGCTTGCGAATGGCCGTGCGCCGTGTCGATCACGACAAGGTCCACGCCGGATCTCTTGAGCAGCGTCACGCGCGCTTCCGTGTCCGGTCCAACACCCACCGCCGCCCCGACCCGTAAGCGCCCATGGCCATCCTTGCAGGCGTTGGGATACTTGACCCGCTTTTCGATATCTTTAATGGTAATGAGCCCTTTGAGTTCAAATTGTTTGTTCACCACCGGTAATTTTTCAATCCGGTGCTCATGCAGAATCTCTTTCGCCTTCTCCAGGCTGGTGCCCTCCGGCGCCGTGATCAACCGGTCTCGCTTCATCACCTGCGCCACCTTCAGCTCCATCCTGGTTTCGAATCTGAGATCGCGGTTGGTGAGAATCCCGACCAGCTTGCGCCCTTTGGTGACGGGGATACCCGAGATCCGATACTTCGCCATGAGTTGGTACGCGTCTCGAATCGTTTCGTCGGGAGAAATCGTGACGGGGTCGAGGATCATTCCGCTTTCAGACTTCTTGACCTTATCCACTTCCGTCGCCTGATCTTCCGGAGACAACACGCGATGGATGATCCCGATTCCCCCTTCGCGCGCCATCGCAATCGCCAACCGAGACTCCGTCACGGTATCCATGGCCGCGCTGACGAGCGGGATATTGATCCGGATATTCCGCGACACATAGGTGCTGGTATCGACTTCATTGGGCACAATCTTCGACTTGGCCGGCACGAGGACCACGTCGTCGTACGTCAGTCCGAGTCGCGGTTCTTTATCAAGCATCGCTCCCTCTTCACACGTTCTGCGTTCGTTGCGCGTTCTCCACCTCGGCCAGCTCCTCCGCCTCGCCCTGCAACCGCTCGCTGCCCTCGTCCGCCGGCATGAACTGCTGCACCCGCGTGTTGCCGCTGTCCACGACAAAAACGCTCCCCTTCGCATCGACGGCGATCCCGTAGGGAAAATTGAATTGCCCATCGCCGTTGCCGAACCCGCCCCACTGAGTGATGAAATTACCCTCGCGATCGAACTTTTCAATCCGATGGTTCCCCGTATCCGTCACGTAGAGATGCCCAGCTCCGTCGACGGTGATGCCCCAGGGCGAGCGCAATTGTCCGGCCTCCTGCGCCAGAGCACTGCTGGCATGCCCGGCAGCTGAACTGCCTCCCCACTTCGTTAACAGCTGTGGCAAGACGTTGGTACTGGTATCAAATTTCTGGATGCGGTGATTGCCCATATCGACGACATAGACCGTCCCGTCCTCTTGATCGACGGCCACTCCGCGCGGGAAATAGAACTGCCCGTCACCGTTGCCAAAGCTGCCCCAGGCCATGATGAACTCACCGGACATGTCGAATTTCTGCACACGGAAATTGGCGCTATCGACGACATAGATGTAACCGCGCACGCGGTCGACCGCAATCCCCCAGGGAGCATTGAACTGTCCTTCGCCGTTTCCACGCGAACCAAACTTCATCATGTACCCACCGAGCTTCCCGTCGAACTTTTGAACCCGGTGGTTATTGGTATCCACCACCCAGACATCGCCCTTGCCGTCGCAGGCAATACCGGTGGGATTGTGAAAATTCGCATTGGCCGAGCCAAAACTCCCCCACAGAATGATGAAGTTCCCAGCGTTGTCGAACTTCTGCACACGATTGTTGCCGTTGTCGACGACAAACAGCGACCCTTGCTGATCGGCGCACAGCCCGTACATCGGCGCGATAAACTCTCCGCCGTGCAACAACGACGCGCCCCGCCCCGGCTTTCCCCACTTCGACACGCACAGATAGCCAGACGTATTAACCAAAATAGTCGTGCTGGCCGGCGTGGAGACATTGTTGCCGATATCTTTGAACCACACATAAATGGTTTTGTGCCCATCTCCAGGCGAGAGAATGAACGGAATCGTGGCGCCGAACTTGATCGCCGATGTCACATCCACCCACCCAGGCGTGCCAGCCACAGGCGTCAACGGACTTTCAGAAATAAAATAGGCCCCGACCCCTGTATCCAAATCGGTTGCCGAAATCGTCACCACGACTTCGGGCGAGTTGGTCATGAAGGCCCCGTGATTGATCACGGCGTAAGGATTCTGCGGCGCCGTGATATCGATGAGCACGGGTATCGCCGTGACTTCTTCCGAGAGTCCGCTTTCCGCTCCATCTTCGAACGACGCGGTCACAGCATAAAAATAGGGCGTATCGTTGGTGAGACCTTCATGCGTGTAAGGGGTCGTGACGCCTTCAATCTTCGTCGCCCCCTCTATCGTGATATGAGGGGAGGTGCTGAAATAGAGATTGTACGCCTGCGCGCCTGGCACCTCCATCCAACTCAGAAAGACTTCCGTATCGCCGGCCTTGACCGCGAGACTGCGGGGTGGCTGCACCGCCCCGGCCTCCACTGGTTGCGCAGGCTGGTCCTTCCCACGATTCATCTCTTCTTCGGTCGGCACATATTTCAGGACACGGTGATTGCCGCTATCCACGACGAACACGCAGCCTTCCCTATCTACCGCAATGCCATACGGGAAATTGACCTGCCCCTCTGTTTTCCCTCGGTTCCCAAATGAGCACAGAAACGTCCCGTTGCCGTCGAACTTCTGAATTCGATGGTTGCCGCTGTCGACGACATAGACGTTGCCGAGCGCATCACACGCGATGCCCCATGGTGACTTAAACTGTCCAGGGCCATGGCCTTCCCGGCCCCATTTCGTCAAGAAACTTCCTCGGGCATCGAATTTTTGGATGCGATTATTGCTTTCATCGGCCACATAAATATTGCCGATGAAATCGACGGCCACGCCGCGCGGGAAGAAGAAGGCGCCGTCAAAGCTGCCGTCACGGCCCCACTTCAGCAGTGGCTGGCCGTCGGCTTGAAATTTCTGGATGCGCGCGTTGCTCGTGTCGGAGACATACACATGGCCGTCTTGATCCGTGGTAATGCCCCAGGGCACATCGAAGCGGCCCATATCGGCCCCCCGCCAGGCGAACCCGAACTTGCCCCATGCTTTCTGCGCGTTACCCTCGAGATCGAACTTCTGTACCCGGTTATTGCCGCTATCAGCCACATACACAGCATCGCCCGGCCCGACCGCCAACCCACGGGGATAGTAAAACTGGCCTTCCTGTGAACTGGGTTCACCGCCCCACCGAGCCAGGAACGTTCCAGTCTTATCGAATTTTTGGATCGAATGGTTATCCGTATCTGCCACGTAGATGTTGCCGTTCTTGTCGAGCGCAATCCCCGTGGGCGAGTTCAACTCCCCGTCGCCCACTCCTTCACAGCCGATGACCAAGGCCAGGAGATAGGGCGATGGAATCGCCATCACTTCTTGCGATTCAAGGCTTTCGCCCTTCGAGGTGACGACGGTGACGACATAGTGGTAACAGGTGCCGTTGGCCAGGTCATCATGAACGTAAGGACTCGAGGCGCCCTCCAGACACGTCGCCTTGTCCTTCTTCACACCGATCACGCCCTTAAAATCTTCAGGGCCAGCGATGGGACGAGTCAGTTCCGAGAATTTGATCTGTACGCCCTTGGACGTCTGAAAGTAGAGGTTGTAGTACATGGCATCCGGAACCGGATCCCAGGTGACGATAATACGCCCATTGCCGGGTTTGGCATGAACGTGTTGCGGAGGTGACGGCAGCTCCTCTTCCTCCGCCACTGAATCTCCGGCACCCCACTCTCCCTGAAGCCCATCGATACGGATGGGGGACCGATCGAATTGAAACATCTCGTCAAAAAGCCAAGCTTTCATCACGGTGTTGCCTCAGATTGCTCGTGGGAACGATTCAGAAACAGTGGAACTTTCAATCATTTAGAATTGGGTTGTTCACTGTAGCAAAGCGACGGAAATAGAGTCAAGGCAACCGCCACAATGCCTTGGAGAATGATGTCTTGAAAAAGAGCCCTATGGTATCCGTCGTTGGATCGATTACAATGCAACGGTTCCCCGAGGCAACGCCCGTGATCAGAGGGCTCTCTTCTCTAGGCAATTTTGCATGGTAGTTAGGGGTTTCTAGATAGACCAAGCCGCCGTGGTCTGAGTCCCATTACTCAATACATAGAATGGTCCATCCTCCACCACTTCTTCGATGGATCGGTAATGAATCAGATCCGCAGGCTGCACAAGCTGTAACCCCCTGCCCGCCAGCGCACGTTGGAACGGTACTCGCCTGGCCAACTGCCGTGTTTTTTCGCACACAATCATGCGGCCATAGGGGCGTAGAACCTGGCACAGGTGATCAAGTCGGCACGCCAAACCTGTCCGCTGTTCAAACACCATCTGTTGCGATGGATCGTGTCCACGGTCAAACGTCCGCCAGCTCTCGCTGGGTATCCCAGGATCCTGTTCAGCCTGGAGCAGTGCGTGCGTCGTTAACACCAGATCGAAGGAGCCTGAAAAAGGTCCATCTGCTTGGAGATCCAAGCAGATGAACCGAAGATTACGCAGGCCCAGGTCCTTCGCCTTTTGTTGTGCGATCGCAATGGACGCCGCTGAGCGATCGATGCCGACCACATTCGCATCAGGGAAGCGGAGGGCATACAAAGTCGTCAGAATGCCGAGACCACAACCGAAATCGAGAATGTCCTGAGCCTTGCCGAGATGAGCCATCGCTTGCAGCCCGATCGCTTCATAATATTCATACCGCTGGCTATAGAGAACCGGGAAGACCCTCGGGTGCGCGGCTAGATCATAAAACGCCCTTTCATCGACAGAATCGCCTGTGCGTTTTCGGTCGGCATGGATGTTGAGCTGGTTCAGCTCTTCGACGGAGAGCTGTTGTCGCTGCCACAAGAAGTATTCGCGGTCGGATGTGAAGTGCCTGAGCCCCCACCACGCAAGATGCTCTCGAAGCAAATGCCCCAGTGGGTTATTCGTCATGTGCTACGCCTGCTCAAAACAGTTCACATCAAGGCCGCAAGGAGTGAGAACCACAAGGCCTGCGTAGTGCGGGTACGTGACGTGGTTCGAACGACTGCGAAGGAAGCTGGGAAGCGTTTTGAGTAGGCATCTACGGCCGTTTGAGCATGATGGCGTCGAAATACGCTTCCGGCACCGGATGAGGAAGCCGAAGCTGCCCCGACCCGAAGGCCACATACTTCTCGCAGGTCAGCTGTTCCAAACCAATTGGACCCTTCGCGTGCAGTTTCCCCACGCTCAGCCCCACGTCGCTCCCCATTCCGAAGCTATCGCCGGCATGAATCCTGGTCGATGCATTCACCAGCACCGCACTGGCATCAACTTCTCTGGTGAATCGCATGGCCGACTCATAGCGTGTGGTAGCAATTCCGGCAGTGAGACAGGGACCATGCGTTTTAATATGGGCCAACGCTTCATCGAGGTCTTCGACCATTTTTACAGCCAGGGTCGGACCGGCGAACTGCGTATGCCAATCCGCCTCTGTCGCTGGGATGATCGCAGTATGTCCCGTCATCGCCATTTGCCCCATGAGTGCGACCGTCTTTGGGCAGGCATGCACTTCCACCTTGAACTGGTCCAGCAGGCGGTTGATCAACGGAGGCAGGAACTGCCTCCCCACAATCTGCTGCACCAGCAAAGTATCCAGCGAATTGGAGGCTCCCGCCTGCTGCACCTTCGAGTTGATCACCAGGTTTTGCGCAACCGAAATATCGGGGGTTTCATCGATGTACAACTGCGTGAGGCCCCCATCATCACAGAGCACCGGAACCTTGGCTTGCTCCGCAACCGTCTTGCGTAACCCGGCTCCGCCACGCACAATGAGCGCATCGAGGATTTTCCCTGATCGAATCAGGTCGAGCGCAACTTCTTTCTCTTGGCGATCGATGAGCACCCAGGCCCCATGGGGTATGCCGTGCTCCGTTGCCGCCTCACGAAATCGTGCATGAATTGCCTGATGCGTCAACTTCCATTCCGGAGCCCCACGAAAGATGCAGAGATTGCCCGACTTCAGACACAGCGCCATCGATTCCACGGTGACGAGCGGAGTCCGTTCGGAAATCACGCCGACCACTCCGATCGGCACCCTCACCCTGGAGACTTGTAACCCATCCGGGCGTTCCCGTCGCGACGTCACGGCGCCGATGGGATCTGGCAGATCGGCGATGCAATGCAGTCGCTCAACAAT
The DNA here is from genome assembly GCA_002869845.2 of Nitrospira sp. CG24B. Lineage (GTDB taxonomy): Bacteria > Nitrospirota > Nitrospiria > Nitrospirales > Nitrospiraceae > Nitrospira_D. The sequence continues at coordinate 427,003 of NEWS02000004.1, read as the reverse complement.
CTCTTTCATCTGGTCAATCGTCAGGCGGACACGAGCCACAGCAGCCTTCATCCGATCTTTCATGTCCGCATTCTCAAAGGACTTTCCTACAGCCTCGACATCTTTGGAATTTTCCGAGAGAATAGCGTCTTGATCTACAGCGATTCGATCGGCCACCGCATGCAGCGCCCTTGCCTTCACGGAACCAAGAAGAAGAGCCAGGTCAACCGATACTTTCCGGCAATCTTTCAATAACTTATCAAGGTATAACTTGACCGGAACCTCAGTCGACATAGTGGCCTTTTTTCGCGAGATACGGCTTCCAATGAGTCATTGCAATCACCCTATCTCCCTGAGACAATGGCATATACTTGGGCTTTTAGAGCCTCGGACTATACCACGCGTTTTTTTCATGAGTAAATGACCTGAACGCCTCACGTTTTTCACTGCTACAATTACACCGTAGGATGGCGAATGAGAAGTTGGCATACTGGCTCGCGTTGGCGCAAGAGAAAGGAACAGCGATGCGCTCACTAGTTCACGTGACGGGACATGGTTTCAAGATGGCGCTCTGTGCGTGTTTGACGGTATTACTGGGAGCCTGTGCTCAGATGAAACCGGTAAGCCCGCTAGGTCCCCCCACACAAGCTACGCCCGAACAAGTGACCGAACGAGAACGGGAGAATCAACCGCCCAAGGTCGTACAAGCCCGTCCCAACGGCAGCAGTCCTCAACAATGCCTGGTCAATTTCGACGATGAGAGCGCGCTGGAACATATTTATTCCCAGGCGAGATCAACCTTGGCATACAGGACGAGCCGAATCGGATTCGGCCCCTTGCAGACATGTGATCCATCGAAACATAGCGACTGCTGGACCTATCGCCAGCGTTGTTCCAAGCATGACATTAACGTCGACACGATCGGTCTCACACATTTCCACTTGAGCATGGAAACGGGGATCGAGTGCTACACCCTTCCGGATCCTGGAGACGGCCTCGGTCGTGGATTCGGCAAACTTGTGGACTTTAAATGCACAGAGGTTGATTGGGCAAAAACTCCCCGCGTTCTGTCTTCGCATGATCAGAATCAGTGGGTCAAAGTTTGGGTGAGCAATCCTGAGACTCGTGCACCGACGTATTTCGACATGGAATCGATTTCGGTGCTGCCGGATACTTCAATTCAACTCTGGTTCAAGAAACGCGACGGAACCTGGTGGTTCTGGCCGGAGCTGAAGGCTGGCAACACCTGGAACATCCGTGAGCATACACGCGATGTATCAGAGGTTCGGATCCGAGGAACCAAGTCTGGACGAGCCGGTTCCTATCTGATCGGCTCGGTAGTCATTCGAGACTAAACAGCGACATCGGAAACAAGCGCTACAGATTCATACTGTACGGTGTGAACGCTCCGCAATCGAAGATACAGTAGCTGCCGACCGACGCTTTTCCTCGCGAGCCAACACAGTAGCCAGCCAAGCCCAGGCGATCATGAGTGGCATGCACGCCAACGCAATATGGGCCGTGGTGGCACCCAGAGCTTTGATTCCAGTGACTAGCCACCCCGTCGAGGCATCGCCACCCCGTGAGATAGCCGTGTCGATGAAATTCTTCGCTTTATATTTCTCTTCTCGAGTGACAACGGTAAAGAGAACCTCACGCGCAGGCTTCGATAACGCATACTCCCCCACCCGACGCAACACAGAAAAGACGACGTAGACCCCGAGAGTCGGCCACAGCGCGATACCCATAAACCCTATCAAGCTAATCACTGGAAGAAACAGTAAGGGCGCGACCAGACCAAACCGGCTGATAACACGTGTGGTGACGAACATCTGTGTCAACCACGTCAACAGACCAGTCGTAAAATCGAGCGAGGAGAAGAGGCGTGTCCGGGCTTCGGGCTGATCAAAATATTCCGAGACCAGGCGCGTCTGTTCGAGGTACAGAAACGTTGCGGTCATGGTCAAAAAGGCCAGATAGCCGCAAATCGCAAGCAAATAGGGTGACGACATCGTCAGGCGAATACCAGCCAGGAAACTTCCGCGAAGGGGTTCACCTGGTCGCGACTGATGGTGGACCGACTGCTCGCGCCCCCATCGGTCGAGTCGATAGATACATCCGAGACACAGCGTGAGAAACACCATCGAGGCCAACATGAGCACCGGAACAGAGACGATAAACGTCAGGCCTGTCGTGATGAGGGGACCCGCCAGTGCTCCGCTGCTTCCCCCAGCCGCAATGACACCGAACAGCCGCGCCCCCTGCTCCGGGGTAAATAGATCGGCCATGAAGCTCCAGAAGACCGACACAATGAAGAGATTCATCACCGACAACCAGACAAAAAAACTTCGGGCCACCCACTCGGGATATAGATGACTCATCATCAGCGCATAGAAGAGCAACAGATTCACAATGAAGAACGCATAGACAATCAGCAGCAGCCGGTAGCGGGAGCATCGCGCCGAGAGCCACCCGAATAGTGGCGTGGCCGCGAGCATGGTGAGGAATGTCGCCGTCATCATCCAGGGAAGATGTTTCAATCCTCCTTCGATGGCCATTTCGTCGCGCACTGGACGGAGAATCGAGTATCCGCACAACAGACAGAAAAAATAGACGAAAGCCCACGCCAACGGGACGAATTCTTCCCGCTTCACACCGAGGGAGTAAGCCCACCCAGTCAGTCGTGTGTGATCCAATCCAACCATAGACCCGCAGTGTAGCAGGTGTGCCTTCGCCTGCAAGTGGCAGATCTGTTAGAATACCGGGACCGTACGGAGTTCTTGGGAGGCCGAACAGTATGATCGATCTTCGTAGCGATACCGTGACCAAGCCGACGGACGAGATGCGGAAAGCCATGGCGCGCGCCGAGGTCGGCGATGACGTGTACGGAGAAGACCCAACCGTCAATCGGCTCCAAGATATGGCGGCAGCCATGCTCGGCAAGCGGTTCGCGCTCTTCGTCCCCTCCGGCACCATGGCCAATCAACTGGCAATTCGGTCACACACTCAACCGGGACAGGAAATAATCGTCGAGAGCAAGAGTCATGTCGTTCGCTATGAACAGGGCGCAGCTGGGGCACTGGCCGGCGTGCAACTTCATTGGGTGACCGGTGAGCGGGGAATCATGACTGTCGAGCAGGTGGAAGCCGCTATCAGACCAAACGACGCGCACAGCATTCCGACAGCCTTGATCTGCATCGAGAACACGCACAATGCCGGAGGCGGTACGATTTATCCGCTCTCTACGATCGAAAAGATCCGAGCTCTCGCGGTGAGACATGGCATTCCCATGCATCTCGACGGGGCCAGGCTCTTCAATGCCGTGGCCGCCACCACCTTGCCTCCGACGGTGTACGCCCAACACTTCGAAACCGTCTCCCTCTGTCTCTCGAAGGGGTTGGGCGCCCCCGTTGGATCGCTGTTGATCTCCAATGACCAGCGACTCATGGATCGCGCGCGCCGCTTTCGCCGAATGTATGGAGGCGCGATGCGCCAAGCGGGCATCCTGGCCGCCGCCGGTATCTATGCGCTAGAGCGGCATGTCGCTCGGCTCAAGACCGACCATGAGCATGCCAAAAAACTGGCTCGCCAACTCCAACACCTTTCCGCAATCCAGATTGCGCCGCAGCACGTCGAAACGAATATCGTCATCTTCGACATCGTCGACGAGCACCGTTCTCCGGCCGAACTCGTAGCTGCGCTCAAAGAGCACGGCGTGCTTATTAACGCCGTTGGAGGACAAAGCTATCGCGCGGTCACCCATCTGCATATCACGGACAAGCAGATCGACGAAGCCGCGGACGCCTTTGCCAACGTCCTCAAACGTTGACACGATATGCCTCCATCCATAGAATGCCGAAGCGATCAGGTCTTTCGCCTGTTGCGGCTCCACGAGGTTGGAGACCAGCGAGAACGAGCGACAGGCCCTACGCTAGTCGATTCAGAACATTGGCACACACGATTCATTATCATGGAATTAGAAGACGTCATGGACACACAGCACACGACCAGCACTCCCACTCGTGAAGAACTGAACGCCGAGCTACTTGAAGTCCCGGAACCGCCGGAACAGCCCGAGTTGCCGCCACCCCCTGGATTTGAAGCGAATGTAGAAGTCGCGTTACGGCATATCAAAGGCCGACGGGGCGGTGACCTTGTCGGCGTCATCCTCATCGGGTCGGGAGCTCGGAAGGCTCTCACGCTCCACAGCGATATCGACTTGATCGCCCTCGTCAAGGGAGAGGCCGATAGTCACGAAATCCTTCGTGTCGGCGACCGCCTCGCGGATATTCGCTACCATGGATACCAGTCCGTCGAGGAGGACCTCGCGTACTCACTTCGACTCCCCTCCCTGCTGCGAAAAGGCAGAATTCTCTACGATCACGACGGCATCTGTGTGAAGCTGACTGAAAAGATCCACCACCGCTTTCGCCAAGGTCCGCCGCCGGCATCCATCAATGAACAGATTCGGCTAAAGGCCGAGTGTTACCATCTGTTGGGGAAAGCGCAGGATCTCGTAGAGAAACTGGGAACAGCCCACTATCTATTGACGCTGTTTTACGAGGATTGCATCTCCGCATTCTTTCGTTTGAGAGGCTTTTGGTTGGTCGCTCCGGTAGATGTTCATCGGTTCATGTTTTCACGGGAACCAGCTCTTGCGGACCTCGCTGGACAGTTCCTCACGGCCACCACTCTCACCGACCGGCTCAACTTTGGCCGGCAATTTGCCGATCTCCTCTTTAAGGATGTCCCGAATCCTGCTCGCATCGACTGACAAGAGCAGTGCATTCAACCGGTAGCCTCCGCGTTGGGAACGCGTTTCGCGCACAACCTGAGAGGAACCGTACCTGCCTGTAAATCGATCGACGGACACCGCATCGGCTGTGACCGGCGACAAACCAAGGAGCACTCTTATGGAACTGGGATTTATCGGACTCGGTAAGATGGGGATGAACATGGTGACGCGCCTTCGGGGCGATCAACACCGCGTCGTAGCTTACGACCGCTCGAGCGACTTGATCCAAAAGGCCGAGGGCCAGGGTTGCATCGGGTCTTCATCCCTGACCGATCTAATCGGTAAGCTCAGCGCTCCACGTGCCGTCTGGATCATGGTTCCATCCGGCGCCCCTACCGAAGAAACCATCCAGGCGGTAGCCGCATTGTTGCAACCTGGTGACACCATCGTGGACGGTGGAAATACCAGGTTTCACGACGATGTGCGACGGGCTGCCGAGCTCAAGAAAAAAGGCATTCACTATGTCGATGCGGGAACCAGTGGAGGGATCTGGGGACTGAAAGTCGGCTATTGTCTCATGGTCGGCGGAGAAGACGCAGCCGTCAAACGGCTTGAACCGGTGTTCAAGACCTTGGCACCTGAAAACGGCTGGGCTCACGTCGGCGCGGCCGGTGCCGGGCACTATGTGAAGATGGTGCACAACGGCATTGAGTACAGCATGATGCAAGGCTATGCCGAAGGATTTGAGCTGATGTCAAAGAGCGAATACAAGCTGGACTTGGCGCGCGTGGCCGATCTCTGGATGAACGGAAGTGTCGTCCGGTCCTGGTTGCTGGAATTGGCCGCAGGCGCTCTCAAGGACGATCAAAAGCTAGAAAAACTAAAGGGGTACGTGCAAGATTCCGGCGAAGGCCGCTGGATGATCGCCGATGCCATCGAGAAGGACGTGCCGGTACCCACCCTCACGACGGCCCTCTTTACGCGGTTTCGCTCACGACAGGACGAATCGTTTGCTGAAAAGATGCTGGCAGCCCTGCGAAATGCCTTTGGCGGCCACTCGGTCAGACGGTAATGGTCTGGCCTCATTGAGGAGATCCTGATGACTCACGCGAATGGTCAACGAATCGATATCCACCCCACGCAGGAACCACTGCCGCCGGTTGAGCCCTGTACCCTGGTCATTTTCGGAGGTTCAGGCGACTTAGCTCGTCGGCGTTTGATCCCCGCAGTCTACAACCTGCTTCTCGATGGTTTGTTGCCGTCGAACTATGTCGTGATCGGCCTGGGCCGTACCCCCATGAGCGATGAAGAGTTCCGAGCCAGCGTCCGCGATGGCGTCGTCAAACATTCCCGACAGGCCCTCATCGAAGATACGTGGAACGCCTTTTCCCAACACCTGTTTTACTTGGCGGGAGGAAACGACGACGCACAGACCTATGTGCGCCTGAAAGAACGGGCCGAAGAACTCGAGCGTAGGTTCCAACTTCCCGGGAACCGCATTTTCTACCTCAGCATTCCCCCCAGTTCCTTCACGGATGTCTGTGAGGGATTGTCGCGTTCTGGACTGGCAGGAACTCCTGGAGCTCGATCGCCCTATACACGCATCATCGTGGAAAAACCGGTTGGGCGCGATCTGGCCTCTGCACAGGCCATCAATGAAGTCACCGGGCGTGTCTTTGACGAATCACAGATTTTCCGGATCGATCATTATCTCGGGAAAGAGACCGTTCAGAATCTCATGGTCGTGCGCTTTGCCAACAGCATTTTCGAGCCGATTTGGAACCACAAATACGTGGATCACGTCCAAATCACCGTGAGCGAAGCAGAAGGCGTCGGCACAAGAGCCACCTACTATGAAGAAGCCGGCGCGCTTCGCGATATGGTGCAGAATCATTTGCTGCAATTGCTCTGCCTCGTTGCCATGGAGCCGCCGTACTCGTTGGACCCCAACGTGGTACGAAACGCCAAGATGGAAGTGCTTCGCTGCTTGCGGCCCATCACCGCCAAGGATGTGGACAAATGCACCGTACGGGCGCAATACACAGAGGGGACTGCACACGGCACACCAGTCCCAGGCTATCGCCGAGAAAATGGCGTCAAGCCGAACTCCACCACTGAAACCTACGTGGCTATAAAATGCTTTGTGGAGAATTGGCGATGGTCCGGAGTTCCGTTCTACTTGCGAACGGGAAAGGCGTTGCCCCTGCGCGCGAGCGAAGTCGCAGTCCAATTCAAAGAGATCCCACAAATCCTCTTTAATGCCAACGCACAGAATCCTCAGGCTCCGAACGTGTTGACGTTGAAAATTCAGCCGGAAGAAGGGCTCTCGCTCCGTATCGTCTCACGAGTTCCCGGCACTCGTGCGCAAACTCATCCGGTGGAAATGAACTTCAAGTATGGGGAGGTGTTCGGTCGTCCATCTCCAGAGGCCTATGAACGCCTCCTGCTCGACGTGATGGCCGGAGACGCCTCCCGCTTCATGCGGCGCGACGCGGTGGAAGCATCTTGGGCCTGGATCACTCAGATTCTCGAACCCTGCGACAAGTCAGGACAACGGTGGCTCCCCGAGTATCAAGCCGGCACGTGGGGACCGGTGGAAGCCGATCGATTGATCCAAAACGACGGCCGCAGTTGGCGGGTGCTGTAGCCTGATCTGCACGGAAACCGATCAGCGACCCAACGCAATCCCAATTTGTTTCGCAATCTCATCCCGCTTTCCAATCCCTCCGATGAACTGCACAAATGCCCCGTTGTAATACAACGCCAGGGTGGGAAGCGAGGAGACTTCCAGCTCGGCAGGGATCTGAAACTCCTCATCCACATTCATGGTCAGGATAAGTAGCCGCTCGCCCGACTCCTGCCCCAACTGTTCCAATTCCTTCATTAACGCCTGGCAATGACCGCAGCCTGGCTTCCAGAATTCAACCAACACCGGAACAGTGCTTACTTCCACCACTCGATCAAACTCTCGATCAGTGACGGCTTGGAGTATGGAACTCATGGTTGTGTGTCTTGCGCCAACAGCGGCTTCAGAATACGGGCCACCTGCTCGGCAAATAACCGATATCCAACAGTGGTCAGATGAATCCCGTCATTCGAATAGATCGCAGCTAGTTGCCCACTCTCTGGTTCTACCGTCACAGTAAACAGATCGACACACACAATGCCCTTAGAGTCGGCATAATCTTGAATACGCTTGTTCAGCTGGCTTCGGCGGGCAAGATGCTCAGCGACCCACGCCTGTCCTTCTTGGCTGGCTGAAGCATCTTCCACTCGAATCGAAGGTACCGTCACAGGAATTGGAACCGCACCCATTGCCAAGGTCTGTTCATACATCGTGGCCAGATTGCCCATGATTTCAGAGGGTGATGCGTTCCACCCCAGATCGTTCGTGCCGCCAAGAATCAGGACATAGCCTGGTTGATGAGCAAGCACATCCTGCGGGAACCGCATAACCATTTCGCCCGTCAACTCACCGCAAATTCCACTGGTGCGAACCGCTGCTCCTCCGCCTAAAAAAGACTGTACGAACTGCCCGTAGGGAGTTTCCCGTCCAACCGGATTGTCCTTGGTCGGCGACTGAAACCCAGCCGTCAGACTATCGCCGAAACAGATCACGAGAGGAGTTCTACTCATAGTACGGCTCGATTCTACCGATGCCACTCGTGGCAAACAAGCCATTGAATCACGTACATATTGAGAGTAGTACAACTGCAGAGAACAGCGCTTTTCTTGACGAATCCGCGATCTGCCGGTAGGTCTTACGTATGACGACCGACCTCAAAACGGCTCAAGAAATGATGGCCGCCGCAGTCGCCACACGCACGGCTGAAGATCCAGAAATTGTCTCCGTCAAACGTGTCTTAAAACTACTTGACAAAACGGCCAAATCGAACCGGACGTACGGCTCAGCGAATCCTGTCGCCCAGAAATTTACGCAGCAGCTATTCGAAGAATTGACCAATCACCTCACTGCGTATTCAAGACTGGCTTTCCTCGTTCAACGATCTGAATTGCGATGTAAGGACCATGTCGTCTACCAGGCAGAGCAGGATGGAGGAAGCGAGAGTCTCGCCTTCAAACTGTACGGTGACGGCATCCGAGAACTCGTCCTGCACGAGGGGCTCACACAAGAAGAGCTGTCGCTCTTCCTTGCATCCTTATGGAGCAACGTCGACTCGAATGAGGACGACGATGATATCGTCACGCGCCTGTGGTCTCGGAATCTGTCGACGATCACACTTGCAACAGCCGAAGAACTCTCAAAGTCGTCGGTCGCAAGCGATGGCGTGACCCGCCCTGACAGTAGCATGAGTTCATCGGATTCGACACTCAGAGAGTTACTGGATCTAGAGCGAGAACGCAAAAAGCGGATCAAAGAAGGGGCCGACGCTGGGAGCGGCGGTTCTGGAAACGATAAAAATCGTTTCCAGTCTGGGCTTGCAGGCTATGAGGTCACGGAAGAAGAACTGGCCGTCCTCGTACAAGAGATCGAGGCAGAGCGAAAACAAGACAGTCTCATGTACATTCTGGACATGTTGACCGCAATCCTCGCCTCAGAGAAGTCTCCCGCATTGCTAACGAAACTCTTCAGTCTATGGGGCACCGTCGTGGAATCCCTTCTTCGCGTGGGCAAATGGACGGTATTGGAGAACGTCTTAAGTCTCCTCCACGAAACGGATGCCGTGCGGCCAGATCTGGGCGAGGAACACAAACAGCAGTTGGCCTCGCTCCTCAATGGACTCGGCCGTACGGAACGAGTGAAGATGATCGAGGAATATCTCAACCAAAACCAGGACGCCGACGTAAAAGGCCTCTCTACTGTCTTACTGCTGATGAAGGCGGATGCCGTCCCCTCACTCTGTCCGCTTCTCGCGAACGTCACGTCACCGGTCCACCAGGCCATTGTGTCAGAGGCCCTCATCACCCTCGCGAAGGACCACCCGGATCCCTTGTTGCGAGGGCTATCGGATCGTAGGCGTGGGTATGTTCGCAATCTGCTTTCGATTCTCATCAAGTGGAATAATCCCAAGTTCGCCGATCCGGTCGAAAGATTAACCCGGTATCCTGACGCGCAGGTTCGTCGGGAAGTAGTCCGTGCGCTCGGCCTGTTCCGACCCAACGGCAATGGCACGAAACTCGTCTCTCTCTCGACCGATGAAGATGATGGGGTTCGCTTTGCTGCGCTGAAGCTGCTCATGTCCGGCCAGTACACCGTTCCTTTCTCCCAATGGTCCCCGCTTCTATCAGAAGAAGGGTTTATGGATCGCCCCATCAGTGAGCGACGAGCAATCTTTCAGGCTGTCCGCGCCACGTGCGGCGACGAAGCGGTTCCGTATTGGCAAGGTCTGATGACCGAGTGGACATGGACGAATCGGAGAAAAAAAGAAGAGCTGGCAGTCCTGGGAGCAGAAACACTCGGAAAACTCGCCACCCCTGCCGCCATCGCCGCGCTCTCACTGGGGGCCAAAAAAGGAAGTGCCGCAGTTCGCCAGGGCTGCGCCGCGGCATTGTCGCAAGCTCAACGGCTACAGCGCACCCTCCCCTCAACCGGTGCGACACACTAGGACACGTGATCGTGAAAGAAAGCCAGTCGCAGCCTCTGCAAAGCCCGCCCAGCGAAGATCAGATCCAGCCGCTCCTGACACACGAAAAGTCGTTGTCACGGAAGATCGGTCAAGGGTCAGAAGCTGGAGATATCCTCGACCAACAGTTGGTGATGCTGGGATTCCAGCTCATCACACAGTTGAATACACTGATTAAGACGTCGAAAATCCATGGCCGTGCCAATGCCGCTCTCGACAAACCCGTCGAAACGATGCTGACCCTCATTGAAACTCTCGCCCACGACCAACCCGTCACCTTGTGGGTACAGGACGATTTCCTCTTCCTCGGTGAGAACCATCTAAAAGTGACGGCACAACAAATGCTGGTCGTCTCAAGCGTTCTTGACGCCTTGAAAAAGTGGAAGATCGGCGGCCTGACGTTTTCCTCTTCGGTTTCTTCCAAGGACCTTCGAGAGTTCGCCCACCTCTTTGTCAGTCTCGATCCGGCCACGAAGTCGATCGAGGACTTCCGGCAGGAATTGGTCAACCTGGCCGTGGCCGGCATCGAACTGAAGGACCCTCGATTGCTCAACCTCAAAGAAGACCTTCCAGAAAACAGAAGTTCGAAAGCTCAGCACAAAGTACGCTCAAAAACTGCGTATGGCAAAGCCGCCGATGCGGTCGGCAGTCTGACGCAGTCGTCCCGCGACGGCAAAGCGTTGAGCTTTAAGCAGGCAAAACGTGCCATTCAAAATATCGTCGACCTGATGATGCAGGACGAGTCGATCATGCTGGGCCTCACCACGCTTCGCTGCCACGATCAATACACCCATAACCACTCTGTCAACGTCTCGCTCCTCTCCATTGCGCTCGCAAACAGAGCCGGCTATCCGAAAATCGAACTAGCTGATCTCGGCTTGGCTGCGCTGTTTCACGACATGGGAAAGTCGACCATTCCTCTGGAAGTCTTGAATAAACCAGGTGAGTTCACGGAAGACGAGTGGACGATGATGCGCAACCATCCCACGGAAGGAGTCTTGAGCCTCACGCAGTTACGCGGCATCACCAACCTTCCGGCCCGCATGGCCGCAGCATCCTTCGAACACCACATGAACTTGGATTATTCCGGCTATCCCAAGTTAAAGACACCGTGGAAACTCTCTCTGACGGGGCGCATCCTCACAATCGCCGATTGTTACGATGCCATGACATCGTCCCGCGTCTACCGCCGTGAACCGATGTCACCCTCAAAAGTACTCAATATGATGCTTTCGAAATCTGGGAAAAGTTTCGATGTGACCTTGCTCAAACTGTTCGTCAATTGCGTGGGAATCATTCCAATCGGCAGTCTGGTCGTCCTCGATTCAGATGCATTCGCCGTCGTACTCAAGCCTGCCACCGATACGACTGAGAGCGAGCGGCCAGTCGTCAAAGTTATTACCGATGCGCAGGGAACTCCCATAGATAATGGCCCCGAGTTGGATTTGACCGAGAAGGATGATGCCGGCGAGTACCGCTACAGCATTATTCGGTTGGTTGACAATACGGAACACAAATTCGACACGAGCCGATACTTCGTCTAGCCCTCATACCCATCACACCTCTCGCCCGTCACATCTTCCTCTTTGCTTGACAGCCTGAATTCCGATCTTCGACAATACACACATGGGTGGACATGTCGTCATCGAACGATTGGAGTTCCGCGGCCGCTGCGGTGTGACACCCGAGGAACGCGCCCGCCCACAACCCCTTGCGGTCGATTTGGAATTGGACTGTCGACTGGAGGCAGCAGGATTATCTGACGATCTTGGTCATACGATCGACTACGCGAAAGTGGCTCAGCTGGTCGTCGACATCGGGACCGTGCAGGAGTCCCAGCTTCTGGAAACGCTCGCGGAACGGCTCTTGGCAGCCCTGTTCGATGAATTCCCGATCCGTCGCATCAAGCTGTGGTTGCGGAAGTTACATCCCCCCATCCCCTACGTGACCCGTTCCGTCGGAATCAACATTGAGCGCACAAGACTCGCGCAGCACATCCTCCGCGCAGAGCCACCACCGGCCCAGTTTCTCGCCCAACAACTCCATCGTCTTCCTAAAGGCCAGGTCCTCGATGTGGCCTCCGGTAGCGGACGTCACGCACTGTTTCTCGCCTCGCTGGGCTACCAGATCGACGCTGTTGATCGAGACGAACAGGCCCTCGCACGGCTTTTGACTCACGCCCAAACACGACATCTCACTGATATCAGTTCGCGAGTACTGGATCTGGAGCCGCCACCGCCGCAAGAGCCGGATCTCGGACATGAAGCGTACGATGCCATTCTCGTCTTCTTTTACCTGCACCGACCGCTCTTCCCCTCTCTTATCGAGGCGCTGAAGCCCGGCGGGGTGTTGCTCTACGAAACCTTTACCATCGATAACCACATCCAGCGCCAGCATCCAAAGCGTCGAGAGTTTTGCCTTGCACAGAGTGAACTCCTACGCCTCACATCCGGCCTCCGCATTCTCCATTATGACGAAGGGCTCCACGAAGGAACGAGCGAGTCGGAATCCGTCTACACCGCCCAACTTGTCGCGCAGAAACCCTTTACTCCAGAGCCATCGCGATGAGTCGCCTGGACCTTCATCTGCATACCACCCACTCTGACGGAAGTTGCACGCCCACTGAAGTGGTGAATATGGCGCACCACGCAGGGGTAACGGCCTTGGCGATTACCGATCACGACATCATGACGGGTGTCACTGAGGCCATAACGGTCGGACAACGGTGTGGAATCGAGATCATACCTGGGGTGGAAATCAGCTCGTTTACCGGCAACTCTGAGTTGCACGTTCTGGGGTACTTTCTTGATCAGCAGGATCCTGACCTGCTTGCTCGCCTGAAGACTCTGCGGGACGGGCGTCACCGCCGGAATCCACAGATCATCGAACGCCTGCAGACCCTCGGAATCGACATTACGTACGATGAAGTCCGCGCACTCGCCGGCAGCGATTCGGTTGGTAGACCGCACATCGCCCGTGCCTTAATGGACAAACACGTCGTCACTTCTGCTAAAGAAGCCTTTGATCGCTTTCTTGCTGAGGGTAAACCGGCCTACGTGCCTCGGGAACTCCCGAGCCCTGCCGAAGCCATTGGCTGGATCAAGGCAGCTCGAGGACTTGCCGTCCTGGCTCATCCGACATGGGTCAAGGTCGCGGAGCAGCCGCTGGTCGATCTGGTTCGACAGCTCAAAGCCGATGGGCTTGACGGGGTAGAGGTCTACTATAGTACACATGCCGCGCGACAGACTCGAGAATACCTCAGCCTGGCTCAACAACTCGGCCTCCTGGTCACCGGCGGAAGCGATTTCCATGGCCTCACGAAACCCGACATCGAAGTCGGTATCGGCAAGGGCACATTGCACATTCCGACTTCGCTGCTTCCCAAGATGAAGGAAGCCGCCGGACGACTCTAGCGCGATATCCTCCGCATATTTTTCTCCAATCCATTGACTCTCCTTCAGTATCCGCTAGACTCTGACTATCTTTTGATCTCGTCACCCATGGTCAACGCGTCGAGCTGGACCCTTCAATATGTGCTTGTCACACTGGCCATACTTTTGGCCGGTCCCGTACTGAGCAAACTGCCGGCGGCGGAGTCGCTTCCTCTCTCGTTGTTCGGCTTGACGAGTTCTCAAACCATTCGCTTCATTGCCGAAGAAACAGGGTTAGTCGCACTCTGCATGCTTTCGCTCCGCGCATTTTCCCAGATGCCGGATAACGGACAGGGTTTCTCGTTTCTGCGACAACTGGCCCTTCCGGTCACCACCCTGTTCATGGTGATCGTGACAGATAAGACCATCCGGGTTACCGAGCTTGCGCTTCGCGCCCCTGTAGGCCCCACGCGCTATGCCCTAGCGTATACCGCAGCATTGACGCTGAGTGGGATCTGGATTACTGCTGCCTGGCTTCTGCATCTCGAGGCGCTTCGCCGGTTTTTTGTAAAACCTGTGCAATCGGCTCGATGCCAAGGACCAGGAGCGTCCGCCGAAAGCACTGACGATATCGACTCGGAACAAGAACAGAGCGAGTCCGGGGCCACAACGCCCATCCTCACCACACAGAACGGTCCACCCAGTACGCTCGGTCGGTATAAGGTGTTCAAGGAGTTAGGGCGCGGCTCAATGGGGGTGGTGTATCTTGGGAAAGATCCGACGATCCAGCGATTCGTGGCGATCAAGACCATGCGGCTCGACGAGATCGACGACCACGATAAACTGCAGGAAGTGAAAGCTCGGTTTTTTCAGGAAGCCGAATCCACCGGGCGATTGTCTCACCCCAATATCGTCACGATCTTCGACGCCGGAGAAGAAGACGACCTCGGTTACATCGCCATGGAGATGCTGCAGGGCACCACGCTCAAGCAGTGGTCGCGGAAACCCAATCTTCTACCGCTCACAAAAATGATTCCGATACTGGCGACCGTCGCCGACGCGATGGACTATGCCCATCAGCAGGGCGTTGTGCATCGTGACATCAAACCTGCGAATATCATGCTGACCACCGATGAGGTCGTCAAGATCATGGACTTCGGCATCGCCAAGATGGCGACATCGTCGAAAACTCAAACGAATATTGTGCTGGGAACTCCCACGTATATGTCCCCCGAGCAGATCTCAGGGAAAAAGGTGGATGGGCGCTCAGATATTTTTTCGCTCGGCGTCGTCATGTTCGAGCTCCTGACCGGTCGTCCTCCCTTTATTGCGGACAACGTCTCAGCATTGCTGTTTGCCATCGCTCATACGCCGCATCCCAGTGTGAAAGCCATCAGGCCGGATCTTTCTCCCATCGTAAAGAAAGTCCTGGATCGAGTATTGCAGAAAGACCCGGTCCACCGTTATCGCCGCGCCGGAGAGTTCGCCATGGAACTCCGCTCCTGTCTCGAAGGATTGGCTGCGTAAATACGAGGGACTCCTTCTCTCGGCTCTTCGCGAGTTTTCAGCTCGAGCGACTCCTCCCCATCACTATTGCTGAATCGTCTCAGGTTGGCAGTCAAACACGACACAAACGCAGCCGTGAGGGGACGATGCCTGGCATGCGAATCTTCAGTTTCGTAAGTGGAGACGCCCTTTAGGCAAACTTTGGTAGCAGCCCTCTGAAAGCTCCTGCTCATGCGCCTGCAAACATTGCAGAATACGGCCATCACCTGGCTGCACGGTTACACAGACTCGCTTCACATCGTCGGCGCAGGCGAGCCTAGACCCTTCAGCGTCCGTCCAACGCACCAGCCGTTGCCGCACGATCTGTTGACAGGAAGGGTCAAATCGTTTCATGCGCTGCACCACACAACGTCGCCTGTTTTCTCCGACAAGCGAATCGGGACAGTACTGCTGAACCTCAGCCTCACACTTCATTTCCGCGATTTGCCTGGCGCGGCTGTCGCGCAGAGCGGATACGCCACCGAGAGTGGCCACCGACTCCGCTTCTCTCGCTCCTGCTAGACTGTCAGTCGGTTGCCTAGTCACACCTGGAATCGTCAGATCGAGATCAAGAACACGCGGCGCGTCAGCGATCGGTGAAGCCGATGGCGCCGAGAAGAGTTCTTCCTTCGATGGGACATTTGCCCAGATAATAGCCCAGACCAAGACCAGCCCCGCCACAGAAATGGAGTTCGTGATCGCATTCCCAAATCGTTCTTGGGTGCTGGCGGGCTTCATCACGGTGAGGATAAAATAACGCGGCTAAAAAATCATCGAAACAGGAGTTTTTTGCAGGATCGCGCGATCGACAGAACCGACTGGCAGGAAGAAAAAAAGGCAGGAACGCGCGAAACTAGTTGTCAGGAGTTTCGACGATGTGATTCTCGAACCTGGTACAGCCTTCGGCCAATAGCCGATTGGTCAACATCTCCCCTGGCCATTCGATCGGCAGATCGGCGGTAAACACCCAGACGTCCGGAGAGGTCCAGACCGGACCATGCTCTTCCGGAAGCTCTGGATCGAACAGATCAGTCCACACTGGCATGTAGACCCCATTCCCACATTGTGTATGGAGATGCACGATGGTGCGAGATCTGACAAGCGGATCTAGCTCTCGCCATACTGCCGCCGTCTCATCGGCGAGGTGATGGAGTCGTACCGCATTCTGCGCGTCGAACATCGCATAGGCGGCATAGACCGGCGCCTCGATAGTATCGGGCGCGCACGCCAGTTCTGGACATTGCTTCACCAGCCCTTCGAGAATCTCACGACGCTGTCCGTCTTCCCATGTATCGGGCAAACCGGGGTCTGGAGCGCCGATCAGCTCAAATAGAAGAAACGCCGTATTTTCGACCGGAGGAAGCAACCGCGCCGCCACGGATTGGACACGTCTGGAATCCGTAACCGTCACAAGGTGGTCATGAAACATTTGAAGATTCAGCATCTCCAAGGTGGCATCGGTCAAGAGGCGCGACTCGACGCGAACAACCGTTCCAGTAGGAAGCTGAAGAGACTTATGCAAGAGATCAGCCGTGGCGATTGGATCAATCTTCAGTTTAAGCGGGGCGGTTAAGTTCGCCTGCAAGGGAAGCTCTAAAGCCGCCATCGTGCCGTAGGTGGGCTTTTCGTCGTCCGGTCCGTCCAACAGCAACGTGCAGCTGGCCTCCGCGACCAGATCAAAGAGCCATTCGGCCATTTCCTCGTCGAGCGCCGCCAGCACGGTCAGTAGATCATGCTCGCGTCCCTGCTCCAGAAACGCCTGCAAGGTATCAATCGCATCATCGGTATCACCATGATCGTGGCGACGGGCGTTGATGAGATGAATGAGATCCCGTGTGAGTGGATCGGGGCGAGACCAGCCTAACATCGAAGCTCCCTGCTGGACGAGCCAGCGGCCATGGCTCGACAACTCAAAAGGCATGTTGCCAAACTTTTCCTACCCATGCAAGTCCCTGAACGATTACGCACGACTCGTCACACACAGGTTCTCCGCACGTCCCTATTCACCAATAATCTTCACAAGAACCCGCTTACGACGACGTCCGTCGAACTCGCCATAAAAAATTTGTTCCCACGGACCGAAGTCGAGTTTGCCCTCGGTGAGCGCGACCACGACTTCTCGCCCCATCACCTGTCGCTTCAGATGAGCATCACCGTTGTCTTCGCCTGTATCGTTGTGCCGATACACCGCCTCCTGCGGAACAAGCCGTTCCAGGAATTCGTCATAATCTTGTAGGAGGCCAGGCTCATCATCATTAATGTACACACTGGCCGTAATGTGCATCGCATTCACCAGAACAAGACCTTCCCGTACCCCGCTCTTCCTTACCACTGCCTCGACGTGGGGCGTGATATTGATATAGGCCCGTCTGGTCTTTGTCTCAAACCAGAGTTCTTCGCGGTAGGACTTCATGATCGTTGATCGCTGCATTGTGCCTGCCGCCTCGACAGACATGCAAGAGGCCCGAGTGATTCCTTAATCTTTGCATGTTCCGCCTCAAGTGAAAGGGCTATAAATGGTATCGGCCTCGCTATGATCACTCCACCTCAACCATCCAGACTGTCGCCGAACGTCCTCGCGGTCTTGCGCCAGCGCTACTCGGCCAAAAACGAGTGGGACATCGCAGGTGAATCACCTGCGACAGGTTCCACTGCGTGGCCGAAGACATGGCATCGGCTGAGCCCCTTGCATTCACGTCTTATCCTGTTCCCATGTACAATCCTGTTGAGTCTGCATCCGTACCGGAATGGGCGCTGCTGAATATTCGGACAAAATTGACAGCCTATAGGCTTGATGATAAGTATTTTTCTAGCTTGTACGATGCTGTCTGCTAGAGGGAGGTGCGAAATGTTTGCTATCGCTGGGGGCCCGTCGTTGGCTGGCAGTCCTCTGACGTGGAGCCTGTTGTTCGCTCGTCAGCCGGAACCTGACCTGGAATTCACGGAAGAAGAGCTGGAACAGACCACCACGATTCGATCTCCTTCGCCTACAAAGCCGCCCAAACAGTCGAGTGGGCGTCCGCTTCTGTGGGTACTTCTGTTGATAGTGATCGGCGGCGGCGCCTATGTCGCGATGGAGCAGGAGATGATCATGGATTACGTCGGGCCGCTTCTCGGCGAATCGCCGGCCCCACAACCTCAACCGCCTGTCGCCCGAAGACCGGCGCCGCCTGCCCCGGCCACTCAGCCTCAAGCCGCTGTTCCGATTCCACCCCCTGCAATACCAGTTGAGGTACCGCAGGCTGCAGCGCCGACGACAGCTCCCGTTCCCACACCTCCAGTCCCTCAGCCGATGCCGACGGCCTCAGTTCCAATACAGGCCCCGCCGTCACCAGCACCGGCACCCGTTGCACCTATCACCGCGTCGCCGACTCCCCTGTTCAGCGAAGGTCAGCGGGTCAGCGTACTTGCAGATCCAACAAATCCTGGGACAAAAGTGGTCCTGGCTCAGGATGCCGAAGGGACAAAACCGGGACCAGCTATTCCACCGGGAACTGCGCTCACGATTCTCGACGGCGACCTCCAGGGAAGTGACTGGGTCTATTCCGTCCGCAGTGACTTCGGCACAAAAGGTTGGTTGGTTGAAAAGCAGCTTAAATTGAAACCCTGATCGCCTAGGTGCACTACACTCCCCCAGCACAGAGGGCGGCGATCACATCGCCGCCCTCTGTGCTATAATGCCGCCCGTTCACGCCGCCATCATAGCAGGTGAGACATCACGAGCCACAGGAATCCATGCGCGCCGTAATCTTTGACTTCGATGGTGTCATCGCCGACACCGAGCCGCTGCACTTTGAAAGTCTGCGCCGGACATTGGCAGACATCGAGATCAGTTTGACCGAACAAGACTATTACGCCGACTATCTCGGCTTCGACGATCGTGGATGTATTCTGGAGGCGCTGCGAATCAATCGCCGACCGGCCTCTCCCTCCCTTCTCGAAGAGTTGATGACGAAAAAGGCCGCCGCCTATTTGACCTCGATCAAGGATCATCTCGTGATTTTTCCGGGTGTCAGAGAATTTATCGAAGCTGCCGCGGCCGCCTACCCCATTGCCATCGCCTCTGGTGCCTTGCGCCCTGAGATCGAGTTGGTGCTGGAACAAATCGGGATTCGAAAAGCGTTTGGTCACATTACCAGCGCAGAGGATGTGACGTGCGGCAAACCCAATCCGGAACCGTTTCTGCAAGCCCTGGCTGGACTGAACCGTCACCAGTCTATGGCTGCGATTTCGCCGGATGCATGCCTGGTCATCGAAGATTCCCTCCCCGGCATTCGGGCCGCGAAAGCGGCGGGAATGAAGGTCTTGGCGGTGGCCAATACACACACCATCCAGGACCTACACGAGGCCGATGCCATCAGCTCTAGTTTGAGCGAAACGCGCCTCAAGGATTTGCGTGCCCGTTTATGGCCGACATAACACAATGAGAATCTGCTCACTCATCCCCGGGGCAACGGAAATAGTTGCTGCTCTCGATCTGGCCGATCAGCTGGTCGGTATCAGCCACGAATGCGACTTTCCTGCCTCGGTTCGGCAAGTTCCCGTCATGATCGAACCTCTGGTTGGAAAGGACGGAGGCTCCGGTGGAGAAATCGACCGGCAGGTCAAAGAACTGGTTGCATCTGGACAACGACTCTATCGACTCAATGAAGATGCGTTTTGCCGTGCCCGTCCGGACCTTATTCTCACGCAAGACCTGTGTCATGTCTGCTCGGTTACGCCGGACCAACTCACACGCGTGATCGAGTCACTCCAACATCGACCCGAGGTGCTCACGCTCAGCCCAACGACATTAGACGACATGATCCATGATATCGAGCGCATCGCCCAAGCGGCAGACGTACTCGCGAAGGGACGAGCACTCACCCATGAACTCCGTCGTCGAGTGGACCACGTGCGCGCCACAACCAGTAAGACGTCCACGCGCCTGCGTGTGGTGTGTCTGGAATGGCTGGATCCTCTCTATGTTGCAGGCCACTGGGTTCCAGAAATGGTTGCGCTGGCCGGTGGCCTCGATGTCCTCGGATCTCAGGATGCTCCATCGCATGAAACGACGTGGCATGCCGTGGAAGCCGCTCGGCCCGACGTAGTCCTCATCATGCCGTGCGGGTACTCCGTCGAGCGCACGGTCAATGAGCTCACGCGCGTCGGACAATCCGGTGACGCATGGCGGCAGGCTTGCAAACAGTGGCCGAATCTTTACGTCGTCGATGCGGCCTCCTACTTCAGCCGCCCTGGCCCTCGACTCGTCGACGGCCTGGAACTGCTCGCATCCATTCTGCATCCGACCCCTGACCATGCCCTTGACCCAGCCCAGGCGATCAAACTTGAGGCCTCCACGCAGACCGGGAGCTGCGCATCATGAATGGCTCTGAAGCTCAAGCCTATTGCACCGCCTACACAAAGAAAAGCGGCAGCAATTTTTACTATTCGTTCCTCTTTCTTCCCAGAGCCAAACGCGATGCCATGTACACGGTCTATGCCTTCTGCAAGGCCGTCGACAGTGCCGTCGACGAACCGGCTGCGGGGAGCGACCCGAAAGACGAACTGAAACGCTGGCGTGAGGAGCTTGACGCGGTGTATTCCGGCATCCCAACTACTCCCATCATGGTGAGCCTCGCCCACCATGTGAAGACCTTGGGCATTCCAAAAGCGTACTTCGAGGAATTGATCAAAGGCGTCGAGATGGATCTGTTCAATAATCGGTATATCACGTTCGATGAGCTGTCGCTCTATTGCTATCGCGTCGCCTCCGTGGTGGGGCTCATCTGTTTACATATATTCGGAGTCACATCGGCGCGGGCACAGGATTATGCAGTGGCACTCGGCATGGCGTTCCAATTAACGAACATCCTGCGCGATGTCGGAACGGATGCCGCCCAACGCCGAATCTATCTGCCGTTGGATGACTTGCAGAAATGGAACTATCCCGAGAAAGCCCTGCTGAATCGGAGCTATTCGGCTGAATTTCAAGCGTTGATGGAGTATGAGGCGTCACGCGCGCACCACTATTATAAGCGAGCCGATGCGGCCCTCAAGGAACTACCAGCTCATGAACGCCGTGCGTTGACAGTGGCGGAAATCATGCGTGGCATCTACAGTCGGATCCTGGAACGGATCGAACGGTCGAACTATCAGGTCTTCGGACCCCGTATTAGTCTCACCACCACCCAACGAGTGATTATTGCCCTACAGGTTTGGCTCCGCTCCCGATTCTCGTGACTGCGCCGTCCTCACAGACCGTCCTCGTTCTCGGCTCTGGACTGGCCGGCCTGGCCACTGCGTACCATCTTCGTCAACAGGGCTACCACATCACCCTGCTCGATCATCCTGGCTGGCTCGATGGGTTCCGGACCGATGCATTCCAGCCAGCCCCGATTGTTCTGGGATGCCACCAGGAGACGACGCGGGTCCTTCGCCTGCTCGACCGAGGAAGACCTTCGGAACCCGACCAGACCATTCCACTCGAATTTCGGCTCCCCGATGGGCGAATCGCCCCCTATCAGGCGACCCGTCTTCCCGGAGCCTTTCAGTGGATGATGAGCCTCTTCAGCTTCCACGGCCTTTCCTGGCAAGATCGGTGGAGACTCTTCTCCCATGTGGAGCAAATTTGGGAACAGGCCCACACTCTCCCAGCGGATTTAGAGAATCGGACGGCAGATGAATGGCTGACGGCGACCGGGCAAAGTCCCGAAGCCAGAGAACGGATTTGGGATCCGCTCGCTCAGTGGTTGACCGACAACGCGCTGACACGTCTCGCCGCTTCAACCTTCGTCCATCTGCTTTCGACTGTGTTTCTGCGCGATGCATCGGATGCGAGGCTCACACGCCTGGCCGGCTCCATCGACCACCGATTCATCGGCCCCATGAAACAGGCGCTCCGGCAAGGCGGTGCACAGATTGTCTCTCTAACCCATTGGCCTACCCTTCAGTTTGGACAGACTGGTGTGAGCGAGGTCCGGCTTCACGACGACACCAGACTGCGGGCCGACCGGTACATCATCGCGCTGTCCCACCAGAATCTCCTGCAGCTATTGCCGGAACGGCTGCTGACCCGCTACGCCTACTTCGCGCAGCTCACCGAGCTTCAAAGTCTGAGCGAGGTCGTGATTCAATTGACCTACCCCACGACGAAGCCAAGGCCTCGCCTGCTCCTCCTCCCTGGCCGACCATTCCACCAGCTCACCAGTACATCACTCGAGTCAGGTGAAATTGACTATCGGCTCTCTGCGGTCGGGAACAGGCTCACCGAGTTGAACAACGATCAGGTGGTCGAGGCAGCACAGACCGAGATGTGCGAATTGTTCTCCGGAACGGCCAGAGAGAATATGACCGCTCAGTCAGTCTTTCACGAGAACCACGCGGCCCTGTTGCTGACACCGGGTGCCGCGCGATTGCGGCCGCTTCAACAGAGTCCTATCCAGAACTTATTCGTCACTGGGGCATGGACCGACACCGGATGGCCTGCCAATCTGGAGAGTGCGCTTGTCAGCGCCCATCGCTGTGCAGAGCTCGTCGCCGCCCACCCCGCTTGACGCTGTCAGGGCTGGATGGTACGAGTAGAGATGCATTCATGGGCCAGGATCTTCGTACTTACGCTTCCGCTACTCATGTGGAGTTGTGCGCAAAGTCCCTACGAGCGCAGAGGCCACCCCGCTGGCCTCAACCGATATGATGTGGAGCGGGACTATATGGAGTGTGAATACAAAGCACGGTTAGCCAACGAGCAGCACTTCTACAGTCAGAGTTCACCCTTTCCCTTCAGTGCGGGGCCTCAGAGTCCTGCCGACCACGCCCGCGCACTGCATGGCCTCTCGACCATCAACGCCATGCGGGATACCTGTCTGGCAGCAAAAGGCTACCATCTTAATTAGATCCTGCGTGCAGGTAGCACAAATCCTCAAACCGCTCGCCGCCCCAATACTTCGCGATGACCATCCACTCCCGTCGAGCATCGGTCAGGCCGATATAGGCCACACCATCAAGCCGGAACGGTTGAATCGTAAAGACCGTGCTCAACGCAGGAGATGACGATGCTGTGTCCATGGGAAGAGACGTCAGCGGATATGTTCCTCCGGTACGCTCAAACTTGTCGTGCGTTGCCAACAGGGGGCTCATGTCTTGCCAAGCCAGTTGGTCGAGGACCGGACTATTGGCGGGAAAGACATAGAAACTCTCACTCGGTGCGCCCTTCATACAAAACGTGGTCTTCACCACTACATCATCGCGCCCATCGTTGTTCAGATCCATCTTTGCCTTGTCGAGACTCGAACAGCGCCTAGTCTTTGGTCCCTCTCCCTTCAACACCACCGCAGTCCACTCCACAGTCCTTGATAGGTCTGGGACAGCATTCAGCCCTTTTCCAAACAACTTCGCCACTTGTTCACACAACGGCTTATCACTGTACGCTGCCAGCTCCACTGATGCCGCAGATACCACTGCTGGAAGCATCGCGACCAAAAGGCTTCCCATCCAAGTCCGTTTCATCGCCATTTCACTGGCCTCCTAACCCACATTATGTTGATTGACATCCCGGCTGTCCGTTTTTAAGATACCGCTACGCATTTCGTCGCCCTTACACCTCATGACACTCACTCCTCTTCAAGACCTCGCTCAATCCCTCGTCAACTGCGAGCGATGTAAACTCGCCAAGCTCGGGCGCAGCCAAGTCGTCTTCGGCGTGGGGAACCCTCATGCCAGTATCATGTTTGTCGGAGAAGCGCCAGGTCTCAATGAAGATCAGAAGGGTGAGCCGTTCGTGGGGGCAGCCGGTAAAATCCTGAATGACCTCCTGGCCTCGGCAGATCTCTCACGCGATCACATCTACATTGCCAACGTCATCAAGTGCCGGCCACCGAATAATCGTGATCCAGAGCAAGACGAAGTGGAAACGTGCAAGCCGTTCTTGCTGCAGCAGATTCAATTGATTCGCCCCAAACTGGTCTGTACCCTGGGCAACTGGGCCACCCAGACATTATTGGAGCGGAAAGTCGGCATTACGAAGGTGAAGGCACAGGCCTTCTACATGAAAGATTTTGTGCTGTTCCCTCTGCTCCACCCAGCAGCCGCTCTGCATCAAGGCAACCTGCTCGTTACGTTGAAAGAAGATTTCAAGAAGCTGAAAGAATTTCTCGACCGCCACTCCACACCGGTTGAGCCAACGAACGCAGCTTCTACCCCAGCCACACCAGTTTTGAATATTGAATCCCCCCAGCCAGCTCAGATGGACCTTTTTGGATAACCTTGCTGTTTCAAGCCCATGGCGAACGGGCTACTCACTTCTCCCCCCTTGCGAGCAGCAATGTTCTTAGCTCTTCGTATACATTGCGCCGTGGACCGACAAAGACAATATCAAGGCAAGACTCGTCATCATGAATGCGGTAGATAATTCGATAGGTCCTGACACGATAGGATCGAAGTCCGGCGAGTTCAAATTGGAGCGAATGACCTGCGAGCGGAGAGATCAGTAGCTCCCTGATGCCTTCTTTGATCTCCCGTTTGACTTGTGGATGAAACTTACGGATTCGCTCAGCCGCTTCCGCCGTATACCGAGCTCGGTAGCCTTTCACAGATTCTCGCGTCCAAATACCGCGTCATGGCTCACCCACTGCCCTTTCTCAGCCTGCTTCAAGGATCGACGGAGCGGGCGCATCGACTTCTGATCGCTCAGGATTTCGATTGTCTCCACGAGCCCCTCAAACTGATCCATACTCAAGAGCACCGCAGAAGGAACACCATCGCGCGTAATAGCCACAACCTCCTGCTTGTGCTTCATCCGCCTGATTAGGTCCAATAACTTATTTTTAGCCTCACTGACGGAAACGTACTCATCAACTTGTGGCATAGCTACCTCCTACTGGCCTTATTAATAGCCATTATAGTGGCTTATTCAAATCTGGGCAAGCAAGTATCACGACGAGCATTTCAGCCGAACCGGTCCTGAATATTGAGCCCCCCATCCGGCTCTGACTGGTCTACTCGACGGAGCAGCGCCCGGGGCCATCGGCTTCGCCGACAGCCTCGACTCGCCTCACCCCAGGCCCTCTATTCGGCCTTCCCGTTTCGACGGGAGACCGGGAAACAGGCTCATGGACACCCGCTGTCTCGCCCGACCTGTCCGTAAACAGATCGACTCTGGACCGGCTACGCGCCGTGCGGGCGGACTGGACGAGACGGAAACCCAGGTTGTTGTTCCGGTTGTCGGTGGTGTTCCTGTTCCGGTTGGATGGACGCAGGTTCTCCGGTTTGTTGTTCCAGGAGCCACCACGGATCACGCGCTGGCCATCTCTTGGCCTGCTCCCCTTGTGAATACAGCCTGGGAGAAGATCGCCCGGCGAAGGCCCTCTGTGTCGGCATGTTGCACATGGCCAATCCAGCTCTGGGTTGAAGCGACAACCTTAGCCCACTCCAGACGCCCTGCTTGGTAGGCCGCCGCCATGCGGCGAAACTTCCTGGCAAAACGATGCCCGTTGTCACTGCGCAACCGTCGACGCGCGGGATAGACGACATATCCAAGGAGATTCAGCCCGTCAGCCACGGGGGAGATAGGCGCCTTACGCGGATGCAGGCGAAGCCGGTCGATCCCAAGCCGCTCACGGACCGCCACACGAATCTCCGCCAGTCGGGTCTTGTCCTGGTCCAGCACCACCATGTCGTCCACGTATCGCAAGTACGGCCTGACCTTCAATGCTTGTTTGACGTACTGATCGAAGTCGTCAAGATAGAGATTGGCGAAAAACTGACTCGTGAGATTGCCGATGGGAATGCCGGTTCGCCGGTCGAGCGGCGTCAGGAGGTCATCGCCTGGGAAGTACTGAGGCTCGGCCGTGCTCTTCGGCGAACTCTCGATGATGCGGTCGAGTAAGTCCAAGACCGCTGCATCCTTGACCCGTCGTCGCAGCTTCTCTTTCAGTAGGTCATGAGCGATGGAGGGGAAATACTGCTGGATGTCCATCTTCAGCACATACCGATAGGTCTGAGCCCAGGCCTGGTAGCGATCCACCGCCGCATGCACGCCTTTCCCATGGCGGCAGGTATAACTATCCGAAATGAACGTGCGATCCAGGTGTGGCTCGATCACCTGCATCACCGCGTGGTGCACTACGCGGTCGCGGAACGGCGCGGCCGCAATCACACGCGGCTTGCGCTCATAGATGGTGAATAGTCGATAGTCACCAGGCTGATAGGTACCCTCGAGCAGGGAACGTTGCAGTGCTAACAACTCATGTTCACAATTGAGTCCAAACTCCGCGACGCCCGGTTTGCTGCGCTTCCCACGCCGGGCCTTGCGGTACGCACCCAACAGATTCTCAAAACTCGTCACCCTGTTCCAGATCCCATCAAGTCGCTTCATGCGTGTGGCTCACTCGTCGGTTGACTGCGGAGCCAGCCGCCGATCTGCCGACCGAGATCATCGATGAGCCTCGCACCGTGCTCATACTGGCGGGTGGCTGTCACTTTCAGTTCATGCGCAAGTCGCCAGAGGTGCCGCACGACCTCCAGTTTCAGATTTGCGCGTCGCAGGGATGTGTCCTTATTCCGAGTGTACGCCGCTTCTACCAACAGCTCCAAGACCTCAAGCAACCCCGTTTCGATGCGCTCGCCCAATGTAAAGCGACGGGTACGAGGAAACTTATCGAGCTGCGGAACCAGCCATAAGAGCAACTCATGACATGATTGTACCGCCTGCGGGACGGTGGGAGCAGCCACGTGCCACCTCCTTGCTCATGGGCTTGTTCACAAAGACAAAGATTCTTCCTGGACCAGG
>NEWS02000004.1:379825-399921 GCA_002869845.2 Nitrospira sp. CG24B | reverse complement strand
ATTTACATTCGGAAATTGGGAGAAGCGGCACGTGGTGCCAAATACATAAAAGACACACCCCCTGAGAACATCGTCAACATGCAGCAGTACCTAGAACGTGCCAATCAGGATCTTCTAGCCTCTCTCCAACTCTCACGCAAACCCATCGTGTCGGTGCTCCACCTCATAAATATTTCCATGACGTTTGGTGACAAGCAAAAAAGCGTAGCCTGGTTGAACTATGCCAATCGGATCGATCCCAACAACTATGGCATTAAGCGTCGGTATCTGCTGACCCTTCAGCCTCGCTGGGGCGGGTCCTACGACAACATGTGGGCATTTCTCAAAGCGTGTCGAGATCAGCACACTTCGAGCGAATTCCTGAGAATTTTTGAGTCCACAATATACCTCGATCAGGCCAAATCTTTTGCCGAACAGGACCAACGAGAACGCGCGCTGCCGCTCTACAGAAAATCCCTAGACCTCTTAGAAGGGATCGATAATACCGATCGGCTGGAGGCGTTAAAGGGGGTGGTCTATAACGGCGTAAATCCGACTAATCTAGAAGAATACTCTCGGGAGATTGATGAAACGTTGAGACTTGCGCCGACAGAACGCATGATCCTCGGATTTAGAGGCTGGATTCGTTTTAAGCAGCACAGATATGAAGAAGGGATTCGGGACTACGCACTCGCGGCAGAGCTTGGTGATGGCTATTCACAATTCGAGTATGGGAAACAACTATACCACGGGGTTCCATCTATCCTTTCCCGCAACCAAACTCAAGGGCTTTTATGGATAAGAAAAGCTGCCGAGCAAGGGGAGACGGGGGCACAGCAATTCCTAGTAGAAGTCCAAGAAAGACGATAGCTGCGCTCATTTTGTACTCAAGCCCACCTCATTCCAGCTCACCAGGCCTATTCCAGCCGAGTATAGCGCGAAGCGAGCACCATCTCTCATGAACGGCAGCTTTCAGGCGTGGAGCTTGCTGTAGCGACTATCGCAAAGTGGCCCTTACCAGCCATCGCGCGACAAATACCACCTCCTGTTTCGTACCAGCTGGCGAGACTGTAACAACCCCCTTGTCCAGTCACACAGCAGTGCCCTCGAGCTGGTTGAGTACGCAAAAAGAGGCCCGGTAACTTTTCGCTCTACGTAATCAGGTTGCTCTACGGAGCAGAACAACCAAACGGAAGCTCTCCTATTTCACACACGAGATGAATTCATCTGCACGAGTCATTCAGATCGGTCAGTGACAGGGCAACGCTCGTCTCCACAAGACCTACAGGATTCAAACGACCGGGGGGTTGTTTTTTCTATTTCACGCGTACAAAATATCCCCGCGTTGTCAGTGCGGACCTAATCGTCAACCACCATAAGAGAGAGGGGCATAACCGTGAGTCTGCGAAATCTTCTACGGCTTGTTCTTGCAGTTGGGGTCTGCGGTACCGCCGGCCCAGTCTGGGCGTATGATCCAAGTCCGAATATCGGTGGCGACCTGGCCGCCTGTGATCAGGTCATCTTTACTACGTTCACACCGCCTCCCTTCTCCGCGGATAAGAATAATGTCACCGTGGCGCCGAAATCGGATTTTTCATTCCTTGCATCCAAGGCCACGACTTCCGCAAGCATCATGGTGAAAATCAAGGAGGAAAAAGTTCCGATCACCGTCACCCCAGTCGGTTATGGGTTCCAGGTCAAGGGGAAACTGCCCCCCAGCATCAAGGGCAGCTACATCCGACTCGATATTTTCGCCAAAGGGCCCAGTGACTGTGACAAAACCGATGGGTGGCTGCTCAAGGTAGGGAACTGACCGCTGCCACAACGATGTGGGCGGGATTCCTCCTGCCCATGTCGTTGCCCTGACACTCGCCGACATCCTTCTTACTGCTCTGCTTCTTCCACAGACTCGATCGACTCTTGCAACGCCGCCACAAAGGCCTCCGGCTGAGCGAGGGCGCGCTCCGTCAATTGGAATTCACTTACCAGTACGCCATCTCTATCGACCAAGAGTAACCGATAACCCGTTTTCACAGTAGGTCCTCCGTTCTGCCTGTAGATGATGAGCCCTGACGGATCGCACGGACCGAGGAAGATGTGGCTGGTTAGAAGGGGAAACGGATGCCCAGCTGAACCTCGTTTGGAATGAGGTGTTGTCCAAACAGGCTCCTCAGCCCGGCATTGGTGGAGCCGGAAGAAGACGAAAAGGATGGCGACGCATGCAGGGAACGATCAAACTCCGTGAGATAGCCGCCCCCAAACCCTGCACCGATATAGGGCATCAGCTTCGTTCCTCCCACCACAATCTGTTTCGTCAGGCTCGGAACAGCTCTCAGGAATCCCATGCTCTCCACTGTCAGCAATGCTGATGGCCCCTGCCCCGTTGCCGCCTCCGTCACCATGACAGTACCCGAAGATGCCGCGACGCTGGAGGTTGCCGGCCCGATCACTGAACGTCCATCTCCAATTGGGCCTGCGTAGGAGAGCGACCAGCACAAACTAAAGCCGATCGTGGCGCTGATGCCAAGGAACCATCTCATTCTTAGAATGTGCCGCATACGCTCTTTAACCATACAACCCGTCCGGCACCAGGTCAAGAAACCACCCACCCGCCAGGCAGCAACATCGGCTCCCAGGCCGTTACCCCATCACGCGTGTGAGCGTATTCTCATCCGTATGGTGAAACAGATCCGACCGCCCCGGCATGCGGAGTTGCGTGTCCTCCTTGTAGTGAAACCGATTCTGGTCGAGGACCGTCACTGTCAATTCGTAGCGCACCGTCTTGAACTCCTTGTCGAGGAACCGATTTGAGCAGATCCCATAGGTGTCCGATCCCGCCTCTGCCACCAGCGCAAACGTTGTGGAGGAAGGCGCCGCCGTGCCACCGGCAATCAGCGCCACCCCGCGCGGGACGATGAAACAGCGCAACACCTGCCCCTCCCCCGGATCCCAGAGCCAGTAGCCCACCTCCTCGTGGAACGGATCGGCTTCTCCAATACGCCGGGCCACCGTGGCATACCGCAAGCCATACAACACCTGCTCGTGATTGCGCACTGGTCCCATCGGCTCAAAGGTCATCCGCTCGCGAAACTGATTCTGCTCCGTCCCCCGATCGTCCGACGGCGCCACATCCGCGCCTTTGTCTCCCTCCCACACACCCGCCAGCGCAGCCAGTGGCCCGAGCTGCTTGATCAGATCAGAATTCATGAGGCCTCCTGAATAAGACGAGACGGAAGCATGGACAATGCTCCCACCCCGACACAAATAAGCATAACGAATCAGAGGAGCATTGTAGGAGGTTCACACCAACCGGCGCAATCAGGTGGGAAGCGGACGGCCAGGACGGCAACGTTCAGCTGGCCTGCTGACCTCTGGCAGCCACACTTCCGACATCCTCTATTTTCTTGGCGAGTCGGGCTCGCCAGGATATCGTAGGCGCTGCGCACCGATGAGGCGGAGAAGTGAGATCCTCTATGCGATCCTATGACATGGTGGTCGTCGGCAGTGGACCAGCCGGCCAGAAAGCCGCTGTCCAGGCGGCGAAACTGTCCAAACGTGTAGTCATCATCGAGAAAGCGCGACAACTCGGCGGAACCTCGCTCAATACGGGCACCTTACCCAGCAAGACACTCAAGGACACGATCGAGTACATTCATGGCTTGGGACGGCGGGGATTACACCAGTTGGGCGCAGCGCTCACCAAGCAGCTCACGCTCCCAGACCTGATGATACGCAAAAACCAGGTCATCGAGACTGAAGTGGCTGTGATCACCAACCAGCTGCAGCGTAACGGCATCGAGATCATCCAGGGCACAGCCAGTTTTGTCGATCCCCATACCATGATCGTGGTGAGATCGGATGGGCATGTCGATCACGTCCAGGCCTCAGTCATCATCCTAGCCACGGGGTCACGACCACGCCGCCCCACGGAGATCCCCTTCGATGACGTAACGGTGTGCGATTCCGACTCATTTCTCCGCACGACCAAGAACCCTACCAGTATCATCGTCCTCGGAGGCGGTGTCATCGGAACAGAGTATGCGTCGATGTTGGCCGCCTTTGGGATCAAGGTCACCCTCATCGACCGGCGAACTCAGCTGTTGCGGTTCCTGGACCAGGAAATCGCGCAGGCGTTGGATTCCCAGATGCTGCAGAATGGCGTCGCGATCCGACTCGGAGAAGAGCATCTTGGCATCGCCGTGAATGAAGCCGGGCGCCCGGCGATCCACCTCCACGATGGCGAGACGGTGACCGCCGACATGCTGCTCTACACCATGGGACGGATCGGCAATACAGACGCGCTGAACCTCCCCGCAATCGGCCTCTCGACTGACCAGCAAGGGCAGCTCTCCGTCAACAGCCAGTACCAAACGGCCATTCCCCATATCTATGCGACAGGTGATGTCATCGGGTTTCCCGCGCTCGCCGCGACCGCCATGGAACAAGGCCGCCTCGCCGCCTGCCACGCCTTTCAGGTGTCCGAGTCGCACGACATCAAGGTGATTCCCTACGGTATCTACAGCATTCCAGAGGTTTCAATGGTGGGGAAAACCGAGGAAGAGCTCGCCGCTGCGGGCGTCCCGCACGTCACCGGAAGAGCTTTTTTCAGGGAAATGGCGAGAGGCCATATCAGCGGCGAGCTCCACGGCCTATTGAAAGTGGTCTTTCACCGCGACACGCACACGCTCCTGGGCGTCCACATCATCGGCCAGGGAGCCACTG
This sequence comes from Nitrospira sp. CG24B, assembly GCA_002869845.2. Taxonomy (GTDB): domain Bacteria; phylum Nitrospirota; class Nitrospiria; order Nitrospirales; family Nitrospiraceae; genus Nitrospira_D. Next base: position 395,220 of record NEWS02000004.1, on the reverse strand, counting down.
AACTCATTCACATCGGCCAATCGGTCCTGACCTATGGAGGAACGGTGGAGTACTTCGTCCACAACGTCTTCAACTACCCCACAATGGCCGAATGCTACCGCACCGCGGCCCTCGACGGGCTGAATCGGTTACATCGCCAGTCCCCTCCGCAGTGAGCAGATACGAAGGTCCCCTCACCAAGCCACAGCCAGGACCACCACCCCCAACAGAAAAAGACCTGTTGAATTGGCCCCACACATTTGCGCATACTTGCGAACGGGCTATACTTAATTGTGTACTCTTGGGCGTCATGATTGACGTGGAGTCGTAATCATGCACTCTCTCCCGACTATCGTCCTCTCGTCCCCGAGCAATCTTCCAGCAAGAACACCCACCAACGGTCTCCGTCTGGAGATCGGCTACCAGAGGAGGTCCTCCCATGCCCATTCCACGGACGCTTAAAACTCATCTTGATCGTGAGCATGTTCATTACGATGTCTTGCCTCACTCGCAAATGTTCCGAGCGGCTGCCGTCGCTCAGACGCTCCATGTCTCAGAGCAAGAGATGGTGAAGGTGGTGATCGTGAAAGTGAAGGAGCGATTTGTCACGACGGTGCTGCCGGCGACGGAGAAAGTGGATGTCCAGCGTCTACGAAAAATTTTCGGAACCCACCGCGTTCGGCTCGCAACTGAAGAAGAAATTTCACACCTCTTCCCCGACTGCGAAGTTGGCGCCATGCCGCCTCTCGGTACGCTCTATGGGCTTCCGGTGTATGTCGATCGGTCACTCACTGGCGACGAGCAAATCGTGTTTGAAGGGGGCACCCACTCAGAGGCGATCCGCATGCGCTACTGGGATTTCGCCGCGTTGGTGTTTCCCGTGGTCGCTGAGTTCAACCGTCCGCCAATGGCGACCTGTTGATGGAATGAGATCAGTAGACCGCGAATGCCTTTGTTCTCGCCCTCTGCCGTACCCGTGGTCAGTTGTTCACATCACCGCGTGAACAACTGACCCAACTCAAGAGTCAACCACTGTCTTCATCCAACGAACACGCTTCAGGCTTTTTATACTCAAAGCTGCTAGGATGGGACCTGTGCCAGTCGAAGTGTGCCACCCTGTTGCGAAAGGAAACCCATGGTCAAGAGTTCACAACTCATAGCGGTCTGTATCATTGCCTCACTCGTCGGCCTCCCGACCCTCTCGTTTGCAAAGGCCCGCGGAGGATCAGGCGGAGGATTTTCAAGCGGCTCACGAGGTGGGGGCTACGGAAGCATGGGCAGCCGTGGATCCCGCACCCATCAAGACAACGGCGCGAAGCCGATTGAACAGTCCACCACCGCCAAGCCGTCGACGGCCCCGCCGCCAAACGCCGCCAACAGCCCCATGGGCCAGCCTGCTCCGACCACATCACCGTCATGGTTGCAACGCAACCCCCTGCTCGCTGGAATCGCCGGTGGTCTGGCCGGAACCTGGATCGGGCATATGCTCTTCGGCGCGACGGAAAGCAGCGCAAAAACGACGGACACCGAAGAGCCAGCTTCGTCGTCCAACTCATTTGGGCTGATCCTCCTGCTCATGTTGGTCGGAGGCGGTGCGCTCTACTATTTCAAAAAATTCCGTCAGACACCTGCTCCAGTGTTCACGGGACTCTCGCGCAGCACAGCCACGAGGGGTAGCCTCCTCGATATCTCGTCCAACAGCAGCAGCACCGACAGACCAACCACTGATACGACCTATACCGTGACCACCGAAGATAAAGCCACCTTCCAGCAACTGCTGGCAGATATTCAGTCCGCCTGGAGTGCGCAAGATGTGACGGCATTGCGACGCTGCCTGACGCCGGAAATGCTGAGCTATTTCAGCACTGCCATGGCCGAGGACAACAGTCGAGGCGTGCAGAATCACGTAGAAGGCGTGGAGTTACTCAAGGGAGACGTGCGCGAAGCCTGGTCCGAAGATACGACCGACTATGCCACCGTGGACCTACGCTGGAATGCCCGTGACTATACGGTCTCCACGACTATCCCGCGCGGAGAACCAGGCTATCTGGTGGAAGGCAGCGATGAAACATCGACCGAATCGGGCGAAGTCTGGACCTTCATGCGTGTGCGTGATGGACGATGGATTTTGTCGGCTATTCAGCAATAATCTCTAAGGGAAGGCGGCTGACTCACAAGGTCAGCCGCCGATCCATTTCCAGACAAAGGGTGTGAGTACATAGGCCGCAGCCGAGACCAATACCCCCACCACCACACCAAGCAATCCAGCCACGTAGAGCCCTGCAAACGGCGCCGCAAACACAACCAGAAGCATGAACAGGGCCAGCGACCGATGACCTTCGTAGAAGGTTCGGCGGGACTCAGCTGAGAAAGAAGCAGTAGAGTCAGATCGATAAGGCATGTGCCGAGTATAAACGAAGCCCCCCACCGCTGTCTGTCTCAGGAGTCCTGAACACACGCATCCACAGCAACAGGGCATGTCAGTGGAAAACCGGATCAGAACCTGTGCCTGCCTTTGCGCTACAGCACTTCCTAAACTTCTTCCCGCTGCCACAGGGACAGGGATCATTGCGTCCAATCTTCAGAGAGCCTGACGATGCGAGATCGAGGTCGCCCGTTTCGAGCCGCGCTTGATAGATCGCACGTCCCAGATGCGCATATTCACGCATCGCATCAGGGAAGATCTCGATCACAGATTGAGCAAGCTGCTCCAGACTCCCCGTTCCCTTTGTTTCCTGATGGTAGACTTCGGCAAGTGTCGGAGACGTAAAGAAGCTGAGCGTCATCAGCAACGCTCCAAAATCCTCATCAAGTTCATCAGGCGTGTACTCGTTCCATACCTCCGCAAGATAGTCATAGCCCATTCCAAATCCTTGCGCCCACTGACTCAGCGGTGCATCGGCACTCAGATTTTCCATGGGCCAGGGTCTGATCTCGCACCCTGGAGGGAGAGACACGATCCCCCCGGTTCGTTCACGAATACAATCATTGTAGAGCGTCAGCATCGCTTCGAGCACCCGCTCCGCCTCGTCGTTGGTCTCATACAGCGCTTCCTGGTCATTGAAGACGAGCGGAATCCATTCTGACGGCGGGATTAACTCCGGCCCATTCGCGAGACTAAACAAGAACCCGGCCAATTGAGGATAGGTCAGTGTATCTTTGGGTCGCTGGGGCGAAGATAAGAAGCGCGCGAGGAGCATTGCCTGAGCATTTGTGAATGGTGAGACTGTGTCCATCATGTCCTGAGCAGTGTGTCAGGTGTGGCTCATGCATTTCAATCCTTCCTTGATCCTGGCTGACTCAGCTTCATAGCTTCACCGGTCGTTTGAGATTCCTCACATGTGACCACAGAAAGACTCCAAGACCATTCTCTTCTCTCAAAGCACTCTTCGCTGAAGGATCGGTCCCACAGCTCACGGTTGATGTCACTCTGGATATCCGTATGACCGGACTGGTACAAGATGGTGGTGATCTGGTGGTGGCTCCCCCGCCCCGAAGGAAATGTGGCGCGATGATGTCAATCCTCAAAATGATCGGGATACGCACTCATGTACTGCGAGGTAACGTGTCGGCACGCTTGAGGAGTACGCAGCAGCTCATTCGCCGCGCCTGCCTGGCGACGGCATTACTGGTGACAATCACCATCGTAGCTCAGGACGTACACGCCGCAGGCGAGCGCCAGACGAAGTTCACACGCATCTCGACGCAGTACATCGCGGCTTTGGGCACTCCAGATGCGACCTCCGGGAACGGCGCGCAATCGTGGGGTCTATGGCCGTTGGACCCTGGTCCTCGCGGTGTGAACGGCAGCACATACAGACCGGCATAGATGGTTTCAGCCGACAGGTGTTTGCGCATGTCGTCAGGATACGCGCGTTGGAGCCGCCCGGCAATCTGCTCGGGCGAGCAGCCCTCGGCCAGATGCGTCCGCACATACTGCCACAGCCAGGGATCCAGGAGTTTCCGCGGTCGTCGCGGCTGACGGGCTCGGATGGCCGCCTGGGTGTGAGCGGTGCAGGCCCGATAGGGACGGCCCCGCGTGGCGTTGCGCGCCGACTCGCGGCTCACGGTGCTGGGGGCTCGCCCCAACACCCTGGCCATTCTCCGTAGCGAGTGGCCCTGGGCAAGCCCCAGACTCAAGGTCTCACGGTCTTCAGCACTCAAGTGTGTGTAGCATTTCGGTGGCATGGCAACACCTTAGCCCATCTAGGCCGGTAGTGTTGCACTTGGAGTTAGAACTCAAGGTGCCTTTCTTACATCCTCGTACTACCAGTAGCAACTAGCGATAACCAGTTGGGGGCTTTGTACAGAAATTGTCCTGGGGACAGGAAAAGAAAAGCCAAATCTTGAGCAATGTAGTACACAATCCCACCTACAGCCCCTGCACAATAAAACACTTTAGATACCGCGTCTCCGGCATGCTGGCGAGAATGGGATGGTCGGCGCTTTGACCTCGTTGTTCGATCAGCCGGATGTCTCGCTTGGCGTCGCGCGCGGCGAGGCGGATGCTCTTCCAAAGATCTTCCTCAGAGACAGGATGGGAGCAGGAGCTCGTGACCAGAAATCCTTCCGGCTTCAGCAGTTTCAAGCCCAAAAGATTGACATCCTTATACCCAGTCAAGGCACCGGCCAGGGCCTGTTTACTGCGCGCGAAGGCCGGAGGATCGAGGATCACCAGGTCATAGCGTCGGCCCGACTTGACCAGCTTGCGCATCTCCTCAAACGCATCGGCTTGGCGATAGGTACAGCGATCTTCTACTTTATTCATCGTGGCCTGTGTTCGGGCCATGGCCAGTGTGTCCAGACTGACATCGAGGCCCTCCACTGATACGGCTCCGGCGAGCGCGGCATGAATACCAAACGCGCCAGTATGGCAGAATACTTCCAATACGTCGGCTCCTGCCGCGAGCTTGGCGGCTGCCAGCCGATTTTCCCGTTGATCGCAAAACCAGCCGGTCTTCTGCCCCTTCTCCACATCAACGAGAAACTTCGCGTTCCCCTCCTGAATCTCCACTTGCGTCGGGCCGCTGCCGTGGAGAAACCTCCGTTCAAGAGGCAGTCCTTCGAGTTGCCGGCTCTTGGCCTCGTTTCGTAGATAGACCCTTGTCAGATTCAATTCCTTCATCAGTATGTCGGCCAAGAGTTCCTTCCGGCTATCCATGCCGAACGAGAGACACTGCATGACCAGGAGCTGATCGTATCGATCCACGATCAACCCCGGCAGTCGATCGCCTTCAGCATAAATAAGCCGATAGGCATTGGACTGCGCGACCACTCGCTGTCGGAGGCGGATCGCCTGTTGGATTCTCCCCCGCCAGAACACCTCGTCGATGGGTTCATCCTCGAATGTCAGGAGACGGACTCGGATTTTCGACGCAGGGTTATAGAGACCACGTCCGTAGAATTGCCCGTCGGGGGTCAGGACATCGACCAGATCCCCAGCGGCTGCTTGACCGGCGAGCGGTCCGACATGACCGGCAAAGAGCCAGAGCGGTCGCCCCTCCGGGATCCGTAGTGACGTAAGGCGAACCTGGGCCATCGGTGTCATCGTCTTATCTCCTGTAACATGGTGTAGCGAACTCTATGCGAGAGTGGTCATCTGCCGGCTGTCGTCAGCCCGATCATCACACGCTCATTGCTTGACGAACCTCTGCCAGTATGTTTTCCTGATAACGCAGCATGCAAACCGGCGGTGTGAGGATAAAGAAGAATGAGCGACAAAGCTACCATTGGTTCCGCTGTATTGGATCGCCTGCATCGTCTGGGCGTTCGCCATATTTTTGGCATTCCCGGTGACTATGTCCTGTCTCTCTATCAACTCATTGAGGCCTCGCCGATCACGCACATCGGAACCACGCGGGAGGACTGTGCCGGCTTCGCGGCAGACGCCTACGCTCGCATCAACGGCATTGGAGCCGTCTGTGTCACCTATTGCGTCGGCGGGCTCAATACCGTCAACGCCATCGCCTGCGCCTATGCAGAACGCTCGCCAGTTGTCCTCTTGACCGGATCTCCTGGCCTGTCTGAACGAACTCGCACTCCCTATTTGCATCACATGGTTCGAGATTTTTCCACCCAACGAGAAGTCTTTGAGCGGATGACTGTGGCCGCGGTGACGTTGGATGATCCGTTAACCGCCGAACGCGAGATGGATCGGGCCTTTGCCGCCCTGCTTCGCTATCGCCGTCCCATTTATATCGAAATCCCCAGAGACATGGTCCACTGCCCCCTTATGGGTGGCATGAAGCCGATCTGCATTGAGGATACGCCGAGTGACCCGGCTGCTCTCGAAGAAGCGATCAGTGAAGTGCGACTCATGCTCGCGTCGGCCAAGAAGCCGGCCATGCTGGTGGGCGCAGAGGTCGGTCGATTTGGCCTGCAAGATGACTTGACTCGTTTAGTGGAGCGGCTCAACATTCCCATCGCCTCGACCCTACTTGGTAAATCGATCATCCGAGAGGATCACCCGCTCTATGTCGGTGTTTATGGCGGGCTTATTGGACGTGATGAAGTTCAGCACTTCATCAACGAGTCCGACTGCCTCCTGATCCTGGGATCTGTTCTGTCTGATGTGGAAGACCTCGATGCCACGTCGCCCTTACTATCAGAGGGCCGTACCATCCATGCCACCGCCGACCGCGTCGCCATCAAACACCACCGGTATGAATCGATTCGATTCCAGGACTTTGTCCAGGGCCTTGTGAAATCTCCACTGCCCTCCTTTTCTCACGCTCAGCGATCGCTTCCTGCGCAACCGGTTGCAGTTCCAGCGACACCTGACCTCGATGCACCGGTCACACTGAGCGGACTCTTCCGACATCTCGATACAGTCCTGACTGAAAAAACGGTCGTGATCGCCGATGTCGGAGAGTCGCTTTTTGCCGCCGCTGACCTCCATGTGCGCCACCGGTTTGAGTTTCTGTCACCGGCCTATTACACCTCGATGGGTTTCGCCGTTCCCGCAGCCTTAGGCGCCTCATTTGCCGACCCCAGCCTGCGGCCCATCGTCCTGGTGGGAGACGGCGCCTTTCAAATGACCGGGACTGAATTAGCCAGCTGCGTGCGCTATGGACAAGCTCCGATTGTCATTATTTTGAATAATCGAGGCTATTCGACGGAGCGAGAGATCTTGGAGGGCCCCTTTAACGATGTGCATGAATGGCAGTATGACAACGTGTGCAACCTGATCGGAGGCGGAAGAGGCTCGCGCGTAGGGACGCAGCGGGAATTTGAACAGAACCTTGCCGCTGCCTTTGCCGATCACAGCCAGCTTCATGTCCTGAACGTGCTCCTCAGCCCCGGCGATCGATCGCCCGGCATGGTGCGATTGGCAAGGCGGCTAGGGAAGAAGCTGTCGACCGATAAGCCATAGGGGAAACCCTCCACTCCTGTCTGCTTTTCCCTGCACCTCTGCGAGATATTTTCTCAAAATTCGAGCAAATCCCCGGCACGAAGTGACAAGAGTCTTAGCCTTTCGTTATACTCAGCGATGGCACATCCCCTGCACTCTTCAGCGTAGAATCGGTTGAGAAGCATCCGCATCTCTTCGCTCCCCCGGCTTTACGCGGGATCGACGTTCAGCATTACTCCGCGATTCGCAGAAAGGTCATCGTGTCTGATTTTTATCAAAATGGGGTCGTGACCGTTCTCCACCGTCTCGGTCAGCCCAACACGGAGCAGCTGGAGCACGAGCTCGAGCGGTATGCGAAAACGACGCCGATCGCGCTGGTCCTCCCCTCACTGTATTCGGAGCTGGAGCGTCCCGCCCTCAAGCGCATCGTGGAAATCCTGGGTGAGGTTCGCTATATCAATGAGATCGTCATTTCTTTGGATCAGGCCTCTGCGTTGGAATTCCGGCTGGCCAAGCAATTCTTTGCTCAGCTCCCCCAACGAGTCCGCGTCGTCTGGAACGACGGGACCAGGATCCAGGCGCTGTTGAACACCTTGGTCTCGCATGAGATCGATATCGGACACCAGGGGAAAGGACGCGGGTGTTGGACAGCCTACGGCTATGTGCTAGCCCGGGGGCAAAGCCAAATCATCGCCCTGCATGACTGCGACATCGTGAGCTACGACCGCCAGTACCTCGCTCGCCTCTGTTACCCCGTCGCCAATCCGAACCTCGCCTACGAATTTTGTAAGGGGTATTACAGCCGCGTGACAGACCGCATGCATGGACGTGTGACCCGTCTCTTCATCACTCCGCTGATCCGTAGTCTACAGTTGCTGGTCGGACCGCATCCCCTCCTCTCGTTTCTGGACAGTTTTCGGTACCCACTGGCCGGTGAATTCGCGATGGTACGAGATCTGGCCTGGATCAACCGCATTCCCGGCGACTGGGGGCTGGAGGTCGGCATGCTGGCCGAGGTGTACCGCAATTGCGCACTCCGTCGTATTTGCCAAGCCGATATCGCCGATGCCTATGAGCACAAACATCAAACGCTGTCGACGCACAATCCAGATGCCGGCCTCTTGAAAATGTGCGTCGATATCACCAAATCGCTCTTCCGCAACCTGGCGAGCGAAGGGCTGGTCCTCTCGGAAAGCACCCTCAAGACGTTGCGGGCCACCTATCTCCAGGCCGCGCAAGAAGCGATTAGTCGGTATGAAAATGACGCGGCGATCAACAGTTTGCGCTTTGACCGCCATGAAGAGCGGCGCGCCGTTGAAGTATTTCTGCGCGGCATGACGTTGGCGACGGACAGCTTCCTCGGCGACCCGTTGGGCGTCCCCATGATCTCGAACTGGAGCCGAGTGACCCATGCTGTCCCAGATATTTTCCATCGGCTCATGGACGCCGTGGAACAAGACCATGCGTGGGATCCTACGGCAGAAACCAGGCAACCTGTCTCATGAACAATAGCGTGATTCCCCTCACCGCTGAAACCGAGGACCTGCTAGAAGCTGTACGCAGTGCCGACATCTTGGTCGGCATTCCCAGCTTCAACAATGCAGGGACCGTCGGCCATGTCGTCCGCGCCGTCGGAGCAGGGCTGGCAAAATACTTTCACGGCCATCGTGCCGTCCTGGTCAACGCCGACGGCGGCTCCACCGACGACACCCCTACCATCGTCGCCCATACCATGGTTGATCTGGAACCCCTCTTTATCAGCGATCGACAGAGCACGCTTCACCGAATTATCACGCCCTATCATGGGATCCCTGGCAAAGGCAGCGCGTTTCGCACGATTTTTGAGATCGCTCGACGGCTCAAAGTCAAAGCCTGTGCCGTCGTCGATTCGGACGTCCGCAGCATCACCCCCGAGTGGATGGAACTGCTCCTTCATCCGATTCTCAAAGAAGGCTACGACTATGTGGCCCCGTACTATCGACGCCACAAGTACGACGGAACGATCACCAACAGCATCGCCTATCCTCTGACCCGAGCCCTCTACGGGCAGGAGGTTCGTCAGCCGATCGGCGGAGATTTTGGATTCACCGGCGAACTGGCGCAACACTATCTCGAAAAGCACGTCTGGGAGTCCGATGTCGCGCGTTTCGGAATCGACATTTGGATGACGACCGAGGCCATTACGAGCGGAGCGAAGGTGTGTCAGAGTTTTCTCGGGGCCAAGATTCATGATCCCAAAGACCCTGCCGCCGACCTCTCCTCCATGTTGCGACAGGTCGTGGGGGCCTTGTTCGCCTTGATGGAAGCCCATGCCCCCACCTGGCTCCCCGTCACAGACTCGCGAAAGGTGCCTCTCTTCGGCTTCCAATATGAGGTGGGCGTTGAGCCGGTGAATGTCAATGTCGAACGGATGGTGGACTTATTTCAGCTCGGGCTGACGGACCTGCACGATATTTGGGCCCGCATGCTCTCGGAAGACGCCCTGGATCAGCTGTCCAGCCTTCGGAACGTCCCGCTACGGGATTTCCGCATTCCGGATTCGCTATGGGCCCAAATTATTTATGACGCCGCCCTCGCGCATCATCGGAACGTGCTCCCACAAGAACATCTCTTGAAAGCGCTGACCCCTCTGTATTTAGGAAAGACCGCATCATTCGTGCTGGATAGCCAAGGGTTGACCTCGGCGGAAGCCGAGCAGCTCATCGAAACGCTCTGCCGGACGTTCGAGAAACAGAAAGAGTATCTTGTCGCACGTTGGCCTCAGTCTCAGGACTCGCGCGAAGTCATCGGGGCTGCTCGCGCGAAGTCTGAAAGGAGCGAGCCATGACCTCAAGCTGGGAACATACGTTACTGGGACCAGTGACCGCGCTTGGCGAGCGCGTCTTTGCCATCCTTCCCAATGTCCTGGCCATGCTGATTCTCTTGCTGGTTGGTCTGGGCGCAGCCTGGGGCATGGGGCATTTGATGGAACGGCTGCTTCGCGTCATTGGCCTGGATCGACTCTGTGATCGAATCGGTATCGCGGCAGCCCTCCTGCGGGGAGGCATCAAAGCCGATCCGTCTTATATTATCGGCCGCGTTACCTACTGGTTAATCGTGATCTTTGCCACCACGGCATCACTGGGCGCGCTCGATGTGGCCCCGATCAATGAAGCCGCTCACTCACTCTTGTCGTATATTCCCCATTTGGTCACCGCGGCCGTGATCGGGATCATCGGGTACCTCGTCTCGAATTTCGTGTCGCAGGCTGTCCTCATCGCTGCGGTGAACGCGGGGTTACCTCCGGCCCGCTGGATCGCAGCCGGAACGCGCTGGGGCATTCAGCTCTTGACCGTGGCTATGGCATTTGAACAGTTGGGGATTGCTCAGCACATCGTGGTGGTCGGATTCGGGATTACCTGGGGAGGACTCGTCCTTGCTGCTGCATTAGCCCTGGGGTTGGGTGGCAAGGATCTGGCGAAGGATTTCCTGGAACGACGTCTGGCCGGACATTCTCGGTCGCAGATCAACGAGGACCTACGACATCTTTAAGCCTATGTCACGCTATCTACTCTTCACAGACCTGGACGGTTGTCTCTTAGACAACGATACCTATTCCTTTGACGAGGCGAGACCGGCGCTCGACGCCCTCCGTGCGGAGAACATTCCGGTCATTATCGTCTCCGGAAAGACCCGCGCCGAAATTGAACCGCTTCGAGAGCGCCTTGACCACCACAATCCCTTCATCGCCGAGAATGGCGCGGCGGTGTTTGTGCCCCTCAATACCTTTGACTTCCCCTTGGAACGATCACGCCGCCGCTCCGGTTATCAAATCATCGAGCTCGGCACACCCTATGCGCTTCTCCGGGATGTGCTCCGGCAAATAGAAGAGGCGGTGGGCACACCGCTCCGAGGGTTCGGCGACCTATCGGTCGACGAAGTCATGGCGAACACAGGACTCGCCCGAGAAGATGCCCTGCGGGCGATGCTGCGGGAATTCGATGAGCCGTTTTTGGTAAACGGCCCCACTAAACTGATCGAGGAAGTTTGCCGCCAGATCGTGACGCGAGGGCTGAATTGGACCAGAGGCGGTCGGTTCTTTCACTTGACGGGAAACAACGACAAAGGTCGGGCCGCAGAAATTCTGCTCCGCTGCTACAAACGACAGGAGCGACTAGCCAACCTGCCAGATGATATCGAAACCATCGGCATCGGCGATAGCTTGAACGATCTTCCGCTCTTACTGACGGTGGATCATCCAGTCTTGGTACAAAAACAGGACGGCTCGTATGACCCCGACATCAACCTGCCGAATCTCATTCGCGCGCCTGGCATCGGTCCATCCGGATGGAATCAGGCTGTCTTGGAATTGCTCAAACAAACCTCGGAAGAGCCATCCCATGGCCGATCAGTCAATATTCAAGCCACTTGACCGCACTCATTCAGAAAAACATGGCAATGCTAGTCTTCGGCCGGATTAATAATATGCAGTCCTGCGGTTTTTGACGCCGCCAACAGCTGGGGATCCGCGCTGACGACGGTCAATCGCAACGGCTTCAACTCCAATGCCAGAGCCAGATGCATCACTTGTGGCGAGCGAAGGAACGGATACTCCAGGGCCAATTCCTTGGTCGCCAGGTAGGTCTCCATCTTTGGTTCAATAAACTGATAGAGTCCCTGTTTGGATTCAATCTCGAACTTATACAAAACGGAGTAGCAATCATCCCGCGTAATCTGCCCCTCGTGAGCGCGTGCGCACAGGACCGAATAGAAGTCCGTCACGGACCATGTCGGGACAATCGCAACTTTACCGCGCTTCACCATCAGCCTATTCACGATCCTCGTGCCCCGCTCCATGCTGTAGCGCTTAATGAGTGCGGTTGAGTCAAAATAGTAATATGGCATCCCCTTACACCCTCCCCTTCAGAATGATTTCCGCGAGCGGCCCTTGAAGCTTAGAGAGCCGATCTTGTAGTTCATCGAGTGGCACCTCTTCATACCCCTCTTTTCGCAAGGTGTCGGCAAGATTCCCGCTATTGAAGGAGGCCGTGTCTTCCTTCAGTCGGTCGCTCAATCGCCGCTTGGCCACACGGCTTGAAAGTTTTTGCCCGGATTTGGTCAACCCCCGCCCCCGGCTGCGTGGAGCTCGGCTGACGGAGAGTTCATCTGTCTTTTTCACGATCAATACCTCCTCATGAAAGAACGTCCATTTACCGCCTCACCCCTGATTCTTCTCGTGGGCAACTCGCCGGCATCGTCGCCGTCTCAGGCAGCACGATCTCGCCGAAAATATGCGCGGCAATCGCCTTCGCGACATCCGACGACAACGCTTGTTGCATGACACGCAACGTCTTCGCCGTGGCTTCACGCTCCGTCAGGTGCCCTTCCCTCCCACCGTGCGCCGTCGCCCCGACAACCCGCCGCGTCCCCGGCTCCACAACCTCGAAATCACTACACCATCGAACATACTTGAAATGGGGATCGCGCACCTCGATAGGGAACAGACGAACAGTGCCTCGGACGATCAATTCAGGGGAACCACCTTCTTCACCTTCCATCTTTGTGGTCACATGAAGCCCTTCCCGGATCAGCCCTTCAGCTAGCGCACGCCCAACCGGTTCTGCATGGTCACCGGACACTTGTACCGCAAGCACCAGATTCGTAGCAAGAAATTGCTCCAACTCACCAGATAATTCGTTTACCTGATAGGCAGACGGGGTCCCTTGCCCGCTGGGACGGATCACTCGCAAATCCGTGTTATACACCTCGCGCAGAACAAGATTTCGACCGGCTCGGCGAAGGGCGCGAACCTTGGCAAGCTTGTCGATGGATTGCCGGGACTCAGTGACATCCGTGTCAATCGTGCGATCCAAGGCCGCGACCTTCTCCATCAATGAGGCTTCGGCCTGAGGGCGATTCATCACACTCAAGGCGTAGTACGCCCGGCTCTCCGAGTCGTACCACACATCCGCGATCCTGACGTTCTCAAGCACTTTGTCGGTTGAGACTTTCGTCACGTTGTCGATCGTGAGCCGCCGCTCGGCGTTGGAGACACCGTGATTCTCAACGACCCAGTACGATTCCCAGTCCTTCGCTTGCGCCGCGACTTCTGCCTTGAAGATGCGAGCCACGGCCGCATAGGCCTGATCCTCTGCATTACTTCGAGTGTCTGCTTGGCCGACTCCGGTCAGGTATTGACTCGATGGATAGTCCACACTCCGGCCATCCACCCACCCCGGCTTCCCTTTTCCAGTGAACCAGGTACAGCCAGTCGATGCAGACACCATCAACCCCAGACACAGGACAACCGCGACGCCTTGTCCAAAGGAACACTCGCCGGGCCTCATCATTGCATCACACGCTGGATAATGAACATCGTCTGGCCTTCAGTCAGCACAATCGTTTGTCCATCTTTCGCTGTCGTCGCCCCTTGCCCCGACGGTCGAACGGACAGGTGGTACTGGCCTGGTGGGACCCACGCTCGGGCCACGTGAATTTCGTCGGGCAAAGTCTGCCAACTTCGCTTGTCGGCTTCTTCGGATGCCACTGCCATTCCATGAGCCACGAGCCCAACCAACAGTCCGACCCAGGGGGCAGCATCCTTTCCGGCGGCATGTTGCGCTCCAATCATGGCTCCTTCCGCCGCCGCATATTTCGTCGCGGCTCGCGCGAGCGCTTTCACCGTGATCGACGGCAGACGTTCCGAAAGGCTTTTCTCAGCCAGCGCAGTCACATTGTGTGCCCGTTCAGACCGAACAATGACTGACTGGCCGGTTGAATCCGTCAATGTCATACTTTCGGATGTGACCTGCGTCTTCTGTGGAACTAACCGCGGAAGTGCCACACGCACCACGCGCCCATTGAGTCCGTAGAGTACGCTGTCCGCAACGCGATCCCGTTGATAGGGCGACCGGAAGACTCCCCTATTCAGCAAGACTAACTGTGCGGCATCAAGACTAATAGGTAAGTCCAAAAAGAGATCCTCTTTGCGCGGAGCCCGCCCATTATAGCTGATCATGACGACTTGAGCGAGTCGCTCCTGGGATGAAAGAGGCTGCCAGGCGACATCAGGGAATGCCTGTCGATAGTCAGCAAACTCAGTGGCGAGGTCGAGCGCCTCAGCCGTCCGCAGAAGATCGGCGTGCAAGGACGGAGGGGCGGACATTTTCATCCACCCTCGCATGGCTCCATACGCTTCATAGGCATTGCGGTAGGCGATAAACGCATTGTTCAGATCCCCAACCGCCTCGTACAAGATACCGCATACATACCGAGCAAACCCGTCATTCCGATACTTGGTTGCATCCTTCACGCTGTCACTGAGCACATTCAAACGATGGTCGATTCGTCGTGCCTCCACGAGTGCGCCCTGGAGCTGCCCCTGAACTGCGTAATTGATGGCCTTGATCACGTTGATCATGACGTGTTCGTAAGCGTCCCCTTCGTAGGGGAGGGCATTATCGTTAGTCAGAAACGCAGCGGTTTCAGAACGGATGGTTCTGGTATAGAGCCGCTCGACCTCTTCTTCCGCTTGCTCCAATGCCGCACTGCTCTGCTGATAGTGGCCTGCTAACTGCAGCACCATTCCACGATCCATTGCATACAGCAGGCGCGCCTTCGTTCCATACTCTTTCTCGGTCTGCTCGACGATCGCTGCGGCCCGTTGCGGATCACCAGCAACGAGGCTTTGTTCAATGAGGAGATAGTGATTGACGGAAGGACCACAGCCGGCCAACAACACAAGAACGGCAAGAAACGGCAACAATGAGATCGGGGTGACAACGCCCCACCGCACAGAAGCCCCGTGGGCAAAGCGTGGGAGGATTGGGTTCAACAGCGTCCGCGGAATCTAAAAGACGGTACGTTTCTTTTCAACCACCTTCTTGATCTTCTTTTGCCCGTACCAGACTTTCGCATTGTTCTCCAGATCGATCATTTGAAGGTCTACCTGATAGAATACTGCTTTGGTCCCATCGGCTTCGTCAAGAATGGTGGCAATCGTGCCCTTCATCATAAAATCGGCGCCGATCTCTTTCCCAGGGGCTTTCTGCGTGTCTTCGCGAGCATACATCGCTTGCTCTTTCCG
>NEWS02000004.1:357469-379725 GCA_002869845.2 Nitrospira sp. CG24B | reverse complement strand
TGTGGCAAGGGGAATCAAGTGCATACGCCTATACTTGAATTCCGAGTGTGCAAGCGCTTTGTTTCTCAGCTCCTCGCACTTATGGTGAATGCTCAATTCTTCCGGCGTAAGGTGTTCAAAGTCGGAACGAAGTAACTGTGTCGCGGCAGAAGCACTGCGGCTTTTCTCATTCTGTGTGAAAGGCCTGAAATAGCAAATGATGGCTGCGAAAACTAGCGCTTCGTGCACTACACTTCCATACTCATGCTTGTTTGCTTCTCTTAAGAACATACGGGCCTTCTCAAAGTCTTTCAGTGAAATAGAAAAGCGATTGAACTTTGCTTCGTCAGTCATCGCGCCACCTATCCATGTTTATAGATAGATTAGGGAGCAGAGTGTAATTTTAATAGAATGGCTTGCGTCATTGGGGAAGCCGCAAAGACGATACCGCTCTGACCCCAATTCATATCTGGGAAACGCGAAGCGTCGCTAAAACACCTAAGCTCAACCGCGTGCCCACGAATCGAACACGTTAGCTGGAGCGCCTTGTTGGGCATAACCGGGAATCCGAAAAACTACTTCGGGGATATGCTATCGAAGGTGATTGCCGACTGGACCAAGCCAGCCTTACAACTTCCACCGCCAATGACGAGAACCGTGACCATCGTGACGGCATCTAATGTACGCAGAGCTGTTTCTCGCTCCGCACCATGCCACGGGCCGCGATAGTAGGAACTTAGGAAGGAGCGCCCGACTAGAGGAACTCCATTTTCCGCCTTCAGAAATGATCGGACCCGTTCGAGGGTTTTTCCACAGACTGCTCGAAACGGAATACCCCTTACTTCACTAACGCCGATAAGCAATTCAATTTGGTCTGGATTCAGTTTGTAAGAAACGCTCGCGCCTTCAATCGGATACGGCCAATCCTTGATTCCTGAAAGCGCAATTTCCAGTTTAAAACTACCAAATTCGAGCGCCGACATACTGGTCTCGCTCAAATCGTTGAGTGGTGTCGCCTTGACAGCATCACTAACTCCAAGCGATATCGCAGCTATGAGCACGGCAACAAGCGTCTTCATTCCCCCTCTTTTTGCCCAACTATGTTTATGCCAATCCTGCATAACACACGACGAACGTTCGCGCATCATATGCCACTTGTGTCGCTGTTTCCACAAGGTACAACCGCATGACCATTCCTCAAGGGTTCATATGCGGATCGGCATAACTTCTGGCCCGAGCATAGGTTCGCATGCTATTCAGCAGCATATTCCTGTAGGATCTACAAGGTCCGTCAAGTCCCATTTGTCGGGAGCCCTGAGAATTGATTCCATTTTTCGGCAGGGTTGATTATGCAGGAACCGGAGAGGTTTTCACTCAGCTATGGGCGAAGCAGCGGACCTTCATCTAGGCTGAGTGCCGGGAGCTGAAGCCTGACCGCTCCACATCAGATCAACCCGCGTTTTTGCAGATAGTCTGTATCGATGCTGATGGCGGGTTTCGGAAGTTGGCCACGCTCTTGGAGCAGCCGCTCGACGTACTTGCCGATGAGATCAGACTCAAGGTTGACGGGATCATTCACCTGTTTGAGGCCAAGTATCGTCACCTTCGCCGTGTGTGGAATGATGGCGACGCTGAACCCATGCTCGGTCATCGCATTGATCGTGAGACTGATGCCATCGACCGTAATTGAGCCCTTTGCGACACAATAGCGCAGAATCTCTGGAGGCGCTCCGATGGTGAACACGATGGCGTTGCTGTCCTGCTGCCGGCTGCGAATGACACCCACGCCGTCCACATGGCCGGCCACCAGATGCCCGCCGATGCGTTCGTTGAGCTTCATGGCCCGTTCGAGATTGACCGGCATGCCCACGGCGAAGCCGCCGAGCGTCGTCACCGAGAGTGTTTCGGGCGAGACCTCTACGGAAAAATCGCGCTCGCTTCGCGAGACGACCGTGAGACAGATTCCATTCACGCTCACGCTGTCACCGATCTTCAAGTCGTCCAGCACTGTCGAAGCCAGAATCGTGAGCCTGGCTCCCGCAAGCGTTTTTCTCAGGACGGTCACGGCGCCCATTTCTTCAACGATGCCAGAGAACATACAAAAGCCCTCGGATGATGGCCGCCGGTCATGAACCGTAAGTCAATGACTCCAGCGACCGAAAAAGTTTCCGCGGTCCCATTATAGCGACTTCGTCCTATTTCTTCCTCATGGCCAGCCAGAAAACAACAGCTGCGGCAAGCTGGATGCTGGCAATGACCATGAAGGCGCCTCCATAACTCATGCGCGCGATCAGCAACCCAGCCAACAGCGGTCCGCTTGCATGCCCGATATCCATGATTGTCCCTTGCATACCCATACCAGCCCCCAGCCTCTTAAACTCGGAACTGTCCGCCACAAGAGCTGAAGAGGACGATGAGACCACGGCTTCACCAAAGCCAAAACCAGCCGATAGCATCAGTAAGAGCGGTAACATCGACACATGTGGGATACAGACAAAGGTCCCGGCACATATGAAGAGGCCCAGGATGATCAGCGGCTGACGGCCGACTCGATCTGAAATCCGTCCCATAATCGGCTTGGCAAAGAACGACGTGCCTGCTTGGACAGAAAACAACAGACCGACTTCACCAGGGTTCAATCCCGCTGAGACTCCATACAGCGGCAAAAATGCCATCAAGGCTCCGTTCGCGATCATCTTGGCGGCGTCGGTCATGCTGGTAATCAGGACTTTGTTATTTTGGGCGACCGCGGCAAACCCCTTCCACATTTCGGACAGCACCACTGCCGTCCCCTGTTCCTTCCTCTGCGGTACTGCGACGTCAAGATGAAGGCTATAGAACAACACCATCCCGATGCAGCCAAAAACGCCGGCCGTGACAAACGCTGTGTCGAATCCTGCCGCATGGATCAGGTACCCGCCGAGAAATGGACCCAAGAGAGAGCCGGACTGCGTACAGGCCGTATAGGTCCCGAGCGCCGCGCCACGCCGTTCCCGATAGAGCTCCGCCACTGTGGCGAGGGCGCTCGGAGCGAAGATGGCCGTCGCCAACCCGTGCAAAAACCGTAATGCTGTGAGCGCATCCAAATCCGTAATGAAGGGATAGAGAAACGGCGGCAGCCCGAACGCCACCACGCCGATCCGGAGCAAGAAGCGCCTTCCGTAGATATCGGAGAGCGCGCCGGAAGGCAGCTTCAGCAAGACGCCTGTTAAGGTTGACACGGATACGATCAGACCGATCCGTTCCGGGCTCGCGCCGAGCGATTCGGCAAACAAGGAGAGGGCGGGCATCCGCACCATGTTGTAGCTGATGAAGCAAAAGATGCCGACCGTGCAAATCAGCACGAAACTGCGGGATGTCGTCATGGAAAGGATCTGTTGTGTGGAAGTGCCTTGTCACTGTCTGGGTCAGTGCTCAGCGCATTTTTCAGGAAGGCCACCTGCGCTTCAGGCAACGATGGTGGCTTCGCTGCTTCAGATAACACCCGCTGAGGGTCTTGCCTCATCGCAACCCCCAATCGATTGACGGTCTCTACTCCCCGTTGCAATCTGCTTGTGACAATCTTGTCGACCAGTGGATGGAGAAGAGATACCATCCCGGCGAGAAACCAATTATCCAATTTGGTGTAGGCAACCAAGGTACTGTCCGTCGCTTCATTGCCGCTCGCATCTCGCATCACACTGATCCTGAGAAAGACGACCGCTTTTCCCGTCACATGAGGAAGCAACCGGCTTTCATGAGTTCCCTCAAGAAAGTAGATACGGAACGCGGGATCTTCGTACACCAGCTCAACAATCCCTTTCGTCCCATCGCCGTCATCGCCCCAGAATCGGCCTGGGCCTCGTGACTCCGACTGGTACCGGCCGAGATTCAGTCGCCGGATCAACGCAGCGGTAAATGGAGGGTGATCCAGGAGATGCTGATACATCGATTCAGATAAGGCGGCTCGAATAGGCCCTATGTTGCTCTCCGTCGTATGGGCCTGAACAATGGGTTGTAGCCTACAGGTCCAGGCCGGATCCACTCGTTCAACAGGAAATGTCAGCCCAGCATGATCACGCAATAAGGAGCACGATTCGGTCCTCCCCTGCTCAGGAGAGAGGAACAGTCCCACTCCGAGTCCAGCGATGACTATTCCGACTATGTGTCGTTGTGTGACCCGCCAAGCGGAGCTCATGGGGTGAGCGTTTCAACGGCTATGGTGAGATGGACCGAAAAAAGCTGTTGGGGATCCTGTCGTAGCCTGGCCTGCCGTAACAACGTTTCAACCGATGGCGACACAGTGCCACTGAATGAGAGACGCCCATTTGTGACGACCGTGAGCGGCTTGGAGAAGTCGATGAGTTGATTATTCAAGAACAGGCTATACCGTTGGACCCGATCAGCAGTGACCTCAATCCGATTGGTTCCTACGATCGATGCATCTACCTTGGCATATTCCCGACGCCTAATTCGTTCATCTCGCTTGTCGACCAAGTCCTGCGAGAACGCTGCGATTGGGTCAGTTGAGTCAATCCGAATCCAGCTGAACGATTGAAAGTGGCTGGCATCGCGCACGACGGTCAGCCGGGCAGGTAACGACTCGCGGCGCTGGCTATCGAACCAGGCGATCAGATCGGGCAGCTCTTCTTTCGGAAAATAGTGACCTCCTGCGATGGGATGCTCGCGCTCATGTTCGCGGTACACGTGCGGATAGTCGAGTGTCTCCAATTCCCGGACGATCGACCGGCTCAGATCCACCGGCATCACCTGATCCTTGGCTCCATGAATGATATAGACGGGTGTACTTCGAAGATTCGCCAAAAACGGCATCAGTACATTGTCCAGTCCACTCGCCATGGGCGCGAGGCCAGCAAACAAGGGCGCATGATGCATCCCGATCAGCCACGCACCGATCCCACCATTGGACATGCCCGTGAGAAAGATCCGATTCGGATCGATATGGTACTGCCGTCGGACTTCCCGGATCGTTTCCAAGACCAACTCCTCGGCATGCCGGGTAAACCACGCGCCAGACGGATAGGTCGGGCAGGCCAATAGATAGCCCTCGCCCAACCTCGCTCGCCAACGCTCCAAATACTCTGCACCAGTAAAGCCGTATCCATGCAGACACACAATGAGGGCATAGCTCTTCGAAGTCTGATACGACGCGGGGATAGACAAAGACAACGGGTAGGTTCGCCCACGAACGATGATCTGTTCACGAGGAAGAATCTCGACGGGTTGACGCAGGTACGCTCCATCCCTCCCTATGATCTGAGAAACCACTTCGACTGAAGCCTTTTCATCAGACAGAATAGCCTGCAAGAGACGTTCAGCTTCGTTCGACTCACCCGTATCGAGAAATCGATAGACGAGTGAATCAAGACTCTCGCTCGGTTGAACCGACGATTCTGCAAAGCCGAGCGCGGCATTGCCTGCCAAGAGCACCGACAGGATGATACTCCACAGCCAGAGGATCACAAATCTCCTTCCACCACAACATCATGCCCGACGGACCTGGTCACGACATGTCGTAATGCTATCGCATCGACAAGTCGTGCTGGGCTCTCTCCCCCAATAAGCCCTTTGGCATTCTGCCCGCCGAGTAGTCGTGGCGCCATATAGAGACGAACGTGATCGACCAGCTTTGCCTTCAGCATCGCCGCATTGACTTCGCTCCCCCCCTCCACGAGGAGGGACATAATACCGCGCCGACCAAGTTGCGTGAGCAGAGCGCGCAATGAAACACGATCTTGAAGTGCGGGCAACGTGAGAATCTCGATGCCTTTCTTTTGCAGGGCCGATCGTCGAGCTGCCGGAGCTGCAGCCGTTGTGACAATGATCGTTTTGGCCTTGTCCTGTTGCGCCAGGACCTGTGCCTTGAGTGGAGTGCGCAGGCGACTGTCCACGATAATGCGAAGCGGCTGCTGCAATGCTAGTTTTTGGAGTCGCGGTCCCGTTCTTGCGGTCAACGATGGATCATCCGCCAGAACTGTTCCGATTCCAATCAGAACGGCGTCCACACTGCCGCGAAGGTGATGGACTTCTCTCCTGGACGACTCACCGGTAATCCACCGAGATTCGCCCGAAGCTGTAGCCAGCTGTCCGTCAAGCGTCATGCCTGCTTTGAGCGTCACATAGGGATGGCCTGTTTTCATCCAATGACAGTAGGCTTTGTTGAGTTCCTCCGCCTCTCGCTGAGCAACCCCAACCATGACTGAGAGTCCGGCTCGCCGAAACGCGGCAGCTCCTTTTCCCTTTACGGATGGATTCGGATCCTGCATCGCCATCACCACACGGCGGACACCAGAGCGAAGAATGTCAGGGACACAAGGGGGAGTTCGTTTTTTGAGATGGCAGCACGGCTCCAGCGTCACATAGAGCGTGCCGCCTCGAGCCCGCTTCCCTGCCTGCCGGAGCGCGAGAATTTCCGCGTGAGGAGTTCCTGGTCGGAGGTGAAACCCTTGGCCGATGATTCGACCTTGACGAACCACGACGGCTCCAACCATCGGATTCGGGCTTGTCGTTCCCTGGCCCTTCGCCGCGAGACGAAGCGCCAGGGTCATATAGTGGAGGTCTGGTGCGCGGTCCGTCACCGTTTCTTGCGGCTGCCTGAAGGCGTCTTGGGCATCGGCTTGGCCCGCTTTAAAGACTTTGACACCTTCGCGGATTTCACCATTGCCTTGACGCGCGCCGTCGGGGCTTTCTTAGGTGCTGCTGGTGGCTTGGCGTCTGCTTCAGCAATCGCCGCCTGTGCCGCCGCCAGCCGCGCGATAGCCACACGGAAGGGTGAACAGCTCACGTAGTCCAACCCGATCTGATGGCAAAACTCCACGGAACTGGGATCGCCGCCGTGTTCGCCGCAGATGCCGAGCTTGATCCCTGGCCGTGAGGTACGCCCGCCTGCGATGGCCGTCTTCATCAACGACCCCACACCTTCCCGGTCGAGCGTGGCGAACGGATCCGCATCCATGATCTTCACCGTTCGATAGTGGTCGATGAACTTGGCGGCGTCATCGCGGGAAAATCCGAAGGTCGTCTGGGTCAGGTCGTTCGTCCCGAACGAGAAGAACTCGGCCTCTTCGGCAATCCGTTCGGCGGTCACCGCCGCGCGCGGCAATTCGATCATCGTCCCGACGAGATACGAGAGCTTCACGTTGTAGCGCTTCATGGTCTCTTGCGCGACTTCGCGGATGAGATCCTTCTGCGACTTCATTTCCGCCACCATGCCCACCAGCGGAATCATGATCTCCGGAACGATCTTCTTGCCTTCCTTCGCCAGCTCGCAAGCCGCCTCGATAATGGCGCGCGCCTGCATCCGCGTGATCTCGGGCATCGTAATGCCCAGCCGGCACCCGCGCAGCCCCAGCATCGGATTGAATTCATGCAATTCTTCAACACGCGCCAGCAAACGACGCTGCTCTTCCAGCTTGGCGCCGTCCTCGCCGGTCAACTCAAGCTGGGCGATCTCCACCATCAACTCTTCACGCTTCGGCAAAAACTCATGCAACGGCGGATCGAGCAAGCGAATGGTGACTGGAAACCCCTCCATCTCACGATACAGCCCGATGAAGTCCTGCTTCTGCAACGGCAACAACTGCTCCAGATACTTTTCCCGATCCTCTTTCGTCCTGGCCAGAATCATCTTCTGCATGATCGGAATACGGTCTTCGGCAAAGAACATATGTTCTGTGCGGCAGAGCCCGATGCCTTCGGCGCCGAACCCTCGGGCGATCTTGGCCTGGTCCGGCACATCAGCATTCGCGCGCACCTTCATCGTCCGCACGCTGTCCGCCCATGAAAGGATGGTCGAGAAGAGCTGATATTTTTGCGACTTCTTCGCATCCAGCTTCCCCTGCACTACCTGAATGATCTCGGATTCCATGACGGGAATGTCGCCGTCGTACACATTCCCGGTCGATCCGTTCACGGACAGATAGTCGCCTTCCCGGAACACTTTCGACCCGATCCGTACCGATTGGGTATCGATGACTTCGACCGCTTCGCACCCGGCCACACACACTTTGCCCATCTGTCGCGCTACCACCGCCGCATGGGACGTCATGCCGCCTCGCGCCGTCACAAACCCAGACGCGGCGTTCATGCCATGAATATCGTCGGGGCTGGTTTCGTCACGAACCAGCACAACTCGCTGCCCGGACGCCTTCATTTCGACCGCGCGATCCGGCGTCAAGGCGATCTTTCCTGCCGCCGCTCCAGGTCCGGCCGGCAATCCCTTGCCCAGTGGAGTTGAACCTGCTTCAGATTGGGTATCGAAGATCGGATAGAGATACTGCGCAAGCTGATCCGGACTAACCCGCTGCACCGCCTCGCGCTTGGTGATCAAGCCTTCATTGACCATCTCAACGGCAATGCGCACGGCAGAAATGCCGGTGCGTTTCCCGACACGCGTCTGCAACATATAGAGCGTGCCCTCCTGGATCGTAAACTCCAGGTCGAGCATGTCGCGATAATGTTTTTCCAATCGTTTGTAGGTGTGTTCGAGCTCTTTATAGGCGGGAGGCACGGTCCGACCCAACTCCGTGACCGGCAGCGGCGTCCGAATTCCGGCGACCACGTCCTCGCCTTGCGCGTTCATCAAACACTCGCCGAAAAACTTCCGCTCACCCGTATTGGGGTCGCGCGTAAACGCCACCCCGGTGCCGCTGGTGTCGCCCATGTTCCCGAACACCATGGCCACGACGTTGATCGCCGTCCCCCAGTGATCCGGGATACTGTTCAGCCGGCGGTAGGTGATCGCGCGCGCACCATTCCAGGATGAAAACACCGCGTCGATCGCCAGCTTCAACTGCTCATTCGGATCATCAGGGAAGACATTGCCAGTTTCTTCCTTGACCAACGATTTGAACCGTTCCACGAGATCGCGCAACGCGCGCGCATCAAGCTGCGTCTCGTGTTTCACGCCCATTTCTTCTTTCTTGAGATTTAGAATCGCTTCGAAGTGTTCGCGTGGCACACCCATCACGATACTGCCGAACATCGCCACAAATCGTCGATAGCTATCCTGAGCGAACCGGTCATTTCTGGTCTTGACCGCTAATCCTTCGACAGTCTTCGTGGTGAGACCGACGTTCAGTACCGTGTCCATCATGCCAGGCATCGAGGCACGAGCCCCGGATCGGACTGAAACCAGCAACGGCCGTTCAGGATTCCCAAACCCCATTCCCATTGAGCGCTCGACACGTTTGAGTGCCTGCAAGGTGGCGTCCCACATGCCGGGTGGATACTTCTTACCGATTTTGTAATATTCGATGCAGGCTTCTGTCGAAATC
Organism: Nitrospira sp. CG24B; assembly: GCA_002869845.2. GTDB lineage: Bacteria > Nitrospirota > Nitrospiria > Nitrospirales > Nitrospiraceae > Nitrospira_D. The sequence continues at coordinate 370,471 of NEWS02000004.1, read as the reverse complement.
GTAAAACCCGGTGGGACCGAGATCCCCAGATTGGTCATCTCAGCCAATCCTGCGCCCTTGCCCCCCAGCAGCTCCTTCATGTTCGACGTACCCTCGGCCTTGCCATCGCCGAAATAGTAGACGTATTTTTTTGCCACGTGACTTCTCCTTCTCGGAAGAGTGCGTATCAATGAACAGGCGACGCACGACGACCGTCGGTTGATTCCAGACGGAGCCGATAGCGATTCACCAAGAACCACTTCGCCCATACGCCACCGATGATAACAGCGGCGACAAACAGCATCAGCATCAATAACCGGTAGTCAGCTTGAATACCTTGATCGACGTAGTATTGGCCGTCAAGCCCCTTCTTGAGCTTTGTGTCGGGCTGAAGATAATGGGTCGTTCCACTCGGATCGGAGAGATTCAGCCATTCCGAACAAAGCCGAACGGGTTCATTCGCTCCAGGCATTGATTGCCACGTGATTCGAAGACACACGTCCTGCTTCGCGTTGAAGAAATCCGGCGTCTTCATCAAATCGTCCAGATTGATGCCGCTGAGCGCGAACCCGCCGAGAAGAATGGCATTGCAGAGCACCATCAGAACCAGTGAGACGGCAAGAGAAAATCTTCGGATCTTGTCCGCCCGACGGCACTCGTCCGTCATCGGCTGATCCATGACTACTCCCGGTTTTTCAAATCCTCGCTACCAGGCTGTTGGAAAAGACCCCCCGCTTCGTTCTCATGTCGCTCAGAGGCTCAACGTACGCCTTCGCCTCTTCGCTCGCTGGAAGGCCTTTTTGAACAGCCTGCAGGAGCTTGCGAGTCGTCTTTCCCTGCTAAGGCAATTCGTTGTCCGATTCGACCTACCGCCCTTGTACCACAACCTGGGAAAAGTCGGCGAACGACATGAACAACTCATCGACCTCTTTGAGCAATGTCAGCCGATTGCCGCGGATCGCCTGATCGTCTGCGTTGACCATCACAGCTTCGAAAAATGCATCAATGACCGGCCTCAGCCCTACCAAGGCATGTAATGCCTCGTGATAGTCACCCATCGACAGGGCGAACCCCATCTTCGCTCCTTCTTCGGCGACTGCCTGGTGAAGCTCCGATTCTGACGGATGCTGAAACTTCGTCGCATCGACCGGCTGGCGTTCCCACTGCTCTTTTTCCACCAACCGATGCGCCCGCTTAAAACCGACGATCAACGGATCGAACTCCGGCTTTCTCGTCACGGCTTCAAGGGCCTTCATCTTCTGCACAAGATCGCCGAGATCTACTGATGTATCATAGGCTGACTTCAACACCGAGTCGATGATGTCGTCGCGCAGACCCTGCACGATCCGGACATAGTGCCGAACTCGCTCAAAGACAAACTCCGTGATTTGCCGGAGACCCTCCCGTTCGAATCCTGGCATGTTCTTGAATCCGCCCTCCGACACATGATTCATGGCCTGACTGATATATGCCCCCAGATTGACTCGAAGTTTCCCTTCAAGGAGGATCCGCACTATCGCGGTCGCATGCCGCCGCAACGCAAACGGATCTTCCGAGCCGGTCGGCACCATGCCGACATGGAAAAACGCAGCGATGGTATCGAGGCGGTCGGCCAAAGACAGGACTTGCCCCGCCACCGTTTTGGGCAACTCCCCTTCAATCGCGCGTGGAAGATACTGTTCTCGAACCGCCTGGCTCACGGCCTCCGATTCGCCGTCATACTTCGCATACTCGCCCCCCATCACACCCTGCAGCTCTGGGAACTCACCCACAATCCCGGTCAGAAGATCGGCTTTTGCGAGCGATGCCGCACGGATGCAGGTCTGACGGAGTTCTTCATCCTCTGGGGATAGATGGGCCGCAAGCGCTTCCGCCAGTTTCTTGACCCGCTCCTGCTTCTGCGCCATCGTGCCGAGCTTGTGGTGAAAGGTGACGCCCGTAAGTTTCCGCCCCCGTTCCTCCAGTTTCATTTTCCGGTCTTCGTCGAAAAAGAACTTCGCATCCGCCAACCGCGCCGCCAGCACCCGCTCGTTCCCCGCCCGAATGAGCGCCATCTTTTTGGATTCATTGTTAGCGATCGCAATAAAATGCGGCGCCAGTTTGCCGGACTTCTTATCCCTGACCGAGAAGAACCCCTGATGCTCCTTCATCGACGTAATGAGAATGTCCGAAGGAACCGCCAAGTACTCCGGCTTGAAGCTGCCAAAAACGGCACAAGGCCACTCCGTGGTGTGCACCGCTTGATCGAGCAACGCATCATCAGCATTCAGTCCCACACCCGCCTTCACACAGAGCCGGTCGATTTGTTGCTGAATCGCCGCTCGGCGGCGTTCGGGATCAAGCATCACTCCTAGCTTTTCAAGACCCTTGCTGTAGCTCTTGAAATCCCTCACCGTGAGAGGCTTTCTGCCACCCATCACGCGATGACCGGACGTCCGATTCCCGGTGTGGATCCCGGCGATCTGTACCGGCACGACCTTGCCCCCGAATAGTGCCACGATCCATCGTACAGGCCTAGCGAAGCGTACGCCTGTTTCGTTCCACTTCATGGCCTTCGGGAAAGACAGCGTTTCGAAAAGGCGGGGAAGCAATTCCGGAAGAAGAGTTGCCGTCTTGCGTCCGGCATCGCGCTTGACCGCGAACAGATACTCGCCCTTCGGCGTGCTCCGTATCTCCAGGCCTTCGACCGTCACACCTTGTCCGGCGGCGAATCCCATCGCCGCTTTTGTGGGTTGGCCGGCCTGGTCGAATGCCACTACTTTCGATGGCCCCATCGTTTCTTTGACCGCCGCAGTTTGGTGCGCAGGCAACTCATCCACGACCAAGACAAGCCGCCGAGGCGTCCCATAGGTCTTGATGGACCCAAACGACAACCGGGCATCCTGAAAGAGGCGGGTGGCTGATTCTCGAAGGACCGTCAGGGCCGGGGCAACAAATTCAAACGGCAGCTCTTCCATGCCGATTTCGAACAACAGCTCAGCGGTAGGTTTGGGACTGCGAGTTTTTTGTTCACGGGGTTTCTTTTTCACGAGCGGGCGCTTCATCGATGTGCGACCTGCGTTTTCATCAGTGGATGTCCCATCGCGGCTCGCTCGTCGCGATAGCGCTCAGCACATTGCCTGGCCAGTGCCCGCACCCGCGCGATATACCCCGTTCGTTCAGCCACACTGATCGCCCCACGGGCATCGAGGAGGTTGAACAGATGGGATGATTTGATGCAGTAATCATAGGCCGGCAGCGTCAAACGCCTGTCGGTCTGCGCAAGCAATCGCTTACATTCCGCTTCGTTCGCCTGGAAGCCCTGCATGAGCATCGTGACGTCCGCTTCCTCGAAATTGTAGCGCGACCCTTGCACCTCGGTCTCGTGATGAATGTCTCGATACGACACCTGGTCGGTCCAAGCCAGATCAAAGACGTTGTCCACTCCCTGTAGATACATCGCGATGCGTTCCGTCCCGTAGGTGATTTCGCCTGTGATCGGACTGAGTTCAATCCCACCGATCTCCTGAAAGTACGTAAACTGGGTGATCTCCATCCCGTCCAATCTCACTTCCCATCCAAGTCCCCACGCCCCCAGTGTCGGGGACTCCCAATCGTCTTGGATGAAGCGAATGTCATGCTCCTTGGGATTGATCCCCAGCCGGGCCAGACTCTCCAGATACAGCTCTTGAATATTGTCCGGTGAAGGCTTCAGCACAACCTGATACTGATAGTAGTGCTGAAGACGGTTGGGGTTTTCACCATAGCGGCCATCCGTCGGACGTCGGCATGGCTGCACATAGGCCGCCCGCCATGGCTCCGGTCCAAGTGATCGCAGAAATGTAGCCGGATGAAATGTCCCCGCGCCCATTTCCATGTCATAGGATTGATGAATCACGCAACCGTGATCGGCCCAGAAGCGATGAAGGGTCAGAATAAGTTCTTGGAACGTCACAGAGCCTACAACCTAGTCGGGAGAGACGACGACTTGATGTTTTCATCAGAGATAACGTGCCAAGCTAGCAAGAATGCTTTTCCCCTGTCAAGGAACAAGCCCTCTAGATCAATCACTTGCAGATTTGTGAGCTGCGAAAGGCACTGGCAAGCTTAGAACATACTCTGGATCGTCACTTACCCCATCGATCACCGTAGGAGATGCTCGGTTATCGGGCAGCGCAGTCCCCTTCGCACCAGCACATCGCGATGCACACTAGCCCGCATGATTCATGACAATTCGTCGCGAAATCGCCAAGCCGCGTCGTGAGACCGGCGCACAAACCACAGGCAATCTTGCTGATTGTTATCGGAAGCTTTGGATGAATCAGACCTTCCTAACTGTATCGTTTCTGATCCACGTCAGTATCTGATCAGATACAACAACCCACCATGATTATTGGGATTCTTGCGCAAATCCAAACAAATGTGTCAGTCAGCTTCACCTTGCCACTTGGCAAGGTGCTTGCTCTGTTCCTTCCTGTTGAGTCCTACTGAATCCCGACTCGAGATTCAGTGAGCAAACAAAACGACCAGCTCAGAATCGTCTCGTGCTGCTCACAACAAGCTGGCTCGCATGAGAAATCCTCTCATGCGCATGCGGGCGACGGACTCGATTAGAGCAGGGATTCGTAAGAACAGGAGGACGATATGGCCATACGACAGACACACACCGTGATCACTCTTCTACTTGGCCTGGTTGTGGCTGCCGGCTCGTTAGTGCTCCACGGTGAAAGAGCTATCGCTGCGAGCAACACTGCCAGCACGTCATCATTTCACTATAGCAAGAATCTGACGGATGCCGAACGGGTTGGAGCGGAGATTTGGTTCAACGCCACGGCCGGCAACGCTCGGTTCTTTACCTACGTCTATCAACAACGACTCGGTGTCATGATCGATTGGTATCGGGTCTTGCGCAGCGACTCACGCGATGACCGCTTCTATCGATGGGGGCTCATCAACGATCCGGATTGCTGTAAGCCGGGAGATCCCGCCTGTCCGGCGAAGAGTTACGACGAGACCTATGGGTTCGATTATTGTCCAGGTGACGACCAGTTGCTCAAGCACGTCGGAAAGCCCGGTTATCGCGATCCTGCCTGTGATCTGAAAGATGTCCCGCTCGCCAAGGATGACCCGCACGGGCCAAAAGATATGCGACAGTCAACTTGTGATCTTGAATTCGGGACCTCGACCGGCGCGCTGGGGCTCCGCAAATTTCCCAATCCGAAGTTCGATAAGGTGAAGTGGCTCAAAATTAACGGCGGACAGCTCGATTCATGGGACGGCTATACCGCCAAGGTGACGCCGCGCAAAGATCGTGAAGCGCCGGCGAAGAGCCATCTGATCGACGGCTCAATCGAACCCCCCTATCGCATCGGCATGTCCTGCGGCGCCTGCCACATTGCGTTCGATCCTGTTCATCCTCCCAAAGATCCGGCCCACCCGAAATGGGAGAATCTCTCCGGGACAGTCGGCAATCAGTACGGCCGCTTCGCGCAGATCTTGGGGTCAGGCATGGCGCCGAACACCATTGAATACCAGATCTATGGGCATTCGCGCCCTGGCGCCGTTGATACTTCGGCGATTCCGAACGATCAGGTCAATAACGCCGGCACGATGAACGCCCTCATCAATTTGGCCCGTCGTCCGACCTTTGAAGAAGACATCATCAAATGGCGCAAGACCAACCAGTGCCCGGCTGGTGGAAATGAACGGACCTGTTGGTGCGAGCCGGGCAAGGACGGCAAGTGTTGGGAACGGGGCCGCAAGAAGGAGTTCGTTCACCACATTCTAAAAGGTGGGGAAGACAGCATCGGTGCGCTCGAAGCGATTCAGCGCGTCTATTTCAACATCGGTAGCTGCTCCGAGGAAGGATGGGTGAATCACCTCACGGATATGCGACAGCTGGATCCCACCATGCGCGGATTCGGCCAAACGCCGTTTGACATCGGACAAGTCCGTCGGGACTGTCCACAGTTCCGCGCGATTGAAGATCGCTTGGACGAAATCCGTCAGTTCTTGTTTACCGGAGCCCCAGCTGATCTCTACCAAGCCCGTGGCTTGAAGAACAACACCGCACTCATTGAGCAACTCAATAAGCAATTTGGGAAGGGCGCAGTCGAACAAGGCCGTGCTGTGTTTGCGAGCAAGTGTGCTTCGTGCCATTCCACCCAGAGCCCGCCGTTCGAGAATAAGGATTTCCGAACAGTTTCCACAAGCCCGAAGGACAAAGGCATGCGCATCGATTGGCTCGGAAACGACAAGCTCATCCCTGTCAGTGAGATTGGCACAAACCGTTCGCGTTCTCTCCACTCGAATCACATGCAGAGTCGCGTCTGGGAAGAATACGGCTCCGAAACCTTACGGGCAAAGCCTGGCGACCCCCAGCTCAAGGAACCCTCGGACGGTGGACGAGGTTATTACCGGAACATCTCGTTGCTCAGTCTCTGGGCCTACGCCCCCTTTATGCACAACAACGCCGTCGGTCCGGAAGTCTGCGGCGGGCCCGTCGACGAGCACTACCATTCACCGTATGTAGACAAAGAGGGACAGCGGCTTGCCAGCCCCCCACCCTGCGTGGTGTTTGATCCGAGCGTCGAGGGACGATTCACGCTCTACAAAGCGTCGATGAAAGAATTGCTGAATCCTGCTCAACGAATTCCAAAGGTGACTGGATTCAACTCAGCGGTGACCATTCGACTATTTCCAAAGCTGGGCGATGGCAAGATCGAGCGGTTTATCGATACCGCCATTCGCTTTCCAGTCGGCACGCCGGCTGCCCGTATAGGGAACTTCCGTCACAAGGAGCTGGTGGGAGATCTCGTCATGGCACGAGTCGACTTCGACAAGCTGAAGGCCAAATATGTCGACCGGTATGGGGCGGAGAAGGGCGAACAGATGGCCAAGACGATTCAAAACAAGGGCACGGAGTTGCTGGCAAAGCCAGGGTCGATCCTCGAAGCCGGAGCGGACCTGCGTGAAGTCTACAGCAACAGTCTGGCCGTCATTGAAAATGATGGACATCGATTCGGCGAGGATCTCTCGGACAAAGACAAGGATGCGCTGACCGCCTTCCTTGCGACACTGTAATGTCATGAACCCGAAAGAGGTGATCACGATGAGACGCGCACGATGGTTGATGTCGGCAGGCTTCGCGCTGAGTCAAGCGGTGCTCCTAGGCTGTCAGGGCAACCCGGATCCCCCACAGATTCCCTATGCTCAAAGCAGCGAACAATATTCCGACAAGATGGACCTTGCCCGGCTGGAACACGAGTTACCGCTCACACCAGCCGATCTGATGAAGATCACACCGGAGAATCTCAAGGGCGCGACACAGGAACAGGTGGATCAAATCTATGCCCGCCTGACGGCCGGCCCGATTCCGGATGGCGCCTACGACGGGCGGATGTTTTTCCCAAAGGGATCGAGCGAACGGGCTAGGCTGGCCGAGATCGTCGGAGGAGGCATCAAAGGCTTCATCGTCGATCGCAAGGCCGCCACGCTTGAGCACATCGGAGAATTCATCTGGAAAGGGAAGGTCTTCTATCGCAACGACGGCGTCCTCCGGAATCGCATCCAGGATCTGTTGATTCTGAAACCGATCGTCGGTCCGAACGTGGAACAGATCCAAAAGATCGATGTCGACGGAAAAGATGCCTGGCTGCTGTTCCCCGCCAAACTCTATTGCGGCCAGAGTCTGCTGGATGGGCGTCGAGAATCGGTCATTATCGACTACGCGTTTACCGACGACCTGCCAGGGTATCGCGAGATGCCGGATGTATTGGCCGGACGGGAAGGGTTGGACATACGCGACGAAATCCGGATGGTCCGCCCGGGATTCTATCTGGGACGGGCCTATATCAAGAAAGTCTTTGCCTTGAACTTCACGCTCTACAACAAGGCAGTGGCGGAGAAGGAATCTCCGGCGTTTGCCAGTTCCGGCTCGGTGGCAGAGGACTGTTGGGTCGGCAATCAGCGTCTACCTGCCATGGCGCACAAGCCGAGTACTCAACAGGCTCGGGTAGTGGAAACCCATTGAATGCGGGAATGAGCCGGCCAAACCATGCAACGGACAGTGGCAAAACGGTGGGCGACACAATTGGGATGCCTGGTCATGATGATGGTATTGGTTGCAGGATGCGATCAACAAGACAGGGGAACGTCTAACAGCAGCACCTCTACCCCGCATACCCAATCCTCTACCCCGGCGCTTGCAGCCTCTGCGACACCTCCCTGGGTGATTGATCCGACTGAACCAGGGACCAACCTCCCACCAGTTGGGCGGTCCCTGGTTGACTTCCTGATTACGAAAGAAGTGAACGGCAAAAAGATCCATGACATTCCATTCCCGTTTTCTACGTTCGTGGCACAGATTGAATCTCAACTCCACTCAAAAAGCACCGCGCCCGTTCTGAAGCGATTGTTGATTCCTGTCAACCGTTCCCTGCAGCGGCGAGCCAGCAATGGCGAGTACTTTACCTATCCACGAGCCGTTCTGGCTGTCGATACGGAAACCGATTCAACCTTGGGCCTCTCCGGCATACAGCTCAAAGACCGACTGTTCATCGGCTATCATGAAAAAACCGGAGTCTTGGAAATCGTCAGTTATAACGAAGCGGCCGGCCGGTTTGAGTTTCAGATTGTGAGCGACTATCGAGTCGGTGGAACACCGACGGTTCGATACGCCAATCGTGCCCTCTGCATGGCCTGCCATCAAAATCAGAGCCCTATCTTTGCCCGTCCCATGTGGGACGAAACGAACGTCAATCCTAAAATCGCCGCCTTGCTGGCTCATCAACGCCGTCAGTACCACGGCTTCCCCATTCGACAAGGGACTGGAACCTTACAGGCCTTCGATGAGGCCACTGATCGAGCCAATGACATATCGCTGGCCCAGCTGCTCTGGCGAGAGGGATGTGAGCAGACACACCATCCGGAACAGGCCATGACCTGTCGTGCCGAACTGCTCACGTGGGTCCTTCAATATGGACTGTCGAAGGGTGCGATACCGGATTGGCGCACAACGGACAAGAAACCACCGTCCTTTCTTGCCGCCTGGCGCGCACGCTGGCCACAAGGATTGGCCATTCCCAATCCGGATATCCCCAATCGTAATCCCTTTCGATATGTCGCGGTGAGTGAATTTCCAGGGCTCAGTGAGGTGCAGGCGACTGCGCTTGAGGGAAAGGAACCACGATCCGTATTTCGCGGCCCCTATGAACCAACGCAGCCTCGCGAGCCGCTTGAGATCTGGTCCATCCCGGATACTCCGCGGACGCTTGAGCGAGTCTTGGCTACGTTTGTACAGTTTTTCACGAAGGCAGATCTCACCCGGCTGGAACAGCTGATCCATCGACAACCAGATCGGCTCCAACAAGCTGTGAATGCGTTAGCACACAACACCGCGTTGGGGCGGACCGATGTGTTCGCGAACCGGCCGTTCCGCCGTGTGACAGTCTTAGCTGCGCTCGATCAGCAGTTGGGAGCTCCGCGTGTCGCTCGCTGCTGCCTGGAGGATCGCAGCCTTCCGCCGCCGGTGGATGATGAGGTTGCCTCCCATTACTCTGATGAGAGCCACGAAACTGCACTGAGCAACGAGCACAAGACGTTCCACCAGTATTGCGGGACGTGCCACCATGGAACAGAGAGCTTTCCCCCAAACTTTCTCCATGGATCTTCCGGTGAGGTCAAAGCCAATGTGACGCAATGTGCCGATCGCATTTTCGTGCGCTTAAGTATGTGGGACGTATCAAGCTACGAGCAGCGTGAGGCGCCGATGCCGCCGGCTATGCACCTGCTCCATCACCGAATCAGTCTGGACGAGTGGAAACGTCATTCTGATTTGCAAGCGCTTCGTCAAGAAGCCGTGGCGGCAATTCAACAAAAACGGGGCGCAGCGTTCCGCCCAGAACACTTGCTTCAGCAGGACTACGACACCTTACCGGCGTGCCTCGCACCGAGACATGAGCCGACAGCATCGATAGGTGCACAGCATGGATAAGTCGATGGCTAGGACTGCCACGAGATGGGGAACGTCATGATCAACGGGCACAACACACGTTGTAACTGGTGGAAGGTGCTCTGCCTCACCGCACTGTTTCTCTCCATGGCAATTGGCGGCTTACTGGTGTCCCGCTTTCTGGTGGACGAGCCGGTCCGCTACGCCGACGATGAAGATCACTTTAAGTACGGATCTCTCGGAGGCGAGCGCGAAGCAGGCTTTCCCTACTGGATCTGGAAAGCACTGCCTCGCGTCTGTGCGGCACACTTGCCGGATGGACAACGGTATCCAGGACAGGAGTACAAAGCTCTGGGATTCATTTACGAAGGAGAAAAGCCGCTACCGGTCGGCATGTCGATGCGTCGATATACGGGAGTTGATCGAGTCTTTCTGAATTGCGCGAGTTGCCACGCCAGTACTGTGCGTGAAACGCCTGCCAGCGAGCCTCGAGTCTATACCGGCATGCCGGCCCATCGGCTCAATCTCATGGCGTTCGAGCGATTCCTGTTTGACTGCGCCAAGAGCGCGACCTTCACTCCGGATCTCATCGTCCCGGCGATTCAAGAATTGGGCGGTAACCTCAGCTACTTCGACCAATTCGTCGTCTATCCGGTGGCTGTGCATCTCATGCGGGCAAGACTCGTCGCGTTGGATCAGCGACTGTCGTTCATGCTCAACAAGGGGCCGGAGCGTGAATGGGGACCAGGACGGGTCGATACCTGGGCATTTGGCAAGGCCCTCTTGAACTTTAGGATGGACCTGGCTCCAGAACGAGAACATATCGGGGTTGCGGATTTTCCGTCAATTTGGTTGCAGAAGCCCCGCCAAGGCATGCAGCTCCATTGGGATGGGAATAACACCAGCGTTGAAGAACGCAACCGGAGCGCAGCCTTCGGGACGGGCGCCACGCCTCCGACGCTCGATCGCGTGGCCATGAAGCGCCTAGAAGACTGGCTGCTCAGGCGCGAGCCGCCGGCCTACCCCTTTCTGGTTGACACCAACCTCGCAGCCAAAGGTGCGCCAATCTACAAGCAGTATTGCTCCCGCTGTCACGGCGTGAGCGGGAGAAACTTCGACGGCGAGTTGGTGGGCACAGTCCTCCCAATCGGTGAGATCAAGACCGATCGCCACAAGCTAGATTCCTATACGGGTGAGCTCGCCGTGAATCAAAACCTCCTGTATGCAGGTACCAACGATCCGACCGAGCGCTTCTCACACTTCCGCAAAACCAACGGCTACGCAAACATGCCGTTGGACGGCATTTGGCTACGCGCCCCATACCTGCACAACGGATCAGTTCAAACATTGAGGGATCTTTTAGAGCCTCGCAGTAAACGGCCAACCAAGTTCTACCGTGGATACGATGTGTACGATCAACAGCGGGTGGGGTTCGTCTCAACCGTGAGCGAAGAGCGAGGTCAGCAGTTTTTTCTGTTCGACACAACCGATGGCAAGGGGCATTCGCAACCGGGGAATGGCCACGATGGACATGAAGGGGCTCGGTACGGGACCGAGCTTTCTGACGCAGATAAAGCCGCTCTCGTTGAATACCTCAAGACGTTCTGAGGAAAGGAGTGTGGTCACGATGAGAAAGCTGAAGATCATCCTCCTGCTGTTGCTCATCCTTGGTCTCGTTGGCGCCTACGTGGGATGGTACAAGTTCTTCCGCGATGAAGGTATTCCTGAATGGATCACGAAGGACCCGGACATGCGGTTCAAGTATGGGTCGATTGGCGCTGAACATGACGTGGGTCTCCCCTACTGGATCTGGTACGTGATCCCACGGGTCTTTGGGGATAAGTTCCCAGGGCCAGGCGGCTACACCTCGCTCGGCATTCAATGGGAAGAGGGCCAAGAGATTCCGATCGGCTTCACCAAGCGCGTCATTGGGTTCGCGCGTATCGGAAACACCTGCTCTTCCTGCCATGTCGCCAGTTGGCGAGCAAAGCCAAGCGACAAGCCCACGTTCGTCATCGCCGGACCCAATCACACGCTTAATTTAGAGGCATTCTTTCGTCTGCTTGTCGACGTCGCCAAGGACCCGCGCTTCAATTCAGATGTCTTGATGGGTGAAATCCGCTTGGTTGCGGACCTGAACTGGCTCGACAAGTTGGTCTATCGGTACCTCCTGATTCCCATCACAAAGAAACGGTTGCTCGAACGTGAGGCCCAATTCGCCTGGATTTATCGCAAAGATTTCCCGGAATGGGGCCGTGGCCGAGACGATGCCATGAACCTGACAAAATACTTCATGATTGAAGAGCCGATGGACAATAGCACTGGTCCTACCGATATGCCCTCAATTTGGAACCTCCAGAAGTACAAACCGGAAAAGGGCCACTTCATGAACCTCGCCGGTGACAGCCACGACGCCAGGTCGGTCATTATGGATTCAGCCCTGGGGTTAGTTGGCGCGCGTCCCAAAAGCAAGACGGAGTTTCTTGGCCACATCGATTGGTTTGAGGACTACCTCGGGAAGTACCCGCCTCCCAAGTATCCGTTCCTCATCGATCAATTAAAAGCGACAGCGGGCAAGGCTGTGTTCGACCAAGCCTGTGCCTCCTGTCATGCCAGCGAACGGACAGGAACCCGAATACCGATCGCCGAAGTTGGAACCGACCGAGGACGGCTTGATACGTGGAGCAAAGAAGCAGCGATCAAGGCAAATAAAGTTGTCCGCGAGTTTGGGCTGGAACGGAAAGGCCTCGTCGAGGAGCCATTAATCGGCTATGTGGCGTCCTTCCTCGACGGCATCTGGCTCCGAGCGCCCTATCTGCACCACGGAGCCGTGCCAACCCTGCGCGATCTTTTGGAGCCGGTCGAGAAACGACCCAAGAGCTTCTTCCGTGGGTATACCGTGTATAACCCGATCAAAGTTGGCTTCGTCACAACTAAAGAGGAAGCCGATACAATTGGACTCACGGATGAACGGGAACGGGAGCAGTTACGCGAGGACGTTGAGCGAATCGGAACTAAGTTTGATGTCACCCAACGTGCCAGCAGCAACCAGGGTCACACATTCGGTACCGACCTACCTGATAAAGACAAAG
>NEWS02000004.1:345238-357369 GCA_002869845.2 Nitrospira sp. CG24B | reverse complement strand
TAATCCTGCTTGCTGGCTGGCTTAGCCTCGGGAATCAACTCGCAGGTCTTCGGACAACCACGAATCTCGACATTCGCCGCGCTGAGACTTCGGGCAAGCTTGGGCAACAGAGTCCGCGCCGACGACTGGTGGACCAGCAAAGTTTCCATGGCGTTGCACGTGGACGACCGCTGCGCTTTGGCGTTGACGCAAATGGCCTCCGCCATCGCCGAATCCGCGTCGGCATCGACATAGATATGGCATACACCTGCATCATGCTTCACGACCGGAATCGTCGAATGTTCCGAGATGAGTTTCATCAACGATTCGCCGCCACGCGGAATGATTACGTCGATGAACCGATCCTGCTTGAGCAACACCGGCACCACCTCACGATCTGCACGATCGACGAATGTGATCGCACCGGCTGGAACACCGGCCTTTTCCGCCGATTCAGACAAGATGGCGGCAATCGCCGTATTAGACCGAATGGCCTCACTGCCACCTCGCAATACACAGACATTGCCCGATTTAAGACAGAGGGCAGCCGAATCCGCCGTTACATTAGGGCGCGACTCATAAATGATCCCAACCACACCGATGGGCACACGTACCCGCCCAACCTGCATCCCGTTGGGCCTCGTCCACATACCGGACATCATTCCTACGGGATCGGGCAACTTCGCCACTTCACGAAGGCCGGCGGCCATCTCCCCGATCCTCTTCTCGGTCAATCTCAGGCGATCTGCCATTGCCTTCTTTGCGGGTGTCCTTTCAAACGCCTTCAAATCTTGCTCATTCGCTGCGAGGATTTCGCCAGACTGGGCCTCGAGCGCTTCCGCCATGGCAAGGAGTGCTTGATCTTTGGTCACAGTCGGTAGAGAGGCCAATCTCCTCGCCGCCTGTTTGGCCTTGGAGACCAACTCCAAGACATACTCCAAAACAGGCAACGGCTTAGACTCGTCGATGTTGTAATCTGAGGAGCTTTTGTCTACAGCTTCCACGCTTCACACCAATGAGCCAACCACTCGGAATGACTGCTGACAATACCGTGTGAGTAAGAGACGGGTCAAGAGTCTCCATCATGTATGATGCGTGGGATCTTTATTCGTGCCAAGGTCTGGAGAACCGAGAGAGGCAAGCCAATCATGCTCATTGCGTTGCGTGAACATCCACCTCTTCCGGAATCCTCGATTCATCTGGTGAACTCGGTTCCTCTGGAACGATCGGCTGTTCACGGATGGCTGGCTGTGCCGGAGCCGTAGATGGCCTAGCAACAGGCCCAGCCACCGCCATCATTGACGGATTCGGATATTGGAATACCCAATCGTAGTGGGTCGGCTTTCCCTCAAAATGACGCACTGCGAGTGGAAAATTACCCTGCTTGATCGGTTTCTGCCGGCTCTTGCTTCGAACTCCCATGATGCCTCCCGCAGGAGCCCTCAGCAATTCCCACTCACCATGTCCCACAGGATCAAGGTAAATCTTCCTGAGAAATGGCTTGGGCGGCCTCGTGAGTTCGGCGAGCGTTTGCGGATACACTTCACCAGGTAAAACTCTTCCTGCCTTTGTACTGGCCGAATACAGTGCGAGAGCCGATTGAATTTCTATTCCCTTGGCCAGCAAATCCGCCTCGAGCTCTCGTTGCACCATCGTCTTCCACTGCCGAGCGGCCACCGTCATGGCAAGTCCCATAAGAGTAATCGCAATCATGACCATGAGGTACGAGAACCCTGTTTCTTGCCGCCTCAACGATGCCAAAAACCTCCTCATCCACCATCACTCCTGGTCCGCTGATTGTTCCAACGATTTTTCCGACAGCGATACCGTTTGATCCACATGGGTACCGGTATCTCGGATCGTCACGCTTTCAGAGTTGATTGCCTTAAGGATCAGGTGGTCGTCGACACGATCACCGACCTTCAGCATCAGCACCTCATTGTCTTTCTTGAGTACGGCAATATCCTTATTTTCACGGCGCCCTTCACCCACACGAAGAAAGCCCAGATATCGATACTGCTCCAATTCCAACTTCTCTTCTTGTTCTGTCGAGGTCTCGACTGAAGACAAACCAGGCTGATTTACGGAAGTTGGGTCATTCCCGGTGGCAAACGTGCCATCGGGACGGGGTATGGAAAAAATATTACGCGGCACGGTGAAAGTCGCCTGACGTTGAAGACTCGTTGATGTAAACAGATGGAGGTTTACGTGCAAGCCTGTTCCCCCTGTTGCCGCACGTTGCCCTACGGAGGGGTGGCCCGCCATATTCATGAGCGGAACGCGAACCGGCTCCTGCAGCAGCCGCCATTGCCATACCGCCAGTCCTGCCCACAGAAAGAGAAGCGAAGCGGCAAGAATCGTCTTCTTTTTCGCATCCATGGTTAGTGCGCTGGTCCCGACGAACTAGACTCCCCGGTATCGCTGCGAAGGTACGTCGCAATCTTAATATTGAACGTCAACGACGCGTCCTGTAAGCCTCCGGACCGAGCCAGCTCAAGATCCTCGATAAACACCAACTCTTCCGCTGTCTCGAGACCGTAGATGAATCGGCGAAGATCCTCGTATCGCCCAGTCATCGGCCCCTGTAACAACCCCTTGCTCGTATTCGCAATGAGAGTGGGCTCCGTCTTATAGGACAGCCCCGGCAAGGTGACTCGGTCACGCTTCGCTTCATCTGAAATCCCCAACGCGAGCGGAGTAAAGTCACGTTCGGCGGGGAGCACCGCCCAGACTCGGCTCAAGTCCTGTTTCGCCTTTCTTGCTTCTCGGTGATACATCAATGCCTGTCTGGTCGCAGCCCATTCCTTCTCTAAGCGCTCTCGGCTCGCTTGAGCACTTGCCACACCGAGGTCATGGACAAGGAACAGCATAAAAAGAAGACCCAGCGCGACTCCCACCCATGGGAACAAGGGTGCAAAGGGGTGCTGCCAGAGAAAGAGCAGTCGATCTTTCATCACTCAAGTTCCTTCGCGCCGGTATTGTACCGTGACATCGAACTCCACCAACCCGTTCTGCCCGACACGATGCTGCGCCAAGATCGGGTCTTTAAATGTCGCATGATCTTGAAGCCCGACGGTAAAGGCCGTGATATCCTCGAGGGCCGCAGCAGTTCCCGTGAGTCGAACCGCCGTGCCGGCTTGATCAAGCCGAATACTGCTGAGCGCAAGGCGTGGAGGGATCGTTTGCTCCAATTCAGTCAGAAACTTGGTCCACGAAAACGTTCTTTTTCCAAGCAACTGGTTCGCCAGCTCGACCTCGGAAGGCAGTCTCTTTAACGCCTCTGCGGACAAATCAATACCTTCACGCCGGGCCTCTGCTATTAAGTCGAGATCCTGTTGCCGCACTCGATCCAGTTCTGCCTGGATGGTTAACGATTCTTGATACGTGAGGATCACGTGCCCGAGGTTCCAACAAATCCCGATCACAAGTAGGACGCAGCTGCAGATCAGGAACCATCGAAGCCGAGCGACCGCCGGTCGATAACGGCGGCTCAGGTTTATCTGGAACTGATCATCGGCACCGCATCGCAATAACCTTAACTTGAGTGGTTCGAAGAACCTCGCGACGACGGAACTCGTGATCGCCATGCTAGAGCACCCCAGCCATTGCGGCCAACGCTGTCATCCCTCGATCGCTCCCTGTGGCCATTCGACCAAGGGCCTCGACCGATTCCCAACCTAGCTGTTCAACGGACAGGTGGAGCTCGGTCTCAATCAATTTCTGAAAGGCCGCAATATCTCCATCCGCACAAATCACGGCTTCCTTAACGACCGCTGAAGGATGTTGTTGTTGACAGATCTCCAACGAGACGCAGCATTCCTCAAGCGTCTTGTTCAGCATGTCGATTTTCCTCGACTCTTCAGTCGCCTCGGCCCCCAGAAGCTTGCATCGGTAAGACAACAACCGCCCTTGTTGATAAATCATGGTCGTCAGGGCTCGATCCGATACGTTGACCCACAGACAGTTTCGGCTTCGCCAATGAGAGCCACTCGATGCCCTTCGCCATAGATCAAAGATCCGTAGGCTCGTGATTCCCACCTCTTGGGGAATCAACCCGACAGATTCACACAGAGACTCATACTGCTTCAGCACCGATTCCTGGACCGCCACCGTCAGCACAGTATGGGCTGGCCCTTTCCCTCGCGATGGATCATGAAAGACTTGGGACAATACCTTAGCACCGCTCAGCGGGAACAACTGTTCCTGACCAAGCCGCCAGCGGATCAGCGCCTCACGTTCCTCACACCTGACAGGGAACTGCTCAAGGTGAAGAACTGTCGTTCTGACCGCCGTGTCAGGCAGCAACACGGCAATCCGCTGAGGAAGATCGGAACGCATCGCTTTCCCGACGGACTGGTGAACCGAGTCTGGATTGGTCAGGGCACGAATACGATTGGCCAATGCTGAAGGATCAGGCACATTCTCCTCAGTCGGAGAGGGCTTGATCATGCCCTCGGAAAGCGGAGACATGACGCACTTGTGTCGACGTTGTCCACGCCAGTTTCGGTCGGTTTCGGCCCACGCGATCGAATCGGCTCCAAACTTTAAACACCGCTGTGGTCGGCTACTAGCCCATTCCCACATCACATTACCCTTCCTCACTGAAAGTCACCCGATTGATCTCTCGCAACGACGTCTCGCCATTCAACACTTTTTTCAACGCCGACTGTCTCAGCGTAA
This sequence comes from Nitrospira sp. CG24B, assembly GCA_002869845.2. GTDB lineage: Bacteria > Nitrospirota > Nitrospiria > Nitrospirales > Nitrospiraceae > Nitrospira_D. The sequence goes on along the minus strand of NEWS02000004.1, from coordinate 352,710 downwards.
TCATCCCATCGGTCACGGCCCGATACCGAATTTCTGACAGTGGCCGTTCGGCATGGATCATTTCTTTGATTTCATCCGTCAGATCAAGAAACTCCGTGATGCATTTTCTTCCTCGGTATCCAGTCCCGTGACATTGTGGGCACCCCTTGCCTTCGTAAAACGGCGTCTCCTTGTATTGCTCATAGTCCAACCCTGATTCCTCAATAAGGGCCTGCTGTGCTTTGACTAGAGTCTGACATGATGGACACAGGATTCGGACAAGCCGCTGCGCCAACACACAGTTGAGAGCAGCCAGAAAATTATAGGCGTCGATCCCCATCGACGCGAACCGCCCGATGACGTCGAACACATTGTTCGCATGCACCGTCGTCAGCACGAGATGGCCGGTCAGGGCCGATTGGATCGCGATCTGCGCCGTCTCGGCATCTCGAATCTCTCCGACCATAATCTTGTCCGGATCATGACGGAGTATGGACCGAAGGCCGCGCGCAAACGTGACGCCTTTCTTTTCATTGACGGGAATCTGCACCACTCCCGAGAGTTGGTATTCAACGGGATCTTCGATCGTAATCAGCTTGTCTTCGAGCGTGTTCATCTCCGATATCGCGGCGTACAGCGTTGTCGTCTTTCCGCTTCCTGTTGGCCCCGTAACCAACACCATGCCATAGGGACGAGTAATCGCTTTCCGGAATCGTTTCAGATCTTCCGGATTAAACCCGATCCGTTCGAGCTTCAAGTCTGACACTCCAGTCGCAATCGAGTCCCGGTCTAATATTCTGATCACGACCGACTCACCGAAGACGCTTGGGAGAATGGACACACGAAAATCCACGGTCTTTCTATCCAACCTCATACGGAAGCTTCCATCCTGAGGCACCCGACGCTCGGCAATATCAAGCTCCGACATAACCTTCAAGCGGGACACTAAAGGGGCATGCAATCGAATATCTAGCGGCTCCATGGCCGGAATCAGGATGCCATCGACACGAAGTTTGACTTTGGTCGCCCGATCTGCGGCTTCGATATGGATGTCACTGGCTCGGCGCTGCATCGCGCTCAGCAGGATGGAGTCCAGCAGCTTCACGGCCGGACTCTGCTCTTCCTCGGCATGATCGAGAGTCAGAATCTCCCCAACTCGATCATCTTCTTTGACCAGTACCGATCGGTACTCCGCTTCCAGCTCACGGAGGGCTTGACGCGAGCCGGCGCTGCGGTCCAGCGCTGAAAGGATCGCGCTCTTGGGGCTAACGATCAGCTCGAGTGGCTTTCCGATCAAGAGCTCCAATTCGTCGAGTCCCAGCACATTGTTAGGATCAGCAATGGCAATGGTCAGCACGCCGTCCCGTTCGGCAATCGGGATGAACGGAAATCGCTGCATCAGCTTGACGGAAATCGTCTCGTAGTAGCGGGAATCGACTTGAAAATCTTTCAACGGATCATAGGGAAGACTGTATCGAACAGCCAGGGCTTGAGCCAATTGATCCTCCGAGAGGAGTCCTTCGCTGATCAGCATTTGTCCTAAGGCGGCAGGCACACCTTTACATCGGCGTAGGACATCCTCGACCGTGTGCCTGGTGAGCATTCCCTGGTTGACCAAGATCTCGGCAAGAGATGTTCTGGTAAGGTTACGTAGCATACGCGACCTGTCTCATCAGGGTATGCTTATTATCCTCAGATCCCACGTCTCTCCTACTCTAGCCGCCGACGGTCCCGGCCATCTGAAATACAGGCAGATACATCACAATGACGATCCCGCCGACTAGTACTCCCATCACAAGCAACAGAGCCGGCTCGATCCACGTGGTAAGCTGTATCAGTCTCGTATCGATGTCAGCCTCATAAAAATCCGAGACGTCTCGTAGCATCGTATCAAGAGAACCCGTTTCCTCCCCGACCGACAACATCTCAATCGCCAGTCTCGGGAGCACCTTGGGGCGATCCAACGCATCAGCCAATGTCGCCCCCTCACGAATTTCGTTCACAGCTCCAATCATTTCTTGTGAAATCCACTTATTTGAAACAGCTCCCCGTGCGCCTTTCAACGCATCAACAAGCGGGGTTCCTCCCGCAAGAATAGTTCCGAGCGTTCGCGTCAGTTGCACAGTATTGTGCTTGACGGCAATCTGACCCACGAGCGGGAGTTTCAGCACAAGACGATCGATTGCCAGTTTTCCAGCTGAGGTGGCATAGTAGGCATGCACTCCAAGCATGAGACCAATTAGGACAACGGCTGCGGGCAATAACCGTGATTCAGCATGTGTGACGACATCGAGCAACACCTGCGTTGACCAGGGCAAGGTCTTCGCTGACTCTCCATAGACCGACACGAAAGTCGGCATGACATAGGTCAATAGAAAACCAACCACGGCGAGACCGATACCGATGAGAACAATAGGATAGGAGATCGCCTTTTTTACTTTCTGACGAAGTCCAACCATCAGCTTCAGATACGCAACGTACCGCTGCAGTACCTCGGGCAGATTGCCCGATTGCTCTCCTGCTTTCACTGTGGCGACATAGAGTTCTGGGAAATATCGGGAATGTTTAGCCAATGCTTCAGAGGCAGAGGCCCCGCCTCGAATGTCTTCCCGTACGTCGCGTAGAGTCCGTTGAAATCCAGCATGGCCGGCTCGTTCGATGAGAAGATCCCAGATGCGCAAAATGGGCAGTCCAGACTTGACTAGAGCCATCAATTCTTGATTGAAAACCAAGAACTGCTCTAGCGGAAGCTTCCCCCATGACCATGACGACTCCGTCTTGACTGATGCGGTTCCTCGAGAGTGAAGATTGAAAACCAGCAATCCTTGCGATTCGAGTTTGGCACGAACCAATGACTCATTGTCTCCTTCTACCTGCCCATGCATGGTGGACCCATCAGGCCGCGCGACTCGATACGCAAATACTGCCATAGATAGAGACCTTCACGACTTTCCAATTAGCCCATCGTGCGCCACTACATTCGCTCGTGCTCAGGCTCATCAGCAGACAGCTCTGTCAACCAAAGAGCCTGGCCCGCTTGAATGCGGTCACCAGAGAGCGCGTTGAGAGCCATGAGACCGCTGACAGACGTGTGATATCGGCGTGCGATACGCCATAACGTGTCACCAGACTTGACTACCACGTGTAGACGAAGGGGCACAGTTGCCGACTGAGAACCCACCGGTACTTCGCCGACTGAAGAGGCTCCCGACACCTGGATTGCTGCACCTGAGACAACCTGGATGTCTTCATCCTGAATAGCCAGGAGGGCGTCCTGCTGGTGGACGATCGCCGCGGGCTCCGGTTGCGCGTCTCTTGGAGAAACCATTGCTGCAGGAGAGACTTCTCCCCTCACCTGTTTCTCGACTTTCGAGAGTTGCCTTTGAAGCTGCTTCAGTTGATTCTGTAGCGCAGCTCTGGTCCGCCCTACCTGTTCCCGTTCGGAACGAGCGCTGCTTAGTTCTTCCCGCTGGAGGTCAATCACATGGCGAGCTTCCGTCAATCGGCGCTCCGCCTCTTGAATACGGCCTTCAAGCTGAGCCCGGGCGATCTGCACATCGGCCAATTCTTGGCCCCGTGCGTCGGCCTCTACTCTCAACTCGTCAAAGGATGATTTCTATCGTTTGACTCTGAAGACACGCCTTCAGCTGACGAGCCACAATATATGTTTCCTATGGATATATAGGCATTACCCTATGGCCTGGAAGCATAGTCCATGCCAGCCATCAATTTTCTTATACTACGGATCAAGACAGGCTCAAAGGAAAAGCCTATAAGATGAAAGAGCGACGTCTCACCAGAAAACACCAACAAGTTAAAAGGGCTTACGACGGTAGCTTCAACGGCAGCAAAAGTAAGCCCGCCTGGAGAAATCTCACACCAATTTGGAGAGGGTCAGCAGGATGGGGGAAATGACCTGGCCTCCCACCCACCTAGCTCTGGCGTGTCAAGACACGTGCCTTTCCACAAGCAAGACTGCAGCAGACGAAGAGACAAGATATGGTTCAGTCTGTGTGGTGCACCCCTGAGCGACACGGAAACGAAGCTACTGGACTTTTGAGTTCTGATCTTCCCCCGATGTGGTGGACACCAGGTTACGCGATAGCTGCCCTAGCCTCAAACTCAGCCGGAGATCGATAGCCGAGGGTCGAGTGGCGCCGCTGCCGATTATAGAACACCTCGATATACTCGAAGCTGTCCTGTTTCGCTTCCGCTCGTCTGGCATAGTGCCGATGGTACACGAGCTCACGCTTCAATGTTCCGAAGAAGCTCTCGACACAGGCGTTGTCCCAGCAATTGCCGGTACGGCTCATGCTGGCCGTGATGCCGTGCGTGGTGAGCAGCTGTTGGTACTGCCCGGCAGCATATTGACTCCCGCGATCGGAGTGATGCAGGAGTTCGGCGTGGGGTTGTCGCGTGACGAGCGCCATGCGAAGTGCCTGCTCGGTTAAATCCCCGGTCAAGCGCGGGCCCATCGCCCAGCCGATGACGGCACGTGAGTACAGGTCCAGCAGCACGGCCAGATACAGCCAGCCCTCCAGGGTCCAGACGTAGGTGATATCGCCGGCCCAGACCCGGTTGGGTTGCGACACTGTGAACTGGCGTTGCAGCGTGTTCGCCGCCACGGGCAAGTGGTGATTCGATTGGATGGTGGCCCGCCATTTCTTCACGGTTGTCAGCGGTCATGCAATACTCCCCAGCTGTGGTCATTGAATTCTCCCCACCCTCTGATGGAAGGAGGGAGACGATGGCGCTTGACGAGACGAAGGAGACGACCATCATGCCACCCCAGGGCAAACACACGGGGGAGGTCTGCATGGTGGATCAGGAGCGGTGGACGGAGATTCGACGGTTGCGACAGGACGAGCGGGTCTCCATTTCGGAGATCGGGCGGCGATTAGATGTGGATCGCAAGACGGTCCGGCGGCATCTGCGGCGGACGACGTGGCAGCCCTATCGCCGGGCGGTGGAGGCCGAGACCCTGCTGACAGCCCATGCCGACGTGGTGCGGGCCCGGGCGCCACAGGTGAATTACTCGGCGCGGATTCTGTATCAGGAACTGCGGGCGAGTCGCGGGTACACCGGCAGTTACGAGACGGTGAAGCGGTTCGTCGCGCCACTCCGCGAAGTCCAACTCCAAGCGGACCGGGCGCTCCTGCGGTTTGAAACCCCGCCGGGCCAGCAGAGTCAGATTGATTGGGGCCAAGCCACCGTGCCCTTCCGCGCTGGTCCGACGATCGTGCACGTCTTCGTCCTCACGTTGGGCTTCAGCCGCCGCGGGTTCTATCACGCCTGTGCCGACGAGCGGCTCGCACAATTTCTCGAAGCGCACGAGCGAGCCTGTGCCCATTTTGGCGGCCATACGCGCGAGCATTTGTATGACCGACCGCGGACGGTCTGTTATGGGGATGAGACGGGGCGACGGATCTGGAATCCCACCTTCAAAGCCTTCGCGGACTATTGGGGCTTCGAGCCTCGGGTGTGTCGGCCGTATCGAGCCCAGACGAAGGGCAAGGTCGAATCGGGCGTCAAATATGTGAAGCGGAACTTTCTCCCCGGACGGACGTTCATCGATGTGGTGGACTTCCAGGCACAGCTCGACGAATGGACCGCGACCATCGCCGACCGGCGGGTGCATGGCACGACCCATGAGCCACCGATCACACGGTTCGAGCGGGAACGCGGGAAACTGGTGCCCCTCGTTGGCCAGCGCAGCTTCCAGCAGGAGGCCCGGGTCTCGCGCCTCGTGGCGGAGGACTACTTGGTGAGTCTGGCGACGAACCGGTACTCCGTGCCCTATCGCTTCATCGGACAGCGCGTCGAGGTGCAACGGCAGGGGGACACGGTCCACATCTTTCACCGGGACCACGAGATCGCGACGCACGCGGTGCTCCCCGGCCAGCACCAATTCCAGATCCTGCCCGAGCACGGCCCTGGAGCCATTGCGCGTATCACCCGCCAACGTCGGTCCACCGTGAGCGACTCGCCCATGCGCCCCGATGCCTTGCCGGAGGTCGAAGTGCGGGATCTGGCCTGCTACGAGGCACTCTGCGGGCGGCCGACGGCGCAAGAGGTGCGGTCATGAACGCTGCCCAACTGGAACGGCTTCGTGACCAACTCACGCGGCTGCGGCTCGTCAAGAGCCGGGAGCGGCTGGAGGCCCTCTTACAGGAGGCGGCCGCCAAGGAGCTGTCGTATGCGGACTTCCTCGATCACGTGCTCAGCGAAGAAGTCGCCTCCAAAGCGGCCCAGAACATCACGATGCGCACGAGTCTCGCCCGGTTTCCGTTTGTGAAGAGTCTGGAGGTCTTCGACTTCAGCTACCAGCCCTCGCTGGATAAGAAGCAGATTCAGCAGGTGGCCACGTGCCACTTCATCGAGCACGGCGAGAATGTCGTGCTGCTCGGCCCCCCGGGGGTCGGCAAGAGTCATCTGGCCATTGGGCTGGGGCTCCACGCGATCGAGCGGGGCTACCGCGTGTTGTTCACGACGGCCGCGGCCATGCTCGCCACGCTCACCCGCGCGCTGGCGGAAAATCGGTTGGAGGACAAGCTGAAGCTCTATACCATCCCACGCTTGTTGATCATCGATGAGATTGGCTATCTGCCGATGGACCGGACCGGGGCCAATGTGTTTTTTCAGCTGATCTCACGCCGCTACGAGAAAGGACCGATGATTCTCACGAGTAATCAGAGCTTCGGCGCCTGGGGGGAAGTCTTTGGGGACCGGGTCCTGGCGACCGCGATCCTGGATCGGGTGCTGCACCATGCCATCACGATTAATATCCGAGGCCATTCCTATCGGCTGAAGGAGAAGCTCAAAGCGGGGCTCGTGCGACTGGAGGAAACGGCAACAACCACCTAACCCGGGTGGGGAATTTTCGATGACCCAAACTGGGGACATTTGGATAACCCTTGACAGTCTGGGAGGATCGGTGTCCCCCCATCGCGCCATTCGGCTTTCAAATCGGCCACAGCCTCCTTCCCCTGAATCACCTGGCCGTCTTGATCCTCGATCTCGAGTTGGCCATCCCGCGAAATGTAGGTGAGATTGTTCGAGATGCCCTTCATCCCTTTTGGTGCCCTGACGAGTTTCACCATGACTTGCGGCGCCCGCCGGACCATGGCTTGCAGTTTCTGCCGCACATAGGTCGCCCGAGCCTGTGCCGTGCTGAGCTGTCCGCCGGTACTCGTGAACTTGGCGGAACTCAGACCAACATTCCTGCTGCGACGCGGTCGTGGGAGGGTCTCCGTTGAGACATTGAAGAGCCGACTCCCCCACTCATCGAGCTTCTCGTCGATCTGGTTGGTTGGAGGGGTCATTGGAGCTGCCAGCGCTCCACGGTCCCGCGTAAGACATCGGACACCTTCTTCGTATGGGCCTGGATCACGCGAGAGAGTTCGGTGATGACCTCGACCCGAAAGGCGGTTCGGTTCTGAGGAGCGGTATTCAAGACTTTCGCAATTTGGTTCAGGTTCCTGCCCAAGGCCAGC
>NEWS02000004.1:301271-345138 GCA_002869845.2 Nitrospira sp. CG24B | reverse complement strand
GCTGGTGGTCTTCTTGCTTGTCCTCGACGGATTGGCCTACTGGATGCATCGTCTCTGGCATACGCCGTGGGTCTGGCCGATCCATCGCTGGCACCATGCCCCAACGGAGCTGTACTGGCTGGCCGGTATTCGGGCGAGTTTTCCGCAAGTCGTCCTGGCCAGTGTCCCGTATCTGTTGGCGTTTCCGCTCCTCAAACCAGTGCCATCCCTCTTCTTTCCGTTCTATTCCTATCTGATGATCCTGACCAATAACTGGATGCATATGAACGTGACCTGGCAATCACAAAAACTGGAGTGGTTCTTCGTCACGCCTCGCTATCATCGGGTGCATCACCTGAAAGAGGTCGGGCAGGCTGGGGCAAATTTTGGGGTGTTGTTTACCCTGTGGGATCGGATGTTCGGTACCTACGCGGATCCCGAGCAGGTGGAGTCGACTGGGCCGTACGGGATTCAGGAAACCGTTCATCCGGTCCGCATGGCCATCGGGGTCTAGCGGGGAGAAGCGATCGTAATCAGCCGATATTTACCGCTGCTGCGCAGTAATCCTCGAACAGAGAACATTCCCGTTCCCTGTGTTTGTTTTCTTTCAGGTTCGAAATCCAGAAAGCTGCTAGCCCAGCAGTTTGTTCAACCGCCAGACATGTTCCGTTGCCGGGCACTTTCCCTTCAGCCCACCGGGGACGTCGATACGGGCCAGCGGTGTGAGGGTATAGCTGTCGCTGTAATGGCGATGGAGTTCGTCGGCGGTGACGGAAAAGGGAGGCCCTGGCACGACGGTCTGGTCGTACGCATAGCCGATGACAAGTTGAGGTGCCAGAGCCGTGAGGACTTTGAGGTGGGCGGTGTACTGGACCCGCATGGCCTCCGGCAACGCGACTAATGCGGCTCGGTCATAGACGGCATCGACGGGACCGAGGATCTCACGAGACAAGTCAAGGATCTCACCCACGAAGATATCGATCTTCTCTCCGCGAAAGAGTTTGTGCTTCCCCACCTTCGATATGCTCGGTTCCACCCCAAGTTCGGCAAAGAGCTGCGTCACGGCCAGCTCGCTCAGTTCAGCCCCCGCGACAGCATAGCCCCGCGACAGCAGCCAGCTGAGGTCGAGTGACTTGCCGCAGAGCGGGACAAACACACGCTTTCCCGGAGGCACATTCAAGGAAGAGAAGTGGGTGATGAGCAGCGGATTGACCTCGCGTTCGTGCCATCCCGTCTGGTTCGTCTGCCAACGGTTGTGCCAAAAACTTGCGTCCATGTGAATTCCTTGATGTGCGGGCGGTCAGGTATCGGAGTCATCCTAAAGGGCAGAGGTGAAGAGAGGCAAGATGAGGGGGAGGAATTCTTGGCAGAGGATGATTCAGCAACAGCTGCTTCTCATCGGTGTTGCCGTGGGCATACGACTTGCCCCCTGTTCGCACCTCAGGTAGAGTAGATCACATCATCACCGTTGGACAGAGACGTGAGCGAACGATGGCCGGGCAGGGCGATGGAATGTTGTTGGCAGAAGGCGCTCGCTTTAGTGGGACGATTGCACGTTTAGCCAAAAGTACGTTTATCCCCAAAGAGGTGTACCCTTTTCGATCGCATACGGATGCGAACAAACAACAGGACGACTGCTTGGCGAAGGGCATGAGACTCTTAGCCGCTGAGCGAGTGTGATGGAAGAGTACAGCCGACCCGCCACGCTTGAGGATCTCAAAACCCTCTTACGTTCCCTCAATCAACATCACGTTGATTATTTTCTGGTAGGTGGCTATGCGCTAGCGGCGCATGGTTACCAACGGCAACGACCGATATTGTAGTTCCGGCTTCTGCCATGGCGGCACAACGAGTCAAAGAAGCCTTGTTGATTCTTCCTGATCAAGCGGCCAAGGAGATCGAACCAGTCTGGCTCGAAGAGGGGGAAAATATCAGAGTCGCGGATGCTTTTGTCGTGGACGTTTTGCTCCATGCCAACGGCCAGACCTATGAAACGCTCCGACCGTATGCTCAAACTATTGCGTTCGAAGGTATTCCTGTGAGCACTGTCCATCTGGAAGGACTTCTTCTCACCAAACAAACACTTCGTGAAAAAGATGTTCCGGACCGCATCATCGTCGAGCGTGCGCTCGAGGTGATGCGAGCGTCGCGTAAAACAACCACCTCCATATAACTCAGGCCGACCTATGGTAGGGCAAAGTCAAGAACCGACCCCGCGTTTTCCTCAGATACAACACAGTTTTCTACGATGTAGCAGGAGGCGACCATGAAACCATTAGAATTGCTCGCATTGACTGGAAGGGCGCACGTCATGAAGTCCTCCCACATCATTGGGATCGTCACGGCTGCTCTGCTCGCCTGGGCGGCTCCTAGCTCGGCTACCGAGACGACGGCGGCATCCGCGCCACAGACGAGTCTTTCCGGCACAGTTCCCCTGTACACGAACCTGGGCTCCCATCACAAATCCATCTCCACGCGAGTCCCAGCCGCACAACAGTATTTCGATCAGGGCCTGCGACTCGTCTACGGCTTCAATCATGCGGAAGCGATCCGCTCATTCGAGCGCGCCGCAGAGCTCGATCCCACCTGTGCCATGTGCTACTGGGGAATCGCGCTTGCCTATGGGCCGCACGTCAACGCTCCCATAGACGCAGCGGGCGGAGTCGCCGCCTATGCGGCGGTGGAAAAAGCGCTGTCGCTCAAGTCCAATGCCACGGTGCTTGACCGTGCGTACATAGAAGCGCTCGTGTATCGTTATGAAGCGGACCCGCCGGCTGATCGGGCCCGATTGGATACGGCATATTCACGCGCGATGGGGCAGGTCGTCAGGATCTACCCCAAAGACCTCGACGCCGCGACCCTGTACGCTGAATCGCTGATGGACCTCCGCCCGTGGAACTACTGGAAGCCTGACGGCACTCCCTACCCTGAGACCAAGGAAATCGTACGCCAGCTGGAGAGGGTCCTCACGCGCAATCCCAATCATCCTGGCGCGTGCCATTACTACATCCACGCCGTCGAAGCGGTGAACCCGAAAGCAGCGGTGCCGTGCGCCGAACGGCTTGCCAAGCTTATGCCTGGCGAAGGACACATGGTGCACATGCCCTCGCACATCTTCATCCGAGTCGGCAGGTGGAACGACGCCGTACAGGCTAACCACCATGCCATCCATAGGGACGAGGAGTTCATCGAAGGCCAGCGCCCGATGGGCGTCTATCCGCTCGCATACTACCCGCACAACATCCACTTTCTCGCCTTCGCCTCCACCATGGCGGGCCGCAGCGCACAGGCGATCGAAGCATCCAATACACTTACCACCAAGGTGAACCTTGATGCTGCGCGTCAGGTTGGGCTCCTTCAAGAAATGCTGCCGTACCACGCGCTCACGCTCACGACGTTCGGAAAATGGGACGAGGTGCTGGCCGCACCGCTTCCACCGGAAGACATCCGCTTCTCTTACGCCATGGCTACGTACGCTCGCGGTGTGGCGCACGCCGCCAAAGGAGAGTGGGTAGAGGTGCAAGCCGCGCTCGACATCGTGATGGCGGCCGACGCCGAAATGTCCGAAGGTGCCGAAGGGAAGACCGCGCTCTCGATCGCCGTGCACGCGCTAGCCGGTGAAATCGCAACCCGTCGAGGCGACTTCGAGGCGGGCATCACCCACTTTCAAGAGGCGACCAAGATCGAGGACTTGGGACTCTACTTCGAACCACCCAAGTGGTATTACCCGATTCGTCATTCGCTCGGCGCCGCGCTGATGAAAGCCGGACACCATGTCGAAGCCGAGAAAGTATATCGTGAAGACCTTCGTCGCTTCCCAGAAAACGGCTGGTCCTTGTTCGGTCTCACGCAGGCGCTCCGGGCACAGAGAAAGAACACCGAAGCGGCTGCGGTAGAAGCGCGTTTTCGCCGGGCTTGGCCTGACACCGACGTGACGCTGACGGCATCGAGATTCTAACGGAGAGAGAACGACGGGGCCGGGTAGTCTTGGATCTCGTATCGATCACTCTGACTGCAAACGCATGGGGGGTGGATCTTGTATCGTGCATCGGTTTTCCAATCCGTGAGGTTGGCGAGCATCGGTGTGGTCCATCTTGGTCAGACGAACCGTCTGCTCAATTGGTTTCGTGTGGCTTGAAGTTCCTGGCTCCATGAATGAGGCCGAGCACATACACTGCACGGTCTTGAATCTCATAGAACGAACGGTAGTGTTTAATGAAGAGCTCACGGATGAACGGGTTCTGCGGTTCAGGGACGACTCGGCCACGCTCTGCAAGTGTGACGAGCGAGTCTGCGGTATCGAGGACTTTTTCGAGAAAATCCAGAGCGGAGAGGGGAGCGTCTTTGGCGATGTAGGCGACGATGTCGTCGAGTTCGTTCCGTGCGCTGGTTGCCCAGATTACTTCACGCCGTTCTTCAGCCACTTTGCCCGTAACTCTTGCCTGACTTGTTCGTGGCTGACAGTGTTGCCTTGTTCGATTTCCGCTCTACCATGCTCGATCGTTTGCAGGACATAGAGATGGTACTGGATGTCGTCAAGTGAGCAGTCGTCCGGCAGTTTCTTTACAAGGTCGAGAACAGCTTCTTTCGTGCTCATACTGGTTGCCTCATAAGACACGCGAATTGTATGCCAGGTCATGGGCGAATGCAATTTAGACGGGGAGATGGGAGCTATGGTGCATTTGATGGACTGTCGACGGTGGGGCCAATGCGGCTGCTGCCATTTAACGAGCTTTCGTCACTCAAGCGATGGCCTGATTGCGTCCGTTGATTGAGATCGGAGTCTGTGGGCTGTACGCGATGGCGTGGGAGCTGACAGCGTGTGGAGGCGGGATTGCAACGCCCGCGTTTGGTTTGCATCGGGAGCGGGGAGTCGCTCTGAATCGCATGACCAGTGCGCGGCTTAAGGGAAGATGAATCCAGACCTTGTGCCAAGGCTACGGTGGCGGCGATGACGATCACCATCACCGCACTGGCTTGGGCAAGGATGTGTCTCATCAAATCCAAGCATAGCAGGTGTCGGGTGTGGGTCAAAGAATGTGAGTGATGAGAGCCGTTCGCCAACCTCAATACAGGCAGCGGTAGATCTTGCGAAACCGGTGCGTTTCAGGTCGTGAGGTCACAGGTTGATCCGGTAATGAGTGCTTCGACCGCCGCCGGTAGGAACAAAGATACCGTTGTCCGCTAAGTCTTGCAGGTCGCGCGTGGCCGTGGCCTTTGACGCACCGGTAATGGTCATGTACTTCTTGGCGCTCATGCCGCCCTCAAAGTCATCCGGGCCTTCCTCCAGCATGCGGCGAAGGATTTGGATCTGCCGCTCATTGAGCTGATCCCGAACCCGGTCGAAGAGGCGTGTTTTCTTCAACGTGAAGTCAAACAGCTCTTCAGCCTGGCTCTGAGCCTCTAGCACCATGTTGACGAACCAGGTGACCCACAGGGTGATGTCGTTCGATTGCTGGCCCTCTTTTAGCGCGTCGTAATAATCATTCCTCTTGGCCTCAATTGCGCGTGACAGGCTGAGCAAGGCGGGCCGTCCGAGTCCTTGCGATAACACTTTCTCGGACAAGGCTCTCCCGATACGGCCATTGCCGTCTTCAAAGGGATGGATTGATTCGAAATAGAGGTGCGCGATGGCCGAGCGTACGGCGGCCTTACGGATTTCGTTCGACCCGCCGGGTGCCGTGTCGTTGAACCAGTGGGTGAACCGCGCCATTTCTTCCGGGATACGTGACGACGGTGGTGCTTCAAAATGTACCTGCTCATGACCTACCGCGCCGGATACAACCTGCATTGGTTCGGCATGGGTTCGCCATTGCCCCGCAGCGACATGCCGGTGGCCGGTCATGATCAACCGGTGCCAGTCGAACAGCGTCTCTTCCGACAGGGAGTCGGCAAAACTGTTACGGACTGCGAGCATCAGCGCGGCGGTGCCTTGGGCACGCTTGTCCCCAGTGAGATGGCCGGTCTCTAGTCCAAGATTTTTACGCATCGAAGACATAACATCTTTGCGGCTGAGCAGTTCACCTTCGATTGCGGAGGTCTTGATCGCTTCGACTACCATCATTTCGATCGTTGCCTCCAGCTGCGCATCGGCCGTCAGTCCTTTCAAGAGTCCGCTGGCCCGGCCGGTTTTTTCGGCAAGCGTGAAGAGGGCCTCCTCAATTCCGGAGAGGTCATAGTGAAATGCAGGCCAGCCTGGTTGTTGCCAATTGTAAGACATGAGCCGATTATAGCAGTTATTCGGCTCATTGAAAGCGTCAAATGTGAGCCGATTAAAGATGGAAATCAGCTCACTGGCTGGTTGTACATGTATTCTTAATGACTTATGGCGTACAGAATCTCACGGTAGTCCTATTCAGGCGAGGCTCCATTGACTACAGGCCGTGACTCGCCTCCGGATTTTTCAGATTCTTGGCACATTGAGCGAGTCGAGTAAGGAGGAATTGTTGAAGGGGCTGACCTCTCATGGATTTCTCAAGGATAAGACATGGAGCAAGCACAATCCATGTCCCAAGGCGCGATGGTTCGATCGCAATAAGAAAATTGAGTCCAACAACATGATAACTCACTGTTCCTCCTGCCGTTTGTTTGACAGTCGTTTCTCCCCTGTGCTACGGTCCACCGTTCTTTACGCCAAATAGGCGTCCTACACCTCGCTCTCGACTGGTTCGGGGGCCTTTGTCCAGGAGGATCGCTGCATGGAGCTCTACGAGTCTCTGTTTATTATTCGTCCGTCCGTCTCCGATGAGGAGACGAAGACGCTCATCGACAAGATGAAAAACGTCGCCGATAAGACCGGCGCAGAATTCATCAAAGCCGAGAATTTAGGAAAGAAAAAACTCGCCTACGAAGTGCGTCGCGAGCGGAAGGGGACCTACGCCTATTTCTACTTTAAGGCGCCGAACAATACCGTCGGTGAACTCGAACGGGCGTATCGATTAGAAGACAACATCATCAAATTTCTGACGATCCATCACGAGAAACCCTTGGTGGAACGGCATCCAGTAGAAGCCTCAGCGCAGGAGTCTGACGGTGGCCGGGTTTAATAAAGTCATTCTGATGGGAAACCTCACCCGGAATCCTGAGCTTCGGTATACGCCGAGCGGGACTCCGGTGGCGAGTTTTGGCTTAGCGGTGAGCCGTCGGTTTAAGCAGGGTGATGACTTGAAGGAAGAAGTGTGTTTTGTTGATATCGTCGTATTCGGCAAGCAGGCGGAACATTGTGGGCAGTATCTCAGCAAAGGCAACGGGGCGATCGTCGAAGGTCGGTTGCAGCAACGCCGATGGGAAACTGAAGATGGGCAAAAGCGCAGCAAGCACGAGGTGGTTGCACAGACTGTGACCTTCATGCCTAAGCGCCAAGAAGGTGGTCCCAGTGCCGAATCTCCAGTGCATGACGAGCCTGGCTATGAAATGGGTGAAGAAGGTTAATGGCAGGAGCATGAGGAGGCAGTAATGGATCGAGGTGAAAACGAACGTGGCGGGGGGCGATTGTTTCAGCGGAGGCGTCCCTGCAGATTTTGTTTGGAAAAGGCGCCGATTGATTTCAAAGACGCGGGTCTGCTCAGAAATTTTTTGTCGGAGCGCGGTCGCATTGTTCCACGCCGTATTTCTGGGAATTGCATGCGTCATCAGCGTGAACTGACGGTGGCCGTCAAGCGGGCTCGGCATATCGCTATCATTAGCTTTGCCGAGGAGCGATAACGAACGTGAAAGGCGATTTCGATGCATCGGGATGGGGCAGCGGCACGCTGTCGGGGGTGACCATGGATGTGTTGATACCGAAAATCGCGGATATCACGGCAGAGGGGCTCTCGTTGTCGGGAGATTTGACGGGCGAAGAGTTGGCACTGACGGATGCGGATGTGTGCATTCGAGGGCCCTTGGCGATCGGACTTGATCTTCGCGCGGTTGATCGCACGATTTGCGTGACTGGAGTGGTGGAAGGAACGGCGATCCGTCAATGTGTGCGCTGCCTCAAGGATTTTGACGAGTCGATGGCCTTTTCCATCCATGTGGCCTATGAACGTGAAGCAAAGATAAAGGCGGTGACGACTGCCGCAAAGCGAACCGATTCACGGCATAGAAAAGAGACACCGGCGGTTGAGGCCGAGCCTGAAGAGCAGAATGATGATCTATATTACTACGTGGGCGATCATCTGGAGCTGGCGCCGATGTTGCGGGAACAATTGATTCTTGCTTCGCCAATGCACCCGCTGTGTTCCGACGACTGTCTCGGCCTCTGTCCTCGTTGTGGGAAAGATTTGAATGCAGGTCCGTGTCGTTGTCGTGAAGAGCAGACGGGAAACCCGTTTCAGGTGTTGCGGACGATGAAAGAAAAGCTGAGGGACCCCGGTGAGCGCTGAAGGGTGGTCCGAATCGAACAGAAGAAGGAGTCATCATGCCCAATCCAAAGCATAAACATTCACGGGCGAGACGCGACAAGCGTCGTACCCAAAAGCTGCGTATGACCCCTCCGGGGATGGCGGTGTGTCCACAGTGCCACGAGATGAAGCTGCCGCATTACACCTGTTTGAACTGTGGGACCTATAAAGGCAAGGCCGTCATTCAGGTCGAAGAGGCGTGAGCAGGTTGTCCAATTCGGTCCATGGCGCGAGTTTCCCAGCACGTCTGACGTGAGCCCAGGGGGCGACGCGTGTTCAGCCAGTCTTTCCAACACCATCCGTGAGTACACCATCTCGCATGACGATCGCGCTCGACGCGGTGGGGGGGGATCATGGCCCCGCACCGTGTG
Source organism: Nitrospira sp. CG24B (assembly GCA_002869845.2). Lineage (GTDB taxonomy): Bacteria > Nitrospirota > Nitrospiria > Nitrospirales > Nitrospiraceae > Nitrospira_D. Next base: position 336,404 of record NEWS02000004.1, on the reverse strand, counting down.
TCGAGGGTGCTCTTCAGGCGGTGAAAGAGTTTGACGTCGAGGTCATTCTCGTCGGTGACGAAACAACCCTCAAACAGGAATGTGCGCGTCAGGCTAGTCACGATTCACGCCTCACCATTCGGCATGCGTCTCAGGTCGTCGGAATGCATGAGTCGCCGGCCGCCGTCGCTCGGAAGAAGCGGGACTCGTCGATTTGGGTGGCAACTGAGTTGGTCAAGAACGGCTATGCCCACGGGGTCGTGAGCCCTGGGAACACCGGGGCGAGCATGGTGGCGTCGTTCTTCGTGTTAGGACTGACGAAGGGGGTGGAGCGGCCGGCGATTGCCACCAGCCTGCCGACGCTGGGCGGGGAAGCGATCATGCTCGATGTGGGGGCCAACGTCGACTGCACCGCCAAGCATCTCGAGCAATTCGCCGTGATGGGCCATGAGTATGGAAAGCATTTGCTCGGGAAACCAAATCCCCGTGTCGGTCTTCTGAGCATCGGCGAAGAAGACAGCAAGGGCAACGAAGTCACCAAAGAAGCGTTCAAGCTCCTCAAAGGCAGTTCGATGAATTTTGTGGGAAATGTTGAGGGTCGCGATGTGTATAGCGGCGTTGCCGATATTGTCGTCTGCGACGGGTTTATCGGGAACGTCGCCTTGAAGATCTCCGAAGGCGTGGCGGAGATGATTAAGAAGCTGTTGCTCAAGGAGATCGCGGGTAGTTTTATCGGCCGCCTCGCGTATCCGTTGATGGCTGGGCCGTTGATGAATCTGAAACGAAAAACGGATTATGCAGAGTTCGGCGGCGCCCCATTGTTGGGCGTCAACGGAATTACGATGATTTGCCATGGCCGATCATCAGCGAAGGCGATTAAGAATGCGATTCGACGAGCCAAGCGCATGGCGGAAGGCCATGTGCACGAGCTGATTCAACGGGACATTGAAGAGAGTCAATCCCAGCCTGTGGTAGAAGAGAAACCATGAAAGCCTGCATTGTGGGGATCGGCTCTTATGTGCCTGCCAGAGTGCTGACGAATGCGGATCTTGAGCGCATGGTAGCCACGTCTGATGAATGGATTCGCGAACGGACCGGAATCCAAGAGCGGCGGATTGCCGCCACCGGAGAAGCCTGTTCGGATTTGGCGGTTCAGGCCGGGAAACGGGCGTTGACGGCCGCGGGTCTGTCGGCAACCGATCTCGACATGATTTTGGTCGCCACCTGTACGGGTGATTATCCGCTCCCTGCCACGGCCTGTCTCGTCCAGCATCAACTCGGTGCGACCAAAGCGGCGGCGTGCGATCTGTCGGCCGCCTGCTGTGGATTTGTCTACGCGCTTTCAGTGGCAGATGCGTACATTAAAACGGGGATGCGTCACGTCTTAGTCATCGGATCAGAGGTGATGTCTGCCATTACCGATTGGACCGACCGGAACACCTGCGTGCTGTTTGGGGATGGGGCTGGTGCGGCCGTTATCAGTGCCAGCGATGGAAAACGAGGGATCCTCTCGACTCACCTCCGCTCCGACGGGACGCTCTGTGAGTTGATCATGGTGCCGGGAGGAGGCTCCCGTACTCCACCCTCCGAAAAAGTGCTTACGGAGCGCCTGCAGTACATCAAGATGAAAGGGAACGAGACGTTCAAAGTTGCCGTACGCACCTTGGAAGAGATTGCCCGCTCGACTCTTTCCGCGAATCATCTCCGTGTGGAAGATATCGATCTCTATGTGCCCCACCAGGCCAATATTCGGATTCTCAAGGCGGTGATGGAGCGGCTCGGCCTTCCGATCGAAAAGGTCATGCTGAATGTCGAGCGATATGGGAATACTTCCGCCGCGTCTATTCCGATCGCCTTGGATGAAGCGGTTCGTGAGGGGCGTATCAAGGATGGCTCGTTGGTGATGCTCGGGGCGTTTGGGGCAGGATTAACCTGGGCCTCTGCGGTCATCCGATGGTAGGGAACAACCAGGTCATGATCCAGGGCCATTCCGATGTGGACGTCTCGTGATTGAGGGAAGGCGGTCTGTGGCAACTTTTCCCGTTGACTTTACACGGAATTTCGAAGATATCTAACCCCCCATGGCTCTAAAAATTGGGTTTGTTTTCCCTGGACAGGGTTCCCAGTCAGTCGGGATGGGGAAGGCGCTCTATGATGCGCATTCCTCATTGAAACCCGTCTATGATGAGGCCTCTACGGTCTTAGGGTATGATATCGCCAAGTTGTGCTTCACGGGACCAGCTGAACGACTCAATCTCACGGAATTCACCCAGCCGGCTTTGCTTGTGAGTAGTGTGGCGGCGTGGAAACTATTTGAACCGGTCGGGATCAATCCGGTTGCGGTGGCTGGGCATAGTTTGGGTGAGTATTCAGCGATGGTTGCGGCAGGCGGCGTGTCCTTTCGTGATGCCGTCGGCCTGGTTCAGAAGCGGGGGCGCTACATGTCCGAAGCCGTGGCTCCAGGAACCGGTCTCGTTGCGGCCTTGTTGGGATTGAACGCCGAGGTTGTCAAAGAAGTCTGCCGTATGGCGTCATCGGTCGGGGTCGTTGCGGCCGCAAACTTCAATTCGCCTGGGCAGGTGGTGATTGCCGGTGAAAGGGCGGCGGTGGAACGGGCCATTGAATTGGCTAAAACGCAAGGCTGTAAAAAGGCCATCCCCTTGCCGGTCAGTGTGCCGGTTCATACCCCGTTGATGCAACAAGCCGCCGATCGATTGGCGAAGGATTTAGCCACGGTTCGGTGGTCGGACCTGAGCGCCCCTCTGGTGAATAATGCAGAGGCCAAAGCAATCAGCCGGGCAGGCGAGATCCAGGCATCACTGGTCCGTCAGCTACCCTCTTCCGTGCTGTGGGAGGATACCGTGCAGACCATGGGAAGAATGGGTGTCACGACGTTTGTCGAAATTGGCCCTGGCACTGTCTTGACTGGATTGATTAGGCGAATCCTTCCTGACGCGACACTGTTGAATGTGAACGATCCAAAGTCCTTGGACGCGACACTCAAGGCGGTCAGCTAAGGCCTAACTGTTCGCATGGAAAACCAGGTGACGAATTCCCTGTCGGCCTGTTAACGTATCGTCTGAAAGGTCTGAAATGTCACTACAAGGAAAAACTGCCATTGTCACCGGCGCTGCGCAAGGTATCGGTCGGGCTATTGCTGAATGCCTCGCTCAAGCGGGGGCCGACATTGCCGTAGCTGATCTGGACCCCAGCCGTTCCGTGGAAACGGTCGCTTCCGTCGAGAAGCTCGGGCGGAAAGCGCTGAACATCAAGGTCAACGTGGCTGATGCCAATGAAACCAAGGCGATGGTTGAGCAAGTCATGAAGGCCTGGGGGAAGGTGGACATCCTCGTCAATAATGCCGGGATTACTCGTGATGGCTTGTTGTTACGGATGAAGGAAGAAGATTGGAATCTGGTGCTTCAGATCAATCTGAACGGGACGTTTAACTGCACGAAAGCGGTCTTGCAGCCGATGACCAAGCAACGGTATGGTCGCATCGTCAACATCGCCTCGATCGTTGGGGTCATTGGGAATGCAGGGCAGGCCAATTACTCGGCCTCGAAGGCGGCGGTGATCGGGTTTACAAAAACCGTCGGGCGGGAGTATGCCAGCCGTAATGTCACAGTGAATGCGGTGGCGCCCGGATTCATCGACACGGCTATGACCCATGGCCTATCGGCTGATGTGAAGGACACGCTTCTGAAGCAAATCCCGTTGGGACGCCTGGGAACACCGGCGGATATTGCGGCAGCCGTGCGGTTTTTGGTATCCGAGGATGCAGCCTACATCACCGGTCATGTTTTGCACGTGAACGGCGGGATGTTGATGGTGTAAGCACAGCGAATTGTTTGGATGTACGGCCGCCACAGATCCCCCCATGTGTCGGTGCAGCGGGGTCATACTGGGGAAGGAGGTAGTCATAGCGATGGCAACTGTTGATGAGCGAGTCAAGAAGATTATTGCCGAACAACTCGGGGTAGAAGAGGGTGAGGTGACGCCGGAAGCCTCCTTCGTTGAAGATCTTGGCGCTGATTCGCTCGATACTGTCGAGCTGGTCATGGCCTTGGAGGAAGAATTCTCGATCGAAATTCCCGATGAGGATGCGGAAAAGATTCTGACCGTTGGGAAGGCGTTGGACTACATCAAGGAAAAGTCCTAAGTATGTCGGCAGGAATGGCTGATCGAGCCGTACGGCGTGTTGTGGTCACCGGTCTTGGGCTCGTGACACCACTGGGGACGGGTGTTGAGAAGACCTGGAAGGCGATCTGTGCCGGTGAGTCCGGGATCGGTCGGATCACCAGATTCGACCCGACGGGATATGATGCCCAAATTGCGGGTGAGGTGAAAGACTTCGATCCGGCTCAGTTCATCGAAAAAAAAGAGATCAAGAAGATGGATACGTTCATCCACTACGCCGTGGGCGCTGCCCAATTGGCAGTGGATGACGCCGGTCTCAAGGTCGCGCCGGAAGAGGCTACGAAGGTCGGTGTGTACATTGGCTCTGGGATCGGCGGGCTCGGGTCGATCGAGCACTATCATGATGTGCTCAGAGCCAAGGGGCCGGGTCGCGTCTCGCCGTTTTTTATTCCAATGACCATCATCAATTTGGCGTCCGGGCAGGTGGCGATTCGGATCGGAGCCAAGGGGCCCAACTCGTGTGCGGTGACGGCTTGCGCCACGGGTAATCATTGCATCGGGGATGCGTACCGCCTGATTCAACGTGGCGATGCTGATGTCATGGTGGCCGGTGGAGCTGAAGCGGCGGTTACTCCACTGGGTGTCGCGGGATTTGCCTCGGCCAAGGCGTTGTCGTTCCGGAATGACGAACCGACGAAGGCGAGCCGTCCGTTCGACAAGGACCGGGATGGATTTGTGCTGGGCGAGGGGGCAGGGGTTCTTGTGATTGAGGAATTGGAACATGCCCTTCGGCGTGGGGTTAGAATTTACGGCGAGATCATCGGATATGGGATGAACAGCGATGCGTACCATATCACCGCGCCGCCGGAAGAGGGTGAGGGGGCTGTCCGCTGCATGGAGCTCGCGCTCAAAGACGCCGGAATCAATCGCGATCAGATCGGGTATATCAATGCACATGGTACGTCGACGATGGCCGATGCCATTGAGACTCGAGCGATCAAACAGGTATTCGGCGAACAGGCGTTTCGCATTCCAGTCAGCTCGACCAAGTCTATGACCGGGCATCTTCTCGGCGCTGCCGGTGGGATCGAGGCCGTCTTTAGTCTGCTGGCGCTATTTCACGGTGTTCTTCCTCCTACGATTAATCTAGATCATCCGGATCCGGCCTGTGATTTGGACTATGTTCCCAATAAGGCACGACCGTCTGCCATTAAAACGGCATTGTCGAATTCCTTTGGATTTGGTGGAGTGAACGCCTGTTTGATCTTCACGAGGCTGGACGCGTAGTGCGCGTGTCACGATGACGCCGGCTCCTTCAGCCGATTCTTCTCCCGCCATATCGAGCTATCGATTCACAAATCCGAGCTTCCTAATCGAAGCGTTGACCCACAAATCGTACGTGAATGAGCGTCGAGATTCCGGTCGAAAGCATAATGAGCGGCTTGAGTTTTTAGGAGATGCCGTGTTGTCGCTCATCATGAGCGATTATCTTGCGAGGCGATATCCTGAGTTGAGTGAAGGGGCTCTCTCAAAACTCAAAGCGTCGCTCGTGAGCGAAGCGCCCTTAGCGAATGCCGCCAGGCGGCTGGATCTCGGTGCCAGACTGAAACTTGGTCGAGGTGAAGAACTCTCGAATGGGCGCGACAAGACCTCACTGCTCGCGGATGCGTTGGAGGCCGTTATTGCGGCGGTCTATCTTGATGGCGGGTTTGAGGCAAGTCGAAACTTCACAATTGAGGTGCTGACTGATGAGCTGCTCCACATCGATATTCTGCAAGAGCAACCGGGAGGAGATGACTACAAGACGCGCTTCCAGGAATGGTGCCAAAAGCGGTATGAATTGTTGCCTCGGTATGTGATCGTACGCGAAACTGGGCCGGATCATCAAAAGGTATTTGAAGTGGAAGTGCAGGTGAATGACAGAGTATTTGGAATTGGCCGAGGACACAGCAAGAAGGAAGCAGAACAGGAGGCGGCGCAACGAGCGCTGGAGGAGGCTGAACGGTGAGCCCGTCCGTGTTACAATGGCGAAACCTTGGTTTTGAACTGTATAGGAGGTCGGTGATGTTGAGGCAAGCTGGATGGCGCGTGGTTATGGGGATGTTGGTTGGGGTGGCTCTGTCGGTTTCGGGGATCGGGTCGGTTGCAGCTGCTGATACAACCACGAGCTCAAAGACTGAGGCACCGAAAGGGCCACGGGCGATCGTCAAGACAAAATTCGGGGATATCGAGATCAAGTTCTATCCGGATATTGCGCCAAAACATGTGGAGAATTTTACCAAGCTCGCAAAATCAGGATTTTACAATGGGACGATTTTCCATCGCGTCATTCCCGGCTTCATGATCCAAGGTGGTGACCCCAATACGAAAGACTCACTCAAAAAGGATACCTATGGACAGGGGGGGCCTGGCCATACAGTTAAGGCGGAGTTCAGCGACATCCCCCACAAACGTGGCATTGTCTCTATGGCCAGGGCAGCTGATCCGGATACGGGCGGTTCCCAGTTCTTCATCGTCGTCGAGGACTCGCGATTTCTGGACCGCAAGTACTCCGTGTTTGGCGAGGTGACGAAGGGCATCGGGGTGGCCGACAAGATCGTCAACCTGGCACGCGATGAACGGGATAATCCGAAAGAGCGTGTGGAAATGACGGTTACGATTGCGGAGTAAGTTTAGGAGGCAACTTGCCTCCTTGTGGTGAGAAGAGGAGAAAGATTTGGAACGGGAAGTCAGTCGTGATGGTGCTCGCAGCCGGGACCGTGGGTGTGTGCGTCAGGAGTTGATGGAGGCCTGAACGATTGGCCTGGAAGAAAGATGTGTCCCGGCTCATGCTTCTTCTTCAGGTGATCGGCGATCTCCGGGTGGTGCGTTTTGACATACCCGATCAGCCCTCCAAGAAACCGGCTGGACTGAAAATCATTTCCTGAAAACGTCGAGGCGAACCGGTCGATCCGATCCAGGACTGCCGGAGCATCCGATGAATCGGCAACCTGGTCGGGGTTCTGCTTGCTGAACGTTTCGTATTCTTTCCGGAGGTGTTCGGCGAACACCGGCATGGGGGCTGCGGGAATATGCAGCGGGCTGAGTGTGCGACGGAGCGCCTGAAGAGCCGTAATGACCTCGGCGTCCTGCCCATCTCGGCGCCCCTCAAAATAACTAAATGTGACGACTTCGATCAGGTTGAACAACGCGACGGCTTTCTGCCCTCCCGATTCATCTAACTCTCGGTAGAAATCTCGCCGGACGGGCAAGAATTGCTCACTGAGCCGTTTCTGCTGATAGTCGCTTCCCGTATCGAGATAGACACAATCATTGGGACAGGAAATCCGTGTCATGCGATGTTCTCCACAGCAGGGGCTGCAGATTAATCCTCCGAGCGCAGGGCACGGGCGTTTGCCCTTTCGGCTGTGACAATACGCGCAGGAGCTCATTTCTTTGTTCCTTCCTGGCCTGGCTTGGGAGGTGGAGGAATGAATCCGTAGTCGGCCAGTGTACGCTTCCCGTCCTTGGGCTTGCCTCCTGACGGGGTTTCAAGCCCATTCATTTCGGCGGCATGCATATAGTGGTAGGGCACCAGTATCAAGTTATTCGCGCGGTCGATGCCGATGTCGGCCGGGGCGGGGAGATATTCGGCAATAACTTGGAAGCGATGGTCTCTGGTCATGCGCCAAATCTTGCCCTTTGTAAAATCAGACACGTACATGTTGCCCCATTGATCGAAATCCACTCCGCTCAGGTTTTGAAAGCGACTGGTAAAAAATCCGTTCGCTTCGAGTTCGCTCAGCTGTCCATCAGGCGTGATTTCAAGGATCTTTCCTTTTTCCCAGCTCACGGTGATGAGATGATTCGTCTTCGGGTGAATCGCGATTCCTGCGGGGCCCGCAAGCCGGTCATCGTGAATCAGCAGGTCAACCCGATGATTGTCGGATGGGGTGATACGGTAAATCGAATTGGCCGTCTGGTCTGAGGCGTAGAGGAGGCCGGTCGGTGACGCCGCAACGTCAGTCAGCGAAACCTGTCCGTGGGACTGGGAGGGAAACGAGACGGTGGCCAAAAGTTTTCCCGTCGTCTTATCGAAGCCTTTCAGCTGATCAAGATCGGCAATGTAGAGGATTGATCCAATCAAGGCCATTCCCTTTGGGGCGTGCAGCAGCACATCCGAGACACCGCCTTGGATAAACTTGAGATTGGTGATCTTGCCTTCCGTATCGAGTTTCGTGATGAAGCCGTTGTTGTCTCTCGCGTCCGGCTCACCGTTGATGTTGGAAATGAAATAGTCTTTCCCTGACGGGTCGCCGACGAAGCTGTTTGGTGACTCCAAGCCGGTGATTTGCGCGGCTTCGCTGTAAGCCGTCAAGCCTAGCGCGAGGACCGCAACCAGTAATACGTGGCGATAGAATGTGACAAACAAAGGCGGGTTATCCAGGTTGTGAGCAGTAAAGATCGTACCGGAGGGGCAAAGAGCCTGTCAAGAAAGAGCGCTGTAGGATAACGGCAAGGAGATGCGATGGCAAAGCGTTGACTTGCATAAAATTCCCCTGCTAAGTTGCGTCGATTCAGCTGGCCGAATGGTCATTAGGGAGGGAATCGTGGCCGCACAATTAATTGATGGCAAAGCGCTTGCACAGCAAGTACGTGATCGTCTGGCAAAAGAATCGGCAGACCTGTTCGCCAAGAAATCGATGAAACCTGGTCTTGCGACTATTTTGGTGGGCGATGATCCCGCCTCGCAGGTGTATGTTCGAAACAAGCAAAAGGCCTGCGAATTGGCAGGCATCCATGTTGACGATTACAAGCTTCCGGCAAACACGACACAGGCCGAGTTGTTGGCGCTGATTGATAAAAAGAATACTGACCCCAACATCCATGGAATTCTGGTTCAGCTCCCGCTGCCCAAACACATCGACAGCAAGGTCATTCTGGAAGCCGTTTCGCCGCTCAAGGACGCCGATGGGTTTCATCCCTACAATTTCGGCCGGTTGGTGGAAGGCCATCCCGTCTTCGAGGCCTGTACCCCTAAAGGTGTGATCAAGATGATTGAATCAACCGGTATAACGATCGAAGGGAAACGTGCGGTTGTGGTGGGACGGAGCAATATCGTCGGGAAGCCACTGGCGCTGATGCTTCTTCAGCGGAATGCAACGGTCACCATCTGTCATTCAAAAACCAGAGATCTTCCTGCGGTGTGTCGTGAGGCGGAGTTACTGCTCGTGGCGATCGGAAAGGCGAAGTTTGTGACGGCCGACATGGTACGCGAGGGCGCAGTCGTCATTGATGTGGGGACCAACAAGACGCCTGAGGGTAAGCTGTGCGGAGACGTCGATTTTGAACCGGTCAGCCAGAAGGCTGGCTGGATCAGCCCTGTTCCGGGTGGTGTCGGTCCGATGACCATCGCGATGCTGCTGGAAAATACGGTAGAATCTGCCAAGAGGACAGTAGGAATGATATGAGGGGCCATTCATGAGTCGAGAACCGCAGCGCTTAATCGATGTCCTCAACCGAGGGACGTTTGTGGTCACGGTTGAGTATAATCCCCCAAAGGGCACCAACATCTCAGCCATTCTCGAGAATGCCAAACAGCTGGTTGGACGTGTACACGGTGTCAACGTCACCGACAATACCGCTGCCGTGGTGCGTGCCGGCTCACTTCCGGTCTGTCGCCTGCTCTATGAGTTGGGGCACGACCCTGTGATGCAGTTGACTTGTCGGGATCGCAATCGGATCGCCATGCAGTCGGATCTGATGGGCGCGCACATGCTTGGGATTCGAAATATTCTGTGCCTCACGGGCGATTATCCGACGGTCGGCGACCACAAAGACGCTAAGCCGGTATACGATCTCGATTCCGTTCAGGTGATGCAGCTCGTCCAGGGGTTGAATAACGGCAAGGACATGGTCGGCAATAAACTAGATGGGTCCACAGCATTCACCATTGGCGCGGCTGTTACACCGGAGGCTGATCTGGTCGGGCCGGTGCTGGCGAAGTTTGAAGTGAAAGTGAAAGCCGGCGCCCAGTTCTTTCAGACCCAGGCGGTCTATCATCCCGATGTCTTCGCCAGTTTCATGAAACAGGTGCGGCCGTTCAACGTGAAGGTCTTGGCGGGTATCCTGTTGCTGCGTAATGCGAAGATGGCGGAATTCATGAACGCCAACATCCCCGGCATGTCGGTCCCAAGCGAGATGATCGACGAGCTCAAAGCTGCTGGGGAGAAGGCTGAAGATGTTGGCGTCGACATCGCCGTACGAACGATTAAGGCGGTTCGGCCGCACTGCGACGGTGTGCATATTATGGCGATCAAAGCCACGCATCGATTGGCCGAGATCATCACCAAGGCTGAATTAGGCTGATGACGATTCTGGAAATCCAGCAGTTGAAGCGAGAGCGGAAGAAGCTTGCCGTCGTGACGGCCTACGATGCTCTGTTCGCGCGCATCGTCGAGCAGGCGGGGATCCGGGTAATTTTGGTCGGAGACTCCCTGGGCGTGGTGGTGCAGGGGAAGGCCAATACGCTTTCGGTGACGATGGAGGACATGCTCTATCACACCAAGCTGGTCGCAGATGCTGCGCCGCGGGCCCTGGTGATCAGTGACATGCCGTTTATGTCCTATCAAGTCAGCGCGGAGGACGCGGTGCGGAATGCAGGTCGATTGCTTCAAACCGGCGCAGCTGCCGTGAAGCTCGAAGGCGGCGCCGTCATGGCCGATCGGGTGAAAGCGATGACCAGCTTAGGAATTCCCGTCGTGGGGCACCTGGGCATGACGCCCCAATCGGTCCATGCACTCGGTGGTTACAAAGTCCAAGGCAAGGCCGACGATCAAGCCTCCAGATTGCTGGACGATGCGAGAGCGCTTGAGGCGGCGGGAGCCTTCGCGCTTGTGTTGGAAGCGATCCCTGCAGAGCTGGCCAGAAAGGTGACACAGGCCCTGTCGATCTCCACCATCGGGATTGGGGCCGGGCCACACTGTGACGGACAAGTACTTGTGCTCTATGATCTCCTCGGGCTCTTTGATACCTTCGTGCCCAAATTTGTGAAGACCTACGCGCACCTCAAAACCGATGCGCTCCAAGCCCTAAGCCGGTACAGAGAAGATGTCGAGCAGGGCAAGTTCCCGAGCGACTCCGAAAGCTATCACTAGGGTTTTAGCGCGTCATCTCCTAAATATTCCCCTGGGCGTTGATCCAATCCGATAAGCGGAATGTGCGGATATCGACCGGCACGGTGTGCGTGCAACGCATGTAGTAAGTGCATGACATCGATGCCCATATATGCGGAGGGAACGTTCTGCAGTCGAATGATTCCCGCGTGAACGAGCTTCTGCGCAGCGGCCTCGTTTCCCATGAAGTGCTTGAGGTTTGCTGCGGCGAGTTGGATCAGAGATTGGAAGAAGTTGCCTTGTACTGAACTACGCCCTGAGGCATGCCAGAGCCCTTCAAAGACCTCATGGGATTCCCACCAATAGGCGAAATTGTAAAGATCAATCCCATAGAGATAGTCATCTGAACGCTTCCATTGGGCAGCCGGGAAAAGACCAGGCTTCGACTCTGGTTGGCCATAAGAATGGCCACGAGGATTTCGGCGTGGATGTGGTGTCTGGCCTGGCAGGTAATGATAGGAGGGGAATGGGTGTGGAGAGTAACGAGGCCAATTGGGATTGAGAGGCGTCGGCTCAGCCATTACGACACTCATGTAGCGATACAGGGCACTTGAAACACGGCTCGGTCTTCCAACCGGACTGCCGTCAGTTGCCGTCCCCATACGCAGCCACTGTCGATGGCCAGGAGCTGTGCTTCGCAGTGGAGTCCTAAAGCGGCCCAATGGCCACAGACAATGGTGGTATCCCCGTGACGTCGGCCTGGAATGTTGAACCACGGGAAATACCCAGCAGGGATTCGCTCTGGAGGGCCGTTGAACGACGATTCCATCCGGCCATCCGGCGAACAAGCCCGAAGTCTGGTGAGTACCTTCATGATGGTCGCAAGCCGAGTGGGGCCGGTCAGGTTTGGCGACCATTGTAGATGTTTGCTGGGATGCAGAGCTTGTAGGATGTCTCGGTATGTGGGACTTTGCAGACCGGTCTCGACTTCACGAGCCAGTCTTTCCGCTTCATCGATGGACCATTGGGGTAGCAAGCCCGCGTGAACAAGCACGAAAGGATCCTCACGATACAGAAGCCGTTGTTGACGTAACCACGCGAGTAGCTCATCGTGATCTGGTGCCGTTAGCATCTCATCTAGTGTGTCTTCTGGACGCACCCTGGCAATACCCTCGGCTACGGCAAGAAGGAAAAGGTCATGATTGCCTAATACGACAATCGCCCGATCTCCCAGATTCTTGATGTAGCGAAGGACGTTCAGTGAGTCTGGGCCGCGATTGACGAGATCGCCGACAAACCAGAGACGATCATGGGTCGGGTCGAAGTGGATATGCTTGAGAAGGCGTTGCAGCGGCTCGTAGCATCCCTGCACATCGCCGATGGCATACGTCGTCATACTGAAGAGAGTACCCTGGGATGGAACGCTCCACAAGACATTAATCTGTCGGGAGAGATATGGGCTCTACGGGTATTTTGCTTCGATCTTGCTACTGAGCCCGCCGCGAGCGGTGAAGGTGCCGGTGACTGTGGCCCATACGGGACGGCAGGATTTGACAATATCGTGGAGGATTCTGTTGACGGCATTTTCGTAGAAGATGCCGAGATTCCGGTAGGCGTGGATGTACATTTTGAGCGCTTTCAACTCAAGACATTCTTTATCAGGCATGTAGTGCAGTGTAATGGTCCCGAAGTCCGGCAAGTTAGTTTTTGGACAAATCGCTGTGTACTCGGGGATCTCAATCGTAATTTCATATCTCTTATATTGATTCGGGAAGGTCTCGATATCTGGGAGAGGAGCGTTGATTCCACTTCGCGCATGACGCTCGTTGTACCCCAGTTTCGTGGTTTTTGGGTTTCTTCCGCTCGTTTCACGTTTCACGTTTCACGCCTCACATCTTCTACGCTTGCTTCATCCATTCAGTCTGACCGATTTTTTCCAATTCGATATACAGAGAGACCCAGGGACATTTCATTTCGGGATAGACTTCACACAGGCCACCTTTACGGACCCCTCCACAGGGGCCATGTGCCATGAATTTCGGGCATTCAGCCTTGATTGAATCGTCCGGAATCGCTGGGCGTTTATGAACCCCGCCTACATGGACGCCCGCATCATCTTCACCCGGGATGAGAACGCGCAATGACATGGGAAGCAGTGTAAACGGAATGCAACGGATCGGCAATGTCTAAACGTGAACCGTAGAGTTCAGAGCGCTCATTCGTGCGGTTTCCTTGTCCTGGCCGTTTGGGGCGAATGGCCTATCTTGCCGGCTGAATCTAGGCCTTTTCCTTTGGCCACCGTGGGTCATCTTTGAAGTTGCTTTGATTTTCATGGCGTTATACTATCACCGTGTAGTCGTCATAAATTCATAACGAAGGTAGCCGTCACTACTCTGAGGTGGAAAAGGTTGATCAAAGATTGACAGTCTTTTTTCGGCTTTGTTAGGATGCCCAAATTCGATGGCCGTGACGTAGTGGTTCGATTATCCAAACCCTAAAGTTTTCGTCGGTGCATGTCGGCAGTGTGAAAAATCATGAGCAGCGGTCGGCCGTTGCCAACGATATATAAGGGAGGTGCCTGATGAGTCTTGATTATGTCAAGTTTTCCAATGGATTTGAGAAGTTTATGCCAAAGGAATATCGAGACATGGTGGAACATGGGCCTTTTGGAAAGAAGGTCACTGTTTCTCAGATGGGGAGTTTCAAGGAAGCGTTGGAAGAACACCCTATGTGTGCCGGTTGCGCGATGACGCTCTTCATAAGACTTGCCATCATTGCTTTCCCCAATCCCGAAGATACCATTACTGTTGGGACGGCCGGTTGCGGTCGTCTTGCCATCTCCCAGGCAGCTATTCCTTTCGTCTACGGCAATTACGGTGATCAAAATGGAGTCGCGAGCGGATTGTCTCGCGGTCTCCGTCTTCGTTTCGGCGATAAGCCGAAGGATGTGGTTGTGATGGCCGGAGACGGTGGTACAGCGGATATCGGTTTTCAGCAGGTGCTCCATTCATGGTTCCGCAAGGAACGATTTACGACCATCATGTTGGACAACGAGGTGTATGGGAATACCGGTGGGCAGGAAAGTGGTATGACCAATCGAGGTGCCGTGCTGAAAATGGCTCCCCTCGGCAAGAAGTTTGAGAAGATGGATATGCTGCAGATGGCCAAGGTCGCGGGTTGTGCATATGTGGCGACAGTCGTGCCGAATAATCCGCGTCGTGTCGAAAGCGTCATTAAGAAAGCGGTGTTGATCGCTCGCGAAGTCGGGTCAACGTATATTCAGGCGTATACCTCTTGCAATATTGAATACGCTATTCCGACCGACAAAGTCATGGAAGATGCGAAGACGGTCGAGAATGACCGGTATCAGTTCACGGAGTATGTCAGCGAAGAGGCCAAGCAGTACCTCACCGAGCGCTACGGCTATAAGGAGTTCCTCCCCAAGCCGGCTGCCGCGATTCCCAACAAGGCCTAAGCGACCGAAGGAGATTGCACGATGGCAAAGCGCTTCAACATTCGAATGGCAGGTGTCGGCGGACAGGGCGTCGTGACGGGGTCGCATATCCTGAGCACAGCCGTGATCAATGCCGGAGGCGAAAGCACGATCGTACCATTCTATGGGTCTGAGAAACGGATGGCGCCGGTCGAAAGTTATGTCCGTGTATCGGACGAGCCGATTTATGAGATTGGCGAAATCACCTTTCCTCACATCATCATTATTTTCCATCCCCAGGTCATTACCCACGGCAAATCGTACACGATGCCGTTCTACTTCGGTTTAAAAGAAGATGGGATTGCCTTGATCAACAATGATGGACCGATGAACCTTCATCGCGATCAGGCGGCTGAGCTGAAAGAACGTCGCGTGAAGCTCTATTACTTTCCAGCGACGAAGATGTCGTTGGAAGTCGCAGGCATGGACCTCGCCACTAACATGGCGCTCATGGGCTGTATCGGTGCGATTACAGGTCTTACGAATATGGTGGGGTTGGATCAGGCCGTCAAGGACAGATTTCTCGGTAAAGGTTTTGTGGTATCCGGCGGTACTGCCGCGCTCGATAGTGTCGTTGAACGGAAGTTCAAGAAAAAACAGGAGCTGATCGATAAGAACGTTGCCGTCATGCGGGCAGGATGGAACTATGCTGTTGATCACGGTTGGGCAGCGCCCGATGTCAAACGCGCAGAAGAGCCAGTGGTCACTGAGACGGCCACTGCCACTGCGTAGCCGAGCCACAAAGGAGTCTTTATGTACCTTGTAGCCAATGTCAATGTTGAAATCTGTGCATCAAAGAGCTGCAAGCTCTGTACGCAATACTGTCCGGAAGCCAACACAATTCAATACAGCGAGGAGATGGGCAAAGAACAAGGGTTTAAGTATGGGTCTGCCTATATCGCAGTAGACCGGTGTAAAGGCTGTGCCCTGTGCGTATGGGTCTGTGACAGCCTGGCCAAGAACAATGCCATTAAGATGACCATGATCGATCAGTTGCCGAAGGCAGCGTTGACGGACAATATTACCTACGGAGACAAGAGCACGACTGCAGTGCTTGCGAGCCCTATGGTTGGGTAAAGAAGGGGAGTCAGGCGTGGCAATTACACAAGATACCAGAGAGCGAATCATCGTGCCGGGTCCAGCAGGGTTCCATCCGCCGTCTGCGGCCCAGTTAGGTGTAGCCCTGCCGGATCCTGGGCAGGGATTGTACTATGGCCTCCTTGAGCCGAACGAGGAGGTAGTCATTGAAGAGATGGCTCGCAAGATGCTGACGAGCCAGAATGCGACGATCTTTCCAGGTCCCCTGCTCTTGTGGGCGTGGAACGATCATGCAGTAGAGAAGGCGAAGGCCACGCTTGAAATTGCGGCCCAGATTCCTGAAGTGATGATCATCCCTATGCCGGATTATCGGCCCAAATACCCGAAAATTGATCCTGAAGAAGTGATCAACCCCAATCATCCGAATCTGACGATCTGGGGAAATAAGATCGAAGCCTGCATCTTTATCGGTGTCCATTGTCACTATGCGAATCTCACCCTGAAGATGATCAGGGCAGGCACCAATTGCTGCACCATGGCGGTTTGCGCAGAGCAAGGTCATGAGGATGCGATGTTGACGATTCGAGACTCCGATACGCTCAAGATCAAGCGTGTCGCCCAGATTTTCAAGCGTGTCCGTGAGGAGCTAGGAATCAAGCTGCCGGAGAGCGGCGAAAATGTCCGTTTTACGGGCACACAATCAAAGGTGCATGGCGGTAAGACTCACACTAATCCGATGGCGTTTGCTCCGACTCCTGGTGGGACGGGGAGCGCAGCGATGTTTGGTCATTCTGCCGAGCAGATGAAGCGGGAAGGATAAGGCCGAGTGGCAATGCTCGAACTAGCCAAGAGGTGCAATTATGAGCGAAACTGAAGTGAAGACAAATCCGCAAGGCGACCCAATTACCAGCGTAGCGCCAGCGCCAAGCGCATCGAAAAAAGATCCGCATGGTGAAGCGAAAAGACAGCGGGTAGTGACGCCTGAGTATATGTTTCACGAGGCGCCACGGACAAAGGAATTCATCACCGGCAGCGAGGCTGCAAAGGAAGCAGTCCGTCGTTCGAATGTGGATTTGGCTATCGCGTATCCGATCACGCCGCAGAGCGAAACCATGCAGCTTGTCGGTGTGCTCTACGGTGAAGGTTATGTGAAAGAGTACTATCGCGGTGAGGAAGAAGTAGGTGTGATGGCGGCTATCGCTGGCGGCTCACGTTCAGGCGTCCGTTGTTACACTGCGACGGCCGGTCCCGGTACGTTGCGAGGTCTTGAAGGCATCGCCTCCTGGCCAGGCCACCGTCTTCCGGCCGTTGCCATGTTTACCTGTCGTGTCGTCAATGCCCCATTGGCCATTCAACCGGACAACATTGAAGTGTCCTATCTGCTCAACTGCGGCATGATCGTGTTTCATGCTGAGAATCAGCAGGACATGTTTGACTTCACGATGGCCGGTTTTACGATCAGTGAAAAGAATGACGTGACGTTGCCAGTCGGTGTCTGTTGCGATGGTTTCTTTGTTACCCATGCTCGTGGGTATGTGCGCATGCAGGATCGAGGCATCAAGCTCCCGCCACGTGAAGCCTGGCGTGGGGCCGTTCCTGTGCTGGATGCGGAGAATCCTCCCGCGCGTCTCTCTCGCGACGCCCCGGTCCAGAAGTCGAACTTTATGGCGTATAACATTCACGCCGTCTGGCAACAGGAAGTATGGGCGGCGGTCGAACGGTCACGCAAGTATATCGATCGGTATATGGGTGGATTGCTCACTGCGGAGAACGTCGATGATGCCGAAGTGCTCATCATTGCATCAGGCAGCGCTGCTGCTCAGTCGCGCGAAGCCGTTCGGCTCTGTAAGGAAAAGGGCATGAAGGTCGGATTGATCAAAGTCCGCTCCCTCCGTCCATTCCCGACCAAAGAACTCCGTCAGTTGTGCGGCAAGGCCAAGCTGATCGTGGTGCCGGAATTCAACTACGTCGGCTGGCTAGCCAAGGAAGTGGCGACTGCCATCTACGGTTTCTCCAATGCAAAGATCATCGGTGGCCCGCGCGTGTACGGTGGTCAGTCGATGCCGGTGGAGTTGATCGTGGACGAAGTCGAATCAGGTGTGAGCGGGAAGAAGTCTACGAACGTTGCGATGTCGCAGATCATGGGCGGCGTCAATCCGGACGAAGTCGCTCACTTCATGCGCAGCATCTAAACTGGTGTTGGAACACGAAGAGCCCGTCAGGGTCCAATCCTGACGGGCTCTTTCATTTTTTGGTCTATCTCGTCTTCTTGTCTATCTGGTCGACTGGACAGACCAGAGAAACCAGATAGATCGAACAGACTGTTCGCTACCCCTGAATCTCGTCCTCAATCATCTCTTCGCTGTTCGGCATCCCATAGGCCACATACTTCGCATAGGACAGATAGATTCCTGCACTATCGGTCATGGCCTTTGAGCCGGCAGTCAGTCGAATGACCTTATCCGAACCGGGTGGCTCGACGTTTTGTAACATGATGACATGGTCGTGTAACAGCCCGATATAGCGCTCCACGGCCGATTCAACCTCTTTATAGGCCTTGAGGATATCATCCGTCATAGTTGTCCTCCCTAATAGGGTGAGCATACACTAGGCCTATGCGCAGCCACAATGTCACCGTCTCGTCCCTGTTGTTGAGTGTGATTGAGAATGTAGTCAAGAGCGAAGGGGTTTCACGAGAGCGTCTCACCTCTGCGGTTCTTGAACTCTCAAGGCTCTTTACGAAAGAGCGAAGTGCGCTGAGCGGTTCTTACCTCGAGTCTCCAGCCTTTGCCGCTGCCTATCTCAACTATTTTTTACCGGTGAATCTGTCAAAGATTCAAGTACTTCTCGATGAGATGCCGGTTCACCAGGCTGACGAACCATTCTCGGTGCTGGACGTAGGCTCTGGGCCGGGGACTGGGGCCCTTGCTGTCCTCGACTGGTGGCATGGGCGAGGGAGTGTCTCTGGGCTGTCAGTCGTGGCCGTAGACCGTTCAATGACGGCACTACATCAAGCTGAAAGCCTCTGGAATAAGTATTGCCGAACAGCCGATCTGACCGGTACGAGTCTGCAAATGTGCAAGGCAGATGTAGGACGGACCGGGTGGGTAAAAGAGGTTGAACCGAGGGCTCCATTCAATCTTATCATTCTTGCAAACTGCCTGAACGAGATCCATGCGGATGCGACAGATCCGATCGCGATGCGAAGTCGCCTTGTGACGGAGCTATTAGCGCGTCTAGCACCTCAGGGCACGATCATGATCGTGGAGCCTGCCTTGCGAGAAACTTCCCGTGCGCTGCACCAGGTGCGTGACCGTTTGCTCCAAGAGAAGTCCTGTACGATCTATAGCCCATGTCTCCATGAAAACAACTGCCCCGCACTCGTGAAGCCAGACGATTGGTGTCACGAAGAGAGATCCTGGGAGCCGCCAGTCTCAATCCAGGAAATTGATAAAGCGGTTGGCTTCATCAAAGACGCGCTGAAGTTTTCCTATCTGCTGTTGCGAAAGGACGGGAAGACCATCGTCGACCGACGTCCGGATGTCTATCGAGTCGTGAGCGAACTGCGGGAACTGAAAGGTGAGAAGCGGGCCTGGCTATGCAACGAGACGGGCCGGCCAGAAATCGGTCGGCAGGATCGCCTGGCCTCGCCTCAGAACGCAGCGTTTGATGAGTGGCATCGTGGAGCGATTGTGCAGATTGAAAAGGTCGTTCACAAAGAACGAAAGGGAAAGGTATCGGCGTTGGGACGGATTGAACAAGATGCGGCAGTGCAAATAGTCCGTCCAGCATGAAGTCTATACGCTGACGTAGTAAGGCGAATCTGAAATGTCCACGCAATGCCGCTATGTAAACAGTGCATCGGTAAACTGATCTTGAGCCTGAAAATGGTACGGCGTAGAATGGAGCCAGATGCTTGAACGGGCGCTGAAAGAACTCCGTTCACTCATCAGGAAACGTCAGTACATCATCACAATCCATGCCCTTGAGGAGATGGGTGAGGACGACGTGCTAGCCGAAGACATCGAGCACGTTATCCTAACCGGGAAAATTATCGAGCGACAAAGCGATCGGGCTACCAGAGAACGAAAATATATACTTGCTGGAACGGACTGTTCTGGAGAATCTGTACACGTTGTCTTAAAGATAGGGCCAACGAGAAAGGCGGTCATCATCACCGTCTATCGGGAGGAAGAATGATGCAGTGTGATTTCTGCGGTGCCAAGGCACCTGTCATCAAGAAAACAACCAAAAGCTTTGGTCGTGGCGATAAACTCGTCGTCATCGAGAACATTCCGACCGTACACTGCTCCCACTGTCACGGGTCGTATGTCACGGCCGAGACAGCTCGAGAACTCGACCGAATTCGCAAGAACCGTCGGACGGTAGGAAAGGCAAAACAAGTGCTCGTCGCATCGTTCAAGAAAAGCGCGGCGTAGCCATCTGGGACTTCTGACTGCTTTCCTGCCGATGAACCGCTGGCAACCTTGACAAGTGTTTCCGATTCCCTTCCCCGGCCCAAAGAACTTGAATTTCTGGATGAAGGTGGAAGTGTGTGTGACGCATGGCTGGACCAGCCAAAAAGACGGAACATGCTGGACTGAAGAAGGGACGTGGCGCCTATTGGGGGCGAAAAGTCGACGCCAAACAGGAGAGCAACAAGGCTCGACGACTGAACGCAAAGCGACTTGTTCAGCAGGGTTTGACCGATTCAGAGGGCTGAAACCTCCATCCTGGTCCCGCTTTCCTTTTTTTAAACGTCGGATGGAACCCCCGTCCGGCGAAAATCACTTGGTGAAATTCAGAATGCCCAAGAAGAAATCCGTTGGCATGATAGAAATGCCTGAGGGTGTGGCTGCTGTTGGTGTTTCAGCCGACGGTAAGAGGCATTACATCCATGATCCGCTCCTGCGCGGGATGAGATGGAAGGGAATTTCGGTTGACTCAGCATCGTTCAAGAAATTGCCACCAGCTGAGCGGTTGTACAGATTATCTCGGGCTTATCTCAGCGCTGCGATTGTTCTTTGTGAACAAGCAGGTGAGGCTCGAGAAAAGCTCGAATGGCCACAGGCTAGTGTCTGCTATTACTGTCTCCACTTGGCAACCGAGCTTTTTCTGAAGGCATGCATACAAGGTGTTGGCCAAGAGCCAAGCAAGCACCATGAGATTGCCGAGCTCTGGAGTGCATACAAAGTTCTACTGCCGAGTGCCGAGTACAATTTTCAAACAAGCTGGGCGTTATCTCCGAAGGAATTGGCTCAGATTGTTGGCGTTCAAGGTCTGTACGGAGTAGATCGCACTCCAGGTCAACTTTTCCGTTACAGCATGGACAAAAAGGGGGGTTCTTCTAAAAACATTCAAATGTTTACACCAGGATATTTCTTTAACTACATGAAAGATCTCGAAGCCAGGTGGGTGGGAATCTGGAAGCAGATCAACCGAACAATAGGCCAGGATGGTAGACAGTGAGTCCTGTCCACCGATGCAGCTTGTCATGTGGGTGAAGGGTCTGAAAGTGACGAGTCGACGGCCCGCTCTCCTCAAAGCAGCCTGAGCGTTTCTGCGGACAAAACGCTCAGGCGAGGCCACCACGCTTGGTGAGTGGCAGCGTTCCCAAAGAGGTTGGCGCTATTCAATGATAGCTTCGGGAGACAGGAAATCAGCTAGTTGTGCTAGCCAGCAGTTCGAGCCTTACCGCAGTCGAGCCAAAGCGTACAAGCAGAGTAGGACAGTCAGGACTGCGCAGTTTGCTTAATCAAAAAGTGTGATGATACCGAACACTGACGCCTGATAGCTGTGAGCTTGGTAGGCTTAATCCGCTTCCGGTTCCGCGCTGCCGTGCTGGTGGGACACCTTGTCTTCCTCGAACAGATCCGCCATTTCTTCGGCCATCACCGCATCATCATCCTGAATAGCGATGAGGGGGATTTCTTTTCTCACCTTCGGCTTTTCTTCCGGCAAAGACTGGTCTGGCTGTTTTGGATTGTCACTCATACGAGCAGTATACACCAGCAGGGAGTGCTGTGGCGGACTTATTCAAACGCTTCCAGCGACGATTTCTCCGGGAACTGCCGCTTGCAGCCCTTGCAGGTCACGAAGTAGATGGCTTCCCGGACCGATAACGTAGCCCGGAAGTCGAGGTCGACTCCGCGATGGTTGCAGGTTGTGCAGGAAATCGCCTTCAAGTGAAATGGCACGTCCGGCTGTGTCCTGAGATAAAACTCCATATCAGTATGGACGGGAAAGGTATAAAAGCATTTCTTGCAGATGCCACGCCAGTCACCATCGGTTCCCATGAACCGTTCGTCGATGGCAAAGCTGGACTGTTTGCAGATGGCGCATTGGACCGTGGTGAGGCGCCGTTCTACTTCCTGTTGAGTGATAGTGACCATAGGATGAAGAAATCCGTTCCCCAATTGACGAGATTGAGTATAGCGGGGGGGGAAATGGAATCGCAACCATACCGCAGACCAGACAAGAAGGCTTGACGTCCACTAGGGTCGCGTTATACTGACAACGCAATGCATTTGATTACGGACAATCTGCTGGTGGGAAGCATCGACGATGCACAAGAGCCACCTGAGGTGGTCGGCACACTGCTGCTGGTGGCTGAAGAGTTTACGATCACACCGGCTGCCTGGGTGGACTATCATCGGATTCCCTTTCGAGAATTTGCCAAGGTCGATCCTGCCAAGCTAGCGGAAGCGGTGCAATGGCTTGAGTCGCGTGTCCTCAAAGGGCGAACGCTGGTCTGTTGTCGGGTAGGTATGGGGCGCTCCGTGTCCGTGGTCATGGCCTATCTCTGTTGCGTGGAAGGCCGGACCTACGATGAGGTCTTGAAGCTGGTCATGGCCAGACGGCCTGGCGCCATGCCGCTACCGAATCTTCAGGTCGCCATTGAACAGGTGCGCCAACTCCGCCGCGCCGCGTAATCCTATTACCCTTCTGTGCTGACCTTTCTTTATCTTCTTCATCCCTAACCGGCTTGCCTTTCCTCCAAGCCTCATGGCGTAATGCCAGATCCTTCCATCTCTTAATCTGGATGAGTGATGCCTGAGCTCCCTGAAGCAGAAGTCGTGGCTCGACAAATCCGTTCTCGCCTCCTCGGCGCACCATTAGGAGAGGTGTGGGTCGGACGGGCGGATATCGTGCGGGAGGGATTCTCGACCGTATCGTGGTATCTCGGCGCCAGCCTGCAGTCTGTCGAGCGATTCGGCAAGAGTGTGGCTCTTGGATTTGTGAAGGACAAGGTCTGTCGCTATGTCGTGGCCGAACTTGGGATGACCGGACTCCTCCTGTTCCAGTCCACGCCGACGAAGCACCCACAGCATGTCCATGTGAAGATGATATTTGAAGACACTCGTGAACCGGAATTACGGTACTGGAATCCCCGTCGGTTTGGGCGACTGTCGCTGCTGGATAGGGCAGGACTTGATCGATATCGCACCCGCCGATTTGGGCTGGATCCGCTCTCCGCGTCGCAGCAGGATTTTGTGAGACTGCTGCAAGCGCGACGTGGCCGGCTCAAATCGCTCTTGATGCATCAACAAGTCATCGCCGGGGTCGGGAATATCTATGCGAATGAAATTCTCTTTCGAGCCAGTCTGCACCCGCATGTTCAGGTCAGCAGACTGTCGGTGGCCAGGGTTGAAAAGCTTTACCAGATCATGTGTGAGGTGCTCCATGAGGCGATTGCCTGTGGCGGATCGAGCGTCCGAGATTTTTTTGCTCCCGATGGGACAGAAGGGCAATACAAGCAGCGGCATCTGGTCTATGGCAAAGCCGGGCTACCTTGTCCCAATCGCTGTGGCGGGGTCATCCGACGTTTTCAGGGGGAGCGGAGCGCATATTTTTGCCTCAGATGCCAGTCTCTTCGGTCTACAAAGTAATCATCAGATACGGCAAATCGTTTATATTCTAAATGCTTAGTAGGAAATAGACCGAGAACTTCCACGCTAGGCCTTTTGATCCGCCTCATTTTAGTTCCTCTGGTGTCTTGAGTCATCCCGTTGATTTCCGTTACAATCCGGCTCCCTGATCGGCTCAGTTGAATACGAAGGAGAACTCTCATGGCAAAGGTGTTGGAAGGTCCCGGGATGGGACTGATGAAGAAGTGGGGAATTCACGTCCCACAGTATGCGGTTGTGACCTCCGCGGACGAACTCTCCAAGCTTGGTCACGTCAACGAGTGGATGAAGCAGAGTAAATTGGTCGCTAAAGCGCATGAAGCGCTCGGTTCCCGGTTTAAGCTCGGGTTGGTGAAGGTGGGCCTCGATCTGACCGGTGCCGTGGCGGCGACGAAAGAGATGATCGGTCGCCAGGTCGGCAGCATTACGGTTTCGCAAGTCATCGTCTCTGAAATGATTGCCCATAAAGAGGAATACTATTGCGCCGTGAAATCGACTCGCGAGGGTAGCGAGATTCTCGTGGCCAACTGCGGTGGGATCGAAGTCGAATCGAACTGGGATCGCGTGAAGCGGTTGTGCCTTGAGGTGGGACAGGCTCCCTCTCACGAAGCGCTTGAAAAGCTTGCCAAGGAGGCAGGTTTTACCGGGTCATTGGCGAAGAAGATGGCCGACTTTGCCGGCAAGATGTTTAGCTGCTTCGACAACGAAGATGCGCAGTATCTCGAGGTGAATCCCGTCGTGACCCGCGAGAGCGACGGTGAGTTGGTCGCGCTCGATGCCGTGACATTGCTCGATGGTGACGCCAAGTTTCGCCACCCGGATTGGAATTTCCAGTTCGCTGCGGAATTCGGCCGTTCATACAGCAAAGACGAAATGGAAGTCATGACCGTCGACAGCAAGATCAAAGGGTCTGTCAAATTCATCGAAATTCCTGGCGGCGATACGGCAATGCTTCCCGCAGGCGGCGGCGCCAGCGTCTATTACTCCGATGCCGTCGTGGCGCGAGGCGGGAAGTTGGCGAACTATGCCGAGTACTCCGGCGATCCCCCCGATTGGGCCGTGGAAGTGCTGACGGAAAAAGTCTGTTCGTTACCTGGGATCAAGAACATTATCGTCGGCGGGGCGATTGCCAACTTTACCGATGTGAAGAAAACGTTCGGCGGCATCATCAATGGCTTCCGTAAGGCCAAGGGCGACGGCAAGTTGAAGGGTGTCAAGATTTGGGTGCGCCGCGGCGGGCCGCGTGAAAAAGAAGGGTTGGACGCGATGCGCGCGCTGAAGGACGAAGGTTTCGATATCAACGTCTTCGATCGCAACACCCCGCTGACGGATATCGTCGACAAAGCACTGCACAAGTAAAAGAGTAATCAGCTATCAGCCCTCAGCTGTCGGCTGAATGCTGACCGCTGAAAGCTTCACTGTTGGAGGATTTTCGATGAGCATTTTGGCCAATAAAGACACCCGCGTGGTGATTCAGGGAGGCGCTGCCGGTGTCAATGCAGCCCGCCGTATGGCGGAGTTTTGCTACCTAATCAAGCGCCCGCTCAACGTTGAAGCGTTCGTCTATCCGCCTGACGCAGGCAAGACCAATGAAGTGCCCTACGGCAGCGGCCTCATCGCCATTCCGATCTATAAGACCATCGCGGAAGCGACGAAGAACCATCCGACCATCAATACGAGCCTCGTCTATATCGGCGCGGACCGTGCGATGAAGGGTGGGATGGAAGCGCTGGACGATGCGCACATTAAAGTGGTGTCGATGATCACCGAAGGCGTGCCGGAAAAAGACGCCAAGCTGCTCGGTGCCCATGCGCGCAAACTGGGGAAGGTGTTCAACGGTCCGTCCTCGATCGGCATCATCTCCGCCGGCGCGTGCCGGTTGGGTGTGATCGGCGGTGCGTTCGACAATCTTGTCCTGTCAAAGCTCTATCGAGAAGGCTCGTTCGGCGTCATTACCAAGTCGGGCGGTCTCTCGAATGAAATCATCTGGATCTGCTCGCAGTTTGCCGACGGCATCACGACGGCGATCGGTATTGGTGGCGATGCCTATCCCGGTACTGACTACGTGAGCTACCTCGAAATGTTCGAGAACGATCCACAGACGAAAGCCGTCGTCGTTGTCGGCGAAATGGGCGGCGATCTCGAAGAGCGGGCAGCTGAGTGGTACGGCGCGAAGAAGCGTCGGGTGAAGCTGATCGGTGTGGTCTCCGGGTTCTGCCAGGAGAGCCTGCCGAAGGGCATGAAGTTCGGGCATGCCGGCGCCAAGGAAGGCATGAAGGGTGAGGGCTCGGCCCGGTCGAAGTCCGATGCGCTCAAGAAATCAGGTGCAATCGTCCCTGCGACGTTCGGAGCGCTCGGTCCGGCGATCAAGGACACCTATCAGGAGCTGCTCAAGTCCGGCCAGGTAAAGGAGCCGGTTGAGCCGGCGGTGTTGCCGCGTCTGCCGAAGTCGATCGAAGAGGCGATGAAGGCGGACGAAGTCATGGTCGCGCCGCTCATCCGTACCACCATCAGCGACGATCGGGGCGACGAGCCTTGCTATGATGGTTATCCGGCCTCCGAGCTTATCAATAAGGGCTATGAAATCCCGCACGTCATCGGCTTGCTCTGGGACAAGCGGCTAATTTCCAAACAGGATGCGGAAATCATTAAGCGCATCATGATGCTCTCGGCCGATCATGGCCCTTGCGTCAGTGGCGCCTATGGGACGATCCTTGCGGCCTGCGCGGGCATCGGCCTGTCGCAGTCGGTCGCTGCCGGCCTCATCATGATCGGTCCGCGCTTCGGCGGCGCTGTCACCGATGCCGGACGGTTCTTTAAACATGCCGTCGACAATAAGATGACGGTCGACGAATTCCTGACCTACATGAAGAAGAACCATGGTCCGGTGCCCGGTATCGGCCATCGCGTGAAGAGCTTGCGCAATCCGGACAAGCGGGTGAAGGAGTTGGTCGGCTATGTGAAGAGCTTGAACATTAAGACCCCGTGCCTCGATTTTGCACTACAAGTAGAGCAGGTGACGGCGGCAAAGAAGGATAACCTCATTCTGAACGTAGATGGGACGATGGCGGCCGTGTTGGTCGATATCGGATTCCCGGTCGATAGTTTGAACGGCTTCTTCATCCTCTCGCGAACGATCGGCTTGATCGGCCATTGGGTCGATCAGAAGCGTCAGGACAGCCGCTTGGTCAGGCTGTTCGATTATCTGGTGAACTACGCGGCACCCAAGAGGCGGGAAGTGCCACCGTTAAAGTAGCGTGAAACGTGAAGCGTCGTCTGTGAAGCGCAAGTCATTTACGAGATACGCTCGCCTCGCTGAGCGGGCGAAGCGGGCTTCGCGAGATACGAACGGCGTGTTCTAGAGCTAGAAATTCAAAAATCGGAGAAAACTATGTCGATAGATCTCGCTAAAAATCTTTATGCCAAGATGCCGGGAGTCTTTGACAAGGCTCGAAAGAAATTCGGCCGTGGCTTGACGCTGGCTGAGAAGGTTCTGGTTTCGCATGCCGATAACTTCGACGCTCAGAATTGGGAACGGGGCAAGGCTATGCTGGCGCTGCGACCAGACCGAGTTGCCATGCAAGACGCGACGGCGCAGATGGCCGTGCTGCAGTTCATGCAGGCGAACAAGAAGAGGGCTGCGGTGCCGAGCACGATCCACTGCGACCACTTGATTCGTGCCGAAATGGGCTCGCAGAAGGACCTGACGCGCGCATTGGACGAGAATAAGGAAGTCTATAACTTCCTCGCGTCCGCTGCGAAGAAGTACGGCATCGGCTTCTGGAAGCCAGGAGCTGGGATCATTCATCAGGTCGTGCTCGAAAACTATGCATTCCCCGGCTGCCTCATTATCGGGACCGATTCGCATACGCCGAACGGGGGCGGGTTGGGCGGATTGGCGATCGGTGTCGGCGGCGCGGATGCCGGAGAAGTCATGGCCGGGCTGCCTTGGGAAGTCCTCCATCCTAAATTGATCGGTGTGAAACTGACCGGCAAGTTGAGCGGGTGGGCCTCGGCGAAAGATGTCATTCTCTATCTGTGCGGCCTGCTCACCGTGAAGGGCGGGACCAACAAAATCGTTGAGTATTTTGGTCCTGGTGCTGAGACGATCAGTGCCACCGGCAAGGGCACCATCTGCAACATGGGCGCTGAACTCGGGGCAACGACGTCGGTATTTCCCTTCGACCAGAAGATGGTCGCCTACATGAATATCACGGATCGCGCGGATCTCTCGAGCTTGGCGACGGCGCAGAAGAATCTACTCGTGGCCGACCCTGAAGTCTATCAGTCGCCGGAGAAGTACTACGATCAAATCGTGGAAGTCGATCTCTCGAAGCTCGAGCCGCATGTGGTTGGGCCGCATACACCGGACTTGGCCAGGCCGATCTCGAAGCTGAAGGCCGAAGCGCAAGAGAAGGGCTATCCGGTCGAGTTGAAGGCGGCGCTCATCGGCAGCTGCACCAATTCGTCGTATGAAGACATCAGCCGGTCGGCGCACATCGCGCAACAGGCACTCAAAGCCGGCTTGAAGGCGAAGGCCTCGTTTTTGGTCTCACCTGGCTCCGAGCGTATTTATCACACCATGAAGCGTGATGGGTTCTTGGACACGTTCGAGCAGCTGGGGGGCACCGTGCTGTCCAATTCATGCGGCCCCTGCATCGGACAGTGGAAACGGGCTGATGGCGTGAAGGGTAAGGCTGATTCGATCGTCAGTTCCTTTAACCGGAATTTCCCAGGCCGCAACGACGGGATCAGTGAAACGCTGTCGTTTCTCGCCAGTCCGGAGGTCGTGACCGCCTATGCCATCACCGGCGATCTGGGCTTTGACCCGGTGAATCAGACGGTCAAGGGCGCGGACGGAAAAGAATTCAAGTTCCAGCCGCCGGTGGGCGAGGAATTGCCGGCCAAGGGCTTTGCCAAGGGCGAAGAAGGGTATGTTGAGCCTGCCGCAGACGGTTCGAACTTGACCGTCGACATTCCGTCGACCAGCGAGCGATTGCAGCTTTTGCAGCCGTTTCCCAAGTGGGACGGCAAGGATTTCGACAAGCTGCCGCTTCTGATCAAGACCAAGGGGAAGACCACGACCGACCACATCTCCCCGGCCGGTCCCTGGCTCAAGTTCCGCGGACATCTCGATAAGATCAGCGACAATATGTTCCTTGGCGCGAACAACGCGTTTTCGTCAGAGCCGGGGAAGGGTACGAATATTCTGACCGGCGAAGCCAATCTCACGATGGCACAAATTGCCAGAGCGTACAAAGCTAAAGGTATTGGGTCGATTGTCGTCGGCGATGAAAATTACGGCGAAGGCAGCAGCCGTGAGCACGCGGCTATGTCTCCACGGTTCTTGAACGTGCGAGCCGTCATCACCAAGAGTTTTGCACGCATCCATGAGACCAATCTCAAGAAGCAGGGCATTCTGCCGCTGACATTCGCGGACCCGAAGGACTATGACAAGATTGAGATGAACGATCGACTGAGCGTGCTCGATCTGAATAATCTGGCTCCAGGCAAGCCAGTCACAGTAGTCGTGCATAAGACTAGCGGCGATGTGAAAGTTCAAGGCAATCACAGCATGACAGCACCACAAATCACTTGGTTTAAGGCCGGTTCAGCGTTGAACGCGCTGAACTAACCCATATATTGAGAGGGATACTTATGGCAAAAGCAGACAAAATAATTTACACGAAGACCGATGAAGCGCCGATGCTGGCGACCTATTCCTTTCTGCCGATCATCAATGCCTTCTCGAAGGCGGCAGGCGTGACGGTCGAATTGCGAGACATCTCACTGGCGGGCCGCGTACTCGCCGTATTCCCGGAGTACTTGACGCCGGCACAGAAGCAGCATGACGCATTGGCTGAATTGGGTGAGTTGGCCAAGACACCGGAAGCCAACATCATCAAGCTGCCGAACATCAGCGCCTCATTGCCGCAGTTGCAAGAGACGATCAAGGAATTGCAGAAGCAAGGATATAAGCTTCCTGAGTACCCTGAGAATCCGAAAGACGACAAGGAAAAGGACATCAAGACCCGCTACGATAAAGTCAAAGGCAGTGCTGTGAATCCAGTGTTGCGCGAAGGGAACTCGGATCGCCGAGCCCCATTGTCCGTGAAAGCCCATACCAGAAAGCATCCGCATAAGATGGGCGCCTGGAGTCCTGATTCCAAGACCCACGTGTCCCACATGAAGAGTGGTGACTTCCGTTCGAACGAAAAGTCGATCACGATTCCCGCCGCGACCACGGCGAAGATCGAGTTCGTGGGCGTGGATGGCAAGACTACCGTGTTGAAGGAGAAAGTCACGTTGCAGGCTGGTGAAGTGCTGGATGCGACGTTCATGAGCGTGAAGGCCCTGCGCACGTTCTTGGAAGAGCAGATCGAGGATGCCAAGAGCAAGGGCGTGCTGTTCTCGCTGCACATGAAGGCCACCATGATGAAGATATCGGATCCGAAGATCTTCGGCCATGGCGTGACGGTCTATTACAAGGATGTCTTCGAAAAGCACGGCGAGACGTTCAAGAAGCTAGGAGTGGATCCGGACAACGGTCTCGGTGATGTCTATGCCAAGATCAAGTCCTTGCCGGACGAGCAACGTAAGGCGATCGAGGCGGACATTCAAGCCGTCTATCAAAAGCGGCCGCCGATGGCGATGGTGAACAGCGACAAGGGCATCACCAATCTCCATGTTCCGAGCGACATCATCATCGATGCGTCGATGCCGCCGGTCATTCGCGACAGCGGCAAGATGTGGGGGCCGGACGGCAAGGCGGCGGACGCCAAATGCGTCATTCCCGATTCTTGCTATGCGCCCGTTTATCATGAAGTGGTGGAGTTCTGTAAGAAGAACGGCGCGTTCGATCCGAAGACGATGGGCACCGTGCCCAACGTCGGTTTGATGGCGCAGGCGGCTGAGGAATATGGTTCGCACGACAAGACCTTCAAGGCGCCGGGCAACGGCACCATCCGCATCGTGGATGCAGCCGGCAACACCTTGCATGAACACAAGGTGGAAGCGGGGGACATCTGGCGCGCCTGCCAGGTGAAGGATGCCCCAATTCAAGACTGGGTCAAGCTAGCCGTAACTCGTGCACGAGCGACCGGTGCTCCGGCCGTGTTCTGGTTGGACAAGACTCGTGCGCACGATGCCGAACTGATCAAGAAGGTCAATGCCTATCTGCCGAAGTACGATACAGCCGGACTCGAGATCAAGATCATGTCGCCGGCGGATGCCTGCCGACTCTCCATTGAGCGGATGAAGGAAGGCAAGGACACGATTTCCTGCACCGGCAATGTATTGCGCGACTATCTGACCGACCTGTTCCCGATTCTCGAAATCGGCACCAGCGCCAAGATGCTCTCGATCGTCCCGCTGTTGAACGGCGGCGGTTTGTTCGAGACCGGCGCGGGAGGATCGGCCCCGAAGCATGTGCAGCAGTTCCAGGAAGAAGGCTATCTGCGATGGGACTCGCTCGGCGAATTCCTGGCTCTGGCCGCATCGCTGGAGCACCTAGCCAAGGCGGGGAACAATCCGGCGGCGAAGATTCTGGCGGACACGCTGGATCAGGCCAATGCGAAGTTTCTGGAGAGCAACAAATCGCCGGCCCGCAAAGTCGGAGAAATCGACAACCGCGGCAGCCACTTCTACTTGGCGCTCTATTGGGCACAGGCCTTGGCTGCGCAGACGGCGGACAAGCGGATCGCTGAACGATTCAGCAAGATCGCAAAGGATCTGAGCGACAACGAAAAGAAGATCGACGGCGAATTGCTGGCCGCGCAAGGCAAGCCGCAGGATGTCGGTGGGTACTATCACCCGGACGATGCCAAAGCCGCGAAGGCCATGCGTCCGAGCGCAACCTTGAACGCGATCATCGATGCAATCGCCTAATAGGACCGAGTAGCGAGGACTGAGGTTTGACGGGGAAGAGCAAGAGATCGTATCCTGCTTAGTCCTCAGCACTTAGTCCTAGTCCTAGAGAGATTCGACATGGCAGACAATGACAACGAGAGCGTGATCGATCAGCCCGAGGTGATGGCGCCTCGGATGGCCACGATCGAGATCGCCGGTAAGAAAGTGGATGTGCCGGAAGGGATCACGGTCGTCAAAGCCATGTGGTATGCGGGTATGGACGTGGTGCGTGGCGTCGGTTGTCTCGGCGGTTTCTGCGGTGCCTGTGCCACCTACTATCGCACAAAAGATGATCCGAAAGTCCGGACCTGCCTGGCTTGTCAGATGGCGGTTCAAGACGGCATGTCGTTTACGATGATGCCGCCGTTCCCTGCCCGCAAGGCGACCTACGAGCTTCAGAAACTTCAAGATCCCAAGCAAGACCTCTTTAATCTGTACCCGGAAGCGCCGCTTTGCCGGAACTGCAATGCCTGCACGGAGGCATGCCCGCAGAAGATCGATGTGCGTGAAGGGGTCTGGAAAGCCGTCTTCGGCGATTTCAAGAGCGTGTCTGAGATGTTCATGGACTGTGTGATGTGCGGCATGTGCACGCCGGTGTGCATTGCCGACATTGCGCCGAATCTCGTGGCGCTGTATGTCAGTCGCGCGCAGGGTGCGCATTTTTCAGAAAAGCCTGTGGGCCTCGATGTGCGCATTAAGGAAATCCAAGACGGCCAGTACAACGAGGAGTGGGACAAAGTCCTGAAGATGAGCGAGAAGGAACTGGCTGAACACTGTGCGACGGTGAAATGAATCAGTCGAAAAGTCTCACGGTCGTATCGTCCGCGGTAAACCGAACGACGTGATGACTCGCTGACTGTAGACCTGTGACGAAGGACCCATGGACATCCACGCACTTCAACAAATCGTCCACAAGACTCGGGATGCCCGCCGTCAGCAGACCATCCCGAAGTTTGCGCCCGCCGAACGCGATCAACTGATTCACAAATATCACCCTGACTTTCGCGCCAGCGCCTACCGACCGATCAAGTTCGGTCCGAATGAAGGTGACAAGACGGTTGTGGAGTTGGCGACGTTGCTTGAAGGCGACAGCTCCATACAGGACCATGCTGATCTCACGGCGCACTACACCTGCGATGTGCTCGTGATCGGCGGTGGCGGTGCCGGTTGTGCAGCGGCGCTGCATGCGCACGGCGCCGGCGCCAAGACCATCCTGGCGACGAAGCTGCGGCTTGGTGACTCGAATAGCGTGATGGCGCAGGGTGGGATGCAGATTTC
The DNA here is from genome assembly GCA_002869845.2 of Nitrospira sp. CG24B. Classification (GTDB taxonomy): domain Bacteria; phylum Nitrospirota; class Nitrospiria; order Nitrospirales; family Nitrospiraceae; genus Nitrospira_D. Next base: position 303,567 of record NEWS02000004.1, on the reverse strand, counting down.
CGTCGCACCGGAAGACTCGCCGGTGACGCATTTCATCGATACGCTCAAGGGCGGCCACATGGAGAACGATCATGCTCTTCTGAAGACCATGGTTGAGGATGGGCCGTCAATCGCGAAGTGGTTGCTGGAGCTGGGTGTGCTGTTCGACCGTCAGGCCGATGGCAATCTGCATGTGAAGAAGGGCGGCGGCAGTTCTAAGCCACGTCTCTTGACCTGCTCGGACTATACCGGTCTCGAAATCATGCGCGTGCTCAAGGACGAGGTCATCAACCAAAAGATTCAGTTGCTCGAGTTTGCGGCCGCCATCGAATTACTGAGTGACGAGGCGGGGAACTGTACCGGGGCCATCTTCAAGGATTTGGATAATCAACGGCATGTGGTCGTGGCGGCGAAGTGCGTGATCCTGGCGACCGGCGGCATCGGCCGTCTGCACATCCAGGGGTTCCCGACGAGCAATCACTATGGCGCGACCGGCGACGGATTGTGCCTGTCGTATCGCATGGGCGCCAAGCTGGCTCACATCGATACGTTTCAGTATCACCCGTCAGGGGCGGTTTATCCTGAGCAACTGATCGGGCAACTGGTCACGGAAGGGATTCGATCCGAAGGCGGCCATCTCGTGAACGCCACGGGCGAGCGCTTTGTGAACGAGCTGGATACCCGCGATGTCGTCTCCTCCTCGATCATCCGTGAGTGCGAAGAAGGCCGTGGCATCCGCACCATGTCGGGCCGCGTTGGGGTGTGGTTGGATACGCCGCTCTTGGATGCGGAGCATGGACCGGGGACGGTGGAAAAACATTTTCCGGCGATGATGCTGCAGTTTGAACGGTTCGGGATCGATATCAGCAAAGATCCGGTGCTGATCTATCCAACGTTGCACTATCAAAACGGCGGAGTGAAGATCGATACCAACTCGGAAACGAATGTGAAGAATCTCTTTGTCGCCGGTGAAGCTTCTGGCGGCCTGCATGGGCGCAATCGATTGATGGGAAATTCGCTGCTTGATCTGATGGTGTACGGCAAACGATCCGGCTTGACGGCGGCGAGCCGTGTCGCTTCGATGAAGCAAGGTCAGCTCACGTTGAAGCACTTGCAGCGGTTCCGGGCCGAAGCCAAGAAGCACGGCAACGTCAGTGGTGTCATTTCGCCGATGATTCTGCCGGCCTATACCAGAAAAGTGAATTAGTCATGAGGACTGAGTGCTGAGGACTGAGTACACAAATAGATCAACTCAGTCCGTAGTCCTCGTGACTCAGTCCTGAAGTGAGAGAAGGAGCGCTATGAACGTCCACGAATTCCAAGCCAAGTCCTTGTTCGCTCAGTTCGGCGTCCCGGTGCCGCGAGGGAAGGAAATTACCTCTCCCGAAGATGCGACCGCCTGGGCCAATGAGCTCAATACGCCGGTTTTCGTCGTGAAGGCGCAGATCCATGCCGGTGGGCGAGGCAAAGCCGGAGGGGTCAAGATCACGAAAGACAAAGGCGCGGTGGCCGGATTTGCCAAGGAGTTGATCGGCAAGACGTTGGTCACGCATCAGACCGGTCCGAAGGGGCGCCAAGTTCACCGTCTCTTGATGGAAGAAGGCGCTAATATCGCCAAGGAGCTCTATCTGTCGATCCTTGTGGATCGCGACACTGGCTGGCCTACCTTCATCGCCAGCACGGAAGGCGGGATGGAAATCGAAGAAGTGGCGGCCCACACGCCTGAGAAGATCATCAAGGAAGCGATCGATCCGGCGGTCGGGTTTCAGGGGCACAACGGTCGCAACGTAGCGTTCGCGCTGGGTCTGCAGAACATCGAACCGGCGGCCATCAACCCCTTCGTGAAGATGTTGGGGAATCTGTATCGCCTGTTCATGGAGAAGGACGCCGCGTTGGTCGAGATCAACCCCTTGATCATTACGAAAGAAAAGGGCTTGATTGCACTGGACGGCAAGGTGTCCTTTGATGACAACGGTCTCTTCAAGCACGAAGACGTGCAGAAGATGCGGGATCTGAATGAAGAAGATCCCTTGGAAATCGAAGCGACGGCCAATAACCTGAACTACGTGAAGCTGGATGGTAACATCGGCTGCATGGTGAACGGCGCGGGTCTTGCCATGGCGACGATGGACGTCATCAAGCTGGCCGGCAGTGAGCCTGCGAACTTTCTGGATGTCGGCGGCGGGGCGACGAAAGAAACGGTGGCGGCTGGCTTTCGGATTCTGCTGAAAGACCCGAACGTCAAGGGCATCTTCATCAACATCTTCGGTGGGATCGTGCGCTGTGAGCGGATTGCGCACGGCGTGATCGAAGCGGC
>NEWS02000004.1:242239-301171 GCA_002869845.2 Nitrospira sp. CG24B | reverse complement strand
GCTGAATGAACGCGAGAATTTCGGCGATGATGTGTCTCCTCTGTGTCCTCGGCTCATCGGATCTCACTCGGGCGGAAGATCCGTACAGCCAACGGGTCGCCGATCCCTATGCGATCTCGTCGGGTCTCCCCACCATGTCCTCCGGGACGCTCGAGCCCTATTTTTCCGTGATGGCAGGCGTGGCGATTCCGTTCAGTCATGACGCTACGTTTCAGGACGGGACCGCGCCGACGGTGGTCGAGAATGTCGACTATCAGATGAAACACTCATGGGGAGGCAGCGCGGGGGTCTGGTTCCCAACCAGACACAAGTTGTTGGGATTCGATCTCGGCCTGGAACTCACCGGCTATGTCTGGTATCCGGACGTGGCCTGCTGTCAGGACTCTTATAATAATGATCCTGCGACAAATAGGGGCACCACGACTGAAATCGGAGGTGTCTATGTGGGCCCCAATTTCCTGATTCGCTACCCGATGGCGATTTCAGATGCCTATCCCAATGGGCGGTGGCATCCGTACGTTGGGATCGGTGTGGGTGCGCATCAGATGGCGATGAAGCCAGGTGGAGCCCGTGGGCAGAGTCTTTTCGCCGCCATCACCGACCAACGCGATACGACGTTCGGGTTTCAGGCACTGGGAGGAATCAAGGCGCATCTCTTCAAGTACGTGGCGGCGTTTGTGGAGGCGAAGTACCTCTATGCCCATCATAGAGGGCTGTCGACGGATCGATTCGCGCAGTCCGCCGATGGCAATATAGGTTTTGGTCCGAATACTCTTGTGGTGAATCCCTATTCATCCACGATCGATACAATCTTGGTGCATGCGGGCTTGTCGATGCACTTTGACTGGAAGCCGTAGGCTTGTGGAGTGGAGTCGAGTTTCACGCAGAGGCATGGGTCTCGCTGCACTGACCAACGACGATCACTGATGGGTCTTAGATGGCGCAACCAAAATTCGTCGACGCATATAGTTGCTTTACCGTGGGAGGACGCTGAATGAACGCGAGAATTTCGGCGATGATGTGTCTCCTCTGTGTCCTCGGCTCGGATACAACGATCGGGTTTCTGGGCGTGGGAGGAATCAAGGCGCATCTCTTCAAGTACGTGGCTGTGTTTGCGGAGGCGAAGTATATCCATGCCCATCACAGCGGGCTGACGTCGGATCGGTTCGGGCTGTCCGAAGAGACCTTTTTGAATGCGACTCAAGGGCAAATCTTTGTGAATCCCTATGAATCCACGATCGATACGATCTTCGCGCATGCGGGCATCTCGATTCACTTTGATGTAAGGCCGTAGGGTCGCCACAAATCACGCAGGTTTCTTATCGCGGTGCAACGTAGTGTTTAGCCAGGGTAGGCCTGGTTGAACCGCGACTCCGAGAGCAATTCCTTCCTCTCCATTCAATACATCGCGGATTACTTCATTCACGCTAGAGCGATTGTCGTCTCTTTATCCTTCTGGCCCTGCGAGGTCCTGACTCTAGCTTCGTCCTGCAGCAGCTTGCCGAGGTCGTGGCAGGCGCCCACTAGATCCTATGCTCTCTCGTTGGATTCTAGCCTTTGGCGTAGCGCGATTGGGCTGGCCGATTGGGCTGATATGAGGGGCTCTATTGAAGCTCAGACCAATGCCGGCAAGCAGTGTACGTCTAGGGTCGGCGCTTGAGACATGACTCGATCTAATCGGTGACGGGTTATCGTCGGTAGGCGAATGAACTCGACGCCGAAAGTATGTTCCTTGACCCAGCGGACTTTCCCCAGTTCGATGAACAGGGATGCGGTCGGATCCGGCAGGAGAACACTCAGCTTGATATAGCTCCCCATGAGGACGGTCCGCTCACAGGTGACGGCACAGCCTGCAACGGACAGGTCAGACAATACCCCTTCTCCCACAAATGGGGCGCCACCGAATATCGCAGGATAGGCCACAGGTAGCCGAGTATGGATTCGCCAGTTAATGGTCGTGTCCGCCATTGGTGTGTCCTCCGTAGGGCCCAGTCTATCCCGATAGATGGCCAGGATCCATTCCTCGGAGGGGGGGCTATGGCTTTACCATGGGGCCGTGAAACGTGATTGGTGAAGCGCAAATAAGAATGGCTCAGATGCAATCTTTCTCGCGAGATGCGAACGACGCTTCACGAAATACACAGCCCATGCGGTTGTGGTACGAACGCCGGTCTTAGGGTTTATTAGGCTTATCCGGCAAAGGAGAAGGAGGGGGGACGGTTGAGGGGAGTTCGAGCCGTTCCAGCACATCCTGCTTGAGTTTCGTCGGTTCTTCAATTCGGTTATCACGTTGCAAAATATTGATATCTCTAGCCTTCCTGGCGTTCAATTCCACCACATCTGCGTCGTCCCGGACCAAGTGCGGCGTGAGAAAGACGAGAAGATTCAGCTTCTCAATCTGACGACTCTGTGATTTGAATAGCCATCCAATCCACGGAATGTCTCCCAACACGGGAATCTTCTTTTCACTCAGCGTGACATTGTCACGCACCAATCCTCCGACGACGAGGGTCTGTTGATCCTGCGCGACAGTCGTCGTTTCCATGGATCGCTTCGTTGTGGTGGGTCCAACCGGGATACTTGCTGAACCAGCGCCAATGGTCTGAGCGACATTTTCAGCGATCGCCGTAATCTCTTGTTTAATCTCTAGTCGAATCAAATCACCGTCGAGAACCTGCGGGGTCAACTCTAACGTCACGCCGACATCTTTTCGCTCAATGGTGACGAGCGTTCCCCCGGTGATGCCTTGGGCCTGGCCGGTTGGGAACGGGCGATTTTCACCGACGACGATCTTCGCCTTCTGGTTATCGGCGGCCAGCACCTGTGGTGTGGAGAGGACATTCGTATCAGTCAGGTTCATCAGGAGGTTCATGAATGCCCGCACGTTCAGCGTATTCAGGAGCGGCGCTGCGCCGCCTGTCGCTCCTCCGGCCGCAACGCCGGTGATCGCTTGGGCGAAGGTTGCCAGATCTTCCGGTGCTCTATTGAACCCGCCGATTCCCTGTATAAAACCAGTCTTTCCTGCACCGAGTACCTGAGTCGGATCTGTGCCGATTTGGCGAAGACGATCCACTTGGACCTCCAAAATCACCGCTTCCACAAAGACCTGCTTGCGCCGAATATCGAGGTCACGAATGACGGCTTGGAGATGACTCCAGGCGAGTTTGGTTGCACTGATCACGATGGAGTTGGTCGCCTTATCGGCAAACACTTGGACCGGAGCCTCGAATTCCGTCAGCGGTCTGACGGGTGGACGGGTTCCAGGTGTGATCTGCGCCACGGTTTGTGAGCGTGCCACCAAATTGGTGAGAACAGCGGCGAGATCAGTCGCGTTGGCGTGTTTCAGCTTATAGACAAACACACCCCGCTCCGGTGGAAGGTCACCCATGGGGACCACCTGATAGAGGTTTCCTCCCTTCGGGACCACAGCGATACGGGCTGCCTCTAACGCCGCGACGAACATGGTGAAAGCCTGGTCCGGTGACACCTTAGTCGGAGAAAACACGGATACTTTTCCGCCCTGCTTTTTAATGGTCTCATCCAGCACAAAGTTTTTTCCGGTGATCTCACTGATAAACCGGACGAAGACGGGGATCTCAACTTCGTTGAAATCCAACGCAACTTTTAGTGGTTGGCCTCCTCCGCTTTGCGAAAATAGAGGGGGAGGGAAGGCCAAGAAGAGCAGAAGCACCAAGATCAAACAGGTGCTAAATTCCCTGGTCATGTTCGATGGGCAATGAGGTATTGGACGGGCTTGCACGATGGACTATTGATTCCGTGGCATCAGCTGATGCGGTGTACGTGAGACTGACCGTACCATAGGCGTGTCGAAAGACACAACCAAGCTGATATTTCTCAAAAGCGCACCGTCCAGGCATATCAGAGGAGGGGCGCTCGTTGCCGACCATCCCTTCCAAGCGTAGAGGCGCAATCCTGAGTCCGGCGTTAAGTGTGTTCGCCAATACACCGATACAGGGAGGCTACGTGTGTGGGCCAGACGACCCCTGGTCCCAAATGCCTGAGCGGATTGAATTGCAAGCTAATACATTACTTTTCAATGGCTTGGCATTCATAAACCATTGATGAGGGTAGGGCAGTGAGATTGTAAACCTCTTAAAGGTTTAACTCCCATGTCGCGCCCGACTTCACGGGCGTCGACAAGCCCAGAGTGGGCTGCTGCCGAAGGCTCACACAGCGTTCGGATCTGCTAAGGTTGTATCGTGCGCGTGAACAAGAAACCCCCTTTAAAATCGGATAAAACCCAGACCTCCCGCGCGCACAAGCGTGGTGTGGTTGGCTACAGCAGGAAGACCGCTCTTCTTGAGGAAGCCATCACCCAAATGAATGCCGGGAAATATGGACGTTCCTCTACCGCCCTGAAGGAATTACTCGCGCTTGACCCTCAGAATATGGAGGCGCGACGGCTGTTCGCCACCCTCCACCTTCGTCTCGGGAGCTTGATCCCGGCGAGACAAGCTTTTGACTCACTCATCAGCGAAGCGCTTGAGCGGCAAGACTACTGGCTCGCGGAATCGTTGCTTCATGAATACTTGGCGGCTGGTCCGCGATGTGTGCCGTTCTTGGAGAAGCTTGGGGGGCTCTATCAGGAGAAAGGAGACACACACGAGGCCGTGGCTGAGTTCGCCAAGGCGATCGACATCCTGATCGAAGATCCCGACCCGGATAATCCACACCATGCCTCCCAGCTCTACGACAAAATACGGGAACTTGCGCCATCGAGCCCAGTGGCATTTCGGTTGGCGTCCTTCTTTGACGCGCAAACGGGTGAGCTGCTTGCCCGTCCCTCTGGTAATTCTGGACCATCGACCGACGCCCCATCTCTCGACAGGCCTGAAACAAGTCAGGGTGTCACGGCAGGTTCTGAACCGATGGATGGAGTGATGCCATGGGAGATCCAGGATTCTCTGGTGACCTTGTCGGATTCTCCCAACGCAGCCACTGTATCTGATTCGCCAGGATCGCTTACCCCACCGACGGTCGCGGACCTTTCGACATCTCAGGCGCACCAGCACGATGAAGCCTTGCTGCCCTCTGATCCTCCGTTACAAGAACAAACGCAGACCATGAGCAGCACGAGTGAAGTGGGAAGTGCTGTATCGGACGAACTTCGCACCGATGAAGGTGGGCCTGTTCCCTCTGGATCGCAGATAGATGATCTTCCCGGAGAGGGTGAGCTTGGAGATTCCTACTCGCTCGTGCCTTCATCGGTGTCGGAAGATGGTCCTACTGCAGCTCAGGAACAAGACCGAGGGTTGGTCGAGGCCGAACCCGAGGCCTCCTTTGAGGCAAGCGTCCCATTGACGGGTGTCGCACCCCAGGACTCGATCACTGCTCCGGAAGCGCTCATGAGTTCGATCCAGCCTGCGGAAGATATCAGCGACATGTCGTCATGCCAGGTTGAAGAGAGATCAGTACTCGCGGTTGAGAGTCCTGAGACGCCACTGGCGCCCGATTCGATGGTGTCACCAGGTGGTCCTATCGAGAGTCAGGAACAAGACGGATGGGTGGCCGAGGCTGAACCACATGCGCCCTATGATGCAGGTGACCCAATCACGGTTGTTGTACCGACGGAACTCACCACTGCTCCGGAAGTGCCAGCGAGCGCAATCCAGTTCTCCGAAGATACCAGTGTCATGCCGGCATCCCAGGTTGAAGAGATATCAGCGCCTGCATTCTCGGGAGCAGAGCAGTCGAGCGTTCAATCAATAGAGGCGGAGGAGAGCCAACCCTCGCTACTCCAACCTGTCGAGACTGAACCGAAGGAGGTCGTGACAGAACAGCCTCCAGGCATACCTAACCCATCGAGCCCAGTGTCGGTTTCAGGCAATGAGGTTTCAGAACCATGGAAGCAACCAGGCTTCTCCTGGGAATCTGTATTCAATAGTGCATGGAAGTTGGGAAGCGATCGTTCGGCACATGGCTCCCCGTCGGAACTTACCGAGACGAATGTCGGGGAAGCACCGACCCCAGCCTCGGCAGTGGGATCTCACCAGGAACAGGTATTAGAAGACCGCGCAGTCGAAATACCAGAGCGTAAAGAATCAACGTTGTTTGGAGACCGCACCTCTGCTGGATCTCCAATTGCGCCGATGCCCTGGGATCACGTGCAGGAGTCGGTCATTTCGATTCCGCTCGCGCAGGTCGATCCTCCAATGACAGAGAGTCTGGAGCTGGCGGTAGATCCATTGCCTCATCCACCTGAACCAGAACTGCCTCCAACAGTGAGCGAAAGCCAGGTTCAACCTCCGTCTTCACCGGATACGTCCGTTGAAGAAATGGATTCATTCTCGATTGTGCCAACTCCACTGATTCCGGTATCGCCCGATCTGGAGATTGCTGCTGAGTTGGAAGACACCACACTTGAGACCGAACAGGCCTCCGCTCCAGCAGAGTCTGAACCGCAGTTTCGGATGATGAGCACTTCGACGATCGATGAGCTGCCGCCGGAAGCTCCTGCGGCAGCACTAGAGGCACCGGTTTTTGCAGGTGAACCAGTCGCAGGCGCTGTGCCATCCCCCTCAGACGTTCCGTCGAAGGATGATGATGACTTCCTCTTGAACACGGAAGAGGAACATGCGATCGCAACCGATCAGAGCCTCGTTCAGGAGTCTACGCCCGAGTCTCCCGTCGCTCTACCACAAGCTAGCAGCGAGACACCGAGCCAGGAAGCCGATGAGATTCCACCTCCCTCCCCTCTGCGAACACAACAGAGAATATTAGAATCGCAGCCAGAAATGGGAGAAACTTCCCAGCGCGCAAGAGAGACAGCCGAGGTGCAGGTTGATGAACCGCAACCGAAGGCAATGGCGTTTGTCGAGGCGCAAGCTCCTATTCCTGCACCGGTTCCTGAACCGATGCCCGAACAGGAAGAATGGATCAAAGCAGGAGAATCGATCCGATTCATCGAACAACCACAGGCCACTCTAAGTGCACAGGTATCGCCGGAGAGCGCAGAGCGGCAGGACGTCGGCCGGTCTATGTCCGTGGCTGCGGCTGTTGATGTGCTCTTTGAGTCGTCTCAACATGTCAGGGTGACTGAAACGCGAGAAGATGTCGCAGCGCCTAAGCCAAGGCGAAAATCCAGTTCGACACTGATTCGAGCCCGCGCGGCGATTGCTGGTTTTATCAGCTCATGTTTTTCGACTACGCGTGCCCTTGTAGTGACGTGCGTCGGGCTGGTGATGCTCTCAGGACTCCTCATCGCGTTAGGGATCGGTGCCATCGGACTGACCTGGCTCAGCATGGAAGAATCACCCTCTCCAACATTCCAAAGTCTTACGACTACTCCTCAACGGACACTGTCGGATTTCAAGAAGAACGGCTACTTGTTTCTCCTCGGGTTTGACGTGTCGGTCGGTCACGATCCAATACAGACGGGATACGATCGGAAGCCTGAGACCCATGATGGCAAGTTGGCGCTCGCATGTTTGGGGAGCTCAGGCTCGGGGACGGTCGAGGGAGTGAATGCCTCAGCCAATGTTATGCGCGGGTGGATTCGCAGTTCAGATCCTGTCGGGGCGTTCAAGTCCCATCAGCAGACCATCAAGGAATGGGGCAATCAGCATGAGTCGGCGCTCAATCGGTATAGCCAGTGGCAAAAACTTCCCTTTGAAGATTGGGGATATGGCCAAACGGTGAGTCCGCCTTGTACTGCGATGGTCTTCGCCCACCAGCTCCATGTGGCGGATGGATTTCTGCAGGGTACCGATCTCGGCATCGACCGACTTGAGACGGATATGGAAGCGTGGCGCATCGTTCTGAGTCAGGCGAAGACTTTAGCGGTGAAAATGCTGGCACTACAGGCGATCAATGATGACATTGCCGTCGCCTCGGGGTTACTCGTAGGCTCCAACTTTGACGGAAAATACCTGGGGCGCGTCACTAAAGTTCTTCGCCCGCTTGATCAAGGCGAACTCTCGATGCGTTGGCCCATGCAAAGCGAGCTGGTCGTTGCCGCGAAGACATACGAGACTCAGTTGAAAACAGCGAGAGCCGAAGAACTGCCGGTGTACACCATGGTGGCATCGGCGCTTCCCTTGCCGATGCAACGCCGTCTCAATGCCTATGCGGAATATTATGACGCGTCGTACAAGGCTGTCGGCGAAGAGCGGTATGGTTCGTTGCCGAAGTGGAAAGAACATATCCGTTTCCCAGCCTCTGGCGTGATGGATTATCTCACCAACCCGATCGAGAACATCGTCGGTCTTGAGCCGCTTGCTCCATGGGATCTGTACAACGGATTCGTGGTTGACACAGATGCCCACCTTCGGCTTGCCAGTGTACAAGCTTGGCTCAGGCGTGGCTCCGCTGATGGTGATCTTGCCACTCGGATCGCGAAGGCAGGGCAAAGCCTGTATGACCCCTACACGGGATTGCCAATGCTCATGAACATGAAAAAAGGCGTCCTCTACAGTGTGGGACACGACGGGAAAGATCAAGATGCCGATCCCCAGTCCGATGTGGTGGTAGAGATTCCTGTTGGCCACACGTCTGTCGCTCCGGTGAAATCCTCAGCCTCTTCCTCCAAGCCCCGATAAGTCCGTTTCCGTTTCTCCCCGTCTGTCCCGGCATCGCTTGCTTGACAGCGGGTTGAGTATCTCACACAATCAGCGGGTTTCGCCGAGCTGAAGAGGCACCATGGGGCATTCACCGAAACAATGGCATGAGGTTTTTCCATGAAGAAGGGGATGACGTTTCCGACGTCTCTTCCGACGCAGATCGTATCCAACGAAGAGTTTTTCCCGATTGGTCAAACGGCTGAGCAGGCTCGCGTCGAGCACGTCGCTGGAGAACTAGTGGAAAAGGCGGCCTCTCGGCAAGGAATCACACGCCGGGAGTTTGTACGAACGACGGGTGGTATGGCGGCCGCGCTCCTGGCCATGAATTCCGTATTCGGGCGATTTTTCACTATCGGGGACATCGAGCTGTTCGAAACAACGGCGTTCGCCGAGCAGCAGGGAAATCCATATTTTATTTTTGATGTGCAGACACACTATGTGAGTTCTCATTACGATCCCTCCGATGCCGAAGCCAATCGGAAGGGAGCCGTGTCGAAACAAGCTCTGCTGTCGTTGAGAAAGTACATGCGCGAGATGGGGCTCAATCCGAAACTGGCTGGTGATCGAGGCACGCTCGATGATCTGTCATGGAAGAATTTTGTGAAGGAAGTGTTTTTAGACAGCGAGACGACCATCGGCTTGATCAGCACACCGCCAGGGCCCTATCCGCAGGAAGCCGTCGTTCCGCCAAGAGAAATGGCCCACATTCGTGACGAGATCAATCGGTTGGCCGGGTCGCAACGGATGTTGGCCCATGGTCTGGCGACCCCCCAACTCGGTGCGGCAGATTTGGAATTCATGGCCATGCAGGCGGAAACCCTCAAGGTCGATGCCTGGAAATGTTACACCGGTTCCTGTCCGAAGGGATTCGACCGAGGCTGGCGCATGGACGATGAGCACATCGCCTATCCGATGTTGGAGCAGGCGCGTAAGCTCAACGTAAAGCGGATCTGCGTCCACAAGGGATTGCCCCTGGGGCCTGTGCCGGACTACAACCATCCACGAGATCTGATCAAGGCGGCCAAAGACTTCCCGGATCTCAACTTTATGGTGTATCACGCCGGGTTTCGGGGCGTGGCTTCGATCGAACAAATATTTGCGAAGACCGGTGAAATCCCCTGGACCACGGAGTTCTGCCGGATGAAGGAGCAGGAGCCGGGTCTCTCCAATATCTACATGGAGTTGGGTTCGACCTTTGCGCAACTGGTGACGACATACCCATTGATCTGCGCGCATCTACTGGGGCAGATTATCCGCTCGTTCGGCATGGATCACGTCCTGTGGGGAACCGACTCGATCTGGTATGGAACGCCGCAATGGCAGATTGAAGCCTTTCGGCGATTCCAGATCCCTGACCAGTTGATCGAGAAGCATCAGTATCAGCCGTTGACGAGGCGGGCGAAGGAACAGGTGTTTGGATTCAACTCGGCCAGAGTGTTTGGGGTCGATGTCGAAGCTAAACGACGGGAGGTTCCGAATGACGCCTTGGGCCGGCTGAGAATGAGTTATCTGGAGGAAGGGCCGGAGCCGAGCCGTCGGGTCTATGGGTGGATAGCGGGGTGAGGGCCGTGAGGGGTAAGGCGTAAGGGCTTAGACGGCTAGAATAGCCAAGATTATGGATAAGCCGCACAAGAAGTTGGATCTTTGGAATGCTGCGATGGAATTGGCGGTTCTGGTTTACCACGTGACCGATTCATTTCCGAAGGCAGAACGGTATGGTTTGACGGATCAAGTGAGGCGGGCTCTTGCCAGTGTTCCCAGTAACATCGCTGAAGGTGCTGGCCGTCAAACGAAAAAGGAGTTCATCAATTATCTGCACATGGCCCAAGGGTCGCTTAGTGAATTGGATACACACCTCGAACTTGCAAAAAGGTTGGGGTATCTTGCGCAGGACAATTGGGCAATCATTTATAGAAGAATGGAGCGGATCGACAAGATGCTAAGCGGCCTTATCCGTCATCAGAAAAGCAATATTGTGAAAAGCGGGAATACGAAGGCGTAATCTGGTTGTCCATATCGCCTTACCCCTCACGCCTAACCCCTTTACGTCAGTTGGGAGGTCAATCCAATGAAGAGTGAAATTCTATATCCCGGTGCATTCCCGATGGTGCGTGTGGAGCTGGCCGAAGGAGAGCACATCAAGGCTGAGTCGGGCGCGATGGTGGCCTGTTCGCCGACCATCGATATTGAAAGCAAGATGGAGGGAGGGTTTTTAGGAGCGCTATCACGAAAGTTCCTGACAGGAGAAAAATTCTTCTTCCAGACGTTGCGGGCCAGTCGAGGCGCCGGCGAAGTGTTGCTCGCGCCGACCGTGCCGGGCGAGGTTGTCGTTCTGGATCTCGATGGCGTGAACGAGTATATGGTGCAGAAGGATGGATTTCTGGCGGGTGCGGAGGGGGTTGTCATCGACAGCCAAATGCAGAGCATGAGCCGGGGATTGCTGGGCGGGGAGGGGTTCTTCATCTTGAAAATGAGCGGGAAGGGGATGCTCGCCCTGAACAGCTTCGGAGCCATTCACAAGATCGAGTTGAAACCGGGTCAAGAATATATCGTGGATAATAGCCATCTGGTGGCCTGGTCGACCACCACCTCATACAACATCGAAAAAGCGACGTCCGGCTGGGTGGCCAGCTTCACGTCGGGCGAGGGCTTTGTCTGCCGATTTCGCGGACCGGGTCTCGTGTATATCCAGAGCCGCAATCCGGGCAGTTTCGGCGCATGGGTACGACAGTTCATTCCAGTTAGTCAGTAGCGGTAGCTGAAAATGGCCGCCAACTTTGTTCTCAGCTCGCAGGAAATCGTCATCGTACCCCAAAGGAGGAAGGAGTTCTCTTGGCAGCTCGGGGTGGGAGGGTGGAAACCGTCACGCCTCCGTTTGCCCCTCGCCTGCGTCCTCGTCGATAGCCATTTTGAACTGCCGCATGGCATGCCATGGTAGAAAGCACTCCCAACGCGCTCTGTTTCAGCGAAGAATTGCCACCCAGCGGCGCCCCTTGCCTGGTTCATGTCGAAGACCATGGACTGACGATCACGTTTTTCCCTGATCGTGATGAAGCCGAGCGCCGATCGGAATCCTTGAGATTTTCCGAACTGACCGTCTCCGCAGGAGGGCTGGATCATGATCAGCTCGTGGCCACATGGGTGGGGCCGACAGGGCAGCGGACACTCTATCTCAAAAGCCCCGACGTGATTCGTGCCTTCCGGCAAGCGGCTCCTGATCATCTGAGCCAGCCGCTCGAACGAGCCGCTGAACAAGTCCGTCAGGTGCGGCAACGGCATCGAATGGTGTGGAGTCTTGTCGGAGGCGCCCTCTTGGTTGTCGTGCTCGGACTGTGGTTTGGGAGTGACGTGCTGGTTGAACTCGCCGTCGATCGAATTCCTGTCGAGTGGGAACGGAAGCTGGGCGAGTCGACCTATCATGACTTTCTGGCTCATCAGGATGTGATGAAAGAAGGCCCAGCGGTGGATGCGGTCAACGAGATGATCCATCGCCTGACCGGCCAGATTCCGGAGAACCCCTACACTTTCGAGATCACCGTCGTGAAGAGTGATGTGGTGAATGCGTTTGCCCTGCCAGGCGGCTACATCGTCGTCTTCACCGGACTGATGAAAAAAGCGGAGAGTGGTGAGGAGGTCGCCGGGGTACTCGCGCACGAGCTGAACCACGTGCTGCAGCGGCACGGACTCGAACGCATTATCAAGCAACTGGGTTTTGTGGCCGTCGTGTCGATTGTGCTGGGGAATCCGCCGGGATTGGGCGGGGTGATGAAGCAGCTCGGTGTTGAATTGATGACGCTGAAGTTCGGTCGCGCGCAGGAGACGGAAGCGGATCTCACCGGCCTTGAGTTGCTCTATCGCGCAAAGATCGATCCGTCCGGCATGATCACATTCTTTCAACGGCTGGCGGAAAAGGACGAGGGACGGGTCGAGTGGCTTTCCACTCATCCGATGAGCAATGCCAGAGCCGAGCGCCTCAAGACACAGCTGGCAGAGATGCCGAAACAGAGCCTCGAACCCTTCACATTCGAGTGGACCAAAGTCCGCGCCTCGCAGGGCGCACTGCCTAGCACCCCTCCATGATTCCTGTGCGGGCGATCCGTCTCGGTGTCATTGCCGATACGCATAGCCTGTTCGATCCAGCGATCAGGCGACACTTTCGTGGCGTGGATCTTATTATCCATGCCGGCGATATCGGGAGACGATCGGTTATCGAACAACTTGAGATGATTGCTCCCGTGACAGCCGTGTCCGGCAATGTGGATGGGTATGAAGAGAGCGGCTTTCCGGCTGAAGCAATCATCAAGCTGAATGGTTTCCGCATCGCGATCCGGCATGTCGTGTTTGAAGCGGGAAAGTTGACCGAAGATGGAAGAGCGTTTCTCGATCGTACCAGACCAGACATTTGTATTTTTGGCCACACCCACCAACCCAAGAATGAATGGTTTGGTGATACGCTGTTGTTCAATCCCGGATCGGCGGGGCCGAAGCGATTCACATTGCCACGCATGGTGGGAAAGGTCACGATTGGAATTCACCGGTCGGCGAAACACATCACGTTGGAGGATCGGGTTCCTTCGCCTAAACGGTTGTGCGCGATAAGACACTGTGCTAGATGAGAGTTTTCACCATGAATGAGACAGCACGATCATTCTGACGAAAGGAGAAAGTGATGAATACGGTCGGTCGTCGTATTGTTGCCGCGACGGTGTTGCTGGGTGTGATGACGATGAGTACTGCCTGCTACGGCCCGTTCAATCTCACGAAGAATGTCTATCACTGGAACAGCAATATCAAAGGCAGCGGTCAAGTCAACGACAAATGGATGAAAGAAATCGTCTTCTTCGGCATGCTGATCATCCCGGCCTATATGTTCTCGGCGTTGTTGGACACGTTTATCTTTAACTCGATGCATTTCTGGACCGGGGAAAGCCCCATCAAGGCTTCTGACATGGGCAGTGACGGCACAAAGGTCACCATCTTGGGTGATACCACGATTCGATGGACTCCTTCAGAGGGTGGCGCAACCGTGACCTATGAACGTCATGGTATCGTCGAACGCCGTGCCACAATCGTCGCGAGTCCGACAGGCTATCGCCTAGTTGATGAACACGGAAACCTACTTTCGGAAGCGGAGTATTCAGCTGATGGTGGTGTGCGTCTCCTCAATAGAGATCATCAGGTACTCCAGCAATGGAGCGAGGCGCAGCTGCACGCGATCGCTCAGGGTCGCTCTGCTAATGTTCAGTGAAGTGGAGGATAGAAGCGGCAGCCCGGAGTTAGCCTGGTGCTGGGGAATCGGCATCAGGCAATACCAGCCCGCATTATTCATGACGGTTCGTGACGAAACCGACAAGACGCCAGGCGAGATGGGCGTGCGGAGGCACGAGAGACCAAGGCGTACTTGAAACAGTACGTCGAGGTCGTGAGGGGCGAGCCCGCCCGCTGGCCGCGCAACGCTCGCGGCCAAGCTGGTCGCAGCGGCGTATCGGCGGTTGCAGTAGAAGCGGTCATGAATAATGTGGGCTAGGATATTAAAAGCGCAAGCCTACGCCCACCAATCCATAGTGGGCGCGAAAATCCATGGCCAGTCCTTCCCAGTGATAGTTGGCCGAAACGTATCGATACTCCCCGAACAGAAACCACTTGGGACTGATTATAAATTGCCCTCCGCCGAGAAATTGATGAACCAAGGCGCGGGCTTGGTCGAAATCTTTATCGTCTCGTCCGGCAATGTTCGGATTCAGGAGTGTGCCGTGAGACCAGCCTAGGCCGAACCCAACATAAGGCCGAACCGTCTCACCCGGATAGCGCAGGATCAAGTTGAATGTCGTATTGAGGATGAGGAGGTCGGAGCGCCCAGCCCCGTTGTTCTGCCCATTGGCGACGTTGGGAAAGGAAATCGCTCCACCGTGCATGTTGGAATCGAGCTCGAGGCCCACCATTCGGCGGAGCGCAGCTGGGAAGAGTCCCACTTTCAGGCCAGCACCGAAGCCATCTTGAATCGAGGCGGGCACCGTCGTCTCTTGGTTGAAAATGTCCAGATCACGAGGCCAGCTGCCCAGCGCATAGGCGCTCAGTTCCACGTCTCCGAACTCGGCTGCGACCGCCACGTCAGTGACACAGAGGGAGCAGAACAACGCACTGGAGAGAGTGATCAATCGGACGAGGGAAACGAATCCCACAGTTTCACGAAGGTTAGGGGGCGGAAAAAAGAAAGGGCCTTCTGGAGAATTTCCGGAAGGCCCTTCCACAGCATACTATGGCTGTCTAGTTACCACGAACGATGGTGCACCATTCACCGAGGATACCCAAGATATTCTTGGCGGAGTGGTCAACGGATGCAACCTTGGTGATACCCCCGGCAGCCTTTGCAGCTGCGACGCTCGCATCACCGGTTGCGACCCATCCAAGAATTGACTGGCCGCAGGCCTTACCCTCTTTGTTGGCTCCTGCCTCATCGGTCGCAACATCACCGTACTTCGTTTCATTGTAGATACCGCCCGCCATCGGGGAGGCGACGATCTGACAGCCGCTCAAGCTGAGGCCGACAAGGGCAATAACCGCGAGGGATAGTCGGGATGCGTGCTTCATAAGATCCTCCTAAATAGAAGTTAGATTTCCTGATTGCTTAGGTGTCTTAAGCAATCACCCGCAGGAGTATAGTCATATATGTGGTGTCCGTCAATCTGGAATTTGGTTTGCGTTGTTGTATGCGTGGGTGAAGTGCGGCGGGGAATGAGAGTGGGTAAATATTGCTTGTGGGGGGACAGGTCACGATGCCAGAGCTCAGTGAGTCTCTTCTTCTCGTAGACAAAGACGATGATCTCCTCGCTCCCATCCGAGATTTGCAAGCCCTTCCCTGCCGTGATATACGTGGAAAAATAAAATGGAGGATGTCCCATGCCATTGAAGATCAATCTTGGCCAACAGTATTCTCCTGTGCTGATGATCCTTCTCTCTACTATCGCTCTGGCTGGCTGTTCATTTTTCGGAGGATCGTCTCAGAACTTCTCGGTCAGTTCCAGTCCCACGGGCGCCACGGTGCGGATCAATGGCCAGCAGATTGGTGTCACGCCGCTCCAGTACCAGGTTTCCCGGCGAGGGGATCTGCTGGTTGAAGTGGAGAAACCAGGATATAAGAGCCAATTTCGCCAGACCTCCAGAAAGCTGAGTGGTTTGGGGATTGCCGATGTGGTAGGCGGTGCGGTTATTCTGCTGCCGCTTATTGGTCTGGTCTCGCCTGGAGCATGGGAGCAGGACCCTTCCGGAATGGGATTCTCCCTCGATCCCGACACGGTCTCACCGACTCCTGTTCCTACTCCAGATAAATAAAACGCGAGTGCTCAGCGAACTCGTTGGGTGAAGCAAGGGCATCGTGTCCTATGCATGCCGTGGGAGATGTGAGGAAGGTCTCATGAGTAGAGAGCTATCCGCAGAAAGGCCAAGAAAAAGTTGTTGCGCTCAGATATGATTTCTCTATAATTGGCTGCCTCACTTGGTGTTGTTAACTATTTTGGGAACCGGCAATTTTCTATAAACATCGGAGATGGATTCGTTTATACTTCGATCGGTGCTTTTTGCATGCAGTAGTGGGTGTTTAATCAATTCTAACGGAGGAGGACTTATGTCGAAGAAAGTGCTTGTATTGTCTATCGCCGTGCTCTTCAGCGCTCAGGCGGGTTTGGCGATGGCAGCAAATCCAGACACCGGTCCGGGCTGTGGATTGGGAAAGTTGGCTTGGGGTGAGTATAAGGGGCAGAAGGAAATCGCTCCCCAAGTGCTGCAGGCCACCACGAACGGCACCTTTGGCAGCCAGACGTTCGGCATCAGCTTTGGAACTTCCGGATGCACCAACGATGGCAAGGTCATGAGCGAGCATAAGACGACGATGTTTGCCTCGTTGAACTTCGAGGCGCTCAGCGCCGAGATGGCTCAAGGGCAGGGCGAGCACTTGGCCTCACTTGCGACACTGATGGGTGTGCCAGCGGAGCGCCACGCAGCGTTCTTCTCCATGACCCAGGAACGGTATACGTCTCTGGTTCAAGCTGGGGAAGCTTCTCCGATCGCATTGGTGAAGTCTCTCAATGATGCGATCGCGGGCCATCCGGTTCTCGCCAAGGTTTCTGCTCAGTAAAGTGGGGCAAGGGGGCTTCAGCTATAAAGCCGAGGCCCCCTGCCGTTTCTTCACGCCTCTCGAATAACCATCCCGCTGCGGTTCCTACGCTTATTTTCCAATAACTGAGAGCTCCTTTCATAAGTATGATTGCGTTGAGGCGCAGAGGGCAGCAGCGCTCTGCATGCGGCATTTTCTTGTCTGCTAGCGGGGCAAGTATGGTAAATTTCACAATGTGGGGAAAGAAGACAAACTCCTTGCTAGAATTCTTGGCGGCATGTCGGATGCGAACATTTCGTTTACCGAGCTCTGCCATATGCTACGGGGCATGGGTTTGACGAACGTATTCGCGGCAGCCACCACGTTTTTCGGAAACTCGGGATTGAGGAGATGATCAATCTGCAGTGTGATGGGAATAAAGCGAAAGCATACCAGGTTCGCCAGGTTCGCAATGTCATTCTGAAGCATAGATTGGGAGGAATAGCGGATGCATAAATACGAGGTCATTATTTATTGGAGCGATGAGGATCAAGTATTTATCGCTGAAGTACCTGAACTCTCGGGATGCATGGCTCATGGCTCTTCCCAAGAAGAGGCGCTTGCGAACGCCAATGCGGCTATTCAACTCTGGATCGATACGGCGCGTGAGTTCGGCCGTCTTGTCCCTGAACCCAAAGGGCATCGGCTCATGCTTGCCTAGATCATCTTCTCCTACTCCAAGGGATAGTTGATTAGATCGCGTCTGAGTACCGCGGTTCTGGCCCCTTGGCTTTCCTGCTTGGAGCTTCGTTGAAAGTACCCATAGCGTTGCTGATAGTCGGTCTTCTTGCCACACACGCGCTGGCAATCGAGGCGCCTGACCATCTCTACCAGGCCGAGCTGATAACTCACGCGAAGAATGCCGGCCTTGCGGAGCAGCGTGAATGGCACTTGTTATTGCACTATCGGAAGAATCTCTTCGGCGGATATGAGAGCGAACAGGACGATCCAGGGTTTTTCTTGTCTTCCAATGGGAAGACGAATCCGTCTTCTGAGCTTGCGGCGACCCTTGCGCAATTCTTCTCTGCTGAACTAGTCGGCCGCTCTCGACAGCCGGCTCAGTGCGCGTTCATCGCTCGGTACCACTGGCTGAGAGAGCAACTTCAGTTTGACCCGACTCGGCTTCCAGTGATTTCCTGCGAACGGTTTGATCGGTGGTACGAGGATTTCGAGGTCCAATCCATTTCTCTGATCTTCCCTTCAGCTTTTCTGAATAATCCAGCCTCCATGTTCGGCCATACCTTGTTTCGTGTTGATCAAAAAGGCCAGACCGAACAGACCCGCATTCTCGCCTATACCATCAATTATGCAGCAGATGTACCTCCCGACGCCGGGCTTGCCTATCCTATACGGGGAATCTTTGGAAGCTATAAGGGGTATTTTTCAACGATTCCCTATTACCTCAAGGTGCAGCAGTATCGAGACATCGAAAACCGCGATATTTGGGAATATCGCCTGAATCTCACGGGAAACCAATTGCGGCGTTTTCTGATGCATGCATGGGAGTTAGGAAATGCCTACTTCGACTATTTCTTTTTTAAGGAAAATTGCTCGTACCATATCCTTGCGCTCTTGGATTATGCCAATCCAGATTTGCATTTGACGGATGAGTTTATCGGGTGGACTGTCCCTGCCGATACGATTCGATTGGTCGTCTCAAAACCCAGCTTGGTATCAGATATCACGTACAGGCCATCGCGCAGTACAGTGATCAAACGAAAGCGGGAGTCCTTGCCCGCTGAAGAGCGAGATCTGGCTCATCGGATCACTGAAGACCTCAGCGAGGTAGCTTCGCCGATCTTCACCCAGCTGGCCCTTCCCAAACAAGCCTTTGTACTCGATCTGGCATCGGACTATTTGCGGTATCGGCTTGAGACGAGTGACTCCCCAAAACCGGAGTGGAAGGAACGCAATAGGACGGTTCTGACAACACGCAGTCAGCTTCGCATCCCATCCGAGGAGTTTACCGTGCGCCCATTTGCGAAACAGCCGGAACTGGGCCATAAGACCTCACGCGCAGTCATCGGAGGAGGCTGGCGCAATAACGATACGTTTGAAGAAGCAACGTTCCGAGGAGGCTATCACGACTTGCTCGATCCAGAGGTCGGCTATACTCCCGATGCGCAGATTGAAATGGCCTCCGTCACAGTACGGCACTACAATCGAGCGGATCAGACTAGGGTGGAACGAGCGACGTTGCTGAATCTTCTGTCCCTCTCGCCGATCGATTCAGTCTTTCATGCCCCTTCCTGGAAGCTTAATGTGGGGATGAACACCATCCGGCATCATGATTGTCAGCTCTGCAGCAACGGCCTCTTCAATGCTGGGATCGGAGGGGCGAAGGAATTGCGGTTGCTCAATCGAGAAGTCCTATTCGCCTTTGCGGAAACCGAAGCAGGCGTCAGCAAGGCCTATCATGAGATGCATCGAATCGGAGGCGGGGGGACCGTCGGACTCTTGGCCGATCTCACGGAGCGATGGAAACTCATGGCGACGGGGTCCTATCTACGGTTTCCGTTGGGGGACAAGTCCGACGATTTCCGATGGTATGTTGGTTCGCGCTTCACGCTGGCTCAAAATTGGACAGTGAGGTTAGAGTACAACCATCGGGACAGGGACAATGATGTCCTGTTCAGCGTGCAGGCGTTTTTCTAGACGCCATCTCTTCCTTCCCACGAAAAGTTTCGTTATTCTCCATCAGTGGGATTTCTCGACCAATTTTTCGTCTATCATCCCGAGCCTTGGCAAGACCGAGATTGGGCACGGTTGAGCGGATTGCCGCTTGAGGATGTGTGGTTCCAAGCCGAAGATGGAGTGAGACTGTTCGGTTGGTATGTTGAAGCGGCAGCGGATCGTCCGGTGGTGCTCTGGTGCCATGGCAATGCCGGTAATATCATCAACCGTCTTGATAATCTCAAGCTCCTCTACCAGATGGGATTGTCGATTTTCTTGTTCGACTATCGTGGATATGGGAAGAGTCAGGGCTCTAGCCCCAGCGAGGTAGGACTCTACCAGGATGCGTATGGGGCGTATGAGTACCTCACGCGCATCCGAAAGATCCGTCCTGAACGAATCGTGCTGTTCGGCCGATCGCTGGGAGCGTCCGTGGCAGGCGAACTGGCAGTGCAACGACCAGCTTCGGCCCTCATCCTTGAATCATCGTTTCCTTCCATCGAAGCAGTGGCCAAGTTCTATTATGGTGGGTTACCCGTGCATTGGCTTCTTGGAGCAACACATCGATTGATCAACCGGCTGCCGCAGCTGTCGCTTCCAAAGCTGATCATCCATGGGGACAAGGATGAGATTGTTCCCATTGAGTTTGGTCGCCAGGTCTTCGACACGGCCAAACCGCCAAAGGACTGGTATGTGGTCGAAGGTGCCGGACATAACGACACCTATCTGATGGGTGGGCGAGCCTACTTTCGCCGGCTCGGGGAATTCATTCGAAAGACGCTCACCGCATACTGAAGTTAAGGTGCAGGCGGTGGCGATGTACTCGTCGAGTTACCGTTTCGCTTCTGGTGGCGGCCAGTTCATTTCCGTGTGCCGGCCGCAGTAGTAGCACAGGAGGCGGTACCGGGCTTTGCGGCGTGGATTGGGTAGCGAGATGAAGGTAATGGGCGTGTCGTCGTACGGGCAGGTCGGTTGGTCATGGAGTAGGTGGATCTCGGCCATCATCGTGATTGAGGCGATATCCCAGGGAGGCGCGTGCTCTTCTTTGCCCGTGATCTGTTCCACCGCATGGCATTGTTCACATTCGGCTTCATACTTCTTGACCTTTCCGTTATGCGGGGTGTGATCCGTCACCTGCATCGGCCCGCCGCAACCGGGCTTGGCGCAGGTCACATGTTCGTGTTGAAGCGCCTGAACGAAACGGCGATGGGCCTCACGTTCCTGCTCTGATCGCATAGGTCCTCCTCTTCTAGATTCCCCAGGCTCCGCTGATTTGGATATTTGCGCCGTTCACATATCGGGCCTCTTCGCTGAGTAAATAACGAACAGCTGCCACGGTGTCGTCGACCGTTCCAATGTACCCGGCGGGAATACGTTTGGTCATGGCGGCGAGTTCTTGTGGCGGCGCGCTCCCCGAATCGATGAAGCCTGGCGAGATGGCGTTGACGGTAATGCCATAAGGCGCCAGCAACTTGGCCAACGTGCGCGTCAAAATAAGCACGCCGGCTTTGGCGATGTAGTGGGCGGTCACGTCGGGCTGTGCTTCCATCTGGTCTGCATTGGCCATACTGAAGCTGATGATACGGCCGGCCTTGCGGGCCTTCATGCCTGGTGCGACAGCTTGAGCAAGATAGAAAATAGGATGCAAGTTGCCATCGAACATGTCGTTCCAGCCTTCGATGGTTTCGTCGAACAGGTTGATGCGATGATAGGGGCCTGCGCCATTGATCAGGACATCGATTCGCCCCCATTCTTTTTCAACCTGCGTGACCATGTCCTTGGCCGCCACTGGGTCGGAAACATTGCATCGGATGGCCAGCGCTTGTCCTCCTCGCTGCACGATCTCCTGCGCCGTTGTCTTGGCCTCAGCGTCGCTGGTTCTGTAGCAGACGGCGATCTTCCACTGCCGGGCAGCGAGATCGAGGGCGATCCCTCGCCCGATGCCTTTCGCCCCTCCGGTGATGAGTGCGACGTGCTGGTTCATGTGGCCCCGTGGTTGAATGGTTAGGAACGCTATTATGCTCTCGAGCAAAGTCGTTTGGCGAGTGCCTGAAGTACGCCGGTTGTGCGGCTTGAAAACACCCGATCATTCTTCGCCTTCTTGGCCTCGGCGTTGCAAACTTCGATGAGGGCTTCTAGATCGGCCAGGGAATCGACATCGCGCCACGGTTGAATCAAGGAAGCCTTGATGCCGATCGTCGCTGCTTTTTCCTGTGTGAGTCTGAGGACCTGATCGGTCGACCATGGTATGTCGGTGAAGAGTCCCGGTGCCATCCGCTTGAGGCCGATCAGGTAGTACCCTCCGTCCAACGCTGGACCGAGCACAAGATCATGATTCTCCAGCGTGGTGAGGGCCAGTTTGAAATGGTCGAGCGGAAGCGTCGGCACATCTGTTCCAATGAGGACGACCTGTCGGTATCCTTGCGAGAACAGTGTGTGAAAAGCTTGGTTCATGCGCGCACCGAGGTCATCGCCGACTTGATCGATCAGCTTTACGCCTTGCCGTTCCTCCATAATCTTGAAAAAGACGTGAGCCGCCGACGGGGCGCAGGCCAGATACCGATCGATTGGCAACTTGAGCGTCGCGACAGCAGCTTTTGTTCGCTCCAGGGTATCCAGGACAAAGCTCCCATGGAGTGTAGCGGCTTCATCGGGAGTGAGCGGCGGGCAGAGGCGTGTCTTGACCTGGCCGGGAATCGGCGCTTTGGCAAAAACCACCAGGGCTGTCTGGTGAGGGGTGAGTGGTAAAGAGTGAGGAGGTATTGGTTTCATCGGATGGTGGCGTAAAAGTTCTTGAGCCTGTGAGGGCTGACTCCTGTCCAGTACAGGAAGCGCAGGGTCCACATCAAGAGAATGGTTCTCAGCGGGCCCTGTGTATCCCACCGACGAAAGGAGGTGATGACAGCGTCCCGGAGCGCCACCGTTCGACCCGCGTGCTGCAGCCGACTGCTGAATTCGATGTCTTCCATCAGCGGAATCTCGGAAAAGCCTCCGAGCCGTTCGAACACGTGACGGCGGACAAAGAGCGCTTGGTCGCCGGTCGCGATGCCCGTCACGCGCGACCGGCGATTCATAAAGAAACTGATGACTTGGCCCCAAACCGAGGGATTGTCGAATCGGACGTTGAAACGCCCGCCCACAGCTGAGGGGTGCTCGCTCAAGGCTAGTTCTATGATCGGTCCGGCTTGCGCCGGCAACTGGGTGTCAGCATGCAGGAAGAGTAAGATCTCCCCCTGGCTGGCTTTTGCCCCTTCGTTCATCTGGCGCGCGCGCCCTCGTGACGACGTCATGATGCGGGCATTGAGCGTCCGGGTGCAAAATTCTTCAGCGAGGCTGACGGTGCTATCGGTGCTTCCGCCGTCAACGATGATGATCTCCCTCAGGGCAGCCGTTGATAGGCACGCAAGAGTTTGTGGGAGGTTCTTTTCTTCGTTTAAGGTTGGAATGACGACAGTGATCGCCATCAGAGATCACGTTGTGGGTTTCTTAGGTTCGACGAACATGAAGTACATCACGATGATGATGGTGACCCAGAAGAGGACCTGTTTGTGCCAAAACAGAACTTCCCCATACTGGAAAAGGCCCAAGGCTAAGGTGATGGCAAGGGCCATGACTCCATACCGGAAGGTCGGCGTTTCAATGGCCGCATTGGCCCATATCGCCAGTCCGCCAAAATAGATAAGAAAGGGCACCAGATTGATTTCAAAGCCGCCGCTGATGGACAGAAACACATTGAGAAAGCCGATAAACATCAGCGCGGTTCCGACCATCAAGCCGATGACGTGGATCTGATGCTCGTTTCCCGCCCCTTGTTCTTCCGGTTCGGTCGGACGTGACGGGGCCAGCGATTCGTTGTGAGGCGGTGGTAGATCGGATAGAGCCATGGTTAGACTTTAAAATGTTTACTGAGCGATAAGGTCTGTCGTTGATAGGAAGATCCCAACGAGGATCCATAGAGCTGTGTCGGCATGCCCATCATCCTGTCATAGACGACTTTGAAGAAGGTCTGTCCGTCATGGATCAAGAATGGCACGTCGTGTGGGCGAACTTCCAGCACAACTTGTGTGCCGGTGATCTCTCCCTTTGAGCCATACCCGAATCCAGGGTCGAAAAATCCCGCATAGTGAGTCCGGAGCTCCCCGCAGGCCGCTTCGTAGGCCACCATTTCGGCGGCGTAGCCGGCCGGCACGCGAATGCGCTCCTTCGAGGCCAGGATATAAAACTCTTCGGGCTCCAATAACAAGCTGTCGTGGCGATGGCGGTGGAGCGGCTCCCAAAAATCAGCCGCCGCATAATGGCCGACTTTCTCCAGATCGATGACGTGGCTGTTCTTCTTGGCACGGTACCCGATGATACGGGAGTCTCTCTGATCCGTGCCTGCGAGGTCAATGCGCAGGAACAATCCACGCTCAACACGAAAGTCTCGGCTGCCGACGGCCTTCCGGGAAGCCACATTATGGTACAGCAATGGCGTGTTCCGATGAAGCGCCTGAAGCGCTCGGTCCGGCACCGTGGCCTCGCCAGACACAAACCGGATTTGGTTCAATGACTGTCCCGTGCGAACTTTGATGGCAAACGAGCGTGGGACGACCTCCAGGAAGAGCTGGCCCCGATAGCCGGCTCGAATTTCATCGAATCCCGAGGTGAGATCCGTCACCACGCGGGTAAAGACATCCAGACGACCGGTCGTGCTCTTTGGATTCGCCCGTGCGCGGATCGTCTTCGGGAGGGCCAGCTGTTCCAGCAATGGAACGAGATACACATGCCCCTTCTCCAGAATCGCTCCGTCGGTCAGATCCATCTCGTACATCACGAGGTCCGACTGGTAAAAATCCAGCACGTTGAGGCGTGAGGAAATGGCCGACAGTTCCGGCAAAAAGCTGCTGATCAGTCGATAGGCTTTGCGACCGAGACGGAGATCGAGGCTGGCGGGCTGGATCTGCCGGCTCTCAACGGTCGGGGAGGCGCTGATGGCTCGGCTTGCGATCAAGCGTTTGATGTCTTGATAGGGGAGGATGCCGGCTCGAGACGAATGAGTGGTCACAGGTCGTCCGCATCTCCGCCGCAGCTGTTCCCCCAGGCGGCATAGCCGTCGCGATCAGGGTAGCTGTCACCACACGTCACATAGGCTCCTTCTGCGTTATCGAGCGAGGAGCCTACACCGACCATTGGAAGTTCCCGTCGGTTGTCAGCCTTTGGCTGGGGATAGTGGAACGTCTTATTCTCATAATTCCTGAGGAGGGCTCCGTCCTTGTCCATGTGAACCAGATAGTCATCCGGCAGCAGCGGAATCTTGCCGCCGCCGCCCGGCGCATCGATAACGAAATGGGGCACGGCCATTCCACTCGTATGGCCTTGGAGCGCCTTGATGATGTTCAGCCCGGTTTCGACGGATGTCCGGAAATGATTCGTCCCCTTGGTCAAGTCGGCCTGATAGAGATAATAGGGCTTCACCCGCGCAAGGAGCAGCTGATGGACGAGGCGTTTCATAACGTCTGGATTGTCGTTCACGCCTTTGAGGAGGACGGTTTGGGCTCCTAGAGGAATGCCGGCATCCGCGAGCATGCCGCAGGCAGCCTTCACTTCAGGGGTCAGTTCGTCCGGGTGGTTGAAATGCAGGTTCATGTAAATAGGATGATACTTTTTTACCATCTCGCAGAGCTTGGGCGTGATGCGTTGCGGCAACGACCCTGGGACCCGCGATCCGATACGGATGAGTTCCAGGTGAGGAATAGTCCGCAGGGCCTTGAAGATGCGTTCGAGGAGAAAATCGGGGAGCAGCAGTGGGTCGCCGCCTGAGAGGATGATATCACGCACTTCCGTATGCTCACGAAGATACTGGATTGCGCGGTCCAACTCGCCCTTTTTCAGAAAACCAGGTTTGCCCACCAGTCGCTTTCTGGTACAGAACCGGCAATAGATCGGACATTGATTGGTGACCATGAGCAGCACCCGATCTGGGTATCGGTGGACCAGATGGGGCACCGGGCTCATGAGATCTTCTTCCAGTGGATCGTCTTCTGAGTCGATGTCGGCCAACTCCGCGATTTCGGGGACGACCTGCTTCCAGATCGCATCGTCCTTCGATTTGATCGTCTCAAGTACCGTCGGAGTAATCCTCATCGGATAGGGGCCGACGATCGCTTCTAGTTCTTTCTCATCGAGACCAAACCGTTCAGCGAGGTCCTTTGGCTTGACGATACTTTTGGCGAGGATCTGTTGCCATTCTTCCATGGGTCGTCCTTCGGTGGTCAGTTGATCCGGCAAGAAGGGTGGTCGTCATTTTCACCCGCAATATCGGGTGTCGCGCGGGCTTGCGACTGAAACTCGGTTGTTGCTGTGGCTCCAGCTCGGTCGGTGCGAGACCGCTCGTCTAGATAGGCCAGAATGTCGGCGGTCTCCGTCAGCACGAGATCGCCATCCTTGAGGACCGGGACATAATATTGGCCGGATACCTCGTGAACTTGCGCGCGCATGCGTCTGCTGTCCGGCACGACGACATCTTCATAGGTCAGCTCCAAGTCGGCCAGCTTTCGGCGGACCACGAGACAGTCAGGGCACCAGTCGACATGGAAAAGAGTCAAAGCCAAAGTCCTATAAGGCTACCAGGAAAAGGAAGAAAGTGAAACGACCATTTTCTAGTTTCTTGAAGAGAGGCGCATCAGTTCGGTCGTAGGGCGCAAGGGACCATAATCGCGTCTTTCATGCCATGAAGAATCTTTTTGTCGGCTGGGCAGATGGTAGCCAGGATGCCGGCGAGTTCGACTCTTCCTTCCGAAACAAAGTAATAAGGGGAGAGCCGCGCGCGACCCGACATGTGGACCATGGTCTGCCGATCTTCGTCCACAAAGTCCATCTCGAACAATCGCCCCTTATGGAACTCTTGCAGGATATAGGGGGTGTTCGGAAAGGATGCAAGGGCTTTCCGAAGCGCCTCAACCCATTCGGTCTGAGGCATGTCATGCCCGATCGAAACACCCCGGCTTCCCCAGGCCAGTTCCGAAAAGCCTGACGGCTTGATGACGAACTGGCGTTCCTTCTGTGACGCCTTTTCAAGTTCGGCCCAGTTCGCCACAGGACGGTTCCCTACATGCAGGTCTGGAATTGTCGCGATCGCAGGAAGCGGTGCCGGGTCAAGCAACCAGGTTTTCGGCATGATCGTGGTCAAATGCAGCAGGCAGTCTGCACCGAGTTCTTTTTCCCAAAATGGGCGGAGGATCGGGTGATGGAGCAGGGCGAAGGCCGATTTTTCCTCTAGCGCCGGCTTATAGGGAGGGGTCACGGAGACCCAACCTTTCTTCGCGGCATATTGGACCAGTTCGGCTTTAGGAATGTTCAACAAGTCGAACAGTTCATAAAAGCGATAGAGGACGCTGATCGCCTGCTCGCTTCCGTCGGTGTGGAGGCGAAGTCCGTCCTCCGTAAACCGAATCTCGCGTGGCTCGATACACCAGACAGGCAATCCCTCTTCGCGGAGCTGAGCGGCCAACCAGGACATTTCCGGCCGATAGTCTTTCGATTCGTCGGAGATCAGAATCGCGATGCATCCTCCCTCCTGATCCTGGAGAGATCGCAGCATGCGAGCAAACCCTCGGATCATGCCGTGCGGCCCTCCGATGATCTGCGCGTGATCACCATCGAGATCGTGATAGATGCGAGACAGGCAGGCGGTGAGCCCGATCCCTCCTGGAACCGAATCCAGTTCGGTGATCACCATGCCGTCTTGTGTGGGGATAATATCGGGTCTGATGACGGCGGGCAGGGTATCGCGAAACCGTTTCATGCGGCTGTATTGCACTAATGCCGCCGGCTTCCCTTGATCGAGGTAGCCTGCGACCCAGGTTGGTTGAATTCCTTTGACGCTTTCGGTGTACAGCCGATTCAATCCTCGATAGAACGACAGCAGGTGTGGCCCCAAATCGGTGAAGAACCGTAGCTGTTCAGATGACAGATACAACGGGCAGGGGCTGACTCGCCAGGAGGTCACCGCCTGCATGTCGGAAGCGGAGCCCTGTAGCGGCAAGGTGGCTGGAGATCCGAACACGTTCGCGCGACACAACTGCTCACGAATGGCCGCGCAGCGGTCGCGGGCTGCCTCGGGAGAAAGTGTCGGACAGAAGGCGTCAGTCTGTGCCAACGAAAACCCCTTCGCGCGCGTTCCGGACTGGCGGAAGCGCGGCATCAGAATGGTGCAAAGGGGGCAATGCTAACACGCACATCAGCGACCGACAAGGGGTCAGTAGACTTCTCAGGGAGATAGATCTGATGCAATGCGGACAGAGTGCGAGATGATCGGAAGCAAACCTTCCTTGCCACCGTTCGGCATGCATCGTATGATTGGATCTCGATGGACCTCAGGATGGTGGATTCCAAACAGACGATGAGGGTTCTGCCTCAGCTGGTTCCGGATTCAGCGTGTGTTCGTTGTGATGTGTGCTGTCGTTTTCCGGAAGCCGACAGTTTTCTTCGTCCCTACTTTACCGGCCAAGAAATCGCCGATGCAGTGGCACATGGAGTGCCTGATTCGTTCTTTTCCGATACGTCCGGCTCGCAGGTCGATCTTGTCCAGAATCCGATGGACGAAGGGTATCTCTGTCCCGCGTTTGATTCGCAGTCGGGCCGGTGTGGAATTTATGACGTTCGCCCATTGGATTGTCAGCTGTATCCGCTGGCGTTGATGTGGGATGCGTTGGGTCGGGAAGTCCTGCTTGGGTGGGATTCCAAATGTCCGTTCATGCGCGACGCCCCCTCACGTGCCATTCGAGAGTATGGGGAACGTGTCGCGACTTCCCTGACGGATGAGACAATTGTTGAGGCGATTGTGGCACACCCTCGTCTCATTGGTCGCTTTCAGAACGATGTGATCGTACTCAAGGCGCTTCCGCACCTCACGGCTCGTCTTCTTCCTGAGCGGGTTGGTCCGCAGCTCCGTCCACTGACGCTGTTGGACGCGCCGCAGTTCGCGAAGGCGCTCGAGCGTGCTCACGTGATTGGCCATCGTACGCCGGCCGCGTTTGCATTTCCCTACCACTATATATGGACATCGCTGCTTCCCTACTGGTGGATGGAGATCGATCAGACGTTGTTTCTGTTTGCCAAGTCTCCGGACGGATGGTTCATGCCGCTTCCACCGCTCGGAGCTGGGCCCCTGGATCAAGCGGTAGAGCAGGCGTTCGTGATGATGCAGTCGTGGAACGGACCGTCGCCGGTGAGTCGAATCGAAAACGTGATGGAGTCACAACGGCAACGACTGGAGTGCGGCGAGATTCAATTCCGTCAGAAAGATGGGGACTATCTCTACCCCGTCGGGGCGCTAGCGGCCTTGGCAGGAGATCACTATAAATCCCAACGGGCGCTCTGTAATCGTGCAACCCGCGAACAGACAATCACAGGCGAGCCATACCGGGCTGACGATCAGGCTGACTGCGTGCGTCTCTATGGGCGATGGGCGGAGCAGAAGCGGAATGGCCATCTCGATCAGATGGGAACACTGCTTCTGGAGGATGCGGAAGTGGCCCATAGGCTCGTCTTGCACCAGCATGAACAGATTGGCTTGTCAGGGACCGTCGTGAGAATCAATAATGACATTGCCGCCTATACCTTTGGCTACTGGGTGACGCCGCAAACTTGGTGCATCTTACTGGAGGTCGCGGACCGTTCTATCCCTGGTCTGGCTCAGTGGGTCTTCCGCGAAACCTGTCGAACCGCCATGGCACAAGGGGCGACCTCTATCAATACCATGGATGATGCCGGTCTTCCGGGACTCCGTGCGGCCAAGTTGGCCTACCATCCATCCGCGATTCTGGACACGTGGGTGATCACAAGGATGACCGCATGACTTCATCGGAAGAGCGAACCCCTTCAACGACGCGCCGATATGAGTGGTTGACGTTTGTGATGGTCTTGATCACGCTGTTTATCCTCGGCGTGGGGACCTTCCTGCTCGGCCATGTCGAACGTAGCATCGTGGCGGCCGTTTGGCTCCCGCTGCTGGGATTGCTGTTGTGGTCGACGATCCGATTGCGAGCGGAGTATCGGCAGGCTCAACAGGAAAGTGCCTGGGCGCGGGCTGCCGAGGCGGCGTTGTTACAGAGTCAGGAACGCAATCGAGCGATCGTCGATACGGCGCTCGATGGGGTCATCACGATGGATGCCGCCGGAATTGTGACTGAATGGAATGCCCAAGCGACAGCGATCTTTGGATGGACCCGCGAAGAGGCGATGGGGAAATTGCTTTCAGACACGATCATCCCCGCACGTGATCGGGAAGCCCACGCGCAAGGGATTCGAGAGTATCTCAAGACCGGAGTCGGTCCGGTGTTGAATCGTCGAATTGAGATCGCCGCGCGACATAAGGAAGGCCACGAGTTTCCAGTCGAGCTCGCCGTCTCGCCGGCTCGCATCGGTGAAGCGTATATCTTCAGCGCGTTTGTCCGTGACATTACCGATCGCCGCCGGGCCGAACGACGGCTGGCCTCTCAATATGCGGTGACGCGTGTCCTGTCGGAGGCCGTGCGACTCGAAGAAGCGGTGCCGAAAATCATTCAAGCGGTCGGAGAGAGTCTCGAATGGGATCTCGGGGTATTCTGGAGACTGGATAAACAATCGGGCTCGTTGCGGTGCCTTGATTACTGGCAAGTCACATCGCTGGTCGCGGATGAGTTTATCGCACAGATGCAGACCCAGACATTCAAGCCTGGCGTGGGGTTGCCGGGTCGAATCTGGGAAAGCGGGCAACCGGTGTGGATTACAGATGTGACGCTCGATCCTACCTTTGTTCGCGTGGAGTTGGCGGCCAAGACCGGGCTTCATGGCGCGTTCGGGTTTCCGATTCGTATCGGGGGTGAAATTGAGGGCGTCATTGAGTTCTTCAGCCATCAAGTCCATGAGCCTGATAGCGAGCTGCTCAGCATGATTACCGATGTCGGCCTGAAAATCGGGCAATTCGGTGAACGCATGAGCGCGCAAGAGGCATTGCTCTTGACAGAAGCGCAACTGCGTCAAGCGCAGAAGATGGAGGCCGTGGGGCGGCTCGCCGGCGGCGTCGCTCATGATTTTAACAATCTTTTGACGGTGATTCGTGGATACAGCGAGTTGATCCTGAGTCGCTTGGCGCAGGCGGATCCCGCGCGACGCGAAATGGAAGAAGTCAAAAAAGCCGCCGATCGTGCCGCCGGCCTGACCAGTCAACTTCTGGCGTTCAGCCGTCGGCAATTTGTGGCGACCAAGATCGTGGATCTGAACGCGCTCGTCATGAACATGGACGGGATGCTGCGGCGGCTGCTAGGCGAGGATATCGTTGAACTTTGTGCGGACCTCGATCCACAGCTGGGATCGATCAAGGCTGATCCAGGGCAGATCGAGCAAGTGATCATGAATCTGGCCGTGAATGCTCGAGACGCCATGCCGACAGGTGGTCAGCTGACCATCCAGACTCGAAATGTCACGATCGGGAAAGGACCTCGGCGTGAAACCATGATGCTCGACGAGGGCACCTACGTGCTCTTGTCGATCAGGGACACTGGCCAGGGAATGAGCGAAGAAACCCAATCGCACTTATTTGAGCCATTTTTCACCACCAAGGAAAAAGGCAAGGGCACGGGTCTCGGGTTGTCTACCGTGTACGGTATCGTGAAACAAAGCGGTGGCACGATCGGGATCGAGAGCAAGCCGGGACAGGGCACCACATGCAAGATCTTTTTCCCAAAAGTGAAGGAGACCGCACAAGGCGCGCCGATCGCCAGTGAAACGGTCGACAGAGCGATCGGGCGAGAAACGATCCTCGTCGTCGAGGACGACCCCTCGGTGCGCGGGCTTGTACAGGAAGCGCTTCGTCTGAGCGGCTACGAGGTGTTGGTCGCGCGTCACGGCATCGAAGCGCTCCTGGCCGGCGCGAAGCATCCGGGCCCGATCCATTTGTTGCTGACGGATGTCGCGATGCCGCAAATGAGCGGGCCGGAGGTCGCGGAAAAACTGACGGTTGTGCGACCCGAGATCAAGGTCTTGTACATGTCCGGCTATCCTGATCATCCGGTATTCGAACAGGGTGGGGTCAAACGGGACACGGCCTTTCTCCAGAAACCATTCACGCCTCATGTATTGACCCAAAGAGTTCGTGAAGTGCTTGATGGGAAGAAGGTGGCGTAGAGAAGCTGCGCCGAGGCCCCATCGCTTGATCTTCGCCGTTTATTCCGTTTATTGTGACCTTGCCTTGCGGTCGGCTGAGATCAGTCGGATCGGTTGTATACCTTGAGAAGGAACGAAGCGCTGATGCAGCAGTCACGGGAAGTTGATGTCGCGCAATATCGAATCCAACAGGAGCCGTTTTACGCGGAGGTCTGTGGGGAGATTGGCCTGTTCACCATTGCTGCCGAGAAAAAACTGCCGGTGATGCTGAAGGGGCCGACCGGCTGCGGGAAAACCCGTTTCGTTCAATACATGGCCTACAAACTCGGCCGACCGTTGATCACGGTTGCCTGTCACGAAGATCTGACAGCCTCCGACTTGGTGGGCCGCTACCTCCTGAAGGGGCAAGATACCGTATGGATGGATGGACCCTTGACCGTCGGGGTGAAGCATGGGGCCATTGTGTATCTCGACGAGGTGGTGGAAGCCAGAAAGGACACCACCGTGATCATCCATCCGCTCAGCGATGACCGGCGAGTGCTCCCAGTCGAGAAAAAAGGCCAGATCGTGGAGGCCGCCGACGAGTTCATGCTGGTGATCTCCTACAACCCTGGTTATCAAAGTGTTCTCAAAGATCTGAAACAAAGCACGAAGCAGCGATTCATCGCCATCGAGTTTGATTATCCTGCTCCCGATATCGAAACCCTCGTCGTCCAGCGTGAGGCGGGGGTGGATGCAGCCATCGCGGGGAAACTCGTCAAGCTCGGCCAAAAAGTTCGCAACCTCAGAAGCCACGGGCTTGAGGAGGGGGTCAGCACCAGGCTTTTGGTGTATGCCGGCACATTGATCAAGCAAGGGGTGCCGCCAGAACGAGCGTGTGATGTCGCCGTCGCCAGGCCGATCACTGACGATTCAGACATGCAACGGGCCATACTCGACTTCGTCAAAGCGATCTTCTGAGTTCCTCAATTTCTGTGGCGTCTCTTCCTGTCATCGCACGAGACAGTGAGCGCGGGGCGCTCGTGACCGTCCAGGTCCAACCCGGGTCTTCACGCACTGAGTGCGTCGGAATTCATGGCGATGCGATCAAAATCCGCCTGGCGGCGCGTCCGATTGACGGTGCCGCCAACGACGAACTCATTCGCTTCATCGCCGAGCGGTGTGCTGTTCCGCGCGCAAATGTGCAGCTTCGTACCGGCGCGACGGGGCGGCGTAAGCGACTGGTTGTACAGGGAGTCACGGCGGAATGGCTGTTGGCTCGATTGATGCCATCGGGCTAGAAAGGGGCGGTGTGGAGAGGATGAAGAAGCTCAGCGTCGTGCTTGTGTTGCTGATGGTCACGGCTTGTTCGAGTGCACGACCGATTCTGTATTCCAACGCGCATTTGGACTCTGTCGGGAAGGAAGGGGCAGAGCAAGATATTGCGGCCTGTAAAGAGTTGGCGGAATCTGCCGGCGCGAAGGAAGGTAGTGGCAAGGCAGGACGTGTCGCGACGGGGACGGCTGTTGGTGCTGGTGCCGGGGCCGCCAGTGGTGCGATAGGTGCCATGATTTCCGGTGCATCCGCCGGCCTGGGCTCGATGATCGGGGCCGCCAGCGGCGCGGTCTGGGGCCTCCTGACCGGACTATTTTCCGCCGTTGTCGGTCCGTCAAGCCAGCCGAGTCAGGCCTACACGAATTATGTCAATCGATGTCTGCAAGAGAAAGGGTATGAGGTGACGGGGTGGCAGTAGGGGAGGGAGGCATAGACCGGATGGGTGAACACTCGTGCTCGCTGTCCGCGCACGATCAGAATGTGCTCGGACAATGCGCGCAGTTGAGTGTTCACCCATCCGGCCTATGCGGTAAGAAGACAAGGGGGATAACCACCTCACCGTCTAGCCTCGAATGAGTGGAGAAAGAGCTGCGTGAACAATGTGCGCAATCGGGAAAAACCTCGACATTTCGTCCAAAGGGTGCGAATTGAAGAAAAGACTAGAAAGCCTTCCAGGGAATTTCTGTGGCCGATCGATCTTGGCAGCGCCTGATAGGAATCATCCTTCTACTGACTGTCACAGCCTGTGCTGGCCCGCAGCCGATCTTACGGTCGAATAAACAACTCCACGTGTATGGCAAGCAGATGGCTCAACAGGAGGTCGAATCCTGTCAGAGGCACGTTGAACAGGCTGGTCTGCGGCCTGGGACGAACCAAAGCGCGAATGCCGCAACCGGAGCGTTGTTGGGGTTGACACTTGGGGGTGCGGTCGGCGCATCAGCGGGGGTGGTTGGAGGATTGCCCGGAGTGACGATCGGAGCCGCCGCCGGTAGCGGGATTGGATTGGTCGTTGGATTACTCGGAGGAACGTTCAAGCCGCTGGAGCCAGACCCTCCCTATGCCGATGCCGTCACAAGCTGCCTGAAGGACAAAGGCTATGAAGTCAGAGGGTGGGAGTAAGTGCAACAATCGGTGCGTGTCCACGCGACGACAACGGTGCATGCCAAGTACGATCGAGAAAGTGTGAATCTTTAAAGTGTCTGCCCACTTCGGTTCCTAACCGATTCCACAAACACCCCACAGCAGGCATGTAGCCTGTTTACATGGCCTGACCAGATTCAGTGCCTCAATCGACAGTCTTGCCAAGCCTGATCCCTATGCCGTAACGAGATAGACCTGGGCGCGGCAGTTCTTGGGCGTCTGATCTTCCTACTCTCGCGCCAGGCCTATATAGCGGATGGTCGCTTCCACCGACGAGCTGGAAGAGCCCGAGCTGGTGGGAATCATGATCTGTACCAAGATATTGATCTGTTGGCCTGTCTTCAGCATCGGCGCTTTCAATGCACCGACATTCTTCCCGCACGCGCCTTGATCGAGGATTTCGATCTGTCCGCTATCATCTTCCACTGTGAGCGTGGTCCGCTCATGGGCTAGACCACAGATCATCCGATTGGTGATGGTTTCGGTCTGCATCGCCAAGACGGTACCGGTGATACGGATATCCCTCATCTGATAATGGTCCGGACGGGCTAAGAGTGTATTGATTGGAATTCGTTCATACGAGGCGACGGAAATTCTCACGGAACTAACCTGGGAGGATGGGGTGAACTCATCCGATGCGAGGACAGAATGAAGATTGATCATCCCAGACAGGATGAGGATGACGGTTCGAAGGTGGATGCGAATGAGTAGAGCGGTCATCAGTACCCTCCAATTTAACTAAGGGTAGCATACGCTCAGTCTAGAGGAGCCGATCCTTCGGCACGGTGCCGACCCTTCGCCACCTGATCGGTCTATGATGATCTCTTGATTCTTCGATTGTTCCATCTCTAAATCCTCTTAGCCGCAGTGGAATCGAAAATCTCAGACTTCCAGCGCCGCGCTGGAACGCAAGTTGCCAAGGTGGAATGTGTGGGTATGCATTGTGGTCTGGCGGAGAGCGGCACTTTACAATCAACGGGAGCGACGCCATCATGCCAAGGTGATTACGAACCGATCAGGCGTCGCGTAAGGAGTAGGAGGACTCATCATGTTTGTTGTTCTTGGTGCGACTGGAAATACGGGATCTGCAGTTGTGGAGACCTTGCTGAGTAAGAATCAGCCGGTGCGGGTGGTTGTCCGTTCAGCCGACAAGGGTGCTGGCTGGAAGGCGAAAGGGGCAGATGTTGCCGTGGCGTCGCTTGACGATGTGTCTGCGTTGACCAAGGCCTTTGAAGGCGCAAAAGGACTCGCCAAGCTTGATGAACTCAGCGAATCGAATGACCCCGCATCCCGCGAGGCAATCCCACCTCTGCTGGCGTCTGTGCTGACCCTTATGATGCCAACGGAAGCGGGAGAGGGATTCAGCCGGCAGTATCACGATGCGCTGCAACGAAGCCCCGATGTGGTGCTGGCGCACGCAGCGGTCAGAGCATTACTGATGCAGTCTATTCCTAAGAAGGGGGGAGTCAGATGAAGGCCCATTATCTCGGCCATGTCGTGTTCTACGTGAAGGATTTGCAACGATCGCTTGGTTTCTATCGAGACCTGCTGGGATTCAAGGAAGTCGGGCGGATCTTCAATGGAGCCGCAGCTGCACTGACATCTGGTCGCACACATCATGAGCTATTGTTGATTCAGGTTGGCGATGCGCCTGCGCCTGCTCCGGGCCGTCGCCGTGGCCTCTACCATATCGGAATCAAAGTCGGGGATAGCCTCGATGAGCTGCGCCAGGCCAAACGAGAGTTGGAGCAAGCCGGGATCCCGATCGACGGCATGAGCGATCATACCGTGAGTCAGAGCCTCTATCTCAAAGATCCCGACGGCAATGAAGTGGAACTCTATGTCGACGCCGATGAGTCGGTGTGGAAAAACAACCCGGCGGCGGTTGTGTCGCCGATTAAACCGCTGTATCTATGATCCTGATATCTTTCTCAGCAACGGACGAGAAGTCGCTGAAGGTCATCTCCACTACCGATGTGAAGGGAACAACGATTTGGGCAAGAGATGGATTGGGTTTGATTTTGAAAAGGCCTTTGGCTGTCTGGGAATCCATCAAAGGTCATTGGTGTAGCGCAGGAGGGTAGCATCAGGCTGAAGCTTTCGATGAGTAAAGAGCACGAAA
The DNA here is from genome assembly GCA_002869845.2 of Nitrospira sp. CG24B. Taxonomy (GTDB): domain Bacteria; phylum Nitrospirota; class Nitrospiria; order Nitrospirales; family Nitrospiraceae; genus Nitrospira_D. The sequence continues at coordinate 265,065 of NEWS02000004.1, read as the reverse complement.
GCTTCATCGCCGATCATCATTCAAAGAGGTGCGAAATGATTCGTGTCATTGTGATGTCAGTGTTCTTCGGCCTGTTGTCATTGGGAATCGGCGTGGATGGTCGGGCCGCCGATGCCGACGGCAGCCGACTCACGATCGTGAGCCCGATGCAGGGCGAAGTGATCAGAGGGGATTCCGTCGAAGTGAGGTACAAGCTGTCGAAGGGCGCTCAGGCCACGCACGTCCATTGTTACCTGGACGGGGCGTATCAAAGAGGGTTCAAAGGCATGCTCAAGGGGCTTACGCGCGGCTCGCATGAGATCAAGCTTGTGACGGCGAGCCATGATCACGACGCATTGAGCGCCGAAGCGGTCGTTACGATCGAGGTGGAATGAGGTAAAAGGGGTAGCAGTGATTGGGGTCGGGCGGATGCGCGTTGTGCTCGTTTAACTTGTCCGTTTTCTTTCCATGGACTGCCGGTACTGAACCACGTAGTCCAGAATGTGGTCCTTCGGTACCCCGAACCAGGTCAAGGTATGCCGGATCAATGTCGCCGACGCCTCGACTTCTGGCTGAATAACTTCAGTCGCGCCAAGTGCACCGAGTCGTTCCGCTTCCGCGAGTCCATGCGCCCGGGCTAAAATCGGGACTTTTGGATTGAGGTCGCGGATGCGACCTACTGTCAATGCAGCGGGCTCAATTTCAGGCAATGCCACGATGATCAGCGACGCGTCCGCCGCTCCGGCCTTCACGAGCAATTCGCGGTGGGAGGCGTCTCCATAGAGGCAGGCAGTGTGTCGGACTTGTAACCGGCGAATGATGTCCGGATTTCGGTCGATGACCACATAGGAAAGGCCGAACGCATCCAACGCTTTTCCGAGCGAGCTGCCGACTCGTCCAAATCCACATAGCACGACATGCTGTTGAAGCGGTTCGCCTTCCAGTGGCCAATGCGCTGTCTCGTGCGGAGTATGGTCGAGACGCCGCTGGACGAACCAGCCGGGCACATACCTCACAAGAGCCGCATTCATGAGAATCGTGATGACAGAAGCCGCAAGCGTCGCATTGTATACTTCCTCGCCGATATGGCCGGCCGCTTTGGCGACCTGCACAAGGACAAACGAAAATTCGCCGATCTGAGTGAGGCCGATTCCTGCCAAGAATGCCGTGGTCCAAGGGTAGCCGAACAATCGCACGACGGCCGTCCAAATCACGAACATCCCGCCCACGATCAAGCCAACCATTGTGACAAGCAGGGACAGGTTATTGATGATCACGCGCGGGTCAATCAAAATACCGATGGTCACGAAGAAGAGCGCGACGAAGGCATCACGGAGCGAGAGCAACCGGGCCAAGGTCTCGTGGCCATACCCAGATGCGCTGATAATGAGGCCAGCTAGGAAGGCCCCCAAAGCGAGGGAGAGTCCGATCATCTGCGTGACGGCGGCGGTCCCAAGGCTGATTGCCAGGGTGACGAGCAGGAACAGTTCCTGGTTCTGGGTTCTGGCGACGTGTGTCATGATCGGCGGAATGACTTTCGTGCCCAAGTATCCCACCGGCACGAGAATCAAGAGCGCTTTTGCCAAGGCTTGACCGATCACGAGCAATCGTCCCGAGTCGAACTCTCCGAGAGCAGGCATGAGCACCGTCATGGCTACGACGGCCACGTCTTCGACCAAAGCGATGCCGATCATCACTCGTCCGTGCTTTGTACGAAGTTCGCCTCGATCAACAAGCATGCGGGCGAGTACCATGGTGCTCGCTATGGAAATGACCGCTCCGATCACGATACTTTGGGTCATAGACCACCCGATCAGGCTCCCCGTCACGACTGCCAATCCGATGGCCATGAGGATCCCCAGCGGTCCGCCGGCGAGAGCGACCCATTTGACGCCCATCAGGTCCTTCACGGAAAACTCAAGTCCGATCGAAAACATCAAGAGAATGACGCCGATCTCCGCAAAGAGATCGAACGTGTGAGATCCCGAGATAATAGGTCCCGGGGTAAACGGACCGATGGCGATCCCGCCTAGCACGTAGCCAAGGATCAATGGCTGCCCGGCAAGCCGAGCGAGTACGCCACCTGCGACAGCCGCAAGGAATACAATGGCAAGATCTTGAAAGAATACGGGATCAGGCTGCACGTAACGCCTCTTGAGCACATTCTCTTCGCGATTGACCTGCCGTGGCCCGACCAGTAGCAAGGCGGCAAGACCGGGGGACCAAAATACCATAGACAAGGTGAATAATATTGCCACCTCGGGACGTGCGAAACTCTATGGCCAAAGGATATACTTAGCCGCGCGATCTCATCTCAACCATCTCGGAGGGAGGAGTGCTCATGGGACAACCACGCATTGCCGCAAAAGAGCCGTCAGTGATGTCGCTGGAGCCGGGTACCTATTACTGGTGCTCCTGTGGACGATCGAGGGACCAACCGTTTTGTGATGGGTCACACGAAGGGACCGGGTTTGAACCGGTTGAGTTCACCGTGGATGCAAAGAAAGACGTCGCGTTGTGCCAGTGCAAGCACACGAAGACTCCGCCGTTCTGTGATGGGACGCACCAGACGCTCTGATGACGTTGAGAGCTTCATAGACACAGCGTGCGTGTCTGCCGTGAGCTCTTGAGCCATTGCCTGTACATGGTCCATACTGCCGGGCTATGGATAGGCAGGGCATTTCTCCCTGTGAGGATCTCGCGGACCGCTACCAGGCCCTTCTTGAGGTCGCACAGGCGATCTCTGCGCAACGGGACCTTGATCAACTCTTTCGCGATCTTGCCCACCGGCTTCCTCGGGTTGTGCAGGTGAATTTCGTCGACCTCTCTCTGTATGACCCCATCAAGAAGCTGATGCGGTTGCATACTATTCAAGCCAATGTGCCGGCGGATCTCGTGGGGGGCCATGAGGTCCCAATCGAGGACTGTCCTGCCGGTTTGGTCTGGCAGCAACAACAGCCCCTCCTCGTGCCCAAGTTGGCGGAGGAGTCTCGATGGCCAACGGTGATCGGTCATATGAAGGAGGATGGGACAGAGTCGTTTTGCTTTGTTCCTCTGACCACGGCGAGAGGGCAGTTGGGCGCCATGGGATTCATGAGCTTGCAACAAGCGTCGTACAGCGGCTCGGATATCGAGTTCCTGCAACAAGTGGCTCAACAGGTCGCGGTCGCCGTTGAAAATGCCCTGGCCTTTCAGCAGATTGCTGAACTCAAAGACAAGCTAGCGAAAGAGAAGCTCTACCTTGAAGAAGAGCTTCGGTTCGAACATGGATTTGACGATATTATTGGGGACAGTGCGGCCTTGAGGAATGTGCTGAAGGAAGTCGAAGTCGTGGCTCCGACCGATTCAACGGTCCTTATCCAAGGAGAGACCGGCACCGGCAAGGAACTTATCGCTCGGGCCATCCATCGACTGAGTGGTCGAAGCGAGCGCACGTTCATCAAGCTGAACTGTGCTGCGATCCCAACCGGGTTGTTGGAGAGCGAGCTCTTCGGGCATGAACGAGGCGCGTTTACCGGGGCCATTTCTCAAAAGGCCGGTCGATTCGAACTGGCCGATAAAGGGACCATCTTCCTGGACGAAGTAGGCGAGATCCCGCTGGAACTGCAATCCAAGCTGCTGCGCGTGCTACAGGAACAGGAATTCGAGCGGCTCGGCAGCACTAAGACCATACAGGTCAGCGTTCGCTTGATTGCCGCAACCAATAGAGATCTGAAGCGGTTGGTGGAGGTCAATCAGTTTCGAAGCGACTTGGGAAGTCCGAGACCAAGCGACCGGCAGCATTCAGACACCAGCCGACTACAGCCAGCTCGGCGAGCTCTTCATTGTGCAGCTCCTGCTCGGCCTGGCACTTCCCTTTTCCGCCATCCTGTTTGCCAAGCTCACAAAATTCAAGAGCGTGTGAACGCTAGTCGAGCAGCTCTTTTGGAATATTTCCGCCGTTCTCGGCCAGTTTTTTCAGCACCGCTTTGTGTAACCACATATTCATCTGTGCCGAATCGCCCATCTTGTCGGCCGGACAGTTCAGCTCTGTGGCGAGAGATTTGCGCGCATTCAAGCTACTATCGATTCCGAGGAGCTTGAGCAAGTCGACAATGGAGGTTTTCCAATTGAGCTTCTCCGCATGCTTCTGCGCGAGGCCTTCCAGTTTGGCCACGACATCGACTGACGACATTGCAGCCGGTGGTGGAGCCACGGGTTTTGACACAGGTGCGCCTGCAGACGAGGGAGTTGGCGCTGCGGACGTAGACGGGCTCGCCGATGGTGTTGCCGCATGCGCTGAAGAACCAAGCCCCAGTTTGTCCAGAATCGTACTAAACAGTCCCATGATTACTCCTTCCTGATTGGCATGACGAAGAATGATTCGCCGTGTGAGATGAATCCTAATGATCGCTATGTAGGGTGATGTCTATGGACTGTACTGAGATGGTGTGTCGATGTCAATTGTGGTTTCCGCGAGAGACGTCTGTTGCAAGTCAGCCGGCGATTAGGAGATTTCGATGGGTCTGTTTTGAGTAAATACGAGGGCTCACCGCACACGTCTATTCAGATACAACACGAGCTAAGCCTTGATGGAGTGCTTGGCCCAGCTCGTCAAGGCCTCGGGATCTTCGATCACGTCAACGGGCACCTCATAGAAGGATTTCAGTGTTTGTTTGGTATTCGGACGGAAGGGTTTCATGCCGTGGTCTTTGTGAGACGATGTCGTAATCGCCGTGACTTTGAAGTACAGGCGGCCTTTATGGATGATGCCGAAAAATGTGGCTTTCTGATAGAGCCCGTAGCCGCCGAACATGGCGCGACAGGTGAGTCCGCGCAGATCGGCCAACTGATCCACGATGAAGTCTTTAAAGCTGTCGCTCTTCGGCGACATCAGTTATCCAGGCTTCCGTGCGGCAACGATCCGTACGGCGATCGGTAATGCGATGGCTGTTCCCTTACGATATTGCCCGGACGTTTGAATGATACGTTGTTTCGCCTCTATCTGTTGGGCTGCGCTCAATTGTGCCCATAGGTTCTGAATCGGTGCGGCGATGTCCATCAGGCTGGAAAAGTAGTCGTCTGCGGCTGGGAATCGCACGTCTCCGAGAAATTCTTGTTCGGAGATGTTGGCCAAACCCGCTTGTTCCAACATGCTGGCTAACTCGCCAGGCTTTGCCAACCGAAAGATTCCAGGAGCTGTCGGATCTGGTGGCGGGAGATCAACGAACTGCTTGATGCCGTCGATGGGAATCTTGAGGTAGGGATTCTTTTCCGGTGCAGACCAGACTGCTGCGGCGACCCAGGTGTCTGGCTTTAAGATCCGGGCGATCTCGGCGACGGCCTTGGGAATCTCCGGCAAGAACATCAAGCAGAAGCGGGTGGTTATGGCATCGAAGGAAGCGGCCTCAAACGGTAATGTCGTGACATCACCAGTTTTGAACGTGATGTTGGAAAGCTTCAGTGAGGCTGCCTTACGCCTGGCGGCTTCTAACATCTGTTCAGCCAAATCGATACCAGTCACGTTGCCAGATGGCCCGACGGTTTGCGCGGCAAGTAGAGCCGGATAGCCCGTGCCTGATCCGAGGTCAAGGACTCGCATGCCCGATCTCAGGCGAGCATCGGCCACGAGTCGATGGTTCAGGAACGCCATCTGCTCGTCGAAGAAACGATCCCATTTCTCCCAGCCACCGGCCACGCGGTTCCAATCCTGGCGCTGGGTCTCAATGATCTGCTCTGGCGATGGTGATGTCACGACGTTACCTCAGGGTTTGTAGGGTCTGACGCATCTCTTGGAGTTCCGAGGCAAAGAGGTCCAGGTGCTGATCCCGCTGCGGCTGATCATCCTTGAATTTCCATAGCCGCTTAAAGATCGTCCCGAGTTCTTTGTTGTGTGTGACGGCCAGTGCATAGGCCGGCTGTTCTCTCACCGATTTCTCGACACAGCAGATGCTGTTGTCGATGGCATGGAACTGATTGTGAAGGTCGTCGAATGGTTGATCGACCCCTTTGCCGCCTTTGGCGGATTTGGCCGTGGCTTCCGCCATATTCGTCAAATTGATCAACGTTTCGACTCCCGTTGTTCCCTTTGCTTTGGCCGTAAAGTCCTTCGCGTGAGGGTAAAACAGGTAGCTGCAGCCGCTGGTGCTCAGTAGGAGAAGTAGTGTAATGGGTAGGACTGTTTTTAAGCCCATAAGTCCTCCTTGGCCAAAATTTTGGTGCGAGATGTGGAGGCCTCCCTGGCGCCTGATGGTGCACAGGGAGGCCTGTTGACTGTGCCGAGCGTTCGCTAGACTGTAACCGTGACGGTCTTGACCGCAGCCTGTACTGCAGACACCATTTCCGGTGGGATCGTGTCCAACTTATGACATTGCTTGGCGTGGGTCGCGACGAGCTGCATCAGTTCCGACTCGGTCTCCGCGCGCACCTGGAATCCGCAGCCGCCCGACGGCTGTACATCTAAACATCCGAGCTGTTTGTACTGTTTGTCTGCCATGGTCTCCTCCTCTTGTTGGGGTTGGTTGGTGACGACAGTTACATGGAGTAGAAAAACTCCTCCTTCGTGATCTTTCCGTCTTGCACGGTGTAGAGACCGGTCTCGTCCAGAGTCATGCGCTTCCCGGTCTGCTTCGGGGTGACGTCATACTTGAAATGCAGGATAAAACGGTCGCCGTTCGGATAAGGCCCTTCGACGGTCCCTCCGTGAATCTCATGGTTCTCGACCCACCACTGGTTCTTTCCCTTGATCGCCTGAATTCCTCTCTGGATTTGATCCATGCCAGGCATCGCACAGGTCTCAATGCTCTCGATGTTCGGTGAGTAAAAGCGGTCGATTGCTTCTTGATTTTTGCCTTGCCGACACAATGCCACCACTTCTTTGCCAATGTCCATGGTCGTCATAGCGAGATCCTCCGTATCCTGGTCAATTCTCGATCAACTGTGTCATCGTAGTTGATTGAGACTGAGCAGATCAACCCTCAATAAGCTCTGGCGTCCTCTCCGGAAACGTACATTGCGAACCTGCCGGGAGTGTTTCTATAATTCCGTGAGTAGATCCAGAGGCACGAATGCGGAGTGTGACTCTGTCGCAGTCGCCGGTTTCCTACTCTGGATGAAGGCCAGGCTGATGAGGGATGTCGATAGTATTCGCCAGCAGTTGGTGGGAAGAGGATTCAGTGATCACTCTTCTATAAATGTGCCAGAATATGCAGTGAAAATTACGATCGGAAATCGTAGAGGACACACCCAACCCTCTGTGCCCTATTTTTTGACAAGGAGGAGAGACTATTGATCAGGCTGTCTGATCTTGCGGGCTTGGCCAGAGCGATAACGAGACGCCCACAACCAGGTAGACGATCCCCACAACAATTGCCCCTAAGTTGAGGTCGTACCAGGCGGTCATCCCAAGGAACAGCTCATTCAGAAGGAGCGCAAGCACCAACATCACAAACCCAATCCAATTAATGAAACTCATACCCATGGATGGTCTCCTTTCTAATGATGGCCTTTGCCCTGCGTTCTGATGAACGCGTCAATAAATTGACCCTTCACATTAGGGTCGGAACCCTACCGCACGCTCAAGATGAAGCCCTAGACATTGAAAATTCATGGCGCTGTGCGACATCATGCTTCCTGACGACGTGGCCCTCCCCACAGTGAGAGCCATAGTCCAACACCGAGGTACAGGATAGCCGGAACAATCAGCGTGAAGTTAGAGTCGTACCACACATTTAAGTACACGACCTCATTCAGGAACAGAGCAAAAAGCAACATCAGAGATCCGATAATGTTGAACCAATGAAAAGCCACGAATGACCTCCTACTGATGCCGTTGGTTTGTGAGCAACGATTGCGGAATCGAACCATCTTGGCTCACAACCGAGTAATAATTGTACGTCACCTACTGCACGAAAAGCTACGGTGAAAATGACGGAACTAACGCTGAGATGTCTTCTGATCGATGGGTATTGTCAACCATGTGGCGGTACTCAGGACAGGACAAGGCTGTAAAGTGATGAGGATTATCGCTCACTTAGATATGGATGCGTTCTTTGCCGCGATTGAAGAGCGAGATACTTCGGCTTTTCAGGGGGTCCCGCTCGTCGTTGGCGCAGACCCGCTGGGCGGGAACGGGCGTGGGGTCGCCTCTACATCAAACTATCTGGCGCGTGAGTACGGGATTCACTCCGCGACGCCGATCTCTACAGCGTGGCGTTTATCTGAAGCTGCCCGTCGGGGGGGGAAACCGCCGGTGACCTTTGTCTCGGTTGATATGCCAAAGTATGTGCGGGTTTCGGAGGAAGTGATGCGGATCATACGTCGCTTCATTCCTAAGATGGAACAGGCCAGTATTGATGAATCGTACGGAGATGTGAGTTTTACGGAATCCTATGAAGCTGCGGAATCATTATGTCGGCGGCTGAAGAATACGATCCATGCAGAAGAGCGGCTGACAGCCTCAGTCGGGATTGGGCCCAATAAGCTGATCGCGAAGATCGCGTCAGGATGGCGGAAACCTGACGGACTCACGGTCGTCCGCGAGGAAGAGGCTGAGGCGTTTCTGGCTCCACTGTCGATCCGGGTCATCCCTGGCATCGGACCTAAAACAGAAAGCATGCTGAATGCAAAACATATCAAGACGGTTACGGATCTGAGAGCGCTGACCGTCCATCAACTCGAAGCCTTGCTGGGGAAACGAGGGGTGGATTTTTACGAAAAGATTCGAGGACGAGATGATTCACTGGTTGAGGAATATTCGGAACCACAATCCATCGGTGAGCAGGAGACCTTTGACTCCGATACGCTCGACAGTCAAAGGCTAGTCACTCTGCTAGATGTGCTGGTTCACGGTGTGGTCGATCGTCTGCATCACGAGGGATTTCATTCGTTTCGGACCGTCGTGCTTACCGTCAGGTTCGCTGATTTTAAGACCACATCTCGGGCGCACACCTTGGCTGCACCAACCGACAATGTGGCGATGCTGCAGCGGGAGTGTCTGAAGCTGTTGCTGCCATTTCTCGATCGGCGCGAAAACCCTCACCGAAAACTCATCCGCCTCCTCGGTCTTCGAGTGGAGAAGCTGAGCTGACAGGATGAGAGTTGCTCGGTCAGCTCCTTACGGTGTTTGACTTATTCCGCTTGATTTAATGGACAAGGCCTCTTGGGCCTACCTTTCGGTGAAGGAGAGACCTTCTTGTCGCGTATGCTTTTCCATTCACCGTGAAATTATATTGAGAATCAACAAGCTATCATCACAATACTTCGGAATGATGAATCAAAATCCCTTCGCTCTTTACTTTTGATACGTTACTTAAGCCATGCATATACGGAGATTCATTAACAATCCACCTGCACATATAAATATTTTCTAGGTACGGTACTTGCTCAAAGTTTCTAGTAGTATCGCTTGTTTGATCGTTGGAGGCATCATGAATATTGGAACCAAGGAAATCATCCGTGAATCGCCTATACGCCGTGTGGGGAATCTGAGCACTGAAGCAGCGATGGTCGGTGTCCGTAAAGACGTGGAGGTTTCATTCCCTTCGCGACGAGGAGAGGCGCGGGTGAACGAACAAAAAGTGTGCGCCTATAGCTTGTGTGAATCGCTCAATGGCGAGCGAGTGACCATCGAGCAGGGCGAGGTCTACTGCATCAATAGGAGTGAGCATGGGATCCTGGTGTTGATGGGAGGGCGGCCTCGAACACAGCAATTACTGGAACTCCATGTTGCTGAAACGCGATGGGAATATTCCCTGAGTTTGTATGAAGTACAGTGGACCAAACTCCTACCGGTTGAGTCTCACGGTGACCTGTTTCTCGTGGGGTGTCGTCTGGTATTCGGAGCCTCTCGATATTGGGCGTTTTAGTTCAGTCGTTAGGGTATGATGTTAAGATTATGTTAGTTTGGTTAGGTAGGAGATCACGCACTGTCTGATGTACTATGGATAAGATAGCTCCTACACCGCCTACCTAGCCATCCCTCCAGGTCAGCCAAATCTACCGTCCGTAAAGGAGGTATTCCCTGCCCTCCGACTCCTTGGGGTGATCAGGCATTTCCCAATGCCATTTTGTAAGCGGTTCTTTCAGTCCGATCAGTGAAGGCTAAGTATTCAGCCTGTGCAGAGAGGCCACAAGATCAGAGATATGCGATACCGTCCTGAAATAGATGGCTTACGAGCGATCGCAGTCATTCCCGTCATCTTATTCCACGCCGGTGTCCAACTGTTTAGCGGCGGCTTTGTTGGCGTGGATATTTTCTTTGTCATCAGTGGGTACTTGATCACGACGATTATTCTTGCGGACCTTGAGACCGGTCAGTTCTCAATCCTCAAGTTCTATGAACGACGCGCACGGCGTATTCTGCCCGCGTTGTATGTGGTTATGGTATTGTGTCTGCCTTTTGCCTGGTTGTGGCTCATGCCAGACGATGCGAAGGAATTTTCAAACAGTGCCTTGGCGGTATTGGTGTTTGCGTCGAACATTTACTTTTGGCGGAGCAACAACTACTTCGATGTAGAGTCAGACTTGAAGCCGCTGCTTCATACGTGGAGTTTGGGAGTGGAGGAGCAGTTTTACATGCTGTTTCCCATCTTCCTAATGTTAGCCTGGAGATTAGGGCGAAAGACGATTGTAGGACTTCTGACAATCGTGGCGCTCCTCAGCTTGGCGCTGGCGGTGTATGCAACCGACACGAAACCCGCAGTGGCGTTTTTTCTGTTGCCGACCCGTGGATGGGAATTGGCCATGGGATCTCTGATCGCGTTCTACCTGGAAGGGAAGGCGCGTGATCAGTTCCCTCCGGCGCTCAATCAGGCACTCAGCCTTGTCGGGTTCGGATTGATCGCAGGAGCGGCACTGACCTTTACTAAAGAGACGCCTTTCCCGGGTTTCTATGCGTTGGTACCGACCGTGGGCGCTGGTTTAATTATCGTGTTTGGTTCGCCGGAAACATTCATTGGGCGGTTATTGGCGAGTCGAGTATTCGTTGGTGTGGGTCTTGTCAGCTATAGCGCCTACTTATGGCATCAGCCCTTGTTGTCTTTTGCTCGCCATCGAAGCCTGGCTGAGCCTGGTGAACTGGTGATGGCCGGCATCATCGTTCTTACGTTCGGCCTCGCCTATGTGACATGGCGGTATGTTGAAACGCCATTTCGTCGAAGGAACATCGTACCGCAAAGATTGCTGTGGAGGGTGTCATTCGTTTCTGTGATCGTGATCGCTGGTTCCACGGTCGGTCTCCAGCTGGTTACAGTGGACGTGCCAACCAAACTAGAGAGAGAGATGGAAGCACAGTGGCGAATCTATACGTGTTTTTTTGAGGTGGAGCAGTCCTACACAATTCTCTTAGAGAATCATTGTGACTTGGCGCAGGGTTCGTTTGCTCCGGTGAGTGACAATCCATCTGGATCCTCCAAGCGATTTGTCTTGTATGGAGACAGTGTTGCTGCTCATTTGTATCCAGGGCTGGTACGGGTGCTTGGCGAGGATCAAATTATTCAATTAACAGGAGCGTCGTGCAGTGCCATACGCGCGACAAAGGGGCGGCGGTGTACTGATTTCTACGACTGGTTTGTGGATGACTATGTGCCGAACAATAAGATAGATGGCATTATTGTATCGAGTAGTTGGTTGGGAGTGTATAAAAGAATCGGCGACGAAGAATTTCGGACTCGCCTCGATGTGTTATTTGAGAAATTGAAGGGTCACCGTGTCATCGTCTATTCGCAGCCCACGAAGTTCTCAGTCGATATTCATCGCTATGTGAATAAGCTTGAGAAATTCACAGGGGATGTTCCCGATACGCTGGACCTGGAGATGCAGAGTCTGGATGCGGTGAATACTGCGTTGTATGAAGAGTCTGCCAAATTTGGGTTTGAGTTCATCGATATTGCACAGTTATTCTGCTCCAGATCTCAGTGTAGGGTGGTGAAAGACGGAGTGGTGTATTTTTGGGATACGATTCACTTAACGGTGCCAGGTTCCGTGCTTGTGGCGGAATTGACACATGGTCTTTTGACAGGAGAATATGCAGAAGCGCCAGGACCTGGGGTGTCAGATAACTCAACGAGAGACAACACCGTGCCAAGAGGGGCGCTCATGGTCCGCGACCTGGATGGCAGGATCCGGTACTGGAGTGATGGGGCCAAGAAGTTGTATGGATGGGAGCCAAGCGATGTGCTGGGGACGACTTCTCATCAACTCCTCAAGACAGTGTTCCCAGTTCCGCTCAAGATGATCGAGGAGGAGCTTCGCACGAAGGGACGATGGGAAGGGCAGCTCGTTCATGTGCACCGTGATGGATCAAGAGTTACAGTGGCCAGTCGTTGGGACTTTAAGCGGAAACCATATTTCCAAGATCGGGGAAATACGGTGATCGAGACCAACGGGCCTCTTCCGACTCCTCGCTCAGGTCTTTCAAGAGTAAATTGTTGCCGATCCTGAATCAACCGAGATGTTCATACGGCCTGCCTCCTCGCCTGAATGTTTTTGGATATCGATTGATTGCAAGCCGCGATAGCCGTATTCTGCGCGCGTGGTCTTCTGGTTCGTCATTCTCTATCTTCTCCTGTCTGTCGGTATCGGCCTGTTCGCTGCGACACGTGTGCGGAACTCAAAAGATTTTGCGGTCGCGGGAAGAAGCTTGCCGCTGCCCGTTGTCACGGCGACGGTGTTCGCGACGTGGTTCGGTGCCGAGGCGGTACTAGGCATCTCAGCCACATTTGTGAAAGACGGGCTCCGTGGAGTGGTTGCCGATCCATTCGGGTCCAGCATGTGTCTGATACTCGCCGGACTGTTTTTTGCTCCACGTTTATATCGGCTGAATATATTGACAGTCGGTGATTACTATCGATTGCGCTATGACCGGACCGTCGAAGTGCTGTGCACACTCTGCATCGTGGCATCCTACCTAGGATGGGTAGCGGCTCAATTCAAAGTGCTGGGGTTAGTGCTCAACGTCGTGACGGAGGGCGCCATCAGCCAGTCGGTCGGTATCGTGCTCGGAGCGGCCATTGTTTTGACCTATACGACATTCGGCGGCATGTTCTCCGTGGCGATTCTAGATTTTGTCCAGATTTCGGTCATCATGGGAGGCTTGCTGTATATCGCATCACTTGTGAGTGATCTCGCGGGTGGAGTGGGGACGGTCATCAAGCAAGCGGCGGCAGCCGGAAAATTGGAGTTGTTCCCCCCCGCGACATTTACCGCGTGGATTCCCTTCGTCGGAGCGTGGGTGACTATGATGCTTGGGTCGATCCCCCAACAAGATGTGTTTCAACGGATCACATCAGCGAAGAATGAACGAACAGCCGTTCGCGGTGCGCTGTTAGGCGCGGTGCTCTATTTCGGTTTCTGTTTTGTTCCGATGTTTCTTGCCTACGCGGCCACGTTGATCGACCCGGCTAAGTTCGGCCTCCTGCTGGAGCAAGATTCACAGTTGATTTTGCCGACACTGATCTTGGAGCATACACCGATCGCTGCGCAGATCATTTTCTTTGGCGCCGTGCTCTCCGCAGTCATGAGCTGCTCAAGCGCGACGCTCCTCGCGCCGTCGGTGGCACTGAGTGAGAACGTCGTCAAGCCGCTCTTGTCCAACCTCAATGATTCGGAATTCCTCCGACTCATGCGCGTTGTATTAATCAGTTTTGCATCGGTGGTGCTAATCATCGCCCTGTGGTCGGATGCTACCATCTATAAACTGGTTGTGAGTACCTACAAGGTCACGTTGGTGGCGGCGTTTATCCCATTATTCGCCGGATTGTATTGGAAACGCGCGACGACGCAGGGGGCGCTTTGGGCCATTGTCGCCGGGCTCACGAGTTGGCTGGCCTTGGAACTCGTCAGCCAGCCGACTGACGTCTGGCCTCCGCAGCTCGTCGGATTTGCGATGGCGGGAATCGGCATGCTTGCAGGGTCCTTGTGGCCTAACCAGAGATGTGAGCCCCAGAGATCTATGGAGAGAGTCAAGGACGGGCTAGGGTGACACGCTGTCTGTTTTCGGTGACGAGGCCGATTCAGTTCCTTCCATTCATCTCAGTGGCCTGGCTAATGGTCGAGCGTGAACCGTACGACTCGACGAATGAGGTCAGGGGTAAAGGGTTTCTGAATGACGCGCCGCGCGCCGAAGAGTTTCGCGATGTTGAGAAAGTTCTCATCGCCGGTGGCGCCGGTCATGGCGATGACTCGAGCATCCAGAAATTCTTGTGTCAGTGCGAGTGTCACTTCCATCCCATCCCGCTCCGGCATCAAAATGTCCGTGATCACGAGATCTGCGGGTGAGTCACGATAGAGCGTCAGGCCAATTTGGCCGTTCTCGGCCTCACGAATGTGATGGCCATCTTCTTCAAGAATATCCCGCAACAAGGCCCGAACCGGCGCGTCATCCTCAACGATCAAGATAGAAGCCATGGCTCACATCCTCTCACGCGTAGAATGGCAGATGGCTGGCTCAAGGCAACTTCCAATCCGATAGACAGCATCACGCTGCTCGCAGGGCGGCGGGTTGGATGTCCTTGTCGCAATCATAGGCCTCGTCATCGAGTGCACAGCTAGCGAGCACGAGCGCCGGTTGTGGTTTGGCGAGACGGTGCTGCTCGATGACGGAATCGTGGACGTTTCCACAGTTCATGCAGCGGTGTGCCTTGGCCCACATATGGCCATGGGTGCCTTCGAAATCCAAGCAGTAATCCTCGATCATGAGACCTTGGCAACGGGTGCACTTCGTCATGATGTTCTCCTGGTTAGAAGTGATGGAACGTGTGCCATGAGAGAAAGGTATCGAAATCCACGAGAATGAGTAGACTCAGATGGGGTAACTCGGAAGGGGGGCGTTGTGAGACGAGTAGTCGCCAGACCGCTTACCTGTCAATGCCTTAGAGGCTAGGGATTTCAATGCTCACTAAACCAGACCGTAACGATTTCCTGGGAACTGCGACCTCCATGGGAGAGAACGGGGAAAGATTTGCCTGGTTAGTCGTCTGAGCCATCTATAGCTGGTTCCTCAATAGATAAAGGCAGTTCAGCTCCATTCGCGTCGGTTTAATCAAGTTCTTTCCTTAGTTAGCCGATACCATCACTGGATAAACATAGTCGATAGGAGATCGGAGTCTTTGTGGCAGGAATCACTATGCTCCCACATGTCCGAGTCGGGGCGGATCGTACTGTGAGGTCCGTTGTCATGGCTTTGGTGGCTCTGTTCGCATTGAGCGGGTGCCTTGTCAAGCCCCATGCATTGAACAAGGAAGACGTGAAGGCGCGGGTGGTGAAAGATTTTCAAGCGATTTCATCAGTTGAAGAACCAATAGTGGGGCCGATCAATCTCTATGAGGCGGTCGCGCGGGCGTTGAAGTATAACTTGGACGCAAAAGTCAAAACCATACAAGTGCAGCTGGCGCATCAGCAACTCAATATTGCGCACTATTCCTTGCTCCCTCATGTCTCGGCCAACGCCGGTTTCGATGGCCGCAATAACTTCGCCGGCGGTGTCGGACAATCGATCATCACCGGGCGTCAGGCGATTGAGCCGTTCACTTCTTCCGAAAGGAATGTGACGTCGGGGAATCTTGCCCTGAGTTGGGACGTGCTGGATTTCGGCTTGTCGTTTATACGTGCGCAACAGGCGGCCGACAATGTGATGATTGCGGAGGAGGAAAAGCGGCGCATCGCGGTTCGGCTGGTCCAGGACGTCAGAAGTGCGTACTGGCGAGCCGTGAGCGCGGAACGGGTGCTTCCGAGGGTTCAATTTCTAAATGATTCGGTCGAGAAGGCATTGGGGAGCACACAGCGGATCGTCGATCAGAAGCTTCAAGCCCCATTGACGCCACTCAACTATCAGCGGGATTTGCTCAATATCCAACGAGAAGTCCGGCGACTCGTTCGGGAACTGAGTACCGCGAAGACACAACTGGCCTCAATGATGGGCTTGCCGCCTGGAACCATGTTCGATCTAGTCATTCCGCCACGGGAGACTACGGTGCCGATGCTGAACCTCGATAGTCAGAAGATGGAGGAGCAGGCGCTCTTGCTCAGACCAGAACTCCGCGCCATCGACTACAAGAAACGGATTAATGCTAAGGAAGTCAAAGCGGTATTCCTGGAACTCTTTCCCAGCATGAAACTCTCATTTGGCGGGTACTACAACAGCAACAACTTCCTGCTGTATCAGAACTGGCTGACCTATGCGGCGCAAGTGAGTTGGAATTTACTCTCAGTGTTTCGCACGCCAGCCAAACTCAAAGCGATCGATGCCAATGGACAGCTGCTGGACGTCCAAAGTCTGGCTCTGAGTCTCTCGATTCTGACGGAGGTGCATGTGGGTGCGACCCAGTTCGTACTTGCCAAGCAGGAATACCAGGATGCCGGGAATTACCAGCGGACACAGGCGGCTATTGCTGAGCACACCAAGAATTTATGGCTCACGCAACGGACAAATGATCTCACCTTGATCCGAGAACAAGCCAACGATGTCGCGGCGGATGTGCGACTGGACACCGCACGGTCAGGGTTGGAAACGGCCTATGCAACCTTGATGGCATCCTTAGGGGAAGAAGCGGTTCCTGCCAGCATGGGGCAGCAAAGTCTCGCGGAATTAGCTGAGTCGATCAAGAAGTATTGGGAACCCAGCGGCTTTTCGATGTCGGAAACGGAAAGGAGGTCGGCAGCCCATGCGACACCCGTGGCGCATTAGCGGGATGGTATTGGTGCTTCTGGTTGCCATGGCCATCATCCCTTCGACGGGATGGCCGAAGGGTGAGCAAGGGGGGCCTGCACTACGGTCTGAGCATGGCGTCGCACGGGGAATCGTCAAAGCGGCGGCCCAGGCGATCTTATATGCCCAGGTCCAGGGCCGCGTCAGCATGCTTCCATACAAGGAAGGGCAACGCTTCGGAAAGGGACACACGCTGGTGCAGATCGACTGTGACAAGTATCAGGCTGAATTAACCGTCGCTCAGGCCGAACATGAGTCCAAAGACAAAGTGTACAAAAACAACCTGGAGCTCGGGAAGCTCAATGCCGTGAGCAAGCTGGATCTCGAGACCTCAGCAGCCGACGCAAAAAAGGCGTCGGCATCGGTCCGCATCGTCGAGATCAATGTGAAAGGATGCCAGATTGTCGCTCCATTTGGAGGGCGGGTCGTCAGTGTCATGGTCAATGAGCATGAGAATGTCTTTCCCAACGACAAGTTGATCAGCCTGTTAGACGATAGCAGCTTGGAGATTGAACTCGTACTTCCCTCTACTTCGCTGTCCTGGCTTCAACGCAAGTCGGCGTTTACCTTTGTGGTGGATGAGACTCGACGCAGTTATCCAGCAAAGGTCAAAGAAATTGGGGCATCGGTGGATGCTGCCAGTCAGACCATCAAGGTCATAGGGGCTTTCGAGAAATTGCCGCCGGAAGTGTTGGCTGGCATGAGCGGATCCGCGCAGTTTGCAGAACAACCGTAGAGAGTATGATGGCCACGACAGCAGAACCGACCGCACAGCAGCTTCCGGCACTGATTCATCTGGCGGCCCTGACGCATTTGGAGGGGCAGATCCGGGCGGCCAAAACGATCCAAGAACTGCAGTTTCTCTCCGTCAACGAAACCAGACGGTTGATTCCCTACGATCAGGCATTTCTGCTCAGCAATTCCGGCGCAACCGACGAGGCATATCGTCTGCTGAACGCAGCAAGCGTCGCCGTCGTGGATCGTGATGCCCCGGTGATCGTGTGGCTTGAACAGGCGGTGCAGGCGCTGCGCCAAGCTGGGACCACGAGTGAGCAGCCGATGGTCGTGACGGAAGAGTTGTTGCCGGAATCACTCCGCAGTGGCTGGCGGGAATTCGTCAAGGGGCAAGTCTTTTGGTGTCCGTTACAACATCCTGACGAAACTCTGCTAGGGGTGTGGTGGTTCGAGCGGGACTTCCCGTGGGCAGAGAACGATGTGGCCATTGTCCATCGGTTGGCGGGGAGCTATGCCTATGCGTGGAAGGCCCTCTCGAAGAAGGAGCGAAGTTGGTCGAAGCAGATCAAGAAGCCGACCTGGTGGTTGATTCCCATCGCCATCGTGGCCGCGCTGTGCTTTCCGATCAGAATTTCATCCGTGGCTCCGGTCAAAGTGATGGCCAAAGATCCGGTGGTCGTCAGCGCGCCCATCGATGGGGTGATTGCCGACGTGCTCGCGCATCCGAACCAAACCGTGCAAGCCGGCACGGCATTATTTCGATACGAAGACACGACGCTCCGCAACCAATTCCTCGTCGCGGAAAAACAATTGACCGTCGCGCGCGCGGAGCACAGTCAATCCATTCAAGCGGGGTTCGGCGATCCGCAACGGAAGGCCGAGGTGCCGTTGAAGGAAGCGGAGGTTGATCTCCGACAAACCGAGTTGCGGTACGCGAAAGAAATGCTCGATCAGGTTGAAGTCATCGCCCCTCAAGCCGGGTTGCTACTCTATTCAGATAAGTCTGATTGGATTGGCCGGCCGGTCACCGTCGGTGAACGGATCATGGAGATCGCCGATCCCAAACAGATCGAACTGCGTATTGATCTGCCTGTGGCCGATGCCATCGTACTCAAAGAAGGAGCTGAAGCCCTGATCTTCCTCAATGCGCTCGCACTGGAATCGTTTCCTGCGACGGTGGTACATGCCAGTTACCACGCCGAGGTTTTGCCGGGCGATGTGTTGGCGTATCGAGTGACGGCACAGCTCGCCACATCGGATCCCCGCATTCGGATCGGATGGCAAGGGACAGCCAAGGTCTACGGGGAGCAAGGGCCGCTGGCCTATCTGCTTCTTCGCCGCCCGATCACTGCGCTTCGGCAATGGATAGGCTGGTAAACTATGAGTCCCCCAGGAGCACCGGACGCCAAGCCACAAGAACGAAAGCTGCCGACCCTCCGACCAAATCTGCAATTCAATCGTGGGACCCCCACGCCTGATGGGGTGCCGACCTGGACCATCGTCGATCCAATTCGCAATCGGTATTTCCAGATCGAATGGCCGGTCTATCAGATGATCCAACGCTGGAGCGCAGGCACCATCGAGAAGCTCCATGCCGCGATGACGAAGGACACGACCTGCCACACGACCATCGCGGATGTAGAAGATTTGGTGAAGTTTCTCTATGCGAATAATTTGACGGAGCAGTCCGCAAGCGGGAAGCATACGGATTATCAGACTCAGGCCCAAGCCGGTGAACACAACTGGTTGATGTGGGTGGTTCATCATTATCTCTTCATCAAGATTCCGCTCGTGCATCCGCACAACTTTCTGAAGGCGACGCTCCCGTTCGTGGAGCTGTTCTATACCGCAGTGGTTGGGTGGACCTTTGGTGTCCTGGGACTGTTCGGGCTGATCTTGGTCGGCCGTCAATGGGATACCTTTGTCTCAACCTTTCTCTATTTCTTCAACTGGCGAGGGGCCATCCTCTATAGTCTGACGCTTGGGGTGGTGAAGGTCGTGCACGAACTCGGCCATGCCTATACGGCGACCAGGTTCGGGTGCCGGGTCCCGACCATGGGCGTGGCGTTTATGGTCATGATGCCGGTCATGTACTCGGACGTGACCGATTCGTACCGCCTGACGTCCAAACGGAAGCGACTCCTCATCGCAGCCGGTGGGGTCATCGCTGAGCTGGGATTGGCTGCACTGGCGCTCTTTTGCTGGGGCTTCTTGCCGGAAGGGACGGCACGGAGTATTGCCTTTATCGTGGCGACGACCAGTTTGGCGATGAGTCTGATCGTCAACTTGAATCCGTTGATGCGGTTCGACGGTTACTATCTTCTCGCCGATGGATTAAGTCTTCCGAATCTACAAGATCGGGCGTTTGCCTTCGGACAATGGCGATTGCGGAGCCTGCTGTTCGGTCAGCATAGTACACCTCCAGAAACGGTCTCCCTAGGGGTGCAGCACACCATGGTGGTGTATGCCTGGGCGATCTGGCTCTATCGGCTCATCCTGTTCACTGGGATCGCGGTGATGGTCTACCACTACTTCTTTAAAGCCCTTGGCATCATGCTCTTCCTGGTCGAGATCGTGTGGTTCATCGCCATGCCGATCTATCGGGAACTGACCGTGTGGTGGGGTAGCCGAACGCTGTATGCGGCATCACCACGGACGTGGATGACGGCAGCCGGTTTTGGAGTAGTCGTGGCGTCCACGCTCATTCCATTGCACACGAGCGTCTCGGTTCCGGCTGTCCTGCAAGCGTCGTCGTACACGACCATTTTTGCGCCGACCCCGGGGCGGCTGCAGCAGGTGTTGGTGCGCGATGGGCAGGTGGTGAAGGCAGGGGAGGCCCTCGTGGTCCTCGAGAATCCGTTGTTGGAAAAGGAAGTCCGGCTGGCTGAAACGAAAGTTGCGAAATGGGACTATCGGCTTGGCCGGATGGCCGGCTACGGCCAAGATCGCGATCAGCGACAGGTCATTGGGGAATCATTGCGAGCTGGGCTTGCCGAACTGACGGGGCTGGAGGCCAAACGAGACAATTTAACCTTGCGGGCACCCATCGCCGGGGTGGTACGCGATCGAGCGGATTCCCTCACCGTCGGGCGATGGATTGATCAGAAACTGCCCATTGCCTATCTCGTCGACGATCGCCAGGTGGAAATAGAAAGCTTCGTCCCGGTCGACGAGTTAGCCTATGTCACCGTGGGACAATCGGCGAGGTTCGTCCCGTTGGATCTCACCAGGCCATCGGTCGAAGCCCATGTGACGCAGATTGCGGAGGTGGATGAGCGCGAGTTCATGGTGCCCTATCTCGCCTCAGTCTATGGTGGGGATGTCCCGGTGCGAAAAGACGATAAGGGACGGCTCAAGCCGGAAGTCTCCGTGTATCGTGTGCGGCTGAGTCTGGACGACGCGAAGACGTCTCCAGACCACATCCTCGCCGGCCATGTCCAGATCGAGGGCCAACCATCGAGCATCGCACAACGGGCATGGGATCAGGTGGTCGCCACTGTCGTGAGAGAAAGCGGGTTCTAGAATACAGACGGGAACGCACTAGGCGGATCGGCTTGGGTTCCTTCACGGGATAGTCAGAAATCGTACTCTCCCGTTTCAGTCACAGACGAGCAGATCTTGACCGATCAGAGCCTTGGCTGCCGCTTTTTGTCATCGAGACACAATCGGTACCCTCACAACATCGTCACCAGTTTCTTTCAGCTGGTTCGTGGCGGTTAGAGCGCATTGTTCCCATCGACCGATTTCGCTGTGCTGGAGCAAAACCTGCATAGTTTGAAGAGGATCTTCAGCGCTGAACGGAATAAGTCGGTGAAGATCTGACAGGGTATTGCAGGAGCAGAGGGGGTCTACGCATGTTCGGGCAAAAGAAGTGCACAGCGCCACAGCAGAATGACAAGCCGAAGCCGGCTCCAAAGGCTCCGGGCATCTCCCGAGTCAAGGCATCCCTGCTCTCCCTCGAATCCCGCCTCATGTTCGATGCAGCCGCCGCAGCGACGGCGGCGGAAGTCAATCAACAACAAGTCGGGCAGGAACAGGCCGAATCGGCGGTGTCCGCAGAAGGCGGTGGAGAGCCAACTGCGGCAGAGAATGAGTCGCAAGAGCTGCTTCAAGCCATTGCGACCTATTCCCCTGGCGAGTCCAGGGCGGAGATTGTCTTCGTTGATCCCACCGTTCCGAATTTTCAGGAGCTCCTGAGCGGCATGGACCCGAACATCGCAGTCATCATGCTCGATGGTGGGCAGGATGGCGTGGAACAGATAGCGAGCGCGCTGGCCGGTCGCACGGGGATCGATGCGATCCATCTGATCTCGCACGGCGGCGATGGAGAGATCCAACTCGGCACGGGCACGTTAACCACGGAGTCGATGTCGGGACAGTATGCCGAGGAACTCGCCATCATCCAACAGGCACTGTCAGGGCAGGCCGACATTCTGGTCTACGGTTGCGACTTCGCCGAAGGCCAGGCCGGGCAAGAGGCGGCCACGTTGCTGAGTCAGTTGACTGGCGCCGATGTCGCCGCGAGCACGGATGCCACCGGCTTCGCTGCATTGGGTGGCGACTGGGTGCTGGAGACGCAGATCGGGACTATCGAGACGCAAATAGCCGTGGACGACGGGATCCAGGCAAATTGGGTTGGCTTGCTCGCCGCGCCGGTGGTAGATCTGAACGCGGGTGGGGTAGGCAATAATATGACGACGGCGTTTACCGAGCAGACGTCGGTGCTGATGACCCCGGTGGGGACGCTGAGTGATGTGGATAGCGCCACTCTCAACCGCTTGACCGTGACACTGACGGCGCGGCCCAATGGCAATGCGGTGGAGTCGCTCTCCCTCAACGCGGCGGCGACGACGGTAGCCTCGGGGGCCGGCTTAACGGTGAGCTATACGGCGAGTACCGGCGTACTCTTGATCACGGGTACGGCGAGCACCGCGACCTATCAGACGATCTTGCAGGGCATTCTCTATAACAACACGAGCGACCAACCGACCGCGAGCAACCGCTCGATCACCGTGGTGGCTCGTGACAGCACCAATGCCAGTAGTACATCGCGAACAGCGACTATCACCGTGACGGCCGTCAACGATGCGTCGACGATTACGAGTCTCAGTGGGGACAGCCGGGCGTACAGCGAAGGGGCCGGAGCGGTGGTGATTGAAAGCGGCAACGCGCTGGTGGCCGATGTGGATAGCACGAACTTCGACACCGGGACCCTCACCGTGTCCATCCCGACCGGGGGCGACAGCGCAGAAGATGTGCTGAGCATCCGGCACCAAGGCACGGGGGCGGGCCAGATCGGCGTGAGCGGGAGCACGATCACGTACGGCGGCATCACCATTGGGACGTTCACCGGGGGCAGCAGTGGCAGCAACTTGATGATCACGCTGAACAGCAGTGCCACGCCGACGGCGGTCACGGCGTTGGTGCG
>NEWS02000004.1:225144-242139 GCA_002869845.2 Nitrospira sp. CG24B | reverse complement strand
ACCGGCCTCGACAGCTTTACCTACACCATCACGAGCGGGGGCGTGACCGAGACCGCGACGGTGACCGTGACGGTCACAGCGGTGAACGATGCGACGGTAGTGACCGGAGGCACGAGCGGGAGCGGCCCCGAAGACAGCACCCTCACGGGCACGCTCACCGCGACCGATGTCGAGGGCTTGAGCGACGGCACGGTATTTAGCGTGACCGGGGCGGCCACGAACGGGACGGCGAGCATCGATCCGGCGACGGGCCTGTGGAGCTACAGCCCGACTGCCGATTACAACGGCAGCGACAGCTTCACCGTGACGATCACCGACGACGCGGGCAACAGCAGCACACAAGTGATCAGCGTGACCGTGACGGCGGTCAACGATGCACCGGTCTTGAGTGCCAATACCGGGAGCACCGTCGCAGAAGGCGGGACCGATACGATCGGTAGCAGCGAGTTGGCCGTGACAGATGTAGATAATACGGCTGCTCAATTGGCGTACACCATTGGAACCGGTCCGGCCTACGGGCGACTGGAACTGACGACCGCACCAGGTCTGTCCGCGACCACCTTTACGCAAGCGGATCTTGCCGCCAATCGGTTGGTCTATGTGCACGATGGATCGGAAACCACTAGCGACAGTTTTACATTTACCGTGAATGACGGAGCAGGCGGGTCGATTGGGAGCACGACGGTCACCTTGACGATTACCCCCGTGAATGATACTCCCAATATTACGAGTGACGGTGGTGCATCAACCGCCGCGATTAACATTGTGGAAAATGTCAGTGCCGTCACGATCGTGACTGGGGCGGATGTCGATCTACCGGCGCAAGCCCTCACCTACAGCATGAGTGGGGGAACGGATCAGGCACGTTTTACAATCGATACCACCACCGGGGCGCTGAATTTTACTGCGCCGCCCGATTTCGAGGCGGCCACCGACGCAAATGGCGACAATGTGTATGTCGTGCAAGTGCAAGTAACCGACAGCCAGGGGGCGAGCACGACACAGACCATTCAAGTCACCGTAACCGATGTGGCCGAAAGCGTCCCTGTGCCGCCAGTGTTGTTGTCGCCTACCCTGCCGAGTCCGACTGGTCCAGGGCTGCTTCCTTCAAGTCCATCGAGTCCAGCCGAACCACCAACAGACGCACTCCCTCAGTCTCCGGTATTGCCAGATTCACGCTCTGAGCCAGTGGAATCTCATCCGCCAACCGTTCTGCCAGCGCCGACGGAGCGCCTGGTGGTGATCAGGCCTGAGGAACCGAGAGCAACGATCGATGAGGCGAAGGATTCGGTGCTCTTCCCATGGATCGACGAAGCCAGAAGGCTGCTCTTGACCGGTCTGCTCGGAGAACCAACTCCAACGTCAGAATCTGAACCAGCCGAGAAATCTCAATCGGTGAGCGATCTCCTCTTCTCCAAGCTCGATGAAATGACGGCCTCGTTGGAGCAGGCGATGGGCGTGTCACAAGAGCAGCATGTGATGACGGTGCGGATCGCCGCTCTGACGGGGACCACCTTGTCGGCCGGTTTCATCGCGTGGGCTCTCCGCAGCGGCACCCTGCTGGCGAGTTTCATGGCGACCATGCCGGCCTGGCGACACTTTGATCCACTACCGGTGTTAGGGGGCAGCCGCAGCGAGCGGGAACGCCGGAAGAAAGAAGCCGAACAGGATCAGCAAGCGGAAAACACCGAATTCAAAGGGCTGAAGCATTTGCTCGACCTCGGACTTCCGCCTGACCCCAAGCCCTAACCAGCCGATCAGAACGATCTGGACCAGCTCTCATCCTCCGGTGATCAGTCTGTCCGGGACGGTATTTCTTAAGCCGGCCATATGTGCGCAGATTGCACAAGGCGTCAGGACGGGATTGCCCTTTTTGACGTAGCACAAGTTCTTCCACGTAAATTCCCTGAATTTGGTAATCTGTTCCACAATGTTTCTCGTCTGAATACA
This sequence comes from Nitrospira sp. CG24B, assembly GCA_002869845.2. Classification (GTDB taxonomy): domain Bacteria; phylum Nitrospirota; class Nitrospiria; order Nitrospirales; family Nitrospiraceae; genus Nitrospira_D. The sequence continues at coordinate 240,189 of NEWS02000004.1, read as the reverse complement.
CAGGGCATGCTGAGACTATGTCGATTCAAACGTCAGATCGGTCCGTTTCGTTGGCGAGGCGGCTCTTCCTACCGCTCCTGATCGTCTGTGGGGTGGCGTTCGCTCTCGTGGCAGGATATGGCGCTTTTCTTTCAACTAGTTTGGCGCTTCCCAAAAGCGATGAGCATCCACCGCTGCTGATCTACGGTGCCCCGTTTTTTTTGACGCCGGGACTCCACGCTGCCGATTCAGGATTGCTCGACCATCTGCAACGGTTGGAGTACAAGCCGGTCACTGCGGCACCGCGGGTTGCCGGTGAGTACTGTGTGACCAAGGACTCCATTCAGATCTTTCTCCATGCTCAGGAGGAGGCCCGACTGCCTGCACGATCGGTCCGCTTAAAATTGGCCGATGGTCTCGTCACTGAGGTGTTGTCCGTCTCCGATGGGCGCCCGCTTTCTTTGGTCTCGCTCGAGCCGGTGTTGATCAGTGGTATGCGCTCCGGCTCCAGACAAGTCCGGGAATGGATTCCTCTAGACCGTGTCCCTCCTACTCTGATCAAGACGCTGCTGACCGTCGAGGATCGTCGATTCTTTTCTCATTTCGGGGTTGACCCCATCGCGATTGCTCGAGCGTTTTGGATCGACATGACTCGCGGCGCCCTTGTGCAGGGAGGCAGTACACTCACCCAACAGTTGGCCAAGAATCTCTACTATTCTCCCAAGCGAACCATCGGGCGGAAACTCCAGGAAGTGATGGCTGCGATGGCGCTCGAGTTCAAGTATCGGAAAGAGGAGATTCTAGAGAGCTATGTCAACGAGATCTATCTTGGCCAAGCCGGACCGGTTTCGATCTACGGTGTGGGAGAAGCCGCCCATCGCTACTTCAGCAAGAATCTTGACGACTTGTCGATCGATGAAATCGCGCTGATTGTCGGATTGATCAAGGGGCCCAATGCCTATTCCCCTGTCAAAAACGTGGAGGATGCCACGAGGCGCCGCAATGTGGTGCTTCGCCGATTGAAGGAAGAGGGGATCTTGACGGAGGACGCCGTGGCCGAGGCCATGAACCGGCCGGTGAAGGTCATGCTGAATCAGGATGTCCTCACCGATGCGCCGTACTTTGTCGATCATCTGCTCAGAGAAATTGAGCAGGGGACAGGACTGGACATACCGGATGGCGCGCGAATTTATTCAACGCTTGATCCTAGTGCACAGCGAATCGTTGCACGGGCGTTGCACGAAGGATTGGCGAAACTCGAAAAGAGCTATCCGGCCCTGGCTGGAGTCGGGCCTCCGCTTCAGGGGGCGGCGGTTGTCCTGGATGTCAAGACCGGTCACGTGCGTGCGATGGTCGGCGGTCGTAACTATCAGCTGAGCCAATTCAACCGTGCGGTGCAAGCGCATCGATCAGCGGGGTCTCTCTTCAAGCCGTTTGTGTACCTGGCCGGATTTGAGGCAGCCCGTGACCAAGGCACGACCGGACTGACTCCGGCAACCTTACTGGTGGATGAGCCGGTGACCTTGGAATCCGGCACAGGGTCCTGGTCACCTCAGAATTATGATCGGCAGTATCGAGGGCCGGTGACGGTCCGAACGGCACTTGAGCAGTCCTTGAACGTGCCCGCCGTTCGGACGGCACATCGAACTGGGATTACGGCGCTCACGAGTCTGCTGCACGCGTTCGGAGTCACGACACCGGTGGCGGACGATTTGTCCCTGGCGTTGGGGAGTTCTTCAGTCTCGTTGCTTCAGATCACGTCCGCCTACGCCGGGCTTGCCAATGGAGGCGTGGTCATCCATCCGGTCGCGCTGTCCAACATGGTGCGTGAGGGAGGTGAGACCATCTGGAGTCCCCCACTCGATCGGCGTCAGGCGGCAAGTCCACAAGGGACATTTCTCATAACGTCGTTGTTGAAAGGGGTGGTGGACCATGGTACTGGGGCCAAAGCCAGAGTGTTGGGAGTACACGGCCCAGTGGCAGGCAAAACTGGGACAACCGATGGGTATCGAGACGCCTGGTTCATCGGCTATACCCCGGATATGGCGATCGGTGTGTGGGTTGGTTTTGACGATGAACGCGCCCTGAAGTTGACCGGCGCCCAGGCCGCCCTTCCGATATGGAGCGAGTTGGCGCTTCGGCTCATTCCCCGTGATTCTCCTGATTTTGAGGCGCCTGTTGGAGTTGTTCAGCGGAAGATTGATCCCAAAAGCGGACAACTCGCGACGTCGCAATGTCCGGAGAAGCGAGTTGAGTTCTTCATCACCGGGACCGAACCGACGGTCTATTGCGAAGTGCATGGAGGCGGGCTCTGGGAACGGATGAAGCAGACGTTTGGTGTATCGCAATAAGGTGGAGCGCGTACCTGGGTGCTGGATTCGACAAACTGTTAGGCGTATCCCTGGTCCTCGGGTACCCTTGGGGAAGGTTGGTCTGTTGAGAGGAGCCCCCCCATGAAAAAGACCGGGTCTGTCGACGATGGCAATATTACGCTGTTGGCAAAAGGTGTTGAGCTCAAAGGGGAAATCAAGGTCGATGGTACGGTGCGGATCGATGGGCGACTCGAAGGGGATGTGTACACGAAGGGGCAAGTGATCGTCGGGGAAGATGGAGTTGTGAAGGGAGCCATCCACGCCGATTCATTGATCAGCAGTGGACGCATCAAAGCCACGGTTACGGCAACTGGGAAAATCCAGCTTCTCAAAACTGCGATTCTGATCGGCGAAGTCCATTGCCCGATGATGCTGATGGAAGAAGGGGCCAAATTTCAGGGGGTCAGTGATATGGGGGTCACAGGCTGGCCCGAAGAAGCCTCTCGAGTACCGAATAATGTTCGCGACATGAACGCGCATCGTGGAAAGGCGATTGCCCTGATCGGACGGGAAGTCGACCTGTAAGCGCGCTCGCCTCTCGCTCGTTGTGTTGTCCCCACGTCTGGTGGTCTTGCGCCTTCCATCCCATTCTTTCCTCCCGTGACAGACGCCGACAGATCTGTTATTTACTCGATACTGCCTCAAGAGACTGCGACGTTTGCTATGACTCGACAACCGATCTTTTCCATCGTGTTCTTTGCGCTGCTGGTCTTGCTCCTCTACCAAATCGGGTTGATGTTCAAGCCGTTTGTGTTCTCGGCCCTGTGGGCCGGGCTGTTGGCGCATTGGGCCTTCCCCATGCATCTCCGGCTGGCCAAATGGTTCGGTGGGAAGGACGCGCTCTCTGCCGCTATGCTGACCGTCGGCGCGCTGGGGGTTGTCGTCGTGCCGTTGGTTGCCATGGGGGTGATGTTGGTACGGGAAGCCGGGGCAGCGGAGCAGGAGATCCGAGCATGGATCTCAGCCGGCGGGCTCCAGCGATTGCCGGATCAAGTGGCCGGCATTCCTTTGGTGGGAGGTTGGTTGAAGGCTGCGGTATCCGGGACCGGCAATCCCACCGTGTCATTGGAACAGTCGCTTGTCGGTGGAGTCACGGAATTGGGCCAGTTTTTGGTCGGAGGAATGGGAGGCCTGCTGAAGAACACCTTCGCGCTGGTGACGAATTTCTTCATTATGCTGTTGGTGCTGTTTTTTCTCTTCAAAGACGGTCAGCAGTGGCTCACCGTATTATACGATTTGATTCCGATGGACGAGTCGCACAAGTCAAAAATCCTGACCCGGTTGGATCAAACGATTCGGGCAGTGGTGAAAGGGATGCTCGTCACGGCGATCGTTCAAGGGCTATTGGCGGGGATGGCCTATTGGGCGCTCGATGTGCCGTTTCCGATGGGACTGACCGCGTTGACGACCGTGTTGGCCCCGATCCCGTTTGGCGGAACGGGATTGGTGTGGGGACCCGTGACGCTCTATCTATTCTGGGTGGGTGCGAGCGGGAAAGCGCTGATTATGCTGCTGTGGGGAATCGGCGTCGTGTCGATGGTCGACCAGTTCCTACGCCCGTGGTTGATCGGCCAAGATGTGCAGATACCCGTGTTGCTCCTCGTGCTCAGCGTGTTGGGCGGGTTGGCGCTGTACGGGTTGCTTGGACTGTTCGTCGGCCCGATCCTTATCAGCCTGCTGATGACGGCGGTGCAGATCTATCGAGAGGAGTACTACCTCAAACCACCGGCCGTTTCTATGAACCCGCCCACGCCTTCGTAACCTCCTTGTCACGTTGCACCCGCGCACAGTGTTTTGGCTCTCCAGCCGACAAGGACCTATCACGTGTCCTGCTACTCCAGCGGAATCGTAATGGCGATCCCACCCATCACATCGTTGAGCTTAAAGTCCTGCTTTGGGCTTAACGGATGACTGTTGTGGCACGTGACGCAGGCGGATGAGACGGCACGGTCTGCATAGATGGCTTGGAAGTACTGCTTCTTGCCGCTTGAAACCACTCCGGTAATTGGCCGGTCAGGCTGTCGCCTGAGCACCTCCAGCGCTTTGCGTTCAAACTCGGTCGCAGGCGCGTTGCGTTGATAGATCGGAGAGAACCCGATCAGTCTGTAGCGGATGCCCCGTCCACTCTCGGCGACCAACCGGCCTGAATGTTGAAGAAACTGGGCCGGCAGAGGAAGCGTGTTGTCCTGTTCCCAATGTTCGGTCGCAGCGACGATGCCTTTCTCCTGCATCCGGTTGACGATGTGCGTCGTATAGATCGTCCGGTCAGCCTCCAAGATGGCATGCACGTAATCGGCGACTTTCTCCGCAGAGATGTTGCCGATGGGTGGACTCTCCTTGGCTGCGTGAAGAGAAGCCTCGTCCCAGAGTCCCCCTAGGAGGAATGCGAGGGTTGCGGCTCGGAACGTGATGCGGACGGTGTCCATGGGCCTCCTTCGGGAGACAGGGAAGAACTGATCGGGAGCGTGATCACGCAGGTGGTGCCTTGGCCTTCGACGCTCTCGACGCGGAGATCGCCCCCGAACTTTCGGATAATCCGTCGTGCCACCGTGAGCCCGAGGCCAGACCCTTCCCCTTGTCCCTTGGTCGTAAAAAACGGATCGAAGATCTTTGACAGGTGCTGCTTGGGGATGCCGGGGCCGGAATCGGCGATCGTCGCCGTCACCGTGTGGTCCGACGCGGCAGTCGTCAATGTAAGCGTGCCGGTCCCCTTCATGGCTTGGGTGGCATTGGTCACGAGATTCACCAACGCTTGCCGAAGTTGGTCCGGAAAGACCAGCACGGGGGTATGGCCCGCATAGGTTTTGTGGATCACAATGTCTTTCATTTCAACGGTGGTCTGTGCCGTGGCCAGCACTTGGTCCAATATCTGCTCCACAGGCACCGGTACGTGTTGGTCGAAGGCCTCACGGTTCGTCACGCCGGTAAAATCACGAACGATCGTCGCCATGCGACGGCCATGGGCCACGATGTCTCTGGCGCAGGTCTTGATTTGCTCCAAGTCCTGCTCGTCCTGAATCGCTTCTCCCAACCCGATGATCCCAAACAATGGGTTGTTGAGTTCGTGGCCGATTCCAGCGGTGAGGACGCCGAGGCTTCCCGTTTTCTCTGCCTGGACCAGCTTATCTTGTAATTGGCTCTCGTCGGTGGTGTCTCGAAGCACCAGCCCAATGCTGTCTTCTTCCCCTGGTCTCGCGGGTAGTCGGAACCATTGATAGTGATAGATGCGCGATCCGATGTGAAGTTCAGTACGCTGGCCGGCTGATTCGTGATCGGCACTCGGCGCAAGTGGATCCCTCGGCGCCGTCTCGCGCTCGATGCCGGCTGTGGCAAGAGACGTATCCCCGTTGGCTTGGAACTCTGCGTGAAGCTGTTTCTGAACGGCTGGGTCAAGTGGAAGAATTGTGAACAGCGACGCTCCCGACATCGGGTCCTGGACCTTGAAGGATTCGCGGGCCGCCTGATTGATGTAGCGTACAGTTTCGTGGGCATCGATGAGGAGAATGGGAGTGGGGACGGCGTCTAAGATCTGATCCGTCGACTGCTGAAGGACCTGGACTTCCTGGGTTTTCAACTTGACCTGGTCGGTCAGTCCGGCGAACGCGGCTTTCAACTGCTGGTTCATGCGGTTGAATTCTTCAGCCAAGTCCTCCAATTCGTCACCCGTGTGGATCTGAATCGGAGTCCGCAATTCACCGCGTCCGATTGACTGCGCGGCTAGTTGCAGTTGCCGCACCGGCGTTACGATACGGCCGGCGGCGACGTAGCCCAGCGAGGCCAGTAGCACGACAGCGACGGCTCCGAACACCGTCACCCAGGTGAACAGATGCTGAATCGGCGCGAAGAGTTCATCGGAGGATTGCCAGACGAAGGTGTGCCACGACCCGTTGTCGATCGAGCCGTTGGTCGCCCGGCTGGTCTCTGTCAGAGGGGCAAAGCCGATGACGGAGGTCGACTGTCCGCCGTGGCCATCGCTTGATGTTTGCACCCAACCGGGGTGTGGCGGTGTGACGAGCGGGATGAGCTTCGGATCGGATAACGGGACGCCGGTGGGAAGAATCGGGCAGCTGACGACGATCCCGTTGGTATCGATCAACATGACGTGGCCGGTCTTCCCAAATCGAGTGACATGGGTCGCGGGAGAGAAGAATTCTTTGGCGTCGATCACGCGGTGCAGCACTCCGACGACTTCGTACCGGAGACTATCCATGACAGGGAGTGAGATGGAGAAGACATAGGCGTTCACCTGGTCGTCGAAACGCACATCTTCGATATAGAGCTTGCCTACCGCTTTATTGAAGGCACCCTGCCACCAGTGGGTCTTCTGGTGGCGGAACGCCGGATGGTCGGTCATGGTCCCAGCGAGCGCACCCTGCGCATCGGTCAGAAAGAGCATTTTTGTCGATGAGCGAACCACGTGCGGAAGCGACTGGCCCGGCGCACTATGGATGCCGGTAAAGTATTCATGGAGCAAGGTGCTGAGAGGATGATCGATAATGGACTTGACGGCGGCAGCGTCTTTTGCCTTCCAGCGCTGCTCGAAGTCAGTGAGTGCCGTGGTCGGACTCTTGGGGTCTCCCCGCGCATCGCGCCGTTGCTCCAACGCGCGAATGATCGCTGGGTCATTCGCGATGCGCGCGGTGTGTGCGATTTCTTCGGCGAGGAGGAGATCGAGCTTGCGGGCGGCTTCAGTCGCGAGGGCTTTAAAACTTTCCCCGCTGACTTCCCGGATTTCTTGAGACCCCTGCCAGAATGCCATCCCCAAGCCGACGACGAGCGGGATGATACCGACGAGCAGCATGGAGAGGATGACTTTCGCCTTGAGCCCCCATCTGGTGCCGGACGGCGAGGATGTCGGAGTTCTCTTCATGACGAAGTGGTCCTCTCATCGGCGCCAGACTCACTGGGAAATGTGAGGGTAAAAGTTGAGCCTCGGCCGATCTGACTGTCGACCCCTATCGTGCCATTCATGTGATGAATCACATTCTTGATATTGTACAAACCCAATCCGGTTCCCTTCCCTGGCGGTTTTGTCGTGAAGAAGGGTTCAAAGATTCGACCAAGGAGCTCTGGGGCGATGCCGCTGCCGGTATCGGAGACACGAATCTGCGTCGCGTCGGCCATCGCGTGGGTTTCCAGCGTCAAGGTTCCGTGGTGTTCCATGGCCTGCACGGCGTTGGTAATGAGATTGACGAACACATGGAGAAGCTCATCGGGGTTCCCCTTCACCACGACGTCGGGCTGATACAGCTTGCGAATCTCAATGTCTTGGAGCGCCACCGCATAGCGGGCAATCTTGAGCGCTTCATCCAACTTGCCGCCGACGCCAATCAGGCAGTCTTGCCGTAAAGATGAGCGACGAGAATAGGACGTAAGGTCTCGGCAAATGGCCGTCGTCCGTTTCACGGCATCAATAATATCGTGGGCCTGCAGGTGCACGGCTTCCAGGTCCGGTTCGTCCGTCAGATTTTCCGCCAGACCCAGAATCAGCTGGAGCGGATTGTTCATGTCATGCGCGATGCCGGCAGCGAACGAGCCGATTCCAGCAAGTTTCTCTGCATGGAGCAATTCGGTTTGCAATGTCGATTCATGTTGCACGAGTACCCAGAGAAGCCGTGCGGTCTGGCCATTGACGACGTCGGCCCCCGCAGGCACCTCCTCCCGAAGCACCGACTCCATAGCTGGATCACCGGTGACGTCTATCACAAGGTTGAGCCCTTGGTGCGTGATCAAGTCAGTCACCCGGTCATAGACCGGCACGTGGAGCTCTTGGGCGCGTGTGAGCCCGGGAGCCGAGGAATTCTGATCGGTGATGCCGACGATCTGAATCCTGCTGATCTGGTGGAGCACATCGAGCAGGGCCATGCCCCCACGCCCTGCCCCGATGATGGCCACTCTCATCGGAGGCGAGGCAGGAGCTGGTTCGCTTCCCTGATTCTCGGCTTGCGGATGGGACATGGTCGGAGAGATGATCGTCATACTGGCTCCCTGCTAAGCTGTGGCCCGTTCCCTCAGAGATGAGCCAATTCACGCTGCTCCATGGCCCGTGCGACGGAGGCCTTCAGTTTCTCGCCTTCTACCGGTTTCACGAGATAATCCACCACCCCTTGTCGCAGTAAGGCCGTGGCCATGTCGGTGTCGGGGAATCCGGTCAGGACGATCAAGGGGACCCGAGTATAATTCTGGCGGAAGTAGGCGATCGCTTCGATCCCATTCACCTTTGGCATGCGGATGTCGCAGATGATGACATCAAGGAGCAGCCGATTTTCCCCGTAGTTGATGGTTTCGATGGCCTTCTCGCCATTCTCTGCTTCAAGGACATCGTAGCCGGCTTTCTGCAACGTCATGCGGACGACCTTGCGGATATCGGGCTCATCATCCACAACGAGGACGCGGCCATTGCAGCTCTCACCTCCCACAAAAAACCCGGATTTGAATTCGCTCATAACGACCTCCTTCGTGAATGGCGGGTGATCTGTTTTCGTTTGTACTGTGAGTATGGCAAGCTTGATGCCGAAACGTGACGAAGGTGAGCCTGAAACAATTCAACGGCTTGCTTAATCAGAACTGTGTGTCACTGGTGGAGGCTGGTTCACATGCACCACCATAATTGTGGAAAACCACCAACGAGGATGCACATTGCGTTTCAGAGTCCATTTCAGCTAGGGTATCCAATAAATAAGAGGAGTGGAGGCCGGTGATTACCCCAGACGTACTGACTGACTATGTTCGCAAGTCCCTGCCGGATGCCGTGGTGACGGTGACCGACCGTACAGGAACAATGGACCACCTCAAGGTCGTGATTGTCTCAGATGGTTTTCACGGAAAAAACCTCTTAGACCGGCATCGAATGATCTATCAAGCGTTAGATGTGCCGATGAAAGACGGACGAATCCATGCGCTCGAATTAACCGCGCGCACCAGAGATGAGGCTTAGGAGGATATTATGGCCGACCAAATCGAAGAAGAAATCCAAAACGAAGTGAAGGCCCATAAAATTTTGATCTACGGCAAGGGAACGAAGACCATGCCGATGTGCGGGTTCACGAGGGAAACCATGCAGTTTTTCGATAAGTATGGGTACCCGTACGAACTGATCGACGTCCTGTCGCAACCGGCGAAACGGGAAGCACTGGCGAAGATCACCAATTGGCCGACACTCCCCAAGGTATTTATCGACGGGACGTTCTATGGAGATACCGACGTCCTCGACCCCATGGCCGCTAAGGGCGAGATCGAACCGCTGCTGAAAAAAGCCTTCGGGAAGTAGGGGAGAGTCTCGGCTGACGAACGGTGCGCAGGCTCGGTTTCGCTATGATGCATTGAAGTCAGACCGGTAATGAGCGTTTTTCTTTCTCCCCGGTGCTCCTCTAAAGCTGCGACATCCGTCGCAATGCCGTCGCACCTGACACTGCTGGCTTACAGAGCCGACAATTCCTGCTATAGCGAGAACCTCGCCGCGTATCCGTTCCATCCGAGACTTGGAAAGAAAGAGTGTTAAGAGCCATATAGTGAGAAGACTCACGTCCATGGCGAGTATGGTGATCGCAGCACTGTACTTGTTCACAAGCGCGGGATGTGCTGTTGATCGTCAGCACAGTGGGGTTGTCTGGGAGCAATCGCGGATTATCGATCTGACTCATTCATTCGGATCAGATACGATTGTCTGGCCGACGGAACAGGATTTCAAGCTCATTGTCCAGCATGCCGAGGACACACCTGGCGGGTACTACTATTCGTCAAACCGTGTGGAGATGCCTGAGCATGGCGGGACGCATATCGATGCACCGATTCACTTTTCCAGAGGAAAGCAGACGCTGGATCAGATTCCAATTGAGCGCATGGTTGGAACTGCCATCCGAATCGATGTCACAGAGCAATGTGCTCGCGATCGGGATTACCAGATAGCTGTCCGGGATCTTGAGCAATGGGAAACTAAGCATGGCCGGATTCCGAACCACGCCATCATCCTGTTGAATACGAGCTACGCCCGGTTCTGGCCAAGTCGAAGGGACTATCTGGGAACGGAACTGAGAGGACAGGAGGGAGTACGCGCACTTCATTTCCCTGGTTTAAACCCGGAGGCGGCTGCCTGGCTGGTGCGCGAACGGCAGGTGAAAGCTGTCGGCATCGATACCGCATCAATTGACTACGGCCAATCGACCAAGTTCGAAACGCACGTCGCACTGCTTTCTCAAAACGTGCCGGTGTTCGAGAATCTTGCTGCTCTGCATCAGTTGCCGGATCGCGGTTTTGAGGTCATCGCGCTACCCATGAAAATCGCTGGCGGCACGGGCGGGCCGTTACGGATCATCGCGGTAGTATCGCGTTCTTAGCCGTCGAATTTTCTCTGTTGCAGATTACAGCGGCTTCCTTCTTCGCCCTTTTAGGTCCCAGCAGACCTATGTATACTTGCATTCATGATATTCTGCGCCGAGCGCCTGGTTGGCAAAGCTCATGTCCATCACGCTGGAGGGGTGTCCTTCCGCGGTGGCGAGGTTCACGAGTCGGCCTTCACCGAGCAAACTGACTCGATGGCCGGTTTTCTTCAGCGTAAATTGCTCGACGCCAGTGCGAACCACCCGGCGCTTGGTGGCCAGTTTTTCGAGAGCTGGGATATCGAGTTCCACGTTGAAGTGCCCACTGTTGCAGACAATGGCCCCGTCTTTCATGGCCGCAAAATGCTCGCCACGGATCACATGCAGGTTCCCGGTGACGGTGACAAAGAAATCTCCGATGAGCGCAGCCTGTTCCATCGGCATGACGCGGAAGCCGTCCATCAACGCTTCAAGACCCTTCAATGGGTCGATCTCGGTCACGACCACGTCAGCGCCCATGCCCTTGGCCCGCATGGCGATCCCGCGCCCGCACCAGCCATACCCGACGACCACGACGACGGACCCACAGATCAGCCGGTTGGTGGCACGCACGATGCCATCCATGGTGGATTGCCCGGTGCCGTAGCGGTTATCAAACATATGTTTCGTGTCGGCGTCATTGACGGAGATGACGGGAAACTTGAGGACCTTCTTTTCAGCCATGCTGCGCAAACGGATCACACCGGTGGTGGTTTCTTCCGTGCCGCCGATGACGTTCTTTAACAGCTCCTTCCGTTTGGAGTGGAGGTGTGACACCACGTCGGCCCCGTCGTCCATGGTGACATGGGGGCGGTGCGCGATGGCGGATTCAATATGGCGATAGTAGGTGGCATTGTCTTCGCCCTTAATGGCAAAGGTCGGAATGCCTTCATGTTGCACCAAGGCCGCAGCGACGTCATCCTGCGTGCTGAGCGGATTTGACGCGCAGAGACGGACATCAGCTCCACCGGCTTTCAATGTAATGGCCAGATTCGCGGTTTCCGTCGTGACGTGCAGGCAGGCTGTGACCCGCACCCCTTTCAGTGGCTGCTCTCGCTTGAATCGTTTGCGAATGAGTCGCAACACGGGCATCGTGGCTTCGGCCCATTCAACCTTTAACCGACCCTGGTCCGCCAGCTTGATATCTTTGACATCGTAATCCACGACACCCTCCTTCTCAGAAATGCTCATCGACATTCGTCAATGGTTAATGGTTATCATGCGCCGTCATGCAAAGGGGGACGGGTGGAGAACCCGTCCCCCTTTGCCGACATGCTACACCCAGGGCGCTTACAGCCCGGCGTCCTTGCGCAAGGCCTTTGTCTTGTCGGTTTTCTCCCACGTAAACTCAGGTTCAGTGCGACCGAAATGGCCATAGGCAGCGGTCTTTCTGAAAATCGGTCTCCGGAGCTTGAGATGATCGATGATGCCGCGCGGAGTCAAGGGGAAATGCTTCCGCACGAGTTTGTCGAGAAGATCAACCGATGCTTTTTCAGTGCCTTTGGTGTCGACGAGCACCGACACGGGGTCGGCAACCCCGATCGCGTAGGCCAGCTGCACTTCGCACTTGTCGGCCAAGCCGGCGGCGACGAGATTCTTGGCGATGTAGCGGGCCATATACGAGGCGGATCGGTCCACCTTTGTGGGATCCTTGCCTGAGAATGCGCCGCCGCCATGACTGCCGTGTCCGCCGTAGGTATCGACGATAATTTTCCGGCCTGTGAGGCCCGTGTCCCCCATCGGGCCGCCAACGACGAAACGGCCGGTGGGGTTAATGTGATGCTTCACGCTGGTTGGAACGTAGAGACCTTTTGGCATCACGGGTTTAATGACTTTTTCCATGATGTCACGCTCGATCTGCTTGCTGGTGACATCGGGGCTGTGCTGCGTGGAGACGACGATCGTATCGATTCGCACGGGCTTGCCGTTCTTGTACTCAACCGTCACTTGGGATTTGCCGTCGGGTCGTACCCACTTAAGAATATTCTTTTTGCGCACCTCTGCCAGCCGCTTGGTCAGCCGGTGAGCCAAGACGATGGGCATCGGCATGAGCTCATCCGTTTCATTGGTGGCGTAGCCGAACATCAACCCCTGATCGCCGGCCCCTCCAGAGTCGACCCCCATTGCGATATCACCGGATTGCTGATGAATGGCGGTGAGCACCGAGCAGGTATGATAGTCGAACCCCCACGATGCATCGCAATAGCCGACGTCTTTGATGACGTCACGGATAATATCGGGGATTTCAACGTACGCCTTGGTTGAGATTTCACCGGCTACCAGGGCGATACCCGTGGTCAGGATGGTTTCGCAGGCGACACGGGAATATTTATCCTGCGCAATGATAGCATCCAAGATACCGTCGGAAATCTGATCGGCAATCTTATCCGGGTGTCCTTCAGTGACCGATTCCGAAGTAAATAAGAAATTGTCTCGCATGTGCCCCTCGTGGGTTCAGGTTTATGGAAAGCCAGCGTTGCTGTGTTTGCTGATTGTGGATGTGACGAGTGGTGCCGAGTGACAGACCCCGCACAAACCTTGGCAATTCTAGAGAGATCAGTCGGCTTTGTCCATCACTTCGATCGTAGGGGAAGAAATTTGTCATTCGCCGCTTGCTTGACTCAGGTTTTTGCGGACTTGTAACATACCCTCAGAAGCACAAGAACCTGCCGATGGCTGAGTGAAGAGAGTTTGTTTGAAGTGACCATGGCTATATTGACGGCAGACGAAGACCGTGCCCATCCGTGTATCAATATGACACTGCATCGAGCGGCGTTGGTTTTCACCTTCATGGCAGTCGGTGTGTTTTGCACGGCATCGTTCTCCGAGGCAGAATCTCCCCAGCCGAAGACACGGCCAGGCTTCGAGCGTGGTGTTGTCCACGTTGGTGACGAAGCACCGAACTTTATGTTGCGGGACCTTGCGGGTAACGCTGTAAGCTTGTCTCAGCTCAGAGGGAAAGTCGTCCTGCTCAATTTTTGGGCGACCTGGTGTGGCCCATGCCGTGTCGAGATGCCGGCGATGGAACAGCTGTACCGCACGTTGCCGCGAAGGGATTTCGAGATCTTGGCCGTGTCGACGGATCAACAGGGCGCTGCGGTCACCCGTCCCTTTCAGCGAGAAATGGGGTTCACGTTTCCCATTCTCCATGATTCGGAATACCGCGTGGGCCTGACGTACGGGGCTCGTTCGCTTCCACTCACGTTTATGGTCGATCGTCGAGGCATCGTGCGACAAAAGATTTTCGGTGCACGTGATTGGGACTCTCCGGAGGCCCGTGACTTAATCCATGAACTGATGAAGTCGTAACCATGACACAATCCATCCCACAGATTTCGCTCATTGCGGCTTTTTCGGCGGGGCTCCTTTCGTTTGTATCCCCATGCGTGTTGCCGTTGGTGCCAAGCTATATTTCCTACATTACCGGCCTATCCGTCGAGCAGTTAACCGATGTGTCCGAACGGATGAAGTTTAGGAAGGCCATCATCGTGAACTCCTTGTTGTTCATCGGGGGGTTTTCATCGGTCTTCATTGCATTCGGGGCTTCGGCGAGTTTTCTCGGTCAGATCCTAATCACCTATCAAGATCTCATCCGTCGTATCGGTGGCGTGTTGATTATTGTGTTTGGGCTCTATCTGCTCGGAATTCTGAACTTGAAGTTCCTCAAGATGGAGCAGCGGTATCAATTCCGTAATAGACCCGCCGGGTACCTGGGGTCATTCTTGATCGGCGTCGCCTTCGCTGCCGGTTGGACTCCCTGTGTCGGGCCGGTACTGGGGTCCATTCTTCTCTATGCCAGCACGACCGACTCTCTTCTTAGTGGAGTCGTGTTGCTGACCTTTTATTCGTTGGGGTTGGGCTTGCCGCTGTTCCTCACGGCATTGGGCGTCGATCGGTTTCTCGCCTATTTCAAGGAAGTACGTGTCTATCTGTGGGGCGTCTCAACGGTGAGTGGAGTGCTGCTGATCCTAGTCGGCGTGATGATCTATGCCAATTCACTCACGATGGTGACAAGCTTCTTGGAGCGATATGGGATCGGCTGGTATTTCGGCCAGTAGATAACCATCAGCTTTCAGCAACCAGCCGTCAGCTCACGGTCAATCTGGATCAAATCACTCCCATCTCCACTGATCCAGCGGAGATACGGTATCGATTGCCGTATGGTGGCAGGTAACCGGCTAGATCAGCACCAGGCGCCGAGACGGCAGGCTGTAAAGCCTTGACTCAGTGTCGTGGCAGTAGAAGCGGACGTGCTGAAAGATTCGAGTGATGGAGAAATGCCGAGTGTTCCCATGACTGTTGGAGCGGGCGATGGACTAACGGCCGGTCGGTTGCTT
>NEWS02000004.1:174446-225044 GCA_002869845.2 Nitrospira sp. CG24B | reverse complement strand
GTTAATACATAGCAAGGATACCGGCTAAAAGCAATGTTAGGAGCGGTTTGGTTGACCTGCCTCTTTCCACTCCCTATAATCCCGCCGCACATCGCAAGTGTGAGCATTTTTGCGAGGAATGGACGGTATTTGGCGGTCATGGTTCGTTCAAGAATCATTGGAACAGGTAGCTATCTTCCTTCCAGGATTGTCTCGAATGAAGAGATTGCTCCTACGCTAGGGGTATCCCCGGCCCGGATCTACCGGCTGACGGGTATTCAGACACGTCATTGGGCCGGCGATCACGAGGCGTCTTCCGATATGGCCGTCGAGGCGGGCCGTCGTGCACTTGATGCCGCAGATTGTGCGCCTTCTTCAATCGATGCCATCATTCTTTCCACAACCTCTCCGGACATGGCGTTCCCTTCAACGGCTTGCTTGGTCCAACGAGGATTGGGATGTCGGCAAGTGGGGGCGTTTGATGTGTCTGCCTCCTGCTCAGGCTTCTTGTACGGACTCTCCATGGCCCAGGCCATGATTCAGAGCGGGCAAGCCAAGACCTGTCTGGTTGTGGCCTCAGAGGTCAAGTCTCGATCGCTCGACCATCAGGATGACGCGACGGCGCTGTTGTTCGGCGATGGGGCCGGTGCCGTCATACTGCGGGGTGAAGAGGATGGTACTCCTGAGTGGCGAGGGATTCTGGGGATCAGGTTGTATGCCGATGGAGCCCATCATGGACTCATTCGGCTCCCCGGCGGAGGATCACGGATGCCCGTGTCTTCCGACACACTGCGCAAGCGTGAGCACTCGCTTCGGATGCAGGGCGCGTCGCTCTTTCGGATAGCCATTCGTCGAATTGAACAGGCTGTGCAGGAGATCTTGAAAGAATTTGGCGTCGGTCCAGGAGATCTCACACAGATTGTTCTCCATCAAGCGAACGGTCGAATTTTGTCGCAGGTTGCCGAGCGCTTGGGGATCGATCAGAGCCGCTTAGTCTCGGTGATCAAACGCTATGGTAATACGTCTTCAGCCTCTCTTCCAATCGCGCTCGATGATGCGGTTCGTGGCGGGAACATCTCACCGAATGATCTGGTGTTGCTGGGCAGTTTCGGCGGTGGACTAACTTGGGCCACAGGCCTTCTACGCTGGTAACGACATTAGGCCGAGAGCGGGGTCTATGCTTTGCTTGCTTCGTTCATTTGAGCAGACACTCGCTTGCCACCGCTGACTGGAAGTCGAACCACGAAACGACTGCCTTGAGGATGATTCGCTTCGACCCACACCTGCCCTCCGTGTCCCTCGACAATGTGCTTCACAATCGCCAGTCCGAGTCCCGTTCCGCCCAACTCGCGTGACCGAGCTTTGTCGACGCGGTAAAATCGTTCAAAGACACGAGGTCTGTCCTCTTCGGGGATACCGATTCCGGTATCGGTGACGGTGAGTTCGATCGCTCCGGCTGGTGGCTCCGCATTCCCGATTGAGGGAGCAAGCGTGGCGCCGACCGTGATGGTTCCTCCCTCCGGCGTATATTTGATGGCATTATCGAGCAGATTGGTCAAGACTTGCACGAGCCGACCTTCATCACCCGCCACTGGAGAGAGCGACGAATCGACCGATGTGACGAGACGGTGACGCTTCTTGTCGGCGATTGGCTTGATCATGGACAACGTCCGGTCGACGACGGAACGCAGCTCAAGTGGCTCTTCCTTCAGCGAGACACGGCCCGATTCTATTTTCGAGAGTTCGAGCAGATCCTCGATGATCAAGTTCAGCCGATCGCTTTGTTTGAGGATGATCTCCAAGAATTTCATGGAAGCAACGGGGTCGTCCTTGGCGCCGTCCAGCAGGGCTTCCACGTAGCCTTTAATGGAAGTGAGCGGAGTCCGAAGTTCATGAGAGACATTCGCCACAAAGTCTTTGCGTATCTTCTCCAGACGCCGCAGTTCGGTGATGTCATGAAATACCAACACGATACAGGCTTCACTTTCGCGTTCTCCCCCTGCCGGGGAGGCTTCGATCTGGAGGCAGCGTCCCGTCAAAGGGAGCACGATTTCATCCTCGTACGGCGCGGGTGATCGTAGAATGGTCGTCACGAGGTCGTTGAGCTGTTGATGGCGGAACAGTTCGGCGCAGGGGCGCCCTCGAGCTTCCACGCGTGAGATGCCGAACATCCGTTCCAACGCCGGGTTGATCTGCAGCACGTGGCCGCGATAGTCCAGGACCATGACGCCTTCGACCATCGATGTGAGTACGGCAAGCAGCTGCGCGCGGTCTTCCGAGAGTTCGTCGATCTTGGCATGCAGCTGGCTCGCCATGTCATTCAGCGTCGTGGCCAGGATGCCGACTTCATCCTGCGCGGTTGTTCGAATCGGGATAGTCTGATGGCCAGAGCTGAGTTGTCGGGCAGCCGATGCAATGTCCGAGAGAGGTCTGGTTATGCTGTGAGCTAACCAGACACTGAGCATCAGGGCGACGAGGAAGGCGACTCCGAGCGCGAGAAATAAGCGTTGTTTCAATTCTGAAATCTCGCGGTCGGCGATGACCATGGGCAGGCCCACGCGCACGGCGATCGGTGCCGCATTCGGAGGCTGATGTAGCAGCACGGCGCGATACATGGTGCGCTCGCCGGTGGTATGACTTGGGCGGATGTCCTCTCCATGTCCGGTGGAAAGGGCTTGTTGGATTTCGGGCCGAGATTTATCATTCTCAATAGCGGGGACGTCGGCATCTCGTGCGGTGCTATCGGCGAGCACCGTTCCGTCTGCGGCGACCAGCGTCACACGAGCGGATGCTCGGTTGCCGAGGTCGCGTGCCGTCTCTTGTAAGGCAGACGGAGTCGGATGGGGGGAGGGTGGGTGAAACAGCGGTTGAAAGCCGTATTCGACAAGCTTGGTTTTTGCCTCCAGCGCATCGCCGAATTGGGAGAGATGCCGATGTTCCAGGGACTGCACCGTCATCACGCCGGCGATCAGTAGCCCACAGGCAACTGCCACAAGTGTGCCAAGTGTCACCTTCCATCGAATCGACCACGTCATTCTGATCAGTCGAGATCCCTCAGCTTGTAGCCCAATGATTTAATGGACACGATGGCGTCTTCCAGGAGCGGCAGTTTTTGCTTGAGCCGGCGGATGTGCACATCGACTGTTCTGGTTGTCCCGTAGTAGTCGTAGCCCCACACGGCATTGAGCAGCACTTCACGGGTCAACACACGGCCAGGATGCCGAAGCAGCTGCTCAAGCAAGCCAAACTCCTTTGCCGTCAACGGCACCTCTTGTTTCCGGAGACTGACCTCATGCCGAGCCAGATTCATGGTGAGTGCACCATAGCGGTGTAGATCTGGGCCATCAGCAGGGGCACGCTCGATACGACGCAGCAGAGCTTTGACACGCGCAACCAGCGCTTTTGGGCTGAATGGCTTGGTGACGTAATCGTCAGCCCCTAGTTCCAGCCCGACAATCGTATCTGATTCTTCCGCTTTCGCCGTGAGCATGAGGATCGGGAGCATGGCGGTATCGGGAACGGAGCGGAGGCGTTTGCAGACTTCGAGCCCATCCATCTCGGGCAACATCAGATCGAGGACGACCAGATCGGGCTTTTCCTCTTTGACCTTTTTCAGCGCGTCGAGCCCACTGATCGCAGTGATCGGTCGAAACCCCTCTTTCTCTAAATAGTGTTTCACGAGCTGCAGGATGTCCTGCTCGTCTTCCACAATGAGTACTTTCTTGTGCGTGGAAAATCCCATAGAACCGTGAGCGTACGGGGGAGGGGAGAGAGAGTCAAGAGAATGGGCACTGTTATTGGGGTAATGGGCTGGTTGCCATCAGCCGTGCGGACCATCACCAAGATCTGTGCATCGGCGAATTTCGAGTGCGGCAAGCGAACGTTCTGCCTCTGGAGGACTCTTCCTACCAGAACGTGTTCCTTTCAGACTTTCTCAAACTGGAGGAGATGACCGATTCTCTTGCCAATTCGAAATGGAGTGAGAAACCTTGAAACTAGGGAGACTAGGGAGGAGAAACTGGTCTCTCCTGTGGGTAGGAACGACATGAGAAACGACTGCAATCCGGAATGACGTGAGGTACTGGGAAGTTTTTGCCGACCTGCATACGGTTCATACAAAATTGAACATCGTTGTGGGAATCTGGATGCAAGTGCTGTCGTGAGCCACAATAGAAATCCTTAGTTTTCAGCGGCATGCAAACCTCAGTGGGTGGTCTGAAATTTGCTGGAATAGTTTCCGTTCATTCGTATCCCTAGTCTACTAACCTCTAAAAGGAGCGGTGTTTGCCCATGCTGAAACAGTTGCTAAGGAGACAGTTTATTGTGCCGGTTGCAGCGTTGTGTGTCCTGTCACTGCCGATGGCTGGAGCGCAAGCGGCGTCCATATCCTATTCGTTTACCGGCAGCATCGACGGTATCTCGGAGGTGTTGGCCCCAGTTTCCGGGACATTTCAATTCAACCCTGGGACGGGTGGGAGCGCTGGCGTCTACAATAACGCAGTGACGGGTTTTACCCTGAATCTTGGAGGGATCGTCGGGTACTCGTCGACCTTCGAAGCAGGTGCCAATGCCATCACGATTTCCCAGAACAAGCCACTGGGGAGTGGTGTTGTTGATCGCTGGGCGTTGACGTCTGCCGCGACCACGACCAGTGGTCCGCTGGGTGACTTTACTCCATTCAGCTTTGACCTTCGAGTGGACCATCCAGGGGGAGGATTGTTTACGACCACGGATCTCCAGGGGCCTCCAAGCTTAAATGCCTTGACGACTGGGAGATGGCGGCTCTTTTTAGAGGATTCGACTGGCAACCCGGCCGTGTTTCTTGGATCAATCAGCACTCTGACGGCGGTGCCGTTGCCACCTGCGGTAGTGTTGTTCGGCCTGGGGATCATTTCTTTGGTCGGACTGGGAGCTGGAGGGTTGAGAAATCTTCGGAGTTCTAAGATTTAATCGAGAACCATTTTATTGAAAGAGTCCGGGCTTGATCTCTCAATCGAGGGATCAAGCCCGTGTCGTGTTTCCCCTGAAGCAATCTGCCTCAGTTGATTGTGCCGTCCAAAGCTGCATCGAGCTCCAATCCCATCAGTGCCTGACGCGCATAGTACTTGTTGCCCTACTGCTACCAACTCCCCAATAGCATCTGCCCCTTTTCATTGGGGCTCCCTGTTCATGGTTGCTCAGCTCATCGCTCACGCATCGACGAGAAGCCCGCAGAATTCGATAAATACCCGTACGTTACCAGCAGTGTCCTTGCGCGCGACTGAAAAGACGAGGTTGGACTTGGGATCCGCGTAGAGAATCGCTTCTTGGCTTCCAAAAAATCTTGAGGGAAACTCTGGCTCCTCTATCTCAGACACACCGGTAAGCGCAATGGGATAGATACCGACTCTCGAGCGTGTCGTCACGTGAACCGCGTAAAAGAGGGGTTGAGTTGGGTGCCCGAAACCATTGATGCCAAGAAATTTGATATCGAATCGTTTCCTAGCAGGAACGGTACAGACGACGACGTCCTTGGCGTTTTCTCCATCACTCAGCTTGACAACAGCTCCCGTTTGAAAAGGTCGTTGAGCCATATGGGGGGTCTCCTTTCCCAAGAAGAAACAACGAGCAGAATTTTCGACAGAGATTGAGCGTACGGGGGGTGGTAGAGGGAGTCAAGTCTGCAGAGTCATGGCGGCATCAAGTAGGTCTGTTATTCAAAGGTGTGAGCATGACTCCCAAGAGCGTTTTGGCAGAGACCTTTCCGGGTGGGATCGCCCCAATAGCATCTACATCGGTAGCATTATGGATGCCCACTGAGAGGAGTTAGATGCGGAGAACTTTGACTATCACGCATGTTGCAAAATCACTGGTGCAGCGACAGATCGAGTTTATGAGGTACTGAAAGAGTTTGGTCGAGGCTCATGCGAGACCTGGAGTTGGCAAAGCAGTTTGTAAGGGCTAGGGTAATGACGACGGCAATTCTGTTGACGAGGCCGGTGGATCTGACGTATCGTAGCGTACCGATTCGGGTTCATGACCAGATCCTGGATCTGAGCCTAAGGAGCTACGCTAACCATGAAGATCTATCTTGCTAATCCACGAGGGTTTTGCGCTGGTGTCGATCGGGCGATCGATATCGTGGATCTGTCTCTTAAAAAGTACGGCGCTCCAATTTATGTTCGTCACGAGATCGTCCATAGCCGCCATGTGGTGAACTCACTCCGGCAAAAGGGCGCGGTCTTTGTGGAAGAGTTGAACGAAGTGCCTGAGGGGTCGGTCGTCATTTTTAGTGCGCATGGTGTGGCGAAGTCAGTGTGGGAAGAAGCGAATCATCGTCGTCTGCACGTGATTGATGCAACCTGCCCGCTCGTGATCAAGGTTCATAACGAAGTCAACCGCGATTATACCCAGGGGTATGAATTAATTCTGATTGGTCACGCCGGTCACCCGGAAGTGATCGGGACGCTAGGCCAGGTTCCCGACAAGTTTCATTTGGTGTCTTCGGTGGAAGATGTGGAAAAGCTGCAGGTGGACAACACCGTTAATCTGTCGTATGTCACACAGACGACGCTGAGTGTCGATGAATGTCGGGACATCGTCGGCGCATTGCACAAGCGGTTTTCAAACATCAAGGGGCCACATCAGGAAGATATCTGTTACGCAACGCAAAACCGGCAGAATGCCGTCAAGGAATTGTCTCGTCTGGTGGATGTCATTCTGGTCATCGGGTCACCGAACAGCTCCAATTCCAATCGTCTGCGCGAACTGGGGGAACAATGCGGCATCCCGTCGTACCTGATCGATTCAGCTGCCGATATTGATCCTGCGTGGCTGCAAGGGGCCAAGGCAGTCGGGATTGCGGCTGGTGCGTCAGCTCCGGAAATCCTGGTCACGGAAGTCGTTGCATTCCTGAGAGCGTCGGAACCGTCGGATGTTGAAGAACTCACGGTGATCGAGGAAGACGTCGAATTTCTCTTGCCGAAGGAACTGGTCCAGATAGAATCCTCAAAAAAGCCGGTAGTCAGCATCGCCGGGTAGCTGGCGGTGCCATCCGTTTATATCCCCACATGGCCCTACATCTTGTAGGGCCATGTCGTTTATTCCACCACACAATGTGTTTTATTTTTGATTTCCGAGAACCCTTATGGTACAAGGGCCGGAAACTTTTTGTTTCCCAAGCACGCGTCTTAATCTGCGCGTAACCGAGGGTGAGCCGATGCATCTGAAATCTATGAATATGATGGGCTTCAAGTCGTTCGCGGAAGCCAAGATTGAATTCCCTGAGGGGGTCACGGCGGTCGTCGGGCCGAATGGGAGCGGAAAGAGCAACGTCGTAGACGCCATCCTATGGGTGTTGGGCGAGCAAAGCACTAAAACGCTCAGAAGTGAAAAGATGGAAGACGTCATTTTTAACGGCACTGAACTGCGAAAGCCTTTGGGGATGGCGGAAGTGTCGTTGGTAATCGGTGGACTTGATCCGGCAATGATGAAGCTGGACGGTGGCTCGGGACTTCCGAACGAGCTGACTGAGGCGCAAGAGATGATGATTACCCGCCGTTTGTACCGCAACGGCGAGAGTGAGTATCTCATCAACAAGATTCACTGCAGGTTGAAGGATATCCGTAGTTTATTGCTCGATACGCGGGCGGGGAGCAAAGGACACACGGTCATTGCTCAGGGTCAGATCGATCAGATTTTGAATGCGTCGCCGCAAGACAGGCGCGAGCTCATCGAGGAGACCGCAGGCATTGTCCGGTATAAGAAACAGAAAGCCGAGGCGCTACGGAAGTTGGAAACGACACAGCAGAATCTTCTACGTGTCCGAGATATTGTGGCAGAGGTCAAAAAGCAACTCAATTCCTTGGAACGCCAAGCTCGCCAGGCGCGAACCTTTCAGACGCTGCAGGGTGAGGCGCGCGGAATTGAAGTGATATTGTTGACGAGGGAATTCAGGGTCTTACGACACGCATTGCAGGAGGCGGACACCGAAGTTCTGAACCTGGATCAACAAGACTCTGAGAAAGCAGCCGACCTGGCTCGGCTTACAACAGAACTCGAGCAAGCGCGTCTTGATGCGATTGCGACCGCTGATTCCATCGGGAAGATTCGAGAGGAACTGGCGGGTGTCGAACAACGGCAGGCCCACGCGCTGACGGCGGCGGAGGTCGAACGAAACCGCGGGTTGTTATTCGGCCAACAACAGGTACAGGAATCAGCTGAGCTGGAGGAGCTAGTCCGATCACAAGAGCAGTTGGTTGTCGGACTTCGTGCCATCGAGTCGTCATTGACGTCGGTCGAGGAGGAGATGGCGATTCGAGATCGGATTCTCGGGGAACTCGATGAAGAGCTGACGCGCTTGCTCAATCAACGGGCTGCGGCTGTTGCGGAGGAGGAGCGAGGGCGCAACGATGTGCTGCAATTGGTTGTGCTTGTCGCGAATACCGAACAAGGTATCTCGCAATTGGCCAAGCGAATGGAAGATCTCGCGGGCCGCGGCACTCGCTTGTTGTCGGAGCGAGACGAACTGCGAAGCCAGCGTGAGTCGGCGATTGAGCGCTACGAGATCTTGCGCAAGGAATATGGAGAGGCCGATCGCCTTGTCTCGCAACTACGGGCAGAACAACGCACGGTGCAAGAGGAGGCGGCTCAAGCTACGGGCGCCCTCCAGTCGTTGGATCCGGTGATCTTACGACGCTCGGAAGAGCTGGCCGGAGTGGACTCTCGCCTTGACGCATTGCAGGGTGTGGTTCGTGAAGAGATGGGCTACGGTCGGCAGGGGACCCAGCAAGGCCCCGCCCTGAAGTCTTGTGACGGGGTACGGGATGCGGTGGCCGAATGGTTGGTGGTTCCGTCAGGGATGGAACGGGCGGTTGAGGCGGTGTTGGGAGAGCGCGTCAGAGGATGGTTTGTGGATGAACCGTCTGTCGGGCAAAAGTTGATTCGATTTCTTCAACAGGAATCGCTGGGGCGAGGCAGCTTTATTCCGCAGCGCCCACGATGGGAAGGCGGACGGACTCATGATTGGTGGACGTCGATCGCCACGCAGCCAGGCGTTGTCGGGCTTGCCGTGGAGTTGGTCCAAACCGATGCCGCCCGAACGTCGGCTCGCGATTCGTTGTTCGATCGCGTCGTCATTGTTCGATCATTGGACCAGGCGATGCACTTGTGGGAGCAACATGCGTGGAGTGCTCCGAACGGTCCAATCTTAGTGACTCTGGATGGGGAAGTGGTGGATGCGTCGGGCATCGTGACGGGTGGCCAGGTTCAAGGAACGCCGGGTTTGCTGGAACGCCGGCGAGAGGTGATCGATCTTGAAACTAAACGCCATGTGTTTGTCACGGAGCTTGATCAGAGCAAGCAACAGCGAGAGATGGTGTCTTCCCAGATCCAGATGCTCACCCAGCAGGACCGCCAACTCGGTGATGCGCTTCGTGATGCCGAGATGCAGAATCTGTCGCTGCGCAAGGATGAAGAGAAGCTTCAGCATGTACTGAATGACCTTGACCATCGACTCGCTGGGATAGAGACGGAAATTCAGGATGGTGTCAGCGAAGCTCAGCGGTTGGAACAAGAATCGCACTCGGTCCAGACTCAATTGGGTCAGTGGCTGGCTGAGAAGAACGGACAGGAAACGATGTTGGGGAAGGTGCGCGAGCAACTGGGGTTGTTTGATCAAAATATGAGAACGCACCAGGAACATGTAACCGAGGCGAAGATGACCGCGGAAGGCTTGCGAGCCAAACGGCAACATGAGCAACTGAACCGCGCTCGGGTGACACAACAGATCCAAGAGACGGAAGATCGGCATCGTGCATTGGGTGAGCACCTGAACAGTCTGAAGGGGCTCATCGAGCAGAGCCAGACAGAACAAGCTCGTCAGGAGGGCCTCTGCCAAGAATTCGGTGTCACCGCCGGGCGGGTGAAGGGAGAATTGGTCGCCGCGCAAGAGCGACAGGCGCAACAAATGGCGGTGAGTCAAACGCATGAGTCCGGTCTGGAAGAGTTGCGACGAGGGATTTCAGCTCTGCGGGATGCCCGGATGACAGTTGAGGTTCGTCGAGCGGAAATCCGTATCCAATTGGGAACTGTCGAAGGAACATTGTCGGGGACCTATCAGCTTGATCCCCTCACACTGATCGTTGATCCTACGCAGTCGAGCGATTCTATGAACGAGGCTGAGGCCACAGCCGTAGAGGAGCCCGAGCCTCGTTCCGATGCCGAGTTGAAAGAGCAGTTGCAGAAGCTCCGTGACCGGATGGATCGAATGGGACCCATTAATTTAGCTGCGATCAGCGAACACCAAGAGCTGGAAGAACGCCACACATTCTTGTCTGCCCAAGAGCAGGATCTGTCGAACTCGATCGCTTCACTGAAGGAAATTATTCAGCGGATTCACCAGACGACGAAAGAGATGTTCTCAGCTACGTACCAAGAGTTGCAGCAGAAGTTCACCGAGGTCTTCGGTCAGTTCTTCCCTGGCGGGCGGGCCGAGCTGCAGCTGGTCGATGAACCGCCTGCTGAAAGCGGTGAACCTTCCGGTAATCAAGAGCCAGGTATTGAAATTGTGGCGCAACCGCCTGGAAAACGGCTGAAGAGTATCACCATGCTGTCAGGCGGAGAAAAGACGCTTACGGCGATGGCACTGTTGTTTGCGAGCTTTCTGATCAGGCCGACACCGTTCTGCCTGTTGGACGAAATCGACGCCCCGCTGGATGAGGAAAACATCGGACGGTTTACGGGGGTCTTGAAGGAGTTGGCGCAGACTGCGCAGTTCCTCGTCATTACGCACAATAAGCGGACGATGAGCATCGCTGATTCCCTCTTCGGCGTCACCATGGAGGAGCCGGGGGTGTCCAAATTGGTGTCCGTCAGGCTCGGCGATCTGCAACCAGTGTAGGGGTCGGCCGTCCGGCGCCACAAGCTTCTGCTCAACGTAAGGATTAAGAGTTCTTACACCTTTCTTCACTATCCTGGTTAGACTCGTTTCGGGACGGTCTTACCGTCAGCCGTGACCTGTCTCCAGATGACGGACACAGTTTTCTGCTTACCGCCATAGCCTCTTTTGTCTCTGCCGTGCCAATTCCCGTAGGTAGTTTGACATTTTAGTGTTCAAGAATGTCCAGGTCATATGCTGGGAAATGCTCTGGTCATCTGAAAGGGCTGCAGAGTTGTGGAGCGAGCTCCCATCACGTACTGAGACGTGGATGCCATTATTGAAGTAAAGCGTAATTTATCAAATGCTTATGGAGGTGTTCACTCTTATGTGCCAATAGTGGATGTGTAGTCAAGGAAAGTGGTTTTGCTATGAAATGGCGAATGACTCACGGTATCGTTGTTGCTCTAGCAAGAGTGTGGAAGCTGCTTCACAACCTGCATCAACGAGGAGGGATCATGGGGCTTTCGCAAATCCGGGATAGAGGGCTCCACCCACAATCGGTTGCTCTTGTCCATGTGACCTTGGAAGCACTGCTCAGGCCCAGCTGCAAAGCGGCAGAGGGACCATTACAGGTGGCGCGGGACGAGCGGAAGGAAGAGTTGGAGCATGATCCTTTGGGGTCTGCCAGAGGCATTGTCAATGGACTACGCCTGTCAGTCACGTTGTGGAGTTTCGTTACTCTCGTTGTCCTCTTGACGCGGTAACCTTTTTCCCGTCTTGTCGCACTTACTTTCCTGCGCACATCTTTTTCAGGCCCACACCCACCGTGTTTTTGGTGAGGACATGTTGCGAATAGCAGCATAAGTCACCAGTCGAACCAGAATCGGTCATCTCCAAAACTCATGAGCCGGTTCTGCCAGAAGATTAAGGTGAACACTGGCAATGTCGGAACCTCCGTCTAGGGTTCAGGGGACTGCCTCGAACAGCGTGAATTTCCGCATCGCTACTGCTGTGCCCATCAGCACTGATCGTAGTATCGATCGATGGCAGCTTTGTGCAGGGTGGGCTGTCCACCTACCATCTGTAACTTTGGCGATAGCAGTGGTGAGGTCCCTCTCATGAAGTGGTCGATGGGTCGAGTAATGCCGCGACGTTCAGTTATGGGTACGGTAGAAGCGGTGTTCTCAATCACCTACACCGATAAAAAATATAGATACTTCAGGCACTTCTCCCACCACTCGCTTGACTCGTTTCAAATCGTCTGTTATAAGCCTTCGGAGTATCCACAGGGAATATTGGAAAGGTTTACGAAGGGAGACCATTGCAAGATGCCGGTCTTTCACCCTCCTCAGTCCTGTCGGTCAAGTCATAAAGATTCATGAATATCATCAAGGCGTTGTTCAACCGCCTCTCTGACAGCCTGCTCTCGACTGTTCAAGGGCGACTCGATCCTGCTACGGAGTTGACTCCTGTCGCGTCGCTTCGGTTGGTTTCTGACAAACCGGTTATCCTGGCCTCATTAGATTCTTCGGCTGCTCGCCGACCCATCGGTCATGCCGTGAGCCAACCTGATGCGGTGGATGACGCAATCAGGCGGAGTCAATCATGGTTCTTCAACCGTCAACATGCCGAAGGGTATTGGGTTGCCGAGCTGGAAGCAGACACCACGCTGACCTCTGAATACGTCATGCTGCGTCGGTTTCTCGATCGGGTTGATCCTGCCCGAGAGGTGAAGGCTGTCCGATATCTCCAGGCGACACAACTGCAGGACGGTGGATGGCCGATTTATTATGGTGGCCCTGCGGAGATCAGCGCATCGGTCAAAGCATATTTTGCACTTAAGTTATGCGGGGTGTCGCCGGATGAGCCGTTCATGGTGTGCGCAAAAGAGCGGATTCTGGCCATGGGCGGTGTTCTGCAAGCCAACGTATTTACCAAAATTACGCTGGCCCTGTTCGATCAGTATGATTGGGAAGGTGTTCCCCATATGCCCGTCGAACTAATGTTGTTGCCGAAGAAGTTCTACTTCAGTATCTATGCGATCTCGTATTGGTCCCGGGCCGTGCTGATTCCCTTACTCATTGTATTTGCGCATCGTCCGGTCTGCCGGATCCCACGGGAACAAGGCATCGATGAGTTGTACCCCATCCCGCGCCCGGAGGTTCGCTATTGGAAATACCCTCCGTTCAACAAGGATCAGGCCTGGTTCACCCCGCATAACTTCTTCGTGGCATTAGATGTGATGCTGAAACTGTATGATCGGATGCCCATGCGGGCGTTACGGGAAAAAGCGCTGCACAAAGCTGCTTGCTGGATGGTGGATCACCTTAAAGGGGCCGGTGGACTCGGTGCCATCTATCCGGCGATGGCTAACTCCATCATGGCACTTCAATGCTTAGGGTACGATGCCGATGATCCCCTGGTCGTCAAGGCGCTTCGCGAGATCGAGGCGTTGGAGGTCTACGATTCCACGATGGTCGATGGTGAGTCCGTTCCCACTCTCCATCTCCAGCCCTGTTTTTCTCCTGTTTGGGACACCGCGTTGCTTATGAATGCGCTGGTTGAAGCGGGAGTGCCGCAGGATCATCCTTCGCTTCAAAAAGCAGGCCGGTATCTTATGTCTCGGCAAACCAAGGCTGTCGGTGACTGGATCATCTCCTCACCGAACGCGGAACCAGGTGGATGGTACTTCCAGTTCGAGAATGAAT
Source organism: Nitrospira sp. CG24B (assembly GCA_002869845.2). Classification (GTDB taxonomy): domain Bacteria; phylum Nitrospirota; class Nitrospiria; order Nitrospirales; family Nitrospiraceae; genus Nitrospira_D. The sequence continues at coordinate 211,499 of NEWS02000004.1, read as the reverse complement.
CGTATCCAGATGTTGACGATTCCGCTGTGGTCATCATGGCGCTCTCTAAATTGAAGTTTCCCGGTCATGAGGATGAGCTGAACGAGTCTATTGGCCGCGGGATGCGCTGGGTCTTGGCGATGCAGGGATCCGACGGCGGCTGGGGTGCCTATGATAAAGACAACAACCGAGTCGTCTTCAACTATATCCCCTTTGCCGATCATAAAGCGCTCTTGGACCCCAGTACTTCCGATCTGGCTGGACGTTGTTTGGAGATGCTCGGCGCATTGGGATACGACAAGACGCATCCAGCCGCAGGACCGGCCTTGGCGTTTCTTAAAAAAGAGCAGGAGAAAGACGGCAGTTGGTACGGACGCTGGGGTGTCAATTATATCTACGGGACGTGGTCTGTTTTAGCAGGACTCAGGGCCATCGGAGAAGATCTCTCGGCGCCGTATATTCGTCGAGCGGTTGCCTGGTTGGAATCAAAACAGAATCCTGACGGTGGGTGGGGTGAGTCCTGTCTCTCCTATAGGGACGATAGTGAGGTTCACGGCAAAGGGGAGAGCACACCCTCACAAACAGCATGGGCGTTGATGGCGTTGATGTCGGCTGATGCGGTTGATTCCTTCAGTGTTGCGCGTGGGGTACAATTTCTCCTCCGTTGGCAGATGAAGGATGGATCGTGGGAGGAAATTAGTCATACCGGCACGGGGTTTCCACGCGTGTTTTATCTTCGGTATCATTGGTATTGTCAGTACTTTCCGCTGTGGGCTCTGGCGATGTACCGCAATCTCCGTTCCCGTGGAAAGATACGGGCCGACGAACTGCGTCATCACATTCAAGGAACTGACTTGTATCGGTCCAAGCATTGACCCACGCCGATTCTTTTTCCCCACGCGCATCTAGTGCTGTGTCATCGAAACGAATCGTCATTTTTTCCGCCACCCCTTGGGAAATGAGCGCTGTTCAGTCGGCGTTCCCTCCTGGCGTTGAGCGTCGAGTCGGTGGTCGCACTGTTTTCGTGTGCACTGTAGGCGACAGGGAGTATTGGCTAGTTCAAACCGGCGTCGGTCTTGAAAAAGCGGGTCGAAGCGCTGCCCAAGTGCTTGACAACCAATCGTTCGGCCTTGTGGTATCGACGGGGTTTGCCTGTGCGCTCATCGCAGCGGATATCGGGGCACTCTTGGTAGGCCGTGAAGTGGTGTATTGCAGAAATCATGGCGACGAGCCGTCAGAGGTTCTCGATGTGCCGGGTGATGAACGAGACCTCGCCGTGACGTCTGTCGAGCCCCTGGTGCCGTCCGAACACATTGGGCGGTTTGTCTCGACCGATCACATCATTGGCAGTGCCCGAGAAAAGCAACGGTTTGCGTTGAGCACTCAGGCCATCGGCCTCGACATGGAGAGCTTCGCTTTGGCTGCCCAAGCACAACGGGCGCAGGTTCCCTTTGTGATCATCCGATCCGTTTCGGATCGTCTGGACGAAGATCTTCCACTTGACTTCAATCTGTTTCTCAGGCCCACTGGGTGGCTGAAAGGGATCGAGACGATCTTGGCCGCCCCTTCATGCCTCTTGGGTCTTGGCCGGCTCCGTCGACAGAGTCTAGTCGCAGCAGCAGCCTTAACGGCCTTTTTCAGGAGCTATGTGGCGGCGATGGTGACCGAGCGACCAAAGAAGGAACTCTCGCCGACTTGACCATGACGCTACTCGCACTCATGGGCCGATGGGCTCTTACCTATGTGGCGGAAATGGGCCGGATGTTGATCTTCATGGTGGCATCCTTTGCCTGGTTGGCACGTCCGCCGCTACGGGGCATGCAAATCATCAAGCAACTCCACTTCATCGGCTACAAGTCGACGTTTGTTGTCGTGCTGACGGCCGCCTTTACAGGGATGGTTCTGGCGCTGCAAGGCTACTATACGTTACGAAAGTTTGGGTCTGAAGGACTGTTGGGTTCCGCAGTCGCGATCAGTATGATTCGCGAGCTTGGGCCGGTCTTGGCTGCGCTTATGGTGACGGCGCGCGCTGGTTCCGCGATCACGGCGGAGATCGGTATTATGCGGATCACGGAGCAGATCGATGCGCTCGACACCATGGCCATCAATCCGCTCCAATACCTAATTACGCCGAAACTTGTCGCCGGGTTGATCGGTGTGCCTCTGTTAGTCGCCATCTTCGACGTGGTGGGAATCTATGGAGGCCATCTGGTCGGGGTGGAACTGCTTGGTGTGAATGCGGGTTCGTATTGGAACTCCATCGAGTCCGCAGTCGAGTGGAAAGACGTCTATGGCGGCATTCTCAAGTCTGTTAGTTTTGGTCTGATCGTGAGCTGGGTCTGTTGCTATAAAGGCTTTTACACCAAGATGAGTGCCGAGGGGCTCGGCACCGCCACGACAGAGGCGGTCGTGTTGTCGTCGGTCTTGATTCTCATCTGGGACTATTTCCTGACATCATTGTTTATGTAACCATGCTGAAGCTCGTCGGTGTGACAAAGATGTTGGGAGACCAACCGGTGCTGCGAGGTATCGACCTTGACGTACCGGAAGGGAAACTCACGACGATCATTGGACGCAGTGGGGAAGGCAAGAGCGTGTTGCTGAAGCACATGATCGGCTTGCTCCAGCCTGACTCTGGAGAAGTGTGGGTCGATGGAGTTGAGATTTCTCGGCTCCGCGGCCATGCACTCAATGAAGTGCGCAAACGGTTTGCGATGTTGTTTCAGGGCGCGGCGCTATTCGATTCACTGACGGTCTTCGAAAACGTGGCTTTTCCACTCCGAGAACGACTTCGAATGAAAGGGCCGGATGTGACCAGCCGTGTCGATGAAAAGCTAGAACAGGTAGGTTTGGCGGGAATGGGACACAAGTTTCCAGCGGAATTGAGCGGAGGGATGCGGAAACGTGCTGGCCTGGCCCGCGCATTGGTGATGCAACCGGAGATTATCCTCTTCGACGAACCGACGACGGGGCTCGATCCGCTCATGGCCAAGTCAATCCATGATCTGATTACAAGCATGCAGCGGAAGTTTGGGTTTACCGCCGTGATGGTGAGCCATGAGATTCCGGAGATATTCGGGATTTCAGATTATATTGCGATGTTGAAACATGGGAAAATAGCCGTGATGGCAGAGCCGGCAGAATTTCAACGGACGTCTGATCCTGAAATCAGAGAATTCATTTCAGTTGGCGGGGCCATGCCGCTCACCAAGGTGGTGTCTGGGGTCTAGAGGAGTGCCATGATGGAGAAAAGCAGGTTGGAGCTGATCGTCGGGGTCTTCGTGCTGGTCGGGATTGTCTGTTTGGGCTATCTCTCGATGAAACTTGGCAAGTTGGAACTCATCGGGGGAGATGTCTACGAAGTGGATGCGCTGTTCAATTCAGCCACAGGGCTGAAGTCCGGAGCGGCTGTGGAGGTTGCCGGCGTGGAGGTGGGCCGAGTCAAGGCAATCAGACTGAAAGAGGACCGGGCGATGGTGAGGCTGGCGGTTCAAAATGGGACGAAGCTCTATTCCGATACTATTGCCTCGATTAAAACTAGAGGGATCATCGGAGAAAAATACCTCGCGCTCTCGCCAGGAGGAGGAGGAGATCCTCTGAAACCGGGAGATGCCATTCGTGATACGGAATCAGGCCTCGACTTGGAGGAGTTGGTGAGTCAATACGTTCATGGTAAGGTCAACTAACCAGATCTGTCTGTGGGTGTGGCGGGAAAGACGAATATAAATATACAATTGGTGTCGGAGAGAGGGGCGCGATGATAGCGATCAGAAATACGTGGACTGAGTGGAGAGGCAGCAGCTCGTGGTTCACGGTGCTTATGATGGTCATCGGCATCGGAGTGGTGGCGGTACCAGGATATGCTGGGCCTCCTACCGATTCCATGAAATCGACGATCGATGAAGTGCTTCGTATCGTAAAGGAAAAGGAACTTAAGCAACCGGCGAAGTCCGAGGAACGTCGACACCTACTTGAGAAGGTGGTGTCGGCTCGATTTGACTATACGGAAATGTCTCGACGGGCGCTTGGGGCTCCCTGGAACCAGCTGACTGATCAGCAGAAACAAGAATTTGTCGATCTCTTTCGGACGTTGCTGACCAATTCGTATGCGGACAAGGTCGAAACCTATTCTGGCGAAGGCGTGCAGTATCTCAATGAACGAACGGAGAAAGAGTACGCGGAAGTCAGGACCAAAGTGCTTTCGGGAAAGACGGAGATCCCGCTTGACTATCGTTTGGTCAATAAGGCAGATGATTGGCGGGTCTATGACGTCGTCGTGGACGGAGTCAGTCTGGTGAACAACTATCGCGGGCAGTTTACGAAGATTCTTCGTGCCTCTTCTTATTCAGATCTCGTCGATCAGCTCCGCAAAAAATCCGACAAGCTCAAGGCGCCATAACGTCGTTTGCGGAATCATGAGTACGTGTATGCGTAGCCTTGTCCGTTGTATTGCCTGTCTGGTGTTGTGGAGCGTCTTTCCTATTTTCTCCGACCGCGCTGGGGCGGAAGTAAAGTATTTCCCGATCCCCGCCGTGAGTTCCAGTAAAAACGACGGCAATGACATCGGGATGATTGTGCCGGCCCTGATCACGGGACCGGATGGGGATCTCAAGTATTTAGTTGCGCCGATGGTGGTCTATAACTCGATCGTCGGCACTCGTGGAACGATTAATTTGTTTCATTATGAGCCTGGGGGAAAAGAACTCCGAGGGATTGCATCCTGGACCGAACGAATCGAACGAAAATTTCTTGTGAGTTATGTTGATCCAGGGTTCAGCAATGGTCGGTATAGCATTGGGCTCAGTGCGATGCATTTCAAGAACGCCACGGTTCGATTTTTCGGACTTGGTCCGACTACCGTCGAAGGACAACAGACGAATTATACGGCTTCTGAGACGAGGTTGAACTGGAAGTTCGGGGTTCATGCGAACGAGGTCACGCAAATTGCAATCAGTCAACGGTTGAGGCATATGCAACCGATCCAGCAAGGAGCCACTGATCTCCCGTTTTCGGGTGATCTTTTCCCCGAGGCTCCTGGTGTGCAGGGCGCGACGATTCTCGGTCAGCGGATCAGCTTCCATTACGATACGCGTAATAACCTCGTCACACCGACCGACGGGACGGCGATCACGGCCTATGCCGAGCTGAACTATAACTTCAAACCGGGTGCAGATCCGCTTTATTCCCGGTATGGGCTCGAAGTCAAGAAGATGTTTGCGAGCGAGTCCAAGCGGGCCATCTTGGTGATTCGTGGAGAATTGCAAGCCACCCTGGGCACCGATGTTCCGTTTTATGAGCAGAGTTCGCTCGGGGGGCAAAACAATCTGCGTGGCTTTGGGGTCGATCGATACATCGATAAACAACTTATCTCGTTCAGTGTTGAGGAGCGGATTCATCTTTTGCGCACGCGTCTCGCCGGGGTCATGGCGGATTTTGAGATTGCGCCGTTCATCGATACCGGACAGGTGTTTAACTCGTTCAAGAACGTGAGCTTTAAAGATTATCGTATAACGCCGGGTATCGGGTTTCGTGGAATCATCAGGCCTAATGTAGTGGGACGGATCGATTATGGATTCAGCAAAGAAGGAGGAGCCATTTTTGCCGGGCTCGACTTTCCGTACTAATCGACACCATCTGGTGTCCGTACCAACATAGGACAGTCCGGTTCTTTTATATCAAGGTTCAGCAGAGAGGGCGCTCCCCCATGCACCTTTCGTAAGTGCTTGACTTCATGTGATTCGTGTGTGAAAATCCACGAAAATTTAGCACCTGGACACACGGTGCCTATTAGTCCTGTGCGTAGGACTGCTGCCGATGGGGCGAGAACGAAGGAGACCATCTATGTCCCTACTGAAGACGATCCATAGTCCTGCCGATCTGAAGCGGTTGTCTCCAGATAAATTCCCGGCATTGTGCCAGGAGATTCGTGAACAGATTATCGGGGCGGTCTCAAATGTGGGGGGACACCTGGCCTCGAATTTAGGCGTCGTCGAACTCACCGTCGCCTTGCAATACCTTCTCGATACACCGACCGACAAGATCGTCTGGGACACTAGCAATCAGTCATACACCCACAAACTCCTCACTGGGCGGCGCGAACAGTTCCACACGCTTCGCCAGTACGGTGGATTGAGTGGATTTTGTAAACGAGAAGAGAGTGAGTACGATACCTTCAACGCCGGTCATGCGGGGACCGGAGTATCTGCTGCCTTTGGCATGGTCGAAGCGAGGGAGCAGTTGAAACAGAGGAACAAGGTTGTCTGTGTCGTCGGTGACGGCGCCATGACGGCGGGAATGACGCTGGAAGGGCTGCATCATGCGGGAGGGCTCGGAAAAGATTTTCTCGTGATTTTGAACGACAACCAAATGTCGATCTCGAAAAATGTCGGAGCCATTTCTGCCTACCTGAGTCGAACCATTACCGGCGAGTTCTATGGGAAGATGCGTGAAGAGACTGGTCAGCTATTGGGGAAAATTCCTCACATCGGCTCCGACATGCAGAAGCTTGCTCGCCGAGCCGAAGAGCTTGCGAAAGGCGTGATTCTCCCGGGATTGCTCTTTGAAGAACTTGGGTTCCAATACAGTGGTCCCATCGATGGCCACAACTTTGAGCATCTCCTTCCGACGATCGAGAATGTGCTGAAGATGAAGGGGCCGGTCCTCCTTCACGTTATTACGAAGAAGGGGCTCGGCTACGAACCAGCCATGAAGAATCCGGTATGGTTTCATGCCTGTCCACCGTTCGTTCGGTCGACTGGCGCACCGGCCAAGAAAGCCGCACGTCCTTCATACACGGCGATTGCAATGGACGCCCTGGTTAAGTTGGCCCGTGAAGATAAGCGCGTTGTGGCCATTACGGCGGCGATGTGCGAAGGGACGGGGCTGACGGCATTTGAAAAAGAATTTCCAGATCGTCTCTATGACGTCGGCATCGCCGAGCAGCATGCAGTGACGTTTGCTGCGGGGCTTGCGACGCAGGGCATAAAGCCGGTTGTTGTCATGTATGCGACCTTCCTCCAGCGGGCCTACGATCAGGTGGTGCACGATGTGGCGACTCAGAACCTTCCCGTCGTCTTTTGCATCGATCGCGGCGGGCTCGTCGCCGAAGACGGGACGACGCATCATGGCGCCTTCGACTACGCCTATCTGCGCCACGTTCCCAACATGGTTGTCATGGCGCCGAAAGATGAAAATGAATTGCAGCATATGATGAAAACGTGCGTGCAGCATGAGGGCCCGATTTCCGTGCGCTATCCGCGCGGCGTCAGTCTCGGGGTCACGATGGACGCGACGGCCCAGGCGTTGCCTATTGGCAAAGGGGAGTTGATCAAGGACGGGACGGACGTAGCCATTATCGCAATCGGTGTGTCGGTCTGGCAGGCGCATCAAGCCGCCGAACGGCTCAGTAGCGAAGGGATCTCCGCAGCGGTCGTGAACGGACGATTCGTCAAGCCACTCGATCATGAATTGATCGTCGATGTGGCGAAGCGGGTGCGCTATGTCGTAACGGTGGAAGAAGGTTGCAAGATCGGTGGGTTTGGGTCTGCCGTGCTGGAAACCATTTCGGAAGCCGGGGTGACGGAGGTAAAGACAAAGGTTCTAGGCCTACCTGATTGGTATATTGAACAGGGGCCACAAGACTTGTTGCGGGAACGGTATGGTTTGACGGCTGAAGGGATCTATCAAAGCGTGAAGGAACTCATCGGTAAAACACCAGCCATGCAATCACCTCTCACAGATGCGGCGTTCGCTAGCCATCTCCCCCATGGAGACGAACAGGGGAGCTGATTCGGGCGTGAAGAATAAGGGATAAGAAAGTTACGGCAGATGCATATTGCCAGGCGAAAAACTCGACAGATTTCGGTCGGCACGGTGAAGGTCGGAGGCGATGCTCCTGTGTCCGTGCAATCCATGTGCTCGACAGACACACGCGATGTGACTGCCACGGTCGCGGAGATTCATCGGCTAGAAGCCGCCGGTTGTGAAATTATCCGTGTGGCCGTGCCGGACGAGGAAGCCGCTGCGGTCCTGCCTCAGATCAAAGCAGAGATGACGGTGCCCTTGATCGCGGACATTCACTTCGATTACCGCCTTGCCTTAAAAGCTGCCGCAGTCGTTGATTGCGTCCGCATCAATCCCGGCAACATCGGCACCTGGTGGAAAGTTGAAGAAGTCATCAAAGCGGTCAATGATCATGGCATTCCGATTCGAGTCGGCGTCAACGGAGGCTCGCTCGAACGGCCGTTGTTGGAAAAATACGGATGGCCTTCGCCTGAAGCGCTTTCCGAATCGGCGCTCAACGCGGTGCATGCGCTGGAGGACGTCGGCTTTACCAACATGAAGGTGTCGCTCAAGGCCTCCGACGTCAAGCACGCCATCGATGCCTACTGGCTCTTTGCGATGCAGTCCGATTATCCTCTGCACATCGGCATTACAGAAGCCGGCACGGCTATGACTGGCGCTGTGAAATCGTCGATCGGTCTCGGCTACCTGTTGTCTCAAGGCATCGGCGATACACTTCGCGTCTCGCTCGCCGCCGATCCTGTGGAAGAAGTCAAGGTCGGATTCGAAATCCTGAAGTCTTTGGAACTGCGGCATCGTGGGATCAACGTGATCGCTTGTCCGACGTGCGGACGTGTGGAGATCGATGTCGTGCGCATGGCGAACGAGCTCGAAAAGAAACTTGGCCACATTAAGACTCCGTTGAACGTGTCGGTGCTCGGCTGTGTTGTGAATGGCATTGGAGAGGGCAAAGAGGCCGACATCGGGATCGCCGGCGGTGAGGGCAAAGGTATTTTGTTCAAGAAGGGTAAGCTTGTCCGCAAGGTTCCCATGGAAGAATTAATGGATACACTCATTGAGGAAGTGGAGCAGCTTGCTAAGGAAAAAGAGGCGGAAGGGAACAGCGCACCTACCGCATCTTCGACGGAAAACGGTTGGGAACCCCTCGTCCCTCAGTCGGATCATCTCTCAACGCTTGGAAGAGAAATACCGGTCTTGCCCCGCAGGTAACGGCCGCTGTTAATGCCGCTTCTCACCTACGTAATCTAACTCCAGGCTTTTTCTGCAAAAGAAACGATTGACGTGTCCTCTAGAGGTCATGTATTGGTGCCGGTCAACTATGGAATCAAAACCGATCATTCACAGGATCAACGATTTTGTCAGGTCCGTTCTCTTTGTGAGGCTGGTGAAGCTCAGTCTCGCGATTGCGGCGGTGGTGCATGGCTACATCATCTCCTTTGGGCGGTCATTTCACTTTCGTGACATCGATATCCATCGCGAGATCGGACGACGCTTTCTCACAGGGGATTATCTCTACGCCAATGACTACTGCTACATGTATTTACCAACCACCGGCATCTATTTCGCTCCATTGCTCATTCTGGATAGAAACCCTAGCTTAGCTCTGCGCTATGCCGTCGCTATCGGATGCGTAGTCATCACCACCATGTTGTTCCACCGCATGTTGTGTGGCAGATCAGACGCGAACGTGTGGAGCCGGCTCTTGATCGGTATCGGTGCAGGGTTGTTGACGCTACAATTTATCTTGAACGATCTCGACGACGGAGGTCCGCATCTCATCCTGCTGGGTATTCTGGCCGGTGGCAGCTATGCGATATGGGTTGGGAAAGAACGACTGGGAGCAGTCTTAGTTGGACTTGGCATCGTGCTCAAGATCACTCCGGCACTCTTCGTGCTTCTGTTTCTTTGGAAGCGGCAATGGCGAGTCGCCTCGTACACGGTACTTGCCACGGTCTTGTGGGTTCTGTTGCCCGTTCTCTATATGGGACCCACGAGTTGGTGGGAGCACCACACGGAATGGACAAGGAATGCCGTGTTATCCGTGCTTGATCGGCAGGCAGAGGGTCGGCAGGAAAATGAGCTTCAGAAGGCAAACCTCTCGCTCCGCCATAGCATGCTGCGCTACCTGGTCACATACCCACCAACCCATCGGCTTCGACAGGTCGATCCAGGATATCAACCAGTATTAGATCTGCCGTTCCCGGTAGCGAACGGGATTGTTGGGGTTGTCGCGATCAGTTTGCTTGGTGTATTTGCGTGGTCAAGTCGCCGCGCATTTCAAGGGCCTGGAGATCCGACGTGGGCACGGGATTGCGCCGGAACCTTGGTCTTGGCCTTATTATTCTCTCCTATCACCTGGGATCAGCATCTGGTATGGCTGATCCCAGCGGCCTGTGTCGTCGTCGCGGCAGCCGCTCAAGTGAGCGGCGGGTTGAGTCGTTTGGGATACATCATGTTGGCAGTATATGTGGTGCTGACTATGGTGCTGAATTATGAAGTCGTGGGTTCGGCGAGATGGGAAGCGCTGAAGAGCTACCATCATCTCGGTATCGCAATGTTAATCTTGTACGGATTGCTTTTCAGCAGTAGAGGCAGTTGGAGCTATCCAAGCGCGCAGCCTAACGACATGCGCTCCAGCACATCCCGTGTGGTCAGTGAGATATGAGGCCACATGCCAGAGATTTTTTAAACGCTGGTTTCGATGTTCAGCAAAGTTATCTTTTTGACTGAAAATTTGGTGAGCGCGTGTTGTGTTCTAGAAAACGAAGCGACTATAATGCCGATCTCTGAGGCGCCGTACCCAAGTGGTAAGGGAGCAGTCTGCAAAACTGCGATGCAGCGGTTCGAACCCGCTCGGCGCCTCCATGCCAACCTTCTGCGGACCTACTGGCTCTTCATCGTTTTATCGTCATGGTTGCTGGTGGGAAAGCGTCTCCAGTGTTCTCATTGGCATGTCATTTAGATCCTTGGTGTAAGTGGAGCTGCAAATGGAGGCATTCTCCAACGCGTGGGCACGAGGAGCCAGATTATATCGAAGGTCCTTTTCCTCGTCATGGGACACAGTTTCTAAAGATTCACCGAGATCGCTCTTACGTTTGGACCTGATCTGTATGTGGAGTGGTGGGATCGTTCCCATCGACGGTGTTATGCGTGGAAGACCTAGAAATTGACGCGTCTTCGGTGAGATGTTACAATCCCGACCATTCATGTGCTTCCAAAGTGCGGCTACGACTCGTAGCTGCTCATATATACAGGGTTGCAAGAACAACAACGCGAGCGAGTGAAGGAGAACGGAATGGCTGTTCCGATTTCCCAAATGTATACAGTGGCGACGTATGTGCTCTCCCAGAAGTTGAAGGGAGTGAAGCGATATCCTTTGGTGCTGATGCTTGAACCGCTCTTTCGGTGTAACCTAGCCTGCGCAGGCTGTGGGAAGATTCAGTATCCTGATCATGTCCTCGACAAGCGATTAACCCCTGAACAATGCTGGGCAGCGGCGGAGGAATGCGGAGCGCCCATGGTCAGTATTCCTGGGGGTGAACCACTCATTCATCCTGAAATCGCAACGATCGTACAGGGGTTGGTCGATCGGAAGAAGTATATATATCTCTGCACGAACGCCATTCTCTTGGAGCGGAAGCTGGACGAATATCAACCTTCGAAATACTTGACCTTCAGTATTCACATGGATGGGCTCAAGGATGAGCACGATTTGGCTGTCTGTCGCGATGGGGTGTATGAGGTGGCAGTCAAGGCCATCAAGGCGGCACTCAAGCGTGGTCATCGCGTGACGACCAACACCACCTTGTTTGATGACGCGAATCCAGAGAGGGTCAGAACATTTTTTGATGAAATGATGGCCCTCGGTGTCGAGGGAATGACTATCTCCCCAGGGTATAGTTACCAAAAAGCTCCAGATCAGCAACACTTCTTGAAGCGGGAGCGGACTCAAGAACTCTTCTCCAAGATCCTTGCTCGCCCCAAGCCAGGTTGGCAGTTCAACCAATCGCCGTTGTTTTTGGATTTCCTTATGGGGCGACGTCAGTACGAATGTACGCCTTGGGGGAATCCGACGTATAATGTGTTTGGATGGCAGAAGCCCTGCTATTTGCTTCAAGAGGGGTACACCACCACATTCCGGGAGTTAATGGAGTTGACGGAGTGGGAGAAGTACGGAACTGGTCGAAATGAAAAGTGCGCCGATTGTATGGTCCATTGCGGCTATGAGGCCTCCGCAGTTGAAGATACGTTTAGTACGGCCTCAGGATTTGTTCGGACGGCCAAACTGACATTATCGCCTACCTCGCGATAGCAGTGCTTGTGAAGCCCGCTTCGACTCAGCGAGGCCCTCGGCCTCGAGGCGAGCGAGCACTATCCCTAGTTTATCAGGATGGACAGCGCTTCACGAAAGAGACGTCACGAACGAGAACCTCACCATGACTGACACGAAAAATCATATCGCGAGCATGCCCGATTCTCTCGAAGGGCGTCTTTTTACGCCAAGCTCCACTGCGGAAATAACGGAAGCTGTCGAACTCGCGTTCGACTATCGTGGTGATGTGACGTTAACGCTCCGTTCTGGCGAATCGGTCACCGGATATATCTATAATCGACATGTTGGTGCGGCTGATTCTTATCTAGAGTTATTTTCCTCGGACCGTCCAGATGCTCAGCGCATTCCGTACTCTGGTATCGCCACGATTGCCTTCACCGGGGAAGACACGGCAAACGGAAAATCATGGGAGACCTGGGTGTCAAAAAAAGAGTCCGAGCGCCGAACTGAGGCTGCGAAGATTGAGGCGGTCGCGCGTACGAAGGGTTATCTCTGAAGCTCCTGCGAACTCCGCTGATTCTGCAAAATATAAAATTCGAAAAACATTTGTGTGTCAGCGAAATCACCGCCCTTTTCGTTGACAAAGGTGGAGTGCTGTGTTAGAAACGCCTGCCCGAATCCTAGTGTGCTCGTTATACAGCGAGTGAGTATTTCTTCAAAAGAGCGAGTGATCAGCCAGCGGTCAAGTTCGAAGCTTGCTAGCCGAAATCTAGCGGCACTGTCCGTCCTGAGTTGCTGTCTCGTAATGAGTGTAATGTTTCCACGGGTGGCTCTAGCCACGCATGAAGCGGACCATCGTTTCATGGTCGAAGGTTATGTATGCGGGCCTGATGGGAAGGGGATGTCGAGTATAGATGTTCTTGTCAAGGACACCAAGATTTCATACGGTCAGGTTGTTCGGACGGATGGAGATGGCTACTATAAAGCGATGTTTCATCTGCACAATGACAATTTCGGTGATCCCCTTTTGGTAGAGGCGAGGGGGGAGCAGCAACACCTTAAGGTTGAATTCGACCAAAAAGATTTAGAAAGTGACCGGAAGATCCGCGTTAACTTTGGGACTGGTTGTGAGGTGAGTGGGCCTCCTGTGTGGATTTGGTGGGGGGGCGGAGCGGTGGTTGCAGTAGCTGGCGGTGTTATCGGGATGAAGCTAGCCCGTTCTCAGCGGAAGCGAGAGCGAGGCAGGGTGAAGTCGCAGGGAAAGAGAAAATCATAATCGCCGATGACGGCCTTGGGGGCTACACACTGTCTCGCCGAATCGGTTTATGTGTGGCGGGGCCTTAGTGCAGAGCTGCCGACGAAATTGTAGCCGGAACGCTTTTGTTAGAGGTGGCATACCTCGGCGAAAGCGTTTTTTTGTTTGTCTGCCGCTTTTTCAACCGCGTCGTCTTGGTGAGAATCTTCCTGAATGAAGAGAGTGAAAGATCGTCATGAATAGATTGATTTACGTTCTGTTGGTTATGGGTCTCGGCCTATTATCGAGTTGTGGTGGAGAGCAAGTCGGAGAAGGGCCGATTGTACCGCCGCCTCCAGCTCCTGCTGAATATGCTGATAAGCGTATGCCGGCAGATTGGTGGGGGGATTCTCAGAAGCTTGAAGAGGGAAGGAAGTTGTACGTAGGTGAGAAAAATCCCGATGTGAACTGTGCCAGTTGCCATGGGAAAGACGGGAAACCGGTGAAGGCGGGTGCCACGGATTTTAGAAACCCTGAGCGCATGAAGCTTTATTCCGATTCCGTGTGGTTTTGGCGTATCTCAGAGGGGGTGTCGAACACCAAGATGCGAGGTTGGAAGAGCAAGCTTTCCGAAGAAGACCGATGGAGACTCGTGCTATATGAACGGAATTTTGCACTGTCTGGAAAAATCTGGAATGAAGAGAAGAAACAGTGGAGTGAGGTTAGTGCGAAGTGAGTGCTAGGATCGCAGGCGTTGCTGCTGATGGAATGTCTTCACGTCGTCGGCATCCGAAAGTCTATTTCTTGCTAGCGCATCTAAGTCTATGAATTGGGCTTCTGGTTTTTTGTGCATTGTTCAGGAATTTTATAGATAACGGCTAGAAAATTTGCGATGCTCGGATGGCCAGTAAGTTCATATCAGTTGACAATTTGTGTGGGGCCTGGCCTTCAATGTTCTAATGTCCCATGGAGTACTTGGTAGTATCTGAAGAGTGCTAGACATCTTGTCGGTATAGTCACTGAAGCTCAGGTTGTTACGTGAAGCTCTCGCTGGGTATATTTATGTATAGTAAGAGTGGGGCTAATATTCTTGAGTTATGTTCTTAAAGTAAGGGGCGAGGCATCGTGAAAAAACTGTCGAGCGGTCTCCTGGCTCTCATGGTGTTGTTCTCGCTGTGTGTGGCAGCTGTCACCAATGTCTACGCTCAGGAGGTTGGGGCGTCTTCGGTGGAGTTTCCGTACACCGGTAATCGAACGGCTGTATGGATCGTTGCTCAGCTCCATATCTTGTTCGCCGCGTTCATCCTCGGTGCGCCAATCTTTGTCGTCATTTCGGAATGGTTGGGATATCGTAAGCAGGACCCACGGTATGACCGTTTGGCTAGAGAGATCACTAAGGTCACGGTCATACTCTTCAGTATGACGGCGGTGACCGGCGGCTTCTTTGTTTTCGTCCTCCTTGCGGCCTATCCGCAGTTCACCACATCGTTCATTAATCAATTTTATGTGGTTTTTGCGATTATATATCCGGCGCTGTTTATCGCCGAGACCATCCTCATGTATGCCTATCTCTATACGTGGGATGTGTGGAAAGGTGAAAAGAAGGGGCGTCATATCGCGCTGGGCGTGGTCTTGAATCTCGTGTGTTTGCTGATCTTGTTCGTGATCAACGGCCCCACATCGTTCATGAATACCCCGCCGAAAGCCGAGGGGGTTTCGCCCCAGGATTTTATCGCCGCGGCTTCCTTATGGGATAAGATTGCGAACCAAAGTTGGTTCCCTCTGAGTCTTCACCGAATCGATGGGAATGTAGCGTTCGGCGGGTTCA
Organism: Nitrospira sp. CG24B; assembly: GCA_002869845.2. Classification (GTDB taxonomy): domain Bacteria; phylum Nitrospirota; class Nitrospiria; order Nitrospirales; family Nitrospiraceae; genus Nitrospira_D. Next base: position 196,382 of record NEWS02000004.1, on the reverse strand, counting down.
TTGCTGGGATGATCGCTGCCTATATGTACATGGCGGCGAAGACGCAGGAGGAGAGAGCCTACTATGATTGGATGGGTTTCGCTGCCATCTGGATTGCAGTGGGTGGCTCGCTGTTGCAGCCGTTCACAGGGCTCTTGCTGGCCTACGAAATGTGCGATTACGATTTTTCATTTTGCCCGTACATGATGGCCGACCAGCTGTCCATGTTTTTTGAAATGCAAGGGGTGATGATCGGGCTTCTGTTCTTGGGAATCAACTATTACAGTTGGCTCAGTGTCAAACGAATTGAAGGAGCCGAAAATGTGCGGATGACCATTCTGGCTCCGATCGTTCTCGTGGTTCTCCTTCCCGCCACCATGTGGGTGATGAATAAATATTGGATTCCCGATCCAATGTCGTTGGCGTTCCTGCTACCCCTTGCGCTGTCGCCATTTCTGTTTGGTCGGTTCATTCCAATGACTGTCTCTGCGCGGACTGTCATCAAGATCGGCTTTATCGTCATGCTCGCGAGCGACGCCGTGTGGCTGACTCCTGCCGGATTTGTGGCGACGGGAACCGATATGCCCGATGAGCTGAAACTGCCTGAAGGGTGGGATTTTTTGTCGTCGATGCCAGCAAAGCTGTCTGCAATCTTGACGTTGGTATTCGTGACGGTCGTCAATTACGTCCTGTATAACCGAACCATCAAACAGGGCACGATCCTCTGGGGAAAAATCGATTTTGTCTCGCAGTTTGTTCTGATTTTCTTGGCGTTTACCTCAACGTGGATCATGGGCTTGATGGGAGCCGTGCGGTCGTTGCTGAAGAAGTATTTTCATGCCTATAGCTTGGTGTCTGACTTGTCGGCGGAGTCATTTACGCCGACGCTCTCGTATTCGGCTGGGTGGATTACAGCGATCACCGTGTTCTTTATTGCCATCGTCAGTCTCGCTGTGTTGGTCGCTCTTCGGCCTTCTGTTTCGAGGGCCCGAGAGCCTGAGGGGAGTGCAGTCCCCGTCGCAGCCAAGTAATCACAGTGTAAGACACTTACTGAGGCAATGGGAATTCGCATGGGGAATATATTCAAAAAACTAGGTGTTGGATTGGCGGTCGGTGGAGTGTTGGTTGGTATCGCGCGATCGCAGTCAGTGCCGGCTGACTTTCAAGTGCTGTTCTTGGTCATCGCGCTGATCGGGGCGATCATCTTCATGCTGCTTGACGCGCAGCCGATCGGAGCCATGAGTGGTGGGAAGTCTCTTGTTTCCGTCGTGGTATTTTGGGTCCTCCTGATTACCGTTTATGTAGTCGGGCCCTCGTTGTTACCACAGTTTAATCCAGAAGACGAAAAGGCAAAAATCGGCAAACTTCTTGAGAAGGAGCGAAAGAACTCAGCACAGGGGAAGGCGGATGAACTGATTGCTCGGGTTAAGGCTCTCGATGCACAAGTCAAAGCGCTTGAGGATCGGCTGAAGGGTGTTGGCGGAGGTCAGGTCGCGGCGACGCCTCCGGCTGGGGAGAAACCCCCTGCCGCAGCCAGTGCGAGCGCAGGCGATTTCATGAAGGTGGGCGAGGAGCAGTGGCAACTGCAAGAATGTTACAACTGTCACAAGCTTCGGGGTGAGGGTGGAAAAAAGCGAGGCCCCGAATTGGATAATATCGGCGCGTTGTTAACTGTCGATGAGATTCAAGAGAAAATTGGGAACCCCAAGAGTTTTATGGCCGAGGGGTATGAGAAGGAATGGCAGAAGGGCATTATGCCCAACAAGTTTAAAGATCTGATGGACCCCAAAGAAATGCAGGCTCTTGCTGCCTGGTTAGGGACGTTCAAGAACGCCTCGGTGAATACCCCCAAGCCGATCAAGAAAAACTAATGCTGCAACCGAAGCTGAAATCCAAGGTCCGGTGCACCGACCTCGACATCGGTGAAGTCACGAAAGTCGTGCTTGATCCGCTTTCCCATGAGATCAGCCACATTGTGGTATCGGTGAATGGGAGCGGTGAGCGACAAGTTGCCATGGGCCATGTCCAGGTTGTGACAGACGATCTTGTGCAGTTGCGTGCGCCGTCAACGGAGATCTTGGCGTTACCTCCCTTTAAGCGAGATGACTATGTCACCACGCATGAAGTGGAGATCTCGCATCTCGAGGACCATATCCATGTAACCCCGGGTGAGGTGTTGGTTCCTCTGCCGGATCTGGAGAAAAGTGTTAAACGCCGTACGTTTTTCATGAATTTTACCAATGTCATTGGGTTTTTGATCGGTCTTCCCATTGCGTATCCGATTCTCCGCTTTCTCATGAAGCCGATGTATGCCGATTTCGACAATGAATGGTTGAAAGTGGGGAATGTCAGCAAGATCAAGCAAGAAGATGTTGGCGTGCAGTTTAAGTACAAGAAAAAGGTCAAAGAAGCCTATATGCCAGAGGCTGAAGTCGATAAAAATGTCTGGGTGTTACAGGCCACTCCAGAGCTTCTAGGAAAAGTCTATCAAGGCAAGGACGCCGAATTCCGTGATGCCAGAGGAAAGGCCATCTGGACCAACAAGAAAGATGTTCCCTACCTCGCGTTCTCCGGCAAGTGCCCGCATTTAGGGTGTGCGTTCAAGTGGCGACAGCATAAAACACTTGGACAAGTCTTTCTCTGTCCGTGCCATCTCAGTATTTATGATGCTGCGGGAAAAGTGCTCGATGGCCCGGCCCCGCGCGCTCTTGACGCATTGCCTGTGAGGGTTTCTGCGGGGGGAGAGGTTGAGGTTATCGATATGGAGTTCAAGGCCGGTACGAAGTCGCAAATTCGGATCATTTGAAAGCTGGCGATATGGATAGTAAGCATTCATCCCCTGCAACGATTTCCGATCATCAGCCCAGCGCGATCGAAAGGCTTGTCGCTTTCCTGGACGAACGTGTTGGCCTCAAGGAAATGCAGGCCAAGATGCTCAATGAACCGCTTCCTGGTGGGTCTCGTTGGGCCTACGTGTTCGGCTCTATCCTGTTGTTCATCTTTGCGATGCAGGCGCTGACGGGTACGTTGCTGATGTTCTATTATGTGCCGACGGCAGACCACGCCTGGGCCAGTACGCAATATATCATTCACGATGTTGATTATGGCTGGTTCCTCCTGGGCTACCATTTTTGGGGGTCCAGTGCGATGGTGGTCTGTGTGATCGCCCACATGTCGCAGGTATTTCTCTGGGGCGCGTATAAAAAGCCGCGAGAGTTACTCTGGATCGTTGGGCTGGCCCTATTCGGTGTGGTGATCACCTTCGGATTTACAGGCTATCTCTTGCCTTGGGACCAGCGGGCGTTCTGGGCGACGACGGTTGGTGTCGAAATTTTGGATAAGACCCCCGTTATCGGCGATTTTATTGCTCGATTTCTGAAAGGGGGCCCGACTCCTGGGCAGATGACATTAAGCCGATTCTTCGTCCTGCATGTGATGGTTCTCCCGGCTGCACTCATGGCTCTCGCCGGACTCCATCTCTTTCTGTTTCGCGTGGCCGCTCCCGCTGGACCCTTTACCGGTACAGTGGAAGAGCTCAAGGCGAAGACCGACTATTTCTTTCCCCGTCAGATTTGGAAGGACATGGTCGGGATGGCGTTCGTCTTCGTCAGTATCTGCGCCTTGGCCCTTTGGGAACCGGTCGTCCTATTAGACGAGGCTGCGCCAGACCCAGGGGACTATCATCCTGAACCTGAATGGTACTTTCTGTTTTACTTCCAGCTGCTCCGGTTGAAATTGTTCGCGGGTGAGTTCGGTCAATTTATGGGGGCGGTGGCGTTGCCGGTTGCCTTCATGGTATTGCTTGTCGCGCTCCCGTTCATCGACAAGGATCCCGAGCGGAATATTTTCAAGCGACCGATTGCCCTCATTAGCTGGATTGCGATCATGGTTTTCATTCTCTTGTTCACGGTTGCATCGGTGATTAACCGAGAGTTTCTGGATTAGTCCTAGGATAGATTAGCCATGGCTGAAGATCGCGAATCGATGTCTCCGACGAAGATCGGGTTCAGCATCCTTTGGTCCGCCTGTTGGACTGGGATTCCGATTAAGGCGGTGTTTGCGGTGCTTGCCATGACGATGGATTTGGCGCATTTTGAAGGAAGGTTCGGTCTTGCCTTCTTGATATTATTTGCCAGTCCCATGACCGTCTTCGCCGTTCCCATCATCATTGCCATGTTTGAGGGGCAGTTTGGTGAAGGGATCGGTCTGCCGATTATTTTTGGGATGTCGATTCCGGTCGACATTTGGGCGTTGGGACTGGTTGGGAGAACGTTCTTCTTGGAACGACTTCGGAAAGAGCCACCCTATGATGGTCTTGGCTTTGCGATTTGGTGGAGGGCGGCGCTCATTGGGACTTTCTTTTTTCCGCTCCTCTGGTGTATTGTCAGCCGGGTTACGGAAATTTCCATCGCTGCGTCGCACTCGATGGCCGAAATGGAAAGCATGAGACATCTTTTCGATACTGGTCTTCCTATTGCGGAACGAATCGGTCTTGAGCTCACGATTTGGGGATCTATTTCGTCCGCAGTCTTGATCGTTTTGTCGGTCATCGGGATTTCCATTCTTGGGCAGAGCATTCGACGCATGGCGGAAATTGCCCGTCCGGTGTCTGAAAATTATCAAGGGCTTATTACCCGTTGGGATTTGATGCGGGTGCCGACCGATCAAGGGCTGCTGTTGACGTCGTTGGCCGGCGTGGGCGTCGTATTCTCGCTGATGTTTTGGTCGATACTTCCTGTGACGACTCCCCATCCGCATGAATGTTGTAAAAAGCCTGACGTACGGGTCGAGCCGGTTTTCAAACCGGTCGAGTCGTTGAACAGCAGTGCTCAGCGTATTGCGACGCTTGCGGCGCAAATTGGGGCCATGGAGCAGCAAAAGGTCGCCACAATAGATCAAAAAGAAAAGGGCAAGGGGAAGGCCGAAGGTGAAAAGGCTAAGGACTCCTCTGCCAAGACGAAACCGTAACTTGCGAGGTGATGAGGTGAGTGTCATGCGACAAGGGGTTAGCATGGTTCAACGGGCTCTCCGGGCCGTCGGAAGTCACGGCGGATGGCTCGCGGGTCTCTTGTTGATGGCGGGATGGCTGGCCCTTCCTTCAGTCGGGATTGCAGCGGAGGGCACAACTGCGGGTCCTACAGAGTATCGTGATATTCCTTACGTCGGCAGTCGGAATCTTGTTTGGATCGTTGCCCAGTTGCATCTCCTGTTAGCCGGGTTCGTGTTAGGCGTGCCGATCTTTGCCTGGCTGTGCGAAGTCATTGCCTGGAGGGGAGGCGAGAAGCGTTATGACAAGCTCGCCAAAGAGTTTACGAAGCTCCTGACTTCCGCCTATGCGACCACCGCGTTGTTCGGCGGCATTCTGTTATTTCTATTGGTGGCGTTCTATCCCAAACTGATGAACTATTTGACGGACGTCTTTTTCCCCTCCTTCTTGCTCTATTGTTTCCTGTTCTTATTAGAAACGGCGACACTGTATCTGTATTGGTATGGATGGGATGCCATGCAGCATGGCAGGAAGAAGACATTGCATGTATTTCTCGGGTTTCTCCTGAACTTCTTTGCTTTATTCATTATGATTGTCCCCAATGCCTGGGCTACGTTCCAGTCAAGCCCGGTTGTGATTGCAGACGGGACCGCCTTTGAGAGGGCCTGGGCGGCAACGTGGAATCCCACCTGGTGGCCGATCAACATCCATCGCCTCATCGCGAACGTCGTCCTTGGAGGTTATATTTGCGGGGCTTATGCCGGTGTCCGGTACTTGTCGGTGAAGAGTCCTGAAGATCGAGAGCATTACGATTGGATGGGGTATGTCGGCAACTTCATCGGCGTGTTCGGCCTGCTGGCTCTGCCGTTTGCCGGCTATTGGCTCATGCGGGAAATCTACCAGTACAACCAGCAGATGGGCATTACCCTGATGGGCGGATTCCTGTCCTGGCTCTTCATTATCCAGGCCATGCTTATCGGGGTCTTGTTTCTCGGCTCGAACTATTATTTCTGGCTGGGGATTACCTATCGAATTCCAGGCTCGGAGGGTAAATATCGCCGGGCCATGTTGATGATGTTAGTCAGTCTGTTGCTGTGTCTTGCTGTATGGATGACCCCTCACTCCCTTGTGGCGAGTATTGAAGAGGCCCAGAAAATGGGAGGGGCCCACCACCCATTACTGGGGGTCTTAGGAGTCATGTCGGCAAAAATGACGGTGTCGAACCTCATGATTCTTATTACCTTCATGAGCTTTGTCATGTATTGGCGGGCAGGGAAACAGGATACAGCTGGGTGGGCGAAGCTGGGGAAGGCAGTCATGGGTGCCGTATTGGTGTTGGCCAGCCTTGCTGTCATCGTCCTCGGCGTCTGGGGGTATTTCGTGCCGGCGATTGTCCGCATCAATTATTTCTCTACGTCTCAGGTGCTGATCGTCATCTTTGTCATTCTGACGATCACGCCGTTGACAGCGCTCTTGCTCAAGAGCGCAAAAACGACAACAGAGATGGTGTGGGGGAGCATGCCGCCACGCGCCGGGTATTCCTTGGTCCTGAATGCCGTCATGGTTATCCTCCTCATGACGCTGATGGGCTATGCGCGGTCTTCGTCCCGTGTCCACTGGCACGTATACGGAGTCATGCGCGATACCTCGCCCTATGCTTATTCGCCGGCGCTTGGCAGCGCGTCGTTGATTATGGCCTTCTGTACGTTTTCCTTCTGCCTCCTCGTGGCGTTTATCTTTTGGGTCGCGACCATGGGCGATAAGTACAAAGCGGTTCCAGGACCGGGGAAGGGAGAGCTGCCGCACGGCATTCCGGCAATGGCCGGAGGGGCTCCAGAAGAGCAGTCACCGAGATTAAGATAATTTTGAGTTTTAAGTTCGGAGCGGAAAACTAAGAACTCAGCACTTAACATTCGAGGGCCCATGAGTGAAGTCGCACAACTACAACTAATCGCACTGTCCATCATTGGGATCGGCATTCTGATCCTCTTGTTCATCAAGGCCGTGTTTGTCAGGGTGACGGGCTTCGTTGCCATCGTGCTAGGGTTGTTTGCACTGATGTCCCTTGCTGTGCCCCAGCTGGCCTCTCTGCCTCCTGCAGAGGAAAAGATCGATATTGCCAGCATCAAAACGCCGACTGATATTGCTGCCATAGGCCAGACGGTTTTCTTCAGCAAAGGCCAATGTGCACTGTGTCATTCCATCGGACCAAGTGAATCGGCCCGATGCCCGGATTTAAAGGGAATCGGCGCTAAATTGAGTAAGGATTTCCTCTATGAAAGCCTGACGGATCCCCAGGCGTTCGTGTATAAGGATTACCGCCATGGTGGAGTGCCGAAGGACTATCCAGCCACGATGCCCGCTATCAATAAGGATCCGATCGGACTTTCGAAGAATGAAATCTTGGCCATTATCGCGTTTCTGCAGCAAATGAGCGGGGAGCCGATCTCTGTCAGCACGTCGGAGCTTGATATCCCTGGAAAGGCGCCGTCTGCGCCGGTGAAGGCCGCGCAAGCTGCAATTGTTGCTGACGCACACACGAATTAGGAGGAATGTTGTATGGGGGCGTTAGGGAAGCCAATCATTCTCATGGTCGCCATGTATGCGTTTCTGAAGTTTGGGTTGCCTAACATACCTGGCTCTGCCCCCCTTCCATCAAGCCTCATATTTCTGTATCTCTTGCTGACTGCAGGCGGCATTTTCATGTTTGAAACAGTGAGCGGAGAATCGAAAGATGCCTTCTGGGGTCCGATTCAACGATTTCTGACCGGAGAGAACATCGGCGGTCTGCAAGCACTTCGCTATGGGGTGTTCATTCTGTTTCCGTTGCTGGTGGGCTGGCAAACATACGGAAGTACGGCAGTGAGCGACCTCCCTCCGACGGAAAGCCGAACGATTCATCCAGCACCGCCAGGCGAATATACGGGCCTGTCAAATCCTGTTCCCAAGACTCCTGACAATATTATGCAGGGGAAGGGGTTTTATGCCGCCTATTGCTCACCTTGTCATGGTGGAAACTTTGACGGGAAGGGGCCGGCGGCTCGTGGATTTATTCCGGCGCCCGCCAATTTTGCCGACCCCACGACGATCGCCATGTTGCAAGAAAGCTATCTATTTTGGCGCATCAAAAAGGGTGGCGTTGGTCTTCCGATTGAAGGTGCACCATGGAAGTCGGCCATGCCTCGTTGGGAAGTCGAGTTGCCCGATGAATGGATTTGGAAGATCATCTTAGGTGAGTACGACGGCGCGCATCAATCCCCACGAACCTGGGAGTAGCGGGAAGGAACAGCGTGGATCGATCTAGTTGTGGAGGGAGCACGAGGACAGTATGAAACCGGCGAATCGCATCATGAAACGGGTTTTGCGGGATGGAACGGCAGCAATCGCAGCCATGATTATTGGTGGAGCATCGCTTGGCTATGCACAGGAGAGTGTCTCGGTTCGAGCGACGCTTCTGACTGGAGGCGTACCCGTAGATGATCCAAGCGCGGCAGTCTGGAGCAGTGCGCCGCCTGCTACATTTCCAATGTCACCGCAAGTCCATTGGCAGAATCGTATTCAGGAAGTGACTGTTAAGGATATAAGTGTGCGTGCCTTGCATGACGGTACACAAGTGGCGGTGCTGGTGGAATATTCCGATCCTACTCAGGACCCTGATGACGCAGCAGCACTGGAGTTTATGGTGGGTGATAAGAAGGCACATTTCGCCCATGGCCAGCCAATGCTCCAGGTAGAAGGCGGGCCGGTCAATATTTGGTTCTGGAAAAATAAGACTGGCAAGGCTATCGACATGAGTGCGAAAGGCTTTGGGACATTAAAGCCACAAGAACATCAGGATGTGACAGCCAAGGGCGTCTATTCCAATGGGACATGGAAAGTCGTATTTTCAAGGAAATTGTTGACTGGGCATGCTGATGAGGATGTGCAAATTACGGCGGGACAATTCATGAGTATCTCCTTTGCTGTATGGGACGGACGAAAAGATGCCGTCGGTGAGTTGGTGGAAAAAGGGTCTCAAAAAGCGGTCTCGTCATGGTGGTATTTCCGAGCCGATGCCCCGCCTGATTATTCCGGCTATATGTACGCAGCGATTGCTGCTGCATTGGGCTTGGGGTTTCAGTTTGTCCTGATCCGAAAACTCAAGAAAGGGCAGTGAGCATGAAGGCGCCAAGGCTGGGTATCATAGGATTGGCAGTGGGAGTGATCGGAGGCATGGCTTTCATCACCGGTGGCTGCGCCAACGAACAGGAAAAGCGTGGCCATGAACTCTATACCCACTATTGCAGCGATTGTCACGGCGAGAGCGGGAAGCAAAACGAAGGGTTTAATTGGTCGGCTATGCCCGATCCAAAGCCCAAGGATTTGTCTAATAAGTCAGAAATGAGCACGTTCAAGGATGAAGAGCTCTTTGCGACCATCTCGCGGGACATGCTGGACACCAGTGAGGAAGGTGGAGATACGATCGGAGACGACGACTTTGCCGTGCCCACGATGCCGACCTTTAAATATACACTCTCTGAGGATGAACTCTGGTCAATCGTTGGATATGTGCGCACGTTGCACGGGACGAAGATGGAGTTTAACGTCGCGGCACGCAAGACCTCCTTGGAAGAAGGACTGAAGACTGCACAGGCCAAGTTTGAACAGGCCAAGCAGGCCTATGAAGCCGCCGAGAAGAAAGCCAGCGACGAAGCGGAGCGGAAGAGCGAGCAGTTGAAGAAAGATGTCGATGTGGATGAATCGGCCTATGCGGCTGAACAAGCGGCGATGGGGCAAGCCAAGAAAGAGATGGATGTCGCCCAGGTCGCCCTCAACAATTTCTCTACGAGAGCGGGAAAGGGACTCAGTATTCCTAGGCCGGATTTGACGGCCAAGCCTGCAGACGTTGCAAAATTGGTCGATCGTGGCAAACAACTCTATGAAAATAAGTATGGCTGCAACGGGTGCCACAATGTCGGCGGTGAAGGCGGCAAGATTGGTCCCGCATTGGATCGAGCTGGATTTCGGTTGAATGCCACGTGGGTGTATCGTTGGCTCAAGAATCCACAGGCCATGGATGCGCACACGCGGATGCCGGCCTTGGGTTTGAATGATGCGGATGCCAAAGCTGTGACGATGTATGTGGCCACCTTACGGGCTTCTAAGTCTGAACCTGTAGGCGAGAAGCCGGTCGAAAAGCCCTAACTAACCCACTAACCCGACGAGCAATCCGAGAAGGATGGCAGCGCCTGCCCAAACGTGTGCGCGAAACATAGCGAACGCGTGAGTCGGTGTCATCGGCCTCTGCAGGCGCATGACCTGAAGTATGAAAAATACCGACACGCCCAATAGCGCTGCATAATATGGCCAGTTGAGCTGAGCGAACCACCCTGCGGCGATCAAGCACGCCAGCATGATACTGAACGCCAATCCCACGCCTTGGTGAACCAAATCCCCAAAGTACAGGGCGGCGGACTTGACCCCAACGCGTCGATCATCCTCCTGGTCTTGGATCGCGTAGATCGTGTCATAGGCTATGGCCCAGGCGGCGGTTGCTCCAAAGAGACACCACGCCGAGCTCTCCAATTGTCCTCGCACTGCAGCCCAGGCCATGATCGTTCCCCAGCCGAACGCAATGCCAAGCATGGCTTGCGGGATATGAATCCATCGTTTGGAGTATGGGTAGAGGGCGGCAAGAAAGACCGCGACCGGGGCGAGCCAGGTCACGATCGGGAGAAGGAAAAACAGGAGGCTTGCTGCCACGACAAGCAGCAGGCTGAGTAGGATCAGCGCATGGCGGCGTGACAATTCGCCAGAAGCCAACGGACGCGTCTTGGTCCGGGCGACTTGCCGGTCAAATGTTTCATCCGCTAAATCGTTCATAATGACGCCAGCGCTTCTCATGAGGAACGATCCGCCGATGAAAATAACTAAGAGGTGAGGGGGAGGAATCCCTCGGGCGGCCAGCACGAGGCTCCATAGCGTAGGCAGGAGTAAGAGATAGGTACCGGTCTGGTTTGGCAGCCGGATCAATCGGGCAAGCGCAGACCAAGAAATTTCAGAGGAAGCGGATGATGAGACGACCGGGCCAGACATGCAGCGACCTTAGCCCAGGGGAAATTGGCTGTCAATGCGGCTCCCCCTGGTTGTGACGCCAGTGTGAATTCGGTATAACCACAACGTGAAGAAGCTACACCCCATACTGACTGACTATTGCCAGTCATACCATCACATTATTGCTTCCTGTGTGGTGCTGATCCTCGTCCTCTCAGGTGTCGGCTGTTCGCTGCTCAAGCGAGGGAAGGAACCGGTCAGTACTCAACCGATTCCTCTGACGCCGGTGATCTGGTTCTCCCCCAGTGTGACCACGGCTGAGGTGCCATACCACGATGGTTGTGGCGAGGTGAGATCCTTGTCCCTGACGGATGCGCTTGTCACTTCCGTTCCGAGGAAGTTGACGGGAGTCTTTACCGGCGTCGTGGCTCAGAGCCACGCGGATGAACCCATCGCCTCAGACGGAGTGGTTGAAGTTGGAGTGGGCGTGAGGCGGATCGAGCTCGCCGTTCCAAAGCAAACGCCTGGAACCTATCCCGCAAAGGTCACGGTGGGAATCGAAATGGTGTTTTTGGCGCGCGAGGGAACGTTGCTCTTCAATAAGAAGATCGAAGGTACCGGCCTTGGTATGGTAATGGTCGGAGAACAGCCGTGTCAGGTGGAGGGGCTGGAGGCGATAGTTCAAGATGCCATTGACTCCGCGACCAACGGATTGGCTCAACAGATTGGGCAATCAGTACAGATCCGGGAATATGCCGCTCGAAGAGACACAGGGGTTCCAGTAGCATCACGTCCACGCTCCTCCGTGGAGCCGTCGGCAGCGGGCCTCATCACGTCGCTCCCCACGGTGATGGAGGCAACGGAAAAACCACCGCAGGTGGCTTCGAGCACGACAGGTAGGCCAGCGCAACTGAGTTTTCGTGCCATTATCCGAGATGAAAACGGAGACCAATTCCTCCAGCCTGACGAATCCCTCACGATCCAAATTGAAGTCAAAAACGAAGGCCTGGGGGAGGCAAAAGATGTGATGGTGATAGTTGAAGGAAAAACCGACTTAGCGGCCTTGTTTCCCTCTGAAGTCCACCTCGGCATGCTCCGATCGGGAGAGATTAAACGGACCTCGATGACACAGCGGGTGACTGACTCTCAAGAGGCCCTCCATGGAGAATTAACGCTGAACTTGCGGACGACTAGTCCGGTGACGTCCGTTCCGCCACCCAAGCTCTTTAGTTTTGGGGTCAAACCCAGAGGCATCAACCCAGCTCTGGTTCCGAATGTCGACAACCTGCCGAATTCTCTGGCGGCGTTCCATCAGCCGAAGGCCATCATCATTTCGATCGGCATCGGGACGTTTCGAGACGAACAGATGCCGGCGGTCAAGTATGCGCGCCACGATGCGGAAGTCATGGCTGAATCTCTGCGTATCATCGGTGGTGTCCCAGGCGAGCGCATCCGCATATTGCTCGACCGACAGGCCCTCGAACGGGACCTCGAAGACACATTTGAGCGATGGCTTCGAAAGCGGGCGGACCAAGAGACCGTTGTGTATATATTCTTTGCTGGGCGAGCACTCGTAGATGGCGGGACCGGTGCGATCTCGCTTGTGCCATATGATGGGACACTCTCCGAGGCGAAGCAGCAGCTATACCCACTTGCCCGCCTTCAGGAAGCGCTCTCTCGATTGCCAATCCGGCGGGCGATTCTGATGTTTGATGTCTCGATGGACCCGTCTCCGGGCGCCGGTCTTGCCGACATCCCTTCGCCTGCCTGGGAATCCTCTGTCAGCGGGGCACGGAAAGATGTGGAGATGTGGATGGTGGGTAATCGAAGCTTGCAAGAAGCCGATCCGTATGACGAAGGCAAGCATGGGTTGTTTACCTACCATCTGTTAAGGGGGTTGCAAGGTCTGGCTGATGTGGATCGAGATGGAACGGTCATCGCCGGTGAACTCTGCACCTATGCCCGTGGACAGGCGGCTCTGGTGGCGCGTGAACAATTCGGGAACAAACAAGATGCGCTGTGTTTACCCGCGACTGGGCGGGGAGGCATGGTGCGAATCCATCCGATGGCGAGAGGCCATAACCCAAAACCTGATCCGATACAAAAGCCCCCACACCTTCCTGCTGATTCATCAGTCGCAGGCCCCAAGCCAATACTGATTGGGCCATAGGAATATTGGGTGAGCCCAATCTGCTTTATTGACAGGCTCGCCGGTGGCCGTTATCATACCTGACTGAAATTTAGTCCCCCCGTCCGTCTCACCCAGGTGCCGGCGTAGCTCAGTTGGTAGAGCAGCGGTTTCGTAAACCGCAGGTCGCCCGTTCAATCCGGGTCGCCGGCTCCACACCGTATTTCGTTCCCTCCCGCCAATTCTTCTTCGTCGTATCGTCATTGACGTCGGTGGATAAACGTCTCCAAGGATTCTCATTTCTATCTGAAATGAGTTGCCGGTGCCGTGAGTAGGGTATTTGCTCTGCGGCAAGTTGCAATGATGAAGCTAGGGAGGAATGTGGAGCGAGTGGTCTACACCTTCTTGGGAAAGAATGGCCTACGTTGTCGAGTAAGGCTCGACAAACCGAAAGAACCACCCCTCTAGGGTTGTGGAGGCCGACCCGAGGAGTGCGAGCCGATCATTGTGAGACCATCGCTCGTCTGATGCTATTGATCAGGCAATAGATTGTCAGCAATGAACGGATCGCACGAGTGAAGCTACTTGCCCTTCAGATATACGATCACACCGCCGATCCCGAGCGCAATAATTACGGCAAAAAAGGTGATAGTATTGACGTCCATGATTTCTCCTTATCATTTAGTGGGATAGTTATCTCATCGACATGCTGACTCCTTATGGAGTCAACCAGTCCGTGCTGAGTCAGGTACTAGTTCAGAACATACGGCCTCGATTCAGTGAGCTCGGTCAGCAGGCACCCCCCAGGAAATCATGCCACGTGCAGACTATCCATTAATAGAGCGGATCTTGAGGCCCCCATTGTAAGCCCGCAAGGTCAGGGTCTTCACCACCTTGCTCTGGACGGTTGACTTTAGCGGCCTTCCGTTGCACACGGCGCTCTTCCTTGTCCCGTTGCTTCTGCAGACGTGCTTTCTCACGGTCCCGCTTAGCGGGTGTGGTTTTGCCTGTTCCTCCGATGATGTCCTCCTTTCAGGCGCGACACGCCTAGGTCAAGCTATTGCGAGGTGGTACCGCGCTTGCGGGGAGCCGCCGATGCCTTGGACCCAGGTTTTTGGCGTCCCTCTTTCTCACGAGAGCGAGAGAGTGTATCCGGGCTTAATCCCTGACTTGCGGCGGAAGTGATCTGGCGACGAATGTCCTCAATCGACGGTGCCAATGACGACTGGGTAGGATCTTGAAGTCCCAGCATCTCCCAACGGACCTTGGTTCGAAGAATAGCTCGCTTCCGCCGGTGTGGGGCTTTGGTCCCCCATGATGTATTCATTGCTTCTCCATCGTCTAAGATTGAAACCTATGAAATGGGCAGCAGGATATCCATCTTTCACTCACTGCGACTTCTCGATAGACGCAGGTGCTTTAGACGCAGGCACTTTGCCTCCAGTCGTCACGAACCGATCTTCCGGAAAAACCGCTCGGAGCCTGTCGGTGACCGACCGACGATAGAGTTCGGATTCACGAGCGAGAAGAACCATATTTTTGTTGTCGACCAGAATATTGAGGTGATTCTCCGAGACGAGCAGTCGTGTACTATCGCCCACATTCACGCGATACTGCGTTTTCCCGTCCGGGTTACGTTCCGATCCAGAGACGATCTCCGTTAAACCGTCAATGACCCCATCATAGGCCTCCGAGCGATGACGTACTTTCGTACCGTCTGGGATGCGGACCCAACGCTCAACGGATGGCTGTTGATTCGTTTTAGTGATACTCATGGACGATCACTGTGATTGTGGGTATTCATCTGTGTCTTCTCCTGGATGCGAGGGCACAAGGTTGCTCAAGTAGGGCCTGTCCAGTCTGCACCGATCTCCAGTGTCTCATATGACGGTTGATGGTCATGACGACGTTGATATCGGAGCCTCCGTCGCGTCCACTCATAACTTGAACACAAAGGTTGTTGTCCGACAAGCTCGCCATAGACTGATCAATACAATCGCGCAGAAACGAAACAGGGAGGGAGGAGCGCGAGGTTCAGGACTCCTATAGCCGTACTCTACCATATGCCGATCTAGATTGCGAATCCTAATCGCCCCGCCCTGTGCCCCGTCGCTAAACCTTACCGGATGCTGGTTCGCTCTGCTGACTGAGGATTAAATCAGGACGCAGTTGCCATCAAGGTCTAACTTGGCGCGCGATCAATGAGCACCTCAAGCTGTTGGTGTGGACCAAGATCACCGGCGAGAGTCTGCCCAGCGTGGGGCACTGTTGTTCACGTATGCCTGACTTGTGTCCCTGCCGGATGGCTCGTGTGAACGCGTTCTCTCATGCTTAATTAAGAGGATAGGTTACGAGCGCTCTGACGATTGTGGTCCATGCCAGATTAAGTACGGCGGTTTCTTCATGGACTCGGCTGCACGAGGGTAGAGTCGGAGGGTGTAACTATAGGCCTGTTCTTGGGCTGTCAAGCAGGTGGGTGCGGAGAGAAAGTGGCTGGCAATATTGCGGAAGGCTGTGCGATCCCCTTCTTCTAGGACGGTATAGACTGAGCACGAGAAGTGACCTTCCTTTGAACATTCCGTGCTGATTGCCAAATATGACCCATCAGAAAACGTCATCAGAGGTTGTAGATTCAGACGGCTCATCGGGACTCCTTCCGGTTCACTGCAAGGGCAGGGAGTACTGGGATGCGGGAGTACGGACCTGCGTCAGTTAGGATTGACCGTAAACGTATGGCCGGTCGCATGTATACGGCAGGAACCGTTGCCGCCAACCAGCTAGCGGATAGGTAACGGTATTCCCTCGCCAGGGTATCGTTCGCGCGAATGCGGTCTCAGATGGGAGGCGCGAAGGATGGGATGTGTACCGGTCAAGAATACCATATCAAGAACCATGATAGCGAATCGGCACGCATTGGGCACACATCGAGAGCGACAGACCGCGGATATGAAGCGGAAAGGGAATGTCTGAGAGGAAAAAATCAGCGGATGGATTCATGGCCTACACCGATTGGGTGAGAGCGAAACCGCCTGAAAACGGGATGGTTACTGAGCCCGGAGGTAGGTGAGAATAGCTTCGACACGGCCACCGACGGAGAGCTTTTGATAGATATGATGCAAGTGTGTTTTGACGGTCTCGACTGAGACGCAGAGCTGGTCGGCCATCTCCTTGTTACTTCGTCCGGCTGCGGCGCATGCCAGTATCTCTTGTTCTCGGTCAGTTAGGCTGGCGATCAAGATGCCGTGTTCAGCATGAGGATGTTTGACGGCACCGGGAACAGCTCGCACGACATGGTCAGGCATCACGGGCGATGCGGCCTGCTCTCCGTGAGCGGCAGCCCTAATAATGCAGAGGAAGTCCGTCCAGTCGGTATCCTTGAGGATGTAGCCAAACGCTCCCGCTTGCATAGCTCCCACTATCCGGGAGTCTTCATCGTACCGGGCTAACAGCAGGATTCTGGTATTTGGCAAGTGGTGATGGATGCGTTTTGCCACCGACTCCACGTCGAGATCTGGCATGTCGACGTCGAGGAGGGCGATATCGGGTTTATGCTCCAGTGCTAAGCGATAAGCCTCATGCCCATCCGTCGCTTCAATCACACTGGTGACATCTTGCTCTCGCTTCAGAAGCAGCCGCAGGCTTTGTCTGATCAGTCGTTGAGTCTCCGCAATGAGCAGTCGGATGGACCTCGGGTGTACTCCACGATCGATACGAGATCCGGTGTTTCTTTGGCGGCGAAGAAGCGTCTTCATTTCGCCGGTCATAGGATTGACCTCGCTGTTACTTCATAGTTTGCCGCCTCGTTTCCGAATTGACTCGCATCTTGGCCCGCAAGTACTTCACGTGACCCACAATGATATCGATGGTGTTGTAACGGTAGGACATGACGACCTCCTTGCCGTAGCAGACAATCGCAGGCATGCGATGTCACATCAAAAGACCATGGCTACCACCTCCGAAACGAAGGCGTTTGGGAGTACCGTACTCACCCTACGCCCTGATGAGAGCCTGGTCAAGGACGAGTGTTTCCCGTCTTTGTCTCCGTTGACAGAACCTGAGTCTGCCTTGTAGGCTATTAAGATGACGTATTAAGCCATCGCTGACTATCTTATCCCTCGCGCGATTCCTTCCCATGCCGTTCGTGCGCGTCTGATTCCCCGGTCGTCGCCGCTTCTGCGCCTGAGTTTCCACGTTCGTCTCTCTACCGAGCACGCCGGAGGCGTCTTGCCGTCGAGAGGAGTGGAGACCTCATCTTCTCACCAAGGAGTCCATATGAATAAGGAGCAATTCGGGCAATTCTGGGAGCAACTCAAAACGCCGCTCAAGGCCAAGTGGGTGAACATCACGGAGGCGGACCTCGTTGAGATTAAGGGAGATTTGGACGCATTCGGTACAGTGCTTCGGCAGCGGTATGGAGAACTCCAGAGAGCCGAGGTTGCGCTGTGGGCCGACCGCCGCTACGCGCATTGGTCAGGGAACTATCTTGGGTATAAGGAAGAAGTTCCGAGGTCGTAGGCGGGGCTGTCATTTGGCGTCCCGACAACGGATGCCTCAACCGAGGGAGCGAACATGAAGCGAATCGTGATCAATCGGAGCTACGATGAATTCTGCATCAGCCATAAGGCACTGATCAGGCTGCGTGAACTAGGTCAGCCGCAGGCGCTGGCGGAGACGGATCGCGGGTCCTATTGGCCTCAGGCAGCTGGGCCACGGGAACCGAGCCTGAATCAGTATGGGAAGCTCATCCCACGGGATGATGAGAACCTGGTTCGTGTAGTGGAAGAACTTCTGGAAGCAGCCGATGGACATGCGGCGAAGCTCAAAATAGTATCTATCCCTGACGATGTGAACTGGGTGATTGCCAAGACTGAGGGCGGTGAACAGGTGAGCGAAGTTCACCGTACGTGGGGATAAGTGTAGAAGTTAGATTTAATGAAAACAGCATCCCGAAGGGATTGAAGGGGCGCTTCGAGTGAAGCGCCCCTTTCGTATTCAGGCAGAATGTGTATCGGGATTAATAGCGGTTGCGGTCGCGTCCGCCACCACCACCACCACCGAATCGTGAGCCGCCTCCACCCGCACCACCGCCGGAACGTGGCTCCATTGGCTTCGCTTCATTCACGGTCAATGACCGTCCGTCCATCTGTGACCCGTTCAGGGCAGTGATGGCTGCCTTCGCTTCTTCGGCGGTCGACATCTCTACGAAGCCGAATCCACGTGACTGACCCGTGAACTTGTCCGCGATCACGCGGGCCGATTCGACCGTGCCGTGCTCCGCAAACAGGCTGGTGAGTTGAGATTCGGTTGCCGAGTAGGGCAATCCGCCGACATACAATTTTGAACCCATGGGGGTTCCTCCTTCCAAAATGATATTGTTCAATACACGAGAAGGACTTCAGAGGGGAAGGAGAGGGCCGAAGACGTAGTTGATGAACGGCTCAGGTCAGGCTTCCAATCAGATTCTCGGCAGGAACAACATCGGTGACGGGCCGTTGAAATTCGTGTTTCATGCGAGGCCCTCCGCACTGAAACATCGACATCCTAACAGGTGTATACAAGAATAGCTACCCTGAGCACTCGGGGATGGCCGGACCGTCAGCCGCCGGGAGGGTCGTGAGGGTTTGACTCATTCCTCGCAAGGCCATCTTGTGTCTGTACTCCAAGCGGGATGCCGTGCTGTAGCAAAACTCAGAAATGATTGGTCGAATGGGCTGCTAGCGGTAGCATATGCCGTCATGATGACGCGTTGCATCACCATCGGCCTGGTGCTGGTATCGGCCATTATCGCTCCTGCGCTTGCCCAGGCCGACTTTGTTGCGCGGGTCTTGATCGTCCACGAAGGAGATCGTCTCACTATCTACCATCAAGGCCGAAGGGACATGGTGTATCTTCGTGGGGTGGATTGTCCCGAGCTGAAACAGCCCTATGGAAAACAGGCGAAACGTGCCACGGCTGCCTATATCGCCAACCGCGAAGTGGTCGTGCCAGACTTGAAACGAGATCGGCAGGGTCGAATGACTGTCGACATCCTACTCCCGGATGGACGACAGATGGCCCATGAGTTGGTCAAGGAAGGACTGGCCTGGGTGCATCCGGGAGGGTCCGGCGATCAAGCCCTGAAAGATATGGAAGAACTGGCTAGAGCTGCGGGGACAGGCCTGTGGTCAGAGCCCAATCCCATCCCACCGTGGAAATGGAAATCCACGAGACCTGCTCGCCACAAGTAGAATTCTCATTCCACATCTTCTGTGGATAACATTGTGAACAAGTCATGGTATTCTGCGAAAGATAGCGCGAATGGCGTGTGGATTCATCAAAACGCCCATTTTTTAGGCATCCGCCACGAAACGATGGTACCACCAGTAATAGTGGTTTATGTCTAAGTTCATTACTTTCTTGCATATTCCTAGAAATAGTTTTTGAGATCACCCAATCAGACCTCACTGACAGCTGAGATCTTGTCACTAATCCCACGGCTATCCACAGGTTCGACACTTTTCTGGGGATGATGGCTCTCATCAACAGGAGCAAGGTTTCGTCTCTGTCAAGGGGATAACGAAGAAAAGACGGCTCCAGTGGATGGGGGAAAAGATCCAGAGACCAATTTCTCAAGGCCAGAGCCAAATGGCTGGTCGCAGGCACAATCGTATCCTTTTCTGAGGGGGGACGGTTTATGAGAGTCCCTATTCCATCGGTCAAGGAGTCGCCCCCTCGCTCCTGCAACCACCATATACCTCCTCACGAGTCAATTCCTTCAAGAAGTGAAAGTGTGTATCGCGATGGCTGGTGAGGATCGTCGTGCCGACTCAACCGGGTAACACGCTCGATTCGACATGGCCAGGGCCGAAGGCGAGCGCACGGCCATATGCGCCGTTCAATATGATCAGATTGATTTTCTTGGAAGGGACGATCAAGCGAGCGACGGTTTGGAGAGCACTGCAGTTTCCTGCCAGGAGCGATTCGCTGAGCAGGATGTCCTTGTCTGGTTATGGTAGAGAGGTTGAGTACAGCAGTCGGAACCTGGGGACGACGGAGGTCATCCCCAGGCCTCACCGACTAATTACCTGCCCTTTGTAGGCTTAGGAATGAGGGCTGGCTCGGACCATGAGGGAGCAAGGCTCTCTTCCATCGTGCTACCCTCACCCATGGTGGATGACGAGTCGATAGTGGTCTTAGGCGAATTGGACGGAGTGGTCGGGGCGGATGGAAGCACCATGTGCTCCTGGCCGATCTTGCGGACTTCGAGATGCACGCGACGATTCATGTGCCGGCAGACGTCGCTGGTGTCGACACAGAGGACAGCCTCTTCGCCCAAGCTCACCGTTTTGATCCGGTGTTCGGCAATTCCCGCATTCAGCAATTCTGCCTTGGCCGTCTCAGCCCGTTTCATGCCAAGCTGCATATTGTAGCTCGCCGATCCCTGCTGGTCCGTATAGCCCTGGATCAGCACGCCATAGTTCTCGTCACCATGGAGGAGCCGGGGGTGTCCAAATTGGTGTCCGTCAGGCTCGGCGATTTGCAACCGGTGTAGGAGTAGCTGTTCGGTAGCACCAGCTTTTGCTCAACGTAAGGATTGGGAGTTCTCACGCCCTTCTTCACCGTCCTGTGTGCCGTCAGCCGTGACCCGTCTCCAGGGTGACGGATTCTGTTTCTACTTACCGATGTAGCCTCTTTTTATCTCTGCACTGCCAATTTCACGTACGCGGTTGGATCTATCAGTGTTCAAGAATGTCCGGATTATTAGCCGGAAAATGCTTTAGTAGCCTGAAATGGGTGCTGATGTAATGGAGAAAACTGCCCATCATTTACTGGGACGTGGGTGTCCTTGTTGAAGTGAAGCTCAATTTGTCAATGGCTTATGATGCGTTCACGCTTGCGTACCAGTTCTTGGCGTGTGACCTGAAAAAGTGGTTTTGCTATGAGGAGCGAATGGCCCAGGGTATCGTTGTTGCTCTAGTAGGAGTGTGAAAGGTGCTTCACAACCTGATCGTATGAGGAGGGATCATGGCGCTTTCGCAAATCCGGGATAGAGGGCCACATCCCGAATCTGTCACCAAGCTCACCCTTGCCCAGGTGACATTAGAAGCACTGCTCACGCCTAACTGTAAAGCAGAGGACGCATTGCGGGTGGCTCGGAACGAGCGAAAGGAGGAGCTGGACCATGACCCTTTAGGGTCCGCTAGAGGCATTGTCAATGGACTGCGCTTGTCAGTCACGTTGTGGAGCTTTGTTACTCTCGTTGTTCTCTTGACGCGGTAGCCTTTTGCCCGTCTTGTCTTCATTACTTTCTTGTGCTCGTCTTTTTCAGGCCCACACCCACCTTATTTTTGGTGAGGACATGTTGCGAATAGCAGCATAAGCCACCAGTCGAACCAGAATCAGTCATCTCAAAGAATCACGATCTGCTTCTGCCTGAAGACAAGGTAAATACTGGCAAGTTCGGGATCTCTGTCTCAGGCTCCACGATGTGCTGGCCGTAACTCTCTCTCCGCCGCGGCGATTATGACTCAAGTCCTGACGGGAGCCACAATCGGCCCAGTGATCGTGCCGGTTTTGGGGCTGGCCTTGAACAGGGTGAATTGCAAGGTCGCTCGGCTCTCTCACTGACAGTGACCGCAGTGTTGCCCACAGCAGTGGCTCCGTGCAGGTTTTGCTGGTCACCTAATCCTTGTGACTTTGGCGGTCGAGAGGTGATGTTCCTCTCATAAGCCATCAATGGACGTAGTAACGCCGCGACGTTCAGTTATGGATACTGTAGAGGCGGTGTTTACAATCGCCTACACCGATAAAAAATATAGATACTTCAGGC
>NEWS02000004.1:54024-174346 GCA_002869845.2 Nitrospira sp. CG24B | reverse complement strand
CAAAGGGACACTACACGTTGCCAAAGAACACCCGAATGAGCCTCTGCTTCGGTTCCAGGGTGATCTTGCGGTCAATCAGTTGGCCGTTGTCGATCGCAAAGAGTTTGACAATGTCGTGACCTGGAAGAGGTTGGCGGTGAACCGCGTGGCGTTGGATGTGGAGCCGACCGTGGTGAAAATCGCTGAAGTGGTTTGGCAAGAACCGTCTATGCAGATGGTGGTGGAAGCCGACGGCCAACTCAATGTGTCTCAACTGGCAGCCTCGCCTCCACCCGGAGATCAGGCGGCTGCTAAGGAACCTGAAGGTGAGAAGTCGCCTGCTAAAGCGGCGGAGCCTGTGCCTGTGACGATCGACCAGGTCAAGTTGGTCAAGCTGGCCGCAAGATTTGAAGACCGGTCCATCGAACCGAACGTAAAGACCAGTCTGACGGAGTTTGGAGGGACCATCAAAGGGTTATCGTCCAAGCAACTGAAGAAAGCCGATGTCAATCTCACGGGCAGGATCGGTCGGGCGGCGCGACTGAACATCGTCGGAAAGATAAATCCACTGAGCGAGGACGCCTTTACCGACTTGGTCATTACACTGGGCGGAATGGACCTGACGCCGATTGGTTCGTACAGCGGCAAATATGCCGGCTATGGATTGTCGAAGGGGAAATTGTCGCTCGATTTGAAGTACAAGGTGTCGCAAAAGGTATTGGAAGCGGAAAATCTCGTGCATGTCGATCAACTGACATTTGGGGACAAGACAAACAGTCCAGATGCCACATCATTGCCGGTGCCGCTTCTCGTAGGATTGCTGAAGGATCGCAAAGGGATCATTGAGATCGACATGCCGATCCGGGGCAATCTGAACGATCCGGATTTCAAGTATGGCAAGGTGGTGATTTCGACGTTGCTCAATCTGCTCGGAAAGGTCGTCGCGTCGCCGTTTGCGCTGATGGGGAAGCTCGTGCCAGGCGGTGCGAGCGAGGAAGATCTTCAATTTATCGAATTTCAACCCGGGAGCGCCGTGCTGGCTGATGCGGAACTGACAAAGCTTGAAGCATTGGAGAAGGCATTGGATGAGCGGGCAGGACTCCGACTCGATATCACGGGAACGACCGATGCGATGCGTGATGTGGCGGTGCTTCAAACGATGAAACTTCGAGAGCAGCTGTTCGCGATGAATGGCGGGAGGAAGCCAGATCAGGAAGAGCTGTCGCCAAAAGAAGAGCAACGGCTGGTGGAAAAACTGTATGCGAAGCTTCCTGTGCCTAATCCATCAGTGACACCGGCGGAACCCACACAGCCGACCGTGGAAGACATGAAGCGAAAACTCGCGGTGGCCATCCAAATTTCTCCGAGCGAATTAGAGGCGCTGGCCCACCAGCGCGCCGAGGCGATCCGCCATCATCTCCTAGAGGGTGGAAAGCTCACAGAGGAACGAGTCATTCTTCTCGATACGGGCGCTGCTGAGTCTGGTCATGAGAAGGTGCGGACTCCGTTGTCCCTCTCTGCTGGCTCTTAAATGTCCACCCTTCAGTTACGTGTATCGGCCAACGGTTTCGAGCTTCAGGTTTCAAGTTCTGGTTTTCCCACAACCTGAAACTTTGAACGTGCAACTTGGAACTCAGGATTGAGAAAATGAGGAACGCTTCACGGGATGACACCGCTGCCGAGGCTTGAGCCGTCTGTTATTTTACCCCGTACCGCATGCGTGTCCCATGTAAGAGGGAGAGTTCAATCTCCGGCCCACTGAGTTCTCGGGGGAAGAGGACGCCTGAGATCTTACAAGCGTTGATGCTGGCCCCATCCATATTAGCCTTGCTGAAATCGACCCCACGCAAATCGGATTGCCGAAAATAGCAGTCGCTGAAATCCAGCCCGTCGGCATCTAAGCCTCGAAGGTCAAGACCACGCAGATCGCAGCCCCGGAGCTCACACTTGTCGCCGGAAGCTTTCTTCACGTTGAACTCTTTGATGCAGCCTTCGCGGAGCATGAGGTACATTGGGTCTTTGGAAATATGGAGTTTTATACGCGATGTGTCCGTGCCGTCCATGTTCGACTCCTTATACAGGTTCTCGTGAGCCATATCGGCAAGGCTATTGAGAAACTTGAATCGAGGTGGCAGTGCTGAATGATGCCTGTCAGCCGTCATAGCCAAGGTGGGTGGAATGCCTTTCCCCAAGTACTGCCGCGTGTCGTGCAATGTCAGACCGCCGATGTTTTAAAACGTGCCCCCCTTGAACTCATCTGATGGGACACAGTAAGGTACAAAGATACTTGAAGGTGATCACGACACAAGGAGGTATCTCATGGCAATACGGCTGGGCGATGACGCGCCAAACTTTACGGCAGAGACGACAGAGGGCACGATCAATTTTCACGAATGGTTGGGCAACGGGTGGGGGATTCTGTTTTCTCACCCCAAGGACTACACTCCGGTATGTACGACGGAACTGGGGACTGTGGCCAAAATCTCGCCGGAGTTCAAAAAGCGGGGCGTGAAAGTGATTGCGGTCAGTGTGGATCCGATGGATTCCCACAAAGGTTGGATCAACGATATCAACGAAACGCAAAAGACGACGATGAATTATCCCATCATCGCCGATCCGGATAAGAAGGTCGCAACACTGTACGATATGATCCATCCCAACGCCATCGACAATATGACGGTGCGATCGGTCTTTATTGTCGGTCCGGACAAAAAGGTCAAACTCACCTTGACGTATCCCGCGTCCTGCGGCCGGAACTTCGATGAGTTGTTGCGAGTGATCGACTCGCTTCAACTGACCTCGAAATACAAGGTCGCCACTCCGGCGAACTGGAAAGATGGTGAAGATTGCATCATTACGCCCGCAGTGGGTGATGCAGAAGCACAACAACTGTTTCCTAAAGGCTTCACGACTGTCAAGCCGTATCTCCGCTACACTCCTCAGCCGAACCGGTAGGCGCTTACCGGTGTACTGAAGAAAGCCAGGCAGAGGATGGTGAGCTTCTTCTGCCTGGCTCTTATTTATCTATGAGTTACCTCCTCCAACATTTCTACGTGCAGGCATACATTTCACAGTTGTCCGTTTCCTAATTCTGTCGGACGGTAGAATCGCCGCATACATAGAATCTGGGGTACAAGGATTGCTTGACATCGTTCGAGCCTATGCCTTTAGAGCCATGGCCCGCTTGGTTTGTTTGGCGAAAGTAGCCGAAACTTGTTCTCCTTTCGCCAAGGTGTCGGCATGCCGCCAAATGGCCCTGGCCGACTGGGCAGAGGATACTCGGTGCGCTTCTTCCACCGCGTCACAGCGGGGCATCCTACGTAGGCGAGTAACGGCACGTATGGTGACACATGAAAAACGAGTCAGTGACGATGAGGTTTGCACGCGATCTTCGCAGCGTATGCTGAGGTGCGCAGGTGAAAACCACATCAGTATCCCACCTGATCGCTTTCTGCATTTACATGGACAGGCAGAAATACATATGTATATTTGTGACATGTGGAAGCAAGTAGCGAAAAGTTTCTTGCTATCTTTCGAGCACGTAGGCATACTCGCCGCCAACTTCCCGGATGTATACGTTTTTGGATATCAGTGCAGGTGGGCAGTGGTTTCTCAATACTCACAAGGGAGGGCATCAGTATGAAGGAACATCTTACGAGGCGGTGGAAACGGTTTGTAGTTGCTGGGGCCATGGCGGCGCTGGTGGCTGGACTGGGATCCACGCTGCCGAGTGCTTATGCTGGTGGCATGATCAAAGCCGATGATGACAAGTGGATTTCGATCGGCATGGGTATCCGTTCAAGCTTCAACAGTATAGAAGGTGGCGCCGGAGGCCATTATAGCAACGACTTCAAAATCGACAACGCCCGTATCTACATCGACGGGCAAATTCACAAGTATGTGAAGTTTACCTTCAACACGGACTGTTTTAATTGCAACGTCGGCGCAGGGGGCACTCAGTTTGGCGGAAACTCCAACATTGGATTGCTCGACGCGATCGGAAAATTCGAGATCAGCGAGACGGTCAACCTCTGGGTGGGACGCACCTTGGTGCCGAGTGAGCGCGGTGAATTGAACGGGCCGTTCTACCATGCGACCTTCGATGGGTTCCGGACTCCCTTCAACTCGGCTGACTTCAGCGGCAACTTCCCCAGTGGCCCCAATGGAGCAGGTCCTGGAACGGGTGGACAGGCCGGGCTCTATGGTCGTGACAACGGTGCGGTCTTCTTCGGCAAAATCCATCCCTTCGGGACCCACTTGTTGTACGTGGCGTCGGTGTTCACAGGGGCGCGCGGGGGACCGAACAACACCGGCAGCCTGTTATATGCCGGTCGTCTGCAATGGAACCTCTTGAACGATGAAAACAACCCCGGCTACTACACCTCCGGGACCTATTATGGGACGGCGGGAGATATCGTGGCGATTTCGGGCAACGTGATCCATCAAAAAGATGGCGCGGGTTCTCCCACGTTGGGGCGCAGTGATTTCACCGGGGCGACCGTCGACCTCTTGGTGGAAAAGTTGATGCCAAACAATATGGGCGTGTTTACGTTCAATGCGGAATTCAAGCGGTACTGGGCGAACTACGGGACCGGAGCCTTTGCCGGCGGGGATTGTTTCTGTATGTTCAATGGCCATTCCTGGACCGTGTACGGGTTGTACCTGATTCCGCATGAGGTCGGTATTGGACGGTTTCAGCCCTATGTGCGGTTCGTCAGTATCGATCCGCTGTATAGTGCCATGCGACAGGAGTGGGAGTATGGTCTAAACTACATCATCTCCGGGCACAATGCTCGCGTTTCTGTCTATGGCCGGTACGGCGATTTGGAAACCAAGGGGCCATTCAACAACTTTGGGCCGAATGCGACCGGCAACAAGGTCGATTCGTTCCACGTCGCGTTGCAGCTGCAGTACTAAGCAGCTCGCGTGACGTAGAAGAAGATCCGTGCTCAACAAAGAGCCGTAATCCACGCTGTGGGTTCCGGCTCTTTGTTTTTGTCCTCCCAATTGAATAAGCCTCTGGGCAGAGTGAAGTCTGCGTGTGACTGGTAGTGGGCGAGTAGAAAGACTTGAAGAGTTAGATGAGCACGAGGCCTGCGTTGCGAATCTTTTTCCACGAAGGGGGGGTCAGGAAGGAGTTGAACGTTGATTCCGAGCCAGGAAACCGTTGGCAAGCCTCCCGCATATGCGGGTAGGTCCGGCATGCTTGCTGGGGGGTAGCCTCTCGAATCAATTGCTCCAACCATTGAGCCTCTGGTTCCGGCAGGGTGATGACGTGATCCTTTTGGCTACCGGTCAGAGTGAGCGTTGATCTCTTTCCGATGCGTTCACAAGTCACGGCTCCACCCAGCCAGACCACACGTCGTTCTAAGTCTGAATGGTCATTATTCATTTGCTTCTTGAGCAAGCGCCCAAGCCATGTTGAAGGGACCTGAGGGCGAGGGGACTCATACTCGAACCACTGACGGACATCGAGATCGAGTCCACGTCGCTCAAGGTAGTTCAGGAGCGATCGACGCAGCCCTTCACCAAGCCAGGCCGGTGTTTCTGTACGGTCATCGTGATGCAGAAGGTCATTCTCCGCGAAACCTCGAAATTCTGGTCCGAGAATGCGCAAGCCATGGGCAGAGGGATCCAACCCCACTGGGCTGTGGGCCGTGACCGTGAAGCGGTGCCAAAAGGCTGATTGAAGGAGATCTGCTGCGACAAGCTGGCGGACTCGTTCGAGTGAATCGACAGTTTCCTGAATAGTCTCCGATGGACACCCATACATGAGATAGGCGTGAATCAGAATACCGGCATCCTTGAATCCGGCAGCGACTAGTGCGGTCTGATCAACGGTGATGCCTTTCTTCATGTTGTCCAAGAGACGGTCTGATGCGGCTTCGAGTCCTGCGGTGACGGCAATGCAGCCAGAGGCGGAGAGAAGGCGGCACAGGTCCGGTGAAAAGGCGGTCTCGAACCGGATATTGCCCCACCAGGTAATAGACATCCGTCGTTCCAGGAGGGCGAGAGCCAATGCCTTCAGTGCGGCAGGTGGAGCGGCTTCGTCTACGAAGTGAAACCCTGTTCGTCCTGTCTCGGCGACGAGTTGTTCGATTTGCTGGATGAGCCGCTCGGTCGGTGTCATTTCATAGCGGCTGATGTAGTTCAGTCCCACATCACAGAACGTGCATTGCTTCCAATAGCAGCCGTGTGCCACGGTCAGTTTATTCCAATGGCCTTCCGACCAGAGACGATGCATGGGGTTGGTGCTGTCCAAAATGGTCAGGTAGCGATCCAGTGTCAGGCCTCGATAGGTTGGACAGCCGATATCGTTCATCGTGAAGTCGCCTGACGAGGGATCATCCGCATAGATCACATGATCGTTGTGGCGATACATCGTGCGGCACAGCGATTGGCGAGGGCGCGAGCCGGACAGATGTTCAATTAAGGAGAGGAGCGGCCGTTCACCGTCGTCGAGGGTAATAAAGTCGACATAGTCGAACACTCGTGGATCGGTAACCCGGCGCAATTCCGTGTTCACATAGCCGCCGCCGATGGCCACCGGCAACTCAGGACGGTGCTGTTTGAGAGTCTTTGCAATGAGAAATGCCCCATAGAGATTACCTGGAAACGGTATGGAGAGACCGATTAGCGAGGGGTTGACTCGGTTGACGTGGTCCCAGAATATATCTAGCAGCCATTCATCAGTCACACTCGGTGGTTCCGCCAAGGCAGCGGCGATGTGATCAAACGATGAGGCGCTGCGCCCGATCTGTTCGGCATAGCGGCTCAAGGCGAAGTGCGGTGTAATCGTGGCTTGCACCAAATCGACGAGATCTTCGAGGAAGAACGTCGCCCATTGTTTGGCTCTATCCTCCAGTGACACCGCGCGCGCGAATTTCTTACGCCCTCGGAATCGTGGGCCCTGAGGCAAGACTCTGGGTTGAATCAAGTACGAAGCAAGGTCGGGGAGTTTGCCCTGTAAGAAAGCGACGACCGGTCCGATCATATCCACGTAGGAGTGTTCGGCCCTCATCATGCCGATGGCTTCCCTGGGAAGGGAGGGTTCCAGGCCATGCAGTTGCCGGAAGATATGCCGTAGTCCATCGGGACTGAAGAGGCGCAGCACCATCTCGATGCCGAGATCCGCCTGTTCAACGGCAATATTGCGAGACTGAAGAAACCCAGTTAGGTAGGCAGTAGATGGGTACGGGGTGTTGAGCTGAGTCAAAGGGGGAAGCAATAAGAGGACACGGGGAGACGCCATGGGCTCGACATAACATACGGACAGTCGTGAATGCTATGCCTGGAGCCCATCGGTAACGCCCCTGCTACTTCTTGATATCCAGGATACTGCCGAGTAGCGCATTTCCTGCTCGTAAGGTTTGGAGGTTCGCTTCAAAGCTCCGTTGAGCCAGGATCTGCTGCACCGCTTCCTCACCAAGATCAACATTCGAAAGCTCGACTCTGGATTGATTCCCACCGCTGTCGCGAAGAACCGTTGGGCCGGAGGAATCATCTTTCTTAACCACAGGGAGGACTCCACCGCTAGGAATTTCGATGAACTCCGTTTGGGATTTCTTAAATCCGTCCGTATTGACGTTGGCGACATTGTGTGCAACGACCTCGATCTGTTTGCCGAAGGCAGCCAGGCCTGAGAATGCGGTGTGTATGGCGGATATCATAGACACCTCCGTTGGATGATCTAGTACGCCTTGTCGAGAATCTTATCGGTTTGTCCGGGAAGAACTTAAGCTACGGAGTGGTCTGTGTCTTAACCGCTATCAACCGACTGCATCCCATACCGTACTCCAGGAATCGTGCCTATCCATGCTACAGACGGATCCCTGTTCGACCGATAGATTGGAGAGCTAAAACAATCCAGACTCGCGCATCATGTCTACCTTTAATCCCTCAACTTCTGATTCCAGATCCAAGACCCAAAAATCGCGTTTGCTGATAGGAGAGGAGACGAGCCTGATCCTGGAAGCGGTGCCGGAGGCCATCTTCTTCTTGGATCACGACAATCGCATACTGTTACTCAATCCTGTGGCCCAGCAACTTGTCGGGCAAACACGCGATGTAATTGGGCTGGGGTTTCACGACCTGATTGGATGCTTCATGTCTGGCGAGAGTGAGGTGGCCCAGTGCCCATTCACTCGGATGGTGGACACCGGCGAGCTTGTCGTGATCCCTTCCCACTTTTGGGATCGAGAGGATGGGACTCAGTTTGAGCTCTCGCTCTCGTTCTGGCCCAGAACCCAACAGGGTGTGCCAATTGGCGGCATGGTCGTGGTTCGCGATCTGACCGATGCCATGGAGATTCAGAGAGATGTGCAACGCGCTGCACGGCTGGCTGAGGATGCGCCGAATCCTATTGTGGAGTTTGATGCGACGGGCGCCATACTGTATGCCAACACCGGCATGCTCAATCTAATGGCTCAATGCGGGTTACTCGAAGCCGGGATCGACGTGATGTTTCCGGCCGTTCTACCGGCCATGTTGCAGGAATGTCTCACGACCAATTCCGCTCTCATGCGGGTTGAACATGTCGTGGCTGATCGGGTTATTGCCTGGTCGCTCTTTCCCCTTGAGGAATTGAAACTCGTTCGTGCCTATGGGCTTGATATCACGTCCGATGTGGCCTTGCGTCGAGCGAAAGAAGCGGCTGAGGAGTCGACGCGGGCAAAGGGCATCTTTCTCGCCACCATGAGCCATGAACTTCGGACTCCGATGAATGGGGTACTGGGGTGCACGCAGCTCCTTAAAGACACATCATTGACCGACCAGCAGCGGGAGCTCATCGAGACGATGCATCGTTCTGCGGATGCGTTACTGACGCTGGTGAACGACATTCTCGATTTTTCAAAAATTGAAGCCGGCAAGATGACGTTGGAAGTGGCCAATGTGAACCTGCGATCACTGATCTGTGACGTGACAACATTAACGGAGGGGTTGGCCTCCAAGAAAGATCTCACCGTTTCAGTGCAGATCGATCCTGATGTCCCAGAGGAGTTCCGAGGGGATCCGATCAGGTTGAGACAGATCCTTTTCAATCTTGTTGGGAATGCGATTAAGTTTACCGAACGAGGACGGGTGACGGTCTCGGTCTCCTTGAAACAGGGACGGACGGAGGGATCGGACGCAGTCGTTCTGCAGTGGCGCATTCAGGATACCGGTATTGGGATGACGCCTGAACAGCAAGCACGTCTCTTTCAGGCCTATGCACAAGCCGATGCATCGACTACAAGGAAATTTGGTGGAACCGGACTTGGTCTCATGATCTGTCATCAGCTTGTCCAGCTGATGGGCGGTGCCATTACGGTCGAGAGCTCGATTGGCCAGGGCAGTACATTTGGCTACACTACTAATCTGTTACCCGCGATACATCGGGATGCTTCCGCATCTTCCTTGGGATCGGACCAACGTAGTGTAGGCGAGCAGGTTGGGTCTCTGCGCGTACTGGTTGCAGATGATAATGAGATCAATCAAGTGGTAGCCTGTAAATTTTTGCAGAAGCTCGGGTGTCATGTCGAAATTGCTCGCACGGGCCGTGAAGCGGTCGAAGCGATCACTCGAACTGTGTATAACGTTGTCCTGATGGATTGTGAGATGCCGGAGATGGATGGGTATGAAGCCACGCGAGAAGTTCGTCGTCGCGAAGAAGGGACACCGAGCCATCTGCCCATCATGGCTCTCACTGGCCATGCCTCCGATGAAGATGCCCAGAAGTGTCACCAAGCTGGGATGGATAAAGTCATGACGAAGCCGTTGACGTTGCCGATACTTCGTGCAAGTCTTCAAGAGCTGTTACAACAAGCCAACTCCTGATTCCACCAAACATCAAACATCGGTTGAGGCTGACTGCGGTCTGAAAGTTTTGATTCATCAGAACTTTCCTACGCTCTCTAGCGGTATATCTAGGGCTAGACTCTCTCTCGCCACTTCGGTACAGTGTCGTCATGAATTCCACTCCTGCATCTGATCGATTTCTGCTCTATGGCGATTTTAATTGTCCATTCTGCTATGCACTGCATGAACGGCTGCACGAGATAGGTGTGGTTGACCGGTGTGAATGGCGTGGGGTTCAGCATGCACCACAGTTGCCGCGTCCCATGAAACCGTGGGAGGGCTCGTTGGGGGCGGAATTACGGCACGAAGTTGCTATGGTGCAGCGATTGGCGCCGGGATTGCCAATTGCATTGCCGCCTGGAAAGCCCAATACCCTCCCGGCGATTGAACAAGCGGTTGCGCTCTTGCAAAAGGATTTACAGAACGGGATGGACTTTGTTCAGCGAACTTACCGTGCCTTTTGGTGCGACGGCCGAGATATTTCCGATCCGCTTGTGTTGAAGCAGTTGGCGGGAGAATATTTCACTGAAGATATTGATGGGGAGAACCAGCTCGTTGCGCAGAAATGGGAAACAGCTTGGCATGCAACGGGTCAAAATGGAGTTCCCCTCCTCGTGTCTCCGGACGGGGATTTGCTCGTCGGTTGTGTCCCTCAGGAACAGGTTCGACAGTTCTTCATGTAACAGCTTGAGGCTACGTCGTGAGTCTAGTGGTCGTTCTGTAATTCTCGCTGTTGACTCTCCGTGGTATTTGTTAGAGCGGTGGTGGTCCTCCGCAACTTCGCCACTTCAGTTTTTTGCCGATCCAATTCCTTATCATTGCAGGCAATATAAGAGATCAGGTATCCTTTTGAGTGCGCTCAAGCAAGTATCAAGCTGAGAGCCGCCTTGTCTGCGATGGATACTCTGGCCGAGCGGTTTCTGAATGAGTGGGCTGCCTAGCTTGTGGTCATGCCATCACAGGCTCGTCACGATGAAGGCAGCTCCGACTCCCAGGGCGAACAACAGTACAAACGATAACAGTCCCACGATATATGTCATTACGCCCTCCAAGTTGAAGGCTCATGTGGGCCAAATGTTACGTAAGGATATGCGGCATCATCCGTACCAATAGACATCAACTGAATTTTCCAAGGAAATCATGACTGACTGCGCGCACGGGATGATGTTCTTGGGCCTCTGAGTCTGTCTCGCCTCCATCACCTGAAAAGCTCTTAGGTGTAGGCGTATGTGGAGATTGAGGTAAGCTCGAAAAAGTGGACGCCTTCAACCTACAATCAGAGGTCTGGAGGTGTGAGATGGAACAAGTACCGCGGCAGCAGTATACGAAGGAGTTCCGGGAGCAAGCCGTGCAGCTGGTCCTTGCACAGCAGGTGACGATTGCGGAGGCAGCCAGGCGCCTGAGCATGTCAGGAAAAACGCTGAAGAACTGGGTGGGGCGAGCCCGGCGCGGCCAGCTCGCCACGCTGGGGGAGAACCGACGACCCGTGACGGAGCTGGAAGCGGAGCTGTCCCGACTCAAACGCGATCTTGCCGAAGCACGGATGGAGCGCGACATCTTAAAAAAAGCCACGGTGAGTTCAACCGGTGTGCGCAACACCTACCCCTAATATAGCCGCTGGCGTCTGAAATCCCAATGTCTTCCGCGGCCGTTGATTTAACCGTAACGCGACCCTGTCCAAGTCTGCCTGGGAGTAGCGTGACAGGTCGGTGCCTTTTGAGAAATATTGACGCAGCAAGCGGTTCGTATTTTCGTTGGTGCCCCGCTGCCAGGGACTTTGCGGGTCACAGAAGTAGACCTGTACGTTGGTGGCGATCGTTAAGCGTTTGTGCTGGGCCAATTCCATCCCGCGATCCCAGGTTAATGACCGGCGCAATGCCGAGGGGAGTCGTCGTATCTGCTGGCTCAGCGCCGTCACCACACTGGCAGTGTCTTTTCCCGGCACTTTCACCAGCATCGTGAAGCGCGACTGTCGTTCCACCAAGGTGGCGATGTGTGTAATCTTGGAACCGGCAATCAAGTCCCCTTCCCAGTGACCGGGAATCGCGCGGTCTTCTACGTCCGCGGGGCGATCACGGATCGAGATCCCATCAATGATCTGCCCGCGCGGCTGGCTTGCTGTACTCGCACGTTTGGCGCGCCGCATCATGCGCCGAGATCGGAGAGGTCTGAGTAATTCCTTCTTGAGTACGCCTCGGGCTTGAATGAACAAGCTGCGGTAGATCGTTTCATGGGAGATCTGCATGGTGTCTTGCGCGGGAAATTCCCGCTTGAGCCATCCCGCGATTTGTTCTGGAGACCACTCCAACGCCAATTTGCTCGCGACCATGCGCTGGAGCATGGGATTGGTGGCGAGCCGACAGAGCTTGGGGCGTCGCGCGCGTTCCCAAGCCCGCCCGTCAGCCACCGATGCTCGATAGCCGGGGGCCCCACCATGGCGATGGATTTCCCGGCTGATGGTCGACGGCGCTCGCCCGAGCGTGGCCGCGATCTGCCGGATCGAGCACACCGTTGCCAGACCACGCGAAATCTCTTCTCGTTCTGCCAGGGTCAGCGCCCAGCGCGCCCGCTGCCGAACGGGAGGAATGAATCCTCCATTCGAGGACACCAGGCCATGAATCGAACCCGCGTGTTTGCCGAGGGCTCGGCCGATCTCGCTCAATGACTGCCCCTGTTTCCATCGTTGCCACAAATCCGCTTTCTGGACCGCAGACAACCTCGGACGTCCCATCTTCCCCATACAGATCCCCCTTTGCATCCATAGTAGAACAAAGGGTGTTGCTGTGACCGGTTGAACTCACCACCGCGTACTTTGCGAAGGCGCAGCTGCCCGGTACGCGCTGATAAGGACGCTGCGTGCCCACTATCCGCTGAGTCTGTTGTGCCGGGTGCTGGAGGTGTCTCGAAGCGGCTACTATGCCTGGCAACATCGGCGTCCGTCGAACCGCGACCGGGAGAATGCGCGGCTGGAAGTGGCGATCCAAGCCGCCCATGTGCGCACCCGGCAGACGTACGGCCCGGAGCGCCTCCAAGCTGAATTGCATGCCGACGGGTTTCCTGCTGGGATCGGGCGCATCAAGCGGCTGCGCAAGAAGCTGGGGCTGCGCTGCACACAAGTTCGGCGGTTCACCACGACCACCGCGTCTAATCATGCCCTGCCAGTGGCGGAGAATGTTTTAGCCCAAACGTTTGTTGCGACACGCCCGAACGCGACCTGGGTCACCGACATCACGTACGTGCCGACCGCAGAAGGCTGGCTGTATCTCGCTGGCATCAAGGATCTGTTCACCTGTGAGGTGGTCGGGCATGCCATGGGGGCTCGGATGACAACGGACTTGGTGAGCGACGCCTTAAGAAAAGCGGTGGGGGCGAAGCGCCCACGCCCAGGCTTGATCCACCACTCCGACCGTGGGTCCCAATATTGTGCGCAGGACTATCAGGCGCAACTGCGGCAGTTCGGCATGACCGCGTCCATGAGTCGGAAGGGCAACTGCTATGACAACGCGCCGATGGAAAGTTTCTGGGGGACCCTGAAGAATGAGCTGGTGCATCACCGGCGCTACGAGACCCGTGCACAGGCACACCGCGAGATCTCGGAGTACATCGAGCTGTTCTACCTGGGATCTCTCCTGAATACACACGGACTTGACGGTATGCCGACGACTTCGAGCTACTCTACAACACGGCGGTTTGTGACCCAAGACTGACTGCCGTAGTGTCGGAACTCGACACCAGGGTCCGCCAATACTTCTGCAGCCTCGTGCTTCCTCCTGGCCCGACCGCATACGACTATCTGCTGCTGAGCCTCCGCGAGAAAGACGTCATCGCAACGTTCAATTGGGATCCCCTGCTGCTCCAAGCCTATGAGCGCCATTCTGCGCTTCGCCGCTTGCCCAAGATCCTTTTCCTTCATGGCTCTGTAGCCATCGGCGTTTGCCTGTCTTGCCAGATCAAGGGACGCGCCGGTACTCGCTGTGGCCGGTGTCACCACCTCTTGGCTCCCAGCCGACTCCTCTTTCCCATAGCGGACAAGAATTATACTGCTGACCCATTCATTGCGGCAGAATGGACGGCCCTCTGCGAGATCCTCCGGCATGCTTACTTCCTCACGATATTCGGCTACCGGGCCCCGCAGTCGGACGCGGCTGCTATTGGCTCCTTCAAGCCGTCTGGAATGAGAACGCGACCCATACGCTTGCAGAGGTTGAACTGATCGATGTTCGCAAGCGGGATGAGGTGTTCGACTCCTGGGCACCATTCATCACCCGCCAACACTGGAGCTACCGCGATGACATTCGGGACACCTATCTGGCTTGGCATCCCCGACGGTCGTGTGAAGCGCTTGCGTTCGCCACCCTGCAGAATGACCCGTGGCCAGACGACTGGATGCCGCGGAACGGATCGCTCACCGAAGTTGTTGACTGGGTTCGCCCTCTCGTTGAAGAGGAGGACCAATTGGAGGTCCATAGTCGCGCCCTGTCGGGTCTGGGACGAAGGTCGAGGTAGGCATGGTCTTGAGACGCATCTTCCCAAGAGCATCTAACAGCAGACTGGAGTGGCCTGGTTCGACGCTGGCCGCTCAGCTTAGATGTTGGGTGTGTCAGAAGACTGATGGCGAATGGGAAGGAAATGGGGTCGTTGTTTGACTTATGATCTCTACTCCAATTCGATGAGGCTTGGATATAGACGAACCGGTGAGCCTCAACATCGCGTTTGTATCAATCAACACCTCTAAACTTGCTGACCTTCTCCTCCTCAACGACACCTGCTGCTGGTGCGTGCAGCAGGCGTGATGGTGAGTTCCGCGCCGCAACAACGCCACGTGACCCACTCCCAGTGGGTGGCACAGACTGTTCGACGCTCCGTTCGACCATCGGTCTGAGCTGAGCTAGTGCTTGGGCCAATCGTGGCGGAACGTGAGGGCGAGCTAGCAGTTAGCTGGTAAGAGCGAAGCAGCTGCGGGCATCGGTTTTAGGATTTTGTTTTGAGGATGGACGAAGGATCTGAATCCTTGGTCTTGCTGATTTCTTCCTCGGCTAGCTTCTCTTCCTCCGGCACATCGAACCACTGGACCAGCATCTCTTCCCACCAAGCTTCGGTCACGTCGTCTCCTGGATCAGTACCCAGGAAGGCCACATCCTCTTGCTTGAGGGATGCCCCGACAAGCTGTGGTTGGAATTTCGCACGATTGATGACTTCCTTCGTGGCATAGCCAACTTGCTTTTTCTGACTTCCGGGCATAGCCTTACCGAAGAAAGCCCCATAGGAAGGAGGCACCCATGGCAAAGGCCAAGGCTGAGGCGTTAGAACTTATTAAACAGCTACCTGATGACGTGACCACCGGTAGGATTATGGAGGAGTTGTTCTTCAAGCAGCAGATTGAAAAGGGCCTTGAAGATGTAGCCCAGGGTCGAATCATCACCCATCAAGAAATGAAAGACAGAATCGCCCGATGGCGCAAGTCCGCTGGTCGCTGACCGCCGGCATGGATCTGCAGGAGATTGAAGATTTCATCGCCCGCGATTCCGTCCTTCATGCGATCACCTTCGTCGATTACATTGTTGAATCTGCAGAGACATTCCTCAAGACTCCCCTCATCGGACGGGTCGTTCCAGAGTTCAATCGTCAAGACCTTCGAGAAGTTATTTTTAGGGGATACCGGATCGTGTACCTCGTGCAGAGCGACGAGGTCCTTGTTCTTCGCGTTGTGCATGGTGCACGAGATCTACTCGGACTGATCCGGCGAGAGCCTTGGGATCTAGGCGGTTAACAGACTAGGCCACACGCATGAGCCTTGTTACGCTTTCGACTTGATAGTCGAAGAGGAATCTGAATTCTCAGGTTGACTGTTTTCTTCCTCGGCAGATTTCTCTTCCTCTGGCACATCGAACCACTGCACCAGCATCTCTTCCCACCAAGCTTCGGTCACGTCAGCGCCTGGATCTGTCCCTAGGAAAGCGACATCCTCTTGCTTGAGAGATGCCTCGACCAGCTGCGGCTGGAATTTCGCGCGATTGATGACTTCTTTTGTGGCATAGCCGCCGATGATCCAAGAGTCCGGATCGGCTCGGCGAGACTTGTAGGCCTTCAAGCCATGCTTGAGATACATGAAGATCTGCTGTTGAACCGGATCGGTGACGCCGGTCTGTGGGAGACTGAGCGTTTTTTCTATGTGCTTTCGCCAATGCCGATCATCGTAACGAGACGTGATCAGCTGCAGCATCTTCTTTCCAAGCTCAGTATCAAGTGGCATAGCGTGAGGTTCTTACTCGTCGTTATTTACGGCTATACAGGCCGGTGAAGGAAGCTTTGGCCAGGGCATTCTGGTTGAGATAGTAACCGACCATTGCTCCGGAGGCCTCAGACTTCAGAGGCAATTGGTCTACCTTCAACGCAAACACCGTAAAGATGTAGCGATGCGGCTTGTGGCCCGGAGGAGGACAGGGTCCACCGTACCCAGGCTGACCAAAATCCGTCGTGCTTTGCACCGCGCGTTGCGGCTCACCGGAGCCGCCTGGCTTTCCGGCACCTGCGGCGAGAGCCGAAATATCCGGAGGAATGTTGAAGACGACCCAATGCCACCAGCCGCTGCCGGTCGGCGCATCGGGATCATACATCGTCACGGCAAAACCCTTGGTCCCCTTAGGGGCATTGCTCCAGCGCAACTCCGGAGACACATTGTCACCAGTACAGCCGAATCCGTCGAAGACATGGGTCTTGCCGATCATCTGTTTCGGCTTGATCGTCGGACTAGCGAGCTGAAAATCGGCAGCAGCGCTGATGCCGGGCATGAGTGCGATCGCGAGCAGCACAATGCTCCATGTCGGTTTCATCGCTGGTCCCCTCTCTCGATATGCGTTCCCAGGATCATGGCCTTGGTGAAAAAACTCACAGATTCTTCTGATACGTTCCGATCAACTGCGCTTCGGCGAGAATGTGCCCCTTCATGGCCTGTTCCAACTGAACTTTGGTCGGCTGCTTCAGATCCAGCAGTACGGCGTCAAGGGCGTAGAGCTTATGGAAATACCGATGTCGGCCGATGGGTGGGCAAGGCCCCCCATAGCCCGTTCGTTTCCAATCGTTGACGCCCTCCTTGGTTCCCTCTGGGAGAACCTTCGCGCCTTCGGGCAGACCCTCAGTTGTCAGCGATATGTTATAGAGCACCCAATGGACCCAGGTCATTTTCGGTGCCACAGGATCTGGGGCGTCAGGATCATCGACGATTAACACCAGGCTCTTGGTACCGGTCGGCAAGCCGTTCCAGGCCAGTGGCGGCGAAATGTCCTTGCCCTCGCAGGTATAGACTGTCGGAATGGCCCCCTCGTGGCTGAATGCCGTGGACGTCATACGCATATCGTCAGCCCACAATCTTCTTAATTACCTGCCACCATCAGTTCTGAAATTTTCAGCGTCGGGCTGGCAATTCGCCCCCGGAACACGAGGTCGCTCCCAATCACTTCGATATCCTTGAACATCTGCTTGAGATTCCCCGCGATGGTGATTTCTTCGACAGGATAGGCCAATTCTCCGTTTTCAATCCAAAACCCGCTGGCCCCTCGCGAGTAATCACCCGTGACCATATTGATTCCGAATCCGATTAACTCAGTGACGTAGAGCCCTTCCTTAACTGAACCGATAATCTCCTGAGCGCTCTTCAATCCTGGGACGAGATAAAAATTCGTCGGGCCGACGGACGGACTCTCGCCCACGCTCCGTGATGCATTACCGGTCGAGGGCAACCCCAGTTTCCGTCCGGAATAGGTATCGAGCAGATAGCTCTGTAGCACACCACGCTCCACGATCGTGTTCTTGCGGGTGGCCAATCCTTCGCCGTCAAACGGGCGAGATCCAAGGCCTCCGGCCATCCGGCCGTCGTCGTACACGGTCATGAGATCGGACGCAATCGTCTGACCAAGCTTATCGAGAAGGAACGAGGCCCGCTTGTAGAGACCGTAGCCGGAAATGGCGCCACACAAGTTTGCAAGCAGGCTGCCAGCCATCTCTTGGTCGAACACCACCGGCACTCGTTTAGTCGCCACTTTGCGTGCACCCAGGCGGCGAACAGCTCGTCTGGCTGCCTCCTGCCCGATCGATTCGGCTGAGGCTAGCCGTGCAAATTTGCGCTGCACCTCATACCAGGCATCCCGCTGCATAGCCCCGGTCGTGGACTCAGTCGCAATCGGAGAGACGGATAGCGAAAAGTTTGAACTCTTATAGGACCCGACGAACCCATGGCTGTTCGCCAGCACTACCCGTCCCGATGATGAATCAAACTCCGCACCTTCCGAGTTCGTAATGCGTGGATCAGCGGCAAACGCCGCCGCTTCTCCGCGCTTGGCCCAATCAATCTGCGTTTCCGTATCGAGCACGGTCTCATCATAGAGATCAAGGCTCGGCTGGTCCGTCGCCATCTGAGCCGCATCCGGCAACCCTGATACGTCATCCTCAACAACCGCCCTAGCCAAGGTGCACGTGTCGGCAATAAGCCGTTCGAGAGAGTCTTGTGAAAAGTCGGATGTCGAGGTCGTCGCCGAACGTTTTCCGATGAAGACGCGTAGTCCGAGCCGCTTTTCTCTCGCCTTCGTCAATCGATCGACTGTGCCAACCCGTACTTGGACTGAAAAGGTCTCACCATCGGCCACCACGATATCGGCCTCTGTCGCGCCGCACGCTTTCGCACGAGCCAGGACATTGGCAGCCAGCTGCGCATAGCCGTTGGTGATTGTGGCAGGCTCTGTTCCTCGTTGCCCTTGATGCACGCGCCCTCTTTTCTGTCAGTTGTCATGTGGTCGGTCTCATGTGGTGGGCCGGAGACCAATGACTAGCGACTCTCCTACCTCTGTGTACCCCCGACCGTGATTTCATCGATTTTGATGGTCGGCAAGCCGACCCCGACCGGCACCGATTGGCCGTCCTTCCCACACGTCCCGATCCCATTGTCGAGTTTCAGATCGTGCCCCACCATCGAGACCTTGGTGAGGACCTCAGGCCCACTCCCGATCAATGTCGCTCCCTTCACCGGCTTCGTGATCTGTCCGTCCTCGATGAGGTAGGCCTCGCTGGCAGAGAACACGAACTTCCCGTTGGTGATATCAACCTGCCCACCGCCGAACGAGACGGCATAGAGCCCTTTTTTCACCGACCGAATCATGTCCTGAGGATCCGACTCACCGGCCAACATGAAGGTATTCGTCATCCGAGGGAGCACCACGCTTTGATAATTCTCACGCCGACCGTTGCCGGTCAGCGGAATGCCCATGAGGCGAGCATTGAGCTTATCGGTGATATAGCGGCGGAGAATGCCCTTCTCGATGAGTGTCGTGCAGCTAGTTGGCGTTCCCTCATCATCCATATTTAACGAGCCTCGGCGAAATGGAAGGGTTCCATCGTCGACGATCGTGCAAACGTCCGACGCCACGCGTTTCCCGATCAGGCTTGAGAAAGCCGACGTCTTTTTTCGGTTGAAGTCGGCTTCCAAGCCATGTCCGATCGCCTCGTGCAGCAGGATACCGGGCCATCCACCGGCCAGCACCACGGGCATCACCCCGGCCGGAGCATCCACAGCGGACAAGTTCAGGATCGCCTCTCTCGCCGCCTCTCGCGCATAGCTCAAATGTCGATTGCCCTCAAGGTAGTACTCGAATCCAACCCGGCCGCCCCCGCCGAAGCTCCCGACCTGTCGATTGTCGCCGTCCTCGGCAATACAAGTGATCTGCAGACGGGACAACGGCTGAATATCGCCGACCAGTGTCCCATCAGAGGTCGCAACCACCACCACCTTGTATTCGGTGTTAAAAGAAGCCATGACGTTCTTAATGCGGGGATCGTACCGTCTGGCCTCGGCATCAATTGCGTTCAACAGCGCCACGCGATCAGCCGTGGCAACCTCGGCCTTCGCCCGTTCGATCGGATAGAGGTCTCTGGTCGGTCGGCGCTGGGTGGGCACCGGAACAGGAGACGCACCCTGAGGAGAATTGGCGATGTAGCGTGCCGTGTCGGCCGCAATCTCCAAATCCTTCTTTGTGAGTTCATCTGAGTAGGCAAACCCTGTCTTCTCACCGGCCGTTGCACGGACGCCGACGCCTTGAGAGACACTCTTGGCTGCACGCTTCACAATGCCTTCCTCCATCGACACCGACTCTGAGGTGCGGGACTCAAAATAGAGGTCCGCATAATCAACATCCCTCACGTTGAGCCGATCGAGTGCGTGTTGAGCTTCGAGTTCAGTGACACCGAATTTGGCTAGCTGAACCGGCTCGAGCATAGTGATGGGCGCCTCCTTGTCTCTGTTGAGTGATGGGCGAGTATAGCCCATTCATTTCCGCCGTCGCAATGCAATGACTCCTCACTGATTGGGTTGGTGAAATCGTTTCCGAGTTATCGTTTGACATTCGATACCCCCGACAGTAGACTTTCCCC
This sequence comes from Nitrospira sp. CG24B, assembly GCA_002869845.2. Lineage (GTDB taxonomy): Bacteria > Nitrospirota > Nitrospiria > Nitrospirales > Nitrospiraceae > Nitrospira_D. The sequence continues at coordinate 154,111 of NEWS02000004.1, read as the reverse complement.
ACTTCTCTCCCTGCTAACACTGGATATGAGGAACGCGCTCTAGGCTCGTTATGGCACACCCTCCCGCTTCAAGTTTTGACCACCTGTCCGAGAGCGAATTGACCGCCAAGTTGGAACCGGAACTGCTCCCGAAACATATCGCGGTCATCATGGATGGCAACGGGCGGTGGGCGGAACTCCGCGGTCTTCCTCGCATCGCAGGCCATCGCGAAGGCATCAATTCCGTCAGGGAGATGATCACCCTCAGTCTGGAACTCGGCATTCATGCCCTGACGATCTATGCGTTTTCACAAGAAAACTGGAACCGTCCGACACAAGAAATCAGCGCACTCATGGGGCTCTTGGAGCATTACCTCTCCACGGAGCGAGCCAGCTTGATTGAGCAAGGCGTGTGCTTCCGCACCATCGGTCGCCACGAGCTGCTCCCTCCATCGGCTCAACACTGGATTCGTACGACCGAGAAGGAAACAGCGCATCTCGATAAGCTGATCCTAACGGTCGCCCTTAGCTACGGAGGACGAGCGGAAATCGTCGATGCCGTAAAAAAACTGGTAGAGAACGTCCAGGCGGGAACCGTCCACCCAAGCCGTATCGATGAAACCACGATTCAACAGTACCTCTACACACACCCGCTTCAGGATCCGGACTTACTGATTCGAACGAGTGGAGAAGCCAGGATCAGCAACTTTCTCCTGTGGCAACTGGCCTACACAGAGTTGTGCTTCACACCGACCTTGTGGCCGGACTTTCGACGACGGGAATTTCTCCTCGCGCTGATCGAGTATCAAAAGCGGGAACGCCGCTTCGGTCGAGTGCTGAGTACGGTGTCTTCGTAACCCATGTGGGATATCCACTCATCACCGAAGCAATCGCCCACAGCTCGACATCCGTGACCACCCCACCTGCACGCCCCAAACAGTTCGATATCAGGCGCCTCTATACTGCGGCTGCGCTGATCCCGGCGGTCTACCTCATCATCGTCCACCTCTCTCCCTGGGCCTTAACACTGCTCCTGATTGCCGTCGGCTCTCTTGCCCTGCTCGAACTGTATCGCCTCAGCTTCCAATCGCGGTTGAATCATGTCCTCGTAGGCGTCGGGTTGGCAACCTTTGTCCTGACACTCGCCCGATCTCATGTGTCGCTCCCGCTTCCCGAACTTCTTCTCGGCGGTGCCTTTGTGATTGCAGTGACGGCCTCTTTAGTTGTCACGTCAGCAACGCATCGATGGAAGGACGCGCTGATCACCATGTTCGGCGTGTGCTACGTGGGCGTCACACTCAGTACCATTGTATCGACCCGCTCACTGCCGACAGGCGAATTCCTCGTGCTGTTTCTGGCGGTTGTCACATGGGCTTCTGATACTGGCGCGTACTACACTGGGACTTTGTGGGGCAAACACCCTCTCTTGCCGTCGATCAGTCCCAAGAAGACCGTCGAGGGGGTACTCGGAGGGCTCGCACTGGCCGTCGCTGCAGCCATCGTGGCTCAGTGGTGGTTTGCCTCACAACTCTCACTGTTCGATGCGGTAATCCTTGGCGTGCTGCTGACGGGAACCGGGCTCATCGGAGACCTGTTTGAATCAATGATCAAGCGACGCACGGGCGTCAAAGATTCCGGTGGAATCTTGCCCGGCCATGGCGGTATGTTGGATCGGCTCGATAGTCTCTTGTTCACCGCCCCCACCTTCTACTACTATGTCGCCTACGTTCGAGACCTGGCACCGCCTCTATAAGAGTGGAGAGGAGAGGATATGAAGTCGATTATCATCTTGGGATCAACCGGATCAATCGGAACCAATACACTCGATATCGTTCAACGGTTTCCCGATGAATTCCGCGTCGTCGGCCTGACGGCCGGTAATAATATCGACAAGCTTGAAGCCCAGATCCGCCAGTTCACACCCAACGCCGTGGCGGTCTCTACGGAATCCTCTGCGGCCATACTCCGAAGCCGGTGCGCCGATCTTCCGGTTGAGATCATGGCCGGCGAAGAAGGCATTACACAGGTAGCATCGATGCTGGATGCCGAATTGGTGATTTCTGCCATCGTGGGAGCAGCCGGACTCGTACCAACCCTGTCCGCTATTCGCAGCGGGAAACACATTGCCTTGGCTAATAAAGAACCGATGGTGATGGCCGGTAAGCTGATGCAGGATGAGGCCCGGAAGCATGGTGTCAGGATTTTTCCAGTCGATAGCGAACATAGTGCCATTTTCCAGTCATTGGAAGGACATCGGACTGAAGACGTCCGGCGAGTGATCCTCACAGCGTCCGGCGGAGCCCTGTGGACGATGACCCAGGAGGAGCTTCTGAGTGTGACACCGGAACGAGCCCTGCAGCATCCCAACTGGAAGATGGGATCCAAGATCACCATCGACTCGGCGACGCTGATGAACAAAGGACTGGAAGTGGTGGAAGCCCGCTGGCTGTTCGATATTTCCGCGTCCAACATCGACGTGCTGGTTCATCGAGAAAGCATTATCCACTCTCTCGTAGAATACACAGATCGATCCATGATCGCCCAACTAGGTCTCCCGGATATGCGAACTCCGATCTCGTACGCGATGCGCTACCCCGCCAGAATGGCGCTCGACCTCCCCTCACTGGATTTGACGGAAATCGGACGATTGACCTTTTGCAAACCCGACCATGATCGCTTTCCGTGCCTCAATCTCGGGTACGAGTCGCTTCGAATCGGCGGTACCATGCCTGCCGCCATGAATGCGGCCAACGAAATCGCCGTCGACGCATTCCTCAATCATGGCCTTCGCTTCAGTGAGATCCCGCAGGTCATTCGCAGCACCATGGAGGCGCATGCGCATCAGGAGATTACCTGCCTTGATGATGCGCTGGAAGCGGATCGATGGGCTCGAGAAAAGGCTGAATCGTTGGTGCATGCGTTACCCCGCTAACGATCGTTTGCATTTCACGCAGCGAATGTTAGAGTAGAAGATCACACTCGATAGGGAGTTCCGATGACGTCCGTATTTGCCTGGTCCCCCGATACATTGTGGCTGCTCCTTCAGAAAGCCTGGTGGTTCCTTGTGGTCCTTGGCGTACTCGTCGCCTTCCATGAGCTCGGCCATTTTCTCGCCGCTCGATGGGTCGGAGTGAAAGTCCTCAAGTTTTCCATCGGCTTCGGCCCGAAGTTATTCGGCCGCCAGGTCGGCGAAACCGAATATCTCGTCTCCGCCGTCCCGCTCGGTGGGTACGTCAAGTTGTTCGGCGAGGATGAGACGGAGGCCACAACACCTGAGGACCGGCGGCGATCGTTTTCACACCAAGGCTTGTGGGGAAAGGTTCTTATCGTCGCGGCTGGCCCGGGGTTCAATTTTATTCTGGCCTACTTGATTTTCGCCGGATGGCTGTCCACTGGCGCGCCGTTGTTTGTCCCAACGTTTCACGATCTAAGCGCTGATGTCGAGGCCCTGGCTCCCGGCTCTCCTGCGTCGATGGCAGGGATGGAAGTCGGAGACCGCATCCTCAAGATCAACGGCAAAGACATCTCGACCAAAACAGAGTTACTCGATCTCGTCTCCAGGAGCAAAGGCCAGCCTGTTTTACTCGAAGTCCGACGAGACAATCAGCTAAAGACACTGACAGCCACTCCTATCCCAATCACTGGAGAAGGGGCCAGCAGCAACGAACCGCTGTATACGATCGGTGTCGAAGAAACGCCTCCTCTCGTCACCTCGGTTATGCCCGGATTGCCCGCCTCCCTGGCCGGATTCAAGCCAGGCGATCGAGTCGTCGCGATCGATGGCCAAGCTATCTATACCTGGGCGCAGATGACGACTCAGGTACGGGATCACCCGCAGAAGCCATTGACACTCGAAGTCCTCCGCGACGGAATACGTACCGCACTGACCGTCACGCCAACCAGTGAAAAAGTGACGATGAACGGACAGACTCTCGAAGTCGGAAAGATCGGCATCGCAGGACCTGGCCGTTCGTTGATGCGCTCCGACAATGCGGCAGCAGCTGTGTATCAAGGACTCGAAGCCACGTGGGGATGGACTGAATTGACCGCGATCGGCCTCTATAAAATGATCGTGGGGGATATTTCGAGCAAGAATATCGGTGGGCCGCTGACGATCGCCAATATTTCCGGTGAAGCGGCTTCCCAGGGCGCCTCTAGTGTCGTGTTCCTGATCGCCATCTTGAGCATCAACCTCGGTGTCCTCAATTTACTGCCGATCCCGATCCTCGACGGCGGCCACTTGCTCTTTTTCCTCATTGAGGGCATTCTGCGTAAGCCACTCGCTGAGCGGCAACGAGAGGTTGCCCAGCAGGTCGGGTTAGTTCTGTTGGTTGGCGTCATGATTTTTGCCTTCTGGAACGACCTGGAACGCATCTTCTCCCACTAACCTTCTCATGAAAACATCCCAGTTACTTATCCCCACACTGCGGGACGATCCCGGCGAAGCGGAAACCGTCAGCCACCGATTGATGCTGCGTGCCGGACTGATCCGAAAGGTGGCAGCCGGCATCTATACCTATCTTCCACTCGGTCTCCGTGTGATCCGCAAAATCGAGCAGATCATCCGAGAGGAGATGAACCGATCCGGCGCACAGGAACTGCTGATGCCGATCGCCTCCCCTGCTGAACTCTGGAAAGAAACAGCCCGATGGGACTACTACGGGAAGGAACTGCTTCGCTTCAAGGATCGTCACGAACGAGATTTTTGCCTAGGCCCGACGCATGAAGAAGTTATTACTGATCTCTTCAGGCGAGAAGTGCGATCCTACCGACAACTCCCGCTCAATTTTTACCAGATCCAAACCAAATTTCGGGACGAGATCCGCCCGCGATTTGGGCTCATGCGAGGGCGGGAATTCATCATGAAGGATGCCTATAGTTTCGACGTCGATGAGGCTGGCGCCAAGGTCAGCTATCAGAAGATGTACGACGCCTACACCCGAATCTTCACACGATGCGGCCTCACCTTCCGGGCGGTAGAAGCCGACACCGGCCTCATCGGCGGGGACGTCTCACACGAGTTCATGGTCCTGGCCGATACCGGCGAAGCGATGGTGGCCTACAGCGACCAGGGTTCTTACGCCGCCAATCTTGAACGGGCGGAAGTACTTCCTCCATCTGATGTCGATACCACCCCCCTTCTCCCCCTAACGCCGATCGATACGCCACAGCGCCGGACGGTGGAAGAGGTCACAGCCTTTTTGCAGATTACACCCCGTCAACTCGTGAAGACACTCCTGTACCGCGCAGGCACCGAAACCGTCGCCGTGCTGATCCGGGGAGATCATGAAGTGAACGAGGTCAAATTGGCTCGTTTACTCAAGGTGACCGATGTGGCGTTGGCCGATCCTGTGACGGTTCAACATGTCACAGGGGCCCCTCCAGGATTCGCCGGACCAGTCGGCCTGCAGCACGCACGAATCCTGGCGGATCACGCCATTAAGGGAATGAAAAACGTCGTCATCGGTGCCAACAAAGCCGATACGCACTATCAAAATGCCAATCTCGACCGTGATTTCACCGCCGAACAATTTGCCGATCTTCGCAATGCACAAGCCGGCGACCCCTCTCCCCGAGGACCAGGTGCGCTGACACTCGCCAAGGGCATCGAAGTTGGACAGGTGTTCTTACTCGGCACCAAGTACAGCCACAAAATGAATGCCACCATCCTTGATGATCAGGGCAAGGAGCGCCTTGCCGTTATGGGTTGCTACGGCATTGGAGTCGGTCGGACGGCCGCTGCGGCGATCGAGCAAAACCACGATGAGAAGGGCATCATCTGGCCGTTTCCCATCGCGCCATTCCATGTTCACCTCCTGACGGTCAGCCAATCAGAAAAGACAACCGAAACCGCTGCACGTCTCTATACCGATTTGATGGCGGCAGGCATTGAGGTCTTATGGGACGACCGTACCGATCGCGCCGGCGTTAAATTCAATGACGCGGATTTGATCGGCGCCCCATTCCAACTCGTCATCGGCGACAAAGGCCTTGCGGACGGCGTGGTAGAAATCAAGATTCGACGCACCGGGATGAAATCCCGCATCGCACCCAGTGAGCTTGTCGCCCACCTCAAGCAGCTTTCTTTTGAAGCCCATCCATCCGCAGGCTCACCTCTCGCGTAGTTCCGGAGCTGAATCGCTCGCGCTTTCCAGGAATGCACCGGCAGAAAATGCCTTTTCCTTGCCTTCCCGACCTCTTCGTTTAGACTGAGACTCGACGTCTCAGTTCACAACCTTTGATAACCAGGCACCTATTCATCCAGCGCATAACCTGACTAATTCACGTCTCAACCACAACGAAAGCGCAGTCGGATGCAAGCCAAGCCGATGACTCAAAATCCTCAGGAATTGCAGCACAAGGCCGAGCATGCCGAACATGTGAAACGTATTACCACCCAGATTCATGCGGCCAGCAACCTTGATCAAATCCTACTAGACTTGCATAAAGACATTTTGAGTTTGTTCGACGCAGAGGATTTGACTCTTTTCGCCTTCGACGCAGAGAAGAAAGAAATCTTCTCCAAAGTTCCTCACATCGACGGTGTGGAGGAAGTCCGCATCCCCATCACTGAACAAAGTCTCGCCGGGTTCTGTGCCAAATATCTTCGCCCTGTTAACATTACCGACGCGTACAACATCCCGGAACTCCAAGGCATTCATCCGTCCCTGCTCCACGATACATCCTATGATAAACGAACCGGATTCAGGACCAAGCAGGTCCTGACGTATCCGATCGTGGCCGACAATAAATATTTGATGGGGGTGCTGCAACTCCTCAATAAGAAAAGCGGCAGTCGATTTACTCGAAAGGATGAAGAGGTCGTTGATGAGATTGCAAAAGCGCTCGGCATCGCCTTCTTCAACCTTCGTAAAATCTCAAAAAAGAACCCCACGAAGTTCGATCTCTTAGTCAGCAATAACCGCATCACACAAAATGAACTCGACCAGGCCATGGCCGACTCGCGAAAAGGGATGAGCGATCTAGAGAGTCTTCTCATCGAAAAACACAAGATTCCAAAACTCGATATCGGTAAATCGCTTGCCCAGTTCCACAAATGTCCCTACATCGAGTACAGCGAACGCACCATCGTCGACGTGGAATTACTGAAGAACCTCAATGTCGATTATCTCAAGAAGAACCACTGGATGCCGCTCAAGCGAGATCGCACAGCGATCGAAATTCTGACCGACGATCCAGGCGATCTTGACCGCGTTCAAGACATCAAGAGGACCTTTCCTGGCCTTAACATTCGATTCGCCGTCAGTCTTCGCCGAGACATCGCCCAATTTTTGAGTTCCGCGACTGGACAGAGTGATGGTGGTGGCAATGGACGCAAACTCGACGAAAATGTGTCCGATATTCTCGGCGAACTGGTTACGGAGGCGCAGGCCGAAGCAACTGAAGAATCTGCGGGCGGCGGACTCGACGAAAACGACAGCGCAATCGTCCGCCTGGCTAACCAAATTATTGCCGATGCCTACCGGCAGAGTGCGTCAGACATTCATATCGAACCGTACGGAGAAAAACGTGAAACGTTGGTCCGTTTCCGAGTTGATGGAGAATGCTTCGAGTACATGAAGATTCCGCAGAGTTACCGCCGTGCAATCGTCTCCCGACTCAAGATCATGGCCAGCCTGGATATTGCCGAGCGCCGCAAACCTCAGGACGGAAAGATCAAATTCAAACTTTCGGAGACAAAAGAAATCGAACTTCGCGTTGCGACCCTCCCCACCGCCGGATACAACGAAGACGTGGTCATGCGTATCCTCGCCGCGAGCGAACCACTGCCTCTCGACAAAATGGGGTTCTCGGAGCGGAACCTCAGAATGCTGAAAGAGATTTCAGAAAAGCCTTATGGCATCATTCTCTGCGTCGGTCCGACGGGCTCTGGTAAGACAACCACATTGCACTCAGTTCTGGGTAATATTAACACCCCGGACATCAAGATATGGACCGCCGAAGACCCGGTCGAAATCACACAGTATGGTCTGCGCCAAGTGCAGGTACAGCCGAAAATTGGCCTCACCTTTGCCACTGCTATGCGCGCATTTCTCCGCGCCGACCCCGATGTCATCATGGTAGGAGAAATGCGGGATAAAGAGACGGCCGACACCGGCATCGAAGCGTCGCTCACCGGCCATCTCGTGATGAGCACGCTGCATACCAACAGCGCCGTCGAAACGGTTACTCGCCTGCTCGACATGGGCTGCGATCCATTCAGCTTTGCCGATGCCATGCTGGGTGTGCTGGCGCAACGGTTGGCTCGCCGAATCTGCAAAGAATGTAAAGAACAATACGTCGGAAGCAAAGAAGAGTACGAAGAACTCCGATTGGGTTACGGGGCTGAGCATTGGGACAAGCTTGGTATCAAACAGGATAATACGTTCCGCCTTTCCCGTGGGAAGGGCTGTGAAACGTGCAACCGTTCAGGCTTTAAGGGACGGGTCGCCTTGCACGAACTTCTGCTGGGCACAGACCACATGAAGCGAATGATCCAGCAGAAATCGCGCACCGAGGATATGCTCAAAACCGCAATTGAAGAGGGAATGACAACGCTGGTGCAGGACGGGATTCAAAAAGTCTTACAAGGTCACACAACCAACAAAGAAGTCAAAGCGGTCGCCATCAAATAGGCCTTCTGACTTTATTCAATACACCCAGCTTTCTGCGATCAGCCCCTTCACTCTCTCCCCACAACCATGTAGAATACGCCCACAGTATTGTACTTATGATACGAATCACGTCGCTGTTCTTGGTGCCACTGCTCATGTTCACGGGATGTGAATCCACAGACCGTGTACTCACAAACGCTGAACGGGTGCTCGGCAGCCGAACCAGCAGGACCGTGCTCGACATTGCCACGGGCAAAGACCCCAAACTAATCCTCAAAGAGCGCGTCGACGCCTATCAGCGAGACCCCGAGGCTGTGATCAGAGATCTACGGACGATTCAACGTGATTTCAACACCCTCATGACCGCATTGACCGGACGAGTCCGACAAACCTGGGGCGAGAAGGAAGTGAAGGTCCCGGAACAGAAGAAGTACGTGAAGTACACCCAGAACTATATGAGCCGAACCATCGTCGACTTCGACAATGGGACGATCGTCGTAGAAACCTTGGATGACAAAGCACCGAAAGAGAGCTTAAAGAACGCGATTGTTACGACCATACTCACACCAGACGATCCACGCTCCGTCGACCTCTTTTCAGACAAACCTGTCACCCTCACGAGTGACAAGCCTCCTTACCTGTTGGGCCTGGTCGTTGATCAGCAAGGTCAACCGATCCGAACTCCAGCCCAAGCAGAGGCCTTCGCAGCCTCAGCCCTCGAAACCGCCACTAAATCAAGACCCGTTGACCAGAATGGAACCGCAAGACAAGCGCTGATCGCTGAAATCAAGATGGTGGCGAACTTCTCGAACAAGCAAGCGGAAAAATACCGAGCTACCGTTACCCGATTTGCGGAGCAATTCAAGATCAGCCCAAGCCTCATTTTTGCTGTTATTCGAACGGAAAGCAACTTCAACCCCTTCGCCGTTAGTTCCGCCCCCGCCTATGGTCTCATGCAGCTCGTACCAACCAGCGGCGGACGAGATGCCTACCGAAAAGCAAAGGGAACGGATACGATTCCATCGCGTGAATATCTCTTCGATCCGGAGAACAATATTGAGTTAGGCAGTGCCTACCTCAATGTCCTGTCCTACAATCTGCTTGAAAACATCGGCAATGAGGTCTCGCGAGAATATTGCGTCATCTCGGCTTATAATACAGGCCCACGAAATGTCTTCAAGACATTCGCCAGTGACAACACGGCTGCCATCAATCAAATTAATAACCTTGAACCACCAGCAGTCTACGACCGATTACGCAACAACCTCCCCTACCAGGAAACGAGGGACTACCTCGCCAAAGTCGTCACCTTCAGGAAACAGTTCGTGGCTCTCCCCTAAAGGCAAGTCCGTGCGTGCTGAAAGCCCATAGTACAGTTGGGGACGCTTAACACTCTCGAGGTGGCAGGTGAAAGTTAGGCAGTCAACACCGGCCCAGACTGGGAGAGGTGTGTGATGACACTCTGGAGATGTTGATTCGTGGCTGCCGAGAGTCCATCAAACTCCACGCCGTAGGTGTACTCTTTGCCCCACCGAACCGTCGCGGCTTCGATGACCATTGCTGTTGTCTGATCTGGAAACCGAAGATTCATAGCGATTCGGTCTCCTGGCGTAATCACCGCTTCCGTCATGACACGTGCCCCTTTAGTGGACACGTCGAAAATTATCCCTAACCCCTGTTCGACGGCCCCCTTCCTCGTCACACCGACGCGGGCCAATGAACAAGGAAATGGAGCCGCCACTCGTACGCGAGGGTGTTTGCGTAATTGTGGGGTATTCTGTCCGGTGATGGCCTTCAAATCTAGATCTTCCATATTGTTTCCTCTTTCGCCAAGCCTGCAGCCTTGTTGCATTCAGTCAACCATTTACGTAACGGCAGAGCCAGCCTTTTGAGGGCTAGCCCATCGACCAAACCCTTGGTCAGGCGGACCACGGCGAGTGCGATTGCGGCAGGAACAGTGTCATTTGGTAATTGAAGGGTGAGTGAGATCTGATCACCGGGCTTGATCGATGCCTCAGTGCCCACTCGCACGCCATGTAAAGACGGGTCCACATCCACCTCGTGAGACACAGAGTATCTCACGAGGGGTCGTTTGGGAACTACTTTCGAAACTTATGCACGTATTGCAGGCGAGGCACTGCGCGGGGATGGTTCGGCGTGATCTCCCCTGGAGTTGGGACGGCGGTGTCGGTTGGCAAACCTCGAGCGACTTGGAGCGGAACGCTCGTCCCGATGTGCCCGACTATCCTCGCCATGAATTGCTGGCAACGAAGTTCCGCTTCCCGGCGCGAGCGGGACTGCATGTCCCAGGAGGCGCTCAATATCTCGAAGTTGCTGCCGGTCTTCGCCCGTCACAAAACTTGTGGCGCGGCCGGTCGTCTTCATTCGAGCCGTGCGGCCAATACGATGGACGTAATCTTCCGGGCAATTAGGTAGATCGAAATTGATCACGTGGCCGATGTTCGCGACATCGATCCCTCGTGCAGCAATATCCGTCGCGACCAGCACCCGGAATGACCCACGTCTAAAACCCTCTAGCGCGGCGCGCCTCTGTGAGAGACTCCGGTCTCCATGCAACACGGCCACTCGATGGCCTGCGCTACCCAGCATACGCCCCAACCGATCGGCACGGTGCTTCGTCCTGGTGAACACCAGAGCCGTATCCTGATCGGCCTTCAATAACGACAAGAGAAGATCGGGCTTCTCGCCGTGGGAGGTGTAATGGATCCCCTGCGTGACCCCATCGGCTGTCGTGGCAGACGGTGCGACCATGACGCGCACCGGATTGTTCACATTGGCTTGAACCAATCGAGCCAGATCTGTCGGCAAGGTGGCCGAGAAGAGAAGAGTCTGTCGCTCTTCAGGCAACGCGTCAAGAATCTGATTGATCTGAGGCGCAAAGCCCATATCCAACATCCGATCCGCTTCATCCAACACCAAGATCTTCATGGACGACAAAACAACCGTGCCGTTCCACATGTGATCCAGAAGACGCCCAGGCGTCGCAATCAAGATGTCCGGTCTCTGTCGTAAGCCTCGCACTTGGGCTTGCATATCGGCGCCTCCAACTATGACGGTCGCGGAAATGCGCCGACTCCGGCCAAGTTTCTCAATCGTCGTCAGGGTCTGCAATGCCAGCTCACGGGTTGGCGCTAAGATCAATGCCTGCGGTTGCCCCTTCGGCAATGCAGCGAGTCGTTCGACGATTGGAATGACAAAGGCTGCGGTTTTTCCCGTCCCGGTCTGGGCACATCCGATGACATCGCGCCCAGCGAGCGCGGGCGGAATGGCTTGTTCTTGAATGGGCGTGGGTGATGCGAACCCGGCATCAGCCAGGTCCCGGAGAAGCGCCTCGGACAAACCGAGGGCGTGAAAATTGGCGTGAACAGACGTATCCACTACGTTATCCTTTCAGTATGATCGCATTATGACGGGATCAGAGAACCGAGGGGAGAGACAACCGAGAAGGGTGCAACTCCAAACTGGACCTGGTCGCGATGCGATCGCGAAGTCCGATATAGTTTGAACATCTCCTCGCCGGACAACCACGAGGTAAATGTGGTGTTACCTTACAGCATGGCCATCCCGACGTCAACCAGTTCTTCAATAGATACGAGTCTTCAATAGATACGAGAGACTAGATAATTGATAGGTCGTGCACCTTGTCGCCTAATCCTACACCATGAGCCCTGTGGCGAGGTTTGACTCCTTCACAAATTACATGTTATAAGAGTATCCCTTATACGCTATTGTCCTCTCCGTGCACTCCTCGTACTCACTCCCAGTGTTGCACGATAGTCTGTGTAGTATCACCAACCTGATGCTTCTTCACCTGAATGGTAGAGGCAGACATCCAAAGAGCTTGGCAGGTCCATTAGTGGAGCTGAATCAGAGCTATTGAGTTTCTCTGTCAGGCAGCCATTGACTTGAGCTTCGTGTTTGTACAGGAGGACGCTCCATGAATCTCGCTTCAGTTTGGAAAAGTCGAAAAGCAGGAAAGAAAAAGTCAGCCCATAAACCAAAAATCCGCTGGCAACTTCTAGGGTTGACTGATCCCAATTCGGTCGACAATACATCCTCAATCGACGTCATCAGACGCGAAGTCGCTTCGTTGGCGAGACATAGCTTTGGAGAAGATACTCGCTTGCGTTCTACGACCAAGGCAAGCAAATCTTCAGACGTGAGGAAGAAATCATTCAGTCCAGGGCTGCGGAGATACCGACCCGACAGGTGACAGCAACTTAAGCGATACCGTACCTGTACACGGTAAAAAGAGAAGGCATACCCATATCCATCGTTCAAAGCTTCCTCTACTGGAAATAGGCTCAGATATTCAAGCTCGTCATGCCGTCAGTTCCCTGGAAGGGGCATTGGTTGCAGACAATTGTCTGCAACTCTACGTCACGACTTATGCATCCATTCTCGCCTAAATTTCCCATCAGATGAGCGCAACGGGGATCACTCGATGAGTCGGGTCAATTGGAGGCGGTTGCAAAACCGTTACGTTCTAGAGAACACGCCTATTCCTGTCCTGCAACCTCGTGAAGGTCCGACTAATTCAAAATGCCGTATAGGAGCCAGCCGGATTCCTCTGCGTTTTGAGCGCTGGCTAGGGTGTGAGAAGAGAATCGGGCACCTATTGTTTCTGCGCCACTACACGGAGTCGCGCGCCGACTGCCTTAGCCAGAACCACTTCATTTCTTGTCTCCTAGAATTTTTTCCAACAGAGGAACGATTTTGGAAGCGCGGGCGTGGTCATCACAGATATAATTGCCCCGGCCAAGAGTCTTTCGCCCTATGGTCGAGAGCATGTGAACATTCACCCCCTAGGAAGTTTGTGCGATAATCACGTCATGATTCTGAAGCGCTGGCTCGTCGGCGACCCTCTCAAGACCGCCCAAGCAAGGCACGAACGGCTTTCTAAAACGATCGCCCTTGCCATCTTCTCATCGAACGCGATTTCCTCCGTCGCCTATGCCACGGAAGAAATCTTGCTGGTGCTCATCCTCGCAGGAGCAGCAGCGGTCACCTGGTCGATCCCCGTCAGTCTCGCGATTCTGTTCCTCGTGTTAGTCCTGACCATCTCCTATCGCCAGATCATCTACGAGTATCCAGAAGGAGGCGGGGCCTACGTCGTCGCACGGACGAACCTGGGCGACCGGCCGGCTCTGGTGGCGGCTGCAGCGTTGATGATCGACTACGTCTTAACGGTGGCCGTCAGCGTTGCAGCCGGTATTGCCGCTCTGACTTCGGCGATCCCAAGTCTGTTTATCCACCGAGAAGCCCTGGGACTGGTCGCCATTCTGTTCATAATCGTCATGAATCTCCGTGGAGTACGAGAATCCGGCAAGTTTTTCGCCATTCCAACCTATTTCGCCATCGGAGCACTGGGCATTCTTGTCGTCGTGGGAACAGTTCGATCGTTATCCAGCGCTGGAGCACCCTCTATCCCGTCCAGCCCTGTCGAGGCCGAAACGCTAACCCTATTCTTAGTGCTCCGCGCCTTTGCGGCGGGCTGCTCGGCGGTCACCGGCATGGAGGTCATTTCAAACGGGGTCAAAGCCTTTCGCCCACCAGAATCAAAAAACGCCGCAACCACCATGATCTGGATGTCGACCATCCTGGCTTCGCTGTTCATGGGCATCAGCTGGATGGCCTTTCACTATGGCATCCTGGCCAAGGTGGATGAAACGGTAGTCTCCCAACTGGCTCGTGTGACGTTCGGCACTGGCCCCATCTACTACACCATACAGATCGGCACCATGGCCTTGTTGGTGTTGGCGGCCAACAGCGCTTTCGCGGGATTTCCACACTTGGCGTCGATCCTGGCCCGCGATGGATTCATGCCCCATCAGATGGCCACGTTCGGCGATCGCCTGGTTTTCTCGAACGGCATCATCATCCTGGGGTTCCTCGCCTGCCTCCTGCTCGTCGTGTTCGAAGGTGATACGCACGCACTGATTCCGTTGTACGCCATCGGCGTGTTCCTGTCATTCACGCTCTCTCAAGCCGGGATGGTGAAACAATGGCTCGTCAAGAAAGGGACTCATTGGCAGACAAAACTGATTGTCAATGGGGTCGGCGCCGTGACGACCGGCATCGCAACGGTTATCATCGCCAGCACCAAGTTCATGCAGGGTGCCTGGATTGTTTTCCTGCTCATCACGGTCCTCCTCCTCATGTTTCAGGGGATTCGCTCGCACTATAAGGCCGTCACCGAACAGATCGCACTGGACCGTCGGGGTGAACGCCCTCCCTTGCCGCGGCGCAATATCGTGATCATTCCGGTCAGCGGCTTGAATCGCGCCGTCATCCGTGGGTTGGACTATGCGAGAAGCCGGCCCGGTGAAATTCGCGCCGTGTTCGTTGACGTGGACCCGGCAGAAAGTGCCAAAGTCAAAATGCAGTGGGCTCAATGGGGAGGTGGCGTCAATTTGATTGCCCTCTCCTCGCCCTACCGCTCAGTCTTGGGATCGTTGTTGGACTACGTTGAAGAAGTGCTTGAGAAGGACCCGGATGCCTGGATCACCGTCGTGATCCCTGAAATTCTTCCGGCGAGGTGGTGGCAGAACATCCTGCACAATCAGCGGGCTCTGATGCTGAAAGCGGCACTGCTCTTCAAAGATCGAGTGATTCTCATCGACGTTCCCTATCACCTGACGCGATAAGCGTGAACCGTAAACAGTTCAAAGTGAAAAGTGAAAAGTTTGAGAACCGCCTCTTCCCTCCCCTCCTTGCTAACTTTTTAGCTTTTGCACTTGTCTCTAGTTTTTTGATCGAGCAGTCATTCGCCTTCACCATCACAACCCCGGCAGCAGGGACCACCCTGACTGCGGGAAGCACCGTGATCGCGCGTGTCGATCCTGGGAAGGACACCGGTATCGTGAAGGTCCGCTACTATTGGTACGGCGAACAAGACGATACCCTAGTAGAACAAGATGATTCGACGGCCACCGGTTCGATCGTCGCGCCAGTGGCGCTGATTGGATCAGCTGATCAGAGCCCACCCTTTGGCGGCCCACTCAAAGTTCCGCACGATCGCATTGGACCGATGCGTCTTCTGGCGGTGGCCGAAATCTCTCGTGGACGATTAGGGCCCAGATCTGTCTTCGATGAAGTGATCGTGACGGTGGAACCATCTGCAGCTCTCACCACAATCGATTTCGAGACGGAGAAGCCTTTGCAACTGGGCCGGGCTGGACAATCATCCGCCTTCGGCCATGTCGATTCACTGGGTAAGGTCTTTGAGCTTCCCGTCGTCGCCGACTTTACCGATGGCATCACCCGGCGCATCAGCACACCGGCCAGCGGGACGAACTATGAGTCTTCAAGTCCAAAAGTCATTAAAGTCCTGCCGGGGGGCCTCTTACAGATCGTCGGCAACGGCAAAGCCACCATCACCGTCACCAATTGCGGCAAACAAGCCATACTTGATGTAGACGTGAATGTGAATGAGGAGCCGAACGAACCACCGGTTGCCGATGCCGGAGCGAACAAGTCCGTCAAGGCAGGATCCAGAGTGAAACTGAGCGGACTCAAAAGCCGTGATCCAGAAGGCGAAGCACTCTACTATAGCTGGGACCAAGTGCGTGGCAGCAAAGTCTCGCTGCTCGACGCCAACAATTCCGAAGCCTCCTTCCTGGCACCAGTTGTTTCGGAGCCACGAACGTATCGCTTTAAATTACGCGTGACAGATAAGAAGGGTGCAGACAGTTTGCCTGCGTTTGTGAATGTGACGGTAGAACCGTAATGGGATGAAACTCTACGGGCTCAAGCGTGGCTGCTACGCTCCCTGCTTTCCCTTGCCTTTTGCAACCACGGCGACGACCTGAAACAGCTTCTCGACTCGGGCCTTGTATTGATTCATGAATTGCTCCGTCCACATCTTGTTGTATTCGATAGCTGCACTCTTCTTCATGCCTGCATCTTTTTCACCTACAGGGGAAGAATAGTGCGCAATGAGGCGATCCAGTTCCTCTTCACCGAAACTTCTCGAATAGGCTTGTTTCAAATGGTCGTGGAGGGACTCAACCTGCCCGATTGATTTTCTGATGTCCTGCAAGAATGCGTCAAGAAGCCGTTCGATTTCCTTCTTTTTTTCACCTGTCAGATTGGAATAGGTGCTCCCAATAGACTTTCTTATTTGTTGCTCATATTCGCTCACATATTTCTGGGTCAACGCGTCATATTCCGCCTCGAGCTCCGAGACTCGAATCAGCGTCAGCAGCTTTTCGACCTTGATAGTTTTTGCGTTCTCAATGGCAGCCGTTTCATCCACGGCCATCAGACCTGAACCGATCGTCACGAGACACCACCACACCACGAGAACAGCTTTCGCATCATGCGTGACCTTGAATTGACGCATAGTCCTCACCTCTTACCGTCGAGTCTACATCGTACAAACCGATCGTCAAGGAATATAGAATGTTCGATCGTCAGGCGTCGCTCAACTCTCCAGGCATAGGGCCTGGGGATGGAAGCTAATCAATAGGATGGTCCGTTACATCCGCTCACCGATGTGAGATGGCGCTATTGCCTGCTCCTCTTTTTCAGTAAAAGAACAGACGATAGAATCAAGGTGGATTAAGTTGGACGCAATCGCATCGGCCCATAGGCTTGGCGGGCTTGTTGGAGTTCTGTACTGTGTTTCCGCAGGGCCGATCTAAACACTGAACGAGACACTTCGCGCTTGAATCGCTCACTTTCACGCTCGACATGCTCAATTGCTTCGGTGAGCTGCACGACCAAGCGCCGGCCTGAACCGGTCAGCCACCCAAGATGGTGATCGGCATAGTGCAGGTCTTGGAGCGAGTACTGGACAGAGGCGACTTCTTCCAGACAGCGAAATCGAGCCCGTTGCAAGTCTCGCTGTGTCAGACCGGCCTGCGTCCATCTCGCAGCTCCGCCTCGACCCGAAGCCCAGGACGAAAGTCGCTGGAATAAGAGCGCACCCATGGTGAACGTGAACGTGGCGTGAAGAATCCCGCGCAACGGTCGGAGGCTCCGTCGCCATGGCGAGTAGAAGATCTGCTGGTTATGATCCCCACGATACATGACATGTTTTCGCAACAGAAGATTCAAATGGTGATGACTGTTCTCATGGATCAGGTCGTCAATCAAATCCAGGTTGCCGCGATCAAAACAGTTGATGAATGACAACCCCGGGCGATGCCGATAACTAAAACTGACCACACCCTTCGCCTGAAGCGGAATAATGCGAGAAGTGAGTAAGTCTAGGAGAGCATGTCCATCCTGCCAAGCCTGCTGGATGGTCTGCCATGCGCAGGTGATCCGTTCGACCTGTCGTCGATCGGTCGGCTTCACTGTTCGTGGCTGGCGGTTCTTCCCATAGACAAGAGTCGGCCCTACGGTGACGGAATCGTCGCCGCTATGGGATGCAACAATTGGTGGATGGTATGCCCACTGCCAGCGTCCTACCCCCCCCCCATCCAACCAGATTGGTGACACAACCTTACCGGCCTTTAACGTGATGCCGGTTGACTCCACTCGAAACAAAACACGCCCTACCGATTGGCGTAACGCACCTGGGACTTGCTTAGGCGCCTGGCACCAGGCTCCCGAGGTATCAACGGAAACGGTTCCTGCAATTTCGCTGCGCTCGAAATTGTCAGAGAGCATTCCTGGCACATCCCACCGCTTCATCTTCCGCTGACGGAGCCACTTCACCGCTACAGCCGGGTCGAGCCAGAGGGCCTCCCGGGTCAATTCCTGTGCCAATCTCTGGCACAGCGCGAACAGGCGCTTCTCCAATCCACGCGCTTGAGGTTGGCCCGTGGGAAAGAGGTCATCCAGATAGCCATGCTCAAAAAACTTCTCCTGACATTCGTTCAACAATTGTGCTGCGAACTCGTGCCGATCCTGTTCACTCTGTAGCTGACGGAGTACATCCAAGAGATACACGAGGTCATTCAGCGTCTCGATCCATCCGACAACTTTCCAGTTGGAATAGGCATTCGGCTTGAGGCTGAAGTGGAGGCGATCAAAGAAACCGGTCGGAAGCCCAAATTCTCTGGCCAGATCAGCGTGGTGGGTATGCATTTCTCGGCATAGATCAACAAACAGCCGCCGCATCGAGAGGCGAAATTCATCCCGTAATTGCGCAAGCCGCTGCGAATCGAGAAGGAGCATGGTGGAGTGAGTATCCAAGAGATGCTGGAGGAACTCTAGCGTAGCGGGAGAGTGAGCGCAAGCGAGAGGCCAGACAGCGATGCCACGCTGCAGTGGCGGTGCAGCCCAACCGTTTCTTCTGGCCTCTACGCCGCCTGGGGAGGTTGCGAGAATAGCCGAACGGTTTGTGATGATGCCAGAAACCTTACTGGCACTCTTGCGGGTTTTTATGGCAGATCGTACAGTGCGAACGGAAGAAGTGCACACAGGATGTGACCAGATTGTTCTCACGAGACACAATCGAGGCGCGGTGAGCCGACAGGCCGACGATGGGATGGACTCCTCATGTTAACCGTATCGGATGTGACAGAGGTACTGACGGAGATTTCCCCTCTCCTTCGTGGTGGCTGGATTCAGAAGATTCAGCAGCCCACAGACCATACCGTGGTGCTGGACGTGCGCGTACCGGGACAGACCCATCGACTGTTGATCTCCTGTTACCCAGACACGGCTCGTGTGCACCTCACTACCCACTCGCCGGTCAATCCTCCAACACCTCCACCGTTCTGCCAGTTTCTCAGAGCCCATGTCCAAGGAGCGAGGATCGACGATATTCGTCAGATTGGGAATGACCGTATCGTTGAACTAGAGATGACCGGGAAAGAAGGAGTGCGCAGCCTCGTGTGCGAATTGACCGGCAACAAGGCAAACATCCTGGTCCTTGATGCGGAACGCCGCGTACTGAGAGCGCTCTCCCGTCAACACCCGCGCGCCGGACAGGCCTATGCCCCGCCACCTCAACGCAACGCCTCCCGCGATACGGTGCCCAGCCGTTTCGCACGTACGAGCGGAGGCATGCTCCCTGTTTCAGAAGCCATCGATGCGCATTACCGTAAACAGGAGACCTCACGAGCCGTCGACCGGATACAAGAAGACCGTCTGCGCGTCCTCAAGAAAACCCTCAAGAAAGAGCAGCGACTCATTGCGGCCTGGCGGAACGACCTCTCACGAGCTACCGCCTATCACGACTATGCCCGATATGGAGAATTGATCAAGGCCAATCTCAGTGCGATCACGAAGGGAGCCGATCATATGGAGATGACAGATTACTTCGATGACCGGCTCCCCACCATCACGATTCCGCTCGACCCGATAAAATCAGCCCAGGGCAATATGGACGACTACTTTCGAAAACACCGCAAATATCTTGCCGCTGAGCGTGAACTCAAGCCGCGTATCGAGCGAGCCGAACACGGGCTCGAGAAGCTGCGCCAGGAGCTCACGCACATCGAGCAAGGAAGCTGGACCCCACCCGCCGTACCTCCCGCACGTCTGAACATAGCCGTCCGCAAGGAACTTCGCGCCACTGATCAGCGCCATGGCCCGTTCCGCCGGTTTACCTCGATTGACGGGATGCCGATCTTTGTCGGACGCAACGCTCGAGAGAATGACGAGCTGACGTTTGGTCTGGCCAAGAGCGACGATCTCTGGCTGCATGCTCGCGGGACGCCAGGGTCTCACGTCGTCGTACGACTGGGCAAAGGAATCGATCCCCCACCGGAAACTCTCCGTGACGCTGCCATGCTGGCACTTCTCTATAGTGACCTCAAGAAAAGCGGCAAAGGCGAGGTCATCTATACGCGGCGCAAGTGGGTCAAGAAAGCGAAGGGGCAGGCGCCAGGCGCGGTCATCGTCACCCAGGAGAAATCACTGCACATCAGTCTCGACAAGACCAGACTTGAATTACTCAAAAGTCGAAAGAGCCAGGAGTAACTGCTCAATCCTCGCCAATTTCGCACTCTTCAGTTCTGATACTACAACCTTAACCCATGCACACTGTGGTGCCGTAGCACTGCTGCCATGATCGGCGCCTATTTTTTTATTACTATGATCAGGTACGATTGCTTCAGCTCCATTGGATTGGAGTTTTCCACTTCATCATCACGAGTTGGAGACCATACGGTGAATTATGTCGCGCTCAAAATGCTGTTCGGCGATCGTGCCAAATATCTCATGTTGCTCTGTGGGTTGACCTTCGCCGTCATGCTGATCGTGCAGCAGGGCTCTATTTTCTGGGGTCTCATGATGTGGTCTCAAGCCAGCATCACCAACCTCAATGTTCCAATCTGGGTCACAGATCCGGGCATTGCACAAGTGGATGAGGTGAAGCCGCTTGCCGACACAGCGGTGGATCGAGTCAGAAGCGTGGATGGGGTGGAATGGGCCGTGCCCTTGTACAAAGGACTCCTCCGAGCCCGCCTGGCCACCGGAGAGTATCATCAGATCACGTTAACCGGACTCGAATCGGCAACACTGATCGGACGTCCCGCTGAAGTTCTAGAAGGCCGGTTCGAAGATATCTTGCAGCCTGACGCCGTCGTGTTGGACCAATGGGCCGTGGAACGAATGGGAGGCCCGACCGTTGTTAGGGTCGGCACCATCTTTGAATTGAACGACAAACTGGCCCGCGTCGTGGCCATTGCGAAAACTCAAAAAAGTTTCACAAATATCCCTGTGGTGTACACGACCTACGAACGTGCGATGCGCTACGTACCGCATGAACGCCGAATACTGTCCTACGTCCTGGCAAAACACAAGGACGGTGTTCCAGTTGAAGACGTAGTTCAGCGCATCCGCACACAGACAGGCCTAGGGGCATTCACCCAGGAAGACTTTGGGTTCAAGACGTACATGTGGGTCCTCGTAAACACTGGGATTGGTATCAACTTCGGCACGACAATTCTGCTCGGATTCATCGTTGGAATGGCCATTGCGGGACAAACGTTCTATCTGTTCACCATCGAAAACCTTCGACAGTTTGGCGCGCTGAAGGCTATGGGAGCCTCAAGCTTCACTCTGTCACGCATGATTCTGCTCCAGGCCTTCACCGTCGGACTCACCGGCTATGGCATCGGCATCGGGTTTGCGACGGTCTTTGGATTCTTAACGGCGCGAGGTGGCAACTTGCCGTTTGCTGAGACCTGGCAATTACTCCTCCTGGTCCTCGTCGCCTTACTCGCGATCTGCCTTGTGTCCGCATCAGTCAGCATTATCAAACTCGCACGGCTAGAACCGGCGATCGTCTTTCGGTAAGGAATATGAACGACAACTCACAACCAGCGGCCGTACGCGCCCGCGGTATCGTCAAGTCGTTTGGTTCCGGCGATACGCAGATTACGGTGCTGAAAGGCATCGACCTTGATATTTATCTAGGCGAGTTGCTGTTGCTCGTGGGCGAATCAGGGGGTGGGAAGACGACACTGCTGTCGGCCATCGCCGGTATTCTTGACATCAATGAAGGCAACATTGATGTGCTCGGTGTCCCACTGAGTGCGTTGCCAGCCAACAAACGTACTCGGTTCCGCGGCCAAACGATGGGATTTATTTACCAGCAATTCAATCTTCTGCCTGCGCTCACTGCAGCTGAGAACGTCGCCGTCCCTCTTCTGATCCAAAAGGTCGGACGTGCCGAGGCCTTGCGACGGGCACGAGTCATGTTGAATCGTGTCGGCCTCGCTGATCGAACGGAATTTCTCCCCAAGAATCTCTCCGGTGGTCAGCAGCAGCGTGTCGCGATTGCCAGGGCCCTGGTCAATGAACCACGCCTGCTCATCTGCGATGAACCAACGGCAGCCTTGGACGGGCCAAACGGGCAAAAGATCATGGAGCTGCTTCGAGAGGTGGGACGTTCACCGGACCGCTGTGTCATCGTGGTCACACACGACAGCCGCATCTTCCATTTCGGCGATCGCATGGCCAATCTCACGGATGGACGCATCGTCAATATTGAACAGATCTCACAGGAAGGAACGGCATGATCGTCATGAAACGAATGAGCGTCTGGCTGGCTGTAGCCGGGGTAGGGTTTGCCGCCTGGGTCTTAACAGGCGCGAATAAGAAAGACTCGATGCCGACTCCCATCTCAGAGCCACCACGTTCGCCGTACGAACAAGTCATAGCCGCATCCGGTATCATTGAAGCGGTGAACGAAAACGTCCGCGTTGCGCCCCCGGTCGCCGGATTGGTTCTCAAGGTGTTGGTAAAAGTCGGCGACCGGGTTACGGAACAAGCTCCGTTATTCCAACTGGATGATCGAGAACTGCGGGCACAACTTCTCACCCGTGAAGCTGCCATTGCCCCTCTCCAGGCGCAGATCGATGAGCAAAAATACAAGATTGGTGATCTTGAAACCCAATTACAGCGTCTCCAATCAGTCCACGATGAGCGAGCCGTGAGCGAGGATGAGCTCAAACGTACCTGGTACGCACTTGAGATGGCCAAACGTGGCGACCAGCGGCTTCATGCGAGTCACAAACAGGCCAAGGCTCAGCGAGATGAAGTCACCATCCTGCTCGAGCGCCTGACTGTGCGTGCGCCACGAAACGGAACTATCTTGCAAGTCAACATCAGAGCCGGCGAATACGCGACCCTCGGACCAAATGAGCCGCTGATGTTGTTGGGTGAGACAGAGCACCTGCAAATCCGTGCAGATGTCGATGAAGTGAACGCCCCACTCGTCCCTCCGCAAGCGCGCGCCGTAGCCTCGATCAAGTCTTTAGGAAGTGAGAAAATCCCACTGACCTTCGTCCGTATTGAACCCTATGTCATCCCAAAGAAGTCGTTGACGGGAGAAAACACCGAGCGAGTCGACACGAGGGTTCTGCAAATTATCTATCGATTCAAGCGTCCGTCGTTCCCTGTGTACGCAGGTCAACAGGTCGATGTGTTCATTGAACGGCAGCCCTCAAGCACGCCTGGTGGAACACCACCTTCTCCCGTTGTCCCCATGGAGCAGCCGTCGTGAGCCGCACGACATCCACTCTTGGAATCATCGTTGCGACGTTAGCCCTGGGTGCTTGCGTACAAGGGAACGACTACCAGCGCCCCCAGACAGAGATACCGGACAGCTGGTCCCGACTCGCTCCCATCGCCGCCACAGTGTCATCCGATCGTGGGCCAGAGGCTACCTGGTGGAAGACGTTTCAGAATGACGAACTCTCGGAACTAATCGAACGGGCTCTGCAGCAGAACCACGACGTGAAACGCGCAGTCGCTCGAATCGTAGAGGGCCGGGCCTCTGTGATGTCCGCCACGGCTGGCCTCTTCCCCCATTTGAACCTCTCCAGTTCTTACACCAACATCGCGGTATCTGAGAACACCTTAGCAGGGCTGGGATTGGCGACGGGCCAGCGTCCAGGTCCATCGATTTTCGCAACGCCAGGAACGACCTTCGATCTCTGGAACGGCGCGATGGACCTTCGTTGGGAAATTGACTTCTGGGGCCGTATCCGACGCGGCCGCGAAGCCGCGCAGGCAGAGACCAAAGCGATCGAAGAAGACGCCCGTGCCGTTGCGCTCTCGCTCATTAGCGAAGTGGGGCAGTCTTACTTTCGCATCAGAGAGCTGGATGAGCAGTTTGATATTGCCACACGCACCCTTGCTGTCCGGCAAGAATCTCTCGATATCATCCAAAAACGTGCGGGAGTTGGGCTAGCCTCAGACCTTGACGTCAAACGGACCGAAGTACTCGTAGCCGAAGCAGCCGGTCTTATCCCGGGCCTGACAAGATTACGGGCCATCGAATCGCACAGAGTTGAAGTCTTGACCGGAATGGCGCCCGGGTCGCTCGACCTCTCGCGCACACCTCTTCGTGCCGTCATCGCTCAACCAGACATTCCAGTGGGACTTCCCTCTCAGCTTCTTGAGCGGCGCCCGGACATTCTCCAAGCAGAAGCTACACTTATCGCGTCCAATGCCCGCATCGGTCAAGCCCGCGCCTACTTCTTCCCGGCTCTCATGATTACTGGGCAAGGTGGGCTTCAAAGCACGGACTTCGCCAAGTGGTTTACCGGCAACAGCTTCAACTACAGTATCGGCCCATCGGTCACCTTGCCCATCTTCCAGGGAGGGGCCAACCTAGCACGTCTTGATCAGGCCGAGTCCCAATACCGGCAGTTGCTGGAGAGCTACCGGCAGACCATCCTACAGGCCTTCAGAGAAGTTGCTGATCTGCTGGTTTCTGTACACGCACGAGGCGAGCAACTCACCCATCAACGAGCACAACTGACCGCAGCGCAGGAGGCTGTGCGATTGGCTCAGATCCGCTATCGCAAAGGGATGGTCAATTACTTGGATGTGCTGGATGCGCAACGGGCAGTCTTAACCGCTGAAAACCAACTGGTCTTCACCGAAAGAGTCCGCCTCACCGAGATGGTCAGCCTGTTCAAGGCGCTGGGCGGAGGATGGGAACCAGCTTCTGTAACACCTCCGTCCTGACCTTACGCCAGATTACGTGCAACAAATGGGGTTTCCCTCGCCGAGCGAAGGGTTCAGCACTATGATGGGGTAGAAGAACTTATGGAAGGTCAACGAGGCACCCCGTCATCAAATGGTTCGGCAACCATCTTGGTCGTCGACGACGAATCGTCGATCGTCACACTGTGCAGAACGCTGCTGGAAGGCGCGGGGCTTACGGTACTAGGGGCCAACGGCGGCTCGGAGGCGCTCCAGATTTGTACCCACCACGAAGGTCCGATTGATCTCCTCCTCACCGATCTTGTGTTACCCCCACCAGGCTTTCAACTTGCCTCGACCTCCAATCAATTTCCGCACGTCAACGGTCATGAACTGGCAGTTCGCGCAACCCTGATGAGGAAAGGCCTCCGCATTATTCTGATGTCGGGGAATCCGGATAAAGAACTTACCAGTCATGGGATCAAGCGAGGGACACTCCCATTTTTAGCCAAGCCGTTCGAGCGTGAGCGCCTGATCGCCCTCGTGCGCAACGTACTCACACAGCCAGCACCAACCCTTGGAGTAGAAGATCAGCCACGTGCAGCCAACGATACCAACTGGTTTGGTTGAACGCCTGAAGAGATGGCAAGTGGGGCGATGGTTCACCAAAAATGGTTGGGCTCTCCCCCATCCACGGATTACCCTCGACCCTCTTGTATCCTAGCTATGCTCCGTCATGAACCATCCGGCAATCGATAACCGCCGGTGCTCACCAGCTGTAGGGTCCACGCGGCACACTCGATGGAATCGAGGAACCGTAAACATGATCAATGATCCAGGGCGAGGTTCAATACAGTGTGTCGGCATAAGATTGATAGGCCCCCCGGCACAATCTGCTCGTCGCTCATAGATGATCAACTCCCCTCCCCAATCGGGCTGCCACTCTTCATGAACGTAGGTGACGACAGCGATCCGGCGCTTTGGCGCTCGGCGGCCTTCTACGAGCCGACCTTGATCCGTATCGTCATGCGTCAATAGACAGTCTCCGGCGGAATAGGAATAGTAGTTGAATCCTACATGACGCCCGATGATATTCGGGAACGACTCGATATGATCTCGAATACAAGGAAGCTGTAGCCGCGACAGAAATCGCTGCCCCTCCTCTGTGCCGATTTCAGCTTTGGCCCAGTTACCCGAATTCGGAAAGTCTGCCCGAACATGTGGCAGATCCGAAAGGCTTTTCCAGGGCGCCTGCTTCATCTTTTCCCGAAAGAACTGGCGCTCGTCCGGCAACCAAAAGTTTTCTACAACAAGCACCGGACTTCCCTGCAATGAAACGGATGCCAGATCAGCCGGTGCAATTGGTGAGTGGACAATATTCATACTTAGTCACACTTCCAGTGATGAAGTACGCCCTTTCCCTACGACACTTTATTATCCGCCCGTTCAGTTCACAAAAAAAGAGGGGGTGCCATATTCGTGGCACCCCCTCCCTCCATCATCCTGCATTCTAAGCTATTGGATTACCAGCGATCGCGCTTTCCACCACCACCACCGCTGCCGCTCCGACCACCGCCTCCACCGAATCCACCACGTCCCCCACCACCGCCGCCAGTGCGCGGTTCCTGCGGACGTGCTTCATTGACTGTTAAAGTCCGACCACCCATCTCTGACCCGTTGAGAGCCGTGATAGCAGCTTGGGCTTCAGCGTCTGCGGACATCTCCACAAAGCCGAACCCACGGGATTGGCCGGTGAACTTATCCGTAATGATCCGCGCCGAGGCCACTGCGCCATGGGCTGCGAATAAGTCACTCAATTGCTGCTCGGTCGCCGAATAGGGCAACCCACCGACATAGATCTTCGAACCCATCGGGGTTCCTCCTTTAAAATAATGACATTGTCTTGAACACGAGGAACGGGGAAGGAGCGGGCCGAAGACGCGATCGATGCAGCGACTTAGGTCTGACTTCCGACAAGATTCCCGGACAAGGCAACATCGGCATTGTGGGTCTCCTCTGATGGACACTCAGCATCGCCGAGACCCAGGGCGATATGAGCCTGAGCTACCCTAGCACAGAGCCCTCGGGATTACAACCTCACTCCCCGACTCGAACCAAGAGCCCGTGCTCCTTACAATAGGCGACCGTCCGATAGAACCATGCCACGACCATGACAAGGAATACTCCGTTCAGACACACGGCCCAGGCAAGATTCCCAAGAGGCGAGGCCCCTGCACTCAAGACGGTCCGCATGCCCTCAAAGATATGTGCCGCCGGATTTGCCCATGCAATCACCTGCAGCCACGTGGGCAATACCTCCAGCGGATAGAAGACACAGGAGATCGGCTGGAAGAGAAACACCATGCTCCAGGCAAGTACTTCGGCTTCTTGTCCGAACCTCATGATCAGTGAGGTCGTAAACACGCCGATAATCCAACCGGTAATGACCAGATTGAGCACGAACGGCATGAGCCATGCCCCGATGATCAGGATATTGTACGAATAAAAAAGAAGAGCACTGCCCGCCATGACAATCGACACGGCCGTCACTTTCATCACGCTCATGGCCATCGTGGCGGTCAGAAACTCGCTCGGTTTCAGCGGACTAGCAAACAGGTTCATCAAGTTACGCGCCCAGAGCTCTTCGAGAAAGGCAATCGTGATCCCCTGTTGCGATCGGAACAGCATGTCCCAGAGAATCAATGCGCCTAAAAAAAAGGTCACGAATCCTGGAACCTGGCTTTGGTATCGAGCGAGGTAGAGCGTGATAAACCCCCAGATCACGAGATCCAGAAAGGGCCAGTAGAAGATTTCCATAATGCGGGGCAAACTGCGCCGGTAGAGGTAGAGATGCCTGACGAGCAATGCCGTGATGCGGTGCAGTTTCATCGGCACGTCTTCTGGTCATGTCCATCGTGACAGCCACCGCATCCCTGATGTACACCCAGAAGGTTCTCCCTGAGATGCCGGACTCCCGCAGCCAAGTGCGTTCCCGCCCGTTGACCGTCTGACATCCGCCGTAGCCCAAGGCCAACCAGCACCGTTGGCATCCCCAGAAGTCCCATGACGAACCAGGACGTCATGCGTTCAAAGCCACCCATCCACCACACAAGAACAATCGCCAACGCAAGTGGCACGCATCCTCCCACCACACTCATGAACACCACGCGCCAACCACACGTGCCACGGCTCAGCCCGACCAGGCTGATCGCCAACCAAAAGAGACCCCAGGCCGCGCTAAGTGCAAGCCCTCCGGTCATGAATCCGGCAACACTATTGGCAACGACATCTGTCATGATGCCTGCCGCTGCTCTCGTGCAAACTTCAAGAAGACCTCCTCCAAATCCGCTTTCCCAAATCGATCGATAATTTCCCGCGCCGTTCCCTCTGCCACAATGCGTCCACGCTGAAGAAAAATAATGCGATCCGACATTTCTTCCATCTCACGCATGTTATGGGACGTATAGAGGATACTCAGCCCGGATGCTTGCCGTTCTTCTTTCAGCAACAACCTGATCTTCTCGGCGATATCGGGGTCCAAGCTCGCCGTCGGCTCGTCAAGAAACAGAATGCGCGGCTCTGTCAGAAACGCCTTCGCCAATGTCAGTCTCGTCATCTGCCCCGACGACAGCTTGCGGGTAGTCTTGCTGCGAAACTCTTCCATATCCAGTTTTTTGATGATGTCGTTGACGCGCCGCGCCCTATCTGAAATCCCGTAGAGACGCGCCACCACGCATAAATTTTCTTCCACCGTGAGCGCCTGAGGCATGGAGATGTAGGTGGACGAAAAGTTGACCTGCTGCAGAATCTCTTCGCGATGGGTCGAGAGATCCAGCCCGAACATGTGAATAGAACCAGCCGTCGGGGTCACGAGTCCCAAGAGCATCTGAATGGTGGTGGTCTTCCCGGCTCCGTTCGGGCCCAAGAGTCCGAGGATTTCCCCCGGCCTGATCTCAAAGGATACCCCATTGACCGCCACAAAGTCGCCGAACCGCTTGGTCAGAGCCGATGCTTTCAGTACTGGGATAGCCATCATGTGGGCGGATTCAGTCGATCAATTGAACAACAAGGCGCGGCTGATCTTCTCCGGGATATGACAGGTCTCGCATTTTCGGTCCAACACTTTCCCGCCATGCTGCGCCTTCCCATCATGGCAGCGAAAACAGTCGTTGAGTGCCCTCTCGCGAAGATAGGAGCCCTCCGGATGAGTTGGGTGCCACGGCTGGCTGTCGGCCGAGACATGTCCGCGTGGAATGACAATGGGATACCCCTTGATGGGGGCATCGTGCACCACCCCGGAATGACAGGTCGTACAACCTTCATCCTGTCCACGGATGCTGAACGCCTCCATATGTCGGCGATGGTTCATAACCAGCCCCACCTCGTTCACCGGTGACGGAAGATCGCGCGGCGCCGTCTCGGACACACGAAGGATATGGCGGTGGCAACTGAGGCAGACTCCGGAATCCACCCGTGCCTTGAGATTGTGCGCATCGGTCGGTGTTCCGAATGCATAGATCGCCGTATCTCTGACTCCTGCCAAGACCTTGTCGGACAACCAGCCTTGAACGCCTGGCCGCACATGACAGGCAACACAGGCGACGTCCTTATGGGAAGACTTGGCCCAGCTCTCATACGCAGGGGCGATCGTGTGACATCCTGCGCAGAACGTCGGGTGATCGGTAAGTGGTAGCGCAGTTCCAACCAGAGCCATCGCTCCGATAACGAGGGTCACCAGCAGCGTGGCCTTAGGCTTCCAGCTCATGCTCCCGTCGTCTACGGGGGAAATGTTTGATCAAAATGGCGGCGACCCCAGCCACATCGTCCAAATGGAGCACTGGCACAGGAATAGTGATCGGCTTGTCGGAGACCACCGCCAGGAGACCGTCGGAAGAGTAAGAAATTTCACCGAGCTGATCACGAACGATGATGATCTTCGGATACCCTTCGCTTTTCCACCCCTCGGCGATGATGAGGTCATAGGACGCATCCAAAAAACGATCCCGTACTTCCTCAACCTTCAGCTGCTCGGAGACATCGGCAAATAACGCAAGACTGCCCTTAGAGACGACCACAACGCTACTGGCGCCGGCGCGCTTATGGCGCCAACTATCCTTCCCTTCCGTATCAAGATCAAACCCGTGTCCGGCATGCTTCACCGTCGCCACCCGGTACCCGGCCTTGACCAACTCGGGGATGATGCGTTCGATCAAGGTTGTTTTACCGCTGTTTGACCGACCGATAAACGAAACAATTGGAATGGACATGTGTGACCGTTGTGTTTCTTGTTCAGCAACAGGAGAGACGATGTTCAGCCGAGTGTGTCTGTTCGGTGGTGCTAGGCCACGCTTCACCGTTCAACAGCTGAACGGTGACATCATCACCAGGATTCAATCGCTCCACTTCGACCGGTACATCGATGAGACAGTTGGCTTTCACCATAGATGTCAGAATACCGGATCCTTGGTCTCCGGTCGTTCGAACCTTGAGCACACCATCTTCCCTCGTGAGAATGCCGCGCAGAAAATGCCGGCGATCGCCACGCTTGGAAAATCGTTCCTGGAATCGGGCTTGAACCACCGGACGCCCATAGCTCCGACATCCGCTCATTTTGAGTAACGCGGGTCTCACCAACTGCTCGAAGGTCACCATCGACGAGACCGGATTCCCCGGAAGTCCGAAGGCGAGTTTGCCCTGGATCTTCCCGAAGGCTAGCGGCTGCCCGGGTCGGATGGCGAGTTTCCAAAAATTCATCTCAGCGCCGAGCTCACGGAACACCGCTTTGGTGAAATCATAGTCCCCCATCGAGACGCCACCGGACAACACCAGAATATCCGCATTCAGCCCCTGGGAAATTTTTTCTTTGAGCGCCGCCGGCGTATCGCGGGCGATGCCGAGTAAGAACGGAATGCCTCCCGCTTCCTGCACAGCTGCGGCGATCCCATAGCTGTTCGAATTGATGATCTTCTCCTCGCTGAACCGCTCGTCCAAGTCAGCCAACTCATCACCGGTCGAAAGGATCGCCACCCGCGGTCGCTGGTGGACAAACACGAACGACTTCGCAAGGATCGCCAACATCCCAACCTCGCTGGGACGAATTCTGGTCCCTTTCGCGATGATGCAGTCCCCTTTCTTGACGTCTTCACCCTGCGGCCTAATGTTGGCCCCTTTTAGCTCCGCCTTAAATACACGGACCACATCAGGCCCCTGTTCCGTATCCTCGACTTTTATGACCGTATCCGCCCCTTGGGGGATCGGTGCACCGGTCATGATCCGGATGGCCTGACCGGAACCGACTGTTTTGGACGGCATGGTCCCGGCGGGAACATTCTCAATGACCGAGAGCGTCACCGGTTTCTGAATGGCTTGCTCCTGCTTGATGTCCTCCCACTTGACGGCAAACCCATCCATAGCTGAGTTATTCCAGGGTGGATTGTCTCGCTCCGCGATGATGTCTTCACCCAGCACACGGCCCAAGGCGTCCAGAATCGAGATTTTTTCAAGACCCAACAATGGCGCAGCAGCGAGGACTACCTGTTGCGCATCGGAGAGTTGGGTCAACCCGGTCATGGCATCCGTAGCTTTCACTGACTGACTCCCTTCAACAATCCCGTCGTCGTCCGCCCCACTTTCAGCAACGAAGCACTCTTTTTACAAAAGGCTTCAACCTGATTGGCAATCTGGTGATAGGCTTCTGCGGTCGGCGTGTCAGAGTTGAACAGGGCAAAGGGCTCACCCGCGTCTGACTGCGTGACGACATCGGGGTCAAGCGGAATCCGTCCCAAAAATGGGACGCCCATATCACGCGCGGACGCTTCCCCACCGCCCTTTCTAAAAACATCAATCTGAGTGTGACAATGCGGACACTCGAGCCCGCTCATATTTTCCACAATGCCGACGATCGGCACCTCGCTATCCTTACAAAATGTGACTGATTTTCTGGAATCAAGGAGCGCCACTTCTTGTGGCGTTGTCACAATCACGGCACCACTCACCGTGCCGAGCAGATCGATTGTCGTGACCGATTCGTTCCCGGTTCCCGGCGGGAGATCGATCAGGAGAAAATTCAAATCCTGCCAATCGACTCCCCCGAGGAGCTGATTGATGAATTCATACTTGTAGGCATCGCGCCAGATAATTGGGTCATCCGAGTTCTGTAGCAGAAATGACATCGAGGCGATCTTCAAATTGTAGGCTTGGAAGGGAATAATCCCCCCGGAAGTGCTGACCTTGAGCTTCTGGCCTTCCGCACCGACCATTTTCGGAATGTTGGGACCATGAATATCCATGTCACAGATTCCGACATGCCATCCCTTAAGTGCGAGGCTCACCGCAATGTTGGTTGTGCAGGTACTTTTCCCCACACCGCCCTTATTGCTCATAATGAGCACTTTGTGCTCGATGCGTTCCATCCGCTTGGCAACCAGCCATCGGCTATGTCCTTCTTTATCCTTCTGGCACCGCTCGTTTTCGTCGCAGATCGCACAGGCCCACATATAGGTGCAGGCATCGCTGTTTCCACTTCCGCTATTGATGACGTTGAGTTCACGTGCCATAGGATTTCTTTTCTGCGACCATTGCTGTCGATCGCCCTCGTCGTTAATGGTGTCGTCCCCCGGGAACGCCGACATAATCATCACCCGAAGATTTCGGCATTGCCATGCCCGAAGCAGCCCCTCCAGCCCCTACCCCGGCCATGGCGACTGTCGGAACACCTGCCTGCTGATTTTCAGCAGCTGCCTTCTTGCCAAATACCTTCGCGCCGAAGATGCCGACCCAGTAAAGAAGAAACATGGGGCCAGCCATCAGCATCTGATTAAACGGGTCCGGCGTGGGCGTTAGAATCGCGGCGATGATAAACGATCCCAACAACGCCCACTTCCAATACTGAATCAGGAACGGCGCATCGACCCAGCCTAACTTAGCCATGAGTGTGATGGCTAGCGGCACTTCAAAGATCAGCCCAAAGACCGTCAAAAACCACAGGGCAAACCCGACATACTGGGCGATCGAGATTTGCGGCACGAATCCGGCGTTCACTCCGTACGAAATCAAAAAATTTAACGCGAACGGAAGCACAAAGAAAAAGGAGAATCCGACCCCGGCGTAGAATGCCAACGCGCTCACACCGACAAACGGCCCGACAAACCGTCGCTCCTGAGCATGCAGTCCCGGAACGACGAACCGCCAGATCTCATACAAGAGATAGGGCATGGCAAGCACAATGGCAAACAGTCCCGCGACCTTGACGTTCTGCCAGAGTGCCTCCGCCGGCGCAAGAAAGACAAACGGCACCGTTGGCAAATCGGTCGGTTCCCAGGTTAATTGGCTCGGCACGAACATGTTCTGGAGCGGAACCCGCAGCCATTTAACCAGCGCATCGGCATAAAAAAACGTCCCCATGAACACGACCGCCAGGGCGATCACCGCACGGGTGAGCCGGACCTGGAACTCCACGAGGTGTTCCATGACCGGCATCTTCTTGTCTTCCAGCGGCTTGAAGACCGAATCTTGCAGCCACCGGCTCAGCTTATTCAGCACAGAGCCTCGTACGTTTTGGAATCTGTCGATCCGACAATCTGATGATCGAGCCGCTGGCAATCACCAGATCGACAGATCAACAAATGCCCCTGTGCGTCTTACTTCGGATTCACCGCCACAAACAGGCTGTTCCCCTGCCGATTGACCAACAGCACGGCGAGTTCGTCTTTCTTGATCTTTTCTGCGATCTTTTGATAATCGCCCAACGTCTTGATGGGCTCGTGATTGACTTCTTGGATGACATCACCACGCTGAAGCCCGGCTGCCTCTGCCTGCCCGCCCGGCTCTACCGAGGTGATGACCACTCCGGCCATCTTCGTGGAAATATTCAACTGACTCATCAACGCATTATCGAGCGTTTGGACACGCAACGACGCGAGCACATTGTCCGGCAGCTTCATCGTGTCGCCCGCATCCTTCGGTGGAGACGGCTCTTTCTTGGCCAGCAGTTCATCCGATGGGCGTTCGGCAACCTTCACCGCGATCAGCTGCTCCTTGCCTTCGCGCAACACCTTGACCTGCGCGTCTTTTCCGACCATCGTCCGCGCGACAAGATTGCGCAGCTGGCTGACACTCTGCACTTCCTTGCCATTAAAGGCCACGACGACATCGCCTCGCTTGACTCCTGCGGCATGGGATGGGCCATTCTCATTGACATCGCTGATCAAGACCCCCTTCCGCTGCTCCGGGAGTTTGAACGATTTCGCCAAGGCCGGCGTAATTTCTTGGATCGCAACACCCATCCATCCTCGTACGACCTTGCCTGTTTTCTGCAGACTATCCACGATATCGAGCGCGATGCTGCTGGGAATCGCAAACCCGATCCCTTCCGACCCGCCGGTACGCGAGAAAATCGCGGTGTTGATTCCGATCAGATCTCCATTCATGTTGACGAGCGCTCCACCCGAATTCCCAGGATTGATGGCTGCGTCGGTCTGAATGAAATCTTCATAGTCCGCGATGCCGACATTGCCACGCCCCAGGGCGCTGATGATGCCGAGCGTGACGGTCGAGCTCAGGCCAAACGGACTTCCCACCGCCAGCACCAGATCGCCGACTTGTAGTTTTTCATACTCCGCCCATTTCATCGACGGCAGATCCTTCGCTTCAATCTTGATGACCGCCAAATCCGTCTTTGGATCCGTGCCCACCACCTTCGCCGAAAACTCGCGCCGATCGCTGAGGGTCACCGTAATCTGCGTGGCTCCTTCAACGACGTGATTATTGGTCACGATGAACCCGTTGGCATCCACGATGACTCCGGATCCCGCGCTCTGATCCGGGCGGCCATGCGGCGCGGGTGGACCATGCGGGTTTGACGGCGGGGTCGGCAATTCTCCGCCTCCCGGCTCATCGCTAGGAGGAGGGGTACCGAACGGATTAGGCGGCATTCCTCCGCGTCTCCGGCTCCCTTCTCCTCCACCCGTCACCGCGATATTGACAACGGCTGGGGTGGTCTTTTTCACGATCTCCGAAAATCCCTGAGCCCATGCTGGAGGGACTCCGGCAGCTGAGACAGGTGAGACGCATCCGCTTCCGACAAGAGCACACACGGCCAAGCCGCCACCGATAAGCACATTTGTCGCTTGCTGAGTCCACGTCGTGACCATATCTGAAATCCTCCAGGATGTGACTCTCATCGAGAGTGCTATTGGGAACGAGCATTTCTATACAGTGAACACTTCATCTTACACTACTTTTTCAACGAGCTTCAAAGAGGAAAAGTCCCTGTAAAAGCAACGTCTGTCATGAGAGAAATCTAATCAAAGCCCTTCATCACCGCCCCGAGACATCCATTCTGCTCATACCAGTCCTACCAACCGAACGGTTGCCTTTCATCTGATGTTTCCAGTACGGTGGCGGACGGCCGAGCGAAATGGTCGCCATAGGTCATGCGGTGATTTCGACAGAACGACTCAATCATATCAGGCTCGTCACAGGGGCGTGGATTCTCTGCGTGCTGCTCCTTGCCGCGTGCGTCAAACCTCTTGAACTTCCCCCACTAGGGGACCCGTTGCCCGTCAGCGCCAAGCTGGACATGGCCCCACCGATCAAAGACCTGACGATTCGCTACAGCGATTCCTGTGGACAGCTCCAGGAAATTCCGCTGGGCGATCGACTCCAGGAGGCCGTACGGGAAGGCCTTCGGCGAACGTTCAACACGACGGTTGGCGACAGCGCCAGCGATACCGCCACACCTGATTATGTCATTCACGTTGATCTCGTCGATTCATCGTTCGACCTCAATAAGGAGGCCTTGTACGATCGGGCCCCTGCCGTCTTACACCTCAACGCCATCGCTCGCATCCACGATCGAAAGGGAGCGTTGCTCCGTCAAACGGACATCAAAATTGCCCGCCAGGAACGGCTGCGGCTTGAACAGCTCTCCAAGAACTGCAACTATCTGATCGACCCCTTCATCCGCGATACCGTCATCGATTTTGCGACACGTGTCTCGCTCGATGCCAGACAAGCCGTGACCGGCCAGGAAACCGCCTCCTCGACCGAGTTGAGTCCGACACCGGGGGGAAGCGTGGGCGCATCCTCGGCGTCACCATCACAGGCTCTTCGATTTAAGGCGATGCTGCTCGACGAGAACAGTAATCTGATTCTTGAAGGAGGCGAGCATGTGCGGGTGCGTGTGGATATTATCAATGCGGGAACGAGAGTGATTGAGAGCGCCTCTGCTTCGCTCACCGGAACCCCGGTTGTCATCGAGCAATTCCCCGCCACGACACTGCCGATCCCGCCGCTCCAACCAGGCCAAACAAAATCCCTCGAGTTCATCGCGACCCTCCCCCCGACCAAGCAGGCACAACAGGCCGCGATCCATGTCACCGTCGCCGAATCGGGAGGAGCCGAGGCGCCGTCCCAAACCCTTTCGTTGACCATTCACCCAGCCGGGATCGGCCAGGACGACGTCAACCAAATTCCCTCACCGGCGCCGGGCTTTCACCAGCCTCAGACCTACCTCGTCTCGATCGGGGTCGGCGCCTATCGCGATCCCAAGCTCACGCCCCGTCGCTTCGCCGCGACGGATGCGGAGACCGTCGCCGCCTATTTTCAATCGCTCGGCGGTGTGCCCCCGTCCAACGTCCGGCTGTTGCACAACCAGAAGGCGCTCCGCGCCGATATTCACGAAACACTGTACGGCTGGCTCCCACAACATGCGGCCAAGGATGCCGTCGTGATCGTCTATTTTTCGGGACAGGCGATGGTCACACCATCCGGCGACATCTTGCTGACCCTGTATGACGGGAATGCTGGGGACTCGACGCGACTTTACCCACTCACTGATCTGGAGTCCGCCTTCGCCAGACTCAAGGCCAAACAGATCATTTTCCTATTCGATGGCATGGTTGCCAGACTGCGCGGCGATACCAAGGGAAAGCCCGCATCACCCCGCTGGGAACTTGGCGGAGGACATACGATCGGACTGATCGGGGGCGAAGACATGACGAAGGGGCTGGAAGACGACCACCACCGCCATGGCCTCTTCACCTACTACCTCTTGAAAGGGCTCCGAGGAGAGGCCGACACCAACCGCAACGGAACTGTCACATTCGGAGAACTCGCCGGCTACGTGCGCCAGAAAGTCGCCTGGGCGGCAAAGTCACAGTTCAATCAAGAGCAACGGCCCCTGCTATTTCCCCCTCTCAAACCGGACGATCCAGCCGCCTCACTCGCCCTAACCGCGCTTCCTTCGCTCACCTCTTCCGAAACGCCCTCATCCGCGCAATCCCAGACGGTTCGCTGACAAGTAGCTCAATAGCGCTGCACGCTGCCCGTATGAGTGAGCGGGTCTTTTCGCAGCATATTTAGGGTGCGGAAATGCGATCAGCTTGACTCACAGTGGCTCGGGCGCGAGGATGGGTGCCGCCCAACTCCAAATACCGGCGAAACGCCTCCACCGATTTAGCCTGATCATTGAGATGATCGGCATACAGTGTCCCCAATGTGAAGTACACATCCTGATAGGTGTTGTTCACGAGCAAGGCTTGTCGAAGAGCCGCTTCAGCTTCCGCAAACTCGCCTCGTTTTTCGTGAATCAATCCCAGCGTGTAAAACGAGTCGGGATTCCCCGGCGCATATTTCACCGCAAGAAGGCCGGTCGCCAAGGCCTCGTCGAGATTCGGCAGCACTTCCAATCGAACATAACTCTTCAGCACGTACGCATCGCCGTAGGTCGGATCGTAACTGATCGCGCGATCCAGTCGTTCTAAGGCTTCTTCTCCTGATTTCCCTTCCTGCAACAGCGCGAAGGCTCGCTCGTAGTGCGCCTTCGCCTCCCGTTGCCGCTCAGAGGGAGTCCGAGGACCGGCATCAAGCGTAAACGCCGACCTCCGCCCTTCGACCAACGCCGTGTCTCCATCACCATCGATGCGTAGATTGGATGGACGTTGTGCACCATTGGAGGCCGCCTCAACCTGTCGCACCACATAGGTCCCCAACTCGGAAGCCATGAGCCAACCGTTTCCGTCCAAATCGGCAGCACCGGACAGCCCGGTCAATAGTGTCTCAACAAAACGACTGCTTTTCTCAGCACGAACAGCGGTCTCTCCTTTACCTGCCGCGCTGATGACTTGGACTGCGCGCCGATCCGTCTCCGATTCTGGAGCCAAACGCCCTTCCAATGACAGTCCCGATGGCGCAGTGGTCTCCCACCCGAATACCGGCGCATCGAGAATGAGGAGCGTGTGTTTGGAAGCCGACCGTCTCGTAAATTCTTTTAAGTGCTCAACCGTGATCGACTTCGCGGCGTTGTTGACCGGCGCGTCAAACGGCACGAGATACCCTCGATCGTACCCATCAGGATCCTGCATAGACCCGGCATGGCCCGCAAAGAACACAACGAGCCGATCCATGCGCCCAACTTTTCTCGGCAACATGTCGTTGAACAACTGGTGCAGACGTCGCGAGCTTGCATCCTTATCGTAGAACTCGACCACCTCGTCGAACCCTAACCGCCGAAACGCCTCGGCCACCTTCTTGGCATCACTGATCGCTCCCGGGATGGGAGGAGCCACGACATAGTTTTCGATCCCAATAATGATCGCCCAAGACTTGTAGTACAGGCCTTCCGGCTTTCCCGATTGAGCTTCAGCAGTCGACAGGGCGACGACTGAAAACAGCCCAAACACATGCGCGCCCCCTAAGAGCAGTTTCAAGAGTCCACGCCACAGGTTCTTCTTCCTGAAATGCCGTTCGCTGGTCATTGAGTCAGCCTATCTCCGGCCTAGGCAGGTGTCAAGAAACGGAATCCAGAGAAGCCCGTGGCACCACAAGGAGCTAGTCGTGGAACAACTGTATGGTTGCAGGCGTCTCTAACTTTCTCCATAATTACGCGTCGACGATGGACTGTGCTGAGATAAGGAGACGCGACCGCCATGAGCGAAAAGATTGAGACCCTGCTGAAGGAAAGTCGGACGTACCAGCCGACCGCCAAAACGATAGCTGCTGCCTATATCAAAGACTACGAAAGCGAGTACAAACAATCCATCGCCGACCCTGAAGCGTTTTGGGACCGTGAAGCCAAGGAGCTGGAGTGGTTTTCTCCTTGGGGGAAGGTCCTGGAGTGGGACTATCCATGGGCCAAATGGTTTGTCGGCGCGCGATGCAATATCGCCTATAACTGCCTGGACCGCCACATGAAGACCTGGCGCAAGAACAAAGTAGCCCTGATCTGGGTGGGTGAGAACGATCAGGAACGCATCTTCACCTATGCCGAACTGTACCGACAAGTGAACCGCTGCGCCAACGCCCTCAAAAAGCTTGGCCTTCAGCAAGGCGATCGTGTCACCATCTATTTGCCCAAGATCCCCGAACAAGTCATCGCCATGCTGGCGTGCGCCAGGATCGGCCTGATCCACAGCGTCGTCTATTCAGGGTTCAGCGCCCCCGCCCTTGCCAGCCGCATTAACGATGCAGAGGCCAAGCTGGTAATCACCGCTGATGTCGGGTTCGACCGAGGCAAGATTATCCCATTGAAACCAGTCGTGGACGAGGCCGTCAAAATCTGCCCGACGATCGACCATGTGGTGGTCGTACGCCGTGAGGTCGAGGGTCCAGCCCTTTCCGCCCCAAAGGAAATTGACTGGAAAGAGTGGATTGAACAGGAGCGACCGGTTTGTGAGGCAGAACAGCTGGATGCCGAAGCCCCGCTGTATATCCTCTACACATCCGGGACAACCGGGAAACCCAAGGGGGTTGTCCATGTCCATGGAGGGTACATGGTCGGCACCTATACCACGACGAAGTATGTGTTCGACCTGAAAGATGATGACGTGTACTTCTGCGTGGCTGATCCAGGGTGGGTCACAGGCCACAGCTATATCGTCTACGGGCCTCTTCTCAATGGCGCAACTATTCTGACAGCAGAAGGAAAACCGGACTATCCGAATCCTGGGCGCTGGTGGGATCTCATCGAGCGGTATGGGGTCTCGATTTTCTATACGACCCCGACAGCGATCCGCCTACTCATGCGCTACGGTGAAGACTGGCCGAAGAAATTCGATCTCTCGACGCTCCGCATTCTTGGGAGCGTCGGAGAACCGATCAACCCGGAAGCCTGGGAATGGTATCACCGCGTGACGGGCGGGAACAAACCGATCATGGACACCTGGTGGCAGACGGAAACGGGATCGATCTTGATTACTCCGCTTCCCACCGTGCCGCTGAAACCCGGCTCGGCTACGCGTCCCTTTCTTGGCATTGAAGCGGATGTCGTCGATCGCGAGGGCAACAGTCTCCCGGCAAACGCCGGCGGCTTTGCTGTCATCAAGAAACCCTGGCCCTCCATGATGCGCACGATCTACAAAGATCCGGAGCGGTACAAAACCTATTGGAATACGATTCCCAACTGCTATACCGCCGGGGATGTCTGTCACAAAGACGCGGATGGGTATATGTGGTTCATGGGCCGTGCAGATGACGTGATCAAGGTGGCGGGCAATCGGCTTGGAACCGCCGAAGTGGAAAGCGCGTTGGTCAGTCACCCTGCCGTTGCGGAGGCTGCCGTGATCGGCAAACCGCATAAGACGGTCGGCGAATCCATCAAGGCCTTTATCATCTTGAAACAGGGAGAACAGGAAAGTCCGGAGCTGATCAAATCGATCAAAGATCAGGTCTTGAAAGAGCTGGGGAAAATCGGCGTGCCATCGGAAATTGACATCGTGTCGTCGCTGCCAAAAACTCGCTCCGGAAAAATCATGCGCCGTGTGCTGAAAGCGAAAGAACTTGGGCAAGACCCAGGGGATATTTCAACCATCGAGGAGTGACTGTATTGGGACGGGGCGGTCGAAAACCAGGGGAGCCGATCTATTTGCGACGGCACTTGATCGTGCTTGCCCTGGCAGTGGGCCTGCCCGTGGTACTGTTGCAGCTCTACAAGATCTACGTGGGCACAGTGAGCTTCGGTGCACAGATGGGGTTTGGGATTCTTGTCTCAATCTTCGCCGGTATCATCCTCTACTACACCTACAGATCATCGGCACAGAATCAGCCGTAGAAAGCGTCTGGTTCTTCCCCAGGGGATGATGTAGCAAGCAATTTTCTTGTTTCAGACCAGCGAGAAGTTTGCCACCTTCCCCACGCCGCCCACAGAGTATCAGGATAGACTGAGCTCACCTTAGTCCCAACACAGA
Source organism: Nitrospira sp. CG24B (assembly GCA_002869845.2). Taxonomy (GTDB): domain Bacteria; phylum Nitrospirota; class Nitrospiria; order Nitrospirales; family Nitrospiraceae; genus Nitrospira_D. Next base: position 112,971 of record NEWS02000004.1, on the reverse strand, counting down.
AGATGAAAGGGCACCTCCCGCTGAATTGCCTGAAAGTCTGCGTGATTGGTCGTAATGACACTGGCCCCAATACTTCGTGCAGACAGGGCAATCAACACATCGAATGCCAGCTCGCGCACCTTGGCGGCCTCATAATGCTCGCGTCGCTTGAGTCGATTGAGGATTTCTGCGGCCTTCAGCCACTGTTGCTCAGTGGGCGTCAACACCTGGCACTGCCGACTCAATTCAAAGACAAACTTCCGTTCAGTAGCCGTTCGAACCCCCCGGAGTAATTCGTGGAGCACAACGGAAGAACAGCGGATAATGAAAGGAGATTGCAGCAAGCGAAACGTGAAGCGACCGGATCGGAAATTCTCAATGTAGATTGCGGTATCGAGCAGCGCGAACTTAGTGGTCTTCGTCGAATGCATCGGGCTTACCTACACCACTGTAGCGCTGAAGAATACGATCGTGCACAGCCTTTTCAGTAACCAAATCCAACGCGCGCTGCAGCGTTTCACTCGTCGTCTTGGCGCCGAGTGCTTTTTGGGCTCGCCGCAATTGCGTGGGATCTAGCCTGGCGGAAACTTGGATAAGCGCCATGTCCAACCTCTTGTCTGACAATGTACCAAATTCTGTCCGACAGCGTCAAGGCGGTTACGCTATTCGCACTGGAGGCAGGTTGTGGGGAATGGGAGGAACTGCTTTCTCAAGTCATACTGTAGCCGAGGCGTCACATCGAGAATCACGCCTAACAAACGGCGCACTCAAGAGAATACTGGGTGGCAATCATGTGTGAGCTGGGGCAGTGAGAGCAGAATACACCGAATCGTTTCCATCATGCACGATACAAGATCCGACCCCAGCCTTACTATGACACATGATCACCTCACTATTTCTTGGTTAAACGCCAGACGTAATAATGATGTCTGTAGCCTTCCTCTGGTGGGCCACGGAGGAGTTACACTCAAGTCCGCTGATGAGGAGGAGTCTGCTACCCGACATGTGCACGGCTGTCACTCGCGATCGCCGATGTCGTTCTCTTGTAGCAATCATGTACGCCAATGGTCGATGGTTCGAAGAATCCTGTCGCCCAATGGCACGACTGTTGTGCCGTAGCCGACGCACCACATCAAGCACCGCCGCACGGTGCGGCATCATGAAAAGAAGAGTGGCTGGTGAGTATAACATGTGCGGGAATCTTGAGTGGCGCGATGGAACCGATCTCCTACGCCATGCACGATTCAAGATCCGATCCCAGCTCCTGTGTGAGTTCGCTTACGCGGTAAGCTGCGGCAGTACCCTGCCCGCTCGGTCGAATCACGCGAAGATCGGCATTATAGGTTTCCCGCAGCACAAGATTTCTGACAGCCCGTCTCAGAGCTCTGACTCGTGCCAGCTTATCGGAGGGCCGCTGAGCCTCCTCCACATCGTTGCCGATCGATCTGTCCAGCTCGGTAATCCGTTCCATGAACGATGTCTCTGCCTGAGGCCGATGCATTCCCGCCAAGGCATAGTGGAGCCCTTTGTGTACATCGGCCCACCGATCGACGATCCGGACGTTCTCCAACACCTTGTCGGTCGACACACGGGTCAGATTGTCGAGCGTCAAACGCCGTTCAGCGCTGCTGTGCCCTCGCTGCTCAATCACCAGATACGACTCCCAGTCTTTCGCCTGCGCACTCACCTCGGCTTTGAAAATTCTGGCCACCGCTGCATAGGCGCGATCCTCCGCTGCCGCGCGGCTCTCAGCCTGTCCCACACCGACGAGATATTGGCCTGACGGATAGGCATCGCTCACCCCATCGATCCAATCCGGTTTCGATTGTCCTCCAAACCATGCGCAGCCGGATAGCACAACCACCGCCATCAGCGTCGCCCCAATCCGGCACACGAATCTCAATCCGTCTTTCATGGCATCACCCGTTGAAGCAGCACGGCGGTTTCACCAGGCCCGATGGACAGGGTCTGCATGGCTTCAGGGGTCAAGGGACCATGAGACCCGCCGCCTGACTGGCTCTGCACCTGGTAACGCCCTGGTGGAACCCAGACCCGAGCAAGATGGATTTCATCGGGCAACGTCTGCCAGCTCCGCTTGTCGGCTTCTTCCGATGCCACTGCCAGTCCTTTCGCCAGCAATCCGACGAGAAGACCGACCCACGGGCCCGCATCTTTCCCCGCTGCCTGCTGAGCCCCTCTCATCGCTCCCTCGGCCAGCGCGAACTTTGTAGCGGCACGAGCGAGAGCCTTGACGGTAATTCCAGCCATGCGCTCCGAGAGCGCTTTATCAGCTAAAGCCGTCACGTTATGCACCAGTTCCGTGTTCACCGTCACCCCTGTGCCGTTGTCCGGGATGAGACTCACCCTATCGACAGGCACCTGCGTCTTCTGTGGAGCGAGCCGCGGCAGCGCCACGCGAACGACGCGCCCGTTCAGTCCGTACAAAACCGTGTCCACTCCCCGATTGGATTGCCGACCCGCCTGCGACAACCCGCGATTGAGAAGCACCAACTGGAGTGCGTCGAGACTGACCGGCAGGTCAAGAAACTGATCCTCCTTGCGTGGTGCCCGGCCATTATAGCTGATCACAACAACTTGAGCGAGCTGTTGCAACGACTGACTCGTCTCCCACTTCGTATCGGGAAACAGACGCCGGTACTCGGCCAGTTCTTGCGTGAAATGCAGTGCCTCAGCCGTTCGTAATAAATCTTCACGCAACTGAGACGGAACGGCCGTGTACGACCAAGCGCGGGTGGCATCGAAGGTCTCATAGGCCTTCCGATAGGCGATGAACGCATTATTCACATCGCCGGTGCTTTCATAGAGGATGCCGCTCAGATAACGCGCAAAACCGTCCTCCCGATAGGCCCCCTTCTCCTGGGTTCGATCCGACAGGACATTGAGCCGGTGGTCGATACGCCGAGCCTCCACCAGCGCTTCCTGCCACTGACCCAATGCCGAATAATTGAGCGCCTTCAACACATTGACCAACACCTGTTCGTACGGATCGCCCTCATAGGCCAGCGCCGTATCGTTCGTCATGAACGCGAGCGCTTCCGTTCGAATCTTTCGCGTGTAGAGACGATCTATTTCATCCTCAGCCTGTTCCAATACAATGTTGCTCTGCTGATAGTCGCCGGCGAGTTGAAGGAGCATCCCTCGATCCATCCCATAGAGCACGCGGCTTTTTTCGCCGTACTCTTTTTCAGTCCGCTGGACGATGGCGTCGGCGCCCTTGGGATCGTTGGCCCGCAGACTTGTGTCGATGAGCAGATATCTGTTGACCGAGGGGCCGCATCCGGCAAGCAGCACGAATGCCATCGCCGCAAAAAGCGCCTGGATGGAAATAACAATGCCCCACCGTGCCGGAAGACAGGCGGTGGGGCATGAGACAAGAGGGCTCAACGGAGGTCGCAGAGCCTAAAAGATTGAACGTTTCTTTTCGACGACTTTCTTAATCTTCTTCTGGCCGTACCAGACCTTGGCATTGCTTTCCAGATCCACCATCTGCAGGTCCACCTGATAGAACACCGCCTTCGTTCCATCGGCCTCATCAAGGATGGTTGCAATGGTACCCTTCATCATATAATCGGCGCCGATCTCTTTTCCAGGCGCTTTCTGCGTATCCTCTCGCGCATACATCGCTTGTTCTTTACGTTCGGTGCGAAGCTCCTCGCGATCTCCCTTTCCTGCCACGAACGTGACTTTCTGCGAATTGGTGAGTTCTCGCTCCAAATCCGTAATGAAAGTTTGCACGCTGATATGTTCATGACTGCTATTCAGGACCGTCCCCACGACAACAACGGGCTGCCGTTGACTCGCTTTTTCAAAACTCCCTAGCCACGGATATTGCAGCGCATCCTTGACCATCGCTTCGGCGACCATCCGAGAATCGGTGTCGTTCCAGCGTCCACTCAAATCGGTCACGACCCCGGCATCGACACGCGTCACCTTTGTTTCGTGTCCACATCCAGACAATGCGAGAGCGACACTCACCGTGGCGACAAGCGAAGAACGAAACTTCTTGATCACCATAAACCTCCGAGAAGGGGTAGACGGCTCACGCTTCATTGAGATTTAGCGAACGCCTCGCTTTTCCTCTTCCGTTTCCAACCGCTCGAACAGACGGTCGGCATTCTTCCGGACGAAGTCCCGCACTTGCGAATTCAGCTCTTTGGCCTGCTCCAAGTTGTTCTTCATATCCTCCAAGCTCAGCTTGGTCAACACGTAATAGGTGTTGGTCTTGGAATCCATGTACTGATCAATTTTCCGGACTCCGCTGAGTGTGGTCGTCGTGATGGTCTTGATGGCTCGCTCGATATTCTGCTCTTCCGAATTCCGGGTGAAATCTCCGGCAGTCGTCGAGGCCGCATAGTCTCTCATCAGATACCCGCTGTAGGTCTCAAAAGTCTTGGCAATCTCGGCTCTCCCTCGATTCTCGGCCGTATCCCAGGCAAGCGGCGCATTCCGGACGCCCGCGACAGCCCCCACCCCGTAAAACGCTTTGCTGTCTTTTTCATTAAACGCTCCGGACCCCTTTTCAACCCATTTAGGAGGACCGCCACAAGCCGTCAGTCCCATGATGAGAAGGATGGCAAGACCAGGACCGACCAGCCTCGAATAAATCGCCTGTGACCGGATCATACAATCCTCCTTGAGGTGAATAAGTATAGCTACCGTACGTAGAACATCCCGAGAAAAAACGTTGGATTCATGCTAACATGGGTTCAGAGATCAGTCAACGCACCACCCGCTTCGAGCGGTACTCTCAGCAGTGTTCCCATAGACAAGGAGGGGGATTAGTGGCAGACATTCAGATTGACGACGGCATCTTGAGAATTCTGAACCTTGAGATCCAAGATCCCAAGGCTGCGGCAGTACTCTCGGCCTATCCCCAAGAACGTTGGGCGGAAATCACCCGTCGAGCGGTCAAGATCGGACTTGGATACCTCAAAGGTGGCGAGAGTAATTAGGCAGGATGCCTGAAAAGTCCGCCAGCGGCGTTCTCGCGTCGCTCAGAAGCTCAACGTACTAAAAAAGGCGAAGGCACGCTACCTATCCGTTCGCATGTGATCGAAGCGAGCGGTTCAAGGTATGTACCTCCTCGCCTCTTCGCTGGCTGCGGCCTTGCTGGGCTCCCTTTTTGAGAATCCCACGACTCTTCGGGTGTGAGCACATTGAGCCCATCCCAGTCTATACGCCAAGCTGTCCAGTGGATAGCCGGTTGCTTTTACCCTGCGTGTCCAGTACGGTGGCACAAAACCGTTTCAATAGGCTCAGTCGTGCTCCCTTCCACTAAGACACCTTCACTCCGACCATTCTCCACCGCGCGTCTGATCCTGGCCGGATGCACCATCCTGCTGAGCTCCGGATGCGCCTGGCACCAGGAAGTTCCTTCCCAGGGAGAACCACTGCCCTCTACAGTCAAGCTCGAATCATCTCCGTCCATACCCAGCTCTGTGTCGCGGTCGAAACTTCGCTTCAAAGCCCTGCTACTCGACGAGAACGGCAATTTGTTTCTGGAGAGCGGCGAACAGATTCGGGTGCGCGTGGATGTTGTCAATACCGGCTCAAGCCCGATCCAGAATGCCTTGGCCTCCCTCACCGGCACACCATCGGTTATCGAACAATTCCCGTCGACGACGCTGACCATTCCCCCGCTACAACCGGGAGAAACCAAGTCGCTGGATTTCGCGGCAACCTTGCCCTCAAGCCTTCAACCGCAACAGGTCGAGATCCGTGTGTCCGTCACCGAATCGGGGGGAGCCGCTGCACGGCCTCAGGCGCTGCTGTTCATCATTCAGCCGGCTGGCGCCGGAGCCGACGACAGGGACCAGACCCCTGCTCCAGTCTCGGATTTTCACCAACCCCAGCCCTACGTAGTCTCCATAGGAGCCAGTGTCTATCGCGATACGCACATCGCCTCCCGGCCCCATGCATCGAGAGATGCGGACATGGCAGTCAATTATTTCCAGTCCCTCACACGCGGAGTACGCGCATTCCATGAACCGGACACTGACACGAAACACTCGTCCATCTTTGAGAGATTGATATGATTGGACATGGACAACTGCCGTGGCGGAGACAGTCCTCTTGCAATAATGACAATCCTATGATTCCCCTGGAACCTCGCGTCCCTGCGAGATGTTCGAGGTGCCTGGGTCAAAGTAAAAGTTCATCACAGCTCCGGTAGTTTCTCGTGCGGTTTCACGACCGGCGTCGGTCTCACGTCGAAAATCTCGCCCGCCTGTGCGTGAGCTGAATTGTAAGGTATTCCGCTTTCTCCGCAATTTGCGGATCAACATCTGGGATCAGACTTCTGGGGTCGGATCTTGAATCATGCATGGCACAGGAATACAGATTCAGCCTGGCCGCCCAACGTTCCCAGCAGCCGCCACGCCCTCAAACCTCACCTGAAGCGTGAGTTGTGATGTATCATTTATCACCCGTGTTCACCTAAGCCAATCCCCTCTGAAAAGAAACAACGGGATCAGATCTGTTTGACCCACCGCTGGAAGTCTTTGAGCATTCCATTGGTATCTTTCGGCTACATCGAGCATCGAACCGGCTCTCGCGAGTCGCAGCACAAGATCCAATCACAGCTTCCTTCTCCCATCCACCGACTTTTGTTGCTCGCCCTGCCCCGTCACTGGGTCGCCGACGGGGACGCATCAATCACCGACTGGCTCGGTACAAGCGGGTCGTACGGCGGCTCGAAGCCAACGAGCACGTTCTTCAGCCGTGTCACACGGACCGATAGCCGGTACACACCGTTCCAGTAGTTCGTCCAGGGGCCATAGCCGCACGTGCCGCCGTCGATTGTGAGTATGGCACTGCAGGAGTCAACCACAAGGTTGTCCTGCCGTGTTTGCCCGACGGCGAGGCCCGCGAGCTCCGCGACCGTGTAGACTCTCCGAACGCTGCCGACGCTATTGAACTCGTCGGCTCCGCCGCCGCTTAGGCAGTCACTCGATATATCACTCTGGCCTCCGGTAATACAGAAGCCGACGCCTTCCAATCTCGTCAAGGATTCCCAGACAACCCGCCCAACGCCATCCTTCTCGATCACGGTGAAGGTCAACGTGAATGGAGCCGGATGCCCAGCCTCGGCGCAACTCCACTTGCCGTCCCTCACATCGTCGACGGCGGGCAGAAGGCACGCGTTCTCCGGGCCGATCGTTACCGTTTCATCCGAATCCATGTCGCCAAGACCCTTCTGGATCCAAAGCTCATAGGAGCCAATGTCGCGTACACCATCGACATCGGCGATAACGAGAATCTCGTCCGAACCAAACAAATTAACCCCGGTTTCATCCAGGGCTTTCACCTTGATCAGCTCCACCTTGTATCTCGCCTCGTAGCGCCAGAGCTTTCCGTCAGCTGATAGATGTGATCCCGACGGGGCGGTGTCCACCGTAGCCGCACCGACCAGGCCCGCCCAAAAGACAAATGAAAGACACAGGAAGAATATGCGCATATCGCCCTCCACATGAATCCGTCCGATCGACGTTAGAGCGAGGGGAGTGTACCAGAATTCAAAACAGCAACATACGGTAAGGGTGGCACATCGCGTCGAAATGAGTGGCTCAGATCAGCCTGACCAAACGCACGCGCTCCGCTTGGCCGGGCTCGCGCTTGAGTGAGGATCTCACAGGTCCATTTAGGGTTGGATCTTGAATCCTGCATGGCGCGAGAACGCAGATTCCGCTTTGCCGCACGAGACCCCCAGCAGCCACCATGCCCTTGCTCGCGAAAAAAGAGAGGCTTACCCGTACAACCCACTCTACACCTAACGTTTTCCCCACTCTGCCTTGATGCCCCATCATCGTTTCGCGACAAAAAAAAGAGGGTGAGAAGTTACCTTCCCACCCTCCTTCGATCTGCCACCATCTCATCAGAGGCGATGACTCGCCCCTGATGAATCTCCACCCCTATGGGTTGGTGACTTGTAGCTGAATGCTCCCCGTGTCCATCATCGCGGGATTGATCGTAATCGTATAGGTATCTGTTGTCGCCAATGTGACAGGATTCAGGTTGAAGCTCGCCGCTGAGCTCGTCGTCCCAGCTTGCAAGACGCCACTCGGCGTGTAGAGATTCACGGTCACGTTGCCAAGCTTATTGTTGGTAGCCTTGATCGTGACCTGTTGGTTCGCCGTGCCGGCAAACGTATAGCGACCATTCTGGCCTGCTCGGCTGACCATAATCGTCCTGGAGGCGGCATTCACCTTCAGCGAGTCTGACACCTCCGTTGAGAGTGTCAACGTCATGTTGCCGGTGTAGGGCCCACCTGGACGCACAAGAATGGTGTAGGGTCCTGTGGCTGGCAAGGGATTTGGGACTTCGAGCGATCCACCCGCCGTACCAACTGTGGTTGAGGCAAGCGTAATTCCATCCTGTCCCAGAAGCAAAATGTTGCTCGACGTGAGCCCCACGGACGTGAGCCCCAGACTGACCCATTGCCCGGCGTGGCCATTGAACGTGTACTGTGCGATCTTCCCCGGCTTATTGAGACTGACCGTCACTGGCGCTCCATCGAGCGCGATCGTGCCGGTGACCGGAGAAGACAGAGCCAGCGTCATACTGCCGGTATGGTTGCTGACTGGATCCACCACGATCGTGTAGGTGCCCGTTTCAGGTAATGCCGCGCTTGGATCGAGGCTGCCGCCGCTGGGACCGATCGTTGTTGCCGCCAACTTGCTGCCGTCTGGTTTCAACATCGACAGGGTGCTCGAGGCAATCGAGACCCCCGTGAGACCGAGATTCACCCACTGGCCCGCCGTCCCATTGAACGTATAGATCGCTCGTTGGCCCGGCACGGTCACTGTCGGCGTCACGGCCACTTGGTCAGTCATGATGGTACCTGTGAGGTCCGGCGCGTTGTAGAGCGCAAGCTTCACATTGCCCGTGTAACTCAGCTCCGGATCGATCAGGATGGCGTAGGTTCCGGAGGTCGGAAGAGCTTGAGCATCAAGGACAGCCCCTGCACCTGCGAATGAGGTCGGCTGACTTAGTGGGCTTCCGTCTGGTTTCAGGATAACGACGTGCCCACTCCGGATGGTCACATCACTCAACTGTAAGCTGACCGCTTGGCCGCTCGTGCCCGAGAAGGTATAACGGGCATTCTGGCCGCTGCGGCTGATGGGAATCGATATTGCCGAGCCCTGAGGAACGATTTCGCCCCCTAATTCGTTCGATACCGTGACCGTGACTTTCCCAGTATACCCACTCATCGGATCGAGGAAGATCGTATACGTGCCTGTCGCTGGCAATTCTTTGAGATCAATACTACTGCCATTGATCTCGCTGGACGAAATCCAGGCGGCCCCAGAATCACCGGTCAGCTGATAGGATGAGGTAGCGGTTTGAACCTGCGTCAGTGAAGAGGGTTCCCGATACATGGTCGCATAATAATGTTTTACCGCGGAAGGCTGAGTGGCCACCGCCGTACCATCCGGCCCATAGACGAGGACTCTGAACTGTGTGAGGGTGACACCACTGAAGCCGATATTGATCCGCTGGCCTGCCGTACCCTCAAAAGTCATCGAGCCTTTTTTACTTGGTGTCGAAATAGTCGCCGTACTGGACTCTCCGTTCACAGCGATATGACCTTTGTATTCGATGTCCGCTGCCGCGACGCCGGACGGTGGAGCAGGATCTCCGGCGTAACTCCTCTCAGTAGCAGGACTGGAAATGATTCCCGTTGACGCAAGCAGAAGCGTCGCGGTTGCTACTGGTACTCGGCACTTCACCCACGGCCATAGGCTGTCCATAGTCGCCCTCCTATTTGATAAAAACCGACGGCTCTTGGTGGTATGTCACCTCGTGTGAGTTCGTATACAAATGTAGGCTAACGGGCGGACTCTACTCTTTTTTGTATCCGTGACGCAATCCCCTTAGGCTCCTATTCAATGATTGTCTGTACCATCCCCCCTAAATGGGGGGATCAGATTTATGAAGGCCTTGCACGTCATTTTCCTCAGATGTAGAGGAAATATGTGGGGTTAGGCAGGCAAACAAGAACGAGTTCGGGATGGACAACTGTGCGTATGCAATCTGACTGGTAGAAAAAAAGAGGGTGGAGAGTTGCCTCCCCACCCTTCTCTCGTGACTCACCAGAAGCTTCTCAGCAACTACTCGCCCTTGCAGAAACTCCGCTCGTAGTTGATCACATTCCACGCCTCTTCTTCGGTGATCGCAGCAGGAATCAACGACACCATTCCCGTTCCGGGACTGCCGTTCTTAATAACCCAGAAGAGTTCACCATCTTTCCGCTTCTTATGGAACTTGCAGTTGGTGAAATCCCGCGGGCTTGGATTCAGGATCTTCCCAGCTTCCCCCTGACCGTCCCCGAGCTTACCATGACAATTGAAGCATGTGCCCTTCCCCTCGTAAATCGCCTTGCCTTTGGCAAGACTCTCGGGACTGGATGCGACCGGATTCTTCACGGCTTTGGCATCGGCCATCTGATCCGGCGGAACGCGAGGCTTCAACGGCTCTCTTTCTTCAGCCCCAACGACTGAGACCGAGAGAAACATCACTGCTGCTGCGATACCTAAAAACCTGGACAGATACCCCATTACACGTCCTCCTTTGTGTTGGACCCACCGAGCTGGAGTGACACCCCAGACTGCCGACTCGTCTTCGTGATTTTCGAGAGCCAGTTAAACGCTCGAACTATACCAATGCCCCTGAATTTCTGTCAAGAAAACATCTCCCTCTCCGTCACTCATCTCCTCTTCTTACCGGGAGGAAGATCAAACCTCATGCCAACATGAACTCAAACATGAGACAGGAAATGTCGGCATTTATGCGGTTCACGGTAAGCTCATTCCATATTCTTCGCGAATTCGTGGCACCTTTGCGCCTCACCTACGCCCTCCATGCCTCATCGACATCGGTGAGAACACAAGCGTGCTTTACTAACTGGAAACAGAAATGAAGAAAGAGGTGAGACGCAGGGCTACCGCTTTAGCACGATGTCCCGAGCGACTTTGCCGCTTAGGCCGAAGGGTTTTTGAGGCTTGCCGTTGAGTTCAGCCTTGACTCCCCCGGCGTTCCCAAGGGTCAAGATGAATTGGTCCTGCCCCTTCCAGTGAGCTTTTTCACCGGGCCGGAGCAACGACTCTTGAGGACTCCCGTTATCAATCTGCACAACGACCCAGCTCAACTCCGTCGCTTCCAAGTCTAATGCCAGCTGGCCGTCCACAACAGTCTCCGTTGCGTTCAACGCTATTCCAGCTAACGGGCCATCGCTTCCGGGAGAGGCCGTCAAAACCGTTTCCGCCTCTGATCGTGAGACTGCGCTAGCAGATGTGACAGGTTCCTGTCTCGGCAGGGTGTCAATTGTTGTCTTTGGGGCTCCGGCAGGCATCTCGGTCGGTTTCGAAACCTCGGCGGTACGTTCGGGCTCACGGACCGTTGAGGCCGGAATGTCTTTCGCCGATTGCGTCGTGCGTTTCGTCGCCGAACCTTGCTCAGCCGCCCCACGCCGAAAGACCGATGATTGCTCTCGGCTGAGGAGAAAAATCAGCGTCAGGACGGCGATACTGATCGCAATTGTCACGGCTTTCCGATTGGACTGGCGTTTCCGGTCTTCTTCAATCTGTCGCACCTTGAGCCGCTCACGCTCATCCTGTTTTTCGTAAAAAGAGCCGGCTGATTGGATAAAGCGATGAATCGCATCTTCCTCATCCAAGCCCAGCGATCGGGCATAGGAACGGACAAACCCCTTCGCGAAGACTTGGTCGGGCAACTTGGCAAAATTCCCGTCCTCGAGCGCCTTGACGAAATCCGTGCGAATGCGGGTTTTGGAGGCCACCTCGTCAACCGTCAACCCTTTCGTCTCTCGGACTTGCTTGAAAAATTCTCCAACCGACTCCATAAGTCTCCTACTTCACTCTCGTCAAGAGGTCCGCTGCCGCCGCCGCCAGCTCTCCACCAGTCTTATCCAAGGTTGCTACTTTCTTGAGAATGTCACGGGCTCTGGTCGTATAACCCATTTTATAATACACGCGACCGAGCTCAAGGTGAGTCATCGCAGGCGGGACACTTGGAGGACTCGCAGAGACAGCATCTTCCAATGCCTCTATCGAGCCTTGAAGATCGCCCTGGTGTGCGAGCGCGCGGCCGAGATGGAACCGAGCGAGGTCGGGTGTCGGATAAAGAGGATTCGCCAGGGCCTGCCGGTAAGATTGAATCGCTTCGTCCCACCGATCCTGATTGGCTAACACTTGTCCCAGATACGTATGCGCTTCGGAATAGGTTTCATCGGTTTTAATCGCCGCGCGAAATTGCTCTTCCGCATAGGACAGCTTGCCTTGCAGCGCATACACGTGTCCCAGAGCGTACCGTGCCTCTTTATTGGCCGGATTCAACTGGACGGACTGCTGGAACGAGACGAAGGCCTTTTGGCGATCTCCAGGGAGGCTCGCGACACCCTCTTGATAATGCCCTTGCGATTTTTGCATCAGATCTTTGTCAGTCGCACACCCTCCCAAGATACTAAGAAGTCCTGCACAGACCAGCAAGCGATGCGCTTGTCGCCGACCGAAGATCCAATCGCTTCTGATCATCAAACATCCTCAAAATGTGTGAGGCGCTTAAACTCGGCGAACCGAGCCTGAATCTCTTTGTAATCCAGGATTCGCAATCGGTCAAGACTAAAGGATTCTACGGTAAAGGACGCCATCACGCTCCCAAAGATGATGGCTTGTCGCATAGCCTCAGGAGACCGGTTTCCCGTCGCCGCCAAGTAGCCCAAAAATCCGCCGGCAAAAGTATCTCCGGCGCCGGTCGGATCCCGTACGTCTTCGAGCGGGAAAGCCGGCGCGCCGAAAATCTGTTGGTCATTGAACATCAGCACGCCATACTCGCCCCGCTTGACGATGAGATGCTTGGGCCCTCGGGAAAGCACGAGCTTCGCCACTTTCATCAGATTAGAATCCTGACCCAATGCGCGCGCCTCACCGTCGTTGATGATCAGCACATCCACCTTCTCCAGCACCTTCCAGAGCGCGTCGCGCTGGCCATTGATCCAGAAATTCATGGTGTCGCAGGCTACCAATGCAGGACGTTTCACTTTGTGCAACACGTCGAGCTGAAGCTCCGGATGGATATTCCCCAGGAACAGCACGTCCGGCGAGAGATAGGCTTCAGGAATCTGAGGGCGAAACGTTTCAAACACGTTGAGTTGCGTATCCAAAGTATGGGCTTCGTTCAGCTGGTGCGTGTATTCCCCCTTCCAGCGAAAGGTGGCCCCCGGACGCCGCTCAAGGCCCGTGAGATCAATGCCACGGCTCTTCAGAAAGGCGATATGCTGTTGGGGGAAATCGTCTCCGACAACGGCAATGAGCGCGACGGACGTGAAGAAACTGGCCGCCGTCGAGAAATAGGTGGCTGACCCCCCAAGAATCTCGGTTCCTTCGCCGAACGGAGTTTTGACCGTATCGAGCGCGACTGATCCCACAACTAACAGCTTCCCCATGACTAACGAACTCCTTTCTTTAGTGACAGCGCACGGTCAATGAGCAGGGAGAGTTTCTTCCGGGCGACTGAAGAGATTCGGTTCGGCGCCGTCAGAATGGCATTATCTAATGCCCGATGACAAGGGCACTCGACAGGGTTGGTGAATGCGGGCATCACCGCGCGCAATATCTGTTTGGCCAACACGACGTTCCGATGGAGCGTCCCCAACACCGCCTCCACGGTGACCGCCTCTTCCGTCTCATGCCAACAATCATAGTCGGTCACCAGCGCCAAGGTCGCGTAACAGAGCTCCGCCTCACGGGCCAATTTTGCTTCCGGCATATTGGTCATTCCGATTACATCGACGCCCCATTGCCGATAGAGCTGTGATTCAGCTTTTGTTGAAAACTGCGGACCTTCCATACAGAGATAGGTCCCACCGCGATGAAGATTGGCGCCGACATTTTCTCCAGCCGCAAGAAGAGCCTGTCTCAATTCGGCACAGATCGGCTCACCGAAAGCGACATGCGCCACGATTCCGTCGTCAAAGAATGTCGAGACACGCCGCTTGGTCAGGTCGATAAACTGGTCTGGGACAGCAACGTCGCCAGGCTGAATGGATTCCTTCATGCTGCCGACCGCGCTGACCGAAATCACATGGGACACCCCCAGAGACTTGAGCGCGAAAATGTTCGCACGGTAGTTGATCCCGCTCGGATTCAGCACATGTCCGCGCCCATGCCGTGACAGAAAGGCAACTCGAATCCCTTCAAGCAACCCCACAGTAATTGCATCAGACGGCGCTCCGAAAGGCGTACGAACTCGGATTGACCGAGCGGAGGTGAGCCCTTCAATATCATAGAGCCCGCTGCCTCCGATCACCCCAACAGTCACCCGCTTATCCTGTCTTTTTGTCTTCATACAGATCCTTTTGCTACGAGGCTGGCGGCACTGCGGCAAGCGGTTTTTGTTGTCCCAGTGCGCACATAAATTGCTCGATGCGTGCGATCACTCGTTCCGCCGTCCGCTCATGGGGCTCATTGTCCTCGATCGACAGCCACGCCACTCCCACTTCGCTTCGAAACCACGTCATCTGCCGTTTCGCAAAACGTCTCGTGTCGCGCTTGAACCGACGCACCATTTCGGCGTAATCGCACTCATTCGCCAAATAGGCTCCGATCTGGCGATAGCCGAGCCCTTTCATCGAACCGAGCTCGCGCCCATATCCCCGATCAAACAATGCTCGAGTCTCTTCTACCATTCCATGAGTCAGCTGCCAATCGATTCGTTCCTCGATCCTTCGATACAGGGTCTCTTTCCTTCGCTCAAGGCCGATCAGAAAAGCGGAAAACGGAGCCTCCTGAAACCCGTGTTCGGCCTGCACAATCGACAGGGGGCGGCCCGATAGCCGATAGACTTCTATCGCCCGCATGACCTTGGATTCATCGTTCGGGTGTAATCGAGCTGCCGTTTCAGGATCAATGCGCATCAGCTCTGCATAGAGACCGTCTCGACCCCGCTCATCTCTCAATTTCTTGAGGTCTGCCCTTACCTGAAGATCGGCCTGGGGCGCTGGACATAACCCCCGTACCAAGGTTCGAATATACAACCCCGTGCCTCCCACAACGAAGGGCAACCGCTCCGCACTGTATAAACGTTCGATTTCTACCATCGCGACCCGCCGATACCAACCGACGTTGAACGTTTCGCTGGGGTCGACCACATCAATCAGTCGGTGCGGCACATCCCGACGCTCCTGCGCAGTCGGTTTATCCGTTCCGATGTCCATCCCTCGATACACCTGACGAGAGTCTGCTGTTAGTATCTCGGTATTGAACTGTTTGGCCACCAATAATGCAACCCGACTCTTTCCAACGGCTGTCGGCCCCAGGAGCACAACCAAGGGACGGTGATGGCGCACACCTTCTGATAGCATGTTCACGTCAGCGCTGTTGAAACAGAGTTGTCATAAGCACCGCGCGCTCAACCACTGTCGGTCGCCGCTCCCGCGCAACACGGCCTACCAGCCAGCTCGTCCAAACATTTTCTCGAGGTCTGTGATGCTGAGTCGGAAGGACGTTCTCCGCCCGTGCGGGCAAGTCGTGATCTCCCCTTCTGTACGCCAGTCCTCAATCAGAACCTTGATTTCTTCCGATTTCATCGAGCGCCCGGCCCGAACCGCGCCGTGGCACGCCAACGATGCCAGGACTGATCGCACTCGTGCCTCCAGACTGGGAGCACTGTCCCATTGCGTGAGGTCATCCAAAAGATCCTGCAGAAACGTCGTCGGATCGATCTTGCCGAGACCGACGGGAATCGCCCTGATCAAGACAGTTGAGGAACCAAACGGTTCAATATCCACTCCCAACCGCTCCAGGTCATGTTGATAACGCTGAAGCACCGCCGTTTGCAGTGGCGGCAGTTCGACCGGATCAGGGATCAGTAAAGGCTGGGACTGAATACCACGGGTCGTCCATGCGCGATACAGTCGCTCAAACAGAACCCGCTCATGAGCCGTGTGTTGATCGATCACCGTCAAGTCACCTCCAACTTGAGCGATGAGGAACGTCCGATTGATTTGCCCCAACGCAATCACCTCAGCGGAAGGCACTCGCGCGTAAGGCTCCGCCGCTTCGCTCACCAACGGCAATTGGGTTGCAAGACTGGGCTGCAGGGTCGTCGATTCCGTTTCATCGGATTCCGCCATAGGAAGAGTTGTCACGATGGAACTCACGATCCGTCGCACGGAGGACTCTACGAACGGGGTCTTCCCAAGCTCATCGGTCTTTCCGCCGCTCAAGGCTTGGCGGACCGCTCGCCGTACGAGTTGGTGAATCATCTCGCTGTCAGAAAATCTCACTTCTCGTTTAGTTGGATGGACATTGACATCGAGACGGTCTGGATCAATGTCCAGAAACAGCACGAATCGCGGGTAACTCCCCTTGGCAAGAAATGCCCCATACCCTTCCCCAACGGCATGAGACACCGCCACGTTGCGCACGGAACGCCGGTTTACAAACAACTCTTGCGGAATACGAGCAGGCTTTGCATGGACCGCATCCACAATGTACCCGCTGAGTTGAGCCCCAGGGACCGAAGCCTTGATCCGGAGACTGTGGTCGAGAAAAGTGCGCCGATAGACCTGGGCGATCCGATCGTCATCTGACGAAGCGGACGGGTAGTTGAGAATCTCCTCGGCATTGTGCGTCAAGCGGAAATGAATGGACGGCCAGGCGAGCGATGCCTGCTGGACGACCCGACTGATATGCGAGAACTCCGTGATGGTCGACTTCAGAAATTTCTTCCGAGCCGGCTGATTGTGGAACAGCTCTGCGACTTCGATGCGTGTTCCCCGGACCGGAGGAGCGTCGGCGATCCTCCCGATCGCTCCCCCAACAACTTCTAACTCAGTCCCCACTTCGGCAAAACGAGTCGCCGTCATCAGCCGAACATGGGCCACCGCGGCAATGCTCGGCAGCGCTTCGCCTCGAAACCCCATTGTTCGAATGGACCAGAGATCGAGGTCGGATCGGAGCTTGCTCGTGGCATGCCGCTGAAACGCGAGCGGGGCATCTTCCTGAGTCATACCCTCCCCGTCATCGGTCACCCGAATCAAGGAGAGTCCTCCGTCCTTCACGTCGATCGTGATGGACCGGCTTCCCGCATCGACGCTGTTTTCGAGCAGCTCTTTGACAACCGCCGCCGGACGTTCGACCACCTCTCCCGCGGCAATGCGACCGATGACCTCTTCTGGAAGAATACAGATCCGACTACTGCCGTCGGTTTTCAGCACGACACGATGCTCCTCATGAGTGAGCGGGCGGTGATGAGGCGGGGACGTCGCGTCACAGCGACGATCATCGGATTTCGGCTAACTTATTCTTTGCCAGCTTTGATTCGTCCGATGAGGGGAACTCTTCAAGCACTCGCTTCAGATTCTTTCTTGACCGAGGGAGATCACCGGTCTCAGCCGTCGCCAAACCCAGCTTATACAACGCCGCAGGCACCTTTTCGTTCCCTGGATATTCCGCCACAAGAGAGTCGAACGTGTGGATGGCCCGCCCATAGTCTTTCAAGTTGTAATACGACTCTCCCAACCAATAGTGAGCATTCGGAGTCAAAGACGTACCGGGAAAGTCCTTAATGAACCGTTGGAACCCTGCGACCGCAAGATCGTATTTCCCATTGAGATAATCATTATAAGCCAGATTGAAGGCGGATGTCGGCGTGATTCCAGACACTGTCCCCGTCGGCTCGGCAGATTGCGTCTGTTTGAGCGGCCTAGAAGCGCGCGGCTCAGTCGAGGAATCCACCTTGGCAGATGCCTGGCTGGCAACCTCTTCCAGCTTTGCCAATCGACTTTCAAGTTTTTGAAAACGAGCTGCCAGGTCATCGAATCGCAACTTCGCTGGATCCGTCTCCTTGCTCCTCTCGACGGCATCCAATCGACGCATCGCGCTATCCACTCGTTGATGATCCTGATCCTGCGTTCGTGAGATCGTCGAGAGCTGATTGCGCATTTCCATAAAATCGGCATGCTTGGCACAGCCGGTGAGCACGACAGTCGATGCCAAGACTCCCCATGCCGCAGAACGGGATATAAGTGTACGGACACACATGTTGCTACCGCACCTCCTTGAGTTGCACCAGTTTGTCCGAAGCCTTTCCCGCCTCAACCGTTTTCGGGTAGAGTGTGACAACCTGCTTGAAGGCGGACGACGCTCGCCTCTTATCTTTTAATGCCAAATACGCATACCCTTTCTTCAAGATTGCAGCGGGGACTTTTTCGCTACCAGGATAGTCGATCTCCACTTTATCGTAGGCATCGATCGCTCGTTGAAACTCTTTCTTGCCGAAATGCGACTCTCCCAGCCAAAATCGGGCATTCGGCGCAAGGGTGGAGTTTGGATACTCATCAAGAAATCCGGTGAATCCTTGCCGAGCGCCTTCCAAATCCCCATCCCGAAAGAACCCTAACACCCGCTCATAACGCACCCGATCAGGTGGATCGGCGCTGGCCTGAGCTGGTTCAAACTTTGGTACTTCTTGAGGAGGAACAATCGTTGTCGAACCACCCGTCGTCTCTGACCCAGCAGACAACTTTGAGGCTTCCCCTCCGTCCATGATGGACTCATTGGGGCCTAGCGCGGAGTGGGGCACGGGCTTGTGAGCCTGCTGAAGAAGAGCAGGCTTATTGGATACGTGCTCAAGAGTTTTCGCCAAGACATCGATTCGTCCGTCCTGATCATCCAGACGAGCCGTGACCTTTTTCCCAACAGCTTCAAGCGCCTTCGTGATCGAGACCACACTTCGGTTAATATCCTCCGCATGAGTCGCGGTCGCTTTTGAATCGCTATCGATTCTCGACGTCAGGTGCTTGATACCCTGCTCATGGTCGCCCACGCGATCATTGAGTCCGGTCAGCGCCTCTCGAAACCCCGTCAGCGCCTGATTGAACTGCGTGAACTTTTGAGAGATCTGTTCAATCTTATTCTGGTGCTCGACCAACTCTTTTTGATGCCCTTCCAGCTTGACATCGACGCGTTTTGTTAACCCCTCGTTCGTGCGCTGGACGACATCAATGACCTCTTTTTTCAACGCCTCCATGGCCTTCGATAGTTCATCAAGCCGGGCCGACACCTTCACGTCCTGCGTCTCGAAGCTCTTCTGCATCCACAGATACCGTGTGCTGCTGTCGGCTTCGAGCTTGGCCGCCAATTGTTCCAGCTTTTTGGTCTGCTGCTCCAACTGGGCTGACCGATGCTTGAAATCCTCCTGTTTGCCCTGGAGCTCTCGTGCCTGGTGCAGAGCCTTTTCCAGTTCTCCCCGCAACTGCGGCAGTTCCTGTTCGCGTAAGGTTGAAAGTTCCTGGCTCTGCCTGGCTCTGGTCTGGGACAGCTGCTGCTGAAGATCTTTTTCCGCTTTTTTCAGGTCAGACTGCTGCGCGACACACCCAGGCAGAATGAGACCGCCGACGGCAATACCGAGGAGCACACCATGCGCCGTTCGTAGTTGAAACATCATGTTCTGAGATCCAAACGACCACCTACGATCAGGACACGTTCAGGCAAGCGGCGCGATCAGCTCACTACCTTCCTGTCTTGACAGCGAGATGTCCTCGGCGATTCTGCGAGTAACACGATTCTGTATGTTCTGTGCAGAACGGCCGTTCTTTGCCGTAGGAGACGACCGACAAATACGTGGGAGCCACTCCCAACTCGACGAGATAATTCCGAACGGCCTTCGCGCGCTTCTCACCCAGCACCAAATTGTATGCTGAGGTGCCGCGCTCATCACAATGGCCTTCGATTTTGAGCTGTGCGGTCGGATTCGATCTGGCCCATTCCGCATCACCGGCCAAGGCATGACGTCCTTCATCAGTGACTGAAAAACTGTCGTACGCGAAAAAAACATCCCGAAGTCCGGCAGCGACCGAAGCCACCTGCTCCGCGCGAATTTCAGCCAACTGGCGGGCGACCGCGCCGGAATCTGCTTTGGCAACCATCGCGTTGGCATGGCCAACACCGCCTGGACTCCCTGTATTACCGGCATGTCCGCCCAACCGTTCTTCCGAAGGATTGCGATCTAACCCCCGTAAGTTGTTCGACTCATTACGTCCAGAGAACGACGTATCGGGAAAACTTGAACCCGTTCCGTCTTTGCTTCCCCCTCCCTTGGCCGTCTCGTCTTGTAACGCCTGCATATCACCACCAGATCGAACCGCCTTCTTCGAACATGCTGGCATTCCCAGTACGATAACACCAAGAATCAACGGCAGATAGCTGACTGGTATTTTTTTCATTGGATTCCTTCCCTCCTATGCAATACCGTCTCCTTTTCTTACAACCTAGGACGATTGCCGTCAATGCCTTCCTGGAAATTTACGAGGCAGGGGACCAGGACGGCGCACTATTATGAGTGCCGGTGAACGTAATGCGCTCGAGGTCTTTACCGTCCGCATCAATCATGTAGATCTGACTCTTCCCTTCCACCGTGGAGCTGAACACGAGATGCCGTCCATCTGGAGACCAAGACGGAGAATCATCCACGCCCAGTCCTGTCGTTAATTGCAGACGTTTCTGACCATCGGGAGTGATCACACACAGTTTGTACTCTTTTTTGGGAGTCCGGCACACGTAGGCAATCCAATTTCCTCGAGGAGACCAGGCCGGCGCTGCATTATAGTCTCCTTCGAACGTCAATCGACGCACATTGGATCCATCCGCGCTCATGAGAAAAATTTGTGGTCCACCGCTCCGATCGGACGTAAAGACGAGCTCCCGGCCCGAGGGCGACCACGAGGGCGACAAATCCCCGGCCGCATGCGTCGTCAGTCGTTGAACGGCTTTCGTCTTAGTATCCAAACGGTATAATTCGGCATTTCCCTCATGGCTTGATGAGTAGGCCAGCGAATTCCCATCGGGAGAGAAAACCGGAGTGATGTTCAACCCCCCTTGCGCGACGAGTGTCCACCGCTTTCCCGTGGCCAGCTCAATCATGTCGATATCCTGCGTGTTCCGATTACGGTATGTCGTGAAAACCAGAAATCGGCGATCCGGCGACCAGCGCGGCATCAGATTCAAGAACCCATCGGCCGTCAGCTGACGCGGATCATATCCATCGTAATCCATCACGAATAATTCACGAGCCGTCCCCAATTCCGAGACATAGGCGATCTTCGTCCGGGCGATTCCCGGCTCGCCCGTATAGCGAAAGACCAACTCATCGGCAAAACGATGGGCCATGAGGCGGGCGACCGACGCCGAACCGACATAGCGTTTCCCCCCCACGACTTCATTGTTCCCGGCGTCATACACATAGCCATCCATACTGAGATCAGCATCCTTGTTCCCACTCTTCATCCCCGCCTGACCCCACACAATGACTGACACTCCATTCTCGGCGGCTTGTTTGAAGGAGGGATCAGGCTCCGCCCCGAGATGACCGACCTTCATGCCAAGACTCGGCAAATCGACAAGCGAAAAGACCAGCGAGCGCCGCACGTCCGCCTTCAGCACGTCTTCGATGCGCGTGCCCAGCTTCACACGCGCCTCAGGTGACTCCGATCCACCCAGGTTTTCAATCCCGGCGATTCCAAGTGGAATCTTCTGGAAATCCTGCCTGGTGGCTTCAAGAAAGACGTCGGCGGCACCGGATTCAATGATCCACGCCACGCCGATCGATACACACAGGCTGACGAACACAACAACTCGAAACGCCATGATTTATCCTTGTGGCTCTCCGACGGTAAAGGTGAAGTGCGCATCAAAATACAGATCCGTGATATCAGCTGGGAACACCGGTAATGGGTTTGCACTGAGAACAGCCCGTTTCCCGGCCAAATCATAGTACTCGTTTCCCGACGATTGCTCGATCGCCACACCGGTGACCGTTCCGTTCTTATGAAGTCTGAACTGCACGACCACGACGTACGCATGGCTGGTCAGATCCATGGGCGGGGCATTCCAAGAATTGCTGATTCGTTGTCGCACAAGCGCAAGATACGCATTGGATCCCGGAGCCATCCCTGGAACCTTCAATGTGGTGTCGATAGCCTTGGCGCTCTGTATCTTCGCTTCAAGCTGAGGCACAGGCTTTGACGGCACGTCTACTGGTGGTGCTACTTTGGGCACCTCAAGCGTCCTGATCTTCTTCAATTCCTCGTCCAATTCCTTCGCCACATCCTCCGTCAAGGATGAGGACTGAGCAGAAGCAACCAGTTTTTTTTGCGTTGTTTCCTTTGTTTCCGTCACAACCGGCACATCGGGCAGCTTCATCACCGGTGACTTTCTCGGCTTGTCCTCCGGGCTGATGTCGCCGTGCTTTGGAGCATCCGGAGGCAACTCAATATCTTTCATAATATCGCGCATGAGATCATTCGACGGTTTGGCTGGAGCCACCGGAGGAGGAACAGGTGCTGCCGCCACCGGCGGAAGGGACACGGGTGCCGCTTTCACGGGAGGAGCAGTTTTAGGCTGTTCAATGAGTTTGGGACGCTCAAGAGCTCTGGCTTGCTCGATAGGCTTCGTCTGCTGTACCGGCTTAGGCTGTTCGACCTCTTTCTTAATCGGCTGACTTTTCTGAGGTTCAACGGCTTTCTCCTGAAGCGTCGGCAGACTCGCAAGGGAAATCTCAATCGACGTCAGAGGCCGTTCGCCATGTCGTGGCAGTCGAACCCAACCCACCATTGCCAGGATGCCAATATGCAGGACCAGAGAAACGATGACAGCAAAGCCCAAGCGACGAGTCAGTGTCGCCTGCCATTCATCATCCGAAACCATGCCGGCTGATGCCCAAGCCTGCACCGTGGACCTTATCCTACTAATTGTGTTGGGATGACGTACCCTCACTGACACGTTCAGGTCCGGTGGGGTCAGTCACCATGCCAAGTTTCTCGATGCCGGCTTGTTTGACTCCATCCATCACCTGAACCACAATTCCGTATGGCACGTCCCGGTCAGCGCGTAAATACACTGACACATCGGCATGCTCCGCTTTCATCATACGCAGCTTTCGCTCTAACTGAGCGACGCTCACCGGATCCTTGTCGAGGTACAGGCGTTGATCCTTTTCGATCGTCAGTACCGCTCGGATCTCCGGCTTGATCGTGTTCGACGCGGAAGTCGGCAACTTGATGTCCATGCCTCGATAGAGCATCGGCGCCGTGACCATAAAGATCACCAGAAGCACCAATACCACGTCCACGAGCGGAATCACGTTGATTTCGGCTAAAAATCGTCGCTGCCTCGTCTCAAACATCATCCCTTCGCTCCGACGGAGACCGGAGCGGCGGGTCTCGTTTGGGCTGGAATCAAGGCCAGGAGCTCCACCACAACCGAATCCATATGCATGGCGGCACGTCTGATACGCACGAGAAAATAATTATAGGCAATGACGGCTGGGATGGCGGCAAACAATCCGGCTGCGGTCGCGATCAAGGCTTCGGAAACACCGGGAGCCACCGCCGCAATACTGGCAGTCCCTTGGGTGCCAATTTCCCGGAATGAATCGATGATTCCCATCACCGTTCCCAGGAGGCCCACGAACGGACAGATATTTCCGGTCGTCGCAAGAAACGGAAGAAACGATTCCAACTTGGCGATTTGCCCCTGCGCAAGATGGGCCGCTGTCCGCTCCATCACATGTCGGTCATAGGCGACGGAACCGTTTTCATTCCTCTCGGTGGGGAGGTAGCCGATCCGTTGAATCACGGCATGAAAGATTTTTGCGCAGGGACTCCCTATCGTCTGTTGCGCATGCCGAGTCACGTCCTCCACATCTCTGGCCCGCAGCAACAAGGTCATAAAATGACGATCCTTTGCATCAGCGGTGCGAAACACGGCCAACTTGTAGAAGATGATGGCCCAGGACGCAACGGAAAAGCAGACCAAGAGTACGAGGACCACCTTGGATACGATCCCGAGCGACAGAATAACTCCCAGTGGTCCGGTTTGAAACATACGAGTCTCTACTCTCCCTCCTCAGCGCTCACGATTTCTTGGCAAAGTGGATTGTACCAAACTCTGAAGAAAATGGCGGGGCCGACGGGATTTGAACCCGCGACCTCCAGATTGACAATCTGGCGTCCTAACCAGGCTGAACGACGGCCCCGCAAAGTCTATCGATGGCAGAACAACAGCACGACAAGACGAAATCGGTGGTCGCCGATCAATCCCCTCCGCAAGAAACAGATCCTCCGCCCAGCAAGCATCCTCGCTCTGCGTACCACCACTCCTGCATGGTAGGCGGAACAGGGATTGAACCTGTGACCTCTGCCTTGTAAGGGCAGCGCTCTCCCAACTGAGCTATCCGCCCGATTTTCTTGGCAACCGATGCGGAGGGTATCAAGTCCATGATTCCTTGTCAACGGGTTCACCAACCGTTCATTCAACCTCACGCGATGCTGATTCTTAGCTATTTGCGCTTCGTAGAAGTTTCCACACCTGGCCGTCGTCGACCGCGCTGTCGCGGAAAGTATCGGCGATGGACGTGCCGTAACCGGCTGCCTTCCACATGCGTATAGATTTGAGTCGTCGCGATGTCTGCATGCCCCAACAGGGATTGCACGACTCGCAAATCGGCTCCCCCCTCCAGCAGATGCGTGGCAAAAGAATGCCGCAGCATGTGCGGAGAAATCGATTTGGAAATACCAGCACGTCGGGCTCGCTGCAGAAGCAGCTTCCAAAATGCCTGCCTCGTCAGTCCTCGCCCTCGTCGGCTGATGAACAAGACACGGGACGATCGCCCTTTGAGTAGAACGGGTCTCATATGTTCCACGTAATCAACCAGCATCTTGACCGCAGTCTGTCCAATCGGGACGACTCGCTCCTTGGCACCTTTCCCGACAACTCGCACACAGCCCAGATTCACATCGATCTGCGACAGACTGAGCCCAACAAGCTCTGACACACGAAGACCCGCCGCATACAGCAATTCCAGCATCACGCGGTCGCGTTGATCCTCGGCACGACCACGAGCCGGCAGCTCCAGCAGCGCCGTTATTTCCTGGTGTGTCAGCGTCTTTGGTAATCGAACCGGCCGATGCGCCGCCGTCATATCACGGAGCGGACTGGTCTCCACGAAGTGTTCCCGAACCAGAAAGCGATACCACCCTCGCATCGCGGAGAGGAGGCGAGCAATCGATGAAGCCGCGAGGGCCTCGTGTTTGAGGGTTGCGAGAAAGGACCGGATCGTGTGCGGTGGAACGGAGGCTCCGATACTGAGTCGATGCGGCAGCAAGTATCGCTGCAAACGTAAAAGATCTCGCCGGTAGGACTCCAGCGTATTAGTGGCCAATCCACCTTCAATCCGCAGCTCACGGAGATACCGTTCAAGCAGAGGGTCCAGTAATGGTGCCGTTGGTTCAGCCATGGCGGTCGATGAATGAACTATAGCCAACTCGTTTCATCAGTACAATGATGCCACCGTACTTCTCCTTGACAGGTCGCACCCTTTCCGATACTAGTCTGCCTACGGTCTACCGCCGATCGAACGTAATGCTCACCTACTCGTATAAGCCCTCTTCCAGCTCTGCATGGCCGCCACTGATGGTCGCAATGGCTCTTGTGCTGTCGCTCGGCGTCGGCCTCATGTCGACTCAGCCGAGCGGAGCAGAGGCTGCAGATCCCGTCAAAATCCTTCCTCCAAACCCACCGGTCTTGAACCAGGCCAAGCACTTGATCGAGAAAGGGGATCCTGAATCCGCAGCTACAGTCTTGCGTCGATTCTTGACCACTACTCCACCAGCTGAATACCTCGATGATACTTACCTACTGCTGGGTGCCGCGCTCTATGGAATGAAAGACTATGGAGAGGCAATCCGCTCTCTGAACCAACTTCAGACGGAGTTTCCCGAATCCGACCTGGTAGATCGAGGCAAGCTCATATTGGCCCGCATCCATGCCGCGATGGGCAATATCGACTTGGCCTTGCCGTTGCTGACACAAGTACGGACAACGGCACTCGACGACGCCACAAAACGC
The DNA here is from genome assembly GCA_002869845.2 of Nitrospira sp. CG24B. Lineage (GTDB taxonomy): Bacteria > Nitrospirota > Nitrospiria > Nitrospirales > Nitrospiraceae > Nitrospira_D. The sequence goes on along the minus strand of NEWS02000004.1, from coordinate 87,046 downwards.
GAGGCACAGCAGCTGACTGCCGAGGCATTCGCCCAAAAGAAAGACTATGTCCGAGCCATCCACACCTTACTGGAAGGCATGGCCGGCAGCACCGACACACAGATGGCGGAAACCCGGGAGCAGATTCGTCAATTCATCACCGAAAAGCTGGACAAAAAAGGGTTGACCCGAGTGCGGGATGCCTATCTTCGTTCCTATCCCGGAGACCTTGCCTCCCTCCGGCTGATCGACTACTACATCGTGCGAGGCGAAGACCACTTGGCAGAACGAGAGACCCGGCATTTTCTCGCTGCGTTTCCTGCGCACCCCTCCGTCCCGAAAGCCAGCGAATCACTGGAACTCATCAAGTCAAGGTTGAAAGCCAACCAATATTTTATCGCAGCCGTCCTTCCGTTGTCAGGCCACTTGTCCGCCTTCGCCAATGACGTCCTAGAGGGCATTCAGTTGGCGGTGGAACGGTCTCATGAGCAGCCTGGCACCCCATCTGTTGGATTGATCGTGAAGGATCATGATGCCGATCGGCAAGGCTTTTTGGACGATCTCTCGACCCTCCTTCATGACGACCGTCCACTCGTCGTCATTGGCCCAATGCTGTCAAAAAACCTTCCGGTCATGGCCGAAATGGCACAAAAAACCAGGATCCCCTTGATTACACCGGCAGCGACACTCCCCAATGTCCGTCGGTTGGGTAGTTACCTCTTCAGCACGTCGTTGACCTACGCCATGCAAGCGGAACGCATCGCGACCTACGCCGCGAAACAGCAGGACTATCGACGATTCTGTATTCTCCACCCCGACACCGTCTACGGGCGAGAACTGGCCCGCCTCTTCGCGCAGGAGGTGCGCCGGTTCGACGGCGAAATTATTGCCATGGAAGCGTTTAAGGAAGGGGAAACGGATTTTGGTCCGCAGATCCAACGGCTCAAAGCCGAGGACCTGAAAAAGTATGGGCTGGCAGTTCCAGTTGACATACCACGACAGCCCGGTAAGCCCCTCAGTCGAAACGAAAAGCGCGTCCTCTACACTCCAGGGTTTGACGCGATCTTCATCCCAAGTCGCTCACACGAGATCGGCCTCCTCGCCGCACAGCTGGCGTTTCATGACATCAAAGCCCCGCTGCTGGGTGCCAACGGCTGGAACTCGCAGGACTTTGCCCGCACCGCCGATCGGACAGTCGACGGTGCAACATTCGTCGACGGCTTCTTCGCCGACAGCCCGAATCCTGCCGTGCAGGAGTTCGTGCAGCGGTACCACAAGCGCTTTCAGTCCACCCCCTCGCTCTTCACCGTGCAGGGATATGACGCCGCCAGAGTCGCCATTGAAGGAGTCCGCCACGGAGCAACTTCCGGCGAAGCGCTCCACGAGTTCCTCATGACGCAACGCAACCTACCGACACTCGCCGGACCAGCCAGTTTTGGACAGGATGGCACCCTGCACCGCCCACTCTTTCTTCTACAGGTGAAACAGGGTAAGTTTGTGCAATTGGATTAGCCAGGCTATTCAAACTGGGACGAGAACTCACGACACATGAACTCCCTCTCACAGATTCTTCACACGATCTCCTATATGGGGCTCCCCCTGTTATTCGCGATGGTCCTCCATGAATATGCGCATGGCTGGATGGCGGAGAAATGCGGGGATTCGACGGCAAAACATGAAGGACGGCTCACCATCAATCCACTGGCTCATATCGATCCATTCGGCACGGTCATCTTGCCGCTCATCTGTTTGATATTGCCCGGGAGCTTTCTGTTGGGCTGGGCCAAGCCGGTTCCGATTGACCCTCGAAATATGCACCAGCCTCGACGCGACATGGCACTTGTGGCAGCGGCTGGCCCTGGGATGAATCTGCTGCTCGCCGTTGCAAGTGCCGTGCTCTTAGCGCTGATCTTGACGTTCGAGCCGACCTTGTCTCCTCGCAACGCCATCGAGGCTGAAGAGTCCTCAGGCCTTCTTGCGACCATGTTGTTTCGTCCAATCGCCGTCATGGCGCTCTATTCCGTGATGATCAACGTGTTTCTCGCGCTGTTCAACCTGCTTCCGATCCCCCCGCTCGACGGCGGTCGGATCCTGACGGCGCTGCTGCCGCCAAAACCAGCGATGACACTCGCGCGATTGGAACCCTATGGCATGCTCATCCTGGTGGGACTCATCGTATTCGACAAAGAGCTCGGCATTATCCACATGATTACCGGAACCTTTGCCAAGGGGCTGTCCGGGACAATCTTGTCAACCGCACTCGGTCTCCGTCCAGGAGTCGCAGAATGACCACACCTCGCAGACGAGTCCTCAGCGGCATGCAGCCTAGCGGCCTCATGCATCTCGGCAACTATCTTGGCGCCTTAGAAAACTGGAAGGCCTTGCAAGAACAGTATGACTGCTATTTCTTCGTCGCCGACTGGCACGCGTTGTCGACGAACTATGCCGACACAAGTCGCATTCGTACCTTTGTGCAGGAGATGCTGATCGATTGGCTGGCCGGCGGTATCGACCCAGAACGCTCTACCATCTTTATCCAGTCGCGGATTCCTGAACATGCGATCCTGCATCTCTTACTCTCGATGATGACGCCTGTCTCGTGGCTGGAACGCAACCCGACCTACAAGGAGAAACAGGAGGAGATCAAAGAGAAAGACCTCACGACCTACGGCTTTCTCGGGTACCCAGTCCTCCAGGCCGCCGATATCCTCTTGTACAAACCTGATTTTGTGCCGGTGGGCAAAGATCAACTTCCCCATCTTGAGCTGACAAGGGAGCTCGCCCGGCGATTCAATGACATCTACAAGACATCTGTGTTCCCCGAACCGAAGGAACACCTGACTAAGTTTCCCAAGGTGCTTGGCACCGATGGCCGCAAGATGAGTAAGAGTTACAACAATACGATTAACCTCTCGGATACCGAACCGGTCGTTCGGCAGAAGCTCAAGACCATGGTCACCGACCCAGCCCGTGTGAGACGGACCGACCCTGGCAATCCCGACCTCTGTCCTGTCTACGAATTCCACAACATCTACTCTCCACAAGCGGTCAAAGACCAGGTCAACACAGACTGCCGATCCGCTGCGATCGGCTGTATCGACTGCAAGAAACTCGTGGCGGACAGGATCATAGACCAGCTGGCGCCCATCTGGGACAAGCGCGCCAAGCTCACGCAAGAACCTTCGCGCGTTGACGAGATCGTGGAGTTCGGCAGCAAGCGAGCGGCTGCGGTCGCCAGTGCAACACTGCGCGAAGTAAACGAGGCCATGAAGATCTGACCCGATTTCTCCCCTTGATGCGTCTCCTGCAAGATTTGCGAATCCGCTAGAAGAACCAGCTGATCAGTGGAAGAATGCCTCGCAGGAAATCTATCAGCGAGGAGAGATCGCTATGACGCACTGGGCCGGCCAATTACGATTTGGAAGTATCGCTCTGCTCTTGGGACTGGTCTCGCTCTCCGGATGTGGCACCTGGTGGCACGGCGACCATCAGTCCGTCACCATCTTCACGACACCCCTCGATGCTCAGGTTGTGGTCGATGACCGCGTGCACGTGCTCGCCCCGGGAACCGTTTCTCTCAACAGGAAAGAGGACCATCAAGCCGTCATCTCAAAAGAAGGCTATGACCCGCAGACCATCGCGATTTTGCGAACCAGATCCTGGTGGATGCTCGGCGATATCTTCGGCTGCGCCATCATCTTCTACCACGCTTGCATTTCAACCGATAAAGATAACGGTGGCTATTACACCTTCGACGACAAGGTCTACGTGACACTGGAACAGAAAGCAGCTGGAGCTCCCACTCAACCCAATTAACCTTCATCAAGTTGAGACCTTACCCCTACATTGTCTATCGTGATTCCTGAATCATCCTGGCATGAAAATATTCAAGACCCTGATCGAAGGAAAGAACTGCTACACGAATATTGACGGCTCAATACGACGGTTGGGTTTCTTCACAACACGAATTGCCTGCGGAATTGACCCGACGCAAGCAGAAGAAAAAATCCGCCAGCAGCTTGACCAAGAACTCCGATCGAAAATTCTGAACAACCCCGATGATCCACCCGAAATCAACTTTGGCAAGTTCATCGAGATTGACTCAGCAAATGCCCAGAGCATTGCCCTAACCGGGTGTACATGGTACCCACAAGACTCATCTGATCAGACCTAGTCAAACAAAACAGTCTTGCTATCTGCACATCGCAGGTTATTGCTCCTGGGTCACTGCTTACTTTGTTAGCTGTAGAGCCAATTTTATCCCCGCCACACACGAGTGGGAACCAAGTTAGGATTGAGTTGCAGCCATACCGCTCGATAGGCTTCATCCACTGTGCGAGAGAAAAGTCCGTGAGGTCGAAGAAGGCCTCATCGTCTGGCGATGCTATTGATCCACCTCCCCTTGCGCTCTTGATTGCTCACCACGCGTAACGACAGCACCGTCCACCCAGCGCGGCGCAGCGCCCTTGCCAGTTCGTCTTTTCTCCATCTCGCAAAATACCGGCCTGGCATCCAGCCTGTGCGCTTGATGCGACTGTTGCTGCCATAGGTAAACGTCGCCGCAAAGAGACCTGTCGGTTTCACAATCTCGTGGAGCTCAGCCAACACACCGGCCACGTTCCCCTTCGGCAGATGAATCAACGAGGCCGCCGCCCAAACTCCGTCCAGGCTGTCCGTTCGAATGGGGAGCACTCTGATGTCGGCGAGGACGACCGGCACCGATGGAGCCCGCCGGTTCGCAAACTGCAGCATCGGCATAGTCCGATCTAGTCCAATCACGTGATGACCACGCGTCGCGAGATGGTGGGAATCTTGTCCTGCCCCACAGCCCAGATCAAGCAGAACCGCACGTTCAGGTAAGAGCTTCAGCCACTGAACGAGTAGTGCCGGCCGCTTGTATCTCTTTCTTCCCCAATGTTTGAGAAAGATCTCGGCATCCTTCTCATAGGTTTGAAGGGTCTGCGTCACATCCCGACTTGTGGTATGGTGCTGCGATGAGCGAATGGCCATGCAGATGGAGATGCGTATGAATCAATCCTGGTGGAACCTGGTAGCTGTGATCGTCTGTGTGACCGGAATGGCTTCGGTATCTGTGGCTGCCGATCCGCCCTGCGACAAGTATCCGACCGCCAAACAATCACGTTGTGCTGAGATCTGGAAAGATCTCTACAAGGAAGACGGCCCAATTATCGCGCAGTTCGGACTCGATCAACAAAAACGGCGCGATGAAGGGAAGATCAACCCCCAGCAACATCTCGCCGAGAATATGACCTTTATCAAGCAATCCACCGACAAGCGAATCGAGCGCCTCAAAGAGCGCATGACCAGAGAGTAGTGCTCACACACGAACAAACTGATTCGATTCTTTTTCGAGACCAATTTCGGTCTCCGGCCCGTGACCGGTCACAACTGTCGTAGCTTCATCGAGGGTGTAGAGTCGTTCACGAATCGACTCCTCGATGGTCTCAAAGTTGCCGCCCCATAAGTCGGTCCGGCCGATGCTGCCCCGGAAGAGCGTGTCCCCGGCCAACAGAAGTTGGTCATTCGGCACATGAAAACTCATCGAGCCAGGGGTATGGCCTGGTGTATGGAGCGCCACGATCGGCACCTGCCCCAGCATCACCTTTTCTTCATCCGTAAGCCAATGGTCAGGAGCCAGCGCCGGCACATACGAGACTCCAAAAACCCGACATTGAAGTTCGAGGTTGTTCCACAGTTGGAGATCGTCCTGATGCAGACAAATCGTCGCACCGGTCGCCCTCTTGATCTCGCTGGACGCCAGAAAGTGATCGAGATGGGCATGCGTATGCAAGATATGGCTGACGGTGAGCCCCAGTTGCTGCACTTCCTGGAGAATTCGCTCCGGTGCACCGCCTGGATCGATGATGACCGCTTGTTTCGTGACCGGATCACCGATGATCGAGCAGTTACAGCCGAGGGGTGGGACCGAGAAGGTCTTCCGAATCAAGGCAGTCATCATACGGGCATGCTACAGTCCAACAAGCTGGAAGCGCAAGCGAGCAGGCCATGAATCCACCATGGTTAGTGGGGCCAAGACACCGCCCTGTATTCCAATAGGACCAATTGGATCTGAGACGTGGGAAATTCGCCCTCAATGATCCGGTCATACGGACGATAATCCTCTGCTATGGGATACGGAGCAGTCTGTTCTCGTTCCATCGCCGTCGACAACCGCATGAAAAGCAAGGGCAACAACGACAGGATGCGTGCGACCGTGCCGTTCACCCGAACAGCATGTCGGTGAATCGCTGGAACGGTCACAAATCGGATATCACATGGACAAGTTCATCAGAAGTGTAGATAATCCACCCAGTAAATTGGGAGGACGCTCGCGTGCGCAATGAATCGCTACTTGTTCGATGGTCATTACAGGTCGGGTCTCTCTTGGTCTTGGCAGCCTTTGGATGTACTCCGGATGAAAGCCCATTCCGCGCCGAAAACGAAGTACTCAAGAGACAGGTCCTCAAACAAGAGTCCCTCCTGAGCTCTTTACAGGATGGGAGCAAGGTCATGCAGCAGCAAATCGATCTGCTCAATCAAGAAATCCGGGACGCCAAGAGCACGACGGAAGCCGCGAAGGCGGACGCCAAACACCAAACCGAGCAACTGGAACTGCAGCTGGCTGAAACCAGGAGGATGATTGCCACGCAGATGACGGAATCCCTCAAAGTCGAGGAGAAAGGCGCCCAGTCCGATACGCTCCCTCGGCCTATGCCGACCGTGGCCAAAGTCGTTGAGGATGCACTGGCACGTAACGGATACCACTTGAAAGTCAGCGTCAAAACCGATCAACGGGCCGTCTATGTGACGGAGCGCAAGATCTCCAACCCGGCCTCGCTCGAAGTGACGGGCTCACGAAATCAATACCTCATTTCTCTTCAAGCGCTTCCTGACAGCCTGACAAAGCTCGGCGTGAAGGCAGAATTTGAACGAGTCGCACAGGGGGGGCGCATCTTAACCGTCAGCCACGAAGAAACGAGCGAAATCGAACGCCGCCTCATCAACGAAATCAACAAGGCACTCGAAAACCCAGCCAAGACATAATATGTTTATCGTTCGTGAGATCGTGCCTATGGTCTCGTGAACTGGGTAATCCTACAGCTCGCCGAATTAGGTAATGGTGCGCCTGAACGAAACTGATCAGCACATTGCTTGATCGCTTGCGCGGCATCGAAAGACGCTTGCTGAAAAGTTGTCTGCCCAGGCACCATCCATATCGGCGAGTCGACTGAGTGCGGATTCTTACTTTCTTGTGAATTGGCTGCATTTGAATCAGCCGTGGCCTTGATGCCTAGATCAAGAGCCGTACCATTGTTAGGGACGATGCCAGTGTTGCTCACGTTATTGACGCCCATGCGATGACAGCCGTTGCATGTGTTAGAAATGCCGTTCACACTCACCTCGACTTTATAGGCCTTCCACGGGGAGAAATCAGCGCCAACAAAGGAATAGGGCTGGCCATCGCTATTGAAAGTAACATCACCCGCGCCTGGCAGCTGGTTGGGGCCTGTTATCTGTGCGAGATAGGGTGATCGGATGATTGGTCCATTGTCGTGGCAACTGCCACAGGGGAATTTGCTGTTTACAATCTGTGTAGGCGTCATCCAGAAAGTTGGGTTGCCGACTCCTTTTGAAGGCGCTTTGACGTCGGCTTTATGACTCAAGTTAAAGTCCGCCAGTGCTCCTTGGTAGAAGCATGTCGCGCCATTGACCTTATTGTGCTGAATAACCGCAACATCGCCATACTCTCCTTGAGATAATCCCATCTTTCGTGCATGCGCCACCACATAGGCATCCGCGGTATCGACCAACACCCGAAAACGGCTGCCGGGATCACACTTCCCATTGAGCACATTCGGACGATCACAGGTGCCGTTTGGGTAGGTGGCATTAGCCGGTGTGAGGTTTGTAGTGGGAACCGTTGTGCCCAACCGGCTATCGACGTCGAAATCGGAAACAGTTACACCAATGGCAGCATCGCACTCCTTCGCATAGGCTGCCAGCTCGTCGGCGGCAAGCAGGTTCGGCCAATTCTCAGCAACAGACGCAGGATATGCAATACCGCTCACGCTTTGATCATCCCCACGAAACCCATCCGCGTCGTACCGCATATACTGATTGTCCTTGAAGAAGTAGACGACTGACTTTCCCTCGATCTTGGTTGGCCAAGCGACTGCACCATCAATTCCATCCGGGAATTTAAAGTTTGGCCAATGGTCCGCAATGGGTTTTGGATAACCAAGATCGGCTCGGTGCCTTTTTACGTCGAAACGGATGTACTGATTATCTCGGAAAAAATACGCCACGGTCCTACCGTCCCTCGGAACTGGCCATACGACAACCGCGTCCACTCGATCCGCCCAAATTCCAGGCCACTTCAACGAGATTGGCTGAGGATACGCACGACCGGCACCATCAGCCGCATCAGCCTGATCAGCCTCGACGTCGTACCGCATGAACTGATTCCCTTTGAAAAAGTAGGCGACTTTCTTATTTTCTGCCCCGCCCGGAGGAGGCGCTGGCCAGAAAACTGCCGCGTCCATATTCTCCTGAAAGAGTCCGGACCAGCTGCCCTGGATAGGTCGAGGATACGAATGGCCACTGCCATCGTCACTGTCGGCCTTATCCTGAGCAACATCATATCGGGCATACTCACTCCCCTGAAAGAAATAAACCTTGCCGTTATTCCACACCACCGGAACTAGTTTGTCTGAGCCAGTCAATTGCGCGCGGGCATCTATGGTCCAAAAGAGACTTACTGCGATAACTATCGAGATTGCGCAGAATATCATCCCCACAACCTTATGTGACTTCTTCATGACATGCTCCTTCCCTCGTCGCAATTATGAACTGCGCACATTACGATTAGTTGTTCGCTCTCCAGCAAGTGGATCCCTTCAAGACGCATAGGCAAAACGCATTCCAGCTCACAATTCTGGCGTGCAATTGTGCGGCTTTGGCTATTTGGACTGATAGCTCACCAATGTCCCTCACTCGCGGATGCTTTTCGCTTCGCTCGCTGAATCTATTTGTGCGTATCAAAGACGATACAGGGCGTATCGAATCAGATACGTATTCCTTCGTGCGTGACCGCTCTCTCACTTCTCGATCAGCAGACAAGCATGTCATTCGTGTGTATTCGATTTACCTAATACATAACATTGGAATCCCTCGATTCTTTCAGTCTTCCACGCTTGAATCGGTCGCACGCCAACTTGAGCAGCACTTTATTTTCACGCCATGCCTACAGCTCTAACATCGCCGCTCGGACAAGCGACACAACTTCGGCATGATGTTTGCGGAACAGTCGCAGTAGGAACTGTTGAAGCCAGAAGTCGCTGGCTCTTTGCCATCAACTTACAAGGAGGACTTATCATGGGAGACGTATTGCCGAGCCAACTAGCCAATTCCATCATGGGAAAACTGTACGATGTCTTAACCAATGGGGACGAGACTGTTCCCAAATCGGAGGACAACTTCTTTACCTGGTGCACACCCGGAATCCCTTTCGAGGCAGGCGATTTTGAATTCTTGTCCCAAGGCCTGACTGGAGTGGTGAAACAATCCGCTTTGTCGGAACTCGCTGCCCCAGGTGGGACGACTCAACCTAGCGGCGAAGGACAATCCGCACCTGCAGCGCCGACCTTAACGCCTGAGCTCATGGACAAACTCTTGGCTCAAGATGTGGGCAAGCTTTACATGCAGGCTGAAAATTTCTCGCGTCTCGTGGATTTTGTGCCCGACGTGTCAGGTATCGACGATCGCTTTGCGAAACTCAACGTCATGAACAACGAAGGGTCGCTTTCAGATCGTTATGAGTACGCGCTTCGAATGAGTCAGGTGATGCAGACTGAACTTCCCGAGGAAACGAAGAAAAAGATCGAGAAATTCAGAGCACTCTTGAGTGTCAAGAAAATCAAGAAGAACCTCATTGATGACTCCGAGACCGAAGTCATCGAGTCTAGCCCACTCGTGGTGCTGTACAACGAGAAGCTGAAAGCCTACGAAGACGCGGCGTTGGAATACAATGCCCGCCGGATCGACGCGCTCGCAGGGGATAGCCCGAAGGCCGTCCACTATTGGGCCATTAACGCCAGCACGCTGCGGAATAGGGTCAAAGCCGCCATGAACGATTGGGTCACCAACGGCTACAAGAACGACTATGAAGCCATCGCAGCCTTTATTGATCAGGTGATGCAACGCGACATGACCTTGCTGAAAGCAGAATACCGGGATACTTTGGAGAAGGCCAAACTGACAGGGCTCGCATCCGGTTCGGACTTCTACTACACCTCGGTCGTTCCCGGAAACTTTGTGAAAGCCTCCGGATGGACTCAGTTCTCTTTCGGCTCAGCCGATATCTCCCGATATTCATCATCGTCCCATAGTAAGTGGTCGGCCGGTGGAGGTTTCAGCGTTGGGCTCTTTTCCATCGGCGGGAGTGCGGGAGGCAGCAAGAGTCACTACGCGGGTGGGTTCGACAACTCGAGCTTCCGATTGTCTTTCTCTATCACGCAGGTCCCGATCGTTCGGCCATGGCTCAAGTCAGCGTTTCTCTCCAGCAAGGCCTGGCGCTTCGATCAGAGCAATCTTGAAGCCAAAGGTCAGATGATCAGCGATGGTGGAAAACCTCCGAAGGGAATGATCCCGGCGTACCCCACTACCATGGTCTGCGTTAAAGATCTGGAGCTGAGCATGAGCAATTCCAGCGGTATGCATGAGTTCACCAAGAGCAGCATCGGAGGAGGAGGATTCGTCGGATTCGGGCCGTTCGCAGTTGGCGGCAACTACCAAAAGGGTAAGTCAGCCGGCAAGTCTAATTATCACTGGGACGGGCAAACGATGAAGGTCGAGGGAATGCAAGCCATCGGGTTCAAATGCCATGTTCTCCCGAAATGTCCTGATCCGATTCCCACAATCACTCAATGGGTGTAGGAAGAGGGGTTATAAACTTCGCGCATTACCCGGTGCACAACACCCACCACGCGCACACGCGCGTGGTGGGCCAAATTTGGAGGAGCCCATGGATCCCGTCGTATCACTCGCCCTGATGAACAAGGCCAAACTGATGTTCGAAGGGAACGACACTTATCTTGCGTTCCCAAGCTCCAGCCTATCCTATAAAAAGGATGACTTGAACTTCTGGACAGGTGCATTGACCGCGGAGCGCTTGCTCAAGCTCACTGAGTTTTCCCGTATTATGGATTGCATCCCACACGGTATCACGCTGGATCTGACACGTCCCGTCACCCTCTCATCTACCTATCTGGGCCTGCTCCGCGGTTCAGATAGTGGGGTGCACTTAGCTCTGGCCACGAGAACTCGCACTCCCGAGGAAGAAGCTGCCTATCAGAAAGCTTTTCAGTTTCTCTATGTCATAACGCCTGATGGCTTCTGGTCCGACTCCCTCTCAACCATGGCCTACAAGCAGTATCGAGACCTGTGGTTTGCCGCGCAGGAAACCTACAAGAACAAAGAAATCGAAGCAACCTATACGACCGATGCCGCTGTCAAAGAACGCTGGAAGGCCGTTGAGGAGCCCGTTCTTCGCAGGACAATTTTAGAGATCGAGAGCGAATGGGGCACAAAAGGGCATCGTGCTGAATATGAGAGCGCTAGGCGCGCCTACGAACAGTTTGTCGGCAGCTCACCATCCGTCATCTGGGACGAGTGGACCAGACAATGCTTGCCCGGTTTGGACAAACTTACCGACGCCGTATCAGCTCAAGAGTTTTTCCCCTGTGGATTCGCCCCGTCGAATGTTCTGGATTCTCCGGTTTGGAGAGCACTCACGCTGACCGCGAACGAAGTCGACGGACTCGCGCAAGCAGCGCCCATGGAAATCCGCACACTTCTCGGTGCGGATCAAATGGATCTTGATATTGAATCGCTCTCGCTGGAAATCAGCTCCGCCGTGATTACTCGAGCCTGGTTTGCTTCCGAAGTATTCAAAGCGCGGTATTGGAAATTCTACGACGCGGGCAAAGTCCTTTCGGACGGACAGCTTCCCGCCTCTGGCGACTGCCCCGCTTATACGGTAGCTATCGTCTTTGCGCGGAATCTTGCGATCAGGCTCCGGCCGCAATCGGCCAAAAACCAACAAGCTATGACCATACTGAAGGCTTCTCCGGCACTCTCTTTTGCGACGTTTAAGCTGGCTGCATCGCCGACCACACCCTCAGCTGGGCATACCGTCATGATCAAAAGCGCCGTTCAAGCTCCTCCTTCCATGGTGTTGAAGAAACCTGGCGCTACCCCGATGACCATAGAAATGCACCGGAAGACGCAACCAGCAAGATCGCCTCAATTTTCAAGAATGGCCGTGGAGGCCGAACCGGATCAACTTCCAGCCGGCGCGGCCGCACGTCAAGGCGTTGCCCTTCAACGGATGCGCGCGAAAGACTTCCATATATTGCCGGTAGAGTCAGTCACACCACCACCGCCATCTCCAGGACCGGAGGTTCAAATGCCATTTGCCGAAGACGAAGTATGGATTTTAGGAGTCGTCTGTAGGCGTCTCCCGTTGTGTCCTAATCCTGATCCAACTCTCCGATGGGAGTAGACGGACGGCTCGATTATAGGAGGCCTATGGTGCGTGCAGGTCATCAGTTATAATCACCGGTTTTCTTGGTCGGATCAAGGCCTCGTGCTAGCATTGCCCTCCGATGGCTCTCTCGACCAGCGTGCACGATCTCCGCACTCTCATCCGTTCCTCCCATCCTCTCGTCGTCATTGAAACGGTGGAGGAGGAGCGGGTCCTGGCCTTACTACAATCGGTTACGGCGCAGGAGCGCATGTCGCTCTTCGAGTGGTCCATCACGAGAGGCCTCACCCGCGCCGATGAGGGCGCAACCCTCAGTAAGATGACCGCAACCCCCTTGGCGGTCCTTCAGCACCTTCATGGGTTGACCGTGGAAGCGGTGTTTTGGCTCAAGGATCTCGGGCCGCATCTGCAAGATCCCGCTGTCTGCCGACAGCTTCGAGAGGTCGCAGCCATCTACAGCCGATCACGAGCCACCTGCGTACTGACCGGTCAGCCGATCTCACTACCAATGGACCTGGACAAAATCGCGGTGCGACTCGAGCTACAACTGCCGGATCGAGACGAACTTCACTCCATGCTCCGGGGCCTGCTCCAATCGCTGAGATCTCGAACGCCCGCTCGCCCACGCTCGACAACGCTTGTGCACAGTATGCTCAACTCGATCAGCGAGACCAAGGCAGCCGACAACGGCCCCACAACCCAGGCGTCCGATGCGATCCTCCGCGCCTTACAGGGGATGACGCTCCATCAAGCTCGTCAGGTCATGGCCCAATGCATCGTGGAACACGGCTCTCTCTCTCCCGGGGATGTTCAAACCATCCTGCAACGTAAGGTGCAGGCGATCAAGGACGGCGGCCTCTTAGAATACTATCCCTTGGAGGATAATCGGTTTGAGTTGGGAGGCTTCACCAATCTGAAGTCCTGGCTGGATCGCGCCCAAGTCGGGTTTACCGCAGAAGCCAAAGCGCTCAATCTCACCCCGCCTCGCGGCATTATGTTGGTGGGCGTGCCGGGTTGCGGTAAGTCGCTCGCCGCCAAGGCCATCGCGCGGGAATGGAAACTCCCGCTCTTGAAACTCGATGCCGGCCGGTTATTCGACAAGTTCATCGGCGAATCGGAAAAGAATTTCCGCAAGGCGATTGAAATGGCGGAATCCTTGTCCCCGATTGTCCTCTGGATCGACGAAATCGAGAAAGCGATGGTCGCCGGCGGAGGAAGCGGCGACGCCGATGCAGGGTTGAGTCGCCGACTCTTCGGCGCCTTTCTCACCTGGCTGCAGGAAAAAAAGCAGGACGTATTCGTCGTCGCCACAGCCAACAATCTGTCGTCATTGCCGCCCGAACTCCTGCGCAAAGGGCGATTCGATGAGATCTTTTTCGTCGATCTGCCAGACCATACCGAACGGGAATCCATCTGGAAGATTCACCTGGGCCTCCGGAAGCAGGACGGCAAGACCTTCGACCTGAGCAAGATCGTCAGCGCAAGCGATGGCTTCAGCGGCTCGGAAATCGAACAGGCGGTGGTCACGGCCCTCTATCGAGCACTGCATCAAAAAACCCCGCTCACGACCGACCTGCTCATCGAAGAATTGACCCAGACGGTTCCGCTTTCAGTCACGCGGCGTGAAGACATTGATGCGCTTCGGCAGACAGCCCAAGGCCGATTTGTGAACGTGCGGTAACCACCGATGCCATTCGTCCTGATCATAGCTGTTCTTGCGATCACGACTCTCGTGGGCTGCGCCCAGCCGGCTCAGACGCTGAAGCGAGCAATCATTGCGCCCTCACTTTTAGCAAGCAAGATGGAACCTCGTGACGTACCTGTAGTGCCACAGCCTGATCCCAGATCAGGCCCAGGGAGTCACCCAACATCCTTCATGACATCGCGCCCCAGCCGATTAGCCATCGTCGAGTCTGCGGCGCGGCTCGTCGGAGCCCGGGCAATTGCAAGCCAGGGCAAGCGGATCGCCTACGACTGTGCGGGAGTGACCCGTGCCATCTTCCTGGAGCACGGGATCGATCTGTATCGTGGAGCCTTCAATGATCCAAAAGGGAACGGCGTTCGACTCATTCACAACCATGTGCGTCAACACGGCACCCTTCCTTTGCTAGCTCCGTCGCCTGAGTTGAATCTTGCAAACGACCTCCTCTTTAATTTCTAATACAAGAAATCGGTGACAGGCTACTTTTTAGCTGAAACGTTGTCAACGAGGAGAGAAAACAACCAACACATTTTCCTTTTGGCATTAAGGCAACTTCGGCCGGAAGAGATGAGCACGGAGGCTTCGCTATGGCACGCTGTGCAGATAACTGACGAGTTAGTCAGTTCTCGAGATGGATTTCTTTGCCGACCGATTCGCCTGCAGATACTGATTGAGCCCTACCGCCATTTTGCGCCCTTCGGCGATCGCCCAGATGATCACGGATTCGATGATCCCATCGCATCCCATTCTTCCTTGGTCATCACTCGCCTCGGTTTCAAGGCTCCGGTCGCATAGGCCAACTGCAGTGCCTCCTCCAACCAGGCTATCCGCTGCGTAGGTGTCGCCATCAGCGACGCTTGGAAAAGTGTTTCCGCATCAGGATTCTCGGAGGGATGGGGAAGTGGGCCCAATGAAGAAAACGATTCGTCAGCCATGATAGGGACACTCTCCTTTCAGGCGAACTGAACCGATAATCCCTGATTTGGGTACGTGAAACTGCCTTCGAAACAGATCGACTTAAGACGTTGCGTTCTTCGCCGACTTGCCTGCATGCAGATACTGATTGATCCCTGCTGCCATTTTACGACCTTCGGCGATCGCCCAGACGATGAGGGAGGCGCCACGTTTGGTATCGCCGCCGGCGAAGACACCGTCGAGGTTGCTCATGAAGTTATTGTCCACCGAGACTGCACCGCGGGCGTCATACTTCACGCCCAAGCCGTCGAGCAGGCCGCTCTTGACGGGGCCGGTGAATCCCATGGCTAGCAGCACCAGATCGGCGTTTATCTCGAACTCGGTCCCAGGCATCGGTTCAAACTTGCCGTTTTCAAACTTAACCCGATTGGCATGGAGTTTGGTGACGTGGCCATCGTGGCCGGTAAATTTCGTGGTGGACACACTCCATTGCCGGTCACAGCCTTCTTCATGGGCGTGGGATGTACGCAGTTGCATCGGCCAGAGCGGCCACGGTGTGGATGCAGCCCGCTGCGGTGGCGGTTCCGGCAGCAACTCAAATTGATGGGCTTCGACGCAGCCTTGGCGGTGCGCGGTGCCGAGACAGTCGGACCCCGTATCGCCGCCGCCGATGATGATCACCCGCTTGCCCTTTGCCGTGAGCGGTTCATTACTAAACTGAATGCCTGCAGTGCGTTTGTTCTGCTGTGTGAGGTATTCCATCGCGAGATGCACACCCTTCAGTTCACGTCCTGGGATCGGCAACTCGCGGGCCTGCTCGGCGCCCATCGTCAATCCCACCGCATCGAACTGTTGGCGCAACTGTTCGCCGGTGATGTCCTGACCGACGGCGACGCTGGTTTGGAACTTCACCCCTTCGGCCTTCATCTGTTCCAACCGTCTGTCGATGACCCACTTCTCCATTTTGAAGTCGGGAATACCGTAGCGAAGCAGGCCCCCGATCCGATCGGATTTTTCGAAGACGGTCACCTCATGGCCGGCCCGAGCCAGTTGCTGCGCAGCAGCCAACCCCGCCGGACCGGAACCGACGATCGCCACGGTCTTGCCGGTTTGCACGACTGGGAGGATCGGTGTCACGAAGCCTTCGTTGAAGCCACGGTCGACGATGTTCCATTCGAGGATGCGGATGGACACCGGATCTTCGTTGATACCCAGCACACAGGCCCCTTCGCAGGGCGCCGGGCAGAGCCGTCCTGTAAACTCGGGAAAGTTGTTCGTCGTGTGCAGCGCTTTCAGCGCATCATTCCAACGGCCGCGATAGACAAGATCGTTCCATTCGGGAATCAAATTCACGACCGGGCAACCGGTGTTCCCTTGGCAGAACGGCACGCCACAGTCCATGCAGCGCGCACCCTGGGTCTTCAGCCTGTCCTCGGCGATCGGCTCGTACATCTCCTTCCAATCGAGCACACGCAGTTCGATCGGTTTGCGCTTCGGGCCCTCACGGGCGTACTTTATAAAACCTTTTGGATCACCCATCTTTTCCCTAGTGCTGAGAGCTGAGGACTGAGTGCTGAGTGCCAAAACATGAACATGGATTCATCCTCTCAGACCTCAGTCCTCGTTACTCAGTCCTGCTTTAGTGGACTGCACTCGCCTTCCGCTTCCGTTCTTCCATCACACGCTTGTAATCGACCGGCATGACCTTGACGAACTTCGGCAAGGTGGCCTCGAACGCATCGAGTACATGCTTGGCCTTACGGCTCCCCGTATACATAAAATGCTTGGTGATCAACCCGTGGAGCAGTTGCTTGTCTTCCTTCGTCGTCACCGGCTCCAGTTCGACCATCCCGGTGTTACAACGGCTCTGGAATGACCCGGCATCGTCCAGCACGAACGCCACTCCCCCGGACATGCCTGCCGCGAAGTTCCGGCCGGTCAGGCCGAGCACCACGACCACGCCGCCGGTCATGTACTCACACCCGTGATCGCCCGTCCCTTCGACGACGGTCTGCGCCCCGCTGTTGCGCACGGCAAACCGTTCACCCGCCATGCCGTAGAAATAGGCCTCGCCTTGTGTCGCCCCATAGAGCGAGGTATTGCCGATCAAAATCGTCTCTTCCGGATTGTACAAAATGTTCTTGGGCGGGAAGACGATGATCTTGCCTCCGGACAATCCCTTGCCGATATAATCGTTGGACTCCCCTTCCAGCGTCAGCGTGATGCCTTTCGCGAGGAAGGCCCCGAACGATTGGCCGGCCGAGCCGGTGAATTTGATCGAGATCGTGTCTTCCGGCAACCCATCCGGCCCGTACGTCTTCGCGATCTTGCTGGAAAGCACCGTGCCGGTCGTCCGGTTGATGTTCCTGATTGGAAGATCGAGTGTGACCTTCTCACCCTTCTCAATGGCGACCTTACAGAGCTGGACGAGTTGATTGTCGAGGATGTCGGCGAGACCATGGTCCTGCTTCTGTACGCAATAGCGCGGCACATTCGCCGGCACATCCGGAGCCGTCAGGAGCGGTGTGAGGTCCAGCCCCTTGGCTTTCCAGTGGTCGACAGCGGTCGTGATCGTGAGCTTGTCGACGCAGCCAACCATCTCGTTGATCGTCCTGAAGCCGAGCTTCGCCATCAACTGCCGTGCTTCTTCTGCCACGAAGAACAGGTAGTTGACGATGTGTTCCGGCTTGCCGTTGAACTTCTTGCGCAATTCAGGATCTTGTGTCGCGACCCCGACCGGGCAGGTATTCAGATGGCACTTGCGCATCATGATGCAGCCTTCGACAATGAGGGGAGCGGTCGCGAACCCATATTCTTCCGCACCGAGCAGCGTAGCGATGACCACGTCGCGACCGGTCTTGATCTGACCATCCGTTTCAACACGGATGCGTCCACGAAGATCATTGAGGACCAGCGTCTGATGAGTTTCCGCCAGCCCCAGCTCCCAAGGAATTCCGGCATATTTGATCGACGACAATGGTGACGCACCCGTGCCGCCCGAATCGCCGCTGATGAGCACCTTGTCCGCATGGGCCTTGGCAACACCGGCTGCGACCGTGCCAACGCCGACCTCCGCCACCAGTTTCACGGAGACCCCGGCATCTGGATTGGAATTCTTGAGGTCGAAGATCAGCTGGGCTAAATCCTCGATCGAATAGATGTCGTGATGCGGCGGCGGCGAAATCAGTTGCACACCCGGCGTGGCATACCGGAAGCGCGCGATATTTTCGTCCACCTTGTGCCCCGGCAATTGACCGCCTTCTCCAGGCTTGGCCCCCTGTGCCATCTTGATCTGTAATTCCCGCGCGTTCACGAGATAATGCGCCGTGACTCCGAATCGGGCCGACGCCACCTGCTTGATATAGCTGTTCTTTGAATCGCCGTTCGGCAAGGGTTTGAACCGCTCGGGATCTTCGCCACCTTCCCCGGTGTTGCTCTTGCCGCCGAGCCGGTTCATCGCGATCGCCAGCGTTTCGTGCGCTTCTTTGCTGATCGAGCCGAAGGACATCGCGCCGGTGTTGAAGCGCTTCACGATGTCTTTGGCCGGCTCCACTTCCTCAATCGGAATCGGCTGGGGCGCAAACTTGAAATCAAGGAGGCCGCGCAGGTTCGATCGCCGCTTGCTCTCGTCGTTCACGATCTGCGCGAATTCGGCGTAGGTCTTCGGGTCGTTCGAACGGCTGGCATGCTGCAACTTATAGATCGTTTCCGGATTCCAGTTATGGTGCTCACCCTGGATGCGGTAGTGGATCTCGCCGCCGAAATCGAGTTGGCGGATCGCCGCCGGCTCATAGGCAGTGCGGTGTCGGCGTAGCGTTTCTTCACCAACTTCGAGGATGCCGACCCCTTCCACGCGCGACGGGGTCTCGGTAAAGTAGCGATCGATTAGTTCGCGACTCAACCCGATCGCCTCGAAGATCTGCGCCCCGCAGTAAGACTGCACCGTGGAAATCCCCATTTTCGAGAAGATCTTGAGCAGGCCCTTATTGATGGCCTTGATGAATTTCCCTTCCGCTGTCTGAGCATCGAGTCCTTCCGGCAGATAGTGGTCACGCTCCATGTCGACCAGCGACTCGAACACCAGATAGGGGTTGATGGTCCCGGCACCATAGCCGAGCAAACAGGCAAACTGATGCACATCGCGAGGCTCGCCCGTTTCGAGAATCAAGCCCACTTCAGTTCGTGTACACTCCCGAACCAGGTGATGATGGACGGCGGAGATACCGAGTAAACTTGGGATCGGGGCCCACTGTTCATCAACGCCACGATCGCTCAAAATGAGAAACTTGTAGCCTTCCTTAATCGCCTGCGAGGCTTGCTGGCACAGCTCGTCGACCGCCTGGCCAAGCCCATCCGGCCCTTCGGCGACGCGAAACAACATCCGGAGGGTCTTGCTCTTGAAATGCGGGTCTGAAATGCCTCTGATTTTTTGCAGATCGGCGTTCGTAAGAATCGGCTGCTGCACCTTGATACGGCGGCACGATTCGGGCGATTCGTCCATCAAGTTCGGCTTCGGACCGATGTTGGTCACGAGCGACATGACCAGCTGTTCGCGGATCGGATCGATGGGGGGATTCGTCACCTGCGCAAAGAGCTGCTTGAAATATTTGAACAGCAGCTGCGGCCGATCGGACAGCACCGCCAACGGGGTATCGGTGCCCATCGACGAGAGTGCTTCTTCGCCCGTCATGATCATCGGCGTGATGACCATTTTGAGTTCTTCGACCGTATAGCCGAAGGCTTGCTGCCGCTGGCGGATCGTCGGGTGGTCGGGCTGCGGGACATTCAGCGGCTCCGGCAACTCATCCAACGAGACCCCGTACTGCGTCACCCAACTGCGATAGGGTTTGCGGCCCACGATATCGGCCTTAATCTCTTCGTCATCGATGATGCGGCCCTGCACCGTGTCGACGAGGAACATGCGGCCCGGTTGGAGCCGGCCCTTCATGCGAATCTCTTTCGCGTCAGCCGGCAAGACCCCGGCCTCGGATGCCAGGACCACAAGACCGTCGGTCGTCACGTGATAGCGGCAAGGACGCAGCCCGTTCCGGTCCAACGTCGCACCGATCATTTTGCCGTCGGTAAAGCAGACAGCCGCCGGCCCATCCCACGGCTCCATCATTGCCGCGTGATACTGGTAAAAGCCCCGACGATCCAAATCCATTTGGGCATTCGCCACCCAGGGCTCTGGAATCAACATCATCATGGCATGGGCGAGCGAACGGCCTCCGAGCAGCAGAAATTCGAGGGTATTGTCAAGACAGGCCGAGTCACTTTGATCCTCCGAGACGATCGGGAACAGCTTCTCCATGTCCTTCCCGAACAACTCGGAATGAAGACGTCCCTGGCGAGCCTTCATCCAATTGACGTTCCCCTTCAGCGTATTGATCTCTCCGTTGTGGCACACATACCGATAGGGATGGGCCCGCGGCCAGGTGGGAAAGGTATTCGTACTGAAGCGTGAGTGCACCAAGGCCAGCGCGCTGACCATCCGTTCATCGGTGAGGTCTGGGTAATACGCCGCCATTTGATGCGGCAACAGCAACCCCTTATAGACAATGGTGCTGGCCGACAGGCTGGAGACATAGAAGTGTTCCCGCCCCTGAATGGCCGACTCCGCCACGGCCTTTTCAACCCGCTTGCGAGTCACATACAGTTTTCGCTCAAATTGGGCTTCGTTGAAGGCATCTCGTGCGATGAAGATCTGTCGCATGAACGGCTCGGTCGTGCGCGCTTGCGCGCCGATCCGGTCGCTCTTGACCGGCACATCGCGCCAACCAAGCAGACGCAAGCCTTCTTCCACAAGAATCTCGGTGAACAGCTTCTCGCACAGCCGTCGAGCCTCTGCAGTAGGCGGGAGAAAAAGCTGGCCCACTCCGTACTCGCCGATATCCGGCAATGACACGCCGACATCCCCCACGACCCGCTTCAGGAACGTGTGTGGGACTTGCAAAAGAATGCCTGCTCCGTCCCCCGTACAGGAATCAGCGCCTTGCGCCCCACGGTGGGTCAGATTCTCTAAGACTTGAAGCCCTTTACGGACAATGTCATGGGATTTCTTCCCTTTGATATTGACGACAAAGCCGATCCCACAGGAGTCCTTCTCGTGCCGAGGATCATAGAGCCCTTGCTGGCGGGGAAACCCAGGAATATTCATGTACCTAATCTCGTTAAAAGACTGAGAGTTTTTCCTATGGATGTATGGAATGAAGCACGCGAGAAACCTGGGGTGGGTTGCCCCCTCTAGAGCTCAGGGTGAACCTCACCCCATTGTTACGGTGGGACCTTACTGGATGGGTCATTCCTCTGTCAAGATTGCGGTCGTCTATACCTCTTTCATTTGCTTGACTTTATTTCCTCGGCTGCCATACCATCCGCGCATGGCACAAAGTCCAGCGATCGCAACCCTGCACAGTATGTCGGATGTGTGGGATGCCTACCGTGGTGAACTGGACGGAGTGGAAGATCGAGTCAGGGGAAACCTCGACTCTAGCGTGACCCTGGTCAATACGGTCGCCGCCCATATCTTAAGCGGTGGCGGCAAACGCATCAGACCCCTACTGCTCCTCCTGTCGGCTCGCCTCTGCGGCTATCCCGGAGCCGAGCATCATCAGCTCGGCAGCATCGTGGAATTCATCCACACCGCAACCCTGTTACACGACGATGTTGTCGATGACGCCGATCTCCGACGAGGCAGAAGAGCCGCGCGTAAAGTGTGGGGAAACCAGATCAGCATTCTCGTCGGCGACTACCTCTACACGAAGGCCATGTGCAAAGTCGTTGAGTTCCAGAATCAAGGCATCAATGAAGTTCTGGCCGAGGCCTGCAATAAAATGGCGGAAGGGGAAGTCCTTCAGCTGTACTATAACGGCAATCCCTCAATGCCGGAACTGGAGTATATCAAGATCGTCGAACATAAGACCGCCGGCCTCATTGCGGCAGCGTGCCGCATGGGTGCCATTCTGGCCGAGGCATCTGAAACCCAACAGGAAGCGCTGTTTCGCTTCGGACAATACCTCGGCATCGCCTTTCAAGTCGCCGACGATACCTTAGACTACATCGCAAACGGCGAGTCGCTCGGCAAAACGATCGGGCAAGATCTCCGGCAGGGAAAAGCAACGCTGCCGCTGCTGCATCTGTTGCAACAGTGCTCGGAGCAAGACCGCCAAATGATCAAAGACCGAATGGAGACCCGGACGCTCAGCACGTCCGATCTTGAGCGCATCCTGTTTCTCATGGCCGATTTCGGTTCAATCACCTATGCGATGGATCGCGCGAGCGCCTATATCGCCGCCGCCAAACATGAGCTTGAACGCTTCGACGATAGTACCGCACGCCGTGCGCTGTCAGTCGCCGCTGATTACATGATTACCCGCGACCGATAGTCGTCTTCCCACCAGCTGGAAGAACGCTGGACCGTGAAAGCGGCACAGCGTAGGACGAAAGGATCCCACTCTCTCCTGTAACCATCAAACCGTCGTCGCGCTGTCACGACATTAACCAAGGGGTTGTTCATGTCACAGATTTTCCCATTCCAGGGCATGCTATACGATCAAACGCTCGTGGGTACCATCAAGGATGTGGTCGCCCCACCGTACGACATTATCGACACGAATGGGCAGAAGCAACTTCACGATCGCCATCCCCACAACATTATCCGAATGGAATTAGGGCTCGACCAGACCGGGGACAGCCCTGCCCAGAACCGGTACACCCGTGCAGCGGCAACACTACAGACCTGGCTCAACGAGGGGATCCTGAAGCGCGACGCGCGGCCAGCCGTCTACTATCACACGATTGAATACACCCCTCTTTATTCAGCTCCCGATGCTCCAAAGAAAGTGCTTCGTGGATTTCTGGCGCTGGCAAAGCTGGAGGCGCTCGACTCCGGACATATCTACCCCCATGAGAACACACGTGCCGCGGCAAAGACTGATCGCCTGAATCTGATCGAAGCCTGTCGTTCAAACTTCAGCCCGATCTGGTCCCTCTACTCTGATCCGCTCGGTGCCATCATCCAACTTCTGGACACCGCAACAAAGGGCACGCCGGCGCGCTACGACTTTCAAGACGATGCCGGATGTCGCGAATGCTTGTGGACCGTGACCGACGAGACAGTACTGAAACAGGTGACCGATGCGATGCAGAGCAAGCCGTTGTTCATCGCGGATGGTCACCATCGCTATGAAACGGCGTTGAACTATCAAAAGCTCCGGCGACAGCAGGCGGGCCCTCAAACAGGGCTGCAACCCTACGACTCGGTGCTCATGCTGCTTACCCCGCTTGAAGATCCAGGATTGACGGTCTTACCGACGCACCGCGTTGCGACCACCCCCTTGCCGTCTTCGGACCAGATCAAAACAGTATTGGGCGACGTGTTTGAGCTTCGAGATTTCCCCTTCAACGCATCGACTCAAGATCACACACGCTCACAATTCCTGGCCAGCTTGCGGACTGAAGGAAAGAATGCCCCGGTGTTCGGGCTGACGCGTCAAGGCGACGACCGCTACGTCACCCTCACCCTGAAGCCGGCCCATCGACCTTCCATTCAGGCCTCACCACGAGCCAAACTCGACGTCTCCCTGCTGCAGCAACTGATCGTGACCAAGCTCTGTCCAACGCAGCAGGAACAAGAAGCCATTCTGTACACCAAAGATGACCATGAAGCCCTGGACTGGGTGGCCAACGGAACAGGGACCGGCGCATTCCTGCTCAACGCCACGAAGGTCAGTGAAGTGCAAGCGGTCGCATCTGCGGGGGAGCGGATGCCGCACAAATCGACGTATTTTTACCCGAAGCCATTGACGGGACTTGTCATCAACGTCATGAACGGGTAAGTGGAGATGTCTCACGCATCGCCGCTCGTCAATGGCATAACGACTTTCTGGCCGATTCTGCCCTAGCGGACGACCGAAGACAGAGGATTATTCCGATGAACGCCAAAATTCTTATTGTCGACGATGACCCCGACATCGTCATGATGCTGGAGGACCGGCTCCATGCTTCCGGATACGAGACCGTCGCGGCCACCGAGGGACAACAGGCGCTTGACCACATCGTTCACGAGTCTCCCCAGCTGATCCTCCTGGACCTTACATTGCCCAAAGTGTCAGGACTTGACGTCCTCAAGCGTCTGTCCCAGATCAAACCGTCTGAAAATATTCCCGTCATCGTCATGACCGCGCATGGCTCGGTTGAAGCCGCGGTGGAGGCCATGAAGGAAGGGGCCTACGACTTTCTGACCAAACCTCTCGATAAAGACCATCTGTTGATCGTCATTCGCAAAGCCTTGGAGCGGGATGCGCTGCGACACCAGGTCGCCTATCTCCGGTCTGAAGTCGACGGCCGTTACGCCTCCATCGTCGGCAACAGCCCGTCCGTCAAATCTGTCGTGGAAGCGGCACAACGAGCCGCCAAATCCGATGCGAGCGTATTACTCCTCGGCGAAAGCGGGACCGGCAAGGAACTCTTCGCTCGCTCGATCCATCAGTGGAGCCATCGGGGTGCCATGCCGCTCATCGTCATCAACTGCGTTGCCTTGACGGAGACGTTACTGGAGAATGAACTATTCGGACACGAGCGAGGAGCGTTCACCGGGGCCGACCGACAGCAGAAGGGCAAGCTGGAAATGGCCGACGGGGGTACCGTCTTCCTGGATGAGATCGGAGACATGCCCCTTCCGTTGCAATCAAAGCTGTTACGCGTCCTGCAAGACCGGGAGTTTCAGCGTGTTGGCGGCTCCAAAACCGTCTCAGTCAACATTCGCATCATTGCGGCCACGAACAAAGACCTTCGGCAGGCCGTGCGAGCAGGCCAGTTCCGCGAAGATCTCTATTTTCGACTCAACGTCGTGACCCTCACGCTGCCGCCGCTGCGCGAACGATCAGGGGATGTCCCGGCCTTGGCCCAGTTCTTTTTGGATCGGCATACGAGAGACGCAAAACGACCAGGCATGGCGCTGAGCGCGACTGCGGTCGAGGCATTGACCCGCTATCCGTGGCCGGGGAATATTCGAGAATTGGACAATGTGATCGCGCGCGCCGTCGTCTTGAGCCAGAAAGACATCATTGAACCGGAGATATTGGCACTCCTGGCAGAGGACGCCATCTTCGGTCGAAGCGAAGACGATTCACTGCCGTATCTGAATCTCCCTTACCATGAATCCATGGAACACCACAGCCGCTACATCATCGCGCGCGCGATGGAACTGGCCGAAGGCAATCAGACAAAAGCCGCCGACTCGCTCAAGCTCCAGCGAACCTATCTGGCTCGTTTACTCAAGCAGCAAAAATAGGCGAGACGAGGTGACCGGTCGACGGAGGGGTGCGACCGGGGCAAGGCGGTCTAGGTGAGCGGCACATGCGCTTCGGCTGGCTGACGAGCTTCCAAACGAATCCGTCCCGCTCGGACATCCCGTTCCGCCTGCGCGTAGCGCTCGACCGTGCCAATATCCGACCAATAGCCCTGCAGATCATACCCGAGCACCGACTCTCCTCGCTCGATGGCCCTCACATAGGGATCGATGATCGAGGAGGCCACTCCTTTCGGCACCTGCCGGAGCAACCGAGGGTGCAAGATGTGAATCCCGGCGAACATACGCGACATCGTGGGAACGGAATCCGCAAGCCCTTTTCCGGTGATGCGCAGGATCTTCCTCTCCTTCTCTTCCACCTCAACTAGCCCCCAACTGGCCGCGTCCGAATCCTCCCGCAGCACCAAGGTTGCCGCCGCGTTGTTGGTGCGGTGAAAATCGCAGAGCGCCTCAAGATCTAACTCCACCAGCGTATCCCCATTGAGAATCAACACGGGCTCTCCCGAAAAATAAGGCTCCGCCTGTTTGATTCCACCGCCGGTGCCCAGAATGACCGGCTCATGCGAATAGATGATGCGCATCCCAAATTTTGAACCCGTGCCCAAGGCCTGTTCGATCATCGGCCCCAGATGATGCAGATTGATCACGACTTGACGGAACCCATGCCGCCTCAGCAGCAGGAGGTTCCAGACGATGAGCGGCACCCCACCGACCGGCAGCAACGGCTTAGGAATGGTGTGCGTCAGCGGTCTCAAGCGAGTGCCTAGACCAGCCGCAAGAATCATGGCTTTCATGAAGTTCCGTGAGGCGTACGGGGTAAAGCGTGAGGAGCGAAGAGCAATTGAGTGATTCGTCGTCTCCTCACCCCTAACTCCTTACCCTTCACCGGTTATTGCAATTCAGGCACATACGGTGTGAGGTGCCTTCGGAGTGTATCCAGCTCCGGATGTTTTTCAAGATTGCGCTTGACGTAGCTCAAGACGCGAGGAATATCAGCTAAGAATTTTGAGTTGGCTTTGACCCGATCAATGTAGACAAACCGTCCGGCCGCCTTCAGATTGCGTTGAATACTCGTCAGATCAAAGAGCCGTCGAAACGCCGCACGATTGGTCCAGACGAAGCGCTGTTCGGCCAGCTGATCGAGGTAGTACCCCACCAAATCGTCAACGAGGGCTTCGTCAAGTCGAATATAGGCATCCCGTAAGAGTGAGGCCAGATCGTAGGTTGCCGGTCCCATCAACGCATCCTGAAAGTCAATCACGCCAAGCCGCAACCCGTCGACCATCAAATTGCGAGAGTGATAATCGCGATGCGTAAAGACGCGTGGTTGCCCGGCGAGGAGTTCCGCGATTCCTTCGAACTCCCGTCTGATTGTCGTGGCGTCCTCCTCAGGCAACGGGTTGCCGCGACGCGCCACAATTCCATACTCAAGAAAATGGTCGAACTCCCACATCAGCAACGGCACATCGAAACTGCGGTGAAACGCCAGGCACCCAGGATCCGCCGGCGTCGTGGCGTTGACCTGCATCTGCACCAGGATATTGATGGCCTGTTTGTACCGTGACTCCACGTTCGGCGCATCCGCCTGGCTGACGGCCTCCGCTAATGTCACATCTCCGAAATCTTCCAGATAGAGCAGCCCTGAGGATTGATCATAGTAGTGGAGTACAGGAACCGGCACCTTTGCTTTAGCCAGATGCGACATGATGTTGATGAAGGGTAGTTCCGAGATCTGGTGGATCCCGCCACTGACCGCCTCTTCAGACTGCTTGAAACCTTCCGGCTCAGCCAACTGCATCACGATCACAGCATGTGGTGGCCCGCCGGAAACGGTGGCTCGATAGTAGCGCCGATTGGAAGCATCGCCTGCCAATGGCGTCAGAGCCTTTAAGACGAGGCCGGGAGAAAGACGAGTCTCAACCGCCTGCGCGATGAGAGTTTGATCGGGAGGAGACAACGGCGTCTTGAAAGGGGGTGTGTTGGCCGACAGCATACTCAGCGAATTATAGCGAGCGCCCCACGACTTGTCACGAACACCTCATATTCGATCGGCCCTACCTCAACGCTTCCGGAATCGAGCCGACCGGCCTGAGACTGAACACCCGATCCATGACCGTCACTCCGATCGTAGCTCCGATCGTATCCGCCACCCAATCCAACCAGTTGGCATCTCGAAATGGAACGAACGCCTGGTGAACCTCATCGCTTACCCCATACAAGGAGGCCAGAAGGATAGCTACCGGAATCGCTTGTTGTCTCCACGCAGCATGTCCACTTCCACAAAGCGCCCGGTAGCACAACGCACCGAATACCGCATACTCGACGGCATGCAAAACTTTATCACTGAAATGCATGACGAACGGCACATGCTCTTCCGGATGAGCCTGCGCGGATAAATAAAAAATAATCCCAGCGTATCCGCACACCGGCCCCCAATACCGAAGAAAGCTCGCCATCTCAACTCCTCATGCGATGTTCCATCACAAATCCGCCTGCGGATTGCATGCTCATACCCCCTATGACATACTCGGCAAGATGAAGGGAAATCGGCATCAATGAAGCATGTCCACGTATGTTTTCTGTGGCATATGCACCAGCCCTATTACACCGATCCGGTGGCCGGATCGGCCAGTATGCCATGGGTGCGCCTGCATGCGACCAAGGCCTATTACGATATGGCCTATCTGTTGGAGAAATTCCCCGGTGTCAGCGCCACGTTCAATTTTACGCCGTCCCTCCTCTTGCAGTTAGAGGAGATCGGCACCGGGAAGATCCTTGATCTGTTTCTCGAACATGCCCAACGCCCAGCGGCAAACCTCACCCTTGAAGAAAAAGCCTTTCTGGTCCGTCATTTCTTTTCAGCCAACTGGGCGACGATGGTGCGCCCCTATCCTCGATACCATGAGTTGCTGGTGAAACGCGGGCTGGACGTCCCGGGACATGATCTCCACCGCGTCGCCCGTCAATTCTCCACACAAGAGCTGCTAGACCTCCAAGTCTGGCACAACCTCGCCTGGTTCGGATATGGCACCGTTCAACAATATCCTCGTCTGGCTGCGCTGCGCCAGAAAAATCGCGGCTTCACCGAGGACGATAAGCAAGAAGTATTGGACCTGCAACGTCTGGCCGTACGAGAAATCATCCCGCTATACCGACGACTCTTGGAGCGGGGGCAAGTCGAACTGACGACGACACCCTTCTATCATCCGATTCTTCCACTGGTGATCGACACCGATATCAACCGGCGGGCCAGGCCGGACCTTCCCTTGCCCGCTCGTTTTCATGCTCCGGAAGATGCCGCAGCCCAACTGCAGCAGGCCGTCGCATATCATCAGTCCACTTTCGGCCAGGCTCCAACCGGCTTGTGGCCGTCCGAGGGATCGGTGTGTCCCGAGATGCTTCCTCTGATCCATCAGACCGGCCTTCGCTGGTTTGCCACAGACGAGGGCATCCTCGCACGCTCCCTGGGAATGTGCGGCCGCCCATGGCATCGGCAAGCCGCGCTCTATCAACCCTATCGCATCGGTGAACCTGAACATGCATTGACCGTACTGTTCCGCGACCGCGAGATCTCCGACGCATTCGGATTCGTCTACCACAAGACGACGCCCGAATCCGCCGCTGAGGATGTCCTGCGGCGGCTGCGGGGCATTGTCCACGATACACCGCAAGAGAAGATCGTCATCCCCATCATCCTGGACGGTGAAAATCCGTGGGAACACTATCACGACGGCGGGGAACAGTTCCTATCTCTCCTGTACGAAGCCTTCACCAACCACGAACTGGATCACAACGGACAGGTCCTGGTCCAGGCCTCTACCATGTCGGATGCGATGACTGCCGTGCAACCTACACAACAGCTGCCCTGCCTCCATTCAGGCTCCTGGATCAATTCTGACTACAAGATCTGGATCGGGCACTACGAAGACAATCGCGGGTGGGATCTCCTCGGTCATACTCGCACACAGCTGGTGAATATCGCACAGAGTCTTCCACCTGACCGTGCGCAAGCGGCCTGGCAAGAACTCTACGCCGCCGAAGGGAGCGACTGGTTCTGGTGGTACGGCGATGATTTCGATACCGACTTTAAACCCGAATTCGACCGCCTCTTCCGCACGCATCTCCGGAACGTCTGGACGCATATGGGCATTCCGCCTCCCGATCAACTGAATGTTCCGATCTGCACGAGGGCCATCGCCTCCGAATCCGATTCAGTCCAACAGCCGCTCGTCCTGTTGAATCCCACAATCGACGGCATCGTGACCGACTTTTTCGAATGGCGTGGCGCCGGAAACATCAACACCCAGCCCCCGCTTGGAGCCATGTGGAAAGCCGATGGACTCTTCACGGCGATCCAATTCGGTTGGACCTCAGGTCAGCTCGTGATGAGATTCGACCCAGACGAAACGAGTACGACACGACAGGGCCTCGACGTTGATATTCGGTTGCAAGGGCCTCAATGTACTTTTCGGCTGACATTTGCGCTGACCTCGCCAGGCCCGGAGGCTTTTATCTTGTCTCGCCAAACCCAGGCAGATGCCTGGCAAGAGATCGGCTCCTATCGGTCAATCAAGGCCCACACCATTCTGGAGTTGGCCGTCCCTTGGAAAGAGCTGTGCCTGGAACAAGGGAATACGATCCAGATGTCGATCATCGTGCGAGAACACGGCCTCGAAGTCGCTCGCTATCCTGGCCATCATCCGGCCGTCCTGACCGTACCTGGGCCTGAATTTGAGGCCGAACTGTGGAGAGTGTGATATGGAGGAGAAGAGATGCCAGATCTAAGACGTGACCCCGTTGTGGGCCGCTGGGTGATTATTTCCACTGAGCGCAGGGGTCGTCCACATGACTTTATCAACCTCCAACCGGCCCGACCGATTTCGACGACCCTCTGTCCGTTTTGTCCGGGACAGGAACGGCTCACGCCGAAAGAAATCATGGCCTATCGGCCGCAGCCGGGCGGACCCAATTCTCCCAATTGGACCGTACGCGTCGTCCCGAATAAATTTCCTGCGCTGCAAGTTGAAGGTGACATGGGTCGCGAGGGGATCGGACTCTACGACCGCATGAACGGCGTGGGCGCCCATGAAGTCATCATCGAAACACCCACCCATGTCGAGGGCCTCGCCGATCTTCCGATCAAGAAGATCGAGGACGTGCTGTGGGCCTATCGAGATCGAATGATCGACCTCCGAAAAGACATTCGATTCCGCTACATTCTCATTTTCAAGAACCACGGCGCATCCGCCGGCGCCACCCTGGAACACAGCCATTCTCAACTCATCGCCCTGCCGATCGTCCCGACCAACGTACAGGAGGAGCTGGACGGATGCCGCGCTCACTATCAGCAGAAAGAGCGTTGCATCTACTGTGATATCCTCCGGCAGGATCTCTCGGAAGGAGATCGCATCGTCGCCGAGAATCCGGAGTTCCTCTGCGTCACACCCTTCGCGCCACGGTTTCCATTCGAAATGTGGATTCTTCCCAAGCGCCATGCGGCGTATTTTGAGGAAAGCCAGAAATCGCAGTTCGAGTTTCTGGCCCCGATCCTTTCGGAGTCGTTGCGCCGTATGGACAAAGTGCTCGCTCGCCCCTCATACAACTTTATCCTCCACAGTTCTCCCCTGCATGAGAAAACCGGCGAGTACTACCATTGGCACCTGGAGATCATCCCTAAACTGACGCAAGTCGCCGGCTTTGAATGGGGCACCGGCTTCTACATCAATCCGGTGTCACCGGAGGAAGCCGCGACGTTCCTCCGCGAAGCAGGAGTCTAAGTGCCGGCCCGTTTTCGCATTGAAGATCCCACGCTTGCGGGGGCGCTACGCAAGATTGAGCAACTGATTCGCCGCGCCGGTGGGAGAACATGGCTGGTCGGCGGTTCGGTCCGTGATCTCGTGCTCGGTCAACAGCCACGGGATTTGGACCTCGAAGTGACCGGTCTGCCGCCCGGCCAAGTCCATGCACTGCTGACTGAGCACTTCTCTGTGCAATTCGTTGGAAAAACATTCGCGGTCTTCAAGCTGCAAGGCCTGCCGATCGATGTGTCCATTCCCTCCCGCATGCGCACTGACGACACCTCCCTCCCCGGCTTGCTGAGACAAGCCGACCCCAACATGCCGATTGATGAGGCGCTGGCACGACGAGACTTCACCATCAACGCAATGGCCTGGGATCCGGACACCATGGAGCTTCGCGATCCCTTCAACGGTCGCGGCGACCTTGATGCACGGATCTTGCGCCACACGTCGAACCGATTCGCCGAAGATCCTCTGCGCGTCTTGCGTGGCATGCAGCTGACGGCCCGCTTTGAGCTCACGGTCGCGCCGGAAACCGTGGCTCTGTGCCAGACACTTTCCCAGGAAGATCACCCAAGCGAGCGTCTGTGGGAAGAATGGAAGAAGCTGCTCCTGCAAGGACGCAAGCCATCGCTGGGATTGCAGTTCTTACGTCACAGCGGCTGGCTCCGTTTCTATCCGGAGCTCGCAGCCCTTGAAGGCTGTCCACAAGATCCCATCTGGCATCCGGAAGGCGACGTCTGGATCCACACACTCCACTGCCTGGACTGGTTCGCTGCGGAGCGCACCGGTGGTGAGCCGGATGACCTGGCCGTTGGGTTGGGTGTCCTCTGCCACGACTTCGGCAAACCGGCTACGACCAAAGAAGAATTCGGACACGTCACCTCGCGAGGACATGAATCGGAAGGGGCAGGCCCGACACAACGTTTTCTTGAGCGATTGACCAACCAGCACAGCCTGATTGATGAGGTGGTCCCACTGGTATGTTGCCATCTTCGTCCTCGTGCCCTGCATGACGCCAACGCTTCTGACAGCGCAGTCCGCCGATTGGCGAGGCACGTCAAGCGCATCGACCGATTGGTGCGCGTGGCGCGGGCTGACCACGCAGGACGCCCGCCGAAACAGTTTGATGGATTTCCCGCCGGTGAGTGGCTGTTGGCCAAAGCACGCCAGCTGGAAGTGGACCGTCAGACGCCTTCTCCCATTATCATGGGCCGTCACTTGTTGGAATTAGGAATCCAGCCTGGTCCTGACATGGGCCGACTGCTTGATGACTGTTATGAGGCTCAGCTTGATGGAGAGTTTGGAACACTCGAAGATGGCTTGATCTACGCCAAAAGCAGACACTCTGCGCTGTGCTAGTCGACAACCTTGTTCCTTGAATCTCGAATTCTTACACCTGTTCCCCTCGAACACCTCGTCCTCCTCAAGTTACTCCTCGGACGATGAGGACTCGCGAAACGCCCAGCTCATCATGCATGTTCGCGAGCGGGATGAGGCAGTTTAGTCGTACACAAACTATTCCGCTACAGTCATCGGCAGGGAAAATCATTCGAGTGTTCATGGAAAAGATTTTCTAACTCACTGATTCATCACTGCTCTTGGTCTCATATGGGAGGTAACCAGGAACGGCACTACCTTTGCTCCATATCTTCACAAGTGCCAAATGAACGGCACACATATCTTCTAATTTCTTAATAGGCGTATGCACTTGATTCCCCTACATACTATTGGTAGCAGTGGGCTTCAGC
>NEWS02000004.1:44846-53924 GCA_002869845.2 Nitrospira sp. CG24B | reverse complement strand
AAAGGCTACGGGGGCCTTGCGGCCCCCCGTAGCCTGATTGCCTCCCGCACCATCAACATTGCTTGCTTCCGTGCTTTCGGTTTACTGAGACCTTCATAAATATTGCCCCTCCTACGTGCTGAGACAATGTGCCGACACAAACGGTCGAGGCCTCCACACAATCATCGTTTAAACTCACCCTGGTTGAATACGAGAACCATGAAACTGCCTGCATGACTGCTGACAGCTAACCCATCGTTCTAGCTTTCGGTCTATCACCTGAAGATTCTGTACGCTCCACATGCAGCACCTATATGAGGCGGTTTAGCTCGATCACAACTATTCCGCTACGGCAACCTGAAGGATAAACCATTCACGACTTCATGAGAGGAATTTTGTAACCTACTGATTACCTGATGGTCTCTGTTTCATCTTCTAAATAGGGTGGAATGGCACTACCTTTGCTGAGTCACTTAGGTAAGTGCCAAGTGAGTGGCACATATACTTTATAACTTCTTAATAGGGGGTTCTTGTAATGAAGAGCATGTTGATGGCAATCATGGCAGTGGCAGTGGCAGTGACCTTCAGCGCGCCAGCCTTCGCCGGCGAGAAGAAGGAAGAGAAGAAGGGCGGCCACGTGGTGATGGCTGAAGAGAAGAAAGAAAAGAAGGATGGCCACATGGACACCTTCGGCGACAAGAAGGAAGAGAAGAAGGGCGGCCATGCCGACACCTTCGGCGAAGAGAAGAAAGACGAGAAGAAGGGCGGTCACTAATCCTAATCGTAGCTCTCGAAGCTAGTAGGCATGGGGGGCTTTCTCCAGAAGAGGAGAAAGCCCCCCAGTGTTTTCATTGCTCTGGAACAGAATCCCCTACCCTCTTCCTCCCAGTCGTTGCCAGATGTAACCCTCTTCCAAGGACTTACCCACGATGAAGAATGACCAATTCTTGCGATTCTGACCGCACCCTCTTCATACCTCAGAGCCTCATCCTGCTGATCGCTAGAGGCGATCAATTTTCATTCTTGTATATACCCACTGGCTTCTGCAAGAATCTCCACGCCGAGATAAGGGCAAGGCTTAGTCCTGCCATGGACCACCGAACAGACTGCCGTGGCGGAGAAATCTTATGGGCCTCACGAGATCAATGACCCGTCATTACCATGTATTGCAGATATGTACATTTGTGCTCATGACGACGGCCTGCGCTTCGTCCAACCCTGCTTCAAGCAATGGAACGGCCACGCTTTCGTGGGATGCCAGTGAGCGAGTGGACCTTGCGGGACATAAAATCTATCAGGCAACAGCGCCAGGTGCGTATGGAGCGCCGATAGCAGCCGTTCCCATGAATGTCACGGACTACACCGTGACGGGCCTTGAATCCGGCACCACCTATTTCTTCACGGTCACCGCCTACAATACGGATGGCGCCGAAAGTTCGTTCTCAAACGAAGTGCGAAAGACCATCCCTTAACCACCTGCCCCCGGACCTCGAATCCAGACTTTCCAGCGTTCGTCTCTTGACCCCCTCTCACTGAGAACTGTATAACCACTGACGCTGGTACGTGCTGGGACAAAAGCGCTGAGTGCTGAGACGAGACTCCATCCATCACTATCGTCGTCAAGCGAGCTCTTTATCTCGGGACTGATATCTCGGCAGCTAATACGAATGCGCCCGTAGCTCAATGGATAGAGCATCTGACTACGGATCAGAAGGTTACAGGTTCAAGTCCTGTCGGGCGCACCACACCGCACTTCGTGTGGGTAGTGCGCCAACCATCGTGTCATCGTGGTTGGTGCGCGGATAATACCATTCAGATAGTCCTATCTTCTCTTTCCGACCAGGCTTGCTCGAATGGAAAACGAATGTGCTGATAGGCAAGACTGATCTGTTACCGGATAGATAAACCCCGCTCCGCCAGTTCTGATCGAACAAGGTGATAACACAATCCCTACACGGTCGGTATAAGCTTTCGTTCCCGGCTCAACCACGTGTCGCTGCTCGGGCAAGCAGTTCCTTTTGCAAGACTTCGATATCGGCCTTTGCGCCCAACGCGAGCTCCTCCACCTTGCGTTCACTCTCCGGCCCCGGCACATGGGAAAACTCATGGCAGTCTTCATACGCCTGTTCAGTCGTACCTGTGGCTTTGATGATCATACCGGCGATAACCCCGCCAACGATTGCTGTGGCAAGCGTCATCGCGATGCCCACAAGTTGAACCCCAACAACACCAGGCACCACGACAATCGCGATCAGTCCACCCAATAGCCCCGGCATCCCATGCAGATTGTGCACGCCGCAGGTATCAACCAGTTTGATCTTAGATTCCAGCATCGGCTGAATAAACACATACCCAATGACCGACAAGGCACCGGCAAGCAATCCGATCCCAAATGCGCCAGTGGGACTCACGAGATTACAGGTCGAGCCGATAGAGACTCCTCCCGCCAGCGCGGCATTGGCCATATCCACCATTGAGGTTTTCCCATGATGAAAACGTGTGCTGAGGAAATAGGTGGCGAGCGTGGCCCCGCATAAAGCAAGGATCGTATTGACGATGGTTTGAGGCATTTGCTCGAACGGCACAATCGCGGTCGCAAAACTCGGCCAAAACAGCCACAGCACCATGGACCCGAGCATGGCGAACCGATCAGACGTCGGATCGGATTCAATCGGCTGGCTCCGCTGCTGCGCAGTCGTCAGCACCAGAGATGCGGCCAATCCGAAATAGGCGCCGAATGCATGGATGACAATCGATCCAGCCGAATCCTGAAACCCTTTCGTCAGCCCCGAACCATTGTCCAACACCAAATATTCGTTCAGCGCATAGAGTGGCACCAACAACAACGTGAGTAACGCGTACTGAAACACCCTCAAGCGTCCGAGCACCGCTCCCATCGCGATCAACGCCGTCGCCACTGAAAATTCAGCCAGCATGAGCGTTTCAACCGAATGGGCCTGGATCGAATGCCCCACCACTCCGTTCGCGCGCAACAACATGTACAGAGGTATCCCTGTTGCGACCACGAGATAGGTGCCGGTCGTGGCACCGAACCCATACCGTCGGACAAAGACCATGAGAAAGCCAAACCCGACGACCAGCATGGCCAGGATGTGAATCGAGTAGTTATATTGCGCGACCAAGCGCGCCTCATTCACGGCACCAGCCGGCTCTTCGGCACCGACCAAACTTGTGAGGCACAAGAGAAACAGACTTGCTGCGCTGAGCATCGGCACCCAGAAGCGGTTCTGCATTGAGTCCTCCTTGGACAGTAGGAGTGAATGGGGGGATCTAGGGGTGGCAGTGTACTCTACTGGCAAGCGCTCTTGTCAAACCCCACCAAAGGCTTGCTCACGGGGCCGATACCCCAGCTACTGCGTCAATGAGTCAGTCGGAAACGGGAGAACAAGGAGGAAGTAAGCGATAAACCAAGCGAAGTGCCTGCTTCTTAGGCAAGATCTACAGCACACACCCCAAACTCGCTATTCCTGCCACCGGCTCGTCATCCACCATGATCTGGGGAAAAGGATACCGGTTTACTTGTCTGAAATGAGCGACAAATTCTAAAGGTGGCATACGACGGCTATTCGTAACATTCTGCAGGTGGGGCACTCGCGGATTACTTAACTTTCAAGGGGGCATCACTCCTTTCCCTCTGTTCAAACCGAGCCTCGATCTCGCTCCATTTTTTATAGCACGCTAGACAGCAGGACTTCCCTGAGTATAATGACATGAATTCATGCCTATGATTGGACTTCTGGTACTACTCGTCGGTCTCCTGACACTCCTCTCTCATCCAACCTCGTCGTGGGCTGGGACAAAGTATGAGGAGGGCCTCAAGCAATTGGCTGACGGGGTGGCTGAAGGAGCCGCCAAGGCGAAAAAGCAGCGCCTGGCTTTTCTCGACTTCACCGATGGAAAAGGGGAATCGACCCCGATGGGACAGTTCCTGGCCGAGGAACTCGGGACACAGATCATGGTAGCCGGTGAATTGACGGTGGTGGATCGCGCCCTTGCATACTCGACCCTGAAGAAGCTCCACATTGATCACATCGACTCGGCCCATGCGAAGACCGTACAGCAGGCAGCCAAAGCCATACGCGCCGACCTATTTGTGGGCGGCGTGATCCTCGACACGCCCGATGGCCTACAGGTCACTGTACGGCTCATCACCCCATCAAATGCCCAGCCGATCCGCGCGATACGAGGGATGCTGCCCAAAGCCGGACCCTTGAACGTGTTCTTTAAGAAAGAGGAAACTCCTCAACCGACCACGAGCATCAACAGTCCTAAAGAGGCCCCGACGCCGGTCGGTTTAGGGACCTACCGGAACGAGTACTATGAACTGGTGGTCCGATCGATCGAACTGCAGGCCAACCGAGCCAAGGTGGATCTCACCATCGAAAACCTTTCCCGACGCGATCTGAAGCTCCTCTGTCGCTTACAGGACACACTCCTGAAGGACGAACAGGGAACGGCGTGGCATCAAGGCGTTGGGGACAATCGAGAAGGTCTCTGTACCCGTGGCATCGAACTCTCCCCTCGCCGGAAGGAACGGGCCGTCCTGACCTTCACCGGCTCATCGGAGACAGCAGCCACTCAATTCACACTTCATTTTAGCGAGACATTACCTCGGCGAGACGCCTCCTTCGTCATCGATGGACTAAAAATTGGCTCGCCGTCGGAATCTACGCTGACAACACCGTAAAGGATCGCTCATGTCAAAGACCTTGAAACAAGTACTCACGATCGCCGGCTCGGATTCCGGAGGAGGCGCGGGTATCCAGGCCGATATCAAAGCCATGTCCGCCAATGGGGTGTTCGCCATGTCCGTCATCACGGCGATCACGGCCCAGAATACCGAAGAGGTAACGGATGTCTTCGAGTTGCCGACGGCCATCATCGCCTCGCAACTCGACGCGGTCTTCGACGATTTCGACGTCGCTGCCGTGAAAACCGGGATGTTGTCCTCGGCGGCCCTCGTCGAAGTCGTCGTGAGAATGCTGACACCTCAGCGCGTGACCAACTTGGTCGTGGATCCGGTGATGATTTCCAAGAGCGGTCATGCTCTCTTGCGACCGGACGCGGTCGAAGCAGTCAAGACCACGCTGTTGCCGCTCGCATTGGTCGTGACACCGAACGTCCATGAGGCGCAGCAGCTGTCGGGCATTGAGGTTGCCTCGTTGGCCGATGCTCGGCGAGCCGCCAAGGTCATTCATGGCTTCGGATGCAAGTATGTGCTGATCAAAGGCGGCCATCTCCTCGCTGAACGGGCGACGGATCTGCTCTACGACGGACGATTTTTTAATATCTTGAAGGGGGAGTTCATCGAGACCCGCCATACGCATGGCACCGGCTGTACGTTCGCCTCCGCGCTGACAGCGCATCTGGCACGAGGGCAATCCGTCCTGGATGCGGCGCAGGCCGCCAAGTCGTACGTCACCGAAGCGATCCGTCATGGGCTGGCAATCGGCCACGGACAAGGCCCGACGGATCATTTTTATTTCCTCGAGCGGTAGCGGCACACCGATGTTTACACGACCCTATCCACCCCTCTCGTTTTGCTTCACAGGCCTCGGCTGGCTGGTGTTGTCCTCGATTCTCGGCCTAGCGATTCTTATCGGGCTGGTGCGTGGCACTCCGCTACCGTCATGGGTCCGAATGCTTCATGTCCATGCAGTCTTGGTCGGCGGTGTGGCCCAGATTCTTCTCGGTGGATTTCTCCTCTTCATCTCCTCCCCTCACGCGGCTGACCGAAAAGAACCAGACTCGCATCCCCTCACATTCTGGGCGCTGAACAGCGGGCTGGTTGGAATGCTCGTGGGGTTCTGGCTGCATCAGTCCCTAGTCGTAGGCATCACTGGCCTTGTGGTCATGGCCTCTTGCTGCTCCGTCATCTACACCCTGTGGAGCCGCGCACGTCGGATGTGGACGTCCTCACTGAAGCATGCCTGGTACTACGCCCTGTCTCTCCTGGGCCTTGTCGGCGGATCAGCCTGCGGGGAGATCCTGGCGTTTGGGTTTATGCCGGAATCCTCTGGCTATGTGCGACTCGCGCACATTCACCTGGTGGTGCTCGGCTTTGTGCTGCTGGCAATCATGGGCATGATGCACCATATCCTCCCGACAATCTGGAGCCGTCCTTTCGTGAGCCCCACGCTGGCACAGACAGCGATAGCCTTGATGCCGCTCGGCGTGGCTGTCTTGATCGGCGGATTCTTGAACTCATCAGTCCCGGTTGAAATGGCCGCTGGCGCTATACTCTTCACGGGCGGGATTCTCTGGATCGGCAATCTGCTTGGAACCTGGCGCGCCTCGGTCCACACCGGCAGCGCCGCCTCAAACCATCTTTTGGTCAGTACCTTCTTTCTCCTGTTCACCATCATCCTCGGCGTGCTTGTCGGAGCGAATAGCCTCTCTAGTCCACCACGGCTGCCGTACGGCACGCTCCACCTCGTCGCCTATACGCATATGACGTTCGTCGGCTTTATCGTGAATGCCATCATGGGCGCGTGCTCCTACTTCATTCCCATCACCCTCGCAGCTGATCGTGTCCCCAATACCAAGAAGCGCGGACCGTATCGTGATCAACTGAACGTGATCATGAACCGCTGGAGCACCCTTCAAATCGCGACGCTCAGTCTAGGAACCATGGGGCTTGGCCTCTTGGCCGCACTCACGTGGAATGTGCCGTTAGGCTCCACCTACATCCATGTTGCCACCTGGACGAGTCTCGGCCTCCTCATGACCGGCTTGATTCTCTTTTCAGTCAAGCTGACCTCGATCATCGCCAAGAAACCGGACACACTCCGGACCGCACAAACCTCCACCGACGAACTGAAACTCACGGCCTGAAGGTCCGGCCAAGTATCCCCCGTTCCTGATCTCAAACACGGATTCTGATACAATCCCTCCCATGGAAGAACGGTTCTCATTTCTCGATCCTCAGGGTCATCGGGTCACCGCCATCTTGACCGTCCCTGACGGAGGAACAGACAAGATAGCCATCCTGTGTCACGGGTTTCTTTCATCAAAAACCAGCTCGACGAACAATGCACTGACCCGCATGCTGATCGACCACGGCATCGCCACCTTTCGCTTTGACTTCTTCGGCCAGGGGGAAAGTGAGGGTCCGTTCGAACTGGTCACTACCAGCTTAGCAGTGAAACAAGCACAGAAATCGGTCGCTCTCATGCAAGAGCGCGGCTATCGACACATCGGCCTGATGGGATCGAGTTTCGGCGGTCTGGTTGCGACTCTGACTGCGTCGCAACGAACGGACTTAGCCTGTCTCGCCTTGAAATGTCCTGTCGTCGACTTCGCCGAGGAGCTACGACTTGAATTCGGGGATGACGGAATGGCGCAATGGAAGGCAACCGACACGATTCCGAACATTATGGGCGGCTCCGAGCGAATCACCCTCCACTATGCCTTTTATGAAGATGCACTCCGGCAGATCGCCTACGTCCCAGCACGATCGATCACGGCTCCGACCGTCATTGTGCAAGGCGACAAGGACGAGCATGTCCCGCTTCATCAAAGCCAACAACTCTACCAGGCGCTACAGATCAAAAAACATCTCGAGCTGTTGCCCGGTGCCGACCATCAGTTCACGAAGGGGACGGACTTCACGAGGATGACTCACACCATTGCCGATTGGCTGATTCACCACCTCTCGACCACTCACCCCTGACGAAATGTCTCAAGGGTGCTGAATTTCTTGGAGCTCAAACTGCTTTGGAAGCAGGACGGGCAGAATCACGCCGATCGGATCGCCGCGCTTGATCGTCGTGGGCTTGTGCAGCTGTAACAGAAAATTGGCGGTGAAGGCTTCGTAGTCTGGCAACCAGGCATACTGATTCGGCGTGCGCTTGTACTCCTGCGTCTTGATACCCTCCCAAACGGTAAACGTCCGGTCCGGGTGATGATAGAAGTGGTTGGGGAGATCCTTCATCATCAAGCCGACATGTTTGGGGTAGTACAGTCGGACCCCACAACAGAGCTTGGGATACCCGCTGTTCAAAATCAAATCAACGTACATGCCGGAGAAGGTCTTGTAACCGAGCAGTCGCTCTTCCTGCGCGATCGGCGGCGATTGCCACTGAACCCCTGATGCGGTGCGGCGTAATTTGATATCGGCCGGACAACGAATAAGCCAGCCGTAGTTGCCCACGGTCCGGACCGGCCCACAGTCGTCCGGCAACACCTTGTATCCACCGGCAGCCAGCGTCCGTTGCTCATCCAGCGTCATCTGACTCAGCATCGGCCGGTGAGGATGAAAATCCAACTTCAGCCGTTCCGGCGGAAAGGCAGTGGAGTATTCTCGCTCCCAATAGATGACAATCTTGTCAGCCCCCTCATCCGATGTGGAAGCTTCTACGGATTCTTTTTCCATGGACGATGACAATAATCGAATGAGCCCAGTTCGCACAAGAGGCTCATCGACAGAATCCCTGATGGTT
This sequence comes from Nitrospira sp. CG24B, assembly GCA_002869845.2. Classification (GTDB taxonomy): domain Bacteria; phylum Nitrospirota; class Nitrospiria; order Nitrospirales; family Nitrospiraceae; genus Nitrospira_D. The sequence goes on along the minus strand of NEWS02000004.1, from coordinate 45,483 downwards.
CGATTGGATAGTCTCGTTGTCACAGGGCATACACCCCCTCAACTTTTTACCGATTCCTTCCGAAGAAGCTGTATCGCTCTGCGGGTGATTGCTGCCTTCTGAGCTAACTGGCAGAAACGGTGCTGCTACGTCTTGAGTTGTAGGATGGAGACTCCCGCTTGGCACGCTCGAGACCACACTGAGAAGCCCAGGATCCATGTGTTGCTTAGTGTTCTGCCAGCACACGTATCAGGAAAGGACGGAGCGTAAGGAGACGCGTGAACAATGCCGAAAATCGATGAACTCTTTCGCATGATGATCGAACACGGGGCGTCGGACCTTCATCTGGTTGCAGGACAAGTCCCGACCTTTCGCATCAACGGTGAATTGGAACGCCTGCCGGGGGCTGTAGTGCTCGACAACCAAGGACTCCACGACCTGCTCTACGAGATCACTCCGAGTCCGAAGAAGGAAGTGTTCGAATCGACGGGTGATGTGGACTTCGGGTATGAGATCCCAGGAATAGCCCGCTTCCGTTCCAATTTCTTCAACCACAAATACGGGATGGGGGCGGTGTTTCGGAAGATTCCCACCACTATCGTCTCTGCCGAGGCGCTGGGTCTTCCGCCCGTGCTCACACGCGCCCCGATGTTACGGA
>NEWS02000004.1:21636-44746 GCA_002869845.2 Nitrospira sp. CG24B | reverse complement strand
AGGCATCGATGCCGATAACCTGGCAGGCTGGATACAGTTTGGCGAATCGAATCGGAATGTCGCCCGGACCGCAGCCGAGATCCAGAACGCGCCCCTGCGAAAACTCAGGAAAATACTCTTTGAATCGATCGACGAATCCTTGATTCTCCTCCGCAAAATCAGCCCGCGCGTAGGCCTCGGCCTGCGTCGGATCATCCATGAGTTCTGGTTCGAGGATACGATCCATTGTTTGAAAGCCTATAGCGGTCGGCAGTCAGCAATCAGCCTATCAATCCAAGTCAGAGGCTGGAAGCTGATGGCTGATAGCTAGTCGCCGCTGCTGATCTCCACTGCATCTCCAGGCCGTACCACACCACCGTGCAGCACTTTCGCGTAGACCCGACTCCAACCGGGATTGAGCTTCTGGGAAATACGCGAAAAGTCCTCATCCTGAAACCAACGTCCATTATGGCTGCAGGGCGTCGTATAGCCCGTCACCTCCAGTTGGACCTCCGGGCCAATGGTTAACCTGACGCCGGGACGCACCTGGTCCCAGTCCAATCCTGACACAGTAAGATTTTCTCCAGAGGATCCGGGATCAATCGGATGGCCTTCGTCCTGAAGCCGCTCAATCAGTTCAAGGGAATACACACAGACGGCACGGTCCGGTCCGCCATGGAACTTTAGATTACGCTGGCGATCGCCATCTACGCCTTTGTCACTCACCGTCGCTTCCAACACCGGAAGCTTTGGAACCCCACCATCGGACACGCTAATCTGATGCACATGGGGATAGGAAGGCCTGGTGGACATCGCTAGGCTTCTCCTTCGCACGACTCAGGTCTGAGGAATTTCATCGCCACCCAACCCTCTTCTTCTCGCCGTTCCACACACGCGAGGCCAAGACTGGACAACCGATCCACGATCTCAGTTTGTTGCTCGATCAGAATGCCGGAGACCATGATGCTCGCCCCTCGCAGCGCAGAACAGAGCAAATCGTCGGCGAGGTCCAAGACCGTCTGCCGATCAAGATTGGCAAGTACCAGATCAGCCGTTATCCGTCTCCCTTGTGGCAGATCAGCCAACGTGCCGCACAGGACTTCAATCCGATCCGCCAAGCCATTCAGCTCGGCATACTCTTTCGCACAATCGACCGCAACAGAATCAATCTCGACTCCGATGGCGGAGGCTGCGCCCAGCTTGACCGAAGCCATCGCCAGGATCGCGCTCCCAGTCCCCACATCCAAGACTTGTTCTCCACCGCGAATATCTTTTTGCAGCCACTCCAGCAACATACGCGTCGTCGCATGGTGGCCGGTGCCGAAGGCTTGCTTCGGGTCTAGCACGATCTCGATGTCCCGTGGACCCAACTCAGCCGGCTCCCAGCTCGGGCGAATCACCAATCGACCGATGCGAAGCGGTTTCACCGAATGAGTCCATGCCTCATTCCAATCCTGAGAGGGCACTCGCTGCACCGAGAGAGAGATCGCCCTGCTCGACTGCACGAGATCTGCAAGAATCGACTGTACTGACACCAGCTTTTCGTCATTCCATTGGTCTTCCGCCCAATAGAGATGAACCACTCCCTCGTCCTCCCAGGCGCCCTGAACGGCAGCATCATCGAGCCTGCTCAATAACTCGCCGGCATCGAGGCGTTCCTGGATACAGATATCAACCCAGTCTTTCGGCATCATCATTGCTCACTCGTGATTGGCAACATCTGTCGCGCCATGCCGGAGATGCATCATGATTTGACGTCTCACGTCCGTTCCCAGTAAGGTCGCCTGTTATGGCACGCTCCCGCACGGTCCAGCTCGAAACGGCGGTCCGGCGAACAGATCGCCTGATCGCTCAAGGCACCCAGGTCAGCACGACCTTCACACGCTGGCGACTGGCCATTTTCCTCATCGGCCTCGTCACCACCGTGACCCTCTATAAGCTCGATTGGTATCACAGCGGCAATCTAGGCGTCGGCGTATTCCTCGCAACCTTCATCACGGTTGCCGCATATCATAACAGGGTGGAAACGGGGATTCATCGGCTTCGACAATGGAAGCAGATCAAACTGGCTCATCGTGCACGCATCGCCTTGGATTGGGCTGCCATTCCGCCAAGACCCGGCGAATCTCCGACAGCTCACCCCTACGCCATTGACCTCGATCTCGTTGGAACTCATTCCTTGGCACATCTCCTCGACACCACCGTCTCGGACCATGGCCGAGAGCGCTTGCACAGCTGGTTGCTGAACCAACCCCCTCCCCCTTCACAGTGGGAGACACGGCAGTCGTTGGTGAAGGAACTGGCACCTCGCTCTTTATTCCGGGATCGCTTGACCCTTGAGGCCAAACTGACAGGAGAACAGGAAATCAACGGCAGGCGGCTGGCCGCTGTGCTTGAACACCCAGTCGGTCTGCCCAACCTGAATGTGCTGCTGGTCATCCAGAGCCTCTTCGCCTGCACCACGATCGTCCTCGCATCGGCCACATTATTCGGCCAGCTTCCTGGGTATTGGATGTTTTCATTCGCCGCCTATGCACTGATCTACTTCATGACCGATCAAGGGGAAGAGCTCCTGGAACATGCGGTCGGCCTGCACCATGAGACCGAACGGCTTGCCATCGTCCTGGGCTACCTCGAGCGTCAGGCCCGGCGACAAGGCACCGCCCTCGCCTCGGTCTGTGCGAATCTGATAGGGGGAGCCAGTCCCACCCTGCATCTCAAGCAGGCCGCACGGACGCTTCATGCGATCAGCATCAAGGCCCATCCCCTTGTCCATCTGGCCGTCAACGCGTTGTGCCCATGGGATCTGTGGTTCACGCGACAACTGATTCACACCCAGCACGAAATCAAGCATGTTCTTCCACAGTGGCTGGACTGCCTGGCAGAAGTCGAAGCGGCATCGGCTCTGGCGACCTTTGCTGCTCTCCATCCCGATTACACATGGCCAACGCCCGTCATCTCAACCGGTGAGCAGAACGGGACAGCAGCCGTTCTACAGGCCACTCACCTTGGCCATCCACTCCTCCCTACGAAGAGCCGTATCGCAAACGATGTCGATTTAACCGGACTCGGCTCGATCCATCTGATCACGGGCTCGAATATGTCGGGGAAGAGTACGTTCCTACGAACAATCGGCATCAATCTCTGTCTGGCGCAAGCTGGAGGGCCGGTCTGCGCACAGTCGTTTACATGGACCTGGAGCCGCCTAGCCTGCTGCATTCGTGTCGATGATTCACTCGACGCCGGCCTTTCGTTTTTCTACGCTGAAGTCAAACGACTGAAGACCATTCTCGATGCCACCAAGGAACGCGCCGCGCCACCGGTGCTGTTCCTGATCGACGAGATCTTCAAAGGCACCAACAATCGAGAGCGGCTCATCGGCAGCCGTGCCTACATCACCGCGCTGTCGCAAGGACACGGCTTCGGCCTCGTGAGCACCCATGATCTGGAGTTGGCGGATCTGGAGCAAGCCGTCCCCGGTTTGCTCAATGCCCACTTTCAAGAAACCGTCTCGGCCGGCGCACTGGAGTTCGATTACCGAGTCAGACCGGGCCCCTGCCCCACGACAAACGCCCTGCGCATCATGGAGCTGGAAGGATTGCCTATTCCCCCGGCTCCTTAAATCAGGCACAATACCCCTCACGGATGACCACCTCAGCCGGGCCTGAACCCCAGTCTTGCTCCCATCCCCTTCGCAGCCTCCTGATTGCCCAATTCTGCGGGGCATTCAACGACAACGCCTGGAAGCTGATGGTCGCGTTGCTCGCGATACGGCAAGCCACTGTTGGCCTAGCGCCAGGCCCCGAGCTGGAGACCATTGCCCAAACGCAAACGACCATGGCGTTCGTCGTTTTCACACTGCCGTTGATGCTCTTGTCTCTTGTCGGAGGCACATTGGCCGATCGCGTCAGTAAGCGGACGGTCATCATCTCGATCAAAGTGGTCGAGGTTTTTCTCATGGCCGCCGGCACTGCCGCTCTCTGGCTGAATCCAGCCGGAGGAATCTTGCCCTTGATCGTCTTATGCGGCATGGGCATGCATAGCGCACTCTTTAGCCCATCAAAGTACGGCATCCTTCCGGAATTGATCCCCCATGAACGGCTCGCTGCCGGCAATGGGTTGTTGGAGATGTGGACCTTCGCCGCGATCCTGACTGGAACCGCCGCCGGAGGCTTCCTCTTGCAAGCAGCCGGGGATCACATCTGGCTCGCTCCGCTCGCATTGACCGGACTCTCAGTCATCGGCCTCGCAACCGCCTTTGGCATTCCACCGGTGTCAGCAGCCCGCCACGCTGGAGGCGTGGGAGCCACCATCCAAGGCGCTTGGGCCGCGATTCAGTCCGAACGGATGCTGCGCATGGCCATTCCCATGGAAATCCTCTTCTGGACGGTTGCCAGCCTGTTCGGTCAAAACTTGCTCGTCTATGCAAAGGCCGTCTTGCATCTGTCCGATGCGATGTCAGGCCTTCCGCTTACCGTGTTATCGGTGGGGATCGGCATCGGCGCGATGCTGGTCGGACGGATTTCGAAGAACCGCGTAGAGTACGGGCTGATTCCCTTGGGCGCGATGGGCGTCTTTCTGACCTTGCTCTTGCTCGGCGTCCTGACACCGCCGTTGTCCGGAACATTTCTCATGATGGTTGCCCTGGGCATTTCCAGTTCATTCATTTTTGTTCCCTTGAACGCCATTCTCCAATGGAAATCCCCACCCGATCGGCGCGGCGCCGTCATTTCGTTCTCCAACACCTGTGTCTTCACCGGTATCTTGCTGGGGTCACTGGCCGGTGGGTCCCTCGCTAATGTTGGTGTCTCGACGACCGGCATTTTCTTGGCTGCCGCCGCCATGACCCTGGCCGGTATCGCATGGGCCCTCTGGCTGTTGCCCGATACATTACTTCGCTTGGTGCTGATCATCCTCACCAATACCCTGTATCGTCTCCGCATCATCGGCGAGACTCATGTACCAAAATCAGGTGGCGCACTCCTCGTCCCCAATCACGTCTCCTTTATCGACGGCTTTCTCCTAATCGCCAGCGTGGATCGCCCCGTGCGATTTGTCGTCGACGCTCAGTATGCCGACCAGCCGATCTTCAGACCCTTCATGAAAGCGCTCGGGGTCATTCCCATTTCCTCGCACGGGGGCTTGCGAGTGATCTTACGGGCGCTCCGCGATGCGGGTGCGGCCATCGACAAGGGAGAACTCGTCTGCATTTTTCCTGAAGGCCAGATCACGCGCACCGGCACACTGTTGCCATTTCGACGGGGTTTCGAACGGGTCGTGAAGGGACGGACGGCCCCCATCATTCCAGTCCACCTCGACCGTGTGTGGGGCAGCATCTTTAGCTTCAATCGCAGGCGCTTTCTCTGGAAGATACCGGAACATCTTCCTTATCCTGTCACCGTGTCGTTCGGCACACCGCTACCGCCAAGTACGACCACCCACGAACTGCGCGCGAAGATCCGAGCACTCGGCGAAGCGGCCTGGCAACTCCGGAAATCGCATCGCCAACCGCTCCATCGTGAATTCATCCGATCGATGCGCCGCTATCCGTTCCGCTTCGCCATGGCTGACCAGAACCGTTCGAGAGTCTCAGCCCTCCAGGCCTTGATCGGATCAATCGTTCTGGCCAGAACGCTCAGACCCTACTGGGAGGGACAAGACCAGGTGGGCGTGCTGCTGCCACCGACCGTCGCCGGTGCACTAGTGAACGTGGCTGCTCCGCTGTGTGGCAAAACCATCGTGAACTTGAATTACACCGTGGGAAAAGCAGGGCTGGAGGCAGCGGTACGCCTTGCCGGCCTACGCACGATCGTCACCAGCCGTACGTTCATCGAGAAAGCCAAACTCGAATTACCCGACGGACCATCGGTGATCTGGCTCGAAGACGTAGCCAAAACGATTGGGACAGGCATAAAAGTAACGGCCGCGCTGCTGGCACTGTTTGCTCCATGCCGCATTATCGAACGAGCCTGCGGGCAGACGACCCCGCTCACCCCAGACAGCCTGGCCACGATCATCTTTAGCAGCGGCAGCACCGGCGAACCCAAAGGCGTTATGCTTTCCCATTTCAGTGTCGACTCCAATTGCCAGGGCGCAACACAGATACTCCATCTGTATCAAGATGAACGGGTTCTCGGCATCCTCCCGTTCTTCCATTCCTTCGGATACATGGTGTTCTGGTTCGTGATGTCCAACAACGCACCGATGATCTTTCATCCGTCGCCGCTTGACGTGGCGGCCATCGGCGAACTGATCAGAAAATATCGCATCACCTTCCTCGTCACAACACCGACGTTCTTGCAGCTCTATTCCCGCCGTTGTACCCCGGAACAATTCAGTTCGGTACGGGTAATCCTCACCGGCGCGGAAAAACTTCCGACCCGTCTCGCTCAGGCGGTCGAAGACACGTTCGGAGTCGGACCGATCGAAGGCTACGGAGTCACAGAATGCGCCCCCGTGATTGCCGTGAATTGCCCGGACTTTCGCGCCGCCGGCTACTACCAACCGGCGTCACGACGTGGAACTGTGGGCCAGCCTCTTCCGGGGGTCTCGGTGCAGATTGTCGATCCCGACAGTTACACCCCCCTGCCTTCAGGCACACCCGGCATGTTGCTGGTGAAAGGGCCAAACGTCATGAACGGATACCTGGGCCGGGAAGACTTGACCGCTCAGGTGATGCGGGATGGATGGTACATCACAGGGGATATTGCCACGCTGGATGACGATGGATTTTTGACGATTACCGACCGGCTGTCACGTTTCTCAAAAATCGGTGGCGAGATGGTCCCCCACGGAAAAGTCGAAGAAGCCCTGCAACAGGCTGCTGAAGCTGACACACAAGTCTTTGCCGTAACCGGCCTACCCGACGAGAAAAAAGGAGAGCGACTCGCAGTCCTCCATACGCTGGAAGAATCCCGCATTCCTCGCATCCTAGAAAGAGTCTCGGCGAGCGGCCTGCCCAATCTGTTCATCCCGGGGAAAAATCAGTTCGTGAAGGTTGACGCGTTACCGGTTCTTGGAACCGGAAAGCTCGACCTGCGCAACGTGAAGCGCATTGCGGTGGAACGCCTTTCATCTCATGATGAGATTCAGGGCTAAAATCGCGTTCCGTATGGCGACCGACCATGAAGCCAACCAAATCGCTCATCGATTGCCACGTCCATCTCGCGGCGTTACCAGATGACGACAATGGTTGCTTCATCTCCCCGAAACTCCTCCGAAGTCCCCTCTTTCGCTTCCTGCTGTGGAAGCATGATCTCTCACCGACAGAGCCACGAGAGGCCAATCAGCGATATCTGGATCACCTCCTCACGGAGTTACGCGCCTCTCACCATGTCTCGCAGGCGGTGCTGCTTGGCATGGATGGGTTCTACGATCAGACCGGCCTGCTCAATCGCCAGCATACGGACTTTCTCGTCAGCAATGACTACGTCTTCAAAGCCGTGCAGGCCCATCCCGATGTTTTTTTGGCCGGCCCTTCGATCAATCCGCAGCGCGAAGACGCGATAGATGAAGTCCATCGTTGCGCCGATGCTGGAGCTGTCTTGATCAAAGTCTTACCGAACGCCCAGCACTTCAACCCGGCTGATCCAAAATACAGATCTTTCTATCGTGCACTGGCGCAACGAAAACTGCCCTTCTTAAGTCATGTCGGCTACGAATTCAGTCTCATCGGGAAGGACCAATCGCTTGGAGATCCGGAACGGCTGCGCCTGGCGCTTGACGAAGGGGTGACCGTCATCGCAGCTCACGCCTGTAGCTATGGCCTGATGCTGTATGAGAAGTTTCTGCCCACTTTTCAAGAACTCACGCGGCGTTATCCGCACTTCTACGCCGACATTTCGGCCCTCACCCAGCCTCACCGGTTGAAGATGCTGTTGCATCTCAGGCATCACCCGGAGCTGCATTCCCGCCTGCTCTTTGGAACCGATTATCCGTTATCGGTCTTCCACCTGGCCGCTTGGGGTCGCGTAGGCTTTGGCAGGTTGTGGAACATGATTCGCACACGAAACCGCTTCGATCGGCAGGTTGAGGTCTGTAACGGGCTCCGTCTTGGGTTTCGCTCACTCCGAGACTTACTGCCGCTTTCACAACACCCTAGAGCCACACGCGATGAATCGTGATCAGATACTGTCAGCCCTTCGTGAAAGGATCCTCGCCTTCGCGACATCACGGGTATCGAGGGACCATGCTGAGGACCTGACGCAAGACACGATGGCGGTTCTGCATGAGAAGTATCCACTGGTGAGCGAATTGACTGAGCTCGTCCCCCTGGCCTTTCAGGTGTTGAGGTACAAGATGCTGGATGCGCATCGCAAGGCGCTGCGTCATGGTGAGTATAATCAAGCATCGGTTGAGGGTCTGCCGCTCGCCGATACAGGGGACGATCCCGTGACTCAACTCGATCAGAAACAGCGTGTCGATCGACTTCTCTCAGCCATCGCTCAACTCGGCGAACGTTGCCGGGAACTCTTCAAATGGAAGCTGGAAGGGAAAAGCTTCCCGGAGATTCAGACAGTGATGAGTCAGTCTTCAATCAATACGATCTACACGTGGGACTTGCGCTGCCGAAAACAGCTACTGGCCCTCATGGGTGGCTCATGGGACTGATCGGATCAATGATGCTGTTCACGTTTCACACATAAGTCGCTATGTCTGAACACAATCTTAACAAGCTGCTCGGTGGGTTCGCTGCGGATACGTTGACTGCTGAGGAGAAGCAACAACTCTACAGCGCAACCCTGCAAGATCAGGAACTCTTCAATGCGCTGGCCGATGAACAAACGCTGAAAGAATTGCTCGCCGATCCCGCAGTACGGCGTCGGCTCGTACAAGTTTTACAAAAAAGTAGCTCGACAGCCCCCAGCTCCCCATGGCTTGACTGGTTCCGCCGTCCAGCAGGGCTCGCCTGGGCCGGCGGCCTCGCAGCAGCCTTCTTCGCGATGATCCTTGGCACAAGAATCTATCAGGACAGTGTAAAAGAGGCAGGTCGGTCCGTCGCCACTGAGGAGGCAACGCCTGCAGCCGCTCCCGCGCCTTCCGTTACAAAACCTACCGCTCCTCCGATCAATGAGCCTCGATTGAACACGCAGGACAATACAACATCGTCAGTTCCGCCAAAAATAAACGCACTCGCCGGCAAGATGGCGAAACGAGAAACGACGGCGATGGTTATACCAGAGGAACGGCGTGCACGAAATTCCGCGACCGATAGCCCAATGCGACAGCCTGAACAAGATGGGTTACGAAAACAGACTGAATCAATATCGGATAAGCGTGCTACATCCAACGAAAAAGCACCAGCCTCAGCCGAACACAAGCCTGCGAGCGCGCCCACAACTTCTGCTGTGACGCCTGCACCGATGAAGGTACCAATCACAGCAGCACCGACCGGCCAAGTTGCGTCATCTCTGAGCGCTCGCTCCTTGTTCTACGCAGGGAGCGCAGAATTCGATACCGCATTGATGGCAGAGGAACACGAACCTCGTCAGTCCGCTCAGCAGTCCGGACGATTTGAACGGAAGCAGGGAGCCTCAGTCGCTGGCAAACCAGCGAAAGTGACCGGCGTTACCAGACCATTAGGTATTCGTTACAACCTGATGGCTGGCGGAGGAATAGAAAGGCCTCGCCGTGGCAGAGACGCTGGAGTCACGAACCAGGCAGGTTCGATTGAACTTATGATCGATGTCAATCAGGACGGCTACCTTCAGGTGTGGGGAGAAGCAGAGTCTTTACGGCACCACCTGCTATTCCCCATACCCGAAGACGAACAACTATCATCACAACTGCTCGCACATCAACGGCGAACAATTCCAGTAGCGGCGGGATACGGCGCCATCATCCTCCGGTTCTCCCGTATTCCGTTCGATTCCTCAACTAAACAGGCTATTGTCCTGTCGGGGCGGTCCTCGCTCGGTCAACTTGAAGAATCCGTTACGACCGACGAAGTGCCAGGCTTCCACGAGCAAACCACCTACGTCGTCAATCAGGACCAATCCGTACCGGAACTCTTTGTCCGGATTCCCATTGGCAAACACTGAGAGCAGAGGACACGGTTGGTGACAGCTTCTCTGTGGAAACAAAAAAACGGCCGCCCTCCCGATGGAGAACGACCGTTTCCGTTGCACAGAGTCTAGTCTATCTCTACGGACTAACAGAGATCCGATCTTTGATCAGATCGAAGGTTTCCTTTGGCACCACGTTTTTTGCGACCAATTCACCCTTCACGCGATAGGGGCGATTGCTCACGATGCGATCGGCCTCGTCCTGCTTCAGGCCAAGAAAGAGAATCATGTCGTTTACTGAAACCTTATTAATATTCATCGCCGCCGATGCAGCGACGGGAGCAACCGTGGCGGTTCCGGATGGAGCCTGGCTTGGTGTCAGTGCCGCTGTTTGAGCGGCCGCCCCGGCATGGGAACGATCCTTGAGCTCCTTTTGATAACGCGCGACCAATGATTTCAGCGTGTCATTATGACGTTTCACATCTTGATATTCCTGCCGCACATTCTTATTCTGCGCCGATAACGCTTTGACTTTATCCTCAAGTTCTTTGGTTCGTCCCTCGCTCGTGCCTCGCTCCGCATCACGTCCGTGCTCAATGCGCTGGAGTTCATCACGGGCCGCTTGTGCCTCATTGCCGAACTTCACATTCAGTTCCTTGAGGGTTCGGACCTGTTGTTCCATGGCGCCCTTCTGTTGGCGAGTCTTCTCCAGTTCCATCTTGACGTTGTCTGCCTCGGCCAACGCGCCTTGGTACTTCTTGTTGGATACGCAGCCCGTGGCCAACACCGCCCCAACCAACACCATCGCCGTCCACTCGCGTCTCATGCGATCCTCCCTCCATCAAATCTTACGGCTCGCCCGAGCATCATAAGGAACATTCCGCCGACCCGGCTGAGACCGTGGTTCTTGCGGTTTCTTTCCTTGTGTGTATGCCAACATCCCGGCATTGTCAACATATTTGCCGTTGTAGGAATCGGTTCGGGTCAGACCTGACAACCATCTGCCGCTTGACGGATTGTCGTCGCTCTGTGATCATCCCCCACGTTCTATCGGTGATGGCCGTGATGGTTGAAACCGCTCACTTACTATTTGACGTGGGGTACGCATGAACGAATGGGGCCCAATGCTCGCCGTGATACTGGGGATCGTCGAAGGACTCACAGAGTTTCTTCCCGTCTCGTCCACGGGACATCTTATTTTGGTAGGCCATGCCCTCGGCTTCACCGGTGACGTCGCTGCCAACGCGGAAATCTCCATCCAACTGGGCGCGATTTTGGCCGTGATCGTCTTTGAACGCGAGAAAATCGGCCGGCTGCTGTCCGGCGCATGGCAGGAGCAGAAGGCCTTGCGTGCAACCTCGGCAAACCAGCCTCCCGCCGCATGGTCCGACCGCATCAAGGACTCGATGCGGAATCATCCCAACGTATGGTTCTTGCTGGGACTCGGGATTGCCTTTTTGCCCGCGGCCATACTTGGCCTGTTGGCTCACGGGTGGATCAAGTCGCATTTGTTCACTCCCCTGACGGTGGCTTTAACATCGATCCTGGGCGGCATTATCATCCTCATCGTGGAAGCGACGAAACGGACCACCCATGCCAAAAGTCTGGATCAGGTGTCGGCTGTCCATGCCTTCTGGATCGGGCTGGCACAATGCGCGTCCCTCATCCCCGGCATGTCTCGCTCCGGCTCAACGATCATCGGAGGCCTGCTCGCCGGACTCGATCGAAAAGTGGCCACGGAATACTCCTTCTTTCTCGCGCTCCCGACCATCATCGCTGCGACAGTCTACGAAACATGGAAAGCACGAGGAGCGTTTACCGATCAGGATTATATGGCGCTCGGCCTCGGCATGCTCATCTCATTTTTGGTGGCCTGGGCCGTCATCGCCGTCTTCCTGACCTATGTCCAACGGCATACCTTGCGAGTCTTTGCGTACTATCGTATTATTCTCGGAATTTTGGTCATGTTGGTCGTCCGCTGAAAGGAGTTGTGCATGTCTTCGGATACGATTCACGTCTACGACACTTGGATCAACGGCAAGAGCGGTCGCATTCACTTCGATGTCATGACGACGGATGAAGTCACCGCCCTCAAACTTGCCAAGGAGTACCTGGTGAGCATCGGGGAACCGACTGCGACGATCACCACGAGGGAGTGCCAATTCTGTCACAGTGAACCGCTGGTCATGTTTACGGCGGAGCAGCAAAAGCAAGTCAAGGAACAGGGCGGATTTATCGTTCGCATGCCAGCCTGATTCCCGGTTCGTGGTGTTGAATGTTGAATTGTGAGTGAGCGATCGACACTCACAATATCAACACCACAACTCTTGATTGAATTAACGTACCGAGGATATTTCTGACTCGGCAGGAGGATCTGCCTGTTTTTCGAAGGCAAAGTGAATGATGAGGAAAATGACCCCAATGGTGATCGCGGAATCCGCGACGTTGAAGGCGGGCCAGTGGTAGGTTTCAATGTAGACATCTAGGAAATCGATCACCTCGCCAAAGCGAAGCCGATCGATCAAATTGCCGATCGCCCCGCCCAATATTCCCGCGACACTGATACGGCCCACCCAATCTTCCTCCGGCATCCGCAGCAGAATCGTGCCCAGTAACCCAAGGGCAAAAATCGAGGTCAGGCCGAAGAACACCATCCGGAATGCGTTGCTGCTCCCTGCCAAGAGACCGAACGCCGCTCCAGGATTCCGAATATAGGTCAGACTGAAGAGGTTGGGAATGACTGGAATCGATTCATGCAACCGCATCGTTTGCATGATCTGCTGCTTGGTCAGCTGATCGAGAAGAATAATGCCGCCGGTCACCGAAGCGAGTGCGAGATTGCGAAGACTCACCGGACAGCCTCCACACAGCGATCACACAGCGTCGGATGGGTCGCATCTTTGCCGACCGCTTCTCGATAGTTCCAACAACGTTCGCATTTCGCGGCATCCGACCTCTCAACCGTGATCCGAATATCCGCAGATCCCATCTCTGCCTGCTTCACAGTCACCCGCGACACGATAAAAATTGCACTGAGATCTCCGCCATACGCCGTCAAAAATCGATAGGCATCAGGTCCTGCCTCGATCTGGACATGCGCTTCAAGTGACGACCCGATCACCTTATCTCGGCGTTTGATTTCCAAGTCCCCCTGAACACGGGATCGATAGGCCAGTAGCGTTTCCCACCGAGCCGTGAGTTCTTCATCTCGCCAGACAGGCTCGCCCTCAGGAAACGAGGTGAGATGCACACTCGCTGCGTCCTTGCGCACAGCGTCCGGCAGCATGCGCCAGATCTCCTCGGCGGTAAAACTTAGAATCGGCGCCATGAGTTTCGCCAGGGTCACGGTAATGTCACACAGAACAGTCTGGGCTCCTCGCCGCAGTGGAGCGTCGGCTCGGAATGTATACAGTCGATCTTTCAGAATGTCGAGATACACCGCACTGAGATCCACCGAACAAAAGTTGTTCAAGGCATGGAAGATGGCGTGAAACTCAAACTCTTCGTAGGCGCGGCGTACTTTCGTGATGAGTTCACCAAGTCGAGACAGCACCCATCGGTCCAACTCCGACAGGCGGTCATAGGGAACACGGTGTATCGCCGGATCGAAATCGTACAGATTGCTCAGCAAGAACCGAGACGTATTGCGAACCTTCCGGTATGCTTCGATCAGATGATTGAGAATTTCCTGCGAGATACGTAGATCTTCTCGATAGTCTTGAGCCGCCACCCACAGACGGAGGATTTCAGCGCCCGACTGCTTGATGACGTCCTGTGGGGCCTTGATCGAGCGTCACAAAGTCCCCGAGCAAGATCGGTGACAGACCGGTGGACAAGGGCCGTTGCGTCTCCAACCCTTCGAATCCATCTCCGCCTTTTTTCACACCGACCACGTGATAGCGCTCGATCGCACAGGCTTTGACGACGCTCTCCAAAAGTTTTTCCGCCACAATCAGCAACTCGTCGCCGACCTCAACAAAGGCATAGTCAAAATCTCGATGGAGGCAGACAGCCTGATTCGCCGGGAGCGTCCAGGGCGTGGTCGTCCAGATGACGACGGAGACCAACTTCATTCCTTCCGGAAAGGAGACACCAGGGAAGGTGCGGTTGAGAACGGTCGGCGATGTGACGACCGGAAACTTGACGTAGATCGACGGGGACGTATGGTCCTCGTACTCGACCTCCGCTTCTGCGAGCGCCGTCTGATCTTGCGTACACCAGAGAACCGGCTTGAGCCCTTTGTAGACCCCCCCACGCTCGACAAATTTCCCAAATTCACGAATGATCGTAGCTTCATACCCAGGAGTCATCGTCAGGTAGGGTTGATCCCATTCTCCCAACACTCCCAGCCGCTTGAATTCCTCTCGCTGCGTCTTCACAAACCGCTCGGCATAGTCGCGACAGAGTCTGCGGATGGCCACAACATCTAAGTCTTTCTTCTTGTCCCCCAACTCCTTCATGACTTGATGCTCGATGGGCAACCCATGGCAATCCCACCCCGGCACATAGGGTGCCTGAAACCCAGCCATCGTCTTTGACTTGACGATGATGTCTTTCAAAACCTTGTTCAGCGCGTGTCCGATATGGATGCGGCCATTGGCATAGGGAGGGCCATCGTGCAGCACATACCGAGGCCGTCCCTGCCCTTTCGCCTGAATCTGGTCATAGAGCTTCTGCTGCTCCCACCAGGCCAACATGTCAGGCTCCCGCTGCGGCAGATTGGCCTTCATGGGGAAATCGGTTTTCGGAAGGTTGAGCGTGGCTTTGTAATCCATAGACAAAGGGATACGAGTATTTACACGGTGATCATACGGAATCGAGGGAATATACAGGAATGACTGGCGAGGTACTAGTCCTTACCCAATGTTGCAAAATCGTGAAAAACGTCTTCAGCCAAAACCGCAGCGAGCGAGCATGCGAGACGTACCCTTGCGGTACATTGAGCTTGCGAACGACGTGAGAACACAGCGGGAAGCGTTTTTCACGACCCCGGCTAGCTGATAGCCATCATGCGGTCCAAGGCGATCTTTGCCCAGTGCTTGTCGTCCTCTGGCACCACAATGCGGTTCACGACATGGCCTTCGGCAAGATTCTCCATCGCCCAGCAGAGATGCGCCGCATCGATGCGGAACATCGTGGCGCACTGGCAGACCGTCGATGAGAGAAAGAACACTTTCTTATCGGTGAGTTCATGCTTTAATCGATTGACGAGATTCAGTTCCGTCCCAACCGCCCACGTCGTGCCGGCTGGTGCAGCGGTGACTGTGCGAATGATGAACTCGGTCGATCCGATAAGATCCGCCTTATTCACGACATCTTCATGGCACTCAGGATGGACGATCACCTTGCCGTCCGGATACTGCTTACGGAAATGATCCACATGCACTGGCTGAAACATCTGGTGGACGCTACAGTGCCCCTTCCATAGAATCAGCGTGGCTCGTTTAATGGCGTCTTTGGTATTCCCGCCGTTCGGCTGATACGGGTCCCAGACAATCATCTGCTCGCGGGGGATTCCCATTTTGTTCGCTGTGTTGCGGCCCAAGTGCTCATCTGGGAAAAAGAGAATCTTTTCTCGCCTGGCCCAGGACCATTCAATCACGGCCTTGGCGTTGGAGGAGGTGCAGGTAATCCCACCATGCTCGCCACAAAATGCCTTCAGCACCGCCGCCGAATTCACATACACCGCTGGCATCACAGTCTCTTCGACCGGCACCACACGTCCCAATGCTTCCCAACACTGGTCAACCTGTTCAATCGCCGCCATATCGGCCATGGAGCAGCCAGCCGCCATGTCCGGCAGGATTACTGTTTGCTGAGAACGACTGAGAATGTCCGCTGTCTCGGCCATGAAATGCACACCGCAAAAGACGATGTGGGATCGCTCGGACCGTTCAGCGGCCAATTTCGCCAACAACAGCGAGTCCCCACGAAAATCGGCATGCTGGATGACTTCGTCACGCTGATAATTATGGCCCAGGATCATCACTCGCTCACCGAGTGCTTGCTTCGCAGCGACTGTCCGCCGGTACAATTCCTCCGCCGACTGTGCCTGGTACTCGATGATTGGCTTCGGTAACGTCGCAGTAACTGTCACAATGATTCCTCCAAACGTGAGGGAATTCATTCTACGATAGGCTCGTTCCACAATCAACGAATCGCCCATTGAGGAAAAGTCCTAGTCACCCGCCCAAAAGGAGAGGAAACGGAATGGGCCTAATAGCCGATTGACTTCGCGGTCTCGGAGTAATACGATCATCCACCTTAGCTAGGGGAGCCTTGAGGCTGAGAGTCCGAATGATCGGACGACCCTCACAACCTGACCTGGGTAATACCAGCGTAGGGAAGCCGGACATCAACGGATCGCGTGAGGAATCAGCCGTATTCCCATCGTAAGAAGGGAAGCGGCTTTTTTGTTGTAACCATACCGGAGGCTGCTTCCCGCTCCATGATGTCAGCCAATTACGAAAGGATCTCCTTATGAGCATCCACAACCATACAAACGGAACAAACGGATCCGATCATGGGAATGGCATTGTCACCCCATCCTCTCCGCTCACGACGACGCCTTTTCCGGCCTCTCGGAAAATCTATGTACATGGCGTACAACCCGCCGTCCATGTCCCGATGCGGGAAATCAGTCTGTCCCAGACCAAAGGAGTGAATGGAGCAAGCTCCGACAACAACCCGGTAATCGTCTATGACACGTCAGGCCCGTACACCGATCCCTCTGTAACAATCGATGTCCGCAACGGACTGACGCCGTTACGACACTCTTGGGTACTCAGCCGACAAGATGTTGAGGAACTTCCTGATGTGAGCTCGACGTACGGCCGCCTGCGTGCGACCGATCCGAAATTAGCCGAACTTCGCTTTCAGCATATCCGTAAGCCCTTGCGCGCGAAACAGGGGAAGAACGTCACACAGCTCCACTACGCCCGCAAAGGCATCGTCACACCGGAAATGGAGTTTATCGCCATCCGCGAGAACCAATCCCGCCACACGGAATCCGAGGCTGCATCCCAGAACGGCCATGGCGGGGGCGTGAAGCAGCATCCTGGGTTTGCCTGGGGTGCCAGCATTCCTCGGGTGATCACGCCCGAGTTCGTGCGAGACGAGGTGGCCCGTGGCCGCGCGATCATTCCATCGAACATCAACCATCCGGAAAGCGAACCGATGATCATCGGGCGGAACTTCCTCGTGAAGATCAATTCCAACATCGGCAATTCCGCCGTCGCCTCTTCCATCGAAGAGGAAGTTGAGAAAATGATCTGGTCAACCCGCTGGGGCGCCGATACCGTGATGGATTTGTCGACCGGGAAAAACATTCACGAGACACGCGAATGGATCATTCGCAATTCCCCTGTGCCGATCGGAACAGTCCCAATCTATCAAGCGCTCGAGAAAGTGAACGGCAAGTCGGAAGATCTCACATGGGAGATCTTCCGCGACACCCTGATCGAACAGGCAGAACAGGGCGTGGACTACTTCACGATTCACGCGGGTGTCCGCCTGGCCTATGTGCCGATGACCGCCAAGCGCATGACCGGGATTGTGTCGCGCGGGGGTTCGATTCACGCAAAATGGTGCTTGGCTCATCATCAGGAAAACTTTGCGCACACCCACTTCGAGGAAATCTGTGAAATCATGAAAGCCTACGACGTGGCCTTCAGCCTCGGCGACGGGCTTCGACCAGGATCGATTGCCGATGCGAACGACGACGCGCAATTTGCTGAACTCGAAACATTAGGTGAACTGACCAAAAT
Organism: Nitrospira sp. CG24B; assembly: GCA_002869845.2. Taxonomy (GTDB): domain Bacteria; phylum Nitrospirota; class Nitrospiria; order Nitrospirales; family Nitrospiraceae; genus Nitrospira_D. Next base: position 26,997 of record NEWS02000004.1, on the reverse strand, counting down.
TGCTTGGCGGCACGATGTGCAGGTCATGATCGAAGGTCCAGGCCATGTTCCCATGCACATGATTCAGGCCAATATGGAAAAGCAGCTCGAGGCTTGCCAAGAGGCTCCATTTTATACCCTTGGCCCACTGACGACCGACATTGCTCCCGGCTACGATCACATTACATCCGGCATCGGCGCTGCCATGATCGGCTGGTACGGCTGCGCCATGCTGTGCTACGTCACACCCAAAGAGCATTTGGGACTCCCGACTCGCGAGGACGTCAAGACTGGCGTCATCACCTATAAAATTGCCGCGCACGCGGCCGATCTGGCCAAAGGCCATCCCGGCGTCCAAGCGCGTGACAACGCACTATCCAAGGCCCGATTCGAGTTTCGATGGGAAGACCAGTTCAATCTTTCGCTTGATCCGGAAACAGCCCAGCAGTTCCACGATGCCACGCTCCCGGACAACGCGGCTAAGGTTTCCCATTTCTGCTCGATGTGCGGTCCGCACTTCTGCTCGATGAAAATCACGCAAGACGTCCGAGAGTACGCCGCGCAGCTACACGTCGATGAACAACAGGCGATTCAGATCGGCATGAAAGAAAAATCGGAAGAGTTTAAGAAGACCGGCTCCGAGATCTATAGATAAGGGAATACGGCTACTGCTCAAAATGGCTCTCCGGCAAGGCCGCAGGAGAGACCAAACCAGAGGCGTACCCTCCGGGGTGCGTTGACGATTTGGGCGAGCCGAGAACGAAGCCAGAGGCCATTTTCAGCAGCCGTCGAGGGAGAGCTCAGCATGGGAAAGCCAACACCAGCCCCGTTACGGGAACGCGACATCACCCGGCAGATTGCCCGGGAATACTATAAAGAGTTCGATCAATTGATCGAAAGCGACGTCATCATCGTCGGCGCGGGACCATCAGGGCTTATTTGCGCGCACGACTTGGCCACGATGGGATTTCGCACGCTCCTCATCGAGCAAAGCCTGGCTCTCGGAGGGGGATTCTGGTCCGGCGGGTATCTCATGAACAAGGCGACGATCTGCGAGCCGGCGAATGAAATCCTCGAAGAAGTTGGTGTCCCATGCAAGAAAATCAAAGAATGCGAAGGCATGTACATGGTCGATCCCCCACATGCCACCGGGGCTCTGATCGCGGCCGCGTACAAAGCCGGCGCGAAGATCATGAACCTGACACGTGTGGTGGACTTGATCTTACGCAACGATAGCTCACTGGAAGGCGTCGTCGTCAACAGCACCACCGTCGAGATGGCGGGGCATGATATGATCCACGTCGATCCCATTGCCCTCGAGAGCAAGATCGTGGTGGATGCCACCGGCCATGATGCCGTACTGGTCGAACTTCTTCACAAACGGAACCTGTATAAGAAGGTACCGGGAAACGGCGCCATGTGGGTCGCCCGATCTGAAGAAGAAGTAATGGATCGTACGGGGGAAGTGTATCCCAATTGCTTTGTGATCGGATTGGCTGTCGCCGCCGTGTATGGCACCCCAAGAATGGGCCCCGCCTTCGGCTCGATGCTGTTGTCCGGACGATATGGCGCGGAATTGATTGCGAAGAAATTGAAACAGGAGTCATGAGACGGAGCGGTATGTTGGCAGCCTGACTATGGATATTCAAGATTTTTTGATCCAAGGCGAAGGGCGGGAGGAAGACAAGCGCCAAGCGTGGGATCTCTTTCAGCAGGCCTATGAGCAACAGATGAAGCGAGAGCTGGAAGAGGCCATCAACCTGTACAAAAAGTCGCTGGCCACCCATCCCACGGCTGAGGCCTATACGTTTCTGGGATGGACCTACAGCTGGATGGGGCAGATTGACGAGGCAATTGAGGAGTGTCATAAGGCCATCGCGCAGGACCCTGACTTCGGCAACCCCTACAATGATATTGGCGCCTACTTGATCGAGAAGGGTGAATTCGACGAGGCCATTCCCTGGTTTCAGAAAGCGATACAGGCCAGGCGTTACGAGAATCCGGCCTATCCGCACCTGAATCTCGGCCGCGTGTATGAACGAAAAGGGAACTGGACGGAGGCCATCGACTCGTATAAGAAAGCGCTCGCCCTAGATCCAAACTACGCGCTGGCCAGAAAAGCGCTCGGACGGTTGGTCAGCTCATTGAACTAAAATCATATGTCCATACCAAAAACCATTCTTGTCGCTATCACGGATCTATTCTTCTACACCAAAGTCCGTGACGCACTCCGCCAACCGGACTACCAGCTTGAAAAAGCACGGACGCAACAGGATATTGCCGACAAAGCCCTGTCGGCGAACCCAAGCGTGATTATCTTCGACATGAACGACCTGACCCTGAACGCCTTTCAGGCGCTGGAAAAGCTGAAAGCCGATCCACAGTTGAAGGGCATTCCGACGCTGGCCTTTGCCAATCATGAAGAAGTCGATACGTGGAACCGTGCGAAAGCGCTCGGCGTGACGAAGATCGTCTCCCGCAATGAGTTTTCAGCCCGAACGAGAGCGTTGGTTGAAGAATTGATGGCCGGTCATGTCCTCAAGTCGTAACGCCGGAACGTCGTCATCTCCTATGACTTTCGACTTGAAGACTTGTAGACTATTTTGCTGAACTGAATATGAAACAATCTCGTCTTTACGCGCACCATGCCCAACTCGGAGCCACGTTTGAGGAAGTCGCCGGTTGGGAGATACCGACCCACTATGGCGATGTCGCAGCCGAATATCGCGCTGTCCGCCAGGCAGTGGGCATCGCTGATCTCTCACATCGTGGCAAGCTCAGGGTTACGGGCGAGGATCGTGTAAAGTGGCTGCAAAGCATCATTAGCAACGACATCCTTCCCCTCCAACCAGGGCAAGGCCGCTATTCCAGCCTGTTGACCCACAAAGGCAAGATGCTCACGTACTTCCGCCTGTACATGCAGACGGAAGCCGTCATGTTGGAAGACGCGGGCGAGATCGGGGACGCCACGTTCCAGGCCCTACGTAAATTCCTGCTCTACGGGGTCAAAGCCAAGATGGAAAACTGTGCCGAGAGTTGGGGGCTGCTGTTGATCAGCGGACCAAAGGCCACACATGTGGTGCAATCCGCGTTCGGCGTGGACGTCACGGACTTGAAGCCGGTCGATTTTGTCACGGCCCAGATCGGTGGACATCATGCGCTGGTGTTATGCACCGAAGAAACGGGAGAAGTGGATATCGAGGTGCTGCTTCCCGCGGATAGTCTCCTGACCGCGTGGACCAGTATCATGCAAGCCGGAGAGAAGTTCGGCATCAGGGCGATTGGGAGCCACGCGCGCGAGGCCTTGCGTATCGAAGCCGGCATCCCGAAAGCCGGGCTGGATTTGAACGAAGAGATCGTCCCACCCGAAGCCAATCTTGAGGGTAAAGCGTTCAGCCTGAGCAAGGGCTGCTATCCAGGGCAAGAAGTCGTGGCACGCATGGATACGTACGGCAACGTGCGCCGCAAGCTGGTTGGGCTGGTCCTTCCCGATTCAGTTGTTCCATCTCATGGAGCCAAACTGTATAGCGGCGACCGTGAAGTGGGCTGGATCAGCAGTGCTGTCCGTTCCCCCCAGCTCAACAAGGCCATTGCGTTCGGATTTCCTCTGCGCGACTTCAGTAAGCCGGGGACAGAACTGACCGTGGAATTCGAAGGTGGCAGACATCCAGCGACTATTCAGACCCTGCCCTTCTACACCAAGCAGTAACATCATCCCCCCTGAAGACCTATGTCCGTTGAGGAACAGGCAGACAACACACAAACCACTCCGTATCTGGCAGCAGGGGAACTTGCGGGTATCACTCGTTTGGTGGACGAATTTTACGTCAATATGGATACCTTGCCGGAAGCCAAAACCATCAGAAACATGCACCCGGAGGATCTAACCGAATCACGCAAAAAGCTCACCTACTTCCTCAGTGGTTGGCTTGGGGGGCCACGGCTGTTTCAGCAACACTATGGACCGATCAGCATTCCTGGCGCTCATAAACGATTTCCCATAGGCTACGAAGAACGCGATGCCTGGCTCCTCTGCATGCAACGAGCCCTTGCTGTTCAGCCATACAGTGACGAATTGAAAGACTACCTCTTGGCAGCTCTCAGCATCCCAGCCGAACGAGTCAGGGAAGTGAACGCGGGGGAATTCTAGGGTTGCACGCCCCTATTCACCCTAGCCGATCCTTCTCTCTGTCATTCCACACTCACATTGGGATACATCTCTGAATCCTTCTGGATACAGGACCTTGAGCTTCATAAGGTCCGTCTGAGGAACCGTTACCCTTCAAAATCAACGCGATGAATGAAGAACTCTACCTAGTCTGTCCATTTATTAATGTGGCATTCTCCTTGCTTTAGCTGAGAATGGGAACAAATCTGATCATGATTCACGGAACCAGATCGATTCGAGCAAGCCTGAGAGATGTTTAGAAAGCTACAGACCTACTAGAGAGGAATAGGCTGTCGGTAAATCGGCGTTGTAAGGTGAGGACTGGTTCTAAATGGTTCACACGATGAATTTCATCTCACAGAACTCTGCACCGCCTGGACTCACCACTTCGATCGTGTCGGAGCTGAACTCGATAGGTTGCGAAGCCTGGATCGACGTGGGCCGGTTTGGTGCTAGAGAAAAATCCCTGTCAACGGTCAAAGCAGATCCCAGGCCCTCTCAAAGCTCCCTGAGAAAATCAGTCGCCGGTCTACGTAGGAGATTCCGGAGACGAACTCCCCAAGATCTCGATTAGCTGCGGCCTCCATTCCATTCGCTTTCCCATACCGTTGCTCAACACCTGCACCTGACAAACCATCCACACCGGGATGATTTTATAACCCACGAAAGAAAGCCAGCAGCGCACGGCAACCAGGACTCGTAACACGAGAGTGCCTCCCAACGGCGCTCTCGTGTTACCGAAAACTCAGCGCTCCGGATTGCGTGCCGCTGTGACCGCTGAGGCAAATTTCAGAAGACTCGCCCGTTCTTCATCGTCCAAGGCCAAGAGTAGATGCACTTCCTCACCATGCATCAAGCGCAGGCTTAAGAAAGGCTCTTCACGGCGTTTTTCCTTGTTGTCCCACATCGCATCGATCAGCTGCACCTTATCCAATTGGCCGACCGACACGACATCGTACCGGAAATAGGAATCGCCGATGACGATATCGAGCACAACATTCCCCGCCGTCAGTAGTACCAGATTGAACCGACCTTGATCTTCGTACCCTTCCGGCAAAAATCTATTTACGTGGCAGCACGCAACCTTTCGGTCACCCAATGCCTTGCGAAACTTCTCCTTCAATGCCTCATAATCTATCTGCAGCGCCTTTTCATCTAGCCCGGTCGCCGCTACGGCCGCCGCTTCCGCTTTCGAAAAAATATCATCGGCGGAC
>NEWS02000004.1:0-21536 GCA_002869845.2 Nitrospira sp. CG24B | reverse complement strand
CGGCAGCTCTTTGACCTGCGTCCACACCATAAAGTCCGGCAGCTCACTGCCATACACACTTTCCGTCCCGATCTGCAGCGCCAGATACATCCCCATGCAATAGGCGCCGAATCCGAAAAAGACCCCCTGGCCCATGCTGAGCACGCCACAATACCCCCAGATGAGGTCGAGGCCCAGCGCGAGAATGGCAAAACAGAGGAACTTGCCGAATTGATTCAAGCGAAAATCTGAGAGGTGGAGCCAGGAGTCCTCTGGAGTCAGCACATTCAGCAGCGGGAGGACGACGAGTAGCACCAGTCCGACCAGGTACAACGAAACCGTCTCACGACTATCGGGACGCGCGCCCGGTTGCTCAGGCATCGGCGTTGCGTCCTTTCGCCGCGAACAGGCCCTGCGGTCGCCACTGTAGGAAGAGAATCACCCCGACCAGGATAAAGACTTTTCCATAGACCGCCCCGCTGACGGGCTCGATCAATTTGTTCAGCCCGCCAATGCCGAGCGAGGCCCAGATCGTCCCGGCGAGTTTGCCCACGCCGCCCGTGACCACGACCATGAAGGCGTCGACGATATAGTTCTGCCCGAGTCCCGGATCGACGTTGCCCACCATGGTCAGCGCCCAGCCGGCGATTCCCGCCAGCCCGGAGGCGAAGGCAAAGGTATAGGAGTCGACCTTGCGGGTCGGGATCCCGAGGCAGGCACTCATATTGCGGTTTTGGGTGACGGACCGGACCCGAATGCCGAGGTTGGAGCGGAACAACAAGAAATAAATCCCCAGCACGCACACGATCGAGAGCAGGATGATGAAGATCCGGTTATACGGGAGATAGACGCCGACCATGACTTGCGCCCCGCCGCGCAAGGCTTGCGGCGCGATGACCGCCGTCAGGTCGCCGAAGTACACCCGCGCGGCCTGCATGAGGATTAAGCTCACGCCCCACGTCGCCAGCAGGGTCTCCAGCAGGCGCCCGTAGAGAAAGCGAATCACCGTCGCCTCCAGGACCCAGCCAAAGGCGGCGGCCGCCAGAAAGGCCACGGGGAGCGCCACGGGAAAGTACCAGTCAAACAGCTCGGGAGACACCCAGCTCACGAACGCCTGTTGCGTGACGAACGTGGCATAGGCCCCCACCATCATCAACTCGCCGTGCGCCATGTTGATAACCCCCATCAAGCCGAAGACGATCGCCAGGCCCAGCGACATCATCAACAGAATCGAGCTCAGGCTGATGCCGCGGAACAGGGTTTCGAGGGCGCCCGCCCACCAACTCCAGCCGTCAATCTGCCTGATCGATGCCTGCGCCGCGTCGGCCAACGCGCGCTGCTCCTCCGTGGCGCCACTCTGAGCACTGGCGTCCACCAATTCCTTGAGCGCCGACAGTCCGTTCTGGCTTCTGAGCTCTCCGAGCTTCGTAACGGCGACCATGCGGACCGCGTGCGCGTCCGCACGAAGCCGGAGCAGTTGTGCGGATTCCTCCATCGTGTACTTGACCCACCAGACCGGCTCCTTGGCGGCCGCCTCGTCGAGCCAGAGGATGGCCTCGGGACGTCCGGTGCCGACCAGATCGGCGGCAGCCGACCGCCGGGTATCGGATTGGTCACTGGTGAGATTGGCATGGTTCTTCAGCAGATCGATCACGGGCTTGAGGGCTTGCCGAGTTGCTCGATCCGCCTCGGCCCGGATGGCATCGAGTTGCGGCAGGAGACTGGCATCGCCGTGTTCAATGAGGCGCGCCGCCGCCGCGCTCCGCACCGCCGCGTCCTCACTCGTGATATCGCGGAGCGCGTGCTCGATCGGAGAGGCGGGTGCAACGACCGGTGCCGAACCAGGGGCTACGCCGTCGGCAGCCAGTGCGGACGGGAGGGGGCCTCCGATCGGCAGGCACGCCAACAGGACGAGTGCGAGCATGTAGATCGGGATGCGGGCCAAGCTCATCACCACCATGACCTCCGTGCAGACACTGCGGCAGCGAACCGCCCCAGCAGGAGGGCTGGAATCTTTGTTACGCACGATTCCAGCCCCTCCCCGACAGACGCTGGACCCATGGAGTCAGAACGCCCGGCGTGCGTCCCGCTCCTACTTCTTCTGATAGGTCCCTTGATGATTAATCCAGTCGCACCCCTTCTCAGGGTTGGTGTACTCACTCCAGGGCTCGGGTTTCACCAATCCCTTGGACCGCCAAATCGTCTTCAACTGGCCATTTTTCAGAATTTCGCCGATCAGCACCGGCTTGTGCGTATGCTGGTTGGCCTCATCCATCATGATCGGCCCGCCCGGCGCCAGGAACTTCTGTCCATAGACCGCCTTGCGCACCTTGTCGACCTCGATCGACCCCGCTTTTTCCACGGCCTGCTTCCACACATAGACGCCGAAATACGCGGCCTCCATGGGGTCGTCGGTGACCCGGTTTTCGCCATCCGGCAGGTTGTTGCGCTTGCAATAGGCTTTGAAGTTCGCCACGAACTTCTTGTTTTGCGGCGTCTCCACGCTCTGGTAATAATTCCAGGCCGCTAAATGCCCGACGAGCGCGCTCGTATCCATCCCGCGCAGTTCGTCTTCGGCCACGCTGAAGGCCATGATCGGCGCATCTTCGGCGCGCAACCCTTGGTTGCCGAACTCTTTATAGAACGGCACGTTGCTGTCTCCGTTGATGGTGCTGATCACCGCCGCCCCGCCGCCGGCGGCAAACTTCTTAATCGTCCCGCAGATGGTTTGATAGTCCTGGTGATGGAAGGGGGTATATTCTTCCCCGATGTTGGACGCCGGCACCCCTTTCGCCAACAGCATGGCCCGCAAAATCTTGTTGGTGGTGCGCGGATACACGTAGTCCGTGCCTAACAGGTAGAACTTCTTGTAGTTCCCCCCTTCAGGGCTCATCAAGTATTCCACCGCCGGCGCCGCTTGTTGATTGACCGCCGCCCCGGTATAGAACACGTTGCGCGAACACTCTTCGCCTTCGTACTGGACGGGATAGAAGAGTAAGCCATTGTTCTTTTCAAAGACCGGCAGCACGGATTTCCGGCTCACCGACGTCCAGCAGCCGAACACCACCGACACTTTGTCTTCCAACAGCAACTGCTTGGCTTTCTCCGCAAACAGGTCCCAATTCGACGCCGGGTCGACGACTTTCGCCTCCACCTGTCGCCCCATCACCCCGCCCGCCTTGTTGATTTCCTCCACGGCCATCAACACCACATCGCGCAAGGACACTTCGCTGATCGCCATGGTCCCGCTCAGCGAATGGAGGATCCCGATCTTGATCGGCGGCCCCCCCGCCCCATACGACAGGGCATACTGCCCCAGGTTGCCCACAAGCGCCGCCACGCCGACCCCGGCCGCGACCCGCCCGCTCTGTCCCAGAAATTCCCGTCGCGAGGACCCCGCAGGGGTCGTCGAGGCCGCCGCGTCCGTGCCGCTTGCTCCATCCTGTCGGGTGTTCGTATCCATCGTGCTTCACTCCTTTTGGTATGCGGTGAGGTGCAGACTTCACGATTGATGCGTTGTTAACGAGAAACTATTCGAGAACGATTCGCTTGGGCCTGTTTCTTATTGAATGCTGCGCAAATCATTCTGCCCATGTTGTGGCGTCTGGTATCTCACAAAAGACAGCGTAGACCTATCGGGGAAATCCTGAAAAAATGGCGGGAGATCCCTGAGGGGGGCCGTCAAGTGTACTGAAAGTACATGGGAATGCAGATGAATGGGGGAAGCACCGAGCTACAAAACTTCGCGCTGGCGCATGCTCAGCTTGGCCAGTGGATCAGCCGGCCCTTCAGATTTCTCGCGATAGGCTTCGATGCATATTCCACAACCGCAGGGGTCATAGTGTTGCACTTCGAGTTAGAGCTCAAGCAGAGTAAAAACTTGGCACCCAATCTCTCTGGATATAGATCCAGGGTTAAAATGAGGAAGCGACGCCGCAAGCACAATCGCTTGCGGCGTCACTATTACTGATACATGAAGCGGCGATTGGTCCTTCGCTAGATTATAGCCTTCATCGCGCGTCCTTCTTGGCTATGTGTCCGAGCGACTCTCCCCAGCCACCGCAACTTAAGTGCCTTGCGAGGTAATCGCTCTCGCCGTCACCAGCGAGGTCTGCGCGGGCAGGACGTGCTCGCCGGTCTTGTCCGTGGACAGGCAGAGCGAGCAGATGTAGCCCGCGTGAACGGCGGCCTTGATCATGTCCGGGCGCTCGTAATCATGATGGCAGACATGGCATTTCAGGTGCTCGCCGGACGGGTTGCCGTACATGTCGAACATCGGCAGGGCGATGCCGTCGTCTGTGCGTCTCAGGTAGTACTTGCCCGAAGTGGCGAGGGCAATGATCGGCGGAAGCACCAACCCAAGGACGATGGCCACCAGCGGTGAGTATGGCCGCAACGTTTCGCCGAGTCCGCCGAAGAAGGCGATGACGGACAGACCGGCAGCGATCAGCATCGACCCGAAGCCCACGGGATTGAAGTCGTACAGCATCCCGCGACGGAACTCCGGCGTCTTCGGTGAAAGCTTCAGCAGGTATTTGTTGAAGACGATGTCCGAGGCCACGACGACGACCCAGGCCATACCGCAGTTGGCGTAGAACCCGAGGATGGTGTTCAGGAAGTCGAACATGTTCGCTTCCATCAGGATCAGCGCGATCGTGAGGTTCACCCCGAGAAACACGATGCGGCCCGGATAGTGCTTGGTCACGCGGGTGAACGCGTTCGTCCATGCCAGCGAGCCTGAGTACGCATTGGTCACGTTGATTTTGATCTGGCTGATCACCACGAGCACAACCGCGAGCGTCATCGCGAGCCAGCCTGGCAGGAAGTTTTGGTAGATTTCCAGGAACTGGTGAACCGGCTGGTTGGCGATGCCGGCACTGCCCGCGACATTGGTGATCAGGTACACGGCCAGGAACAGCCCGACGACCTGTTTGATGGCGCCGAAGAATACCCAGCCCGGCCCGGCCAGAATCAACCAGGTCCACCAGTTGCGCTTGTTCTCCGGGGTCATCGGCGGCATAAAGCGCAGGTAGTCGTTCTGTTCTGCAATCTGCGCAATGAGCGACAAGCAGACGCCTGCGGCCAATAAGGTCGAGCCGAGGTCAAAACCGGCCTTGCCGCTCTCGCCGGCATAAGCAAAGAACTGGCCGACCGACTCCGGGTGACTGACGACCAGATAGCCAAACGGCGCGACCATCAGGATGAGCCACAGGGGAGTCGTCCAGACCTGCAGCGTCGACAGCACTTTCATGCCGTAGATCACCAGCGGGAAGATGATGAGCGTCGACACTGCGTATCCCATCCAGAGCGGGATGCCGAGCCCCAGTTCGAGTCCCTGGGCCATGATGGAGCCCTCGAGCGCGAAGAAGATAAAGGTGAAGGTCGCGAAGATAACGTTGGTGACGACCGAGCCGTAATAGCCAAACCCGCTGCCGCGCGTGACGAGGTCAAGGTCGATGTTGTACCGCGCCGAGTAGTAGGCGACGGGAAAGCCGGTGGCGAGGATGACGATCGCAAAAATGAGGATCCCCCACAGCGCGTTTGTCGTGCCGTACGAGATACCAACGTTGGCGCCGATGGCGAAGTCGGCGAGGTAGGCGATGCCGCCTAGTGCCGAAATACCGACGACCCCCGTCGACCACTTGCGGTAGCTACGCGGTGCGAATCGCAGCGTGTAGTCCTCCATGGTTTCCTTGCTGGCCGTCATCGTATCGCGGTCTGCCTCGTCCATGTCTGATTCTCTGGTGACTGTCTGTGCTACTGGTTGCAAAGTGAAAACCTCCTTGTTGCTGTTATGTGACAACCGTATTTCCACCGAGAGCTACATCGCTGATCGCGGCGTCGATGATACTCGCCGTGGCGATTTACACGGTGATGGAGATCAGGCAACCGACGGAATAGGGCTGGCTCCCGAGCATCGACTCCCCGACCTTGGCGTGGTGGCACCCGTGAGTTACCAACTGCCCGATTGATGCTCTTGTCCATCCTCTTAATGAGTCGGTAGCCGTCGTGGTAGCTCCCTTGGACCTGTTCCGTCTTGGATGCTGCGCGAATCATTCTGCCCCCTGTGTGATGTCAGGTATCTCACAATAGATGGCGTAGCCCTATCGGGAAAATCCTGAAGGAATGACGGGAGATCCCTGAGAGGGGCCGTCGAGTGTACTGAACGTACGTGGGAACGCAGATGAATCGGCGAAGAACTTAGGAATCGGGCTGAATTAACCCGACGCGTATCGCGAAGCGGACGAGCCCAGGGACATCGTGAATGTCGAGCCGTTCCATCAATTGGCTTCGGTGTGTTTCGACAGTCTTGACGCTCAAGCTTAACCGTTGAGCGATGTCTTTCGTGGTTTGGCCTTCCGCAATCAATTGTAAAATCTCGCGCTGACGCCCGCTCAGTCTAGCCAACGGACTGGACGGCGCTCCGGACTTATTTCGGTAGGCCTCCACGGCGTACTTCGCAACGGCGGGGGTCAAGTAGGTTTCACCACGACTCACCGTTCTGATCGCCAATTCCAATTCCGCCAGCTCAGCCCCTTTCAACAAGTACCCCGATGCACCGACCTGCAATGCTTGGCTGAGGTATTCTTCGTTGGCATACATCGACAACAGGATCACGCGCGTGGCCGACGATTCCTTGACAATCCGGGACGTTGCATCGAGTCCGTTCAAGCCCGGCATGGCAATATCCATCAGGACGAGATCCGGAGCCTCCAGTTGCACAAACTTGACGGCTTCCAACCCATCCCCCATGTCCGCGACAACCTGAATGCCCTCGATTTTTTGCAAGAGGGCCTTCATGCCAGCTCTCACTAAGGCATGATCTTCCACGATAAGAAGCCGGATATGGCTCATGGCAATATGGCCTCAATTGGTACGTGCGACTTTATCACTTCTTGTTCGGCAAGCAAGAAACTCAATTCAAGCCTGGTTCCTTCACCCGGCGTGGATGAGATCACCAAGCTGCCACCAGCCAGCCGCACACGCTCTTCCATGCCAAGCAGCCCGATGCTTTCCCCGCTCTGTGCCCGTCGTCGTGCCAGCATCACATCGAATCCGACACCGTCATCCTGGATGACGAGGGTAACTTCCTCACCTTGCCGGCGCAGCACAAGATCGATCATCTTGGCCTGCGAGTACTTCGCGATGTTGGTCAGCGCCTCCTGCGCGACCCGAAAGCAGGTGACCTCGATAGGGGCCGGGATTCGCCCGTCCATTCCTTCGACAGAGAGCGAAAGGGTCCATCCATTCCGCGCCGCCTGCCGGTTCGCATACCATCGAAGCGCCGGAATCAAGCCCAGATCGTCAAGGAGCGACGGTCGCAGATCAAGCGCTAACGTGCGCACTTGAGTCAGCAACTGATCCACCAGCTCAAGGCTATCCGTGAGAGGGCTGAAACGGGCATCCCTGACCTCGCCATGCTGGATGTCTTGCAAGTCAATCTTCAGCGCCGTCAGCAACTGTCCGATTTCGTCATGCAGATCGCGTGCAAGCCGGCTTCGCTCCTCTTCCTGCACTTGCATCAGTTGGCTGGAAAGTATTCGCAGGGAATGGTTGGCGGCGCTCAATTCTGCAGTACGCTCTAGGACCTTTATTTCAAGCGCTTCATGCGCCTGCTGCAAGAGTATCTCCCCTCTTTTACGCTCACTGATGTCGCGGATGACTTTCGAGACCCCGACAAACTGACCCACCGCATCTTTGAGCGGTGACAAAGTGACCGACACATCGATATATCGGCCGTCCTTGGTCAACCGTACAGCATCATAACTTTGAATATCATGCGTTCCCCGCAGCGTGGCCAGTTCCCAGGCTCTGTCCCGAGAAAGATGGGCTGGAATAATCGTGAGGATCGAACGGCCGATTATCTCGGTGGCGGTATAGCCGAAGAGACGCTCCGCACCGAAGTTCCATGTGGTCACGAATCCATCTGGGGTCACGCTCAGAATGGCGTCGCTGCTGCTCTCCACGATCGCACCCAGTCGCCTGGTGGCATCGTCGAGTTTGGCCCTTCTCGCTCGCGCCACGAGCCACGCCGTAATCCACAGGAGGGCGATGCCCACAACGCGATTGAAGCCGGCAATGTCTACCGGAATAAAAGGAGGAGACAGTGTGTGCCCTAGGTACGCGAGAACCGTCCCGATGGTCGCAACAAGATACGGCGCCAGCGGCCACTCAATCCAGAGGGTCAAGAAGGCGCCGAAGACATCCCCAACGACCCAGACCGCATACCCCCACGGCATGAACACATCGAGAAGGAACGTCCCAGCCAGAATCAACGGAATCAGTGCTCGGGCATAGTTACTGTTCATGACAGTCCGCGATCTGAAAGGACACGACCACCTGTCATTCGACGATGGCTACACGACGAAGCAACAACGATCTCTGCCGCCAGACCGTGCATGATACCCTGAAACAAGGATCGGGATCGAGAATGGATTGGTGGAACCACAATCCTAGTTATTTCTCTCAGCCGTTTGCCGGTTCACCACCCATACGCCGGCCAGGATGAGAGCGATACCGATCATTTCAATCAGTCCGATGGATTCCCCTAGAATCAAGGCTGATAGCCCGATAGCGGCAACCGGCGTCAGATTGCCCAGGACCGACGCCCGTGAAGGGCCGACCCCCTTGACGCCGAACAGCCAAGCCTGTTGCGCGACTGCCGTCGCAAAGACAATAAGGTAGCCGAGCGCCAGCCAATCGGATGTCGTCACCGATCCGATCCCGGCATTCATCACCTTGCGATCTGTCCAGAGCAGTGGAATTTGAAGACCGGTTGCCACGAGCAGCGTCGTCCAGTTGACCGTGAGGGCCGACACCCTCTCCATGATCGCGCGGCTGCCGATACTATAGAGCGCCCAACTCACGACCCCGAGAAAAACCAACGTGCTCCCCAGTAGCGGATGCTCGCCAGCCGCTTGAAAGCCTGAGACGGAGACCAGTCCGACACCTGAGAACGACAGCAGTGCGCCAGCCCACACGGCACGCAACGGCACATCCCGAATCAACAGGGCCGAAAGCAGAGACGTCACGACAGGGCTTGCCCCGATGATCACACCGCCGACCGCCCCACTGACATAGTTAAGCCCCATCATAATGAGCAGATGATTCCCCAAGACGCCAAGCCCCAGAAGCCCCAGCAACCCCATGTCGCCGCGGCTTATCGTGAGGGCACCACCCTCCTTCGACCACCAGGTCGCCAATAAGATTGCCAGCCCTCCGATATCGCGAAGAACGGAGGCTTCGACGGCGGAGAACGATCCGAGGGCCATCTTCTGCGCCACGATCGAACCGCCCCACAGCACTGCCGCGAGTACGACCGATCCATAGGCCACAGTAGTGGAAGGTTGACTCATGGGCACTGGGATACCGTCCTTCTGTCTCGCCGTCAAGCGGTATTCCACCTTCACCCTCACATGCTTGATGGCATGTACGTTTGTGAGTCGCCTTTGTCGTGCCTCACGCCAATCTGCATGACATCAAGGCGGACGAGTACCTCAAGCGTTGCGGTGATCCCACCAAATTGATCAATCGAAAGGTCGAGGTCACCAGCACGGCCTGCATCCCGGCCGGATTGACTCGCATCATCACGCTTGGCATCTGGCAATGGTGCCCCGCCAGTGTGTCGTGGGCAGCGGATGTGAAGACCTCGTAAGTAAGCGCACAGCCGCGCTTGCGGCTGTGCGCATGGCATTCAACCAATCGCCTACTGCTCGACTATCGCACGGAGTCGTGATCACTTCCTTGGCTTACTGAATTCTCCATGGGCCACCCACCACCAAATGCCCTCGAAAGCGAGACCAAGGAGACACGAACCGCGGTGTCAGCTTTGACACGCTCGTCGTTGATTGAAAGTTTGGTGCGTTGAGCATCCAGCACGGATACATAATCACTCGCTCCCCTCTGATATAAGGCTTCGGAGGATCGATACGTTTTCTCTGCCGCTGTTTCGGCCTTCAAGAGTTGTTCGCGGCGCTCCTTCGACGAGGCATGTGCGACAAAGGCATTTTCCACGTCTTCCAAGGCAAGGAGAAAGGTTTTTTCGTACTTCGCCGCGACTTGATCCAACCGCGCGTCGGCGGCAGCGATGTGAGCCCGAATGCGTCCCGCATTGAATATCGGAGCCGTGAGGCCAGCCCCCAGCGCATACACACTCTCCACCAAAGTTGGAAATCCGCCGACGGCCAGCGCGCCGATCCCACCGCTCGCCGACAGCACCACCTTTGGGAACAAATCCGCCCGCGCGGCGCCAAGGCTGGCCGCTGCTGCACTCACTTCGGTTTGCGCAAGGCGCAGATCAGGCCGTTGCAGGAGCAGGTTTGAAGGCAATATGTTTGGGATACCCGGCAAGTCGGCAGGACGAACTGTCGCAGCAACAAGCCGGGGTTCAAGGTTCGCCGGAGATTCGCCCAGCAGCACGCTGAGGCGATGGATCAGAGTGACCTCCGCTGCCTTCAATCCCGGAAGAGCACTCTCGGTGCTGTGCAGTAAGGCTTCCTGCCGGAACACTTCGGTTTCTTTCGTTAAGCCCGCACGATAAAAGGCCTGCAGCGCTCTGAGCCTTTCCCGCTGGATGTCGATGTTCTCGCGCAGAATCGCTGTCCGTTCCTGTGCGCCGCGTAGTTCCAGATAGTTCGTCGCCACCTGAGCGAGCACTCCCACTTGCACTCCATGCCGTTCCTCTTTGGTTCCAGCGGCCTGAGCACCGGTTGCCTCAGCCTCAAGACGCCTCGCACCGAAAATATCGATCTCCCATCGTGCAGCAAGACCACCGGTTATGACATTCGCGGTGGGGGTGATTAGCTTGACCCCTTCGTTCCCTGGCACTGGGATGATGCGGTCAATCCGCTTTTCCCGCCCGCCCGAGGAAAAGAAATCAACGCTGGGATAGAGTGCTGATTCCGCAACAGTGCTGATCGCGTTGGCCTCGCGAACGCGAGCCGTTGCGATTCTAAGATCGTGGTTCGCGGCTAATGCTTGACTGATCAACTCGTTCAAAAGTGGATCGTGAAATCCTTGCCACCATTCTTTGAGATCAGCCTGATTGGAATTGTCTTGAACAACTGGGGCATGAGACCAATCCGTCGGAGTCGATACTGGCACCCGATCACTCACCCGGGTCGGTGTACACCCCGCGAACATGAGGATCATCAGGACGACAAGCGGCAATGAATGGCGCGTCGTCACGGCAATCGCTCCATCAACCTGGACTGAATCCCTGGGGAATAGAATGTCATTCGACCCTGCCGGCGACCCATCAGCGTGAGCACGGTTCCGTGTGACCCGAAACCAGGCCGCATACAACGCGGGCAGGAAGAACACGGTCAGTATGGTCGCGATCGTGAGTCCGCCCATGATGGCAATGGCCTGCGGTCCGAAGAAATCGTTGCGCGACAACGGAATCATCGCCAGGATAGCCGCCGCTGCAGTCAACAGGATGGGCCGGAAACGCCGGACGGTCGATTCGACGATGGCGGTCCAGGTATCCCGACCGGCCTTTTCGTCCTGCTCGATCTGATCCACGAGGATCACCGAGTTGCGCATGATCATGCCGGCCAGGGCGATAATGCCGAGCAAGGCGACGAAACCGAAGGGAGCGCCGAACAGCAAGAGGGCGAATGCGGCCCCGATCACACCCAACGGAGCGGTGACGAACACCAGGAACGTTCGGGACAGGTTCTGTAGCTGTATCATCAGGAGGATGAGCGTGGCGATCACGACCAGCGGAATCCAGATCAGGATCGACTTCTGAGCGATCCAGGCGTCTTCCTTGGCCGCGCCGGTTTCGATGAAATAGCCGGCGGGAAGGCTGGCTTTGATGGACTCGAGCTTCGGAACGATCTGCGCGGCTACATCGGGCGCCAGCATGCCGTCTGCCACGTCGGCGCGCACTGAAATTGCCGGGAAGCGATTACGGCGCCAACGGACGCCATCCTCGAAAACGGTTTCAGATGTGACCAGTTGCGCCAGCGGCATCGATTTTCCGTTGGCCGTTCGCACAGCCACATCGGGCAACTCGTCGGCGGTGCCGCGCAAGTTCTTTTGCGCCCTCCAGACGATGTCGATGAGCTTGTCGTCCTCGCGGAACTGTCCAACAGGAATTCCCGTATAGTGAGCGTGCAAAGCTTGCGACAAGCTGAAAGTCGAGACGCCGAGTGCGCGCGCCTTGTCCTGATCGAGGACGAGACGAGACGAAGGAATGCGATCGTGCCAGTCGTCGTTCACATCCACCGCGTTGGGGTTGGCGCGTACGACCTCGGCCACCCGGTCGGCGATGGTTCGAACAATCTTGGGATCTTCACCGAACACCCTGAACACGAGCGGATAGTCCATCGGTGGCCCGACATTGAGCCGCATGGCGCGTCCCCGCACTTCTGGGAAATCCGTGGCAAACGCCAGCCGGATGCGTTGCATGAGCCGTTCGCGGGCCACGGTGTCACGGGTCATCACGACGAATTCGGCGAGGTTGGTATTGGCCAGTTGTTGCACGATCAGCAGGAAAAACCTTGGGGTGCCGCCGCCGATATACGCCGCGTAATTCACCACATCCTCGTCCGTGGCAAGCAGCGTCTCCATGCGCTTGGCGACCGCTTCGGTTTGCGCGAAGGCACTGCCCTCCGGCAGCCATAGGTCGATGATGACTTCCGGCCGATTGGACAGTGGAAAAAACTGTTCGGGGACTTGGGTCAACGTCGCGACGCCGACGCCGAACAGCGCCACCGTGCCGATAATCACTGTCTTGCGATGTGCCACGCAACGATCCACCCAGCGGCGCAGACGGTTGTAAAAAGGTGTGTCGAACAGGTCGCGGCCGGACTTGCCGTCGTTCACCCGAACCTTGAGCATCAGAAAGCCCAGATAGGGGGTGAACACCACCGCACCGATCCACGACAGGAACAGCGAGATGGCCATCACCTGAAAAATCGCCACGGTGTATTCGCCGGCTTGCGATTTCGCCAAACCCACAGGCAGAAAGCCCGCGATGGTGATCAGGGTACCAGTCAGCATGGGGAAGGCCGTGGCGCGGTAGGCAAACGTCGCGGCGCGCATCCGATCCCAGCCCTCTTCGAGTTTGCGCGCCATCATCTCGATGGCAATCATGGCGTCGTCCACCAGAAGCCCCAACGCGAGAATCAAGGTGCCCAGCGAGATGCGATGGATTTCCATGCCCAAGAGCCACATGCACAGTAGCGTGCCGGCTAGCACCAGAGGCACTGTCAGCCCGACGACGGAGCCGGTGCGAAATCCGAGGCTCAGGAAGCTGACGAGCAGCACCGCCGCCAGCGCCTCGAAGAAGGTGCGCAGGAACTCGCCGATAGCCGTTTTGACCACGCGCGATTGATTGGCGACCC
Organism: Nitrospira sp. CG24B; assembly: GCA_002869845.2. Classification (GTDB taxonomy): domain Bacteria; phylum Nitrospirota; class Nitrospiria; order Nitrospirales; family Nitrospiraceae; genus Nitrospira_D. The sequence continues at coordinate 8,205 of NEWS02000004.1, read as the reverse complement.
GCTCGACCTCGATGCCCACCGGGAGGTCCCCCTCGATCCGAGTCATGGCGGTTTCAAGCGTTGTGCCCAGCTCCAGCACATCGCCTTTTTTGTGCATGGTCACGCCGACACCGATGGCTTCCTTGCCGTTGAAGCGCATCTTGAATTCCGGCGGATCGGTGTAGCCCCGCGTCACCTTGGCGAAATCGCTGACCCTGATGGTCCGGCCTTCGAGGCGTACAGCCAGGTTCGACACGCTATCCACCGAGTCGAATGGGCCCGTCAGTCGTATGGGGAGATTGCGCTGTGAAGAAAATACAGTTCCCGCCGGCACCATGCTATTCTGCGCCTGGAGTACTTGAGCGACCGCTGCGGGGTCCAGACCCAGTTCAGCCAGCTTCTTGTCGGAAAACTCCACATAAATCTTTTCGTCCTGGACGCCGATGAGATCGACTTTCTCTACATCCTTGACACGCAAGATCTGCTGTCGAGCTGAATCCGCCGCCGCTTTCAGCTCCGCGTAGCTGAAGCCTTCCCCGGAAAAAGCATAGAGGAGGCTGTAGGTATCGCCGAACTCGTCATTGAAGAAGGGGCCGACGATGCCGGGCGGCAAGCTCATGCGGATGTCACCGACCTTCTTGCGCACTTGATACCAGAGATTGGAAATTTCTTTCGCCGTCGTCTCTTCACGGGGTGTGACAAAAATGATCGATTCACCTGATTTCGAGTAGCTGCGGATGAAGTCTAAATTGGGCAGTTCCTGGATTTTCTTTTCCAGGCGATCGGTCACCTGTTGCTCTGTTTCCAGCGCGGTTGCCCCAGGGTAGAGGGTTTTCACGACCATCACTCGAAAGGTGAACGCCGGATCTTCCCGCTGCCCCAACTGGAAATAGGCGACAATTCCCCCGAGCAGCACCAATACCATGAAAAAACCGGTGATGGAGCGATGTGTGAGTGTCCACTCGCTCAGGTTGAAATCCTTCATGGCCGATCCTCCTTGCTCTCGGCGACGGAGCTTTGTATGGCCGCCGCGACCTGTTCCGGCATGCGCACCGCCTGTCCCTCAGCCAGGCGTTGGGCCCCAGCGCTGACGACCAATTGTCCGGACCGGACTCCCGCGACGACAACGCGCTCTCCCTCCAGTGCCTCGCCCAGCTGAACCGTGACGGATCTGACCGTGCCGGCCTGCTCATCCACCACCCACACACGCGACCGTCCAGGCTCGTTCTGATGGGTAAATACCGCGGAGAGTGGAACGGCAATGCGAGATACGGCGGTCAACGGAATCCACACCGTCGCCGTCTTACCGAGCCGTGCTTCCTCCTTCCCCTCAAGCAATGTCGCCTTGACGCGATAGGTGCGGCTGGCCGGGTCGGCTGCCGCCGCGATTTCGCGAATACGAGCCGTGATGTGCCTGTCGCCGCCGGCCCACAAGGTCACGCGGACTTTCTGATGGAGTTCGATTTCCGCCACGCGCTGCTCAGGGATATCGATATGGATTTCCTTCTCATCAAGCCGGGCCAGCTTGACGATCGGCTGACCGGCAGCCACCACCTGCCCGATCTCGGCTTCCAGCGCCGTCACTACGCCGTTCCGATCCGCCAGCAAATCGGTGTACTGTAATTGGTTGGTCGCTTGGCTCAGTTGCGCATTCAGCGCCGCAACCCGTTCCCGCGCGGTGATGTACGCGGTGTCATGCCGGTCGAACTCGGCTGGACTAATGACCCGCAGGTTCAGGAGTTCACGGTACCGTGTCAGATCATCCCGGGCAAAATCCTGTTCGGCCTGGGCGGATGTGAGCTGGGCGTTCAGCGCGTCCGTTCCAAGTTGATAATCGTTGGAGTCAAGCCTCGCTAAGCGCTGACCTTTGTGCACGCGATCTCCCACCTCAACGAGACGGTGAATCATTTTGCCCGATACCCGGAAGGCTAAGGTCGTCTCGTATCGTGCCCGTACTTCCCCGGCGAAACTCATCACCCCTGCGGCAGTCACATTGCCGATTCGTACGACCTTCACGGGACGTACAATCTGATGTGGTTGTCTGTCTTGAGGGGTACACCCAAGAAACATCGTAAGTGGCAGCAGCAGGCAAGCAAGGAATTTGCCTCGCACGCTCACGCTCGATGACAGTGGTCTGTTTCCGAAAATTGAAGACCGCCAGAGGTCTGCTCGTCGTTTTGCGAAAGCCCACATCAGGAACCTCTTTTCGAGTTGTAGCCATGCGGCTTGTAACCTCGTTTGTCCGAGCGCTGCCGTGATCAACATTCTTGGTTTTGTCATGCTGTCTCCCCCTCTCGGTTTCTTTTGCGTCACATGCCAAAAGCGGCATGTACTTGTATATGCAAGTACGTAATCAAAAAAATTCACCTACCCGACGGAAATCCGAACTTGTTTGCTGCGAGCCTTTTCAAAAGCGTCTCGCCCTCATCCCCGATCAGCGTTCGCGCACGATCCTGAGCCTTTTTCCAAGACGGAACGATTTGACTTAGAAGATCACGACCTTTCACAGTGACCTGCAACGGCGAGCCTCGACCGTCCTCTCCATCGATACGCTCTTCTACCCAGCCATTGGTCAGCATTATTTTGAGATTCCGGGTCAGCGTTGATGGATCGAGGTGAAGACGCTTTCCAATGTCGATACGTCGAACGGGGCCGACCCTCGCGACAAAGACCAGGAGATTGAGTTGCGTTGCTTTCAAGCCGTAGGAGCGTAATTCATCATCGTAGAAGACGGTGAGAACACGATTGAGTATGCGTGCACGGCTCAACAGACACTCACATGCTATCTGCTCAATATTCTCTTTGCTTTTCATTTCTGATAATTCCAGCCTCATTGAGCATTATATTGCATATGCAACTATATGGCGTCAAGAAAAAACTTGGGAGTAAGAAAGAGGGGCGGAGCAGACGGTCCGATGGCACTACAATCTGAAGTCTAGGAGCCCCAGAATTTGGCACCCTGTTCCCACAAGACCGTCGTAATACACGGACCATCCGTTTTCTTTCTGGGTATGGATAGTGTAGGAGTAGAGGAAACCTGGAGTATCAGATGCGATCACTGTTGTTACAACCAACGCCCTCGTCGGCACCTGCTTTAGCATATTGCTCATGAATCGTCAGAATTGGCTCGGGTCAGTCTTACTTGTTTCGCTTGTGCTCCTGATCGGTATCGGTCTGGGCGCGTGGAAGTACGAATCGTTTCAGAGTGAGCTGGCAGCCTCGGCCAATCAGCCTGAGCCAATGGAGTCCGTCACCGTCGCGGTCGCGCGAGCCATCGAGCATCGTCAAACCACCACCTCGATCGGAACGGTGCTTGCGCTGCGTTCGATCACCTTAAAGAACGAACTGGCAGGGACGGTTCGCGAAGTCCGGCTCACACCCGGACAGATTGTCGAAGCAGGGACACTGTTGGTCGCACTCGACGTCTCGGTCGAAAAGGCTGAACTTCGGGCACAAGAGGCCCAGGTCGCGCTCGCCAAGACCGTCCTCAATCGCCGACAACACCTCAGCCAGGAATTCGCGACCACTCAAGAAGAAGTCGATCGAGCGAGCGCAGACCTCGATATGGCGCAGGCTCAGATCGCCCGGACGAAGGCCATCATTGCCAAGAAAACGATCCGCGCCTCCTTCCGTGCGAGGGTAGGCATCGCGGACGTCCATCCCGGTCAGTACTTAGATGAAGGAACACTCCTGACAACGCTTCAGGGCGTGAGCGAGGCTGTGCATGTGGATTTTTCCGTTGCCCAGCAGGTCGCGGCCGGATTACGGGTCGGCGAATCCGTCGAGATACTTGCGGCCAGTGAGTCTTCCGCTATCGTGGCCAAGATTGTCGCGCTCGACGCACGCGTTGATCCGACCACTCGGAACGCCATGATCCGTGCCAGAATCGAAGGCGCCCGCAATGTCCCATCACCAGGAGCGTCGGTACGCGTCCGGGTTCCGGTTGGTCCCCAGCGTACAGTCGTCGCCATCCCGGTCAGTGCATTACGCAAGGGGCCAGGAGGCGACCACGTGTTCGTCATCGCGCCGGATAAGGATGGCCGCAACCGAGTCCATACCCGCCAGGTTGAAAGCGGCCCCATGATCGGCGACGAGATTGTGATCCATGCCGGTCTGACGGCAGGCGAGCACATAGCCGCGGTGGGCTCGTTTAAGCTTCGTGACGGAATCCTCGTGGCAGTCGCTGAATCTGTCGGGAAGAACTCAAAAGAAACTCACGAGGCCGGAACCCCCTAAACCAATCATCATGCCGCAAGACACGACCCGAACATCGTTCACCGACGTCTTCATTAAACACCCTGTGTTGGCCATCGTCGTCAACCTGGTCATCCTCCTCGCCGGCTGGCGCGCGATGACATCACTCCCGGTCCAGCAATATCCCACGATCGAAAACTCGTTGGTCGTCATCACTACCCTCTACTACGGCGCCGGCGCCGAAACTATTCGTGGATTCATCAGTACGCCAATCGAACGGGTCGTCTCCGCAATCAGCGGCGTTGACTATGTCGAATCGACCAGTCGCGCTGGAGTCAGCACCGTGACCGTCCATCTCAAATTAAACCACAGCAGTACGGCAGCGCTGGCAGAGGTCACCGCACGACTTCAACAAGTGAAGTCGGAACTTCCACCGGAGGCCGAACCGTCGGCGATCGAGATCCAGCGAGCCGATCGACCCTACGCATCGTTCTACTTGAGTTTCAGTTCGACGGAGCGTCCGGTCCCCGCCGTCACCGATTGGCTGCTACGCACGTTACAACCACAGCTCGCAACGTTACCCGGCGTCCAACGAGTCACGTTCGAAGGTGAGCGACAGGTCGCCATGCGTATTTGGATCGACCCTGACCGACTCGCGGCCCTCAACCTCTCGCCCGGCGACGTCCAGGGCGCGCTGCGTCGAAACAACTATTTGGCGGCGGTCGGCCGCACAAAAGGCAATCAGGTCCAGGTCAACCTGCTTGCCAACACCGATCTTCGTTCCACGGCTGAATTTGAGGAGCTGATCGTCGCCGATCGGAACGGGGCCATCGTGCGACTCAAGGACGTCGCGCGAATCGAACGGGGAGCCGAAGAAGCCACGATCATTGCGAAGTACGATGAGACGGAAGGCGTATATCTCGGCATCTGGTCGGTGCCCGGCGCGAACGAAATCGACGTCGGACACCGGCTACGCGACGAGATCGAGCGGATCCGACTGACCCTCCCGAGCGATATCGACATGAAACTCGTCTGGGACGGTACGATGTTCATTCGGAACGCCCTGACGGAAATCACCAAGACGTTATCCGAAACGATCCTGATCGTCGCCCTCGTGGTGTTCCTGTTCATGGGATCGGTCCGTACGGCCATTGTGCCGCTCGTGGCCATCCCGATATCGTTGATCGGAACCGCCCTCTTCATGGCCGCGTTCGGATTCAGCCTGAATCTCCTCACCCTGCTCGCCATCGTGCTGTCCGTCGGTCTGGTGGTAGACGATGCCATCGTGGTCGTTGAGAACGTGGAACGGCATGTGCGTCTGGGCCAATCTCGAATCGAGGCCGCGCAAGCCGCTGCACGGGAGCTGCTGGGCCCGATCGTTGCGATGACGATCACGCTCGCGACCGTCTATGCCCCCATCGGCTTCCAAGGCGGGCTAACTGGTTCCTTATTCCTGGAGTTTGCGATCACACTGGCCGTGGCCGTCGTGCTCTCTGGTGTCGTCGCGATCACGCTGTCGCCGGTGATGAGCTCGCGATTTGTCCATCCGCAAGGCAAGGAAGGTCGCTTGACCGCGTTCGTCAACCGGCGCTTCGAAGAAGCGCGCGGGATCTACGCCAGGCTCCTCGACGGCACGCTCACTATGCGGTGGGGGGTTGTGGTGGCCGCGCTCCTGATCGTGCTCGCAGCCTGGCCGCTCTATCACTTCTCCCGTCAGGAGTTGGCTCCCGTAGAAGATCAGAACCACATCAGCCTCTTCTTCGAAGCGTCGCCGGACTCCACGGTCCAGGCCACCAACCGGCAACACTTCCGGATCGTCAACGCCATCACGGCCATCCCTGGGGCGGACTACACCTGGTCGCTCACCACGGCATGGGGAGGCTTCGGCGGCGTGGTCGCGAAGGATTGGCACGATCGCGCTCGCTCAACCGAGGAGATGTACGACGACGTGTTTGGTGCCGTGTCGCAAGTACCGGGACTCCGTGTATTCCCCAGACTAGACCCGCCACTCCCCACCCCTGGTCAGTACGACGTGGAGTTGATCGTGCAGAGCGATGCACCGGCCGAACAGATGCTTGGAGCAGTCGGGTCCGTTCTGGGCGCAGGCTGGCAGAGCGGCAAGTTCTTGTATGTGGACACCGACCTTAAAATCGACCTCCCCCAAGCCCGCGTCGTGTTAGATCGTGAGCGGCTCGCGGATTTGGGATTCGACCTGGCCGGAGTCGGTCGTGAGCTGGGCACCATGCTCGGCGGCGGGTACGTCAACCGGTTCAACTACTTCGACCGCAGCTACAAGGTCATTCCTCAACTCGGCGACAAGGATCGCGCAACGGTCGATCCATTGCTCGATCTCAAAATCAAGACACCGAGCGGCCAATTGGTCCCGGTGTCGACCTTCACCCATATTGAAACAAGCACTGCGCCCCGCGCATTGAATCGATTCCAGCAACGCAACGCCGTCCGCATCTTCGGAGGCCTGAAACCCGGCTTCACCAAGGAGGAGGGGCTCCGTGTGCTTGAAACCGCGGCGGCCTCAAGCGGCCCGCGCGTGGTCATGGACTATGCCGGCGAGTCACGACAACTCCGCCAGGAGGGAGCGGCGCTCACCGTCACACTTGGCTTCGCGGTGGTCCTGATCTATTTGGTACTGGCTGCTCAGTTCAAAAGCTTCCGCGATCCCTTGATCGTCTTGCTTGGCTCAGTTCCGCTGGCAATGTCCGGCGCCCTGGTGGTGAGTTTTCTCGACCTCACCACAATCAACATTTAGCGCATCTTAACGGAGGGTCCAAGAGAGGTCAACGCGGCTGTCTGAAGCCTGTCAATCCCATTTAGAAATGTCCTCTTTCTCCCAAAGTAGAAATGTCCGGTTTAGGTGCTGCCCGCCGCCGCAAGGATTGCTCGTGGAGGCACCATCGGTTTTCGCCACGGATGCGTCCGTGCCGGTGTGGCCGGTCGGTGCCGGCGTGACACCGAGCGCGATTCTGCCGGGCGCACCGGACGTACGGCGATCGGGTGATAGGCGAGCACGTGGCCCTGATGCGTGATGCGCAGCGTCCCATCGCCCCGTTCTTCTATGACCACCTGTGTCGCCCGCACGTTGGTCTGGACCTGATAGAGCTGCCCGTTGTGGGCGACGGTCCAATCGCGCCGCAGCACTCGCGTCGTCTTGATACACAGGATGCGATCCAGTTCGCCACGCGCCGGCCTCGGTCGATGCAGATCAGCGGCCTGGGCCGGCCGCACGGCGAAGCGCCGATTGTAGATTGGCAGATAGCGCTTGAGGAACACATTCGCCGCGTCCAGCGTGGAGACCTCCGCGAGCCGCAGCTCCTTGATCACCCGATCTTGGAAGGTCTTAAAGAGCCGCTCGACCCGCCCCTTGGCCTGCGGGGAATGGGCGTGGATCAGCGTCACCCCTAACTCCGCGAGGCTGCGTTCAAACTGACTCTGCGGCTTCGCTCCCGCCAATTGCTCGTCCACGGTCGGCTGAGCAGGTGATTTATAGGTCGTGTGCTTGTCTGTATAGACGGCCAGGGGAATCCCATACTGCTTGACGTAGCGCCCCAAACTGTCCATCGCCGGCACGGTCCCTTCATACGCGTAGAACCGGGCAAAGACTCGACTGCTCGCATCGTCGATGTACGCCATCAAGACACACCGAGGGCCGCGCCCTTCCAACCAGTCGTGATGCGACCCATCGAGCTGCACCAACTCGCCGACGTGCGCCTTCCGAGCTCGCCACGCCCGATGTGACCGCCTACGTCGCCGGAAGTGCGTCACCCCCTTGGCCATGAGCCAGCCCCGCAGCGTCTCTGCACTCAGCGTGATTCCGTCCCGCTCGGCCAGCTTCTCCACCGCCAACGTCGGCCCAAAATCTCCATACTGCTCCTCGTACAGCGCCAAGACCTTCGTCTTTCTCTTCTCGGGAATCCGCCGATTCGACGCCTTCCCACGTCCTCGATGGACGAGTCCCTGGTCGCCCTCCGCAGTCACCCGCCCAAGCAGGCGTCGGATCTGACGATCCGACACCTG
>NEWS02000003.1:152291-199801 GCA_002869845.2 Nitrospira sp. CG24B | reverse complement strand
AAGATGACAAGGAGTACGTTATCAAAGCCGAGATCCCAGAGATGAAGAAAGAAGACATCAAGCTGAATGTGCATGACGATGTCCTCACGATCACGGGAGAACGCAAGTACGAAAAGGAAGAAAAAGGCAAGAAGTATCACCGCGTCGAGAGAGCCTATGGCAGTTTTATGCGGAGCTTTACGTTGCCGGAAGATGCGGATGGAACCAAGGTGACGGCCGAGTACAAAGACGGCGTACTGAAGGTCCATCTCGGGAAGTCGGAGAAGGCCAAGCCCAAAGCGATTGAGGTGAAAGTTGGCTGAAGGGCAAGGAGGACATCATGTTTCGCCATCCTCGCTACCTCGAAATTCCCTGGGAGATGCATTGGGATCGAAACGAGGCCGGGCCGCACCATCATCTGTTGTTGATGGTTATTCTGGTTCTCATGGTGATGCTTTTGATCGGTGTTGGTGTGACAAGCGGCCTGATGTAGAACGGCGAGCCCACTGAGTGGAAGGGAAGCGTGTGACATTCAAGAATCGCGAAGAGGCTGGCCGCCGACTTGTGGAACGCCTGATCCGATATCGTGAGGATCCGGCAGCTCTGATCTTGGCGCTGCCACGTGGTGGGGTCGCAGTCGGCTATCAGCTGAGCCTGGGGCTGCACCTACCCCTGGACGTATGTATCACCCGTAAGCTGGGCGCGCCGGATAGCCCCGAGTATGCACTCGGCGCAGTGGGTGAAACAGGAACGATCTATCTGAATCCTGATGCCATCGCGGCGTACAGCCGCTTTCGGACGGACATCGAAGAGCTGGTTCAGGTGCAACGGCGAGAGATCGCTCGCCGACAAAACCTCTACCGCCAAGGTCGGCAGTTCCCCACGCTCACTGACCGCATCGTCATTCTCGTGGATGATGGGATCGCCACTGGCTCCACGTTCTTCGCATCCGTCCAGTCCATCAGACACCTCAAACCACGTCGCCTGATCGGAGCCGTTCCGGTTGGTCCGATGGAGACCATCCGAGAGGCTTGCCTGCAGGTGGACGAATGTATAGTCCTCGCCACACCAGACCCATTCTTGGCTGTGGGTCACCACTATATCGATTTTGAACAAGTCAGCGATCACGATGTGGTGGAGTATTTGAACTTGGCGGAAGAGTCGCTGTTGGGATGGAAGGAGCGGTCTCGCTCTTCAATAGCCTCACCGCCACGATAAGGGAGTACGCATGACCACGAAAACGACGACACCGGCAGGCTTGGGGGTTCGACATGATCGGATCGTCCAGGAGTATCAGCACGACACCTATCAGCTGCGCGGGAAGCTCAAAGAGCCGACCGTCTGCACCGAATGCGAGGCCTCGTTTCACAAGGGGCGGTGGACCTGGGGCACGAAGCCAGCCGACGCCGACGAGATCATCTGCCCCGCCTGCATGCGGATCCGCGACAAGTATCCTAAAGGATTCGTCACGCTCAAAGGTTCTTTTAAGGATGAGCAACATGAGCAAATCATCGGCCTGGTGAAGAATACGGAGGAAGCAGAAAAGAAGGAGCACCCGTTGTCTCGAATCATGTCGATCGACACCAAGCCAGAGGGCCTCGTCATTTCCACGACCGACACTCATTTACCAAGGCGCATCGGCGAAGGTTTGAAGCATGCCTATCATGGCGAGCTGGAGTTGCATTACGACAGAGACGAAGATTTCGTGCGCGTCACATGGACGAGATGACACGTGATCTTGTCCTGACATAAGCACGGCAACAGAAGGAGGGGTGAGTGAGCTTACAAAGTAGACCTCTATTGGGAGCAGTCGTTCATCTCACTATCCTGATCGCCTTTCTTGCCGGTATCGAGACCGCAAAGGCAAAAATCGTCGTTCCTCCATCCGGTTCGGTGATCGAAGTCGACGGGGCCACGCTCAAAGCCGTCGTTGGCACGTTTGAGCAAGCGGAGGAGGCCGTTAAATCCCATGACCTCGAAAAGGTCATGGCCATCTACTCCGCCCAGTACAACTACCATGGGCTCAAGAAAGACGATCTCCGGAAGATCTGGAAAGATCTCTTTGATGAGTATCAGGAGATTGCGAGTACCCATCTCTTCACGAAGATGGCCAAGGTCGGAGCGGGTCGCAATGCAGTGCTGGAGGTTACCTGTACCGGCCATCTCTGGGCCAGGTCCAAGACCAGCGGTCTGTATGTCCCCATCGACAGCTGGCATGAAGAAGTGCACTACCTCGTCCTCGAAGACGGGGCGTGGCGTATTCGTGGCAATGTAGGTGAATCACCGCGCGTGCTTCCGTTCGGGACCGCGCCACATCCACTCTTCTGATGTGTGGGTGGGAAAGGTTGTGAGATGAGAGTCGTCATCGGTGTTGATTGGTCAGATCAGGCATTCGCCGCTGTTACCCAAACGTTCCAGCTCTGTCATCCAACGGATGTCACGCTGGTTCACGGTGTCGATTTAGGGATTTTGGAACATCCGGTCGTGGCCCAAGCCGGCAACGTGCAAGGGTATGATGATTTCCGCAAGGCGATGGTCGATTCGGGGCGCCAGCTGCTGGAGCGCGCCGCCGCCATGGTCCCAGCAGAGGTGACGTCGATCAGGAAGGTGAACGAAATCGGCAGTCCTGCTCAGCTCATCCTCGACAGCGCTACAAACTTTTCCGCCGACCTTGTCGCCGTCGGCGTGCGCGGACGAAGCCGTCTGTCCGAGGCTGTCCTCGGGAGTGTATCCCATCGGGTGCTTCTGCACGGCTCCCGCCCGACGTTGATCGTCAGGGGAGCCGCGCGGAAAGTGCAACGGATTCTCGTTGCCATCGAGGAGCGAAACGATGCGGATCGAATCGTGAAATGGTTGACGGAGCATCCGCTCGCCGATCCGGTAGAACTCCGTGTGGTCCACGCCATTATCCCGATTGGAGTGAACGATACCTATGACGCCCTGGGAATCAGTACCTGGTGGGAAGGCGCGGAACGCTATGCGGAGGAGCTCGTCAAATCGACCGCCGGCAAGCTCTTGAACCCGCGCTATACGGTTAGCACGAAAGTCTCTCAAGGCAATCCTGCAGCGGTGATCGAACAGGAGGCCAAGGATATGGATTTAGTGGTCGTGACCTCCCATGGACGCAAGGGCATTTCCCGTTTCCTTCTGGGGAGCGTCTCCCACGCCGTCGTACATCACGTGACCTGTCCAATACTTGTCCTGCGCTGAAAGGATCGAACATGAACCCGATGCTGACCGTCGCCATCATCTTCCTCTTCGCCACAACATCCTTGGTTTCAGCGCAAGTGCTCCGCGGGAATCCTAAGGCCGGACAAGGGGTGTATGAGCAACAGTGTCTCCGTTGTCATGGGGCCAAACTCGACGGAAATGGGCCGGACAGCCAAGATCTGATTGTCCAGCCTGCCAATCTTCGATCTCAGACCAGTCGTTCGAAAACGGATTGGGAGCTGCTCGTGGCCATCTCGAATGGCGTGTTGTTCAGCCCGATGCACGGCTTTCGCGGCAAACTGACGGACGAGCAGATGCTGGATGTGTTGTCGTACATCAGATCCGTGTCACCACAGAACATCGCCAGCTAGTACGAGGTTGTGTTCTTTCAGCGCACAACGGGTGAGAGATGTAGTCTGGGGCTCATTCTCTACCTGTTCATTCTGCTGGTCTTGAGCGGAACCACTCTTCAGGCTGCAAGCACGACGACCCCAGACATCGACGTCTTCGTGCGGGCCGGGTGCCCCCATTGCGAAGCCGCAAAGATCTTTCTCGACGAAATTCGACGGGAACAGCCCTCACTTCACATTGCCCTCCACGACATCGCTGAGGACCCCGCCGCGCGACAGCGACTCATAACTTTGGGGCAGGAGCGAGGCATCACGACGGTCGGCGTTCCCACGTTTCTCATAGGCACAGAGCTCATCGTCGGATTCCAGTCATCCGAGACAACCGGAGCTGAGATTCGCGCCAAGCTCGACCGAAAGGCACTGGGCGCTACCGTGAATCCGTCGGTTGAGAGCATCGAGACGCGATGGCTCGGCCGGCTTCGTGTCCACGATCTGGGCCTTCCGCTGTTCACCGTTCTTATCGGCCTGTTGGACGGCTTCAATCCCTGCGCCATGTGGGTCCTGCTCTTTCTCCTGTCGCTGCTGGTTAATCTGCAAGACCGGCGGAAGATGGCGCTGATCGCTGGCACATTCGTCGCCGTCAGTGGCTTGTTCTACTTCGCCTTCATGGCTGCCTGGCTCAATATGTTTCTTCTGATCGGCCTCTCACGCGCCGTGCAAATTGGCCTGGGCGGCATTGCGCTCTTCATGGGAGCAGTGAACGTAAAGGACTTCTTTGCGCTCCATCGAGGTATGTCGCTGAGCATCCCCGAGTCCGCGAAGCCTGGGCTCTACGCTCGCATCCGGCGCATCCTTCAGGCCGACAACTTTGCCGGAGCCTTAGTGGGCGTCATCGTTCTGGCAGGCCTGGTGAATACGATCGAGTTACTCTGTACGGCTGGATTTCCAGTGCTCTACACCCAGCTTCTGACGATGCAGCAGTTGCCCGCCTGGCAATACTATGGTTACCTCGGCTTATATAACCTGGCCTATATTTTTGACGATAGCCTGATGGTCACCATCGCAGTCGTCACACTGAGCCGGCGGAAATTGCAAGAACGTGCCGGTCGCTGTTTGAAACTGGCCGGTGGAGTGGTGATGTTCAGCTTGGGCATCGTTTTGATATTGCAACCCGAATGGCTGGCGCTTTAGATACACGTACAATGAGATCCGTTCGCCCCCTTTACATTCCGCCCCTGGAGACCGATCATAGTGAGTCCGGCTCGCTCATCATGCGTGATGGATCGACCGCTGCAATCCGACCGGCTGAACCGTCGGATGCCACGATGATGCAACAGTTCGTTGATCGGTTATCCCCCGAGTCGAGACGCCACAGATATTTCTCGGAAAGCTCTCCGTCTTCCGACAGTATCGCTGCCTTGTGTCATTCCTCGAACCCTCGTTCACAGTTCACGCTGATCGTGACGCGAGTATGGGAAAGCACGTCCCGTATTATCGCCGCTGGGTCGTACTGGGCGAGAGACGAGCAGACTGCGGAAGTGGCCATGGCCGTGGATGACGGGTTTCATGGAAAAGGCCTGGGCACGCTGCTGCTGGAACGCCTAGCCTTGATCGCCATCCGACACACCTTTACTCACCTTTGGGCTGTTACTCACGCCGATAACCTGGCCATGCGTGAAGTCTTCAGAGAATCTGGATTTACCACCCATGAAGCCTACGAAGGCGAAGACATGGAAGTGGAGTTGTCCTTGATTCCAACAGAAGCGACCGTCACTCGCGCCGAGGTCCGAGAGCGGCTCGCCACGACGGCCTCACTCCGACCGTTTTTTCAGCCCAAGTCGGTTGCGATCATCGGCGTCTCGCGTAATCCAAACAAGATCGGTTATCGGCTGCTCGATGCCATAACAGCTGGCCAGTTTCGAGGCGCCGTTTACCCGGTCAACCCAATGGCAACCGACATCAAGGAAATCCGGACCTATCCATCCGTGCAGGATCTCCCGGAGCCCGTCGATCTAGCCATCATCGCGGTCCCACGAGACTCCGTGTCGTCCATCATCGACGAGTGTGCGGCAAAGGGAATCAGGGCCTGCGTCATCATTACGGCTGGATTCGCGGAAGTAGGACCAGCAGGAGCGGCTCTTCAGCAGCAGTTAGTCACGAGGGTCCGGCAATACGGCATGCGAATGATCGGGCCCAATTGCTTCGGGATTCTGAATACAGACCCCAACATACAGCTGAATGCCACCTTCACTACGCTGTGTCCCCCGCGAGGCCTCGCTGCCATGTCGTCGCAAAGCGGTGCCATCGGGATCGCGACCCTTGCCGGCGCACGGCGATTCCACTTAGGCATCTCTTCCTTTGTGAGTGTGGGAAACAAGGCCGATGTGTCCACCAACGATCTGTTGCAATATTGGGAAGAAGATCCTTCCACGAATGTCATTCTCCTTTACGTGGAGTCCTTCGGCAATCCTCGCAAAATCGCCCGCATCGCGCGGCGCGTGAGCCGTCGCAAACCAATCATCGCGGTCAAAGCTGGACGATCGCAATCGGGGCGGCGTGCGGCAAGTTCACACACAGCGGCACTTGCAGCCAGCGATGTGGCCGTCGATGCCTTGTTTCATCAAGCCGGCGTCATTCGCGCAGAATCGCTCGAAGACTTATTGGCCCTAGCTTCTGGACTATCCAATCAACCCCTCCCACTGGGACGGCGAGTAGGCATCATCACGAACGCGGGAGGGCCTGCCGTTCTTTGTACTGACGCCTGCGAGCAAAGCGAGTTGGTGGTTCCGGAATTGTCTGCCCAAACCAGGGCAACTCTCTCATCCTTTCTTCCGTTGACCGCCGCGCTAAGCAACCCCGTCGACTTGATTGCTTCTGCCACCGCGGATCAGTACGCCAAGGGGATTGAAACGCTCCTCCTGGCTGATGAGATCGATGCGCTGATTATCCTCTATATGGCTGTGACCGTGACAGATACGGCAGAGATCGCCCATGGCATCATGGCAGGAATTGAGAATGGGCGAAAGGCTGGGGCGAAGGCTAAGCCCGTGCTCATCGGGTGGATGGCGGAAGGTGACATGGAGCGTACGTTTAGTTCCCAATCAGAAACCATCCCCGCCTACCATTTGCCGGAGGCCCCTGCACTCGTGCTCGGCAAAGCGGCGACGTACGCAGAGTGGCGACAACAGCCGGCTGGCATGGTTCCCGACTTCGATGATTTGAATCTTCCAGCCGTTCGGACAATCTGTGCCGACGCTCTTTCGCGTCGCGGTGCGGGCTGGTTGTCGGTAGAGGAGACACGAAGTGTTTTGAGTGCGATCCGACTTCCTGTTCAGCTTGGAGGAGTGGCTAGAACCGCCGATGAAGCAGCGGCCTTGGCAAGGCAAGTTGGCTATCCGGTCGCCGTCAAACTTGCTTCACATCAGATTGTGCACAAAACTGAGATCGGCGGCGTGCAATTAAATCTCACGAATGAAGAGGCGGTTCGCAAAGCGTTTGACTCGATGAGAACGCGACTGGCCGAGACCAATCAGCTCAACGCCATGGAAGGCGTGCTCGTGCAGCCGATGCTCACCGGCGGCGTGGAGGTCATGATTGGCGTCACGGATGATCCCCTCTTCGGCCCTCTGATGGCTTTTGGCCTTGGGGGAATTCACGTCGAGATCCTTGGCGATGTGCAGTTCCGCATCACGCCGCTCACCGACCGTGACGCGGCAGAAATGGTCCGCGGAATCAAAGGCTACCGATTACTCCAGGGCTACCGAGGCCACCCTGCAGCGGATGTCGAGACGATCGAAGAGGTGCTGTTGCGACTCTCTCGTCTCGTTGAAGAAATTCCCGAAATCAGCGAGCTCGATCTGAATCCGATCTTCTCGCTCCCACCAGGCCAAGGCTGCCGGATTGTGGATGCGAGGATACGAATTGAGTCACCACGACACACCGCTTAAGAAATCGCTCCAGCTCCATTCCTAATATGATCCAAACTATCACATAGTTGGCAGGCTGGAGAGCTTCCAGCACACCATGACAGCCGGTTTCTTCGTTTTAATGGGATAATCTGAACTGGTGTGCACGTTGAATATGACACCTCTACCAGGAGTTAAGGTATGGCGTATTCCACGGCTTCATGGTTTTTTAGCGACTTGAATTTTGATTGCGATTGGTGTTGGGTTGATTTGCAAACTGTCGTGTCCAAGTTTCGTTTCCGCCACACCTTCAGCTCTTAATGCCTCAAGGAGCGCCGCTCCCGCCTTTCCAGCATTCGAGCCGGCTTCTCGTCCGATGACTACAACGACGCCAGATGCTAATCCCATCAAATGACCGTGCGAATTATTTGGATTGAATACCCAGCCAGCCTTTACTAAGGTCTCGACGATAACGTTTGAGAATGTAATAGGCTCAGGCTCACCAGAATATGTGACAACTTCAAAGGTGGTACTTAAGAACGGTTTCAGTTTCCTGGTAATGCGTTCTCTCTGCTCATCTGTCAGTGTACGTGGTGCTTTGAACTTGGCTAGCTCTAATTGCGCTTCGGCTGCCTTTTTATCAGCATTAGCAGCACGTTCGTTTGCTTCTGCGATCAAGACCCCTTTGTCCGATAATTCTTTGCTTAGCTTTTCATCCTTGAGTTTTAGGAATCGCTCTTGAGCTTCCGACAAAGACTTCGCTTCCCGATTGACCATCATTTGGGCAATTACCAAAACAGATGCTGCGATGGCCGTAGCAGCCATTCCTCCAATTACCCATTTATTCCACCATGCTACAGACTGGCTTAGTCGTTGAATCTCTTCGGTTATTGATTGGATGTCGAGCACGTTGTCCATCCCAGTTTTCTCTTCCCAGATTGGAAAGAGCAACTCCTCTTCCCACACAATATGCCGCTGGAGGCCAACCTTGAATTCCTTGAAGGCTTCCTTGGCCTTGGCAAAGTCCGACTGTTTCGATGCTTGAAAGGTCTTGAACAACTCATCCAGCCGATCGTGATCCTCTTCATAAAACGTCGTGATTGTCTTCTGCTCGCTCAATTGGATCCTCCCAAAATTTATCAATTGTCCCTGACTTTGTACTCCAGATGACAGGCCACACAAGCCTTCAAGACATTATTCAACGACGGCAGGATCTGCTTCAAGTCCTTGGTGGGAATAATTCGCGCCAACTCCTCCGCCGCTTCATGATGGGCCATGGCCAGATCATGGTAGGCCGAAGGAAACTTCTCCGGCTCCTGATGGGCCATGGCCTGGCGATGTTGAAAGAAGCCCAGATGCAATTCGGTCAGACCCTGCGCCAGCTCATAATCCTCTTCCACCAATGCGTTCACGATCACCTGAATCGTTTCCAGATGCTGCAGCATCACGGCGCGATGTTCCTTCCCGGCGGATGATGACAGGGGAATGGAGTGCCTCGTATCCGGGGTCAGATACGGATTTGGTCGCTTCGTTTTGTGTGCCTGCCCGCTGTTGGCACACCCGGCTGCTACTGTGGCGCAAAGCAGGCCTCCAAGGAGGAGTCGAACGAGCCGCGTTTCGCCCCTCACGGTGTGCCCCACCTACTCCACGTCCAGTCCTGCCAGTTTCAGGCGAGCGCGCAATTGTTCGATCTGATTGAGCAGATCGAGCATCACTGCGGCCGCATCGAGACTGGCATCAAAATCCCGTTGCAGACGGAATACTCGGCGGGCACAGGTGAGATCCGCCGCGCGGAATCGCCAGAGCGAGATCTCCGCACCCTGCGGCTCCAACACCCCTACAGCCACCAATTCGATGATCCATTGCGGCTCTGCACCGCACGCTCTCGCCAACTCCTCAATCGACAGTACCCCCTCGTCACCAATCACGCTTCCTGTTAGAAGATCCTGCTCTCTGTCCATACTTAGACCCCCAGTGCTTCGCGCGGATTGAAAGCCAGTTCTCGCGCCATGGTCTGATAGATCTGTTGTGCTTGCTCCGTGTCCGCTTTCGGCAGAACCACCTCCAGACCGAGGTAGAGATCTCCAGCCGGTTCGCCGGGTATGCCTCGCCCTTTGAGTCGAAGCTTCCGCCCGCTCTGTGAGCCCGGAGGAATTTTGACTTCCACCACGCCGGTCGGTGTCGGCGCTTTGACCGTCGCCCCAAGGATCGCTTCCCAGGGTGCAATCGGCAATGACAGCGAGAGGTCTCGGCCCTGCACCCGATAGAGGGGGTGGGGGTGAAAACGGATCTCGAGATACAGATCACCGGGGGTAGTCCCCTTGATTCCCGGCGCACCTTGCCCAGCAAGCCGAATATGCTGGCTCTCACGGATGCCTTTGGGAATCTGTACGTTCAGCGACCGCTCCCGCAGCACTACGCGACCTTGCGCATCCACCTGTGGCGAACGCAGAGTCATCGTGTGGGTTCCACCGTGAAACGCATCCTCCAGATCGATGAAGATCTTGGCATGGTGGTCCTCGCCATGAGTACGAGTGGATGCACCGTGACGAGAAAAGTTGCCGAACAGAGTGGAGAAGAAGTCGCTATAGTCGGTAGCTTCTGCCGCTGACGCGCCGCCTGGGGTGAACTCGAACCCCGCACCCCATTCGGGCGGAGGGGTAAATTCCTGCCCCCCTCGCCAGCGATCGCCGAGTTGGTCGTACGCGGCACGCTTCTCCGGATCCTGAAGCACTTCGTAGGCTTCGCCGATTTCCTTAAACCGCGCTTCCGCTTGAGGCTCTTTGCTGACGTCCGGATGATATTTTCGCGCCAGCTTGCGGTAGGCACTTTTGATGTCGTCGGCGGTCGCCGTGCGGTCAATATCGAGAAGCTTGTAGTAATCCTTAAATTCCATCTTGCGTCGTCTCCGGCTGTTCACTTGGCCGCATCGGGAACTCCCGGCTGTTCGTTACGCTCCTGATGAATGATCCGGGCAGGGCCGCTGCGTGACAATCCTACTTAACGATGAGTCCTCTCAGCTGGTTAAACATACACCTACGGGAACCGACGCATCTTGCCTTTCTGCACCTTGGACAGACAAATCTTCTCATTCATTGTCTTCAAGACGCGTCGGACTCTCTACCCTCAACCAGAAGCATAAACAGCTTGCTTGCTTATTTCTTCAGCGCCGCCTGGGTCTCCTCCGCCTGTTCGCAAGGCATGCACATGGCGGCCGCCGGGACCGCCTCCAGCCTGGATTGCGGGATGGCCATTCCGCATTGCTCACATCGACCGTACTGTTCAGCCCCCAGCTTGAAGAGCGCTCGGTCGATCGCCTCGATCTCGGCCTTCGCTCTCCCGTCCAGGCGATCGAGCAGCCGAACCATAGTCTCCTCCTGCCCCCGCTCCTCCACTTCGCTTTCGATATCGCTTTGGAGCCAGCGCAGATCCTCTTCCGTCTTGGCCACTTCCCGAAACAACTCACGCCGTTGGGAAATCAGCTTCTTTCGAATATTGTCGACTCGTAGCATCCGGCTACTCCTTCCTGACGATGACCGCGTCAGTTACAGCATTTGTCCATCTTCTCTTTCATGGCTTCCTTCCCTGCCGTGACCGCAGCTTCAACATCCGCGCGTTTCTCCGCCACGAAGTGCTTGCCACGCTCAATGACCTCATCAAGAGCGGCGCGCGCTTCTTTGGCCTTCTCGATGATGTCTTCCTCCGTCCTTCGAGCCTGGCTCTTTAATTCACGGCGCGTTTCCTCGCCCGACCTGGGAGCGAGAAGGATACCGGCAATCATCCCCCCGATCGCTCCGCCGAGAAATGCGAGGACAACGGTTTCTGGTGAACACTTGGCGTCCTGATTTGACATGACGAATCCTCCGTAGATTAGGAACGTGCTGTTGGTTGAGAGAGCCAAGTCCGTGCCACGAAAGTGACAAGTGTGGCGGGAATTGTTGTGATATGACAAGAGCTTGCTGAACGATTCGAATGAGAGACCTTTCGGCAATATCAGTCAGCGCTTTGGCGATGAATGCGGCATCGCCATTGGCCTCCTCCAGACAGGCTTCCCAATATGCTGTCATCTCCTCTAAGGTGCGAAGATGCTCCGCGACGTCGTACCGCGTAGTATTGGTCATACTCGTGATGCCTTCATAGAATCCAGCCATCACGCAGCAAACCCAACTCGCACTTTCCGCCCAATTCGCGCCTTAAGCGTGATGGGCATTTCCAAACTGAACTTATCCCATTTGCCTCGCACGGTAAGAACAAGGCTTTACCCAGCCAAATCGAATGCTACCACTTTGCGTTCCACTACCGTGCCTATTGCTCGACGTGCAGCTTCTAACTCATATCGCTGCTGAAGATTCATCCAGAATTCTGGTGTCGTGGAAAAGCAGCGTACCAATCGCAGGGCGGTGTCTGCGGTAATGCCACGCCGTTCGTTCGCAATCTCGTTGACACGCGCGTCACACCAAGTCGTTGGGTAAGAGCGTTTGTGGACAGATTCAGCGGCTTCATGAACCCTTCCCTCAAGATTTCTCCCGGATGGATGGGTGGCAGCCGTTTCTCACACATGGCCGATCTCCTTCGCTCATTCCATCCGACGCTAACCGACTGCCCGCTTACGAGTAGTCCGGGCTGCGCGTTGAGTTAGCGGGTGAGATTGCGTATCGACGTACGCATCAAGAAGCCGACGAATCATGCGCTGGTACTGGGTATGATGCCGAGATGCCTCGGCTTTGAAGAAATCGATGCTCTTCTTGCTCAACGCCAACGTGACCTTCACGCCTTCTTCGCGAAATGCCAATTCGGACGGAGAAGGAAGAATATCTTGGATAACGCGAATCTCGCCAAGCGGTTCATCGGTGTATTTTATTTTCTCGCTCATAAATTGCCTTTCCTTTGCGCCAATAACCGGCGCCTATGATTCGAATCACTGAAGCCCTATAGGCGAACCGCACCGTCAAAACACCGCCATCGACTTCGCCAAAACAGTAGAAGCGGTCTTCCGACTGGCTATGTGAGAGATCCTTCGCAACAACGCGTCGAGGATCGGCAAAAGCATATTGGGCACGATGGAACGGCACCCCATGCTTTTTCTGATTTACTGAGTCTTTGTCCGGGTCCCACTCGAAATGTGTTCCAATCATCGGCCTGAAAGAAGACTAACATAGAGCAATATATTTGGCCATACGACACTATGGTGGCGCATCTTGGAGTCTCCTGAATCGGTAAGGCTCCCCATTCCCACTTTCCCTGATCATATGATTGAGTCTCGCAGCGGCAATACTTCTGTTGTGGGGCCCAACAGCCGAGAGGATGCGATCCACGCAGCTTTGAGAAAGAGCTTCTCGGGGATGGGCTCGAACGTTCAGACCCAGAGCTTACTGTTCCGGGTGAGGATCTTTTCTGATGAGCGCGAGGTAGAGCAAGGTGTCGGTGAGATCTTGATCGGTCATGGTGGTATCGGGGAACATACCTGTTCCCGGATGGCCTTCTCTGATGGCGCGAGAGCGTTCCTTGTTGGTTTTCAGGCGCAGGATATCCGAATTCCGCAAATCGGAGGGAGGGGGATTCAGCTTCGCTATGAGTGCGGCAGTGTCCGCTTCCAGCCGGGGGATCTTGCTGATATACCCATCAATCCCATGACAGTAGTAACAGACCCCTTTCCCATTGAAGATCTCCCGACCTCGAAGGATATTGCCCTTCAACTTCCCGCCCGGTTGAGAGACCGTAGGTTCGGCCCAGGCTTGTGTGTCAGACGTGGGTATCGCCGGAATCCCCAGCCCACTCACGAGCAGAACTCCAAAAACAACTGACCAGGCTGCCTTGTTCATTAGTCTGTCCGTCTTTTTCGTCTGTCTGCCGTGATGATCAATCCTTTTCCGGGTTGGGATCTTTTCTGATAAACGCCAGATAGAACAAGGTATCGGCCATGTCCCGATCAGTCATGGTGAAATCTTGAAACCTGCCGGTGCTCGGATGGCCTTCCCGGATGGCGCGGGCTCGTTCCTTGTTCGTCTTCAGGCGAAGCACGCCGGGGTCACGCAGGTCGGTCGGAGGCGGATTCAGCCGCGCAATGCGCGCGGCGATGTCCTCTTTCATATGTGGCAATCGATCGAGATAGCCGTCCATTCCATGACAGTAGTAGCAGGAGCCGTTGAAGATATTTCGGCCTCGTTCAACATTAGCCTTGTGCTTCACACCCGATTGTGAGATGGCCGACTCGGCCCAGACATTTCGGTCGAAGCCCGGTGCACATACTATCCCCAGCCAACCCACGAGGAGAATCAGGCCACGGCTGAGGCTAATTTTTGGAGACACCGCGAGATGTCTTCCCTTAACTTTGACCTCAGTCTGTTCTATGACTACATCGCGTTGTTCCATTTGGCTCACCTCAGTGCCCGCTGCAACAGGCATTGTACTGGTCTTCCGGAATACTCTTCATGTTACTGAAGACGGTTGCGCGTTCTTCCGCACTGGTCACGTTATCGATTGCGGGATAGAGCGCCTTCTCTTCCTTTCTGTTGTGTGAGCCCAAGAGGTTGAGCAGCGACTGCTCCTCTTGATCGCTATTGAGATCCTGGCTCTCTACCTTCCGATGAATCGCGTCAAGCAGCTGTTTGATCTGACCATGCTCATGTCGCATCATAGGCGTCGGCCCGTCCTCAACCATCCCGGTTTTCTCTTCCCAGATTGGAAAGAGCAACTCCTCTTCCCACACAATATGGCGTTGGAGGCCAACCGTGAATTCCTTGAAGGCTTCCTTGGCCTTTGAAAAGTCCGACCGTTTCGATGTCTGAAAGGTCTTGAACAACTCATCCAACCGGTCATGATCCTCCCCGTACAATGCTGTGATTGTGTTCTGCTCGCTCATGGATTCCCCCGTCGTACCCACACAGGTACCTTCGTCCCATTCTTCCATCATCCATTCAACTAACTCAATATTCTTATCGCTCTCTTCTCTCTCGTATCGCGTCTTTGCCTGCCTGCATGGCCGCCTCAACATCAGCCCGGCGCTCATCGACGAATTGCCTGCCCCGGTTGATGACGTCATCAAGAGCCGCCCGCGCCTCTTTGGCTTTCTCAATCACCTCTTCTTCCGTCTTTCTTGCATAACCTTTGATTTCTCGCCGCGTGTCCTCGCCAGACCTCGGAGCTAGAAGAAACCCGGCCATGATCCCCATCATGGCTCCACCGAAAAATGCCAGCGCCACCACTAGTCCTGAATCCTCATCGTTGCGAGTCGTCATGATCGACCCTCCCTGGATAACATATGGTTCATATCTGCCAGCGCCCTACGCCGGACGAAGTTCGTCACGGCACGACGACCACAGCTTACTAAACGAATCAGTCGGAATACCACCCTCCCCACAAGATCTCACGACGACTCCGCCGCGCCGCGTAACGTTGAGTTTCGGGTGCAATGATGGCGCACAGTTAGCCGAGAGGGTTGAAAGGAGCTACTGTACGAATATAGCTCAGCACATCCCGAATTTCTTGATCCGTCAACCGATCCGCCCAGCCGTGCATTGGACTGAAGAGGACCCCCTGTTTGATCGCAAGATAGAGTTCCATATCGGTCTTCGTGCGCGACCGCGCCGCGCGAAAATTGGCGGGCGGGACGATCAACTCCTTGATCTCAGGTCCCAACCCATCACCGGTCGTTCCGTGACAGCCAACACAGTACTGCTGGAAAATCCTCTCCCCGTTCTTTGGATTGCCAGAATGGCTTTGAGCCAGAGCCCACGAAGCAGTCAATGCCACCATGACGAGGCTAACCACAATACGTAAGGACATGCGCGCTCCCCTTCTTTCAAGGACGGACGACGACATTCGACGATCAATGCTGGTGTTGCTGCCCCCCGCTGGCAGCGCCACTGCTCTGTCCATGCCCGCTGCCTCCCATCATTCCACCTCCCATACCCCCCATCATGCCTCCCATTCCACCTCCGTGCTGTGCCCCACTCTTCATTTGTTCATGGACGGCACGGTCCTTTTCCCGTTGGTCGGGAGTCAATAGGGTCAGGGCGTTACGCTTACTCTTGATGGCTGTGAACAGACAGGCCGCTTCCGTTTTTTTCAGTTGATCGATTTTCGCCTGTATCCCAGTGAGGTCGGCCTGCTCATCGTCCAACAGCGCATGCAGTTCGAGTTCTGCCACTTTAGTGTCGGCTTCCAACCTAGCCTCGGTTCGTTGGAAATCCAACCGCATGGATTTAAGCTTGGTAATTTGTTCCGGCGTCAGCCCGATCTCTTTGGCATGTTTCAGCAGATGCTTCAGATAATGCCCACTATGATCGCCCTGATCATCCTGATCGTGGCCACCATGCCCCATCTGCCCATGGCCTTCATCGGCAAAGATAGGAAACGCTATCATCGCGACAATCACTACGGCTCCCCCCAACCCAGCAACCCACTGTCTTTTCAAGTTCGTCATAGCCAAGACCTCATTGATAAATGTTGGTGTTTTTCCTATAGAGCGGTTCTCAACCTCTAGACCCTCACTCATCTTTCCCACCTTGGCGCCCGCGATGCCCCATTCCTTCTCTTCCGCCCATATTTCCTGGTCTCATACCTTCTCGATGCCCCATCATGCCCGGTCCGTGGCTCCCGGCGAAGGTGCGCTCATACTGAATGAGGGCCCAGATCTCTTCATCGGACAAGACCTGCCCGAACCCGATCATACCGGTGCCGGGCGAGCCATGCTTAATGACCCAGAAGAGTTCGCCTTCGGTGCGATGTCGCCAAAATCCGTGGTGCTGAAAATTGCGAGGCGTTGGATTTAGCTTGGCACCCCCCGGTCCTTTTCCATCTCCGTCCGCACCATGACAGGTGAAGCAGGTACCTTTGCCGTGGTACACCGCTTTGCCCTGCTCAATGACCTCCGGAGAATTCGAGAGAGGGCTCGTGAGGGCGCGAGCTTCAACCAGCTTATTCGCGGGCACTCTCGGCTGCATCATATGGCGTTCTGCTGCGGCGGCAGGGGGCGCATAGCACATCACGGCGACCAGTAACGTCAACAACCTCGTCTTCATTCTTGTGTTCCTCTCGTCGGCGGCGCTAACTGCCTTCCGACATTACAGGTCCAGTTCTACCATCTTGCGGTGGAATCGAACGATCACGTTCGGATCGGGCGTCAACCTGATCTGCGCTTCGTCCTTTCCTTTGTAGGGGAGAAGGTTCAGGACATAGCGCAAGCTTTCCAGTCTCGCCGCCTGCTTGTCGTTCGCCTGCACGATGATCCAGGGGCTAAAGGTCGAGTGCGTTTTGCTGAACATTTCCTCTTTACAGCGGGTATACGCATCCCACAGCTCCTGGGCCTTCTCATCGACCGGACTCAGCTTCCACTGCTTGAGCGGATTCTGCCGCCTCGCTTCGAATCGCCGGGCTTGTTCGTCCTTGGAGATGGAGAACCAGAACTTGATGATGGTCACACCGTCTTCATAGAGCATGTGTTCGAATTCCGGTACTTGCTGGAGAAATCGCTGGTGTTCTTTTTTTGTACAGAATCCCATCACCGGTTCGACCACAGCACGGTTGTACCAACTCCGGTCGAAGAAGACGATTTCACCCCTGTTGGGAAGTTGGTGAATATAGCGCTGGAAATACCATTGGCCCCGTTCTGCGTCGGTCGGCTTCGGCAGCGCCACGACGCGCATCGCGCGAGGATTCAGATGCTCGGTGAACCGGCGGATCGTACCGCCCTTCCCAGCCGCATCCCGCCCTTCGACCAAAATTGCGATACGTTCCCCACTGCTCTGCACCCACCGTTGCAGCCTGACCAGTTCAACTTGTAGCTGTCGTAATTCCTGTTCGTACAGCAGAGTCTTGCGTACTTCTTCGACATCGACGGCTTTGTTTGCGAGGAGCTTCAGAAACCCTTTCCTCGTGTTGACCCTTCGGAGATCATCTGCGGTCAAGACGTAGCCCGGCTCGCCAATACGTCCGAGCCCCTGGGCAATCAAGGCGCTGCGCGGGACCTGGTACCCGTCCCCCTCCCTTGGCACCCGCGTGGGAATCATCTCCAGCCCATTCATATCTTCGTCGACCTGCTTCCGTGCGTCGACATTTTCCGGATCTCTCCGCTCTTTCCGTTCTTTAGACTTCCCGGCCGATTCGCCATCAGCTGCCATGCGAGGCCTCCTTCATTGCGTCTTCGATCAGAACATCACGTTTCGATCGCGCTCGGCCACAGCCTTGATATAGTCCGGCATCCCCTTGATGGAGGCCCCAGCTACTAAATCCCCTCCGCCAACCTGTCTGGCCACGGCACAGGCCCCACAGACCCAGACCGGCACACCTGCCGCCTGGATAGCGGTGAGCAGTTCTTTCAACGGAGTCAGGTTCACACCGGTCACATGATCAGCGACACCTTTCCGCCCCAAGGTGACAGCTTCATTCCACAGCCAAAGCACGACATCATGCCCCTGCTCTTTCGCCGTCTTCGCCGCCATGAACGGCAACGTTGCCATTGTGGGGTCGTCCGTTCCTCGGCTACCTGAAATAATGAACGTGGCCATGAGTGACTCCTTTACTCCCTAGTGCGTGTCTACTCCCTGGTTAAGGCTCCACGACGATTCTGCCACCCAGATCTGCATCGGCTCGATGGAGGGGGCAGTAGAATCGATAGGTCACCGTCTCTCCCTCTGCAGCGATCACATCGCTCGCCATTCGGTCCCTGTCGATCACGCTCTGCTCGGCTCCCTCTGGCGGAATGGTAATCCGAACCGGCCTGGTGATCCGAACACCGCTCTCCTCTACCGACTCAAACAACCCCGGGGCTTCGAACACATGGGTCCGTGCGGTTGGATTATCAAACCGAAAAATCAACGACTCCCTGAAATCCGTGTTGCGGTAAATGATGATTTCACTGGGAAGCCACACCGCTTGCTGATCTTCAACGTCACGAGCGACAAACACGATCTCCTTCGCCCATACGGTAGACTGTATGGCAAACACTCCGACGCCAATTACAAACCCAAACCATGCACCCACAGCGCGAGCGTGGTGTCTTCTGAACCCTTTCATGTGCTGTTTCCTTCACCCACTACACGACCTACCACCCACTCAGCCGCCTCCAACATCCCCTCGGGTTTCAATGATAAACAGTTCTCCTTTGACTTCAGGATGGATGTCGCACCATAGGGCGTGTCGCACACTTTCGGCTCCACCTGTCATCGTATCGACGTTCGAGGGCACCGTGGCAAAACGAAGCGTCACTGTCTTTCCCGCCTCGACATGAAACGACTTGAACTGTTTCCCTTGTACCTCTTTCCCTCCCTCTGCCTTCACGGTAATGTCTTTGAACAACTTCGAGGCAAACCCATGGGTGACGGAATCCTGGTTGCGGACGACGATGATCGTGTCCTGCGACGGCATCGTGAACCCGGCAGTCTCATAGCCATGCTGACGATCCTTGATGATGATCTCCACCTTGGAGGGCGGCGCTCCCATCCCCGCAGCCTGTGCATAGGCACGATCATGACTACCAGCCAATACCGCCCACGCGGCGACCGCAAACAGAACGGTTGACTTCACCGCTCCAAATCGACTCACTCTCATAATCTGCCTCCTTGTTGATATGTACACATGCACCCTCCTCACTCTTACTTGGCCAAACTCCTAATGTAGTGGATCAGTTGCCAGACCTGCTCATCCGGCAACGTGGCAAACGGCATCATCCCAGTCCCCGGAGACCCATTTTTGATGATCCAAAACAGTTGGCCATCCGGAATCTCCCGCATCATCGCGCCACAGGTAAAGTTCCGTGGTGGCGGCATCAGGGCTGCGCCCATCACCCCTTTGCCATCGCCTTGCTCACCATGGCACATGACACAGGCGACCGGCTGCGCCGTTCTCAGGAAGAGATCTTTGCCCGCGTGAATTGAACCGGCAGAAGCTGGAACTGGATTCGTGTTGCTCAGGGAATCGCCCGGCGCCTTAGCTGTCTTTCTCGGTTGCATGCACGCACTGCCCTGACCACCTCCTGGTGCAGCGGCAATGTCCGGCACCCCTTTGAATGTCACCTTCAAATAGGCGATCACATCAGCCACGCCCTGTTGACCGATCGTCAAATTCCAATAGGGCATGTTCGGCGATTTGCCTACTGCCGGTCCGCCATGATTGATGACGTTGTAGAGGTATTCGATCGGGAGCTTTTCGAATGGAATGTTGGCATGTATCGCCGGTTTTGGTTCCAGACCGGAAGCTGCTGGTCCGTCGCCTTTGCCCGTTGGACCGTGACACTGCGAACAATACTCTCTATAAACCACCTTCCCTCGATCCACGCTGGCCATCTCGAATTCACGGCTCGTCCAGGGCTCGTAATACGTGAAGTCCTTCACGCCCTGCACCATAAGAAACCCGATCACCGCGCGGAGTTGTGGTTCCGTCGCATCGGCCAAAAACTCGCCGCTGTGCGGCGTGAAGTCTTGCGGGTTCTGTCCAAATCGGAAGAGCCAGTCCATGTTGTACCGTTGGCCGGCATTCTGCAGGGCCGCGCTCTGCGGCCCCCCGATCAATCGACCGTTTTCCTTGATCGTGTGGCAGCCGAGGCAGGCGTGGGCTTTAAAAGCCGCCGCGCCAAACTTCACGTCGAATTTGGTGACTTTCGAGAGATCGAACGCGCCAATAGTGACGCGTGGATCTTTGTTGTATTCGGCAAAGTAGTCCGCAAGCGCGTTCGCCTCCGACTCCGTGACCATCGGATGCTTGGACGGAACAGTGGTCAAGTCCCACATATATCCCTTCGCATAGAGCGGAGCTTCCTGACCGGTCAACCAACGAATGAGCCACGACCGTTGGTACTTGCTGCCGGCCCACATCAAGTCAGGCGCGTGAAGCTTGAAGCGCGAATCCGGCTGCCCTTCCAACCGGTGACATTGCACACAGGTCTGTTGGATCAGCTCCTTGGCGCGCGTGTGATCGCTCCCGAACGACAATTGCGGGGACGACATGAGTCCTAACCACGCGAGCGCAGCGCTTCCAATGAACACCCGGACTCTCACATTCAACATCGCGGCTCCTTTCACAAGGGTTTCTCCGCACGAGGATGAGGATTGAGTTCGATCGCCACACCGGCAGGCACCGCGAGGGATTGATGCACGGTGCAGCCATGTGCCACCTTGAGTAATCGCTCTTTTTGCTCCGGGCTGATGCGGTGGGGGAGGTGGATTCCGAGGTCGATACGACCAACTCGATGAGGAACTTCGGCCATCGTCCATTCCGCCTCGACCGTCAAGCCCTCTCGGGAGATACCGTGGCGCCCACAGAATTGCCCAACAAAGTACGCCACACAACTTGCGACCGAACCAACGAACAGTTCAACCGGACCCATTCCGGCATCCTGCCCTCCGTCTTCCACCGCTTGGTCCGTGATGATGCGATGTTGGCCGCTCACAATGTCGTAGCGAGTCCCGCTGTGAAAAGTGGCCGTGAGTTTCATGTCGTTCCTGATCCAGGAAGTTTCGCCGCGCCCCAAAGACACAGCACACCAAGCGGCAATGCAATGAGCAAGCCGTTAACCCCGAACGATCCATGAATCGTCACGGGCCCGAATCCTCCGAAGGAGGCCAAAAACGATTCGAGATTGGGAAACAGGAAGGCAAACGTGAACGCGCCGAAGAGACCTCCGACAATAGTCACCCACGCATCAAGTTTTCCCTCTGCTGCGGCAGCAAGCGCTGTCCCAGGACAGTAACCCGTGAGGGCAAATCCCATTCCAAAGATCAGGCCAGCGATGACGATCCCTGGGAGATATAGATCCTTGACCTTCAGATGAGCGACACCCAACACATCCAATCCATGAACCCCGATCAACCCGACACCGATGGCTGTCATGATGACCTTCATGATCGTCAAGTCTTTGAGCCGCAAGGTTTCGAGGATCTTTGTATAGCTCGACGCCCCGGAGAGCTGGAGGATCGCGCCAAAGGCCGCTCCAAGAAGGAGCCCTAGAAGCAAGTTCACTGTTTCACCTGCTCAGGGTACAACCAGCGGGCCGTAACAATTGCACTGGCAAACAACGCGGCTGAAAAGATGAATGAACTCACGGCCAGCTGCGAGACCCCGCTGATCATATGGCCGGACGTGCATCCCCCTCCAAACCGAGCTCCGAACAGCAGAAGAAAACCTCCGATAAACGACCACGCCAGACGTTTTCCCGGCGCCTGTCCAAATCGATCGGCCCACAGCGGAGGCACCACTCGGGTACTGAATCGTTTCGTGATCGCTGCAGCCAGAAACGCGCCGATGGGGATCCCAACGACGAAGAAGAATTCGTAGGTGGCCAAGGTCCATCCCTTGCTGGCTTCCTTGAGATACGGGCTGTCATCGGCAAGGTCTGGACTCAGCGCATGCAACAGCACACCGTCTAACACCACATACTGCGTCGAGACTCCGATCGGTTGCACGAGTGCCACGGCGATGAGCAGAACAATCCCGATTCCGAGACCCCCGGCCCACCAGGGTAGAATTGGAACGCGAGCCTTTTCGTGATTCGTCATCTTCGGTTGCATGCGGGTAGCCTCGCGGAATCAATACGGCA
This sequence comes from Nitrospira sp. CG24B, assembly GCA_002869845.2. Classification (GTDB taxonomy): domain Bacteria; phylum Nitrospirota; class Nitrospiria; order Nitrospirales; family Nitrospiraceae; genus Nitrospira_D. Next base: position 177,824 of record NEWS02000003.1, on the reverse strand, counting down.
CATCCGCCGGCTTGCCCCCCTTCGGCCAATCGTGAATCTTGTCGGGAAAGTCCGGTCGAGGCTGTGTGTTGATATAGACTGCCGCATCGATGGCTTCGTCATCCGTTACCGTCCAGCCCCAGCCTCGCGGCATGTTGGCCTTGATAAATCCAGCGGCCACGCTGATTCGCGCCATGCCTGCACCGATGTTGTATGAACGAGGCCCCCACACAGGTGGTGCCGCCATGGTGCCTTGCCCGTCGGAGCCGTGGCAGAAGACACACTTTTTCTCAAAGACCTTTTTGCCGTTGAGAGGGTTAGGTTGATGGGTCGAGGTCAGGCGTGGAATTCCTCGCCATGGGACCTCAACGCCGGGCGGCATATTCTGTGATAACCATGTGATGTATGCGACAATGGCCGTGAGCTTCACGCTGTCGGGCGGCAGAGGTTTTCCGTTCATACTGCGTTCGAAACACTCGTTGATTCGATCGGCCAGCGTCATCTGTCGGGCGGCTCGTTCACGATACTGGGGATAGAGAGTGGCGATACCGACGAAGGATGCGGAATTTGGATTGAGTCCCGCATCTAAATGACAATTGGTGCAGTTGAGCGCGTTTCCAACATACCGTTTCCCATATTCCTGTGTGTCGACAATCATCTTGTAGCCCAGGCGAATCTGCTCGCCCCTCAGATCACCTGGAATCGTTTCGGGCGATGGCGGGACAAACAGCGCATCGACCGGCGACCCCGTGCTCCGACGAACAGCCGCCTCCTCATTCTCCATCACCCGTGGAGGTGGGACACAACCGATCGTCCCCACCAGCGTACTCACTAACACAACGCTTGCAATGACCGGTCGGCTCATAGAGTGGGCCTCATTTCTTCACACCGGATGCCGGAGTGCAGGTATTAATCCCAAGTAAGGTAAACAACGGGCAAAACCCCATTGCCCCGGTGAGCAGGAGGATGACCCCAACAGCAAGAGCAGCCCCCGACATCGCAGTCGAGAGCCCTGCAAAAAGCCCGATGATGATTGCCACTAGCCCTGCTCCAATTCGTATAGGTCTCTCAATCCCTCCAACATTGCACGTCATGACATTACCTCCTCATCGAAAAATGGCGTTGATCGTATTTTCCTGACACACTCGTATGAGACAACTCCCACCCATTGGATTCAACTTTATGGTTGCCCACCGGACTCCACCCCGAATGTGCGCACATAGGCCAGGACATCCCAAATTTCCTCATCGGAGAGCGCATGTTTCCACGCACCCATGGCGGTATTGGGTTTTCCTCCATGAATTCTTCGAAACAAGGTCCCGTCGAGGCGACTTTGAACGGTGAGCGAGGTCAGATCCGCCGGAGGTGGAACAAGCTTGATTCCCAGTGCGCCTTTCCCGTCGATTCCGTGGCAGCGGATGCAGGTGTTCACGTAGATTTCGCGTCCACTGACTGGATCACCACCCTTTGCCGTGACAGCAAGCTCTTTCACCCCAAGATTGCTGAACCCCAACCCCGACATACCGGCTAACACTGCGCAACACGCCACCAGTCGTCCAGTAGTCTGCATTTGTGCTCCCTTCGAGCACCAAACCTTGCGATCAATGTGCCATTGTCTCTCAACGAATCCAGAGAGATTGCACTTTACTCATCAACTAGTTAGATCGCTTTGCTAGGATGGTGCGGGGAATAAGGGACTGAGCTGGTGACAAATACCCCGGTCCCTCCTCGCCTACTGTCGCAAGATGCTACAGCCTTCACAATAGAGCGTGACCGGTGCATCAGTTTGCGAACAGGGTTCCTCATTCAGACATAAGGACTCGCCACAATACACGGTGGTCAATTTCTGAACCGGTTGAAAAACGAGAAATTCTTCCCATTTATGATTAATCATTCTACGTTTGTACACGTCGCTAGACAGATAGTTGATAGCGGCTATTCTTAGCGATTCAAGGGCAGCCTGTGTCTCGCATCCATGTCTAAACTTCCACCTCGGGCGATCCACAACCTCCCTGATCTCTTCGAGCATCGATGCCGTCAACAGCCGGATGAGCTTGCCTATGCGCTTCTTCGTGACAACCTGGAGATTGAGAGTCAGCTGACCTATGCGCAACTCGAAGGGACTGTACGTTCGCTAGCCGGCCATCTCACACACGTGGCTCGACCGGGAACCAAAGCCCTTCTGCTCTACCCTCAGGGACTCGATGTCGCATGCGCTTTTTGGGCATGTGTCTGTGCCGGACTGGTACCAGTTCCTGCTCCGGCTCCCGACCCCATCAGGCGAAAACATGCTCTGCCCAGACTGCGCAGCATTATCGAGGATGCCCGGGTATCGCTGGTCCTCACAACTACAAGTATCACGGCTTTGTCTTCGGAGCTTTCACTCGCCAATGAGACGGGTCCGATCACGTGGGTGGCGACTGATCAACCCTACGATTCAATCGACTCGATTGAGTGGCCACAACCACACGACAACGCCCTTGCCTACCTGCAATACACCTCTGGATCGACGGCCACGCCTCGCGGTGTCATGATCAGCCAGGGAAATGTACTCGCTCACTGTAGAGCCTTGAGTCTGGCCGGAGACGTATCGGACAGCAGCCGGTCGCTCTGTTGGTTGCCCTATTTCCATGACTATGGATTACTGCACGGAATTCTCGCCCCGTTCTACGCCGGCATTCCTGCCTATCTGATGTCACCCGTCACGTTCCTCCGGCGGCCATTACGCTGGCTCGATGCGGTGTCTCGATTTGAGATTACCCACAGCGGGGGACCGAATTTTTCCTATGAGGCTTGCCTCAGGGCTGTGCGGCAACAAAAGGAGTGGCGAGCTGACTTGAGCACGTGGCTGGTCGCCAGTTGCGGCGCCGAACCCATCCGTCCGGAGACAGTGGAACAGTTTATCGATATCTTCGGTCCACATGGCTTCCGGCGAACGACGTTTGCCCCGGCGTACGGACTCGCTGAAGCCACGCTCTTGGTGACGGTGAAGCGGGTCGCTGCGGAGCCGAGCTTCTTGCGTGTTGAAGCTGAGGCGTTGGCCGACTCGATCATCAAAGAGGCTCCCGCCTCGGAACAGGGAACGCGGACATTGGTCGGATGCGGGAAGCCTCTCGAAGAGACGCATGTACGAATTGTGAATCCTGTGACTCACGCTGAGTGCCCATCAGGCTTCGTAGGAGAGGTGTGGCTGGCCGGAACCGGGATCGGCGCTGGATACTGGGGCAAACCAGAAGAAACGGATGCCACATTTAACGCCGCTCTTGCTGGGTCAGGTGAGGGTCCCTATTTACGGACCGGCGATCTGGGATTTCTTCACAGCGGAGAGCTGTTCCTGACCGGACGCCTCAAGGATCTGATCATCGTCCGTGGACGGAACTATTATCCCCACGATCTGGAGTGGTCGGCCCAGCAAGCGCACCCCGGCTTGCGACGAGGATATGGAGCGGCCTTCTCGATTGAGGACAAGACTGGAGAACGTGTGGCGCTGGTCCATGAGATCGAGAAGCAGGTGTCTGAATCCGACCTGACGGAGGTGGTGGGCTGCATACGTCGCGCGTTGGCTGACGAATATGAACTTGAACTCCACACAGTGGTGCTGATCAAGTCCGGCACAATCCCTCGAACCTCCAGCGGGAAAATTCAACGAGGCGCCTGCAAGGCCGCCTTTGAGGCCGGCCAGCTCGCTGTCGTCGGATCAAGTACGCTGGAGTCTGATCGGAACGCTGATACCGACGGGGTATCGAGCGAGAGTCCACAAACCAGTATCGAAACAAGGCTGGCCGATATCTGGCAAGAGGTGCTTGGAGGACCCCTTCCGCACCGTCATGCGAACTTCTTCTCACTCGGCGGCAATTCGCTCCTTGCCGCACAGGTTGTTGCGCGCATCCTCGACGTCTTCCACGTTGAACTCCCCCTCAGCGTGCTGTTCGAATGTCCGACCTTGTCCGCACTGGCCACTCGGATCGATGAACTGAGCACGAGTCCGGATGACGCAGAAGACGGCAGGGCGCGGATTCCGCTCATTCCGCCTCGCTCGACATCCACAAGGGAGGGCAGAATTCCTCTCAGCCCTTCTCAGCAGCGACTCTGGTTCTTGGAGCAAGTTCATCCTGGGGGCGCGATCAACCATATTTCCATGAGCGTGCGCATCCGTGGACCGGTCAACCCCGAGGTGTTGGAGCGGTCGGTGCGGGAAATCGCCCGTCGTCACGAGATTCTTCGCACTGGTTTCGGATCGGAGCGAGGCGAAGGATTCGCGGAAGTGTCTTCTGAGGCAATTGTCACGATAGGACGGCAAGATTTCCAAGGATTAGACCCTGCGGCGCAAGACATTCAGGCGCAGCAATTCCTACGAGCGGAGAGGAGCCGGCCATTCGACTTACGACAGGGACCGCTATGGAGGCTGACTCTGCTGGCGCTTGAGCAAGGCGTGCATGTCCTGGCAGTGACATTTCACCGCCTCGTCGCTGACGGGTGGTCTCTCCGTATCTTCTGGAAAGACTTGTCCCTTTTGTGGGAAGCCGGTGGTGATGTTCAAAAGGCTCTACTACCCACGCTGACCGTTCAGTATGCAGACTATGCCAATTGGCAGAGAACCAGACTGGATCAAGGCCTTCGTGAAGTCCATCGAAACTACTGGATCCGGCAATTGGGTGGCGCCCGGCCACCCGCTGAACTACCGGTCGATCGTCAGCGGCCAAGGGTGCGTACGTTCGAGGGAGGCGTACGGTCCCGATCGCTTTCTCCAGAGCTTTCAGCCGGCCTCGATCATTTCTGCCAGCGCCAGAACCTCACGACGTTCATGGTGCTGTATGCCGTCTTTGCGACGTGGCTGCATCGTTACACACACGAGTCGGATATCGTCATTGGATCGATCGTGGCCGGTAGGCGTCGGAGAGAGCTCGAAGACGTGATGGGGTATTGCGTGAATACGGTGGCGTTGCGATCCGAGGTGTCGGATGGGCTGACAGGACACGAGTTGTTGAAACAGATACGCCGTATAGTGGTGGAGGCCTATGACCACCAAGAACTCCCGTTTGAAGAGGTGATCGAGGCGCTGTCGCTACAGCGTGAGCGGTCCCTGTCTCCACTCTTCAACGTCATGATCGTGTGTGAGGACGACCCCTTGTCCACGTTCACCGTCAGGGATCTTGAGGTCACTCATCTCCCTTGGGAGCCGACGGCGTCGGAGTTCGACCTCGTGTTGATGGTCGTGAATAAGGCGCATGGCCTGGAACTGGCGTTTCTCCATGACTCGACGATTTTTGACGATTCGACGGTGGACCGAATGCTGGGACAGCTGGAGATCTTGCTTGAGGAATTTCTCAAGAAACCTGAGGCTCGTCTTGATGAACTGTCATTACTCACCGCCGAGGAGAGACGAAACATTCATTTAGCGTGGGACGAATCGTCCGCCCAGGCCTCTAGTATCCATGCACTCATCGAGGCACAGGTGGAACGGACTCCCCTTGCGCTCGCCGTCACGTGCGGAGACCAGTCCATCAGCTACCAAGAGCTGAACCGACGAGCGAATCGAGTCGCTCGCGCGCTACAGAAATTGGGAGTCGGTACAGATCTCCCGGTGGGGCTCTGTGTCGAGCGCTCGGTAGATGCCCTCGTGGGCCTCTTGGGTATTCTCAAAGCAGGGGGCGGTTATGTTCCCTTGGATCCGTCCTTCCCCGATCACCGCCTCCAGCTCATGCTGGAGGACTCGCACGTTTCCATCGTCGTCACACAGGCGCATCTCCGTAACCATATACAGAGTTATAGCGGCCAGATCTGTGATGTGGAAACCCTGTCTGCACCCACCGTGGGGGGAGTGGAGGAGGAGAACCTCGCGCTTTCGGTCTCCCCGGATCAGCTTGCCTATATCATCTACACCTCGGGTTCGACCGGGAGGCCCAAGGGTGTGGCCGTGACACACCGCAGTCTGGTGACCTCGCTGCATGCCAGACTTCAGTACTATCCGGACCCGGTATGCCAATTCCTGCTGACCTTCTCGCTGGCCTTTGATGGGTCTGTGACAGGTATATTTTGGACGTTGCTGCAGGGAGGGGAACTGGTCATCCCATCAGAGACCGCCCATCGCGACCCAACGGAGCTTGCGACGCTCATCAAGCACCATCGCATCTCGCACATCGTGTGGGTTCCCTCTTTGTACCATGCCGTGCTCGGTGAGGCATTGAGTACTCAGCTCGAGTCGCTTCGTGTCGTCATTACTGCCGGCGAGAGTCTGTCCCTTGAACTCGTGCGACGACATTACCAGCTCCTGCCTCATGCCACGCTGTACAACGAATATGGACCGACGGAAGCCACGGTCTGGTGTAGCGTCTATCACACGACTCGGGAAGAAGCTGCAGCCCACGTTCCGATCGGCAAACCCATCGCCCACATGCAACTGTATGTGCTGGATGCGAGTCTACAACTGATGCCGATCGGCGTGCCGGGAGAACTGTATATCGCGGGAGCGTGTCTGGCCCGCAGCTATGTCAACCAGCCGCAATTGACTCAAGAGCGGTTTCTTGCGAATCCCTACGTGCCCGGCACCAGATTGTATCGGACCGGCGACCTGGCTCGGTATCGCGCCGATGGTAATGTGGAATTTCTTGGACGGATGGACCAGCAAGTCAAACTGCGTGGCTATCGGATCGAACTAGGAGAAATCGAATATGTGCTGAGTAACTTCCCGGGTGTGCATCACGCGGCGGTGCTGCTTCGGGGAGATAAACCGGACCAACACCGGTTGGTCGGTTATGTCGCCGGTGAGTCGTCGCTCAAAGACAGGCTCGAACAGATTCGCCGTTATCTGGCCACTCGACTCCCGCACTATATGGTGCCATCCGTCATTCTATCGCTCGACACGATGCCGCTCAGTGCCACCGGAAAAGTGAATCGACATGCGCTTCCCGCCCCAGAACACAGAGCCGGTCAAGCGGCAGCCAGAATGGCTCCCAGAAATCAGGTCGAAGAATCTCTGGCTGAGTTGTGGAAATCCGTGCTTCAAGTCCCAGAGGCTGGTGTCCACGACCATTTCTTTGAGCAGGGAGGCCACTCGCTCTTAGCAACCCAACTCGTCTCTCGAATACGTGAACTCTTTGAGATTGATATCTCACTCCCGGCGCTGTTTGAGCGACCAACGATTGCGGCATTGGCCGAAGAAGTGGCGCGCTTGCGCCAGAAGAACCAATCGGTTTCCGTGATGCCACCGATCACTCCGGTGCCTAGAGATCAGCCACTCCCCTTGTCCTATTCTCAACAACGTATGTGGCTGATGTATCAGCTGGCTCCTGAGAGCACGGCGTATAACATGCCATTTGCATCACGACAAATGGGGCGGCTCAACAAATCAGCTCTCCGGATGACGGTCGATGCCATCTGTAACCGCCATGAGGCATTTCGAACGACGTTCATGATGAAGGGTGAGGGACCAGTCCAAACGATCCACCCCTTTCGCCCTCCCCATTGGGTCGAAGTCGATCTTACCCAACGGCCTCGCGAGGAACGACAACAGCAAGCGGCCCAGCTTGTGGAGCAGGAAGCAAACCAGCGGTTCGATCTTGAGCAAGGCCCGTTGGCACGATTCCTCTTGATCGAAGTCGAACCTGAAGACCATGTGTTGGTGCTCACGATGCACCATATCATCGGAGACCAGTGGTCATTCGGAGTCATCGGCCATGAGTTTGCCTTCTTCTACAACGCGTTTTGCCGAGGAGACATTCCGTCGGCAAAACCGATCCCTCTTCAGTATGCCGACTATGCCGTGTGGCAACGACGTTGTCTGACCGACGACTGGCTGAGCACACAATCAGACTATTGGCACAAGAAGCTGGCCGGGCTGTCAAAGCTCTCGTTGCCGACCGATTATCCACGGCCCGTCGTACAAACGTTTAACGGCTCACATCGCATGGTGGAATTGCCCACCTCGTTGATTGAACGCCTGAAACAATTCAGCGCGGAACATAATGCGACGGTGTTCATGACCCTGTTGGCGTGCTTCCAGATTCTCTTGCGTCGCTATTCCGGACAAACTGATGTGGCTATCGGCTCTCCCATCGCCAACCGAACTCAATCCGCGGTCGAATCGATCATCGGCTCGTTTGTCAATACACTCGTGCTCCGTACCGATCTCTCTGGCGATCCGACGTTCATCGAGTTGATGGCACGGGTGCGTGACACGGCGTTAGAGGCCTATGCCAATCAGGACTTCCCGTTCGACAAATTAGTCGAGATGGTGCACTCCTCTCGTGACCAAAGCTCTGCCCCCCTGGTGCAGGTCCTCTTCAATGTCCCGAATGCTCCAATAGGGGAGATCAACGTCCAAGGGTTGAGTTGGGTGCCATTCGAGGTGGAGACGCAAGCCGCACAATTCGACTTAAGTTTGACGATCGAGACAGAGTTCTCCCGGAGAGCGTATTTGACGTTCAATACCAATCTTTTCGAGCCTCAGACTGCCGAGCGGATGCTCGGACAGTATAAGCTCCTACTCCAAAGCGCATTGGCAAATCCCCAGCGTAAACTGTCCGAACTCCCGACCGTGACGGCGCCCGAGCGGCAACAGATGTTGCAGGATTGGAACCGCACGCAACGAGAGTATCCACAGCCTGAATGTTTTCCTCAGCTGTTTGAAGCTCAGGTCAAGCGGACGCCCGAGGCCGTTGCATTGTCGATGGGACCGAAGGCACTGCGGTACGGTGAGCTTAATGCCAGGGCCAATCAACTGGCAGGCTACCTGCGAACCCTGGGCGCCAAGCCTGGTGTCACGGTGGGTATTAGTCTCGATCGATCGTTGGAGATGGTCATTGCGTTGCTGGCCGTCCTGAAAACAGGTGCGGCCTATGTTCCTCTCGACCCTGAGTTTCCACGGGATCGCCTCCGGTATATGGCCGATAACGCCTCCCTCGCCATCGTGCTCACAACCACATCACTCGCCGACCGATTTGATGCGCAGGTCTGCCGCTTACTGTGTATGGACCGCGAGGAGGAACGCATCGCGCAAGAAGCAGACCACGACCTAGGCACGATCGCCACGCCTCAAGACCTGGCGTATATTCTGTATACGTCTGGTTCCACAGGACAGCCCAAGGGCGTGGAAATTCCGCACCGCGCTCTTGTGAACTTCGTGAGTTCGATACGGCAAGCTCCGGGATGTACCGCTCACGATGTCATGCTCTCGGTGACGACAATCTCCTTTGATATTTTCGGCTTGGAATTGTATGTGCCGTTACTGGCCGGAGCCCGTATCGAGATCGCCAGTCGAACGGTCGCGATGGACGGACGACAATTACGTGATCTCTGTGAAACCGTTCAGCCGACGATCATGCAAGCGACCCCTGCCACATGGCGCATGCTGGTTGAGGTGGGATGGCGCGGTTGTAGCAAACTGACGGTACTCTGTGGAGGGGAGGCCCTTCCTCCGGATCTTGCGGCGTCACTGCTGGAGCGTTGCGTCGCCTTGTGGAACATGTATGGTCCGACTGAAACCACGATTTGGTCTACGGTCGAACGAATCGAACGGACTGATCGGGAGATTACCATTGGGAGACCAATCGCCAATACAGACGTGTACATCTTGGATCAATTCCTGCAGCCAGCCCCAGTCGGAGTTTCCGGTGAGCTTTATATCGGCGGCCATGGGTTAGCCCGAGGCTATCGGGGGCAGCCTGACTTAACAGCGGAGAGGTTCATCCCTCATCCATTTTCTCCAGAGCCCCTCGCAAGACTCTATCGAACGGGAGACTTGGCACGGTATCGCCCGGATGGACGCATCGTCCATCTGGGTCGATCGGATCACCAGGTCAAGATCAGAGGCTATCGGATCGAATTGGGTGAGATCGAGACCGCGCTGAGCCGTCATCAAGCTGTCCGTCAGGCAGCAGTCATCGCGCGGGAGGACCGGCAAGGTGCAAAGCAGTTGGTGGCGTATCTGGTCTGCCAAGAGGGCTCTGCTCCAAGCCAGCAGGAACTTCGCTTATTTCTTCGGTCCGAGATTCCGGACTACATGGTCCCCTCCCTCTTCGTCTTTCTGAAAACCCTGCCCTTGACGGCCAATAACAAGGTCGACAGGAAAGCCTTACCATCTGCTGTCTCCTCGGTCTCAGATGAATTGGTTCACAGTGGCCCCCGTGATCAGGCAGAAGTTCAACTCACAGCCTTGTGGCGGCAAGTACTGGAAGTCCCAAAAATTGGGATCCACGACAACTTCTTTGATCTCGGTGGCCACTCACTCAAAGCCGCCCACCTCTTCTTTCTTCTCGAAAAGGTATATGGAAAGCGCCTTCCGCTCGCGACACTGTTTCAAGCACCAACCATTGCCGAGCTCGCGTCTGTGCTTTCGCAAGAAGACTGGACGCCGCCATGGCAATCGCTTGTCGCCATTCAGCCGAACGGGACTGCAGTACCGATTTTCATGGTGCCCGGAGTGGGGGGTAATATATTAGTCTTTGCTCAGCTGGCAAAGCTGCTGGGGCCGAATCAACCCTCCTACGGGTTACAGGCACGAGGACTGGACGGAAAAGAGGCGCCGTTTACATCGGTGCCGGAGATGGCGAGTCACTATGTTGCACAAATCCGTCGCTTTCGCCCAAACGGTCCGTATACCGTCCTTGGGGGCTGCACCGGTGGACTGATCGCGTATGAAATGGCTCAGCAACTGGTCGGTCAGGGGCAGGCCGTCACACTTGTGGTGATGGATACATGGCATCCATCCACATATCGCCCACATCGTTATAAGTTGCCGATGACGTTTGGGCTGCCTCTGTTTCTGCTGTGGAGGATACTGCGTACAATTCCCAAGCTCGCTCGTTTGCCGGTCAAAGACTGGGCTTCAGTTCTCCAGCATAGATACAAGAGACTCATGTCGTTATCGCAAACCAATGCCGCTAACGATGCGCTATTTGTCGAATTCCAAGTCGAACAAGTGACTCGAGCCACGCTCCAGGCTGTGGCTCGCTACGACGTTCGCAAATACCCTGGGCATATTCTCAATATCATGGCATCAAAACGATATGTCGCTCAGTCGGTAACAGATACCAGACATGTCTGGCAAAATTTTGGAGGCGAAGGGAGCAGGACTGTACAGGTTGCCGCCAGCAATTCTGGGCAGCTCCTTGTCACACCACATGTGGAAGAAGTGACAAAGCATCTCCAGACCTTCCTTGGTGAAGATACTCACAATGAGCCAGCGCCATTAGCCAACGTCATTTAGGTGTGTACATCCACTCTCCTTTCTTGGTGACAGTGAGGCTTCTCGACGATGCCCTTTGGACGATTTTTCCGATTTATCGTGCAGCGGTCGAGCTCCATGGCCTGGCTCATGCTCTGTCTCGGCACCCTGTCTGGGCTATTGAGCGCCGGAGTCTTAGCGCTTATCAATTATGTGGTTCATCATCCCTCTGACCATTCCCTTCTTGTACTGCTAGGGTTTGTCGGCCTTGTCGCCGGCAAGATTCTGGCACAGCTTGGATCCCAGGTTCTGCTCGTCCGCTTTTCACAAGACACAATCCTGGACCTTTCTTTGTCTCTCTGCGCAAAGATCTTGCGGGCTCCGTTACTTCGTTCCGAACAACGAGGGGCCAACCATATTCTAGTCACCTTAACGGATGACGTGAGTTGGGTTACCTGGGCGATCCAATGCTTCCCTAGTTTTCTCATGAACGGCGCACTTGTGTTGGGCTGCGGAATCTTCCTTGCTTGGTTGTCGTGGAGCATATTTCTCGCAGTGCTCGGAGTTGCAGTCGTGAGTGTCGTAGTACATCAGTGGTTACACACCAGTGTCCGCGATATCATTGCCGCATCCCGTGATGCCAGAGCTGAGTTGTTTCAACGCTTTCGCTCGCTCACCGACGGGCTAAAGGAGCTGTTGATGCATCGGGCGCGACGACAGGAGTTTGTCGATGAGGAAGTGCGAGGAGCGGCGGAACTCTATAGAAAGACAAATCTGGAAGCAACGCGGATACAAGCGCTGCTTGGAGCCTGGAATGCGGTCTCCCTATACTCCCTCATCGGTTTCATCATTTTCCTATTTCCATCTTTTGGGCTTATCTCTTCAGAGGCACTGACTGGATACATTGTCGCCATGATCTATATGATGGGCCCCATTTCAAGTATCATCAGTACGGCACCAACTCTCGAACGAGGTCAAGTGGCATTGGAAAATATTGAACGATTGGGCATATCGCTGGATGTCTGTCCAGAGGACGTCCAGACGAGAGAAGTGGTAGGTCTCGAGCCTGGGATCTCTCCCATCGTGCAATGGACCGATGTCGTGTTTTCTTACGAGCAAGATAATGATGCCGAAACGCCCTTCACGCTGGGTCCCATCAGCCTCGAGTTATGTCCAGGCGAATTGGTGTTCATCATTGGAGGGAATGGAAGCGGGAAATCCACACTCGTAAAAGTTCTTTCGGGGTTGTATCAGCCGCTACGAGGAGACGTGAAACTGGCTGGTACGATGATCACTGATGCCAATCGAGAGTGGTACCGCGAACACTTCTCAGTCATATTTTCAGACTTTTACCTCTTCAAGAAACTCCTTGGTCACTCGGATTCTCAGGTCCATAGCCTCGCGCCTCAATACTTGCGATTGCTGCATTTGGATCACAAAGTCACTGTACGCGATCGCACCTTCTCAACCCTTGATCTCTCTCAAGGGCAACGCAAGCGGTTGGCGCTTATTACGGCCTACCTGGAGGATCGCTCGATCTATGTGTTTGATGAATGGGCGGCGGATCAAGATCCGCAGTACAAGGAGGTGTTTTACAAGACATTGCTTCCGGACCTACGCGCGCGAGGGAAAACGGTTATCGTGATTACGCACGATGATCGGTATTTCCATCTCGGCAACCAGATCATTAAATTGGATGACGGGAAGGTTGTGGAACATGTGAGGGACAGCGGCGCAAGGATGACGACATGATGTCGGAACGTGTGCATTTGGAACTGCAAGATGCTGATCTCGTTCCAATCACTTGAGCGCCTAGCCGATACACGGCGGGGGAATCATATCTGCCTTCCATCGAACACCGTTCACCTGTGGGGGATTGAGCTCGACGGATCGCAGCGCTGTCTGGAGGAATGCACCAGCTGGTTGGATGTAATCGAGCGGCATCGAGCAGCGCGCCTTGTTCGGGACGATATCCGGCAACGTTACGTGCTGGCTCACGGAGGTCTGAGAGCCGTGCTGAGTAAGTACCTTGGAGTCACTCCGGATGTAGTCGCACTGGAGCGCAGTGCAACAGGCAAGCCCTTCCTGACAAGAGAACTACGAGATCGGTCAGCGATCACGTTCAATTTGTCTCACGCCTATGGCCGTGCGCTCATCGCAGTCTCACAGACGCAGGAAGTCGGAGTGGATCTTGAATGCGTTCGCTCAGAAGTCGAGGTTGCAAAATTATCCAAGCGCTATTTTACTCGTTCCGAACACACCGCGATCATGGAGGCTCCTGAGGAACAGCGCGCCGCGAGATTCTTCTGGTACTGGGTTGCGAAAGAGGCGCTGCTCAAGGCACAAGGTATTGGTCTTCAGGGATTGCCCGACTGCGAAATCTTCCTTGAGGGCGACGGAGTCGGCACGGAAGTTCGGGCACGATTGGGTGCGCAGTTCACGGATACGTTGCAGGTTCGCCTTCTCTCTTGTGAAACGGGATGGGAAGCAGCGGTGGCTGCCAAGAGCGTAGACTCGGTTACACAGTTCGATCTCGATCACCAGTAACCGCTCTCCGTTGACTCTGACCTCACGACTCCACCTTCCTACTCACCAACACAAGCCTCAGTGGCAAGGAGTGCAGCAGTGCTAGCGAATGACCGGCTCCAAGGTCACTGAGGCTTTCATCGAGTTGGAAATCAAACAATTCCGCTCAGCTTTTTCAATCAGCTCCTTGGCTTTGCCCGCATCCTCTCCAGACTTCAAGGTGATGGAAGGCCTGATCGTGATGGCAGTGAATTGAAATGTTCCCTCCACCAACTCCAATCGACCTTCCGCCGTGCTCTCATAGGCAGAGAAGGCGAGTCCGGCTCGTTCCGCCACTGCGAGAAACGTCGTCATCAAACAGACATTGGCGGAGGCCACGAAGAGATCCTCGGGAGACCAGATGCCGTCATGTCCCTTGAACTCCGGCGGTGTTGCCACCTGCACATCAGGCTTCCCTGTGCAAGCGATCACGCCCTTGCGCTGTTCCGTCCACTTCACTGCGGTCTGATACAGATACACTTTACTCTTTTGTTCCATTCTTCCTCCACGGCTCTAGCTTTGAATCAATACCCATCGGTTACGGCTTTATGTACACCCAACCTTGTTCCTGTCGCTCCATGAGTCGGACCATCGCCGGCACGGTATCATCTACTTCGCCGATCAAATCCTCCCTCGTCACCTGCATAGTCTTCATGGTGTTGGAACAGGCCGTGTAGCTGATGCCATACGTCTTCTTTAAATCAGCCAACTCGGCAGCAAATGCTGTGCCTTTCTTTGTCAGAAGCGGGAGGCCTGCCCCATGCACCACCAGTTCAACCGTGAGGTTCTGCGGCCCGAGTTCCTGATAGAGATGCTTGATGTTGTTGAGCGCGCCGCGCTGGACCTTTTCGTCACTAGCGTTGAGATGCATGACGATACGATGCGGCTGATTCGCTCCATCTTTCGCAACAGGGCCAGCGCCCCACGCCGATTCATGAAGCAGCAACGCTGCGAGAAGCACGAATGCCAATGCGATAGGGTTCCACATGAATATGCTTGTCTTCTTTTGGGGAGACAACCGTTTACTGCGACAATGAAACCGGGTGAGTTGCAGCCCAAAGGAGAGAGCGTCAATCCGTTTCATCAATGCATAAAGATCAGTTCATGAATATCTATGCGCGGCTGCACTCAGGCGCATGCTGGATACATTGCCGAAGCCACGAACCGATTTGATCGAGTAACCCGGCAACCGCTCGGTTAGCAGCCTGGACACCCGCATAGGGATTCTCGCTCGTGGCGTTCTCCACGACCTCAAACGTTCTCGCACTCAGGATTGTCGACTCGTGTAAGTCGACCAGCTGTGCGCGAAGCATGACCCTCACACGACTGGGTTGCTGGAGAAACTCCTGCTGTAGGACGAATCCATATGAATCGAGGCGATAGTCCCCTCGAACCGAGCTCGGTAGCGGAATCACGGCGCGCCACACGCCACTCTGGTTGAGCACCTGGACCATTAACGGCGCAAACATGCGCACCGGTGTCTCGGCCCATTGATTCACGGCATAGTACTCAAGCTCGTACGGACGCTTGACGTACACCATGCGCTGTGTCTCAAAGCCTGGCTCGGCTTGAGGCTGACTCACCAGCAACACCGGGCCATCACCCTCGCCGGAACGGGTCTCGCTGGACCATCTATCCAGACTCAACTGATAAGTATGAACCTCTGCGGAATCCCCACGGGGCGACAGGCAACCAGCCGCCGTCAACACTAACAGCGCACAGGCTATATGTGTGAGTCGAAAGATCATCATCTCATGCTCGCATCATTCTTCCGTATATTACTCCCCTGGTCCGCGTGATGGCGTTTTTCGTCCAAACACGAGCGAACTCGGCTCTCGTTCCAATTCTCTAGCCACCCGATTGAGTGTACCAGTGAGCTGTCTAAGTTCCGTGACCAACTGCCCGGCTTCAGGCAAAGTCCGCCGCGTGAACTGCTGCAGCTCTGGTCTGGCTTCATTGACAACGGTGCCAACGGCCTTGCTGGTCCGAGCCAGTTCATCGGTCGCTGTACCCAACGCAGCGACGCTCTTGTTGAGGCCGGCGAGCAGAGTCGGAACCTGCTCGTTCAGGGACGCCGTGAGTTTGACTAGGTTGTCGGCACTTCTGGCCGCACCATTCAAGCTTTGCTCAATTTGAGTCTTATGGGTCGCAACTGTCTGGGCTACATCCGAAAGATCCTTGATCGTCCGCTTCAACAGTATGCGATTGTCTTCATCGAGAACCTTTGCCGCTCCTTTCGCCGCGGAATCAAGATCAACCAACAGTTGAGCCAAACCTTCCTCCGAGAGCAAGCGGGACACCGCTTCATCCAAGCGGAAGAAAAGCGAAGGACCGGTCTTGATGACCGGGTAAGCTTGTCCCGTCTGGGCCTGCAGGGACAGAGCATCCCGACTCCCCCCAGTCAAATTAATTGTGGCAAGACCTGTAAGACCCTGGGTTTCCAATTTGGCGATCGTGTCGGTCTTGACCGGCGTTCCCCGAATAATATCAAGAGTCAACAGCACTTCTTCCGGATTATCCGGTCTCAAGGCAATGGACTTGACCCGCCCAACATCCACGCCACGATATTTGACAGTCGAATCCACGCTCAATCCTGCCACTGACTCACGCATGTAGGCCTCGTACCGGTCATAAGAGCCGCGGTAGTCGGTCTTCCCTAGCCACAAAATTCCAACCAGGACAGCCGCTCCAAGAAACGCCACAAACGATCCGACCAGGATATAGTTGACCTTTGGTTCCATCTAGACGCCTTCTTGATATCTCATCATTCGCATCTTGATCTTGAGTTCAAAGTTTCGAGTTGCAAGTTGCATGAGAGTATCGTCTCCAAACTTGAAACGAGAAACCTGGAACTCGAAACAGAGTGCGAACTACGCTTCACGCTTCACGTTCCCATGGTTCCACGCTGCCTGTTCGCTCGCCGCCCTTCCCCGTGGGCCACGGAAGTATTCACGGATAATGGGATCGTCTGATCGGGACAACTCCTGCATGGTGCCGATTCCCAGGACCGTTCCACGACCAAGCACTGCCACACGATTGGCGATCCGCCACAGTGAATCCAGATCATGTGTCACCATCACCACCGTCAGTCCCAAAAGACTTTTCAATGAGAGCACGAGATCATCAAATCCTGCAGCGATGATCGGATCGAGCCCAGCAGTCGGCTCGTCGAGAAACAACAACTCCGGATCCATCACAATCGCTCGGGCGAGCGCAGCTCGTCTTCGCATCCCTCCGCTGAGTTCGTTGGGATACTTCTCCGCACTCGCGGGCGGTAACCCCACCATGGCAATCTTGGCAGCGACAATATCACGAATCAGTGCCTCACTCAGCGTCGTATGCTCGCGCAGCGGCACGGCAACATTCTCCGCCAGCGTAAACGAGCTGAACAACGCGCCGTGCTGGAACATCACACCGAACCGCCGGTGAATCGGTCGGCCGTTGCCTTCTTCCAGCTGCCGGCTGTCTACCCCAAGGATTCGAATCATTCCGGCTGAGGGTGTGATCAGACCGATGATCTCACGTAATAGCGTCGTCTTGCCGCACCCGTTGCCACCGGCAATCGCAAAAATTTCGCCCCGTTGGATGGATAGGCTGACGTCCTCATGCACAACCGCTTGGCCAAACTTTGTAACAACGTGGCTCACATCAATCACCGTGGCCGCCATATTCATAGCCGACGGCATCAGTGACCACCCCTGACTGATTGTCGCATACCGGTTATAAATCCCACCAATTGAGCAAGATACTGCAGATCGCATCGAAGACGATGACCAGAAAAATTCCTTGTACAACACTGATGGTGGTATGTCGACCCACGTCGTCGACGCCACCTCTGATCTGAAATCCTTGATAGCAACCCACCAAGGCGATGATCGCTGCAAAGAATGGCGCCTTTCCTAACCCAATGAGCAAATGACGCACAGGAACGGCTTCCTCGAATCGAGTCAAAAATTCGGCGAAACTCACATTGAGCTCTCCCAGGGCGATGAGCATGCCGCCGAATACGCCTACGGCATCCGCGTACACTGTTAACAACGGAAGAGCGATAACCAGGGCAAAGGCTCGCGGCAGCACGAGCAAGTTCATAGGCGAAATACCCAGTGTCCGCACCGCGTCCAATTCTTCGGTCACTTTCATCGTGCCGATCTCCGCCGCATAGGCTGATCCGGAACGCCCAGCGATGAGGATCGCCACGATCAACGGGGCAATTTCACGCAGCAGCGAGATGCCGACAAGATCCACGATAAAAATGTTTGTGCCGAACTTACGGAGTTGTTCTGCACCCTGATAGGCAATTACAACACCGACCAGAAAGGTCAGCAGGCCGGTGATCGGCAAGGCCCGCACACCATCCACTTCCACGATCCGCAAGAGCGC
The DNA here is from genome assembly GCA_002869845.2 of Nitrospira sp. CG24B. GTDB lineage: Bacteria > Nitrospirota > Nitrospiria > Nitrospirales > Nitrospiraceae > Nitrospira_D. The sequence continues at coordinate 159,736 of NEWS02000003.1, read as the reverse complement.
CCGCCACCGAATTGAGCGTGGCCGTATCAGCGCTCGGCCGAATGCAATGGTGCTTTCTCCGACAAATGCGAGCGCGCGAATCGCTGACACCTGCCGGGACTGCACAGCACGCGTGAGACGTTCCACCAAGCTCATCCCGAGACCCGCACCGCTTCCCACGGGTTGAGACCACTCAACTTCTATTTTCCGGAGCAACTCGCCGAATTCAGGTTTCAACCCTTGGAGTGCAGTCTGCTGCCCCTTGCGCCGTACGCCGTCAATGCAGCGTTGCAGTATGAGCGCGCCGCCCGTATCCATCGCAGTTACTTCGCCGGCATCGTAGAGGACGGTGGGGCTATCAGGCCATCGAAGCGCTCGGCCTCCGCGCTCCAGCTGAGACAAATTTGGAAGAGTCCAAGACCCCCGGCAGCGAATCACATTATCCTCGACAGATATGGTTCCCTGTTGTTCCACCGGCTTTACTCCGTCAGTCGCTTCGACTGGTCGCGCAGCCACACATCACACTTCATGAGGATCGTCGCCTGAAGACCACAAGAAGGCATCATGTCTGCTCACGGCTTCCCCATAATAGTTTTCAGCTCAGCCCCTGTGATCACCTCTCGTTCCAACAACAGCGTGGCCCCCTGTTGCAGAGCGGCTTTGTTCTCCTCCAACAATCGCGTCACCCGTCCGTACTGCTCGTCAATGATCCGCCGCACTTCACAATCGATTTCACGCGCAGTCTCTTCGGAGTAGTCCCCTCGTTCCGACGCAACCGGAAGTTGGAGGAATTGAGGCTGCCGTTCTCGCTCCAAGGTGAGAGTACCGAGCTTCTCGCTCATTCCATAAGCCTTCACCATGCTTTTTGCAATGTCGGTAGCCTTAACCAGATCATTCTGGGCCCCCGTGGAGGCTTCCCCGAAGATCGTTTCTTCGGCGATCCGCCCGCCGAGTAGCACGGCAACTTTATTCTCCAATTCTGATTTCGTCATCAGAAACCGGTCTTCGGTCGGAAGTTGCAAGGTATAGCCGAGGGCCGCCACGCCGCGCGGAATGATCGAGATCTTCTGTACCTGATCCATCCCCGGCAAGGACATGGCGACGAGGGCATGACCCGTCTCATGGTAAGCCACTCGCTCCTTCTCCATCTTATTCAGAACGCGATTCTTCTTCTCCAAGCCGGCAATGACTCGCTCGACCGCCTCCTGTAATTCAGAAAAACCGACCTGATCCTGGCCGCGCCGCACCGCCAGCAACGCCGCCTCATTGATGATGTTGGCCAAATCTGCTCCGGAGAACCCGGGCGTCATCGCGGCGATGTTTTCCAGATCCGCGTCGGGGCCCAGTGTCACCTGTTTGGCATGCACACGAAGAATGGCAAGGCGACCGATCTTGTCCGGACGGTCCACCACCACATGACGATCGAATCGGCCGGCCCGCAGCAACGCAGGATCAAGGATCTCAGGGCGATTGGTCGCGGCCATGAGAATGACGCCGATGCGAGGATCAAAGCCGTCCATCTCGACGAGCAGCTGATTGAGCGTTTGCTCCCGCTCCTCATGCCCCATAGGCCCCGCGCCACGGGCTTTTCCGAGCGCATCCAACTCATCGATGAAAATAATGCAGGGGGCTTTCAGCTTGGCCTGATCGAAGAGATCACGGACCCGGGCCGCCCCGACCCCGACGAACATTTCGACGAACTCCGAGCCGCTGATGCTGAAGAACGTCACGCCGGCCTCACCGGCCACCGCGCGAGCCAGCAACGTCTTGCCGGTCCCGGGTGGACCGACCAGGAGTATGCCCTTGGGAATCTTGCCACCGAGTTTAGTGAACTTCTCCGGCGTCTTCAGGAACTCGATCACCTCGCCCAGTTCTTCCTTGGCTTCGTCCACACCGGCAACATCCGCGAACGTGACCTTAATGTCCTTCTCCACGTAGATCTTCGCTTTGGATTGCCCCACCTGCATGAATCCGCCTTGGGCTTGGCCAAACCGGCGAAAGATAAAAAACCAGATCCCTGCGAACAGAGCGACCGGGATCACCCACGACAAGAGATCGCGCCAAAACGTGGATTCAATGACACCGGTGAACGTAACCCCGTATTGGTTGAGTTCGCGGACCAGGTCCGGATCGTCGACCCGCACGGTTGTAAAGGCTTTCTGCTCCTTGGATTCGCCTTCGGCCTTCAACTTGCCGGTCAGTATGTGGCTGGTCACGGAGACTTCCGCCACTTTCCCGGTCACCACCAAATTCTTAAACTGACTGTAGGGGAGCTCTTCGACCTTATTCAGGGCAAGGATGAAATCATGTACAAGCACCACGGCCATGATGGCGAGGAGCACGTACCAAATGGAAAAGGAGGTTGTTTTATTCATCGTTCTTTCTCCTTTTCAAGAATATGGGGGTCGCAACCTGAGAGCCGCTAAAACATGAAGTAGGCCCCAAGCCCTATCGATTCGATCTTCTGGTTGATCACAAACAGCCCATAGGGATTATACCCGTGGAAATACGTTGCCATGATCCGAAACCGTCGGAAAGAGCCCGTTCGTGACCATTCGAACCCGCCAAGCACATTGGTGTCAATGATCCAATCGTGCGCTTGGATCGACTTGAAATCCGCAGACAGCACGGGTGTCACGACCAGCCGATCAAGGAACGATCCCAAGATCCCTGTACGCATCGACGGTGCCCGTGCTTCAAATCCCCACTGGATCTTCCCTCGGTCGAACGTGGCTGGTTCGCGGTGCACGAGATATCCGCCTCCTCCATAGAGACGTAGCCATCGGTATTCATAGGAAAGAATCGCGTCCACTTCCTCAAGAATAAACGTAATCGACTTGAACCCTGGGTTGGCTCCCAAAAATTCGTCGCCGATGTGGCTGCTTTGATGATAATAGCGCAATCGTGCAGACCAATTTCCTGAGCGCCATGTCAGCGGGATGCCAACATTGAAGTCCGTGTTGATCAATTGAGCGTTCTTTTCATCTAAGTCGAATTGAGCAAAAATGCCGGTGAGCAGGCTGATCTGCCACCCATCGCATCCTTCCCGCCTTGTATAAAAGCCAAAGTTTTCTCCGATCGCCACCGACCCAATGTTGGAGGTGGTGCGATCGGTGCGCGATCGCGTCGATCGCCAGTTCGCAAAGAACTGTGGTTGCTTGGGATCCGCCATGAGAGGGCGAAAGACATCGTCGGAAGGAAAGGCTTCTCCAACGGTTTCCCCATCGGTTTTCTCATAGCTCTGCCCATACCGACATTCGAGGGGAGCCTTTACCGTTGAGTCATCCGTTTTTTTGTCATCTGAATCAGCCGCATAGGCATGTCCTGCCAATAAAAAGATAAGAGAACCTATTCCGATAGTCCATCGATCGCATAGCACCGTCCGGCCCATTCCTTTCCTCCACTATGATGTTCTTAATAAAGGCACACTGTACGCTGTTCACAGCCCCTTTCGATAACATATTTACGTGAGGAAATTCATGTGTTTTTGGAGGGTGGTTGGCTGGGCTCACAAGGCTTTCTCAAAAGCCGTTGTACGAGATAGACCCCTTTCGTGTTTATCGAGCTACCTTCTGACAGACTTCCTGTTCCCACTCCACTTCCATTGGCGGATCTCCGGCATGTCTTCGCCATGTTCGGCAATGTACTGTTTATGTTCGATGCGCTTGTCGCGGAGGGCCTGCTTGGCATAGTCGGCCCGCGAGCCGTGTAGTGGGATCCGGTCGATGACATCAGCGACCAGATGAAACCGGTCGAGATCGTTCATCACCACCATATCGAACGGAGTCGACGTGGTCCCTTCTTCTTTGTACCCGCGCACGTGCAGGTTCTTGTGATTCGTCCGTCGGTAGGTGAGCCGGTGAATCAGCCACGGGTAGCCGTGGAATGCGAAGATGACCGGCTTGTCTGTCGTGAACAAGACATCGAAGTCCTTGTCGGACAATCCGTTCGGATGTTCAGCGGATGGTTGCAGCTTCATGAGATCCACCACGTTGACCACTCGCACTTTCACATCCGGCAAGTAGCCTCGCAACAAGGAGACGGCCGCCAAGGTTTCCAGCGTGGGTACATCGCCGCAACAGGCCATCACCACGTCCGGCTCGCTATTTCGATCGTTACTCGCCCATTCCCAAATGCCGATGCCGGCTGTGCAATGCTTCACCGCGGCATCCATGGCAAGCCATTGCGGCGCCGACTGCTTGCCGGCCACAATCACGTTCACATGGTTGCGACTGCGCAGACAGTGGTCTGTGACAGACAGCAGCGTATTGGCATCGGGTGGCAAATAGACCCGGATCACCTCGGCTTTCTTGTTGACCACGTGATCGATAAACCCAGGATCTTGATGGCTGAAGCCATTGTGATCCTGCCGCCAGACATGGGAGGACAACAAATAATTCAGCGAGGCAATCGGCCGTCGCCACGGGATGTGGTTGCAGACCTTGAGCCACTTGGCATGTTGGTTGAACATGGAATCAATGATGTGGATGAACGCTTCGTAACAGGAGAAGAAGCCATGTCGGCCGCTCAAGAGATACCCTTCCAGCCACCCCTGACACTGGTGCTCACTGAGCATCTCCATCACCCGGCCGTCCGGCGCCAGATGGTCGTCGTACGGATAGCGATCCGCCATCCAAGCGCGGTTGGTAACGTCCAAGACGTCTTGCCAACGGTTGGAATTGTTCTCATCAGGACTGAAGAGACGGAAGTTCCGGTGCTCCATATTGATTGTCATCGTGTCCCGTAAAAACGCTCCCATGACCCGGGTCGCCTCGGCTTCGACGGCACCAGGCCTTTTCACCGCGACAGCGTACCGACGAAAATCCGGCAGCCGTAAATCCTTCAACAGCAGCCCACCATTTGCGTGAGGATTTGCGCTCATGCGCCGATCCCCCTTGGGCGCCAGTTCGGCGAGTTCGGGCTTAAGTCGCCCGGACTTGTCAAACAGTTCCTGAGGCTTGTAGCTTTTCATCCACTGTTCAAGAATCTTCACATGTGCCGGCTTGTCCATGTCGCCCATAGGAACCTGGTGCGACCGCCAGTAATCCTCAGTCCGCTTGCCGTCGATCTGTGGAGGACAGGTCCAGCCTTTAGGTGTTCGGAGCACAATCATGGGCCAGAGTGGGCGTTTTGGGATACCCTCTTTGCGCGAGACAGTTTTGATTCGTTGGATGTCTTGCATGACAGCGTCGAGCGTCGCAGCCATGAGTTGGTGCATCTGCGACGGATCGCGGCCCTCGACGAAATATGGACGGTAGCCGTAGCCGCGAAACAGTTGCTCCAGCTCACCATGACTGATCCTGGCCAGAACCGTGGGATTGGCAATCTTGTAACCGTTCAAATGGAGAATCGGCAGGACGACCCCGTCGGTGACCGGATTCAGAAACTTGTTGGAATGCCAGCTCGTGGCGAGTGGGCCGGTTTCCGCTTCCCCGTCGCCGACCACGCAGGCTGCGATGAGATCCGGATTGTCGAACACCGCCCCGTAGGCATGAGAAAGGGAGTAGCCCAATTCTCCACCCTCGTGAATGGAGCCCGGCGTTTCCGGCGCGACGTGGCTGGGAATACCACCGGGAAAGGAAAATTGCTTGAACAATCGCTTCATGCCCTGCTCGTCCTGCGACACATCCGGATAGACTTCGCTGTACGTGCCTTCGAGATAGGCATTGGCGACAAGCCCTGGTCCGCCGTGGCCGGGACCGGCGATATAGATCATAGTGAGATCATGTTGTGTGATGATCCGGTTCAGATGCACATAGATGAAGTTCAAGCCCGGCGTCGTGCCCCAATGACCGAGTAACCGAGGCTTGATGTGGGCACGGGTCAACGGCCTTTTCAGTAACGGATTGTCATAGAGATAAATCTGGCCGACAGAAAGATAATTGGCCGCCCGCCAGTAGGCATTCATCTTGTTCAACAACTCGGAACTGACAGACCTCTTGCTTGTTCGACCCATGATCATCTCATCTCCCGTTCAGTTTGCCTTCAATAAGTCCACGACGGACCGAGCTATCTCACTCTCTTCATCTGTGTGCATCACATGGACGGTTGCCTTGCTATCATCAGTGGAAATCACCGCTTCACCAGCCTCGTTGCGCGCTGTATCGAGCGCGACGCCGAGAAATTCCAAGCCGGCGCAGATGCGTGCGCGAATGATTGGAGCATTCTCCCCAATCCCAGCAGTGAAGACTACTGTGTCCACACCACCCAGTGTCACAGCCAACGCACCGATCCATTTTCTGGCCTGATAACAAAATAACTCGATCGCCTCGGCGGCCCGTGGATCATGCTGCTCTTGCTTGAGGAGGTCTCGCATGTCGGCACTGATCTCTGATACGCCGAGGAGGCCCGATTCGGTGTTGACCATGCGATGAAATTGCTCCACCGTCATGCTTTCTGTTCGGGCCAAGTAAGAGATCAGCCCTGGATCGAGATCTCCGGACCGACGGCTCATGACCAGGCCCGAGGTAGGGGTGAAACTCATCGTCGTATCAACCGCCTTTCCGTGCTTGACCGCGGCCATACTCGCACCGTTTCCAAGATGAGCGAGGATGAGGCGACCGTTGGCTTCGCCAGGCGTCCCTATTCTGGACAACTCCCTCATGAGAAAGGCATAAGACAACCCATGAAAACCATACCGCCGCAGGCCGAGCTTGTAGAAGCGTCTTGGGATCGGCAGAAGCCGAGCAACTTGAGGCATATCATGATGGAACGCCGTATCGAAGCAGGCGATTTGGGGAAGATTCGGATAACGTCGGCTGAAGGCTTCGATCAAACTGATCTCTGACGGCAAATGCTCTGGATCGTACGGGCTGATCCTCCTCAATTCTTCCAACATGCTGGGTGTCACGGACGCAGGCCTGTTGTAGGTCATCCCGCCATGGACAATCCGATGGCCAACAGCGCGCAGGCGCTTCATTTCGACCCGGCGTTCCAGCCAGTCGATCAAGACTCCCACGCAGGCCTGATGATCAGGTGCATTGACGGGTTGACGTTCCTGTCGTTGCGCCACGACATCATTCACCATCAGCACAGTATCAGGCAGTCCGATCCGCTCGATCGTGCCTCGTGCAATCGGCGCGGGAGAATCTGGATCTTGAAACAGGGCAAACTTGAGGCTCGATGACCCGCCGTTGACTGTGAGGATAAGCCCCTTCGTCTGCGGCAGAATCACAGTATCCCCCGAGATCTGAGATGACAACGTGTCACGCCGACCCCGGCTGCACCACTGGGGATTGCCCCAGCCGATAGGCGTCGTGAAGATACTGGGCCATCATTCTCTGAGTATTGAAGAACCCACCGTTCAATGCAATGGCCTGCCGCATGATTTCGATAAAACGTTCACGGTCCTTGTAGAAACAGGGCAACACTTTTTGTTCTAGCTTGTCGTACAGCGCTGCAGCATGGAAGGAATCCATGCCTCCACCAGGCTCCATACAAGCTTCCACTCGATCGCCGATCGACCA
>NEWS02000003.1:0-152191 GCA_002869845.2 Nitrospira sp. CG24B | reverse complement strand
AGAACAGCTTCTCGATCTCACCCTTCGCTCGCGCCAGATTGATACGCGAGGCATTGAAGCGGAACAGTGCTTCGATCTGATTGTCACGAGCCCGCGCCACCGACGTCTGGGCATTCGTCACTTCGATATTGGTCGTCAGGCCGGCCGCAAACCGATCTTTCGCAAAGGTCAGTTCTTTCAAGGCAAGTTCCATCCCCCTCGCAGCCACGCCGACCTGTTGCGTGGATGACTCCAGTGTCAACAGGGCATTCCGCACCTCCAAGGTAACTTGATCTGAAACGTCCTTCATACGAATCGATTCTTGTCGAACCCGGCTGCGGTTTTCGGAGATCCGGCTTTCCCGCTGACCGCCATCGAAAATCGGGACCGAAAGCGTCAGACCGATTGAACGCGTGGACAACGCATCTTCGGGCTTCAAGCCAATCCAACCGTAATCACCGTTCAACGAAAGTGAGGGTATCCGCTCGCTGGTCACGGAACTGAGGCTCAGCGACGCCAGTCGCTGGCGATTCTCTTGAGCCCTCAACTCCAACCGCTGCTCGCGTGCGGTCAGGAGAGCTTGCTCGGGAGCTTGAGTTTCGATCGGCACGAACTTGAGTTCATCCGTGAGAACCAATCTGATATCGAAAGCAATCCCTAATGCGCGGATCAGATTGAGTCGCGCGCTCTCCTGTTCATTCTGCGAGACGAGCAACCGTTGTGTGTTGTTCTCCAATTGAACTTCCTGGCGCGTGACATCCAACCCTGTTGCCACGCCCGCCGTCTTCCGATCTTTCGCTAATTTCAGCAATTGCCGGCTGAGCTCGTTATCCGCCTCCCGTGCCTTGACCGCTTCGTCCGCTCGCAATGCCTCGATGTACATCAGCCCTACGGTTGCCATGACGTCGCGCTTCGTCACTTCCGCTTCCAGATCCGCGACATCGACGCTCGATTTCGCCGCCCGCCATCGTTGAATGAGGCTGAGGCTGAAAATGTTCTGCACAAGGGTGGCACGCGCGTCATACACGTCAAATGGTTCGGTCACACTTCGGGTGAGGCCAAGAGCGGCAAGCCGGTCAGCGGGAAGCCCGAAGGCAGCCAGGTTGACGGTTTGGTTTCTGCCGTTGAGGTAGCCACCGACATTCGGCAATAGAGCACCCAAGCTTGTATTGGCATGTGCCTGCGCGGCGGCGATACGCTCTTTCAGCAACCGCACGTTGACGTTGTTGTCGATCGCGGCTTGAATCGCATCTCGAAGACTCAGCTTGAGTTCCAGAGGGTTTCTTTCTAACCCCTCCGCAGAAACAAGTTCTGTGGCCATCCCGCAGATGATTGCAGCGAGGACGAGAGAAACAACGCGCCATATGACGGGGCGGTGTTTTCGTATGCTTTGGGAGACCCGCATAGACGTATTCCACGCTCCAAGTGGCGAGGCTTGCAAGGAAGGAGCCGGTGGGAAGGGAAATCAGCTATAACGGCTTTCGATCAGAAAATTCACGAGTTGAACGCCCACGCGCGTAAGAAAGGCTTCGACGCAGGGGAAACTTGGGACAGAGAGAACACCACCACTGTCGCAGAAGGCAACAGGTCATGGGATAGCGGTGTGGAGTTGGAGGAGAAGTGTGCGCGCCCTTTTGGCTACTCTTCCGCTATGCGAGGGAACAGTGACCGGGCGAGCCGGCATTGAGGCTCTTGTCGACCACCTGATAAATCGCATGGGGCAGATATTTATGCGCCGTTCCCTTTTCCAGCAATAGGCAGGCACCGGCATCCAAGAACGCTTCTCGATTCCCATTTCCGAGATAAAACGAGAGGCCAATGACCGGCATGTGAGGATGCTTTCGCATGATGGATTCTGTCGCTTCGATACCGTTCATTCTCGGCATGTGAATGTCCATTACCACGACATCGGGCTTGAGCAGGTCTGTCAGCTTCACCGCCTCTTCCCCATCCGTGGCCTCACCCACCAATTCAATGTCGAGATGATGGCTCAGATACTTCCGTAATCCTTGCCGGACGAGGAAGTGGTCGTCCACCAGAAGCACGCGAATAGATTTTAGCTTCGACCGGTCAGCGACGGAACTCTGCGCATGGGAGACTGAACCTATCGACATACAACACCCCTATTGGTTCATCTGGTGCTTTCCTCAGAAGAATCATCAACCTATTCTTGAAGCAGGTGATACGACATTGGAATAGGAACGCTTCATTCGAACAAGTCAGTTATCTCTGACCTCGATATGGGTCGTCGATTTCCGTGCCACATTCAAGACAACGAACCTTGCCTGTGCGTTTGCCACCTCTGGTCAAAATATCATCAATAAGACGTTGATGAGCGCATGCACGGTTGAGGATGGCTGTGCCGCTTTCTTCCTCCGTGTTCTGAAGCACCTGGATGTACATGGACACCTCCATTCTCCTCGTGGAATTATTTCAATGCCTGTAGATGAGCGGACTCCTCCTGTACTCGTATACTCAGGCGCTAGCTCGCCTCAGAACGACGGACCTGTACCCTGTAAGTCCTGTCGGCTTCCATCGTCAGCTGCACTTCTCCCCTTCTACTCAAGTCATCGATGGCGAGAAACATCTGATTCCACGTCAAATCAGGACAGAGGTCCATCATTTCTTCCAGCGGACAGTCCGTACCCACTTGCTCCAAGGTGACCTTGACTCGACCAATGAGTGTTGTCGTGTCCATAGAGTCTCCTCCTTGTGTTTTGAGTTGACACCCTAGAACAAATAGGACTCCTTATGAACTAGTAAGTGACCTAGTTTTCGATGAGATTCTTGCCGGGTCTGTAGTCGGAGAGAACCTATCGGCCACTTAAGAGTTGATCTCCCGTTTACACCGGGACAGAATGGGATGGCCGAACGGCTCTTTCGGAGCCTCAACGAGGTGTGTGTGGCGGTAGGGAAACGTTCCCGCGCCGGCCAGCCACTGGACGCAACCATGTCGACGATCTTCTATCGCGAAGTCTATAGGACTACGGGAGAGGTTACGGTTGATCACTCGCGAGGCCCTGCGTGATGGCGTAGCGCATCAATTCCGCCGTCGTGTGGAGGTTCAGTTGCTTCATGAGGCAGGTCTTATGAAATTCGATGGTTTTCACGGACACATGGAGCAGTGAGGCGATCGCTTTGGTCCCCTTGCCTTCGCCGATCAACTGTAAGACTTCACGCTGCCGCGGAGTGAGTTCCACTACGGAACCTTTGATCGCCGGTGCCTCTTCTCGCTCCATCGTCTGCGCAAGCACCGGCTTGGTGATCGAGGGCGTCAAATATTGCTGCCCCTTCAGCACGGCCTCAATCGCCAGCGGCAGCTCCATGGGCGCCGACCGCTTCAGGAGGTAGCCGCTCGCGCCGACGTGGAACGCTTCCGTCACATAGCTCGGGCTCGTATGCATGGTCAGAAAAATAAGCTTGGCCGAGTGATGGAGCTTCCGGATCTGACGCGCGGCGTCGATGCCGTTGAGCAACGGCATGCTGATATCCAGAAGAATCAGGTCGGGCTCCAAGCGCTGAGCCGCCTCTACCAGTGCCCGGCCGTCTTCCACCGCGCCGACGACCTCGCAGGTCTCTTCGACAAGCCGACGCAGACCGGCGAGCATCAAACTGTGATCGTCGGCTAAGAGCACCCGCGGCCTCGGCGGCACTCCATTCATTGTTGTGCTCACACCTGGATCAACATCGGTTGTTCGTCCGGAGTTCGCGCGTCATGGAGTGACCTCTTGTCGGACATCGGGAAGCGGCACCCATGCATGCACTTCCGTCCCGTCGCCTGGGCGCGTCCGGATGTGGAACGTGCCCTCCGCCAAACGAACCCGCTCTTCCATGCTGAGGAGTCCGAGCCCCCGACTGCGGGCTTCCTTCCCCTCAAATCCTTTCCCATTATCGAGGATACAGACCCCGACTCCTTTGGAAGTCCCAAGCAATCGCACCAAGACCATCGAGGCTTCGGCATGCTTCAACACATTTTGGAGGGATTCTTGCGTCACGCGATAGAGGCAGGTGGCCATCTCGATGGGAATCGCTTTCGACACGTTTCGCGAGACGTATTGAACGGCAAGCGCCGTGCGCTGTGCAAACTCGTGGGTATGATCCTGAATCGCCGCTTCGAGGCCCAGATGTTCCAGACTGGAGGGGTGGAGCCGGTAGGCGAAGGTGTGGACGTCATCCGCAAGCCGTTCGGCCGCCTCTCGAACATTCCGACAGTACGGCAACAGGGCCGGCTTGGATGTACACAATCGTTCGAGCGAGCCGGCATCGAGCGCCAGACTCGCAAGCCGTTGTGTGATATCGTCGTGCAGCTCGTGCGCGATGCGTTGTCGTTCGAGCTCTTGCGCCGTGAGCAGTTTCGCGGTCAGTTTCTCCAGTTTCGTCTGATGCCGATGCAATTCCTCCTCGGCTCGCTTGCGCCTGGTGACATCGATCTGGAAGCCGATGAGCTCAACCGGTGCGCCGGCCTGATCGCGAAGGATGCGCACCTCATCGTATAACCAGCGATACTTCCCGTCCCGATGGCGAAATCGGTATTCATAGACATGCCGCTCCTGTTCAAGAACGGTTGAGAGATGGGCGAGCACCTGCGAGCGATCATCGGGATGAAGACGGGTGACCCAAAAGTCTGAATGTTCCACAAAATCATGCGGGCTATAACCGAGTTGCTCGACGACGTTCTCGCTGATGAATGTCGTGCTGAAGTCACCGGTGGTGCTGCGCGCATAGAGCACCACCGGGGTGGATTGTAACAGGAGCTGCTGCCTCGCCTGCACGGTGCACAAGGCCGCCGTGCGTTCGGCGACTCGATGTTCGAGCAGCTCGTTGAGCTCGCGCAGTGCTCCCTCGGCTTGTTTGCGTTCGGTGATGTCGCTGCCGATCGTGAGCAGACATCGCTTTCCGTTGATGGTGATCAGGTCGGTTGAGATGAGGAAGTGCCGCAGGTCTTTATTCTTCATCCGCATCGACACTTCGGCATTTCTGACCGAACCTTCAGATCGAAGTCGATCGATCAACTTGGCTCGCTCTTGAGGATCGGGCCAGATCCCCAACATCAGCGTCGTCTTCCCAATCACCTCGTGCCGCTGAAACCCATAGATCTGGAGGCAGGCATCGTTGATATCGAGACAGCGCCCGGTGTTCAGTTCTGTGATGCCGATCGGGTGGGGACTTAAACGAAAGGCCTTGTCGAAGAGGTCTTCCTTCGGCTTGATCTTGCCGGAGTGCGGGCGCGTGCTGGTTCGCCCACGCACAGCTCGCCGGCTCGGACTGTTCTTTGTGGATTTGGAGGGCATAGGCCAGCCTCTAATTTTAGGCCTGGAGTCACGGCTGAACAAGAGCGTGGACGCTCATCATGAAAAACAACTCTCGCTCCTAGTAAGGTAATCGAACAAACCAAGGCCAATCCCTAGCTTCCTCACAGTCGCGTCCCGATCGCAGCTGCTTCTTTCCAAATCCCCACCGCTCTGCTCGGCTGGAACTACCCGTGACCGTTCGCGGCGAGAGACGGCATCTCTCCGTTTCCTAGCGTCGCGTGATTACCCTCGGGACGTAACCCTTGCGGCCTCCCCATCAGATGATAGTACAGGACTGGAATCACGACGAGAGTCAGCAATGTCGACGCGCCGACACCGAAGAGCAGCGAGACAGCCAGTCCCTGAAAGATGGGATCGAGAATGATGACGAAGGCCCCTACCATCAATGCAGCCGCAGTCAGCACGATAGGACGTGTTCGAATCGCGCCCGCCTTGATGACGGCTTCTGACAACGCAACCCCTGCCCGTTCTTGCAGCTGAATGAAATCAACCAAGAGGATGGAGTTCCTCACAATGATGCCGGCCAACGCGATGAAGCCGATCATGGACGTGGCAGTGAAGTACGATCCGGTCAACCAATGCCCTGGCAGAATGCCGATCAGCGTGAGCGGGATAGGAGCCATGATGATCAACGGAGTCATGAACGATTGGAACTGCCCGACGATCAGGAGATAGATCAGCAACATAGCCACAGCAAACGCGATCCCCATGTCACGGAAGGTTTCATACGTGATGTGCCATTCGCCATCCCACTTCATGGCGATTTTCTCTTCCGACCACGGCTGCGAGGCATAGGACTGCTCGATCTGATACCCTTCTGCCGGTCGAAACTTTTCCAGCTTTTCCCCCACTCCAAGAACACCGTACACGGGACTTTCCGCTTGCTCCGCTCCTGGGCCGCCGACATCCGCAACCACATAGACAACGGGCTTTTGATTCTTGTGATAAATCGCCTTGTCTTGGACCGTTTGCTCAATCTTGAGCAATTCTGACAGTTGGACGATGCTGCCGGTACTCGTTCGTAGCCCGATCTCGCCCAGATGCTCAAGGCCGGTTCGCTCGGCAAGCGGCAGGCGGAGCACGATGTGAACTGGACTCTTTTCTTGAGGGATATGGACCAGCCCGACCTTCGCCCCCTGGAGCGCCATACGCAGTATGTTCACAATGTCCTCGGATGGAATACCGGCGAGGGCCGCTTTCACCCGATCGACCGTGAAGACATATTTCACTTGGTCAGCCTCAATATAATCATCCACATCGACCACTCCGGGCGTGGATTCGAACAGCGTTCGAATCTCGCGAGCGACAGCGAGTTGCCTGCCGTAATCGGGACCGTAGACTTCGGCCACCAGAACTGATTGCACAGGCGGCCCCGGCGGCACTTCGACGATCTTCACGTTCGCTCCGTATTCACGAGCGATCTGTTGCACCGGTGGGCGAATCCGTTGAGCGATCTCATGACTTTGGGAGGCTCGGTCCTGTTTCGCGACCAGATTGAGCTGAATGTCGGCCTCGTGAGGCTGTTCCCTCAAATAGTAGTGGCGTACCAAGCCGCTGAAGTTAAAAGGCGACGCCGTGCCGACATAGGCCTGATAATCCCGCACTTCCGGTATCGTCTTCACATATCGTCCCAGCGCCTGCGTGACCCGTGCGGTCTCTTCAAGTGTCGTCCCTTCCGGCATGTCGATCACCAGTTGGAGTTCACTCTTGTTGTCGAAGGGGAGCATTTTCACCACGACATGACGGGTGTAGAACAACAGGGTCGAGGCCACAAGCAACAGTCCAATAATCCCGAGAAAGGCATACGCGAGCATCGGATGGGCCAGTAACGGAGAAAGGACTCGTCGATAGATCCGAGCTGTGAGCCCGCTCTCCTCACCTTCATGGTCAATCCCTGATAGCGCAACTCCAGGACGATAACAAGTCCGGCAAAACCAGGGGATCACGACAAAGGCAACCAACAACGAAAAAAACATGGCGATAGAGGCGTTGACGGGAATCGGTCTCATATAGGGTCCCATCAACCCGGACACAAATGCCATTGGCAGGAGAGCGGCAATGACGGTAAATGTCGCCAGGATCGTGGGATTCCCAACTTCGTCGACGGCATGGATCGAGGCTTCGTCATGGGGCCTGAGACGCATCTTCAGATGCCGGTAGGTATTCTCGACCACCACGATCGCGTCATCCACGAGGATGCCGATTGAAAAGATGAGGGCAAAGAGCGTCACGCGGTTGATGGTGTAGCCGATGATCATTGAGGTGAACAACGTCAAGGCGAGCGTGAGAGGAATCGCAATGGACACGACCAGAGCCGGTCGCGGTCCCAAGGCAACACCAAGGAAGACGACCACCGCGACGACGGCGATGAGCAAATGCCACAAGAGTTCATTCGCCTTCTCTTGTGCCGTTTCTCCGTAATCACGGGTGACCGTCACCCGCACGTCCGATGGAATAGTCACGCCTTTCATGTCCTCGACTTTACGGATCACGTCCGCGGCAAGGGTCACGGCGTTCATGCCGGCCTGCTTGGCGATAGCCACGGTGACGGCTGGTGATTCGTAAGGGGTAAAGGGTAAAGGGTTAGGGGTGTTGTCCTGATCTTTCACCTTACCCCTGACGCCTGACGCCTCACCTGTTCCGAACCAGACATAACTTGTTGCTTCCGCAGGCCCATCCGTCACCGCCGCGACCTGACGGAGGTACACGGGTCTCTGCTCACTGACCCCGACGACCAGCGCATCGAGCTCTTCACGCGATCGTATGAAGCGGCCGGTCTCCACGAGAAAACTTTGGTTGCGACTGTCAAACCGGCCCGTCGACAATGCCCGATTCTCTCCGCGTATCACGTTCGCGACCTGCAACGGCGTCAGTCCATAGGCTTTCAATCTGGTCGGGTCGATCTGGATGCGTAGTTCGCGAGGCCGTCCGCCGACGATGAACCCAGCCGAAGTACCGGGCACCTTCTTGGCCTCCTCTAGCACCTGTTCGGCGAGACGATGGAGCTCGAATTCCCCGTATCGCTCACTCGAGAGCGTCAGCGTGACGATCGGCACGTCGTTGACGTCCTTCGGCTTGACAAGAAAGGGTTCAGCCCCGGGCGGCAACAGGTCTTGATTCGACATCAACTTGTCGTAGAGATCGACCAGGCTCTGTTCCATCGGCTGACCGACGTAGAAGCGGACGATGATCAGCGCGCCGCCGGGCCGAGAGATCGAGTAGACATACTCGACGCCTTTGATCTCGGAGAGCTTGCGCTCAAACGGTTTGGTAAGTTGTTCTTCGACGACCTTGGCGGATGCGCCAGGAAACGGCAGCCAGACATCGGCCATCGGGACCACGATCTGCGGTTCTTCCTCACGAGGAGTGACGATCACTGCAAATACGCCCAGCAACAACACGCCAAGGATGATGAGCGGCGTGAGCTTGCTATGGATAAAGAGGGCCGCGATGCGGCCTGAAAGGCCTGGTCGGTAGTCTGTCATTGGTCAACCGTCGTTCGTATCTCGTGAAGCGTGTCTCGCAATCCATCCTGCGCTTCACGTTTCACGAGGGACACTTCACGGAGCTTTTCCAGCCGGCGAGGCCACCATCTCGACAATCTGCACGGCGGCCCCATCAACTCCTCTGCTTCCGTCGACCAAGACTCGTTCGCCTATATTGAGCCCTGAAAGGATTTCCACCTGTTGCTCGAAACGCCGCCCGAGTTTGATCCACCGGAGTCGCGCAATCCGATCCTCCCCAACAACAAAGAGGCTGGTGAGTTCACCCCGCTCGACGACGGCTGTTGATGGGATGAGCATGGTTTGGGCTGCGCCTGTATCAAGCTGGAACCGGCCGAACATGCCGGTCTTCAGTCCAACTGTCCTCGGCAAATCAACCTTGACCATAAAGGTGTGCGTGTGCGGGTCGCCGGCAGGCAGAATTTGGCTGACAAGGCCGGCCAAGGCGTGGTCTCCCAAGGCATCAATGACGACCGGGATCTTGTCTCCCCGAGAAATCGACTTCAGGTCTCCTTCCGCCACCGTGGCTTCCAGTCGAAGGCGCTGAGGATCTTCCATTTTGAGCAGCGGCTGACCCGGCGAGGCCAATTCCCCCGCTTCCACTTTCTTCTCTGTGATGACTCCTTCAAATGGAGCTCTTACCATCGTGTAGCTCAGTTGAGCCTCCACCGCTCTGCGATTGGCCTCGGCCACTCGATAGGCTCGGGTTGCATTCTCCATCTCTTGTTTTGACACCGCATCTTGGGCATACAGCTGGTTCATCCGGTCGAGGTGCGCCTTTGCATTCTCGACCTCCGCGTGAGCGCGGGCCAGGTCCGCCTGAAGATCTCGGCTGTCCAGCTGGATCAGGAGCTGACCCTTGGAGACTCGCGAGCCTTCTCGAACGAGCAGCTTATCGATCGTTCCTTGAATGCGACTAGAGAGAGTGGCTTGGAAAATGGGAGCAACCTGACCAGTCACTTCAACACGGATCGGCACCGAGGTGGATTTGGTCTCAACGACTACAGCCTGAATGGTCTTCTGTGGAGCAGCTGATACCACCGTGGTGGTCGGCTCTTCTTTGGACCCGCAGCCAGCCAATAACAGGACTGCGATAAACATTCGATTTACTGATCTGATTTTCACTTGTTCGATGTTGTCCTCCGGACTCAGAGTCCGCCCGTGGCCGCTCGAGCATGGTCCTCACACCGATCCTCGGGGTGAGCATTCGCGCCCCTCTGATCTTCCCATGTCCCACGCCTGGCCCCCAACTGTCGAAGCAGACATTCTGCCGTCGCGAGCAGCTCTTCAAGACTACGATCCGGTTTCGCACCATAGTGTCCACGATCGAAGATGGGGACTTGGAGGCTGACTTCCGCACGAAACCGGCGCTCCGGGGAATACATAATCCGATGCATTGGGGGCTCAGGATACTGACAGGGCTTGAGCAGATCCAACGACTGAAAGAACACGCGGCAAAGACGGCGCAAATCGCCTATCAATGCGTGAAGTTCCGAATCGTCTCCCGACGGGAGATGCTTAGCGTCTTGGAAGGCTGCATACAGGTTGAGCTGAAAACCAATTTGAACGATCCGATCCGTTCCATCTTTGACATAGAAGGGATCGTGATCAAAGCAGATCTTGCGCGTGGCAATCATGTCACGCAGATCCTGTTCGCTCGTGAATGCGTCCTCCAAAACAAGAGAAATGGTCATGCGACTCTCCCTATCCTTCGTGACCCCAAGATTGACACAGACCTTACTCTAGAGGAAACAACCCCATCTGCAAGTCTTTGTTACTCGTGTACTCCGAGCTTGCGCAGGAAGGCCATCATCGGACACCAGCCGGTAAAGGCCGATTGGATGAGATTTAGCGCCACAAAGGCAGCAAAATAATTCCAGTAGGGGTGGACGGTCGCGCCCAAAATGACCGAGGCCAGCACAAAGACACCGGCAATCAATCGTAAACGTTCGTTGAGTTTCATCGCGTCCTCCTTTCCTCTTGCCTATGTGAGGCAGGGATGGAGCAAAGGATTCAGAACGGAAAGTCCGTCAGGTTGGCCGCTCTATTCTCGCTTGGTGATGCCTATTGCATTGAGAATCGCCTTCTCGAAGAAAGGCTCACTGACGCCTCGTTTCATTTTCATCAGGAAGTACTTTTCCAGCGCGATCTTGGCCAGGTGGACCCATTTGCCTTTTTTCGCCCAGGTGACGTTGCGGGGAGCCATCTGGGGCAGGGCCACGAACGCCATTCCCGTATCACCCATATCGGCCAGACAGATCGCATTCCACGTCGCGGTTTCCTTCTTCGCATTGTTTTCGATGTCCGCCTTGATATTGTGAACGGCCGCCGACACCATGGATTCGATCATGTAGCCGGTCTTCGGTGCGCCGGTCGGAATCGGCGTCTGCTCGACAGGCGGAATGGCGACACACACGCCGACCGCGTAGATATTCTTGTACTTCGGGTTCGTTTGATACGCATCGATATTGACGAACCCTTTGGGATTGCAGAGGCCCGTTGTCCCAGCCACCGCATCGACTCCGGCAAAGGGTGGAATCATCATCGAGTAGCGGAAGGGCACCTCCTGACCATCCTCCAAGAGCATCTTCCCAGGCTGGACTTCTTTGATGGCTGTGTTGTGGATCGGCTTGATCGAGTGTTCGGCGAACTCATCCTCCATCAACCGCCGGGATTTCCCCACGCCAGCGAGACCCATGTGGCCGATGTAAGGCTCCGGCGTAACAAAATAGATCGGGACTTTCTTGCGGAGTTTTTTCTTCCGCAAATCCGCATCGAGAATAAACGCCATCTCATAGGCTGGCCCAAAACAGGAGGCACCTTGTGCGGCACCCACGACGATAGGACCTGGATCCTTCAGAAAGCTCTGATAGGCTCCCCACGCTTGTTCTGCATGGTCCACGTTGCACACCGATTGGGTATAGCCGCTTGGGCCCAGGCCGGGCACAGCGGCAAAGTTGAGCTTCGGCCCCGTGGCGATGATGAGATAATCGTACGGCACCTCGCCTTTCGCCGTGATGACACGGTTCTGTTCTGGTTCGATGCGATCAGCCGTGGCATGAACGAACTTAATGCCCTTCTTGGTCAACACAGGCCCCAACTCAAAACTGATGTCTTTGCGTGTGCGCCAACCGACCGCGACCCAGGGATTTGATGGCACGAAGTGAAACGAGTTCACGTTTGAAATGACGGTGACCTGGTGTTTCTTGTCCAACAGCGCCCGCGCCTCATAGGCGGCAGGCAACCCACCGATCGATGCGCCGATGATCGCCACTCGTGCCATTGTCCACCTCCAGTCCGAAGTGCTGAGGGTGTGATTTCACTCCGCACTCGATTCCCAGCACTCAGATCTCATATTTCCTAGTGCCGTCCTCCGCCGCCGCCGCGTTCAGACCGCTCATGCTGCGGCTTTTCCGGACGCTCGGTCTGCATATGTTCCCTTGCCCGTTCACGCTCGCGTGTCCGCTCCTGCTCTTTCAGCTGGTCTTTGTCCTTCAACTCTTTATGCAGCTGATCTTTAGTCTGTAGTTTGTCCTTGTCCTGAAGTTGTTGCTGCGTCTTGAGCTGATCACGGTCACGATCAAGATCCTGCGCCGACCCAATGGTGACGAAACCGACTGGTGACAGCATGGCTACTGCTAGAGTGGCACATATGATGGCTTGGAACTTCATGAATACCTCCCCCTGTTGCGTGACCGGAGCGACATTGCTCTCGGCTTTGGCGGATTTCCCGCCTTTCGAGGCTTGTGCAATTCGGCCATGACAGGACCGCTCATTAGGTGTGAGCCGCCACGTCGGAAATAGATTCGCTCTTGCTCCGATTTCTTCTCTTCTCCTGCCGGTTGCTGACCGCTGACGGCCATTAGCTCGCTCGGAATCTGTACATGTCATGACAGGTCGTACAACGGGCCATCATGCTCGACAGCCGTCGTAAAACCTGTTGGGGTGTCTCGTTCTGTACAATTGCATCGGCCAACGCATCCATGTCTTTGTGGATCGACATGCCCATCTGCTTAAACGGCAGCGGCAACTTAGCCATGATGGCCGGCTCTGTATCCGCAGCCATGTGCATCCCGACCCCTCTGGCCGCTGCTTCCATCTGCTTCAGATCAGGCTTCGGCTCTCCCAGTTCCCTGACGACGCCGTCCACGGCTTTCAGCAGCTGCCGCATTTCCGCCAAGATCTGATCGCGTTCAGCAGCTGCCAGCAGTATTTCCGTGCGCCCGTCGCTTCCCTCTGCCGTCCAACCCTTCACGAAGAACCATCCCAGACCAGTAATTGTGAGGACCCACAGGGCAAAGACCGTCATGCACCAGCGCGATTTCATATCTGTTCCTACGCCTCCTTCTTCTTTGTCAGAGCTATACCCATTATCTCCGTACACACATGGGCCAGCTCGTCGGTCCGTCAGTCCGTGTAGACTGCAAGGAAGGAACCGCAGAGTGGGTCAAGAGTACCTACTATTCAGCCTTGGAAATTCACTGGTTCTGCAGAAGGATACGAGCAACGATCGAGAATTGTTGCTCTTTGCGACAGGAGCCGCTGAACCTGTGTCCCAGAAAGCGACAGTCTGAGTTTGGAGGGGGAAGACCAGATACGAGGAACAGAAGTATGACGGTCATAGCCGGCATGGTGTTCCGTCTCAGGGTGGTTGGTCCACTTCATGCTGCAGACCAACCGGGAGAGACTCCTATACTCGCCGAAGCCCTGTAGTGACCTCATATACATCAACCACACAAAGTGTGGTCGTTAGCAGAGGATTCTTTATGCTTAGGTCACGTTATGTTATCTTTCCAACTATGAAGGCTGCGTTCACAACGGCGGTCGGGAGGCGAAACCCACTGCCGTAGGGCGGTCACACGTGGGAGGAACGCGTTGATGAGACAGACGCTTGGGGTGCTGGGTTTTGTCATATGTTTGAACATGACCGCCAACTCCATGGCGGCGCCGGTGGTCGAGACTGGTGAGCAGGACTTCGCCAAAGGTGAAAATCTCCTAAAGAACAAGCAGTATGCCGAAGCGCGCGCGACGTTGGAGGCAGGGCTCATCAAGAATTCGTCTCATGTGCAGGCTCATTTCAACCTGGCTGAGGCCTGTCGAGGATTAGCAGCCTGGGGCTGCGCGGAAGAACATTACGAGACCGCACTACATCTGGATGCGAAATCCAGGATCACGGGAACGAGGGAGCCACGGTTAAGCAAAATGAAGGTGTGGCAGTCGCTGGAGGAAGTGACCGCGTGGCGGTTGTTGGAGGAAGCAAAGGGTCTGCTTGCCGGTGGACAAACTCCGTCCGACAAGATGAAGCAAGCGGAAGAGGCCCTGGACGGCGCTCATGAGTTGGGCCTCAATAATGAGCAACAGGCTGTCTATCAACAGTTACAAGCGAAATTCCCTGGACGACGTTCGACCGCCTCGCCGGATAGTCTGAAGCCAGATGGGTCAGCAGGAGAGGCGTTCCCGACCGATCCCCGCGACATCCCAATGGCGTTGGTGCCGGCAGGGGAATTCACGATGGGGAGTACGCTGAAAGCTGACGAAAAGCCCGTACATCGCGTCTACGTTGACGCTTTCTCTATGGACAAGTACCACGTGACGGTGGGGCAGTATGCCAAGTATCTGGAGGCGACGGGCGCAGAAGCGCCGCCGGAGTGGGAGATCATGAATAAACCCCGCCATCAGAAACGTCCGGTCGTGAACGTCAGCTGGTCGGATGCAGCCACGTACTGTAAATGGGCCGGCAAGCGTCTACCGACCGAAGCGGAGTGGGAAAAGGCGGCGCGGGGGACCGATGGCCGCCTCTATCCCTGGGGCAACGAGACCCCCACCAGGCTCCACGCGAATTTCGGCAAGAAGGAATGGTCTTATCATATGGCTTTGGTTCCAGTGGGTATGTTCGAAATGGGCAAGAGCCCCTACGGGATCTACGACATGGCCGGCAATGCCTGGGAATGGGTCAACGACTGGTATGACCATGATTATTACAGAAAGAGCCCGATGAAGAATCCTCAAGGACCGACAACGGGTAAGTCGAAAGTCGTACGGGGTGGTAACTGGCTGTATGTTCAGGAGTTCCTGCGTTCTTCGTTCCGTTTCAATGCGGATCCATCCGGTCGGCAGTTCGGCTATGGGTTTCGCTGCGCGAAGACTCCCTAACCCTTGCCAGCTTGATCCATGTCACATGATGAGCGGTGGAGAGGTACACGTCTTCACGGGACAAGGAGCGGGGCCTGTCCTGCTTCGTAGGACCTTGCTCTCGCTCGATAGATAGCTCGCTGCAAATCCCGTTATGACCGTGCCAGCAGCGCCGCCGCAACGACTACGGCCAGTGCGATGAGCAATGAAAGACGTGGCAACCAGCGAGCAGATTTGAAGATGACCCGCTCTCCGGTCGTCCGCTGAGATTCTGCGATAGCGCTGACCCGACTGACCTGAGGGCCGAAGACAAGATCATGGAGTAGGGTCAGGAACAACAACAGGGCGACCAACGTCAGTTTCATGGTCACGATTCCCGGCCATGAAGCCGGTGCCATGACACTGAGGCCACGGTGTGAGAGTAACATCGGCCCAGTGATCAAGAGGATCGCCATCGCGATCCAGACGATGGGGCGAAACCGTAGCGCGGCAGATCGAAACATCGCCATGAATTCCGGCGCGGCTTTCCGCCCTCTGACCAAGGGAGCCAAAACCAGAGAAAGAAAAATCATCCCTCCAACCCAGCTCATGGCGGCAAGGATATGCAGGACAATCAGCGTGGAATACATAGAGCGCTATCTTAATCGATCTGGGGTGGAAAAATCGTCCTGCCTTACCCAGCAAGTCGAATCACGGCGCTGTATCCTTAGATGGTTTCTATCGAGCAACTGGGGCATGACAGGGAAACGCTGAAGTGTCGAGTTGGAACAATGGTCTCCACCACCTGATTGGAGCGACCGACGGAGCGCCGATCGCCGCCCTAAGGTTCATCCAAGATAGTGAGTTGTGCGCCCACAGGCAGACGGACTTCACCTTTTAGCAATCGGGCTGACCATGCTCATCAGGTGGTCCAGCTGAGCGTGGTCTTCTCAGGAACCGGATGTTGTGGATCCGGCACACCGGCCAATTGATCCAAACGATATCTCTTCAGCCGCCGGTACCACACGGCCAATGTGTCCGATTCTAAGTTCAAGAGCATACTTCCCTTCTGGCCGAACCCTTGTTCCTGCAATTCCAGCACTTCCCGGTCCTGGCTCAGGATAGTCCTCAAGGTCCGGCGGACCTGCCATCCAACAGGAAGCCCGCGCAAGAAGTTCCACCCGACGCAAATGTCGAACCGACTTCGTTCATTCGTAAGCGGTGTGGCCACCAACATGACGGACGCGAACCGTGTGCCGATCTCCCATCGTTCCAGATGGATGCCGGGCAGGACGAAATCGACCGTGGTCGTGGCCGAGCCCAGCCTCGGAGACAAGGCGCGAAAGATAAACGTGTCCGGCAGCAGGACGTTCTGCGAGATGGTGCGAAACCCCAGTGGCAGTCGCGTGAACACTTTTTCCTTTCTCTTGGCCGCCTCGCGCCGCCGGAAATAATTGTTGTGCACGAAGGGGACATGGGCGGGATCCATGAGACTATCCACGGCGAAATCCCACCGGACGTTGGCCTCGGCGGACTCGCGCACGGAGACCATTGGACTCCCATCAGCGGGCACCGGCAACGACGGTGGTGGAGTCGAAGGCTTTGGGCATTGGTCGTTCCCGATATAGACCCACACCCACCCGTCCTGTTCCTCCGCTGGAAAAGTCCTCACGCAGGCCGAGGCCAGTGATGGATGCGCCACGTTGCCTATGGCCGGTACTTCTACACACTCACCGGAAGAGATAAAGCGCCACCCGTGAAAAGGGCAACGCAAGGAATCCCCTTCCTGCCGGGCCGACGAGAGCGGCACGCCTTTGTGGGGACAGCGATTTTCTAACGCATGGGCACGACCCTGGCCATCCCGAAACAGCACTAATGGTTGATTGCAGAGCACCGACGCCAACGGCCGCCCGTCCCTGACCGCAGCACTTTCCCCGGCAATGTACCAGAAGCCTTCGAGCATGCAGTTCTGTGGCGTCAGCCGCCGAGCGTGTCGAGCGTTTCTTTGAGACTCTTGCGAACGCAGGTGAAAATCGGCGTGTCACGCAGCGTGTAGCGTGAGCCCTCCGTTTCGCGTAGCGCCATCACGAGTTCCAGAAAGTCTTCCGGCTTATCGCTTTCAAACGCCACCACCCATTCCTGATCATCCAACCCAAACGAATAGGCCGTATTCAGCTTCACGGACGGAAACCGATGGCCCACTTCGATATGCTCATCCATCATGCCCTGTCGCGCCGCCTTCGTGAGCAGGAACCACTCGCGCGTCTTTAGAAATGGATACACGAAGTTATATTTGCTCTTCCCTGGCACCACCGTCAGCCGTTTCCCTTCCTGTCCCGCGTGGGTGTGATGGTCCACGTAGACCGAGCGCTTCGTGATCGCGAGATAAGAATAGGGGGTGGAGAGATACTGTCCGAGGCCGGAGGCGAGGATCTTGGCGCTCATGTCTTGGAAGAGGTCCAGGTCATAGCTGATGCGCCAGAGCATAAAGTCGCAATCTCCCCGGATACCGATGGTGGAATAGGGTACCACCAGGACTTTGCCGTTGTAGTCTTCCACGGCCCGGAGGAACTCCTGTTTACCCTGGGTGCGCATATCCTCCGGCAAACGCCGCCAGGCTGGGTCGACTTTATAAAAGACGAAGTTCACATATTGGCGTGTGGGTGCCTGGGGCGCTGGGGCTTGTTCAGGGATGGACATTGAAACTCCTTTACATACGCGAGAGGTTCCCGCCTGGTAGGGCGGGGGTAAGAGCAGGGAGCCGTTTCGCGGCTCCCTGCGAAGTAGGAACCAATGGAGACGATAAATGTCAGGTAGTCGCCATCACGCTCTTTAGAAGCCGATTGCCCCATAGATGCCGGCAGTCCAGAAATTATTCACCGTGTTGGTTTGATTGGAGGCCAGATGGAATCGGCTGTCGAGACCCAGCCACAGCTCCTTCCACAGGCGAAACTCAGCACCCCCACCAAACTGAACCCCGATGTCCAAGTAATTGATCTGACTCGACGTTGGGCTGATGACGTGGAAATCCAACCCGGCCGGAATGATCCAAGGTTGGAAATCGGTCCCCTGCCGGAACTTCACTTTCGGCGCGACGCTTGCCGTCAACATGGTCATCTGCACCTTGGCCGGAGTAAAATTGCTGACAGGCGTCAGGGCTTCTCCGCTCACGACACTGCTGGAACTCCATCGCTTGAATTCCAATCCGATCTCGCCCACAAGCGCGACACCTGGCAGCATACCCCACAGATCCTTGGTGACCATGAGCTCCGCGCCACCGCCGATGTAATAGCCCCCGGTTCCATCATTCTTACCGCCGGCTCCATGGACGTCGGTGATAAACTCACCAGCCCGATCACTCAGCATCTGTCCATAGCCTCCACGAAAGAATACGCGGTTTCCTGTTGTGGTCGTATCTTCAGCCAAGGCCGTTCCCACACTACTCAGGGCGAACGCTGCGGCGAGTGACACTGCAACAGACCACGATCCGATATTTCTCCTGCTCTTCTGAACCTGCATGATACTCCCCCTCCCTGGTTATGCATCGAGAAGCACGGCCCTCCTTCGAGCGCTCAGCTGACGGACACCCTCCGGCCCGAGGCGTCAGCTTGGTGAATAATCGATTCCGCGCCTACCCAATCGACTCCTGAGCACAAGAGCCATGGACGTACGCCGCCCCCTATTCATCGGCCTCTACATCGCAGGCCGGCGCCATCCGGACTATGCGTAGCAAAGTCCGGGCTTCAACCACCTGCGCCTCAGGAATCGCGATTGAGAGATGCACTCCATACTCCCGCGAGAAATTGCAGCGTCGGATGATCGGTCATCATGTCGGCTCGGATCATCACGCGATCGTTGATCGAGGCCTGCTTCGCCTTGGGCCGGTGCATCAGCGCGGCCGGCCCGAAGTAGGCAAACGCATCCTTCATGTTGGAAAACAGTTTCTTGAGCGGCCCCATCCGCTGATCCGTCACGTATTGCAGCGTCAAGATCACCCGCCGTTCGTGAGCACCAAGCGGTGTGACGGCATGCCAGAGTTTGTCGCCGTTGAAGACCACCATCGTTCCCGGCTCCATTGGGATGCGGGTTTCACTGATCTCGGTGGGAGCCTTACCCTTATGCACCCGTGCCACCAACCGGCAATGCTCGGATTGCTCGACTAGGCCGATGAGAACCGTATAGCGAGCGCCTTTGTAGTAGGACGTGTCATAGTGAAAGCCGATGTGGTCGCCGGGTTTTGTGTAGTAATACAACGCGCAGGCATGCGGATCGTCTTCGGGGCAGAGCATGAGGGGAGCGTCGACCAGCCGGCTGAGGAACGTCCGGAGTGCAGGCGACCGATACAACGCCACAATCGCCGGCGCTTTTTCACGAATGACGTAGGAGCTGACGCTGCCTCCCTGCTTATGGCCCGGCACATAATTCCGATGAACTTCACTACTGAGCTGTTCGATCTCGCATAGGCAGGGCTTGACGACCGACGGCGGGATAAACTGTTCCAACAACAGAAACTCGTTCTGATCCCAATAGGCTTGATGAAGGAGAAAGCGATCCACCCCCTCGACAGCTTCTACAAGATTGCTTTCCATGTCGGCCACAGGGCTGACCCTCGGCATGCGTCTCTTCTTTCCCAACGGACGGCTTTCACGGCGTGTCCGACACCCACCGGCAGTCATGTACAAGAGATAGTTTCCTATCGCCTTGCATGTTGCTTCGCACCCAATCCATGTGTGCCATGCGCTGGCCCAGACCGTATAGAAAACGGGGGGGCCACTCTCACCTGTGACCCCCTCATCGCTGGCACGTAGCGGTCAGGACAACCGCTCGCTCCCGAGCGAATGGAGCTAACTACTGACAGGGCGAATCACTAGCTAACTCAGACAGAGCCAGACCTCTGTCTATGCTTCTGACAACCGCAACGTTCGTGCCATGCTTGTTCGCGGTCTCTCCAACGAATTATTCGCGTGTGAAGAGCGACGATGGGAGGTTCATATCGAGTATCAGCGTCTTTTTGGAGTGCCCAACGCAATCCATCAGTTTGGACAATCGCAAGGGAGATCTCGCTCGATCGTTTAGATATCATCCACTTATACTGTCCACGGCCATAGACGTCCGTCCGCGAAAGAAAGGCGAAAAGGAACACACGCGGGACAATCTTCATATTCAGCTCTGTCCGGCCAAATACCAGGAGCTGAAACGCAGGTTCTACACAACTCCGGCAGGCATCCGGACCGTTATCCAGAGTTTCAATGGAGTAGACTATTGAGATACGTGGAGAGCTATGACCTGAAGAAAGAGCTGGACGAGGACAACCAACAAGCTATTCGATGCTATAGGCACGAAGTTTGTTATAGAGACTCGCTCGGCTGATCTTGAGCAACTTGGCGGCTTTCAATCGGTTTCCGGCAGTCTTTTCTAGCGCGTCAACGATTCGCGTGCGCTCAGCCTGGGCAACCACCCCCCGCGACGTTGACCGTAAGCTCTCGTGCTCGTCAGCGGTGCCAACATCGAGGAGATCATCACACACGAGCCACGGCCCGGCGGTCGTCACCACGGCCCGTTCGACGTAATGCTGCAATTGTCGGACATTGCCGGGCCACGGAGCGTCGCGCAACGTCCTCATCGTTCGCTCGGCGACCTGCCGAACCGGTTGATGATGTCGAGCGCACGAAGCAGCAACGAAGTGCCGGACTAACAGCGGGATGTCGTCTCGCCGTTCCCGGAGAGCCGGCAAATAGAGAGGCAACACGGCGAGTCGATAGTACAGATCCTGCCGAAACGTTTTGGCCTTCACCAGTTCGGCCAGATCTTTGTTCGAGGCAGAGAGGACCCGCGCATGGATCTTCAGCGACCTGGTTCCACCCACGGGCTTGATCTCGCCCTCTTGCAGGACTCGAAGCAGCTTCGCTTGAAAGGTCGGCGTGGTATCGGCGATCTCATCGAGAAAGATGGTCCCGCCGTCTGCCTCTTCGAAGAGCCCACGCTTATTGGCGACCGCCCCGGTGAAGGCGCCCTTCACATGCCCGAACAGTTCACTTTCGAGTAGTGTCTCTGGCAGGGATCCGCAATCGACGACGACGAACGGCTGATCTTTCCGGCTGCTGAGCACATGAATCGTTCTCGCCAGGATTTCTTTACCCGTTCCGCTCTCCCCTTGTATGAGGACGGTCGCCGAACTGTCCGCCACAAGACGAGTCATGTCGAACAGCTGCCGCATGGCGGAACTTCGACCGATCAAATCCCCTAGCCCGTCGCTTCCCGCCTGACCGGTGGAATCCTCTGGCGTTGCTCGACTATGAGACTTCAGTGTGGGATGAAAGAGCACCAGCATGGAGGCCACCGTTCCCTGCCCATCCGCTAAGGGAAAGGCTTGTTGCATCCCGCAGGCCGTGCCATCTCCTCCGCTGGAACAAGATACGCACTGGACCTCGGGGGCCTCAAATACCCTTATGGCCGGACAGGTCCCGCAAGGGTCGGTCCGATGCGCAAACGCTTCATAGCATTTGGCGTGAAGTCGGCGAGGTGTGTGAGTCTGGTCGACAGCCCAGGCTGCCTCGTTCGCGTAGACGACGTTGAATGAGGAGTCCATCACCGCCACGCGGTCCGAGAGTCCCTCTGCTAACTGCTTGATCGCTTCGATTCGAGCGGCAACGATGGGATCCGTCTGTCGTGGTCCGTCAAGGCGTTCTGAGTCACACAAAGCGGGCTCATTTCTCGAGATGAAGAGCATACGGCCTATGCCGTCAGCTCTCAGCTCCGGGTCTATGGTCGAGCAATTGTTGCACACAAGCCTTCAGCTCGGCAACACGGACGGGCTTGTCAAAGTACGCGTTCGCTCCTGCTTTCAATACCTGAGCTTTCAATACCGCATCGCCGAATCCCGTGATGACAACGATGGGACACCTGGGTGCCACGGTCCTCAACCGGCTGATGTAATCATCTCCTCCTGCCGGCATCCGTAGATCCGTCAAAATCAGATCAGGCACGGACTGTAGGACCGCCAGAAAGGCTTCGTCCCCATCCCTTGCTTCACGCAACTGATATCCTGTTCCGCAAAATTCATCGCATAGCAGACTGCGCATTTCACGGTCATCCTCGACGATCAGCAACACTGCGGCTTTTCCCTTCGTCATACGCAACATCCTCTCCGGCCCCCATCCGGTCTTTCGCACACTCTTAGGTTGGCTAATTGGCAAGAGGTATGCCATGAGAAGGGGAACAGCAGTAGGGCTAATTCCTTGAAAATCAAGCCATGATGAGGAATACAGATGCCTCGCCTGATGAGAAAAACCACAGTCAAGGATGGATCAGCTGTCGCGGGATGCCACAGGAGATAGAAGTCACTGGCTGTCAGCTTGCGGAAGCAAAATTGTAAACGTCGTGCCCTTCCCTTCTCCACTCTCAACAACGATGGAGCCCTGATGTTCTTCGATGATGCCCTTGACCACGGTCAGTCCCAATCCTGTTCCCTGACCGAATTCTTTCGTCGTAAAGAACGGCTCGAAGACTTTCTCGACCACATCCCGGGGAATGCCATGGCCCGTATCGGCTATCGTGAGTTTCACCATGTGTTTCTCCGGCGCCAGGCCGATTCGTAGAGTTCCGCCGTCCGGCATAGCATGCACGGCGTTCATCACGAGATTGATGAAGACCTGGCTCATCTGATCCGGATCGGCCAGCGCCCTCGGACAGTTATCGGCCAACGCCAGCTCCACCTGGATCTGACTTCGCGCGAGACGTTCCTGAAACAACTCCATGCCGGCTTCTATCGTTCCTCGAAGGTCCAGGGGGCACCGCTCCGGGGCGTTGCGTCGCGCGAACGTCAGCAACTGATTCATCACCTTCGTAATTCGCTCAACCTGCGTGACAATGGTTTGAAGCCCTTTTTTCACTGGTTCTTCCGTCACACGGTCCATCAGATATTCAGCACGGCCGAGAATGACGTTCATCGGTGTCCCGATTTCGTGGGCCATGCCGGAAGCTAGCGTACCCAGTTCTGCGATCCGCTCGGTCTTACGCAATTGTTCCTGCAGTCGTTTCCGCTCACTGATATCTCGGAGCATAGCCAAGATAGCCGGACCTTCTTCATCCACAAACCGCGCCGTACTGACCTCGACGTCAATCGCCCTCCCATCGAGCGTCATGATTTGTTCCTCGAGCATGGGCAGTTGTACTCTGCCTTCAAGCAGTTCATGGATTCGCTCTCGAATGACGACGTGATAATCAGGATGGAACAGGTCCATCGGTGACTTTTCGAGGATCTCCTCGGCCTTCACCGCTCCGAACAGCTTGATGGCTTGATCATTGGCAAAGATGATGTGGTCGCCTCGATGCACTAAGATCGCATAGGGCGAAATGGTGATCAGGCGTCGGTAGCGTTCTTCACTTTGCCGTAACAAGTGTTCGGCTCGCTTGCGTTCAGTGATGTCGGTGACGAACCCTTCCAAATAATTGAGTGTGCCGTCCTGAGCGTAAATGCCTTCACCCCGTTCCCAAACCCATTTGACCTCGCCTGATTTGGTCAGGACTCGGTAGGTCATCTCGAACGGGCGATGCTGCCCCACGGCCGTCTGAACCTCCTGCCAGATGCGCTCACGGTCCCCTGGATGGGTATTGGCACCGTACGAGATCGTTCGCTGTACGAGATAGTCCTCGACGGGATATCCAGTCAAATCTGACACGCCCTCACTGAGATACTCGAATGTCCAGTTACGATCGTTCCGACTCCGATAGACGAAGCCTGGGAGATTGCTGATCAAGGTGGCGAGTTGCCGCTGGCTCTCTTGGTGAGAGTGTTCAGCCCGTTTTCGTTCGGTGATGTCCCGGAGAATGACGGTATAGTAGGTCTTCCTCTCCACAACAATATGCGAGATCGCGGCTTCAATCGGAAACTCCTCTCCGTTCGAGCGGAACCCCATCACGGTACCGAGTTTGCCCATCTTCCGGCTCGTGACACCGGCTTGCCCGAAATCGTGGACATGATGACGATGGGCGTCTCGGAAGCGTGTCGGCAAGAATCGATCGAGCGTCTGCCCGATGGCTTCTCGAGTGGAACAGCCGAACAGATGTTCGGCCGCCTGGTTGAACAACACAACTTTCTGATCCTCATCCACTGTGATGATTGCGTCCATCGCGGATTCAATGATGCTCTCCAGCCTGAGTTGGCTGACCAGAAGCTGCTCTTCAGCTGCTTCACGACCGACCACGGCACGCACCGCCTCCCTATCCGCATAGTAGCGGGCCTCTTGCGCCTCCATCATCAGATCTTCGGCATGGGCCTGCTCAATCCGTGCAGATTTCAACTCGTGCTGGGTTCGCTTATACCGAATCAGCCCGATGGCGATGACCCAGATGACCATCATACCTAACGTACGGTTGAACAATGCGTAGGGAATCGGAAGACCAGCCGGTTTCAGCAGAACGTCCGCCCAGATGAGCACCGTGGCTACAGCAGAGAAGTAGAGCGGATCCCTAGTGCGGGGAGATGGATACGTCAACAGCAGTGGAATGAGATACAAAATCGACACCGCCACGCCGACCGGCGTCAACAGGTCTAGGACAAAAATTCCTACCGTAAGGAGGGGGATTATCCAAAACACAGTGCGCATGGCAAGACGGTCGACATCCTTCATGTGATCGATCTCGGCCTGGAGCAGGAGTGTCAGTTCACAATCTTGCCGTGATGATCAGAACGTGGCAATTATTCCTCTGGATGAGGCTTGCCCTCGATTTCGGCGAGCTTACGATACAGGGTCTTGCGATCGATGCCAAGGGCATGAGCGGCCTGATACTTGTTGCCGCCGGTTTTTTCGAGGATCTTCTTAATGTACTCTTTTTCAAGCTCATGCAGGGGCAACGCCTGCTCAGCCGCTTCGTCCAAGACACGCCGGTCGCCGCGTGCCCCTTGCACCGGCGCGGGCAGATCATCCGGCGAAATCTTCTCCCCCCGGCTGAGCGTCACAGCCCGTTCGATGACATTCTCCAGTTCACGCACGTTCCCGGGCCAGGCATAGTCCATCAACATCGCCAAAGTGGCCTCGCTGACACCCTTGACCTCCTTCCCTCGGGCCTCGCCGCACTTCTTAAGAAAGGCCTCTACCAGGAGCGGAATATCTTCGCGTCGTTCTCGTAACGGCGGCAACTTCAGCTCAATGACGTTGAGTCGGTAGTACAAGTCTTCTCGAAAGCGCTTATTCTTGATCTCCTCATTGAGATTCAAGTTGGTGGCCGCGATGATGCGCACATCCACCGAAATCGACTTGTTCGCTCCCACCCGCCGGATTTCCTTTTCCTGAATCGCGCGAAGAATTTTGGCCTGAAGCATGAGCGGCAGCTCACTGATCTCATCGAGAAACAGCGTGCCTTTCTGCGCTTCTTCAAACAGCCCCCGCTTATCCATCTTCGCATCGGTAAAGGCGCCTCGCATATGCCCGAACAGTTCACTCTCCAAGAGTTGCTCCGGAATCGCCGCACAGTTCACCGGAATAAAGGGAGCGTCCTTTCTGTCACTGTTGTAGTGAATGGCTTTGGCAACCAATTCTTTGCCTGTCCCACTTTCTCCTGTAATCAGGACGTTGGTCGGACTATCAGCCACCCGGCGAATCAAATCGAACACCGCCTGGATCGCCTTGCTCTTACCTAAGATGTGATGAAAACTGTATTCTTTGTGGACCTCTTTTCTGAGCCGTCTGACCTCCCGCCGAAGCGCCGCTTCTCTGATCACCCGTTCGATGACGCGGATCAGCTCGTCTTTCTTGACCGGCTTGGTGAGGTAGTCGCTCGCCCCGTGTTTCATCGCTTCGACCGCCGTCTCGACCGATCCAAAGGCGGTCATGAGAATCACGTTGATCTCCGGATGGTCTCGTTTGATCTGGGTCAGCAATTCAAGCCCCTGCATCCCTTTCATACGAAGATCCGTGAGGACGACCGCATGGTCTTCTTCGGCCAATCGTTTCAGAGCTTCCTCTCCACTTCCAGCCATCGTGACCTGATGACCCCGATCTTTCAGCATGTCATAGGCCAATTCCCGCATATCTGCATCATCATCGACGACGAGAATCGCGCCCCATTCTTCGGTCATGACATTCTCCCCTTAAGTAAGGCACAAGGCTTCGACTGCCCCAAAATGCGACAGCGAACCAGACTGCCTGGCGCATTATGCATCAGTTTGTCTCTGTTTGGTGCGTCGACCTAGTAGGTTTGCAAAGGCAGGACCACAAAAGAGGAGGCCGAGCGACGGAGCGATGAGAGCAACTGAATGAATCGACCGAGACTCCAACCCCGAATAAATTCTGGATTAGTTCAAGTTGAGGAGATGGAGCCAGAGTTCGTCCTGATGAATGGTGTGGTGGAATTTGAATCCACCCGGATTCTGATAATCCATGGTGATGCCGGCCATGCGCTTCGCGCAGGCGTTGGGGATCGCCACCATTCAACCGTCGATGGACTGCTCGTGGTTGTACAGCTGAACCTTCTCTTCCAGCGTAATACTGAAAGCCTGCCGGGAGGTTGTCTACGCCCTTCACCTATACCTTGACGATGGGGTCTTCGGAATGCTCGACGGCCAACGCTTTCAACCATTCAACGGTCGATCTGGTGAGCCGGCTGGGACTCGAACCCAGGCCCTCGCCTTAAAAGTTCAACTAGCAGTCTGCTGAAAAACCCTCTTTTCTGGAGGATGCTTCCGTTTCCTGCGATCGCTAGGCGTTATTGTTTCGAGGGTGAGTGAATTCGCTGTGCCGGATCGGGGTGGATTTGTGTTGTCGGCCGCCACTATCCCCTCTGTGCCAGCAGTTTCGGGATACGGATGAGGTTGTAGCCAATCAGATTGAGCAGAAAGTCGGCAGCCACTCTGGTCAAACCCCGGTGTTTCGTCTTGCGCATGGTGCCGTGCTGCTTGCCCCATCCGAACAGACACTCGATCATTTTGCGTTTGCCTTGCGAGAGGACGTAGCCCGTGTGCCGGGTGGTTCGTCCATCGATGGACGTCTTGCGCGCCGTTCCAGTCTTGGTGACATACGCGTTGACGGCGATGTGCGGGGTGATGTTCTTCGCCCGCAGGCACGCCACATGTTCTCCCACATCATAGGCCTTGTCCGCGCCGACCGTGATTCGGGTATGTGGCGAGGCTTTCTTCGCCAGCATTTCCTCCGAGGCCGTGCGTTCCGCCGTACCGCTCGCCTGCGTGACCAGCCCCGCAACGGCTAGGCCGTTCCGGTTTTCCATCGTGGCATGCCCCATGTAGCAGAGTTTACTCTCCTTGCCCTCGCTCTTGCGGTAGAGACGGCTGTCGGGATCAGTCGTGCTGGCATGCGTGGCATTCTTGCGCGTCGTGCCGTGGAAGTGCTCCCCGTCGCTGTCTGTCTCATCCTTTGGCGTGAAGCTTTTGTGGCCGGCCCACGCTTCGATCAGTGTGCCGTCGACGGAGAAATGCTCGTCCGACAACAGTGGCGTGACTTTTTTGTGATGCAACAGCGTGTCCATGAAGCGATTGAACAGATCGCCTTGCTGCAATCGCTCACGATTCTTCGTAAACGTCGTCGCGTCCCACACCGCGTCGTCCGACGAAAGCCCGACAAACCAGCGGTAGAGCAGATTGTAGTCTAGCTGTTCCATCAGTTGCCGCTCACTCCGTACGCCGTAAAACACTTGCAGGAGCAGCGCGCTCAGCAACTGTTCGGGCGGGATCGACGGACGCCCCGTCGTTGAATACAGCTTGCGGAAATCGCGGTCCAGCTCCCTGAGCACCTCGCGCACCAGCTCGCGTATGGTCCGGAGCGGGTGCCGTGTCGGGACCCGTTGTTCCGGCGAGATATACGAAAATAATCGTCCCTGATCGTCAAATGTTCCGCGCATGAATGACCCTCCGGGCTTCCTGAAAACAGAAAATCATATTCCGCGCCACTTTGCGAGGGGTTTTTCAGCAGACTGCTAGTTGGTTTTTAAGAAGGCTCGCTATTACGCGGGGCAACTATTTGCTGCAATATGGCTCGGTGGGGCTCTCCCTGAGAGGCTACTTGGAGTGGTGCTTACAGGTTCGGATTGAGGCACTGCCCGCTGGCGACCGCGAACAGTGTCTCGCACAGCATTTGTTCCGGGTAGCACTCCTTGAACATAAGATGGCTCGGAAAAGAAGTTCCGATGGTGCCACCGGTTCCTGCTCGTGCTAGAATACCTTCAATCTCAGTGGAGCGCGACGTGTCGTATCCGATGCCAGGACCTTAGCGCAAGGGCGAAGTCGAGCCAGAAGGAATCCTCCAGCGATGCTCACAAGTCGAGATGAAGTGTTGAAGCTCGTTGAGCAAAATCAGGTGACTCTAAGAAAATTGGGAGTTCACCGGCTTGGCCTGTTTGGGTCCTATGCCAGAGGCGAGGCCATGCCAGGGAGTGATCTCGATTTTGTAGTCGAGCTGTCGGAGAAGTCCTTCGATGCCTATATGGATACGAAGCTCTTCCTTGAGGACCTGTTCCAGTCACCCGTGGATCTGGTCACGATGAGTTCCATCAAGCCGCGCCTCCTGCCGATTATTCAACGAGAAGCCATCTATGCCCCGGGATTCTAGGGTCTACCTGGAAGATATTCTCGAGGCCACTCGCAAGATCGCATCCTATACGGCGAACCTATCCAAAGCCGCGTTTCTTGAAGATGAGAAGACCTTCGATGCCGTGGTCCGGAATCTTGAAGTGATTGGTGAGGCCGTCAAGAAACTCCCAGAGGACTTCCGAACCCAGCATCCATCACTCGAATGGAAGAAAATGGCCGGGCTTCGCGACATTCTGATTCATGAGTATTTCGGTCTCGATTCGGAAATCGTCTGGGACATCGTGAAGAATAAAGTGCCGACGCTCAACCAAGCGGTTCGAGCGATGTTGAATCAATAGGCTGCATCTGGATGTGCTTCATCTCTCGGTTACCTCACAAGATCCTCTGCTTACAACACCTACGTACAGAAGAAAGGAAGCCCGCGGTACCCTCCTAAAGACGTTCGAGTTGCCCTCGGACTTTATCCAGAAAAATGAAATTTTGACAGTTGGCTTACTAGGGCGTGTCATCAATTAATTTTCAGGATTCACAAGGCAAGCACGGTGTGATTCACTATGCATAGGTCGAAGGAGGGCCTTTGGATGGTGAGACGGTATGGGTTGCGCGATGACCAATGGGAGAAGATCGAGCATCTGCTGCCAGGCCGCGAAGAGACGGTGGGCGTAACGGCGAAGGACAACCGGCTGTTTGTCGAAGCGGTGTTGTACCGGTATCGCGCGGGAATCCCGTGGCGGGATCTGCCGGAGCGGTTCGGAGATTTCCGAGTGATTCACTCGTGCTATCGCAAATGTTTTGGTGATTGAACGTGGTGAATCGGAGTTTCACTCTTCTCCGATCCTCCCATCATGAATGACCCTGGCGAGATCTGTATCATCCCCTGTATAGAGATTGATGACCGACTTTTTGCTGCCCGTTTCTCCACGGGCTTCTCCTGCTTCATCGGCACAACAACCGGCTCGGCAGATCGTGGTGGAGACGGCGGCGGAATCACTTGTGCCTGTCGTTCTTCTTTTTTCTCCACCACTGGAGGCCAATAGACAGTCGAGGATTTTGGTTGAAGGGTCAGGAACGCCGCCAAGACTCCGATAATGATGATCAGGCCCAGGGCACGAGCTTGCGAGAAAAGGGCAAAGCGTCCCGCTTCCTGATTTACTCATTGCCCCCACCGCACTTCTCCATGACCTGACACTCTGGACGGTCGATAGTGATTTCAAACGCATTGCTGCCATCACTCCGTTGGAGCTGGACATATTTGGGGAGTGAGTAGTTCGGTGTTCCACTCATGCCAGTGAAGACGTGCTGTCATCTTGCCTTGACTTCACTAAAAGACGGTTTCTAGAATGAACGCCTTTCACTCTAAGGAACGTCAAGTATGAGAGATGACGTCGTCATCGTCGGTGGTGGTCTGGCTGGTTCTGAAGCGGCCTGGCAAGCGGCGAATCGTGGCGCGAAGGTCACGCTCTACGAGATGCGCCCGAAAGAGATGACGAAGGCGCACAAAACAGGCGGCTTGGCCGAACTCGTCTGCTCGAACTCGCTGGGATCTCTCGACCCGCTGAATGCGCCCGGCATTCTGAAGGAAGAGATGCGGCGGCTGAACTCGCTGATCATCTCCGCCGCGGAGCAATACAAAGTGCCGGCCGGATCGGCACTGGCCGTTGATCGTGACCAATTCTCACAGCACATTACCCGCGCGCTGGAAGGCCATCCGAACATCAGAATTCTCCACGAAGCAATCAGCGAGATCCCGACAGATTGCCTCTGCATCATCGCGACGGGGCCGTTGACCTCCGACACACTCTCACAAGCCATCCGTGCGGCAACGCAATCCCAGCACTTGTATTTTTACGACGCGATCTCACCGATCGTCGATGCGGACTCGATCAACATGGACATCGTCTTTCGCGCCTCTCGTTATGACAAGGGCGGGGATGATTATTTAAATTGCCCCATGACGGCAGAACAGTACAATGCGTTTTACGACGCCATGATGGCTGCGGAAAAAGTCCAGCCGAAGGAATTTGAAAAGACGCCCTATTTTGAAGCTTGTGTGCCGATTGAAGTGCTAGCTGAACGTGGCCGCCAAACGATGCAGTTCGGGCCTATGAAACCGGTCGGCCTCAAGGATCCGCGGACCGGGATTGAGCCAGCGGCCGTCGTCCAATTGCGGACCGAAAATATTCATCGCACCTGTTACAACCTGGTGGGCTTTCAGACCAAACTGACCTATGGCGAACAGAAACGGGTGTTTCGCATGATCCCCGGGCTTGAACAGGCTGAGTTCCTCCGGTATGGCAGTCTTCATCGCAATACGTTTATCAATTCGCCTCAGCTGCTATTGAACACGCTGCAATTCAAAGCCCGCGCCTCTCTCTTCTTTGCCGGGCAGCTCGTGGGCGTGGAAGGCTACACCGAATCGGCAGCCATGGGGGGCCTGGCCGGCATCAATGCCGCGCGGGCCTTGGCGGGCGAATCGCTGATCACGCCTCCCCCCACAACCCCGCCCGGCTGCTTGATCGCACATGTCGCCTCATCGGATCCTCGGCATTTCCAACCGATGAACACCAACTTCGGCCTGTTCCCTCCCTTGTCGAACCATCCCAAAGACAAAGAGAAGAAGCGTCGCTTGCTCAGCCAACGAGCCCTTGAGGATTTTGACTCGTGGAAGATGCGATCAAGGCTTTCGTAATGCACCTCCAGGTTGAACGCAATGCGTCACAGGAGACGGTTCGCAGTTATCGATCCGACCTTCATCAGCTAGTGAGGTTCCTTCAACCAACCAAGGAAGACACCACGCCCATTCGCATTGATACGATCACTAGTGACGATATTCGTGCCCACCTACACAGGTTGGATTCTCAAGGCGAGAAAGCGTCATCCTTGGCGAGAAAACTGGCGTGCCTGCGAAGTTTTTTTCGGTTTCTCGTTCGTGAGGGGCAGCTTTCTAAGAACCCCACGGAAAACCTGAGGAGCCCCAAGCTACCCAAGCCGCTCCCCCGAGTATTGACAAAGGACGACGCGGCGGCGCTCATGGAGTTTCCGTCGGGGCAGTCGCCCCTCACCCTACGCGACCGTGCCCTGCTGGAAACCATGTACTCGACCGGTGCTCGGGTGAGTGAGGTCGTGGGCATCAATCTAGATGATCTGAACGAGACGGACGGAAGCGTGTGCTTGAGCGGGAAGGGCCGCAAAGAACGGATGGTTCCGATCGGGGATCTGGCGCTTCACGCCATCCGAGAGTATCGCACGTCCTTGAAACCGCTATCCCGAAGCAGTCAGCTGCCGGCTCCGATGTTCTTGAATCATCGTGGAGGCCGAATCACCACGAGAAGTGTCGCTCGGATGGTTGCTCGATATTCCAGCCGTCTCGTGAGTGGAGCGGTCAGTCCCCACGCCTTGCGGCACTCCTACGCGACGCATCTGCTCGACGAAGGCGCGGATCTCCGGTCGATTCAGGAAATGCTCGGCCACGCGTCACTGAGCACGACACAAAAATATACCCATTTGGCGATGGATCAGCTTCTCGCGGTATACGATAGCGCCCACCCACGAGCACGGGCGGCGGCAAGCCCCTTGTCACGAAAGGACCGGAAATCGTCATGATCATTCGATCGACCACCATCCTCTGTGTCCGGCGCGATGGACGGGTCGCCATGGGCTGTGACGGCCAAGTGACCGTTGGCACCACGGTGATGAAGCACAATGCTAAGAAGCTCCGGCGCCTGCATCATGACCAGATCTTGGCAGGATTTGCCGGTGCCACGGCTGATGCGTTTACGCTGTTCGAGAAATTCGAGAGTAAATTAGAGGAGTATCGGGGCAATCTCACGAGAGCGGCGGTCGAGCTCGCGAAAGATTGGCGAACCGACCGGGCGCTTCGACGGTTGGAGGCGCTGCTTGCCGTCGCCGGCAGGGAACAATCGTTCATCATTTCAGGAACCGGCGATGTCATAGAACCGGAAGACGGCATTTTAGCCATCGGTTCGGGTGGACCCTATGCCCTGGCGGCTGCCAGAGGACTGCTCCGCCATTCTCAACTCGAGGCCCCGGTGATCATCACCGAAGCTATGACCATCGCAGGTTCTATTGACATCTACACCAACCAACAGATTATTGTTGAAGAACTTCGAGGATAACTCACCATCATGAAACCTCTCACAAGCGATGCCGAACCGTTGAATCTCAACAGTCTTACCCCGCGCCAGATCGTCGAGGAACTGAATCGTTACGTCATCGGACAAAAGGACGCGAAGCGGATGGTCGCCATCGCACTTCGCAACCGCTGGCGACGCCAGCAGGTTTCTCCCGACCTCCGCGACGAGGTCATGCCGAAAAACATCATTATGATTGGGCCGACCGGCGTAGGAAAAACCGAGATCGCCCGACGGCTTGCCAAGTTGGCCGAAGCCCCCTTCATCAAAGTGGAAGCATCGAAGTTCACCGAGGTCGGCTACGTCGGGCGTGATGTGGAATCGATCATTCGTGACTTGACCGAACTGGCCATCAATATGGTCAAGACGCAACGGTTAGCGTCCGTTCAGCACAAAGCGGAACAACAAGGCGAGGAACGATTGCTCGATCTTCTCCTGCCTCCACCGCCTCCTCGACCAGGCTTTGTAGACAGCACGAGCGAGCCGGCCGTTCAAGCCCCTCACGATTCCCACGAAGCGACGAGATCGAAACTGCGCCTGCAGCTGCGAGAAGGGAAGCTAGATGAACGAACGGTGGAGATGGAAGTCAAGGAACGCGGCCTTCCCATTGGCGTTATTTCCAACGCGGGTGGACTCGACGACATCGAGAGCAATCTCCGAGACATGCTGGGCGGCATGTTCCAAGGTAAGAAAAAGAAGCGGCTGATGAAAGTCCCCGAAGCACTCAAACACCTGACACAGGAAGAAGCTCAGAAACTGATCGATATGGATGACGCCACGCGGGAAGCCATCACCAAGGTGGAACAGACCGGGATTGTGTTCCTCGACGAGATCGACAAAATTGCAGGCCGCGAGCGCAACACGGGACCGGATGTGTCCCGAGAAGGTGTCCAACGCGACCTCCTCCCTATCGTGGAAGGCTGCACCGTCAGCACCAAACACGGCCCGGTCGTGACGGATCACATCCTCTTCATCGCCGCCGGTGCCTTTCATGTGGCGAAACCGTCCGATCTGATTCCGGAGCTCCAAGGGCGATTTCCGATCCGCGTCGAACTCAGTCCCTTATCCAAAGACGATTTTGTCCGTATTCTCACAGAGCCAAAAGGGGCGTTGGTCCGGCAGTATCAGGCCTTGCTGGCCACCGAAGGCCTCGCCATCGAGTTCACCAAAGACGGTCTGGAGGAGATCGCCGAAGTGGCAGTCCAAGTGAATGAACGGACTGAGAACATCGGCGCGCGCCGCCTGTTCACCATCATGGAGCGGTTGCTTGAGGACATTTCTTTCGAGGGACCAGGCTGGCCCGACAAACGAATCAGCATCACCGCGACCAATGTACGGGACCGATTGAAAGATATCGTGAAGGACCAGGATCTGAGCCGGTATATTTTATAGGGATCGGTGTTGATCGCCGGGAGTTCTGCATGGACAAACTGATCAAGAAAGCCAACGTCCTCATCGAAGCCCTGCCGTACATCCGGACGTTTCGCGGGAAAACGGTGGTCGTGAAATACGGCGGCCATGCGATGACGGATTCATCCCTCAAAGAACGGTTCGCGCAAAATGTCGTGTTGCTGAAATACGTCGGGATCAACCCGGTCATTATCCACGGCGGCGGACCCCAAATCGACAAGATGCTCGACCGGCTTGGCATCCAAGCGAAATTCCGCCATGGTGTTCGAATCACCGACGAGGCCACGATGGAAATCGTGGAGATGGTCCTGGCAGGAAAGATCAATATGGAGATCACCGATCTGATCAACCGACATGGTGGTAGTGCGGTCGGTTTGAGCGGAAAGGACGGCGGGTTGATTCTCAGCAAGCCGTTGACGGCCAAGGCCTGGGCGGAAAGCCTCGATCGTGATTTGGAAGGAGAGGACGGCGAAGGGGACTTCGGGTTGGTGGGCGATATCGAAAAGGTCGATCCTGGTCTGCTGCGTAATCTGCAGGACGACCACTACATCCCGGTGATCGCGCCCATCGGAACGGATCGCGAAGGGAATACCTACAACATCAACGCCGATCTTGTTGCCGGAGCAGTAGCAGGGGCTCTGCGCGCGGAAAAACTCGTCATGATGACCGACATCAAAGGCATTCGCGACGCCAACGGGCGCCACCTCTCCACCGTGTCTCGAAAAGATGTGCAACGGATGATGAAGAAGGGGACCATCACGGAGGGGATGATCCCGAAAGTTCACGCCTGCCTGGATGCGCTAGCCGAGGGGGTCGGGAAGGCCCATATCATCGACGGACGCATTCCACACGCTGTTCTGCTCGAAATCTTCACACGCAAGGGGATCGGCACCGAGATCGTGGCCTAATCGTTCCGTTGACGGAAACCCACGTGCCCATTGATCACAACCTCCTCAAAGAAGACCTTCGCCATCTGGTGGGCGAGCGCCATCCCCTCTCTTCTCCGATTCGCCTCCAGGACGCAGAGGCCTATCTGCACCGCCATTTCTCTGAAGCCGGTCTTACCGTCACAACTCAACCATTCCACGCCTTGGGCGGCACCTACCACAATGTGATCGGAACGGCGCTTCCCGACACTGAGCCATTCCAATCCGCACCGCCGCTGATCCTCGCTGCGCACTTCGATACGGTCCAAGGGTCTCCCGGCGCCGATGATAATGCTAGCGCCCTCGCGGTGATGCTTCACATCGCTCGCCGAGTGCGTGCCATGAAATTGGCCAGACCGATCCATTTCATCGCCTTTAATTTGGAAGAAGAGAACTTGCTCGGCAGCTCCGCCTATACAGCGATGTTGAGAAAGAATCGTGAAACGATCCACGGAGCGATCGTGTTGGAATGTGTCGGCTATGCGAGCCATCTAGCAGGCTCACAGAAGACTCCTCCCGGTGTGCCCATCGCGGTGCCCACGACCGGAAATTTTCTTGCCGTGATCGGGAACGAGCGCTCACACATCTTGACCGGCTCCGTCGCAAAAGCCATGCAATCACATCTCCCGATTGTTCCACTGATCGTGCCGGGCAACGGTGAGAAGCTCCCAGACACGAGACGCAGCGACCACACCTCATTCTGGGAGCAGGGGTTTCCCGCCGTCATGCTCACGGATACGGCCAACTTCCGTAATCCTCATTACCATCGGCCAACCGACACCCTCGACACACTGAATCTGGACTTCATCGCTTCAGTGGCCGAGGGTCTTATGGCAGCTGTTATTGAATTAGCCATCCGACCATCTGCGTAGCTTTCATTCAGCAAATTGGCTAGACTGCCCGCTGTGAAAATGCGGCGATGGTCAGCCGGTCCTATTAAGATCCTGTTATGAAGCAACTCAAACCGCTCGGATCCATGATTTTCACGATCCGTGACCGTAAGGTCATCATCGATGCCGATCTTGCCACGCTCTATGCAGTTCCGACGAAGGCCTTGAACCAAGCGGTCAAACGGAATGCAGATCGTTTCCCTCGTGATTTCGCCTTTCGACTCACGGCAAAGGAACAGTTGGCGGTGGTTACAAATTGTGACCACCTGGCGCGGCTCAAGTTTTCTCGCACTTTGCCGATCGGCATTCTCAGCAACGACTGCGCAAAGGTCCTTGGGGTGAGGGCTTGAGGGTTGCCTTGCCTCAGGTCCGTCATGAACAGACAGGATTTGAGGCATTGGTGCATCTCCATGACCAGACGAAGGATTGCCAGTCAACGACTATCAACATCGACATGACCACTACTGGGTGGTTTGATGCCGATATGTGCGCCGCGTTCGGAGCAATTTTGTATAGGCTTGGAAGCAAGCTGAATACCATCCAGTTGACGGACATACCCCCTGCTGTTGAAACCATTCTTTCGAAGAACGGCTTCTTAAGCAACTATGGCCGCGTCAAGCTCCCGGACACCTATGGTACGACGATTCCCTATCAGCGGTTTGACGTGAAGGACGATCGTTACTTCGCTGGGTATATCGAAGGTGAATTCGTGCATCGACCGGAGATGCCGCACATGTCTCCCGGCTTGGTAAAGAAATTTAGGGAAAGCGTGTTCGAGATTTTCAGCAACGCGGTGCTTCATTCCCGGACCACGCTCGGCATTTTCAGTTGTGGGCAATATTTCCCCAAGAAACACTTGCTCAACTTCTCCGTGGTCGATTTAGGGATCGGTATTAGACAAAATGTGAGCGCGCGCGCCGGACTCGATCTCCCTGCCGAGGATGCGATTGTTTGGGCAACGAACGGGCGAAACACGACCAAGCGCGGATCGATTCCTGGTGGGTTAGGCCTGAAGTTGCTGAAGGAATTCATTGGCTTGAACGGGGGCCGCTTGCAGATTGTGTCAGATGCCGGATATTGGTGTCTGCGCAAAGATCAAGCCCAGACCACCCGGTTACGTTTGCCCTTTCCTGGAACTGCTGTGACACTTGAAATCAACACATCCGACGCGCAATCATACACTCTGTCTTCGGAGTTGAGCGAATCCGATATCTTTTAGGAATCGACGAAAGGTGATCCCGCTATGAGTAAGAGCCTTACTCTCTCCATTTTTGAAATCGTCGGCAGCCCGCTCTGCGTCGCCTCGGACGACGGGCAGAAAATCCACGATCGAATTGCCGACGCCCTCAAGGAAGGGCAAAGCGTGGCCTTGTCGTTCTTAAACGTCACCAGTCTGACCTCTGCTTTCTTAAACGCTGCGGTCGGTCAACTGTATAGCTCCTTCACCGAGGAACAGATTCGGTCGAAGCTCAGAGTAACAGATCTCCAGCCCGATGACCGTGCGT
The DNA here is from genome assembly GCA_002869845.2 of Nitrospira sp. CG24B. Lineage (GTDB taxonomy): Bacteria > Nitrospirota > Nitrospiria > Nitrospirales > Nitrospiraceae > Nitrospira_D. The sequence continues at coordinate 114,861 of NEWS02000003.1, read as the reverse complement.
TGCTGAAGCGGGTAGTGGATACAGCTAAGGAATATTTCAAGGACCCCGAGCGGTTCAAGAAAGCGGAGCAGGCAGTATCGAGGGGAAGCTGATGCCTGGCAAGATTCATCGCATCAGCACTTACCACTTTCGCAACACTGATCATTTGCTTTTTGACACCAATATCTGGCTGTTCCTGTACGGCTCACAACACGGTCCCAGCGATCCTCGTGTTCGGGTTTACTCCGCAGCGCTGAAAAGCGTCCTCGCTGCACAGAGTCGTATCCTTATTGATGTACTCATCCTCTCCGAGCTCATGAACGCGATGGCTCGTTTCGCGTTTAACAGGCTACCTAACCAACCACAGCCAAGAGACTTCAAGGCCTATCGAAAGAGCACTGCCTTCAAGCCCATTGCGAAAAGTATTACCGATGTGTGCCGACGAATTCTGAGCCAGGCTATCCGCACGAACAGCGACTTCCCGTCGCTGCACATTGAAACAGTGCTGAGCGACTATGAGGTGGGCAAGGCGGACTTCAACGACCAGATGCTTGCCGAACTGTGTAAGAGCAACGGGTTGATACTCGTCACCGATGACGGTGATTTTAAGGGCATGGATCTCACGATTTTAACAGAGAACAAACGTCTGTTACCCTGATGATTCTCCTGTATGACTTTCCACCATTCGTCTTTCAGCACCTCTCACCTTATCTGCGCCAGTCATGCTGCAACGGATTGTTGTGATAGAGATGCTCGTGTAAGCTGAGAGCCGAAAGGGACATTCCATGACGCAGGCAGCGCTCTTGGAGCATGTGACAAAGACGATCGTCGAACGGTTTCGACCAAAGCGGATCATGGTCTTCGGGAGCCATGCCCGTGGCGAGGCTGGTCCGGACAGCGATCTGGATTTGTTCATCGAAATGGACACAGCTCGCCGCCTGCCAGAGCGTGCGATCGAAGTAAGCGAAGCATTTGGGCTCCGTCCATGGCCGATGGATATCGTTGTGTACACGCCCGAAGAAGTCCGCCGCCTGCGACATGTCAGCGGCACGCTCTTGTCTGTCATCGAGAAGGAGGGCAAGGTGCTGTATGAGCAGCGCTGAGTCTAACTACTCGGCATGGTTGCGCAAGGCAGACCACGACCTCCTCAACATCGAGAACAATCTCGCCGCAAAGGACATTCCTTGCGATGCGATATGCTTTTATACCTCAGTTGACAATTGAGGCAGACACGCAAGGTATCGGTCATGCCACGGAAATCCATCCTCAACTCGACTCGTCGCGCCATCACCTCTGTATTTGATCACCTCGATTATAAACGCCTGGAGTCGGTCTACTGTTACGAAGGCGGTGATGAGTTTTGGCGTAAGAAGCGGGAACCCTGCCGGCGACTGGGAACCAAGGTGGCCGAAGTTCTCGTAAGGAAGTTATCGCATAGCGGGCGGAGTCTATACGTCGGAGCCGGCGTGACGGAACTGCCGGCCTTATTAGCAGAAGTGATTGAGCTTCAACGCCAGGTTGCGCCCTACAATCTCCGACGGTCAGAAGTGACGGTCCTCAATCGTGCCTGCCGATCCCTACCCGTGAAGTTTAGAGCACAGGATGCCTCTCTAGCTTCCGGCCTTTTCGACCATCTCTGGATTGTGAGCGTCTTGAACGATCCGGAGCGATTTCCTCACCTGGCCCCTCTGTCCTACGGCAATGCCGATCCGGTGACGTTTGACCCACACCAATTTGAACAGCAGCGTCGCGTTGTACGATCAATCGTCGATCGCGTGATGCCGAAACTGAGCCTGCCGGGATTGGTGACCACCTCAACAGAAGAAGTGATCTGGATCGCGGACTGGTGCCATCGCAAAAATATTCCGTATCGCGTTGAACGAGAGCAATTTCCGACGGCTCTGGTAGGCGATCCGGTCTGCTTTATAAAGATTGGGGGCTTGGAAACGAATAATCGCAAGCCGAAAGGAACTAAAGTCTAAATCCGGTCGGCGGCTTCGCCGAATCGTCCATATACTGCCGGGCATATTTCATGTAGTTGGCGGCTGACTCTTTGATCCAGGCGAGTTCGGCCTCCGACGCGCCACGCCGCACCCGGCCGGGTGAGCCAAGGATGACGCTCTTCGGAGGAACCACCGTTCCTTCCACCACCAATGAGCCGGCACCCACAACGGAGTCTTCCCCGATCACCGCCCCGTCCATAATGATCGCGCCCATTCCGACCAGCACACGATCCTGAATCGTACACCCATGCAGCACAACATTGTGGCCGATCGTGACATCATTGCCGATGATGAGCGGATGGGTGTCATGTGTCACATGGAGCATGCAGAGATCCTGGACATTCGTCCGTTCTCCGATTCGGATGTAGTGGACATCGCCCCGGATGACAGCATTGAACCACACACTGCAATCCTCCCCCATGACCACATCGCCGATCACGACAGCAGTCTCTTCAATAAAGCATGAGGTGGGGATCGTCGGTCTGATGCCCTGAAAGGTTCGAATCATGAGGGGCACTCTAGGGGAAGTGGGCCGCCTCCCGCAAGAGTCTAATTGACAGGCTTTTTAACCCTCCCGTAGACTGCCCCCATGTCTCAGCCCCTCATCATCCCTCAACGCGCCAGATCAACCAAGTCCGCCAAGACAAACGGAACCACGACCACTATTGGTTTCGTCAATCTTGGCTGTTCCAAAAATCAGGTCGATTCGGAAATCATGCTCGGGAGTCTCGTAACCGAGGGGTTTCAGCTGACCAGCGACCCGAAACAAGCTGACGTGGTCATCGTCAATACCTGCGGCTTCATCGAAGAAGCCAAAGAGGAATCGATCAACACCATCCTCGAACATGGGCAGCTGAAGACAACAGGAACCTGCCGTGTCCTCATCGCAGCCGGCTGCCTGGCACAACGCTATCAAGGTGACTTGCTCAAAGAGTTACCAGAGTTGGACGCGGTGGTCGGTACCGGCGAATTCGGCAAGATTGCGGAGATCTGCCGAGACTTGTTGGCTCCTAAGAAACGGCATCGACGTCTCTGGATCAGTCAACCTCCCTATCTCTACGATGAGCTCGCACCTCGCTTGAGGCTCGGCAAGCAGCATAGCGCCTATGTGAAAATCGCCGAAGGTTGCAACCGCAACTGTACGTTTTGCGCGATTCCGTTGATGCGCGGCAAGCAGCGCAGTAGGCCGGTGGAATCCATTGTCGCTGAAGCGCGCCAGCTCGCCGCTGAGGGTGTCAAAGAGATCAACCTGATCTCGCAAGATACGATCAACTACGGAGTCGATCTTGGTCTTCGCCACGGCCTCGTTCAGCTGCTTCGTGAGTTGGTGAAGGTTGAAACACTCCGGTGGATCAGACCGTTTTACCTGTACCCCCAACAAGTCACGGATGACCTCCTCGACCTCTACGCCGGGGAAGAAAAGATCACGAAGTATATCGATATGCCCCTCCAGCACATCAATGACCGGATGCTTAAACGCATGCATCGGCTGGGCGATCGCGCTGCCATTGAGTCTCTCGTCGATCGTATCCGGACCCGCATCCCCATGGTGACCTTTCGGACAGCCTTTATTGTTGGCTTTCCTGGAGAAACCGATGCCGCCTATACCGAGCTTCGCGATTACGTGGAACGGGCGGAATTCGACCGCGTTGCGGTGTTTCTCTATTCGGATGAAGAAGGCACTGGAGCAGTCGGCCTAGACGAAAAAGTCGAGCGAGACGTCATGGATGAGCGCCGTAACGAGATCCTCTCCATTCAGGAGTCGATTTCAGCCGCCAAAGGAAGGGCTAAAGTCGGCACCACCATCGACGTGCTGATTGATGGACGATCCGAGGAAACGGAACATGTTCTAGAGGGCCGCCACGAAGGGCTCGCTCCTGAAATCGATGGTGTCGTCTACATCGACGAGGGCCCGTCTGATACCACGCCACAGCGCCCAGCTCGTCACAGCGTCTCCTCTCCCACCCCTGGTGAGTTCTGTAGAGTCGAGATTACCGATGCCGCAGCCTTCGACCTCGTCGGGCGAATCGTCGCGGCTCCTGTCTAGGAAATGTAGTTCCTTGCCGCTCCTGCTACACTCATAGCAACCACCAACAGAGGAGTGACCACCGATGTCGGCACAGGGAAAAGATTCGATCATTCTGTTGATCCATTGCAAAGACCGTAGGGGCATCGTGGCGCGTGTGTCAGGGTTCATTCACGATTTCGGCGGCAACATCCTGGATTCCGACCATCACACTGACAAGGACACAAACGATTTTCTTATGCGGATGGAGTTCGCCACGGAGGGATTCCAGATCCCTTCGGACGACATTCCGGCTGCCTTTGCTCCGATTGCGAACGTGTACGAGATGCACTGCGAAGTGTATCCGTCCAGCCGACGAACCCGTGTCGGTCTGCTGGTTTCGAAACAAGATCACTGTCTCGCCGATCTCCTCCAGCGGCACCGCCGAGACGAACTGCACATCGATATTCCCGTCATCATTTCGAATCACAACACCTGCGCGAGCTGGGCTGAACTCTTCAACATTCCCTTTGCCGTCTATCCCGTGACGAAGGAGACCAAGCCTCAGCAAGAACAACAGGTCTTAGCGCTCCTGAAAGAGCACCGGGTGGAGCTCGTGGTGATGGCTCGCTATATGCAAATCCTCACTGCGGAGTTTTTGGCTCAGGTCGGCTGCCCCGTCATCAACATTCACCATTCCTTTCTGCCGGCCTTTATCGGAGCTAATCCCTACCGGCAGGCCTACGACCGTGGCGTCAAGATCATCGGAACAACGGCGCACTACGCGACCCACGATTTGGATGAAGGGCCGATCATCGAGCAAGACGTGATTAGAATCGGACATCGAGATACCGTGGACGATCTCGTACGGAAAGGACGCGACTTGGAGGAGATCGTGCTGGCCCGAGCCGTGCGGCGCCACATCGAGCGGCGAGTGTTGGTCTACGGAAGAAAGACGGTCGTGTTTGATTGAATCGGTGACAATCCAACGATCGTAGAAGAGAAAGGGGAACGGATTGATACCCGTTCCCCTTCTGTTTGAAACCGAGGACACGATGTTAGATCTTCGCTGACAGAAACAGTGATCCCCCACGGCGGTTGACCAGTATCAGGATGCTGTCCCCCTTCTTCAAATCTGAAGACACCTTCTCAAATTCCTTTACGGACTTGACCGGCCTCCGATTGACCTCTTGAATGACATCACCAGGTACGAGTCCTGCCTTTTCCGCACCGCTGTCCGGGTCAACGCTCGTCACGACGACTCCCTGAGCCTTTCCTTTGATGCCCAACTCGCGCGCGGTGTTCTGATTCAAATCCTCGACAGACAGACCGGCCAAGGCGTAGTCATGTTCACCACTTTCTACCTTCTTTGCAACTTTTTCCAGCTCCGGCTGCTCCCCGATCCGCACGGTCAGCTCTCGCGCGCGCCCATCGCGCATGACCTTCACCTGGACCTTGCTGCCGACTGGAGTCCTGGTGACTATCCGTTGCAGTGCGACACCATCCTCAATCAGGATCCCCTGATACTCAATGATCACGTCGCCCTGCTTGAGTCCGGCGAGATCCGCTGGGCTGTCTTCCTTGACGTCGCTCACCAAGGCGCCTTTCGAATCCTTCATACTGAAAGACTTTGCCAGATCCTGGTTCAAGTCTTGAAGACCGATCCCCAGATACCCTCGAACAACCTTGCCGGTTTTGATCAGGCTCTCATAGATCGGCTTGGCCATCGCTGTAGAGACCGCGAAGCCCACTCCTTGATACCCACCCGTCTGCGAAAAGATGGCTGTATTAATACCGACGAGCTCGCCTCTGGTGTTGACCAGCGCGCCGCCTGAGTTACCGGGGTTAATGGCGGCATCCGTCTGAATAAAGTCTTCGTACTGGGTGATCCCCATATGGCCGCGGCCAACAGCGCTGACGATCCCGAGCGTCACGGTGGAATTCAACCCGAAGGGATTGCCGACCGCCAAGACATACTCACCGACCTGCAGTTGTGAAGCATCGCCCCATGGTATGGCGGGAAGATGGCCAGCGCTGATCTTGACCACAGCGAGGTCGCTCTTCGGATCAGCTCCGATAATCTTGCCCTTGAATTCCCGCTTATCGGGAAGAGTGACGCTTACTTCTTGAGCGTTGGCGATCACATGATTGTTGGTCAAAACATATCCATCAGCAGAAATGATCACGCCTGATCCCTGACCCCTTCGAGGTCCTCGATGTTCCCCGGGAGGTTGCGGCCCCCGACGCCGTGGGTCGAAGGGTTTTCCAAAATATTCTTCCATTCGGTCTCGTAGCTCGTCAGGAACAGAGAATCCGTCCGACACCTTCTCCGTCATGACAGTCGTGATATTGACGACTGCGGGAGTAACTTGCCTTGCGACGTCCGTGAACCCGTTCGCAGGAGTTGTGATGACCGCAGCTGCTGAAGTTGAAGTTGGGGCACTGGATGCCTGGGACGCACTAAGCCAGTACCCACCCCAAACCAGAACCCCACTCATGAGACCGATTCCGATCGCGGACCCGACCTTCCTACGCAGATGTGATGACATACGCCCTCCCCATAGGCTGGTTGATTGGAAACCCGTGATTCCTAGTTTTTACGATCGGGTAACCCCTGCCTTGCAGTTGCAAGGAATATAACAACCTGGGATGAGAACGAGATTAACCAACGATTAAAGTTCACTAAGCAGTGGGAGTAGCGAGCGGTAAGACAACGGTGAAGGTTGATCCCTGGCCGAGAGCGCTTTTGACTTCTACCCGGCCCTTGTGCAATTCCGCGATCCAGGAACAGATGGCGAGACCGAGACCTGTCCCCTTCTTGGTGTGGCCTCGGGCAACGTCGGTGCGGAAGAAGCGTTGGAAAATCTTCTTGTGATCGGCAGGGGCGATGCCGATCCCCTGGTCTGTCACCGACAGCCTGGCCTCCCGACCGTCATTCAACAGCGAGATCTCCACCTTCCCACCAGGATGCGAATACTTCATCGCATTTTCCACAAGATTGAGCAGCAGTTCACGAAGCCGCAAGTCGTCGCCCTGAACCACCACCGGCATGACGGTTCCCAGCAGGACTTCGATATTGCGGTCCTGCGCAAGCAACTTGGCCTGACGATGAATATCCTCCACCAGCGACTCCATGGCGACAGGCAATGACTCCACTCTGACTTCACCCATATCGGCGCGTGAGAGGAACAACAGTTCGTCGACGATTCGCGTCATTCGATCGATCTCTTCCAGATTGCTCTCCAGCACCGACTTATAGTCGTCGAGCAAACGAGGTCGCCGCAACACCAGGTCTGTTTCGCCTTTCATCACCGTCAGAGGAGTCCGCAACTCATGCGAGGCATCGCTGGTGAATTGACGAATCTGGCGAAACGACGTATCCAGCCGGCCGATCATATTGTTGAAGGTGGCGGCCAGACGGCCGATTTCATCGTGAGCCGCCGGTATGCTCAGGCGTTGGCTCAAATCCCCAGCGGCAATGCGCTGCGCCGCAAGGGTAATCTTATCGACAGGACGTAACGCTCGTCCCGCCAAGAACCATCCCCCTGCCAGAGACACAGCCAGGGCGATGGGGATCGCCACAACTAGCAACACAAGAAAGCGCTGGAGTGTCTCTCCAACCGATTCCATCGACGTACCGACCTGCACGATGTACAGGAGATTGCCTCCGTACATGATCGGCACGGAAATCAGCCTCAACGGAGGCTCCTTGGGATACTTGGCCGACTCAAAAATTTTCTGTCCGGCAAACGCGGCATCAAGGGCGGTTCGGCTCAGCGGAACTTCGTGTTGTTTGATATTCGGAGAACGGATCGTGATCGTGCCCGAGGGGCTGAAGATCTGGAAGAACTTATCGATTCGCGTCAGTTCGGGAAATTGCGAGAGCAGTTCCTCTTCGTTGATCAGTGGAAGAAATCCTCGCTCTTCGAGCGACCGCACCGCCGTCATGGCCGTATCTTCCAACGATTCATCGACTGTGTCGCGGAGACTTCTCGCCGTAATGGCGTACAGCACAACGGAGAAAATGATCAAGACCAGGGCTAGGGCGGTCCCATACCACAGAGTCAGCCGGACGCGTAGCGGCATGGATCAGCTCCTGCTCGGTGGTGACGACGTCGTGCTGTCGGTTCGCTGCGCCGCAAGTCACTGGGTACGCGCGGGGCTTGTGTCAGGTTCATGCTAGTCGGCCTTCAGCATATACCCGCTCCCGCGAATGGTATGGATCAGTTTCTTGATTCGGCCTCGATCAATTTTATTGCGAAGGTAGTTCACATAGACATCGATGACATTCGTAAAGGTGTCGAAATCTTGGTTCCACACATGTTCGGAGATCATGGGCCGAGTGAGGACGCGGCCGGTGTGACGCATCAGATATTCAAGTAACGCATACTCTTTCAGCGTCAAATCGATGCGTTGCCCACCCCGGGTGACATCACGGGTTGCCGGGTTGAGCATCAGATCATCCACCTGAAGAATCCCTGGGCTTTCGGATGCCCCACGACGCAACAGGGCTCGAACACGCGCCAAGAGTTCATCGATCGCGAACGGTTTGGTCAGGTAATCATCGGCACCGGCATCCAATCCTTTGACCCGCTGGTCGATCTGGGATTGCGCCGAGAGAATCAGCACCGGTGTGTGGACCCGTTCGCGACGAATATTCTTCAGCACATCCAGACCAGACATGGAGGGCAGCATCACGTCGACGACCAGGAGATCGTAGTTGGTCGCTAGAGCCATTTCTAATCCCTTGGCTCCGTCCTCACAGAGGTCGACAGCATAGCTTTCTTCTTCGAGCGCCCGCTTAATAAAACAACCGACTTTGGTTTCATCTTCTATGACAAGCACGCGCATACACACCCCAACAAATATTGAGCAGCGGGGTGATTATACCAGACCGATGACTGTGAATCTTGAAGGGTACAGTGGCTCTCACTCGTCACGAAGCGGGGACTTAGGTCGAATCCCCGGGGAAGGTCTGTTCCAGAGAGGTAATCATGGGCTTGCCGTCGCGGATCGTGAAGACCAGCGTTTCCTCGCCTTCCGTCTTGAATTCTCGATTGGCCTGGCGAAGCGTCTCGGTCGACTTGAAGGAGACTTTCGCGCTCCGTTCATCGACGGCCAACGACACGGACGTATTCGTCCGAGTGAAGTCGTGGGCGCTGGGAAAGGCGAAGCTCATGGCGAGCGTCTTCCGGTAATCTTCCCGCGTCAGCATGGCCATCTGTTGTTGCGGGCCTTGCTTCAGATGAATGGTGATGGTCACGTCGTGAGCAATGTGGCGCAGGACGCCGTCGACATCTTTTCGTCGAACCGCTTCGTCGAGTGCGTTGAGAAGATGGTCGATCCCTTCACGAGTCAGACGGACATCGGGCTGGGAGGGCTTCACCTGCGAATCTGTGAGAACCACGCTGGGCTGACTTGTCGGTACATGGGGAGCCAGAAACTTGGTGACCAGACTCTGATTCTTGAAAATCTCGTACCCTGCGTATCCGATGGCCACTGTGGCACCCAGCACAATGAAAATGACGATGGCTTTTACCATCGAGAAGCGTGGCGGCGCTCGTTTCTCGGTCCTCTCATCGGTCCCCTGCTTCATGGCGACCATAGGTCAGCTCTCCGGGCTGAAGATATGAGGTAACAATAGCGTGAATTATGTGAAAAGCAATCAAAGCCGACGGCGCTGCAGGCCGATATACTCCGCGGAGCACGTGCCGAGCCCGACGGCTGCTTCAGACAAAACCTCCTCGCAACACAGCAATGGCCATGAGCACGAAAACATCTCCGAAAAACAGGCTTGGTCTCTTGGAAAAGGGCTGATGCCGTGGTAGGCTGCCTCGATTGACAGAGGGCACTACGCAACCTATTCTCTCCGGTCTGAACAGAGGGTAGCTGACTCCATGACCACTCAGAATTGGCGCCAACCGACTGACGACTTTATTCACCGGCACCTGGGTCCCACAAGGGCCGATATTCAAGAGATGCTGGCCACATTGGGCCTCCTGTCGCTCGACACGTTGACCGATACCGCTATTCCTTCTGATATTCGATTTCGTCGAGCTCTTGACATTCCGATCGCCGACGGTGAGCAGGCCGTCCTGACCCGCCTGAAAGACATCGCGTCCAAAAATCAGGTCTATCGATCGTTGATCGGCATGGGGTACTACGATTGCGTCACCCCGGGCGTCATCCAGCGAAATATTCTAGAAAACCCGGCTTGGTATACGCAATACACCCCCTACCAAGCCGAGATCTCACAAGGCCGCCTAGAGGCGCTTGTGAACTTCCAAACCATGGTGGCGGACTTGACCGGTCTACCGCTGGCGAATGCCTCGCTGTTGGATGAAGCGACCGCTGCAGCCGAAGCGATGGCGATGTGTTACACGATCGCCCGCAACACCGGCGATGAACGAAAGGAATTCTTTGTCTCGCGCGACTGCCATCCACAGACCTTGGCGGTGTTGCAGACCAGAGCCGAGCCTCTGGGTATCGTCATCAAGACCGGTGTCGCCTCATCCGTTGATTGTTCGCGTCCTCAGCTGTGCGGCCTATTGTTGCAATACCCAGCCACAGACGGCTATGTGAGTGACTTCAGCACATTGGTCACGCAGGCGCATGAGGCCGGTGTTCTCGTAGCAGTTGCCACCGATCTTCTCGCCCTGACCTTGCTCCGCTCGCCCGGGGAATTCGGCGCTGACATTGCCGTCGGTTCGACACAACGCTTCGGTGTTCCGATCAGCTTCGGTGGACCCCATGCTGCGTTTCTCGCGACCAGAGAGGAATACAAACGGCAGATGCCGGGTCGCCTTGTTGGTGTCTCAAAAGATGTGACCGGCAAACCAGCCATCAGGCTTTCGCTTCAGACGAGGGAGCAACACATTCGACGGGAAAAGGCCACCAGTAATATCTGCACGGCTCAAGTCCTGTTGGCCGTCATGGCCGCCATGTATGCGGTGTACCACGGACCGGACGGGTTGCGTCGGATCGCCGAGCGCGTACATGGCCTCACGTTGCTATTGGCAGAAGGACTGCGTCGGCTTGGATTCGATGTCTTGCCGAAAGTCTTCTTCGATACGGTTCGGATACCAGTCCCCAAAGCTCAAGCTGATCACATTGCGACCAGGGCGAATGAACAAGGAATCAATTTCCGGCACTATGAAGACGGCTCTATCGGTATCTCCCTCGATGAAGTCAGCTCCGAGGAAGAAGTCCACCGGCTTCTGCACATCTTCGTCGGACATGACCAGTTACCATTCCGACTTTCCGATCTCGCTGACGCCATCGATCTCAACTACTCGGCTCCCTTGGCCAGGACGAGTAAATACCTCACGCATGAGGTCTTCCAGCGCAATCACTCCGAGCACGAGATGCTCCGCTATCTTCACAGACTACAGGCCAAGGACCTCTCCCTCGTCCACTCCATGATCCCGCTGGGTTCCTGCACCATGAAGCTGAACGCCACCACGGAGATGCTACCAGTCACGTGGCCGGAGTTCGCTCGTTTGCACCCCTTCGCGCCGACTGAACAAACACGTGGCTATCGGACGTTGTTCGAACAGCTCGAATCGTGGTTGGCTGAGATTGCCGGATTCGCGGCCTTCTCGCTCCAGCCGAACGCGGGGTCCCAGGGCGAATATTCTGGTCTGATGATGATTCGGGCCTATCATCGGTCGAAGGGGGAAACACACCGAGATGTCTGCCTGATCCCCGTATCAGCCCATGGCACGAATCCCGCCAGCAAGGTGCTTCTTGTGTGATGGAGCCATCGGAGGCAAAGTGTCAAAGAACAAAGCGCAGAATGTTACTCGTCAACGTCCTGGACGAGACGAAACCCTATGTCGCTGCCCCTATATCGATATCGATCCTGATACCGAGTCGATATACGGAGGAACTTTGATCTATTACTCCAGGAGCCACCACGGAGCACGTATTGGCCGGTCTTTGGGTCATTCCAACTTGCACACCACTCCCACACATTTCCCGCCATGTCGTAGCAACCGTAGGGGCTCGTCCCGTTAGGATACTGGGTGACCGGACTCGTATGTCCAATGCTAGATTCGTAACAGTTGCATCTACGTTTATCGAACTCCTTACCCCAGGGATACTCGCGTCCATCCTCACCTCGTGCTGCCTTTTCCCACTCCGGCTGAGTTGGAAGACGTTTACCGATCCATGTGGCATAGGCATCCGCCTCATAGTAGCTGACTCCGACAATAGGATGATCCTTCTTATTCTGCTGAGAGTTATTCCAATATCCAGGACCTTTGATGTACCTCTTAGTTTTCCACTGCCACCCCTCGGACGACCAGTACTGCTGATCTTCATAGCCACCGGCTAAAACAAACTCACCATACTTCCGGTTCGTCACGGGGTACTGATCGATCCAATAGTCGTACTTGATCACCACGCAAGTCTCCTGATCGCCATACAAGAATGGCCCTTTGAGCACCTTCACCATATCAACTGGCGCGACAGGGCTGACCAGCTTTATTGCGTTACAAATGGGCTTGGGTGTGGCACCCGATTCCAACTGAGACTTACTGAGGCCTTGAGCTGGTTGCTTCAGCTTAGCAATTAGCCGATCCATATCCTTGTGAAAATCCGGATCAGGGCGGACCACAATGCCGTTCCGGTACGACAACGCTTGAATGCTGACCGGTAGCCGCTGCACCTCAGGAATCTTGGCGCCTTGGACAAGCACAGGAATCACTAGAACCTGACGCTTCAGTGCTGATTCGATTTCAATCCGCACGAAATCGCCGGGGTCTTCCAGTCTGGACTTCCCCTTTCGGCCTTTGGCCTTCATCCAATTCCGCCCGATGACAGCAAGGAACACGTCGCACTTGGCCACCTGTTCATCCAGATAGGTATGAAAGTCGACACCCAAGGGAATGGAATCGACATCCCGAAAGACCGATTGCGGAAACACCTGTATGAGCCGGTCATAGATCCGCCCAGTCACATCGGCACTATCTTCGCGACGATACGAAATCAGAATCTTGCTCATCGTCTCACAAGTAACACAACGCCTTGGCCTTCCAGCTATTCCACTGGGTCGTGGTGGCAGATTCTACGCATTTGCCCGAAGAACGCAAGGCTGGAAACTGACGATTGTGGCCCTGCCCAGAGTCATAGATTAGCGACGACCAGGCCAGCAGATCTCACCTTGGGAAAGCGGCAAGAAGCTGATTGGATGTCTAGGTGAATGAAGTGCGGAAGGTGTTGAGTTTGGGAGGCGTGAGCGAAACTTTCTAATTGCTTACTTCTCACCGCACTTCTTAAACTTCGACTCCTCGCACTGCTGCGCCATCTGCTGCGCCTTTGTGATCTGCTCCGGCATCATGCGTGATGCCGTACGATCTCGGTCCTTCGTGATTTCAGTTTTCGACCCGCTACTCGACGACGCGATCGCCGCGCTGAACCACACATAGGCCAGAACCAGATTTGGTTGAACGCCCTGTCCCTTCGCATACATCTGTGCGAGTTCGTTTTGGCCTCCCGCATGGCCTTGGCCGGCCGCCATGCGATGCCATTTCAGTGCCGCCTGGTAGTCTTGTTCCACACCCAGACCGCTGGCATACAGCAGCCCTAGGTTATATTGAGCCCGTGCATCCCCACGTTGGGCCAAGGGGTAAAAGAGTCCCGCAGCGACCCTGAAATCTCCACGCTTCAACGCCTCATATGGCTCCTCCCCGGCCAGCGGTATCGATTTGTGAGGGGCCACTGGCTTGGGATTTCCGGTCAGGGGTTCCGCCGCCACCGCAATCGCGGCACTGCTCAGGATCAAGACTCCCACGAGCACGAATCCTCTCATCATGTTCCTACCTGTCATCCTAGTCATTTCTCCTGAAGCCGACCGATTCACCAGAGGTAACCTGATAACGGCTTCTTGAGCCTTCACATTCTCTGCAAGTGGATCCCTCAGGACAGAGTTCATTGTTGTCGAACCTGACCGAACTGTCATCAAAATATCATTTTGGGGCTGAGGATGATACGTGGAACGTTGTATGAACGGTACGTGGCGGTTGATGAGTCCACAAAGGCATCAAGCAGGACAGGCTCCATCATGACGAGGGAAGGAAAGACTTGAAATGGTGTCGCTGGGTCAGTGAATAGGCGCCTTCGACCACCCAAACCGTCTTCAAGTCTTGTCTTCTCCCGTTTTCTCATCTATTCGTGAAAAGCGCGGAACAGATACGCCTCCCTTATCGACGCTCTCGGTAAACATGGCAAGGGGTCTTACCCAGAGGCCTCGATCGCCATACAATGCCCGGTACACGACAAACGCCTCTTCCGTTTCTGAATGTCTGGCAACCCCCAAGACTTCATACTGCTGCCCTTTATGGTGACGGTAAACCCCCGGTGAGACCATGATCAACCGTTCCTCATACGGTGGATAACTGCGTGTTCGCTCGACAGATACGTGACAATTCAGCCAAGCCAGACGTCTGAAGGGGTGTTAACTGGTGTTAAAATGTAACGAGAAAACGATGCCCCCCCTTAATATTAGGAAAGAGGAACGTACCACAATTCTGCCGGGCATTCGGTAGGACGACGTGAGACATGGCTTTGATCGGGCCTGTGAGGCTTCAGGAATGACGGATTTCCATTTTCATGACCTCAGGCATACTTTCGCGTCCTGGCTCATTATGCGAGGCGTCCCGCTCGCGACCATCGGCACCTTGTTAGGGCATTCCTCGCCGATGATGACCCTGAGATATGCTCACCTGTCGCCAAAACACTTGACCTCGGCGGTACGGGTCCTCGATCCTATTTCCATCCAGCCTCATCCTGAAAGCACAGAAACACGAAAACAGGTTCCATCGAACTCCTAAACCATCGTACCGTCGCACTAAGACCCAATTAGTGAGACTGCCACGGAGAAATCTCTGCCCTTCTCGTGTACTCAATCAACTTTCTGTTCTGATTCTTGAGACAGGAAAAGAATCGTCTATCCTTTGAATTAGTCATGCACTCCGCGTCAGCAAGATAGTTTTGTAGGAGGAGAGTTTGGATTGGGACAAATCGTAGAACCTCTTCGAATTTATGCTTTTTTTGAGGTACCCATTTAATTGAGCCGCCTTCATAAAAGGAAATTGAGCGTTCTTTCTGAAGCATGATTTTTCCTATTCCATCCGAATAGGATATGCTGTGCCGCTTGACGTATTCTGTTTCGTAGAGCCTACCGAAACTGTCTCTACCTCCTGGACTCAGTGAATGATTAAACATGGGTTGAAAGATCTCTGTACCGCTCGGCTCGTAGGGTGCGCGGATGAGAGGCAAAATATACCGCTCCATTCCACCTCTCATTTGAGCCTCACCCGATCCATCCGGATTTAGGATCATTTTTGTAGGAAAGGGAAAACCGAGTCGCCTAGAAATCAAAAAATCGATGGACGCATTCATGAATGCGAGGTGGTTTATCATCAGACCGAAGCAAACAGGGCGATGCCAGAACATAGGGAGAGCCGCACCAAAAACTTGGAGCCCTGTTGGTCCTTCCTCACACCTATGAATTACAACCATTCTGTCCTTTGCAGCTATTCGTTTAGCGATGTGAAACTTCGGAACAATACCGGTTGGATTTCCAATGAGATTTAGAGTTCCGAGCCACAAGCCGACCCTGACTTTATCCAACCAGTCCAGAAATGTATTTATCGAAACACCATCCACTTCCTCGAACCGAAGCATTTTTAGAACGATGACTTTAACTTCATCTTCAAGGTGGGAAAAACCAGAATTGCACTTTTTGCAGGCTGGGAACACCAGCGATTTGAAAGCGAAGGAATCCGATAAGCTATCACCACGGATACTGGCGAAATATGGGAGATTCAACTGACGATTGGGGTCGCCAGTCAGTTCGATTAACCAAAGCGGGATTACGTGTTCCTTGTTCCTGTCGATGGGGCGTTGGCCGCAGAAGATGCAATCGGATGGCATAGCACGAGTCAGCGTCCGGGTATCACCATGGGCCTTAATAAGCAGAAGGCAGTCGGAAAAGGGACTTACAACATGACAATTTCACCGAAACCGGCCCCCGAACCGAGGGCCGCCGATGTCACGAATGAGGGACCTGAAACGCTGAAACCGCTTAATAAGAGCGGTGATCGAGGTGTGGTGCCGAAGGCGGGATTTGAACCCGCACACCCTTGCGGGCGCTAGACCCTGAATCTAGTGCGTCTGCCAGTTTCGCCACTTCGGCATACAGGCTGATGAACATGTCTCCCCTCGGCGTTCTCAGTCGCCCATCCCCCTCAACGCACCAACCACGTACGTCTTTGAGGTCGAAGCTCCTTTCGGCCTTGCTCCGATCCATTTCGAGCAACCCACGTCAAGAGCCAGACTGATGAACTACCGGGGAGACGGATTATCCTGAATTCTCCTCATCGGCGTCAAGCAAACGTTGGCGCCACCATTTCACGGTGCGGCACGGATGGCCGACCCAGGCATGGCCCATTGTCCGGCGGTCGAGATCTCCCGTGGATCGCCGCTGACGATAATGCGTTCACGTACAAGCCCGGCCGCGGCCAAGAGCGAAGGGGCAGCGATCCGAGGAGCCTCATCAACCATCAGGACATCGAAGCGCACCCGGCTGAACAGGGGATCGCTCGCAACCCGCATGGGTGTGGCGGCAACAAGTCGTCGATTCTGAATGAAGGCCTGGCGGTTTGGATGTTCTTCGGCCGCCAGTAACTCGCGGACCTTTTTGGTTCCCCCCAGTTTGGCAATCTGTTCTTGGAGTTCCTCGAACTCGGCTCGCTTTCCTCTGGGAACGGCCGCCTCCGGAGCAAGCTGCTGAATGCGGCCTTTGGTGACATCGAGTTCGTTGTTCAGTTGGTCCATCTGACCCTGATACAGCGCGCAGTATTGTTTGAGGGATTCTGCATTCTTCCCGACCGCTTGCATTGTCAAACGTTGAAACAGAGGTAGGTGCTCGAAGTCCTTGAGCATCTTCTGGACATCGGCCATTTTTACTTGAAGGTCTCGCAATTGTGTGACGAGGCGCCATTCCAGTAAGCGGACTTCGTCCAGATCTTTTTGCTTCGCTTCTTTCTGAGACAGAAAAGGGGCCAACTCTCGGAAGCTTTCATACTTAAACCTCAAGGAAGCTTTGTTGCCTTGTGACTTGGCATAAAATTGATGCATTTGGGCTTCGAACCCCAATGCCTGAAGATCGACGCCGCCGGCTTGCGAGACAATCGGAAGTTCATATCGAGTGATCCACGTTGTGTGATTCAGTCCACCGGTCTTCATGGTACGCCCCACTATCCCCACCATCTCATCGCACTCTAGGTGGTCTGGACTGATCAGGAGGATGCGCTTGTTGGCGCGAATCAGCTCCATCGCTAGATTCCCCAGCTTTTGACGGCGGGATGACCGGTCGTCAGACCACACCGTCGTGAAGACAGATGAGGTGGAGGGGAATGCCTCAGCCTCCACGTCCTGCATCTGCAGCAGCGACGCCAACCGCTCGGTTGGCCCAAGGTGATACAGGTCCGGCTTCGCCAACATATCTTTCAGGCGGGAGGCTGACGTACTGAGAAGGCCGGCCTGATCTGGAACAAGGGTCACAGAAGGAACGTCGCGTCCGAGGGCATCGATCAGTTGGACGGATAGGCTGTTCCCAGCCTGCCGTAGGACAACTCCTTCCGTAGTGTCCGCCTCATCGGCAGGGACAACGGATACCGGAAGGTCGACCAACAGTTGGACGTCAGCAGGCACGATAAATTCGTACAGATGGAGCCCGCCGGTTGTGTGTACCAGGCGGCCTTGCGACGCCACGACAGGAGCATCTTGCCCTGTTTCAGTCAGTCGGACTCGCTCCGCTTCAAGGCGGGTGATCCACCATTCGATGAGTTCTGTCCCTGTCATACCGGCTGACATCCTCCGCACGTCATGGCAACGGAACGTCATGATAAAGGCCGATTGCAATGACTGTCCACCGCTGGCGCTCGATGGTTGCCCTTGTCTTCACGACCAGAACTTGTCTAGAATAAGTGGCTTGTATTAGCACTTGCAGGATGTTCAAAACGACCGTCCAGCGAGGCCCCAGCGAGCGAGATGCTGAGACATACTTCTTCGTATGTTGAAGCGTTGATCGATGCGAGAACGAAGCTGGCAGGGATTTTTTTCAACATCCTGCCGAGGAGGAATCTGTGAAGGGCTTGAAATTTGAACGAATTGCTACAGGTCGGCACTATAACGTGGTTTTCCACATTGGCAGCTCGTACGTGCCGGTGAGTGACGAGACCATCGATGAACTCAAGGAACAAAGCCTATTACCGGCTGAGCGGTTTCTCGACCTCCTCATCGATCGCGTCGGCTACTCATCGTACCTGAAAGATCAGATCAGCAACGAACTGAAAGCGACGGGCGATCCCACCACGCAGATCACCGTCCTCCAAGGCGCGATCAGAGAACTGTAGTTAAGCGTTGAGACGCCGCCAGATTTGTTCTCGTATCACTCAGAGGCTCAGCGTAGCAGACATCGTACGCCTGACCTCTTCGCTTCCTGCGGCCTCGCCGGACGACCTTTTCTGAGTACCCGCGATTTGTGGATGAAGAACCGTCTACCTTTAAGGGGCTTTCTTGGTGAGCATCGTCAAAGCGGCAATAGCAAAGCAGCCGCCAGCTAATAAATGAATCCAAAGTGGGACAGGAAGAGTTGCGAATAGAGCTGAGGCTCCGGATGCGACGAACGTAAAGACAAAAACGAGAGCGGTGGACCCAATCGGAGATTCCTCAACCCACTTACTGATGACAAGCATTCTGCTTCCCGCTTTCTTGAACACCGCGTAAGTAAATGCTCCCATGGTCGTGAACATTCCGACCCATATTCGTTCCTGCCAACTGTCCTCAGCAAAGCCAATAAGGATTGGGGGCAGCCCCGCGCCTACCATGAGAGCGATCATTGGAATCCAAAGCCACTTATCCTTGCTGTTCATTTGTTTTTCCTAAGGATGACTTTGACTTTCGCTCGACTGCGAAATTCAGCGTCTCAACTCCCTGCGAACTTGTGAGAAACCATCTTGACCAGGTTTCCTCTCTAGGAGCACCTAGCGATCAACTGATGGAATCGAAGATGGCAAATCTTCTGCTAGGCTGGCAGAGTACACAATAGATTGAGCGACAAGTTTCCCTTGAGGCGACGATGCTTCTGGAATTTCAACGTAAGGGCCTTGAAAGAGCAAGCAGGACCCAGAAGGTGTTGAGACCATTTCGAGCCATCTAAAGGCAACAACCAGAACTTTGTCATGATATCTATCTGCGGAAGGCTGTCCTATTGCAATAGCTGGAAGAGTGATTGAGCCTGCTGGCGTTGTGACTGTTCCAATTGGAGAACCAACTCCTTCCGAGGGTGGCACGAGCACATCAACTTCCCGTTTTAGGAAAACTGTGAAGGCTACCCCGGGCAACTCTTTGGAAGAGGTCAAGGCCCATATACCTTTCTTTGCAGGATCTTCCTGCAAATCTTTTTGACTCGTGCGTCGAAACCTGTCCAACCCGTAGGCCGTAATGGTACAAATTGGGCCTGTCTTCTCTGCCAATGGAATGCCCCGATGGGGGAGCGTCTTGTTTATTTTTCCGTCTTGCGAGAAATGAGTAGTGCCATCTGGATGGTAGGAGAACTTGATCCCGTGCTTTGTAGTTGCAAAAGGTTTGAAGCCACGGTCCGAAAGTATTCCGGTTTCATTCCGAATTCCGGTCGCAACACCGATCAAGCCACCGCACTCGAGATATGGCAAGTCTATGAAAATACTACTGTCACTCTTACTGTAACCTAACGCGAAGATCTTGTTGGCTCCCGAAGGAGTCTCCACTGCGATAACGTGTCGTTTGGCTTCGTGAATGCCCATGAAGATCGTCAATCGGCCCGCGCCGACCGAATACCGCCTCTATTCAAATGCTCCCGCCAAGCTCGCTCGTTCTCTGCACTCAAAAGCGCGGCGGGCTTTGGTCCTTCCAATGCGCGCATCGAGGGAGCACCTCCCGCAACCTAAAAATCTAACCAGCCCTTTCGTGCGCACTCGGCGAGCACTGAAGGACTAAGCCCGATGCGCTCAATCCCCCACCTGCCCTTCCTGGAACAGCTGATTCATGATCTGATTTCTCTTTTCAGGATCTTGATAGTACTTCATCGCCTTGGTGTAGTTCTCCATCGCACTCTGGCGCTTCCCTCGGATCGCATAGATTTCAGCGATGCCGTGATAGGCCCGCGCGTCTTCCTCATTGCACTTGAGCGCCCGGCTGAAGATATCCGATGCTTCTTGAAGCCGATGCTTGCCTAATGCGAGCCAACCGAGCGCAGAATGGGCCGCGCCAAAGTCTGGATTGGCGTTGAGCGCGTCTTGATAACTCTTTTGGGCCAGGTCCAGGCGTCCGCGCGTTTCGTAGAGTCCACCCAGCGCGAAGTGGACTTCGGCGTCCTGTGGGTTCAGTTTCAGCGCCGTCTTGTAGGATTGCACCGCCGGTTCCATCTTCCCCTGTTCCGCCAGAGCACAGGCGAGATTGGAGTGTGCGGCCGAATCGTTGGGGGTGAGCCTGACCACCTCCCGGTATTCTTTGATCGCCATCTCCAGCCGCCCTTGGTCTTGATAGGCGACGCCGAGATTCATCCGTGCTGGGGCAAAGTCGGGAGCCAGTCGAACCGCCTCGCGATATTCTTTGATCGCCATTTCTGGATAGCTGGCCCGTTCGTGAATCTGGGCCAGAAAGTAGTGCGGATGGGCAGATTGCGGAAGCAATCGAGCGGCCTCCGTATACGATCGCATGGATTGTTCCGATTGACCTGACTGCGCAAGGAACAAACCTTTGACCAAATGCACGTAGCCGCACTCCATCTGCCTGCTGAGCAGATCGTTCACCCACTCCCCCACCACCGTGATGTCCTGCGCGGCTTCGAGACACAGTGCATGGGTTTTCCAGGCATCGGCAAACCGTCCCTGCATGAGATAGACGACGTTGCGGGCGAACAGCGGACGCGGATCCTTCGCTCCATCTGGGTCTCGACTCCAGACCATCGCGTCGGCAAACACGGTGTCCCATGCTCCGGCCACGATGGCCGTTTCGCATTGTTGCTGATGGGTGTTCATGCGCGATGTGAAAGTCTTATCGGGTCAGCGCGTCTTCAACATCAGGCGGTGTTGCCTGAATGCCTTCGCCGAGGAAGGGAAATTTCTTGGCCAGCTGCTGCTTCATCTGCCAGGCGACCGTTCGGTACGACCAATGGCCTTTCACGCCGGACCGGAGTTTGGCGATATACTCCGCCTCGGCATAGTCCATCTTAAACAAACAACGCACCTTGAAGCCAAACGGAATGGCATAGAGCGAGGCTTCTTGGTCTTTTTTCTTGAGCAGTTCGATGTCGTTTCGCACGGCATCCATCGCCTGCCGATATTCATGATCCAAGCCGGCGTCGATCAACGGTGGCGGGATCTCATAGCCGTGAATGGTCGTGAAGTTCTGCTGCACCTGCTGGCACCGCCGATGGCGATGCATATCCCGCCAGGCACCGATGTCCATGAGAATATCAAAGTTGAATGCGTAGCCGCTGCGGAATTCTTTGATGAGTTCATCGTATGGCCCGCGCTGTCTCGTGGCTACTTCGATGGTCGCCTGTTTCTCCTTCTCAGACCACTCTTTCACGACCTCGAGTACTTTCCGGTACGGGGCCTGCGACACACGATAGAGGAGCGTCGCAACGATTTCGTCCAGCGGATGGTGCGGCTCAATTAACTCAACCGACTCAACGGGCCCCCAGTTTTCAGGCTGATCGAGCCCTGTCCCGCGCAAGACTTCTTTCGCATGGCGTGCTAAATCGGAGTAGACCGATTCCTGATAGGTATTCGCCGTGGCATGCCGCGCGAGTGTCGGAGCCAATGGATCGCTCAGGCCGGCGGTCTGACCGCAGAGCTCGCCCCATAGATTCACCGGCGGACGTTGGCAGGCTTCTTTCAAATCCTCGCCGATCGCCCGCAGTTCCGGTAATTGCGACGACAACAGGCGCGTCATCTGTTTTTCCAGCGTCCGGATGCTGACGACTTGCCCGACATTCGTCTTGGCCGCAAGAGGAAGCAGGTACCGGGTGACATCGAAGGCACGTGCCGCGATCGTCCGCTGATAATCGGCTAGTTTCATGGACTCCGGACGCGGGTCCCGTTCGGAGAGGTACGCGATCAAGGGATCGTGCAGCAATCGATAAATTTCGGACAGACTGCGGAGAATGCCTTCATAGACTGCCTCGGTTTCGCTCCCTCGAATCTGGCCCGGTACAAACCACCGGCTCGTGGCAAAGTTCTGATAGCGGCTCGATTTGGCCTGGCCGTCCCAGAGCGGCTCGTCTTCCAGACGAATGGCGGCGAGCTCCGAAATCTCTTCAAAACAGATGATGACGTGGCCGAGGTCGGCGATCGACGCATGACCGTAATCGAAATAAAACTGATCCCAGAACTTTTCCGAGGAATGGCCATGCACCCACCGGATACTCTGTTCAATGGAATCCGGCGATCGGCTGTAGCGCGCCAGTGCATACGCAGATTTCTCCGGCGGCATGGGGGCGATGGCCATAACCCGGCGACCTGATTGATCCTGACTCATAGAAGGTCTTTCATGTCGAATTAAACCGTAGGCCGCGCACTATACCTCTCGATTCAGGATGGCGCAAGCTCAGGTCCGTTGACTTGTCTCAGAAGGCGCCGCTATAGTCCGCGCAAATCATGCTGTGTGAGGTGTCCATGGGAGCAGGAGGCGGCCGTTTTTCATGATTAAAGGCATTAAAGGTGTGAAAGATCTGTTACCGGAAGAGACCCCCCGTTGGCGCCTCATTGAAGAAACTTCCAGACGGTGGGCAGGCCGGTATGGATTTCATGAAATCCGAATCCCGATCTTTGAAGTGACGACCTTGTTTGCACGAAGCATCGGTGCCTCGACCGATATCGTTGAGAAAGAGATGTACACCTTCCCAGATCGCGACGGCACATCTCTCACCCTTCGGCCTGAAGGGACTGCCGGGACTGTCCGAGCCTATATTGAGCACAATCGGGCCGCGATTCCCGTTCCTCAGAAGTACTTCTATTTCGGGCCCATGTTTCGTCACGAGCGTCCCCAAGCCGGCCGGCTCAGGCAATTTCATCAGTTTGGCGTCGAGTCTCTTGGTATGGCGGATCCCCGAGCCGATGTCGAGGTCATTGCCCTCCTCTGGCGGATCCTGTCCGACCTCAATCTCCCCAGTCTGACCTTGGAAATTAACAACCTAGGGTATACCGCTGATCGGGACACCTATCGACCTCACCTCGTGAGTTACCTTAGACAACAGGAGTCCGGCCTGTGTGCAAATTGCCGGCACCGCATCGACGCCAACCCACTCCGAGTTCTGGACTGCAAAGTCCCCGAGTGTCGGGCAATTACAGAAACCGCGCCACGCCTAGGCGACTCCCTTTCTGAAGCAGCTCGTTCATACTTCACACAAGTCCTCACTGGTCTTGACATTATTAAGATACCGTACTCATTGAATCATCGGCTGGTGCGAGGTCTTGATTACTACAACCTCACTACCTTCGAGGTTACTGCGACTAACTTAGGTGCGCAGAATGCCGTAGGCGCAGGTGGACGCTACGATGGATTAGTTGAAACCCTCGGAGGGCCGCCCACCCCTGCTGTTGGTTTTGCGATCGGCCTCGAAAGAATGTCGATGTTGTTGCCTGAGTCGGCAACAGGAGGAGCACGGGAGGATCTCGCTATCTATGTCGCTGGCTTCGGTAACCACGGTACTGTGGCAGGTCTTACCGCACTAGAAGAACTTCGTCTTGCTGGACTCCGCGCAGTCTCTGATTTTCGATCCACAACCTTGAAGGCTCACTTACGACAAGCTGACCGGCTTGCTTCTCGCTTCACTCTTATCATCGGGGATGATGAAGTCGTGAAAGGATCGGCTGTTCTTCGCGATATGATGACAAAAGTACAGTATGATGTGAATCTTTCTACCTTAAGTCCTCAGATTCAGTCTCTCCTTCCCAGCTCCTAAAGTGCACACTTTTCTGAATTGACTTTCCCCTAAAAACCACTTAATCTCTCATAGTGGATAGAGTATATAACTATATATAATCAATCATAAATTCCTGTGGATTCAAAGAAGATTGGTTTTCTCCTAGCTCTTCCCCCATCACACACCAGCGCTGAGACTGTGCATGGTCTCGCGCACGCGGCCCTTGATGCTGGCCATGAGGTCTACCTATACCTTATTGATGAAGGCGTGAAGAATATTCATAGCGACCGCTACCGAGGTCTCGCCCAAGAAGGGGCCAGAATCTTTGCCTGCGCCTATGGGTGTCAACAACACCATGTTCCAACCGAAACTATAGACGCTAAAATGTCACTCTGTGGCCTCGTTGTATTGTCTGGAATTATCGAGGCCTGTGATCCATTTCTATCGTTTACCTGATTATTTCTTCTCTATGGCAAAAAACGTTGCTGTTGTTATTCAAGAAGATCCTCGAAAAACACATAGGCCTGTCGAGGCTCTCCGTATTGCTCTTGGCCTTTCGGCTGGATCTCACGTGACAACTGTCGTTCTCCTTGGTGAGGCCACCCGTCTCCTAGGAGATGAGACCGACGATATTCTCGATATTGAGATTCTTGAAAAGTATCTTCCGGCTATTAAACAACTCGAAATTCCATTTATTGTCCCTAATACAATTAGTCAGGTAGTCATCCAAGGTGACTTCTTTGTGAAACGTGAAGACAACGAAACTATTCGCTCTTTTGTACAATCCATGGACTGCACACTCGTGTTTTGAGTCAGGAACTTTTTCTATGTTATCGGCCGTCTATATTGTTCGTTCTCCACTCCCTACTCTATCCCAGGCACTCTTGCCTGAAAACAGCTCAGCTATAGTACTTTCTCTGGAAGATCCTCTTCTTCCAGGAAAAGTATTGCATGTAACGAATACCACTCAATTCACAGAGGGAGAGAGGATATCCTATGAACAAATACTCGAACTACTCCTTAGGAGCACGAAGGTCATAGCACTATGACTCCGAAGTTTGTTAGTTAAGAAAGTTAGGAGTAATGGTAGTAGGAGTAGTGGAGTGAATAGAGAGTATAACTGTCAACTGGTTGATTTTATAAAGTAAGTATTACTAGATAGAGAAGGATAACACTGGGGATTGTTTCTTTATAGAGCCGTTGGAATCTGTGAAAAGCTTGTGAAGAAGGAATAGATGGTGATTGTACCTTCTTTATATAACTCGACATGTCCTGGTGTGACGTGGTATTCAGCGTCGCTTTTTATCCGTTATAAAGAGAAGTGAAATAGTAGTTATCCACAAGTGTGAATAATCCTGTGTATAGCGGTTTTGATGCGTTATGAGTATTGACACTGTTTGGCAAGAAGCATTGCAGTATATCCAGGCGAAAGTTCCTAAGCAGGTGTATGACACGTGGTTTATACCGGTTCACCTCGACCGGATTGAGAACTCGACGGCGCATATTGGGGTTCCGAATAAGTTCTTCGGGGAATGGCTGGATGCTCATTATGGACCGCTACTAGCGGAAGCTATGGCCACGGCTCGTGGTGGAGGACTGATGGGTGTGGCATTCACAGTCCGCCCAAAGAGCACTGCCCAGGAGATTGAACCACAGAGCGTTGTCACTGCGCCGCGAGGTATCACTCAGTCTAAGCCGCGACGGGGAATCCAGCTCAACCCAAAATATATATTTAAGAACTTCGTCGTCGGTGCCGGGAACCAATTTGCTCATGCGGCCTGTATGGCCGTAGCCGAACAACCAGGCCAGACCTATAACCCGCTCTTTATTTATGGAGGGGTGGGACTCGGGAAGACTCATCTCTTAAACGCGATCGGAAATCATGTCGCTGAAAAGAGCGATCTGCGAATTGCATATCTGACCACAGAGCAATTTACCAATGAGGTGATCAACTCCATTCGATATGACAAAATGATGGATTTACGGAAACGGTATCGACATATCGATATGCTGATGATCGATGATATCCAATTCCTGGTCGGGAAGGAACGGACACAGGAAGAGTTCTTTCATACCTTCAATGCCTTATATGAAGGGCATAAGCAGATCGTTCTCTCAAGCGACCGGTTCCCTAAAGATATGCCGGATATCGAAGAGCGTCTACGATCTCGGTTCGAATGGGGATTGATTGCAGACTTGCAGCCGCCTGATGTAGAGACCCGCATTGCCATCCTGAGAAAAAAGTCAGAAGATGAGGGCCTCAAACTTCCGGAAGACGTCATCCAGTTCCTATCCATCACGATGAAAAGCAATATCCGTGAATTGGAAGGCAGCCTGGTTCGACTAGGTGCTTATGCCTCGCTGACCGGGCAGGTGATAAGCCTTGATCTTGCCAAGACCGTCTTGCGCGATGTCATTGGGGATAAGAAAAAGATCGTTGCGATGGATGATATTCAAGAGGCGGTCTGTACACAATTCCATGTGAAGATGACGGAGCTGAAATCTCGCCGCAGGAGTAAGACGCTCGTACATCCTCGACAGATCGCAATGTATCTGTGTCGAGAGCTGACTGATGCCTCGTACCCTGAAATCGGGCGCCAATTTGGCGGTAAAGATCATACGACCATCATTCATGCCTGTCGCCAGGTCACAAAGGCCAAGGAGACCAACACGGTGTTGCAGGCGACGCTTGAAACATTGAAAGAGCAAATTCTTCGTAGTTAAGAGCTTCACAGGGAGAATTCTCTATGAAAATACGTATTGGGCGAGATGAATTGTTGACGGGACTTCAGCGCGTCCAAGGTGTCGTGGAGAAACGAAATACGATGCCGATTCTGTCCAATATCTTGTTGGAAGCCAAGCAGGATGGGGTAGAGATCGTCGCGACCGACCTCGAAATTGGATTGCGAGGTCTGTACAAGGGAACCGTTCTGTCGACTGGCGGTGTCACCATCTCAGCCCGAAAATTATTCGAGATCGTCAAAGAGTTACCCCCTGGCGACATCGAACTGACATCGACGGATAACAACTGGACGACCATCCAAGCCGGGAAGAGCCAATTCAAAGTCGTCGGCCTTCCCAGCAGCGAATATCCTGCGCTGCCGACGATCGAGCGCGAGGGATTGACACCGCTTTCAGGAGAGGGCCTTCTGGAATTGATCCGGAAGACACTCTTTGCCGCCGGTGATAACGATGCTCGATATATCCTGAACGGTCTCCTAGTCACGCTCGTTGCGACCGACAAGAAAACCTCGCTGCGATTAGTCGGCACAGATGGCCATCGTTTAGCAGTGGCAGAGCAAGAAGTCGGCAAGGCCGGTACTACCGGTACTAAAGGTGTGCCCCAGGAAATGAAAGCCATCATACCGAAGAAGGCGGCGCATGAAATCCGCCGTCTCTTGGAGGAGGGCGTAGATGCCGAACCGCTCATCGGTTTCTCAAAAAACCTCATGATCTTCCGAAAGAGCGGGTTGCTGCTGACGTCTCGGTTGATGGAAGGCAACTACCCTAACTACCAACAGGTCATCCCAAAAGAAAGCGGCAAGAAGATCAGTGTGAGTCGAAGTGAATTGGAGAGTGCGCTGCGGCGAGTGTCGGTACTGGCCAAGGATAAAGCCAGCGCGGTAAAGGTTTCGTTCGCATCCGATAAGATGACCTTGTTTTCCAGCAGTCCAGATTACGGGGAAGCCACGGAAGAATTGCCAGCCCACTATGAAGGAGAGGCCATCCAGACGGGATTCAATGCCCGTTACCTGTTGGATGTCTTCAGTGTGATGGATGGGGAAACACTATCACTTCAGATGGAAACTCCGCTCAGTCCCTGTCTAATTCAAGAACCGGAAAGCCCGGGGTTCAAATGTGTGGTTATGCCCATTAAGATTTAGCGGGATAATGGTGAATAAGTCCATCGATATCGTACGCATATCCCAGGAACAAACAAAGCGAACCCCACTTCGCAACAGACGGTTAGGAAACGGATGACCACAGACGACTCTTCCCAGCCCAAATCAGACAGCTACAGCCCTGATCAGATCAAAGTCCTTGAGGGCCTCGATGCCGTCCGAAAGCGGCCGGCGATGTATATCGGGAGCACGGGTGTCGATGGACTTCACCACCTTGTCTATGAAGTCGTGGACAACAGTGTCGACGAGCATATGGCGGGGTTCGGTGACGCCATTGAGGTCATGATCCATATCGACGGGAGTGTGACGGTCATCGACAATGGACGAGGCATTCCCACCGGCATGCACCCCACCCAAAAAAAATCAGCCGCCGAGGTGGCCTTGACGGTCCTTCACGCAGGCGGCAAGTTCGAGCAAGGAGCCTATACGGTCTCCGGCGGCTTACACGGAGTCGGTATTTCGGTCGTGAACGCCTTGTCGGAGTGGCTTGAGTTGGAGATCTGGCAAGATGGTCAAGTCTTCGAGCAGCGCTATGAACGTGGTAAACCGGATGCTCCGCTCAAGGCAACCGGGAAAACAAAACGCCGAGGGACTAAAGTTCGGTTCAAACCGGATAGCCAAATCTTTGAGACCCTGGAGTTTAGTTTTGACGTGTTGGCCCAGCGGCTCCGCGAGCTCGCTTTCTTAAATAGAGGCCTAGCCATTACCCTGAGGGATGAGCGGAAAGAACCGGCGAAAGAGCAAGTGTTCTTGTACAAGGGCGGCATCATGTCCTTCGTCGAACACCTCAACGAAGCCAAAACGCCGCTGCATAAGCCGATCTACGTCAAGGTCGAGAAGCCAGAAATGGTTCTAGAAGTGGCGCTCCAGTACAATGACAGCTACGCGGAAAACCTGTTT
Organism: Nitrospira sp. CG24B; assembly: GCA_002869845.2. GTDB lineage: Bacteria > Nitrospirota > Nitrospiria > Nitrospirales > Nitrospiraceae > Nitrospira_D. The sequence goes on along the minus strand of NEWS02000003.1, from coordinate 86,091 downwards.
TCGTTTGCGAATAATATCAACACGAAAGAAGGCGGTACGCATTTAGTCGGATTCAAGGCGGCTCTCACCAGAACGATCAACACCTACGCCAACGCGAACGATCTCTTCAAGAAAGAGACCGAATCCCTGACAGGAGACGATGTGCGGGAGGGGCTGACGGCGGTGGTCAGCGTCAAGGTACGCAATCCGCAATTCGAGGGCCAGACGAAAGCGAAGCTCGGGAACAGCGAAGTGAAAGGCGTGGTCGAGGCCGCTGTCAACGAGGCTTTGGGTAACTATTTCGAGGAAAATCCTCCCGTCGCTCGCAAGATCATCGGTAAGGCCATCGACGCGGCCCGCGCCCGCGAAGCGGCGCGGAAAGCCAAGGATCTGATCCGACGCAAGAGTGCGCTTGACGGCGGCTCGTTGCCCGGAAAGTTGGCTGATTGTTCGGAAAAAGATCCGGCCTTGAGCGAACTCTACATCGTGGAGGGTGATTCAGCCGGCGGCTCCGCGAAGCAAGGACGTGACCGCAAGTTCCAAGCGATCCTGCCCTTGAAAGGGAAGATCTTGAATGTCGAAAAGGCGCGCTTCGACAAGATGCTCTCCAGCGATGAGATCCGGACCCTCATCATGGCACTGGGGACCGGCATCGGCCGCAGGCGCGAAGAGAGCGACAAGTCGGAGAAAGATGCCTTCGACATCGCCAAGGCTCGCTATCATAAGATTATTCTCATGACCGATGCCGATGTGGACGGCAGCCACATCCGAACCTTGCTCTTGACGTTCTTTTTCCGACAGATGCCCGAGCTGATCGAACGGGGGTATATCTATATCGCGCAGCCGCCGCTGTTCAAAGTGAAGAAAGGCAAGACGGAGCGGTATCTCAAGGACGAAGGGTTATTGAACGACTATCTAGCCGATCTGGCGGTCGAAGATGTCGAACTGTATCTGGAAGGGGCGCAAGGGTATGTGACCGGACGTCGGCTGTTGCCGATTCTGAAGAAAATGATTGCCTTTGAAACCTTGCTCAGTCGGCTCAATAAGAAGTCCCACGAAGCCGCGATGCTCCGTACCTTTGTCGACGAACCAGGGCTCGATCGGGAGCTGCTCAAGGACCGAACCGCACTTCAACGATTGGTCGAGAACGTCAAGACATCGCTGGCTGTGGTATTTCCAAAAGTCACGCCGGAGTTCGATGTGCTGGATGATGAAGAACATCAATCAAATAAGGTGGTCTGCCGGCTGCATGCGAACGGCGTCACTCATGAACTGTGTGTGACACATGAACTCGTCGGCTCCGCGGAGTTTCGTGAACTACAGAAACTGACTCCGTCGGTTATTGGGTTAGGACGCCCTCCGTACAAGCTCAAAGCCAAAGGGCATGAACATCATTATCGGGCGACCGATGAATTGGTGAAAGCTATCTTGGATATGGGGAAGCAGGGGCTCAGCATCCAGCGCTACAAAGGGCTCGGCGAGATGAACCCTGGGCAGCTCTGGGAAACAACCATGAATCCTGAAATGCGTACGCTTTTGCGGGTCACCCTTGAAGATCTCACCGGTGTCGATGAGATCTTTACGATCTTGATGGGCGATGAGGTCGAACCGCGGCGCAATTTTATTCAAACGCATGCCCTTGAGGTGAGGAATTTAGACGTATAGCGTCGTTCGTGAAGCAAAGGCTGAACAGGATTTCGGATCCTTTACGTTTCACGAGTCATGATTAACGAGGAAATATGCCCCCTGATGAACGCTTAGGCCACATCGCGATAGAAGACGAGATGAAGTCGTCATACCTCGATTATGCGATGAGCGTCATCGTGGGACGAGCGCTGCCCGACGTCCGCGATGGGCTTAAACCGGTCCATCGCCGCATCCTATTCGGCATGAACGAAATGGGCCTTGCCTCCAATCGGGCCTACCGCAAGTCAGCCAAGATCGTGGGCGAGATCATGGGCAACTATCACCCCCACGGTGATACGGCCATTTACGATACTCTCGTGCGGATGGCGCAGAATTTCAACATGCGTTATCCCCTCGTCGACGGCCAGGGCAACTATGGATCGATGGACGGCGATTCAGCGGCCGCGATGCGTTACACCGAAGCGCGCATGACCAAGCTCGCCGAAGAGATGCTGGCCGATATCGACAAGGAAACGGTCGACTTTGGTCCGAACTACGACGAATCGAGACAGGAACCACTGGTGTTGCCGAGCAGGGTGCCGAATCTCCTCATTAACGGAGCGGGCGGCATCGCGGTCGGCTATGCCACGAATATCCCGACGCATAACATTGCTGAGATCATCGATGGATTGCTTCTGCTGTTGGAGAATCAAGACGTCACGATCGCTCAGTTGATGAAGAAGATCCCGGGGCCAGATTTTCCAACGGCTGGGTTCATCTACGGCATGAGCGGTATCAAGGACGCTTATGAGACCGGTCGGGGTCTCTTGAAGCTGCGGGCCAAGGTCGTGGTAGAGATCGACGAACGTACCGACCGCGAACGGCTCATCGTGACGGAGATTCCCTATCAAGTCAACAAAGTGTCATTGATCAAGAAAATTGCCGAGCTGGTCCAGGAAGACCGGATCAAAGGCATCTCTGATTTGCGAGATGAGTCATCGGATCGTGAGGGGGTCCGGGTGGTCATCGAGCTCAAGCGAGGTGAAATCCCGCTGGTCGTGTTGAATAATCTTTACAAACATACCCCTCTTGAAACCACCTTCGGCGTTATCATGCTGGCGCTGGTCAACAATCGTCCAGAAGTCCTGAATCTCAAACAAATTCTGCATCATTTCCTTGATCACCGACGGGAAGTCGTCGTCCGCCGAACCGCTTACGAGCTGCGCAAGGCGGAAGAGCGGGCGCATATCCTCGAAGGGCTCAAGATCGCCCTCGACAATCTCGATGCCGTGATTGCTCTCATACGTCGGTCGCAATCACCGGACGAAGCCCGAGCCGGGTTGATGCGCCAGTTTGGCCTTACCGACATCCAAGCTGGCGCGATCCTCGACATGCGGCTCCAGCGCTTAACGCAGCTTGAACGGACCAAACTCGTCGAAGAGTACCAAGACGTGCTGAAGCAGATCGAGTATTTGAAGTCCATCCTCGCCAACCAGGAACTGGTCCGGACGATCATTAAGGATGAGCTGACCGAAATTCGGGAAGCGTATAAGGACGAGCGGCGGACGCTGATCGTCAAGGAAGAGGCGGAAATCACTCTGGAAGATCTGATTGCAGCAGAAGAAGTGATCGTCACGATCTCTCATGCCGGATACATCAAACGAAATGCCGTGTCGCTCTATCGTGCCCAGCGACGAGGAGGAAAAGGCAAGATCGGCATGGGGATCAAGGAGGAGGATTTCGTCGTGAATCTCTTCACGGCCTCCACGCATGATTCATTGCTCTTTTTCACGGATGCCGGCAAGGTGTATTGGTTAAAGGTTCATGAAATTCCTGAGGCCAGCCGTGGCGCAAAGGGCAAAGCGCTCGTCAATCTGCTCGCGCTGTCGAGTAATGAAAAAGTCACGGCCACATTGCCGGTGAAAGAGTTCAGGGACGACCGGTATATCGTGATGGGCACCAAGAAGGGCATCATCAAAAAGACGGAACTATCCGCGTTCAGCAATCCACGGCAAGGTGGGATCATCGCCTTGGGACTTGAGAGCGGTGATAGACTGATCAGTGTTCAACTGACTGATGGACAGCGGGAAATCCTTCTCGGGACACGGCAAGGCCTCACCATTCGATTCAAAGAAGAAGAGGTGAGATCCATGGGCCGGACGGCGTATGGGGTGAAAGGGATCACGCTCGAAGAGGGAAACGAAGTTATCGGGATGGAAACCATCACCCCTGATTCGACGACCTCCATCTTGACCGTCACGGAAGGCGGCTACGGCAAACGAACGCCTGTGGGCGAATATCGTATTCAGGGTCGTGGCGGCAAAGGCATCATCAGCGTCAAGACGACGGAGCGAAACGGTCTGGCGGTGGGATTCCTTCAAGTACGAGATGACGACCAAATCATGTTGATGGCGGCGCAAGGGAAAGTGCTTCGGTGCAAAGTTGACGATATCCGGGAGATTGGCCGGAATACCCAAGGTGTCCGCATTCTCGACCTCGACGGTGAAGGAGACCGAGTGGTGGGCGTCGCCAGATTGGCGGAAGTGGTCGAACGAGAGGACGCGGGTTCGGAAGACACGCCCGAAACATAGTCCGACCGAGCCGCGTAGTTGTTCCATGCACGAGCAAGCGTCTTCTCCTATGTCTCCGTCTTCCTCCGGTCCCAAAACCAAGAAGCCGCTGGATATCGTCGTCAAGTTCGCACTGAGCGTCTTTGTGGGATCTTTTGCCTTGATCTGGGGGGGTATGTACCTCAGCCGCCCCGATCGATCGATTCCTCCCTATACGGTCGGTGCACAATCAAGCCAGATCGTCACCACGGACGTTCCCCGCGGAACCACCGATGAGGAGATCGAATCGCTGGTGAAGCGTTTTCGAAAGGTCGGCCACCAAACGCACGATTTTGCTCGCATGAAGATCCACCCAACCACTCCAGGCGATACCGGTGGCTGGTATAGACAGATCACGATTTACGTGTTCGACGACCACGGATGGACCGACCCAGAGGTACTGGTGAAGTATCTGGCTGGGGATGCCACAGTCATCAACGACTATGAACGGCACATGCGCGGGTACTATCGATTGCAGGATCAGGAAGAAGAAGGAGGCGTGGGACCCATCCCTAAGAATGGCCACATCTCCAGCGGCACACGGATCCTCTTTAAGGGACGCGTGACGGACTCTTTACCGGTGGAGGCGGAGCCTGCACAAGGTAAGCCGATATCACCTTTCTAAAGTGCTCACGGAGCGCGGGATCTTGAATGACGGTGGTATGCGAGCACACCTCAGCTGAAGATTCCCCTGGCTGAGGTGATCCGAGGTCCGTGGTGGGAGGCGCGGAAGAAGCCTCCGAATCGGCGGGAATCTCTCCGACCCGACCCGCAATGTCGGTCACACACTCGGTCCCGAACTCTGCCTGCAGCTTCGTTAAGAGCGCGGGTTTGAGGAACGTCAGTTGTTGGAGCCAGACGGAGTTTCTGACGACGAGGTAGAGCTTCTTGAAGCGGATCTGGGTCGGCCAGGTATGAGACGCCATGGGCTCACCCACGAGTTCATGCCAACGACGCTGCAAGCGAAGTTCCAGCAGTCTTGATTCAAGACCAAGCCGCTTGGAAAGACCCGACAGGATGCTCCCAAAGGAATCGAGTGTGCGCGGGCCAGCCATGTGGCATCATAGGTGGTAGCGGAGAAATAGATCAAGGCGTCGGTGTCGGGTTATGGCTAAAGAGACAGAAGATCAGGGGAAGATCGTGGCTACCAATCGGAAGGCCTATCACGATTATTTTATCGAAGAAAAGTTCGAGGCCGGGATTGTGCTCAAGGGCACCGAGGTGAAATCGCTTCGGGATAGGCGAGTGAACTTACAAGACAGTTATGCGGACGTCAAAGAGGGCGAGGTTTTTCTCCATCATTGCCATATCAGTCCCTATAGTCACGGCAACATGATGAACCACGACCCGATCAGGACCCGCAAATTGCTCTTGCATCGAAAGGAGATCAACAAGCTCCTGGGGAAAACCCAGCAGAAGGGCCTTACGCTGATCCCGCTCCGCATCTATTTTTCCGAGCGGGGCCAGGTCAAGGTCGAACTGGGGTTAGCCAAAGGGAAGAAGCAGCATGATCGTCGAGAATCGATCAAAGCTCGGGAAGCTGGCAGAGAAGTGGAACGAGCGATCAAAGAACGAAATTAGGGTGGAAGTTCCCTCTTCGATCGACGCGCGTTGACGATCAAGAATCCCCTCCGCTTTCACCTCAACGAACTCGACCGACACAACGTGGAAATCGTACCGTGCCCAGCCCATGGGTGGCGGATGCCATACAGGGCGTGGGCGTTGTGTCGGTACGCGTGGGTGCTTGGTGTTCTATCTCGAAGGAACAACGGCCTCCTCTTTTCTAGTCGAGAGAGGAGACGGTTCTCCTTACTATTCGCGGTCAAGGTATACGGCTTTGTACATCACTCCAAGAACAGCAGTCAGGGCGAGCAACGCAAAGAATATCGTCATCATAGATCTTCACCTCCTTTCATCTGATGAAAAGCATAGCTCTCGACTATGAAGAGTCTGTGATGAAATCATGAAGACGTCTTCATGATTCGGCGACCGAACCTCATGCCAACTGATCGGCGAATAACAACAGCAAGTGATGGATATCGCGAAACTCTTCGAAGACGAACTGCCCGAATAATGAGGCCGTGTCTAGAAAGCCGTAGTGCTTACGTAGGGAGTGACTCGTAGGATGATGGGCACCAGACTGCATGATGAGTCTGATTGGGGTCTGCGAACTAACACAGGGCCACGGCGACACCGAACCAGACGCCTGTGATGTTGCAGGTATGACTAACCGAGATCACAGCACGACATACAGACCATGTGAAAACCACTTCCTCTGTCGGGGGCGAGCACGAGTCACAAGTGCGTACGTGACTGCAAGCATGACTCTTTCTGCCCCGCCCCCCGTCTCCAGCAGGTCGCTCCACAGCATTGTCCGAGTCGGGTCACCTGCTCGCAAGCTGCAACATCGCGTATGACACTCCGAATATGGCGGCTAACAAGAACACTTCAATAAAGGAAATCATGATTGTTGTTCACCCCCTTTCGCTTTCCTACCTATATACGCCTCCAAGATGAAGCAGCCATGATGAGACCGTGAAGAATTCTTCATGCTGTGTGCCCCCTTCTACGTCTATGCTGGTGACAAAGGTCAATTCACCACAACGCGACCCACGGCGAACAAACCTAGAGCTTGTGGAATCTATCAATTCAGATTGTGGCGAGAGGGCCAGGATTCTAACAGGCTTAGGCGAGCGCTTTTTGCTGGGCGAAGGCCGGGAGACGCAGGGTAAAGACAGAGCCTTTGTTAACTTCGCTTGTAACGGAAATGCTCCCGCCGTGAGCATCCATGATTTCTTTCACGATGGGCAGTCCAAGCCCTGTGCCAGCGGAATCTTTCGCCCTGGCCCAATCGGTGCGGTAGAATCGCTCGAACAGATGGGGAATATTCTCGGGTTCGATTCCGTGGCCTGTGTCCTCGACCGCCACTGTCACGTCTTGACCGACGGCCTGCAGGCGGATAGTCACGGCTCCACCGGATGGAGTGTACCGCAGCGCATTGTCGAGTAAATTGATCAATGCTTGTTTGAGCCACTGAGCATCGCCGAGTACGACGGAAACCGGTTGGGATTCAAACCGCAATGTGATCTGACGGTCATCCGCCAAAAGCATCAACTCATCCACGAGCTCTTGAATCAGAGGTTCCACGGCGAGCGGGACGAGATTGACTGGAGGTTTACTACTGGTGAATTTCGCGAGCGTCAAGAGTGGACGGGTCAAGGCGATGAGCCGATCCACTTGCTGGAGATTATTCAGTAATACTTCATGATATTCTTCCGGGGTCCTCGCTTTCATAAGCGCCACTTCCAGGTTTCCCTGCAGGATGGTCAGAGGGGTCTTCATCTCATGAGCGGCGATCTCGCAGAAGTTCCGTTGGACCTCGCTACTGCGTTGGAACTGATCCAAGACGGAGTTGACCGCCTGAGTGAGTCGCCGAAATTCTCGATAGGGTGAATCCATCGCCAGGCGCTTCCCCAGATCGGTTTCCGACATCGTTTCGGCGCCCGTGCACAACGCGTCGATTGGGGCCAACACCTTCTTTGCCAACCAGAGGCTGCCGACCCAGGCGACAAGCAGCGTCGCTCCGGACCCGAGGGCGAGCAGAAACACAAGGCCATTCAGAGTTTCCCGGTAATGAAGCAGCGAGGTTTGTGCCTGCAGAACATACCGCAGTTGGCCGTCTTGTACGGTAGACAGATATACGTGTCGAGCCGGGACACTGGTCGAGTCAACCGTTTCAAACACCGTGTGGTCACGCTTGACTCGTTGAAGCATATCAGCCGGAATTGAAGGCGGCGTTGCTGTGTTGGAACTTGTCCAGATGAGTCGACCGTCTGGAGAAAACACTTGAAGAGAATGCGGCACTTCCGGAAGCTCATATGAACGCCGCACGTCGGCGGCAAGTGCGCCGCCCTGACCCCTTCGCGTGAGTATTTCAGGGTGCTGCTCCACGATCTTGGCAAGCGTCTCTGCCAACGCGAAGAGTTGTCCATCCACAAAACGATGCAGCAGCACCTCGCTCACCGCGTACACGAGCGCGGAAAACAAGATGAGGCCTGCCATCAAGACGAAGGCGGACCAACTGATCAAACTGCGTAGAGATTTCATGCCGATGAGTTCGGCTCCTCGAGCATGTACCCTGCGCCGCGGACTGTTGCGATCAAAGGCGGAGAAAAATCCCGGTCGATCTTCGCGCGCAAGGCTCGAATATGGGCGTCGACGATGTTCGTCATTGGGTCATAGCTGATATCCCACACATGTTCAATGATCGCAGTTCGCGTAAGCACACGGTTCTTGTTTCGCAAGAGAAACTCGAGCAAGGCGTACTCTTTATTTGTCAGAGCGATTTCTTGTCCTGCCCGCCAGACACGATGAGAAGCCGGATCCAGCTTCAGATCTGCCGCTTGGAGATGAACCAGTGGTTGCTGACTTCCTCGGCGCAAGAGGGCCCGGATTTGAGCCAGCAGTTCTACGAACGCGAACGGTTTCGGCAGAAATTGGTCTGCGCCGGTATCAAACCCCGACACCTTGTCCTCCACCGTGTTGCGCGCGGTCAGAAGCAGCACCGGAGTCATGAATCCCTTGTCTCGAACACGGCGGCAGAGGGTGAGGCCGTCAAGCTTGGGGAGCATAATGTCCAAGATCAGCAGATCGTACGCATTGCCCAACGCCAATGCCAAGCCTTCTTCACCATCGGCGGCCACGTCCACCACATAGTGCTCCTCTTTCAATCCTTTTCTGATGAATTGAGCCAGATCGGCGTCGTCTTCAACGAGCAGAATTCTCATGGCCTATCCTCATGACTGGACCACACGGACCGGCAGCGGAGGAAGCGGTGGGTCAACAGAGAACGCTTTTACAGTCCGTGACCACCAGGTTGGTTGCTTTTTCGTCAACATCAAGATCGATGGTCAGCCATGCAATTCCGACCGCTCGTTCATCCTGGTGGGCTCCACCGCTCCCCTCAAGAAGGCTGACGACATAATAGCGGCCGGCAGGAACTTTCGTGAACCAAAAATGTCCGGTTGGATTAGCTCTCGTCGTGCGAAGATAGGGAATCAGTTTCTTATCGGTCAGCAGGTGGGCCATCACCTCACGAAGGCATTCCACAGGGGACCCATGAGGTACAGGGCTTTCTGGGGACGATGCTCCGCTCTTGGATGGGCACGAGTTCTCTCGCACATGTTTGTCGAACCAAGAGCGAGTAGAGGAAGCCATTGGAATCAGGTAGATCGAGGCCCCCGCCTGAGTCACGGCTTTTCCAGAGGATGCCCGCAAGAACACCTGTCCGGCCGCACCTCCTCGACCTTTTGCCCTGTAGGCGAAGAGCTCTTTCTCGTTGAAGGTTGGTGGGATTGATGAGCCCGACACCACCGCCTGTGCTGGTGTCGCGTGGACGCTGCTGATCAGCACTAGACTCATGAACCAGCACCTGAGTTGCCCGTCATGCCACGTCATGTCGAGGAAGCTGACATTGCCGTGGATTCATCCGGCTCGGTTGGAGTGTGGACGGCCTTGTGCTTGAGGGCGCGACCCTTGTCAGGGGTTGGATCAATGACCAGGCCATACACGTCTCGCCCTTCATGGCCTTCCGGTAAATATTCCGTAATGGGCATCCCGTCTTCGCGAACAAAAAGGAGACAGTGACAGTATTTGTAGATTTGCATTTCATCACACGCGCAGATCCACCGCCGGAGCTTGGCTTCGGCTTCTTTGTCCTTATAAAAGTTACAGGGGCAGAGCGGTTTCCCGAGTTCGTCGATATGAGCCGCTAATCCCTTCACCACCGCCTCCGTCACGGCAGGGTTGGGATGCATCATGGTTCCGCTTTTCTCGGCAAACCCTTGCACGAACTTTCGTATCTTCTCGAGACTTTCCTGTGCTGGCTCAGCCATGGACCTCCTCCTCACGAGCGACGATGGGCAGAACCGCTAGTTTACAAGGGTAATTCACTGCTTTACAATCCGTCCCTTCAGCCGATTTCATACCCAGTCATGACAGATATGTCGAGTCAACAGATCTTGCTGCAGCGGCTGGTCCGCGAGTTGAGTCTGGTGGTCGCAGAGCCGCTGGTGACCCGTTTGCCGCAGGCCACTGGTAAACCGGATGCCGTGGCACAAGTGCTCACCTTGCTCGATGAACTCCAAGAGTTGTCTGAGAAAGCAGCCGCTGCGGCGCTAGCGGCATTGCCTGAGCTCGACCAGCGGGCTGGTCTCGCGCACACTCTACTCTGGCTCGATCTGGGTGTTGCCCTGACACAATCCTCAGGCGCATCTGCCCTGAAATATTTCAAGGATAGTCCCATGGTTCTCGGGCTGATCGAACCAGTCGATGCACGTACCGAGGTCCTGACAATCGGTCTGGAAATCGCCGAGCAGGATGCCAATGTCGCGCTCGAATACATTCGATGTTCCCCGCAGATTCTAAGCACCGTCGCCCCGAGCAAATTGCGATCATGGCTCGATATCGGTATTGAACTGACCGAGGTTAATGTCGTCGTCGGCCTTGAGTTTATTCGACAGATTTTCAATCTCGCCCCTGTGCTGCCTTTGGAAAGTGTGAGGGATTGGGCAACCTTGGGCATGAAATTGATTATACCGAATAGCCTCGGGAAGCCGGATTACGTGGCGACCATGGAATATCTCAGGACCAGCCCGGCCATTCTTCGAAACATCGAACACCCAGCCGTTCGGGAAAAGGTCGTGTCCCTGTGCCTCGTGTTAGCTGAACATTCCCCCGAGTCCAGTATGACGTGGCTCGCAGAGTCACCCGACCTCTTAGGAACGTTGCCGTCACTGGAATGGCGCATCCGGCTCTTGCAGTTCGGCGCGTTACTTGCTGAAAAGCATGCTGACGTGACACTCCAGTACCTGCGTCGCGCCCCCGAACTTGTCCGACTCATCGGACATGGGTCCGACGCGTTCACGAGATTTGAGAATTGGTTCAAGGCCGGGATGGAAGTCGCGGCCTACAGCCCAGACGGCGCGCGGGCCTATTTTTCGGTGGAGTCCAGGAAAGCACTGGCGTCGGTCGAACTCGCCTTGAGCGGGGTGCCGTTTCGGCAGGTCGCGCGACGAGTGAAACTATTCGTCCAGGGACTCTGTGGAACCGAGGTCGCCGTGACGGCGATTCCTGATTCTGTGACGTCCCCAGCCCGTGCGACGGTCAGCGGAGACGGGAGCACCATTTCGTTGCCGGCGCTGCTCCGTCGGTATCCGACGGCCGCGGAAAATGAGCGGCTCTATCTCGTGATGGCGGCTCATGAAGCTGGGCACTTGGAATTCGGTACGTATCGACTCAGGCTCGAATCCCTGGCCGATCTGGTTGAAACCGTGCAACAGCGGTACGGTCGAACCAATGGAGTGAGACCCGATACGCTGGCTGCTCTGTTTCAGTTCTATCCGAACCCCATCCTGGTGCGAGATCTCTGGACTGTGCTGGAAGATACGCGGATCGAATTCTTGCTGAAAACTGAGTACCCAGGACTTCGGTGTGACCTCGCTCGATTGGCAGAGGAATCCATTACCCCACGTGATCCGGCTCAGGGGTTGACGGTGCAGGAGTTGATTGTTGACGGTCTCTTGAGACTCTCCACCGGTGAATCGGCGGATTCTGCGGTTCCCAAGTCCGTCAAAGAAGAAGTGACGCTCCTTTGGAGCATGTGTGAATCCATTCTCAAAACCACAGCGACAGCTGAGGAAGTAGTTCGTGTCGTCGATGCGGTCTACCGGCGGATCGAAGAGCTGCTGGCGGCTCGCAGTGAGATGATACCGGCAGAGCGGTGCGAGGAACAAAAAGATGTGGAAGCGGGACAGGCAAAATTGGAGCAGCCGGGCGACCAATACCGCGCAGTGACTGATGTGGCCTATCGTGGCGCGATGAATCCGGAGTTCATCACGTGGAGTCAGGAACAGTTGGACCAGCAACACAAGCCTCCAACAGAATCGGACCGTTCGCTGGAAGAAAAGGTGCGGAACGGGGACCACGAATCCGGAAGCCAAGACATGTTACGCGAAGGGCGATCATTGCCGTCGGTTGTTGAAGAATGCCTGACCCTTGAGGTCGATGCCCAACAGATACAGGAAACAATGGCTCATGGCGAACGAGCCATTCTCTACCCTGAATGGGACTATCGGATTGAGGATTACCGGATGAATTGGTGTCGTGTGGTGGAACGGCCAGCGGACCTCGGGTCCGACGACTTTGTCACGGAGACGTTGGTCTCCCGGCAGAGTACCGTCAAGTCGCTGCGCCGATTTTTTGAAGGCTTGCGTCCTCCAGCCTTCCGCCGCATGGCGGGGCAACCTGATGGGGAAGAGGTGGATCTCGATGCCGTGGTCCGACGAGCAGGGGAACAGCGGGCAGGCATGGAAGGCGACGATCGGCTCTACATCCGTCGGGAAAAGCGAGAGCGCGACGTAGCAGTGGCGTTCCTCATTGATATCAGTGGATCAACCAGCCGAGACCTCGGAACCGGTCGGCGGGTGATCGACATTGAGAAGGAAGGTCTGGTACTTCTGTGTGAAGCGCTGGATGCCGTTGGTGATCAGTATGGACTCTATGCCTACTCGGGCCAAGGACGAGGGAGGGTCGAGTTTCTCACGATCAAAGACTTCGACGATCGACTCGGGGCGGCGACGGCTCATCGGCTTGGTGGCTTGGCTCCTCGTCATCAGAATCGAGACGGGGCGGCGATCCGGCACGCCACGGCGAAGCTGGTGGCGCGGGAGGCGAAGAACCGCGTCCTCGTGCTGTTGAGCGACGGTAGACCATTGGACGATCAGTACAAGGATGAATACTCGTTGGAAGATACGAAAGCGGCACTCCGGGAGGCACGACAACGGGGAGTCGAGACCTTTTGCGTCACGATCGACCGGGAAGCGGAGACCTATCTGCATCGCATGTATGCAGAGGCGCGGTATTGCGTCATTCATAGCGTCGAAGCCCTTCCAACCAAGCTGCCGCTCATATACAGGCAATTGACAGCGTAACGCCATCAAGCGTATGACCAACTCGACAGAAAAGCCGACGGTTCCCCCCTGGTTGTATAAGCTCTTCACGGGGCATCAATATCCTTATGTCCGTCGCTTAGCCAAGTTTGGACAGGTGGTGAAGCCCGGCGAAGATCGTGCGGAGCCGACGAAGGAGATGATCGAAGCCAAGTTCTGGGACGTCTATCCTCGTTGCCGGGTGAAAGTGCTGCAGGAAGTCAAAGAAGGGATGATCGTGGTCTTTCATGACTTGGCTGAGTATCCTCCGGGTGGTTTTCAGGCACTGGTCGACAATCCGGAAGAGTTTCTGGCAACAACATTCGGCAAGAAGAAGATCAAGGTCAATTTTTATGACGAAGATAATTTCGTCTGCACGATCAACTTTAAAGTTGCGGGCTGGACGGAGCATGAACATGCGTGACGGCTACGGGGTGAGGTGGAAGGGGATGTCAGTCTTCACCTGGTACGTTTTACGCTTCACGAGGTGGCAATGATGGAACGGTCAAAAGTGACGGTGGTCGGTGCAGGGAACGTCGGGGGGACGACGGCGCAGCGGTTGGCTGAGAAGAATCTCTACGACGTGGTCTTGGTCGATATTGCCCAGGGGGTTCCACAGGGCAAGGCGCTCGATATTTCACAGGCGGGGCCAGTCTGTGGGTACAGTACGCAGGTGCTCGGCACCAATGCCTATACGGAAACCGCGGGATCATCGATCGCCGTGATCACGTCCGGCATGCCGAGAAAGCCGGGCATGAGTCGCGACGAGTTGTTGGCCACGAATGCGAAAATCGTCAAATCTGTCGTCTCGGAATTAGTCTCCCGCTCTCCGGATATTATCCTGATCCTTGTGACCAACCCCTTGGACGCCATGGTCCATGTGGCGCGTTCCGTCAGTGGTTTGCCGAAATCGAGAATCATCGGCATGGCGGGTGTGTTGGACTCGGCAAGAATGCGGACCTTCATTGCTGCTGAACTCAACGTACCGGCCACGGAGGTGCAGGCCATGGTGTTGGGCGGACACGGCGATACGATGGTGCCGCTGCCGCGCTATACAACTGTGAGGGGCAGGCCGGTGTCGGAACTGATGTCGAAAGAGAAACTCGACGCCATCGTCAAACGAACACGGGATGGTGGAGCTGAAATCGTCGGCCTCTTGAAAACGGGCAGTGCCTTCTATGCTCCATCCGCTTCGGCGGTGGCGATGGTTGAATCGATCCATAAAGACGAGAAGCAGGTGATGCCTTGCGCGGTCGTGTGTGATGGGGAGTACGGACTGAAGGACGTCGTTGTCGGCGTGCCAGTGAAGATCGGCCGGGGCGGGGCCGAGCAGATTGTGGAGTATGAACTGACGAGTGATGAGCGGGCGGCATTGGATACGTCGGCCAACGCGGTGCGGGACCTCTGTCGCACCGTGGATCGGCTGATGGCCTAAGGAATCTCCTTCACCATCATCTCACGTGCCTCTGGGCGGCCGGCGTCGTGCCGACGAAGGGCATTCGTGCGCTTGACATTCGAAGAAACACTACAGTACAGACAATGGGTTAGACAGTTAACCGTTCAGAGGAGAGAGCAATGAAATTTCTTGAAGATCCGATGCAGACGATGGGGGTGGGATTTGTGCTCACCATCGTGTTGGTAGGGATATATTTGGGTTTAACCGGTATTGGTGCGGGTGAAGCCGAGTGGGCTTCCCTGGTCCTTCGCTGGGTGCACTTCCTGGCCGGGATCACCTGGATCGGGCTCTTGTATTTCTTCAACTTGATCAATGCCTCGTTCTTGAAAAGCCTGGATGGGCCGACCAAGAATATCGTGATTCCGAAACTGATGCCGGCTGCACTCAATTGGTTCCGACATGGAGCCACTGTCACCGTGGTGGCAGGGGTGTTGTTGTATGGCCACATGTATCATAAAGGCGGAACAGGAGCGGTGGCCTTGGCGATTGGTGGGTTGCTCGGTATCATCATGATGGGCAATGTCCATGGGATTATCTGGCCGAACCAAAAGAAGATCATTGCCGCCGTCACCGCAGCCGCACAGGGCACTCCGGCGCCACCTGAGATGGCGCAATGGGGACGGACTGCCTTGTTGGCCTCTCGCGTGAACTTCATGCTCTCGATTCCCATGCTGTTTTTCATGGGAGCTGGCAGCCATTTCAGATAGAACTCATACTTTTCTTTGGCCGGTGGGGTGACCTACCGGCCAAATTTTATCTTCCGACCTTATCTCTCTTACCCCTCTATACCCAGCATCAGAGTAGGTCAACTAGTCCTAACTGCTTGAGATTCAGGCCTATTTAGGCTCGTCTCCTTGACGGATGAAGAGGTGGAGCCGTATAGTACGGCTTGAACTTTGGGAACTCACTGACGGGATAGTTATGCCTACTGCTGCAGAACCACGCCTTGTCCAACAGATGGAGGGTGCTCCTTGGGAGATTGAGGGGTACCTCAAAGTCGGTGGTTATGAAGCCTGGAAGCGTTGTGTGAAAGAGTTGAAGGCGACTCAAGTGATTGACGAGCTGAAGAAGTCCGGCCTGCGAGGGCGGGGTGGAGCAGGGTTTCCGACAGGAATTAAATGGGACAAGGTTCTGAACCATCGAGTCCCTGAACGCTATTTCGTGTGTAATGCTGGGGAGCACGAGCCGGGTACGTTCAAAGATCGCCACTTATTGAAAACGTTGCCGCATCAGTTGATCGAAGGCTGTCTGATCGCGTCCCACACGGTCAATGCGAAGGCGTCCTTCATCTATATCAATCATGAATATCACGAAGAACAGCAGAATCTGAAGAGGGCCATCGCCCAAGCACGAGAGCGCGGATTTATCGGGAAGAATGTGCTTGGCAGCGGGATCGACATTGAGCTGGAGATTTTTGACGGCCATGGCAGCTATGTGGCCGGTGAAGAGACGGCTATGCTTGAGTCGATGCAAGGCCGTCCGGCGATGCCGAGACAGAAGCCGCCGTTCTATCCGACGGACTTCGGTCTCTATGGCAAACCGACTCTTGTCAACAACGTGGAGACGCTGTGCAACATTCCACGGATTCTCCATAAAGGCTCCTCATGGTTCACGCAGGTGGGGACGGAGAAGTGTCCGGGGACAATGATGTTTTCGTTGAGCGGGGCGGTCAATTGTCCTGGCGTGTATGAAATGCCCATGGGTGTGACAATCCGCAAGGTGATTGAGCAATGTGGTGGCGGAGTGCCGAATGGCCGCAAGATCAAGGCTGTTTTTCCCGGTGGTCCAGCCTTCCCCATGGTGACGGCGGATCAGCTCGATCTCACGATGGACTTCGATTCACTGAAAAAAGCCGGCACGGGGTTAGGTTCAGCCGGGATGATCGTCGTAGACGAATCCACCTGCATGGTGGCAAAAACGCTGCACTTTTCAAATTTTTTCAAGAACGAGAGTTGCGGGCAATGTCCTCCTTGTCGAATGGGGACGATGAACCTTGCCGCACTGATGACGAAGATCGAAGAAGGCAACGGCACACAGAAAGATCTCGACAGCATGCTGCAGCTCTGCGGATTTGTCAAAGGGACCGGATACTGTACCCTCGTGACCGGCGCATCGGTTTTGGTGCAGAGCAGTCTCAAGTTATTCCGTCACGAATATGAAGAGCATATTCGGCTGCAGCGGTGTCCCTCTCAGGAAGCACAAGCCGGGATGATGGTTGCGCATTCCTAGGAGGGATCATGCCGCGGGTGACGTTTCTTCATTCCGATGGGCGAAGTGGGGACGTGGAAGAGAATATTTCGCTTCTCCAGGCTGCGAAAGAAGTGGGATTTCGATTGAGCTACGACTGTGGAGGAAATGCTTCCTGCACAACCTGCCGAGTGGAAGTCCAGATGGGGCAGGAGCATCTCTCGGAGATCGATTTCGATGAGCAAGACCTACTGGATCGGGAAGCGTTGACGCAGCCTTGGCATCGTCTGGCGTGCCAAGCACGTGTCCTGGGGGATGTTGTGGTGCGCGTGCCGGAAGCCAAATGGGAGAATCCAAGAACAGCCACGTCCGAAGCATGGGGTTGATATTCGAGCAAGAGGTGTTAGACTATCACACTAGCTCGCGGTGGTGAGCTAGAACGATCTATAGAGGAGGAAGCCGATGGTTACGATTACACAGGTTGCGGAACAGAAGATACGGGAGCTGATGGCTGAGGAGAAGGACGTAATTGGACTACGGGTGTATGTCCGTGGTGGGGGGTGCAATGGCTACCAGTACGGCATGGCCTTCGAGTCT
Source organism: Nitrospira sp. CG24B (assembly GCA_002869845.2). Taxonomy (GTDB): domain Bacteria; phylum Nitrospirota; class Nitrospiria; order Nitrospirales; family Nitrospiraceae; genus Nitrospira_D. Next base: position 68,650 of record NEWS02000003.1, on the reverse strand, counting down.
AAAATGGCCGAGGATGATACCGTCATCGAGATGGGTGATGTGAAAGTCATCATGGATTCTCAGAGTGCGCCGTTGCTTCAAGGTGCGGAAGTGGACTACGTGGACAGCGTGCAGGGTTCTGGCTTTTCGATCAAGAATCCTCAGGCCAAAACGACGTGCGGCTGCGGTAGCTCGTTTAGCGCATAAGAGTCATCATGGATCTGTAGGCAAGGACCGCTCGTACCCCGAGCGGTCCTTGCTATTTATACCTTCCCAAGAGATACGCGATCAAATGTCGCAGGTACACGTGACGAGGCGCTATCGATTTTGCGCCGCCCACCGGCTGAACACGGATCTCCTTTCTGCTGAAGAGAATTGGGCTGTGTTCGGAAAATGTAACAATCCAAACGGTCACGGGCATAACTATGTTGCGCTGGTTACGGTCAAGAGCGGGGTGCTACTGGAAGCGTCCGATCTTGACCGCCTCGACCAGGTGGTCAACGAGAGCATCGTCGAGCGCTTTGATCACCGTGACCTGAATGGCGATCCGGCATTCACGGCCTTGACGACGACGGGGGAGAACCTCGTCAAAGTGATCTGGGACATCTTGGAGCCAGATCTGCCCGCCGGCAGTCTACAAAAGGTCGGGGTCATCGAGACGAGAGACAACTATTTCGAATATGCAGGCGCCCAGTGAACGATAGGGGGACTCCGTGAGCAAGCAGCAGAAGAGAGAAAAACGACGGATACCATTGGAAGACGCAAGTGGGAGTGGAAAGCCCGCTGATCTGCCAGTTCTTCAATCGCTGGTCACTGAAATGCTTCTTGCCCTGGGGGAAAGACCGGGTCGCAACGGTTTGCTGAAAACGCCCGAGCGCGTGGCCAAAGCACTGGCGTTTATGACGCAGGGCTATCAGCATGACATCGACCATCTGTTGAACGGTGCGCTCTTTCCGATCGAATACGACGAGATGGTCATCGTCAAGGACATCGACTTCTTCAGTATGTGCGAGCATCACTTACTGCCATTTTTTGGGAGGGTCCATGTCGGGTACCTGCCCAATAAGAAAGTCGTCGGTTTGAGCAAGATTCCGCGGATTGTGGATACCTTCGCGAGGCGTCTGCAAGTTCAAGAACGGCTGACCGTGCAGATCGCAGAAACCATCAGCACCAAGTTAAACGCTCATGGAGTCGGAGTCGTTGTCGAAGCACGGCACCTCTGCATGATGATGCGCGGGGTGGAAAAACAAAACACGCTTGCCGTCACCAGCTCCATGTTAGGAGTATTCCGCAGTCAAGCACAGACTCGCGTCGAATTTCTGAAATTGATTCGCCGCGGCAGCGTCGGTGATCCGGACTGATCTCAAGATACATGCCCCCTCATCGTTGAGCGCAGTTATCTCGCCTCATTCCCAATAAACTCGCGTACGGTATTGTTGAAGGCGTCCGGCTTTTCTAGGTTTGAAAGATGGGCGGCGGCTGGAATGATGGCCAAGCGGGCATTGGGAATCCGATCTGCCATGAGTTTGGCGTCGGAAGGTGGGGTGGGAAGGTCCAGTTCACCGACGATGATCTGGGTGGGACACGTGATGTGTTTCAAGAGTGTGATGGAATCAGGCCGTTCAGCCATTGCCATCAAGTCTCCTGCGATGCCACTGATCTGATTACCCTCGATCATTGTACGTACGTGTCGGACGAGTCCCGGATTCGTCTGGACTGTCGCGGGGCTCAGTAATTTCGGGATCATGATGTCGGCAATGGCCGATGGTCCTTTCTGATAGGCCGTCTGCGCCATCTGAAACCGCGCTTCTTTCCCTTCTGCCGTATCAACCTGCGCTCTTGTGTCAGCCAGTACCAAGCCTTTTACGCGATCCGCATACTTTCGATAGAGAGCAAATAGGATGTAGCCGCCCATGGACAGTCCAACGAAAACCGCCTGCCGGATCGAGAGGTGATCAAGCAACCCGATCACATCATCGGCGGCTTGGTCCAGCGTATATCGCCAGAGCGGCGCGTCGGATTCTCCATGCCCACGCAAGTCAATTGTCACGACTTGAAACTGTGACGAAAATTGGTTCTCCTGCTCTGCCCACATGGTGCGGTTAAGCGGAAAGGCGTGGAGAAAGATGATGGGAAGGCCAGAGCCCCGATCGTTATACGCAAAGGTAATACCGTTGACCTGGGTTTGCACTATTTGCTCCGTACGTTGCGAGGTTCCTACCATTGGCTGCCTGCAGGGTCAAGAGGCCATTTGCGATCATCTGGCACGGCGTATACAATTCCTGCTCTTTGCGGAGGAGGAACATGACTCGTTCTCGTGATCCGGCTCCTGATTTGTTCACGCCTCCAGATCGCGATGACACGGTCGAGGCTCCGCTCGCCGAGCGGATGCGGCCACGTATGTTTGCGGATTTTGTGGGACAAGACGACATCACGGCACCGGATCGGGCGCTTCGGCGGGCCATCGAGGCAGACCAGCTCTCGTCCGTAATCTTCTGGGGGCCGCCCGGTTCGGGAAAGACAACGCTGGCCCATCTGATTGCCCGGCATACGAAGGCGCAGTTTATTCCGTTTTCGGCTGTGACCAGCGGCGTGCCTGAGCTACGCACGATCATTAAGGCAGCTGACCAACGCCGAGCGATCAATGGGCAGCGGACCATCTTATTCGTTGATGAAATCCACCGCTTCAACAAGGCACAGCAAGACGCGTTTCTTCCCCATGTCGAGCGAGGCACCATCATTCTTGTCGGCGCGACCACGGAGAATCCTTCCTTCGAAGTTATCAGCCCACTCTTGTCCCGTTCGCTGGTCGTCGTGCTCAAACCGCTTACCGAGGACGCGTTAGGTCAGATTCTTGATCGCGCGCTTGCCGATGTTGAACTCGGGCTGGGGAAATGGGAAGCGCGCTTCGTACCGGAGGCACGCCAACGAATGATTTCGTTTGGCAATGGCGATGCGAGGGCGCTGCTCACATCGTTGGAATTTGTGGTGACGCAAGCGCCGGCAGGACCCGATGGCGCGCGCGTGATTGATGAAGCGATATTGGAAGCGGCACTGGGCAAGAAGGCCCTGCGCTACGATAAGTCAGGCGAAGAACACTACAACGTCATTTCAGCCTACATTAAAAGCCTGCGAGATTCCGATCCAAATGGAGCGCTGTACTGGCTAGCCAGGATGCTGGATGCCGGCGAAGATCCGAAATTCATCGCTCGACGTATGGTGATCTTTGCCTCGGAGGATATCGGCAATGCTGATCCCCTCGCCCTTCTCATTGCCACATCGGTGGCACAAGCTGTCCAGTTCGTAGGACTTCCCGAGGCGCAGATCAACCTGGCACAAGGGACCACCTACTTGGCTTCGCGGCCCAAAGACAATGCGTCCTACGTCGGTCTTTTGGAAGCGCTAAAAGACGCCAAAGCCTATGGCAATTTGGGGGTCCCGGTCCATCTCCGGAACGCCGTCACCTCACTGATGAGGGATCTAGGCTATGGAACCAACTACCGCTATGTCCACGACGATCCGTCAGCACGAACGGAACAAACCCACCTCCCACTACCACTCAAAGGTCGACTGTACTACCGCCCAAAGCCTCTGGAATAGGGCCGATTGTCCCGGTTTACATTCTTGTCTAATCGGTTATACTTAGAGTAATGAAGCGAGGGGAAGGAAAACCATCGGCTAGCGTGGTGGCACTGAGTGAGCGGAGGAAATTTGTTCGGGCCACTCTGGTCGGCTCCGCCTTGATGTCGCCGAAGAGCGGTGGGCGCGCCTGTACCGCAGTCCTGGATAATGTAAACAAGCTCGGGGCCGGACTTCACACCAAAGATCGCTTTCCATCTAGCGAGAAGGTCACGGTCTCGCTTGCCTTCCTCGATTCCGATCGAGTTGAGCAACAGGAAAAACTCGATGGGACGGTTGCCTGGGTCAGGCCCTGGGAGAAGAAAGGATTCTTGATCGGCGTCGTCTGGGATGAATTGGTGACGAAAGAGAAGAACCGCTGGTTGTACTACTATCTAGAAGAAACCCTCAAAGCCTCTGTCTAAAACGCTCTCTGAGTGCTGCACATACGAACTCTACAATGGATTACAGAACTAGCCCAGCGAGACTAGCTGTTGTTTGACGTTTTCTAATTCAGCCGACAGTGATTCCCACCGGGCAGTCAGTCGCTCAAGATCACGCTTCCAATCCTTCTGCTCGTGCTGCAGAAGGTTCCACCTATTGAACTGTTCGTAGAGCTTCGGGTCAGCCAATTCTGCCTCGCGGGTGCTGATCTTCTCTTCGGCCTCACTAATCTCGGTTTCGGCGCGTGATACCTGTTTCTCTAAACGCGCCTGTGTCTTGGTGAGATCACGGCGCTCTCCACCGCGTCCTTTTGGCAGTACTTGCTGTTCCATTGCCCGAGTAGGGCCTGAAGAGGAGCGGGGCAATGCGCGTTCGAGCTCGTCACTCGTTTCTTTAATCGACTCAAACTCTTGGGTCTTCTTCCACAAATAATACTCGTAGTCACCGATGAAGTTCCGCGCCTGCCCCTCTTCAATCTCAACGACCCGGGTGGCGATGCGTGCCAGAAACGTCGGATCGTGGGAAATGAAGATGATGGTCCCGGGAAATTCAGCTAAGGCATCTGTGAGCATATCCACAGAGGCTGGGTCCAAATGGTTCGTCGGCTCATCAAGCAGCAAGGTATTGGCGGGTTCGACCAACATGCGGGCTAACGCCACCCGGTTTCGCTCGCCACCGCTTAACGCCTTGATCAGTTTTTTCTGATCGTCGCCGGAAAACAAGAAGGCGCCGGCGATGCCGCGCAGGAAATTCCTTTCTGCATGGTTGGTGACTTCTTCCAGCGATTCGAGAATCGAATGTTCGGGGTTCAAGGTTTCGGCCTGATGCTGAGCGAAGTAGTGCAACGTCACGCCATGGCCCACGGTTCTGGTGCCGGTATCGGAAGGAAGGACGCCAGCGAGCATCTTCAAGAGCGTACTCTTTCCGGCTCCGTTCTCACCAACCAGTGCGATACGTTGGCCACGCTCTATGGAAAAATCGAGCGTCTTGTAAACGACTTTTTCGCCGTAGCGCTTACTGGCGCCAGCCAGCTCTAACACCTGACGACCGCTGGTCGACGGAAGCGGAAACCGGAACTTGACGCGTTTCGGATCTCGCTGGATTTCAATCCGCTTCACCTTATCGAGCTGCTTGAGGCGCGACTGCACCTGACTGGCTTTGTTGGCTTGGTATCGAAAGCGATCGACAAACTTTTGAACCCGAGCGACCTCTTTGGATTGGCGAGCCGCCGAGGCGTGGAGTTGAGCATCCTTTTCGGCTTTCAGTTTGCAGAAGAGCGAATAGTTGCCTCGGTATTCTTCGATTTTGTGATGCCGTAGTTCCCAGATATGGGTGACGACGCGATCGAGAAAGGCGGTGTCGTGACTGATGATCAGGAGCGTCATACCCGACTGCAACAAAAACTGCTCGAACCAGCGTTGAGTTGGCTTGTCCAAATGGTTGGTCGGTTCGTCCAGCATGAGCACGTCGGGATTGGACAAGAGCAGATGTCCTAACGCGACTCGCATCCGATACCCTCCGGACAGTTTCTCGACGGGGCGATCAAAATCGACTTCCGTAAACCCCAACCCCATCAGGATGCGCTTAGCTTCGTGCTCAGGGTACTCGTCACGATGTGTGGCGTCGAGGACGGTCTTGCCAGTAATGGTTTCTAGTTCTTGCGGAAGGTAGCCGATTCGAAGACGAGGTCGCTTACGGATCGAGCCTTCATCGGGTGACTCTTCGGCCAGGATCATACGAAAGAGTGTGGTCTTGCCGGCGCCGTTCGGTCCGACCAAGCCGACTCGTGAATTCGGGCGAAGATGTGCGGAGACCTCAGAGAGGAGGACCTTCGTGGAATATTGCTTGCTGACGGATTCAATTTGGAGCATTGGCACAGACCTTCCGTGTGATAATGGGATACCTAGGTCACCCGAGATGTATGCGAACAAGGGGAAACAGCTAGTAGGTCGGAAGGCGAGGAAGCTGAAGAAAGCTGAGCATCAGTGATAGGTACAACAGAAACATTGTTAGAATCCTAAATTCTTGAGGTGTTTATCCGGCACAACGGTTACGATACACCTCAAACGAGCAGCTGGCACGTGCAAGGTTTGGTGGAGCTGGCCGGGATTGAACCGGCGACCTCGTGAATGCCATTCACGCGCGCTCCCAACTGCGCTACAGCCCCACCCTGGGAGATTCAGAGATCGAAATTACTATGGAATTTGAGGCGTTGAAACAAATCGTCGCATGCTAACACGCAGCTTAGAGCCAGTCAACCGACCAGTGACTGCATCACTGTGTCATGATTTTGTAGAAAATTTTGACTACAAAGCACCACAACGATCATCTTGACAAAAGAATAGGCTGCACCTACCATGAGGCCCCTTGGCTCTGATCTCCCAATCGGGTCAGAGCCATTTTTTCGTGTCAACGCCGGCTGCGGGTATCTTTAACTATGGGCAATCTCGTCATTATTGGTGCTCAGTGGGGCGATGAAGGCAAGGGCAAGATTGTCGATATCTTAGCCCAAAACGCCGATATCGTCGTGCGCTATCAAGGCGGTTCCAACGCTGGACACACGGTCATCAACGATCGTGGAACCTTTGTTTTCCATCTCATCCCTTCAGGGATTCTCTATCGTGGCACATTGTGTGCGATCGGCAACGGCGTGGTCGTTGATCCTGGTTCTCTGATCGAGGAGATGGACCACCTGCAAGGTCAGGGTGTGAAGTTCGGGAAGAATTTCGTCATGAGTCAGCGGGCTCACGTCATCTTGCCCTACCATAAAGCAATCGATCGCGCGTCAGAGCAGTCCAAAGGGTCACGGAAAATCGGCACGACTGGACGTGGAATTGGACCCTCGTATGCCGACAAGATGGCGCGGATCGGAATTCTCATGGGGGATCTGCTGAACCCATCGTTGTTCAGGAAAAAACTCGAAGAGAATCTTGTCGAGATGAACTGGTTCTTAGAGCGGTTGTACAAAGTCGAGACGTTTCAGGTCGACAAGGTCTTCGACCAATACATGAGCTACGCCGACCGCCTCAAGAGTTATATCGTCGATACAACCACGTTGCTCAATCGTGCGATCGGGAAGAACAAGACCGTCTTGTTTGAAGGGGCGCAAGGTACGCATCTCGATGTGGATTTCGGCACCTATCCTTACGTGACGTCGTCCAGTTCAGCGGCAGGTGGCGCCTGCACGGGAACTGGTGTGGGTCCGACAATGATTGACGCGGTCATGGGCATTGCGAAGGTCTATACCACCAGGGTGGGCAGTGGCCCCTTTCCAACTGAGCTGACCGACGAGGTAGGACAGGGGTTACAAGAACGTGGAAAGGAGTTCGGTTCGACTACCGGGCGTGCCAGAAGATGTGGCTGGTTCGATGCTGTCGTCGTCCGCCATGCGACACAAGTCAACGGATTATCCTCCCTGGCCGTGACCAAGCTCGATGTGCTCGACGGCTGCAAGGAGTTGAAACTTTGTACCGGCTACAGGCATGGGAGCACCATTCATAAAGATATGCCGGCCGATCTGGACGTGTTGACCGGTTGCGAGCCGATCTATCAACGGATGAAAGGGTGGACCGCCTCGACCACCGGGGCTACCTCGTACAAGAAACTTCCGGCGGAGGCCAAGCGCTACCTCGCCCGCATCGAAGAGTTGGCACAGTGCCGAATCGACATGATTTCGACCGGGTCCAAGCGTGCCGAAACGATCATGCTCCGCAATCCGTTGGATTGTTCTCGACGGCGTTCTCGGTTGACCGGCCACTAAAGAATGGGCGATCTCAATCATTTCTTGTTACCCTCTAGATTGCTTGCGCTCTCACTCAAAGTGCAACGAGATGCGACCGACACATGGCCGCCGAAGAGCATGAGACTCTGAGCCTGGGCGTGGCTCGCTGACATTCACTGCGGACCATGGTGTCTGTGGTGAGAGATGTCCAGCACCGGAAGCCGCGAATTAGGCAGTAGCCCCACTGGCCCCTGTCGCGCCTGTACCGCACAGACGCAGGTTACTGCCTGAACCCGTCAGTCTCTGCGATCGCGGAAACTTACGGACTCCGGCTGTGGCAATCTATCCAGACCTAGCTGACTGAGGGCTGCTTACCCGAAGAGATTACCGGACGGCTCCGCTGCGCGGATCCTGACGACATGCGCAAACGCCTCTCGTAAGAAACCATTGTGGTAGGCTCCTTCAGAGAGTCGCGTCACTCTGGATAACACGTGCGAGACCTTACGTGAATCTCAACGACCATCTTCGAAGTTCCATCTCTTGGTTGGCTTGTTCGAAAGTGGTCGTGCAAGGCATCTCGCTTCTCAGTACCCTAATAGTTGCTCGATTGCTGACGCCGGACAATTATGGGGTGATGGCACTTTCGGCCTTTTGGACATCATCCCTGTTGATGGTGAGCGAACTGGGAGCGGGCGCGGCGGTCATCCAGTTTCAGAATCTCAAAAAGCAAGAGCTGAATATCCTCTTCGGGTTCACGACCAGCTTATCACTCCTCGGCTATCTTGTGCTGTTCCTGCTCGCTCCGTTCATCGGAGACTGGTTCGCCAGCGAGCAGCTTTCGTCAGTACTCCGCGTCGCCGGCATGGCACTTCCCATAGCGACGCTCAGAGTTGTTCCCGAGGGACTCTTGCGCAAAGAATTTCGGTTTGATCTCATCGCGAAGACCAACATCGTGTCGTCATCGTTATCGATTCCTGTTGCGTTGATGTGTGCATTTTCCGGTGCAGGCGTATGGGCGTTGGTTGCGTCCTCGCTCGTCGGCGCACTGGCGCAGACGCTTCTGATTTTTCACTACGAGCAATGGCGGCCATCCACTGCTATGGAATCAGAACGCTGGGATCGGCTCATGCGATTTTGTCTGCAGTCTTTTGGAGGGAGAATCTGTTGGGCCGTGTATCAACAGTTGGACGTGTTGATCTTGGGAAAGTTTGAAGGAGCTGTGAGTGTCGGGATCTACACGATGGCGCTGCAAATAATCACGTTTCCAGTCGAGAAAGTGTTCAGCATCGTGAATGAAATCGCGTATCCTGCCATGGCGCACCTTCAAGACGATGTGGCACAACTCCGCTCTTCATTCGCACAGAGTCTCCGTATCCTCACGGCAGTGGCATGTCCGCTGTATATCGGGCTGGCCTTCGTAGCGGAGGATCTTATTCAACTCATTCTGACTGACAAATGGAGTGATTCCGCAGGGGTACTCAAATTGCTGGTGCCCTATGGATTGCTTACCGCACTTGCTGTGTTACCTGCGCCAATTTTGCTATCCCGGTATCGAGCCGATCTGGTCTTCCGGTACACGTTTGCACAATTATTAATCATGCCACTGGCCTTTTGGATTGGAGCGCGTCAGGCTGGGGCAATTGGAGTCGCGATGGCCTGGGTGATTGTCTATCCGTTTAGCCTGTCATGGCTGTTCATTCAGGTGTTCAGGGAAGTGCAGATTACCTGGTATGAAGCATGGGGGGTGGTCAAGCCAGCTATCAGTGCAGCCGCATGCATGGGTGCTGCGCTCATGGCGCTTAAAATTGGACTGGCTCATGGAGGCGTAAGCCAACCAGCCGTTACGTTGGTGATCACCGTTGTTACTGGAGCCGTGACCTATGTGTGCGGATTGTGGGTATATGGGAGAGATCTCTTAATCGAGATACTCGCAATGAGTACCTCACTGGTTCGGAGAAATGCTCCCGCCAAAGGAAAGCTTCCTGCTCGCGACTGATCTGTTTCCTTCGCCATTCTGTTCAGATTGCCCAACCTTTCAGGCTAGGGGTTTCGTTAAGCCTACTGATCTTGGGATCTGACAGGAATATATCAGGCCTGCTAGAGGCGGGAGCTGAGGGGGAACATTTGAATGGTTGTTTCTTAAGTCTAAGGAGGAACGTGTCTGGCAAGGCGTTCCAAGCATACCCCTACGAACGAGTGAGGACAATTTCGTCAGGCATCTGCTACCGTGCCACACTTGCTCTACTCTACAGCTTGCTGTGGAGAACTTTAGTTCTCCCTAAGGTGAGAGGCGTGTGAAATCCAGAGCAGTCAAGATGCATCACCGCCTTCTCCATTCTTGTTGGTGGACCGGAGTGTTTTTACACCGCCGTCCAGGTGTTGAAGTTTCGTTCTCGTTTTGAGCTGCGAGTATGGAAGAGCTATCGATCCAGCGCAATTCTCTTTGTCGGATGGATTCAGTGTGCCCACAATTGGGCTGAGAATGTCTTAGGAATCGTGCAGGTGCCAGTTCACTTGGTGCCGGTAGAACGTGGAATTTTGGAGTGTACTATCGCTTTCATCCTCCACTTTCTCACAGCGAGTCACTAGATTTGTTAGCGTATCTTTTCCTGTGAATCTCTCAATGGGCCAGCCATCTGTACCAAACGGACGACTTTTTCGGCGCGATCGAGTTTGTCGTTAGCTGGAGGTGTATATGTTGGCCTATTCCTCTGCTACTGCCTCATCAAGCATGAAATTCGGCAGCTTCTTCGGTGACTACTTCATTGCTATCCGAAAGCAGGAAGGCCAGTTTACGGTAAAGGGGAACAAGGATCTATTCGTCGGTCACCAAATCGGCGAAGAAGGGACCTTCTTACGATGGGAATGGACAGGGCTTCAATTGGTGGTCCGCAACGATCGGTATGGTTTGTGTCCAGCATATTATAGTCAAGGGCCCAAGGGATTCATCATCGCAACTTCCGTTCAACGCCTGATAGCGGAAGGTGTCTCTCCAGAACTAGACTACGACGCATTGGCGGTATTCCTTCGTCTCGGCACGTTTGTCGGAGACGATACGCCATACTCGGCTATTCGAGCCCTGCCGCCGGGTACACAGTTTACATGGTCGGGTGGCAGCGAACGTCCTACCGGGTGTGTGATCCTAGGTGAAGCCGCGACCGGCCTCACCCGTGAAGCGGCCTACGAGCGCTACAACGAGCTTTTCAGCGAGGCCGTTAGAAGAAGATCGACTGTTGCCGGTGATGTGGCCGTTGCTCTTTCGGGGGGGATGGACTCGCGGCATATCCTATTAGAGCTATGCCGACTGGGAAGAAAGCCAAAGCTTTGCGTGACGGCTCAGATCTATCCGGGTGAGTCCAGTGAAGACCTGGATTACGCCAAACAAGTGGCGCAAGCTCTCGCTGTCCCCCACGTCGAAATCGAACAACCAAGGGATTGGGTGAATGCGGAAATTCAGAAGCTCCAGGCCACGAGCCTCGGTGCGTTGGAGCATAATTGGGGGATGGTCGTAGGACCTTATTTGCAACACAAAGTTGTGACGGTTTTTGATGGCTTGGGGGGGGATGTGCTCTCGGACTGTCGACACATTGTCACGCCTGCGCGACATGAGGCTTTCCAAGCTGGACGCTTTGCCGTCCTTGCTGAGGACTTTCTGCAAAATGAGTACGGAGGCGTCCGCTATTTGAAGCCCAAACTGGCACGGCTGTTAAGCCGTGAACGGGCTATTCACCGCCTCTCGGTCGAGGCCGCGCGTTTTGCTGCGGCTCCCAATCCGGTAGTAGCCTTTACGTTCTGGAATCGGACCCGCCGAGCCGTCAGTCTGCTCCCTCATGGAGTTTGGAATCGATCGGTACAGGTGTTGACTCCATTTCTCGACCATACATTGTTTGACTTCCTCATCGGTCTCCCCGTGGAGTTCGTGGGAGATTATACCTTTCATGCCGAAACGATCCGGCGCCACTATCCCAGCCTCGCGCACATTCCATTTGTTTCAGGCCCTTGCCGAAGACCGAGCAACGGATCCCCTATTTTTCGAAAAATGGCACTCGATCTGCTAACGCATGGGCTTCGATCCATACCCTCATCCTACATATCATTTCGACATGTCTTGCCACGACTCATGAGGGCAATCATTGATCCAAGTTATAGCCCCTCTGTGCTATGGTTGGGACCAAGCATGTTGTATGGATTAGAATTGGAGAATAGGCGTATGCACTTGATTCCCCTACATACTATTGGTAGCAGTGGGCTTCAGCGCAAACGACCAGGGTTGGGGGTGTGGTCGGAGACCAGTCATCAACGTGTCCTGGGAGGAGGCGAATGCCTATGCCCAGTGGTTGTCCCAACAGGCCGGACAGCGTTATCGGTTGCCCACGGAAGCCGAGTGGGAATATGCGGCGCGAAGCGGCGGAAGGGATGAGACCTGGGCTGGGACTTCTGGTGAAAGCCGATTGAACGAATATGCGGTGTATGGCAATAACGGTGGTACAGAGCTAGTTGGCAGCAAGAAGCCAAACAGGCTCGGTCTTTACGACATGAGCGGTAATGTGTGGGAGTGGGTAGAGGATTGCTGGCACAACAATTATGAAGAGGCTCCACCTGATGGCTCATTTTGGTTTGATGCGAACAGTGGTAACTGTGGTCTGCGCGTGATTCGTGACGGTTCTTGGTTCAACTTACTAGGGCGTGTCATCAATTAAGCCAGGTGGTTGAAGCGGCAAGATAGATGGCGCCGAGAAAGTTTACGGCGCGTTTATCATAGCGGGTGGCGATTGCGCGGAACGGTTTGAGTCTGGCGAAGAAGTTCTCGATCAGATGCCGCGCCTTGTACAGGTCTTCATCGTATACGCGGGTGACCTTTCTGTTGGACTTGGGCGGGATGACGATGGTTTTTCCCGCTTGTTGCAGTGGCTGGATCACCCGTTCATCGGCATCAAAGGCCTTATCGGCAATGATCGTGTGCGCATCAATGCCCGGTAGCAGGACATCGGCTCCGTCAAGATCATGCGCCTGTCCCGGCGTGAGATGGAAGCCTGTGGGATTACCCAGCGCATCGCAGGTGGCGTGGATTTTTGTGGTCAGGCCACCTTTGCTGCGCCCGCTGGCTTCCTGTGCCTGATGCCCCCTTTTGCACCAGCACTATGCTGGTGGGCGCGGACGATTGTAGAGTCGATCATGGCGTATTCGTTATCAGGGTCATCGGCGAGACGCTCGAACACCCGCTTCCACACGCCGCGTGTGCTCCAGCGCGTATGGCGTGTGTGGATGACACGAACATCCCCGAACCGCTCCGGCAAATCCCGCCACGGTATCCCAGCACGGTACCGGTATAACACCGCCTCTACGAACAACCTGTTATCCTTCGCCGTCACGCCCACCGTATCTTCGCGGCCTGGTAGCAGATGTTCGATCCTCTCCCATTGGTCATCGCGCAACCCGTACCGTCTCACCATCCAGAGGCCCTCCTTCGGCCTGTAAATAGTGAATCACACCGTCCTTGCCTTGGGAATCAGAAAAATTAATTGATGACACGCCCTAGTGCTCCTGCGGGCATCGAACCGGGACTGGAACTTTGCCGACACTCGGGACAACGGCATTGGCTTTCGTCTCGTCCGAGACCTTCCCTAACCCTTTTACCCTTTGCCTCCGACTCCGTCTGGCGAGAGTGGTCTTAACGGGTGTTGCGTCCTTTCCGTTCGCCCTGAGCACGTCGAAGGGCTCACCACGAACGGTTCATTGGTCTGTGGCGCGGCTGACGTATGTATGCAGGATGCTGGCGATGAGGCTTTTCCGGTTCTGAGAAGGGTTTTGCCCGCCTAAGGCTGTAAGGCGAGTGTGATACGGATCGCCTCGTCGACCGCCATCAACTCGTCGGGGCTCAACCTGTCGATTCTCGATCGCAATCGTGATTTATCCAATGATCGGATCTGGTCACCCAAGACCCGAGCCGGCTTGCCGTTGACAACGACCATGGCTTCTCCTGGATACAACGACTCGACGTTGCTGGTGAGCGGCAGCACGACGACGCGCGCGCCGAAGGTATGACAGGAGTTGTTTGACACGATCACGGCGGGTCTGGTCTTTTTGATTTCGGATCCGATCGTCGGATCCAATGCGACCCAGTAGACGTCTCCTCGGCGGGGTAGGGTCCTTACTTTGGCCACCCTTCACCTTCCGTGTGCTTCCAGTCATTCTCCAGTTCTTTCCGCCAGCGCTCTTTTCGGGCGGCCCGATAGGCTTCATCAAGGGATTTTCTATCCGGATGAAGTTTCGCTCGCACCGCGGAGGAGATGAATGCGCTGATCTTCTTCGGCGGCACTTCCTGCTTCAGTCTCGCGTAAATGTCCTCCTCCATCGTGATATTCAATCTCACGGCCATAGGCTCCTCCATGAACATGCGAATGCTGTATTGTATACAGCATTGATTATCCTAGCAACAAGATGACGGTCGTCTGCTTCCTTACCGAGCCCACATGATGCCTTTCCATTCATCCTTCGACGAGCCTGCGCTAAGTTTATCGACAGGGGGAACAGATGAACTCTTGTGGAATGAGAAATTCAATGGGTTGGTCGATCACTCACGAGGGAGTAGCCCTCGCGTTGACTGCTCCGGGGGCGCAGTGCTAGAGTTTGCCCTCTTTTCTGACTTGCTTCCGGTCGGGCGATTAGCTCAGTGGTAGAGCGCTTCCTTCACACGGAAGAGGCCACAGGTTCGATACCTGTATCGCCCACCATGCTCCATTTTCCCCTCGACGTTCTATCTCCTGAGAAATGTTCATCTTTATCAAGCGAGCGAAGCCCTCGAATTCTGGACAGAAACGAGGGTGTGGGCTACACTTCTGATTATCTTTGTGACGTATCTGGTTTGAGTATCCTGTAGATGGGAACCGAAAGAAGAAAGGTCATAACATGAAAGCAACATCGACCATCCTGGGCATCATGGTGCTGGCCACGGTTGCCACCGGTTGCAGCACGACACACCAACAAGGCGGAAGTGTCGAGACCAAGGAATATACGCCTCCAACCAGTATCTACAACATTCTGGACAGTACCGCGTTGGTCTATTCGGACCCCGCTGCTGGTTCAGCTGTCAATGATCATCCCCTTCGTTGGCTTGGATTTTTCTCAAATCCGATCGGCCATGCGTTCGACTATGGGATCAATCGTCCGATCTATAAGCTGGCAAACGGATTCTCGTATCTTTCCGGCTATACAGCGGAAGACAATATGGTAGACGCACAACGTCGCTAGTTTACCCAGTCCTTTCAAAAGAGATGAGGCCCGCTCTTTGAGAAGAGCGGGCCTTTTCATTTCCTCTTCGCGAAGACCCCCTCAAATCGTGTATTGTTTGTAGTATGTGTAGTACGAGGATTGCTCGATGAGTCCCTTCAAGTACGTGTCTTTGGCCAGCCTCATCGCGGTTGTGGGTCTGGTGATCGGGTGTGGCGGGTCCGCGGCCCCTGTGAAGCCTCCGCTCCCACCCTCGAAAAGCGACCTTGCTCTGCTCGTGTCAACGGCGCTCTGTGAGCGCAAGGTCGACTTCTTAAAAAAATACCCCCCCGTGACGTACGCCTCGACGAGTTGGGGAAGCGGGCAGGAGCTTGTCATTCCTATACAAGGAAGTGCCTCGCACGGAGAGGAATCCTATTTCTTCGACGAAGATGACGTGCTGGTGGGGGCTTTGTTCACCTTCTCGAAGGGACTGGATCTCAAACCCTATCCGGTGCTTCGGCATACGCTCTCTCAGCTGAAGCCGTTGGTCGAGTTCTACTTGAACGTGGCCCAATTGGAAACACGAATGAATATGGAAAGCAGCGCGCTCCTCGAGACTGGAGACGAGAAAAGCACGACCCAGTATCTCGTCACCGGTCCTCACGACCGTCCGGTCCTGCTCCAGGCCTCCTACACGATCGATCCCTATGTGCGCCTCTTCTCTCCGTACCGACGGGAGTTTCTTGATCGGCTTCGCAATTTTGGAGGGGGTACGGGGGGGCAAACAATGGAGAGCCAGGGAACCGAGGATAAAGAGCCGTTCGCGTCGTTGCAGCAATTCGCTCGTGGTCAGGCTGCCCAGCTTGCCTACTGCGGGGATAAGAACTATGAGATTGCCGCCGATGCATACCAAAAGGCGATTGTTAGTGGATTCACAAATAAGGTCTGGCTTGCCGAAGCTCGGCACAAACTTGGGGTTGCATGGCTCGTGAAAGGACAACTCGAGAAAGCGAAAGCGGAGTTGTTGCAGTCACTAACCCTCAGGCCTAACATCCCGGAGGTGTTGAACAATCTTGGCACGGTCCAGGTAAAATTAGGGGACACAGCGGCTGGCTTACGCTTGTTCGAAAAGGCGGTGACCCTGCGTCCCAACTATGCCCTGGCCCGATTCAATCTAGCCGGAGCGAGTGAAGCCACGAACCCCAAGCGCGCGCTCTCTGAGTACGAAACCTATCTTGCTCTTGTGGAAGGGATACCCGAAGAGGAAGCCCGTATGGCACACGCCAAGGAACGGGTGAAGGTCTTGAAGCAGTAGCTCCGCGTCCTATCCGGATTATCTTGAGTATTCTCAATTCGTGTGAAGAAAACGACTCAGCCCCGAGCTCGTTCTTCCTGTTCTTGAAGGGTCTTGCACTCGATGCAGAGGGTGGTGACCGGCCTGGCTTTAAGACGTTTGTAAGGGATATCTCCACCGCAGCGCTCGCAGATCCCGTAGGTCGCTACATTCATCCGTTCCAGGGCCTCGTCGATCTTCTTGAGCAACTTCCGCTCGCGATCCCGAATCCGCATGGAGAAGTTTTGATCGACTTCAGCAGAGGCCTGGTCGCTGACATCGGGAAAGGCCTCGAGGTCGCCGCGATGGGCCAGCACTTCTTCAACCTCACCAAGGATTGCTGTGCGCTGACGTTCAAGATCACGTCGGATGTCGGGATATTTCGCTCTCTTCGTACTTGCCTTCCCTTTCCTCGCGGAGCGAGCGGGGACTGCGGTGTTCGGTACCTTGGGCGAGGGCGGGCGTTTACTAGAAGACCGTGCTTTCATACGTTCATATTCTGCGGACGACAGGCCGCTGAAACTATACCAATCTGGCTGAGAGGGGGTCAATCAGGACTGGAAAGCCGTATACACACTACAAATCCCGGCGACCCTCGATCGATTTCAACAACGTCACTTCGTCCGCATACTCAATATCCATCCCCACTGGAATTCCATAAGCAATTCTGGAAACGCGTACGCCAAAGGGTTTAAGCAATCGGGTCAGATAGATCGCCGTGGCTTCTCCTTCAATGGTAGGGTTCGTTGCGAGAATGATTTCTTCAACCCCGCCGAGTTTCACGCGCTCAACAAGCTCCTCAGCTTTGATGTCGCCCGGACCTATGCCGTCGAGTGGGGAAAGCGCTCCCAACAAGACGTGATAGAGCCCGCGATAGGCGCCTGCCCGTTCGACGGCGTATAGCGTACTTGGTTCTTCAACGACGAAGATCTTGGTCTGATCACGTTTCGGATCGAGGCAAAACTCACATAGGTCTGCTTCAGCGATATTGCGACATTGTCGGCAAAACGCCAACCCATCCTTCACCGCACGAATGGCATCCGCCAGCCGCAAGGCATCCTCTCGCTCGGCCTTCATGAGATGAAAGGCCAATCGCTGGGCGCTCTTGTGACCGATTCCTGGGAGACGAACCAGTTCCTTGATCAATCTCGCCAACAAGCCCTGTTGATCGACGGCCATCGCTAAAATAGGCCTGGAATTTTCATCCCGCCGGTCAGCGCTTTCATTTCGCCTTCCATCAATTCCTTGGCTTTGCGGAGCGCGTCGTTCGTCGCGGCCACCACAAGGTCCTGGAGCATATCGACATCGCCGCTCTTGACGACCTCGGGATCGATCGCCACACTGACAATCTGCATCGCCCCGTTCGCCGTGACGGTGACAATCCCACCGCCGGCCGTCCCACTGGCGGTTTTTGACGCAGCTTGTTCCTGAATCTTGGCCATTTGTTCCTGCATGGCCTGAGCTTGCTTAAGAATGTTGCCCATATTACCGAAAGGACTTTTCATTCGCTTGCCTCCTGCTGAGCTATGGTACGAACCTCGGCCAATTCGACGCCGAATATCTCGAGGGCTTGCTTCACCGTTGGGTTCGCTTTCGCACGTTCGAACAACACCAGCCGTTGTTCTTGTTCCTTGGCTGCTCGTATTTGGGCCATGGTCGGTCCCGGTGGATGGGTCTCAGTCAGCTCGATGATGCGGACACGTACGGGAGACCCCAACTGACGCTCGCACAGCTTTGATAACACCAGAAGATTTTCTTCCTTCTCCAACCTCGCTCTGGCCACGGTTGCCTGTTTGGCAAATCCTATAGTGACGAAGCCGCCCTCCATTCCAACAAACCTGCCGGCTTCGAGAAACGGTGCGATATTGGGAAATGAAGCGCCAACCTCTTCTTGGACTACGTCCCACTGCAACGTTGGTTGTGGACCGACGGCTATGGGAGGCACGGTGGCTGGGGCGGTTGTCGTCATAGCAGGCGGTGGATTGTGAGATGGTTTAGGTGAGACCGTTGACCCTTCGTCCGTTTCCCCCCTGGGCGTGTGAGCAGGTTTAGGGATGGGCCGTGACGCCGTGGGTACGCCCTGGCGTAAAGTCTGAGGAGTTGATGGCCCGCTCTTGCGTTCTTCCGGTTTAGCTGGAGGTTTCTGGCTGGAAGACGACGCTGTCTGTGCTGGGCGGGCCTCCGTACCCTCTTGTTGGCGAAGCAGGCGAGTAGCTCGAACAGCCGCAGTCTCCACCACGAAGCGAGGGTGGCTACTGAATCGTAAAGAATCTTCCGCTTGGATGAAGATTGCCAGCAGTTCCTGAAACCGTTCCGGAGTCAGTATCTTGGCATCCATCGACAGCTGGCTCAGATCATCTTCCGAGGTTTCAATCAAACTACGCAGCTCGACCGTACTGGGAACGACTGCTGCCACCAGCAGATTACGGATGTGTTCCACGACTTCCGCGCAGAACGCCCGCAAGTCATGTCCCCGGTCCAGCAGGTTAGCCAGGCTGGCAAGGGCAGCAGGGCTGTCTTGGGCCAAAATCGCTCGGAGAAGTTCCTGCACCAGTTCTTGAGGCACGGCTCCCAAGAGCAGTTCGAGGTCTGCGTGGCTGATGGTTTTGCCGCCGTAGGCAATGGCCTGATCAAGCAAACTCAAGGCGTCACGCATACTCCCTTCACTGGCGCGAGCCAGGGCCACGAAGCTCCGTTCCTCAAGCGACAACTGATCTTGCGCTGCTACGTGCCGAAGTCGTTCGATGATTTCGGTCCTGGCGATCCGACGAAAGTTGTAATGCTGACATCGCGAGAGAATCGTCGCGGGGATTTTGTGAATCTCCGTTGTCGCAAAGATGAACACGACATGTGCTGGTGGTTCTTCGAGTGTCTTCAAGAGAGCATTAAATGCCGAGTTTGAGAGCATGTGGACTTCATCGATAAGGTAGACTCGAAACTGACCACGAAACGGCGTGAAGCGAACGTTCTCGCGGATCTCTCGCACATCATCTACGCTGGTGTTAGACGCGCCGTCGATCTCGATGACATCAACCGAGTTTCCCTGTGCAATTTCACGGCAATTTTCACAGGTGTCGCAGGGATGACTTGTCGGTCCTCGTTCACAATTGAGTGCCTTCGCGAGGATTCGTGCGACGGTCGTTTTCCCCACACCTCGCGTGCCGGAAAAGAGATACGCGTGCGCGACTCGTTTCGTCGAGACGGCGTTCATCAATGTTTGGACGACATGGGGCTGACCGATCACATCGTCAAACGTGCCGGGACGATATTTGCGCGCGGAGACTTGGTAATCCAATTGTCGCGGTGCTCCCCTACATTAAGTCTTAAGAAAACCAGAAATTCAGGGACGCCAGGATGTTCCTAACATACGCCAAGTTTTTCGATAGTGAGTGGGGCTAGGTGATCCTGCGGCACATAGAACTGACTGCTTACCGTTGCTTCCTTCCGGATCTGGCGGGGTTCACAGGGTTCTATTGCACAGGGCCCAGCCCCTATTCTCGATCGAGACCCTCCAGCCCAGCCCAAGCTTCAGGTGTCTATCCGCCCACGGAAATTACGATACAGCGATAAAGAGCAGGCGGTCCACACAAAATGCGGTATGGCGGAGAGGGTGGGATTCGAACCCACGGTCCCGTTGCCGGGACGCATGCTTTCCAAGCATGTCGATTCGTCCACTCTCGCACCTCTCCGCATCGAGAAGTGTAAAGGGAGAGCATCTTAGCATGCGTGTTCATGACCAGCAAGGTGATCGGCCCTGGTCGATGCAATTCAAAATGAGGAGGCAGCCGGGGTAGCAGGGCGGTCGCCTTGCGGTGTACCACAGTGAATGTATGGGTGAAGTTTTCGGTGAGTAACGGGGATAGAGTAGATCGGCAAATAGCCAAGCTGGACCATCCATACAGAGGAGTAGGGTACCCTCGGTCGTATGGGTTGACATTACAGGTGTCCAACGGTACAACGCTATACGACATCGCGTGTTTTTGCAGTCTTAGCCACTCTTGGTTAGTTAATCTATAGTTATGGAGTGGCAGCTCTGCGGTATCCTCTACCATGCGAGAGTGGCGGAACTGGCAGACGCGCGAGACTTAGGATCTCGTGGGCAACCGTGGGGGTTCAAGTCCCCCCTCTCGCACCACTATGACAAACACTTATGGAGTAGGGAGTCCCATTTCGACGATGAAGATGGAAGTGACTGAGTTAGGACCGATGAAACGCGCCTTGAAAATTGAGGTGCCGGCCGATGAGGTGGCGCAACAATTTTCACGAGCCTATTTGGAACTCAACCGTCAGGTTCAGATTCCAGGGTTTCGACCAGGGAAAGCCCCGGTGGCTATTTTAGAAAAGCGTTATGCCAAAACAATCGAAGAAGATGTCATTCGAAAGCTTGTGCCGGATTTCTATGGTCGGGCCATCAAACAGGCCGGGATTAGTCCAGTAGTGGTGGATATTCCCCCTCTGGATCGGGTCAAAATCCAAAAAGACGCCCCATTTACGTTCACGGCGACCGTCGAAATCAAACCGACAATCGAACTTCGCGACTATAAGTCCCCCAGTCCCATTTCGCTTCAGGCCGACAAGCGCACGGTTGCAGAGGAACAGATAGACCGTGCTCTGGAAGTGTTGCGTGAACAACAGGCTCGGCTGGACGAGGCTCAAGCTGGTACGGTTTTATCCGAAGGGGATTATGCCATCGTCGATCTCGAAGGATTTCTGGATGGTGTTCCTCTCGAAGGTACAAAGAAGGAAGGCCAGCTCCATAAAGTGGGATCAAAAGCCGCTTTGCTGGGGATTGAAATCGACGCTCATCTGATCGGAAGACAGGCAGGGGATATGGTAGAAATTCCTCAGACCTATCCGGTGAGCCATCCGGATCAACGGGTTGCGGGAAAAGCTGTCAGCTTCCGCCTCGTCATAAAGGGAGTTAAACAGAAAAAGCTCCCTACCCTTGACGATGAGTTCGCCAAGGACTGCGGACCATACGCGTCGCTCCACGAGTTAAGGGACAAGTTGCGTGGCCAAATGGAAAAGGCGCTCAAGAGGGATATTGAGGAGTCCTACAAAGATACTCTTCTCAAACGCCTTATCGAGACCCATCATTTTGATCTCCCTGATACACTTGTAGAACGAGAGCTCAGCACGATTGTGCAGCAGAAATTACAAGCACGACAGCGTGGCAACGTCACCGATTCTCCTCCTGCGCCAGATGCGGAAGAATTGAAGAAGATTCGCGAAGAGCACCGTGAGGAGGCAAATCGTCGCGTG
Source organism: Nitrospira sp. CG24B (assembly GCA_002869845.2). Classification (GTDB taxonomy): domain Bacteria; phylum Nitrospirota; class Nitrospiria; order Nitrospirales; family Nitrospiraceae; genus Nitrospira_D. The sequence goes on along the minus strand of NEWS02000003.1, from coordinate 47,081 downwards.
AAAGCAGGGCTGATTCTTGAGGCCATCGCGGAGAAAGAAGGCTTGTCGGTGAGCCAGGACGATTTGAACAATGAAGTGACTCGACTGGCCACGGAGCTCAGGGTACCGATGGCCGATCTCGTGAAAATGATCCAGGCAGGTGGCCAGGATTCAGTTGAGGAATTACGAGCGAGGATCTTGGCCGATAAGGCGCTGGATATTGTCTATCGTCAAGCGGTCATTCAAGGATAGGCGGTGGCGGTTGTTGGGTACGGAGTTGCCCGGGAAAGGAATTGAACAATATGTTGGTTCCGATCGTAGTCGAACAAACCAATCGAGGCGAACGAGCCTATGACATCTACTCACGCCTTCTCAAAGATCGCATCATTTTTCTTGGAGCCCCAATCGACGATGTGTTTGCCAACTTGGTGATTGCGCAGCTGCTCTTTCTTGAAGCGGAAGATCCCGAGAAAGATATTAATCTCTACGTCAACTCGCCGGGAGGCAGTGTGACTGCCGGATTGGGCATCTACGATACCATGCAATATGTGAAGCCCCCGATCAACACCATCTGCCTTGGTCAGGCTGCCAGTATGGGTGCGCTCCTGTTGACCGCCGGAACAAAAGGCAAGCGGTTTTCCCTGCCCAATGCTCGGGTGATGATTCATCAACCGTTGGGTGGGTTCCAAGGACAAGCGACGGAAATAGACATCCATGCCAGGGAAATTCTCAAGATTCGTGAACGCCTGAATGAAATCATGGCTAAACACACTGGCCAGTCGATTGAGAAGATTGCGCATGACACGGAACGGGACTATTTCATGTCCGGCGAAGAAGCGAAGCGGTACGGCCTCATAGACGAGGTCATCACACGACCACCCAAACTTATGAAAGCCGTAGAATCCGGCGACGGGATCAAAGGTAAGTAACGCAGGAGGGTGCATGGCCAAGCAGGAAAAGATGGATCGACACTTGCGCTGTTCTTTCTGTGGGAAAAGCCGTGATGAGGTGAGAAAACTCATCGCCGGACCAACGGTGTATATCTGTGATGAGTGCGTCAATCTTTGTAATGACATCATTGCGGAGGACTGGGAAGAAGCCAAAGAAGAAATTTCGTCTAAACTCAAGAAACCAGCGGAGATCAAGCATCACCTCGATCAATATGTCATCGGGCAGGAGCGGGCTAAACGCATTCTCTCTGTGGCCGTACACAATCATTACAAGCGCATCTCCTCAAAGGAAAAAGAGGTTGATGATATCGAGCTCCAAAAGGGCAATATCCTCATGGTGGGTCCGACCGGCACGGGGAAGACCCTCTTGGCCCAGACCTTGGCCAAATATCTTGACGTCCCGTTTACCCTGGCTGATGCCACGACGCTGACCGAAGCGGGTTATGTGGGGGAAGATGTCGAGAATATCATTCTGAAGCTCCTGCAAGCTGCGGATTACGATGTGGAGCGGGCTGAGCGCGGAATTGTGTACATCGATGAAATCGATAAGATCAGCCGGAAGAGCGATAGCCCGTCTATTACGCGTGATGTGTCTGGCGAGGGTGTTCAACAAGCCCTACTGAAATTGATCGAAGGCACGGTCGCGAATGTCCCACCGCAGGGAGGAAGAAAGCATCCGCATCAGGAATTTATTCAAGTCAATACCAGTAACATTTTGTTTATCTGTGGTGGAGCGTTTGTCGGTTTAGAACAGATCATCGAACAGCGTCTGAATCGAAAATCCATGGGATTTGGAGCTGAAATCCGAGGAAAGAGCGACATTCGTTTGGGGGATCTGCTGTCTAAGGTACAGCCAGAGGATTTTCTGAAGTACGGTCTGATACCGGAATTCGTGGGGCGATTACCCGTCGTTGCCACGTTAGAGGAGTTGGACGAGCGAGCCTTGATCCGTATCCTGACTGAGCCGCGCAATGCGTTGACCAAGCAGTACGAGAAGCTGTTATCGTTCGAAAAGGTCAAGCTCCGATTCACTGAAGCGGCGTTGGGGGCCCTAGCGCGTAAAGCCTATGCGCAGAAGACTGGGGCCAGAGGCCTTCGGGCTATCCTGGAAGAAGTGATGCTTGACATCATGTATGATGCTCCCTCTCAGAAACAGATCGTAGAAGTGGTGATTACGGAAGATGCAATCTTGGGAAAAAACCCACCGATGCGCATATTTGAACAGGAAAAAGACGCTAAGACCGCATAAAAACTGGAAGATTTCTACTCTTGATTGATAAGTCTAGCTAATAATTCGTAGAGGGGGGAAATTGATATTCCCCCCTCTGGCCGTTAGCTCCTTCCCTCGCTTCTCCTAACCCACTCGTTTTCCTCGACAATCAGAAACGCCGCGCTATACTTGCCTCGTGCGTGCTTCCGATGGAGGGACTGTGAAATACCCTGTTTCTTTGAGTCTTCGTCATAAAGGCAAAGCCATTGAACTTGACGCGGCCCGTGAAATGGTTGTCTTGTTGGGTGTTAAGGGGGAGGCAATTGGCTCCCTGTCCTGGGACTTCGTCATTGATCAAATACTCGCCTACCGCAAGGTGGATGTTGTGGGGGCTCAAAAAGAAGTCCGGTCAGAGCCTCGGATTTCGCTCGCGTTTCGTGTGCGCTACAATAGCCCAGAAGGACCACGATGTGAGAGTCGCGCAGGTGGTATTGGCGGTGGAGGATTATTTATCGAAAGCCAGACTCCTCTCCCTGTAGGAACTAGACTGGCGATGGAGTTCTCGTTTTCAGAGAAATCCGAAGAATGGATGCCGGCAAAAGGAACCGTTGCTTGGGTTTGTCCAAAGGCTGATCAATATACATTTAGTCCTGGAATGGGGATCCGGTTCACGGAAATAGCGGAGTGTATACGCGAAAAAATCCATGAGCTGGTGAAATCATCTCAGAACATGGGGCACGCAGCATAATTCCACTCCTGGCTTACGCCACCCGGAAAAGGGATGTTATGACGTTTCCTGTCGTTTCCACTACGGGGCATCGAGGGAAGTCTCTCGCTATTGATTCTGGGCGGGAGACGATCAACGTACACGACACCTCTGGCCAGTTATTGGGTAGCATGTCATGGGGTGCAATCATCGAGCACGTGGTTGTCAGTGGTGAAGATAGCCGGTTTGCCCATTGTCGCGCGCAGCCCCGTGCGCCTCTCGCCCTGAAGGTCCGGTGTACGACGCCAGAAGGAAAGCAGTTCGATAGTCTCACCGGGGGAATTGGCGGCGGTGGGCTCTTTATCGAGAGTGGTGCCCCCCTCAGTCCGGGCACCGAGTTGACGGTCGAATTTGCGCTGCCAGATCGGCCGTGGGACAAGCTGAAAGCGAAGGCGAAGGTTGCCTGGGTTCGCAACAAGCCGGAGCGATACCTTCTATTTCCAGGCATGGGCATCCAGTTTGTGGAGTTGGAGAAGACGGTACAAGAGGAATTGGTTGGACTGGTTGAGGCCCTGAATCGAAGTCGAAATCCCTCCTGAGTAACAAGCAAGCTTTTCCGAATCAGCATGTAACGTCCAGACTATCGTTCTACCGGCGAACGGGTGCGATTTTTCGATATGGATCTCTTCCCCCAAGCCCGTAGGCATCTCCTGCCAGAACAAAGCAACTGACCGCCTCATTCCATAGCCGATCCAGTAGATGTAGCACTCTCTGACCAACCCTCGTTTTCTCTAAAACATCGATGGCTCATTAACTATTCGACTGAGCCTGTTCAAGGGTCACGTCAGGGCGGGTGCTGGAGTCTTTTGGTAACGCCTACAGCGATAGCGATCCCTCATGTCAGTGGTGCGAAGAGGGCATACATCAGTCGGCAAGAATGTGAGCGAACTATGGGGAGGCTCTATGGATGAGGGTCACGCAGATTTGTGGGGATCTTCTTGCGGCGGTAATTCTTTAGCGGCTTCGATGGATTGCTGGATTTCTTTTTGGGCCGCATCCATTTCGGCTTGGATCGTTCGCATTTGAGGGTCCACACTGTTTCGCACGTCGGTCGCCGCTTGCCGGAACGTTCGCACGACCTCTCCGAGGCCTTCACCGAGATGCTGCAGGTCGTCAGGCGATACCGCTGCTGATTGTGTAGCTTTGAGCGCTGCCTGTTGCGCCTGTACGCGGGCCACCGCATCTTTGTTCACAATAGCGGAAGGACGTTTGGCGGTCGGTTTTGCCTGAGAACCAGCTGGCAACGGTGGATACGACGTGTGAGCCCTTGGAGGGGGAGCTGCAGCCCGCTCCTCCATCGATAGCACGGGGCTGGCGGCAGACGCCGATGCTTGATTCGTGAAAGGAGCCGATGGTCGCGGGGTTTGAAGGCTGGTGTTGTAGAGCAATGAAGCCGTGGTGCCGGGTGTCATTTCTGGACCAGGGACATAGGGAGCGTGCGGCCTCGTTGTTGCTGACGATGATCCTGTGGCCGGTGGTGGAACTGTTGCTGGGATACTTGCCGGAGTCTGAATTGCCTGTGGTTGCCCGGCTTCTTGTTGGACCTGGTCTGAAGCTGGTTGGGGCACGTCGGTGACTTCTTTTCGAAAGCCTTTCAATGCCTTGCCGACACCCTCGCCGATCTGCGGCAGACGGCCCGCGCCGAAAATGATGAGCACGATGACCAGAATGAGAATGAGTTCAGAGAAACCCATTGTGCCGAACATGCACGGCCTCGCATGTGATCCGGAGAGTGCCCTTGCTGGATGACTGAATCTAGCCGCCCCTCGGACATGGTGTCAAGAAAGGGTCGGAGCAGAACGATCAGACGGAAATGTCAGAGCAGAGGCACGATTTCGGTTTGAAGTGGTAGGCCGTGTACCACGGCTTCTCGATCCGATATGTAGACGTCAAGCTCACTCCTGATCCCAAACTCTCCCGGCAGGTAGATCCCCGGCTCGATAGAAAAGCAGGTTCTCGGCAGAAGCCGACGACTATCTTGAGTTTCCAGGTTGTCGATATTGGCTCCATTACCATGGACTTCTTCCCCGATCGAGTGGCCGGTTCGATGAATGAAGAAGTCGCCGTAGCCTGCCGCTCGAATCGGATTACGGCAGACGTCATCAACCTCCCATCCACAAGGAAATCGGCCGGTAGCCACCCGATCCTGAACAAACGACAGTGCCGCATCACGTCCGCGTCGAACATGCTCAAAGATCATGCGCTGTTTTGCTGGTGCTTCTGTGCCGGTATAGCCTGTCCACGTGATATCCCCATAGACCGATCCTGGGGCTGTTTGTTTCGCCCAGAGGTCGATCAGAACTAAATTGTCTCGAGTGATGAGTGAGGGGTTTGACTCAGTCGGCCCATAGTGAGGATCGGCGCTGTGGGCATCAACAGCTGCAATTGGAGCGCTGGATGTGGTCATGCCCGCATCGCGAATACGTGAGAGAATGAACTGCTGCAGATCATACTCGGATAACCGACGTTCGTTAGTGACACAAGATGCCACATGGGCGAAGGCCTCATCGACGATGTTTCTGAGCGCCGTCACGGCGTACCGATGGGATTCCAGTTGTTCATCTGTCCAGACTGCCTCGAATCGTTGGACGAGATCGGCTGATGTGACCACCTCAAGCCCAAAACTTCTGATCAGCTCAACGGTGCCGGCATCCACTCTGGACAGATACGGAACGGCGTTGAACGGTGAATACTGCATGGCGATTCGCCGTCGACCTTGTAGCAGCGAGGTCAACAGCGAACGTTGCTGTTTCCATGACACGTACTGCTGGACCTGACCGGGTAGCTCATCCAGCACATATGGTTCAATCCTGTGAAGGAGTTTAACCGGTTCCCCAGACGAGGGGATCCAATAGTACCAGCGCCGAGTGACATGTTGGGTTGGATCAAGGAGCAAGACCCGATAGGCTAATGGGTCGCTGCCGCGAAAGTCGTAGAAAAGCCATCCATCAACGGAGCCCATGTCTCCGAGTGCGTCTTGGATCTCAGCGATCCGCGTTTGGTGGGCAACGTCGCTCATAGGTTTCCATCTTATCCTCGGGGTACAGGTGCGTCAATCGAGCCCCGGGTCTTTATGTGAATCATGGTACAATGACGTCCCATGGTTCCAGAATCACATCGAGACGTTCCGTCTTATCGAGTCACGCTTTTCTTCGGGCCTGAGCCAGTCGAGGGGCGCCCCGATGTGCTGGCCTGTGTGTTCAACGTGAAAAAGCGGAGTTGGAAAGCGGGTATCCAGGTCTCTGTTGAAATTGGCACCGACCAGCTCTTGGTTCTTCGACAGAAGATGCGTCTTGCTGATCGATTGGCGAAGAGTGTGATGGCACTCGATCCCCAAGAGCGTCCTCACTATCAAGAGCGTATAGCGGATTGTTTTGCACAAGCGGTTTGCTGGTGCAAGCTGGATCTAAGACTGCAAGCGGGTGTGGTCCAAGAAAATCAGCGAATCCAAGTTGATGAGTTGTCCATTGAATTAGATCAAGAGGCCAATAATCGTGCAGACTATGTGTTCGCTTACATCTTGGGAGAGTTGGATCTGACCCCTGATCGTTCGGTGTCATCATCCTGTTAAGATCGAGATCCCCTCGGGAGTTGCATTCAGCGGCGAATTTGTTATAACGCATGCCAGGACTCGTGTATGATTGTTCATGCATCCCATTGTTGTGGATGCGAAAAAGAAGGAGGCGCTTCACGTGAGACTCCCAATCGTGGTTCTCATTCTTGTCATCACCTACTGTTCGATGCTTGTCGCTCCGGCTTGGAGTCAGTCGTCGTCCGCTGACTCACAGCAAGGAACGGCTTCTGGGGCCGGCATGGGAGCTGCTTCAGCTGCCGCCACGATCTTGTATTTCCCGTTTAAAGCAGCATTTGCTGTTGGGGGTGGAATCGTCGGTGGTCTCGCCTATGTGTTTTCGGGATTCAGTGAGCCAACGGCGAAAAGTATTTGGGTCCCCAGCGTGTACGGGACCTACCTCATTACTCCAGAGCATCTCAGCGGCGATCGTCCGGTACGTTTTCTCGGTGTTGGTGCCGAAAACGAAGGAACCTCCGTCGCGCCTGCTCCAACGAACTAGCCTGCGCATTGAGTATGAAGCCTGTAATTGGCGTGACCCCAGACTTTAATGCCGGTGACAGGAAGGATATGGGCGGGCACGAGCCAACCTACTTTTTGCGGGCTCGCTACATTCGGGCTGTTGAAGAACTCGGTGGTATTCCTCTGATCCTTCCTCTTGTAGCGGAACCGTCTGCCCGGCGACGGCTTCTTGACCGTGTCGATGGGTTGCTCCTCACCGGCAGCGGGCCGGACCTTCCGCCGAGTCTCTATGGAGAGCGGCAGCGCTACAAGTTTCCGCTGGTGAGCGAGCGCCGCGCCAACTTTGAGCTGGAGTTAGTTCTTCAGGCAAAGAAGCGGGATCTTCCCCTCCTAGGAATCTGTGGAGGGATGCAGACGGTGAATGTCGCTTGTGGAGGGAGCCTGTATCAGGACATTCCTGCACAAGTCCCTAGTGCGTTGGATCATCGTCAAAAAGCGAAGGCGATCCATGTCGCTCACCCGGTGACCGTGACACCTAAGAGCCTCTTGAATAAGGTGGTCGGAAGAAAAGCCTTCATGGTGAATAGTTCCCATCACCAATCGGTCAAGACAGTTGCTCCGTCGCTCTGCGCAAGTGCCGTGGCACCCGATGGGATCATCGAAGCGATCGAATCTCCCGCACATCGATTTCTGCTCGCTATTCAATGGCACCCCGAATTCTTGTTCGAGCGGCATGCGGTCCATCGGCGGCTGTTTGAAGCTTTGCTCCGTGCGGCCCGCCGGACGTGTGCATGATCTCTCCGGACCGTCCCAGCAAGCACCGCCAACTCGTTCCGTGGTCTCTGGCCACACGTTGATCTCAGATGGAGCCGTAGTGTCGTGACCCCATCACAGCGAATTCTGGCACGTTGAGCTTGGGAGGGACCGTGCGCAGCCAACTTCTCCGAACGAAACCCATCGATCAAATTCTGGCCGATGCCGAACATCCAGAGCATCGTCTCAAGAAAACATTGACGGCGTGGGATCTCACGGCGCTTGGGATCGGCGCGATTATTGGGACCGGCATTTTCGTCCTGGTCGGAACCGCCATTGTCGGTGATGCCCACCGGCCAGGAGCGGGACCAGGGATTGTGCTCTCCTTCATTCTTTCCGGCATCACCTGCGCGTTAGCCGCGCTCTGTTATGCCGAATTTTCATCGATGATCCCGGTCGCGGGGTCTGCGTATACCTTTTCGTACGCCACGCTGGGTGAGTTTCTTGCCTGGCTCACAGGATGGAATCTGATTTTGGAATATGGTGTGGCCTGCGTCGCGGTGGCGATCGGCTGGTCCGGCTATTTCAACAAATTATTGACGCTCGCTGGCTTGGAATTGCCCTATTGGGCGACGAATCCACCGCATTGGGCCGGTGGTCCGGAGGGAAGTATCGCCAATTTTCCAGCTGCCATCATCGTCTTGTTGGTCACGGCCATACTCGTGATAGGAATCAAGGAAAGTGCTCGTGCCGCCGGCATGATCGTGCTGCTGAAACTTGCGGTGGTTCTCTTCTTCATCGCCGTAGGGGCTCCCTCTGTCAGCGCTGATAACTGGACGCCTTTCATGCCGAACGGATTTGAAGGGGTCCGTGCCGCGGCTGCTATCATCTTTTTTGCCTATATAGGGTTCGACGCGGTCTCAACTGCTGCAGAGGAGGCTCGGAACCCCCAACGAGACGTTCCGTTGGGTATCCTTGCTTCGCTGGCTGTGTGTACCGTGCTCTATATTTCCGTGGCGGCTGTCCTCACCGGCCTGGTCCCCCTGAGCCAAATTGACATACACGCTCCAGTGGCGGAAGCGCTCAGCGTCGTCGGGTTTAAATGGGGCGCTGCTATCGTGGCTATCGGAGCCGTGGCGGGTATCACGAGTGTATTGATCGTCATGATGCTGGGACAAATCCGCGTGTTCTTTGCTATGTCGCGCGATAGGCTGTTAAGCCCGGGGCTCTCACAGGTTCATCCAACGTTTGGAACCCCCCATCGGGCAACGATTCTGACCGGAGTGGTTGTCGCGATTCTGGCGGCGTTGTTCCAGATCGGGGAAGCGGCCGATATGACCAACATCGGAACCTTCTTTGCCTTTATCCTCGTCAGTTTTGGGGTCATGCTACTCCGGTACGCAAAGCCGAATCTGCCCAGGCCCTTTCGTCTTCCCTTCATGCCTTTCGTGCCCATCATGAGCATCTCGGCATGTCTATACCTCATGGCTGGTTTGCCTTGGGCAACATGGATCCGTTTTGTGGTATGGACCATTATTGGCATTCTCGTGTATGCGGTGTATGGGATGAAACACAGCAAACTAGCCGCTCAGGCTGTCGACAGTAGTCCGCCGTCACGATGAATCAGGAGCAATGCTAGTAAGGAGTCTAGTCCGACTTTCCAGCGGGCTGGGTTGCGGAAACGGGTGCTGTGGTAGAAGTCTCTTCAGCGGGAACTGCGGCAGCAGCCGGGACAGGCGATCCAGGGACTGTGTCTACTGGAGTGGCTGCGGCCTTGGGCGGAGTGGCCGGTTTAGGTGGGGGGGCAGCTGGCTTGGGCGGCGCTGGTCTTTCTGGCTTAATGCCTCCTTCCCAGGCTGGGCCCGAATACATGTTTGCCGTTAAGCCCTTTGTCTTCCATTTTTCCTCGAAATCAGCAGCGGCCTTATTCGGCGTTTCACCAAGGCCCATGACATTGTTCCAAGGATAGACTTTTGGGCCGATCTGGCAGCCAGATTCCGTCCGCCGCAAATAGATCGCGATCGGATTGCCCCGGTAGGGCCCAAGAAAAATATGGACAGATCCAACGTACTCGAGCAATGAGGCCATAAGGCCCTCCAAAGGAACGCTTATGATGCCACAAGAGATGAGAGGAGGGCAAGGTATTCGGTAGAGAGACAGAGGTTTCGCTTCCTCACTTCAGTGAGGGGAGGTCTTCCATCCCTGCGTAACTCAGGGAATTCTCCTGAAGAGACACTGCACAAAATGGTTCACTCTCTATATTGAAAAGAAAAAAGCAAAGGTCATAGGTCGGCCTTCGCGACTCGTTCTCGTGTCCGGTCGATGGAGCGCAAGAGCGCTTTGTGGCTTCGGCACCCCACCACAAGTTTGGCATCTGAAATCATCACGGGGCGATAGGGAAGCAGGAAGCGCTCTTTCACGCGACGGATACGCGCGAGGGACTGGGCCAACCGTCCGGCCGAGATGTCCGCGTCGGCCACAGCTTTGTCAACGGCATTCATCGCGGCTATGACGCGGTTGCGGTCTTTACAGATCAACGGCATGTCGCAACCGGCTTGAATGGCCTGGATCGTTGCGTCGCCGATGCCATAATGATCAATGATGGCATGCATCTCAAGATCATCCGTCAACACGACACCGTTGTAGTGCAACTCCTCACGAAGAAATCTTCCGATGATCGTCGGGGACAGGGTTGCCGGCCGTTTCTCATCCAACGCCTGATACAGCACGTGGGCCGTCATCATCGTCGCCACGCCGTTCGCCACCGCTCGCCGGAATGGAGGAAACTCAATATGCTCCAATCGTTCGCGCGGCGCCGTTACGATGGGCAACTCCTTGTGCGAGTCCGAGTTGGTATCGCCATGACCAGGAAAATGCTTCCCGCAAGCCACGACACGATTGTCCTGGAGACCTCCCACTGTGGCCAACCCCAATTCAGCCACGAGGTCAGGCGTTGTGCCGAAGGCGCGATCACCGATCACCGGATTGGCGGGGTTGCTGTTCACATCAAGCACCGGAGACATATTCATGTTGATGCCGACGGCCTTGAGTTCTGTTGCGGTCGTGGCTGCCGCCGCGTAGGCTAGTTCAGAGGAACGGCATTGCCCAAGGACTTCGCATGGTGGAAAAATTGTAAAGTCTTTTGGCAACCGTGAGACCCGTCCACCTTCTTGATCGATAGAGATCAGGAGGGGGGAGTGTGGACTACAGCGTTGAAGATCGCTTGTCAATTCCACCATCTGCGCGATCGATTCGAGATTCCTCGAAAACAGGATGATTCCACCGGGCTTATATTCCCTGATGAAGGAGGCGAGGTCAGCCGACACGGTGGTGCCATCGAACCCAATCATGAAGAGTTGGCCAATCTGGTCGTATGACATCGCCGAACCGTCTTTCTCTTACCCTATAGTGAGCGATTGATGAGGAACTGGATTAACAGTCTGGTCCCGATGCCGGTTGGGCCTTTGGGGATATACGCCCGTTCCCGCTCGCTCCAATCGGTGCTGGCGATGTCGAGATGCACCCAGGGGGCGTCGCCGACGAACTTGCTTAAGAACAGCGCCGCAGTGATCATGCCACCCCCACGTCCGCCGATATTCCGCATGTCGGCCACATCGCTGCGCAGTTGCTCAAAATATTCGTCCCACAACGGCATTTCCCATACCCGCTCGCCTGCTCGAAGACCGGCCTTCTGAATCGCGTCTTTCAACCTGGCATCGGTGCCGAACATGCCGATCGCGAACTGACCCAGCGCGACGACACAAGCCCCCGTCAACGTGGCTATATCAATGAGCGCGGCCGGCTTGAATCGCGTCGCATAGGTAAGGCCGTCGGAGAGAATCAGGCGGCCCTCGGCGTCCGTGTTCTGCACCTCCACGGTTTTTCCCGAAAGGGTCTTGACCACGTCACCAGGTCGCATCGCCCGGCCCCCGGGCATGTTTTCGGCTGCCGGGAGGATGCTGATGAGATTAAGCGGTAGCTTCAGACGAGCGGCCGCTCGCATCGCGGCCAACACTTCCGCTCCACCCGTCATATCGGCCTTCATCTGTTCCATATTTTCCGCTGGTTTGAGCGAGATCCCACCCGTGTCGAAGGTGATCGTCTTGCCGACGAGCACGACCGGGCGGTCGTTTTTGTTCTTGGCTCCGTGGTACTGGAGAATAATGAATTTCGGCGGCTCGTGGCTGCCTTTTGCAACCCCCAGTAGCGCGCCCATGCCGAGTTGTTCCATCTCTTTTTGTTCGAGGATCTTGAGATTCACGCCGACTTCCTTCGCCACGGTTTTTGCCTCACTGGCGATCCTGGTCGGTGTCATCACATTCGATGGATGGTTACAGAGATCTCGAACGTAGACCGTCGCTTCAGCGGTCGCGACACCGCGACGAATCCCTTCCGACAACTGGCGCAGGTGATCTTTCTGCGGAGCCAGAACCGTCATCGCGGTCACGCCCTTACCCGTCGGGGTGTCGCTGCGATAGGTCGTGAATTGATAGCTTCCTAAGATCGCTCCTTCAGCCATCGTCTGGCCAACGTCGATCGGCGACGCCCCATGCGGCACGCTGCTCGGCAGCGCCACCGCAAAAGCACCGGATTTGGCTTGGCGAACCCGTTTGACGGCATGGCCCATCGCCTGTCGGATCTGATCCAAACCCAGGTCATGTTTTTTCCCAAGCCCGACTAGAATCAACCGCTTCGCCGGAATTTTCCCGTGCGTATGAAACAAAACCACCTCACCGGTCTTTCCATCGAACTCCTTTGACTGGAGAAGATCACGGAGGGTTCCACCGAGCGCTCTATCCAGAATCGCCCCATCTTCCTTAGGCAGTCCCTCCCCTTCACACAGCAGGAGGACCAGCGCGTCTGTGGTCTCGGTGTCGACGTGTCCTTGTTTCGCGTGAACTCGCAGAATGGGCATTCGATTCTCCTTTGATGCGTCAATGGGCAAGCAGCATCAGCCAATGGTTGGTTGTCATCAGGACTTCTTCATCTTGCTCGACGGCGATATTCTTCACACTCCCCGCATATTGGGTGCCCAGATGTGCTTGTGGAGTTGCAACTGAAGGCGAACCGGTAATCGATCGGCCAAGAGCCATTCAGCCAACCGTCGTGGATCCAGCGCGCCAAACACCGGACTAAAGTGCACCGCACAACGATCGGTCAACTGGAAGCGATCCAGAATACGTTTCGCCCATTCGTAATCACTCCGGTCCTGCATGACGAATTTTGCTTCATCCTGTGGCCGCAATCGTTCGACATTGGGCCAGTGCATCCGTTCCGTCATGCCGCTTCCCGGGCATTTCACGTCCAAGATAATATGGACCGATGGATCGACGATGGTGGTATCCACTGCTCCGCTCGTTTCAAGGAGGACCGTGAATCCTTCATGGCACAATCGACAGAGCAGCGCGCTGCTATCGGGTTGCGCTAACGGTTCACCTCCCGTCACCTCGACCAACTGACAACCATAGGATCGCACCGTGTCGAGAATGTCATCGATGGACCGGTCCATTCCGCCAAAGAACGCATAATCCGTGTCACACCAGGTGCATCGCAGCGGGCAACCGGTCAGACGTACGAACACGCAGGGGAGGCCGGCAAAGGTCGACTCGCCTTGAACGCTATGAAAAATTTCAGTGACGCGCATGAGCCGTGTGTGGACTAACTAAATCGTCGATTGGATGATTCACCGAGCAGGCGGTTGATTCGATCACAAGGAGTCACTCATCGCCATTTGACGATCGGCCAGTTCTGCTGTCGGGCGATGGAGGCCATGCCACGAATTGGGTTCACCACCGTCGGATGCCCCACGGCACGGAGCAAGTCAAAATCACCCGGGCTATCCCCGTACGCATAGCATTGGGAGAGATCCAGCGTCAGTTCATGGATCAACTGATCAATGAGTTGGCGTTTCCCCTCCCCATACGGCAGGGGTGGCACGAGGAACCCGGTATAGAGTCCATTCTGCTGCTCCAATCGAGTAGCAAAGCAGCGATCAGCTCGAAGCGCGTCCGCGACGGGGGCGATCAGAAAATCGATGGACCCTGTCACGAAAATGATGGCGTGGCCGGCACGGCGATGCTCGTCGAGCATCCGCATCGCAGCGGGGGAGACACGAGGACAGAGTTCCTCGCGACAAAACTCCTCGCCCAACGGTTGAATCACTTGCGAAGGTTTTCCGGCTAGGTACAGCTTCCGCTTGCGGAGCGGGTGCAGCGACAATGCCGGGAAATGTCGCAGGAGCCACGACACGCTCTCACGAGCTTCAGGCCACCCGACGATACCGCGTCGCCACAGCCAGCGGAAAAATCTCATTTCACTCGCTTCACCAGGCAAAATGGTATTGTCGACATCAAAAAATGCCGCAATGGAAGAGGAGAGACCTTGTTCGTCTGTTCGCGTCATGGAAGAGCGACCTAGGACAATGAGATGCCGATTCTACCGAACGTCCGGTTGATTGACAACAATTTTACCCTACTTCTATAATGCGCACTCCCTCAGGCGTCGCTCGTCTGTTCGTGAAGCGTATCTCGTGAACCGCTGTCGACGACGAATTCCGACGAACGACGCTTCTCGCTTTGTGCCGAAGTGGTGGAATGGCAGACACGCACGTTTGAGGGGCGTGTGGCGAAAGCCGTGCGGGTTCAAGTCCCGCCTTCGGCACCATCATACATAATCGATGCAGCCTCGCCTCTTTTTTAGGTAGAGGCTCGGGGCCATTTGGATCTAGACTTTCGCCTATTCTCGTAGGACACTAGCCCTCTCCTGAGGTCTTTATCTTAGGAAGCAGTGCGCTGGGCCGTCATCATCATTCATCATTCGCCACGTGACATGGTCGCTCCTGTGAGTTGAGCCGGCTGTTGAGGTACTGTCGGCGTCGCGCGGCAAGGAGCCTCATCATGAGTTCTACAAGTCACCGTCCTGAATTGGATCTGCTGCGCAGGCAGGTCGCCGATCTCGCACACCAGCTTGCCGAGCGTGACCGAGTGCTGCACGAACAGACTCATCACCTGGAGGTCGCACAAGCTCTTGCTCACCTGGGGAGTTGGAATTGGGACATCGCAAGTGGCGAGGTGGAATGGTCCAACGAACTCTACCGGATCTTCGGCTATGAACCTCGATCGCGAGCGATCACCTTCGACAGTTTTATGTCGGCGGTACTGCCGGACGATCATGACCGGGTGCTGGCGGCGATCGATGACGCGTTGGCAGGGGCTGCAACCTACGACATGGAATGCCGAATTGTCCGCCCCGATGGCGACGTACGGACGATTCATTGCTGCGGCGAGGTCGCGCGTGATAGCGGCGGTCAACCCCTCCGTATGTTCGGGGCAGCCTTGGACATTACCGAGCGGAAGCGCGCGGAGGCGATGTTACGGACGTCTCAAGAAAAGCTCCGACAGGCTCTCCGTGCGTCAGGCACCGGACTCTGGGACTGGAACACGGAAACGAACGCCGTGGTCTTTTCCGAGGAATGGAAATACCAGCTGGGATACGAGCCGGCGGAGATTTCAGATTCTTTTGAGGGATGGACGACGCTTCTGCACCCAGAGGATCGTGATGCGGCGATTGCCTACGTACGAGACTACGTGTCTCGTCGCGAGGGAGACTATCGACAGGAATTTCAGCTGAAGCACAAGGACGGGGGCTATCGATGGATTGAAGCACGGGCCTCGTTTGTGACTGAAGCGGATGGTCGAAGAATTAGTCTCCTCGGCTCACATACCGATATTACTGATCGCAGACGAATGGAGGAGTCAGTACGGGAGAGTGAAGAACGGTACAGAACCTTAGTCGAGCTTTCACCATCTGGTGTATTCGTCTTCAGCGAAGGACGAACCGCCTACGTCAACCATACGGGCGCCGTCCTCCTGGGAGCGAATGCTGCGCAGGAAATTCTGGACCGGCCGACCTTTGAATTCATCCATCCGGACTATCATCAAGAAGTCAGGGAGAATGTGAAACGCCTGCTGAGCGGCGGAATGTCCGTTCATAGTGCGGAGCGAATCTATCTGAAGATGGATGGCACACCGATTCAGGTCCAGGTCGAGGCAGCTCGGATCACGTGGAACGGGAAGCCTGCCATCATCGGCTTGTTCTCCGATATTACCGAGCGCAAGCAGGCAGAGGAGGCGTTACGCGAAAGCGAGGAACGATTTGCCATAGCCTTCCGCGCAAGCCCACATCCGATTGGAATCACGGAACTGGCAACGGGTCGTTGTATCGAAGTGAATGACGCGTGTTTGCAGCTGTTTGGGTTCCGTCGTGAGGACGTGATCGGAAGCACCACCTTGATGCTGGGGATCTGGCCGAATGAAGAGGATCGGGCATGGCTCGTTAAGCAATTGAAAGGTGGCAAGCCGGTCCACAATCTTGAGATGAGCTTCAAGATAAAATCCGGGGATTTGCGCCATATCCTGGTGTCTTCGGATCTGGCTGAGCTTAATGGAAGGATGTGCCTCATCACGGTCGGTAACGACATCACCGAACGCAAGCGCGCAGAACAAGCACTCGCCGATCTCAATGCGACCTTGGAACGACAAGTGAGCGACAGGACGGAGGCGCTGCGTCGGAGCGAAGAGCGGTTTCGCCAATTCTTGGAGAACGCGCCGAATATGACATGCCTGAAAGATCACGAAGGGCGCTATCTCTACACCAACCGACGGTTTGAGGAAGTCTGCCGCCTAGCTTCTGGCATGGCGCTAGGCAAGACGGATCGGGAAGTGTTTTCACCCGCGCAGGCCGAGCAGTTTGAATTGCATGATCGACAAGTATTAACCACGGGGCGAGGACAGGAGTTTGAGGAAGTCACGGAGCAGGAAGACGGGCCTCATACCAGTATCGTCGTGAAATTTCCTGTGACGGATGCTGCTGGTCATCTTTCAGCCATTGGCATCATTGCCACTGATGTCACTGAGCGTAATCGTACACAAGAGGCGTTACGAGAGAGCGAGGCCCGGTGGCAGCAGTTCGCCGAGTCGGTGAGTTCCGCCTTCTGGATCGCGGATGTGACGCCAGAGGGAAGGAAGGTGTTGTATGTCAACTCCGCATTCACCTTTATCTGGGGTATTGAGCGGGAGGAAATGTATCGAAACTGGTCTCTCTGGCTCGACTCGATCCATCCGGATGACCATCGGCGGGTGAAGGCAAGTCATGATCGGTTTATTGGCGGAGGGGTGACAGCGGTGTTCCACTGTGAGTACCGGATTGTGGGACGAGATGGGTATGTCCGCTGGATCTCCGATCGCCGAGTCAGAATGGCGGGGTGGGAACATCGCATTGCGGGTATTGCAGAGGATATCACGCATCACAAGCAACAGTTGGCGCTGATGGCCCAAACCGAAGCGATGGGGAACATCGGGGGATGGGAGGTAGATTTCCTGACGAACCGTCTGTGGTGGAGCGACGAAACATACCGCCTGCACGAGACCACGCCGGAATTGTACAGCCCGACGGTGGAAACGGCGTTGAATTTTTATACACGAGAAAGCCGACCCCTTCTCGCTGAGGCATTTGAAAAAGCGATGACCCAGGGGATGGCTTGGGATCTGGAGTTAGATCTTGTCTCAGCGAAAGGCCGCCGGATTGCAGTCCGGGCTGCCGGGGAGGTCGAAGTCGTGAACGACCGGGCAGTTCGCGCGTACGGAACGTTCCAAGACATCACTGAGCTCAAGCGGACCGAAGAAGCCCTCCGGAAAGCACATGATGAATTGGAACGCAAGGTCATCGAGCGCACCGCAGAATTGCAGGCCAGTGAAGAGCGATATCGGAATCTCTATGACGAAACTCCCTCCATGTATTTCACCGTGGACGGAAAGGGAATCATCAGGTCAGTCAACGAGTACGGCGCGCGGTACTTGGGCTATCGCGTCGAGGATCTTGTCGGGACGTCGGTGGAGGCGATCATCTTCGAAGCAGACCGAGAGTGCATCTGTGCCAAGATGGAAGCATTCTTTCGACATCCTGAAGGAGTCGCACAATGGGAATTCCGCAAGGTGCGAGGCGATGGCACTGTGTTGTGGGTACGTGAGTTTGCGCGTGTGCTGCAACGCGAGGTTGGAAAATCATTGGCACTGATCGTGTGCGACGATATCACCGAGCGCAGGCATGCGGGGGAAGCCCTTCGCGAAAGCGAAGAACGATTCTCCAAAGCCTTCCGAACAAGCCCTCATCCGATCGGGATCACGGAGGTCGCAACGGGCCGATGTCTTGAGGTGAACGATGCCTGTCTTGAGCTGTTCGGTTTTCGTCGAGAGGAAGTGATCGGAAACACTACGTTGATACTAGGTATCTGGCCGAATCTCGAAGAGAGAGTGCGGGTCATCGAGCGTTTGAAAGCTGGGCAGCCGGTGCGCAACATCGAGTTTGCTTTAAAGGTCAAATCGGGTGCATTACGCTACCTTCTGGCCTCCGCTGATCTCGCGGAGCTCAACGGAACGCTCTGTATTGTGACCGTCGCTAACGATATCACGGACCGTAAGCAAGCCGAAGAAGCGCTCCGCAGGAGCGAAGAGCGTTTTGCGAAGGCGTTCCAAGCCAGTCCCCATCCGGTCGTCATTAGCGAGCTGGACTCTGGTCTCGTGGTAGACGCTAATGATGCCGCCTGTCAGCTGTTCGATTATCGTACAGAAGAAGTCGTAGGACGCACGACGCAACAAATAGGACTCTGGCCCTCGACAGAGGCACGGGACCGTTATCTCGAACTGTTGAAGCGCCAGGGATCAGTCCGCAACGTGGAAGTGGCGCTACGAAGCAAGAGTGGCGAAATTCGCCAGTGTCTCTTGTCATCGGAACTGATCGAGTTGAACGGCAAGCAGTGCAGTGTGACGGTTGGCGACGATATCACTGAGAGCAAGCGCCTGGAACGAGCGCTTCGGTTGACCCAGTTCTCCGTGGATCAAGCCGTCGAGGCGATCTTGTGGTTAGACCCGAACGCTCGAATATTCAGCGTCAATGATACCGCATGCCGAATGTTGGAGTACTCACGCGAGCAACTGATGGTCATGACGGTCCATGATATTGACCCAAATTTCCCCGTAGAGCGGTGGGTGACTCATTGGAATTATCTCAAACAGCAGGGCGCGTTGACATTCGATGCGAAGTTTTGGTCACGAAGTGGACTCGTCTTGCAGACGGACGTGACCGTCAATTATCTGCAACATGAAGGGAAAGAGTACGCCTGCATGATCTTGCGGGACATCGGAGAACGTAAACGGGCTGAAGCCGAGCTCCGTCGCTCCCATACATTCTTGCGACAGGTCATCGACACGGACCCAGACCTCATCTTTGCCAAAGATCGCGACGGCCGTTTTACGGTGGCCAACAAGGCCGTGGCCGATTGGTATGGCACGACGGTGGAAGAGTTGATCGGGAAATTGGATGCCGACTTCAATGCAAATGCCGAAGAGGTAGAGTTTTTTCGGCGGAGCGATCTTGAGGTGATCTATTCCGGGAGAGATCGGTTCATCCCGGAGGAGAGGATCACCGATGCCGAGGGAAAGACGCGTTGGTTACAGACGGTCAAGCGACCGATTTTCGACGATCAAGGACAGGTTCACATGGTGCTGGGTGCCGCGACGGATATCACGGAGCGCAAACGAATGGAGGAGATTCTCCTACAACGTGAACGAGACTTGAGCGCCGCACTTCAAGAACGAGAACGGATTAGCCAAGACCTCCACGATGGTATTCTCCAATCCCTGTATGCTGTTGGACTTGGGTTAGAAGCGTGTAAGCCACTGATCAGGAAGCGCCGCGATCCTGTGGCGAAGAAGTTCATGGCGACACTGGATCATGCCATTAGGCA
This sequence comes from Nitrospira sp. CG24B, assembly GCA_002869845.2. GTDB lineage: Bacteria > Nitrospirota > Nitrospiria > Nitrospirales > Nitrospiraceae > Nitrospira_D. The sequence continues at coordinate 27,587 of NEWS02000003.1, read as the reverse complement.
GCTCAACCAGGTCATGACGGAAGTCCGGAATTTCATTGCCGGTCTCGAATCTCAAGTGTTGCAGGGTGGAGACTTTTCGACCGCCTTGCGGACAATGGTCGAAACGATGTCCATCTCCTCTTCCACCAGATGTCGGGTCAGAATCGACGACGAGGCCGCACGGCGGCTTTCCACCGAACAGGCACTCCATATCATCAACATCGTACGGGAAGGGGTGAGTAATGCGTTGCGCCACAGCCGCGCCAAACAGATCACCGTCTCGCTTCGGGATCTCATCCGCTCTGATCGTCTGGCTGTGACGGATGACGGCATCGGGTTTAGTACCCGCTCAGTTCAGGGGGTTGGCCATGGATTAGTCAACATGGCGGCACGGGCTCAAAAAGTCAGGGGCTTGTTCGCCATCCAGTCGAAACCGGACAAGGGGACGAGGATCTCACTCGATCTTCCAAAGGATACTCACTATGCTCACAACTAAAACTCACGTTATTCGAGTACTGCTTGTCGATGATCATGAGGTGATTCGCGTGGGACTGCGGACGGTGCTCGGCCAAACCCAGGGCATCGCGGTTGTAGGGGAAGCGGGCACCATGGCGGAGGCCGTCCAGCAAGCGCAGAGGGTGAAGCCCGACGTGATCTTGATGGATGTCCGCCTACCGGACGGGTCCGGTGTCGATGCCTGTCGGGAGATTCTCGGAGCGCTGCCGGGGACACGGGTCATTTTCCTAACGTCCTATGCTGACGACGACTCCGTGCTCGCCGCCGTGCTTGCCGGCGCTCATGGCTATGTCCTTAAAGAAATCGATTCACCCGCCTTGCTCGAAGCCATCCGCTCGGTGGCGAAAGGTCAATCGATCTTGGACTCTCATGTGACGGAACGGGCTCTGCGGTGGCTGAGAGGGCTTCACGATCTGCCAGCAACCTCTGGTACGGACCAACTGTCCACTCAGGAAGAACGAGTCGTTGCGTTGGTTGCCGAGGGAAAGACCAACAAGGAAATTGCCGCCGCGCTCGGGCTCAGCGACAAGACCGTGAAGAACTACTTGGCAAACGTCTTTCAAAAGCTTCGCATCACTCGGCGTGCGCAAGCGGCTGCCTTTTTTGTGAAACGGCAAGGATGAGCGACCAACATTCGGATCTACCGCTTTTAGGTGCAAAAAGTTAGTTTTGCAGCTACCCTTCATCCCTGGGCATTCCGCTCACGCTTCATGTAGTGTAGCGCCAAATTATTAGTATGCATAACTACTCCGCGTGCACACACGGGGAGGTTGTCCCGCATGATTGCTGGTCTCTTCCTAGGGTTGCTCCTGTCTCTTAGTTGTGTTCTTTGGATGCTGCTTCGACAACGCCAAAAGAACATTCTGAATTCAACCGTCATCGCGGCGACGAATTGTAGCGTGCTTGTGACGGATGCGAGGGTGTCCCATCATCCCATCGTCTATGTCAATCCGGCCTTCCTGGTTCTGACCGGCTATGCCGAGCCGGAAGTGATCGGCCAACCGACGTCGATCTTGACCGGGCCGGATACAGATCGGGCCTCAATGGAAAAGCTTGCGATGGCTCTCCAAGATGGATGGGCGTGTCGTGTACGGATCTGTCATTACCGCAAGAGCGGCACCTCATTTTGGAGTGATGTCTCGCTGTCACCGGTGAAAGACCGCCTGGGTCGGGTGACGTCGGTTGTTTGGACGATGAGCGAAGTATCACAACTTGGGCAGATCACAGAAGCGCCTGAGAAGACCCAGGGCGAAGCTATCGCCGCGCGTCGGCAGGCCGAACAGGCGCTCCGGGATAGCGAGGCGCGACTTGATCTTGCCGTGCAGGTCGGGCAGGTCGGGTTCTTTGAACATGATCACCGGACAGATGCTCTCTCTTGGTCACCGATTCTACAGGATATCTCCGGCGTCGGTACCGATGAGCCAGCTTCCTGGCAGCGTTACCTTGAACTCGTTCATCCCGATGATCGGGACCGCGTGGTCTCTACAGTACAACGAGCCCCTGCTATGACAGGCAATGGCCTGCATGAGGTCGAGCACCGTCTCATCAGACCAGATGGCGCCATGCGATACATCAGTCTTCGTTCCCTGACGTCGTTTGATGGCGATGGTTCATCAAGACAACCGGTCCGTACACTTGGGACGGTCGTCGATGTGACCGATCGTAAAAACGTCAAAGCCCGTTGGCGTGAGTCAGCCCGGATGGAAGCGATCGGCGCGTTTGCCGGTGGTATCGCTCACGAGTTGAATAATGGTCTCACGGCCGTGCTCGGTTTCAGTGAGTTGGCGCTTCCGTTGATTCCGGCTGAGACGAAGTCGCATCGCCATGTCGGGCAAGTGGTGGCGGCGGCCCAAAAATCTCGTGAACTGATCCAACAGTTGCTGGCCTTCGGTGGGCAGAACGACCACGGTCGATGTCCATTGTTACTCCACTCCTTGGCAAAAGAATCCCTCAGGTTCCTTCGTCCCACAGTCCCCCTGTGGATTGAACTCAGAACGCAGATTCTGCATGCGACCAACCCGATTTTGGCCAACGCCATGCAGATGCATGAGATGATGTTCCATCTGGTCGATCACGCTGTCCGTGCAATGCAGAAGATGGGAGGAGTCCTCGATGTTCAGCTTCAGAACAGGGAGTTTGTCACCGATCAAATCATGCCCTCCGGTCGACTCCCTGCTGGGAGGTATGTCTGCTTGAGTGTTCGGAATACAGGCGAGGGCTTAGACCCTCAGAGCATCAGCGGATTGGTCGACTCGTTTGCGACGTCCAAGGCTGTCAGCGAGGAACAGGGTGTGGGACTCGCGGTCGTCTACGGCATCGTGTCGGCGCATGGCGGTACCTTGGCGGTTGAGCGCCACATTGGCACCGGTTCGACCGTATCGGCCTACCTCCCTGTTCTCGGGGCTTGTGCCCCATCAGCGGTTCAACAGGATGATCCCCTTCCTCATGGACACGAATGTATCTTATTCGTCGATGACGAAGACGCCGTGGCTCGTTTCGGAAGAGAAGTGCTGACATTTCTTGGCTACCATCCAGTAGTCTGTAGAACAGCCGTAGAAGCCTTGGAGATCTTTCAAGTTGAGCCCACACGGTTCGACTTGCTGATGACCGATCGGATGATGCCTGGCATGAGTGGGGATCGTCTAGCGCGAGAATGTCGGAAACTTCGCCCGGATCTCTCCGTCATTTTCTGCAGCGGGTCACATGCTGCACCAGGGATGGACGACGTCTCTTCGCAGGGCATGACGGAATGTCTCCTCAAGCCGCTCACGTTGCATGAGCTGGCCTATGCCATCCGTCGGGCCTTGGACCAGTCTCCCACGTATCTTGAAACTACGGGTGCGCCGGCCAACTCCGGCCCGGAATCATCAAGAATATCAATTGAGGTGTCGGATGCCGTCAGTCCTCGTGGTTGATGATCAAGACCAAGTTCGTCAGCTCATCCGAGAAACCTTGGAGCAGGCTGGGTACGAGGTTGAAGAGGCCCGCGACGGAAAAGAAGGAGTGGAGCGGTATCGGGCTAAATCACCGGATCTTGTCATCATGGATCTGCTCATGCCGGATCAAGATGGACTCGAGGCCATTATGACGCTTCGCCGGGAGTTTCCCGATACGCGTGTGATCGCGATGACAGGGGCAAGTGATACGATCGGCGTCCTCGATTTATTGGATGTTGCAAAGATGTTTGGAGCCAGACGGACGCTTCACAAGCCATTCGAGCTGAACGTCCTCCTCGATGCGGTTGCTGCTGAACTGACCGGCTAGGGAACTCGCCGGGTACGCGCAACGGTCTTCACATTGACATCACGACACGGCCCCGTCAGACTTTGCCTGCCATGCCTGGATCACGCCCATCATGATAGTGCTCAATCTGTCTCTGGGGACCCTCGTGACCGCCGTCGGGTTCTGGCTTATCTGGGGAGGGACTGTCCCGCCAGCCCTCGTGGCTGGATGGGCACTGAGCGTAGGGCTGTTTTTATGGTTCATGGCGGAGTCGATCACGGGACTATGGGCTTGGTCTACCTTGTTGCTTGGCCTGGAAAGCTTTGCTTGGCCCGTGGTGTTGATGATTCAACTCAGAGGCCAGGCTGACTCACTTCCTGAATCTGAGATGGGAACGATCCTCTCAGCCGTCGTGCTGGGTCTCTTCGCATCTGTGTTCTGGATTTCGTTTTCCTATGGCCTGTTTAAACGAGCACGCAAGCTGGATCCGACCCTGTCAGAGGAGCAGGTTGTGACAGTGCCAACTTCCCGGGCGGACAAAAAGAAGAAAGGCCGGTAGTCTTATCCATTCTCGACCGGGTCGATGTCGACCAGGAATTTGATCTGTCCTTTTCGGTACTCTCGCTCCATATTCTGGACGGAATCATGGATCCGGCGGCTAAGGGCGATGCGATCCGTTCCCTTTACCAAGAGACGATACTGCTGACGGCCTTTGGAAGGCCTGCGCATTGCAGGAACGGGTCCTAAAACAATCAGCGGCTTCTGATCATGTGCGTTCTGTTCTAGATCTGCACCCCATCGCGTGGCGGCCTCTTCGACGGTTCTTAGGTCTTGCCCAGTTACCGAAAGATCAGCCAAGTGACAGATGGGAGGATAATGAAGAAGCCGGCGTGCCGTGAATTCTTCATTGTAAAATTGATTGGGATCTCCGGAGATCAGGGCCTGTACAGCATGATGTGTAGGAAGGCGCGTCTGTACGATGACTCGACCTCCAGCGGACGCCGGACATGCTAGGTTGGTAGCATCAATCAGTTGATGATAGGTCCGCTCAGCCGCTCGAAAGTCTGAGACGTGTAACCCGGAATCTGCCTGAAGGATCCCCACCAAGCCGTAGTGGGGCAGTGGCTCTCGGCTAAACAGTGCTTGGGTCCCGATAAGAACATCCCACACACCTGACCTGGCACCTTCCCGCAGAGCCTGAGCGGACGCCGAATGCCGGAGCGTATCACCATCGAGTCGGGCGACGTTGGCTTGTGGGAATATACGACGAACTTCGGTTTCAACACGCTCGGTGCCACCACCAACAGGACTCATATGGGGAGTACGGCATGAAGGACAAAGGTCGGGCAACCGATCTGCCTTACCACAGTAGCGGCAAGTCAGCCTGCCGGCTTCACGATAATAGGTCAGCGGCACGATACAGGACTCGCAACGAGGGACCCAGCCACAGTCTCGACACACCAAGGTCCCGGCGTACCCTTTCCTGTTAAGAAAGAGCAGGATCTTGACACGGTTCTGTAGGGCGTCGTGCATTGCCTGGATGAGCCTGTGGCTCAAGAGGGTCCGTGCTGACTCGTTGCGGAGGTCAACGAGCTCAATCGTAGGTTGAAGAGCCACGTCTTGTGGCACGTGATGGATCTCAGCTTCGGTATCGAACCTCGATTCAAGGGATGGATGAGCGGATGCCAGCACAACGAGCGCGCGCTCGCTCTCGGCTCTCAAGCTAGCCACCTCTCTGGCATGATAGCGAGGCTCCTGAGGCTCTTTCAGAGCAGAGTCCTCTTCTCCCTCCACCCAGATGAGCCCGATCGATTGAAGTGGCGAAAATATGGCCGAACGGGTTCCTACGACTACCGAGGGAGTCTGCCCCTGGTTCTGTGGCCATCGAGCAGATTGTGAAGATGGGTGTGCGAGGGTAATCTGGAGGCCAGTGAGTCTTGCGAGCTGTTGTGTCAACCAGGATGCTCTCGCGATCTCGCCTGTGAGAACTAGAGCGGATCGCTTCATTGAGTGGGCTTGCTGAATGGCGTCGGCAAGCCGGTGGAGTCGGTGTTCCCATGAGGCGTGGAGCACGAGCTTTTTCATGTGATTGTTTTGGAGGCAGTGAGCGATATGCGCTTTCCATGAGGCGTCGATCTTTGGAGGTGTGTCAGTGGGCAGAATGCCATCTTCTGGCACTCGACGATCAGACTCGCCTGCGGTGGGTGTCCTACGTGGCTTTTGGGACTCAACGTTGGCGTTGTTCGAAGGTATGAGTGTGATCCAGGACTTGTTGATGAGGGTGTCGATCTCCCGCACGGTGTTTCCCTGTCGAGTTGCTTGAAGTGTGGAGGCCAGAATCCCTAGAGTTCGTCGGGCAATTCGGTCCAGAATCGGCCTCAGATCGTCTGGACAAAGGCCGGCTTCCAGCGCCGCGCAACCCCGTGGAGTGACGATGTATCGCGCGGGGGATGTTTTTCGCGTTGCCAGCGAGGGCAATATGAGTCGAAGACACTGGCCCCAGGGTGCAACGTAATGCTCTGCGATCTTGCGAGAGAGTTCGAACAGCGCCGGAGACAGTGCAGAAGTTTGCCCGTCGTGAGCGAGAGAGCGGATCTCTCTAAGGGAAGAGGATTTTATCTCGGTCGCAAGGTGGTGACTCAGCGAGATGACGACCCCTTCCAGCACCATACGTCCAAACGGGACGAGAACACGGTGCCCTATTACTAGGGTCTGAGCTAGGGTGGGAGGGACGAGATAGGTGAAGGCCTTTGCAATATGGCGGGGTACAATAACGTCTGCATAGAGTGCCTGCATTTGACGCGGAACGGTCGAGAGCCCATCGGAATCCATGTCGCATTCTAGCAGTCTGGAAATGTGAAGGACACCGGCGTTCTCGGCGAGGAAGGTGTTTGACAAGACCCTTGGGGGCGACTCCAGTACCGACGTATCCCCGTCTCGGTCCGATGCTATTCCGTCTGGGTTCCGGCGGTTGGCTGCTGAGGATTATCTTTCTTGTTTGTGTCAGGCGATGTTGAGCCACTCTCATCAGGGTTATTGGCAGAATTTGACCTATCCTTTGAGGGAGTCTCTGGAGAGTCGCCCGTAGCCATGGTTCCTCGACCAGGGGAATCAGTCGTGACGGAAGTAGTAGCGGGAAGCGGCTGGTCGTTGTCGTCACGAGCACTCACAGTGGAAAGCCTTCCTTCCGGCTTTTGCACGTGAGTCTCAATCTCTGGTTTAGGTGCCGGAGTCTCCGTGTCCGGAGTATACAGAAGAATTTCTACACGGCGATTCTTCGTGCGACCGTCTTCTACCATATTCGTAGCAGTTGGTTTGGTATCACCCAAACCCACCGCACTGATCCGTTTCGGTTCAACACCGCCCTTTTCAATAAGATACCGGAGGACTCCGTGCGCGCGCACTTTGGACAATTCCAAATTGCTTGGATACCGCGATTTGAGGGAAGGGCCGATCTCCATGTTATCTGCATGGCCCTCGATTCGGATCATCCTCATGTCGCTGCTGGTGTGCAGGTAATCAATCAACTGATCGAGCACTTTGTAATTGTCAGGCTTAATAGCCGCATCCCCTGAGTCGTAGTGCAGGAACTTCGCGAGATCTCCAAGGTTGAGTCGGCTTTGTCCTGATGCATCCTGTATTTTCAGCTTGCTGGCTACCAGATTGGCTGGAACCGTTTGACTGGCCTGAGTTGTGGGCGATTCCGGGATGACGCCTACTGGTTGAGTAGGGGGTGCCGCGTTTCCAACGAGCTTGAATCGGTCTCCTTTGAAGACGCGGGTATTGGCTTTAAGGATAATGGCAGTTGCCGTGTGAGATTCCACTGACAGGACCCTGAGCTGGCCGATCTTTCGTGGAGGAAGTCCGGCACTGTGACGGTGAATCTCGAGGAGATCGCTGGTCTTTAGTCCGTCCTCTCTCCCTCGATCCACATACACAACATTTGATTGTGAAACGAGGGTCATTGTCCGGTCGGCCTGGAGTTCAACAATCATACCCTCCAGGTCGGAGATGTTCGACGCAGGGCTTGCCTCGGTGTCTGGCGCCGGCGCCACAAAACGCATGACGGGGTCCCCGGGGGAAATTGGTCCATAGCTGTGCACGGCCTCTACGGTCGTGAGAGCGTGGTCGGCTGCGGTCACCTTCACGATCGCCGAACGATTCACAACAAATCCAAGGTATTCATTAGTCACTGGGTGAAATACTTTCCGAACACGCCGGTAGACGGTGAAAAGATCGCCAACTGCTACCTCAGTGGGGTTATTGAGCTTGAGATAGAGTGAATCGCGCTTGCCAAGCAGCATGCGATTGCCCGTCGACTGATTATCACCAGTTATCAAGTTTACGGTTCCGTCGATCGGAGACGTTTTCTGGATAGCACCATGAGAAAAGGCGCGCGCGGCATCTGAAAATCGAACGGAATCAATCTCTGGTGCCTGTGCCAACGCTTTATCAAGCGAGACGCCGATTCCTGAACACAGGACCAAGACGAGAGGGGCGAAGGTTTTCATAGGTGGATTCCTTTTGAGGCTAGTGTTGCTTTGAAAACCATAGCAAAAGACGCTGTATTGTCAAGAATTTGAGCTGGATTGGTAGGAGTTTGACGGGCCGTTCTTTCTAGTGCTAACGTGAGATCTTGTCATTCTTTACCTGACCGGGGCATGGTGACTGACCGATGAATGGTAGTGAAAAAGAGGGTCAGCGTCTTTCCAGTGGTTTCCGCCAGAAGGAGCGAATCGATACACAAATCCATCGGCGACGAACGGTCAAAGCGTTTTCTCCTCTGGAATCTGAATGGGAAAGTTCCCAGACTAGCCCATCTTCTTGTGGAGTAATGAGTAAGGCGAAAGAGATTCGGCACTTGGTGTCTGATTGTGAGTTGCCACAAGAATGTAACCGCTCAACCTACTCTCCGCTTCCAGACCGCTTTCCCTAGGGCTTTCGGGTCCGCCTGAATTAGGTCCTTTGTTCGCTTGCTATCCCCGAGACAGGGGCACTAAGATTTCACCCGTCATATCTATAATATCCTTTTTAGGTCAATGCCTTGTGAGAGAAAGCTAAATGGCCGAGACCGAAGTTCTTCTTGATTACCTGACGAAGTTTTTCCCGATCTTTCTCTTTATCTTGGTAGCCTTGGCCTTTGGGGTGGCGACCTTAGTCGTCAGTTATTTTGTGCAGCCCCGGTATCCAGAGCCAGAAAAGTTATCGACCTATGAATGTGGAGCTGAACCATTTTCCGACGCCCGTATGCCATTTCCTGTCCGGTATTACATTTTTGCCATGTTGTTTGTCATCTTCGACATTGAAGTGATCTTCCTCTACCCGTGGGCGGTCGTCTTCACCAAGATCGGGGTGATTGGGCTGATTGAAATGATGATTTTTATAGGCTTGTTCATCGTGGCCTACGTCTACGCCTGGCGAAAAGGCGCGCTGGAGTGGGACTGAGGATTGTATGGGACTGATCCATCTGGGACGGCATGAGAAAGACGCGGCTCCGGACGTCATCACGGGGTCTCTTGAAAAAGCCGTGAATTGGGCGAGAAAAGGTTCTCTCTGGCCGATGACCTTTGGGCTCGCTTGCTGCGCCATCGAGATGATGGCTGCTGTTTCTTCTCGGTACGACATGGATCGGTTTGGGGCAGGCGTGTTTCGTGGCTCGCCGCGGCAGTCAGATTTGATGATCGTTGCTGGAACTGTGTGCCGACGTATGGCACCGGTGATTCGAAAGATTTATGACCAAATGCCGGAACCTAAGTACGTGATTGCGATGGGTTCCTGCGCCACGTCAGGGAACATCTATGACAGTTACAGTGTCGTACAGGGAGTTGATCGATTTGTTCCCGTTGACATTTATGTGCCTGGCTGCCCTCCGACGCCGGAAGCGCTCTTGGACGGCATCCTGAAGCTGCAGGAGCGTATTATGCAAAAACGTGTGTTTGTGACTCAGCCAGAACAGGTTAGGGCCGGTCTGAAGGTCTGACGCATTGTATGCATCCATTGCTGCAACGAATTCAGCAGACGTTTTCGGTTGGAATCACTGGCTTGGCTGAGTGGCGAGGTGATGCGGCAGTGACCGTTACGCGAGACAAACTTCATGAAGTGGCTCAGTTTCTGCGCAACGATCCCGGGATGGATTTCGATTATATCGTCCATGTGAGTTCCGTGGATTGGCCCGACGATGAAGAGCGATTCGAAGTGGTGTGGGAGTTCTACTCGATTCGGAAGAGGCATCGCATCCGACTGAAGACGCGAGTGCCTGAATCGGATTGTGTTGTTGATTCCTTGACGGCTCTTTGGAAGGGTGCCGATTTCATGGAACGTGAAGTCTTCGACATGATGGGTATCCGGTTTCGGAATCATCCTGATCTTCGACGGATTCTCATGCCGGATGACTATACCGAGGGCTATCCCTTGCGTAAGGATTTTCCGCTTCGCGGCAAAGGCTGGCGAGACACGTTTGATTTTCTGGATGAAGTTCCGCGATAGGATCGCTCTACCATCATGGCATTCGAAGATCAAAGAACCACTGTTTATAAGGTCAACCCGGAACACCCGGAAAGCGAGACGCTCCCGACCTTACGAACCGAGGAGCTCTTGCTCAATATGGGGCCGCAACATCCCAGTACCCATGGGGTGCTCAAGGTAATTCTAGAGCTGGAAGGGGAGCGGCTGGTGAAGTCCACGCCAGTCATGGGGTATCTCCACCGGGGAGTAGAAAAGCTTGCCGAAGACGGCACATATCATCAGTTCATTCCTCATACGGATCGACTCGACTATGTCTGCGCAATGTACAACAACTTTGCCTACTGCCGAGCCGTCGAGAAACTTTTAAATTTACAGGTCCCGGAACGAGCTGAATATTTACGGACGATCGTTGCGGAAGTTCAGCGCATCATTGGACACCAATTTTGGCTGAGCGCCCAGGCGCTTGATATTGGAGCCATGACCGTCTTTTTTTACTGTTTTCGGGATCGCGAAATCCTGCTTGATTGGTTCGACGAGCTGTGTGGCGCTCGCCTCACAACGAGCTGGTACCGAATCGGTGGGGTTGAGCGGGACTTGACGCCGTCGTTGATCGACAAGCTCAAGCAGTTTCTCGACTACTTCCCGCCGAAGATCGATGAATATCAAGTGTTTCTTGAGAAAAACCGCATTTGGCTTGGGCGCACCAAAGGGGTCGCCGTGATTTCAGCAGAAGATGCGGTCAGTTTTGGGCTGAGCGGGCCAGTTCTCCGCGGATCCGGCGTGGACTACGACCTTCGCAAGTATGAGCCCTATAGCGCCTATCCAAAGTGCGAGTTCAGCGTGCCTGTCGGAAAAAACGGGGATACGTACGATCGTTACTGGATTCGGGTGATGGAGCTCTACGAGAGCGTCAAGATCATTCGGCAATGTCTGGAGCAGATGCAAGAGGGGCCCGTCATGGCGGATGTTCCAAGCGTGACGCTGCCGCCGAAAGAACGCGTCTTTACAAATCTAGAGGCGATGATCCAACAGTTCAAGCTCTTCTCGCAGGGGTTCGATGCTCCACCGGGCGAAGTCTACTGCGGTACAGAAGCGCACAAAGGGGAGCTGGGCTTTTACATCGTCAGTACGGGGGGCGGAAAGCCCTATCGACTCAAGATTCGAGCCCCTTCGTTCATACACATGGGCGCCTTCGATCATATGGCCAGAGGGTATATGATCTCGGATGCCTGTACCATATTCGGGACCTACGATATCGTGATGGGCGAGTGTGACCGATAAACGTGACGCGTGAGATGTGCAAGGTGAAAGGTAAAATCAGGGGTTTGTTTTACGGTTCTCGTTTTTCCTTTCACGGAGAAGAACCATGGGTTTGAAGCCGGCTACTAATCCAGACGTCGAAGCGGTAAGGATCGAATTGAGCATCGACGGAAAATCCGTCACGGCACAGGACGGCGTGTCGTTGTACGACGTCATCTCGATGACAGGCAAGATCATCCCGGCCATGTGTTACCACTACACATTTGACCCGTTCGGTTCTTGCGGGATGTGCCTCGTCATGCAAGAGGGGAAGAAGGCTCCAGTTCGGTCCTGTACTGCCAAGGCGGCGGCGGGAATGGTGATCCGTACTGAAGGCGAGGATCTCTTTCTCGCCCGGAAGAAAGCCGTCGAGAAACATCTGTCTGTACATCCTCTCGACTGTCCAGTGTGCGATGCGGACGGCCATTGTGAACTTCAAGATATGGCCTTTCAGCATGGTGTGACGAATCTGGCCAGTGCCAAGCAGAAATTCATTCCGGAAGATACGCGCAGTCCCGTGCTCGACTTCAACATGAATCGCTGCATCGCCTGCGCAGAATGCATCAATGTTTGCAAGGATGTGTTGATGATCGATGCCTTGCAGTTCATGAAGAAGGGTGGATTCAATCAGGTCGTGGCCAAGGGCGACCTCGCCCTCGATTGCGAATTCTGCGGAGATTGTTTAGCGGTCTGTCCGGTTGGCGCCATCACGAACAAGTTTTCCAAGTATCTGTATAAACCGTGGCAGATGAAGACGACGACGACGACCTGCAATTACTGCGGAGACGGGTGCCAACTCCATTTGGAAACGAAAGATGAAGAGGTGGTCCGAGTCACCTCCCCATTATCTTGGAAGAATAAGTGGGGAGACCGATCGGAGACTGCCAAGGGACACGGTGGGCTCTGCGTACGTGGACGTTTTGGGTTCGAAAATCTGGATAGTAAGAGCCGGCTTACACAGCCCCTGGTCCGTGAAGGCGGTCAGTTGGTGCAGAAACCTTGGCTGGACACGATGGATCTGCTCGTAGGCCGTTTTACCGAAATCAAACGCCAATATGGTGCCGATGCCATCGCTGGCCTCGTGACGGCCCGCTGTACGAACGAAGAGTTGTATTTGTTTCAAAAGCTCATGCGCACGGTGTTTGGTACCAACCAGCTCGATAGCAGCGCCCGCTACGGCCATATGAATTTTGTGCTTGCCTCTAAACATGCTGTTGGACTGGGAAGAACGCCCAATGATTGGGAAGATCTGACGAAAGCGAAAGCCATCATTTTGATCGGTTCCAATATTACCGAGACGAATCCGTTGACTGCTGTGCGAATCAAAGAAGCCATGCGGGTTTACAAGGCGCAGGTGGTGACGCTCGACAGCGCCATCACAAATATTGCCAAGTTGGCATCACATCCATTTTTGATCAAGCCTGGGACGGAAGGAGCCGTGATCGATGGGTTGGTCAGGGCGACCATTGACCAGGATCTGGTGGACGAAGAGGCTGTTGGAAAACACCCCCACGCGTTTGAAGCGCTCAAAAACGCGGTGGCGGATGTTTCGTTGGAGCGGCTAGCCGCTCAGACCGGCCTTTCCGTAGAAGCCTTCCGCGAAATTGCAGCTATTTTTGCCGAATCGACGAGGTCCATCATCCTCTGTGCGGAAGGGATTGTCAGGCGAACGAACGGCTATCAAAACGTCCTAAAGCTAATGGATCTAGCCTGGATCACCGGCAAGCTTGGTCGAACAGGTTGTGGTGTGAACACGGTGACGGAGGAGCCGAACGAACAAGGGGCCGTGGATATGGGCGTGGCTCCCGAGTTTTTCCCTGGGCAAGCTCGGTTTGACGATCCCGCAGCGAGGGACCGGTTTGCCAGAGCATGGGAGGCGCCGCTTCCTCCGACCGGATCGAGTGCCCACCTCGTTGAAATATTGAAGCGGTGTAAGAGCGGCCAGATTAAAGCGTTGTATGTGCTCGGCGAAAATCCGCTCGCGACCTTGCCGGCTTCGATGGAGGTGCGTGCTGGTCTCGAACGGCTCGAACTGCTGGTGGTGCAAGATCCTTTCTTGACCGATACGGCGAAGATGGCTCATTGTGTGCTTCCAGCCTGTACCTACGCGGAAAAGGACGGCACATTTACCAACCTTGAAGGTCGTGTGCTTCGCGTTCGTCAGGCGATGGATCCGCTTGGAGAAAGCCTGCCGGACTGGCACATCATGACGGCCCTGGCCAACGCCATGGGGTGTCGATGGGAATACCAATCGCCCAACGATATTCAAGCTGAGATCATGAAACTGCTGCCCGGATACTACAATCTGGGCCAACCCCGCAAAGTACTGCCGGTTCCTGACCAGTATTTGTCTGCCGGCTATGAGGCAGAGGTCAAGGCTCGTTATCGCCCTACTCCTTTGTCAGGGGAACGCACAAGGCCTTTTGCGCTGTTGATGGGGCAGGTGCTGATGCATTCGGGAAAGCTGTCGACGCAAGCGTCTGGGCTTATAACAATCGCTCCAAACACCGGGAAGCTGCGGATGAACATACAAGATATGGAACGTCTTGGACTGCACGATGGGGTGAAGGTGCGTCTGATCTCGGATCGGGGCTCCCTTCAGCTTGGTGTGCAGCCTGACCAGTCCATTGCGCCTGGCACGTGCTTTTTCCCGGAGCATTTTAACGAACCGCCAGTCAAGGATTTGATGACGGTGTCGGTTGATGCCACGACTGGTGTCCCGTCGTTCAAGCAGATCTGGGTGAGTATTGAACAGGTATAAGCGGATGTCTATCGGTTGCCCGTTCGTGACGAGGAGTTTACGATGAGTGTCGTAGCCCTGACCAAAAAAATCCTTCAGGCCGCGCTCTTCTATGAGATTTGGGATGCGATGAAAGTCACGTTTCGGCACATGCTTCATCGACCGATGACGTTTCAGTATCCACGGGAACAGCGCACGATTCCGGATGCGCATCGCGGTGCGCTTGGCTTGCTTCGATACGACGATGGGCACGAGCGGTGCGTCGGCTGCGATCTGTGCGAGGCCGCCTGTCCATCGCATTGCATTAAGGTTATTAGTGCGGAGGATACGACCCGTCCACTTCAGCGCTACGCCAGCGAATTCTATATCGATATCACGAAATGCGTTTTCTGCGGCTATTGTGTTGAGGCCTGTCCAGTCAACGCGCTGGCGATGACCAAGATGTACGAATATTCCACCCACGACAAACGCAGTCTGCTGTTCGACAAAAAGCGGTTATACGACATTGGCGAACGCCACCTCGATGATGGGAAGAAATATTTATATGCGCACAACCAAGAGAAAAATGTCGAGCAGAGTCGCGAGTACCGTTACTATTTCCCGCAGTCAGTACAGAAGTCGACCCAACCACCTCCGAAACATCTGAGTTGAGCTGGACCCATGGTGGGAGTGTTCTTCACGTATTTCGCATTGATCAGTATTGCCGCCGGAGTTTTGACGGTGACCTTACGGCACCCGGTTCACTGTGCGCTCTCCTTGCTTGCGTTGCTGATGCACGTTTCCGGCCTGTTCATCCTCCTGAACGCGGAGTTTCTGTGGGCCGTGCAAGTCATCGTCTATGTCGGAGCTATTCTGGTGCTGTATCTCTTTGTGTTGATGTTGATGAATCTCAAAACGGACGAACGATATTTCCACCAATCAGCGTTGTATGTTCTGGGGCCTGCTGTCTTGGGGGCCAGCTACGTTCTATACAACCTCCTGCGGTCTCCATTTGATGGTGCGAAGGGGGATACGCCGGCCGCTGCCGTGCTGCAAGACGGGGATACCTACGCCGTGGGTATTAAGATGTTCAGCGACCATCTTTTGCAGTTTGAGATCGTCGGCATCTTTCTGCTTGGAGCTGTCATTGGTGCGATTGTCCTGGCCAAGACGCCGAAACAGCTCGATACGGAGAGAGGGCGATCATGATCCCGTTGTCTGCTTATACAGCCGTCAGTGCTGTCCTATTTATCATAGGGCTCACGGGTGTACTTGTCAGACGGAACTTCATCATTGTGCTGCTGTCAGTTGAAATCATGATGAATGCGGCCAATATCAATCTGGTCGCCTTTTCACATTACTTGGAATCGATGGCAGGGCAACTTGTAGCCCTGTTTATCATTGCGATTGCTGCGGGCGAAGCGGCCGTCGGGTTGGCCATCATCATCGTTGTGTTCAGAGGCAAGATTTCCACGAATGTGGATGAAATGAACCTATTAAAGTGGTAGCAGGATGTGGATAATCACCTCCAACAGCGCAGTCGGTAGCTTGTAGCCCTCGACGTACTTCCAAGCGTACGCTTTAGGACCCGGCTCCATGAGCAATAGTTGGCTAGGTGAACATCCTCGGAATGGCACGAGACTGTGTCCGATTTGACTGATCTCCTCATTAAGTTGATTCCTGTGTTTCCGCTGCTCGCGGTTCTGATGAACGGACTGCTGGGATCCCGCTATTCTCACGATCTGGCCCATCGATTGGCGTGGGGGTCGGTCGGTCTCTCGTTTCTCTGTACGGTCGGCGTCTTCACCGATGTCATGCGGACAGGGGTTTCCCATGAAGTCATTGTCTATCAGTGGATCTTCGGGGGTGATCTCGCGATCAATTTAGCCTACCTGGTGGATCCCTTGACCTGTGCTTGGTTGCTGGTTGTCACCGGTGTGGGGTTCCTCATTCACGTCTATTCCGTCGGCTATATGCATGGAGAGGCTGGTTTCACACGCTTCTTCACCTACATGAATCTCTTCATGGTCTCCATGCTGCTTCTTGTCATGGGGAACAACTATGTCGTGCTTTTTATCGGTTGGGAGGGTGTCGGGCTTTGTTCCTATCTGTTGATCGGTTACTACTATGACAAGGTTTCCGCCGCCAAAGCAGCCTCCAAGGCGTTCGTGGTCAACCGGATCGGCGACGCGGGATTTCTTGTGGCCATATTTCTTGTCTTTATCAACTTTAAGACCCTCGACTACACAAAGGTCTTTGCCCAGGTTGGGCAACTGTCTCCGGACATGGCCACCGCCATTGCCCTCTGTCTCCTCGTTGGTGCAATTGGGAAGTCCGCGCAGCTTCCCCTGCACACATGGCTGCCCGATGCCATGGAAGGCCCGACACCGGTGAGCGCGTTGATCCATGCGGCGACGATGGTGACGGCCGGTGTCTACATGATCGTCCGTAATCACGCCATCTTCGATCTCTCGCCCTTCGCGATGTCGATGGTCGCGTTTGTCGGGGGAGGCACCGCGTTGTTTGCGGCCACCATCGGACTCGTCCAGACCGACATCAAGCGCGTCTTAGCCTATTCGACTGTCAGCCAGCTTGGATACATGTTCCTGGGTTGTGGAATCGGTGCCTATACGGCCTCGGTGTTTCATGTCATGACCCATGCGTTCTTCAAAGCGTTGTTGTTCTTGTCGGCAGGGTCGGTGATCCATGCCTTATCGGGGGAACAAGATATCCGGAAGATGGGTGGGCTGAGCAACCGAATTCCATGGACTCATCGCCTGTTTCTGATCGGCACCGTTGCGATCGCCGGGCTTCCTCCCCTAGCGGGATTCTGGAGCAAAGACGAAATTATGGCCCATGCCTTCACCCATCATCACTATCTCCTGTATGGCATGGCGGCCGTCGGGGCCCTGATGACGTCTTTTTATATGTTCCGCCTGACCTATCTGACGTTCTATGGTGCGTCTCGGATGGATGCTCATACGGCCGAGCATGTGCACGAATCTCCGATGGTCATGGTCGCCCCCCTACTGGTCCTTGCCTTCCTCTCGATCGTGGGTGGATTGATCTTGGGGTTTCCACCAGAGCATGGCTGGTTGCACGGATTTTTGGGACCGGTCGTCGGGGGTGGGGCTGAACATGAGGCCGGTACCGGCATGGTGATCCTGCTGATGTGCATCGCGATCGTCATTGCGTTGCTCGGCTGGGGACTCGCACATTTCCTGTATGCCGTGAGTCCGATGACTGCGGAAGGATGGGCGGAGAGATTTTCAGGAGCCTATCGGGTCTTATTGAACAAGTACTACGTGGATGAACTCTACGACCTTCTTTTTGTTGAGCCGCTCAAGCGTCTGGGCGCACTGCTTGACTGGTTCGATCGTACCATCATAGACGGTATCGTGCGCGGGGTAGGACGGCTGACGGATTGGGGTGCCTCTGGCTCCACATGGATCGAGAAGCACATCGTGTATGCCGGGCTCAACGTGATCGGTTATGGCAATCACCTCGCGGCTCGTGAAGGGCGGAAGATCCAGAGTGGAATGGTCCATCATTATGCCGCCATCATCGTTGCGGGACTGTTCTTGTTAGTTCTGATTGTTCAGCTCGTTGCTCAGATGTAGGCGTTAACCGGATTCGACGGTCTTTCATGCTCGAAGAACTCACAGCCGGATTTCCGATTCTGTCCTGTATTCTCTTCCTCCCAGTTGCCGGGGCGGTTGTGCTCTGGCTGTTCGATGAAGAGGACATGGTCCGGACCTCAGCTCTCACGATTGCGCTGGTTGAGCTTGCGCTCTCTGTATTTGTCCTGCTGCGTTTCGTTCCGGAATCGGCTGCCATGCAGTTTACGGAACGTGTTCCATGGATTCCGGCCTTAGGCATTAGCTATCACCTGGCAGTCGATGGAATCAGCGTATTGTTCGTGGGGCTCACGGCTTTTCTGACGGTTCTGGTGGTGGTGTACTCGTGGGATACGATCCGACATCAAGTCAAGCTGTACATGATGTGCCTGTTAGCGCTCGAGACGACGACGATGGGCGTGTTCGTGTCGTTGGATTTGATTCTGTTCTTCGTGTTCTGGGAGCTCATGCTGATTCCCAGCTACTTCCTGATCAAACTGTGGGGGGGAGGGGCCGAGCGTCACTATGCCGCGTTGAAGTTCGTCCTATATACGCTCTTGGGCAGTGTCTTTATGTTGGTAGGCATCGCGTTACTGGATATCAACTATCATCAGTGGGCGTTGCTGCATCACACGGACCAGACTTATTCGTTTGATCTGCTGGATCTCCTGAGGGTGCCGATTCCGGTCTCTCAGCAACTCGTCATCTTTTGGTTGATGTTCCTCGGCTTTGCGTTTAAAGCGCCAGTGTTTCCCTTTCACACTTGGCTGCCTGATGCGCTCTTGGAGGGGCCGATTGGAATGGCTGTCGTCTTGGCGGGTTTGAAACTGGGCACGTTCGGTTTCATCCGCTTCAGCATTCCGCTGCTCCCGGATGCATCAAAAAGCGAGACGGTCGTCATGGTTGTGGTCGGGCTTGGGCTCTGCGCGATTCTTTATGGCGCGTGGATGGCCTTGGTCCAAGCCGATTTTCGACGCTTGCTAGCCTATAGCAGCGTCAGTCATCTTGGCTTTGTTGTCGTTGGGTTGTTTGCCTTGAATTATCAAGGCCTGCAAGGCAGCTTGCTCACGATGATCAATCTTGGCTTCAGCACGGCGGGGCTCTTCTTTATCGCCGGGTTTCTCTACTCTCGGCAGCAGACGACAGAGTTGTCGGCGTTCGGCGGGATGGCGAAGCAAGTGCCTCTGTTGGCGACCTTCTTTCTCATAATTGGATTGGCGTCGATCGGACTTCCCGGCACCAACGGCTTTGTCGGCGAGTTTCTTATTTTGTTGGGGGCGTTCAAGGCCAAATGGTGGTTCGGCGCTGTCGCCGTTCTGGGAGTGATTTTTGGGGCCGCCTATTTTCTGTGGTACTACGAACGGTCGATGTTCGGCCCATTGGGTGCTGCGGTGAAGGGGACCATGAGCGATCTGCAACCGCGCGAGAAGATCATTGCGGTGTCACTGTCCGTCATGATTCTTTGGATCGGTCTGTATCCGTCACCGTTCCTGCGAATCATGAATGGATCGATCCAAGCGCTTGTTGATCGAGTCCAACAGGAGACGAAGGTGTCACTACAAGACAACCGAACTGGAAGAGGGTATTAGGTCACGAGATGGGAGAATACGCACTGCTCTATATCCTCTTTGCGCCGTTCGCAGGCGCCCTGGCATTGATTTTTATTTCCAATCGCCAACCTCTGCTCGTTCGAAGCGTCGCGGCGAGTGCGGCGTTTGTGTCGCTGCTTGCGTCGCTCTATCTCTTTTATGCGTATGATCCGGTGAAAGGTGGGTTTCAGTTCGTCCAGAAATATGAATGGTCGAAACAGCTCGGTATTTCACTGCATCTTGGGGTGGATGGGATCGGCACGCCTCTCGTGTTGGCCTCATCGATTTTGCTGTTTGCCGGCATCTTCGTGTCGTGGCATATCAAGGATCGCGCGAAAGAGTTTTACATCTGGCTTCTGATCTTGGCTGCGGCCACGATCGGCGTGTTCATGTCCCTTGACCTGTTCTTCCTCTATTTCTTCTACGAGATGTCCGTCATTCCAATGTATTTATTGTTGGGAATGTGGGGCAGCCACACGAAGAAGTATTTGGAGATGACGGATTCTGAAGGTCTGAAGTTGCGTGACTCAGTCGGGTTTATTCTCAACTTTGGCTCGAACAGTAAAGAATATGCGGCAATGAAGCTGGTGCTCTTTTTGTCGGCCTTTGCTGTTGCCGCGCTGATGGGCATCTTACTCATCTACAAATACTCTGGCCTGAACACCTTCGACATTCTGGTGCTCCGTGAGCAGGCTAATCTCATGAATATCCCGGTGCTCGGTACGACCTTGGATAAGATCATCTGGGTGTTGGTGTTCTTCGGGTTTGCGTCGATCGCGCCGCTATGGCCGTTGCACTCGTGGTCTCCGGTCGGCCATGCGGCTGCGCCAGCTGCAACCAGCATGCTTCATGCGGGTGTCTTAATGAAGCTCGGACACTTTTCCATTATTCGAGTGGCCTTCGAGATTCTCCCTGAAACGACCAGAGAACTGATGCCGATCGCCGCTGTCCTATGCATGTTCAGCATTGTGTATGGCGGCTTCGTTGCGTTTTACGCCAAAGACACCAAATACGTGATCGGCTATTCCAGTTCCAGTCACATGGGCTATGTATTCTTAGGCATGGCAGCGTTGAATTACATCAGTTTGAGCGGGGCCGTGATTTATATGTTCGCCCATGCGATGGCGACGGGCATGCTCTTCGCGATGGCCGGCTGGGTCTATGACCAAACGCATACGAGGGATATCCCGTCGTTAGGTGGTCTGTCCAACAAGATGCCGTTCATCTCGGTGTGTTTTGTCGTCGGCTGTATGGCATCAATCGGGATGCCGGGCACGGTCAATTTTATTGCGGAGATCATGATCATTGTCGGAAGTTGGGATAAGTACCCCCTCCAAGTGGTCGTGGCCATGCTAGGGATTGTGTTGACCTTGGCCTACCTGTTCAAAATGATGCGAGGGCTTTTCTACGGTCCCATGAACCAAAAGTACAGCCATGCGCACGATGCGATCTCGGCGGTCGATCGCCTCCCTTTGTTGATCATGATCTCGATCAGTATTGGGTTCGGAATTTTCCCGATGCGTTTGTATGATGTCGTTCGGTCCGGAGTCGATCCGTTAGTGGCGAGGATTACGCGCGTGGTTCCCGTCGCCCAAACTCATGAAGAGTCAGGGGTACGGAGTGAGGCGGTAATCCCAAGAACGACTTCCACGGTTCCGGTCGTGGCCAGCAAGCTCCTACCGCTTCCGTCTCAGGTCTCGCGAGGAGAAGGCGAATGACGTTCTCGCTAAATTTTGCCTTGTCCGATCTTCTGCTGTTATTGCCGGAGATCTTTTTAACCTGCTGGCTCTGTGTGGTCCTCATCGTTGATTTTTCATTTCCGCGTGTACCAAAAGAGCGACTGGCCTATCTCAGTGTCGCAGGTCTTGTCGTTACGCTTGGCTGTTTGGCGTGGTTTGACATGAATCATGTTTCCGGCACGCTTTTCGGCAACATGTTCGTGCTAGATCGCATGGCGATCTTTTTCAAAATCGTTATCCTCGGAGCCACGATACTCGTCATCCTAGCGTCGATCGAGTACGTCAATCGCTTCACGCTTTTTCGGGGGGAATATTATTGCCTCGTCGTTATGTCGGCACTGGGCATGATGTTCATGGTGTCCGCCAATGATCTGCTGTCCGTCTTCGTCAGCCTGGAGTTTGCAACACTTGGGTTCTACGTTCTGGTCTCGTATCTACGTGATGATTTGGCTTCGAATGAAGGAGGGCTCAAGTTTTTTATCCTGGGCGTCCTTGCCGCCGGCTTACTTGCCTACGGGATCAGCCTTGTCTACGGTGAAACCGGCAAGCTCGTGTTTTCGGACATGGCATCCGCCCAGCCAACGCCAGGCTTGATCATTGGGTTTCTGCTGATCTTTGCTGCCCTGGGATTTAAGGTTGGTGCCGTTCCATTCCACTCGTGGATTCCCGATACCTACCATGGAGCTCCGACTCCTGTAACAACATTTTTGTCGATTGCTCCAAAGGCCGCGGCTTTTGCGATCTTGCTCCGCATTTTCCTGGTCGCCTTGGGAACATTTAAGCCGTTATGGGTGGTTCTTTTAGTGGCTGTGTCCATTCTTTCGATGACCTATGCCAATATTGTGGCGATTGCGCAACGCAACATTAAGCGACTGCTGGCGTATTCGGGTATCGCCCAAGTAGGGAATGTATTCATCGGCCTTGCAGCAGGAACCAAAATGGGAAACGATGCCATTTTGTTTTATCTTCTCGCCTACCTGTTTGCGAATATCGGGGCCTTCGCCGTCGTGATCGCGGTCAGCCAGGCTATTGGAACAGATGAGATTGAAGATTACCGAGGCCTCGGCAGACGATCGCCGTTTCTGGCGTTTGCGATGTTGCTATTTCTCCTGTCTCTCGCCGGGGTGCCACCTCTCGCCGGGTTTATCGGTAAGCTCTACATTTTTGTGGCAGCCATCAAAGAAGGTCTCTATACGTTGATCGTGGTCGGTTTGATCAATATCGTCATCTCGATGTACTATTACCTCATCGTCGTGAAACAGATGTATATCAATGAGCCGATCGATCCTTCTCCGATCGCGATTTCTGGTCCGATGAAAACGGTGATTTATGTTGGGTTAGCCGGAACGCTAGTGATCGGCATTTACCCGCAACCGTTCACGGACTGGGTTGTCTCCGCAACACTGATGTTTGCCAACTTTATCGGTCCTTCGGTGACGGTCGTTCTTCCCGTTCATTCGCTAGGCAGTTAGTTTCTGCTTCCGCCTCTCAAGAGTTCTGCTACAATTACCTGTGCGACACAAGTTCACTGCGTGGTTTCCGTACGATCACCAAAGTGTCTTGATGCATGTCATCCTGATCGATGGAATCAGCCTCCAACCATCATTCACAGCCTCCCTTTCTAGCGGCTGAAGGACCTACACCTTCCTCCTCCGTTCCTGCGGGCCCATCTGGTTTCTACCGTGTTTCAGTGATGTGGTTTCAACAACTGACCATCGAGCACCGGGTGTTAGCCGGTTTTAGTCTGGTGTTCGTGGGGATTCTTATCGTGAGCGCGGTCTCCTATCACAATATGAATATCCTCCTTACGAACAGGGGATTCGATGGCCGCAGTCAGGATCTCATCCAACTCCTCAACAATGTCGATGTGGCGATGAGTGAAGCGGAAGATACACACCGTCGTTATTTGGTGACGGGAGAGGCATCGTATCTTGAGGCTTACAAGAGGGTTGTGAAGCAGAAACCGACATTCACCGCGTATCTCAGTGACTTGACCCGTGAATCACCGGAGCAGCAACAACAGGTCGCTCTCCTTGATCGGATGATGGACCGGCAACTGAACGCCGAATCAAAAGCTATCGCCCAGTTTCAAGAGGGGGGCTTCCGAGCCGTCAAGAAAATGGCCTTTGAAGGGGCCGGAAAACACGAGCTTGGCGTGATTCACCAAATTATTGCGAACATGGATTTGCATGAGCGTCAGGCAGTAGGGCGACGTGTCGTGGAATCCGCCGCCGGGACCAAGACCACCATTGTCCTCCTCGGCATCGGTGCATTGCTGCAGCTGGTTCTGTTGGCATGGGTGTACTACCTGATTCATCATGACGTCACGGAACGGCGACGTGTTGCCGAGGAGCTACAACGCCGAGGGGAGCTCTTGGAGTCTGCAAACAAAGAACTGGAAGCATTCAGCTATTCAGTCTCCCACGACCTACGAGCACCGCTGCGCCACATCGACGGCTATGCCGCGCTTTTGCGGAAAGCGGTCGAGCATTCACTGAATGACAAGGCTGCCCGGTATTTGCAGACGATCTCCGATTCTGCCAAACAGATGGGCCAGCTGATCGATGACTTGTTGGTATTTTCTCGTATGGGGCGGCAAGAAATGCTTCATACTGCGGTTAACCTTGATCAGCTGATCAAGAACATCCTTTTCGATCTCCGCTTGGACTTGCAAGGACGAGAGATATCATGGACAATCGCTGTATTGCCTGAAGTACAGGGCGATCCGGCCATGCTCCGACAGGTCTTTATGAACTTGATCGCAAATGCCGTGAAGTTTACGAGCACCAGACCGATCGCGACGATTGAGATCGGTGTGGAGCACCCCGGCTCTACGGAAATCGTCCTTTTCGTCCGCGACAATGGCGTGGGATTCGACATGCAGTACGCTCCCAAACTGTTTGGGGTGTTCCAGAGACTGCACCGAGCTGACGAGTTTGAGGGGACGGGCATTGGCCTCGCCAACGTTCGTCGGATCGTTCATCGTCACGGGGGACGGACTTGGGCCCAAAGTGTGCCGGACAAGGGGGCGACGTTCTATGTCCTGCTACCAATGAGGGGGCGTGATTCATGACGGGGGCCAAACCAATCCTTCTCGCTGAAGATAACCCGCGAGACGCCGAGTTGACCTTGGCTGCCATGGAGGCCGAGCATATCTCAGAAAAAGTCGTGCTGTGCCATGATGGCGCTGAAGTGTTGGACTATCTGTATTGTCGCGGACAATTCAAGTCACGGCTGAAAGGGAATCCAGCTGTTGTGTTTCTTGATCTGAAAATGCCCAAAGTGAACGGCCTTGAGGTCTTGCGTACCATCAAGACGGACGCCAATCTTCGTCCGATTCCCGTCGTGATGCTGACATCGTCGCGAGAAGAACGTGACCTGGCCGAGAGCTATGCCTTGGGGGCCAATGCCTACGTCGTCAAGCCCGTGGAGTTTCACAAATTCTTGTCCGCCGTCAAGGAGCTAGGAACATTTTGGGGTGTCATTAATGAACCCCCTCCTGAAAATTGCCGTTCCACCCACTGACGTTACCATGACGACTCTGCTAAGAGTCTTGCATCTAGAGCCTAACCCACAAGATGCGGCTCATATCGAGGCCCTGCTGGTCGATGGAGGGCTGTCGTGTACGATACGAGGGGTAAAAACTCTCCAGACCTTTACGTCCGCTCTGAACAATGGCCAGGTGGACCTCATCTTGGCTGAATTCTTTCTACATGGGTTTGATGAGGGAGGCGCTCTGGAGGTGGCTCAACAGCTGGCTCCTGACGTGCCGTTTATCTTTATCTCTGCAGCGCGTGCTGAGACCCTGTGTTTCGAACACATGCATCGTGGTGCGACGGATTGCATTTCCAAAGAAAGATTAGGTCGACTGGTCCCATCGGTGCGCCGCGTACTGCGTGAGCGAGAAACACGAGTGGCACGAGGGCAAGCGGAGGAAGCACTGCTGCAAAGCGAAATGCAACTTCGGCAGATTCAAAAACTTGAGGCTGTCGGCCGTTTGGCGGGAGGACTTGCACACGATTTTAATAACTTGTTGATGGTCATCATGGGACAGAGTCAGGTGTTGCTCAGTGAAATGGGTCTGGATCACCCGCTGAGAAATAGGGTGGAAGAAATGCAGAAAGCAGGCGAACGAGCGAAGATGCTTATTCGCCAGTTACTCACCTTCAGTAGAAAACAGCCTTCTGGATCGAAAGTGCTGAGCCTGAATGCCATCCTCAGTAATTGCGAGAGCATGCTTCGGAGGTTGATTGGAACGGATATTCAACTGACGTTGAGACTGAGCGTGGACGATCTTCGAATCAACGCCGACCCTGCTTTTGTCGAGCAGGTTGTGATGAATCTTGTCATAAACGCGCGAGATGCGATGCCGACTGGCGGCAAGCTGACGATTGACACTGCGTCGGCTGAGCTTGACCACGCGCCGACGTATCATGTCAATCCGCTCCCGCCGGGAGAGTACGTGAAGATTTCGGTATCCGACACAGGCTGTGGAATGTCTCCTGAGGTACAGGCGCAGATCTTTAAGCCTTTCTTTACGACCAAGGAGGAAGGAAAAGGAACTGGCCTTGGGCTTTCCACCGTGTTCGGTATCGTCACCAAAGGTGGTGGAGGATTGGATGTGATCAGCGAGATAGGAGTCGGGACGCATTTCGATGTGTATTTCCCGCGGGTCGTCAGTGAGATCGAGGTGCCAGAAGACGAGAATGTCCAGGTGCAGTCTGTAGTAGGACATGAAACCATTCTTCTTGTTGAGGATGAGGAAGAGGTTCGTGTACTCATTCGAGATGAGCTTCGTAAGCTCGGCTATCGTATCGTCGAAGCAAGAAATGGTATAGAGGCGTGTCTGGTGGCTACGCCGCATATTGAGAAGCTCAAGCTGTTACTCACGGACATCGTGATGCCAGGGATGAGTGGGACTGAACTGGCGAGGCATCTTCGCGTGATTAAACCGGAATTGAAGCTGCTTTTCATTTCTGGGTATATGGATGATGTCGGTATCGGGGCTGGCGATCCGGCGAGTGCTTTTCTGCAGAAGCCGATTACACCGGAAGCGCTGGCAAGTTCCGTGCGTGAGCTTTTGGATATGAAGCCGACAAACCCGACGAGTTGCGATCAACAATCGGAGGCTATTGAACAGTCACGGAGCGTCAATCGAGCGTGAACTATGAGCTGTCGTTACCTGGCTAGTCGCTATGACTGTATGTTTGCAGGGACTGTCATGAATAGGCGCCGGTGGCGTAAAGGAGCCAAACATGCCGTGCGCTTTTTCATCCTAAGCCTCGTGCTACTACCTAGTCTGTGTCCAGCCCAAGATATTTCGTGGGAACGTCTATCTGACGGCCTTATGGTGTCGGTGTGGAAACCAGGCGATGCGTGTCCTACTGTGCCGACTATGCTGGTTGTCGATATGGATCCGGAACGTACAAAGTTCTCCGTTCATTATTACGCCCAAGAAGCGCTTTCAGAGCCGCCCAGGATCGACGACTGGCAGAAACGGACGGGCCATCACGTGCTATTCAATGCCGGGTTGTTCCGGGAAAACTTTGCGTATCTCGGTCTTCTCTATAAGGATGGGCGCTCGTTGGGAAGCCGGCGCCACGCCTCATGGCAGGGATTGTTTGTCGCGGAACCGTTCGCCTTGGGGTTGAAGAAGGCGCGGATTCTTGATCTGGCGGCAGAGCGTTTCGATGAAGAACAACCGCGCTACCGTGAAGCAGCGCAGGCGTTAATGCTGCTGGATCTGACCGGCAAGATCCGTGTCCGTGAGGGTGGGAAACATGCCTATCAGACGATTGTCGCCGAAACAGAAGCTGGACACATTCTTCTCTTGAAGAGCCTTGGAGCCGTTCGCTTATACGACATTGCTCAGTGTTTCAAAGATGCGCTTCCCGCTGTGCGTCAAGCGATGGCCATGGACGGTGGGTCTTCCTCAGACGTCCGAATTTTAGGATCATTGTGGGAAAAAGACTTCCTGGTGCCTGAACATGCTTCCTGGAAGAGTTTGTTCGGGGGCAGCACGGGTAGTCATATCCCGTTGCCCACCGTGATTGGGGCCAGTCCCAGGTAATGATCACATCTTGGCTGACAACCATTCTGGTAGTGGCATGCCTATCCGTTGGAGGCTGCGCCGATGGCGCAAAGATCGTTCAGCAACATGACGCGGGTGGGGTCGTCATCTATCCGTTCAAAGAAGGACAGGGACCGATGCTCTCTTCATTTCGCCAGGAGGCCCTCGACCTCATGAAAGAGAAATGTGGTGGCGGCAGCTCCTACGGCATTGTTCGTGAGGGAGAGGCTAAAGGGCGCACGCGAGTCATGAGTCCGCTTGATGGGGCGCAAGAACTGGTAGAGGAACGGCGCTGGGGGATTCAGTTCGAATGCAAATGAGCGGACCTGGAACGTATGATTTAGGAAATGGCGCTAGGGCTTCTTCATGGTG
>NEWS02000020.1 GCA_002869845.2 Nitrospira sp. CG24B | reverse complement strand
TCAGCCTCTTGAGTAGGTTCGTTAGGTTGATGGATAACAAATCGATAGCCGAAGGGCGACTTGCACGGAAAAGTGGAGGCAACGACATGGTCGATTTGAAGGGATTATTGCTACCTCAGCTTGGTATCTCTCTAGCCATATTCGTGCTGATCATGGTCACGGCGAGCTGCTCGTCGATTCCCTATAGAACCTCGTACAATCTACCCGTCTGTCCAGATGGTACAGCACCGGCCATGCCCCTGGCCTATCCAGAAGTGAGAGGCACAACCTGTTTGGTAGACGGTGGTTTTCCCCTGTGTCCGAAGCAGACGCCAGTCCCCCGCGCAAGGCAGATGTTCTCGGAAGATGATCGCGATGTGCCGGATGTCTTTGTCGGCCTCGCGATCTCTGGTGGCGGAAGTCGAGCCGCCGTATTCGGGATGGCTGTACTAGAGCAGCTCAATGAAATTGGTATTCTGCAGCACATCACTGCCATCTCGACCACGTCAGGCGGTGGCTTAGCTGGTGCCTACTATGCAGTAAAGGGGGATAGTATAAATTGGGATGTTGCCAAGCAACAGATGAGCACGAATTTCCTTGGTAGATGGGCGGGCAAGAACCTACTCCCGTGGAATGTGCTCTCCACGGCTTTCACGCACGAGGATCGGTCAGACTTGATGGCGGATGTTTTTGACGCGTCATTGTTTGATCGTGCGAAGTATGGAGATCTTTGGGAATTCACCGTTGGAGCTAGGCCAATATGGCTGGCAAATGCCACCGACGCTCAACGTGGAAAACGGTTCACGTTTTCAGAATGGCAAATGCAGAACCTCACGTCCTCACTCGCCGCAGTTCCTGTGTCTCAAGCCGTGATGGCATCAGCGGCATTTCCAGGGGTCTTTAATTCGATGACGATGAGCCGATACCCTCCCGTAAAACAAGACAAGAATGGAAAGTGGTGGGAGCCAGTTGTGTTGTATACGCATCTTGTTGATGGGGGCCCAACGGACAATTTGGGTTTAGAGGCTCTGCTTGAACTGGCTGCATCTCACCAAAAAGTGAGAGCCGATCGAAAATTGCCAGCACAGGCTGAAGGGAGTTGCTTGATTATTGTTGCTGATGCTTACCCGAGTGGTGACTCCGAGAGAAAAATGACAGACCCTGACCCGCGTGCCTGGTATGACCATGTTGTTGATCTGAACATTTTTGATGCATTTGATGCTTTGTTGCTGAAACAACGAACTGATTTACTAGGCTACGCTGGACTAGAAGACAAGGATCGGTCCGGTCGTCTTCCTGCACGCCAGTTTGTGTGGTTCGATTGCCTCTTGCAGGTGGGCATCTGGTGCCGCTTGGGCGCGTCAAGTCTGTAAAAAAGAATGATCCAGTCGAGAAAAACTATTTCAGATGCGCTGCATGGCATCTTAATCTGAGCGGCATCCAGGCTGTGAGGCACTATGCTGTTGATCCTGAAACCAAGTTTCCAGCATCTCTTCACGATAATGGAAGCCACCCGCTCTGGCAGCATCGCGCTCATTTGCACAGCGTTGTATCGCAGATCGATACAAGCTTTCATCTGACTGGGCCGACAAATTGTTCGCCTTCATTTTTACTGGAATCACTGTACGCAGCAGCGTTCGTGCTAGTCCGCGAAGACAAGGACAATCAAAGCAAAGCCTGTGGTTGGCTAAAGAATGCCGGACTCAAGGTCACGGAGGCGTGCGGTACTTTTCCAGGAAATGTAACGTTGGCACGCTTGCCACTCGACAACGTGGAATCTGATGCTGGGCGGCTCCCAACCGGTCGTGCTGAGAACGAAGCAGTTCGTTGTAAGAGACTATCAATTGACTTCCGTCCTTGAGGTATTGAAATGGTGAGCGCAGGAATCATTCATGAACATATTGGACGGAGTTGCCCATGC
>NEWS02000002.1 GCA_002869845.2 Nitrospira sp. CG24B | reverse complement strand
TAGGTCAGCGATTGGAGGAGAAAGCTCCACCTATGCCCGATTCCGCCAGCCCGAGGGGCTCCGTCGCAACCGACTGGCACTATGGGGCTTACGTGGATGTCGGGTATGTAGGCAATTTCAATTTTCCTGACAATCACCTCTGGCGCAGTCGTACCACGGCGTTCAACCATAACGAGCTCTCACCCAACATGGGTCTGGCGTATGTGCGGAAGGATTCCAGCGCCTTGTCACGCTGGGGCATGGAACTTGGCTTCCAAGGGGGACGGGATACGGAAGAGTTCGCGTTCTTGGTGGGAGAACGACGCGTCGATGGGTCGGATGTGCTTCGGCATGTCCATCGTGCGAACGTGTCGTATCTAGCCCCGGTCGGCAACGGGCTGACGATCACCGCCGGTCTGTTCAACAGTCTGATGGGGTACGAGTCGCTCTATGCCAAAGACAACGCCAGTTACACGAGGTCGTGGATCGCGGACAACACGCCCTACATGATGTTTGGGGTGAATGCGCAGTATCTCGTGAGCGAGGATCTCACCGTCTCCGCCTTCGTGGTGAATAGTTATTATCATCTGGCGCACCCGAACGATCTTCCCAGCTATGGAGGGAGATGGATCTGGAAAACCACGCCACGGCTCACGCTGATTCAAACTCTCTACGGAGGACCAGACCAGACACAGACTGCCTTGGAGTTCTGGCGTGTGTATGGGAATCACATTGTGGAGTGGAAAGGTGACGATGTGACGGTGGCGGCGTCCTTTGATATCGGAACCGAGAGCATTGCCGGTCAGCCTGGCAATCCGCGAACCTTTGTCATGGGCGGTAATATGGTGGTGCGATGGCATATCACTGGCCCGTGGGCTGTGGCGTTGCGACCCGAGTTCTACTGGGATCGGAACGGTCGGTGGACTGGTTCAGAGCAGTTCGTGAAGGCGATCACTTCTACCGTCGAGTACAAGCTCCCATATAAATGGACCAACATGGTGGTGCGAGCAGAACATCGTTACGATGACTCAACTGGGACGGGAGGCGGGTTCTTCAAGAATGGGGGGATCCGTCCCGACGTCGTCAGCCTTGCGCGTGAGCAGCATCTGCTTTTGCTGGGAGTCCTTGTCAGCTTTGACTCACCGTGAGTGGGGGACAGGAGAGGGGTGCTCCTGTATCCAGTGTGGGAGCCGATCGACGATGCGTTGGCCGAGTGCTCGGATGGCGTGTTTCTTTGCCTCTTGGAGCGCGGCGATATCTTCGACTAAGACGGCCGATCCGACCAGTGTCGATGTTCCTTCAACTGTTTGCATCGGTGCGTGCCATTCGGAGTGCACACCCCACAGGCCGCCGGTGACCATGACGAGCGCGTCGCTTTCGGTGCCCGGGGCGAGATAGGCGGCGAGTAAGGTCGGATACAACCAGGCAAAGCGGTTGTTGTATCGATCGACGGCCGCAACTCCGTCGACGATCAAGACCACATCGGCTCCGTATCGAGCACCAGCCTGACGGATCCCGCGAATATCTTCACCTCGCAGAGTGGCATCCATCAGCACAAATGCATCCTGGAGGACATGCGTATCTTGTAGTGGAGCCAGCTCGCGGAGTAGTTGGTCTCTTTCCCTGGCCAGCCACTCCACCTTTCGGATGGACTGCCTGTTTGGAAAATCGTGACTTGTGAAAAAGATACCGAGCCGAAAGGGTGTGGGAAGGTGAACGTTCTGGTTCGCGAGGGGCTGACTCTCAGGGATTGGGGTAGGCTCGACATGCAGGGCTTCGTTCATCGCCGTTCGATCGAACCCTTGGCTGCTCGCACAGCCGGACGACAGTGCCACTATGAACGATGTCGCAATTATAAGAAGTTGAACCATCGCTTCCTTCACTACTCCTTCGGTCGGTTGATTGAACTGGTGGAGTTGACGTGTATTGGTCCCATGGCCGGCTGCTGAGGTAGTTACTCGACGATTGGAAGAATGCGATCGGCGACTGCCTGTACCACACGTTCTTGTTCGGTCACCGCTTTCAACCCTTTGAAACTGAGATAGTGTCCTCCATGACTCGGGGCCTGAATCGTGGCGCTGACTTCGACTCGATCTCCATCTTCGACTTCCGGATCGCGGACAACTGGTCTACCACAAACGCCTAACACGGCCACTGGAATCGTCGCCTCATCGTCCTCAAGACGGAACAAGTACGCCCCATAACAATTATCTCCATTGGCAATCGGGTAGGGCTCCAGGGGTTGCACATCCCGTGCAATGCCTCGCAAGGTGACATGCCGAAGGTGATAGTCTCGCGGTTCTTCGAGTATGGCTTGGATGCTGGTTGGTTCCTCTGCCCATACCGGTATCGGTGTGACTGCTCCTAGAAGTGTGAGCAGCGCAATGACGAGAGAAGCGATGATTCGTGCCGAAGTGGTCATGCTGGGTGAAAGGCATTTTATCATCATTCTGAGTTGAGAACCCGAGGCTGCTTTCTCTTGCGAGACATGATCGCTATAATTCCCCGTCTTTTTGTTAAGGAGGAGCACTCGCTATGGTGAATGAGCGGCAACTGAGGATCTTTGTGAAGGAATCACGGCCAAGGTTTGAGGATCTCTTGGGGCAGATGGTGGAGGTGCCGTCGATCAGTATGGATTCATCCCGCGTAGGCGATATGCGACGTATGGCTGACCTTGCGAAGCAGTATTTGGTCGGGATGAATGCCAAGGTCCACGTGGTCGAAACCGGTGGGTACCCCATCGTCTCCGGCGGGTGGATGGCAGGGCCTGAGTATCCGACCGTCACAATCTACAATCACCTGGACGTGCAGCCGGCACAGGAGCCGGAATGGAGGCAGGCGCCGTTTGCCTTTACGAATGAACACGGGATGTATCGGGGGCGAGGAGCGACCGATGACAAGGGCCCGGCTCTCACGGCGATGTTTGGCGCTCGATATGCGATCGAGCAAGGTTGGCCAATCAACATTCGATTCTTGTGGGAACTTGAAGAAGAGATCGGAAGCCCCCACTTTGCCGCAGGGCTGAGAAACCACAGTGCGATTCCACGACCGGATTCCGTGGTGGTGTCGGATACGATCTGGATTGCCAAGGGGCGGCCTGCGGTGCCATACGGCTTGCGCGGCCTGCTCGGCGCACGTCTGATCCTGCGCACAGGGGAGAACGATGCACATTCGGGTGTGACTGGAGGAGCTGCTCGTAACCCGCTGGCTGAGTTGATGGAGGTGGCGAATAGCTGTGTTGAGGCGAGGACCGGCAGGGTAAAAATTCCTGGTTTTTATGACGATGTGGTTAAGCCCACGACTACTGAGATTAAGGATTTCCTGAAGTCCGGCTTTGAAGTAGAACGTTTTAAGAAAGCCTACGGATTCCGATCGCTTCGCGTGCAGGATCCTGCCGATGTCATGCGACGGATTTGGGCATCTCCGACCTTCGAAATTCACGGTCTCAGTGGGGGATACCATGGACAGGGGGTGAAGACCGTTGTGCCCGGTCATGCCGAGCTCAAGGTCAGTATGCGGCTCGTTCCAGATCAGGTACCGGAGAGAGTGTTTGCTCTCTTGAAGAAGCATGTGGCGAAGGTGAATCCAGATGTGAAGGTGGAGAAGGAGGGCATGCTCCATCCATTCAAGGGCAGTTTCGAAGGATCATATGTGGATTGCGTGAAACGTGCTGTAAAGGCAGGGTTTGGTAAAGATCCAGCATTTGTGCGAGAAGGAGGATCAATCGGTGCGGTGGTTACCATGCAGAAAACCTGGAAGGTACCAATCCTCTTCATAGGCTTAAGCCTGCCTGAGCATGGATATCATGCTCCCAACGAATATTACGATTGGGGTCAGGCTTCAGGGGGGATGAAGACGTTCGCTCATTACTTTTCAGAGTTAGCAAAGATAGGGAAGGCATAGGGTCTGTTTTTGATTACCTTGGACAGCCTGCGGACAACTCGGGGAAAGTCGGTTTTTGAACGTCGGTGTCCCAAAAAATGCCTGACTACCATGTTTGCCATACAGTCCCTTATCCAAGAGCCATATCCTCAGCCGTTGTGAATTCGTAAGTCATTGTAAATAAATGTAATGTCTATTGTGAATCTTTACTGGAAAGGCACAGATGTTGCTCAAGGTGAAGCTGGGGAGCGGGTCGCGCCGTTGAAATGATCAGGTTGCTTGTCGAGAGGCGCTTGAGTATCCTGGCTACCCTATGGGGACTGAATCCATCCAGGTAGTGGTTGTCATGGTCACAACGGCAAGCCAAGATGAAGCGATGAAGATTGCCGACCAGGTGGTACAGTCTCGCCTGGCTGCTTGCGCTTCTACGATTCCCACCGTGCGTTCAACGTACTGGTGGGAAGGAAAGTTGATGAACGACCAAGAATCACTGCTGCTGATCAAGACAACCTCTGAGAAGCTCAGTTCTCTTGAAGAAACAATACGGAAGATCCATTCGTACAAGGTGCCAGAAATAATAGCGATTCCTGTTTGCCAAGGGTTTCCACCATACCTAGAGTGGGTTCGCCGAGAAACCTCCTAGATAATGCGGTTGAAACCAGATCGTCGAAACACTATTTTGGGGTTGACCAATGGGGGGCTAGATCGGTAATTTACTGGGGAGTTTTTGACATGCCTTCCAGGTACAAGTAGGCACGGGAGACGAAGGTTATGAGCCAGACAAATATTCAAGACGGCGATGCCTATACCGTTGTAGTTTTCAGGGGGTCCACGGCAAAGCCTATCCGCTTCAGCTTTTCGAAGAAACTACTTCGCCGATTGTTGATCTGTGTGGGGTTGGTCGTTCTTGCCGATCTTCTCGTGGTTTCTCACTATGCCATCAGAACGGGAGAGGTATGGGAGTTAGCGGCTTTTCGCGAGGAAGCCATGAGTGCACGAGAGCAGACCGCAGCCTTCTCCACGGCTATTGATGACTTGAAGAAGCGCCTTGGGGCAATGAATGAGGTGAATCAAAGGCTTCGGGTCATGCTCGGCATAGAAGTACCCAAGACGGGAGATATGGCAAACGGTAGGGGTGGAGAAGAGGTGCCGATTTCTGAAGAAGGAAGCTCGATCCCCGGTAGAACCGAACTGAATGTCTCCTCAGGTATCTCTAAGCAAACGTCTGAGGGTAATCAAGAGCACTCGTCTGCTGCTGGTCTAGAGCCTTCTCGAGATGCCCTCCTGGCAATTACATCAGTGAAAGAGGGGTTGGAATGGCTTTCAAAGCAAGCCACGATGCAGGAACGTATTCTTGACGAGTTATCACAAGCAGCTGAGCAGCGCTCGTCTCGCTGGGCCTCGACGCCTTCGATTTGGCCAGTCAAGGGGTGGGTCACGTCTGGGTTTGGCCCGCGAATTTCTCCTTTCACGGAGAAGCCCGCCTGGCATGATGGATTGGATATCGGTGCTGCGCCAAACACCCCGGTCCGTGCTCCGGCCCAAGGTCGGATTACATCCGTAGGATACGATCCTAAGCTCGGGAACATGGTCCGCGTCGATCATGGATTCGGAGTTGAAACCCTCTACGGACATCTGGCGAAGGCCTTGGTGAAGGAAGGCCAAAGGGTTGAGCGAGGCGATGTCATTGCGCTCGTCGGGAGCTCGGGCCTTTCCACCGGTCCTCACCTGCATTACATGGTGAAATTGAACGGCCAAGCGCTTGACCCAACCAAGTACATTTTGGAATAGCAGACCGCTTCGATATTATGAGGACAGCACAATTTGTTTCTGCTGCTTCTCGAAATCCAACAGTCCGACGCCCGACCGTTCCTCGATTAGAGCCTCTGCAATGCCTGTGGCCCCGTACGATCTAGATAACGAGACGAGAGCTTCTTGACCGACCTGGACATCGCGCAATCCGTTACCCCTCGCTCTATCCTAGAAATTGCTTCCCAGCTTGGGATCCGTGCCGAAGAGCTGACTCTCTATGGACGGGACAAGGCCAAAATAACGCCACAAATTTTGGATCGACTCGATGCTGCACCGCAAGGGCGGTATGTACTCGTCACAGCGATTAACCCAACACCTTTAGGAGAGGGAAAGACGACGACATCAATCGGTCTAGCCATGGGGCTTACTCGGCTCGGGCGTCGGGCCGCGCTTACCCTCAGACAGCCATCGCTCGGTCCTGTGTTTGGAGTGAAAGGCGGCGGTACCGGTGGGGGGCATGCCCAGGTCGTGCCCATGGAGGATATCAACCTTCACCTGACGGGAGATGCCCATGCGGTAGCCGCCAGCCACAATCTGCTTTCAGCATTTCTCGACAATCATCTGTTTCATGGAAACTCTCTTTTGATCGATCCAAGAAGAACTCCATGGCCTCGGACGCTGAGCGTCAATGATCGTGCTCTCCGAGACGTGTTATTGGGGCAAGAAACTGGTGGACGTCGGGGCCAATTCGTCATCACCGAGGCTTCAGAGGTTATGGCGGTGTTGGCGCTTGCGAAGGATCGCAAAGATCTCTGTGAGCGGCTTGGCCGAATAGTGGTCGGGTTCACAACATCAGGGACACCGGTCAGGGCCGAGGCGCTTGGATGCGTAGGGTCGATGGCGGTTCTTCTGAAGGACGCCCTCAAACCGAATCTGGTTCAAACGCTAGAAGGGACCCCCGCATTTGTGCACGCGGGACCGTTCGGCAACATCGCCCATGGGAACTGCTCGATCATTTCCGATGCCATTGCGCTCCGATGCGCTGACTTTGTCGTGACCGAGGCAGGCTTTGGCAGCGATCTTGGAGCGGAGAAGTTTTTCAATATCAAGTGCCGTGCCTCAGGGTTCACTCCGACCGTGGCGGTTGTTGTGGCGACCTTACGGGCGCTGAAACTCCATGGTGGGGGTGGCGTCGCCAAGGCTGGCGTTGCGCTGCCTTCGAGTCTCACGGGGCCGAACCAGCCGGCCTTATCCAAGGGGATTGCTAATCTGGAACAGCATATCGCCAATGTCCTGGCGCATGGGGTCCCGGTCGTAGTCGCCGTTAATGCCTTCAAGGACGATCCTCAGGATGAGTTGGACTGGGTTCGAGAACAGTCATTGAGGATGGGCGCAGTCGATGCGGCGGTCTCTACGCACTGGGCCGACGGTGGGAAGGGGGCCGAACAGCTCGCGGCTGCTGTCATCAAGGCATCCGAAAGACCTGCCCAATTCAGGTATCTCTATGATGTCTCATGGCCGATCAGAAGGAAGATAGAAATCATTGCCACGCATATCTATGGAGCTGCTGGGGTCTCGTTCGAGCCGGAGGTGGAACGTCAAATAGATACGGCTGAAGCATTGGGGTATGGAGACTTGCCCATTTGCATGGCGAAAACGCCACTGTCACTTTCACACGATCCTACGTTAAAGGGGAGACCGACTGGTTTTACGGTCCCGATCAAAGAATTGCGGATCCTAGCTGGTGCCGGGTTTGTGACGGCGGTCTGTTCAGGGATTCAGTTGATGCCGGGGTTGCCCAAGACGCCGATCGGTGAGCGGATTACGCTTGATCCGACCAGCGGGGAAATAGTGGGGCTGTCGTAGAAACTTAGCGCTGCTTCAAGTATCGAAAGAATTCAGAATCGGGGCTCATTACCAGGGTCGTGCCGTCTTTGAAGGCGCTCTTATAGGCCTCCATAGAGCGGGTGAATTCGAAAAACTTCAGGTCCTGTCGGTAGGCGTCAGCATAGATCCGAAATGCCTTGGCATCGCCGCCACCTCGAAGTTCCTCCGACTCTTTATAGGCCTGGGCCAGGATAATTTCCCGGTCTTTTTCAGCTTCCGATCTGATCTTTTGCGCTTCCTCCGCTCCCTCAGCGCGATATTGCTTAGCCTGTCGTTCCCGTTCAGCCTGCATCCGTGCAAAGACCGCTTTCTCGTTTTGTTCCGGTAAATCGGCTCGTTTGATGCGGACGTCCTGGATCTCGATGCCATACACCGTGGCCTTCTCGTTTGCCCGTTGGGTCACCACCTTCATGATGTCGGCTCTAGTGCTGGACACGATTTCGAGTAGCTCATGCCGGCCTAACTCCACGCGAAGCTCGGAGTAGATGATATCGTGCAACCGTTGGAGTGCGCCGCGTTGGCTCTGGAAGTTCTGGTAAACTTTTAGCGGATCCACAATGCGCCATTTCGCAAAGTTGTCGAGCAACAGGGTCTTCTTGTCCGAGGTAATGACATCCTGCGCGTTCGAATCGTAATCCAGTAACCGCTTCTCGAAGTACGTTACCTCCTGGACGAACGGCACTTTGACGTACAGTCCAGGCTCAGTGATGTTGCGAACGGGTTTCCCAAGTTGCACGACAATAGCCGTCTGGATCACGTCTACGACGAAGAGAGGAGATGCTCCGAGCACGAACAACGCAACCATCACAGCGAGGAGTGCTATCACCAGTCCTTGCTTGGTCATGGCCTGGCGTTCCTTGACTTAATGGTTGGTGATAGATCCGGCCTGGGTTCCTCAACCTCAACATGCGAGCCTGGTTTGGCGATGGTTGAAGGCCCGGATCTGGAGAGACGGTCAAGCGGAAGATACGGCAAGAGGCGCTCTCCGCCTTTCCCGTCGATGATGATCTTCTCCGTATGCGGCAGGATTTCTTCCATGGTTTCAATATAAATCCGCTTGGTGATGACGTCCTTCGCTTGGTTATACTCCTTCAAGGTGGCAAGGAACCGATTGGTCTCGCCCTGGGCACGATTGAGTCGCGCCTGAGCAAATCCCTTTGCGCGGTTAACCAGCTCAGCCGCTTCACCCTTGGCTCTCGGAATGATGTCGTTCCGGTAACCCTGGGCTTGGTTGATGAGCTTTTCCCGGTCTTCCTTGGCATTCGTGACGTCTTTGAACGCGGCGGCGACCGCTTCCGGAGGATCGACGTCCTGGAGTTGTACGGCGGCAATCTGCACGCCGGATTGGTATTGATCAAGAATCGTCTGCAACAACGTCAAGGTGTCCTGCTGAATCACGGCTTTCCCAGTGGTCAGAGCTTCGTCGATCTTACTCTTTCCGACGACTTCACGCATGGAGGCTTCGGCGGCTTTACCAATGGTTTCATGGATATCCGCGACGTTGAATAAGAAGTTGCGGGCCTCTTTAATCTTGTACTGAACGATGAATTCGATGGCGAGGATGTTCATATCGCCGGTCAGCATCAAGGCTTCCTGAGGCACCATCTGCTGGCGGCCTTGTTGATTGGTCCGGAACCCGACCTCTACGCGAAAGAGTTTGGCGACTTTCGGCTGGAGGACCGATTCAACCAGAGGAATCTTGAAGTGCGGGCCTGGCTCTACGGCCCGAACCGGAACGCCGAATCGTTTCACGACACCTTCTTCATCCGGGGCGACGATAAACACACTCTGCCAGACGAGAAAGATCACCAGAGCGGCGATGATGATATTCCAGGCTCCTCCAGAGGGGAGGAGACTCTTCAGGCCACCAGAAGGAAAGATGTCCTTGAATTGCGACTGAGCCTGCTTGAGAACTTCCTCAAGCGGGTCAGGCTTTTTGCCCCACGGATCTTTTGGGTCCCAGACCATTCAGTAATGTAGAAAATCCAGTGACAATGAACGACAGATCGGCACCATAGCAGACTGTCGTCACAATAGACAAGGTCTAGATAACCCTAGTCAGGACAAAATAGGCCAGACAAGCTAGAAGCGCAGCGGCAGGGAGCGTCACTATCCATGCGAGGATCATTTCCCGCACAGTAGTCCAGCGGACGGCGGACGATCCTTTCAACAGACCAATACCGATGATCGCGGAGCTGCTGAGGTGCGTAGTCGAGACCGGCAAGCCCAGCGATCCAGAGAGAAGCACGAGAAAAGAGGTTGTGAGATTGGCGGACAATCCTTCCACATGATTCATCGTCGTGACGTGTTCCGCAAGCACTTCCGTGACGCGGCGCCCACCCCAATAGCTGCCGATTCCCATGGCGATCGCTACGCCGGCAAACACGAGCAGTTGCAGAGCCGCACTGGGCCATGCAGCCTGGAGACTTCCCAGTAACAGCATCGCGGCGATCTTCGGTGCATCGTTGATACCTCGGGCTAGGGACGTCAACCCGCTTGAGAGCCAGTGGATGGAGTCGAGGCCAAGCGTTGGGCCGGACAGGCCTGCGCGGTCGCATTGCGAGGGCACCGACGCGATCGGTACGCCGAGACCTCCGGCCTGAAACAAGGTCCTGGTGCACCCCTGTGCGTCGATCGTGACGAGAGCGCGATGGCTTGGCAGGACACAGACACAGAGGCCTTCCCATCGGTTCGCAACCAGGCGCA
Organism: Nitrospira sp. CG24B; assembly: GCA_002869845.2. Taxonomy (GTDB): domain Bacteria; phylum Nitrospirota; class Nitrospiria; order Nitrospirales; family Nitrospiraceae; genus Nitrospira_D. The sequence continues at coordinate 66,216 of NEWS02000002.1, read as the reverse complement.
GAAGAGGGTGAACCAGGCACGAGACGGCAAACGAAAGGAAGGGGCTCAGCAATAAAGGAAGCGCGATCTTTTTTGAAACCGTATCCCAGATCAAGCCCTCGGTTCCAAACGCCATGAGGCCGGCCCCCACGAGCGAGCCGGTCAAGGCATGCGTGGTAGAGACCGGAAGTCCGGTTTTTGAGGCAAAGAGCACCCAGAGCACAGCACCGCTTAGGATTGCCGGAGCTAGGGAAGAGGGGATGGCGAGGCCTGGTTCGATGAGCCCGCTGCTGAACGTCTTGACCATCGCGCTGGCCACGAACGCCGCAGTGGCCGCTCCGATCATCGTCCAACATGTCCCCCAGGCAATGGCTGTTCGATAATTGGTGACGCCGCTGCCGACCAATGTGGCAATGGCCTTCGACACATCATTCGTACCGTTCGCAAAGGCGAGGATAAGGACCAGGGAGAAGGTGAGGACGGAGAGTTCCATGGTACATTGCCCTATGTCACGGATCCACCACAAGATGAACCGGAGCCGGCCGTGCATCCGAAGCAATGGTTGCGCGTGACGATCTGGCGGTGATGGAGTTGAGCGGGATCGAAGTCGCGGATGTGCGACGGCGCTCCGTGATCAACCGAAAGTTCGAGCATCTGGTTGAAGTCACAGTCATAGAGCCTGCCGTCCCATCCGACGGACAGCGTGTATCGGCACATGACGCCGGCTGCGGTGGTGGGATTGAACGCATTGGCCAGGCGCGCCATGTACTGATCATAGTTGCCGCTTTCGATGAGGAACTCCAGGAAGCGGCTGATCGGCATGTTGGTGATTGTGTAGAGCCGGTTGAACTCAACCCCATGCTTGGTCAACAATTCTTTCTTAAACTGTGCTTCGATCGATTCCTGCTTTGGAGGCAGGAACGCGCCGACGGGATTGTAGACCAAGTTCAGGGCGAGCCCGCTATCCGAACGGCCATAGCCGAACCGGTTCAGGAGACGGAGTGCCTCCATCGATTTCTCAAAGATGCCGTCGCCTCGTTGCGCATCGGTCTGGCTGGCACGGTACGATGGAAGCGAGGCGATGATTTCCACATGGTGGTGAGCCAGGAATTCCGCGAGATCCGCCTGGGAAGGAAGCAGTAACACGGACAGATTGCAGCGATCCATCACATGCCGGCTAAGCTTGCGGGACTGTTCGACGAGCCAGCGAAAATGGGGATTCAGCTCCGGTGCGCCACCTGTGATATCCACTGTGGGAATGTCCGTCTTGGCCAGTGCGTCGATACATTGTTCAGCAGTTTCTAGGGACATCGTTTCAGGACGATCCGGTCCGGCATCCACGTGGCAATGGCGGCAGGTCTGGTTACAGAGTTTACCGACGTTGATTTGGAAGACCGTGATGCCGCTCGCGCACAGAGGGAACATTCCGGCTTGGGTGAGTCGCAGGTCGAACGGTGGAGAACCGCTCGGTTGATCAAGGATATGGAGTTGTTCAGCCGCTGAGGCGAGGGGGTTGCTTCGGCCAAGCAACGTGAGTGGCATCTAGCAGCAGCCTCCGTTAGGAGCACAGGTCACGGCTTCACCGCTCACACGATCACCGGCCCGATTCAGAATGACGAAATGAGGCTGATATCGCCCGGTCTCCAGAACGGCAACTGTTTTGGAGCAGATTTCTAGCGGCTCGCCGCGGCGATAGACATGGTGATCGTCATCGGCTGCTTCAACGAAGGGACCGGCCAGCAATGCATACTGGCCTTGCCAGGTGCATGGCGCATCGGCTGGGAAGACCGCGGTCCAACGCGGATCATGGCTGTCGAACGTCACAGGCTCCGCAGCCAAGAGAAAGTGCTCGGCGAACGGAGGAGCGCTCAACAATAGTTCATCGTCAGGGTTGATCGGCTGCGGAATGCCGCGTTGGTAGGTTGTGCCTCGTTCATCCACGACTCGGCTGAAGGGGCCACGAAGGGTCGCATACTGGACTGAGGAAGTTGTTGGTGCTGGAGGGAGCTTGTACCCGGTCAACGTGACGGAAAAGAAATGGATGCCATCGATGACGCGCCAGGGGGAAGACTTCACCAGATGAATACCAAGAAAGCCGGCTGCCGTCATGCCGTTCATGTAGTCGGTGAGTGTCAAGGCGCCGGATAAACAATCTCCCCATTTCTGCGTATCATGCACCAAATACTGAGGTACGGCTTGATCCGAGACGATATCGGAGATGGTAAATCTTCCACCGGGTTTTGCGACTCTGTACATCTCACGGAACACCTTGCGTTTGTCCGGGGCGAGGTTGATGACGCAATTCGAGATGATCAGATCGATCGTTCCATCTTGCACCGGCATCGCATCGGCCAAGCCTTTCCGGAATTCTACGTTCGATGCGGGATAACCGAGGTTTGTGGCCACAACCGCCGCATTCTTGCGGGCGATCTCCAGCATCGTATCGGTCATGTCGATCCCGATCACGCATCCAGTGGGGCCCACCAAGCGGGAGGCCTCAAAGCAATCAATCCCGCCGCCCGACCCGATGTCCAAGACCGTCTCACCGGCCTGCACCGTCTTGAGCCCAGCCGGCGTGCCGCATCCATAGGAGATTTTGAGCACTGCTTCAGGAATGAAGGTTTTGAGGTGCCCCATGTCGTAGCTGGTGGGGCAGCACATCTCTTCGCCGGTACTGGCGGCTTTGGCATAGCGCTCGCTGACCTTTTGTGTGATGTCATCAATCGGCATGGCCGCCTCGCAGAGTTGATCAGAATACCTGCGAAATATGTGTATCAACACTTCGCCTATCGGGTCAATCGGAGCTTCCCCGGTATGCAGAGAGGTGGTGAATCAAAATATCCAGTTACCTTCTCTTTAGAGTCGGTTTCCGGATACAAATCTTACAGGTATTTTCGAGCAATCGATTGGGAGATGGCAACGTTGGCAGGTTGCCTATGGCTTGGCGCAGGCCGAGAAACATGCGGGAAAGATCGAGGCATGACGTGTGAAGAGGCGTTGATTCCGGAGCAACCGTTGATCTTGTGCTGCTGGGTGAGCTGATTAGTGTATGGGAGGCTGAGTTCAGAAGCTTTTCGCAGTATTCTGTGTTCAGTGGTCATGGGGTTGGTGACAGGAGGATAGTCGAACGTCGGTCGCGCTCAGCGATTGCTGATTATCGCAAACACGAGCTGTTCCACCCGCGCTTTTCGCTTAATCTGGGTGCGCGACATAGGACGGGACGTGGTGGGGGTGTGACGGGGGAGCGTGGACGTATGACCATGATGCCGGTCTTGTTCGCTGTTTCCGCATTGGGCCGGTTCTGGTTCTTGGGCGATGAGCTCTTGGTGTTGTTGCCACAGCTTGATCTGCAGCTCTTCGAACGATTCCCCATAGGCCTCTTGCTCTTGGTAGCCTTCCAGGTAGCCGCGCCACCCGTCTCCGTCTTGAACGATGATGTATTTTGTTGAGCGCATTGGGAAAGTATAGCCGGACATTTTATATGCGCAAGTGAAGCGGGGAAATGAGCTTCTTTAGGATTCAAATCTGAAAAAGTAGCAAGAAAGCCAATGGTTTAAGTCCCTATATTCATTCCGTGGAAAGTCTGCTGGGCCTCTGCGCTTAATAGAAAATGATTCTCGAATCGCCGTGAGTCAGGCATCGCAGATGCAATCCAACTTCCGCATCGTCCTCACGCAAAGACTTCGCGAATAGAAGCAACGGTCGATCGTCAGAGCTGTCATGCCGATTGGCAGAGGATGGGTCTGTCAATTTGGCGGGAAAAGATCGACAAGAACGGCGTTCACCGCTAGATTTTGAAATAGGCATTTTGAAAATTCCAATTTCGTACTCCGACCAAGTGTAGAGAGGAGCCAAGACATGATGACAACCCAAACACCGACGGATGAACAGTTAAAAGACCAGGCGATCAGACAAGCATTGGCTGGCGATACCACCGAGGCGCGACAAACCGCACATGAGATCGTTGATAAGCGGTACTTGCGAGAGGCCTGGCAAATGATGCTATTCGTCGAATCGGAGCGGGGGAATGTCCAGGCCGTGAAAGACACCATTGTTTCGTGCCCTGATCCGTCGCTCTTGGCCAGTCACTTCTATCTTGAGCTCCCTCAGGTCTTCGTCAAGGCCGGCGATCGATCCGGAGCCATCGAGATTGCCAAGGCCATGGGCGATGCCGGAGTCTTGCCGCTCATTGGCATTGCCGCTCATCTGGCGGAGGATGGCGATATCATTGGGGTGCGAGAAGCGCTCTCTCATATCGATGATGACTTGAGAGCGATGATCATACGCAAGGTGGGTGTCTATCAGCCGAAGATCCAGTGTCTTGATGGGCTGAACCTGGTGGGAGGCCAGGCTGCTGAAACCAATTCACTGGCGGCCTGACCAGTTCGACGACACAATTTCCCGTTCATGCCTCGCAGGCAGAGGCTCATCCTACGGCCAAGAGCGCGATTCACCTCTCAACTAATTGCATCGAGAAAAATCTGAGAGGCTCGGTGCGGTGGTTGTGTACCACCGACACCGAGGCCTCTACGGTGCAGCTTATGTGAAATTGCCAATTCTACGGAACCGGATTCTGCTGCGCTGCCGTGAGCTGAGTCTTGAATTCTTCTGGCAGCTTCTGTACCCAGCCATTGTAGACATTGGGAACAGGCAACACGCCCTGTCCACCCATGCCTCTGTTGCCGGTAATGGTGTCATCCGTCGGTGCGGCGTCGTCAGCCAACACCACCCAACCGGCAATGACCGGTGCGTCCGGCCCCGTTTGGGTCACAACGCCATCATTGTCAGCATCGTAGTCCAAGACGATCAGGCGGTTGGAAAACTTGCTGGTGACATAGGCATAGTACCCGCCACCTTTCTTGGCTCCAAAGTTCACACCATGGCATCCTGGATCGCAGGGCACCATCGCCACTAATGTATCGTCACTGGTTCGAATGATCGTGATCGTTGCGGTCAACGTGTTCCCCGTGACCACGAATTTCCCATCGGGGCTGACGGGAGTTTGAATCGGCAGACCCCCAATCGGCGCTCCTTGTTTTGGCCCATTAATAACATCATAGTTGCCATTAGGAGAAGGATCTAAGAGCGGGATGTCCTTGATCTTTGTCCCAGGACCACCACTCACACACTCTGCAATAGGAGGAGTAGCCGCAGTCCCGCCGCACAAGACGGATATTGAATGGCCGAGATAGTTCGATACATAGGTCTTCGTCGAATCTGGATTCATCGCTGCCGCAATCGGCAAAAATCCAGTTGACTCTTTTTTCACGACCTTATCGGCTGGGAAATCAAAGAATGATGAGTCATTCGTATTGGCATTGGGCGTCGCCATGGTTTTCCCATCATGACCCATCCAATGGGCGTGGGGTTGAGTGGGGTTTCCAGGCTTAGCTAGATCTTGCATGGAGATATTCCGCTTTTTCGTGAGCAAGCCTGTTGTCGAGTCCCGGTCCAGTTCCACGACGCTGTCTGCACCATTGAGTCCCGTATGAACCTGCTGGGTGTCCACCCTCGTCATGACATGGGCCGGATCTTCGCCAACCTCGACTTCCTGTAAGAACGCTCTGTTCGCGCGATCCAGAACGTAGAGGCTCTTGCCATGCCATTCCGTCTGATAGATATGATTTTGATCGTGGCTGGCCCACATGTTGTGACCGTTGTTCATCTTTTGGGCAGGCAGGGCGATCTTCCGTTTCACCTTCCAGTCTGCTGCATCGACCACGGTAATGGTGCTGGGATAGGCGGCGCCTTTGCTGGCACTGATCTCATACTGTGTATCGACCCACACTTCACCGATACCCGGTGTAGTAGGAGCAGATTGCGCGAGGATGTCTTCGCCATCGAAGGTGCCTTGCAGGGCTACATTCAAGTCACCAACAATCCCATTTGGAACTGGAAGAAGCCCAACAGGATTAATTTTAACAGCCACTGGGGGATAGGTCGGCTTATACTTCGAAGGCGGCGTAGTAATTTGGGTATAGTCCTTCCAATTCTTTGGACTGGTGACGACAAAGAATGCGCGCACTAATCTGAGAGCTAAGTTCGAATTGCTTGAGAAGGCGGCATTGTCGTTTGCCGCGTCTTTGACACCGATCGTATGGGTGACGCCCAAGAGGTGGAGCTTCTCACCGATGTCCAAGGCTGCTTTCCCTGGCGGAGTTGAGCCAGGATTCGTCGTCGTTGGATCATCCACGATGACTCCCGCTAACATATACGGATGCACCTTGCACACGAACACATAGAGACCCGGGATTTTCAAGGTTACTTCATGGTCGTCTTTATTTGCGGCTGCTTGATCGATCCGCTCCTCAGCCGTCGTACCGGCTGGCCAAATCAGACTCGTGACGGTGTGGAGACTCTCCACGCGGGATGGTCCGTTCGCACCATTGGGACCATGTATGGACTTAGTTTGAAGAAATGCCACCTTGTCACCTGGCTTGACGATCGCGAGCGATCGGGTCTCGGCAACTTTGGCGCCAGTATCGAACCAGTAGCCTGCTTCATCCGTCACATCAAACGTGACGGCAGCGGGGATCGCGGGACTAGGCGGCGCAGGATCCTCGCCCTTACAACCGGCCACTCCTGCCGCTAGGCAGAGAGCCGCTCCTAACGTAACGTACCTCTTCATTGAAGCCTCCTTTTGAGATGAGAGAATGGCACCTGTTACCTGACTGCTGCGATCTGATTGAACTGAATGCGAGGACGGTGAGAAGCCCATGACCCAATGCGCCCAATCGTCGAGAAACTGGTTGTCGTATAGTGCATGCAATGTAGAGTTAAAATACCTAACCATTAGTAACAATAAGTACATGCACTAATTATGACGATATGTGTGTGCCGTTCAGTCACCGAATGACCCGTTGCCCAGCAATCTACGTGCCAGTGAGAACAATTGACGTGCGTAAGGCGTAATCTTTGAAATGGTGCCATGTCGTGCTCCTAATAGCCTGTTGACCTCTCTCGGGTTTATAGAATCGAATTGGATACACCGCATGAATCAAAATCGATCCAGTCAGCACTTGGCTCCAGCAGTTCAGCCAGGTCACAGGTGCGCTTCCCTCCACCTCTATTCCCAGCGACTTTCCCCCGCGTGGCGGTGTCTGTTCTATGAAGCCGTATGCCTCTTGCTGGCGCCTGGAGACGAGAGAGGTGGTAAGGAATGTTGTAGAGAGGTAATCGCACGCGCACGGCCCTGCTCGACTTGCCCACAGTCGGTCATCTATACTTGATCCACTGTGATCACTATCAAGACCCTATCCTTCTGATTCGCCTTCCCTGTGGATGATCTCACTCGACAGCTCAGCGAACGATTCGGCTTTGCCACGTTTCGGCCAGGCCAAGAAGCCGTCATCCGCGCCGTGTTAGCGGGGCGCGATGCGATGGCGATCATGCCGACGGGGCAGGGCAAGTCGCTCTGCTATCAATTGCCGGCGACCCTGCTCCCTGGGCTGACGCTGGTCATTTCTCCGCTCATCGCGTTGATGCAAGATCAGGTGACGGCCATGAAGCAGCGGAAGATTGCCGCTGCTGCGTTTCACTCCGGCCTCACCGGAATTGAAAAGAGCCGCGTGATGCAGGATCTCCAGCAGCGGCGGCTGCAGCTGTTGTACGTGGCGCCGGAACGGATGCAACACGAGGGATTTCTCCGGTTATTGCGTTCCCTCTGGGTCTCGTTGCTGGTGGTGGACGAAGCGCACTGTATTTCCCAGTGGGGCCATGATTTTAGGCCCGATTACCTCAAGATCGGTCGCCTGCGTCAGGAACTCACGAGCCCTCCCTGTCTGGCGCTGACAGCCACAGCCACTGCTCGTGTGCAGACGGATTTCTGCCAACGGCTGTCGCTTCGCGATCCCTTTCGACTTGTCGCAGGGTTTCGTCGGACCAACCTCGCCCTCTCCGTTCATCTTTCTCAGGCGCGCCAAGACAAGCTCTCGACACTGGGACGCTTGGTTCGCGAGACGGAGAAGGGGACGATCCTCGTCTATTGCGCCACTCGCCGAGTCGTGGAGGAGGTCGCGGCATGGCTGGGACAATCCCACCCCTCGGTCGGCTATTACCATGCCGGTCTTTCGGATGAGGAACGTCGAATGGTCCATGAGGAGTTTCGCCGAGGAACGGTGCGAATTCTGGCCGCGACGAATGCTTTCGGCATGGGCATCGATAAACCGGACGTCCGCTTGGTCGTCCATTTTGACATTCCCGGAAGTCTCGAGGCCTATTACCAGGAGGTGGGGCGCGCCGGTCGTGACGGACGGCCTGCGGCTTGTGCCTTATTGTTTCATGAGCGTGATCTGGCCACGCAGGAATACTTCATTGACCAGGCGTTAAAAGACCCAGATGGCGTTGCACGAGCGGAGCGAATGCGGACACTCCTTCAAGAAATGCTGGGGTATGTTTGGGGCTCGAGCTGCCGGCAGCTCGCGATTCTTGAGTACTTCAGCGACGACGCTGAGCTGGCGTTGGGCCCTTGCGGCCTGTGCGATCGTTGCGTCGCGCCGGCGCAACAGCCTGGCCGCTCGATCTCCCACAAAACCGAAGCTTCCGCGAAGGCCATATTAGAAACCGTGTCCTGGTGCATGGGGCGGTTCGGCATGGGCCGCATCGTCGACATGCTTCGTGGAAGCCGTTCGAAAGCGCTGTTGGCCTATGGCGCAGAAAACTGTCCGACATACGGTATCTGTCGGGCACAGACCAAGCCGGTTGTGACCGGTCTGGTCAAGAATCTCATTCAGTCAGGGTATCTTCGAATCGAGGGTACCGAGTATCCCATGCTCGAATTGACGTCTACGGGGCGAGAGGTGCTGCAAGGGATTTGTGCGGTGGCATTGCCACAGGGAGAGGAACCTCCGGGCGATGTCTCGGTGAACAAGCCTCGTCGCTCGTCTGTCGCCTTCGCAGGCATTGCTCAGGCATCCGTGCCGGATTCACAGCTTGTTGAACGGCTCAGACAGCTCCGCACCGAATTGGCCGAAGAAGAGGGGGTTGCGCCGTTCCTGATTTTTCACGATAAAACGTTGAAGGCCATTGCAGGCTACAAGCCGGGGACGCCGGCAGCCTTGTTAGAGATTCCGGGTATCGGTGAGATGAAAGCAGAACGCTATGGCCGGCGGGTGTTGGCTGTGGTCAAAGGAGATCAATAGTCTTCTGAAGCGCGCGCGCTGTCCATCTGATCCTCTGCGAACTCCGCCTGAGGTGGGGAGGTAGGGAGAGCCCTACCTCCCCAAGAGACCCTATCTGCTGGAACTCCTAGTCCCTGTCATCCCGATCATTGCGGTCCTCCTCATCCTCAACATAGCCATGTCTGCTGTCGTCCAGCGGCGTTCCTGCCGTGCCATGGAAATACGTGAGAGCCTTCCGCCAGGCCTGCTTGCCGATCTTTTTTCCCATCTTGCGGGACTGGATATCGCCGTCAACGAAGTGGATGCCGCCGAACCGGCGGGAGATTCCAGCTTCATCGGCTGCGTCACTGAATGTTCTCCAGCGTAAGGTGAGGTCGGATGCAGGCACGAGGCCTGGTTCTACGACCGATTGACCCGCTGGGATGGTGACCGAGTGACCGAATCGATCGCTTCCCGTGAAGAGCTTGAGGACTCTCGCTGCTGAGCCGCTAAAAATGCTATGACCCGAGACATACTCTGCGAAGGGCGGTGTGACAACGGATACCGCCTGATACGGTTGCCACTTTGCCCCATCAATCAACTGGGTCCCTAGAAAAGGGCCGGCCCAGGCCCGCACTTGTTGTCCTGTAAACAGAAAGTGAATGGCACTGACCGGCCGGATGTAGTCATAGAAGCGTTTGAAATGCCATGACGAGATACTGGCGTCCAACACCGCATTGGTCATGGCAAAGAACATCTTCGTGTCTTGATCGATGGTGTGGTGATCGCGCGCTGACACAAACTCCGCAAACAGTGCCCAGTGGCCGGGTGGCAATTCGGAACTCGGGCCATCCGCCCAATATTCTGCAATGACCTTCTGCCGATCAGTCAGGTTCGCGCTATAGTCCAGAATCTGCTTGGCCTGTTTCAGATACTGTGCCGCATCCCGAGGGAAAAAATTCGGCTCTTTGGGCGAGAACTGGTCTGGATGTGCGAGGGCAAAGGGGAACACGTTGGTCCAGTGTGGGGCGATGAACTTTTGAGTCACTCCGTTTATCGTGAGGGGCTGCCAGTGGTTCGGATCGCCGATGACTGGCGCATAGTTGGTGTAGTCGGAGTAGGGCCCTGTATGGAGATCGCCCAATTGATTGGAACCGTCCTGGTGGCGATAGTCCAAGACCGCTTGGCATGCCGCATTTCCGACTCCTGCTGCGGTGCCTGGATTGGTCGAGGTATCTGTGGGGTCGTATCCGAGTTGCGTCATCACAGCATTAAACTTGGCCTGTTCAGTCGGAAAGAGATCAACCAATGCTCGATAGGCCGCAAAACTCATCGCTTTCTTCTTGTTCGGCAGCGTTCGTTCGGCCATCGGTTGGCGCAGGGTCCCGCCAAGACGTGTTCCCACTGCGACTGAGTCATAGGCAGCCCATGCATCGTACATGCAGGTGTGGGTGATGGCCAGCATCCGGGCCACGATCGGCGGCCCTGGATGTGTATCGCGAATGGCTTGGAGAGTTGCCTCATTCCACGTGACCACAATAGTCTCCGCGGCCTGAGCCTGAGGAACCATCCCCATCGTACAAAGGGAAAGTACCGCCGCTACGGCAAGCGACCGAAACTGTGTTTTCTCCATGAAGGACCCTCCTAGAAATGAATGTGAGAAGCAGTGGGCTCAGCTGCCACTCTGAGCCTGAGTCTCTGGGCTAAGCATGATCTGGGCCAGAGGCTCATCCAAACTGACGAGCGCACGCTAGCAGAAAATGCAGCATATCGCTATTTGCAAAATGTACGTATGCCAGAGCAGCACTGCCGCAAGACCCACCACTCCCACTGAGTGGTAACAGAATCTACGGGGTGGAGCTTCCACGCGTATAAGAGGAAGACACCCCTCAAAGATAAGAGGCACATCCCGCTTTTCGATCTGTGTGGTGCTTGCCGCACTACCTGCTTATTATGCTGCCACTGCCGGTCGAAGCACTGGTTGCACCACACGCGCCGCGCGCCTTCTGATTCTTCGAGCCTCGTGCATCATCCGATTATAATGGATGAGGGGATCCTCGATATTGCCGCAGGCTACGCAGCGCAGCCCCCGCATCCACATCGGCACATAACTTTCCTGCATATCCAGTAAGTGATCCTCAACCAGTAACCCGCTGCATCTCGCGCATTTCATGGGAGTCCCTCCTTGGTATTCAGTCGAGCAGCTCTGCTCGTCCTCGTGATGTACTGGTTTCTATAAGCAATGGTGATGCCAAGGAGGGCGGTGTTCTGTTATGCCGCGGAAGATGATTGAGAGGTGCGAATTAGGCTGCCTCCTGAGGTCCCATCGCTAGCTACTGCCGCATGGATTCAGTGCCGGACGTATCTAGAGTGATACGCCCGATGAGACAAAACGATACAGGTCTAGGAATAAAGACCCCAGCTTGCATGATACGGAATGAAAGAGCCTTGAACACGCCATTGACGGAATCGCTCAAGGCCCTGATAATGCGCCGAATCGTGGTACGGAGGGGACCATCTACTGTGAACCGCGAGTATGTAGCTGACCATCGATGACGCCTGCCCAACTTGCCAAGGTGCTCCTTGTTCAGGCCTGCGAAGAACATGACCCGGACCACAAGTTTATCTTGCGGTACGAGCGGGAGCCGCCTCGCCATGGAACCGATCCGAGAGATTGCACGGCCGCAGAAGATCCAATGCGGGCTGGTGAAGCTCGGGTTATTGAACGGGCCGAGCACATTGTCGATCGACTGACGCAGAAACATCCTGTGTTCAACTCAGCTTTCGCCGCTCTACGGATCAAGATTCCGGTCACGCTGCTGATCGGCTGTGCTCTGGTGGGAGGCTTCCTCGCCGACCCTATCGGACCAACTGGCCACATTAACCTCCTGAATTTTCCTCTTCTCACGCTCCTACTCTGGAATGTGGTGGCCTATATCAGCTTGCTCTACAACGTGGGCGTCCCCCAACCGTCACGAGATCGGTCGCAGGCTGGCTTGCTGGGGTTGGTGGAATGGCTCTTGGGACTGGTCGTGAAGGGACGGCTCAGCAGACTTCGGTCTGATCGTGCGCAGAGTCCCGACGAAGTACAATGGATCGCAGCATCGCTTGCGTCCTATGCCGCACACCTACTCCAGAGCAGTCGCGACCTATTGATTACCCATGCCCGCAGCCTGCTCCATGCGGCTGCGGCTGCGCTGGCGATCGGCGTGATCGCGGGGCTCTATCTGCGCGGCTTCAGTTTTCTGTACAAGGCCGGATGGGACAGCACCTTCATGGAGGCCGAGGGAGTCCACATGTTCCTCTCCTTCTTATTCGCACCGGCGAGTTGGCTCCTGAGGGTTCCAATGCCCGGCGTGGAAGCCATCGTTGAGCTGCGAGGTATAGCCAGGGCCAATGCAGCGATCTGGATTCATTTCTGGGCGATGACGACAGTGTTGTTCATTGTCCTCCCGCGAACGCTGTTAGCCGTGACGGCGTGGTTGCGCAAGAATCACCTGGTCGCCGATGTGCACCTGCCGAGCAACGAACCCTATTTTCGGCGTCTGCTGAAGCCCTATCGTGGGAAGGGGGTGTTCGTAGAGGTGCTGGCCTATAGTCATCGCGTGAAGGAGGGTGACGATCGACTGATGACATTTCTCAGCGATGCCTTCGGCGTTCTGGCGAACATCCATATCGGAGGCTCGGTCCAATATGGCGATCGCCCTCCACACCTTCCAGACGACCAGGATCGAGACCTGTGTGCCGTGGTCATGTTCAATGTGGCCCAGGCTCCGGAAGAAACACACAGCGAATTTTTGGAGGAGTTGAAAGCTACGATCCGCAGCAGGGGGCGACCGAACATGCTGCTGGTCTTACTGGATTGCGAGGCCTATGCTCAGATCGACCATGGGAAGCGCCTGAAGGAACGCTGTCAGGCCTGGGCGACGCTGGTGAAAGCGTGTGGACTCCAAGCCTTGCTATACCGAGACCCGTCTGGACCCACGGATGGTGAACTCCAAACCTTGTCCGACTGTTTGTGGCCCGGTGATTTTCGGGGAGCACAATGAGCGTCGAGAAATCGCAGATCGCCCTCTCCTTGATTTCTCATACGAATATCGGAAAGACCACGCTGGCTAGAACGCTGCTCCGGAAGGATATCGGCCTCGTCGCCGATCGGGCTCATGTCACGCTCGAAAATCAAAAGTACACGGTGCTGGAAACGGACGTAGGGGAGTCTCTCCAGCTCTGGGATACGCCCGGCTTTCCCAATTGTCAAAAGATTCTCTCTCGGTTGCAGGGGGCCAAGAATCCGATCGTACGGATTGTGACGGAAGTGTGGGATCGATTTCGTGACCGGCCTTCATGGTGTGCCCAACAGGCGGTGTTGAACGTCCAGCAAGAGGCAGACGTCGTCCTCTACCTGGTGAATGCGACCGAAGAGCCGAGCATGGCCGGATACATCGCGCCGGAACTGCAACTGCTGGAATGGATCGGGAAGCCCGTCATCGTTCTGCTGAACCAAACCGGCCCCCCCAAGGACCGTGCAGAACAGCAGCGTCTTGAACAGCCCTGGAAGGATTACTTCGCTCGATATGGCTTCGTCAGGGGGGTGCACAGCCTTGATGCATTCAGCCGCTGTTGGGTCCAGGAAGGTATTCTGTTCGAGACCATTCAATCGCTGCTCCCTTCTCACGATCGCCAGCTCATGAATCGATTGTTCACCGTCTGGCAAACCACGAATCTGACCGTCTTCCATGCGGCGATGGAGCAGTGGGCCATGCTGGTGTCACGCGCCGCGAAGTCGCGGGTGATGACCAAGGGCGACGGCTCGTCGATGGAGGCGCAGAAACAACAGGCCGTCGATGGGCTCTTAAAGGACTTGGTGAACGAGGTTGGGACGACGACGAAAGCGGTCATTGCCCTGCATGGCCTGGAAGGGAATGCGATCGGCGTGATCCAGGCTAGGATGGATCATGTCGAAGTACAACGAGGCTCGCAGGGCAAGGGCGAGGCGACCCTCAGTGGGACCGCCATCGGCGGGATCGGTGGAGCCTTGACCAGCGGGGCCTATGCCGGGCTCCACCTTGATGCGGCGACGGGTGGGGTCAGTATGGGCCTGTTCACGATCGCCGGGGCAGTGGTGGGAGGTGTGCTTGGATTTCTCGGAGGGGAAGCCTGGGCGGAGCGGCGGGCAGGGAGTACCCCGACCCCGGTGACGTGGTCGGATGAGTATCTGGATTTGCTGGTTCAAGACGTCATCATCCGGTATCTGGCCATCGCTCATTTCGGCCGAGGCCAAGGACAGTATGTTGCGGATCCCGAAGATCCCAGGTTCTGGATCGAGAACGTGAAAATCCTGGTTTCGAAGCACCACACCACTTTGCACGACGTGTGGGCCCGCTTACGGGGGCAAGGTCTCGCAGCCAAAACGGAAGAGCAATCCACACAACTCACGGCGTTGTTGACATCCATCACACTCGAACTGCTCTGGGGCACCTATCCCGCCTCCAAACGGTTTCTGAACCGCCTAGGATGAGACCGACGTCCCGCCCATAGAACTCTTGCCCTCCGTTGACAGGCCTCTGGCCCAGACCACACAATCAAGTTCTATGGCATCGAACGAGATTCAGATGGCTGGCCAGTCAGCTGCAACCGTGCAGCAAGAGGATGACGAACCGACGTTTCCTCCCTACGAAGGCCCGGCGTTCTTATCGTATGGGTTTCGCCCGTTCTTCCTGGGTGCTGCGCTGTTTGCTGCACTATCCGTCCTTATCTGGGTCGCCTTGTTCACAGGGAAGACTCAAGCGGTCTTTTTGTATTCCCCCCGTGAGTGGCACGTCCATGAGATGCTCTTCGGGTATCTGCCTGCCTTGATTGCCGGATTCTTATTGACGGCCATGCCTAATTGGACAGATCGGATGCCGCTGAGGGGGGTGCCGCTCCTATTACTATTCCTATTGTGGCTAGGTGGACGGCTCCTGATGGCTTTGCCATGGGCTGGAGCGACGCCAGCTGCCGTCGTGGATGGAGCGTTTTTGGTTCTCTTGGCCACCTATGTCTGGCGGGAGATTGTCGTTGCTCGCAGCTGGGATCGCGCACCGATTGGTGTGCTGGTCAGTTTTTTTGCCGGCGCCAATATTCTCTTTCATGTGGCTGCGTTGCGTGGCATGCCGACAGACCTTCCCGAACGGCTGGCGCTCTCCGTCATGACGATGTTATTGACGATCATCGGAGGACGTCTCGCTTCCACCTTTACGCGTGAGTACCTGGCTGACCGGAACGTATCCAGACTGCCTGAGGTATTTTCTCAGACTGATGGAGGCGCAATCATTCTTGTGTTAGTGAGCGTCATCAGCTGGATCATTGGTCCAGAAAGTATGTGGACAGGGACCGTGCTTTTCGTGGCTGGGGTGGCGAGCGTGGTACGTCTTTTCCGTTGGGGAGGGTGGAGGACCTGGAAAGAACCACTCGTGCTGATTCTGCACATCGGGTATGGGTGGGTGGCGCTGTTTCTCATCGCCCTTGGGGCATCGATTCTAGGGGTTGGCTTCTCTCCTGAAAACGCGGTTCATCTCCTCACCACTGGCGCGATGGGCGCGATGACGCTCGCGGTGATGACTCGCGCGAGTCTCGGCCACACGGGACGACCGCGGCATGCTGACGGGTTTACTGTGTCGATGTATGTGCTGATCAACGTCGGGGCGCTCCTGCGAATCTTTGCTCCCAACGTCGATATTCCTACGGCTCTCACCTATGCGCTACTTGGCCTGTCTGCGCTCTGTTGGAGTGGGGCCTATCTACTCTTTGCGTGTACCTATGGCCCGTACCTCATACGGCCGAGCCTGGATGAAGTAGAGAACACATAGAAGGGTGCGGTGGCGTCCTCGATACAATACCCATGAGTGGGAAACCGTTGGCAGGTGGCTTCCCATTGACTGGTGCGGTATGATGGGTATCTATGAGGCAATTCGTTCGTGAAGCGTATCTCGCAAGAAGTCCGTTCGTGTTTCGCGCTTCACGAGTGACGCTTCACGAAATACAAGAAAGGGGGCGACCGGTTTCGACGGGGATACTGAGGTCACTGTTGCATGTCGAGCTCTCGGGAACTCGTAAAAGTCCGAGAAAACGCAACTGCCAATCAAGAACTGGCACTCGCAGCTTAATTAACTGCGACGTTCTTCCATCTGATGCCCGCGGGGGTGGAAGAGCGCGATGCAGCGGGCTGGTCCAAGGCCGGTGCTCAGCGGCTGAGGACGAGAACTTTCTGGGCTAGCGGCTGTTCTAAGCCTGCCGACTGGCGTGGACGGCTGCGAAATTTAAATTGTCGGCTACACATGTAGATACAGTGCACTGACGATCTTCGGACAGGGGTTCAACTCCCCTCGCCTCCACCACACCGCACGTTGTGCGTTCCGGCGGCTCATTCTTTCATGGACGCCGCCGGAAAGAGTTTTGAACCCACCAATATGCTTTCCTTGGGGTGACCCGACACCTCTTCTATGCTGTATGGGCTTGAAAGGAGAATGATAAGCCTCTCACGGCAGCACTTATCGCAGAGACTCAACTGTCTGTTTCGGGAATGCACCTAATGGAAGAGGGCGGATACGTTCACTGTACTGCTACAG
Organism: Nitrospira sp. CG24B; assembly: GCA_002869845.2. GTDB lineage: Bacteria > Nitrospirota > Nitrospiria > Nitrospirales > Nitrospiraceae > Nitrospira_D. Next base: position 49,532 of record NEWS02000002.1, on the reverse strand, counting down.
CACATCGCTCCATGGCGGGCTGACGGCGAACGCAGCGTTGATCAAGCCGACGTGGGAATAGGCTTGTGGGAAGTTTCCGAGTTGGAGGCGAGTTTCCGGCACGAAATGCTCGGCAAAGAGCCCGACGCCATTGGCTCCGGTGAGAATCTGGTTCATGATCTGCTTCGCCTCAGCGAGACGGCCCAGTTTGGCAAGCGCTTGAACGACCCAGAATGAGCAAATGACAAAGCTCGACTGAGGCTTACCGAAATCGTCCTGCCGGAGGTAGCGGAAGAAAAACCCCGTTTCCTTTCCGTCTTGGCGCAGGGCGAGGGCTTGCTTGATCTGCGTGATCGTCGTATCGCACACCTCTCGATCTGGAAATCCGAGAATGGTCAATTGGGCTAAGGAGGCGTCGTAACTCTCGTCAGTCGGTCCATTCCGGAGGGCCTTGTCCTTGGTGGCTTGCAATAAAGCATTTGCCGCTCGCGCGCGGGCCGTGTCTAGGTTGGTCGGTAGATCAAGGAGAAACCCAGCCCGCTGCATGCGGTAGGCCCGGTCTAGTCCGGCCCAACACATGAGATTCGTGAACGAATGTTCCTTCCAGCCATTACGAATCTCCCATGGTCCGGCATCCGGCTGAGAGATGCTTCGTTCACAGAGGCGGACCAAATTGGCGACCAGCGCTTCATGATCTTTGGTTCGCAAATCAATGAACCGGTTATCGAAGAAGATCGGAGCCAGCGTGAGTATCATTTCTCCGTACACGTCGCTCTGTATATGTTCGGCTGCCTGGTTATGGCTTCGTACGGGTCGGCTTCCGAGAAAGCCTTGCCAGTTGGCATGCTCAATTTCAGGAAGGGGCAGATCTTGACTGAGTTTATACACCGGCGCCAAGCGATCGTGAGATTGCTCACTGGCATAGCCGACATTCAGGAGAAACTTCAGGAAACCTTCCATTTCTTCAAACTGGCCGAGATTGTGAAACGCCGAAAGCGAGAAATGGGCATCGCGCAGCCAGCAGTAGCGATAGTCCCAGTTTCGAGGACCGCCTGGTTCCTCGGGCAGGCTGGTGGTGGGCGCGGCGAGAATCGCTCCAGTGTCCTCATAACAGTGGAGTTTCAGTGCGAGGGCCGAGCGGATGACCTCCTCCTGATAGATGACAGGGATCGAGCACTGTTTGACCCAGGTTCGCCAGTACTTGGTCGTCTGATCGAGAAATTCGTGGCTGACTTTGACTAGATCATCTTCAATCCCGAGTCCCCACGTCAGTGCGAAGTACATCTTCGACGTCAGGAGGACCGGTGTTTCCCCGCAGAGGTACGTCAGCGGCATATTCGTGAGCAATCGCAAGTAGTCCCCTCGAATATCATACCGAAGGTGGCTGCTGCCGCGGACAGACCGAACCGGCGTTTTTTCCCAACCAGAGACCGGCTGGCAACAGACACGAATCGACGGTGATCCGCTCAGCGGTTCGACGATCCGAAATAAGGCGGCTGGACGATAGATGCGGCCATATTGCAGGAAGCGAGGGCAAAAATCAGTAATCTGGAACGCATCTCCGTTGGGTAACGAGACGGTAGTCACTAATATGTTGGTGTTCGGGAGGTATTGCTGTGTTGTGGTTGTTTCTGAGGACGGGACGGACGCAGAGATGGAAAACTGGCCACCCTCCTGGTCCAGGATTTTTCCGAAGATCGGTGGGCTGTCGGGTCTCGGCAGGCACAGCCAGTCGAGAGACCCTTGTGCGCTGATCAGCGCGGAAATTTGGCAGTTTCCGATGAGGCCATACTGATACACGCAGTGACCATATTTGATTTATCCGCGAAAGTAAACTACCTTGTTTCTATGAGGCTGCTTGCGCTCTCTCTGCGGTTTGTGCTTCCCCTGGTGATTGTGCTGGCTGTGATCGCCTATGGGGTCATCCCGCTTGTCGATTCACTCGAAGTAAAATGGTTTGTCCGTGATCTCGATATGCGATCCAAACTCATGGTCAATACCATGGAAGGACCGCTGGCGGAGCTTCTGGTCACGAACTCTAAAGACAAGATCTCTGCTTATTTTACGCGTATCATTCAGGATGAGCGGCTGTACGCTCTGGGTTTTTGCGACCTCGAGAATCACCTGCTCCATGAGACCCAGGCTTATCCGCAGGATGTCACCTGCCGGGATACTCTGAACCTCGCGCCCAACTCCTCGACCCTGCGATCTTTCAGTAGTGGACCGCTCCATATCATGTCAGCGTCCATCGAATCCAACGGGCGCCGGCTTGGACGTCTTCTCCTTCTCCACGACATGAGGTTTATCCAACAACGGAGCAGCGATACCAAACGCTACGTTTTTTATTTATTTGCGGGGCTGACGGCGGTTATTTCGCTTGTCACGGTGCTGGTCGCACATTTCAGCTGGAAAGAGTGGGTGGCCGGGGTTCGAGCCATGGTCAAGGGCGAAAGGCTGCTGAGCCCTCTCACGCAGGAGCAACATGCTCCGGAACTCCAGCCACTGGCGAAGGACTTGCGCTCGTTGGTTCAGGCGCTTGAAACTGATCGCCGCATGCGCGATGAGACGCAGATTTCATGGTCCCCAACCAGCCTCAAATCAATTCTTCATGAGCAGTTCTCGGGCGATCAGGTGCTGATTGTGTCCAACCGGCAGCCCTATGCCCACTATTGGCAAGATCAGAACATCGTCGTGCAGGTGCCGGCGAGCGGGCTTGTCTCGGCGCTTGAGCCGGTCATGCGCGCCTGCTCTGGGACATGGGTCGCGCATGGGAACGGATCCGCGGATCGAGAGGTGGTGGATGGCCGGAACCATGTCAGTGTTCCACCGGCGCATCCCACCTATGAGATTCGGCGTGTGTGGCTGACCGCCGAAGAAGAGGCCGGATACTATTACGGGTTTGCCAACGAGGGATTGTGGCCGCTCTGCCATATCGCCCACGTCCGGCCCACGTTCCGTTCATCCGATTGGAAACACTATGTCGCCGTCAATGAGCGTTTTGCTCAAGCCGTCTACGAGGAGGCCACAACCGACAATCCGGTCGTGCTCGTTCAAGATTACCATCTCGCCCTGGTTCCAAAGCTCATCCGCGATCGATTGCCGACCGCGACGATCATCATGTTCTGGCACATTCCTTGGGCCAATGCGGAAAGTTTTGGGATCTGTCCTTGGAGGCAGGAGATTCTGGAAGGGCTGCTCGGAAGCAGCATTCTGGGATTCCATACCAGAGTCCACTGCAACAATTTCATCGACTGTGTCGATCGGATACTCGAGGCACGCATCGATCGAAACAGTTCAACGGTGTCCTATGGGGGGAAGATGACAGCGGTCAACCCCTATCCGATCTCCATCGAGTGGCCGCTGCAATGGTTGCGCGACCAGCCGCCGGTCCCTGAATGCCGAACCAGGTTGCGGGAGATGTGCGGGATGCCTCCGGATCGCTTTGTGGGCCTGGGAGTCGAGCGTCTGGATTATACGAAGGGGATCCTGGAGCGGTTCATGGCTGTGGAACGATTGCTGGAACTCCAGCCCGAATGGATCGGGAAGTTTACATTTATACAGATTGCCGCTCCCAGCCGTTCCATGATCGAGCAGTACCAACATTTCACCAGCCAGGTCTATGGCTTGGCCGAGCAGATCAACAAGCGGTTTGGGCGAGACGGGTATGAACCGATCTGCTTGCGGATTCAGCATCACGAGGCGTCTCAGGTCTGCGAGTGTTACCGCGGCGCAGACCTCTGTGTGGTCAGCAGCCTCCATGACGGTATGAATTTGGTCGCAAAAGAGTTCGTCGGTGCTCGGGACGACGAGCAGGGAGTGTTGATTCTGAGTCAATTCACCGGAGCCGCTCGGGAACTGACGGAGGCGCTCGTCATCAATCCTTACGATATTGATCAATTTGCGGCCGCGCTTCACCTTGGCCTGACGATGCCGAAGGTGGAGCAGCGGGCCAGGATGCAGAGCATGCGTGGACTGATTCAGGAGTTTAATGTGTATCGCTGGGCCGGTCGTATGCTCATTGATGCTGCCCGCATGAGACAAAAGGAGCGAGTCATGCAACAGGTGCGGCGGCCGAGTCTGTTGAGTTGATGGAAGGACCATGGATTATCTTTTGACGGAAAAAGGGAAGCTTGAACTGGAGACCATCCTGAAGGACCGGTCTCTGTATGCGTTTGATTTTGACGGGACCTTGGCGAAAATCGTTCGAGAGCATCATGCGGCGAGGCTATCGCGCCCCATCCGTTTCTGGCTTGAGAAACTCGCGAAGCGCGCTCCCACCGCCATTATCTCGGGACGCTCCGTGGAGGATCTGCGCTCACGTGTCGGGACTGCCGTGCCTCACTTGATCGGGAATCATGGTTCAGAAGGCCCTCACACGCGCCAGGAGGATATCCAGCAAGTCCGCGAGACCAGTTCTGGATGGCTGGGATTGGTCACCGGACGATTTCAGGATGAGCTGACTCGGAGCGGTGTGGTCGTCGAGAATAAATCCTATTCGCTCTCATTCCATTATCGAACGGTCGATCAGCGAGACGAGGCCCGGGCGCTTATTTCTCGAATCGTTGCTGAGCTCTCTCCTCCGCCTCGGATTGTTCTTGGAAAATCCGTCGTCAATGTGATGCCGCCCACGGCGTCGCACAAGGGGACGGCCTTGCTGGAGTATATGCGCAGACTTGACTGTAGCACGGCTCTCTATGTGGGAGACGACGAGACCGATGAGGATGTCTTTGCGCTTCGGGATCACCGCATTCTTACCGTGCGAGTCGGCAAGAAAAAGGGGTCCGCCGCTCGGTATTTCCTTAAAAGACAGACGGAAATCACCGAGATGCTTCGACTCCTCGTTGAGGTCGGTGACCAAAGCATTCACACCTGGAGCGGCTGCCATGAACATGGAGCCACGCGGCCTGTTCAGCACCCCAACGAATAGATCCGGAGAAGCCTGTCCTCATTCCACCAATTGTGATCGTTCTCGCCCAAGGAGGAGATCGTAGGGGGCAAAATCGTCGCTCAGGACGACGCCAGGTGGCCAGGGTTCGGTTCGGCGAGTACTCAATAACGCGATTGTTTCCATCGGCAGGCGCTGATGCATCGCCAAGTCCGTGACCTTCGCCACAAGACTGCTTTCTGATTCATGCTCGATCGCATGGCCTCCAAAGAAGATCAGATTCTTCGCCGGGGTCATTCCCGTTTTCCAGGGCCCCTCGACGCCGAATGTGGTGAGGACTGGAAAGGCCTGTCGCATGGTTTGAACCACTGCAGCGGCTCGAGCGAGGTCGCTTTCTTTCCCGGATGAAGCCAGATTGACTGCGACGATTCCCTCCGGGTTCAGGTGCCTTCGCACCAAGGAATAAAACTCCGTCGTGGTGAGATGAAAAGGGATCATATCTCGCGCGAAGGCGTCGATCCACATGACATCGTACGTGTGATCCGTCGCGTTGAGAAAGGCTCGACCGTCCTTCACGAAGACGTGATGATTCGCCGGCGGGCGATACTCAAAATACTCTTCGGCCATTTGGACGACGACCGGGTCGAACTCCACGATATCCACATCCAAAGCCGGCCAGTGCCGTGCCAACCACTTCGCAAGCGAACCGCCGCCATGCCCGAGAATGAGGCCGCGCTTCGGTTCGGACACCAATGCCAGCGAAGACACCATCATTTGGCTGTAAGGGAGAAAGAGGGTCGTTGGATCGATTTTCCACATCGTGGCGTGGAAGGTACGATCCAACACGAGATACCGGAAGAGATCGTCTTCGCGAATTCGGACCTGCTGGTACGGACTTTCCTCCTGATAGATAGGAGTCTTCAATCGTTGGATTGGGTTGAGAGCCATGGTCCCTAACAAGGCGAAGCAACCAAGGGCTATCAGTGATACCAATGGGCGGGCTGATGTTCCTTTCATCAACCACAGGACCCCAAGTCCGACTTGAATACCGCCCAGCCAGGCCATGAGCGATTGGCTTCCGAGCCACGATAAGAGGAAGAAGGCGGTGCCCCAGGTTCCGATCAGACTGCCGACCGTCGACAAGGCAATCATGCGGCCTGTCTGCCGACCAAGGTGCTCCATGTCGGCGACCGCCAACCGCAGCATGGCCGGCAAGACGCCGCTGAGCCCGAACGCGGGGGGGGCGAGGAGAGCAGTCGCGGCGAGGCAAGGGCCCCAGCGAGGGTCTTGCACCATCTTCTCGATCTCAAACAGAATAGGTTGGTTCGCCCACGCGACGAGAAACGTCCAGCTTCCTGAAAAAAGCAACAGGGCGGCCAGCACCCCACTGCCGGTATAGCGATCCGAGATCCACCCGCCGAACGCGTACCCGCTGCTCATGGCGGCCAGGATCACTCCTATCAGTGCGCCCCAGACAAACAACGAGCTGCCGAAGACGGGAGCCAAGAGCCGGCTGCCAAGGATTTCCAAGGCCATGACCACTGCCCCGGTCACGAGAGCGGTCAAGAGCAGAAACCAGCGGGGAATATGTGCAGGATGTCCAGTCATCGATTTGGCAAAGGTGTTGAGCCTCTCTCCTAAATAGAGTGAGAAACGGCGTCGGATTGTACTCAACGCATTTTCCGAGAGTCAACGAAACTTAGAGGACCGTCCATAGTACTGTTCGCTCTTGGAATTCGTTGCTCCATAAAGCTCGGGTTGTTATACTTTCACACGATATACGTAATGCAACGAGGAGGAGCCCATGCACATCAGTGTGATTGGAAGCGGTTACGTCGGACTCGTGACAGGAGCATGTTTCGCCGAGTTTGGCGTTCACGTCACCTGCATGGACAGTGACAGCCGAAGAATCGAGAAGCTTGAAAAAGGCGACGTCCCATTTTATGAACCAGGTCTCAAGGAATTGGTGGCCAAGGGGATCAAAGAAGGCCGACTCAGTTTCACCACGGACATTGCAAAGGCCGTCGAGAAGGCGTTGGTCATCTTTATCGCTGTTGGGACTCCCCCTAGGGGCGATGGTTCTGCTGATCTCTCGTATGTCGAAGAAGTCGGCAAAGGGATTGCGCGGCACATGACGGGCTACAAGGTCATCGTGACCAAATCCACAGTACCCGTCGGCACCGGCGCAAAACTACGTGAGGTGATTGCCAAGGCTCAGACGAATGCCTTGGGATTCGACATGGTCTCAAATCCAGAATTCCTCCGAGAAGGGTCGGCCATTGAAGATTTCATGCGACCGAATCGCGTGGTGATCGGGGCAGACAGCGATCAAGCAGTGGCGATCATGAAGGATCTTTATCGCCCGCTCTATCTAATCGAAACCCCCATCGTTGTGACCGACGTGCCGACCGCTGAGCTCATCAAATATGCCTCCAATGCCTTCCTGGCGACGAAGATTTCGTTCATCAATGAGATCGCGAACCTGTGCGAAAAAGTCGGAGCCAATGTTCAAATGGTGGCGAAGGGCATGGGGCTTGATCATCGCATCGGGTCGAAGTTTCTTCATGCAGGCCCGGGCTTCGGAGGCTCATGCTTCCCGAAAGATCTCGCCGCGCTCATTCAGACCGGCGAGCGCCATGGCTATCCTATGCAGATTGCTTCCGCGGCTTCACGGGTGAATGACGTTCAGCGAGAACGGATGATCGAGAAGATTCGAGAGGCGGTCGGGGGACTGAAAGGGAAGACGTTGGCGATGCTGGGCCTTTCATTCAAGCCCAATACCAACGACATCCGGGAGGCCCCAGCCTTGGCGATTGGTCGAGCTCTCCTGGCCGAGGGTGCGAGCATTCGCGCGTATGATCCAGAGGCCCTAACGGAAGCGTGCCAGATCATGCCTGAACTCCAGCCCTGCCAAGATACCTACCACGCGGCTGAAGGAGCGGACGCTTTGGTGATTATGACCGAGTGGAATGTGTTTCGAACCCTGGACTTTGAAAAGCTGAAGTCGATCATGCGAGTTCCTGTCTTGCTCGATCTCCGAAACGTCTATGACCCTGAACGCGTGGGGGCTGCTGGCTTCAAATATGTATCGGTAGGGCGTATGGCACGGAGTTCCAAGAACACTCGCTGAGTGGAGCTCGCAGGGTGTTCAGAAAATCCGTTCAGCAAGACCGCAGCGAGGCAGAGAACGCCGCTGGCTTTTTTTTCAACACCCTAGCTAGGTCAACCTCGGCAACTCAGCTTTAGGTGTGTCCTTCGTTTTCGGTTTGTACCCCATTCGATCAAGCACCTTCATGATTCGGGTTGTCAGCCGATCATCGGCGTCGGCCAACGCAGTGGCCAGCGGTTCGACGGCTGGTTTGCCGATCTTCCGAAGAATCTCGGTTGCCGATTGACGAATCTCGTCCTCCTCGGATACTAGGAGTGGAATGAGCGACGGGACGGAGGGGCCACCGAGTTTGATCAACGAATCATAGGCGCGTTGCCGCACGTCACCAACTTCGTCGTTCAACGCCGCCACCAAGGGATCGATAGCGCGCGGATCTTTCAATTCCCCCAAGACCTCTGCCGCGTACTTCCGATTCAGCCAGTGTGAATCTCTGAGATCGAGCAACATGGCGTCGGCTTTGGCGGCGTTCGGATCTTTCGCGCGAATCTTAAAACTCTTCGCGACGCGCTTCCCGCCTTCTTCGACCACCCGGATCGTGGCACCGTCTCCGACCTTGATCTTTTTGAGGTCCTCTAGCGCTTCCTCGGCCACATCCAGTACGACGGTCTTGCCGTCGTAAGCCAGGAGCTCGACCTCGAGCTGTTTGCTCTCAGGGTTGACCGCCACAACCCGCTCGGTGACCAAGTTGAACCCATCCTTCTTCTCTCCACCTTTCAGAGCGATCTGAATCAACTTCGGAGCTTCATCCGCCATGGGCATGTATCCTCTATGGTTTGAGTTATTGCGGTTCAGGTGTCCAGCCGAGGCTGGCCAGCACTGCCTCGACAGTTTCCTGGACCATCGTGTTCTCGTCTTGACGCAGCGCCAGCAGGGGCTGAACGGATTCTGTTGCGCCAAGCCGCGCGAGTGATTCGGCGGCGTTGCGTCTGACCAACCAGTCTTCATCTTTCAGCGACTCGATCAACGAGGTGACGGCTCGGCGATCACCGATCTTACCCAGGGCCTCGGCCGCATGACGCCGAACCATCCAATTGGAACCTAAGAGTCCATCGATCAAGGCCTCCACCGCCCGCACGTCGCCGATCTTCTTCAATACCCGAGCTGCATCTTCGCGTAGGGTGTTGTCCATGAGTGCATCGATCAACCCAGGCACCGCTTGTGAATCGCCGATCCGCTCCAGCGCCCACACCGCTGCCGTTCTGACGGCGCCGTCACGGTCATGAATCGCCTTGACCAGAGGCTCAGTGGCACGTCGGTCCCGCAATTTCCCAAGCGCCGAGGCCGCCTGTTCTCTGATCGCCCAGGAATCATCTTGCAGGGCTTCGATCATGGGTTCGACAACGGAGGGCCCCATCCGAACGACCGCGCTGGCCGCAGCCTCTCGAATCACCGCATCTTCATCGGCCATGAGGTCAATCAACCGGGGAAGCGCTTCGGGACCAGTCTGGCCGAGGCTTGCGATCGCATGGTCGCGCAAGGCCTCGTTCTCATCGTGCAATGCGTGAATGAGTTGATCGATTCGATCAGATGCACCTTGTTCAGTCATGCTCAGTATCCTCTTCGGGGGGCTGGCTTTCCGTGGCCATGATGGCGTCAAGTTTATCGGCAATGAGACCTGCATTATAGGCTACGAGGCCGTCGCGATCCGTGCGGAGCCGGTCAAAGAGTTCCTTATGTGGGCGCAAGATTTCTACATCCTTGATCTTGGCTAAGGCTTCCATGGCATACACCCGAAGCGGACGGATAGGGATCGCATCAAGATAGAGCCGAGTCGGCCGCGCATCGCCGATTAGCCCAAGGGATTTGATGGCTAACTCTTTGACCCCGGTATCCTTGTCCTGCGCGAGCCGCTTCATCAACGGTTCGACAGCGCGCACATCCCCGATTTTCCCCAATAAGTCGGCTGCGGCCTCGCGCACGAGCCAGTCGTCATCTTCGAGGTATTCGACCAGGATTTCTACGCTCGGTCGTCCGATTCTGAGGAGGTCGATGACCGCCGTCATGCGCACTTCTTCGCGCTCGCTGGCTCCTTCGACTTCACGCAAGGCCTCGAATGTTTCGTCGATTCGTTCCCGGATGGCGCCCAGTTTCTTCAACGTGCCGACGGCGATATCCCGAACCGCCGGCTGGCCCATGGCATCGATGAATGCATCAAGGGAACGGGGGTCCAATAATTGATCGAGCATCAGTGCTGCCGCGATTTGCACATCCTGATCCGGATGTTTCAGCATGTCGCAGAGGGGGAGGACAGATGTGGGAATCGCCCCGATCAGGTGGCTCAGGACCTGTCTGGCCGCGCGTTCCTGAGTTGTGGGAAGCAATGCAACTAACACCCGAGCCGTGTCCGTGTCGAGCACTCCTGCCATCTGTTCAAGGGCTGCCGCACCGGCTTTCCGAACGACCTCCTCATCATGTTCGAGCAGTCCAACTAGGGCCACTCCAGCCTGCGGGTCTTTGATACGAGCCAGCATCGCGGCGGCTTCTTTTTTTAATTCGGTGGGTCCTAACCGTAGGGCCTCGATGAGCGCCTGCACTGAACGAGGACCGCCCGCCACACAGGCGGCCGTCGCTCGCATACGGCGCCAATCCTCTTCATGGATGAGTTCGGAGACCAGCGTCTCAATCGTTTCCTTTGGCATAATCGTCAGTAGCGGAATAGCCTATACCCTGTGGACTATTTTGTTCCAGTCGGTGACCGCCTGCCGGCTCTCCATCCTGCTGACGCCAATGTTTCGCGGACATGAAACAGGAAATTTTCATCGCGAGGCTCATTGAGCAGTGGAAGCAGGAATGGAATGACCTTCGACCCGAATTTGGCCAAGGATGCCGCCGCTTCGGCTCTCGTATGTGTTCGATCTAGTGATGCGACGAGCGGCGAAATGGCCCTCTCGTCGCCGATCGCGCCCAATGCCCGAGCCGCCGCGCCTTGTGTAAGGACTTCTTCATTCCATTGGTCTCCGCAGCCAGCCACGGTCCTCGTCACTTTCGGGGGATTAGTCCCTGTGACGACATTGATCAGGACCGGAACGGCACGCCGATCCCCGATCCGACCAAGCGCTTCAACGGCTAAGGTGCGAAGTCCCGGTTCTTTCATGGCGGTCAGCAGATGTTCGACAGCCTGTGGATCACCGATCTCGCCAAGGGCTCGCACGGCATCTTCACGGACCGCGGAATCATGATCGTTGAACAACACCGACAACAGAGGTTCCACCGCGCGTTTCGAGTGAGCCTTTCCCAACGATTCCACCGCATGGAGACGAACGAGCCAGTCCCCATGCTGCAACGCCTTCAAGAGAGATGAAATCGCCGCATCGCCGATGGCGGCCAGAGCGGTAGCCGCTTCATCACGAACCGCTTTCACCTTGTCGTGCAGTAGAGGAATGAGCGGCTCAACCGCATCTGCGTTCTGCACCCGACCCAATGCGTTGGCCGCGTGCATCCGAACGATCCAGTCGTCGCTGCGTAGTGCCGTGATGAGCGGCGCGAGCACCCGCTCATCCGCAATGGTGGCCAAGATGGCTGACGCTGATTCTTGAACCGAGAGATCTGGTTCAGTCAGGCAGGCTCCCACCGCCTCGACGGCCGAGGCTCCGATCGAACGCAACGCTTCAATGGCCGCCTCTCGCACAGAACGGTCCTGGTCTCGAAGGAGAGCCACCAGGGGAACTACTGCACGCGGATCTTTGAAGGTACCGAGTAGGCCGGCCGCTTCACCGCGAATAGCCCAATCCTGGTCCTTGAGTGCCGCGAGTTGTTCCGTTACCGCATCAGCCATGCCGTTATCTGGCTCTTATGAAAGGATCGTGGTTCATATAGGAACACCACTCGCTGTCGTCATCGAAGTATGATGGATGCGCACATGCGTGTGGGAGCGTGATTATGCCATGTCGCCCGACGGGCCGAAGCGTCCGCTTTGTCCCAACGGCCGATCGACGCGCAGATTGTCGGCCTGACTGGAGCTGATTTCCACCACTTCATCAGGAGGCGTCCATCCAAGCTGGTCCAACGTATCGAGTGCAATCTGCTTCAGTGCGTCTTTGGCCGTTAGCCGAACGGACGCGTACGAAAGCACGCGCTCTTTTTCAGCTTCGACTTCAGACGCTTTGGGGTCATAGAGAAAGGCAATCAACGGTTCGATGGCCGCGTCCCCGATCACCGCCAGAGCTGCTGCGGCCTTTTCACGCAAGACTCCGTCTTTCAGTAACATGATCAAATCCGGAATCACACGAGGGTTGCGAAACTGACCAAGGGCTGTGGCAGCGGCTTCCTTGATGAACGCATCTTCACTGACGATGCACCCGGGTGTCGGCGTGCCCTCCTGTTTGATGCCCTTGCCCTTCAAGGCGTCCAACACGGCTGGGAGCGCGCGCGCATCGCCGATCATGCCGAGTGAAGCAATAGCATGGCGCTTCACCGCTCCGTCCTTCATGGCTTCAACCAGCGCATCGATTGCTCGGGGATCACCGATCATGCCGAGCGCGATGGTCGCGTCTTCGCGAACGGCTCGGTCAGGGTCCTTCAAGGCGGCGATCAAGGCGTCCACGACTTTTGCGTCCCGCACCCAGGACCTGCCGATTTGATAGTCGGTGGTCATCCCGCCCAACGCACGAGCCGCGTGACATCGAACGACAAAGTCTTTGTCTGTGAGACTGTCGAGCAACGGATCGACCGAGGGATACCCGATGTAGACCAGCGCCGTTCCGGCCGTCTCACGCACGATCTTCGAAGAATCCCGAAACAGCTTGATCAGAGCTGGAATGGCTTTCGCGTCGGCGATTCTGCCCAAGGCTTCCGCCGCTGCGCTCTTGACGGCCCCGTCCCGGTCGCGACAGGCGCCGATCAACGCGTCGACTGTTCCTGAGTCCTTGATCTTGCCCGCCGCCTTGGCGGCATGTTCCCGGACGCGCCATCGTTCGTCTTTCATGGCCGTCACCAGGCGATCAAGCAAGATCGGGCCTATCTTTGCCGTGGCCTCGACCGCCTGGTCGCGCACTTCCATGATGGAATCGTTGAACAGGCCGACCAGCGCTTCCACAGCCTTCGGTCCGCCGATCTTCGCGATGCCGCAGCCTGCATGAGCCCGCACGGACCAGAAGTCATCGTTGCAGGCGCTGATCAGCGCATCCAGGGTCGCTGGATCACCCAGGTCGGCCAGCGTCTTCGCTGCCTCCTCTCGGGTGGCATCGTCCACATCTTCAAGCGCTTCTAAAAGATCTTCGAGTACGTTAGCCATCGTTTGGTTTCTGCTCGTAATAGGCGTCGCGTTGTCCGCCATACGGGTACATGCGTTTGCACACCACCATCAACGCCTGTGTCCCGCGGCCTTCGACACATTGATCCAAGGACTTTGAAAAATCGAGGGTGCCGTTAAGATTCACTGTAAAGGGAAAATCGAACGTGAAGCTGATAAACTTGTATGTGCCCGGCTTCAACCGCAGTTCCCGACGCTCAGATGTCTTGGGCGCATCGAGTGACTCGGGGTCGGAATTCCAGATCGAGGGCGTGACGCCTGGTATTTGCCACCAGGAAGCGGGGACCAGCTTCGTCGCATCGATGGTAATCCCATGTTCCTTGAGATGCGCGGCCTGTGGGTCTCTCGCGAACCCCTCCTTAGGGCTGGCCATAGCCGACAGGCTGGTCAGCACGCAACCCACTATCAGGAGGGACCAGCGTCGCATGAGGGCAGCATAGCACATGGTTGACTAGCGCTTCTTGCGGGGCCGTGCGGTTGGGGTGGCCGCGGCAGTTTCGAAGATTTCTTCCACGGCCTGACTCTCCCATTCCGTGTGAGTCTCCAGCTTCAGGATTTTCATCACGGTGGCTCCGGTATCCATGATTGACACCGGCTGACGAATAAGTTGGCCCTGTTTGATTCCGGTTCCCGAGACGAGCCAGGGAACGACCGGCGACTCAGTCGTTGGGGCCTCGGCGCCGGGGTCGGTCCCCTTTCCACTGAGAGCGGTGACGACGACGGCGGTGCGGCCCGAGAGCGAGTATTCCTGGAAGAGGTTCAAGACAGACTTCATTGCGCCATCGACCGTTCGTAACGCCTCCCGATATTCTGGAGAGTCCCAGCCGTGGGTCACTCCGGCCCTCCCGGCTTCCGGAAGGTGAACTACCAGCAAATGAGGCAAGGAGGGAATCGCGTGCCCATAGCCGTGCCCGCTGGTCGCCTTTTGAAGATACTGCTGGATGTAGGCGACAAGTTTCTGAGAGCCGCACTCGGGCCGCAATGCTCCACAGAGTTGATAGTCGGTGTAGGGCTCCGGTTTGGCAAGCTGATACAGGGCCTCATCCATATAAAAGATGGCACTGTCGCGCCCTCCGCTTAAATCCAGGTAGTCGAATAGGCTGGGGTGGCGCGGGTAGCCTCGGCTGAATTCGAAGAAATTCCAGGTAATTCCATGTTTTTCGACTGGCATGCCGGTCACCAGCGATGCCATGGTGGGTAATCGTAGGGCCGGCTTCACCCCGCTCGCGGACCAGGTTACCGACCCTTCCTTGACGAGCTTGCTCACGACTGGCATCGCGCCGCCCTTGAGCGACTCTTGTCCGAATCCCTCCAGGACAAAGAGGATGACATGTTCAGTCCCAGAACCGGAGGAAGCGGTTTCCTTCCCAAGCGGGGCAGCTGCCTCCACAGGCGCTTGGACTGCAGTTTCAAGTAAGATAGTCAGGAGGCCGACAAGGATCAAGCGAAGGTACCGAGATGGATGTGTCATAACGCAGTATCACCCGCATGTATCCTAACAGGATGCTGAAAAAGTCCGCCTGCGGCGTTCTCGCCTCGCTCAGAGGCTCAACGTACCGAAGCGTACGCCTCGCCTCTTCGCTCGCTGCGGCCTTGCTGGACAGCCTTTTTGAGCATCCTGGAGTAATTCTGGTGTCAGCACCAAACGGAAAATTCTGGCCGTATTTGGCATCGACCAAGTTTTTCCGCAGCCTGCTAACAGTAAGAGCGGTACCCTAACATGCAAATTTTCCGGAAGGCAAGGTGGGAGAAGGCACTTGGCGATCGCTGGTGGAACCGCCTTTCGGGTGCTATGCTAAACCTGCTTGCCGTTTCTGTCTGTGCCCAGGAGTGAGAAGGGGGAGGCGATGTCCGGTCAAGTTTTCCATCAACAGCCTCTTCCCATCTGCCTGCTGTCTTATCAATCGTATCGACTCATTGTCTTGTTTCTCGCGCTCGCGGTGTTAATAGCCGCTGTCCCTGCGCTCGCTGACATCAGGGTCGTCAATGCACAGGGTGAGCACCGAATGGGAGATCGCGATACTCGTGAGGATGCCATTCGGATCGCCACTGAGGCGGCCAAGCGAAACGCGCTCGAACAGGTCGCGACCTATCTTGAAAGCGTCACAGTCGTGAGCGATATGAATGTCACGAAAGATGAGATCCGCACCTACACGGCTGGATTGGTGATCGTGCTCAACCAGCAGATCTCCACGACATTAGACGGAGATGTCGTGGTCATCAAAGCTGATCTTTTGGCACAGATGGATACAGAAGAGGTGGCACGAGCGATCGTTGCCCTTCGGGAGAACGAAGACGCTCGTGTGCAGCTGGTTGCGCTGAAACAAGAGAACGAACAGCTGCAGGAAGAACTCAGATCGGTCAATCAGTCCATCGGGAATGCAGCCACACCGGATCAAGTCCAACAGGCTGCACAAAGGCGGAAGGACATTATCAATCGCGTGCAGTCAAACGCGATGGTGTCGCAGGCCTGGACGAATTGGGTCCTTGTTTCGCCGGTCGGCATTCCTCATGGTCTACTGAATAGTGCCAGCGGTCTCTCTCCAGCCAATCCGCACATCGCCATTGCGCAGCAGATCATCGCGAGCCGGCAACCACTGGGCGTGAGACAGCCGCCTGCACCTGGAACTATGCAGCCTCGCATGCCGAGCCATGAGCTCGTGCCACCTCCTGGTGGATCACCGGGGGCTCGACCATTCAATGAGATCATTCATCGGACACCTTCTGGATCGTCTCTAGGGGATCGTCAATCAATGGGCCCACTGGGCCAAGGGTTTGGCGGAGCGAGGCGAGTGCCTCAGGCTCCACCGGGATTGCAGCAACCAGGTCCGCCTCCTCGGGGAGCTCCGTCCTTCGGGGCACCAGGCGGAAACCGCTAGGGATGGAAGAGTTGAAGAAGAACGTGGGAATCGTGGCTGTTGCAGTGGGTCTCTGGCTTGGCTTGGGAGGCGTGTTCATCGCGATCTCAGGAGCCGAAGTGAGTTACTCGTCAGATCAGTACTGGATTGGCAAGGGCCAGGGCGATCTCACGAAAGGCAAGCTTGTCTGCCAGCGGGTTTCGGAGCTCTCAGCGAGGACGGACTTGGCCAAGCAGATCCGGGTGTTGGTGAAGGAACACATGATCGATCGCGTCCGTGAACGGTCAGGGCGCGAGAGCGAGCAGGATATTGAACTGACTCGCGAAGAAATTGTGCAGGAATATTTGCAAGATGTGAAAATCGTCGACCGTCGGATCGATGAAGCGAATAAGATTTGTACAGCGACCGCCGTCATGCCGAAGAGCCGGATCGCGCCGAAGCCGGCGTCTGATATTTCCGAACCGACCTCAACGGGCACTCGCTAGCCAGGGCACAACGATTCATCGGCACATGTTCGTCACGGGCGGTTCAGGGACAGCTTTCAACAGTCATTCGTCTTTGTCTCGGCGTTGCGTTCACAATCTGGAGCTTCCTATAAGCTCTTGTTCCTGGTGGGGAGCGGCAAATTCGAAGTCAGCATGTCGGCTCCGCTCGTGTTCGAGTACGAAGATGCCGGGAAACGGCTCGTAGGTAAAAAGAGCGGATTGAAAGCCAGCGATATCGATGACATCCTGGATTACCTCTGCTCGGTAGCGCATCGAAGAACCGTCCACTACCTGTGGCGGCCATTTTTGAGAGATCCCAAGGATGACATGGTTCTCGAGTTGGCTGTCGCGGCGGGATCCGACGTGATTGTGACCTACAACAAGGCTGACTTTGGCGGTGTCGACCAATTTGGGATTCGCGTGATGACCGCGCGGGAGTTCCTTCTGAAAATAGGAGAGTTGCTATGAGTACGATCAGCCTTCGCCTGCCCGATTCACTCCATAAACAAGTCCGCAAACTGGCTGCGCAAGAGAGTGTGTCGATCAATCAACTGATTACGCTGGCCCTGGCCGAGAAACTTTCAGCACTCGTGACCGAAGAGTATCTCCACGCACGCGCTGAGCGAGGGAGCCGCACGAAATTTGAGCGAGCGATGGCGAAGGTGCCAAAAGTGAAACCTGATGCGCCCGATCGCCTTCCAGCCTAGGAAATGGGGGAGGCCGTTTTGTATGTTCCATCATCCCGGGTTCTGTGACGCTGATGGGGATGGTATCGCATCCCTTGCTCTCGTTCGCAAAGTAGTTCTGTTGGGCTGACACTTGTGGGAACTGTCGCTCTTTCGATCAGTCGCTGTCCCCTTTCCGTTCCGATAAGTTCGGCAAGCCAGTTCCCGAGCAGGGGCCTTGGGCTCACGCCTTCAGCTCCCCCCACATGATCACATCACCGAATGATCAATACGTATCCGTATTCATGCCACCACGCACACACCAGGCGTGGAGGCTGCCGACCTTAACGGAGGTGAACACGTCGCCACTGCCGAAGAACACGAGCCACGCGCTCGTCGGAAAGTCTGCGGACGTCACCGCGGACCAATAGTGGGTTGGCTGGACGTTGCTAAAGGGATGGCCAGCCTGAAGGGTCGGGCCCGGTGCTCCGATGGACGAATCGACCAGACTAGCCAGCTCGTGCACTGCGGGGAGCCGCCAGCCTTTCCGGCCGCCGACGCTTTTGTCGGTACAGAAGGTGCGGGCGGCGGACCACGTGGAGATCGTCGTCTGTGGCGCCTTCTCCCACACCAGGCCGGTTTCGTTATCCCGAACCGCGTCGTTATTGAACGCCGCCAGCACGACGAAGCGTTGCGCCGTCGGCAGCGCCTTGTCCCAGTTCTGGGTGACACCCGGCACATCGGTCGGCGTCGATACTCCTTGCGTCATGGTCGAACAGCCTGCGGTGAGAACATATCCAAGCAGCACCATGCTTATACTGAATGTAATGACTCGTAGATTTTTCATATTCCCCTCCGTCTGGTTGTGCGTCCGATGTCCTCGGGTTTCTGTTCACGTACTTCTTCCCATCACAGCAAAACCCGACAGCAAAACCCACGCCAGAGCGAAAGCACGGTCTGTCTTCTAGACTGCTGGTGCCTACCGCCAAGGAGAATGCGTAACATTATCATTCAGATAAATCGGGTGAGGAGGAGAAGCCTGAAGGCGA
This sequence comes from Nitrospira sp. CG24B, assembly GCA_002869845.2. Lineage (GTDB taxonomy): Bacteria > Nitrospirota > Nitrospiria > Nitrospirales > Nitrospiraceae > Nitrospira_D. The sequence goes on along the minus strand of NEWS02000002.1, from coordinate 31,191 downwards.
ACGAGAGAGACACTATTCCTCTGCATGTATCTAAAATGATTCATCCCTCTATCAGTTCAGATTCTTTCAGGCAGGTCCTCTCAAACCGAATGTTGTCGTGCAGGAATAGAACAGTTTCGAGAAGAGTAGACTCCTAATCCGCTACTACATCTGCTGAACCCACCTACCTTGAGGTTTGGTGGATCTTCTTCAGTATCCTGCTGATCTTTCGTTGCAGTGCGCTGCCGACATCGGGTATGTAACTCCTGCATGCCGATCGAGAACAATTTTCAGCACGACGAGCTGTCACGGAAGAGTCCCGGCGAGCGATTGACTGTCGCTGACCTGGCTGATGTCGTCCCTCCAGATTCCCCCGGCTGGGCCGAGGCCATGTCTAGGTGTGGGACAAGCCTGTCTCGTGCCGGAGTCGCAGCCATTGTCTTTCTCCATGGTTCAATCCACGGTACCGATGTATTTGGTATGCAGCGGTTGGATGAGGTCGGTGGGCTGAAACGAGGCTATTCACGAGGGGTGTCGGGAGTCGATGCCTTGCTGGCTGCCATGCGAGAGGAAAGCAACGGGATTCCGTTGCTGCCGGGTGGGCTCAGGGCGCCGCTCTTGGATGATGACGCGACAAAAACGCTTCTGGATGAACAGATCGGTGATGCGGGTAACTTCACCGAGGCCTATGTTCAAGAGTTCAAGCAGACCATCAATAAGAATCTGCCTCAGCCGATCGCCTGTGTCAGGCTGCTGTGGTCATCAGAACACCACCATCTGGGCCGAGCACTTGCCGCTGTGTCTTTGCTCAATGAACTGCACAAGCTCTGTACAGAACAGAACCTAAGGAATGGGCACCGGATTCTTGTCCAAGCGCATGGGCAAGCCGGACTGGTTCTGGCGCTGGTGTCGAATTTGCTTTGCCCGAGCCCCATCACCGGGCGACCCAAGCTGCTCAGCATTCTGAGCGACTATGCAGAGCAGACAAACCAGCCAAAGGTCGCCGCTACTGTAAGGCAACTGGAATCTCTGCTCGCGACAGCGTCACTCCTGAACGGAGTTGCGCTCGACATTGTGACATTTGGTACACCGGTTCGCTACGGATGGGACCCTTCCGGTATCGGGAAGCTGCTGCACATTGTGAATCACCGGAACTTGCGGACGGATGGAAAGAGCTGGTTGGCGAAGATGGAGTTGCCGCAGATTACGATGGAGATGCCGATTGCCTGGGGTGGAGACTACATTCAGGAATTAGCGGTTGCAGGCAGCGATGCCGTGCCTGCGACGGAATCAGGGAAAGCGGCGAACAAACGAGTCTGGGAGATGGTCGAGCCGTACGATGGATTCGAGCGGTGGCTAGAATGCGCAAGACGTGCGGTGCGGTTCCCGAGCGAAGGACGCTGTCTCCTCGTGGATTACAAAGACAGCACAGGCTCGACGAACCCACGCGACCACTACTATGGTCATGCGGTGTACACGCGCCGTCACGCCCTGCTCTTCAATACGGCGCAGATCGTTCGTGCCTTCTGCGAAGGCTAGGCGTCCCCTGCTGGGCTGGAAGCCACCACAGGCTCGCTGCCGCTACCGGCAGAGATGTTCTGCGGGTCCGGATTAAAAGCGGCCGGTAGCACCTCTTCAATCCGTTCCGCTAGGATGAAGGTCAGTTCGTCGCGCACTTCCTGCGGAATTTCTTTGAGGTCTTTCTCATTGGCCTTCGGCAGAATGATGCGCTTGATCCCCGCACGGTGTGCCGCCAGCACTTTTTCTTTGATGCCGCCCACCGGCAAGACAAGCCCACTCAAGCTGATTTCCCCTGTCATGGCTGTGTCGATTCGCACGGCTTTTCCCTCATAGGCGGACGCCAGGGCAGTCGCCATCGTGATGCCGGCCGATGGACCGTCCTTGGGAATGGCGCCGGAAGGCACATGGATGTGGAGCCCGTTTCGTTTGAAACGAGAGATGTCCAAACCCATGCTTTCCGCATGCGACCACAGATAGCTTCTGGCGGCACGCGCAGACTCCTGCATGACGTCGCCCAACTGGCCGGTCAGGATCAACTCGTGGCTGCCAGGGAGCAAGGTGGTTTCAATATAGAGCACATCGCCACCGGCCGGGGTCCAGGCGAGGCCGGTTGCGACGCCTGGAGGCAGACTCTTCCGAGCCTCTTCCGGCATAAACCGTTCGGAGCCCAGCCACTCACCGAGGGTATCCGTCTGAATATCGACGGGCAGCCGCTCCTGGCCGTCCGGAAGATCAGCGAATGTGAGGGCCACCTTCCTCGTCAACCGTCCCAGCATCTGTTCGAGTTGGCGCACGCCGGCTTCCCGTGTGTACCGAGAAATGACAAGAGTCAGCACCTCGTCCGTCAACACGGCTTGGGTTTCCTCGATCCCTGCTTCCTTGAGTCGTCGTGGCCAGAGATAGCGTCGGGCGATTTCAGCTTTCTCTCGCTCGCTATAGCCTTGAAGTCGAATCACTTCCATCCGATCCAACAGGGGCTGGCTGATGGTATCGAGGGTATTGGCCGTGGTGACAAAGAAGACCTTGGACAAATCGAACGGGAGGTCCAAATAATGATCACGGAAGGTGTGATTCTGTGCCGGATCCAGAATTTCTAACAGGGCCGAAGCCGGATCGCCTCGAAAATCACGCCCCATCTTGTCCACTTCATCGAGCATCAAGACCGGATTGTTGACTCCCGCCCGGCGGATGGCCTGGATGATGCGGCCTGGTAGCGAGCCGACGTAGGTGCGGCGATGGCCGCGCAGCTCAGCTTCGTCATGGACGCCGCCTAAGCTGAATCGCTCGAAGGTCCGGCCCATCGCCCGTGCGATCGACTGGCCTAAGCTTGTTTTGCCAACGCCGGGAGGGCCAACGAGGCAGAGAATCGGGGCTTTGGCAGTTGGATTGAGCTTCAAGACCGCCAAGTGTTCGACGATCCTTACGTATGATCGCCATTATTGATTACGGGATGGGGAATCTTCGCAGTGTCTCGAAGGCCTTTGAGGCGGTGGGACATCAGGCCATCGTGACTCGCGATGCGGCCACCATGCACAATGCTAGTCATGTGGTTCTGCCAGGTGTCGGAGCGTTCGGTGATTGCATGGCAAATCTGAAGCAGTATGGTTTGATCGAGCCTATCAAGGTGGCGATTCAATCGGGAAAGCCCTTCTTGGGGATCTGCCTGGGGTTCCAGCTATTGTTTACGGAAAGCGAAGAGTTCGGCAGGCATGAAGGTCTTGATCTGTTTCCTGGAAAAGTGCGAGCCTTCTCAAAGGACCAGGCGCTCAAGGTCCCGCACATGGGATGGAATCAGATCGCGATCCAAACCCCATGTCCGGTGTTCGACGGTATAGTCGATGGATCCAATTGGTATTTTGTGCATTCTTTTTTCGTGGATCCGCGGGACACGCAGATTACAGCCACAACAACAACCTATGGCATTCCTTTCACGTCGAGTATCTGGAAGGACAACGTGGTCGCATGCCAGTTCCATCCAGAGAAGAGCCAGGCGGTCGGGCTGCAATTGATCAAGAATTTTGGAGCGTGGAAGTGAGCGTGCAGGGTCTACTCTCTCGCGTGATCCTGATGGTAAGTGCTGTTGCCTTGGCAACCATGGCAACAGGATGCAGCGGATCGAAGGTCGCGACGAAATCGGCGCCAGAACTCGCCCGATACCGGATTCACTCCATTGCCCTAATCCCGTTTACATCGATTGCCACGCCCCAAGCCCACGATCAAGACGCTCTCTTCCTTCCGACCCCTGACAGTATCCGTCGGTCTGATATTTCCATGGGGGTTTCTCCGGGAGGGCAACCCCTGCCCAAGAAAACCATGGTGGTGCCAGGACATGCGGCGGAGACGGTGACGGAATTGTTCTGGGGGCGCCTTCGCGATCGGAAAGGCCTTCTCGTATTGCCTCCGGGTGATGCGGTCAGAGTCTCTCCAGCCGACGGAGAGCCGGTCAGTATGGGGATGGAAAAGGCTGCCGCTGCTGTTGCGAAGCGACTGAAAGCGGATGCGGCATTAATCGGCCTCGTATCGGTGTACCAAGAGCGAGTAGGTAGTCGACTGGGCGCTGACCCGTCGGCGACGGTCGGCTTTGAGGCCAAGGTCGTGGCAGCTGATGGGCAAGTGCTCTGGGTCGGTGGTTATTATGAACGGCAAAGGCCCATGACCGAGGACCTCGTGGGATTCTTGCAACGATGGGCTTTCGTGACGGCGGCAGAACTGGCAGAGTATGGGGTTGATGAGGTTTTGAAAGACTTTCCGTTCGGTGTAGGGGAGGGTAAGTAGGGTGCTGGTTATTCCTGCCATTGATCTGAAAGATGGGCGTTGTGTGCGGTTACGCCAAGGCGATATGGCGGCGGAAACGGTCTATTCTGACGATGTGACGGAGGTTGCCAGTAGGTGGCAACAACAGGGAGCCGGTCTGATTCACGTCGTGGATTTAAACGGCGCGGTCGACGGCGAGCCCAAGAATCTGCCCCACATCGAGTCCGTCATGAAAGCGGTTCGCGTCAAAGTTCAAGTCGGCGGCGGCATCAGGACAATTGACACGGTCCGCCGGTATCTCAATGCTGGAGTGTCGCGTGTTGTGCTCGGCACCGCTGCGATCACTGATCGCGTATTTCTCGAACGGGCCTGCCAGGAGTTTCCGCAGCGGATCATACTTGGGCTCGACGCTCGTGATGGTCGAATAGCTGTAAAAGGCTGGACAGCGATATCCGATGTGCAAGCGATCGATTTGTTGAAGGAGCTGTCAGGCTGCGCGATTGCCGCCGTGGTGTATACGGATATCGCGCGTGATGGCATGCTGAATGGACCCAATATTCCCGCATTGAAAGAAGTCGTCGAATGCTCTTCGTTTCCGGTGATTGCCTCGGGAGGGATCACTCGTCTGGAAGATCTGCAAGCCGTACGGTCACTCGGTCAGAAAATCGAGGGGGCGATCGTGGGGAAAGCTCTTTACGATGGGAAGTTGGATTTACAGGCTGCGATTACAACTCTTGGACTGACACATTGAGATGTTGACCAAACGCATCATTCCCTGTCTGGACGTCAAAGAGGGCCGCGTGGTCAAGGGCGTCAGCTTTGTGAATCTCCGCGATGCCGGAGATCCGGTTGAAGCAGCGGTGGGGTATGATCACGAAGGAGCGGACGAGCTCTGCTTTCTCGATATTACAGCCTCGCATGAAAACCGGAAGACGATCATTGATGTCGTGGAGCGGACGGCTGCTCGGGTATTTATGCCGGTGACGGTCGGTGGGGGCGTGGGAACGCTCGACGACATTCGGGCCTTGTTGAATGCCGGGGCGGACAAGGTGAGCATCAATACCGCGGCAGTTCGACGGCCCGAGTTCGTGAAAGAGGCTGCTCAGCGGTTTGGGACGCAATGCATCGTTGTGGCCATTGACGCCAAACGCGCAGTTGGTGATCGCTGGGAGGTTTTCACGCACGGCGGTCGCCAGGCGACGGGACTTGATGTGGTGGAGTGGGCTACGCGGATGGGACAGTATGGTGCCGGAGAAATCTTATTGACCAGCATGGATCAGGATGGCCGGCAGACTGGGTATGATCTGGATCTGACGGCGGCTGTGTCCGGGGCTGTCTCGATTCCCGTGATCGCCTCGGGTGGAGTCGGCACGCTTGACCACCTCTACCAGGGCTTTGTGACGGGGAAGGCGGACGCGGTCTTGGCCGCGTCGATTTTTCATTTTCGGACCTATACCATCTCCCAAGCGAAAGCCTATTTACAGGAACGTGGCGTCCCTGTTCGATCAGATAGTCTTTCTCAAGTGGCATGACACGATGAGTCAGGGATCGGCAGATCAGTTGAAACTCGATGGGCAAGGCCTGCTTCCGGTCGTTATTCAGGATTGGCTTGATGGGACGGTGTTGATGCTCGGGTATATGAACCAAGAGGCCCTCGCGAAGACCTTTGCCACAAGGAGGGTGCACTTTTGGAGTCGGTCTCGAAACCAACTCTGGGAAAAAGGCGAAACCTCCGGTCATACGCTGCACGTGAAGGAACTCTTTGTTGATTGTGATCGAGATACCATTCTGGTGAAGGCGCAGCCAGTCGGACCGACTTGTCATACAGGCGAGCGAGCCTGTTTTTTTTCTAGAATCGATGATCAGGGCGAGGTCGTTCGTTCCAACCCACAGGATGCACATGGCGGAATTCTTACGGGTGTCCTCAGGACGATTCAGGAGCGCCGCGCCAATCCCCAGGCTGGTTCCTATACCTCGAAGTTGTTTGAGGGGGGGCATGACAAGATTCTGAAGAAGGTGGCGGAGGAGGCTGGAGAAGTCCTGTTGGCGTCCAAAGGTGGCAAGAAAGAGGAGATCGTGTACGAAGTCGCTGATCTGCTCTTTCATACCCTCATGGTGCTGGGATATCACGAGATCAGTCTTCAGGAAGTGTTTCAGGAATTGGGAAAGCGGTTCGGCAAGTCTGGCCTGCGAGATAGGTGAAAGGTGTGCCATGAGTGAGTGTCTTTTTTGCAAGATTGTGGAAAAAAAGATTCCCGTGAAGCTGGTTCAAGAGGACGAGCACACGGTGGCGTTTGACGATATCAATCCCCAGGCGCCCGTCCATACGTTGGTGATACCCAAGCGGCATGTTTCGGCCGTTCAAGATGTAGGGGGGGAGGATGAGTCGTTGCTGGCGCGTTTGCTCATGAGTTGTACGAAGGTCGCCGCGCTGAAAGGGCTGCGGGAGTCCGGCTATCGGTTGGTGACGAATACCGGTCGCGATGCCGGACAAACCGTTTTCCATCTCCATTTCCACGTGATGGGTGGCCGGCCTATGGCGTGGCCTCCAGGGTGAGGGAATTCGGTGAATTGACAGCTTTTCCACCTGTCTGTTAATCTGAACGGTCAATTATTCCTATTACTTAGTAACCGACTCGTCCGGTCGTGCGCGACGGGAACGTAGGAGCTACGACTCTGGTGGGCCGAAGCTTGATTTCAGACGAGACTCTTACCTTGATTAAGGACCGTCTTGACATCGTCGACATTGTCAATCGACATGTGTCCTTGAGCAAGGCTGGACAGAACCTCAAGGGCTTATGTCCGTTCCATCTTGAAAAGACTCCGTCGTTCACGGTCAGCCCATCCCGACAAATTTTTCACTGCTTCGGCTGCGGGGCCGGGGGAAATGTCTTCACATTTTTGACTCGGGTCACGGGCGGAACTTTCCCGGAAGTGGTGCGCGACCTCGGACGAACGGTCGGGATTGAGATTGAGGAGGCGACTGCTCGTTCTGGGCCGCAGGCCCACCTGGTCCAGACGGTTGAGCGAGTGAATGAAGCCGCCGCCGCCTGGTTTCAACAGAACTTACGTGATGAACGTGCAGGCCTTGTCGCGCGTGAGTATTTGACGAGCCGGGAGCTTCTTCCTCGTACGATCGATCAGTTCAGAATCGGAGTGGCATCGGCCGAATGGGATGGGTTGTTGAAGGGTCTTATCAAAAAAGGGTTTTCACAAAGCGAGGTTGCGTCAGCGGGGCTTGTGATCGCCCGAACCGACAAGGCGGGGTTCTACGATCGGTTCCGCGGCCGTGTCATGTTTACGATCACGGATTTGCGGAAACGTACGGTGGGGTTCGGCGGGCGCGTACTGGGCGAGGGGACACCTAAATATCTGAACTCTCCTGATACGCCGCTCTTCAAGAAAGGGCAGACGCTGTTTGCGCTCGATCACGCCAGGGAAGCGATTACACGAACGAAGACGGTCATTGTGGTCGAAGGATATTTCGATGCGATTGCGCTTCATCAGGCTGGGTTGACGCATACGGTGGCCACCTTGGGTACGGCCTTGACGCCTGAGCATATCCAAGCCCTCCGGCGGTTCGCGTCGAAGGTCATCTTGCTCTTCGATCCTGATGCGGCCGGTGTCCGAGCGGCGTTGAGAGGGTTGGACTTGTTTGTGAACAGCGGGTTGGGCGTCAAGGTAGTGACGCTACCGTCTGGGGACGATCCCGACACCTATGTGCGGAAACACGGGCCCGAATCGTTTGTACGCCTGGAAGAGCAAGCGCCTAGCCTGTTGGACTTTGCCTTGGAATATAGTTTGAAGGCCACAGAGGCGAGTACGATCGAAGGGCGGATCCGAAGTGTGGATGAAGTGCTGCGTATTTTACAGAAGAGCGAGCATCCGATTGAGCGGGAAGAGCGTCTCAAGCTCGTCGCGGAACGTCTAGGGATCAATCAATCTCGGCTGATCGAACGGTACCCCGCACTCATGGCTCAAGAAAAGCCCGGTCCGGGAACACTTCGACCAGCTGCTGCCGGAACGTCGGGGGACTCCCTCTTCAAGGGAATCCCCGAGGAACGAGACTTAATACTCCTCCTGTTGCGGGGCACGCTGTCCCCAGCCGATGTACGGCGACTGCAGCCTGAGAAGTTTTCGGTCGAAGCCTGCCGCAAGCTTGCGGAGCGTGCGCTAGCCCATCTGGATCGCGACGGGCGCATTCAGGTCCAGTCGTTGCTGGATGAGTCAGTGGACGACCCTGCGTGTGGCGCCCTGGCGACGGAGTTGTCGCTTCGTGACGATCATTTCGACGACGCGCCGGCGCACATTATGGCCTGTTTAGATTGCCTGGACCGAAAGCGATCGGAGCAGGTCCTGAGAGAGCTGATTGCCAAGCTGAAAACGGCTGAGCGCGAAGGCCGTGTGGACGATGCAGGTATGCTGAATATGCAGATCAACGAGGTACGGATGCGGAAAGCCGGCACGCCGACCGCCGGTGTGGTTTCATTGGTGAAGGAGTAGTCATGTCGAAACAAGAGTTGCTCGGTGAGGTGAAGAAGCTGATTACGATCGGGAAGGAAAAAGGCTTTCTGACGTATGACGAGCTCAATAGCACCTTGCCTGCTGAAGTTGTGGCATCGGATCAGTTTGGTAGCATCATGGCGATGTTCGGTGAAATGGATATCGAAATCGTCGAGGCGGGCGATGGGGATCGGCCGCAGAAGCGATCTGAAGGTGAAGCGGGCGAAGAGGTGGAAGACGCTGAGTCGGAGGCCGAGGAGGAAAACGAGAAGGCGATCGACCTGACGCCGGGCGCGCTCAGCCGGACCGACGATCCCGTGCGGCTCTATCTCAAGGAAATGGGGAGTGTGGCTCTCCTCAGCCGCGAAGGCGAGATCGAAATCGCCAAACGGATTGAAGAGGGGAAAAAAGATATCGCGTCGGTGATCTACGGCATGCCGATGACCATCGAGTTCGTCCTGGCTCTCCGGGATCAGCTCAAGAACGCCAAGATCGACGTGCGTGAGATTGTGCCGATCCAGGAGACCGAAGAGGAGTTTGAAGAAGACCAGCCACCGGTGGAACGGGATTACGAGGAGTTGCGGGTCAAGACCCTCGAGTCGCTCAATGCCGTGCGGAAAGTGTCGCTTGTGCTGAAGGCCTTGGCCGAAAAAGGCAAGCATCTCGGCAGTGATCCGGTCAAGCAGAAGAAGTTCAAGAAGCAGTTCGAAGCGATCCGCCAGCAAGTGGTGGACAAAATTGAATCCGTCAACCTCCATGGTGTGCTGAAGGATCGAATGGTACAGCGTGTCCGCGATCTGGCGGTGCAGATCCGGGTTGCCGAACGGGAAGCGATCAGCTGCCAACGGCGGATCGGCGTGGGGGGAGAGGCAGGTGCCGAACTGCTGAGGAAGATGTGCCGGAGCCGGCCGGACTTCTTGGCGGTCAAGCGAAAGACCGGAGTGTCAGAAGAAGCGCTGGTGGAGATTCGGAAGGTCTATCAAAACGCCAAAGCGAAGATTCGCCAGTTGGAAACGGAAGAGGCGCTGGTTCCGGCTGAAGAGATCAAGGATGCCGTCAAGCATCTGGATATTGCCGAAGAAAAGGTCAAACGAGGGAAGGCGGAGCTGGTTGAGGCGAATTTGCGGCTTGTGGTCAGTATCGCCAAAAAATACACGAACCGCGGTCTGCAGTTCCTCGATCTGATTCAGGAAGGCAACATTGGGCTGATGAAGGCGGTGGACAAGTTCGAGTATAAGCGTGGGTACAAGTTCAGCACCTATGCCACGTGGTGGATTCGGCAGGCAATCACCCGAGCGATTGCGGATCAAGCACGAACGATCCGGATCCCGGTGCACATGATCGAAACGATCAATAAGCTCATTCGAACCTCCAGGCATCTTGTGCAGAAGCTGGGTCGTGAGCCGCTTCCCGAAGAGATTGCCGAGCGTATGGATCTTCCGTTGGACAAGGTTCGGAAGATTCTGAAGATTGCCCGCGAGCCCATCTCGCTCGAAACGCCGATCGGTGAAGAGGAAGACAGCCATCTGGGCGATTTTATCGAAGACAAGAAAGCCGTGTCTCCGCTGGAAGCGGCCATTCGCTACGACTTGCAGCGGCAGATCAACAGCGCCTTGGAGACCTTGACGCCTCGCGAGGAGAAGGTGCTGCGCAAGCGGTTCGGCATTGGAGAGGCGACGGACCATACCCTGGAAGAAGTCGGACAGGACTTCGAAGTGACGCGCGAGCGCATTAGGCAAATTGAAGCCAAGGCCCTGAGGAAATTGCGACATCCGAGCCGCAGTAAAAAGCTGAGGAGTTTTGTCGAGAGCGTCTAGCTTGCAGAGTGATACGGCAGCGTGAATTGACTCTACTCGAAGCGGCGGCCTAAAATCACGGTTCGGGTGGCGACACCTGTTGAGGCTGAGGCTGACAGAAGCCGTGAGGAATGATTGGCCCAACCAGACATCAGCCTGAGTCCGAACCATTCCGATCGGGCCCATAGCTCAGGTGGTTAGAGCGGCTGACTCATAATCAGCTGGTCCTAGGTTCAAGTCCTAGTGGGCCCACCAGTCGGGACCGGTGCCTGACCCATGTCGGTGCATCAGCATTGCTGGAAAGGATACGTTGAACCAAAAGCTGTCCCCGCTCATTGACTTGCAAAAGCTCGATCTCCGGATCACGGAGATCAATGAGATCCGCCGAAAAATTCCCGACCGTCTCGACACTGCGGAAGCACCTCTTCGAGAAGCAACCCAGCTCCTGAATGACACGAAAGCCGCCAGTGAGGCTGCCATCAAAGAACGGCGCGCTCACGAAAAAGATCTCGAAGCTCATGAAACGCACACCGAGAAGATGAAATCGCACGCGGCGAGCCTGAAGACCAACAAAGAGTATCAGGCGCATTTATTCGAAGTCGAGTTGGCGAATAAGAAGCGGGGAGACTTTGAAGAGAGAATTCTCTTGGCGATGGACAAGGTCGATCAACTTCAGAAGACCATCCAAGAGCTTCAGGAGAAGAAGACCACGCTGGAGAAAGTGTTTACCGGGGAGAAGCAGGGACTGGACGCACGGGATAAGGAGCTGGCGACAGAATTGGCGCAACTCGAACTCCGCCATCGAGAGGCTGCCGGGCGGATTGAGAAGGCTCTGCTCGATCGGTATAACCAGGTCAAGGCCTCGCGGAAGGATCAACCACTGGCGGCGGTGCGCGATGGGATGTGCGCTGGGTGTCGTCTCCAGATTCCGCCTCAGCTTATTGCGCAAGTCAAACGCTCCGATGATCTACAGATCTGCCCCTACTGCCGGCGAATGCTGTATTGGGAGGGAGAGCCGGTCACGGAAAAGCCGTCCTCGCCAGGGAATAAGCCGTCGGAACTCGAACTCGGGGAATCGGTTTGATTTGGTGGATGAGAAAAATATCTGTCAGGAGCGGCTCGATAGTTACCTGATCACCCCCCTCTTTTCATAATCGTCTACAATGAGTCAGTGCCGGCAAGGCAGTACTGTCTTCTCGTAACTGATCTGATACAGAGAGACTCAATCAGTTACAGGTCACGCCTCCGTCTTGCGGCACGCATCGCCTACACAACCCTGATAATCAGACATATCAATCATCTTGCCGAGCCAGGCAGGGTCGTTGCCAGAAGATGCTTGTAGCAACTTCTGATCACGCAGTGCTCGGTTTACACAGCAAGGAGGTGGGAGCGATGGCCAGCTATGCTGGAGAAGGTAGTGCAGGACGAACCGGAGGGCTAGCCGAATTCCTCATGGACCAACTCAGCAGCCAGCCGATGTGTAGGACATCGACATCATCCCAGGGGTATGAAGTTCGAGGCGTCAGCATTGGGAAGGGGAACTGAAAGCTTCATCCAGGTGAACGGGTCTTGCCGCGGCCTTTCTGCAGGAACAGCTCTCCTGGATACGGTGGTGTCACGGGTTGATCGGATTTGCCACGCCATGTTTCGGAGTCCACCTCACCAGGATAACGCCCAGGCAATGAACAATGTCCCATGCAAGCGATCATGTTTCCCGGCACGTTATGTAATGGGAAAAATCGTTGTACCGCATGAGGCAGGGTATATCTTCGAGGCGAATGGGAGCGCGTTCTCTTCATGAAATCACGATACATTGTGATATTGCCGGAGATATGATAGGCATAGACTGTGAGATTGGTTTTGGACACCGATGTTGTTGCGGCGATGCGAAGTCCTTCAGGGGCTTCAGCGGCAATCCTGATGGCTGCTATGGAGAAAACGGTGACGTTGCTGGCGAATGTCCCACTCGTGTTTGAATATGAGGCTACGTGCAGCGCTAAAGAACATCGCGTCGCCGCGGGCCTCGACGAAGCCGACGTCAGAATATTTCTCGATGCGGTGGCGGCCATGGTTGAGCCTGTGGTGACACATTTTCTCTGGCGACCTAAACTGCGAGATCCGTCGGATGAAATGGTGTTGGAAGCGGCGGTCAATGGTCGTGCCGATGCCATTGTGACGTTCAATATTCGAGACTATGGCGCAGTGCCAGGAGAATTCGGTGTAGAAGTGCTTCAGCCGCGCGACGCGCTCAGGAGGATATCATGATAACAGGATCGAAGACCTATCCGCTCCGGTTGCCACGCTCGGTCAAGGCTGCGGTTGAAGTCTTAGCTGAACAGGAAGGGGTGAGTGTCAATCAGTTTATTGCCACGGCGGTGGCGGAAAAACTCACAGCCATGAGCACGGTTCAGTTTTTTGAAGAGCGACGTGAGCGAGCGGACTTCCCAGCCTTTCGTCGCCTGATGCGTCGCAAGAAAGGCCAATCGCCGTGCTCAGGGGATGAGCTTCGTTGATCAACGTGGTGTGAACAACTACAACGGAGAAAGTAAAAACAGGAAAGTGAGAAAAGCTTAGTGGGTCACGTCTTGGAATCAAACATTTTGTGGTGCGCGGCAGACCTATTTGCCGGCTCGCTGAGCAGCTCTCGTCCGAAAGAAAGAGCGCTTCGCGTGTGGCGAGGAAGAGGCGAGCTAGACAGTTCAGTTCGAGCAGAAAAATAGAGGCAGGCTAGATTTCGACTGAACCTGTAGCCAGGACAACGATGAGATTCATTCACTGCGATCGCACAAAGAATAGTCAATTGGTTTAAGCCAGTCCCGCCAGCACGGCCTGCGTCGTTTTGAAATGCAGTTTGGCTACTGAGCCCAACCGTTCCTATCCGTATTTTTTAATGATGGCGGTTTCAAGTTCCAAGTGCAACGGGTGAATGAGAGCGCAGGTGCGCATAGACTTCCAGGGGCGTGGCAAAGTCGAGACATTTCCGCGGGCGCGTGTTCAACCGATGGGCGATGGCGTTCAGTTCGCGCTGGCTGTAGCCCGACAAGTCCGTGCCCTTGGGCAAGTACTGGCGCAGCAGGCCATTCGTATTCTCGTTGGTGCCGCGTTGTCACGGCGCATGAGGATCGGCAAAGAAGATCTGAAGCGAGAGTCGCTGGGCTAACTGCTCGTGCTCGGCCATTTCTTTCCCCTGATCATAGGTCAGCGTCTTGCACAATAGTGCAGGCACATGCCGGAGTTTTTTCGTGAATCCCTAGCACTTCGCGCATCCGTCCCGTCCATGTTGGCCAGCAGAACTAGATGTATCGTCCGCTCCACCAAGGTCCCGAAGGCCGAGCCATTATGCGCCCCCTTGAGAGTGTTGCACTTGGAGTTAGACCTCAAGGACTTAAAGTTGAGTGCCCAAACGAGGAACACTCACTTCTTATACGTAACCCTTGATACGGGATCAACGGGATGAGACCCGCCTCGAATTGGTTGACGGACAGAGTTCACGGGAGATACGGGCGGCTTTTCGATGACCACCTCGGTCGGTCCATTTCCAGAAGGAGTGGTTCCGATTTCGGCCAATACACCGCGATGGTCTGAGGGCCACAGGGCATCGCCGTTCGGGAGCCGACCGGGCTGGTCAAATACCAGACGGCTTGAACGCACGACCGAGCTTCCAGTGGCACTTCCATCAAATAGAAAAATAAAATCGACACGGCGATCGGCCGTGGGCCATTCGACTTGGATATTTTGCCAGACGGTTCCTCCGGGTACTCCCGGATTCGCGATCCGGAAGGCGTCGATGAATCCCGGCTCTTTCTGCCATTCGGTGAGGACTGGAGATTGCTCTCCGGTATTCAAGTCACCCATCAAGATGGCTCGCCCCGTTCCTCGATGTTCACGGAACAGTTCGCCAACTCGTTGGAGTTGGCATTCGTCGCCTTTCGATGTGTGGGCGGAAAAGATTTGGGTCAGCCCATCGGGAGCCTTAATCTCGGCTCGCAGGAGAATGCGGGGGTCCAGGCGACGTTGGCACTGAGGCAGGTCGTAGACTTCTGAGGCGACGATGGGATAGCGGCTCAAGATGGCCGGTCCTTCTTTGAAGCCGATGGCTGAGGTGATCAGCCGATCCACGAAGCCAATGCCGAAGATATGTTCGGTAGCAGGAGCGAACACCATCTGGTACCCGAGTGCCTCAGCGATCCGTTGCGGCACATTGCCATGCTTTCGGCTGTCCGATGCTTCTTGAAGTGCGACGATGTCAGGTTGCAACCGCTTCAGTTCTTGAATGGACATGTCGAGCCGCTCTTCGAGATGGGTGCCACTCTCGAAGAATCCTGACCATGCGCCATCGTGCAGCAGGTTATAGGTCAAGACACGCAGCGCGGGAGAATCTCCTCGCCCTTCTTCAGCGTAAGCTGCGGGACTACAGAACAACAGGATGGCGGCCAGCCACGGAAAGATGCGCACGACGGGGTTCAACATGATCTGCGTATACGATACGCTTTCATCCCGTGTCTTTCCACTTCAATACCATGATGTGACTCGGCGAGTGAAGCTGATCCTGGTCTCGTCCTTGCGCCGTCTTTTCAGCGGGTGCTAAGATCCGATCAACAGAATCATTTCGTACTTGTTTCAGAAACATCATGCCAAACATTACGTTGCTTGTGTCGCCCAGTTGTGGGGCCTGTCCATCGGCCAAAAGTCTGTGGAAACAGTTGCGCGTGAAGTACAGCTTCTCCTATCGTGAAGTGGATATCACCACGAAAGACGGCCAGGAGCTGGCCGACCGTCATTCTGTCCGTGCCGTGCCGGCGACGATCATCGATGGGCGCCTGACGTTCGTCGGTGTCCCAAGTCGAGAAAGCGCGGAGAAGGCCATTCAATTGAAGATCAAACAGCGAGAAGGGTAGGGGAGCCATGGACGAATACGACAACGAGCTCCCGGATCTTCCACTCATTGCCAAGGGGCCTCCGCCGGATTGCCCGATCTGCGCCGACCCCATGTCGTTTATCGACGGCGACTGGGCCTGCGTTGACTGCAACGGTGAGCTCTTGGGGCCGGAGACCGGGTAGCGTACAATGACTCGCCATGTTGCAGGTCGTCACGGGTCGCTTTCATCCTACTCTTGAATCTGCTCTCGTCCATCGACTCACACGCGTCAAGGCGACTGATCCGCTTGCGCCGATCGCGATCTTCGTTCCGTCCAAGCCACTCGCCGATCGCCTTCGCACTGTTCTCGCTGTCGAACACCGGCTGTCGCTCTTAAACGTACACGTCTTGACCTTCCATCAACTGGCTCTGCGGTTGGCTGGAGAGGTACGGGTCGACCACCCACTGCCGCGCGTCGTTGACGAGCTCTTCTTTGAACAACTTGTCCGTCACATTGTTCACAGCAAGCTCACCAGCCAGGCTCCGTTGCAACGAATCGGACAATCGTCTGGGACGTGGGGCGCGCTCTGGGCGACGATCCGTGATTTAAAGGATGCCGGTGTCGATGCTGCGCAAGCGCTGCAAGGTCTCCGTGAAGGCTATTTCGAGGATGACGATCGGGAGTGGCTCGGCGCGCTCCTGTCGCTCTATGCGGCCGTGAAGGAAGCGGGCAAGACCCTTGGGGTTGGGACGCAAGACGATCTGGCTGAAGCCCTCATCCCGTTCATTCCGGCCGCTACGTTTCTCCAGCCGTTGAAGGCCGTGTTCTATTATGGGTTCTATGACCTGACGCAGGTGCAGCTGTCCCTCTTTGAAGCGATCAGCCGTGCGAAGGACACGACCTTGTTTTTTCCGCTGGAGGATGACCCGGCATTTGGGTTTGCTCGGCGCTTTTTCGACCGCCATATCCAGTCGCTGGTGATGTCGGACGATGCGACGATCCGGTTGGAACAGGAATCGTCAACGGTGGCGCACGATCACGCCCAACTCACCATACGGAGCGTAATTGGCGCAGAAGAAGAATTGGCAGCAACCTGCCGAACCATTCTCGATCTGATCGAAACCAATGGCTATCGATTCGATGAAATTGGCGTCACCGCCCGGACGCTCGATCCCTATAGCCTGTATCTTCAGTCGAGTTTCGATCGCCATCGGATTCCCTTTCGTACGACGGCATCGAGGCCGTTGATTCAGGAACCGATCTGCAAGCTCGTGTTGCAGGTAGCCTCCCTGCCGTTGAACGATTTCTATCGCACGTCAGTTCTCGATGTCGTGACGTCTCCACTCTACGTCACCAATGTGTATGACGAGCTATCGGCGTCGTACCGGCCCGAACAGTGGAAGCTGCTCGTTCAAGCGCTGCACATTACGCACGGGGTTGAGGAGTGGATGCGGTT
Organism: Nitrospira sp. CG24B; assembly: GCA_002869845.2. Lineage (GTDB taxonomy): Bacteria > Nitrospirota > Nitrospiria > Nitrospirales > Nitrospiraceae > Nitrospira_D. The sequence continues at coordinate 14,323 of NEWS02000002.1, read as the reverse complement.
GGAGCAGGTGAGCCAAGCTGCATTAGTGCTTGATGGTGAGGAGAGCCTTGTTAATTCGCTGGCCATTGCGCCGGAGGTGATCGGCCTGCTTTGGCAGGTGGTCTCACAGCTCGTGCAAGCCTGTTCGGCCCTGCCATCGCGAGGCACGATCGGGCAGATGGTCACAGCGTGTCGAGCACTCATTGAGCGGCACCTGCGTCGGCCAGATGCAGCCGTATCAACTACTGACGAGGGTCCGCTTGCTCGCCACGCGATGACATGGGATGTGATCGACCGTATCTGGACGACGCTCATGGAATTGGAGCCGCTCAACGAGGAGATGACCTGGGCCGAATTTGTTGAACTGTTGACCCATACCTTCGAGCGCACGGCGATCCCTCTCCATGATGGTTCATCCCAGGGCGTGATGGTATGCGACGTGATGGCGGCCCGCGGAGTGCCGTTCAAAGTCCTGTTCGTCCTCGGGCTGAACGAAAAAGTATTTCCGCGCTATATTCGTGAAGATGCGTTTCTGCGCGATCGTCATCGGCGCGTGCTCGACGCCACGCTTGGATTTAAGATCGATGAGAAACTGACGGCCTACGGAGAAGAGACCTTGCTCTTCCGCCTATGTTGTCAGGCTGCCACTCAGCGACTCTACTTGTCCTATCAACGGGCCGATGAATCTGGCCGCATGCTGGCCGCCTCTCCGTCTCTCGGAGACGCGCGCCGTCGGTTCGGCCAGGATGAGCAGCCGATCGATGTGGTGCCTCGTCGTCTGACGGATCGAGTCTCACAACAGCCAACGATTAAACTATTCCTGCCGCCGGCTGAACTGACTCAGTGGATGGCCATGAACGGGCAAGACCCGACTGATTTGGTACGGGCCCTCGGGCGTGATGCGGAGACGTTCCACCATGCAGCGATGGCGCTCGATCGAATCGAAGAAGACGGCGCGACGCTGAATCTCTTCGATGGGATGGCGGGAACGGTCGAATCTCATTGGGTGCGACTCATCGAACGGGGTCTCGCTCCGACGCCGCTCGAACGGTATGCGCGCTGCCCGTTCCAATATTTTTCCGCAGATGTGCTGCGACTTGAGCCGAGCCGGGTTGCGATGTCGCAGGAGCCAGATGCGGCGCTGGTTGGGACGCTCTGCCACGCAGCATTGCGTTGTTGCTATGAACAGCTCGTGCAGGCCGGGTGGCCAACTCGACAAGTGGCGGACGACATGATGGACCAGACGATCCGCGCATCGGTGGAACAGGCGGCGGCAGACCTGGAGTCACAACATCGAACAGGCCACTATCTACTGTGGGAGTTGGCGAAAGAACAGATCGTGGCGCTGGTGAACGCGGCGGTGAAGGCGGACGAGGAGGAACAGGCCGAGCATCCGTACCAGCCTATTGCATTTGAAGTGGATGGTGAAGGGACGATTCCCGGTGTTCTTGACGAGGGATTGTTAAAGATCCGTGGTCGCATTGATCGTCTCGACCGGAACCGGTCCTCCGGCACGGTGCGCGTACTCGATTACAAGTTCAAAGTCGGCTCAGCGATGAAACCGGAAGACCGGAACTTGACCCAGTCGGCGGTCCGTGGGTATCGGCTGCAGCCACCGCTCTATAGCTGTCTCACGGTTCCTGGCCAGCCTACTCCGAGCCAGGTGCAGTTCCTGTTTCTCGCTCCTCAGTGGTCACCGACGATCAGTCGTTCAAGTTTTGAGACGATGTCGTGGTCCTCCGATACCGGGGTACTGATCCAGAACACGGTGAGCACGCTCGTGGACGGCATCCGTACCGGACGCTTTTTCATTCTTCCCGACGGCTATTGCGATAGCTGTGACTTTCGTGCGGCTTGCCGGCGAGAGCATGCGCCGACGTGGTGGAGGGCCCATCGTGCGGCCGAGCCGAAAACGTTGAAGATGCTTCGTGCACAGAAAATTGCCGATGAGTAACGATCTCCTGATACCGGATCGTATGGCGCGCGAGTTGGCCGAGACGACATTCGATCGCAATGTCGTTGTTGTGGCAGGGGCCGGGACAGGCAAGACGACGTTGCTCGTGAATCGCCTCGTGTATCTGCTGATGAAGGAACCCGCTCCGGTCTTGATCACGCAGGTCGTCGCCTTAACCTTCACCAACAAGGCGGCGACCGAAATGAAAGTCCGATTGCGCGAGCGACTCGTTGTGCTGGCTCGCCCGGAGGCCGACCCTGTGCGATCAGGCGACGGAGGGGCTGTCTCGCGGGAGGATCTGCGAGACCGCTATGGACTCAGCGCGGATGCGATTGCCGCGCGTGCGCAGGCAGCACTCAACGATCTCGAAAAGGCCCAGATCGGCACTCTTCATAGTTTCGCCGCGCACCTGTTGCGACTCCACCCGCTGGAGAGCGGAGTCGATCCTGATTTCAAGGAAGACGACGGCTTACGATTTGAAGAGCAATTCACTGCAGCGTGGGATTGCTGGCTTGACCAGGAATTGAGCCGAGCCGGACAACAACATCGCCTCTGGCGATCAGTCTTGTCATCGACCACTCTTGAAACGGTCGGAACGCTGGCTCGGTCCTTGTGCAGCGAATTGATCGACCTCGATACTCTGCAACAACAACTCGCATCCACAGCGGTGCCACCGGTTGTCTTGAGTTGGATTCAACATATGGGAGACCGGGCGGAGCAACTTTTGAAGGCATACGATCGACCAAAGCGCCGGAAGGTCGAGCACATGCTCGCCGCCGCGGCGTCTTTGCTGCATCTCATGGCAGACAGTGGGTTACCAGGCCGGCAAGGCCTGGCGATGGAAGAGCGAGAATGGTTCGGCAAGGATCTCGGAAGCGCCGTGGGTGGGTGGGAGAAAGGTGATTTCAAAGAGGCGGCCGCGCTCATCCAGGCGGCGCAACAGCTCCTGGCGGTCGACCATGCATTCTTGAACGATCTCGTGACGCTGCTCATACCCCTGGTGCGGAACATTCGTGAAACCTTTGCTCGGCAGGGCTGGATTTCGTTTGATGGGTTGCTGGCACGGGCACGGACACTGCTTCTCGAACATCCGTCTGTCCGTGAACGGATTAAGCGGGACTATCGAGCCGTGTTAGTCGATGAATTTCAGGACACAGACCCGGTGCAGTACGAGATCATCCTTGCGGTCTCCGAGCGGCAGGGGAGCCAGGCAGCTCACTGGCATGCGATGGCGCTCGAACCGGGAAAACTCTTCATTGTGGGAGACCCCAAACAGTCGATCTATGCCTTTCGGCGAGCAGATATCGAAGCCTTCGACCGCGTTGTGGAAAAGGTCACGGTGGACGGTGGAGTGGCCCAGACGTTGACCACGAACTTCCGGAGCGATGTGGCTGTGTTAGAGCCGGTGAATGAGGTCTTCGATCGGTTGTTCGAACGACAGCCGCTGGTCCAGCCGGCGAATGTTCGATTGGAGGTGCGACCCCAACGGCGTCAGGCGTCAATCGAACCGGGCGTTCGTCTCAGCGTGACCACGCCGGATGGTGAAGCAGAGACATTCGATGCGGCAGGGGCGACGAGAGCCGAGAGCGAAGTGCTGGCTCGCTGGTTGAACGACGAGGTCCTGAGTCGCCCTTCCGTGAAGCCGGGACACATCGCGTTGCTTTTCAGAAAACTTACGCAAGCCGATGCCTATCTCGATGCCTTGCGCCGGCACGATATTCCCTACGTCATCGAGGGGGAAAAGCATTTCTATCGTCGTCAGGAGGTGATCGACCTCGTCAATTTGCTGCGGGTCTTGGATCATCCTCATGACGAAATCGCGTTAGCCGGTCTCCTTCGCGCACCACTTGGAGGGTTAACGGATCGGGAGCTCTATGAGCTCAAGCAGGCAGGGCATTTTAATTATCTCCATGCTGTGAGTCTTGGGTCGTGGTCCCATGCCCGCGCTGCTGCTGTGCGGCGGCTGTACGAACACCTGGCGTGGCTGCACCGGGCTATTGCCATGCTGCCATTGGCTGAGGCCATCGCGCTGATGTTTGACCGATTGCCGATCCTGGATCTGGCGGCTGCATCACTCCATGGCGAACAGGCCGTGGCCAACCTCCTGAAAGTCAAACAGACGGCTGCGTCATTGGCCGACCGGCCTCACATGACTTTGAGCGGATTTGTGGAGCTCATGATTGCCCGCCTTGACGAACAACCGGACGAATCGGAGAGTCCTCTTGCCGAGGAGTCGCTCGAAGCCGTGCACGTTTTGACGATTCATAAGGCCAAGGGGTTGGAATTCCCCATTGTTGTGCTGCCGGGCCTTCACCAAGGGAGCGGGCGGGAGCGAAGCGTGCCGCAGGTTTCCTATGATTGGTCGAGTGGCATCTATGGTCTTTCCCTCGACCGTCATCGGTCCCTCGGTTCGTTGCTGGTCCAGCACAAACTGCGGCTGCGAGAAGAAGCGGAACGGCGACGCGTGCTCTATGTGGGGATGACCAGGGCCAAAGAGTTGTTGCTGTTGTCAGGAGGGATCACCGGCCGCTCAATCGGCGAAACGGTCTTTGACCTGCTGCAGAATATCGGGACGGGGGAGATCGGAACAGCCTCGACGGAGGCGCTGAAGATCGGCGCCAGCGCGATTCCCCATCGAGTGATCAAGGCACCGGAACGAAAGCGGCCACGCCGACGTTCGGACAGAACGGCCAGTGAGGTGTTGATCAATCCGGAAGAGATGGCTGGGCGATGGGAGGTGAGGACGGCTCGATGGACCGAAGTTCGTGAGACCTCCCATCATCTGACACCGACGACGCTGGGTAAACGATCGGCGCGGGTTGTGCGTGAAACGACGGCAGTTCGACAGGATGCCGCAGTTGGGCGGTTGGCTGGCGTGGTGGCTCATCGCCTGCTTGAGCGATGGGACTTTTCACAGGACCCCTCTGGGCTATGTGCTCAGGTGGTCGTAGCCGTACAGGCAACCCTTGGGCCGGACGACCAGCCTCAGGCTGAAGCCGTCGCTGAATCCGTGACCGATCTTCTTGCGACGTTCGGTCGCTCGGAAGCCTATGAACGCCTCCGGTCATCCCAAATCCTTGGCCGAGAAGTCCCGTTCGTTATGCCGTGGGGTAACAGGCAGGTCATGGAAGGAGTGATCGACCTCATCTACCGGCTGGATGGAGCGCTGTGGGTCGTCGACTATAAGACGGATGCGATATCAGCCGATCAGGCCGCGGCTCGCGCGGAGCAGTATCGCACGCAGAGTGAGATCTATAAAGTCGCGGTCCAACAAAGCCTAGGCGTCGAATCAGTTCGCTTCCACTGTCTGTTTCTGCGATGTGCGATGGCCGTGGAGTTATAGACGCGCGGGGCATGACACAATGGCCAGGCACGACCCTATCTCATCTGAGGATTTTGAAAAACTGGTTCAGCAGACGATCGCGGACCTGCCTCTTCCCTACGCCAAGCTCATGGAGTCTATTGCCGTGGTCGTGGAAGAAGAACCGCCGGAGGAGGTGCTTGAAGACCTTGAGCTAGACAGTGAAGACGATTTGCTTGGGCTGTACCAAGGTCAGTCACTCGCGGCTGATTCGTTCTTTGGGCCCGGAGGGGAGCAGCCGCCTCGCATTTCCATCTATCGCGGACCGATCCTTCGCTGTTGTGCGAGTCCTGAAGAAGTGGTGCAGGAAGTGCGTGATACCGTTGTCCATGAATTGGGCCACCATGTTGGCCTCGACGATGACGACATGCCGTATTGAGAATGCTGCAAAAACTCTCCAGCGTCGTTCTCGCTTCGCTCAAGGCCTCAACGTACCAACCGCGTACGACTCGGCCTTTCGCTCACTGCGGCCTAGCTGGAAGAGATTTTTCAGCATCCTCAAAGCATTAAGTGCATCCTTGCCTAGCACTCAGGACTTTCAAGCGTGCACAGCCTTCTGCCTTGCGCGCTGGTAGCCCAGGGCGAGCATAATGAGTCCGATCGCCACCATCGGAATGGAAAGAATCTGGCCCATGGTGATCGGTCCGAAGATAAAGCCCAAGTGCTGATCTGGTTCACGAAAGAGTTCAACGATCAGTCGGCTGATGCCGTATCCAGTGATGAAGGTCCAGAAGATCGTACCAGGCGGGGTCGAACGTCGATCGATCCACCAGAGCACCATAAACAGCGTCAGCCCTTCCAGGGTTGCCTCATACAATTGCGAAGGATGGCGGCAGGCAGGACCCCCTGCCGGGAAGACCATGCACCAGTCCACATCCGTCGATCGGCCATACAGTTCACCGTTGATAAAGTTGCCTATCCGGCCAAACCCCAATCCAATCGGCGTGACGGCTGTCGCTAAGTCTGCAACGGTATAGGTCGGAATGCCTTGCCGCTTACTGAACCAGATTAGTGCAATAGCGGTCCCGATGAGGCCGCCGTGGAAGGACATGCCCCCTTCCCAGACTGCCAGCAGTTTCAATGGGTTTTGGATGTAATAGGAAAAATTGTAGAACAGCGTATAGCCGATCCTGCCACCTAGAAACACGCCGAAGGCGGCATAGACGACCATGTCATAGACCTGGTCTTTCCTGATCGCCAACCCTTTATGGGTTACTTTGCGTTGGACAAGGAAGTATGCCGCAGTTAGCCCGATCAGGTACATCAGTCCGTACCAGCGGAGCTGGATGGGGCCGAGGCCCACAAGCACTGGGTCGATATTTGGGTAGGGGATAGCGGCTAGGGGACCCATGAATCGGCTTCCAAAGCAGTCCTTTGTGAGACAGCGTTGTTAGATCGAGAGGCGCACAAATACTGAATCATCTTCCACATCAGTTGCGGGCACGGCAAAACTTGCCGCTGGATAATACGGGGGCTTACGTATCAATGCAAGCACGCAAAAGATTAGAAGGTGCTAAGACTTGACCTTGGCAAATTGGCCTCCATGGCCGACTGACAAAGATACATGAAGAGAAAGTGTTGGTTTTCTGAAACGACTGTACCTTGGTCTGTCGACAAAAAGAGACCAAAAATTAGTCACTCCTCATGGACAAAAAGCGCCCCCTCTGATTTTTCACGAGAATCGCTTCTTTTGCGCAGACTCAGATCCTGGCACAGAGCATGCTGAATGATCTTGGCATAGGAAGCGTTCAGAAACGATCTTCCGGCTCATTTACCATCATGAGGAGGTTCACCATGTCGGAGCAGGGGAATCAGGTCGCCAAGGCAGCAGCATTCATCGCCGGTGGGGCGGTCATTGGAGCAGGACTCGGGCTCCTCTTTGCTCCACAGACCGGTGTGGAAACTCGTCGAAGCATTGGCCGGTATGCCCGCAAGGCGCAGGTGCAGACCAGCCGATGGGGTCGGGCCGTCAAGTCTGGGGTGGAAGAAGTGCTGGACCGTAAATCGGCAAAAGCGAAGAGTGCTGAAGAGTCGCGGCCGCAATTGACTGCGGTCTTGAACTAAGCTTCTCGACGATCATCGGTAGCGGATCACCCCGTCGCTCTCCTCCGTCGGCACGGGCTGACTGCTACCGATGGTCCGAGGGAATCTGAATACTGATGGCCCCGGCCAGTTTGCCTGCCTGAGCACCTTCTCGTGGATAGCCTGACATATCAAGGATTCCCTTAGGGTTTCCATGGCAGACAAGACAATCCTCTGAATAATAAATTGGCACCACAGCTCTGAGTAACTGTCCACCGCCAAGCCACTCTATAATCGGCGTGGTCGAGGACGGTTGGCTCGCAAGTCGTTTCAAGACCATCTCCTCATACTCATCCGGAGCGTTCTGCAAATTCCTCGGTTCGAGAGCGGTTTGTTTCATCGTGACCTTCGACCGCTTCGAGAATTTCCGCGCGGCTTGGCTTCCGAATGTGGCCGGGATAAAGTTCTTATAGCCGATCCCGCGCTGATTAATCACGAACTGGGCGTCCGCCACCACTTCTTTGCTTGTGATGAGCAGCAGACTCAACAAGTCTTTCGCCTGCGAGGGCATAGCGGAGGACGCATGTGTCAGGTCGATCTGTGTTTGCTGGAGAAATTCATCGAGGATGAGCCGTTCAAACACCTCAGGTGTGAATCCCTTCTCGCCTCTCCCTGAATCGTTGATCAGCGGTTGGTTCCGCTCAATGACGACACGCCCTGCATTGAGGAGGGTCGCTAAGAGCGCTGCCGTTTGTTCGGCCTCCTTCTGGGAAGTTTGTGACCAGCCACTTTGGGGACAGAGAAGAACCAAGACCAAGCCAAGAGGTAGAAAGATTTTTAGGAGACGCATCAGTATTCCCTCCGCTTCTTCATCATTTTTCAGCAAGACGGCACTGTCCTTGGTCATAATGGTCAGGAACTTGCGTCACCTCAAGCGGCAGCCCTTCTGCCGTCGCTCGCCGAGTAGGGGCATACTCCCCTTCGATCCAGCGCGTTCTCATCTGTTTCAATCGTCCTGATTCCTCCAAGCGAAAGAGCAGATTGTTTAAGAACCATTGTAACTGTCGATGCTCTTCGCTGGTCACGATGGAGAGATCCTCACGTGTGAGGAGGAGAGGCGACCCGTCCGGTTGCGTGAGTGGGTGCCACTCTTGCCAGACCCGTTTCGTCACATACTCGAGGATGGAATGGTTGGTCAGGATGACATCGATATTCAGATCCTTCGATTCAATGGAGGCGGGAAGCGAATCGCAGATGACCATGCGAACCCGTTTGAGATTGGCTTTGGCATACTGGTGAGAGGATCGTCCCTTCTGAACGGCGACGGTTAAGCCGGCAAAGCCTTCCTGGACGGCTGCGAGCGTATCCCGATTCCCGTTCTGCTTTCCAAATTGCGTCCGTACACGCTCTGCCACCTCTGGCTTTCGGATAATGGCGGCGATTCCGTCGTCGCGCAGGTACGGAGCCGAAAACCAGAGGCCGGCCGGCCTTGTACCGGGAAGAGTCCCGCTCACGGACGAGACAAAGAGATCAAGCTGCCCCTCGTTCAGTTTGATGAACAGATCAGGAAATCGAGTGACATGTAAGGTCGGTACGATGGGAGTTGGTCCGCCGCAATGAGCGGTGAGCGCATTGGCCACCTCTCGGATCAGTTCGATGTCCAGACCTGTGACGCGGATACCCTCATTCGTGTAGACCGCGGGAAACACAAACGGACGAAATGGTTCTACCGAAATGCCGACGCGTAGCCGTCCGTGCTCACAAATCGCGGACAGTTCATCGCGACTCAGCGGGTGCATGAGATCGACAGCGTCATAGACAAGACCGCATCCTTGCAGAAGAATGCAGAGTCCCGCCAGGAGAAGCGAGCCATGGAATCTTTTAACGGCACACACGCGCACGATTCATATCCCCCATGTCTCGACAGCTCGTCAGCCCCATCGGCTTAAAACCGAAGGCCGATGGTGAAGAGCCATTGTTTTGCCAAGTCGGACCTGCTCTGGGCATCGATCTCGAATCGCATGTACTGCAGTCCCATATCGACTGAAAATCCCTGAGCGACAGGAAATCGTACACCGATCTGTCCTCCATACAGGTAGCCCGGTGAAAGGTCGCCTCGCCCTGGTAAGGTACCTCCCAGCATTGCGCCGACATAAGGTACTGCCCGATGCTCCAGCGGACCGAAGAGCACATGTCGCAGGATGCGACTGATGGGTTTGCTGCTTGGAAAATCCAACACGTCGATGAAATTATTCCAACGTGGGTTCGCATAAAGAAGATGTTGGTCAGTAGTTATAATAGGATTATGAAGACTGAAATACTGGTAGATCCCTCTCACTTCAAGGGGGCCATAGCGAAGCGCGGTGAATCCGCCTTTAACGGAGATAAGTCTGCTTTTGGGTCCAAAGTTTTGTTGGTTGAAGGCTGCGTCGAAACTGAAAGGACGGAGCGGAAGAATGTCGAGCACCGCCTCTTGGCTCACCGCTTCACCCGGCATTGCCGTTATGAGCAGGAACACAGCGACCAGAAATCGTGAAGCCTTGGTTTGCAGTGCGCCACCCCTCTCGACCGTATCGTTACAAATTCCCGCACTTTACATGATAGCGCAAGGCGAGGATGGATTCTCTAAAGTTTTTCTGGAGTCTTGCTTAGGCGATCGCCGGGTATGCGATCCCGTGACAGATGCGGTTTGTCGCACACGATGTTTGGGTATAGTAAATGGGTAGGTACGGGGCCACGAGAAAAGTGGCGGTAGACCAGCGTCGCTATGTTAAAATCCGCCTCGCGCCGGAGTGGCGGAATAGGCAGACGCAAGGGACTTAAAATCCCTCGGGCTCAAAAGGCCCGTACCGGTTCGATCCCGGTCTCCGGCACCATGATCAACGGGTAAGGATCAGGCGGAAAAGACTCAGCGGGTTCTTTGAGCTTCAACATAGCGAAAGAAGGATTTATGGACGTCAAGAAAGGACTTGTGCTCGTCGGGAGCGTGGTTCTGGGTATTTTGTCCCTGGTCGGAGGAGCATGGGTGATTACTGCGCCTCCGGACAAGATAGAACCCTCGAAGGAGAAGCAATGTAACGAATACGTGGAGCAGTTGGAAATGCTCAATCGGTACAAACTCTTCTGGTCGTTTGTCCAACGGCGAGGGGCGTTTAACGATTGCTTAAAAAGGGTGGAGGAAAACGGCCAGAAACCCTAAATCGATCGACCGCCTATGGTCCGAGTGTTCTGCGCGGTATGCGTGCCAGTGCCAAGCCCCAAACAAGAAGCTTTTGAGCTTCAGCCATTTACCGGCCCATGCGTGGCGTCACGGCTTTTATGTCGACAAGGAGTTGTGACTATCCTCCAACCAGTTGGCCAAAGTCTCGGCGATGGAAGGCAGTCGTGTATGAGGTTCGGCCGAAGGTGCAAAGGGACCAGAGGAGCTAAGCCATGGTCTCCTACTCTCGACAAGCTCCTTTTTCGTGACGGATTGCTATTGTCCGCTGGTTGTCTCTTCCGCGCTGTTCCTCTGATTTGCTCGCTCCTGGTTGCGTTCCAATTGCTGGGCGTGGTTCCTGTCTTTGCAGAATGGTTTTTGGTTGATGGAAACAACAAGGCAAAGATCTATGTCGATTCCGAGACCATCATCCGGAATGGTGAGCGGGTGAGCGTGTGGGTCTTGGATGATCTGAGGACCGCTCAGACACGATGGTTCAAGACATACTTGTCTTCGCGCGCCCAGGAAGAGCACGACTGTTCGAACCAGCGCTTTCGGCTGCTGGCAGTGGAACATTTCGCTGGGAACATGGGAGCTGGTGACGTGGTGTATCAGAAGTCAGGCGAGTCAGCCTGGGCACCTATTCCCAAAGGGACTCTCGCTCAATCGGTCTGGAAATTCGTCTGCAAGAAGAAGCGATGAAGGGGGAAGAAAATTGCAGGGACATCACAACGAGGGTTTGTCCTGTCCACACTTCCAGCAAACGCCGAACTGACTTTCATGACGCTCGCCGCATCCTGAGCATGTCCAGAAGTCTTGGTTCATGGGCGGCAACTCAGTTTCTTCTTCAAGTAGCTGACGGGCCTGATCGTAATCCTGCTCTTGGAGTATCCACAGCTCAGGGAAAATCTCCACAAAAGGGATCTCTCCGGCAAGTCCCGAGGAACGCTGGTTCTTGATCATGCACCGGATACCGGCCTGCTCAAGCTGCTCCTTGCGCATCTCAACCTCGATCAAGTTTTGAGAGACGAAGACTTGTTTCACTCAAGTAGCCTAGATCCCGTCTGATCGTGAGTCAAGAATCCAGCTTCTGCCGCTAAGTTTGCCTTGACCTGCGGTCAATACTCGTGTAACCATCGGATACATGATGGATCGTGAAGAGATTGCCCTCGGGGTCTACCTCCGGCAAACAGCCGGTGACCGGCCTGGGATTATCGCGGTTGTCCACCGGGTCGGGACAAGCTTGTCAGGGGAGTGGTTCTTTCAGTTGCGGTACCTTGGTTGTCCAGCGGGAACGAGGAAGAGGTCTGGTTCGGAATGGAGCGTGAATCTTCGAGAAATAGATCTAGCCTACTTCGACCTGATCGGACCATGGATCTCTGCACAGGCCTTATTGGCATCGCGCCCGCCTTCCTCCAAACGAAAGAAGGAGCCCGCGCTTCTGGCCTGGAGACGAGGGACCCCGCATCCTGACCAGCTTTGGATGTTTGATGATTGCTGAGCACAGCACCACACCTCTTTAGCCGATAGATCACTCGATAGCTTTGGACAAGGAGTTCACGAATCTTTGGATCGAAGGCTTCAGGAACAAGTCGGCCACTTTCAGGGAATGAGACAAGCCGATCAACCGAGAGGATGAGACGCTCAACGATGGCATCAGCATACTCAGCAGAGTCTCTGGCAATGTAGTCTTGGATATTCGCGAGATCAGAAACGGCGTGTTCAGTCCGCTCGTCCGAGTCATTTCTTGAGGAAGCGTTTTCTTACAGCGCCATGCGGCACCACTTTCCCTTCATCCGCCGCCTGAATACCGTTTTCAATCTTCTTCCGGACGTAAATCTCGTACATGATATCGTCCCATGTGGATTTCTCCGGCAACTTCTTCATCATCTCCAACGCTTGTTTCTTCACTGTCGGCATATGTGCCCTCTCAATACTTGGCCCAAAGTGTAGGCCCCACCTGGCAGAGAGTCAAGAATACCACTCAGCTACGTTGCCGACACCCATCAAGGATTGAGATTGGAAACAGGTCGGAGTGGCGGCTCAGTTGGGGATTAACCAAGCTGAGGTGTAAAAGCTTTTGGTCGGTCAGATGGCGGGCTTTCCCATCGAACGCCTGGTCCATTTTCTTTCATTGCGGGCGGCCCATCAGGCATGGGGAGAAAAAGAGTACCCACTTCTTTGTATGTCCATAAATCATGGTGTGTCAGGGCGTTTGGGCATCACATCGTTGTAGGTCTCACATGCTGCAATAGGAATAGCCGGGGAGTTATGCATCCAGAATCCTGGCAGGAATCAGCTGCTTCACGGTTTTATCTTCTCGATCGTTGATAGCTTTCCATCAACCCCGTATGTGAGATGGTAGATGACTAATCTGTCTTTGGCAGCGATCTCAAGAGGGGTAAAGAGAATTTCGGTGAGACAAAGCGTAAAAAAATCACCTGCCAGATAGAATATTCCCGTGAGGAGTTTAACGGCCCAATGATGAGCATCAGGATCTAACTTGTACCGGTCATCGTATCCCCCGCCTTCAGGAGTAGAGTAATTGTCAGGTTCGCCGAGTGTGGCGATCACCACGGATCGTTGAACGCCAACTTGAATGACATTGATATCACCTCGTTTGGACTCGCGGCTGGATACCATTAACACGGAGCATCCCGACAGGCTCAAAATTAGCAGGCACGTGACAAGCAGGTTTGGTCTGTGCATTCTTCCTCCCTCCTTCTCTATGGGTAAGATGACAATGTGAGTAACACTGCCCGCTAAGTTATAGCCAAGCCCACAATTACCGATAGACATGAAGATCGCCTCGGGCGATCATGGGGCATGAGATGCTCAGTCGACTTGCGTCAACGGGTGGTGGATTTTGTGCGTAGCGGTGGCAGCAAGGCCGAAGCGGCTCGGCGGTTCAAGGTGGGTGAGGCCAGCGTGTACCGCTGGCTCAAGCCTGGCGGCGTCGCCTACAAGCGCCCCGGCCCTCGCCGTTCTCACAAGCTGGATTGGGAGCAATTGCGCCGTCATGTGGAGGCTCATCCCGATCGAACACAAACGGAACGGGCGCGGCATTTCCAGGTGTCCCGGCATTGCATCTGGAACGCACTCCACAAACTGGCAGTGACCCATAAAAAAAAGAATGGGCTACCAAGAACGTGATCCTCAGCAACGGAAACGGTTCCTGCGTCTTCGAGAACGGTTCATTCGCCGCGGCAAACGGCCCGTCCATATCGACGAATGCGGCTTTGCCTCTTCGACGGCGCGACGGTATGGGTACGCGCCGAAGGGCCAACGTGTGGACGGTCTGGTCTCCGGGCATCGACGGCCACGGACCTCGCTGATTGCGGCCCGTATGGAAGGGCGACTCGAAGAGCCGCTGCTCTTCGAGGGCACGTGCGATACGGTGGTCTTCAATACCTGGCTGCAGACACGGCTGTGCCCGCGCCTCAACGCCCAGCACCTCGTCATACTGGATAATGCGACCTTTCACAAATCGCCAGAGACGGCACAGCTGATTGCAGCCACCGGCGCCACGCTGCTCTTCCTGCCGCCGTACTCACCCGACTTCAACCCCATTGAGCATGACTTCGCCGCCCTCAAAAAACGCCGGGAGTACCACGAAACCGCTTCACTCGATGAAATTGTCAAAGCCTACCAATAAATACAGGCTTAGCTATAGAACTAGCCCCAGCTTCGTTTTGTACTCAGGTACCCGAAGAAAGGGGAACGGGTGCGAGTGACTGAGGTCGTACAGGTGCTGAAGAGTGAGACTCTACGTGACGTCAGAGTGCAGGCCACACAGATTCAGATCCTT
>NEWS02000019.1 GCA_002869845.2 Nitrospira sp. CG24B | reverse complement strand
CATAGTCCTGGTCACGAACTACACGATCGCCCAGTACCTGCACCATCCGTAGCCACAGCAAGTCCGCTCCCAACTGGTGATATCCCAGAAGCGCCGGCTTGAGGACTTCACCTCGGGGTATCAGGCGGAGCTGCTCCAATTTCGCAGCTCGTCCCCCATCGCGCTGCTCCAATTGATGTTGGGCAAGAATGGCACAACTGAGAAGCCCTGTACAAAGAATGATGGCTGGAAAATGACCTATGGACTTGAATGTTTCCTTGCTCATCTATTAATGGGGCGAGATTACTGAATGCCAAGGTGACGGCCACTGACGCCACAAGAAACGGACATCCGGCCAGGGCTGGGATTGCCAGCCCTGGCCGGGCATACCCTATTCTAGAGTTTTCTAGAATATTGTGTCGTTGTTCAAGCAATTGGTCACGTTGCTGATGTCCGAGACCATGAACAAACCATTTGCCGCGTTACCAGCAGCGCCACCGTTACCATCCAAATCTCCCTCCGATGAAGCAAGGAACCCGGTGGTCGGAGCGTTGCCAGGGCCACCTGCAAGAGGTGAAACGCACGTAGCCCCACCCTTTACCGGTCCAGGAGCTACCGTAGCTACTGCAGTAGCCTGCAAACTATATTGATACCGAACCGAACCAGCCGGCACGAACCCGATATCACCAAACGTACCGGTTGCCTGTGCAGCCACCCCGGCGGGAGTGAAACATTGCACCACACCCGAAGCAGCCGCAGCCGCAACCGGCCATGCCACCAAAGCACCGTTGTTCGGAATAGCTACTGGCGTAGCCACTGCTGGTACCGTTGTGGAAAGGAAACATCGATTCTCAGCTTGGAATGCCAGGTTTGCCGTCTTGATCGCGCTCAGGTTCGTCTTGGCTTCCGAGGTGCGCGAC
>NEWS02000018.1 GCA_002869845.2 Nitrospira sp. CG24B | reverse complement strand
CTCTCGCCTCGTCGAAGAAATTCCAGAGATCAGCGAACTCGATCTGAATCCAATCTTTGCCTTACCGCTAGGCCAGGGCTGCTGGATCGTGGATGCGAGGATACACCTAGAATCGAGTACGTCTGATCTGCGTTGAAGAGATCTCCCGTGACTCTGTTCAAACATATTCGAACACATTCATTATAGTGGTTTTATTATTGAAGTCCGCCAAGCGCCGAAACGATACATACAAACCAACCACAAATCTGGCCGCATTTTCCTGACCGCGCTGGAACAAAATTGAGATCGAGGTGTATTAGCACGATAAAATTGGATAGAGCACTTCTTCGTCACTATTCTCTACTTGTAACTTTGTGCACCTGGTTGCCGCCGATGGAATTTGCAATACCGAATAAAACCCAATAACCGCGCGCGGAAAGTCTTCGATCTTTACTGCAAAGTTTGCCAGCCTATAAATGTCGAATGCAAAAATACAGATCGGATCTCCGTTGTCCAAATGTGACCAAGTACAAACGTATCTAAATTTCCTGTTGTAGGCGATAAGTGAGTCAAAAGTTTCTGCCTTCTGGGCACTACACAGCTCATTGGCAAAAGAATATGTCTGCAGGAGATTCGGAAACGGCTCATTACCCTTAGTTGGATCAATCTCTGGGATTGGGTAATGAATGTGGTAACGCGTCTCCCTTGGAAGGTACTCTCCGTAAAGCAGCGCATGGGCGCAGCGGATTAGCCGGCGAGCAAGCGGTCGGAGCGGAAAGCAGGTTATTCCTTTATACACGCCTTGGGCTGTGATCACTGATAAGAACGACAGTTTCTTGAGGAGCTCCGGATCGTTTGCTTTTGTACCTCCGTGAAGAATATCAAAGAAGATTGAAAGCTTTTCATCGTCTTCGCTCCATTTATGGTTGCAGCGAGCGTGGACCTTTACTTTTATCGGATAGTCGACCCGATCTGACGGTTGGAACAACTTTTCTGGCGGACAATGATCGCCGTTAACGATCTCACCGTTGTTTAGATCCACGCCGCACATATAACAAAAATTTGGCTTGCTGAGACGTTGAAAATCAGACTGCGTACGGATCTGTGGCATCGGGACTGGCTAGTAAGTCTGTTATGGAACCCAAATCATTGTTTCAGAGAGCAGCCGCCTTTGCTTTTTTTCGCGC
>NEWS02000017.1 GCA_002869845.2 Nitrospira sp. CG24B | reverse complement strand
AACGCTGGGTCGCCGACCCCACCCTCACGTGGATTGGCCTCTGTCGACTGACCACAATGGCAGAAGGCGACATCTACCGGCTCCTGGCCAGAACTTTGGAGTTTCTGTCACAAGTGCAGGCACTAAAGTCAACGCATCCCGGCCTCGCTGGATCCGCTTTACAGGCGATCACCTTGATCCGACGTGGAGTATTGGAGGAACTGCCATAAGAACGGTTGACAGTTTTGATCTCACGTTGATCATTAAAAGTCTCATTTACAGGAAGAGAATAACCCACCAGGACAGTGAGACTCTTAAGCCCATATACGCTTGGGCAGTTTTTTGTCATGCCCCAGAAACAATCTCTATCAAAGAGTCCGGGTTGATTGTTTTCGTCACGCAGAGAAGAGTTCTGTCTGTCCGTAATGCACATGGACTGCTGTATCGACGTGACACCGTGACGGAACCATGTGATGCCAGGATGAGATAAGGTGTTTCAATGACGTTCTGCCTCTGTCAACGGATCAAAGGTGATTACCAGGAAAGATAGCTCCATGACGCGTGTGCTGATTACCGTAGCGTTGGTCGATGTACTGATCAGACTGATGCAGTCACCATCGACATGTACAGGTCCCATGAATCTTTGAAATCCAGAAGAATGTACCATTCGTGAGTTGGCACAAGTCATTATCAGGCTTACAGGCTCAAAATCCAAGATTGTCAAAATGGGGCTTTCCTCAGGATGATCTGGAACGACGGAAACCAGACATTTCTTTTGCAAAATCCGCTCTCGAGTGGTTTCCAAAAGTATAACTGGAAGAGGGGCTTACTAAAACTATAGGATCTTTTGATGATCGGCTGAGGCTAGGATCAATCAGCAAATAGATCAGCATGGCTAGCTTGATCCTAATAGGTCTTGAGTTCTAACTCCTCGTAGGACATGTTCATATCGAGCTGGCGGTTGACAAGCTCATTCGCCGGCCTTCGTAGATATGATACAAGAGGCGTCCATCAGGAGAGCGATGCCGTTAATAGGCACATCTGATCCGCAACCGGCACCGCCGATATTGGGCGAATGGGAAAACTGTTTCAAGATCTCTAGCGGCTTGTGCCCAGGTTTCACTCTACGTTAGCCTACCAGGTATCTTAATCTGGCCATGAGAGGGGCCACGAGCGTCATGTACGTATCATTCAGATCAAAGACGAAAGTGTTCCAATCCTAACATGAGTATTCTAGTTACCGGCGGAGCCGGGTTTATCGGCGCCAATTTCGTTCTTGATTGGCTGGTGCATCACGATGAGCCCATCATCAACCTTGATAAGCTCACCTATGCAGGTAATCTGGAGAATCTTGCCAGCTTGGAGGGAGATGCGCGGCATATCTTTGTGCGAGGTGATATCAGTGACACGATACTTGTCGACCAATTGTTACACGAGCACCGGCCTCGTGCCATCATCAATTTTGCTGCCGAAAGCCATGTGGATCGCTCCATCCATGGCCCTGGGGATTTCATCCAGACCAACATCGTCGGCACCTTTCATCTACTGGAGTCCGTGCGCGCCTATTGGGATGGGCTGGAGAGTGAGTTCCAGCAACTTTTCCGTTTTCTGCACGTCTCCACCGACGAGGTCTACGGTTCCCTAGGAAAGGATGACCCGGCGTTCAGCGAAATCAATCGCTACGAACCCAATAGTCCCTATTCGGCCAGCAAAGCTGCCAGTGACCACCTGGTGCGCGCCTACCACCACACCTACGGCTTGCCAGTGCTCACCACGAACTGTTCCAATAACTACGGCCCGTACCACTTCCCCGAAAAACTTATTCCGCTGATCATCCACAACGCGCTGGCTGGCAAATCATTGCCTATTTACGGTGACGGCCAACAAATCCGTGACTGGCTCTATGTCAAAGACCACTGCAGCGCCATCCGTCGGGTGCTCGAAGCGGGACGTGTGGGTGAAACCTATAACGTCGGTGGTACGAATGAAAAAACTAATCTCGATGTTGTTCATACTCTCTGCGACATTCTGGATGAACTTGCTCCACCAGCGACCTGCAACTTGTCCCTGACCAGCTACCGGTCTTTGATCACCTTCGTGAAAGATCGTCCAGGTCATGATCGCCGCTATGCGATGGATACGAGCAAGCTTGAACGCGAGCTTGGCTGGAGACCTCGAGAAACGTTTGAAGCCGGTATCCGAAAAACCGTTGTGTGGTATTTGGCGAATCAAAACTGGGTCACCAACGTGACGAGCGGTGCATATCGCGACTGGGTCAGTCGGCACTATGGGGCTTGAATAGAATGAGGATCCTCTTAACTGGCAAACAGGGTCAGGTTGGTTTTGAATTGCAGCGGGCGCTGGCTTCCGTTGGGGAAGTCTGTGCTGTGGATCAGTCAGACTGTGATTTGGTCAGCGTCTCGGCTATTCGTGCATTGGTGAGGTCCTTCAAACCAAACGTGATCGTTAACCCGGCAGCGTATACCGCAGTGGATAAAGCAGAATCCGAGCCTGAACTCGCCCATGCCATCAATGCTGTTGCTCCCGGAGTGCTGGGAGAAGAAGCAGCCAAAGGGAACGCATGGGTTGTCCATTATTCGACCGACTATGTGTTCGATGGCAGCAAGCTGGGCGCCTATACTGAAGATGATCTGACCAACCCTCAAAGTGTCTATGGGCGAACCAAACGTGATGGCGAGATCGCGCTACAGGCAAGCGGGGTACGGCATGTGATCTTTCGAACAAGCTGGGTGGTTGGGGTGCACGGCAGCAATTTTGCTAAAACCATTCTGCGATTGGCGGTTGAACGAGAAAGTCTGAATGTGGTGGCGGATCAACATGGTGTGCCAACGTCTGCCGCCTTGTTAGCTGATGTGACAGCTCAGTTGATTCGACAAAGACAGCGCGAGGGAGACGACAACTTTCCCTTCGGCTTGTATCATCTTGTGGCCAGCGGGGAGACGAACTGGTGTGACTATGCTCGGTTTGTCGTGTCGGAGGCCCTCGCTCTCGGCAAGTCGCTGAAACTTTCGCCGGACTCCATCCGTGCGATTGCCTCCTCGGAATATCCCTTGCCTGCCAAGCGCCCGGCTAATTCACGGCTGGATACTCAGAAACTGCGCAGTCGATTTGAAGTCGAATTGCCTGATTGGCAAAGTGGCATTCGGCACATATTACAACAGATTGTGGTGACATCATGATTGCACGCAAAGGCATCATCCTCGCCGGCGGAACAGGGAGCCGCTTGCATCCGGCCACATTAGCGGTCAGCAAACAGTTGCTACCGGTGTTCGACAAACCGATGATCTACTATCCTCTCAGTACTCTGATGCTGGCCGGAATTCGGGATATCCTCATTATCTCTACTCCACAGGATACCCCGCGCTTCGAGCAACTATTAGGAACCGGTGTTCAATGGGGGTTGAACATTCAGTATGCTGTACAGCCATCCCCTGATGGTCTCGCGCAAGCGTTCATCATTGGGGCATCCTTCATTGGGCATGATCCCTCCGCCCTGGTATTGGGCGATAATATCTTTTATGGCCATGACTTTCATCGCTTGCTCAACAATGCCATGACCCGTGCCAAAGGTGCGAGCGTATTTGCCTACCACGTGCAGGATCCGGAGCGCTACGGGGTGGTCGATTTCGATTCGGGAGGAAAAGTTCGCTCGCTGGAAGAAAAACCCAAACAACCAAAATCCAACTATGCCGTCACCGGTCTCTATTTCTACGATCAACAGGTGGTTGATTTCACGAAAAGCCTGAAACCTTCACTCCGCGGGGAGTTAGAAATCACCGACCTCAACCGCTTGTATCTGGAACGAGACCAGCTGCACGTCGAAGTCATGGGCCGAGGCTATGCCTGGCTGGACACTGGCACTCATAAGTCGTTGCTTGATGCCGGCCAGTTCATTGCCACACTGGAAAACCGGCAAGGATTAAAGGTGTCGTGTCCGGAAGAAATCGCCTACCGGCAACAGTGGATCGATGCCAATCAACTGGAAAAGCTTGCACAGCCATTGATCAAGAACGGCTACGGACACTACCTGCTGAGGGTGCTCCGAGAAAAACTACTTTCATGACAGCAACTCGCCTAACTGTTTGAAAGCGCCATGCGCGGCTACATCCTTGCCATTTATTCAGCCTCCTTCGCCCCCGGATTTCTTTGGACACACCATTGGGACATACTGCCCTTCAGTGATGGATAGAGGTGTTCATGGCGAAATCGAAGGCAGAGCGAGGCCGGTTTTCCTCGCGCAAGAAGATGGACGTGGTGCTCCGCGTGCTGCGTGGGGACGATCTCGATCTGGTCTCCCGTGAAGCGGGGATCACCACTGCGACGGTGTCGGAGTGGCGGGACCAGTTCGTGGCCAGTGGGCCGGCCGGATTGAAGAGCCGGGCTGACGATGGCCGTGCCGACGAACTCCCACGGCTGAAGGCCATGGTTGGGGATTTGACGATGCGCTTGGAACTGTCGCGGGAAGCGGTCCAGCGGTTACGAGGTGGCACCCCTTTAGCTACCAGGAGGTCGACGCGATGAGCCACGCCACGTCGCCTTCCACGAATCGCTCGTATGGTGTGGTGCGAGTCTGTCAGGAAGGGGATGTGCGTCGGACGACGTTCTATCACCAGCAAGCCCTCAGTCGCACGGCGCCCCAGCCACGCGAGGCCCGAAGACAGCGTACACCGACGAGGTGCTCACCGGGCACATTCGGCAGGTGCTGGCCGCCTCGCCGTTTCTCGGGGAAAGGCATCGCAAAGTATGGGCGCGTCTGCGGGCGCAAGGGATTCGCACGTCCAAACTGCGGGTGCTGCGGCTCATGCGGCAGGTTGACCTCGTGGCTCCCAGCCGGGCGCCGCGTGTCGTGGGGCCACGGGTCCACGACGGCACGATCACGACGGAGCGTCCGAATCAGATGTGGGGCACCGATGCCACCAGCACCGTCACAGTGGAGCATGGCTCTGTGACCGTCTTCGTGGCCATCGATCATTGCACGCTCGAAGGTGTGGGAATTCATGCTGCGACCCGGGCCACCCGTTTTGAGGCATTGGAACCCATCCGCCAAGGGGCGCGCCAGCAGTTCGGCGTATTCTCGGCTGGCCATGCAACGGGTGTGCAGGTGCGGCATGATCACGGCAGTCAGTATATGAGCGAGGCCTTCCAGACAGAACTCCGGTTTCTCGGGATGACGTCGAGTCCGGCGTTCGTGCGTGCCCCAGAAGGCCATGGGGGTGCGGAGCGGTTCATTCGGACGCTCAAGGAGCAGCTGCTGTGGGTGCGTACGTTCCAGACCGTCGAGGATCTCCGCCGCGCCCTCCATGACTGATTGCGGCTCTATAATGAGCAGTGGCTCGTCGAGCGGCATGGGTTTCGCTCGCCGGCTCAGGTGCGGCGAGACTTCCTGAGCCCATCGGCAGCCGCCTGAGAGCACGAGCCTCTCAGGCCATCAGGGGATTCACCGGGTGGGCGAGAACATACGACGCACAACGTTGGCTTAGGAACGAGGATCGTCGAACGAGGCGACCCGCAGGTCGGGGCCAATATGGCAACAACCGTGTCCAAGAAATCAGAAGCGGTACAGTACAGCGCAGGCCCAGTTTCTTCCGCAGCCGCTTGATACGACCGATCCCAGCGGGAAACCCATCCTCACGCAGTTCGGCTTGCAGCCGTTCGGGACCATAGTGTCAAGGGTCATCCAAATCTCCCCAGTTCGGGTCATCGAAAATTCCCCACCCGG
>NEWS02000016.1 GCA_002869845.2 Nitrospira sp. CG24B | reverse complement strand
CGCGAATATCGAATTGTAAATGTATGGCCGTCGAGACCTTGTTGACGTTTTGTCCGCCAGCGCCTTGGGAGCGGATGGCATGGAGTTCGATCTCATGATCCGGGATGGCAATGGATGAGGAGACATGCAACATGAGGACTAGCTAGCACAATCCACAGATCAGCGCAATGTACACCAGTAGAGCGCTGTTCGCTGGAGGCTGATTTTGTGCTAGCGTTTGCTCTATCAGAGGATGTAAAAGGCTTCTTCGAAGGGCATGCAAAAGTCACGAACTTCACAAACATCTGCTGCTTTGGAGTACACGCATGGAGAAATGTCAAACCGCTCGATGGGTATGTGGAATGAGAGGGCTGATCACAATCGGAGTTTTGGTCTGGAGCTTAATAGGAGGGACAGTAAACTCCGTGCATGCCTTCACCGAATTGGGTCCGAATACGACGTCGGACTTCCGGCTCTGGACGCCGGTGTATTTGACCGTCTCGCTCCCCTCGAAATTCATCGCCTACATGGAGGTCAACCCTCGCATCGGAGACGATGTCACCAACATCGACCAGCTGTTGCTCCGTCCGGCGCTTGGCTATCAACTGACGGAACATCTCTCCATTTGGCAAGGCTATGCCTGGGTCGGCAACTTTAATCAGAGGCATACGCCTCCTCAGTCGCCGTTTTTCGACGAAAATCGGATCTATCAACAAGTCAACTACAAACATAAGTTCTCACATATGAAGTTCTTAAGCCGCACCAGGTTGGAAGAGCGGTGGATTGAGCATGCAGACGGCACTGCCCTACGGTTCCGGCAAATGTTCCGTGCGGATTTCCCGATCCCACAAGCCCCTGATTGGGCGTTCGTCGCCTATGACGAAATCTTTATCAACCTAAATACGGTGGGCGTACCGACCGGCAAGGGCCCAGGAGCCGGAATCGATCAGAACCGTTTCTTTCTCGGCATCAACAAATCGTTTAATCAATACATCAATGTGGATATGGGCTACCAGAACCAGATGCTCAACAGCCGGAACCTGCCCGGCAATGCGAACCTCATCAATCACATCTTCCTATTACAGTTTTTCATCAATCTCTAGGCGCATACAGTGAGGCTTTCCCATTCTTGCCTCCTAATCATTGGGGCCGTATGGGAAGGCTCCTTGCCGATCAGGAGGAGTTACCGAAGCTCCGGCAGCCGATCAATAATGCGAAGGCGCAAGTCATTCCCGAGTCGGATCTGCACCATCTTGCTGGCGAGCTTCTCTCGGATCTGTCGCATAT
>NEWS02000015.1 GCA_002869845.2 Nitrospira sp. CG24B | reverse complement strand
GTTTTGATCGTGGCCTCCCCGTTCACCAAGGCAATGACGGTTTGCCCATTCCGCGCCGTCTGTTGCTTCTGCACCACGACCACATCACCGGGGAGAATCCCCTCGTCGCGCATGGACTGGCCTTTGACCCGCAGCGCGAAGGTTTCGCCGCGTCCCACCATGCTCTTCGGGACATCGACCCGTTCCATTTGGGCAATCGGTTCGATCGGTTCGCCTGCCGCGACGATCCCGGCCAGAACAACCTGAGCGGTCCCGAACGTACTCAACAGCAGTTCCGCCATTCCGTGGATGCGCCGGGTGCCATCCTCGTACCGGATGATCGAACGACGCGTGGTCTTGAGCTGTTCGGCCAATTGGGCCTGGGTCAATCCGAGCTGGAGTCTGGCTTGGCGAAAGTCGGTAGCACGCATGTGACCAATGGTCACATAGAAGAGAGCACCTGTCAAGTGAGACCTTCGAAAGCTGTCGCGAGCCCATCACTCCCGGTGGTTGAAGGCTGTTGTCAAATATGACAATATACGGCACGTATGGATCGTCGTGGTCACTGATGTCCGAGGTTCGGAAGACACGGCCTGTCTCGTGGGTCAAGGCGGCACTGAAGGAATTCAGAACCTTTCCCGAAGGCGCCCAGTCCATCTGCCTTGCCGCCCTGACCATCGCGGCGGAGGGTGGCAAGGCAGATCTCGCAAAACCGCTGCAGGGCCTCGGCTCGGGTGTTTTTGAAATCGCGTTGCCGTTCAAGGGTGATGCCTTCCGCATCGTCTATGCGGTGCAGTTGGCACACGACATTTGGGTGGTACACGCGTTTCAGAAGAAATCCACCACGGGCAGCAAGACACCACCACGCGAGATTGAGGTGGTCAGGAATCGGTTGAAGCAGTTGAAGGAGATGTTCTCATGAGGGGAAAAGAGGAACTAGCAGTCGTACGGGGTAGCGGCAATGCGTTCCGAGATCTCGGTCGGATCAATGCGGACACCGATCAGTTCAAGGCGATCCTTGCCACCGAGATTATCAAAACCCTGGACCGGGAACGCCTCACGGTCCGAGGTGCGCAGGCGCGGACCGGCATCGCTGCGGCCGATTTTTCTCGCATTCGCCATGCCGATCTTGGACGTTTCACCGCTGATCGACTGATCATGATTCTCAACCGTCTCGGGTCACGAGTCGAGGTGAAAGTTCGGATACGGCCGGCCAAAAGCGCTGCCTAAATTACAGTTAATCACTGCATGCAGTACTCTTCTCATCAGTCTCGCTGTGCAACGACCGTCCGATAATTGCACGTAACTAGGCTTTTAAAGAGCGCCACGTTTGGGTCATAATGAGCCGCTTGGAAAATTCGATGGCGTATGAGGAGGCTGCACAATGGCAAGCGCCCAACAGTTAAAAGCGCTACTAAAGGCGTACGCTGAAGGGGATCAAAGCCATTTTCTGGCAGTAGTCGAACAAGTAGCTGCTCACGAAGCCCGAGCAGGGCATGCGAAATATTCCCAAGAACTAGAGCAACTAATTTCGCTTGCGAAGCGTCGAGCTCAGACCGTCGGAGAGCCCAAGGCGATTCCTATAGCTCAACCTAAGGGCGAGCTTGTGGGATTGTTGAGTGTAGCCTATCCCAAACAACGGCTTTCAGACATGATCCTTCCTCCTGCACTACGGCGTCGATTAGTAAGAATCATTCAGGAACAGAGACACGTTGGTCGAATTCGTACCTATGGTCTCTCTCCACGGCGTAAGGTCCTTTTTGTGGGTCCACCAGGAACAGGCAAGACATATTCAGCTGCAGTACTTGCTGGCGAACTATCTCTCCCACTTTTCGTAGTTCGCCTTGAGGGAATGATCACAAAGTTCATGGGAGAGACAGCCGCAAAGCTTCGGTTGATCTTTGACAACATTGCGAGCGTTCGAGGTATCTACCTCTTCGATGAATTTGATTCCATTGGATCGGAGCGAGGGCTTAAGAACGATGTCGGGGAGATTCGCAGGGTTCTAAACAGCTTTTTGCAGTTCATCGATGCAGATGATTCGCAAAGTCTTATTTTAGCTGCTACGAATCATCCAGAATTATTGGACCATGCACTGTTTCGTCGCTTTGACGACGTGATCGAGTATCAGCTACCGACACAGGAAACCGCGAAGGAGGTACTCCAAAATCGCTTGGCTTCGGTCAAGAGGATGTGGAAGGGGTGGGACAAACTCGCACAAGAGTCCGCGGATATGAGTTATGCGGACATTGTTCGCGCTTGTGACGATGCCATTAAGTCCATGGTCATTAATAACAAAGACAATCTCACCGAAGCAGATGTGCTTGAGTCACTTCATGAACGGAAATCAATAAGCCGATCATAGCACCTTCAAAGGGTATTAAATTTGCCAGAAGGTCAGCCGAACCTACTCCGTCATATCAGGATTGAAGGGACTGCGAGCACCGAGCCGTATACGCCCCGCGGCCAAGGGCCTAGATTCAGAGCACCTCAGAGAAATCGTCAATCTCACGCGAAACGTCTTCTTAGACAGTTCAAAACTCTTAAACGAGAGTATAAAACTCTTTCTGAAGAACGAAGCGAATTCGGCTTCGATCCTCAAGCAGGCCTAGTACTTCAGTTTGAAAGCGCACCGGACTTCGATCTGAAGTTTGAGAGCCTTGATCTCCGTACCCAAGGGATTGAATTGCTTTCTCTACGTCAATCAGAAGGCAAAACAATAGCTGTTTGTTACGTTCCTGATGGAAAGCTCGAGCATTTTATTAGCCGTATAGAGGAATATCGGACACAGGAAACGCACCAAGGTACTCCGAAGCATAGAGCGTTGGTGGAGAGCATCGAGGCCGTTCACCTCGCTGCGGTTGAAGCCCTATGGACGGATAGTACCCCCTTACCCACTGATGATGAATCAATCTGGTGGGAAATTTGGATTCGAGGCGAGGGCGAAGCGTTGGTCGATACATTGAAGAGCGCGGCTCGCGTCGCTGGGTTTAGCCTGTCCAACGAACGATTGTATTTTCCCGAACGCACAGTCGTAACGGCAAATTGCACGAAACGCCAGATAAGCCGATCTTTGCGTTTCGTCAATTCTGTCGCAGAGCTTCGGCACGCCAAAGTCACGGCGGCTGATTTCTTAGATCTATCACCACGTGACCAGTATCAGCTTACGTCCGACATGCTGGCGCGAGTATCGATGAGCGATAGTCCTACAGCTGCAGCTTGCATCCTCGATACAGGGGTAACGCAAGGTCATCCACTGCTTGCGCCTGCCTTAAAACCTAGCGATTGCCAATCTGTTCGTGAAGAGTGGGGAAGTAACGACCCACACGGACATGGCACAGAGATGGTAGGGCTCTCGTTGTATGGAAATCTTGTTGATGTACTGGCGACGAGTGGTCCAATCCAACTTGAACATTGCCTTGAATCTGTGAAGATCTATAACGAAAACGACCCCAATCCTCCTCATCTCTATGGCGAAGTAACTATTCGAGGTGTCCAACTTGCCGAACAGGCTGCGCCTCATCGCCATCGGGCCATTGGGATGGCTGTAACTGCGAGTGACGAGGAAAAGGGACAGCCTTCAACATGGTCTGCAGCCATTGATTCCCTGACGTCTGGCTATCATGACGACAAACGAAGGTTATTACTCATTTCTGCAGGCAATACCCCGGATGCTCATTGGCATGAGCATCCTTCTAGTTGTCAATCATCAAGCGTCCAAGACCCCGGTCAATCGTGGAATGCCCTGACCGTTGGTGCGTCGACTCAATTCGCCAGTTTACCGGTTGAACGATATCCAGATTGGCTACTCGTAGCCTCTAAGGGAGATGTGAGCCCGTTTAGTAGAACCTCGTCTAACTGGCAGCGCCCATGGCCGTTGAAGCCTGAGATTGTAGTGGAGGGTGGCAATTGCGCCATCGACCCGGTTGATGGCAAGGGACGTACGGTCGATGAATTGTCTCTCCTGACGACTTATCGGACTCCAACGGTACGTGCGTTTTCATTATCTGCCATGACCAGCGCCGCCACGGCTCTTGCCGTACGATATGCTGCCATTTTGCAAGCCCGCTATCCTGACTTTTGGCCAGAAACTATCCGTGCATTACTTGTCCACTCAGCGGAGTGGACCGACGCTATGAAGAAACACTTTCTGCCATTGAATACACGAGAGCAAAAGGAGAAGCTTTTACGGTACTGTGGATACGGAAACCCGGATTTCACCCGCGCCTGCTGGAGTGCAACAAATCACCTTACCTTGGTCGCACAGGATAGTTTTCAACCATACAAGAAAGAAGAAAGTACCTACAAGACGAAGGCTATCAACTACCATAATTTGCCCTGGCCAACTGCAGTCCTAAGAGACCTTCGTGGAACTCTGGTAAAACTCCGTGTTACCTTGTCATACTTCATCGAACCGAATCCTGCCCGAAGGGGATGGAAGGGAAGATATCGGTACGCCTCTCATGCCCTTCGATTTGAAGTCCAAACTCCTACTGAAACGAAAGAGGAGTTTAAGCGGCGTGTTAATTCCGCTGCACGAGAGGAAGAAGAGGACGAGAACCAAGGCTATCAAGGTGATGCGGCTGATTGGGAATTAGGTCCACAACTACGGCATCTTGGATCCATTCACTCTGATTGGTGGGAAGGGACTGCTGCTGAATTAGCAAATCGCAATATGATTGCAGTGTATCCTGTGGTTGGCTGGTGGAGAGAACGCCATCATCTGGGTCGGTGGAACAAACAGGCTCGGTATTCATTGGTTGTGACGATCCAGACACCAAGCGAAGAGGTTGATATCTATACACCAGTGCAGATCCAAATCTCTTCCAAAGTGTCGGTAGAAATCCCCATCGATGGAGACTAATTGAATGTGGATCCTAGCCTTCGGGATCGTTTGCAGAAAGGGGCGAGCTTCTTCGTGAGTGACACCCATCCCACTCGTGCAGAAATCCGTGCACTCTGGACAGGCAGCTTGTGCGTGTCATGATGCTCGGAAGGCCCGCTGGATGGACGATGCACACTGGTCTCAACGGGCCCATCCGATGATGGGATGTTACTTCTTTCCGAGGATGGCGTCTTTCGCGGCCTTGACGACTCTGAATTTGACCACGCGTTTCGCAGGAATCTTTATTTCTTTGCCCGTTTGAGGATTGCGGCCGATGCGAGCCTTGCGGTTGGCGAGCTTGAGTTTTCCGAGACCGGGGAGGGTAAAGACGTTTTTCGCCTCGCGATAGGCCAAGGCGGCGAGCTCGTCGAGAAACTGCACCATCGCTCGTTTGGTGAGCGCAGATTTCTCAGCGAGATGCTCGGCGATCTGTGACTTGGTGAGAGGTTTCCCCATTGAATGCTCCTTTCCGAATACACGGTGAGCGATGGTTCTAGCGAGATGCGGCAACGGTGTCAAGACGTGCTGCGCGCTGGGGTGGGAACGGACCTCCTCACATATAGTGTCGAGCCAGATCTGACGAGATCGCACCGTCCACCTTCATCCTGATCCTTGTGTAATCAACCGCCCCGCGCGGGGCACTTGGTATCCTCCCGCATGCAGCACCCGACTCGCCTCAATTCAATCGCGTAGCAATCGACGACCCGCGCGCCTCACGTCCGCTTCGAAGCTGGTCCTTCGACCATCTGTGCTGTAACAGCGAGCACGTGTCGTGGCTTCGGCACGTCGCAACAGGCTTCTTCGCCTCCTACTGTCCATCTTGCGTGCTGCATCCGTGGGACCGGCATGGGTCGTGTATGTGGTGCCTGTGCGGTTCCGTCCTCGGCCCTAGTTTTTCTCCTCCAGGCTGCGTCGATCACGCCAGCCTTGCTGTCATTCCTCCGCGTTGCGCCCGCCGGTCCGCCAGGTGGCCTCGTCCTCGTTATCTCCTTTGTCGTCGCTGTGTGGCCTCCACGTCTGGTGAGAGGCCAACACATCAACTCTAACCAAAGGAGATCAGCCCATGGCACCTCACACGCTCAAATCCAAGCCGGTCACCACGCTACGATGCAGCAGCATCCAGGCGAGCATCTGGAAGAACGAGGGCGAGAAAGGTCCGTTCTACAATGTGACCGTCGCTCGCTCGTACAAGGGCCCAGATGGAGCGTGGAAGAACTCCGAGTCCTTCGGATTCGCCGACCTTGAGGCTCTCTTGGTCGTCGTCCAACAGGCGAAAGTCTGGATCAGCGAGCAAACGAGCCGCTGACCGTCACCGGACGCCTCCGGCCCTCGCGTCGGGGGCTTCCATGACTGTACGAAAGGAACAAGTCTATGAAGAACTATCAGCAATTTGCACAGCAGTTGGAACAGCTGCTCGGCGGTGCAACGGCCATTCGCATCACCGTTCCCAGCTACATGCCGCTGAGCGTTGAAGAGATCGGCATCGACGGAGAAGGGCACCGACTTGTGTCATTGTGCCACTATGGCGAGCAGAACGGCGACCTCATGCGTGACCCTGATATCGTGTTCATGTTTCAGGATGCTCCATACGGCCCAATCGCTGAACCGGTGTCATTCAGGAATGATTATGTTGGCCTGGAGCAAGAGGTCTATCGCTACGATGAGACGGGCAAGCGCACGCATCTTGATACCAAACTGAAACAGGATTTGAAGGAGTTTGCGCAGATCTGGTTTGCCAATCTGAACGAACAAGGATTTTTCGGAGACCAGGCGGTTCGCACCATCTTATCACCGTAATCGTTCATGGGGCATGATCTATTGAGATCATGCCCCTATCGCTTGCTGAGTCGATCGACAAAACGAACAGTCGTAAATCGCGCGGAGAGCCAATCGGCCCACTTCGCCGCTTTGCGCATCACACTGGATCGGTAGCGAGCATTCCGTGTCGGGGTGCGTGAGTGGTAATTGGCCACGCGTGTCCAGAGATCACCTCGATCATTGCGGATGTGGGATCGTAATCGCCACGCGGCCAATTCATAGGGATAGCAGCCTGCCTGCTCCACATCCGCAGCCGTAATGCCGTACGGCTTCAACTCTTTCAAATAGGACGTGTTGAACTGCAGGGGGCCAACATCATGCGTGCCGTTGGTGTTCTTGACCCATTGCCCCGTCTTGCCCCCTTCCTTCTCCGCCACCGCTAAAACGATGTTGGCCGGGACTTCGTACTTTACCGCTGCCACGATTGAGCAGACGACCCGTTCCTGGTCCTGAGGTGGCAAATCCGCAATCATGATGACCGGCCTCAACGCACCAGCGGACAGGCCGCGAGAAAGGCGGGACCTCCGCCGAACATCTGCGCCGCATGGTATTTGGCGAGCGATGCGGCACACTCGGCGGGAGCCGATCCGATCGCGGATAGACAGAGCAGGGCTTCGCAGGCGTCACGCGCCGTCCCTGTGAGGAGCGATAACTCTCCATTGTTCGGGCTCATCCCAGGAGGCAACGGTGTGGCTCCTGGTGTCGCTGGTATGCTCGACATACGCGGTGGCGGTGGCTGCACACCTGAACTCTCCGCTTCTGCCGACAGTGTGCCAAGACAGAGCAGAGCAAGCACAACGGCCGAGAGGATGACCCAGTAGCGTGTCATGCGTTTCCTCCTTTCGCCCCAGTGGATGGTTCGTTCCGATCACGAAATGCGGCGATCTCTTCCTTCGGATGAAGGGCCTGGTCGTCGGTCTTGCCCTTCGACAGGCTCTCACCGCCGAAGGTGGGTTCCGGTGACGGCGATGCCGTGTTCGCATCGCTTCTGGCGACACTCGGATAGGAGCGACCGGTGAATTGGGGGCCTGGGCTCACGCCATCCATGGCGGCCGCTAAGGGCATGCTCCCGGCGGGACTTCCACGTGGCGTAGGATTATTGGGGCCACCTCCGCTCGGGCCACCATCTGGACCTGGAATCATATTGGTTGAGGGAGGTGCACCCCCATTTCCGTTCGAGACGGCTTGCATCAGCGAGTGAGATCCGGCCGCTCCACCCGCCATGCCTGCCCGCGCCATATTTGCCGCGAGTCCGACTCCCGCGGCCATGGCCGCCGCGGTACCGATCGCTGAGACCAGCGACACGCCTGAACCCAACGCCCCCACCCCGCCACCCATCGCGAGTCCCCCAATGAGGGGCGGGATTTTGTTGACCAGGGCTAACAGCATGATCGACGCGACGAGCACGACGGCTTCTTCTTCCAAGGACACATTCGATCGCATCAGGGAGTAGTAATTGGTGATAATCGAATAGCCAATCCCGATGAGCAAAATCATGGCTGCTAATTGTGCCCCCAGCGCTAAGACCGTGCGGTAATAGCCAATGGCCATGTCGGAGGTCCACCGTGACCCACCAAACCCCAAGAAGAAGATCCCGGCATAGGCCAAGATCCATGTACTGACATAGAGCACCAGGAGATTGACCCCGATGAGGGCCAGCACCACGAGGACGACACAGCTCATGATAATGCCGACGGTGCTCGCCACAGGGGTCCACACCGTCGATTGGGTCACCGTTTGATGCAGCAATTCAAACCCAATATCCACCACTCGTGATGGAGAGGTGGTGGACCCTAACCCGCTCGCGTGATTGGCGATTCGTTGCAGTGAATCGATGATTTGTAGCGCGAATGTTGGACCATTGCTGAGCAGCCACCAAAAAAACCCCGTCATCAACGTGAAGGAAAGGAATTCCCCGAGAAACTCCCCGATCTCCGCACGGCGCAGAGCCAGGTGACCTATCGTCCACACCAAGGAGATCGTGGCAAGGGTCCAAAACAACCAGCTTGCCCGTGCCAGAATGTAGGGTCCCCATCCTGCGGCCGCCGTCTGAAATTTGAGGAGTGCGTTGTCGAGGAGATTTCCTGAATCGATGGCCGCATGAACGTCCAGCGGCCACCACATCAGGACCATCAGCAGACCGATGACGGTGTGTTTGGTGCGCACGTGAGGTTCGAGGAGTACGCGCATCGTTTTCAACGGACATTCTGTCATGACCCTAAGAACAGTCGGCTTGCTGCTTCTTTCGCGTTGACGCAATTTGGTGTCTCTGCCAGTTGGCCCGGGTTGTTCAAACACTTTGTCAGCATGGTCTCCCGTTCAGCGTCATGGGCTTTGTACCACTCGACGGTGTTGACCGGCTCAAGAGCTTCTTTCGTACAGCCCGTGAGGGCGATCATGCCGCCGATGAGGATCGCGCAAACCAATCCTGTGGTGACGGTTACAGACGGAGGTACGTGATGTGTCCTCATGGTGACCCCTCGTGATTCAATCGTTCGATTGGTAAATTCCATACTCAGTGCAGACCATAGACAGACCAGGTACGGGCAGTACTCTGTTTATACGCAGGTTGTCGAAAGTTCCGATCCGCGGCCATCTGCATGGCCTCCCGATCGGCAATCGCTTGCTGGCGAGTGGCGTCCATATTCTGTTGCGCCAAGAGCGCAGCCCGAATCTGCAGTAATTGATTCGCTTCCGCACTCGCCAGCATATTGGCGTGCTGAATCCCTTCCAGTTGCCCGTTGGACGTTTGGGCGGCCAGTTGGAGCCGCTTCAACCGTCGCGCATCGCCATTGAGCGTCTCGTACTGGCGCTCTAACCCACGGAACAGGGCCTCAATCGATTTCTTTTGCGATTGGGCCCCGATGACTTCGTTCTCCAAGATCAGGCCCCACTGACTGGGGGAACAGCCCGGCTCTTTGAAGCACTGGGCATTGCGATACCACGCCATGTCGTGGAAGTTGCCGGTAAACCCGGCCACGGTTCCATACAGCTGCCGGTAGAACGACACGGTATCGATCATGTAGCGCAGATCGTTCATGGTGTCTTGCGCGTTGTCCCAGATGAACAAGCCGGGGTTCATCGTGTTCTGCAGCATGTTGATGTATTGCTGGAGCTGCAGCCGGTATTGCTCGATTTGCTTCAGTTGTTGGGCCATGTTCGAGATGGCCCCCGTCACCGACGGGGCCAGCACCGCGCCGTCGAAGGTGGGAATCCCACTGCCATAACTCGGGGTCAGTGGAGCCAGTAACACGATCGACAAGGCGAGGCCTGCAAGACGAGATCTGATGGTCGTCATGGCGTCTCCTTTCCTGCGTAATCGAATTCTTGGTACGGGTTCGGCAACACGAGGTCTTTCACGACCACGACGTTGAATCGATACCCAGGGCGAATGGTCAACTCGGGCGCGATACTCAAATTCTTCGCGATGAGCTGCGCCGTGACCTGTCCCAATTGCTGGCCGAGGGCTTGGCTCATGGCGGTCCCGGCATTGTATTGCGGAATGGCGACTTGCCCGGGAATGCCGGCCCCTTGCGCCTGTTGCTGACTGAACGTGACACCGGCTGTCACCGCGGACATCAAGAGGGCAGATCCGAACAGTCGAACATAATGGTTATTGACCAGATCAGTGAGGCCGGACGCCCCGGAACCGGTGGCCCCTGGCATGGACCCGAGATCGAGCGTCTTGCCGTCGGGATACCCGAGCCGTTGCCAGGCCACCAACAAGGCCTTCTGCCCGTAGCCGACCTCGCTCGAATAGGTCCCAATCAGTTTGGTGCCTTGTGGGATGAGCAGCTGGGTCTTGGTGGGCGTGTCGTAGACATGCTGCGACACCTGCGCGATGATCTGTCCGGGCAAGGACGAATCAATTTCGGACAGCATGAGCGCCGGGAGCACATCCCCGGCTTGAATCACGAATGGTGCACGCGGCGGGAGTTGTTGTCCGTCGTGCTTCCATCGATCGCCTCCCGCCAGAGGTGTGGTGCTCGTGGTCCCACTGTTGGCGCTGCGACTCGCCGTCGGTGACGGGTCCGCTCCGCCATCCAACGGGCTGAGCAGGCCGGATTGTCGTAATTGTGTGAGTTGCGCCTGATAGGCCTTCGTGGGGTCGTCACTCCGCGCCGCATTCGCCACTCGTTGTTGGGCTTCCGCGACACGGGTGCGCGGGTCGCTGGGCGATACAGACTCCGGCTTGCTGTCGATCGTCGGCGTGGGTCGCTCGCTCCGTGTGAGAGCAAAGCTCACGGTGGAGGGCGCTTTGAGCGCGTCCTGCAGCTGTTGAATCTTGGCGAGTCGCAACGCCTCCGCTTCCTCACCCGACGGTGTTCTTGAGAGCGGCTGGCCGGCGCCCAGCTGGACGCTCCCGGCGCGAGTCGGCCTCGGTGGGGATTCGAGATCATCAGGCCGTGCGATCACGATATTCGCGTTCACCTGTCCGTGCGTGTCGAGACTCCCCGCCCCGACCATCGGAGTCTCTGGCGCAGGGAGTGCTGGGCGAAGGATGAGTTTCGAGGCCGCCGGCGGGATGATGCCGCCCAGGTGCGATCCCGCGATCCGATCCGCGAGCGCCATCGTCCCCCCGCCTTTGCTCTGCTGTTGCGGCCCTGTGGTCGATTTCAACATCTGCGCTTGTTGCTGGGCCCGATCACTCGCCACCAGCGCCACCATGAGCGCGACCACCGCGATCAGCCCGATCCCGAGATAGAGCGGAAGTTTATTGGCGCGACGAACCCCAGCTCCGGGTGAGATGGACCCCGGGGACCGCTCAGGAGACATCTGAGGATTGGCGGAGGGACTCACGTTCCGTTACTCCTTCCGCACCCAGGCCCCGGCCTGTGCGATTACTTGTTGGTCCATGCGATAGACGCGACTCAAGGATTGATTCCCAATGAAGACGGTGACACGGTACAAGCCAGGCTCGAACGGACCATCGACCACATAGCGGAACGGGATGCCTGCTTTGTGGCTCACGGCTGGCTGGACTGGTCTTGGCATATCGTCTCGCGTGGAAATGGCTGTTCGCATGTTCGCGCGAGACTCCATCACCCCGTACCCTTTCCGCCGTAACGCCTCGATCAGCGCCAGGCCGTAGGCGTCGGTCGCGGGATGGATCACGGCGAGGCGCGTGTGGGCAGGCGGGTACAGATCCTCCATCCGCGTGACCGTGTCCTGCGCCAGCTGTTCAGGCATCTGTGACGGTACGGTTCCTGTCACCAGATAGCCGTATGGCGTAGGACTGACGCAGCCAGCCAGCAGGAGTCCGATCCCGAGAACAAGAGACAGCCGTCGCCTCATCATTTCCTCCGTTGGATCGTGACTCGATCTTGATTCGATCCGACCCCTGCGACGAGCACCGCTTTCTCAAAGATCGTATCCACGATATAGCGATGGCCTTGCAGCGAGTAGTTCACCATCACTTCTTCGGCCTCGGTGAACAGGCCTCCTTCCTTGCGCACGAGCAAGAGGATCGGGGCTTCGGTTTGCGTGATCGACGGCGGCATTTCAATGACGGTCCTCGCGCCATCGTTGTAGACTCGCACCGGTTTCCAGGCGGCCTGTCCCGACACGTCATACTCGAACGACAGTTTGGGCAGATAGTCATGCGTCTGCGGAATCGTCTTCTCTTTGACCTCCCGCTGCTGCCGAGCCTTTAGGAGGTCGAACTTCATTGCCGAGTCCTCGGGATAGCTAAAGGCGACTTGCGGCATGTACCGCGTCTTATGGGAGCGCAGCCGCAGATAATAGGCGCGGCGGTTCGTGGCGACGACCAACGAGGTCTCCAAGCCCACTTCACGGGGTTTGATAATCACGTGCTGGACTTCTTCGGCGCCGCTCCCGGTCAGCGCAGGCTCGATCGACCAGCGGACATTGTCGCCGACGTTGACCGAGTTCACCTGTTCACCCGGTTGCAGCGCCACATCGCAGACATGCAGCGGCGCACAGACAATGCTGATCTGGTTCACGCCGTAGGGAAATGTGATGAATCCATTGGCTCCCGCCACCGGCGCACTGCCTGATACCGTGCTGTGTTCGCCGTATGCCAGTCCCGCTTGTTCTTGCGGCGTGAGGGACGGATTGGAGCCGGTCAGTACGTCCTCCACGCTCGGGTCACTCCCAGCCAAGGCACGGAGCGGCAGCAGTAGGAGCAGCGCACACAGAACTGAGAGCCTCATCATGTTCCTCACTCACAAATGTTTAGACCAGGAGAAATCACGGACATAGACGGAGAGCGGGTTGCGCCGCAATTCGTCCTCGGTCACCGTCGCGGAGGGTTCGGCCCGATAGACGGTGACGAGCGCCCGCATCGGGACCGGTGGGGATTTCACCTCCCCCTTCCGGTCCCACAGGGACTCCAGCCAGGTCACCTCCCAGGTGTCCGCGGTTTGAGGCAGGACCGTGGAGATGTCCACCGTCACCGTTTCTTTCTCCGCCCGTGTGAACGGGTTCGAGTCCTCGGTCCCGTTCATCCATTGGTTCATTTTGCCGGTCGCCGGATCCTGTTCGCTCAACATCGCATACACGTGATAGACCGCCTTGCGCTGCAAGGCGGCATCGACCGTCACCAGCCGCGCATTGGCGATAAAGTCCCCGATGGCGGCGGCCAGCACACGGGGATCCGTCGGGCTCGCCCTCTCGACCGGCCCCACGGCCACGGCATGACCGTGGGTATCGACGTTGTAGAGAAAGGGGATGAATTTGGATTGGCTCCCGACATAGGCGATGCCGCCGACCGAGGCTAAGGCAATGAGCAAGCAGAGGATCGCGATCAGTTCCCACGACCGACGGGAGGCCACCTGCGCCTTCATCAGATCGTTCCAGGTCCGTCGAGCCGAGAGATAGGGATTCGGACTCTCCCCGGTGCGTCGTCCACCCTCTATCGTGATCTGAGACTGCCGTTCGTCCTTGGAGGCCCGCTCCCCTCCCAATAGGTACTTCACGTCCTTCCACGCTTCGACCAGGTTGCTCATG
Organism: Nitrospira sp. CG24B; assembly: GCA_002869845.2. Lineage (GTDB taxonomy): Bacteria > Nitrospirota > Nitrospiria > Nitrospirales > Nitrospiraceae > Nitrospira_D. The sequence goes on along the minus strand of NEWS02000015.1, from coordinate 93,069 downwards.
CTGTGACCTCGTCATAGGGTCCATAGTCACGGAGCGTGAGCCCACGGCTCGCGAGCCATTCATCCGTCCAGGCCTCGCCGTACTTGGCTTCCAGCGAACGGATCTCCGCGATGGACTCCTTATCCGACGCGCCGACGAAGGCGAGGGCCAAGGGTCCTAATGCGAGGTCGTAGAGCCGATGCCCACATTCGGAACTGTAGTAGTACTGGCGTTTCGGCACAGCCGTGGCCACAATTTCAATTTGCCGCGAGTTCAACCCCATCCGGCGGTAGAGGGCCGAGGTGTCCTCATCGCGCGCAAAGACATTGGGCAAAAAGATTTTGGTCGCGGTGGATTCGACGATCACATCCAAAATGCCGGAGTTCGCCGCATCGGTGAGACTCTGAGTCGCCAGCACCACCAGGCAATTGGCCTTGCGCAGGACTTTCAACCATTCCCGAATCTTGTCGCGGATCACCGGATGCCCGAGCATCAACCAGGCTTCATCGACGATGATGGCGCTAGGCTGCCCTTGCATACTCCGTTCGATCCGCCGAAAGAGATACAACAGGGTGGGGAGCGCATATTTGTCCCCGAGCCCCATCAACTCCTCGATTTCAAACACCATGAAATCCGCGAGCGCGAGACCGTCCCGTTCGGCGTCGAGCAGATGTCCCAGGGCCCCGCTCACGGTGTATTGCTTCAGGGCTTCACGGATGGCTTCATCCTGCACCATATTCACGAAATCGGAGAGCGAGGCCGGCGGCCGGTCCTGCCCGTATGCAGAGTCATGACTCACCTCATTGGCGTACAGCGCCATGACCGTTTCCGCGATGGCGTTCCGTTGGAGCGGCGTGGTCTTCACGCCGTTCAGCGCCAACATGGTATCGATCCACTCCAACGCCCAGGCCCGATCCCCTTTGGTCTCCAAAAATTGGAGCGGGCAGAAGGCTAAGTCCTGCGTATCCCCCGCGATGGTGAAGTGCAGTCCGCTCTGTCCGTTCGTGTGGGCTCGAATCGCCGCCGCCAGGGGATACATCGACTGGCCCTTATCGAAGACATAGACCGACATGCCGGCATAGCGGCGCAGTTGCGCGGCCAGCATCCCGAGATGCGTCGATTTGCCTGAGCCGGTCGGTCCGAGCATCAGGGTATGGCCGACATCCCGCACATGGAGATTCAGCCGGAACGGGGTGGCGCCATGGGTGACGCACTGCACCAAGGGCGGGGCGTTCGGCGGATACATGGGACAGGGCGCGGTGGCGCTGCCGGTCCAGATCGTACTGGTCGGCAAGAGATCCGCCAGATTCATGGTATTCAACGGCGGACGCCGGACGTTTTCGACGCCATGTCCCGGCAAGCTGCCCAGAAAAGCGTCCATCGTATTAAGCGTTTCAATCCGTGCGGCGAATCCGAGCTGATGGATCGCCTTTTCGATGCGTCGCGCCGACCGTTCCACTTCGGCTCGATCTTCATCCATGAGCACCACCACACTCGTGTAGTACCCCATCCCGATCACTCCACTGTTCACCTCCCCCATGGCGGCCTCCGCATCGGCCACCATGGCCATCGCATCCTGGTCCAATGGACCGGTCTGCGAGTTGGTGATTTGATCGAGGAATCCTCGGATCTTCTGCTTCCATTTCCGCCGATAGGTCGTCAACGCGCGCACGGCCTCGTGTGAGTCCATGAAGATAAAGCGGGAGGACCAGCGGTACTCGATGGGCAGCTCCCCGAGCGATGTCAGGATGCCGGGAGTACTGTCGAGGGGGAAGCCTTCGATCGCCACCACCTGCATGTACTGCCGGCCGATTTTCGGAATGACGCCCGTCCAGACTTCCTGTCCGCCGATCACGGCATCGAGATACATCGGATGGGCGGATAAGGACACCGGCTGATTGATGCCGGTCACACAGCGTTGCAGCCAGCGGAGGAATTCGTCATGGATGACGGTCGACCCATCTTCGAGGACGAGAGACTGTCCACGGAGGCGATGCAGCCGGAAAACTGACGACAAGCGCGATTCAAAGGCTGCGCAGTCCCGGGTGAACTGCTCCACCAGTCCCGTCGTCCGGTCCTGGGCCGTGACGGCCGCCTGGTCATCGTCGAACATCAATTCCACGAACTTTCTCTGTGCGACCAACGGCGGGAGATACGTCAGCGTGACCACAAAGTACCCGTCGTACATGGTTCCCAATCCTTCAAAGAGCCGACGCCGTTCTTCGTCCAACGCGGCGGTCAGCGGATCGGGAAAATGGGAGAGACCGGGTGCGGCATAGCCGGCCGCCCGACGCCGTACTGCGTCCACATGCACCATCCAGCCATTACCGAACGAACTCAAGGCTTGATTGATCCGAAACGACAGGGCTTCGCGCTGGGGTTCCGTACTACTGGCCTGGTCGTCGCCGCGGTAGATCCAGGCCGCCATGAGCGAGCCGTTTTTCCCGACGATCACGCCATCCTCGACCATGGCCGCGTAGATCAAGAGATCCGACAGGCCCGCGTCCTGTGACCGATGTTTCTTCAACGTCACGTGTGCATCGGCTTCTCGAACTCGTTGGATCAGCAACAAGAGGAAGACGAGACCCAGCCCGGCAATCACGACGGTCAGTACCACCATCATGAATACTGGTTCCCTTGCCTGGCGCTGTTGATCCGCCAGGGCGTGCTGCGGGCGGGATAGTAGGGTTTGTAGCGCAACTGGCGGAGATAGACCTGCCGAAGCTTGGGATCGGCTTTGGCCATGAGTCGCAGGAGAGCGAGCATGACAAACCACAGACTCACACCGACGATCCCGGCCCTTAGCTCTTGCGCGGTGAAGACCAGCGCAAACGCGACGGCACCACAGAACAGCACCAGTTCACGATCCCCGCCCAAGAACAGATTGTCCCGATGCATGACGCGACGAATCGGGATCTTGCGGAGCGCCATCGCTAGCTCAGCCTCACGAGTTCAGACTGAGGCCATGACACGATCACATCTATCCCCTCCCCGCTCCACGCGATCTCGGCTCCAGCGGCAAAGAGCGTGGTCAGCACGTTTTGGGCTCCCACCAGAATGGCGATCAACAACACGAGGAAGACCATCATGCGGAGAAATCCGGTCAACTCACCGCCGAAGATCAATGCCCCTGCTGCTCCCACAATCCCGATCAACGAGAGGGTAAAGGCGACGGGGCCGGTGATCGACGCGCGCAACCGGGTCAAGGCGGATTCATAAGGAAGCCCTCCCCCGGCTGTCCCCGCCGCGTAGGCGTCATGCGGAAGCATGAATGCCCACAACATCAGGAGGAGGCCCAAGCACCACAGAGAGTCTGTCCAATGCGATCCGTCCCCGGCTTGTTCCATCAATCGTGCTCCTTCAGTTAAATCAGTGATCGTGTGAGGTACTGTCCATGCTCATAGCCCTGGACTTCGAGTATGTCGTCGACCCGACGCCCCTCCGCACAGCGCGTGATGTGCACCACAACCTGCACGGCTTCGGCGATGAGCGGTTCAATCGGTTTGGGATAGTCCTGGTTCATGCTGATATAGAGCGCCAGTTTCGAGAGCCCGGCTCTGGCATGGTTGGCATGCAAGGTTGCGATGCCCCCCTCATGTCCGCTGTTCCAGGCCATGAGGAGATCCAAGGCTTCCGGTCCTCGGACTTCTCCGACCAAGATCGTGTCGGGGCGCATCCGCATGGAGATCTTTAAGAGCTTCGCCATCGTGACATCCACGGTGGTGTGGTACTGCACGCAGTTCTCCGCACGACATTGGATTTCGGCCGTATCCTCGAAGATGAACATGCGGAGGTGGGGAAAGGTGCTCATCATCGTGTCGATGAGCGCATTCACGAGTGTGGTCTTGCCTGAGCCGGTCCCGCCCACCACCAATATATTGCGCCGGGTGGTGATGGCGGTGAGGAGCACATCCCGTTGCCGAGCCGTCATGATCCCCTGCTCCACATACTGCTCAACCTGATAGACCGCGAGCGCCCGTTTGCGGATCGCAAAGGTCGGCGCGGCGACAATCGGCGGAATTTGCGCCGCAAAGCGGGAACCGTCGAGGGGAAATTCGCCATCAAGGTAGGGAGACTGACGGGTGATTTCCTTGCGATGAAACCCCGCCACGGTTTTGATGATGGCTTCCGCACGGGCGGGTTGAACTGTCCCAATACACTCCATCCCCTGTCCCAGCCGTTCACACCAGAGCCGCCCATCCGCGTTGAGCATGACTTCCACGGTGCTGGGGTCACGCAGGGTTGCAAGCAACTGTGTGCCCATGTCCCGTTCAATCATCCGGCGGGCCCGCTCTCGCGTCGAGAGTCCGTCATCCATGCGAATCGCTGTGCTCACTCGTTACGAGGTACGCCTGCACAACCGCGTACGTATTGTACCTAATATGTAGTGCCTACTCACTTTTTGTTCGCACTACTACGTTAATGGGAAACGCCTGTCAAGACGTTATGCTGCATAGAGCGATAATTATTTTTGCAGTGTAGAGCCGTGTAGGGACGGGCCTCTACCGAAAGGCCGTACTTATTGAACAGTGTATGCGGTGGAGGACACTGACACGGACGGGTTACTTCGGCAGCGCTTTGGACATGTTCACGATCATGATCGGCGCGTGGGCGAGGCCATAGGCGATATGGGCCGCCGCGCCAAGATTCACGAAGGCACGAGGCGTCGCTTTATTCCGAAGGGTGGAGAGATACCATTCCTGCGCGTGGTTCTTGATCCGAAAACTCACCTGATATTTTTTATTCGGGATGGCCCATAACGTGATTTGTTCCACACCAGAGGCCTCCGCTAAGGCCCGTAAGACATCGTAGCGGGCACAGACGATCATCGGTGGGTCGGCACGCGTTGTGCTATCTCGAACAGCGGTCCCGTTCACGCCCCTCCCGCTCCGACGAGGGACGTGTGATCGTGTGTTCCTTCTCGGTTCTACAGGTTGGTGGCGAGATAGTCCTGGCACGTCTCTTCCTCCTTGGTCAGGTGACCCGTGCGCCTACCGTCAGACGTCTGCGTTGCATCACCTCGAGGCCAAGAGGCCCACACGTCTCCTTCTCAGATGTGACGCCATTCGGGAAATGGTACGTCTCCAAACGTATATATACTTATGTTTGCTGGATTTCTAGAGAAATTCCCCGTTCACCGATACATCTCCGACCTCTCCTCAGCGAAATTGGACCTCCTTCAGATGGTTAGCCCGTTCGAGCATTCTAAAATGTGTCACGCCTTACAATAGAAGAGGACTTTCCCGATCCTGTGGAGAAACCTTCTGAGGAAAGTGCGGATAGCTGAGCGATCGCTGGTGGCCATAGTCTCCTCCCGGCTTCATGGGGCGGGGAGGAGACGGTCTGTGCAGGTGAGAGTCTCGACGGCAGGACCGAAGTCGTGGATGAGCCAAGGGAATCGGTCATCTGATCGCAAATTCCGTTATCCCGGCTTGCCTCCAGTTGGATCGGTCGCTGGCCCGTCACAACCAGTTGTGGCGAGGTCCGCATAATACAGATACCTAAAGAGCAGGCAACTTGCTGAACAAACGTTAATTTTCTGCGAGGTGTGGGTACCCCTTGATCTGTTCACAAGGTTATTCCCAGAAGATGGGGACGACGGGATGGAACTTCACGGCTCGCCTCTTTCTTCTGTTCGTCTCATGCTCGCGAGCGTCTGCGACTGATTGTGCGTCTGGTTGGTCTTTCACTGCTCATCTGCGTGAGCGGTGTTCGCATCAGCTAGTTCCAGGGCACGTCACGAGGTTTCTTCATAGCCTCCAGATCATAGGTGATAAAGATCCGAATCACCACTTGAGAGGGAATCCCCTGCTCCTTGGCAATAATCTTCAGTCGACGGATCGTCCGCTTCTCCAAGTCGACACTGGTCGGCCTCCGTTTGGCATGTTTGTAGCGCTTCATCGCGCTCAGGATCCGTTCCGCATCCAGGACAACCCGCCCTTCATAGCCCTTCAAAGATTTCACGCGCCACCGTGGCATATTGGGTACGCTCCTTTCGATGTGCGGGTCGCCTCTGATGACGCGCTCGCGGCGGAACACAAATGCAATGTAAGACCTTTCCCTGCGCAGTGGGACCAATGACGCCGCAGAGCTGCTCTTTCCTGGTGGAGGTCTTCGGATCGTGTCACCCGGATGCGGTGGATCTGTTGTCGAAGGATATGGTAACTCGGGCATGTGAACTTGTTCACTAGCACCACCTACAACCAGCAGAAATTTGGCTGGGAGGACTCTTCTACCGTGCAGGAGCAGTACGAGAAGATTCACTCTGTTCAAGAGCTCGAATAATGGGGCAGCCTTTTGTAGCCTCTCCGGCTTCGCATTGCCGAACGAGCGTGGCCAATGCCTTACGCATACTCGTGAGTCCGCTCATTTTCTGGTCAATGGCGTTGATCTTGTCTCGGGCGAGAGCGCGGGTCTTGCCACAGGCACGCGCTTCCTCCAATTCCATAAGGACTGCTACCTCATTCAGGGTAAACCCAAGAGCCTGAGCGCGCTTGATGAAGCGGATGTGCTTCACGATGTCCGCCGGATAGCGGCGGTATCCCATGTAAGGTTTGTCCGGCTCCGCGAGAAGCCCCCGCCTTTGGTAATAGCGGATCGTTTCGACGTTGACCTCAGCCAGCTTCGCCACCTTTCCTATCGTTAATTCCTGAGCCATTGAATTACCCCCTTGATTCCGTACCTTAGTACAGGGTTTAGGATGAATCAACCAAGCGGCTCTGGAGGTAAAGCTATGGATTTAGGAAATGGAAAGGGAACGCTCATTGCGAGTGTGCTGACTGCGATCGGCGCGTCCGTGTGCTGTGTCGCGCCACTTGTCCTGCTGGCACTTGGTATCAGTGGGACATGGATTAGCACCTTGACCGCGCTGGAACCGTTGCGCCCGCTGTTCATTGGTTTAACGTTGCTGTTCTTAGGACTATCCTTTCGGAAGGTCTATCTAAATCCACAACCTTGTGTCCCCGGCACACCATGCGCCGATCCGCGCACAATCAAACGCCAGCGCAGCATGTTTTTGGTGGTCACGGTGCTGGCGCTCGCCCTGCTGGCGGTGCCGTGGGTTGCGCCATGAAAGGAGTGATATGGCAGAGGTACTGCTTCTATCGGTTCTGACGTGTCCGCACTGTCAGAACGCTGTGGAAGAAACAATGCCGACAGACGCATGTTTACAGGTTTATGAATGCCCGCAATGTAAAGCGGTGCTGCGGCGAAAAGACGGAGACTGCTGCGTGTTCTGTTCTTATGGCTCGGTAAAATGCCCGCCGGCGCAGATGCAGGAATGAAGCGTCAGGGCAAGCCGGTATGCGGCCGAAAACAAGGTCAGGAGGCCGGCCACTTGTGAATAGATTATGGACGTGGAGCCCACAGAATGATGGCCGCGCCGATGAGAGAGACCGTGGCTCCGATGATATCCCAACGGTCGGGGCGGATGCCTTCCACTGCCCAAAGCCAACTGAGCGTGGTTGCGATATAGATACCTCCATAGACAGCGTAGGCGCGCCCTGCATACTCTGCGGGACTCAGTGAGAGTAGCCATGCGAACAACGCGAGGGAAACCATGCCGGGCAACAACCAGAGAATGGATTTGGCTTCACGGTACCAAAACCAAAAGGCAAAACACCCGGCAATTTCAGCAATGGCCGCCGCAACATAGATTAAAAGTGTGAACATACCTGCCTTGCTGCTTCAGTCAGTGTAGGCACAAACTTTCCTAAAAGCCGATATTTGTCAAGGTGCAGGTTAGGATTGGGCTTTCGCTAAATCCGTAGCGGGCGTGTTTTGGTAGTTGGTGAATAATTTATCGCGTAGCCAAAATGCGACTCTCACCAGAGCAATGAGAACCGGAACTTCAACCAAGGGGCCGATCACGGTAGCGAACGCGACGGAAGAACTGAGTCCGAACGCGGCAATGGCCACAGCGATGGACAGCTCGAAATTATTGCTGGCCGCTGTAAAGCTGGTCGCGGTCGTCCTGCCGTAATCAGCCCCTAGAGCCTTGCCCATGAGGAAGCTGATAAAGAACATCACCACGAAATAAATCGCCAGCGGGATAGCAATCCGCAGCACATCGAGCGGCAATTCCATCACCATGCCGCCTTTCAGGGAAAACATCGCAAAGATAGTAAACAACAACGCTATCAGGGTGAGCGGTGCAATCTTCGGCAAGAATTTCTGCTCATACCAATCGCGGTTTTTCTGCCGCATGAGCACCACGCGGGATAGGAATCCGGCGAAAAAAGGAATGCCAAGGTACATGAACACGCTTTCGGCCACAGCGCGGAAGCTGACCTCGACAATCTGCCCACTGAGCCCAAACAGCGGCGGCAGTACGCTGATAAACAGCCACGCATAGACGCTAAAGAACAACAGTTGAAACACGCTGTTGAAAGCCACCAGCGCGGCGGCATATTGATTATCGCCCTCGGCCAAGTCGTTCCAGACAATCACCATCGCGATGCAGCGGGCGAGGCCAATGAGGATGACTCCGGTCATGTACTCGGGATAGTCATGCAGGAAGAACACAGCTAAGCCAAACATCAGCACTGGGCTGATGATCCAATTCTGCACAAGGGAGAGCAGCAGGATTTTCCAATCCGTGAAGATAAGCGGGAGTTCTTCATATTTCACCCGTGCGAGTGGCGGGTACATCATCAGAATCAAGCCAATGGCAATGGGGATATTGGTCGTGCCGACCGACAGGCTATTCAGCGCATCCGGTAATTTCGTAAACAGGGAACCAAGCGCGATACCTCCGGCCATCGCCAGAAAAATCCAGACGGTGAGGTAGCGGTCAAGAAACGACAGGCGTCGGGGTGAGCAGCAGGCGGCCATTGGTGAACTCCTCTACTTTTTCTCTGAGCATAAAAAAACGCGGTATCAAAGGCCGCATCGGCCTCACTGCCAGAAGCCTTGGCCGGGTCGGGGGTGCTCCAATGCAGTTTCTTTGGCTTACCGTGAAATAGCGGGCAGCTTTCCCCGGCGGCCTGGTCGCAGACCGTCACCACCACATCAAAATGTTGGTTGGCGAATTCGTCCCATGATTTGCTGCGCGGCTGGCCGGGGTCAATCCCGTGCTTCCTAAGCGTTTCAATCGACTTGGGATGAACATACCCGGTTGGGAAACTTCCCGCGCTCCACGCCTGATAGCGGCCCTGCCCCAGATGGTTAATCAGGGCTTCGGCCATGATGGAGCGGCAGGAATTTCCCGTACAGAGCACCAGCACTTTGAGCGGAGGCTTTTCCATCAGCCGCAACACCCTGCCGTTTTTTCCGAAGGCTCGCAGCAATTGGGCGTTCCCATGGTTTCCGGTGTGCAGCACGCACTTTCCGTGATGGCTGGCTTCTCTCCAAAGATTTGTGCGTCTTCCATCGTCCGGTAGGTTTCCCAGGCCACCCCAGCGGGGTCTTGCACCCATGTTTTATCGGACTTGGCATAACAGCACACCGTTTCACCTTCCTCGAAGGTTGTCAGCCCTGCATTTGTATCCGCCCGCGCAGTTCATCCAGCTCGCTATTGTCATCAACCTGAATGCCGAGATGGTCAACGCCTTTTTTGTTGGCGCGGGTCGAAACCGCAAAATTCACGCGCGGGTCATCGAGCAGCCACTTCGCGTAGTCCGCTTTGGTTTTGACTGGCTGCGCGCCGAACAGGGCACTATAGAAGCGGGTGGCTTCCTCGATATTTTCTACTCCCACATGGATGTGAAGGCGTTTCATGATGGTTTCTCCTTGGTTTGAGGTGGACAACAGCTTGGCATCTCGATCACGGAACAGCCGCGCTTTTTGTCCTCGCGGATACTGGCGAATTCCATGCGGCAACAATCCTTCACCATGTAGCGGATGAGGTCGGTGAAGAACTCAAAATTGGCCGTGTAAATAATAGAGCGGCCTTCCCGTCGTGACAGGACAAGCCCGGCATGGCTCATCTGCGATAGATGAAATGACAGCGTGTTATGCGGGATGCCGAGTGTCCCACCTAACACTCCGGCTGGTGCGCCGTCTCTTCCATGTTCAACCAGCAAACGGAACACCCGCAAACGGGTTTCCTGCGACAGCGCATCGAAGGCGGTGATGGCTTCATTAATGTCCATATGTCCAGAATAATGGACTAATAGTAGTTTGTCAAGCATTACGGCGGCGAGCTGCGAATGCTATCGATCCCATGCATAGGAGACTGGCTGAATAAATGTGCGATGGGCACAGGGTCTATGCTATTCTTTGAAATGAATGTTAAAGCGTAGATACTCAAATTTGCTGCTCATCGGGCTGGTTCTTCTTCTTGGAGTCCAACTCACTGGTCTCACGTGTCTGGATGAGTGGCAAGGTGCGATCGACTCAGCACAAGTTGAAATCGTGGACAGTTCTTCGTCTCCGGAGGGGAACGTGTTGGATCATGGATGTCCTTGTCATTTTATATTCCAGTCGGTATCCCTTGTCGTTCCTGAGATCCTGTCTCCTCACACAGATGATATAAGCTCAAGTCACACGCTATACGTGCCAACCTTCGTCGTGTCCCTCTTCCATCCTCCTCTCAGCATCTAACACATCACCAGAGTCGTTGCACATAGTGCGATCGAGGCTAGCATTGTCCGCCCTGCGGACAATGAGGATTCCTGCACTATACGATCATGTGGCTTATCGGCAGCATCACGTTGCGCTTAGAAGGCATCGGGGATCGCCGCGCATGAACGATGGCTCAATACAAGGTCCAGAGGTGAACGAAAGGGAGCAATCTTATGATGGGGATGCGAGGGGCGAATTGGGTGGGATTTGTGATGTTGGTGATCTTGATCTTCGCTGCTGAGCCGATATGGCTGTTCCTGGGGTTCGACACCCCGGAATTTGATAGCAGGAGGATCCTGTGGGCTATTCCGGTTGCAGCCTACGTCATTGCTGCGGTCGTATTGTTAATACGAGGAGGTCCAGATCGCGACCTATCCTGATTCTTGGTTTTTACGATGAGGCGAATAGGCGCTCTAAGAGCGTGAGGATGAAGGGAGCAATCTCATGATGGATATGCGCTGGTGGAATTGGGTAGGTGTTGCGATGTTGGTGATCCTCCTCGTTAGTTATGTACCGATATCGCAGTTCGTGTCGTCGGACACTGAGAATATTAAGTGGCTTGTAGCCTACGTCATCGTTGCCACTTTACTGTTAATAAAGGGAGCGGACAGATAGTGCAGAAGATTCCTGAAATAAGCACGTATTCTTCTAATCCGTGTTTGAGATAATTTGGAGTAAGGATGGTGAGTCACGAATCGCGGTGTCACTCATGTAATGAGCAGGAAGAATTCGGTGAGCTGCTCCGGTATACCGGGGCAGGATTTGCGGGGGGACTTATTGCCGGCGCAGTACTCGATCATTTTGGATTCCACCAAAGCGCACTCGGTCAATGGCTCGTTCGCACGCTTTCCGGAGAAGGAGAAAGCCTGTTTGAAGGCATCTATGCCATCCGGCAACGCATTCGAGGTTCAGCCGGGTCAATGGCCGAGGCGTACGGATGGGGAAAGTTGTCTGGGATGGTATTCCCGTGGATCATTGATTGGGGAAGCCGAATGGTCGGAATTGATGTCTACGGCGTGGAAGGATTTTACATCCCGTTCTTTTACGCGTTGAGCGACCAATTTGGGGCGAATGTCGCCGGACTCATCTTCCTTCGAAACAAAACAGGGACCTGGGGAAGAGCCCTGAGCGAATACGTGAGACATCCCGTCATGCTGAGCAGTGCAGCAATTGTTCTCGTGGTCCCTATTGGCCTGCTAACCGCGAGGCTGCTGGGGTTCAGTCCCACGACACAGACCCTAACGGCCGTCGAGACAATTGTTGCGAATCTCTGTTGGGTGCCGCCGCTTATCGGTTGGTTGATGCGCAAATAAGATGGGCCGTGTGAACACAATAAGGACGAATAACATTAAAGGGCAATCAATGACCCGTCTCTTCCGGTCCAGCATCTCCTCAGAGCGTTTGCTGGTAACAGGGCTGATTCTCCTTCTGGCATTTCAGCTCACGGGGCTATCTTGCATCAATGATTTGCAATCACGGTCCTCTCCTTCTCTCGTAAATCATACTTCTTCTCAGGATGGGGCATTAGGAGGGACCAATGACATTCCCGATAAAGACGCGGACGGATGTCCCTGTCATCTTGTGTTTCAGTCTTTCCTATTTCCTACCTTCCAGCCGGTGTCTTTAGTAACAAGCAGGGAGACTCCAAGTCCCCCTTTGTACACGGCCACATTTGTAGAGTCTCTTTTCCATCCTCCTATTCTTCATTCGGCTACTGAGTTCGATCGATAGCGCTTAAAAATTTACTGGCCGCACAGTTAAGGAGGAGTAGTCATGACACATCTATCCCTGCGCCCTTGGCTTTTCTCAGGAGTGCTCTTGCCGGTTCTCCTGAGCTGCACAGTGGTCCTGGCGCAAGAAACTCGTTCCTATCGATTGGACGAAATGACCGATATGGCGCTGAAACACAATCCAGCTTTGCAGGAAGCGGCCACTCTCATCGATCAAGGGAGAGGTGCTCAAGCGACTGCAGCGGCCTATCCCAATCCATCCATTACCGGAACATTGGGACCGGGCAGGACGCGAGAGGGCCTCCGCGATAGCAATTTTTTCGAGCGTGGAGTGGCAGTGAGCCAACCGGTGGAATGGCCAGGTATGCGTCAAGCCCGTCAGCGGGCGGCAGAGGCCGCGCTCGCGGGGTCCCAGGCGGCTGTTGATGCGAGTCGTTTGAATCTGCTGGCTGAGGTAAAGATCGCCTTCTACCAACTCCTTCTCGCCCAGCGCAATGAAGAACTGATAATGGAAGCTCTCGCCAGCGTGCAGGAGTTCCAGCGCGGCGTCAAAGCCAGGGTGGATGCTGGGCAGGCGAGGCCGTTTGAAGCCCTGAAAGCAAACGTGGAAGTACAAAAGGTAAGTAATGATCTGAATCATGCACGACACGTCTTGGTTGTCGGACGCTCTCGACTCAATGCGCTGACCGGCGGCCTGCTCGGTAAGAACTTCAACGTTCAGGGCAACTTTGTCTCACCCCCATTAGAACTTAACCCTGATGGCCTGGTCGCAAGCGCTAGCACACAGCACCCGACTGTCCGTCGTGTCCGAAAAGAGATTGAACGAGCGGAGCACAGCGTGGTGCAGGAACGCCAATCGCTGATTCCTTTTGTCACCATCTCCGGCATCTTTCAACAGGAAGCGGCCGAGACGGCCTACCTGGCTCGATTGAGTGTCCCCATACCGCTCTGGTATCGGCGGCAGGGAGAAATCACAGGGGCCTTGTCGGCGAAGCAACGCGCTGAAGCAGAACATGCGAAGTTACAAAACGAACTGGTGGCAGCAATTACCGAATCTGTGGAGGAAGCCCACGCCGCCCAGGACCGGATCGGGGTGTTTGAAAAAGGGTTATTAAAACAGGCGGAGGAAACGTTGAGAATCGCAAGGATAAGTTTTCAGCAGGGCGCGGCGAGCCTGCTCGAATTCATTGACGCCCAACGAGTGCATCGACAAATGTTGCTCGAGTATACGCAGGCACAGGCGAGTTTCTCCGTCGAGATGGCGCGGTTGGAACGTTGGACAGGGGAGCTTCGATGAGCGGGCGCACCAAACAGTCTGGCCTCAGTTCGAATGCAGGCATTGTTTTGGGTAGTCTGTTTGTTTCCATTGCCCTGGGCTGCAATGACAGTCGCGTGGAACAGCCGACGCGGAAGGCAACGGCTGAGCAAGAGAGAATCCAGCCTAGTCATGAGCCCGGTGAACCACACCAACTTGCAGTTCCACCCGAGGCGCGGGAAGGACAAGCGTTCCAGACCGCCCGGATTGAACGCCGCCCCTTTCGTGATGAAATCGCGACCACGGCCACGATCAAACCAAACGAATACCGTCTGGCGCATCTGAGCCCTCGCATCGACGGCCGGGTCATCGATGTGAAAGCAGTGCTTGGTCAACACGTCAAGGCAGGACACGTCCTAGCCCTCATGGATAGCATCGAACTGGGCCAAAAGAAATCAGATTTCCTTCAGGCGAAGACAAACCACGAGGTCGATAAGCGGAATTATGTTCGCGAAGAGGGATTGTATAAAGAACAGATTACCTCGGAAAAGGAATTCTTAGACGCCAAGGGGCGCTATGAAAAGAGCCTTGCCGCCTTCCGCGCCGCGCATGAAGCGTTACGCCTCATCGGCCTGTCCGAGGAAGACATCAAGCGTATCGATTGGAGTACTAAAGGCCAACCTCTCTCCTATTTCCCCTTGGTCTCCTCCTTGGACGGGACCGTCATCGAGCGGCCGATTACGTTGGGAGAATTAATTACTCCGAAAGATAAGGCTTTTACGATTGCAGACCTGTCTACAGTGTGGATTATCCTTGATATCTACGAACAGAATCTTGTCGCCGTACGGAAGGGAGCCGAGGTAGAGATTACGGTGGACGCCTTTCCTGGTGAAACCTTCAAGGGAACAATCGTCTATCTCAGCAACGTCCTGAATCCCGCGACCCGCACGATCGATGCGCGAGTCGAGATTCCCAATCCACAACGTCGCCTTCGGCCCGGCATGTTTGCGAGAGCGGCGGTCATCTTATCGGGGCGCGGCTCTGATGCGCTTATCATGCCGTTGGACGCGCTTCAACAGGTGAACGACCAGACCGTGGCGTTTGTGGAAAAGAAACCAGGTGCGTATGAGGTGAGGGAGGTGACCGTGGGACGACGATCACCGTCGCATGGCGAGATTCGATCAGGTCTGCGCGAGGGTGAGAGAGTCGTGACGAACGGCTCGTTCTTTCTCAAGTCGATTTTGCTGAAAGAACGAATCGGGGGAGAGTAGCGAGTGATGCGTCTGGGGGGCACCTTCCATGCTGAATCGAATCTTTGAATTCTCGCTGGCCAACCGGTTTCTGATTCTGGTGTTTGCCAGCCTCATTGTCTTTAGCGGCATCTATGCCATGCGGGAGCTGCCCATTGATGCCGTCCCGGATGTGACTCCGAACCAAGTCCAAATTCTCACGAATGCTCCGGGCCTCTCCCCGGTTGAAGTTGAACAATTCATCACCTTCCCTGTCGAGACTGCAATGTCCGGCTTGCCGGGTATCTCCCTGATCCGATCTGTCTCCCGGTTCGGGCTATCGGCGGTAACCATCTATTTTGACGAGGGAATGGACATTTATTTCTGTCGGCGCCTGGTGATGGAACGTCTCCCTCGGGCTCGCGAGGCGATCGGGGTGCGTTTTGGCCATCCAGAATTGGGGCCAATTGCCACGGGATTGGGCGAGATTTACCAATTCGAGGTCAAGGGAGTTGGCTATTCCCTCATGGAGCTGCGGACGATCCTGGATTGGGATATTGCGTTCAAGCTCCGCTCCGTTCCCGGGGTGGTGGAAGTCAACACCTACGGCGGAGAGTTGCAGACTTATGAAGTGCAACTGGATGCCGGCAAACTGGTCTCCTACAAGATTCCGATCGAGCAAGTCTTCCGGGCGCTCGAACAGAACAATGCCAACTCCGGTGGTGGCTATATCGAACACGCACAGGAACAGTATTTGATTCGCGGCGAAGGCCTTGTGCGGACACTGGAGGACATCGACAACATCATCGTGGCGACAGGACACGACGGGACGCCCATTTACATCCGCAATCTGGGTAAGGCGCGGTTCGCTCCAATGGTCCGGCAAGGCGCGGTTACGCGCGACGGCCGAGGGGAGGCGGTCACGGGCATTGTGATGATGCTCATCGGCGAGAATGGACGAGTCGTCGTGGATCGGGTGAAAACTAAGCTGCAGCAAATCGAAAAGACTCTGCCTCCCGGCGTGACCATCGAGCCCTATTACGATCGTACCGACTTAGTTAGAAAGACCATCAAAACCGTCGGCACCAATTTAACCGAGGGGGCTCTGTTAGTGGTCACGGTGCTGTTTCTTCTTCTAGGAAATCTCCGTGCCGGCCTTATCGTCGCTGCCGCCATCCCTCTTTCCATGCTGGTGGCGTTTACTGGAATGCTGGCCGCCGGCATCTCCGGTAACCTGATGAGTCTGGGCGCGATCGACTTCGGACTGATCGTCGATGCGTCCGTCGTCATGATCGAAAATACTATCCGGCATCTTGCCGAACGACGGCATGCCGCCGGAGGTGACAGGCGCATGACGGAAGACCAGATGCGCACAGTAGTCATCGAGGCCGGGCGAGAAGTGCTCCGTCCGATCGTGTTTGCGGTCGGAATCATTATCATCGTCTACCTGCCGATCCTGACTCTGCAAGGCATTGAAGGAAAAATGTTTCGGCCGATGGCCATGACCGTCATCTTTGCGCTCGTCGGATCTCTCGTGTTGACCTTGACCGTGACGCCGGTGTTGGCAAGTCGCTTCCTTCGCCAAGGCGTTGAGGAGGAGGAGACCTGGATCATTCGCCAAGCCAAACGAGGGTATCGTCTGCTCCTGTCAAAGACCATGCAGCATCCGGCTATTGCTGGGAGCGTCGCCACTGCACTGTTTGCATCAAGCCTCGGTGTCGCGGCATTGCTTGGCGCAGAGTTTATTCCGACGCTCGATGAAGGCACCATCGCCCTGCAAGCGTGGCGGCTGCCGAGTGTCTCTCTGGAGGAGTCAATTCGGACCACCACTCGCATTGAACAGGTCCTCAAGCAGTTTCCCGAAGTGGTCACGGTTGTATCGCGAACTGGACGTGCCGAAATCGCCACCGATCCAATGGGTGTCGAGGTTAGTGATATCTATCTCATTTTGAAGCCTGATTCAGAATGGACGACCGCTAGGACGAAGGACGATTTGATTGAGGCGATCAACCGGGCGCTGACCAAGGCCGTTCCCGGCAATACGTTCAGTTATTCCCAGCCGATTGAGCTGCGTGTTCAGGAATTGATTGCGGGGGTGCGGTCCGACATCGCCATTACTATTTTCGGTGAAGATATGGAGGCCCTCCGCAGCCTTGGCGATCAGGTGGTCCGGGTGGTCTCAGAGGTTCCCGGAGCGACAGACACCAAGGCTGAGCAGGTGGCCGGCATGCCGTACCATGTGGTGGCCATTGACCGGGAAAAGCTCGCTCGCTATGGCATTAATGCGGAGCAGGTTTTGGATACCGTCACCGCGTTAGGGGGACGCATTGTCGGTCAAGTCGTCCAGGGCAACCGCCGGTTCTTCATGCAAGTGCGGTTTAGTCCTGAAGACCGCAAGAATTTCGAGCGCATTTTGGATATTCGCATCAGTGATTCACAGGGTCGGCTCATTCCGTTCAGACAACTGGCGGATATTCGTACCGAAACCGGCCTGGCGCAAATCAGCCGGGAAAATATTCAACGGCGGCTGGCCGTGGAAACCAATGTGCGTGGTCGAGACCTCGCCGGATTTGTGGGCGCAGCGCAGAAGGCGGTGGAGAGCCACGTGACTCTGCCGCCTGGGTACTGGATTAAATGGGGTGGTGAATTTGAAAATCTGCAGCGGGCGTCCGCTCGACTCGCCATCGTCGTGCCGATTGCCCTGTTTCTGATCTTTGTGCTTTTGTACACGACCTTCAATAGCCTCAGGCCGGCGCTACTCATCTACCTCAACGTGCCGTTGGCGGCAACTGGGGGCATTTTAGCCTTGGCGCTTCGTGGGATGCCATTTTCCATCTCCGCCGGAGTCGGGTTCATTGCGCTCTTCGGCGTAGCGGTTCTCAATGGTGTCGTGCTGATGTCCTACATTTTGGATTTACGCAAGCAAGGGCGTCCGGCGGAAGATGCAGCCTACGAAGGCGCGTTGATTCGCATGCGGCCAGTCTTGATGACCGCGCTAGTGGCCAGCTTGGGATTCGTGCCTATGGCACTCTCGACTTCCGCTGGTGCGGAAGTGCAACGCCCGCTCGCCACCGTGGTGATCGGCGGACTGGTCACCTCGACGGCACTCACGCTCCTCGTCCTTCCCACGCTGTATGTCTGGGAAGAGCGTCTTCGAGAAGCGTGGACCCAACGAAGAGGGGAAGCCAAAGAAGTGCCGGTTCCTCATAGACCGAATTTGTAGTGTGAAAGACCTCACGCATGACCCCGATGGTGGATTGAAAAAATGCGGTTATCTCGAAGTGGACACCATACTAAAAACCCCAATGGCTCCCTTACCACGGGGATACGCGCGTTCAGAATCATCGAGGTGATGGAGAGGAGGAAACGATTATGTGGAGACTCATTCATATGATGATCGTGATCGGTGTCGTGACTCTGAGCCTGGCAGGATTCCAGGGATTTGTCGCTGGGGGCAAAGCCAGCAGACCGTCACATTACAAATCGATGGGATGACCTGCGGGGGGTGTGTGAAGGATGTCAAAGCCGCGTTGGCAAAGGTGCCTGGTGTCAGCGAGGTGGGACTCAGCACGGGAAAGAAGTGGATCGTTTTCCCCGATTATTCGGACGCACGTGCATCAGTGACGTTTGTTCCACAGAAGACGAACGTTGAGACGCTGATCAGGGCCGTCGAGGCGGCCGGCAACCCGTTGTCAAAATACAGGGCCCTGGCGCTTGACAAGTAGGCGACGGTCATTGGTGTCAGACTATGAAGTTGAAGGAGGCGTTGTCATGATTCAGGAGACGAATGCTCCAAACGGTCTGTTTGCTGAACTACGGAAGCTAAGTCCTGTGGTCACCGGCGGGCTGTTGCGCATGCGGCAACAGGCGTACCGGGATGGGGCTGTAGCCGCGAAGTACAAGTTGCTCACTGTCATGACGATTTCAATCGCGATTCGTTGTGAACCTTGCATACGGGCCTACGTCAAGATGGCGCAGGCCAAGGATGTCAGCCAGGACGAACTGATCGAATTTCTCGAAGTCGCGATGACGATGCTCTCAGAAGAACAGTAGATTGTGCGGAGCCGCTGATCGAGAACCTGTAGTCGAAATACCGTTGACAGTTAAGCTGACGAAGGGATAGGCTTACACTATGCGATTAAGTTCGTATCACTCCCGATCTTTTCTCGCTGCGACCATCGTAGTGTTTCTGCTGGTATTCAGTTTCAACGCATACGCCTGTCTCTTGCCGCTGTCAGGGACCACCGATGCGTCAATGGCCAACGGCTGTTCAACTCCTGTCGAACAACCTAGTCGGCAATTATGTGACGCCTTCAAGATCTTGGGAGTCGAATCCCAGGCTCAGTCGTCATCGTTGCTCGTGGACCATCATTGGTCGGCAGACCATACGTTGCCTACGCTTCCCACGGTGAGCCCTCGGCTCGTACAGATTTCCAGTCTATATTGCGCTCTCGAATCAAGTTCTCCTCCGCATCAGTCTCTCACAAGCACAGTGCTTCGTATCTGATCTCTCCGGCTCTTCCTTATACCGTTTCATCATGGCGTTATCTGCCCTGCTCGGAGCCTGAGCTCATCCCGTCGTTTTTTCTGTAGCGGGACGAGACTCTGAGATCCGTGACAGACGTGGGCAGGAAAGCTCTTGAGGAGGACCATCCAATGACTCGTTCAATTCGGGTTTTATTGCTCGCTATAACAGTCACAAGCCTAACCCTCGGAACAGATGGACGCCATGTCGTCCATGCCGCCGATCAGGCTGCACAATCGTCCTTGGCGTTACCAGATTTGATCCCGGAAGCCTTGGCTAGAAATCCAGAACTTGTGGCGGTGCGCAAGCAATGGGAGGCTGCCACGAATCGGATTGCCCAGGCTCGGTCACTGGATGACCCGACCCTATTCGTCGAGTTATTTAATGCCCCCAAGACCTTTAATGTAACCCAGACTCAGAACAGTATTTTTGGTCTCTCCCAGAGTTTCCCATTCCCCGGCAAACTCGCGCTCAAAGGCGACGTGGCGAGTCGTTCAGCCGATATGATGGGGCAATCGGTCCGCGCGAAGGAACGTGAACTCATCGCCCGTCTCAAGCAGATCTACTACGACCTGTTTCTTGCAGATAAGGCGATCCAGATACATCATGAGCAGATTAATCTGCTCAAACAATTTTTTGACATAGCCAACGCGAAGTTCCGTGCGGGCAAGGGAGCTCAGGTCGATGTCCTCAAAGCCCAGGTGGAACTTTCCGTGCTTCACGAGAAACTTCCCGTCCTGGAACAGCGTCGGCAGACTGCCCAAGCGATGCTGAACACCCTCCTGGATCAGGATCCACGCTTTCCACTCGCATCTCCGCAGCCTCCGCATGAAGGACGGTTTAATCTGGACTTTGAAGACCTCTATCGCGCGGCGGCGACCGCCAGACCCGAGCTTAAAGCCGCCGAGCTGGCCGTGCAGCGGAACGAACAGTCCCGCGCGCTCGCCCAGCGTCAGTACTACCCGGACTTTAATCTGTCATTTCGGCGCTTCCAGAACTATCAAGCCGATGACGGATTCGGCGCCTACGTGGCGATGAGCATACCTTTCTCGCCTTGGACCAAGCCGAAATACGATGCTGCGGTTCAGGAAGCAGCCGCGGCGAGCGCAGCAGCACGCGCCAACCTCCACACATTGGAAAACATGACTCGCTTTCAGATTCACGATCTGCTGGCCAAGGTCCGAGCCAGTTGGGAAGTGGCCGTGCTGTATCGGACGACCGTGTTGCCGCAAGCCGAACTAGGCGTGGAGGCTGCGCGGGTCGGATATCAGGTGGGGAAGTCCAACTTTCTGGACCTCTTGGATGCAGATAGGGCCTGGCGGGGGTTTCAACTTGAATACTACCGAGCGCTGGTCGAGCGGGAGCAGCGTCTCGCGGAGCTCGAACAGGTGATCGGATCGGATCTGAATGGAAACAGCTAGAAGGGAGGATAGGCCATGAGTCAGGACATGCGAGGAAAAAGTTTTGTTGTCGGTGTTGCAGTCGTCTGTTTGTTCGTCGGAATCACCGCAGGATTCTTCGCCGCGCATCGGATGATGGACGACATGTCGGGGATGACGAGCGGTGGGGAGATGAAGGGCCATGGGATGGAAGGTATGAAAGGCATGGCGGGCATGGGCGACATGAAAGAAATGCCGATGGAAGGCGCGAAATCCATGAAAGAGATGGAACCAATGCCAGGCATGTCCGACGCTCCATCCGGAGCTGTGGCTGTCCCGGCTGGGTTGAGACAGTTGATCGGCGTCCGCAGTGCTCTGGCTGCTCACGCAACTTTGGAGGAAGAGATCCGTACGGTCGGTACGGTCGGCTACGACGAACGGGGTTTCACGCAAGTGACGCTGAAAACTTCCGGGTGGGTTCGAAGGGTCTTCGTCGATTCGATCGGTCGACCGGTACGCAAAGGTGAACCGCTCTTCACCTTCTATTCGCCGGATCTTCTGGCCACGCAGGACGAGTATCTCCTCGTTGTGAAAATGCAGGCGCAACTGGCTGCGAGCCCGCTCGACGACGCGAAAGCCAACGCTGGCGATCTCGTGGCGAGTGCGCGGGAGCGCTTGCGGCTCTGGGATGTAAGCGATGCGCAAATCGCGGCTCTTGAGCATCGCGGAAAAGCCGAGCCGGTGCTCACGATCTACGCACCATCCTCCGGGATCGTGATAAAGCGTGAGGCCGTACCGGGGAAGTATGTGGAGCCAGGCGTGACTCTATACGAGATCGCGGATCTCTCTATGGTCTGGATCTCTGCCAATATTTACGAATCGGAAATGGCGCTCACGAAAGTTGGTCAGCTGGCCTCAATCACATTTGCAGCCTATCCGGGAGAAACGTTCCACGGCAAGGTGGCCTACGTCTATCCAACACTGAACACTGAAACCCGCACTGTAAGGGTACGTCTCGAATTGCCGAATCCCGAACTGAAATTGAAGCCGGGCATGTACGGAAACGTGACTTTGCAGACGAATGCGACCAAGACTTTAGTCGTGCCAAAGGAAGCCGTGCTGAACACTGGGCTTCGTCAACTCGTATTCATGGATCGCGGGCAAGGCCGGTATGAGCCTACTTTGGTCAAACTGGGGCGCAGGAGTCAGGATGCAGTGGAAGTAATGGAAGGACTCAAGGAAGGGGATCGGATTGTCACCTCGGGAACTTTCTTATTGGATGCGGAGAGCAAATTAGAATCAGCCGCGAGCATGCAGGGCATGATGGGCCGGATCGGCATGGGTGACTGGCAAATGCGCGGCGCCTATGAAGCCAAGATGGAAGGGATGGAAGGCATGTCCGGCATGCAAGGGATGGAAGGGATGAAAGAGATGAAGGGCATGGAGGGTATGAAAGGCATGGAAGATATGCCAGGCATGAAGGACATGAGCGGCATGCCGGGTATGGATCCTGGTTCAGCTAAAGCCATCTCTGAAACTCGCAACGTAGCCGGATACACCCTGACCTTCACGACCTTGCCCGAAACGCCCAAGGCGGGTGAGGTTTTCCTCAAACTCAGGGTGACGAATCAGAGCGGCAAGCCAGTGACCCATGCGCAAGTCCTGTTCGTCTATACCATGCCGATGCCAGGAATGACCGATTCCAAGGTGACGGCGCGCCATACCAAGGACGGGCTCTATGAAGGCAAGGTGATGTTCGGCATGGGCGGTACGTGGGTCGTGACCGGCACCGTGACCATCCCGGGCCAACCACCAATTTTTGAAAAGTTTCAATTCCTGGTCGCAGAGGGAGGCATGTAGTTGAAAAAGGCGAGGTCTCGGCGCCGCCGAGGTGGAGGGATAAAAAACAATGATCGCTCGACTCATCGAAGGGAGTGCACGTAATCCAGTCCTTGTCATCCTCTGTGTGCTGTTGCTGACAGGCTGGGGCCTGTGGGCTTTGTTTCAAGTCCCGCTGGATGCCATTCCAGACCTTTCGGATGTTCAGGTGATCGTCTATACCGAATGGCCGGGCCGGAGCCCCACACTCATCGAGGATCAGATCACGTACCCGGTCGTGACCTCTCTGCTCGCTGGACCTAAAGTCAAACGGGTCCGAGGAGTCTCGGAATATGGGGTGTCCTATGTGTATGTGATCTTCGAAGACCGGACCGACCTCTACTGGGCACGAAGTCGTGTCCTCGAATATCTCCAGAAGCTTACCGGCAAGTTGCCGATCGGCGTCACGCCGACCCTAGGGCCTGACGCAACGGGCGTGGGGTGGGTCTATCAGTATGCCTTGGTGGATGAGTCTGGAGCCCATGACTTGGCGCAGCTCCGCAGTCTTCAGGATTGGTATCTGCGTTACCAACTGGAGAGCGTACCTGGCGTGGCAGAAGTGTCGGCGATCGGTGGATTCGTCAAACAATACCAAATCGAAGTGGACCCCAACGTATTAGCGGCTTATCGGCTGCCGATTCAGACGGTCATCCAAGCCGTCCGCAACAGCAATGCGGAGGTGAGCGGCAGGGTGTTGGAGATGGCCGGCACTGAATACGTGATTCGAGGGCGAGGCTATCTGCGGTCGGTTGATGAAATTGAGCTGATTCCCGTCGGCACGGATGGACGAGGCACGCCGATCCTAGTACGTGACATCGGGCATGTCCAGCTTGGGCCGGATCAGCGGCGAGGCATTGCTGAGTTGGACGGCAAGGGTCAGACGGTCGGCGGCATTGTGATTATGCGGTTTGGCGAGAATGCGCTCACTGTGATCGAGCGGATCAAAGCCAGGCTGGAGGAAATCGCTCCGGCCTTGCCCGAGGGCGTGCGCATTGTTCCCGCCTACGATCGGTCCGATCTCATTTATCGCGCGATTGCCGTCCTCCGCGAGAAACTGGTTGAAGAAAGTGTGATCGTGAGCCTGATCGCTCTGATCTTTCTGTTTCATGTTCGAAGCGCACTAGTGGCCATCCTCATTCTCCCCGTGGCGGTGCTGCTTGCTTTTATCCCAATGGCCTACTTGAAGATTACCTCCAACATCATGTCGCTGGGCGGGATCGCCATTGCTATCGGCGCAATGGTCGATGCCGCGATCGTGATGGTCGAGAATGCCCATAAACGGTTGGAGCAATCTCCCTCAGGCAACCGAACGGAAATCATCATCGCTGCCGCGAAAGAAGTGGGGCGGCCCCTGTTTTTTTCACTGCTGGTGATCGCGGTGTCGTTCCTGCCAATCTTTGCCCTGGAAGCGCAGGAAGGTCGGCTGTTCACGCCCTTGGCCTATACCAAGACCTTTTCGATGCTCTTTGCCACCGCGCTTTCAGTGACATTGGCGCCCGTGCTGATGGTGTTGTTGATTCGTGGGAAGGTTCGCCCTGAAATCAAGAATCCGCTGAACCGATGGCTCATTGCCCTGTATCGGCCCATCCTTTCAGGAGCATTGCGAGTGAGGTGGGTGACGCTGGGGCTAGCGGTTGCGGCAGTGGCGATCACGGTGCCGGTGTTCTCTCGACTCGGCGCGGAATTCATGCCGCCGCTCAACGAGGGGACCATTCTCTACATGCCGACCACCGTCCCAGGCCTCTCGATCCCCGAAGCAACCAAAGTGTTACAGGTACAGGATCAGTTGCTCACGACCTTCCCTGAAGTAGAACGGGTATTCGGCAAAATGGGGAAGGCCCCGACCGCCACCGATCCAGCCTTCGTCGGCATGGCTGAGATCACGGTCACTCTGAAACCGGAAGCGCAATGGCGGCCTGGCATGACCTGGGACCGGTTATTGGACGAGATGGATGCCAAACTGCGCATCCCTGGCTTTCCGAACATTTGGTGGATGCCGATCCAGACCCGCACGGAGATGATCACGACCGGTGTCCGGAGCCCCGTCGGGATCAAGGTGCTGGGGCCGGACTTGAAGACGATCGAGCGAATCGGCATAGAAATCGAACAAACCTTGGCGACCGTGCCCGGCACCAGGAGCGCCTTCGCCGAGCGGCTCAATGAAGGCTACTACTTGGATGTGATCGTGAACCGGCGTGAAGCGGCCCGGCATGGCCTGACCATCGGAGATGTACAAGCGGTGATCACTTCGGCTATCGGAGGAGAAACCGTGACCACCACGGTCGAGGGACGAGAGCGGTATCCGGTCAACGTGCGCTACAAGCGCGAGTTGCGCGATGATCCGGACCGGCTCAAACGGGTGCTGATTCCCACGCCCAGCGGTGCGCAGATCCCTCTTGAACAAATCGCGGAGCTGGTGATCACGCAGGGACCGTCGTCGATCGCAGATGAAGCGGGGGAACTGGCCGGTTTGGTGTCGGTGTCGGTCGGCGGCCGCGACTTGCGCGGCTATGTCCAAGACGCCCAACGAGCCGTCCGCGAGCTGGTCACGCTCCCGCCTGGGTACCGCCTAATCTGGGCCGGTCAATACGAGCATCTGATGCGGGCAGAAGAGCGGTTGAAGCTGGTGGTCCCTGTGACACTGGCCGTGATCCTGTTGCTCCTGTACCTCAATTTCCGATCACTTGTGAAATCGCTGATCGTGCTCCTCTCCGTCCCCTTTGCCGTGATCGGAGCCATCTGGTATCTCCATTACCTGGGCTACAACCTCAGCGTGGCGGTGTGGGTAGGGATCATCGCGCTGGCCGGCGTGGCAGCGGAGACGGGCGTGGTGATGCTCGTCTATCTCGATGAAGTGTATGAGCGGCGCGCGCGCGAAGGTCGCATGGCGACGGTGCAGGACATCCGTGACGCTATTATAGAGGGAGCCGTTCAGCGCGTGCGGCCGAAGATGATGACCGTCGCCGCCATCATGGGTGGCTTGTTGCCGATCATGTGGACGACCGGCACCGGGGCCGATGTGATGAAGCGGATTGCCGCGCCGATGATCGGCGGCATGGTCAGTTCAACCATACTCACGCTGGTCGTCATTCCAGTCCTCTATTCCGTTTGGCGACGCGTTCAGCTCCGCTCCACGATTCCGAGTCCTGAATCTTAGAGAATGTTGCGGAAGGAGGCTATGAAGTAGAACATGTTCAGGAGGTTCTTTTGATAATGCGAGGAGACCAAAAAAGGGTGGCACAGTGCGAAGCCACCCTTCTGCTTTCTCAGCTGTCAGCTGAAGAGGTTGTGCATCCACTGCCACACTTTGGACGAAACCTCATAGGGGCAAAAACCAAACTGTTCTACCCAGGGGCACAATAGTCATCACCTCCCTTTGAACGCCATCCTACGGGCTGTACCATAGTATCGAGTCAAGAGGGTGCGAAACTTCTGTAGAGGCGCTTGACTCTATACTGTAATGCAAGGCGTAGATTCCCTTCATGGTGATAACATCGCTGCTCAACTGACTATCGGCCAGCTTGCCGGAATTGTCGGAGTGAATGTCGAGACCGTCCACTACTACGAGCGCCTGAACTTGTTCAATCCATCAGCGAGGAGGCCTTCCAGATATAGACTGTACGGGCATGAAAAGGAACGACGCCTGAGGTTCATCAAGAAGGCCCAAGCCTTAGGGTTCACGCTGAGGGAGATCTCTGAATTGCTCACCCTAAGGATTGCTTCAACAACGGCTTGCTCTGATGATGTGCAGAAACGGGCACAGGCGAAACTTGTGCAGGTGGAATCCAAGGTTCAAGACTTACGGGTACTGGCTCATGTGCTGAAAAAACTAATCCAAACTTCTGAAGCCGGTCAGTCCACCGTCCGTTGCCCGATTCTGATGAACGTGGAAAAAGAAATAAATGCTGATTATACGAAGAAGAAAACGGCAAAAGAGTGCTAGAACCACATACGCAAGCCGGCTACGAATCGGATCTGACTTGGATTTCCACCCTCTTGGCGTACCAGCGTGGCGGTCTCACCGAAACTTCTATCGAGCGAGAAGCCTACATAGGGCGCAAATTCGCGCCGAATTTCATACCGTAGCCGCATCCCGAATTCCAAATTGTTTAGTCCCGAGCCGGTCGTAAATTCTTCGACTCGTTGTACGGCAATATTGGTCTCGAAGCGGCCCTGGAGAATCAGCCGCTGGGTCAGCAACAGATCCTTCGTCAACGTCAGTCGCCCCGACACCGCGCCATTCTGGTCGATGAACAAGGTCGCTTCCATCGTGTAATCATAAGGCACGATTCCCTCGATCCCGATCGCCGCGAACCCACGGGTCACATTCCGCCCGCGAAAGGTTTGCGTTTCAAAACGTGGGCCAATTTGAAAATCATAATATTTTCGGATGAACCGACCATAAAGCAGCTGAAAATCCACATCGTAGTCCGCTTTGAAAGCCGTATCCTGTTGTCCTTCGCTCTTGAACCACAGTCGGTTGTAATCTCCGCCGTACCACCCTTCGATGTCCCAGCGGTAATCGCTCGTCCGCTCACCCCCACTCGTTCTTGGCCGGTATTCGAGCACGTCGATCAGTGTAAACAGGTGGTTCTCCTGATCGTTGACGGGTGGAGCCCAGTCCTGTTGTGGCGATAGGTTCGGCAAGGTGCGGACAGACCCTCCGAGGATTGCCGACACTCCTCCCAACGGCGTTCGAACTGTTTTCACCGAGGGACTGAGCTGGCCGGCGGAGTTAGAAGGACCAGGCACACTGCCCTTATTCGATACGATCACAAAGGTTTCAGCAGAGGCAACTGGAGCGCAGATGTTGACGCTGAGGGCACATGCCAAAGCAATTGAATGAAGGGCGTGAAAAGACATGAGCACTTTTACAGCGGCTTATCGGACACCTCGATGACTCGAAACATGCCTGCCTCCATGTGAAAGAGTAAGTGGCAATGAAATGCCCAGGGTCCGGGGGCGTCCGCGGTGACCGCAACCGACACCCGCTCTGCGGGCTTGACGATGACGGTGTGTTTGCGTGGCAGATACTCGCCCGCGCCGTTTTCCAAGTGCATCCACATGCCGTGCAAATGAAGCGGATGCTCCATCATCGTGTCGTTGACGAACGTAAGACGCAGCCGTTCTCCGTAGCGGAAACGAATCGGCTCCGACGCATCCGAGTACTTCTTGCCATCGAACGACCACATATAGCGGTCCCCCATATTGCCCGTGACGTGGAGTTCAATCTCTCGCTCCGGCTCCCGTTGGTCAGAATAGGGCGTACGGCTTTTCAAATCGGTGTAAAGCAGCACTCGCCGAGGGCTGTTTTCTAGCCCTCTGCCTGGTTCATAAAACCGATTCCGCGAATACTCGGCCACCGTTTGATTGCCGGTCCCATGATCGTCGGGACCGTGCTTGACGGGCTGGGCTCCAGGAATCGTCGAATGAGATTGATCGCCCATGCCGGGCATGTGGTCTTTCTGCGGATCATGCTGCATGTGCTCCATATTTGGAGTGTTAGCTGAGGGCTTGCTGCTCGGCCTCTCGTCGGATGATCCCATGTCGGGCATCGTCATTCCGCCCCCGTTTGGGTGCTGCATACCCGTCATGTCCATACCCATCTCTTCCATCGTCCGGAGAGGACGCGGCCGGCGTTCCGGGATCTCGGCGCTCATGCCAGGACGCGGGGCAAGCGTGCCGCGCGTGTACCCACTGCGATCCAGTGTCTCAGCAAAAATGGTATAGGCTCGGTCGCCGGTCGGTTCGACAATCACATCGTACGTCTCCGCCACTCCCATACGAAGCTCCTCTACCACGACGGGCTGGATATTCTGCCCATCGGCCTGTACGACCGTCATCGTGAGACCCGGAATGCGGAGGTCATAAAAGGTCATGGAGGCCGCGTTGATGAAGCGTAGGCGGACTTTCTCTCCTGGGCAAAACAGTCCGGTCCAATTAGCACCCGGGGACAGCCCGTTCATGAGGTAGGTAAAGGTGTAGCCGGTCACATCCGCGAAGTCCGTGGGATCCATCCGCATCTGGTCCCACATGAGGTAATTCTTCAGCGTCGCCCATAAGCCCCAGTTCACGATATTGGAGAAGAACTCGCCCGCTGTCCGTTGCTGGAAGTTATAGTAACCCGGGAACTTTTTAAGATTGGCAAACACGGACTCCGGCGACTCGAAGGTCCAATCTGAGAGCATCACGACATAGTCTTGGTCATAGTGAAATGGATCGGGTTGGAGGGGATCAAGGATCATGGGCGCATACATTCCCCGCATCTCTTGACCTCCCGAGTGACTGTGATACCAATACGTGCCGCTCTGCTTGACGGGAAACCGATAGGTGAAGGTCTCGCCAGGCTGGATACCCCTGAAGCTCACCCCGGGTACGCCATCCATAGCTGGTGGTAGGAGAATGCCATGCCAATGAATCGAGGTAATTTCCGCCAAGCGGTTTGTGACCCGCAGCGTGACCTCTTGGCCTTCCTTGAGACGGACGGGCGGCCCAGGGATCGTCCCATTGATTGTCATGGCAGTCCCGGTTTGCCCGTCTAGGACAAAAGACCGTTCGCTGATCACCAAGTCGATCAGCTCGCCGCTCAGGGTTGAAGGTTGTGCGTCAATGGGATTCAGGGGAAGCAACTGATGACGCGTGCACGCATGAAGCAGTGGCGGGATCGCACCGAGGACTCCCAACGTTCCGGCCTGTTTCAGCAGCACACGCCTGGAAATCAAGTTGGTTTTGTCTAGTACCTTTTTTTTCACTGCCGGCTTTCTATCTATGAATCGATGAATTAGATTTCGCCCGTCCATGGATGTCGGACAGTCTCTTTAGACTGCCCGACATCTAGAGGCTGGTCTTTCTATCCCACTCTCGCCTAGTAATCCACGCCCATCACATAGGTTCTCACCGCACCTCGTGCCGCGGTGACTTTAATCGGCCGCATCATGTCATTGTCCTCATGGTCGAGGATATGACAATGCCAGACGAATCCATGCGCACCGGCATCTGGATCAAAAGAATAGTTTCTCGCCACGCCGGCTGCCGCGTCTGTCGGCCCGAAGCGCACGGCGAGGCGGGTGACTTGGCCCGGATACGCGATCACGGTATCTTTCCATCCAGCTTCGTTGACTTCCGGTGGATGTACGGGGCCATGCAGATAGGGCTGAATATTCGGATTTCCTCCATATTTCAATCCAGAAGCAACGGAGGGCGCATACGTCAACGGTGGACCATCGCCAAACATAGAGGCGCCGCCGGGGAACGCCCCCTCGTAGGCCTTACTGTACCGGTTCCGATGAAACCTCTGCCGATTGATCACCTGAACCTGCGTCAAGTGTGTGTGGATCGGATGGGCGTCGGCTGTCAGATTGACGATTTCCCAGACTTCGGTCTCGCCTTCTGCCGGCAACTCGGACACATATTCCGTTATGCCTCCCACCGTAACGGCCGTGAAATCCGTTCGAACCGTTCCACCGGCACGTTTGCCGGACATCTTCGTATTGTTCAGCAGCAATTCGACCATTTCCATTTCACCGGCACCCATCATGGCATTAAGGGTAAGTTGGCGGGTTTTCGAAGGAACGACAGCCAGCGTTCCCGCGGCCGGGTTTACCAACCGACGCATGGGTGGGCGAAGCGCGGCGCCATGAGCCGGGTTGTAGCTTGCGTCCGCCCCTGCCAATGTGGACGGTCCCACTCGAAACTGGAGAACGCGTCCCACCGTCGCCCCATCGGGTGGTGCCCCATCGGGGAATGGTGCGCGGCCGTGATTCTTTAAAATCAGCGTGCGGCCCTCTAATCCTGAAAAGTCGATCATGATGTCGGCGCGCTCACCAGGCATCACGGTCAGCTTGTGTACCCGAACCGGCG
Organism: Nitrospira sp. CG24B; assembly: GCA_002869845.2. Classification (GTDB taxonomy): domain Bacteria; phylum Nitrospirota; class Nitrospiria; order Nitrospirales; family Nitrospiraceae; genus Nitrospira_D. The sequence goes on along the minus strand of NEWS02000015.1, from coordinate 62,671 downwards.
CATCGAGATACCCTCCGTCGGTTGCGATCTGCCATAGATGCTGTCCGTGCAAGGAGAGTTCATACGTACGCGCGTTTGATCCATTGATGAGGAGGAACCGACAGCGCCTGGCCTCGACATTCAGATACGGCCAGACCTTGCCGTTCACCACAATCGTGTCGCCGAAGAACTCCATCATCCAGAACGGGTGCTCCTGGTTGGGCCCCATGTTGGGGAAATAGAGCTGCCCGTTTGTATCGAACATGCGGTCCTGAATCACCAGCGGAATGATATAGTCTACGGAGCCTGCAGTGCCTTGTTGCAATCCGGTCGGATGTAGACCGGTCGGCAACGTCAGCGCCGGATCCACGATCAGATAGCCCCCTGCCAACCCCGCATAGACGTTCAAGCGTGTGAGGCCTAAGGCATGGTCATGAAACCAGAGAGGAGCGGCTTCTTGTGTATTCGGATAGCGGTACATCGCTCCGTTCGCAACCGCACCCGTTTTGCTGTAGTACGCATGGCCTCGGTAGACGCCATCAGCGGTGAACCAGGCGTTCGGATTTCCATCCAGCACCGGCGGTACCTCCCCTCCGTGCAAATGGGGCACGGTTGGGACAGGACCGGCATAATTCGATGCGCAGATTCCCACCGGCGGTTGGTTTTCAGTGACCGCATCCGCACACCTGTTCGCTTCACCGTTCAGCGGATCGGCCCAGTCAAGAGTCTGATCGGTCGAGGTCTTCCACGCCGATAGTTGGCTCGCCGCCGTATTGGGCAGACTGTTGATGTACTGAATTTCGGTGGGGGTTCCACGCGTCGCGACGAACACCGGCCCAATGTAGGTTGGGAGCAGGGTCCCCGATCCAGGACACGTTGCACCGTTGCGGTAGCCCCAGACGTAGGTTCCCGTGTAGGCGGGGGCGGAAGACGGCGGTACGAACGTCGAAGGCATGACGTTGGACTTGAACTCGCACATCGAGAGCGTCGCTGATGCCGTGGTAATCGTTTCGATGGTTCCGCCCGCCACAGCGAGAAGAGGCAACCGGTCCACGAACTGCGGGATCTCACTCCCCGGTAACGGGACTGGCTGAGCCGTGGCCGGAGTGGATGAGACCAGCGTCAGTGCCACCAAGAGGTACTGAGCCGGAGACCAATTTCTTATGATCTTCTCTCGAAGGTATCTCATGTTCACCTCCCTATCGGATAGAGATAGAAGCACCACGCTCCCTGCTCACACAAGACGATCACGCGTCGTCGCGTTGTGGATCTCCCCGTATTATCAACACCGCCGCAACAATGATGTAGGCGACGACCGGAATAACCCACAGGATCTTCGTGCTGTCAAATGTCATGCTGCCATCCGCCGTGGTGCCAAACCCGAGGAGTAGCCATATGGGCTCATGAATAACGAGAAAGAACACCAGCATTGCAAGACCCAGCCAATTGGTCCAACGCATCCCCATCATGAGATGTTCTCCTTTCATGTGATCATCAGCCCCTCTTCCAAGCCCATGGACACCGGGTGGAGTAGCATCGGGGCCGATTGTCTAATGACACCTCCAGACCAAGGAACGAATGAATCCATGCCGCCTCCGAGCACAAAAACGGAGTGGAAGTGCATGAACTGAAGTTTTGAATTAAATTCGAAGGACCGATGAGGAGGCTATGGAGATGGGGACGAACCCCGACGCAGAGCTCCAGGATGAGGATTCTAAAGTTGAGGAAACAGCGGACGCTGTAACAGGGTTTAGCAGTACCGGCGTCTGATCCAGATTAGTGGTTGCTGCCTGCCTGAGTTGCCGTTCCGGCGATGATACGGCGGACGGTGGGCACATGAGAGTCCCATCCATGGGACAGGCCATATGGTTTATCTCTTCAACCAACTGTGCAGCGTCGTCGGCCAACCATAGATCTTCTACCGTACACATTGTCCCGATGATCTGACAAAGGGCGAAGAGCAGGACCACGCTGAAGGACTGCATCTTATCGTTGACGATGATCCAATGGTTCATCACTGAAGAACTCTCTGTAGATCCATGGCCCTACCCTTCGGGTCCAAAACTTACGGCCGACTTACGACAAAAGAAGGTTGAAACGAAGTGTCAAAAGGGTGCTGTGCACATCTTCCGGGGTGCCCACAGCACCGTCCGGGGGGACGATCCACGAGGCGATTGACCCCGGGTGCTTGTGAAGCCCAGCAATTGGTTTCATGGCAGCGCCTCCCTAGGGGAAAATAGAATCGCGGCCCGCTCAGCGTCAGCAGCCAAACAGGGGATGACGATACTGGAGGTGTTGGATCAGATTCGAAGAACCGAGGAAGAGCTTATGGAGATAGGAACAACGGAGTACGCGCTACTCCAAGACCATGTCTCACTAGAAACACCATCGGAAACTTCGATAAGACTGACGAAAGACAGAACAGGATCAACAACCACGACCATGCCGTTCTTTATTTGACGCTCAGGCGACGCGGTCAGCGACGCCGGGCACATGAGGGTCCCATCCATCGGACAGGCCATATGGCTCATCTCTTTAGCCAGCCGTGCGGCATCGTCGGCCAACGACAGATCTGGCACCGCACACATTGTCCCGACGATCTGACAGAGGGCAAAGAATAAGACTAGGCTGAAGAGTCGCATCCTCATCTTAGCAAGTATCCAACCGTTCATAACGTGACACTTATCTCTCAATGCAAAGATACCTGTCAAGTCCCAAAATAGGACATCTGCCGACCTGTCGTTCGACCGCAGCTTCGGGGCAACGGCCAACTCTGGCGCGTCGGCAGGGCGGGGATCCAAGCCAGGTCGCCACTATCCCGGTAATCGCGATGAATGGCAGCCTGTTCAGCCGCTGTCGTAGCGGGCGATTGCCGAGCAACACTACAAGCTCTTGGGATCAGGTGCCGACGAAGAGAGGCGCCTTTTCGCCAATCCAGCTTTCCAGATCTCCATCGCCACCAGCGGCAAGATCCCGATGCCCAGAGCGAGAAGCCAATGCTCCGTGTCAAGGGGCACGACGTCAAAAATCGGATGGATCGGCGGAGTGAGCACAATGACGGCTTGCAGCGCCGCCGAAAGCCCAACGGCCCCAAGGAGCGGCTTGTTCGTGAGCAGCCCGATCTCGAAGATGGACCGGCGGTCGTTGCGATTATTGAAGGCGTGGAAGAGCTGGGCCGCGACGAGAATCGTGAAGGTCAGCGTGCGGGCCCGTTCCAGACTCAAGTCCATGCCGTACAAACAGTACACAAACGCCCCGAGCGAAATCAGTGCCAAAAATGAGCCCTGAGCGAACAACATGATAAACCGCTCTTTCGTTAGAAATCGTTCCGCCGGTGGTCGGGGTGGCCGTCTCATCAGGTCGGGATCCTTGGGATCAACGGCGAGGGCCAATGCAGGGAGCCCATCTGTCACCAGATTGATCCAGAGGATCTGCACCGGCAACAACGGCAGCGGAAGGGCAAACAGCGTGGCGAGCAGCATGAGGAGAATCTCGCTGATATTACAGGAGAGGAGATAGAAGACCGCCTTTCGGATATTGTCGAAGACGGCGCGTCCCTCTTCTACTGCTGCCGCAATCGACGCGAAGTTATCGTCAGTGACGACCATGTCCGAGGCTTCTTTCGTGACGTCCGTCCCGGTAATGCCCATGGCCACACCGATATCGGCCGCTTTCAGCGCCGGCGCGTCATTGACCCCGTCGCCGGTCATGGCGACCACCGCCCCTCGTCTCTTCCACGCGCGCACGACCCGGAGCTTGTGCTCAGCCGACACCCGGGCGTAGACTGCGGTGCCGGCGACTCGCTTCTCCAGCTCAACATCCGACAGCTGGTCCAGCTCTGCACCGGAGATCGCTTGCGCACCGGTTTCGAAAATCCCCAAGTCCTGCGCAATGGCGACTGCTGTGTCCTTATGATCCCCAGTAATCATGACCGTCCGAATGCCGGCGGCCCGACAGGTTTCCACGGCCGCCTTGGCTTCAGGTCGGATCGGATCTTTCATGCCGACCAACCCTAAAAAAGTTAAGTCGTGCTCCAAACTGGTCGCGGTATACGCGTCCGGCAAGATGTCTAATGGTCGCATGGCCATGCCGAGGACCCGTAGGGCTTGCGAAGCAAATTGCCGATTGGTGGAGAGGATTTGTTGACGGATCTCCTCCGTCAGCGCTGTGATCTGCCCGTCACGGGTCATCCAGGCAGTGCAATCGCGCAGCAGCACATCGGGTGCGCCTTTCACATAGGTGACCGGACCGGTGGCGGCGCGGCGGACCATAGTCATCTTTTTGCGTTCCGAATCAAACGGCACCTCACCAAGCATCGGATTATCACGATCCAGATCGGCTTTTGAGAGTCCGGTCTTCGCCGCCACGACAAGTAGGGCACCCTCTGTCGGGTCGCCCAGCACCTGCCAGGCGAAGGCTTCTAGACGCAGTTCGGCTCCGTTACACAACACGCCAGCCCGCAGCAAGGCTGTGAGTCCCGGATGTGGAGTTCTGTTAGTCTGTCCTCCATTCACACGGATCTCACCAACCGGCGCATAGCCTTCGCCTGAAACAATGAAGACCTCACCGCCGAGGTACAATCGAGTCACGGTCATCTCGTTCTTGGTGAGTGTGCCCGTCTTGTCCGAGCAGATCACGGTTGTTGAGCCCAAGGTCTCCACTGCCGGCAGCCGCCGGATTAAGGCATGGCGCTGCACCATGCGAGTGACACCGAGGGCCAGTGTGATGGTGACCACCGCGGGCAAACCCTCTGGGATGGCCGCAACGGCTAAACTCACCGATGTGAGAAACATCATGATCAGCGGCACGCCGCGGAGCATGCCCAGGAGGAACACCACTCCTACAATCACCAGCGTGAGCCACAGTAATGTGTGTCCGAGCTGTTCGAGCCGGCGCTGGAGTGGCGTTTCCTCTTGCTCCGACTGCGCCTCGCGATGAATCATCGCCGCGATCTTTCCCAGCTCGGTCTGAAGTCCGGTGGCCGTTACCAACGCCCGGCCTTTCCCAGAGACCGCGACGGTGCTCATAAAGAGCATGTTGCGGCGGTCTCCCAAGGGCACCTCGGTCTGAGAAATGAGCTCGGCGGACTTGCTGACCGGTGTGGACTCCCCGGTCAGGGAAGCTTCTTGTGTCTGGAGACTCGTCGCATAGATCAACCGACTGTCTGCCGGGATCCGATCTCCGGCTTCCACTTGGATGAGATCGCCGGGAACCAGTTGGCGGGCCGGAATCGACTGGGCGACTCCCTCTCGAATGACTCGCGCCGTTGCGACCGACAGTTTGCGGAGCGCTGCCAAGGACCGTTCGGCGCGGAACTCCTGGACGAACCCTAAGATGGCATTTAAGACCACAATCGCCACGATCGCGGCCGCGTCGATCCATTCTTGCAGCAAGCCAGATACAAGCGCCGCGCCGATGAGGACCCAGACGATCAGACTCGAGAATTGCGCGAGGAGGATTTTGAGCGGAGAGGGTGGAGGAGCTTCGGGCAATTCATTCGGTCCCACCGTCGTAAGACGATGCTCTGCCTCACGTTCAGTCAATCCATCATCGATGTCGGAGCCTAGTTCATGTTCCAGCGATTCGAACGTGAGCGTGTGCCAGCCGTTGAGCTTCATGTCGCCTCCTGAGAGGTAGGCTGGCCCCACTCGTTCGTGGAAGTTCTCAGCATCTCCAACTTGAGACCCTGACTCACCATATCTCGTGCCTCCCATCAAATATCAACCGGCTTGGTTACGCTGCGGAAACGGCAGCCTCTACGATCCAGCACCGAAAGTGGAACCTGACTGGCGCACAATCTTGTTCCTGTAGCACGCCCTCACCTATAATCACCTGTAATGACACTCCGGCTTAGTCCCTTTACGTGGAGCAGGTGCGGCGCCTCTGGCGTTGCCGCCATCTTCTTCCTCACTGGATGTGTGAACTCACCCATCGTTTCCCGGACCGTGTACGAAGACCCCATCCTCCTTGTGCGATTGGACAGTCCTCCACCTCTGAAGGAGGTTGCCGGAGGATCCGATCAGCTCGTTGCCGAGTTGACCGCCACGGATCTTATTAGCCTCCTGCGATCCATTAAGATCCAGCGGGAGACAAGCTTCATCAGCTACTGGGTTCTGAGAAGAGTACCGCAACCGGAACCGGCTTTTCCCAATGACGATGCTCAACTCCTTGCCCCTCATCTTCTGGCCGCATTGCTCAAAGCCCGAGGGGATGAAACGGCGGTCTTTGTCCTACGGCGAACCCGTGAGGATGGCATTCCCCTCGTCACGACAGGCGGTATGCTCATCCACGGCGATCAGCTCATCGTCTTACTCGCGAATGCCCGCAGACCAACCACTACGTCACGAAAGCGTGAAACCTCCGAGGAGGCTCCTCTTCAGCCGATCGGAGAAATGGAGTTTCATTTCGTGCCAGGACCTCACCAGACAACCTTGGCCAGGGGCGATCTCTCAAGGACTCTCATCAAGGACTCTGTCCAAACTCTTTCTCTCGATTACAAAGCATGGCTCACTGAGCCTAGCCGAGCTTCTTCTCCGACTCAGGCGCAACCGGATATTCCAGGTTCACTAGCCGAAGAGAAGCTCCATCACTTAAAGATATGGCACGAACAGGGCCTGATTACCGACGACGAATACCTAGAGAAGCGTCGAGAGATTCTCAAACGTTTCTAGACACCTCTCGCCGTTTTGGTCGGCGTACTCTGCGCAATACATCGCTCTCTCGCACTAAAACCCAAAATGGATCCCCACCAGGTAGCGTTCCTGACTACCGGCCGCGACGGCATTCGATTCGCCGATCCGCTGTATGTCCAGCCCTTCGCCCCTCACTTTGGTAAATTCCGCCACGGCTCGTATGTTTTCGGTGACATAATAGGAGGCATGCGCGGTGACGAGAGTGCCGTTAGCCCTCATCGGATTGTTGGGACTACCGGGGGCCAGCCCCGTATCTTGTATCTCGTAGCGGGCATCCAGGAACAGTTTCTCGGGGAGCGCTTCGAGGATGCCCTCCACCAGATAATTCCTCCGATCCTGTCCATTCACGCCTCCGATGTCCCAGTTATGAAAATAGCCGAGCAAGATCTGGCCGCGAGCAAAGCGGAGATTCAGCGTGGCATCCAATTGCTGCCTAGTTCGGCCATCAATGATCGGCGAGGGCTGATCGGAATTCGCCTTCGTGTTGATGTACCGGATGCCAATGATGTGGTCCCACCGAGTGTAGGTTCCCCAGGCGTAGAAACCCTGAAATTTCTTCTCCAGGTTAACCGTCGGCGTGTTGATTCCTTCCTCGCGCTCATCGTTGACGACTCCGGCTGCGTACCGAAGTCCAGACCAGAATCCGTTGAGTTCGACGCCGGTCACATTGAATGTCACCGGCGCCAGGTACCGCTGGAAGGTCAGTCGCCGTTTCTGTGAGAGGTAGTACTGTTCGTTCAGCATGCGCCCGGCCCGGAGGTTAAGCACACTGGCCGGTATCAGGTCGCTGAACTGCATCCAAATCTGTTCGTTTCCAAAGGTTCCCCCCTCGGCCACTTCCTGGGCAAACTCAGCCAGAAATCCGACCTTCGGCGCTACAGTTCCAGCAGCCATGAGTTCGATTTCTTCGATTTCGACCTTGCTGGTGGAAGATAGCCGGGCTTTGGTCACGGGATCGTCTTCGTGCGCATTGAGGTACTGCATGATACCGATCACGGAGACGGGCAGACTCTTTAGCTCCCAGGGATACTTACCGTCCTCGTCCGGCAGCCGGAATCCCCGTTGCTTGAACTCCATCCCGAACTCATTCAGCAGGGGGAATCCCGCATGGCAGTCGCTACACTTGAGGCCATGTTCCCGGGAAAATGATGGAACGGCCGAGGCTCGACGAGCGGACAAGAGGACCAGGGTTACCAATACTATGAGCATCAGCACGGCGGTCATGGGGATGAACGATTTCTTCATAGCGTCCCCCTTCCGGCGGTCTACTTGCCGGATGGTGCCAAGGTCCGCAGATACGCGAGCACTTGCCAACGCTGCTCTTCGGTCAGTTTGTCCTTATACGACGGCATCGTGGCCCCCGTTATCTTTTCCGAGATACGCCAGAACCAGCGGGCATCCGAATGTTGACCCACTTCAGCCGGATTGGAAAGATCGGGGGCGCCTTTGCCCAGTCGAGTTGGCTTGCCATCGTTCCCATGACACCGAGCGCAATTGACCGCCGGATTGACCTTCCCTTCGTAAATGTCCTTCCCTGCCACATGCGCTTTCGAATCGTCACGCATTTCAGCCGGCATAATTTTCCCCGCAAACTCCGGGGGGATCGCCCCCTCAGCTCCCAGGGCGAGGGCTCGTGCCAAACCGGCCAGGAATCCCATGAAAACGATTATCTTGAGCAGAACACCGTGACTCCTAGCTGTCGAGTGATGATCGTCGATCTTCAATGGCTAGTTCCTTCATGCTTAAATGACCGGTACATCAAGCGAGCCATATCTCATAAAGAGAAATTCCAATTTGTAACGCCAGGGAGAGTCCCATCAACGCCCCCCACCGATTACGATGGAGGCAAAAATTGGGTCATGCTTGGTGAACCACCAGGACCCATGTCCAGCCAGATGGCGAGGAAGGGGACCGCCACCAGAAAGGTCCGAACGGAGACAGGAATCCCACTGCAAACGAAGATGAAACTCGTGAACATGAAGATGAAACTTATGCCGAATAGATGAATATGAGAGACTCGCACCAATGATTTGATAGACTGGCCGAGGTCTACCGCTGTATAGCGAGCAACTTCCGTGTAGGAAGTTAACAACGGCAACCCCGTCCCGGCGGCTGCGCTGTGACATCCCGCGCAGGTCTGAGTGAGGATGGGTTGAACCCTTGCGAACCCTGCTTCTCTCGCGCCCTGTCGTATCCACTGGACGATCTGTGTTCTCTGCGAATCAGTGACATACTCTCCCATGGGGCCTCCAAGGGCCGCTTCCAACCTGGTCGTCTCCCGTTGACCGTAATATTTCATAATGACAGCAGCGACGAGTCCCATTCCGTGTTTGGTGTGCGGCTCCACATCAATCAAATAGAGGTAGGCGAGGGCGAAGAGGTAACCAAGTCCCATGGTCAGCAGAAACAGGGTGACCAAGACCTTCAGCGGGAGTGAGAGAGTTTGCAGCGTCATCGGCATCAGGTCTTTCGACCTTCAAAGCCTTTCCTGTAGGATTCCGGATCGTAGTCGAAATGGAGCCGTCTCCTTGTCGACCCACATGCCACAGACTCGATCCATCTCTTGCTTCGATATCATGGTTTTTCTCCTTCCACCTTTGTTCTAGAAATACGCCACCGGTCGAGGAACGCCATGCTACATGCCTTCTCTCCCTCCACGACGTGGTGTGCGTTGTCTGTCTTTAGCTAGACTGCCGATCACTGCGACGCGCTGCAGGCCTGTTCGACAACAAGGATCAGTTCCGCAGCAGCCTGGATGGAGGCACCGGAATTGGAACTCGATCCATCGAACCGGCGAAGCGAACGGGCCAAGCGTCAGACTGAATCGGTACACGGCGGCCATTACGCCGCCGGCTGCGATCAGCTCGCGAGTCGTCCACTGTTCGTTCTGATCGGTCTTCCAGGTCAGCTCACCGGGGCAGTTCGTTCTGATGCTGAGGCGATCACCAAAACGAACTGATCGGATCGGTTTGGCGAACGTCGACACGAGAGCATGGGGCACGATGGCATCACCGAGCGCCAGTGGAGGTTTACGACGCAGTGCCCCGTAGACCGCCTTCAGATGGTTTCGAAAGAGCTCGTCGAACTCCGCATCCGAATCGGAGGATTGATCTTCACCAAACCACCAAAACCAATCACTTCCTTCCGCGGCATACAACGCTTCGAACGCTTTGGGATGACGCTCCAGCATGGTCTTGATGGAATCGAGCCATTCCCGGGTTTCGCGAAGGCGGTCCCACCCTTGATTTTCCTCGGCCTCTCCGATCCATGTGCCTAAGTCGTTCCCCGGCGCCGAGCCGTTCTCGTCGATCCAACTCGCCTCAGCTAGGTCATAGACTTTCGGCAATGCCGAAATCGGGTGAGTCGGCACCTGCCGCGTGGGATTGCCCTCGAGATACTCTCGAAACGTGACCGTCCGGATCTCCGTATCACCAGCGAGCGCCGTGTACAGCGCATGAAGGAACGGACGCGCCTGCCGCCTGTATGCTCCCCAGGCGTTCTCGCCGTCGAGAATGACAGAGACGATGCGATTGGAAGGGTCGTTCACCTGCCAGGCAAATCGATCCTTGAGATGGCGCACAAAGGCCGCTGCGGCCTCGACCGGATCAGGATACTGCTGGTAGTGAAAGCCGATGTTATCGGAGAGAACCGGGTCACGGAAGAAGACGGCGACACCACGGCCCAGCTCATCTTCAGCCCGATACGCTCGGCATAGGACATTCGGGTCCTGGACGTCGTAGCCATACTGGCCAGAGCGCGCCAGCACGCCACGATCCGTGGCAATCCAGTGCATGCCAGCCTCGGCAAACAGCGAGACCACCGACTGCCCAACGGCGCCCTCTGCGGGCCACATCCCAGCTGGCGGATGCCTGAAGCGCTCCTCGTAGTACTGCATGGCACGGTGGAGTTGCGCCCCTGCGTCTTCTGGATAATGAAATCGTGTGGGGTGCACCGAACCAGGACGATCAATGGTGGCACGATCGGAATCAACCAACAGCGGAAGGATGGGATGGTAGAACGGGGTGGTGGAAACCTCGATCTGGCCTCGCTCTTGGAGCTGTTGATGGATCGCGGCGACATTGCGTAGGATCTTTAGCTGTTCGTCAACCATGGCCTCAATCTCACGAGCCGTGTAGCCGGCACCTTTTTTGATGAGGCGATGCAGGGAGACAGTCCCGCCGTCCGGCAGCTCCACCTCGCCCTCCTGAAATTCCGGACCGAACCAGGCCAAGTTGAACCACATCTGGAGATCGGTCAGATCCTGGATCGTGAACGCATCTCCCTTCCGGCGTTGTTCGAAGAGTTCCCGATAGCGAGGCCATGGAAAGATCTGTGTATGCCAGTTCGCTTCAAAGAACGTGCTGAGCAGTTCTTCGCGATCAGCCATCGTGAGGCGGCGGGCAGGGATACGCGTCAGATCCAGCGCTCGGTCGGTCGCCCCTCGCTCGGCATAATCCTCTAATTGCCAGAGGAGGACCGGTGTGAGATTGATCGTCAGATGCACCTCGGGATGCTGCTCCAGCATGGCCGCCATCGCGTAATAATCACGAATGGCATGCAGCCGCACCCAGGGGAACCGATACGATCCCTGTGGTCGTTTGGCTTGCAGGTCTTTGTACAATGGCTGGTGCTGATGCCACAGGATCGCGAGATGAATCTTGGGCCCGACCTGAAAGGTGAAGGGGCCAATCTCACAAGCCCCGGACGGCGAACTCCCGTGCAGCCGGTATTCCACTTGATCTCCATCCGTGAACGGCCCGACGTTGACAAACCAATAGCTGTTGGCGTCGCGGTTGACGTTCCACGTCCCTTCGACACGCCTGCTCTCCTCGGCTCCGTCCGAATGTACAATCCGAACGTCGATCCAGGCTTGCTGGCCCTCCTCGATCGGCCAAGTGCCGAACTGGAGGTTGACGTGCTGCCCCGCACTGACGTGAAACGGAAACCGCAGCGTGTCTGATGTGAGATGCCAGATCACCATGCTCTGTGACTCTCCTGCGTCCTCTACTTCATCAGGTCCTCAAGCGGCTGGTTCTGACGATCAACCCCTCAACGGTCCAGACGCCCGTCAAGCTGTTCTCGACTCTGCCTCTTCCATCGTGGGAAGAAGGCAGGCGTCGCCGCCGCATAACGATCATAGGACTCGCCGAATTCCGCACGGACCTGTCTCTCCTCTTTGTGCGCGAGACGGACATACATTGCCACGAGTACGGGGAACATGAACAATGTCGGAATGGTTGGCCATTGGAGGAGAAAACCCAGCATGATCACGATGAAGGCCACATACTGCGGATGTCTGATCCGGGCATACGGACCGGTCGTGGCCAATGTCTGAGTCCGTTGCGCCCGATACAAGACTTCCCACGAGGCCGCCAGTAGAAAGAACCCTCCGAAGATCAGCAGCCCACTGAGAATGTGCAAGGGATCACTATGCGCATGGCTTTTCATGCCCAGCAGGGTATGCCAGAGATGCCCGGTTTCGTGGGACCATAGATTTGCTCCGGGATATCGGCTTTCCAGCCATCCGGAGAACAGATAGATGGTCAAGGGGAATCCGTACATCTCCGCAAACAGAGCCACGATAAACGCCGAGAAGGCACCCAAGGATCGCCAATCGCGTGTCGTCCGCGGCCGCGTGAAGCTGAACGCGAAGAGGATAAACACCACCGAGTTGATGATCACTAACGACCACAACCCATAAGCCGATCCTTCATCCATGGGAATGCCCCCCAGCGTTGGCCTGTGAATCGGGCTCCTTCCTGCCTTGTGGCGAGTCGATGCCATGACCACCGTGTCGCCTGTGCAGGAGGAGATGGAACAGCGGGCAGGCGAAAAGGAATAGGTAGGGCAGCACCCCGAACAGATGCGCCCGGTGCTCGGTCACGAGGAAAAATCCCAGGACCGCGAGAAAGGCGCCGAGAACGAGCCGTCGGAGATTATTCATCGGAAGAGCCTCTGGCCACAGCTGTCCAGCTCTTGAAATACAACTTAGAGTCTTTCCTCCATCGAGTGTTCATAGCGCGGTGGTCGCCGGCCAAATCAGTAACGACATTGGGCTTTTAGGGCCCCTTCCGTGTCAAATCATAGTGTTCTGTGGCCAGATTCTGAGCCTCGTGCGCAGCCTTCCTCAAGGTTTCCGAAATAGCTTGGCAGTGCGCGATGTGTTCAGCCCTGGTGCGAGCCCCGGTGGGCTCGCCTGGATGTCTTTCATAGAATTCGGCTATGGTATCCCAATAATTCGCTTTGGCTTTGAGCTCCTGAGCCTGTTGCGAATAGTAACGCTGCAGTCCCTGATGATCTCCTTTACTAATCATAGTCTCAAGAGGATCCGCAGCGAAAATTGGCATTGCGACCAGGAGACCGAGAACCACAAATGCGCAAATCCCTCTAAGTTTTAACATCCTACGCCCTCCTTGTTTGTGGCGAACCGTTTCGCCGGCTATGGTGAGTCATCTTCACTCCCCACCTATTTCATGCCCCTCTTCTTCTTGCTCCACGCCAGCGAGCCTTGGGGATACCGAAGATGCCGTGGCCCCCCGTCAGCATCATCTGGGAGCGTGACGCTGCCGAAGGCTCGCTCAATAGCGATGATGATGCGTGCCTTGCTCCTCCTTTCTTTACACGTATGCATATAAGACGAGATTGGGCTCGTAGTATTACAGCGTCCGGAAGCAAGGGAAACTTTTCCCCGTGGCATCCCCCCCATGTGCACCTTCACAGTTCATAAACCCGTGTTCAGGACAGCAGTCCTTGCATGACGTGAGGAGTATCTGCTTGAGAGCTCGTCGCGCCCGATGCAAGCGTACTCTGATCACGTTGAGGGTACTGCCCAAGTCCGTTGCCACTATTGCCCGTGATTCTCCATGAAGATCGATCCGCTGCAACCCCACGGCATACTCGGGTTTGAGTGTCGGGATCAGTTGATAGAAACCTGCGCCCACAACCCATAGGCCGATCCTTCATCCATGGGAATGTCTTTCGACGTTGTCCTGTGACTCAGCCTGTTTCCTGTCCTGCTGAGGGTCGGAATCATGCCCGCCATGTCGCCTGTGCAGGAGGAGATGGAACAAGGGACAGGCGAGAAGAAACACGTACGGCAGCGCTCCAAAGAGATGAGCCCGGTGCTCCGTGAGCAAGAAAAACCCAAGAACGGCTAGAAAGGCGCATGTCAACATCACACGCAGTGAGTGGCTCTTCATCGGTCATCCTCCTTCCGGTAACGCCCGCGGTCGCGTTTCATGCTCTTCCATTCGCCCAGATCTTCTCGTCCCCGCCATTCTCGCTCATGCCGGGGAGCATCGTTTCTTACACATAGGCATTGGCCGCATACTGCTGGACCATGCGGTGCGTGTTGAAAAACGAGGCGTTGAACGCGATGGTGTGCCGCATGACATCAACCCACTGTTCCTGATGCTGGAAAAAGAGCGGGGCAATGACCCATCGCAGCTTCTGGTACAGCTCAACACTGTCTCGCGCGTTCACCTCACCTTCCTGAGAACTTTCAGTTGGTCCTGGTCCGACCGACCATCCAGTCACACCCTCGATGTGACCTTCAATCCACCAGCCGTCCAAAACGCTCAAGCTCGGGACGCCGTTATGGGCGGCTTTCATCCCTGAAGTGCCCGATGCTTCCAACGGTCGTTGTGGCGTGTTCAACCACAGATCGACCCCGGCGGTCAGAAGTTGGGCCAAGACCATGTCATAGTTCTCTACGTAGAGAATCGTGACGTCGTTCTTCAGTTGCTTTGCAACCTGCACCACTCGCCTGATCACCTCTTTTCCGGGTTCATCCTTCGGATGCGCCTTGCCCGCAAAAATCAGCTGGACGGGGCCCACCTGTTTCGCAATGTCTCTCAGTTGATTGGGATCTGAAAGGATGAGATCTGCCCGCTTGTACAAGGCCGCACGTCGTGCGAATCCAATGGTGAATGCGTTGCGATTGAGCGGCACTCCTGTTCGGGTACGAATCTCATGGAGCAAGCGCTGCTTGGCTTCAACATGAGCCGCCCAGATCTCGTTGTTCGGAATACTGATGGCGTAGCGGAGCGAAAATGGATCATTGATCCAACCGGGGATGTGCCGGTCGTATAAGGCCCTGAAGCTCTCGCATGTCCAGGTGGCGGAATGCACGCCGTTCGTAATGGAATCAATGGCGTATCCAGGAAACATTTCCTGCGAGACCTGTCCGTGCCTCTTAGCGACGCCATTGACGTAATGGCTCAAGTTCAAGCCCAGCAAGGTCATATTTAGCTCGTCACGACCCCCGAGCATTTGCAGGACCTCCAGGGGCAGGATGTTTCCTAGCCCGTTCCGAACCAGGTCGTAAGAAAATCGATCATGGCCTGCCGGGACCGGCGTGTGGGTGGTGAAGATGCAGCGGCTCCTGACGGTGTTGAAGTCCAACTCGGCTGGTCCGGCAAGTTTCATGGTGCATAGCAGTTCAATGGTGAGCAAGGCGGCGTGGCCCTCATTCATATGAAAGCGCTCTATCTGGGAGTAGCCCAGCGCCTGAAGCATTCTGATCCCACCGATGCCCAGGATGATTTCCTGAGCCAGTCGCTCCCGAGTATCCCCACCATATAGCCAGGAGGTGAGTTCGCGGTCATGTGGGGTATTCTCGGGCAGGTTGGTGTCGAGAAGCAGGAGAGGCACGACAAAGCCTGTGGCTCCCACAATTTCGACTTGCCACGCGCGGATCTTCAGGGAGCGATTCTCAAAAGTCACCTGCACGGCGATCGGCAGTTCGCGCAGTAATGCTTTCGGATCCCACGTCACAGGGTGTTCGTGCTGGTTCCCCCATTCATCCAATGACTGATCGAAATATCCTCTCCAGTACAGCAGGCTGATGCCAACCACGGGGATCTTGAGATCCGCACAGGATCGCAAGGTGTCGCCCGCCAAGACGCCGAGCCCGCCGCTGTATGTCGGCATGCGGGGGTCCGCCGCCACTTCCATGGAAAAGTAAGCGATCCGCCGAACGATGTCGGGTTGGCCCGGAGAGAGGCCAGTTGTTCGACCGGTATACTTTTCCGGATCGGCGAGGAATATGCGATGACACAGATCGGAGCAGAGGTAATAGGTTGTCCCGTGATGAAAGGCGGGACGCCCTTCCTCGATGGAGACCATCATTCCACACACCGGATCCTTTATTCGTTCCATATGAACCTGTTCTGACCGGTCGTCACGGCTCCGCCGGTCACTTGGTGGCCTCGATGGCTTTCACGATATCCAGGTACACATTCTCCTCCCGCTGCCGGTGAACCCCCGCCTCTCGCAGGTTGACGACCGTTAAGGCTTGGCTAAGAGAGATGACGTCCTGCTGCATAGCGTCCCGCATGTCGAGCAGCATGCCCCCATACATGCCGATGATTCCGCCGGGCTTCATCACCTCAAAGGCGCTGAGCAGCGGGATCAATAGGACGAGCAGACTCAGGCGGACGCCCATGCCTATCGCCATGCCGACCCGCATGGCCATGACCATGCCCCAATTCGAACCGACGATGATTCGCACGGCAAGTGCCGTAAGCACTCCGGTCAGTATGTCGGCCGGATAGTCACCGAGACGGAACAAGAGGGGTTCGGTTTGTCGTTCTGGTGTTCTCATGTGAGCAGCCTTTGAAATAAGTGGCCGAACGAATCGGCCAACACGCTTTGGTTATGGGTCTCCAGAGTCACCCGTCGCTCCTTGCACTCGCTCAAGGAGCCATTCTTGAAAGGCTTTGTGCCGAACAAGTTCCCCATAGACCGCGCGAGCGGTGGTCGGGTGGTGGTGGAGATGATCGGCGAGGAGCCGAGCGACGTTGTGATCTCCGCGAGGCCCTTGGCCGAGTTGATGGAGCACCTCGTGCACAAAATGCTCATCCAACGTCCCCGTTGCGACCAGTTGTTCCCGCAAGACTGGATCACCCAGTACTCGGTCGATCACCGGCACATTTTCCGGCATTGAGTGGGCGCAACCGGCGACTGCCGACACCAGACTCAGGATAAGCCACCAACTCTGCCATCCTTGCCGCGCGGTCAGCCATCGCATGGTTTTCTCCCAATCATCTTCCGATGCCACCACGCCAGCAGAGTAAAAATCAGCGGTGGCAGCACCAGCATCTGCGCCAGCGGAGCCAATCCGATGTTCAACCCCGGCACGAGAGGCATGCGCGGGCTGTAGGCCCACCAATGTGCACCATAGATCGCAATCCACTCGACCGCGACACTGATGACCGCTCCCGACAGCAGCAGCACGGTATACCCTCGCGCTCCCGGCCGGAGATACCAGTCACGCTGTCCGATCACCAGCCGGCTGATCTGGAAGATCAGGAGAACCACCAAGCCGTCTGCGATACTCGCCGCCGCGCACATCCACCACCCAACCTCTGCCTCTCCAGGTAGGACATACAGACGGGATTGGACCCGTTCCCACGGATAGTTGACCGCCACAGCAAGACCGAAGAGAACGATGAGCCGCCGATGGAGCAAGTGGTTCCACATCACTCTGACTCCGAAGAACCATCGCCTTCGATTGAGCAGGCAACGCTCAAATTCACGATGTCCCGTTTCTTCTCTCAATACCGCCCGCTCCTCTCTCTGGTTTGACCGAGCGAGTGAGGACAAGTGTCCCGAACCCTGTCGTGTAGCGGCCCGTTTCCTCCACGTGAGTAAATCCCGCCTCGCGAATCAGCCCTGGCACCATTCCTTTCACGTGCTCGTAGGCTTCTTCCAACCAACGCACGATGAGCGAGGCACAGGCCATCAGGAAGGTATGGGGCCGGCCGAAGTCGACGATGTGAAGTTGTCCCCCTGGTTTCAACACGCGAAAGGTTTCACGCAGCGCGCGACGTTTGTTGTCCAAGGTCAGATGATGCAAAAGCAGACTGGCGACGACACGGTCAAAGGAGCGATCAGGATACGGCAGCTGATAGGCCATCCCCTCGTCGAAGGAGATATCGACTCCCGCCTCAGCAGCCTTCTCACGAGCACGTGCCAACACCACCGGGTCGCCGTCGAGTCCCACAATCGTAGATTGAGGCTGATGCTGCTTGAGCAGAATCGTGAGCGTGGCGGTCCCACAACCGAGATCCAGCACGCGGTGACCCGGTTGCATCCCCACCTGTTCGACCAAACGAGGCTTGAACAGGTCCTCCCGCATGGTCCAGCGGATGACGGGATCGTACAGGCGAGTCAGCCAACCAAACCTCAGCGCAGGGATGTACTGGTGACGTGTCTCGTCCATCGTCAGTTCCCCCTCGCCGAGTGGTCGTTGTTCGTGACGGCATCGACGGCATGCGCACGAGACATCTCCCGCGAGGCTTTGCCATGCCATTTAGCAACAACTCTGGTGCCGGTCCAGAAGAACCTATCGGCCAAAAGAACAGTCACGCCTGAACACGCGGCAACGCAAGAATCTCTCGCTCCGCGTCGACCCAATCTTCCACATCACACCCTGGACTGCAGCCTCGATCGAGATAGAGCTCATAGGCCCGCTTCGCAATCCGCTCACGAAGGTCATCGGACATGATCTGTTCGGGGCTAGCAGTCTGCGTGGTATCAGACTTGTCGTCGTGTGGTTTCTTCACATGCTGCGGTTTCATGCGTTCTCCTTTTCCGGTCTTACGGATGAAATCCTCGCCAGGTCCTGTGAGCTGCTGAACGTGAGATAGAATCTCATCGCCCTCATGTTTCCATGTCCATCTGCCGACATGGGTGAAGCAGGCTAGTCGCGGAACAATTCGAAAAACTCAACACCACCGATGGATCACCCTGCCCTCCATCAAGGAATGGCCGGTTCTTGTTCGTGATGCAGCTTAGCGAGAGCCTCCGCTTCTTCGGCGGCTTTCGTGTAAGCGTGCATAAAGTCGCGGCAATGCCTGAGCAGCTCTCCTTTGGACTCTTTTGGAGAGAGCGGATAGGCATGCGCTGCGTATCGATCACCCATCTGACGCATCTCCTCTGCCTTTCCTCGTAGGCGCAGGGCCTCCTGCTCATACCAGGTTGCCAGTCCACGGTGATCATTGCGTTCAATGAGTTCGCGTGGGTGGGCCCGTCGAACAGGCCATGACCGCCACAACGAACAACAGGACGAACCACGACAGCGGCCGCGAGATCTTCACAGACGCTTCCCTCCTCCGAGTAATTGGTCTCCGCACAGGTTAACCATCCGAAACCCAGCGCAGCGCCGAGGCCTTTCTAGGCCAAATTGCGAACAACAGATCGCCTCGGCGCCCCCTGGTCGGCTTCTATCGAACAGTGATACGTTCCCGCACGACTGCCTACGGTCCCTTGCGCGTGAGGCTCAAGTGTTCACTCGCCAAGGCTGCGGCCTCGTCTGCCATCTTCCTGTAGTTTCGAGCAATCTGACGGCAATGCGCCGCCTCGTCGGCGATGTCGCTCGACTTATAGAGCTCTGGGTGATGCTCGTAGGATTCCGCGGTATTATCCCAGAACCGCGCTTTCGCCTTGAAATCCTGCGCCTGATCGGCGTAGTACATCGCGAGTTCCTGATGATTACCCTTGGCAATCCCAGGCTCAGGACCTGTCGCAGCAAAGCTTGGCATGGCCAAGACTAGCAAGAGGACGATGAATGGAAGCCCCCTCATAACCTGTCGCATTGTAATCCCCCCTTTTTATTTGGCAGTGACCCATTCACTGCCTATGATGGCACCCGAGCAACCGCTGTACCAAGTCATCCGAGCGTCATTTATACGTGAATTCCAATGTATTACTTTGATTACTGCACACATCCTCTCTTGCTACCGAAGCTCCGTGGCAATAAAGGGCAGCTTACCAATTTAGCTGTAGCGTAATGCCACCATGTTGACATGTTGGTATAACCCGATTGCCCTGGCACCTCCGTACCGGTCTGGCGACACAGGCGTCGATCGCAAGACGGGCGATGCCTTGATTAATGTAGTGACCGGTCCATAATTGAAACGCGCTGCCTGCAGAACACTTCAAGAAACTCAACACCCACAGTGGGATCATCATCCTGTCCCTCATCACGGAATGGCCGGTTCTTGTTCGCGATGCAGCTTAGCGAGTGCCTCCGCTTCCTCGGCCGATTTGGTGTAGTAATCAATGAAAAGCCGACAGTGGGCGATCAACTGTGTTTTGGACTCCTTCGGTGAAGGTTGATAAGAGGGCTTGGCGTACATTTCAGCCATCTGACGCATGTCCTCTGCTTTTCCGCGCAGGCGCACGGCCTCCTGCTCATACCAAGTCGCCAGTCCACTGTGATCGTTGCGTTCGATCAGTTCGCGCGGTGGAGCGGTCGAACAGGCCATGACTGCCATGGCGAACAACAAGACGAACCACGACGGCTGCTGCGAGAGCTTCATAGGCACTTCCCTCTTTCATCTAATGGTGTTCGGACAAATCGACACCCCGGAAAACTTAGAGCGCCAGGCGCTGTTGGCCTGTAAGACCACCGTCGAGAACGTCATGGGGTTAATACTCCACTTGCTTCTTGCCCCGTCTTCCTCACATGTTCTTCCTTGCGTTCTTTCCACCACCGCCACATGACATAGACGGGCGGAATGACAAACAGCGTCAGGATCATGGCGGAGAACACCCCGCCGATCTGTGGCGCGGCGATGCGCTTCATCACATCCGCCCCGGTTCCCGTAGCCCACATGACCGGGATCAGGCCGATGACATCAACAAAGCCGATCATCGCCATGGGCCTGATGCGCTCGACTGCCCCAAGCTGAACGGTCTCGATTACATCCTGGAGCGTCGTGAGACCGCCGGCCGCTTTGCGCCGGGCGCAGGCCTCATCCAGATAGGCCAACATCACGGCGCTGGTTTCCCCGGCTGTGCCTACGACCGTGATCAATCCCACCCACACGGCAATGCTCATGTTGTAGCCGAGAATCGACAGGTACCATACGGCGCCCACCAGCGAGAGCGGCACCCCGACCATCACCATGCAGGTTTTTGCGACCGACTGGAATGTGAAATAGAAGATGACGAAGATGATGATGAGCGTCAACGGCACAACAAACTTCAGCCTCGCTTTTGCCCGCTCCATGAACTCATATTGACCGGACCAGGCAATCGTATAGCCCGGCGGCAGTTCGACTTGTGCCGCCACAACCCGTTTGAGATCCTCCACATAGCCGCCGACATCACGCCCCGTCATGTCCAAGAACACATACCCGGCGAGCATGCCGTTTTCGTCACGGATCATCGGCGGCCCATTGACGAAACGGAGTGTCGCGAGTTGCGCGAGCGGCACTTGCGCGCCGGTCGGCGTATCCACGAGCACGCGCTTCAGCTTTTCAGGATCATCCCGCAACTCACGGAGATAACGGACGTTGATCGGATACCGCTCACGGCCCTCGATCGTCGTCGCGATGTTTTCGCCGCCGATGGCCGTTTCGATGATCTTGCCGACATCCATCAGCTTCAGCCCATAACGTGCGATCTCGTCACGGTTGATATCGAAATCGAGGAAATAGCCGCCGGACACCCGCTCCGCATACACGCTGCGCGTTCCCGGGACCTCTTTGAGCACCATTTCCAGATGCTCCCCGATTTGCTCGATCTGTTTGAGGTCGGGACCGAAGATCTTGATCCCCACCGGCGTGCGGACGCCGGTGGTCAACATGTCGATCCGCGCCTTAATCGGCATGGTCCAGGCGTTCGTCACACCAGGAATCTTGAGCGCACGATCCATTTCATCCACGAGTCCCTCATAGCTCAACCCTGGCCGCCACTGCTCCTTCGATTTCAGCTCGACGACCACTTCCATCATGCTGAAGGGGGCCGGGTCGGTGGAGGTCTCAGCCCGTCCGGCTTTGCCGAAGACATGGTCGATTTCTGGAAAGGCGCGCAGCTTTTGATCCATGATCTGAAGCAGCCGGCTGGCCTCCGTCACCGACAAGCCCGGCAACGTCGTCGGCATATAGAGGATCGTGCCTTCATACAGCGGCGGCATGAACTCGGAGCCCATACGCTGATAGACCGGGACGATGCTGAGCAGGAGTCCGATGGCGAGGGCCACCACGGTTCCGCGATGGAGTAGTGCCCATCGCAAGAGAGGGGCGTAAAGCCGCTGGAGGCTCCTGCTTACCGGGTGCTTCTGTTCCGGAAAGATCTTGCCGCGGATGAAGGTCGGCAGGCAGGCAGGCACCAGGGTAATGGCCAGCACCGCGCACATGGCGATCGCGAGGTTATTCGTCCAGGCCAGCGGCTTGAACATCCGCCCTTCCTGGGCTTCAAGAGCAAAGATGGGGATGAACGAAATGGCAATCACGAGCACGGACGCAAAAATCGGCGGACCGACTTCCTTGGCCGAATCAATCAGGACTTGTAGCCGCTCGCCCTTGCGTCCGTCTCGCTCCCATTCCTCCAACCGCTTGTGTGCGTTATCCACCATCACGATGGCCGCATCCACCATGTCGCCGATCGCGACGATGATGCCGCCCAGCGACATGATGTTGATGCCGATCTCCAGCAGGTACATAGGAATGAACGCAATCAGCACGGCGATGGGCAAGGTGAGGATCGGCACGATAGCGGATCGGACATGGAGCAAAAAGGCGATGATGAGCACACCTGTGACGATCAGCTCTTCCAGGAGGCTTTCGCTTGCCGTGGCAATCGATTCTCGAATCAAGTCGCTGCGGTCATAGACCGTGACGACCTTCACGCCTTTCGGCATGGAGGGTTCGATCTCCTTGAGTTTCGCCTTGACTCGTTCGATCACAGTGAGGGCGTTCTCGCCAAAGCGCATGACGACGATCCCACCCGCCACCTCGCCTTGACCGTTGAGCTCCGCCAGCCCTCGTCGCATGTCCGGCCCGAGCCGGACCGTCGCCACGTCGCGCAACAGAATCGGTGTGCCGTTCTCATTGACACCGACGGCGATCTTTTCGATATCGTCGGTCTTCTTAATGTAGCCGCGTCCACGGACGACATATTCGATTCCCGAATACTCCACGACGCGGCCCCCCACATCGTTGTTGCTCTGGCGAATCGTCTCGACAATAGAAGGGAGAGAGAGGCGATAGGCCAAGACTTTGGTCGGATCGAGATTCACTTGGTACTGCCGGACAAAGCCGCCGATACTCGCCACTTCGGCGACGCCTTCCACTGCCCGCAGCCAATACCGCAGATACCAGTCTTGGAAGCTGCGCAACGACGCAAGATCTTGCTGGCCTGATTCATCAACCAAGGCATATTGAAAGACCCAGCCGACGCCGGTCGCGTCTGGGCCGAGCTGCGGCGCGACGCCCTCCGGCATGCGTCCAGAGAGTTGGCTCAACCGTTCAAGGACCCGCGACCTGGCCCAATAGATGTCCGTGCCGTCTTTGAAGAGAATGTAGACATAGGAATAGCCAAAGTCCGAGAAGCCACGGACAACGGTGACTTTGGGCGCAGAGAGCAGTGCCGTGACGATCGGATAGGTGATTTGATCTTCCACGAGATCGGGCGAGCGCCCCGGCCAGGTGGTATAGACGATCACCTGCGTGTCAGAAATATCCGGCAGGGCGTCGATCGGCGTTTGCCACATGGCCCAGAGTCCGACCGCTGAGAATGCGAAGACCAGCAGAAAGACAATGAAACGGTTTCTCGCGCTGAACTCGATGATGCGTTCAACCACGGGCGTTCAATCCTTCATCTTCATGCCGGGCATGCCACCCATGCTCTCGACGACGGACTTGAGGCGGCTTTCACTGTCGATCAGAAAATTGGCCGAGGTCACAATGTGCTCGCCTTCCTTCAGCCCTTCCAGTACTTCAGACCACTCGCCGGTCTTGACACCGGTTTTGATCAGGCGCGGCTCGAGCTTCCCGCCGCCCAGATGGAGAAAGACGACCTGCTTTTGTCCCGATTCGATGATGGCTTCTTGCGGAATCGCCAGACGAGTGCCCAAATTCACCCGCAACTCCACGTTGGCATACATGTCCGGTTTCAGTTTCTCGTCGGCATTGTCGAGCTCAAACCGCACCTTGGCCGTGCGGGTCTTCGGGTCCAAGGTGGGATAAATGAAGCTCAAGTGGCCCGTCAGCACCGTGCCAGGGTCGTAGGAGAGGGTGACGGCGGCTTTTTGCCCGGCCTTCACGAACGACAGTTCGTATTCATAGATGTCGGCCAGGATCCAGATATGGGAGAGATCCGCAATGGTATAGAGTTCTACTCCAGCATCCATATGCGCACCGGCGAGGGCGTCCTTCTTGATCACCGTCCCGGTGATGGGCGAATGGATCGGCAGTGTCTTCAGCACCTTCCCGGTCTTTTCGAGTTCTTGGATGTGATCATCCGTGATATCCCAGAGCTGAAAGCGGCGCTTGGTCGCTTCGAGCAAATCCTTGGAACCTTGCGCCACTTCGGGAAACTCGCTGCCCCCCAATTGCTTCTGACTATGCACCGCGAGGAGATACTCCTCCTGAGTTGCGACTAAATCAGGGCTGTAGATTGTGAAGAGCGCCTGGCCTTTCTTCACATGATCCCCGAGTGCGCTGACGAACAGCTCTTCGATCCACCCGTGAAATTTGATGGTGACTTTTGCGACCCTTCGCTCATCGACGGCCACACGACCGACAGTCCGGATCAGCTTCTCCAGCGGTCGCCGCGTCACCTGGCCGTATTTCACCCCGATCGTTTGCAGCCGTTCCGGTGCAATGGTCACGATGCCCGGCACACCTTCGGACTCGAGCGGAGTCGCTGGTCCAACCGCTTCCTCCACCGGGGCCAGCTTCTTCTGTTGCTCCCTTCCCATCCCCGGCATGTCCATCCCGGCCATCTCGTCCTGTCGGGAATCCGTCGGTGGAAGCACCACCGGCCTCGCTGTCAACCAGACGACTGCGGCAGCGGCTAGGATTATGATGAGGACCGCTGACATACCGATGACACGCTGACGAGTCATGATCACGGTTTTCTTTCCGACAACGGGCCGTCTAACGGCCCACCCGTTACAGCTTCGAGCCGAGCGAGCGCTTTCTCGTGGTTGACCATCTCGCCATGCAACTCAAGCTGGCTTTCTTGCAACGTCAGGAGGCTATTCAGCAGCGTGAGGAAGTCTACTTTCCCCACCGCGTACCCTGCTTGCGCGGCCTGCAGGCCGAGCGTGGCCTGGGGAATGATGGCATCGCGCAGGATAGTGATCAGCCGCTCGGCCCGCTGGGCCTGCACAAATCCATCTTTCACCTGGAACAACAGATCCTGACGAGTCGCCGAAAAATCCTCACGCGCTCCCTCTAAGCTGGCTAGCGCTTCTCGGACCCCTTGTTTCTGTTTGGTTTCATAGAACAGCGGGATCTTGATGCCCACCATCACCTGGTAGCCGTTGTCATTGATCTTGTCGTTACGGATGCCGAGGGCCGTCACATCGAAATCGGGATAGTACTGACGCTTGGCAAGGGAGACAGACCGTTCGGAACGATCGATACTTTTTGCCGTCGCGAGCAGTGCGGGGGAGAATTCCTCGGCACGCTGGTTGAGTTCTTGTAATGGGATTGTCAAAATCGTGGTTCGAATTTCCTCCGGTGCCCCCAATGGTCCGGTTGGCGGTCGATTCACAAGACGATTGATCGCCGCATGGAGACTTTCTTTTTGTTGATCCAACACGGCTAACCGATCGAGGACTCGTGAAATCTCGACCTGGGCGCGAAACACGTCTTGCTGCGCGGCTTGCCCCACGCTGTATCGAGCCTTGGCTGTCCTCTCGAATTGCGTCAGCAGCGCCTTGTTCCTATCCACGATGTCGATGCTTTTGTGGACGAAGTGCAAGCTGTAGTAGGCTTCTTTTAACGAGGCGATGAGTCTTAACCGAACGGCGAGATACTCCTGCTCAAGCCGTTCGGCATCACGTTGGGCCACTTCGCCCTTCAGCTTCAGCTTGCCCGGAAACGGGATCTCTTGCCCGACCCCATACATCACTCCTTCCACTACCGGTGGCACCATCGGCATGCGTTGATAGCCCAACTGGAGGCGAGGATCCGGTAAGGTCTGCACCTGGGGCACGACCGCCTTGGCGGATTCCCAGCGCTGGCGGGCCGCCTTGATCTCAGGATTCGCGGCTTCAAATTCTCGAATGAGACCGGAAAGATCCAAGCGGGGTTCGGCCATTTCGTCGGCCGCACCAACCGGCCAGGGCAGAAGCAGGAGCGTCAGCATAATTAGCCACCCAGCCCGCACTCGCAAGAATGAAAGAGGGATAGAAGTTTGTCTCACGGCACACCTCCGACGGTAAAAGACATCACCGCCCGCTCAGCGTCAGCAGCCAAGCAGGGGACGACGAAACCGGAGGTGTAGGATCAGATTCGGAGAACCGAGGAGGAGCTTATAGAGATGGGAACAGAGGAATACGCGCTACTCCAAGACTCAATCATCTCAAGAGAGACACCGACGAGAACTTCGGCATGACTGACGAGAGACAGAACAGGATCACCCACCACAACCATACTGTTCTTTAGCTGACGCTCAGGCGACGCGGTGAGCGATGGTGGGCACATGATCGTCCCGTCCATCGGACAGGCCGCGTGACTCACCTCTCCACCCAGCTGCGGCACGTCGTCCGCCAACGACAGATCCGGCACCGCACACATCACGCCGATGACCTGGCAGAAGGCAAAGGCCAAAACCATGAACCGTAGGTTAGTTTGGACTAACATCAGAGCCCACCTCACTCACTTCAATCCGATCCTCCTATACGCACTCTCAGCAGATTCGTCAAGTTCAACCCAACACCCTCGAAGAAGCATCAATAATGCCAGCACACTCATTCGAGGAACCTTATGGAATAAGGGTTGTGATTCCGATGGCTTGCGATGCTCCCCGTTGATGATCTCGATTTCCTTCCAGGCACGTAGTGAGGCATTTCTGGACAACTGCGTATCGACGTAACTGTGGCGAATTGCGTCATGGGGGAGGAGGAAGTAGAGTCCTTCAGTTGGCGAACAAGAAGGAATCTGGCGCTGACTCGATGGCGTGCCCACCATATTCGGCATGTCATTCGACTGCGGCTTCAGCCAGACTGCCACGAGAGTGCGGCAACAGGGCGGAGAGCTAGGCCAGATACGATTCGTGGTGGCGTTGAGGGTATGGTTTTAGTTGGCACGGTCTGTTACGGGCGGACCTACTCGCCCCCAAACTGGTAAGCGTACGGCTCGAAATGGGGAGAGGTTGTGCGATTCATGATCTTCACATTTGGACCATTACCTCAGGGTCTCGATGCTCTCAGTGCTCACGTGGTGGTTTCTACCGGAGAGAACCGGGATGCAGTATTGAGTCGTCTTCAGTTGCTGCTCCAAGACCGATGGAAAATCGGGCACACTACGCTGCAGATTGTGGAGGAACGATCCGACCGGGTTCGGGTGGGATAGAGGTGTCCCGGCTCACAAGGTATTGCTCAAGGTCCTGGAATTGGCAACTCCCTTCCACAACCAAGTTTCCGGGTCATAGGCATGCGTCAGTACGCTCGTTGCCCACGTGACTATGGGATGTGCATGAACGGTTTCGGTCTAGAGACGACGAGGAGCTGAGCATCAGCGAGTGCCATATATCTAGGGTCGTTCAGGCTTAGATCTGTGTCACCGCCTCCTCCGCCCCCTCCAGCAGCCGCTGCACTTCTTCCACATAAATCTCCGTTGTCGCATAGTGCTGATGGCGCATCATCTTCTGCACCCGTGTCGGGCTCGCATCGTTGAGGAGGGCAAAGGTTGGGGTCGAGTGGCGCAGACTATGCACCACAATGCCCGGCTTCTTCACTCCCGCGAGGAGTAGGCCCTCCGTGATGATGCGGTGAATCGCGCGCGTCGAGAACCGCTTGCCGGCTGCCGTCAGGACATTCCCTCCCCGATCATGACAGGCCGTCGTGGCAAACAACGGATCACTCCCCTGTAATGGCCCCGGCCGGAGCGCGAGGTACGCCTGAATCCGTTCATACACTTCCTTCAACACCTGCACCGACTCATCGGCGGATGCTCTCCCCTTTCCATGCACCCACAGCCGCCACTTTTCATCAGGAACGAGTTCTTGCAGATGTTCAATCCGCGCGCGACTCACTTCGATGGTCCGCAATCCCGTCTTGAGCATCAGATAGGCCATCGCCACGTTGCGGGCGCGTTGTTCGCCCGTCTTTCGAGGATCAGATTCCAACGTGGCCAATAACAATTTCGCATCCTCGACCGGCAGATGCCGCCGGGTGTGCTGCCGACTGCAACTCCACCCCTGGACACAGTCGGCCGGATTCACCAATCCCGGATGGAGCGGCACCAGCCAACTCAGAAACTGGCGGACCGCCGTGAGATAGCCGTTCTTGGTCCGGAGATTCGCAAAGCGCTGATCTAAATGGGCGCGATAGGCTTCGAGACAGGTCCGATCAAGTCGACGACTGCCCGGCTCCCTCCCCTGCTCCAGCCAGGCGATGAACAAGCGGCCGCGTTTGAAATAGGTCCGGGCCGTGGTCGAGGTCGGTTTCCGTTGCACGAGCTGCCGCCAGAACTCGTCCAGATAGACGCGCAGCCCAATGAGCGTGGAGGACGAGAGCGCCAGACAGACCGGCGGCAGTTCCCCGCCCACCCGCCGGAGCCCGGTCGTGGCCAATGGGACCAGCGCCGTGGAGGTCCCTTGATTAGGCGACGTATGCTCCGGGGTCAGCGATACCAACTCCAAGGTTCCATCCCTTCCTTGCTCTGCCCCCTCTCCATTCCTCTCGTTCTCTATCTTTATAATGGAGCGCTCGCTTCGACTCGCGACCGCATTTCGCGTCCCACCAGGCCCGCTTTCCTATATATGATAGAGGTGGACCGTGCAGAACGAGCGGTCCGTCCACGCGACAGGCGTCTTCCGAGACCCCATGAGAGCGTGTCATGCCGACCCCATTGCCGAAGGACATTACGCTCCCGCCCCCACCCTATCCCTTCCTCCATCCGAAGTCAAGGCCTCCGAGAAGGCGTCCATCCCGGATGCCAATAATCTTCCGTTCACCTTTTGTGTTGACTCACGATCCCTCTAAGAGTAGACCTCTAATGCAGTATGGAAAATCCCATCGCGCCTTCTAGTTCCCAACCATTTGATGAAGAAGCCGAACTCGCCGATTTTCTCACGCCCGAGTGGTCGCTCGAAGGCCACGCCACCTTGTCCACGGACTGGCGACTCGCCTATCTCGACCAATTACACTTGACCATGGAGGACGCTCGGTTCCTCGTCCTCTCCCCCACCGCGCAGCTGCTGTACCTTCATCTGCTCAAGAAGACGCACGGCCAGGGCGAAACGGCCGTGCAGATTTCCATCGATCGACTCGTGGCCGATACCAAGCTGGCGTGGATGACGGTGCAGAAACACCTGAAAACCCTGGGCACCCTGGGACTGGTGACGATGAGCCAACCGTCCCGGCAACGAGTCGCGCCCACGTACCTGGTCCACTGGCTGCCCAAGTTGGAGAAGCGGGAGAATCTGAAAGACGTGATGAGTCGTTACGATGAGTTGGATCAGGAGGATTTTGCGGAACTCAAACGCCTGGGCCCACTGCTGTCTGCGAGCGAGCGGGATGGTATCGTGGCTGAGATTCACCTGAACCTACGCGCCGACGGCTTGCTCCCCAGCCAGGAGCTCGTGACCAAGATTCTCTCCTACCGCTTCCTCCACCGTTTTCCGTATAAGCATCGGCTCATGGCGAAGCATCCAGACTGGTACGACCTGCCTTCACCGAGATAACGATACATTCATACATACCCGACGAGGTACCCCTGCGGCACTCCGCTATCCGAAGTCTTCGAATCTAACCGATTGGTCACTCTCAGTGCGTCTATTCTGTCAGAATACGTGATGCTTATTATGATCATGGAGGTGCCCTGACTTCAGAATGTCTCTCGAACATCAGCAAAATGACACCACTCACTTAGCCCCGAGTTGTCTCATTTATTCTGACAGTGTTCTTATTCTCGCAGTGTTGGCATTCTGACTGTCTTTCTATTCTCATCGTATTTATATTCTGTCTGTAGTGCTATTCTTATAGTATAGATTTAATTTATATATAACATTGTTTTACGCATAATACTCTGACAGAATATCTATACGTATAGTAAATGAATAATCAATCGTGAAGCTGAACAATTGTTTTCTATAATGACTATATTACTCTGTCAGTATTACTATACTTACGTATTGATATTCTGATAGTAAAAAGCGACGCCTGATTGGACTATGGCGACATAATTGGCCGGACAGTGCCGAGATCTTATTCGGACAGAATTCTTATACTGACAGTGCAAAACATTGCGTTCCAATTTCATCTGAACACCTACAGAGAGCACAGCCAATCATGCTACCACCATGCCCCATTATGACTATCAGAATAGGTTTTCTGTCAGTATAGAGTTATATGTGGGGGCTTCATTTCATGGATCCCATATCTCGATAGGCCAATAGGTTCCTACATATCATCTATTTTCCATGAACTCATCCCTAACTACCTTCTCATGTTTCTCTAACCAGGACTCTCTGTCACTAGGTATGAACATCATACAACCATGAAACCACTACTCCTATGTACGAATAGAAAAGCGTCTCTTATTGGTATCTTGTATTATATCAACCTATACTAGCATCCAACGGCACGAGGACTATTTCCATATATATGTTGACACGAGCATCCTATTTTTGTATCGTGACAAAATTGTAGTTCACTCTTTGCACGGCTACAAGTGATCTCCTACCACCCGGCTACGAGATCGCCTCGGTTCTTGTCCAGTGCACAACAACGTCGGAGCACGCTCTACATATGGAGAAAGTGCGCGGCACTGAGAGTAAAGAGAAGAGTTTCCTTAAAGGCGTTGTCGGTAAACGCCTTGAAGAACTTGCTGCCTCTCAATCTCGAGTCGATCCCCTCGAATTGCTCGGGCTTTCAACTCCTGCCGCCTCAGTTTCTTCCGAGCGTACGTTGCCCGTTCCATCTTCTGTCCCTCCTTCCTCGCAGGTGACCACGGTCCCTTTGTCGATTCCGTCAGCTCCCCAACGCACCAGTACTACCGAAGAAAAGAAAAGAGACACACGATCGTCCCCCTCATTGCGTGAATCAGACGGGGAGGGTGGTGCACTCCCAGAATATTCTGACAGTGTCACTCGTCATACTGACAGCATACCAATACAGCCAGTACACTCTGCGAGTCACACTGTCAGAGCCTCTGTCAGTGGTACTGACTCCCCTCTGAGCAGTCAGGCCACCCATCAGCTCCACACGACTCCTGAGATACCTCCTCTACACACGCCGGCCCCTCCCGATGTCCCCATTTCTCTTCTCAGACCGCCATCACATTGGGTCCGCTTTGCCTGGGCACTCCATAGCTGTCGCGACCACTCCACACCGAACCAGACTCGTCCCGTCTCGTATGCAGAGATTGGTGCGCTCGTCGATCGTACAGAGGACGCAGTCCGGCGCTCCCTTCTCCAACTTATGAACGCCGGACTCATTGTGCGAAAGGCACTCCTCCAATATGCCAATGGGGGCTCGATTTATCTCTTCGGTACCGCCTTCCCCGCACTACTTGCTCCATTACCGACGGCTAAGAAAAAAGGACCGAAACCTCGTCATATCACTCATGGACACTCTCCGAGCGACTCCCAGAATCTCTCTCAGAATACAGCCAGTAGTAGTAGTTATTCTTCTTTCTCTAATTCTGAACTACTACAAGACTGGGGTGTGCAGAACCTTATTCTGTCAGAATGGTTCACCGGACTTGAGCCTCGTTCTGTCGAGCCATTTCTCCGTGTGATGCCATCGATAGAATATGCGCAAGATTTTTTCGATAAGGTCGCAGGGGTGATCGAGCAGAAGAAGACGACCAGTAAACCCATTGCGGATGCACTGGCCTTTCTCTTTGCGTGCTTAAAGAAAATGGAAGTGAATCCTCCCCCTGGCTGGAAAAGTCGACGCGTGCGTCTCGTCGAAGACGAAGCGCGACGGTTAGAGGACGAAGCGGCGGCCCTGAAGGGCGCGCGTGACCGACTTGAAGCTCAGCGCGCTGAAGTCTATTTGTTAGGGTTGTCAGAGGAGGCGCAGACACAGTTGCGGAGGACGGCAGATGAGGCAGCAGCCGAGACCGAACTTGCCATCGTGCGAGACGCGAAACGGGAGCGGAGGCTGCAGGAACTCATCCGCGATCATATGCGACAGGACCAACGCACGAAAGCGATCTAAGCCAACGTGATGGGCGAAAAGGAAGGTGCTCTATGGCGATTCGAATCAGTATTGCAAATCAGAAGGGTGGGTGTGGAAAAACATCCACCGCGATCAATCTGTCCGATGCCTTGCGGCGATCGAATTACAAAGTACTCTTTTTAGATTGTGACCCCCAAGCCAATGCGACCAAACTCTTACAGATGGCTCCAGAGGCGAACCCCGGCGTCACGGAACTGTTGTTGAATCCGGATATGAAGGTCGAAGAGTGCATGACCGCCACGAAACTCCCCAATGTATCGTTGGTGCGGGGAAATATTCGCTTAGCGTCGGTGGAAAACCGCCTACGGGATCCGGCGGTGTATCCCATTCCGATTGGGGTGTTGAAAAATAAGGTTCGGAAGGATCTTCCCTTTGATTTTGTGATTTTTGACACCCCGCCGTCGCTCTCGTTGATCACGATGAATGCACTGTCGGCGAGTGACCATGTGATTGTGCCCATGGAAAGCGGATCGGGCTTTTCGTTTGACGGTCTTGATGACTTACTGAACATTATTTCGACTGTGCAAGGGAGTGTCCAGGCTGACCTGGCCATCCTCGGGGTGTTACTCACGAAACACGACGCGCGGCGGAACGTGTGTCAGGCGGTCTTTCAGATGGTGAAAGATCGCTTTAAAGGAGATTTTCTCGAGACCACGATTTCCATGTCGACCTCCGCGCAAAAGGCCGAGTTGCAGCGAGATACGGTGTTGCAATTTGATCGCAAGTGCTCAGCCAGTCGCGATTACCTCATGCTTGCACAGGAAGTGCTCACGCGATTGCACGTCAAGCCAGTCGTCAAGACGAAAGGGGAGGGAGTGCGGGTGGTGGGTGAGAGTGTCGGTGAAGTGCCGGCGGCTGTGGGGTGATGATAATTGGTGCAACACCTTCTGGCGTTCGAAAGATGTCAGAGCATATAGGAATTACATTGATAGAAATCGATATAGTGCTACGAAAGC
This sequence comes from Nitrospira sp. CG24B, assembly GCA_002869845.2. Lineage (GTDB taxonomy): Bacteria > Nitrospirota > Nitrospiria > Nitrospirales > Nitrospiraceae > Nitrospira_D. The sequence continues at coordinate 29,888 of NEWS02000015.1, read as the reverse complement.
ATGGCTCTTAGGGAAGGGGAGTGTATGACAGGTTGTGTCGTTTACAGAACGAGTAGGAGTCAATAATTGCTCCTTAGACCTCAGTTGCTCATTCCAATGTGCATCTCGCCCAATGAAGAAATATTTACTGTAAATTACCACGTAGGAAAATGTGTTACTGGTACCTTCTGTTGAGTTGAGCAGCTTAACCAGAGCAGGGCTGACCGTGATGCATCGACACGAGACACCTGAAGGGTTGTCTTTTGGGACGACTCAGGTGATCCTGGGTTCAAGATTACACAGGGGTCATCGCCCTGCGTTGTGATCGCACTGGTAATCGTCGACGATCATCTCGAGGCAGAACCCTGTGCCTTTCAGTGATCAGTGTGAGTTCAAATTCCGTACGTGCTCTGCCATCTTTCGAAACGCATTCTTGACGCGAGTCGTCTCGTGCACATTCAGAGTCCGAGCCATCGTAAAGATGCGATTGATCGTGCAGCGCTGCGCGAATCGAAAGAATCGTCTTATCGGTATGCGATTCGTCTGGTGTTACACACAGTTGTGGGACCATCAAGCAGGCCCGCTTGAAAATGGACGGGCACGAAGACCGGGACTTTCGACGAGAACTCCAGGCGTCTCTGCGCAGACAACGGTAAGTCAGTCGAGAGGGAGAGCCCATTCTTGAGGATGGGCGTATCGTGGATTCGAAAAACACGGATATGGTGGCGAGTCCGTTGCGTCCTCATGCGGAATAGGCAAAGCAGGATGCGATGGAGTACCGCACGATGATCCGCAAGCGAATCGAGGATGTGTGGAATGTTGGAGAGGGAGCAAACATAGTTTGACCCAGCTCCTATCCCGAGGATCCTCCGGCACGCGCACCATACGGTGACAGTTCGGAAGCTGGGTCTGTGTAAATGATACGGTATCGTACCCCAGGATCGCTGTCAAACCTTGTAATATTGGTCCTCATGTAGCTTCCAGGTACCCAGATGTCGATGACGGTGAGGGTAAGGGGGGAGGGCCGGTTGGGAATGACTTGGTCTCGGACCACAACAGGCATCGCCTTACAGATCTGTGGAATGAGATCCGGTTCGAGACACGTCAAGGGAGTGGCTCGGATGCGGTATGTGCCATGAGACGCGTGCACCTGATGATCTTGGTGAGTGTGTCTCTCAGCCTCCCAGGGTGCCTTGAGCGAATTGTAGAACCAGCCGATGTGTTCGGTGACGTCAAGCAAGGAGAAACCTACAGCCCCGCCTCGACCATGATTGATGACTGGTATGCGGTGGAAGCGATCGATCCTCAGACCTTTGCCATCAATGAACCGAAATCCTCTCAATACAACACCTCCTATCTGATCGTCGGCGATACACGGGCAGTCATGTTCGATGCGGGTAGCGGCGAACGGCCAGCCGGCTCTCGCTCCATGCGGGAGGTGGCAGCGCAGTACGCAGGTAAGAAACCGATCACGCTGATCCTGTCGCATTTCCATTATGACCATATTGCTGATGCCGCGACCTTTGACGGTGTCACCCTCCTTGATCGCCCGGACATCCGCGCCCACATCACAGACCAGGTCTTCACGATCACCCCGTGGGAATCGGTCGATATGGCATGGCGATCACTGAAAGTCACGGCCCTCATCGCCGATGGCGAGGTGATCGACCTTGGAGGGCGTACACTCACCGTACTCAACTTGCCAGGGCATGCCACGGAGTCGGTCGTTGTGTTCGATAGAGAACGCGATCAGGTCTTCACGGGGGATTTCGTCTATCGCCACCTTGGTGGCATCATTGCCTTTGCTCCGGGAGCTGATCTCGTCGCCTACAAGGCCAACAGCGCTCGGTTGTTGCAACTCACCAACATCGACACCCAGTTGTTTGGTGCACACGGCATTCCACAGTTTGGTCGTGACTGGCTGATGTTGCTGGACCGTGAACTGGATAAGATGGTCAATGGGAATGCAACGTACCGATATGTCGCCCATTATCTCGCGCCTGGTCTGCCCTGGCGGGTGCAGCAGAACGGCGACTTGTCGATCTACACCACGCCACTGGTTGATCCGCATCTCTTTTGGTCGACGTGGACGCTGGTGGTGGTGGCAGCCGTCAGTCTCCTTGCTCTCTTTGTGCTTCTCCGAATCGTGCGCCGGTCTTTTGTGCCCGTCCGCAGGTCTGAGCTATGAGCGGAAGAAACGCATTGAGTCCAGCCAATGCCCTGGTGCAATGGTTGGCGCATGGAATAGACCATGAAGCTTGCCATTGTTGGTGAATACAATCCGGACTTCGAGCCACACGTGCACACCGATGCGGCGATTGCGCATTCCTCACTCGCGCTGAATCTCGACGTGCAATCCGAGTGGATCTCGACCGTGGATGCCCACATCACAACCCTTACTAGCTTCGATGCACTTTGGTTTGCGCCTGGGAGTCCCTATCGTGACCTAAGCCGGACACTGGACGCCATTCAGTTTGCTCGTGAACAGAATGTCGCCACGCTCGGCACCTGCGGCGGCTATCAGCACATGGTGATTGAATTCGCGCGACATGTCGCCGGAATTCCAGACGCCCAGCACACGGAATATGATCCGTATGCGTCTCGTGTAATTGTCTCACGGTTGCCCTGTTCCCTTGTGGGTCGTGAAATGGAGATCTCGCTCAGCCCTGGATCAAAAGCTGCCGCGGCCTACGGGAGATGCTCGATTACCGAACGCTACTACTGCAATTTTGGCGTCAATCCCGACTACGTCAATCAGATTTCCAGCGCTGGTCTTGAGGTGGTAGGTATTGATGCCGAGGGTGCCTGCCGCGTGATGGAGATTGCGCACCATCGTTTCTTCGTGGGGACGCTGTTCGTTCCGCAAGCGAGATCGCAGCTTGATCACCCGCATCCGTTGATCAGCGCATTCCTGCTCGCAGCGGTGCGATAACTGCAAGTTGTGCCGGAGCGATAGTCGTCGAAGGTTGTTGGATGTTACGTCATTCACTGTCGCATGGTGGATTACATGCACCGGATGCCGCGATGGTGACGCCGAACCTCTCGTTTACTAGGCGACCCATTACGAACCTGTGCGATTGAACGTTGACCATCGGGAGGGCACCATGCCCATTGTCGTTCAACCCCCAGTCGTCACCATGCTCGTCGCCCTCTCGGCAGGACTCACGCATTGGATGCTGGGACCGTGGCCGACCATTGTGCGTCTGCCGGTGTTAGGCGGCGTACTGGTCGTACTCGGCTTTTCGTGCATGATGTGGGCTCGTCTCCTCTTCACCTCCCGACAGACCACTCTCTTTGTGGGCCGACCGTCCTCGCAGCTTGTCTGCGATGGGCCGTTTCGGTTCTCGCGCCCATGTACGTCGGCGTAGTGGTCTCGCTCCTAGGTCTGGCTCTGTGGGTCGGCTCGTGGCCCTTCTACATAGCTGTCCCTGTGACATTTCTGTTCCTCAACTTCTTTCATATTCCACGTGAGGAGCGTCTGTTGCGTGAGGTGTTTAGCGAACAGTATCGTGTCTATTCTACGGAGGTGCGTCGGTGGCTCTGAGTATTCTCGTCGCGTGGGCACTGATTGCTGTGTTTGCCAGCCTCTCACTGGTGCATGTCTATTGGCTCTTCGGTGGTCGGGTCGGGCAACTTGCGGCTATTCCAGAAAATGACGGCACGCCCATCTTTGAACCATCGGCGCTGGCTACGCTCGTGGTCACGATGGGGTTAGCGCTATGTGCTGTGATCATTGCCGGCACCGCCGGGATGCTCGTGCTACCGTTGTCTCAGACCATCCTTGCGTGGCTGACCCGTGGATTGGCAGTGGTCTTACTGCTGCGCGCGATTGGGGACTTCCGATTGGTGGGGTTCTTTAAAGGTATCCGCCATACTCGTTTTGCGCGTCTGGATACCGTCGTGTACTCACCGCTGTGTCTGGCTTTGGCAATTGGTACAGCTATCGTCGGGTTTGCCGCATGAGCCTGAGAAGACCATCGTGCAGAATAGTCGCTATTGAACAGGTCAAGGCCACGCCCGATGATTGGGTCTGGACGTATCACCGTTCGCCCGAACACCTGCGTCACAACCGGATCAACGTGTTAGGCCGATTCATCGCCGATTACGAGGCTGGGAAGAAGGCTGGCCGGTATGTGGTCGGCGAGTCGCGATTACTTGATGCTCGCGCAGGAAGTGTTAACGCGATTGAAAGTCAAGCCGATCACGAAGACGAAAGGGGAGGAGCTCGGGTGGTGGGTGAGAGTGTCGGTGAAGTGCCGGTGACCGTCGGTGCCCGACCCCAAGCAGAAGTACACGACTGACCGCTATCAGAGGGGGGGCTTACGCCGATCCGCATAAAGAACCTGTGATAAATGGTCCCACCGTCGCAACTCATTGAACAAGACAACGAGCACGGCGTATTCTTCACGAACAGTAGTGGCGTGTTATACGGACAGAAAAATGGCAGATCCGGCTCTTATGCGGATCGGCCTAAACAGTGTTAGCGAGCAGGAGAACACCATGCCAGAGAAAGCACATCTGATTGCTGGCCTCCTTGCCACACTCACGATTGCCACCTTCTTTCTATCCACAGTGCTCGTCGAGTTATTCGGCTCACACGAAGCAGTGGCAACAGTCAAAAGCCTGATAGTCCTTCCCGGACTATTCATACTCGTTCCCGCCATCGCGGCCACAGGAGGTAGCGGGTTCTATCTCTCAAAATCTCGCCAGGGACGGCTTGTTGATGCCAAGAAGAGACGTATGCCTTTCATCGCGGCAAACGGGCTGCTGGTACTGATTCCCTGCGCCATGTTTCTAAACCGCTGGGCTGTGGCCGGTGAATTCGATACAGCCTTCTACACGGTACAGGGTCTTGAGCTGCTCGCTGGAGCGGTAAATCTCACGCTGATGGGCCTGAATATCCGCGACGGCGTGAAAATGAGTGGGCGGTTCCGTGCTGTTCCGACATCAGCGCGCTAACACTGCGCTCCAGCGGACTGTCAAGAAGCTGCGCTTTTTGCCATCCGCTGAGCTTGAACGTTATGCGAACTGAGATCGTCGCTCCGATGCAGGTAGGGTTGGGTGTACTGCTGTGACATATCCGGTCTTGAAATTCCTTCATCTGCTCGGCCTCGTTTTGATGGGCGCCGGACTTATCGGGGTCTGGTATGCGGATCTTCGTTCTCGACAACTGCGCGAGTTGTCCGTGTTTGCCGAAGTTGTCCGAAGCATCGCAGTGCTCTATGACGGCCTGGTCGTCCCTGGTGCCCTCCTGCTCCTCGGCTCGGGAACGTGGTTGACCGTCACGGTGTATGGCGGATGGGCGTTGCTCGGAATGCCGTGACTCACCGGCATGGTCGCACTCTTCGTGTTCGAGTTCATCGAAGGGAACACAATCACCCGGCTGTATTTCATGCGCCTTCGTCGACTGACACGAGAGGCGGTTGAACTCGGCCACGTCACGCCAGCTCTGGAGAATGCCCGACGCGAGCATGTACCGACCTTCACGCATTTCCTCGACATCCCGATCCTCTTCGTGATCGTGATGCTGGGGGCGATGCGGCCGAACACCTGGATGCTTTTCATCACAGGAACAGCATTCGCGCTCGCCGCAGCCGCGATTCTGACGCTCGTGATCCCGCGCCTCTACCCTTTCGAGTTGGGCGTGGAGCACCCCTGACACGCGATGCCGCATAACATGCCACCGGAGCGGCCGGCGGCTCGCATTCGCTCGCCGCCGCTCACTGACAGCGTTAATGTGACAGGGCTGAGGACCGCTTTATGGCGGTGAGATCTCGGCGCCGAAGTTCCGCACTTGGCAGCTAGCTGACGGTGGGTGCGTGTGACGACAATCAACACCCAGCATGATCCTTGGTGGTCGTTCATACCCAACACCAAGCCGCGCGGCATCAACGTCGAGGAACCCTTCTGCCGCAGTGCTTTCATAGTTGGTCCATGATCGCCGTGATCGTGAGCGGCGCGGTCCCCTCACGTTGTTACAACTCAGATCGGTTTGGCGTCTCGCCTGCGGCGACCGCGCTGCTCCTGGTTCGCTCCCGCTCATCCCGCCAGACGGCGGGACTCACGCCCTGCACATCGCTGACGCATCACCCCCAAACAAACAGACCTATGGATGGCACCGCGCACGCGCCGTACCCACCCGTATTCGATTGGCACCGTCCATCCGCGCCGCGCAGATGGAGCGTGCGAAGACACATACTCAATCCGGTCTCGGCACTCGCATCGGTGGGGAAGAAAGACCGACAGGAGGGGACGATGCGGGCTTGCCTGTGTGTCGTGAGGCTATCACACCGTGCTCACCGTCAAGGCCTGCGCTGCGGCGATCCCGCATGCTCGCAAGCGTGCTCCGCACGGCCCTGACGGCTGCGCTTTCGGTGTGGCGCAGACCCTCCACCCAGGCAATTCCGCCTGGGACAATTCGGAGGAAATGTAATGAAGCCATTCAATCACGAACAACAGTCCATCGTGGCAACCTTGGTGCCGGAAGAGGAACGGCTCACGTTTCTGCCGCGTCACTTTGGTAGGCACATGCTCACCGTGGAGAATTGTCTCTACACACAGTTCGCCAAGCTGTGTCCCACCTACACCGGAGGGTATTGGCACTTCTATGACTTGAGCAACGGCGGGTGTTATCTCGCACCGAGTCATGTGAAGTATCACCTCATTCATGCGGACAACTTCTTTGACGCCACGGTCTCGGGCGAGGCCGCCGGGATCATCGTGTCCCTGTTCACGTTCAGCCACGTGTCCTTCCTGTTGGAGGACGATCCACGTGGTCCTCGGATCGTCCAGTCCTTTCATCTGCTGCGTGATTTCGCAGGCGATCATCCCGAGGCCAGCCTGATCTTTCGCGCGATCGACTGATTCGCTCAACAGGGCCGGCGGGCGGTCGTCGCTCGTCGGCCTTGTCTGATCAGGCCAGTTCTCCCTTCCTTCTTCCACGTTGATCTCTCCGATCCTGCCCCACGAGTGTGTTGGACCGTTCCACCAGCACGGTGGCACCGCGCCCGCGCCGTGCCGTCCTTCACGCACCGTCGCGTCGCCTGCGGCGGCTCGACCGTGCTGAGTCTCCTCCCACTTCATCCAACTCCCTCGCCCCCAACGGTGTGGGGCCCGTCCGGGTGCAACCGCGCCAGCCAACGGCCCGGAGGGCTGTCACGCTCGCAGCCGGCCGGGACCCCAGACTCGGACGTTCTGTTGCGCCTCCTGCTGTGCGTGAGAGGCGCAACACATGTTCGTGAAAGAGACCGGTGGGCCGGTCGACGCGCTGTGGCCGCTGTTCTCGTGTCTGGCTGTTCTCATGGAGAGACAGTCCAACAGAAAGGAACGAACGATGAACACAGGAACGATGTATCGGGCGAATGTTCGAAGGGTGAAGCGGCATCCGAATGCGATCCGGGCCGATCGAGCCGCGCAGGCGCTGGCCTACTATCGCGTAGCCGCCTTACGGGAGCCTGCCGCTGCAGTCGAAACAGTCCTGTCCGATTTCCTCACGGATCTCCGTCATTACTGTGAGCGCATGCGCCAGGATCTGGCGGCGCTCGAACGTGTGGCACAGCTGAATTATCTCAAGGAAAAGAATTGACGGTCGGCGACAAGCGGGAGTCGAAACGGGAGCACCCGTTCCGACTCCCTCACCATGGATTACACAAAAGGGAAAGGCGAAAAGATGACGAAGAAGATCGTACCAGCAAACCAGAGTCAGCATGACATCACGTCAGTCTGTATCCCCCTCTATCGGCTGCAGGTGGTGAAAGAACCCCATTCGGCCCTGTACGGCGCACCACGGCTCTCACAGTCGAGTGAGGTGTGCCGCTTTCTCCGGGCCCACTTCGATGGACGACCGCATGAAGAATTTCTCGTGCTGTTCCTCGACGCGAAAAATACCCCCGTCGGCTATCAGGTCGTGTCGGTCGGGAGCCTCACGCTCTCGATCGTGCACCCACGTGAGGCGTTTAAAGCGGCGGTCTGCATGAGCGCGGCGGCCGTGATTTTTTCACATAACCACCCGAGTGGAGATCCCACGCCAAGCCTTGAGGACCGCACGTTGACGAAACGACTCGTCAGCGCGGGCGAGTTACTGGGCATTCGCGTGCTCGATCATATCGTGATGGGGGAGGGGCGGCACGTCTCCTTCGCCGATGAAGGCTGGCTGGACGGGGAGGGGTGAGCCCTCCTTCACACCAATGAACACGTAGAGAACGAACGCAGCATGACAACAGTCGGGGACCAGGAAGGAGGACAGCATCATGACACCAGACAGGATCGACGAATCACCGAATACGAATGAGGGCGAGAGCTGGCACTGTCCGGACTGCCAGAGCTGGGGACCCTTTACCGTGGACCTGATCACGCGCGTCATGCTCCGCGATGAGGGGCCGCACGTCCTTGACGACGACGGCCCCACGGACTACGACAACACAGCCTTTGCGAGGTGTCCAGACTGCGAGCGCCAGGCACCCGTGGCCTCTTTTCGGCACGAAGGAGCGTGACTCATGACAAAACGAGACCAACGGCAATTTGTGAGCGATCTGCTGAGAAGCATCCGTCATGACATCCATGCCGCCATCAACCAGGACCGTATTCCCCTCTCATGGGACGGCATCGAGTTACGTGAATACATTGCGGACAAAGCGCAGCGCTCCCGAGCACATCGGGTTCTTGTTGGACAACGGGCGCGTGACTACCGCCACCAGATCACGATCGACGCGAGCTTGTGAGAGGAGAGAGGAGACATCATGGACGAAGCGGAACGACAGGCACGTGCCTACTGGACACAACAAGGCGTCGATCGAGCCGTGCAAGACCGAATCTTGGCCGACCTCACCGCAAAGGCGCACCCAGGCGCCTGGGTCGGCCCGTTTCAGATTCCCTACGATTGCCCGGTTACCGGACAGAGAAAGGACGACATTATGACGAACCAAGTGGAGACGATCTTTGTCACCCCTGACGGTGACGCAGGACCCCAGCAGGACCTGATTCCGAGTCTGAGCATTGCCAATCTGTTGCAGCAACGGGAGGCGGTCATGACGCTGTTTCGCGAGGTGCTCGACAAACTCGAGCAGGCCCATACTCTTGCGACTGCGGCACGGCTCGGCTTTCCTAACTTCTCAATGGCCCGCGGGTGGCGAGACAACGTTATCCACATGACGGGTGAGTTCGCGAATACAACAACACTGCTTGAGACATTCCAAGCCTGTGTCGATGCCGGCGGATGGACCACGCTCCTGAATGATTCTGGCATGCGCTCGGTCATGTCTGCGTCGAAGAGAAAGGAGGTGGATGACCAAATCGGAGCGGAGAAGGTGCCGGAACTCACGCGCGAGGCCATTCGCACCACCTTTGCCACGCTCCATGATTCACGGGTGGACATGTTCGAGCAGGGGGTGATTGAGTGCTTTCGTCGTCTCTCCTGGGACTACAAGACGAATCTGCCACAGAAATTTGGGAAGCGCATCGTGATGACGTATTTGACTTCCTACGGAAGCGCCAATATGCGGCAGACCGATCATCTGGACGATCTCCTCCGTGTCTTTCACCTCTGTGATGGCAAGCCGGAGGCCGATCATCGGAGAGGAGCCTATCGGCTCATTGCCGATGCGATGCAGAGGACCTCAGCATGGCCGAAGCTCGCCGAGCATGACTATCTCTCCATTCGGCTGTTTAAAAATCAGAACGGGCATGTGACCTTTAAGCGACCGGATCTGATCCATCGGCTGAACCGAATCCTCGCCACGCACTATCCTCACGCCTTGGCCGCGCCGAAAGACTGAGGAGGAATGGCGCTGGTGCGATGGGACCGCAGGGAGGAGGGGAGGACATCACGACTCCCTTTCCTTCTTTCTATTGCGTTTCCCGCCCCTCACCCACGACGGGCGGGGACGCCTGATTCTGAGTTCGGCGGATGGGACGCTGCAGGCGTGCCAGCCTCCTGGCCATTGGCTGGCGCGGTTGCTCGCCTCATCCGCCGCCCCACTGTCCCCATGTTTTGGGGATAACCGTGTGAACAGATCGAGCAGTTGCTCTGAATGTTTGCGAATGAAGACCGATTGAGCACGTTGCCTACTCTTTAGGCATCGGTTCTGTGCGGATGTTGCCACAATCGGTTGGGGTGGTCTGGCGGGTTAGGGGCGGAGCGTCCAATAGACCACGACGGCTGAGAGAAAGGTCACGAGTGCTGCGAGGAGATTCAGATACCCCACTGTGGTGGCCCTGCGCATCCTCGACTCTGTCTCGTCCATCACAACGGTGACTTCCTTCTGGATGGCGTGGGCCACGTTCGTCGTGGTCGTCGCCATCTGCGTCTTCATGGTCTCTGTGGTGGCCGTGAGCGACGCCGTGACGATCCGCTCCGCTTTCGCTGTCGTCTCCGCACTCCATCGATCGAGTAGGGATTCGAGCGTGGTGCGATAGTCCTCGAGCATCGCCTGTTGCGCGGACTGGCTATCGGCCAATAACCGAGCGTGCAGGGTCTGCACGATCAAAATCGGATCTTCTCGGTCCAAGGCCACGCCATGCTTCGAGGCAATTTCCTTGAGTAAGTCGTCGGTGCGATCGTCGCCCATCACAACACCGGCACTGCGGCGAACTGTTCAAAGAGCTGCTTCTTGATGATCGATAACCGTTGCCGCGCCATGATCGTGATGGAGGGAAGGGCGATCGCCTCCTCAAAGGTGAGATGGGCTTGCAGCATGTCGCTGAGATCACGCCCAAACGTTTCTTTCTTGAGATCCGGCAGCCGGATCATGGCCGAAATTCGATCCTTGTGTGCGGTGTAGGCTTTCATCTGCTCAAACGGTTTCCCCTCACGCTCGATCGGACCCCAATAGGGATTGAGCCAGACGACAAACGACACGTCAGCAGGAAATTGTTTCACGAGTTGGGTAAATCCATGCAAGGTATCCGACTGGGCTTGCCCGCCGGTAATCACCGTATGCACGACAAGCTGATGTTTCATCTCGTGCAGTAAGGCCGGAACCTGATTCGTGATCAGATAGGCCGAGAGCGGCACGAAGGAGCTGGCCCCATTGTCGATCACCACATCGCCTTTCGCGTGCGAGATCAATTCCACCAGCTGATCAAAACTGCGTGGATCGATCTCCTCGTCCTGGAGGATGTTGAGACGGGTCACGGGGAGCCCTTTATAGGCATGAAACGACGCATTCACGGGGTCCGTATCGAGACAGAGCGGGCGCTTCCCTTTGGTCAGTTTGTACTGCGCGATGAAGGCCGCAATCATGGACTTCCCGACGCCGCCTTTGCCTTGCAGGACCAGATGAATCGTGGCCATTAATACAGATCCTCCTCATTTGGGATGGGGTTGAAGACGAAGCCACTGTTCTTCTCGGTGTCTGAGGATGCTGGCTTCGTCGTGTCCTTGAGCAGTCGTGCCGTTGTCGTTGCCGGATGGGAAGGGGGACAGGCCTCCGGGTGAGGCCGGATCAGTTGACGAACATGCGCACGAAATGTCTCATAGCTGAAGACAATTGTTCCTTCCTCATGCAGGGTGTTCCAAATCATGGCGAGCGTGCAGCCGTCAGTGATGGCTTGCTCGATCTCGTTCCGAAGGGCGACCACTTGGGCTCGATTGCGAGCGGCCGGCAAGACCCGTTGCGCCCGTTCTTGCACCCGGAGCGAGAGACTTTTCTTCACTCCCATGCCGTTCCCTCACTGGTTCCTGGCCCCTAGAATACCCGACCTCGAGCGATACAGTACAGAGAGAATTCTGCCTGGAGACAGATAGACTCATCTGAGGGTTCAGCGTAGAATGCGGGGCAGGATAGGTGAAGGGGGCCCACCAGTGACACTGGTGATCTCCCCTTCACAAGTCCCTTCTTCGCGCCTGCGCGCTCAACGGGGGGCTATCCTGTGGAGGAAGCAGAGGGATGGATGAATAAGCGAGACCCCAAGAATCGCAAAGACTATCAACCGATCAAAGTCTATTGTTTCCCGGACGAGCGGGAGACCATCGAACAGCAAGCCCGTTCGACCGGACTGAGCAAGTCATCCTATCTCTTGCGCGTCGGCATGGGCTATCCCATCCGCAGCATCGTGGACCATCACCAGGTCGAAGAGTTGGTCAAGATCAACGGGGATCTGGGACGACTCGGCGGACTCTTGAAGCTCTGGCTCTCGAGTGAGCAGTCCGTCGGAGGGATCGATGCCCGGACCATCCGCGAGACGTTGAAGAAGATCGACGGGGCGCAGGATCACATGCTCGCGCTGATGCAGAAGGTTATTCGGCCACAAGCTGAGCTCATCACGACCTCAGAGAAGGACGACGGCACATGATTATCAAACATGTGCCGATGCGATCACTGCGGAAGAGCAATGTCGTGTCCCTCGTGGACTATCTGACGAACACCCAAGGCAGACAGGAACGGGTCGGGGAGATCACGGTGACCAATTGCCACAGTGACCGGCACGCCGCCGCGTCACTTGAGATGTTGAATACCCAATCACTCAATACGAGGGCCAAGTCGGATAAGACCTATCATCTGATCGTGAGTTTCCGGCCTGGTGAGCTCCCCTCGGCGGCGACCGTTCGAGCAATCGAAGCTCGCGTCTGTCACCGACTGGGATTTGGTGAGCACCAACGGATGAGTGTGCTCCACCATGACACCAACAATGTGCATCTGCATCTGGCGATCAATAAAATCCACCCGACCCGCTACACCCTCCATGAGCCGTACAACGCCTACCGGGCTTTTGGCGAACTGTGCGACAGTTTGGAAGACGCCTTTCATCTCGAACGGGACCATCACCAGGTCCGGAAAACCAGTGGGGAGAATCGGGCGTCCGATATGGAACGGCAGGCGGGCACCGAAAGCCTGATCGGATGGGTGCAGCGGGAGTGTCTTGAGGAACTGCGTGCTGCGGAGACCTGGGCCGAGTTGCATCAGGTGCTGCATCACCATGGCTTGGCGATCCAACCACGCGGCCAAGGATTGGTTATCACGGCCGGGCAGGGGACCTTTGTGCGGGCCAGCTCGGTGGCGCGGGATCTCTCAAAACAATCCCTCGAGCGTCGTCTCGGCCGGTTTCAGCCACCCGGTTTTGTCCAGAGCGCCAAGCCCACACGTCGGTACGAAGCGAAACCGGTTCGTAGCCGCATGGATACGACGGCGCTCTATGCCAGATATCAGCAAGACCGGCTCGCTCGCACTCAGGGACGAGCGGTTGCGATGCAGGAGGCGCGGACCCGCAAGGCGCAGTCCATCGATGCGGCCAAGCGAGCCGGACAGATCAAACGGGACACGATCAAACTGACCATGCGCGGACGGATCACGAAGAAGCTCCTCTACGCGACGGTGTCGCAGACGCTTCGATCTGATCTCCGTCAGATTGTCGATCGCCATCGACGAGACTGTGCCGCCATCACGGCACGCTATCAGAGACTGACATGGGCCGATTGGTTGCGACAGCAGGCGCTCGCGGGCGACCAGGAGGCGCTGCGTGCCCTACGCGCCCGGGACGCCGCACGCGGTCTGAGCGGTGACACCATTATGGCGGTTGGCACCAGACTGGTGAACGCGGTCGTGGGCGCGCATCAGGACTCCATCACAAAACAGGGTACCATCATTTATCGTGTCGGGCTCTCGGCCGTCCGCGATGACGGCACCCGCCTCCAGGTGTCGCGTGAAGTCACGAATGACGGGATTGAGGCGGCGCTCCGGCTCGCCGTACAAAAGTACGGGACCACGATTGCGGTGTCGGGCTCCGATGCGTTTAAAACTCGTGTGGCAGAGGTGGCAGCTCGTTGTCGTCTCACCATTCGCTTCGATGACCCGACATTGGAACAGCAGCGTCAACGTCTTGCTCAGGAATCCCGACGCCCACCCACACCGGAGACTCCGTCAACCACAGGTCCGAAGCAGGCCGCACCGCCACGATTCACTCCGCCGAGTGATGCCCTGCTCCGCTCCCTTGCGGAACGGGAACGAAAACGGTTACAGATCATTCGGACGCCGACCGTCAGACGCTTCGAGGCACGAGACCAGGGGATGGTGCGATTCGGTGCGGTGGAGCAGATCGAAGGCAGGCATTTCGCGTTGGTCCATCGGCAGGACGAGACCTTGGTGCTCTCCATTGATGAGGCGACCCTCAAACAGTTCGCCTCTTTGAAACGGGGTCATTCACTCCGGGTGTCTTCCACCGGATCGATCACGCTTGGGAGAGGACGGCGGCGATGAGCACCACGTATAACAATGCGGTCGGTCCCCAAGTTCGAGCTCCCCACCCCAAACCAGGCCTGGTGATTCCCTTCCTGGCCTGTGCCTCCCTCGTTGTTGGGTTGCAGTCGGCCACCGAATACTTTGCGTACACCTTCCAGTATCAAGACGTACTTGGCCAGCGTTTCGGTGCTCTGTATCAGCCCTGGGCCATTCTGGAATGGGCCTGGCGGTGGGCGAACGACTATCCGTTGCAATTAAAACAAGCCGGAGGAGTCGGCATGATCGTGGCAGCGAGTGGGTTATTGTGTCTCGCCATCGCTCGCACCGTCCAGGCGTCACGGCCTCGACCGAATCCATTCCTGCACGGCTCGGCACGCTGGGCCAACCGAGACGATCTCGAAGCCGCCGCGTTGCTGCCTCGCACACGCACGGTCATGGATTGGTTCAAAGGCTCGCCGCGCCCATCAGCCGATGGAGTCTATGTGGGCGGGTGGGTGGATGCGAAAGGCACTGTGCACTACTTGCGCCACAGTGGGCCGGAGCATGTGTTGACCTATGCGCCGACTCGATCCGGCAAAGGGGTGGGCTTGGTTATTCCGACGCTCTTGTCCTGGCCGCATAGCGCCCTCATTGCCGACCTGAAAGGGGAGTTGTGGGAACTTACCGCTGGATGGAGACAGCAACACGCACATAATAAGGTCTTACGTTTTGAACCGGCCGCCGCCCAGGGCACGGTGCGGTGGAATCCGCTGGATGAAGTGCGGCTCGGGACCGAACACGAAGTGGCCGACGTCCAGAATCTCGCCACGATCCTCGTCGATCCAGACGGACGAGGACTGGAATCTCATTGGCAGAAGACAAGCCAAGCATTGCTGGTCGGCGTCATGTTGCACGCACTGTACAAAGCCCGCAATGACAGCACCACGACCTCCTTGCCCGTCGTGGATGCCATGCTCTCGGATCCTCATCGGGCGATTGCGGAATTGTGGAAAGAGATGACGACTTACGGCCATGTGAACGGGCAGGTGCATCCGGTGGTGGGCGCCGCGGCCCGAGACATGCTGGATCGCCCGGAGGAGGAAGCAGGCTCGGTCCTCTCGTCCGCGAAATCCTACCTCGCGCTGTATCGCGATCCCCTCGTGGCCCACAACGTGAGCGCCTCCGAGTTCAAGATTCGAGATCTCATGCACCATACGAATCCGGTGAGTCTGTACCTCGTGACCAAGCCGAGTGATAAAGCCCGGTTGCGTCCACTGATTCGCGTCTTCGTGGCCATGGCCATGCGTTTACTCACCGACACGATTGCCGTTCATCGAGAGGCGGTTCCACCATCCGGATTCATGGGCCTGCTTGAGCGCCTCGGGATACGATCAACACCGCCACCACTGACGACCAAGGCTGCCTATCACCATCGCTTGCTCGGCATGCTCGACGAGTTTCCGAGTCTGGGCAAACTCGAGATCTTTCAAGAATCCCTCGCCTTCATGGCGGGCTACGGGCTGAAGTTCTATTTGATCTGCCAGGACATCAACCAACTGCGGAGCCGTGAGACCGGGTACGGTGCGGATGAAGCCATTAGCTCCAACTGCCATATCCAAAATGCGTTTCCGCCGAATCGCCTCGAAACGGCCGAACATCTGTCCCGTCTCACCGGACAGACGACTGTCATCCAAGAAAAACTGACCGTCAGCCGACGCCGTATGAGCGCCATCCAAGCGCAGGAATCCCGCTCGCAGCACGAGGTACAACGGCCGTTGCTCACCCCCGATGAATGCCTCCGGATGCCGGGGCCGAAGAAAGACGTGCAAGGGCAGATCCTCGAAGCCGGGGATATGGTGATCTACGTCGCGGGGTTTCCGGCGATCTACGGCCGGCAGCCGCTCTTTTTTCACGATCCGACCTTCGCGGCTCGGGCGGCAATTCCACCCCCGGCGGTGAGTGATACGCTGCGTGACCCACATGTTCCACAGGCCGTGAAGATTGAGCTATGACCTGGTGGAGCCGCTTGCGTCACCCGATTGTGATCGCAGGTCTCTGTCTCGCACTGGGCCTCGTCCTAGCGCATCAATCCGGTCTTCGTCTCAACACCACGCGCAGCATTCCGCTGGGTCTCTATCGGATGTCCCCCGATCCGATTGTGAAGGGGGCGTATGTGCTGTTCTGTCCACCGGAGCGCTCGGAGTTTGATCTGGCGAAGGAGCGAGGCTATATCGGAGTGGGATTCTGTCCTGGCGGATACGGCAACATGATGAAAAAGGTTTTGGCGACCCACCACGATGTGGTGAGTGTGACCGATGATGGTGTGACGATCAATGGAACGCTCATGCCAGCGAGTCGACCCTTTGAGGCGGATTCGATGGGACAACCGCTCCCACGGTTCCGTGTCACCGATTATGTGCTGGCCTCATCGGACCTCTTGTTGATGTCGGACACGAATAGCCATTCGTTCGATGCGCGTTACTTTGGTCCCGTGGACCGAGACCATATCCAAAGCCGTATTCATCCTGTCTGGACCTGGAAGTGACGAAGGACGCCTCCGGCGCGAGGGCCGACAGCGTCCATAGACCGGTCAGTGGCCACTCTGCTAGGCATGCGACACGTCATGCGTTACAGTTTGGCGACGGGAGGTTCGACAAGGCTGTCGCTGTCGCCGTACTGCGGCGTGGACCCTACGGAGCAGGTGAAAGAGCGACGACAGCGAAGGGCGAGACGAGTGCTCATGACTCATTCCCCTTGGACAGTGGTGGTCTGCCAGTGAGGATGCGAACGCCTAAAAAAGGCAACATGCTGAACAGCCCATGCTGCGCGGTGACACTTGCGTATAGCTCGACTTGCTCACAAGGTTATCCCCAGAAGATAGGGACGACAAGCTGAGCGTGATGGCCTCGATCTTGTGCAGCTGCATTCCTTTGTGAGGTCGAGTGCCAGGTCGGTGTTTGCGGCGGGGAGCTGGATGGCTACATCCATGGACTGTCTGTGGCCGGACTTTACCGTTGCTTCTCGTGGATTTTCGGCTGGGTATGCTTCATAGGCGTAGTTCTCTAACTTCTGAAGACTGTATCGAATCGGATAACTTGGTGGATCTAAACTGATACAGAGCAGCGTATAGGTAACACGTCGAGGTCATTGATCGGTAAGGAACTGTCATATTCCATTGAGGCAGCGTTCTTGCTCTGCATGAATTGACAGTTGACCTACTAATCCGAGGCAGCGGAACCCTGGCACCAGTATTGACATGAGCTGGAGGCAACACCTGGATCGAGACGTCGTCGTTAGACAAAGGTATGTTGACGTTAAGTAAGAGGTAAGAAATGGCAACTTCCATTGCGACTGTTCAGTTTCAAAAAGATTGGAGCCACAGACAGGAGGGTGCTATCGAGCGTGGTGGCCGGCTGAAGATCGACTATGACAAGGGACGGTTGTCACGCTGCTTCACCATGTGGAGGGGTGTGGAGTTTGGCGATATCATCGCCTACCTCCGCTTCCACCCGCGCGGTGAACTCGTCAGGGGCAGTGTGGTGGCGCCCGTCCACGAGGGGGACAATCCTCCGGGCATGGTTATTGGGCACATGCCGATCCCCTGGGAGGTGCCCATACCCGATGATGCCACGCAGGCTGAAGTCTGGTTTCATCATTTCTCGCAGACCAGCAGCCGTTGCGATGCCTGGGACAGCGGGTTTGGGGACAATTATTGGTTCGTCATCGGTGGGGCACCGCCACGGGTTCCTGCGCAACCGGTCAGTTATCGGAGCGATGCACGAACCAGTCCGGACAGGGTGAATACCCTGGAGCAGAGTGCGACCAAGATCAATGCGTTTCCTCAACCAACGGGAGGGGGATCGAGACAAGGCACCGATCTGCAAACAATGTTGAAGGTCGTCGCCTGGGTCAAGGAGACGACCTATGGTGCGAACGCCTGGATCGATGTGCATGTCTTCGACGGCCAAGACCGATTGATTCAGGCGCAGACGGTGACCTTGGCGTACACCGGTCTTGGTCCAGCGTTCCGCTACGAATTCTCCGGCAAAATGTATCAAGGTTCCACCGCCACACCGGGATCGGTCCAACCAAAACCCGACGCGCGCAAAGTTCAATATCGATTGTATTACGAGATCAACTTTCAGGTGTACACGGACGGCATTCTCCATCAGTTCGAGCTGCAGGAGGATGCTGTGACGCGATAGGCCCTTCTCTCACAGGACCTCGCCTCGCTGACGGATGGAGCACGAGGCACACGACATGACGAGTGGGAGGCTTCATCGTGGTCGATAGCAACAACCGTGGCTGACCTTGACCTATGCCAGGGGCTGGTCTCTGACCCAGGTCGGGATGCCCATGCTTTATAGAATACGTACCATTATCAAGGAGGGTCATCATGGCTCAATTGCTCCCATCGGAACTCACGTCCTTCACGCTGGACAACATGGGACGGTTTCTTTGCAATACCTTGCAGGAAGCCCTCGATAGCACGGCGCAAACCGTCGCCGGACGGCGCCGCGACTTCGATGTCATTGTCATCGGTGGAGGAACGTTTGGCGCCGTCATGGCAGAACGTCTTTTCGTGAACGATACCACGCACAGCCGACGTATTCTGGTGCTCGAGGCTGGACCGTTTGTGCTTCCTGAACATGTACAGAATATGCCGTTCCTTGGTGGGGCTCCGGATCTGCGTGTGCCGTGGGTCAATCATCCGGCACTCAACTACAGTGGGCTGATCTTTGCGATTGGTGGTCGCTCGCTGACGTGGGGCGGCTGGTCACCTGAATTGCTGGACGAGGAACTGGCGGCATATCCACCGGCGACACGAACTGGCCTGCGAAATCGCTACTTTCAAGAAGCAAGTGAGCAGATCGGCGTGATGGCCACCAACGATTTCATCTACGGGCCGCTGCACACGGCATTACGTAAACAACTCCTCGCAGGCCTTAAAACGGCCGGCAACGCAACTGGCCTCACTTTCGGTGATCTGCTTGAGCACCCCGCGGTACGCTATCATGGCGCTCCAATGGACGCCGCGGCATTGCGTCGCTTGCTGGATCTACCGGATAGCGACACCACCCCTGAAGCCGACCTCCGCAATCTGCTCAAGCTCGAAGCCCCGCTGGCCGTTCAATCAACGACACTGCCGGGTTTGTTCCCGACGAACAAGTACAGCGCAGTACCTGGTCTCATTCGCGTCGCACGACTTGCCGCCGCCCAGGCTGACGGCGTCGGCCCAGCAGCAGATGCGCGCAAGCGTCTGATGATCGTACCCAACTGCCATGTCCAGGAACTCATCACCGAGACGCAGGCGGATAACTGGGTGCGCGTCACCGGTGTGCGTGTCTGGCAAAACGGTGCGTCGGTGGACATTCAGCTGGCCCCACCCCGCAACGGGCGGCAGAGTGCCATGGTGATCGCACTGGGCACAGTGGAAACCACCCGCGTGGCGCTCACGACCTTCCAGCAATCGCTCGCCGGTCGCGCGGCCCAGCGGATGGGCACGAATCTCATTGCGCATCTGCGCTCCAACCTCACCATCCGTGTGCCAAAGGCCGCGATCGCGGCCAACCTTCCACAGACGGCGCTGACCAGCCTCCAGGTTTCTGCCTTGCTTGTGAAAGGGAAGGCGCCGAATGGCCGTACGTTCCACTTCCAGATTACGGCCAGCGGGTTACAGAAACTCGGTGCCGACTCCGAGGCGGAACTGTTCAAGAAGATCCCGACTCTTGAACACTTGCAAGACTTGCTACGCGCCACCGACGATACCGTGGTCCTTACCATCCGTGGCATCGGTGATATGACATCGCACAATCCTGACAGTTTCATCGACCTCTCGACGCTGGACACCGATTTCGGACGTCCCAAAGCGATCGTTCACCTGGGCAACGCCAAGGCCACGCCGCAGGAATTTCCCGGCAGCGCCCAGACCCAGAACGATCGAACGACGTGGGATGCCATGGACGCCGTGTCCGACAAGATCGCGCTGATCTTCGCTGGAGACCAGCCCTTCGACATTCTCGCCAGTGCCAACTCAACGATTCCCGTTCCCATCGACACAAAGGCACAGCGACTCGCGAAGCTGGCCGCGTTCAAGAATCGTCGAGATGATTTGGGTACGACGCACCACGATGCGGGCACGATGCGCATGGGGGACGCGATCGCCGATGCGGTCACCAACGATTTCGGACGCATTCATGACACGACGAACTGCTACGTTGCTGGCCCCGCGTTATTCCCAACTGTCGGTTCGCCGAACCCAATGCTCACAGGGGTCGCACTTGGCCGACGGACCAGCGATCTGCTCAATGCGAGCGTCCTGCCCGGTGCCGATGCGGTTGTCAGTCCACAGCCGGAGGCTGGCTTCCGGCCGCTCTTCGATGGCACCGCGGCGACGTTTAAGAACTGGCGCCTCGCTGGGCCTGGTGGTGGCGGGATGCTCCACCTCAACGGTGAGATGGTCAGTTACGGCGAGGGGGCCTTGAGGCTGTTTTTCTACGCCACTGAATTATTCGGCGACTTCACGCTACGTGCACAGTTTCGAATGTTTGATCTGAATAATCACAACAGCGGCATCTTCGTGCGCTTTCCGCGTCCCACACTCGACCTCAGTGCCGCACTGAAGCCCCGCACCGCGAACGAGTTGTTCTTCGATGCGGGCAATCCGGCCTGGAGGCCGGTAATCTCCGGCTTCGAAATCCAAATCGACGACAACGCGCGAGGCGACTCAAGCAAGGATTTCTACGGCATCCGGCCGGAGCCGGACGGCAAGTTCAAGAATCGCACCGGCGCGATCTACAAGATTCCAGCTGGCGATCGTGTGTGGCACCTTGGCTTCAACGAGCCAGCCCTGCAGCAGTACGTTCCCGGTCCTGCGCTCGTCCCTGGGGTATGGTTCGAGTACGAGATCACGGTGCAAGGCGATGATTACACGGTATTTCTGACCAACTTGCAGAGTGGGCAACGGACACAGACTACGAGCTTTCAAAACACTGACACGGCGCGTGGCCGAGCTCCCGGTTGTATCGGTATTCAGCCGTATTCAGGGAGTACCGTGGCATGGCGTCACGTGCGGATTAAGACACTGTAAGTGTCGGGTCTCAGGCGCACCGTTGTGCACACGAGTTATGCAACCAGTTGATGGAGAGGTTCAGGATCGACTGTGGGGTAAAACGAGGCGGAGTCCGGTGAGGCGAGTCGGGGCACATGCCTTCGACAAGCACGATGAAACCCTGTCGATGGCAACTGGTGGGCAAGCGCCACCCAAACTCCGCCTTGTTTATTTGCCGATTGAAAGGCTCACATCATCGAAATAGGTCACCGCATCAGACTTCGTCCACAGCCCGATTCGCCCTTTTCTAAACGTGTCTTCACACAGGTTAAATACGGGGCGCTCATCGAAGGAGACTTGAATGTTGCAGCCGTCCATCCGCACCCGCAGCTGGTGCCAGCGGCGCACATCAATGACATGATCGAAGTTCTGGATCATGTGCCGCACCCCTTTCACGACCCGATAGATACGGATGTTTTGCTCTAAAGGGTTGGCCCGAGCGAGATAGTAATTGCGATCGTCAGTTGCCCGCCAAATGAGGCCGCCTCCCATATCGGCCTTGCCATCAATGGGCAGCAGCTTCACGCTGAGATCGATATTCTCTGACTCTGTGCCTTGGGCCAGCACCATCTTGTACGCATGCTCCGCTCCTTTCCCTTGGAGCTGAGCCAAGACATAGGGTGGACTGGTGGCCTTGTCCGTCGCGGTGACTTGCCAGTCCCCAGCCGGTCGCCCATCGAACAGCGTCCCAATTTGAAATGTGAGTGGAACCTTCCCCGGCTGGTCACCATCAAAATTCCAGAGCTGCACCTCGGCAGCCGTCACCGACGTCGTGCTCAGCACGAGAGCCAGCGCTCCGCAACCGCACAGCCGAACGAATAGGCCAGTCATAAATGCATCGTAT
This sequence comes from Nitrospira sp. CG24B, assembly GCA_002869845.2. GTDB lineage: Bacteria > Nitrospirota > Nitrospiria > Nitrospirales > Nitrospiraceae > Nitrospira_D. The sequence continues at coordinate 7,801 of NEWS02000015.1, read as the reverse complement.
TTGTATATTTTCAGCGCCATGTGACCTCCTCCCAACACAGATGGACAAACGTTTCAAATGGGGGGAAATTGTTCGTGTTTTGTTCCTTTGATCGCACCCAGAGATCGATTTCCATGCCTGCCGGATCAGTTTCGCCACCGGGCAAGGTACGTTTAACCGGATAGTGGACCTCATGGGTCTTAGGATCACGAGAGCGCTCCATGACCATAAAATGCGCATCGTAGTCCTTGTAGAGGACTTGGTCATTCTTCCACATCGAGGCGGTCCCCCACCCAGCCAGGTAGAGCCAGGTTTTCGGGTACAGGGGATCACCATTGTTTGAATCCCCATGTTCGTAGAGTCTGGTCGCAATGCCGCCATCCTGAAAGGGGGCTTTCGCCGCAAACCGGTCAAACACAATTCGATACCGGTCGGCTCCCTCGACAAACTCGGCTACTACCTGTCCCATGTTGGTGAGTTCGTTCACCGCAATCTCAATCGTGCCCTTCACCGCATTGAGGTGCTTGCCGGCATAGTCCAGGTGATCCCAGGGTGTCGTATCGCTCATACTCCCGATGAGGGTCGCCCGCTCACCTTTCAGGCGAAACTCGCCTGTGTAGTGAGGATGCTCAGGAGCCTTGAAAATCCTGGTACCTTCATTTCCCTTCGGAGTTCCAAACTTGCCTTCTTCGGCACCCCAGGTGCCCACATGGCTCGCCAACACGAGTAGGCATGCAAGCAGAATGTGTTGTGTTTTCACTGGTCGTGCGTTCACGGTCGTGCCTCCTTTTCTATCGTGAGATGGTGGGGGAACCGGCTACTGGGATCGCGCGCCTTATTCCGTTCACAGGTGAAGCATGGGGCGGATACAGTCCGTATGAATAGCAATGTAACAACTGTTGCAATCTATCGCAATATATATTATACATAACTTACTGCATATGAATTGGGTCGTCTTTTCCTATTCGCTCTCCGCCAAACGCGCATCGAGCGCGCGCGTCTCGTTTTGGCGCCGCTTGCAACGCATGGGAGCGGTGACGGCGAAGGCCGGGGTGTATGTGCTGCCACCCCATGACGAATGTGTGGAAGCGTTTCAATGGCTTGCGCAAGAAGTGCAGCAGATCGGCGGCGACGCGGTCGTGATGCGGGTGGACCGGTTCGAAGGGCTTCCCGATGCCAAGCTGGTGGAACTCTTTCAGGAGACATCTCGAGCGAAATATGCCGAGATCGAAACCGAAGCTGTAGATCTTGAGAAATTACTGCGTCGTGGTAAGAAGGCCATCGATCGGGTAAAAGGGTTGGAGAACCTGGAAAAGTTGCGGAAACGGCAAGCGGACATCGCCCGAGTAGACTTTTTCAATTGCCAGGAGGCGGTGAAAGTGAACGACGTATTGCGCCGCATTCAGGAGCAGCTTCGGCAAGATAAGACAGTGGTGGCTCCGATTGCCATCAAGAAGGTCGTGGACTATCGCGAGGCACGGTGGGTCACGCGCCCGCGTCCGCATGTTGACCGTCTGGCCTGTGCCTGGCTGATTCGGCGGTTCATCAACCCAACGGCAGAAATCCGCTATGCAACCCGTTCAGATTCTGGAGAGACGGGGTTCGACATGCGCGATGTAGAGTTTGGACATGAGGGAAATTTCTGCACCTTTGAAACGATGATGGCCACATTTGGCTTGAAGGAGCCGGGCCTGCAAGGTCTCGCAGAAATCGTCCATGAGCTTGATCTCCGTGATGGTCGCTATGCCCGACCTGAAACGGCTGGTCTTGAACTGATCCTGAAAGGGTGGCTGCAAGCGGGATTACCGGACAAAGAGATTGAGCAGCGCGGCATCGCGTTGTTTGAAGGTCTCTTCACTGCCTTATCACGCATGAGTCGGCCAGCCCGGACGACGTGACCCATGTCATCGAACCGATCGGCGATCGCCGGACTGTGTGTGGTCGGATTCCTCGCTCGCGCTTCTTATAGTCTGGCCCGTACCCCAGTCCTTCCCTTATTCGCCGCCTCCTTTGGCGTAGGCCCAGAGGCCATTGGCTTTGCGGTGGCCATCTCTACGGTGACCGGGATTTTCTTCAAAATGCCGGCAGGTGTTCTCTCCGATGTGATCGGCAGGACCCGCACGTTGCTGCTCGGCCTGGGGGTCTTCGCGTTTGTTCCGTTTGCATATCTGTGGGTGTCCTCTTTTGAGCTCTTGGTTGTGGTTCGCTTTTTCCACGGGTTTGCGACCGCCATTTATAGCCCGGTTGTCATGGCCGTGGTGGTCAGTGTCGCGGGAAGCAGACGCGCAGAGCTGCTTTCGTGGTTTTCCTCCGTCACGATCATTGGCAATCTGGTAGGAGCTCCCTTAGGGGGATTGTTATTGAGTCTCCTGGGCGGTGACTCCGGACCGCGCCTTGAACATTTTCATATCGTGTATGGCATCGTGGCGGCCAGTGGGATGGCGTCATTGTTGCTGGCGCTAATGATTGTTCCAAGAACAGATGAGGCGATCATCGGCGGAAGGACCGTCGCAGCCGTCTTTAAGCAATTCCGTACCGCCATTCATGAGATTCTACTGGATCGGCGCGTGCTGCTCACTAGCAATATGGAAGGTGTGCAGAATCTTACGGTCGGAGCCTTGGAGGCCTTTCTCCCCCTGTATGCGGTGACGGTGTGCGGCTTATCTGCCTTTCAAGCTGGAACGCTCTGGGGTATTCAGATCCTTGCAGTGATCAGCACCAAACCCCTGATGGGCAAGATCTCCGACCGACATGGCCGGACATCATTGGTGTTTTGGGGAATGTTTGTCTGTGCGGTTCCATTCGGGCTTATCCCCTGGACACAGAATTACTGGATCCTCCTTCTCTTAGCTATGTGCTTTGGGCTGGGTGAAGCGATGGTGACGTCGTCTGCCGCCGCACTCGTGGTGGACTTCTGCAACGAGGCGCATCTCGGCTCAGCCATGGGTGCCTTTGGCACTCTGTTCGATGTGGGCCATGCAGCCGGGCCGCTGCTGGCGGGGTTCTTCATCGGCCTGTCTGGCGACCAGGATTTTCGAATGGCGTTTGCCGCGATTGCCTTGCTTGTCGTGCTGGCGGCGGTCGCGTTTCGAACAGGAGTCAAGGAAGGAGGGGCCATGCCACAGAACGCCTTAAAAGGAGGAACACCATGATACCGATCGGCGGTGAAGACAAAAAACATTTTGCCCTGCGTGAGGCCGAGGAGTTCAGAGAGCGATTTTTCATCCGCAAACGGCTCTTCGAAACCTCCGACATGCATTTCAATGTGTATTGCATTGCGCCCGGCCAACAGAATCCATTACATCGGCACCCGCATTCAGATGAGATATTGTACTTCGTGGAAGGCGTGGGCCAATGCGTGGTCGGCAAGGAATCGTATGCCGTCCAATCCGGGGACCTCGTCTTCGTTCCCAAGAACCAAGCACATTCGATTCGAAACACCCATGCCTCGCAGAATATGGTGTGTATCCTGGCGCAATCCCCGTTGCCCTGCGAGCATGTGCCAGTCGGTACGGAAGAGCAGCCGGGTTAGTGGCAATACGTTAAGAACCCGGGCTATGTCGCCACACTCGCAAACATGCTGGCCACGTTAGACGCGGCGCCGACCGTCGACCATATGAACATGCCGAGTTACCGGCTGTATCCTTTGAAAGCCGCCTACAAAGGATTGTGGGCCGTCACTGTGCGGGACAATTGGCGGGTGATCTTCCGCTTCGACCACGGTGAACACGCGTAGATGATCGCGATGATCATGAAAGGGAGACCGAGTTATGAACCTGAAAAATCTGCCGCGTCCCGGCCTGGTCGTGTTGCAGGAGTGCATTGAACCGCTCGGCTTGAGCATCACCGCCGCGGCGACGGCTCTAGGGGTCACGCGCAACACGCTATCGGAACTGGTGAACGGCAAACGGGGCATTTCACCGGAAATGGCTGTGCGGCTGGCCAAGGCGTTCGGCGGCACTGAAGACGGATGGCTCGTGCAACAAGCGCACGATGAACTGGCGCAGGTCCGACGCGACCAGATCAACGTCCGATGCCTTCGCGTCGCGTGAAGGTCGCACCCTTGCAGCATTCGAACACAGGAACTTCCTGGAACTCTCTTCACATCGACGACGTGTTTCAGTCGCGGATGTTCTGCAACGGGGTTATGACACATGCAACGCGGCCGCATAGGTTTTGGCGCGGTGAGGACGCACGACAATTTCCACATCGTGATCGAGCTTGACGAGGAAACGGAGCAGCCGCTCTACTGAAAACTGGCGGAATGCGCCGCGCAGCATCTTCGAGATGTCCGGCTGTCGCACACCAAACAAGGCGGCCGCCTCTCGCTGGGTCAAGTGGCGTCGTTTCATGATCGTCTCGATCTTGAAGACCAGTTGCGCTTTGATGACATGCTCGTCCGCATTGGGCACGCCCAGGTCCTCAAAGACGTTCCGTCCCCCAATTTCATATCCTTTCTTCCTCATGACCGTGCTCCTTGTGCGATCTGTTCTGCGGCGCGAAGCCGTTGTGTGATGATGTCGATCTCGTGCTTCGGCGTCGCACGACCAGAGGTCGATTTCTTCTGAAAGGCATGCAGTACATACACCGTACCCTGGTATCGCACCGTATAGACGGCGCGGAATGTGTCGCCACGATGGTCCGCAAGGATTTCCACCACCCCGGCCCCGGCGAACCCGGTCAAGGTCTTGGTCTCGCGATGTCTCCCTCCTTGTTGCGCGACAAACAGCGCGTATCCCATGAGATCCTGCACGGCACCGGGAAACGTGCGGAGGTCCTTGCGGCTCGATCCGACCCAGGCCACCGGCTTCAGAGGTGGAACCATCGGCATTCCTGAAATATAGTGATATCACTATATTTTGTCAAGGCACGGGTGGCCAGGATGGGGAACGGGAGGGGCGCGACGATAGGGCGCACGAGAGTCTACACCACAGGAAGTCCAATCCAGGCTCGTCAAATCACAATCCGTTCCACCTCATCCAACGAGACCTGATCGGTGCGCCGATCATAGAGGCCTGTCGTGCGGGCACTTTCATGGTTCGCCATCTGCTGGGCAATTTCGAGTTTCCCCCCGTTCCGGAGATATTCCGTAATCCCCGTCGCACGGAAGGAATGGTTGCCGATCTTGGTGCGAATGCCGACCGCCGTGGCGCGGCGACGAATCATGCGGTAGGCGTCCGGTTGCGTCATCGGTTTGTCTGAGAGCTGCCCCGTCCGGCCGTGCATCGTGCGAAAGAGCGGGTTCTTGCCCTCAGTCAACTGGGCAGTCTTGAGGTAGGCATGGAGGTACTCGTCAAGATTGTGGTGGCAGGGCATCGCATGGAGCTTGCCACCTTTCTCGTGCAGTCGTACCCAGGTCCGACGGCCTTGGATATAGACATCTTCAACCTGCATCGTGAGCGCCGCACCGATTCGAGCGAATGTATAGACCATCAATCCGATCAAGGCCCGGTCACGTAAGCCGACGATCGTGCGCACATCAATGGCCTCGATCAGCAGGCAGGCTTCGTCGGCCATGAGCACCGGTGTCTTGCCTTTCTTCATCGAATACTTCGGCCCCCGGACCGAGCTTGCCGGATTGCTGGGAAGGACCTGGCCGACGACGAGCCAATCGAACAGCATGCGGATGGCGGCGAGATGTTGCTTAATCGACGGAGCTGACAAGCGGCCTTGGAGGGTTTCAACATAGGTGGCCACATGGACCGGCTCAATGGCTTCCAAAGACAGGAGCCCATGCTGCTCACACCAGGCGGCAAATTCTACGATCGCCCAGGTGTAGGCCTTCCGCGTATTCGGGTTGCGAATGTTGGCAGTGAAGAATTCGACAAACCGTTTGGTTGCCTTGGGTGTAGGGGTGAAAAGGGCGGGGAGTTTCCTTGTGCTCGGTATCACTAGTTGCATGTGGTTTTTCTTAGCTGTTCCCTACTGTATAGTAGTGTATGATAACGTCCTTTATCATACTCTATTTTTGTTTGCTACTGGTAGTGAAAAAGCTGCACTACTGATCTATTGCCGTTTTGTATGGCATATGGCATAATCAATGGCATGGATGTAAAAATTGACAAGTCTGGTCGGATCGTTGTGCCGAAACCCCTCCGAGATCGGCTCGGGTTGAAACCCGATATGGAACTGGAGGTCCAGGAACAAGCCGATGGACTATTCCTCCGGGTGCCCGTGCCACACCCCACGATGGTGAATATGGATGGGCTCTGGGTGCACCAGGGGACGGCGCAGGCCAACGCGGACTGGGCACGTGTGCTGGAGGATGTGCGCGACGAACGCCTCCGGGCCGTGGGCTCGGACTGAGCCGCGATGCAGGTGTTCTTTGATACGACGGTCTTGGTCGCCGCGTCGGAACAGAGTCATCTCCATCATGCGCGCGCCCTGCCCGCCCTGCGGCGGGTGGTCGCAGGTCACGATGTCGGATTCGTCAGTGCCCATTCGATTGCGGAGACCTACGCGGCGTTGACCCGGCTCCCGGTGCAGCCTCGGATTCATCCGAGTGAAGCGGCCCGCATCATCACGGAGAATATTGTGCCGTATTGTACGGTAGTGCCCCTCACGCATGAGGAGTATCTCCAGGCACTGATCGTGGTACGGGATGCGGGGATTCCTGGGGCCAAGATTTATGATGCCCTGCTCCTGGCCTGTGCGACCAAATGTGCGGCGGAGCGGATTTACACGTTTAATCTCGGCGACTTTCGCCAACTCGCCACGGCTGAGCAACTCCCAAAGGTCATGGCGCCCTGACGGCGCACTGTATGCGTTCGCGCGCTGGTGACGGTCGTCTCACCATGGATGCGGTCCATCAAGACGAGGACCATCGATCGCCATATTGAACAGGGCAAGATCCCGGATTTCATTCTCGGCGGGGAGCGGATAAGTCCGCATTGCTCGGGCGTGAACGGCGCCATCTTGCCGATGGTTCTATCCTAGCTCGACGACTCGTTTTCTATTTTGGCTTTTATCAAAAGCAAAAATAGAAGATCGTACGTCAGTTTTAGGCACTTTATGCCCTCCTTGTAGCGCAGCACTTCTGAGTGTACCAAAAACTTCTGATCGGCTATTATCACGCGCGATCTGTCTACGACATGTTCACGATTTCACGGCTTCTTTACAACCATAGCTGTGCGGAGATGCTAAGGCCTTACTTATGAAACAGCTTAAAATTGACCTCGAAAATTGCTACGGAATTAAAAAGATGCAGTTTCAATTCGACTTTTCGTCGAAAAGAGCATACGCGATCTATGCACCAAACGGCTCTATGAAATCCTCACTCGCTCAAACTTTTCAAGACATCACAGACGGCAATTTATCAAAGGATCGAATCTTCCCGTCGCGCGTTACTAAGAGATCCATAACTGACGAAAGTTCCGTCGATTTATCAAAAGAAACTGTCCTTGTGGTTCGACCATATGACGAAGTTCTCGGACACACAGAAAAGACATCCACCCTGCTGGTCAACCCTGTGCTCCGCAAGGAGTACGAGGATCTACACATCGCTATCGATGCAGCCAAAGACCTTTTCATGAAGGCATTAAGAGACCAGGCGGGATCTAAGAGGGATATCGAAAGGGAAATCTCCTCCACGTTTACTCCAGGTGATGACCAGTTTTACCGCGCTCTTATCCGTATCAAAGACGAATTACTCTCTCAGAAGGATGCTCCGTTTGCGGATGTCAAATATGACATACTTTTTGATGAGAAAGTATTGAGCTTTCTGGGTACCAAAGATTTCAAGACAGCGATCGAAGCCTATATTACAAAATAGGCGTATGCACTTGATTCCCCTTGCCACATTGTGTAGTAGTCTGGGGCCATG
>NEWS02000014.1 GCA_002869845.2 Nitrospira sp. CG24B | reverse complement strand
TGAAGTTTGGCCCGGCTGGCGGCATCAGGGAGAACGGGATGTTTCACGAGGTTCTGGTGAATGGCTTCGACCAGCGGGTAGTCGGATACTGTCTGCACGAAGATGGCTCCGTTATTATGGCGCGGCGTCGCGGTCACATCGACCTGCAAAGCGAGGCGGCAATCCTTTTGCAGCATCTTGTGATGAATGTCCTGGATGGACTTGAACCAAGCCATCTTCGGGTCATGAATATGATGCGCCTCGTCGTTGAACACGGCCAGCTCCTCGACTTCGCGGACAATCTCACCGAGATCCGTGTGGCTATCGGTGGTCTTGCCAGCGGGCTTTGGACCAAAGGGCGACAGAAAGTAATCCCGCAAGTCGTCGTCTTCCAGCGAAGGATCGGCCACATCCCCGAGGAAAACCCGGTGGATGTTGGTCAGGAACAGATTCCCTGTGTCGCGGACGACGCGCACGTCATCCTGGATGTGCAGCGTGAGCTGGAAATCGTCCCGCCAGTTGCGGCCCTCGTGTCCATTGCTTGGCAGGATCGGGTCATTGAAAAATATCCTGAGGCCGTCGAAGTCCGCCCGCAGGCGGTCGAGCACGATGATGTTCGGGGCGATGACGAGGAAGTTGCGCGACAGCGCGGAGTCTGTTTCGTACAGTTTGTGAAAGAAGCTCCAGGCGATGAGGAGTGAGAGGACCTTTGTTTTCCCTGCACCCGTCGCCATTTTCAATACATAGCGCGGCCAGTCTTCATCGAACATGCCAGAGGACACCGCGCCGGACGCATCGAACCGAAGCAGGTCGTATTTATCACGGGCGCGGCGGACCTCGAACAGCCAGATGACGGTCTCCACTGCTTCACGTTGGGCAAAATAATAGCGAAAGGGAGAGAGTGAACCGTCAGCGTTTTCGATGAGATGTTCACGTTCAAACCAGTGCCGGAGTAACGCTGCCGACGTGGCAGACGCACCGGCATATCCTTTGGCTCGCCAGGCAAAGACCTCCTCGCGCACTTTGGCGACGAGTGGCGGGAGCAGCTTTTCGTAGGCCGTGTCGCGGAGCACTTCGTCAGCCGGAAACCAGCGTTGCTCTGGAATCAGCGGGGCGTACGGCGAGGTGGGAAAATTAGGGTGCAGCGACATTCCTATCTTTCGCTCAAGAGGTTGCGACTTGCCGCCGG
>NEWS02000013.1 GCA_002869845.2 Nitrospira sp. CG24B | reverse complement strand
ATAGGCGTATGCACTTGATTCCCCTTGCCACATTGTGTAGTAGTCTGGGGCCATGGCTGATTACCCGCAGAACGTGGTCGAGTTCCGCGATTGGTTCGCCACGGAGTCGGCCTGTCGTGACTACTTGGTTCGGTTGCGCTGGCCCCAGGGTCCGTGCTGCCCAGATTGTGCCAGTACGGCGGTGTGGCCCATGAAGACACCATTCTACCGTTGTGCCCGTTGCGGCTACGACTTTACGGTGACTGCCGGTACGCTCTTCGCCGACACCCACAAACCGCTGCGCCTCTGGTTTGAGGCCATCTGGTATATGACCAACCAGAAATCGGGGGTCAGTGCGTTGGGGTTGCAGCGCACCTTAGGCTTGGGCAGTTACCGCACCGCATGGAGTTGGTTGCACAAACTACGACGGGCGATGGTGCGGTCAGGCCGAGACCGTTTGACCGGGGTGGTCGAAGTGGATGAGACCTATATCGGCGGCCCCGAGTCGGGCAAACGCGGACGTGGGGCCAGCGGCAAGAGCTTGGTGTTGATTGCGGCTCAAGCGGACGGGCGCAAGATCGGTCGCATCCGCTTGGCACGGGTGGCGGATGCCTCGGCCAAGAGTCTGCGTCCGGCAGTGGTGCACGCGGTGGAGCCGGGCACACAGATCCAGACGGATGCTTGGACCGGCTACGCGGGATTGACGGATGTGGGGTATGAACATCGGGTTGTACGTCCAACCGCCGACTTGGGCGAGAACTTGTTGCCACGGGCGAATCGGATTGCCGCGTTGCTGAAGCGGTGGTTATTGGGCACTCATCAGGGAGCGGTCAGTCCTGATCACCTGGACTATTATCTGGACGAATACACCTTTCGATTTAACCGCCGCACATCTCGCTCACGGGGGTTGTTGTTCTCTCGACTCATGGAACAAGCCGTGGCGTTGGAACCCGTACGAGGTCAGGACCTGATCGGGGGTGTCCGCTGAAGCCCACTGCTACCAATAGTATGTAGGGGAATCAAGTGCATACGCCTAT
>NEWS02000012.1 GCA_002869845.2 Nitrospira sp. CG24B | reverse complement strand
AGTGAGTTTGATGCAGCAGTTTGAGTCGTTTCCATGGGTACGTACGGTGGGGGGGCACTCAAGTGTCCCGTCCTCCAGATCATCGGCTGCCAATCGACCAAGAACATGAAAATTGTTGGAGAATCGACATGACAGGACAAGTGGCCATCCACCGTCGAGAAGGCAGTTTTTCAGATCGATGGATAGCGTATTGTGAACAACAAGGCATCGCATACAAGGTTGTGAACTGCCTCGATTCAGACATTATTAAGCAGCTGAGTTCTTTACATGCCTTACTGTGGCATTGGGTCCATGTAGATCCGCGGGAACAGTTGATGGCGCGCGATGTCATCGCGGCTGCCGAAGCGATGGATGTCAAAGTATTTCCAAGCACTTCGACCTGCTGGCATTTCGACAATAAAATTGCTCAGAAATATCTACTGGAAGCGATTGGTGCGCCGTTGGTTCCCACCTACGTGTTTTATGATCTCAAAGAGGCTTTGAGCTGGATTGATCGAGCTTCGTTCCCGAAGGTATTCAAGTTGCGCAGGGGGGCTGGTTCCAGCAACGTCAGGCTGGCTCACAGTGCCGCCGAAGCTCGTGCTTTAGCAGAGCGTGCCTTTTCTTCCGGATTCTCGCCGGTCCCTCACTATGGGCAGGATGCGCTCAAGCGTTACCGAGCTGCGAAGAGACAAGGTGACCTTTTGAATGTAGTCAAGCGTATTCCGCGAGTTTTGGCAACGATCCAGGACAATAAAAGAACAATGGGACGTGAGAGAGGATATGTCTATTTCCAAGACTTCATTCCCGGCAACGATTTTGATACACGCGTGACCGTCATTGGCGACCGCGCATTCACCTATACACGAAACGTTCGCCCCGGCGATTTTCGGGCGTCCGGCAGCGGTGATGTTGTGTATGACACCGGTAGAATCAACCGAAAGTGTGTGGAGATTGCTTTTGATGTGACGCGGAAGGTTGGATCACAAAGCATGGCCTTTGATTTCGTTTTGGGAGAACAGCAACAACCCTTTATTCTTGAAGTGAGCTACTGCTACATTTCGCACTTAGTCCACTCCTGTCCAGGGTATTGGGATGACAGGTTGAACTGGTACGAGGGACATATCTGGCCTCAAGATGCGATTCTCATCGATCTGCTTAATGATCTTTTGCAATCCAAGGAGAAGGGTTGGCCGGCTTGTATCCCTTGACAGTAACTGCTCAGCCGGAG
>NEWS02000011.1 GCA_002869845.2 Nitrospira sp. CG24B | reverse complement strand
TATCGGCATGGCCACCTCATCATTCAAGGTATCTATTGAGATACGTCTATGTATCAACCCTCCCGATCTACGTCAATCCGGTTCTAATCGGATTGGCGGGTGGGGACTGCTGATGTTTACATAACGGGATAACGTACGACTGTAACTGGCTCACAAAAAAGGTCGCACATCCCACCGGTTGAGCCATGTGGCTGATAAGCAAGTCGTCTATTGAGGTGAATTCTTACAATCCGAGGAGTGCGCGTCGAGGGACTTTGACTCGGCACCATGAAGTGGCGATGACCATGCAAGGCTGTCCTGGCGAGGAATGGGCGCTGAAAGCGTACAAAGCCTACAAGGAACATGTGAGCGGAACAGAGCCAAGCGGGAGTAACACGTGCTGCACGCACTGATCTCTTTGCGGCCAAGTCTGGACGAGAAATGGTTTTCGGCACCATTCCATTGCTCAGTGGTTTCGTCACGAACTTTCGTGAATAATGCGGGTTAACGTTCGTCTTGCCTTTTCAGGAATCAGGTCCTGCGCGGTGCTTGCGCGAAGGGACGTCACGTAGTACAGTGGTGTCATACACCTCGATGAGGTTACCTATGCCTTTGACCGTGCGCGTGGACGTGAAAACGGAACGATTGCTGCAGCGGCTGGCCAGGAAGCGAGGTCGGACGAAATCGGAAGTGATCCGCGACGCCATTGGGGTGCTTGCCAAAGAGGTTGAAGCTCAGGAGGTAGCCGAGCGCCCGTATGACCAGGTGCGGGATCTAATCGGCAGCGTCCAGGGCGGCCCTGCCGACTTATCCGTTCGGACAGGAGCGGCGTTTCGCCGTATGCTGGCCGGCCGTCGTCGAAAGGCCTGACCATGATCCTGGTGGACGCCGGACCGCTGATCGCCTTGATCCACAAGGACGATGCGCATCATGCTGCGTGTGTCGCCGTCCTCCAATCGATGACAGAGCCGCTCGGGACGGTGTGGCCTGCGCTTACCGAAGCGATGTATCTCTTGAATTTTTCCTGGAAGGCCCAGGAAGCGCTCTGGGAAATGATCGAGCGGGGGGTGGTCGTGCTGCTCCCGCTCGAACAGCGGGACATGTCCAGGATCAGGGAATTGATGAAGAAGTACAAGGATCTGCCGATGGATCTGGCCGATGCCGCGCTGGTCGCTGTGGCAGAACGTGAAAAGATCCGGCGCATCTTCACGCTCGACCGTCGAGACTTCGGAGTCTATCGACCGGCCAAGCTCGGCCGGTTTATTCTCCTGCCTAATTAGCGACTGCTTCGTCTCGCGCAGAATCGACAACTTGCTGTGGTTACGAAAAGAGCCCCCTTTTATATCGGCTCGTCTGATCCCTCTCCCCGTTCGCAGAGTACAGAGGCTACGATGTGCTGTGCCCTCTTGACCGGCGCCTTCTAATGGGCGACCCAGTTCCCCATCAAGGCCTGTGGAACACCATCGTCCGCATCGTCAACACCTTCCCTGCCGAGGAATGCAAAAACTACTTCGTTCACGCAGGATATGTCCTCAACTAAGCGCGAACTGCTCTAGGCTTGCCGGCGACGCCAGGCCGCCAGACCCGCGAGGCCGGAGCCAAGGAGCACCAA
>NEWS02000010.1 GCA_002869845.2 Nitrospira sp. CG24B | reverse complement strand
TTCAGCCCGATGCATTCTTGGCGCGGCCAGCTCACCGACGGAGAAATGCAAGACGCCGTGGCGTACATCCGCTTGTTGTCACAACAGGGACAGTGAGCCATCTGATAATCTGACGATCTGTTGAATGACTGTTTGGAAATCAACAGATCATCAGATTCCCAAGGTTGATGGCGATTCGCTCATGATATCCCTCACAGCCCGTGATGCGTTGCTCGTCGCCGATATTCAGAATGATTTCCTGCCAGGTGGAGCGCTTGAGATCAGCGGTGGTGATGATATTCTTCTTGTCCTCATGAACTATGTTCAGCGGTTTCAGAGTCGCAGTCTTCCTATTTTTTTGACCCGCGACTGGCACCCATCCAACCATTGCTCCTTCCGGTCCCAGGGTGGGTCATGGCCGGCCCATTGCGTCGCGAATTCCCCCGGTTCTCTACCACCGCCGTCGTTTTCAGTCCCCTCATCAGCCGTCATTATTTACAAGGCCATCGACCGTGACCAAGAGGCCTATTCGGCATTCCAGCATACCGCACTGGATCGGCATCTGCGGGCTCTGAGTGTGCAGCGGCTGTTCATCGGTGGATTGGCAACCGACTATTGTGTGCTGAATTCGGTCAAGGACGCTCGGATGCTGGGTTATAACGTCTGCTTGTTGGTAGACGGCATCAAGGCGGTCAATCTTCGTCCTGACGATGGTCGTCGTGCCGAAGCGGAGATGATCCGCCTGGGAGCCATACCTATTCAATGGAAGATGCTCCAATCATGAATCCTTCGGCCAGTGCTCTACTGACCGATCTCTATGAGCTGACGATGGCTCAGGCTTACCTGGAACAAGGAATGGACGGAACCGCTGTGTTTGAGTTCTTTGTCCGCAAACTGCCCGCCCACCGGAATTTCTTTGTCGCAGCCGGTCTCGAACAGGTGCTGGACTCTCTCTCACGTTTACATTTTACAAAGGAAGAACTGGCTTGGTTAGATCAATCGGGGCGGTTCAGCTCGAGACTCCTTCACTACCTGGAAACACTGAAATTCAGCGGGGATGTGGATGCAATGCCCGAAGGAACCCTGTTCTTCCCTCATGAGCCGGTCCTCAGAATCGTCGCGCCGCTTCCCCAGGCCCAGCTCGTGGAAAGCCGTGTGATGAACCTGTTGAACTTTCAGACCATGGTGGCCTCAAAAGCGGCGCGTGCGGTGCTGGTCGCAAGAGGAAAGCCGCTCATCGATTTTGGGCTGCGCCGGGCGCATGGGGCCGAAGCCGGGCTCTTCGCCGCGCGAGCGAGCTATCTAGCCGGCTTCGTCGGAACCGCGACCGTGCTCGCTGGTATGACCTATGGAATTCCTCTGTATGGCACCATGGCCCATTCGTTCGTACAGGCCCACGCGGACGAGACTCTTGCCTTCGAGCATTTTGCCCACAGTCAGCCGGACAACGTCGTCCTTCTGATCGACACCTACGATACAGAAACGGCAGCGAGCAAAGTGGTGGTGTTGGCCAAGACCCTGAAGGCCCAGGGTATCATCGTTAAGGGAGTGCGGTTAGACAGCGGTGATCTGGCCGATCATGCCCGAAAGGTTCGATGTATACTCGATCAAGGAGGCTTGCCTCAGGCACAGATTCTCGCCAGCGGCAACCTTGACGAATATCGCTTGAGAGATTTAATCCAAGTCGTCGCGCCGATCGACAGTTTCGCCGTCGGAACGGCTACGACGACCTCATCCGACGCACCTTCACTGGACTGCGCCTACAAGCTCCAAGAGTATGCGGGCCAGCCATGCCGCAAGCGATCGGAAGGCAAAGCCACCTGGCCTGGCCGCAAACAAGTCTATCGGTATTATGCGAACGACGGGCATTTGGACCACGACATCGTCACGACACTCGACGACCAACTACCCGGCGAATCGCTGCTCCATCCTGTCATGAAGAATGGCTGCCGCCCCGCTCCATCACCTAGCTTGGCCGAACTGCGGCGCCATGCGGCTGCGCAGTTGGGACAACTTCCCGAGCCGCTGCGGTCCCTTGAGGCCGTGCCGGCCTATGACACTCGGATTTCCACGGCTCTGCAACGCCTAGCCCAGACAGTCGACTGTAGGGTTTAACATCGAAGGAGACACAAGATGAAGCGCTTCTCCATACCGACCGTCTTTGTGGGAATGATCATCCTCATCGGACTCCCTGCCTCATGGGCCTGGGCGGCAGGCTCACCTGCTTCTAA
>NEWS02000001.1:108013-141552 GCA_002869845.2 Nitrospira sp. CG24B | reverse complement strand
CAATCGATCGATCAATGGAGTGGCTTCAGGTGTGCTGGTCATGCGAGCCTCACTCACCGGATGGTCCCACACCAAAGTCGTAATATTTGCTTCCTGGAAGAGGGATCGGATCGTAGACACACAAGCATCAAGCGTGAGCTCCGTTCCCTCTCGGAGGTCCAGTACACGTTTTTGAGGGGTGGTCGGTGGTGGTTCGGTATGAATGAGGGCCCAGCAGCGGTCAAAGATCGTCTGCCGCAGTTCTTGTGAGACATTGATCGTTGTCAGATCTGCCGTGCAGAGCGCCGACACGAACAAGACGAACTGGAGGTCAGGCATGTTGGGATTGTGCACATCGAGAGATGGCATACCTGCTTATTATCAGGAGAGATGGCGGGCGAGTCAACTCTCGTCTCACTAAGCGATTGGGCGTGTGTGCATGGATGAGGAACAACGGATATGGTCACCATTGTACTAACCGGACAATTACAAACCGTTGATGGGGAGTGTGATCTGGCATGTGAGATCGATCGATCGATGTCCGTTCGCCAACTGATCCAGCGACAAGGAGTTCAGCTTCGGCCTCTGCTGCAGCTCCTACGGGAAAAGAAAGTCCTCGTGACTATCAATAAGAAGATCGCCAGTGAGGATTCGCTTGTTCAGGATGGGGATGCGATTCGTCTGATTGGACACGATGGGATGGGGGGCAGTGGACTTGGCCCATCACACCCCTAGTCTGTCGGCGAGAAAGGCCGGGGGTCGAGACTGGTTGGGTCTCGACCCCCGTGTGTGCCTAAGAGGCAGTGGATGAACCCCTAACTGAGTGGATCTGGCCCTGTAGCAAAGCTGGGACAGGAATTCTCTTTATTTCTTGCCGAGAATTGCGTCCTTGGCGGCCTTGGCCACACGGAACTTGACTACGCGCTTTGCCGGGATCTTGATTTCCGCACCGGTCTGAGGATTGCGGCCGATGCGCGCCTTGCGGTTCGCCAGCTTGAGCTTGCCGATACCGGGTACCGTGAAGACATTCTTGGCTTCGCGATAGGCCAGGGCGGCAAAATCATCAAGAATCTGCACGGCCCCTTTTTTTGTGATGCCGGCTTTTCCGGCGATGTAATCTGCAATCTGCGATTTCGTCATTGATTTTGCCATTCGTGAACCTCCTTGAGGGTAAGGGATAAAGTTAGTCGATGTCTCGCCTGACTCGCCTCCTGAAAACACATCCTGGCTCGTTTTGAGTCGCAGGTGTGCGTGCTCGTGATCACATCATCTAAAACCCGCGAGAGTGTAGCCAAGAGTCGGAAGAGTGTCAACGAGAAAAACGCACGTCTGGCGTGGAGAAATGCATACACTACCCCTTGCGGTTGAGGCAAATGGAAGGGTAGAGTAGAGCTGGATGGACTTTGCAGCTCAGCATAAACGGCTCTTGACCATGGTGGAAGCGCATGGGTAAAGACCTGCCTGTATTACCCTTAGGTGCAGCCAGCCAAGCATCCGAACAGCCGGAAAGCCTTCTCTATACTCGGGTCTTCTGTCAAAAGGAAAATTCTCCTCCGCTGCGACTCTTGATCGACTTTCTGAAGTCGCGCGGGCAAACCCCTATCGTCCCGGCAGATCTCCAGGAAGGGGCTCTCGAAGAATGGGCCTGGGTGCAGGTGACATTGGGCTACCATCGTGAGCGGAAGCCGATTCACCTCTTTTGCGTCCGGGATCGCGGCAGCTATCGAGATGTCTTCGACCAGGAGAAGAAAGTCTTCCTGGATCTCCTCACCGCTCATTCTGACATCGAAGCGCAACTCGCGATTGAATATGTAACTCGTTGTCGGTTTATCCTCACGACGCGCATGGCGGAGAGCGATGTGACCGACGAGGGCTATGATTTCAATGGATGGATCCTTGAGTTCTATCAGGAGCAGTGTAACGGGATCGTTCAAATCGACAAGCAAGGTTTTTATTCGCCCCAAGGCGATCTCATCGTGGACATGTCGGCGGCCGTTGAAGGCTAAGCGAGGAGGGTAACCCCTTGCGGCCGGCTCCGCTGTTTGAAAAGACTGCTCAGTGGTTTCATCGCGCGAACGCCTCCCTTCTCGGCACTCTCCCCTGTGCCCAAGGCTGTACCCACTGTTGTATCGGCCTGTTTCCCGTGACGATTCTCGACAGACAAGAAATTCAGCGAGGTCTTCGAACGCTTCCAGATGAGCAGCGGGAGAGGATCGAACGGACCGCAGCGGGGCAAATTACCGTGCTTACCGCCGCCGCGCCACAACTGAACACGAATCGCTTCATTGACCAGTGGCCTGAGGAGAAGAGCGAACAACTCATCGAACAGTTCGATACCTGGCCTTGTCCGGCCTTGGAGCAAGATGGAAGTTGTGGCCTCTATGAGTTTCGGCCGCTGGCCTGTCGTTCCATGGGTGTGCCTCCGGATGATGGGGTCTGTGTCGGTGGCGCCTGTGCCGTTCAAACGTCCGTTCCACTGATTCGGCTCTCGAAAACCATTCGAGAGGAAGAGAATCATCTCGCAGGGATGGAAGCGGAGGAAATCGAGGTGCTGCGACGCCACGAAGGGGCCGAGGGGGAGGAGCTGTTCCTGCCCTATGCATTCTTACCCGATAGCGGAACGCGGTGAAGCACAAACACACGCTAGACAGCATATTTCTCGCTGTGCTAAGGTGACTGTCCTTGGTTGCGGGAGCGCCTGTAGCTCAGCTGGATAGAGCATCAGCCTCCGGAGCTGAGGGCCACAGGTTCAAATCCTGTCAGGCGCACCAAACCGCCTTTGGTAGTCGGCAGCGAGAATTCAATACCCGGTGGGGCCGTTAGCTCAGTTGGTAGAGCAGCTGACTCTTAATCAGCGGGCCGTAGGTTCGACCCCTACACGGCCCACCAAACCAAGCTCGCTCGTGCCGTGCGCTATTCTTCGATAGATGCGCACGGATAGAACCATCCAGTAGTCCTTCTCCTCTTACCAGACCTCGTGTGCACGTACCGCCGCGTTCGATCAGATTGCGGAGGATATTAATACCTCCAGTAGTCCGTTTCTCTCCTACGACATGTTGCTCGTGTGTGAGTCTGCCTGTTTACTGGGTGGCATGACCGGTATCTGCCGTGGCTGAAGCATCATCTTCATGCCACCTTTTGGCCGCAGGGTTACCATGAGTTGCGGCTCGACGCGCTCTTGAGCTAGGTGCAGATCATAGCGGCGACCGATCAGGGCTAATAGCAGTGGCCCTTCCACTGATGCGAAATGGATTCCCACGCAGGCGCGCGGTCCTGCACCGAACGGTAGATAGGCATAGCGGGCAGCCGGCCGCTCACCGTCCAGCCATCGTTCCGGCATGAACTGTTCGGGGTCTCGCCAAAAGGCCGGGTGCCTGTGCAAATTGTAGGTGCCGACCAAGACGAGCGCGCCTTCCGGCAGGGATATCCCACCGACCGTAGTGCTGGTGGCGGCCTTGCGCTGGACCGCTGGTGCGGGCGGATACAGACGGAGCGATTCATCGAATATGGCCCGAGTATAGGGGAGGTGCTGCAGATCGTCGGCGGTTGGCGTTCTTCCCTGGAGCACTCGGTCCACTTCCTCATGAAACCGTGCCTTGGCCTCCGAGTGAGTGGCAAGGAGGTACCAGGTCCAGGCAAGCGCGTTCGCGGTGGTCTCGTGTCCCGCCGCAAAGATCGTCAAGGCCTCGTCGCGCAGTTCCTGATCGCTGAGTCCCTCACCGGTCTCTTCATCCCGTGCCTGCAGGAGGAGATCGAGCAGGTCCCCGTGCTGCGCTTTGCTTTGGCGCCGCTCAGCAAGCAATCCATACATCAACCCATCCAAGAACTGTATGACGGAATGAAATTCGCGGTTGCGTGCGGTCGGGACCCACAAGGGCAGCTGCAGCGGATTATGAAACGAGTCGAATGCGTACTTAATGCTGACGCGTAGTGCATGGCTGATCTGACCGATGTGTTGCGCCATGCTGGTGGTGAACATGGTCTGTGAGATGACTTCGAGGGCCAGCTGCATCATTTCAGCGGCGATGTCGATCGTACGTCCCGCGTGGTTTTCCCATGTAGCAATCCGCTGCTCGCCCACTTGGGCCATCCGATCGGCCATCGCCGACATCCTTGAGCGATGAAAGATGGGCTGGATGATGCGCCGATGGCGTTTCCAGACCTCACCTGAACTGGTCACCAAGCCATTGCCCAGCACCAGCGCCAGACCGGTCGGTCGCTGAGGGTCGTAGACTTTTACGAAACGGTCGGCTTGCTGGACCAGAATTTCTTCGGCGAGATCGGGATGACTGAAGAGATGAAGCGTCTTCGGGCCAAGGCGAAAACGTATGGCATCGCCGTGCTGATGCCACCAGGTCGAGAGCATCTGCAACGGTTGCTTCTTGAACGAAGCCAAGTGGCCGAGCAGCGGCACCGCGCCAGGAACATCGACAAGGGTGAAGGGGGGAACCGAGTCCGGCATGAGAGGAGAGACCGTATCACACTAGGTCAGGGGCGGCAAATACACAGGAGGATGTGGTGACTGATGATACGCAGCTTAGCAGACAAGCTGCGGAATCATTTTGGTCACATATGCTCCCAAGACTTCTGCGAAATGATTCTTGGAGCATAGGGTGCAAAATGAACTCATGCTGCTTCTGTTCTATCCACTAAGTCGCGAAAAATTTCATGGGGCAAACGGTCAACGCCTCAGCCTTACTTGACTTGAGTATTTGTCCAGAGGAAAATTGTAGCATTATTCTGCTAATGAGAGAGATTATGGAAAATTTGGACTATCTGAAAAGCTCTCCGACTCTTCAATTACTGAAACAGCTCGACATTCCCCTCAGTATAGCGAGTACCGCGCAGAAGACTGCGGTACAAATTGAAGGGATATTAAGCTCTGGAGCTATGATAGCTGTGAAAAGTGTTACGCATCGAGACTGGATGAAGGACGCATTCTCGGTGGCTGTGGCCTCTGGGGCTTCTCAGCAAACATGGGTGTTCAAAGCTGCCTCTGCTGTAAAGCCCCTTGATGCGTTACAAAAGAATCTGGCGAAAGAGACTGTCGCACTGATTACAGGCTGGGAAACATCGATTGAGACTTCGGCCTTCAATTATAGCTCCACACAAAGAGTTCTTGAGACAATGAAGCAGGATTGGGACCCAATAGCAAAAGCTATGAAGTCGGCCAAAGAAATATGGGCAGTGGAAGCTGACAGCTTTGCAAAAGTTGCTGAGTCATGGCGACAGGGCATAGCCAAGGAAATTACTTCTTTGGCAACAACCTGGCAGCCTATACAAGCGACATTGGGATTAGACACTGCCTATACTACGAGTGCTTTGCATCCTCTAGAAATACAGAACCTACAAATTGCCCCAGCATGGACAGCATCAATCTCCCTAGAGAAGTTCGCACCACCAAGTCCTGTAATTTATAAAACACCCCAAGTACAGCTACCAAGGAACTCTTCATCGCGTCCATCTTTCAGCAATTATCGAATGGCAGATGCCTATGATCTCTTATCAGATTTCGAGCGAGAGCTTCGGAACTTTATTCATGAGGCAATGTCTAAGGCTTTTTGTTCAGATTGGGAAAAGAGCAGAGTGCCCCGAGAGATGTACAATAAATGGCGGGAGAAGTGGGAAACAGCTGAGCTTGTAGGTGAATCTCCTCAGCGTTTAATCGACTACGCCGACTTCACTGACTATGTAACCATCATCAGTCGAAACGACAACTGGAATGCGCTATTCCGGGCTCGTTTGGGGCGCCGGGAATCTGTCCAAGAATCTCTATATCGTCTTCAGCCGATCAGAGTGTGTATTATGCACGCACGCATCCTCTCTCCTAAGATGTGGCTGGTACTTCAGACGGAAACCGTGCTTCTCTCTGATAAAATGTGGAACTAAGCAAGCTTGCCTTACGCCGGCATTTCGTATGCTTTTGAAACCGGCCGCCGCCATTAATAACTGCCTCAATTCTCGGTACCGTGTTCCTGCCTCTTGGGAAATGTGTCTCAGGATGGTATTCTGACCACTTCAGTATCAGTTCGCCACCGTGCCTGTTGTACCGAAAAGATGTGAACGCCCTGCTAGCCCGCAGTATTCATGATGGTTCGTGACGAAACTGCCAAGACGCCATTCGAGATGGGCACGCGGAGCCCTGAGGGACCGAGGCATACTTGAAACAGTATGTCGAGGTCGCAAAGGGCGAGCCTGTCCGCTGGCCGTGCGAAGCTCGCGGCCAAGCTTGTCGCAGCGGCGTATCGGCGGTTGCAGTAGAAGCTTCATGAATAGTGCGGGCTACGAGCAGCAGGATCTATGGCCGGCTCCACACGCATGTCTCAATTTGCGAAGCAGGACCTCTGGACCAGGGATCTGACGACTATGTCATGGCTCCAACGGTTGAGCACTCAGGCGCTTCGGCTGGCCACTGCCGTCGGCATGGAATTTCGCCATCGCCTGCTCGATGCGCGGGCGGCGGGTCTGGTCTTCACCACGTTACTCTCGTTGGTGCCGTTTCTCGCCGTGATGTTCTCGGTGCTCAAAGCCTTCGATGTTCACCATGTGATCGAACCCCTCTTGGCCCAGACCCTGGAACCCTTGGGCCCAAGGAGTACCGAGATCACGTCCACGATCGTGGGGTTTGTCGATAATATTAAAATCGGCGTGCTGGGTGCCGCAGGGATTGCCGGCCTCTTCTATACGACCTATTCGCTGATCGACAAAATCGAGCAAGCGCTCAACGCGATCTGGCAAGTCAAACAGGGACGCACCTGGGAACGAAAGTTTACCGACTATTTGAGCGCGGTCCTCGTGGGGCCGGTGCTCGTGGTGAGCGCGTTCGGCCTGCTCGCGTCACTGCAAAGCCATACGGTGGTTCAGCGTCTCGTGGAAATGGAGCCGTTTGGGACGCTGCTGGTGTGGAGCGGCGATGTGGTGCCTTTCGTGATGCTCTGTGCCGTGCTTACTTTCTTTTACAAGACGATCCCCAACACCCATGTTCATGTGCGCTCAGCAGCCGTGGGTGGCGTCTCGGCGGCCGTTCTCTGGATCATCGCCGAGGAAATCTTTGCGAAATTCGTGGCAGCTTCCGCCAGTTACAGCGCGATCTATTCGAGTTTTGCCGTCCTCATGCTGTTCTTGTTATGGCTCTATGCCGGATGGATGATCGTGCTGATCGGGTCGCAGTTCTCCTTTTTTCACCAATATCCCACGGCCTATTTGTCTCGCCTGCTGTGGGACCAGGGTACGTACGTCTTTCGTGAACAACTGGCCCTGAAGGTCTTACGCGTTCTGGGGCATCACTATCTCAAGGGCGATCGCCCGTTGAGGCTGCCGGAGCTATCGAGTGAACTAAATATGCCCTTGTCTCTGGTGGAGGAAGAGGTCGAACGTCTCGTCGACAGCGGGTTTGTGGGTCGCCTTCAGGAACCGGAAGGGGTGAGTCTCATCAAGGCGCCGGACCTGATCTTCGTGAAAGAGGTGCTGGATTCGGTTCGCAATGGAACCCCGCCGTGGGTGGTGCCCCACCTCGATCCCAGCGATCCGGTATCTGCCCTGTTGCGCCGTCGGGATAAGGCGGTGGAACGGGCGTTGGCGGGCGAGACTGTGCAAGCGCTTCTACAAGACCAGCCGCCGTCCCAATTCACTGAGTCCTAGCAGGGTGTTGAAAAACTCCACCAGCGGCGTTCTCGCATCGCTCAGCGGCTCAACGTACCGAAGCGTACGACTCGCCACTTCGCTCGCTGCGGCCTTGCTGAACGGCCTTTTTGAACACCCTGTGTCCGGAGCAGGCTCCAGGTCTCAAGCGGAACAGTAGATCTCTTTACGGCTGTCTATCTGCGTTTGGTTTGTCTCGATTCTGGCCAAACGATCGCACGTAGAGCAGGACCTGCCAGGCTTCTTCTTCCGTCAGAATAAGCGGAATAAAGGGCGCCATCGCTGTGCCTTTGCTGCCGTTCTTCAAGATCCAGAGGAGTTCGCCATCTGTTCTGGCTGCTTGCCACTCTTGGTCGGTGAAATTGCGCGGCAAGGGACCTTTCAGCGTACCCGGCTCAATATCACCCCCCAATCCCTTACCGTCTCTCCCGTGGCAGGTGACACAGAATGCTTTCCCCTGAAAAAGCTGCTTCCCTTTCTCAATGGTCTCTTGAGTCGGTGCCAGGGGATTCTTCCAGGTCTTAGCTTGGTTGATTTGGTCGGCTGGAACTCGCGGTTTGAGTATGGCGTCATCGGCGCCCAAGGCTGAGCTGCCGGTCGCCCAGGCTGCTGCGACCAATACGGTGATCAAGAGAACGTGACCCATTGGGATGTTGTTCCCCATGTGTACTACCGGATAATTGTTGGCCAAGCGATGGGGGCCGGCCCGGCCATTTGGGAGCTAGGCCGGCCCTCCTTCGAGAGAGCTACTTCTCTGAATAGCCCGGAAACTTGTGTCCGAGGGATTGCGGGAAACTCACCGTACCATCGGGGAATTCCTGCCCATGTTGCCACAGTTGGTAAACGATACCGTCTGTCCCTGCTGCTATTTCTACGACTTTGGCCGCTTGGTCAGCAGGCATATCCAGGACTTGAACTCGGCCAGTTGCGACCTCGACCTTATGATCGTGGAAATGCCGGTGCCACTGAATGGCTGGGAGCTTGCGTGTGAGGTCCTTGGCGATGAAGTACTCGACGGCAACCAATGGAGCTTTTGGATCGGTGGATTCAAAGAGGAGACATTGCAGGATCTTATCGGAAATGCCTTTGCAGTAATGGTGGAATGGCCCACCCGGGGTTCCATCCGCCATCATATGTGGCGCTTGGACATGAATATCGTATCCCACGGCCGGACCGGTTGGTTCCCCGCCGACAGCCTTTTGGGTGGCCACTCCGCTACATCCTACGGCAGCCATCGCAATCATGGCTAACAGTCCTTTTTTCATCACACACGCCTCCTAGGTTTGAGAAGTCCTTGCCTAGCCTATCCAGGCAGAGAATGAATTCCCTATTTTAGATAGTTATGAGAGGCAGTCGACTGAAAAAGGATTCGGATATTAGTTAGGACACTGTCACATCAAAGCACGCGCATGCGCGGGGTATGAACTATGACGGGAGCGTTGGTGAGGAAGAAGTGTCGAGCCTGGTCGGGGTAATAAGCTGGTGAGCCTGAGGGGCGATCTTGCCATCGGCGTCCATCATTTCGAACATCAAACAGCATTTAAGCCTTCCACACACTCCCAGCAACCGAGGGTCGTCAATCGCCAGGTTGAGCTTTTTCGCCTGCTTGGCCGAGATCGGCTTCATATCGGTCAGAAAGCTGGCACAACAAAGGACCAAGCCACAGGTATCGATGCCACCGAGCCGTCTGGCCTCCTCGCGTACCCCGACTTGGCGCATTTCGATACGCCCGCCGAAACGACGGGCCAGGTCTCGGACCAGTTCTCGGAAATCGATCCGGTCCTCAGCTGTGTAGACAAAGGTCAGCTGCCGACGGTGCATGGCTCCGTAGACTTCGACGAGTTTGAGAGAGATATGGAGTTCGGCTGCTTTCGTTCGGCAATAGGAGGCGGCCTCCTGCGAGAGCTGCTCAAGCCGGCCGATCAACGCCGTTTCTTCAGCATCCGGCTTTCGCAAGATGGATTTCATCGCACGCATAGGAGGAAGAAAGGGGGTTGTGTATGGTTCGGTATAGACAATCCCGTATGTCACTTCTCCGTCCACCTCGAGTAAGACAGGATCTCCGTTGCGCAATGGTGCGCTGACTGCGTCTAACTTCTTGACCTC
This sequence comes from Nitrospira sp. CG24B, assembly GCA_002869845.2. Lineage (GTDB taxonomy): Bacteria > Nitrospirota > Nitrospiria > Nitrospirales > Nitrospiraceae > Nitrospira_D. Next base: position 131,826 of record NEWS02000001.1, on the reverse strand, counting down.
CCCACGGTTCCGGATCTTTACTCCAACCAGGCGGACCGTGGTGGGGTAGGTGTGGAGAAGCTCGTCATCACATGCCTGTTCCATGAGGCGATCATACACAAATTTAGTGGATGAGGGAAAGGTTATGATTGGGATATGGCAAAAGTCACTTCGGCATGTGCAGCTGAAAGATAACCGTAAGGCATTGATAAACATAAAGAACAATAGCAACACCCAGCCTGGTCTATTATGGTAGGCTATTTCACGGTAGGAGGAAGGGTGAGTGTACAATGGGTACGATGCTTGGAGAGCGAAAGAGGATGTTGCGCATACCGAATCAGGTTGTCCTTCCGTTCGGCTACCGGATTACCGTTCGGCAGTTATCGGACGCCGAAATGGACAAGCGGGATGCAAACGCCGATGGGATTTGGGATGATGACACGAAGACCATCTACGTGCGGAAACGACTTCCTGTGACACGCCGCCGCTATATTCTTGCCCACGAACTGGGCCACGCCTGGCTGGACTGGCAACATCGATATATAGACGATGGAAAGGCCAGCACGTAGCGTCTGGAGCACATCAGTCTTCCGCCAACTTCATGATATGCCTCCATTCCAGGGGAGTGACCGGCTGAACTGAGAGGCGAGATCCCTTCTTCAACAACACCATACCTTTCAGCTTGTTCTCTTTTCGTAATTCGTCCAAGGTCAAAGCGCGAGCAAACTTCCGAACATGCTTGATATCGACCATGTCCCATCTTGGCTCGGACGGTTTGCTCCCAGGGTCGTAGTGCTTGTCCTTCTTGTCGAATTGCGTCGAATCAGGATACGCGGTTTTGACGACCTCTGCGATGCCGACGACCGCAGGTGGATCAGTGTTGCTGTGGTAGAACAACACGTGATCGCCAACTGCCATACTGCGCATGAAATTACGAGCTTGATAGTTGCGTACGCCATCCCAATAGGTTGCGTGGTCGGGAGAGCGTATCAAGTCATCGATCGAGAATGCGGTGGGCTCTGACTTCATCAACCAATACCCTTGTGGTCCCATTCATTCCTCTCCTTTTGTGATGCATTGATCAGCTCCTTTCTCGCGAACGGGAGTCTATAAACTCGATCAGGGCCTGATAGGTCAGCTCCCTTGTTTGAGCTTTGGTCATGCTTCGACCATCGAGGTTTCCTTCCAGCCAGATGCGATTAGAGATCGATTCAATGGCTTCGTTACAGACAGTCCACATGTCATGGAGAAAGCATTGCGGCAAGCCTACTTGGATGCCTTCCGATTCAATTCGATCGTCCAGCAGGGCGAGGAGGTCGGAAATGGCCTGATCGGGACGATACGGCAGGGGAGTAAAGCCAAACTGTTCTTGGGATTGTTGTTCTTGCGTTCCTTGATCGACAAGGTCCCGCATGTACTCTTTGAGTAGACCAATGACATGGCCAGAAAACGCGATGGGATGTGCCATGCGTTATTATCGAGGTTCTTTAAGGAAGGAGCAAGATCGACCGAGTTTGGTGAAGGGAAAATGCTAGGTGGTTTTGGTGTAGATCATTGTGCGTGGGGCAAAATGACCGGCGGTGATTAAGCGGGGGTACACCTCGCTGACCCGCTATGAGCGACGACCTCTTTGGCTATCTCACGTTCGGCAGGGTCGGTGTACCCGCGCACGATAAACTCTACGCCTTTTCTTAAGACACGCAAGGCCCAAAGATGGCCTTACGTGGGAGTCCATTTGGGCTAGGGTAAAGGAGCCAGTAGGATCTGTTCGAGCATGAAGTGGAAAGATGAACAGCGCGATAGGAGCGGCGTTGGAGAGTTCCGAGACGAGAGGCAGATCTGTGCCATCTTGTGAGAAATACGGCTCTTGATTCATCGTGGGCCGGCATATTAGTTTCTCTCTGCTATCAAGGGAACATCCAATTAGCCATTCCGAGCCCGTCGAGATGATGACTCCCCCCACAACCGAACACTTCGAAATCGCGCTCAACACCTCTGCCGGTCAGATTACTACCGCTGTGGAGGTGCCGACTGGATTTGTGCCGGTCACGGCCATCGTTCCCTTGATACGTCGTTTTGGAGAAGAGGCCCAAGCGCTGGAAGTTGCCCGTTCCACCGATGCAGGCAAAGCACCTTCGTGCCACAAGGGATGTGCGGCTTGCTGTCGTATGTTGGTCCCCCTGTCGGCCCCGGAAGCTTTTGCGCTAGGTGAGTGGGTCCGCTCACGTCCAATGGACCAACAGAATCGTATCGTGGCAAGGTTAGCGGAAGCAAAAACCCAGCTGCTGTCACAGGGTCTGTGGGAGCGACTCTCAGAACTCTGCAATGCTCCGGAACAGCCGAAGGATGATGCCCTGGAAGTGATGAATCGCGAGTACTATGCTCTGCGACTGCCATGCCCCTTCCTCGAAGAAGAGGTGTGTACGATCTATGAGGCGCGTCCAGCGGCATGCCGGGAGCTGCTGGTGAGCTCGCCTCCCGAGCGCTGTGATGACCTGATCAACAATTCCGTGGACCCAATTTCAGCCCCTATCCTTGTCAGCACGGTGCTGGGGCTTCTATGGCAAGAGCTGACGAAATCTCCGACAAGGTTGATCCCACTCCCGGTCGCTCTCGATTGGGCGAAGGGTCATGAGCAAAAGAATCAGCAAACCTGGAAGGGCGTCGAGTTGCTCGATCGCGCACTGGACAAGACGTGGCGTTTCTTAAGCCAATCGATGTCTCGAAGCGGCCAAGATTTTGTTGAATAAGGGCCGAGATCAGCGTCATGCAGCGTGAATGAAGAGGAGAGGATGTATGCAGAAGTCTGTTGTGGTGTGTTTAGACTTGGAAGGCGTGCTCGTGCCGGAGATCTGGATTAATGTCGCACTGAAGACCGGCATTGACGATTTAAAGATTACGACCCGCGAGATGCCCGATTACGACAAGCTCATGAGACAGCGATTGAACATCCTCGATCGGCACGCGTTGAAGCTCAGTGATATTCAAGATGTGATTGAAAAGATGGGGCCGTTAGATGGGGCGACTGAGTTCCTCGCATGGCTGCGAGAGCGGTGCCAAGTCATTATTCTGTCGGACACCTTCTATCAGTTCGCCCAGCCACTCATGCGACAGCTTGGCTTCCCAACTCTCTTTTGCAATCAGCTGGAGATGGATGGGAGTGGCCGCATCGTGAACTACCACATGAGAATGCAGGATCCAAAGAAGCATGCTGTGGCGGCGTTGAAGTCGCTGAACTTTTATACGATGGCCGCCGGTGACTCGTACAACGACACTACTATGCTCAGGGAAGCCGACGCCGGATTTTTCTTTTGCCCTCCCGAGCATCTACCGAAAGAGTTCCCTCAGTTTCCCGTGACGCAGACCTACGGCGCACTTCAGGAACAGTTTATGATGGCTGGCCTGCTCACAGGGTCATGAAGCCTGGCGGTAGAGGGAAGCTATCCCGTTCCGATGAGGGGAGGGTGGCGAGGATAGGCTAGCAGGCTGTTCAAAAAGGCCGTTCAGCAAGGCCGCAGCGAGCGAAGAGGCGAGGCGTATGCTTCGGTGCGTTGAGCTTCTGAGCGATGCGAGAACGTCGTTGGAGGAATTTTTTAACAGCCTGCTAGAAGTTTATCCAGAGCTGGGCATAGGCCCAATCTTGCCCGACGGCTCGAGCCCCCAAATTCCGTGAAATATAGGGACCAGGGAACAGATGGCCATAGCCGCCTTGAAAGGCCACCATGCCACCCATGAAGAAGTGTGTCCAGACGACATCGACTTCGTCACCGATATGAGTTTCCGTGTTGTCGGGTTGCGAGAACACGTACACTCCTTGGCTTGCCCGGTACCAATTGTCGCGAGCATTCGCAAGGTGGATATTCGTGTACCAGAGTTCGATGTGGTCGTTCGTGGTCGGGCGTGCTTGGAAGTTCCCTGAGAAGCTCATCATATTCTTCCACGCGATGACATCCATGTATCCCATGTGAATGTGATTCGTCGGGAAGAAGTTCTCGAAGGTGTTGGCGGTCTTACAATCACCGTAGGCGGCGTTTAACGTACAATTTGCCCGTCCGTCACCGGAGGCATAGTCGAAATTGAAGGCGATGCGAGGTTTGCCCGGTAAGTTGAAGGCCGTATACCCGATCCAGTTTCTTGTGGCCCACGCATTGATGTGAAGACATTTCCCCTCTCCTCCAGGATCACCACAGAGGGCGCTCGCGCTGGCCGCTGTGTCGCCCATCTGGCCGAACTGATAGACCACTTCGCTGGAGGCATCGACATAGCCCTTTTTCATCGCCACTCGGGCTCCGAGGGTATGGCGGGTTTGATTGCCGTGCTTCGGGGTGCCTAGTCCCTGGGAAGAAATGTCTCCCCCGCCGAGGTTGCTCTTGTAATAGGCGTAGAATGGTTCAATCAAAAAACCAGGGACTGTCTTGATCTGGTTGTACAAGATAAAGAGGTCCGCATCCCCGGCCGCGTTTCTTGCTTGACCTGTCCCTCCGATGTTCGGGTTTCCGCTCCCGAGGGCCGCGCCTTGTACTAGGTCCGTTTCTGCTGTCCGAAACCAGCCAGCATGGGTATCCATGAAGCTGTGACTATACTGCACCATGACCCCGTCAAAAGAAAAACCTGTGTTGGCCCAATCGAAGTGGCCGAACAAGCTTTGGTCTCCAAAGACGAGATACTGCCGACCGGCCTTCACCCCCAACCCTTGAATGCCGGCGAAATTACGGATCAACATATAACCGGCTCGTATGCCCAGTGAGCAGACGGGTCTTCCTCCCTGGCCTGGCGTAGAACCGCATGTATGGATAATGGGGTCTCCGTTATTCCCCGCGCCTCCGGCGCCGACCGGCGTGCCGTTTCCACCCCAGGTACGAGAATCAATCAGTTCGAGGTAAAAATTGACATCCGGGGATAGGTCGTAACCAATACCCAGTCGGGTCATCTGCTGGACGAATTGATCATTTGCTTTACCGAGGAGGTTGTTTGGCGCAATACCGGGCGCATTACATTGTCCAGCCGCTCCAATCCCGCCCCCGAAGCAGACGTTGTTGCGGTATTCGGGCCGTACCCGAAGATCGGCGCGCATCCAGAGGTTGCGAAGGTCAAAGTTCCTACCAGTTTTTGGGTCAAACGGTTCGTAGGCTTCTTTTTGTGGGATACCGCGGCCGATCACGATTGGATTGGTGATCTTTTCGCCTGGTGGTAATTCGAAGGCGCTTTGGGCTGGACTGCAAAAAGCAATAAGCCCGGCTGCGGCCATCATGGCCGTGAGGAGAACTGTCTGCCACTGTCCCCGTCGTGGCTCAGGAGTCGTTTTTAGGGTATTCATACTCTGGAAAAGAATTGAGTCGACTTGCGCAGGTCCTTCAGCACGAGGGGGAAAATAGAGGGGAATCTATAGAGCCCGTGTCCTCTTCGTGAAATCACTGCATTGATCATGTGGGGTTATTTTATATCTGACCCAACTTGCTCACGGGTGCGGAGGCCTGCTCCGGAGGTGTCCCTGCAGCCGTGATTTCTTCTTCGGCTTCTTTTATGGAAGCGTGAAGGTCCTGTTCGACCATTTTGACTTCTTGCTGAATCATGTTCAGCTCTGGTTCTACGGACTTGCGCAGGTCCTCGGCTGTATCTTTAAAGCCCTTAATGGCTTTGCCGACTTGGCGACCGACTTCAGGGAGTTGTTTGGGACCAAATAGGAGAAAGGCGATCACCAGAATAATTAAGATCTCGCTGGCCCCTAATCCAAACATGAGTCACGATAATTATATGGTAATGCTGTTAATCGCTCGCTACCCCATCGTCACAGCACACTCAGGCGTATTACCCTTGTTTCACCTGGCCCGATTGCGCCGTTTGGGGAGCGGGTGATGGTGAGGCTTCCGATTGGGCACCGACCTGACTCGTTGTAGTGGCCTGCGAATGGGCTTGCTGAGACTGTTCGGCCGGTGTGACGTCAATCGCATCGGCTTCGTGCACAGACTTTTTGAAACCTTTGATGGCTTTTCCGAGGCCTTCTCCCAATTGGGGAAGTTTACCTGCGCCGAAAATGATCAAGACAATGATCAAAATCAGCATTAATTCCATCCATCCAAATGAACCGAACATCAGAACCTCAAAAGAATGTGATGAGTATCGACCTCGACCGGCATGTCCCTGGAAGAGAGGGACTCTTGCCCTGCATTCGTCGCTGCGAAGGCTATAGGAAAATTGCAGGACAGTCAAGATGAAGCGAGCAATCTGTCAACCCAATTTAGAAATGTCCGCTTTCTCCCAACATAGAAATGTCCGGGTTAGGGGCTGCCCACCGCCGCGAGGATGTCTCGCGGCGGCAGTACCCGTTTTCGCCACGGATGCGTCCTCGCCTGTATGACCGGTCGATGCCGGCGTGACACGGTCCGCGGGGCTGCTGGGCGTACCGGACGTTCGGTGATCGGGTGATAGGCGAGCATGTGGCCGCGATGCGTCATGCGCAGTGTCCCATCGAGCCGGTCTTCGATGACCACCTGCCTCGCTCGCACGTTAGTGTGCACCTGATAGAGATGCCCGTTGTGGGCCACGGTCCAATCGTGCCGGAGGGCCCGCGTCGTCTTGATGCACAGGATGCGATCCAGCGCTCCACGAGCTGGACACGGCCGGTGCAGATCGGTCGGCTGCGCGGGCAAGACCGCAAACCGTCGGTTGTAGCCCGGCAGATACTCCTCCAAGAATCGGTTGGCCGCCTCGATCGTCGCAATCCCTCCCAACCGGAGCTCCTTGAGCAGCCGATCCTGCAAAGTGCGAAACAGCCGCTCCACTCGGCCCTTGGCCTGTGGCGAGTGCGCCGCGATCAGCGCCACCCCCAACTCGTGAAGCGCCCGCCCAAACTGACTTGTTGGTGCTACCCCCGCAAGCTGCTCCTCAAGCGTGGGTTCGGCCGACGACTGGTAGGTCGTGTGCTTGTCTGCATAGATAGCCAGCGGCAGCCCATACTGCTGGAGATACTGCCAGAAGCTGTCCATCGCCGGGATCGTGCCCTCGTACTTGTAGAACCGCGCAAAGACGCGACTGCTCGCATCGTCGATGTAGGCCATCAAGACGCACGCCGGGCCGCGCCCTTCAAACCAGTCATGGTGCGAGCCATCGAGCTGGACCAACTCGCCGACATGGGCCTTGCGGACCCGCCACGCCCGATGGGGTCGTTTCCGGCGTACAAAATGATCAATCCCTCGCTCCCGTAACCAGCGTCGCAGCGTTTCATCACTGAGTGTGCGCCCATGCCGTTCCGCCAATTTCTCCACGGCCAACGTCGGCCCAAAGTCCCCATAGCGCGTCTCATAGAGCCGGAGGATCTTCGTCTTGTGCCCCTCAGGGATTCGCCGATTCGAGGGCTGGCCGCGCCCTCGATGCACCAATCCGCCGTCGCCTTCCTGGCGCACCCGTGTCACCAACCGCCGGACCTGACGCGGCGACAGCCCCAACACCGTCGCGGCCTTCACCTGCGTCAGCTTCCGGTCCAGCACTTGTCGAATCACATGCACCCGCCGCAATTCTTTCCCACTCATCGTGACCCTGTCCTCTCCGACCATCCAGCCCTCCTTCTGAGAACTGGCAGTCTAACAATGAACAGGACATTTCTATCGTGGTGAAACCGGACATTATCATTGTGGGATTACAGATGAAGCGAGCAATCGCGTGGGGTTAGAAGGGTTGAATAATTCCACCCCCTAGGACATGGTCACCTTCATAGAAGACGGCTGATTGGCCAGGACTGAGTGCCCGTTGGGGCATCTGGAACTGAATGCGGAGGCTTGAGGGGGTCAATGGCGACAGAATCGCGGGTGTCGGGGGTGTCGCGTAGCGGACTTTGACCTGAACTTCAGCGGATCTCTCCAATAAATGGGACGCAAAGAGGTTGAGGTCGCTCACCGTGCACTCGTGTCTGCGTAGGGATTCTTCTGGGCCGAGCACGACGGTATTGGTCGCCGGCCGTACCTGTTGAACATAGAGCCGTTGTCCGGTGGCAATACCAAGGCCTCGGCGTTGGCCCGGTGTGTAGAATGCAACTCCGTCGTGTTGGCCAAGCGGTTGCCCCATTTCATTGATAAAGAGGCCTGGTTGTTTGGCCTCGGGAAGCTCCTTTTCGATAAACGTACGGTAGTCTCCCTGGGTGACAAAACAGATCTCCTGACTTTCCTTCAGCTCGTCGGCTGGAAGCCCTAAGGCCTCGGCCTCTCTCCACACGTCCGATTTTTCCAGGTGGCCAAGGGGGAAGAGGAGCTTGGGTAGCCAGTGAGGGTTAAGGCGATAGAGAAAGTAGGTTTGATCCTTGCGATCATCGGTGGCCCGCGCCAGGACCGGAATGCCCTGATGGTTTTGGAGACGAGCGTAATGGCCAGTCGCGACATAATCGACCTTGCGTGCGGCGGCGAGATCCATGAGGCTCCTAAGCTTCACTCTCTCGTTACAGCGGACACAGGGATTGGGTGTTGTGCCAGTCGTATAGCCGTAAAGAAAATCGTCAATTACTCCTTTCTGAAAGGAGTCTCGGGTATCGATGACTTCGTGAGAGATGCTGAGAAGTTTGGCGACATGCTTGGCGATGCCGACTTTGCAGCAGCTTCGTTCTTGCCATTTTTTGGATGTTGCGACGGTTTCGTCCTCGTGTTCCCATACCTGGAGGGTAATGCCGTGCACCTCGTAGCCTTGGTGAACGAGTAATGAGGCTGCGACAGAGCTGTCAACTCCACCGCTCATACCGAGGAGGACGGTTGGGCGAGTCATTGGACCAGCATTGTACCGGGAGGAGTCGGTAAAGGGCTAGAGGTCTACCACGCGAGTTTTACCTCGATGGGACGCGAAATCATGCACGTTCTTGGGTGCCGGTTGGCCGTCATCGACCCATTTATGAGCTCCCATATCACACATGCCATGGAAGTGTGCGCCATCTTCGATCGAAATGCCCGGTGTACGAATGTCGCCGATGAGCACCCCAGGCTTAAGGATTTGAATTTTAGCCGTGGCTGTGACCGTGCCGTTGACCTTGCCGCTGGTCATGAGGGTGCCGGCGGAAAGAATGCCTTTGATCACCGCCTGTTCTCCAATAATGAGAGTCCCGGTGGTGTGGACTTCGCCTTCAACACGGCCGTCGATTCGAATGGTTCCATCAAAGTTGAGGATACCCTTGAAATCGACTCCCTTTCCGAGGAAGGTGAAATTGTCGCTGTCACTGGTTTCCTGAGCGCTTTTGTCGCCTAGAGCCCACATCAGTTGTTCTTGCTCCTTGTGACAAATCCGAGGAGGTGCTGTCCTTCAGTGGGATTGGACAGGAGAGAGGGAGGCGTATTCGGTGAGAAAGAGCCTCTCCCCTCTGTGTGTCGTTTAGTGTATCACATGCTCTAGGCAGGAACCCTCCGGATAGCTGGTTCATTGGATGTCCCGACCGCATGGAGATGTGTGGCGTCACGTTGGGATGTGGAGGCGGCTTCTTCCATTTCCAGAGTGCCATTGAAGAGGACCCCTTCTTCCATGGATAGCATGGGTGTGGTGACTCCGCCGTTGATGATCGCGGGTGCTCGCAGCTTCATCTTGTCTCTGGCATGAATATCCCCTGTAATTTTCCCCTTACAGACGATCGTGCCGGCCGTTACTTTTGCTGTGATGACGGCTTCTTCTCCAACTAAGAGGATGCCATCGGTATGGATTTCCCCCTCAAGAGTCCCATCAATCCGGACGGTTCCGTTATAGGTGATTGTGCCCTTAAACGTGACGCCTTTTCCGACGAATGCGCTGACGTCTTGGCCCGGTTCGTGGCGCATAGGTTCAAGGCTCGATCCATTGCCTTCAATATCAACCTCGTCGGAACGCCTACTGTCTTGTTTGTCCTTCCACATACGCTCGCCTCCTCTCACGATTTGGGCTAGGGGAATCCGGCTAAAGGGCGGAATCCTTATCGTTAAGGGATATATCGGTCGGTTCCACCGAGATATTTAGCGGCCATCTGGGCGTAAGCGCAATGAGAAACGTTTTGGGGGCGTGTCAGGGACACTAAGGCACGATGAAAGTTAACTGAGTAGGGTCTCCACAACGCCATCAAGTTCAGCAGGAGAAAAATAATGAATAACGATCTTGCCTCCTTGGTTGCGAGGGTGAATGGTCACCTTTGTGCCCAACCGTTTCTGTAACCTGGCTTCGAGGTCCGCCCATGGGGAACTGTGCGGTGTTTTGTGTTGCCGCTTCTTTCCTGTAAGGGAGGATTCCACGAGTTTTTCTGTTTCCCTGACAGACAGAGCTGCAGACGCGACCATTTTGCCGATCCGCAACTGGTCTTCGGGGGATGAAAGGCCGAGGAGGGTTTTCGCGTGACCCGTTGTGAGGGTGCCTTCTTGGACGAGCTCCTGAAGCTCAGGATGAAGATGGATTAGCCGAACGAAGTTCGCCACGGAAGAACGATCACGACCGACCTTCGTGGCAATTGCGTCTTGCGTGAGACCGAATTCATTCATCATACGTGAATAGGCGCGTGCCGTCTCCATGGGATTCAAGTCTTCCCGTTGGAGATTCTCAACTAATGCCAGCAAGAGTGACTCCTGATCGCTGCAATTACGAATGACGACGGGAATGGTCTCTAGGCCAGCTTCTTTTGATGCACGCCATCGGCGCTCTCCGGAGATCAGTTCATAGATGCCGTCCCCTTTGCGGCGGACCATAATCGGCTGAAGCACCCCGCTCTCCTTAATGGACGTGGCAAGTTCAGTCAGTTCGTCCTGAGGGAAAGTGTGCCGTGGTTGATAGCGATTGGGAACAATCGTCTCGATCCGTACCCTCTGGACATCAGTCGGCTCCGTAGGTGGACTCAACTTGGGGGATGGGAGGAGGGCACCAAGGCCTTTACCGAGGGCTTTTTTCTCCATGAGCAATAAACTCCTTAGCTAAATGTACGTAAGACTGCGAGCCGGCTGATGCGACGTTGTACAGAATTCCCGGTCGGCCGTAACTCGGAGCTTCTGCGAGGGAAACGTTGCGCGGGATGACCGCGTGATACACCTTGTCAATGAAGTGAGAGCGCACTTGTTCGGCTACCTGTCTGGCTAAGCTGTTACGCGAGTCAAACATCGTCAGGACGATGCCCTCTAGGTCTAGACTTGAGTTAAATGATTGACGAACAAGATCGATGCTTCTGATGAGTCTACTCAGACCTTCCATCGCATAATATTCACATTGGACCGGTATGAGAACCGAATCCGCAGCGGTAAGAGCATTAATGGTGAGAATTCCAAGGGCTGGAGGACAATCTAGAAAAATAAAGTCATAGGTCTCTCTGATCTCGCTCATAATGGACTTGAGATGACTTTCGCGGCCTTCAATATTGACAAGCTCAATCTCAGCTCCTGCAAGATCGGCGTTTGCCGGCAGAAGTGAGAGTCCTGGAACCGATGTTTCCATTGAAGATTCTTGAATTGTGCTGATTTTAGCAAGACAACTGTACGTTGTGTTCTTTAAGGATCCGTGGTCAACGCCGAGACCACTCGTGGCATTTCCCTGTGGATCCATATCGATAAGCAGAACTGATTTTCCTTCTAGGGCAATGGCAGATGAGAGATTTATCGCCGTAGTAGTCTTACCAACTCCGCCTTTTTGATTCGCAACCGCAACGACCTTTCCCATTGAAGAGCTCCTACAACAGAATTGTTCCACGTGGAACATCAAGCGCGTGTTTCATTTAGACTGAAGGCATAATAATGGAAATAACTCTCTGCCCATATCCTTTCTGAAGTTTAAATGTGTATTCATGCAATAATGCCCAGTTGGAAGAAAGATCAGATAGGGGAATTGGTTGTGATGAGAACAGAATGGCTTTCCCTCCTTGTCGAAGGAGTTTCTGGCCATCTTTCAAAATTAAATCATGTTTCAAGGCACGAGTAGCCAAGTAGTCAAACGATCCACATGGCATGCGTTCGTTCAAGAATCTCTCTAGAGTACCGTCGAATATGTCAACATTTTCAAGTCGAAGAAGCCCGATGATGAACCGAAGGAAGGAAACCTTCTTTGCTACCGGCTCAACGAGAGTCATACGAATATCTAATCTAGCGATTTTTAAAGGAAGTCCTGGAAATCCAGCTCCGGTACCGACGTCAAGAAGTCTGGCCCCGACCTTGACATCTTCAGCTCGGAGTGCGGCAAGAGAGTCCACAAAGTGTTTGATAATAATCTCATCATTTAGCGTGATACTTGTGAGATTGAATGATTGATTCCAGATCTGAAGCTGCTCAAGGTACACCATAAAGTGTTGTACCTGTTCGATACTGAGTGGAACGCCAATTTCAGCTGAACTTTCTTGTAGCAGTATTGAAGGCGAACTCGATTGTTCCACGTGGAACAATTACGCTGATGCTTGAGCGAGGTCAATAGGAAAGGTTGGTTCGATAGAATTTCATGAAATTACTTGCTGTGTAGGAGGGAATTGACGCCGTCTTTTTTCTATCGAAACCAGAAGTAAGGATATGGCAGCTGGAGTTACCCCAGATATTCTCGATGCCTGGCCAACCGTCTCAGGTCTTACTCTAGCGAACTTTTCTCGAACTTCTCTTGAAAATCCTAAAATGGAATCGTAATCAAACGTGTAAGGAATCAATTTCTGCTCAAGCTTCTTAAATTTCTCTACTTGCTGGATCTGCCGACGCACATAGCCTTCGTACTTGATCTGGAGCTCGACTTCTTCGCCAATTTCGATCTCTGGAATGACTGGCATTCCAAAAGCTTCTAGAAGTTCTTGATAACTCGCTTCCTGCCGACGTAGAAGCTGAGCCATGGTCATGGCAGACGAGGCATTTTCGAGATAGGTGCCTTTGGTCTGCAAACGGATTTCTTCGGTGAATGACGGTCTGGCTGTATTCAGATGCTCGATCTCCATCTCAATCAAACGTCTCTTCCGCAAGAACCTCTCGTATGCTTCGTCTGGAATCAGTCCAACGTCGTATCCAACTGGCATGAGTCGAAGGTCAGCATTGCTGTGGCGGAGAAGCAATCGATACTCAGCTCGCGAGGTGAACATCCGATACGGTTCGTAAGCATCTTTCGTAATGAGATCATCGATGAGTACGCCAATATAGGCTTGGGACCGGTCCAGGATGAGAGGAGGCCTCTCTCTCAGCTTCAGGACGGCATTGATCCCGGCAACCAAGCCCTGCGCTGCTGCTTCCTCATACCCGGAAGTCCCATTGATTTGTCCGGCATGATAGAGGCCAGCGACCTGTTTTGTTTCAAGTGTTCGGTAGAGTTGGCGAGGGGGAAAATAATCGTACTCAATCGCATAGCCAGGTTTGAGTATGTTGGCCTGCTCTAATCCGGGGATTGTTTTCAGCATAGCGGCCTGGACATCAACCGGCAGGCTGGTTGAAATGCCGTTGGGATAAAATCCGATCGAGTCCAGGCCTTCTGGTTCAACAAAGATCTGATGACGTTCTTTCTCAGAAAAACGTACGACCTTATCCTCGATGGATGGACAGTACCGAGGCCCAGTCGATTCGATGACACCGCTATACAGGGGGGAGCGATCGAGATTCTTTTGAATGATGTCGTGTGTCTCTCGGTTGGTATAGGTCAAATGGCAGAGAACTTGTCTGGTCGTGATGTGTTGAGTCCGATAGGAGAAAGGAGGGGGAGGGGAATCACCTGGCTGCGGAATCATCACGGAGAAATCAATCGTCGCCTTGTCCAATCTGGGTGGGGTCCCTGTCTTGAGCCGGCCGACTTCAAATCCAAGATCCCGCATGCAATCGGAAAGGTGTTCAGCTGAAGCTTCGCCGGCGCGACCGGCGGGGAAATGGTTAAGACCGATATGGATAAGACCCTTAAGGAAAGTACCTGATGTCAGTATGACGGCCTTGGCATCGATCCTTTCGCCTGAGCCTGTGACAATCCCGGTGACCGTACCCCCGGCCACGAGCAGTCGGTCCACGACTCCTTCCGCAAGCGTCAGATGCTCTTGCGAAGCCATCGTTTCCTGCATCGCCATACGATATAACGATTTGTCGCATTGGGCGCGCAATGCCCGCACTGCGGGTCCTTTGCTTGTGTTGATGAATCGAAATTGAATCCCGGCGCGATCCGTGTTTCGCCCCATCTCACCGCCGATCGCATCGATTTCTTTCACGAGGTGTCCCTTAGCGATCCCACCGATTGCGGGATTGCACGACATCTGGGCGATTCGGCTCAGCTCCATCGTCAGCAGCAAGGTGTTCGCACCCATTCGGGCCGCAGCCAGCGCGGCTTCGCACCCGGCATGACCGCCTCCCACTACGATAACGTCAAATGCGATGGCCATTCCTACCTCTACTTGCCAATACAAAACTCGGAAAATATCTCATCCAACACTTCGTCAGACGTAATGGCTCCGACAATCTCGCCCAGCGCATCAGCGGCGCCACGGAGATCGACCGCAACACATTCTGGCTCTATGCCTTGTTGGACCGAGGCCAGTGCTTCTTTGAGTGAGGCCTCCGCACGCTCGAGCGCCGCACGATGCCGTATGTGAGTGACCACAACACCCTCGCGAGGTTCAAAGGACGGCTTCACAAATTGCATTTGAATAACAGACTTTAGGCGTTCAAGTCCCTCGCCTGTTTGAGAAGAAATGGGAAGAACCTTGCACGGTGTATGCGCGCGCAGTGCGTGGGTCACCCGTTCTACCAATGCCGCGTCACAAAGATCGATTTTGTTAACGACAAGTAAATGTTCAGGATGAACGGTGGCAGAACGGAGGTTGCTCAGATCCAGCTGTGTCAGCTGAGCAGCATCCACGACATACAAGACGATATCCGCCCGGTCTTGAGCTTCGATGGAGCGACGGATACCTTCTTGTTCAACGAGGTCGGTGGTATCACGCAGCCCAGCGGTGTCGACCAACGTGATTCGCAGACCGAGCCAGATGATCGACTCTTCGATAATGTCGCGAGTCGTGCCGGGGATATCGGTCACAATCGCGCGATCCTCACGGAGTAAACAATTCAGCAAACTCGACTTACCGACATTAGGCTCCCCGGCGATCACCACGCGGACTCCCTCGCGCAGGACCCGTCCTGTCTCGGCAGTCTCCAACATTCGCCGAACGTGATCCAGTGTCTCCTGGAGAGAGCCGATCATCTCCTCGCGACGGACGAACGCAATATCTTCTTCCGCGAAGTCGATCCCTGCTTCTAGGTGGGCCAGCAGCCTTACGAGTTCAGTGCGCAGCCGATAGACCTGTTGCGCGAGTTCGCCGCGGAGCTGGCGTTGTGCCAATTCGAGGCTCAGCTCGGACTTGGCCCTGATGGTGTCCAGCACAGCCTCAGCCTGAGACAAATCCAGGCGACCGTTCAAGAAGGCTCGTTTGGTAAATTCCCCTGCCTGTGCGAGGCGAGCTCCGGCAACGATGCAAGCCTGACAGACTCGTTGCAGGACGAGCCCATTTCCGTGGCAGTGGATCTCCACCACGTCCTCCGCGGTAAACGATCGAGGGGCCTTCATATAGACGACCAGGCCTTCGTCGAGTATCTGCTCGGTCAACTGACTTGGCGTGAAGCCTGAATGGCTACTGCTTAAAGGAGCAGGCGGAAAGAGAATATCGGCCAGGTACAGTGTGTGAGAAGCGAGGCTATGAAGCGATCTCTTGGAACGCAGCCGAACCACATGGCTCGTGATGTCAACAGCATGCGGCCCGCTTATCCGAACAATACCAATACCTCCCTCACCAGCAGGAGTGGCAATTGCACAAATCGTATCCTCGGGCGTTCCGACAGCTGGCATGTTCACACACGTTCGTGAGGATCTGTCACATCGAACGAAACCGACCGAGCATCATTTCTTGCCACCTTGTTCGTCCGTCGTTAGTGCTGTGGTGGGAGTTCGAAAGAAAAGGTGATCTGTCACGAATTGTTGCACAATGCTGAGCACGTTATTGGTCAACCAATACAACACGAGGCCGGCAGGAAAATTGACGAACAGGAATGTCATGGCCACCGGCAACATCAACATCATCTTTGCCTGAGTCGGGTCCATGGTCGTCGGTTGAATCTTTTGCATCACCATCATGCTGATGCCCATGATGATCGGCAGAATATAGTAGGGATCCTGAAGCGACAGATCGGTGATCCACAGCCCCAACGGCGCTTGGCGCAAATCGATCGTCATGTACAGAATATTGAACAGCGACACGAATACCGGCATTTGCAATAACATCGGGAGACAGCCACCCACGGGATTGACTTTGTGATCCCGGTACAGCTTGATAAGTTCCTTGTTCAAGCGGTCACGATCGTCCTTGAATTTTTCTTGGACAGCCGCCACTTTCGGCTGGATGCCCTGCATCTTTTTCATCGACGTGTAACTTTTATATTGCAAGGGGATAAACAACACCTTAATGATGATGGTGAGGAGGATGATCGTCAGCCCATAATTATGCGTATAGTCATTGATATAACGCAGCACGGAGAAGATGGGCTTGGCCACGGCCCTGACCGTATCCCAGCTCCCGAAAAGGAACCACCCAAAATCGATAGTATCTTCGAGCCTAATTTGCAGACTCTGGAGCGTGTCAAACTCCTTGGGGCCGGCAAAGAGCTGAAGTTCGAGCGGTGCTCCGGAGGGATCAACCGGTAACCGTACCGCCGTGGAAACAAGTTTGTCTCCTTGCTTCTTAGGCCAAGCGGACGCACTCGCCTTTGGAATAAGTGCGGAAATGAAGTACTTATCTTGTAGCGCGACCCATTTCACAGGACCCTTCTGCTCAGTTTCGGCTTCCGGCATGTCGTGTTCAATCTTGTCGTCAATAAGCGAGGCGGCTCCGACAGAACCGATAAACCCTTCTCCCCAATCCACGACCCCAAAGTTCGTTCCCAGTCCAAGTTTTACTGCTTCTGCGAGCCCGCTGGATTTCAACGCGATGTCGACGACATAGCTCTCGGTGTGAAAAGTCAGTTGCTTTTCCAGCCGTACGCCGGTTGCTGGATTACTGTATGAGAAGGTTATATGGCCCGTGGGGTTGCCCTGGTCCAATGCCGTAAAGTCCTTTTCGACCCTATAGATCCCTTCGCTTAATTCTTTTGAATGAGCGGTGTCATCCACTGTGACCGTCAAGGGCTCGGCAAACTTGCCGCGCTGTCGTACGAGTTGTACGAGGGGCTTTCCATCCGAATTGCTGCGATAGCGTTTGAGTTCCCAGCTCGTGAGTGCGGCCCCACGGGTCGTAAATGTAGCTCGGTAGAGCTCCGTCTCAACCACAATGAATTCCGGCGCAGAAGATTCTCGACGTGGATCTTGGGGGCGAACCTCCCCAGCGGATGGCTTTTGCGGTGCAATGTTCGTAGTCGCGGGAGCGCCTGGAGTCGGAGGCTCAGGGCTTATACTCGAAGGAGGCGACGTATCGCTTGTAGAAGGATCCGCCTCTTCCGAAATAGTCGGTTCAGGGAGTAGGCCAAGCTCTTTGATTAAGTACTCATACCCGAAGATAATCCCAAGAGAGAGAAACAAGAACACGATGACGCGCTTTTCCATGAAGAGGCTATGCTTTCTTTAAAAAGATGTGATCGTCCCTACTTGACCGGGTCTTCTCCGCCGGGATGGAAGGGGTGACATTTCAAAAGCCGGAGGATGGTTAAGCCAAACCCCTGCAATGCTCCATATTTCGTGATCGCATCTGAGGCGTATTGCGAACAACTGGGTTCGAATCGGCATGTGCGACCGTACAAAGGGGAAATCACCATGCGGTATCCTCGAATCAGCCACAGACACAGTGTTCGCATATCAATAGGCCCTTGCTCGAAGCAGATGCAAGCGCTCAAGCGACGTCCTCCACGCTTGGGCCAACCCCTCATGGGATTGCAAGAGTGCCTCTCGCTTTGGAAACACGAGAAGTCCTCGGCCCGGAACCAAGTCCGGATGTAATTGCCTTACCAGTTCACGGAAGACTCGTTTCGCCCGATTGCGTCGGACGGCATTTCCAAATCGCTTTCCCACGATAATTCCGACCCGACTCGGGGCATCGTCCATCTTGTGCGCCAAGAGATTGAAGAGCCCGGTTGAAATTCGGCGACCATGTTGTTTAACAGTCTGAATATCTCGGCTGCTGCGCAAGAAAATACCATGGTCTATGCGCGGTTTCGGTGTCATTGAATGAAGGAGGTGTTTCAACACCGCATCCCATCCGTTCACGATCCCGTAGAAGACTCTAGCTGGTAGGTGAGCGCACGCTCAACAGCAACGCGAGAGAATTGGAGAGCGACCCGAAGGACACCTGCCGTTCCGACACGATGTGCCTAGACAGTTAACCGAGCTCGTCCCTTAGCCCTCCGGCGGGCCAGCACCTTGCGTCCGTTCTTGGTGCTCATACGCTTTCTAAACCCGTGCTCACGCTTCTTTTTTAAGTTGGACGGTTGTTGCGATGTAAAAGACATAGTCCCCTTTCCGTTCCCTCGCTTTGAAATAGTCAGGTCAAATGAACGATGGATTATAGGGAAGGCATGTGGGCCTGTCAATTTCAGGCTGCTTCCAGCCACCAGTTGGTACGCCCGGCTTCAATCCTGAAATGTCCACAGCATTGAGGCACTTTTGCTTCTGGCCACCAGAGTGCCACAAAGTCAGGTGTCACGGGATGATCAAAGTCACCATAACTATTCGAAATAAATTGAATTATTACCTGATACCGACAATTATCGGTGGCACCGAGCTTGCTGCATATTTTAGGTGTGTCAGTATGCCGGAAGGTCGTAGTCTGTTAAGCTGGCGTATCTATCATGAAATAATCTTTATAGTATTCGAGGAGTAGCAGCGGCTGCGAATCAGGTACTCCTACGCTTAGGATGGATGCAAGAACAGCTGGATTGACCGAAATCGATGGATAGAACCTGTAAGGAGGATTCTTCGTTATGTTGAGAAAAGCATCTCTTGTCTCTCTAACCTTGACTCTCATTATGATTGCTGGATGTGCGGAGCCTCCTACCCAGCAGATCCAGGAAGCGGAAAAGGCTCTCAAAGATGCACAGGAGAGTGGCGCGGCCACCTATAGCGCTGATGAGTATGCCAAGCTGGAAGGGACCCTCGCCGCCTTGCGGAAAGAAGTCACTGATCAAGATGGAAAATTCACACTCCTTCGAGACTATGGCAAGGCCCAACAACTGTCTGCCTCGGCCAAAGCCGATAGTGAACGGATCAAGACGGCCGCGACCCTAAAAAAGGAAGAGGCGAAGGCAGCCGCCTTACAAGCTCAACAAGTCGCCGAAGAGGCAGTGAAAGCCACGCAAGATTTGGTCGCCAAGGCACCGGTTGGAAAAGATCGCGCCGCAGTGGAGGCCATCAGGAACGACGTAGAAGGGCTCAAGTCGTTACTGAAACAGGTTCAGGCATCGATCGACAAAGAAGATTATCCGGCTGCGCAAACCCAGGCGAAGGCTATTCACGACATGAGCCAAAGCGTGTCAGCCGAAATACAGAACGCACTTGCGAAGGTGGGCAAAGGAAGGCCCGCGAGAAAACGATAACGTACGACAACGACATGGCGCCGAATCAGACACATACGACGCTTGCTGCGGTCCTCTGCGTCCTCTGCATAACCGGGTGTGTTCAAGCCGTTCCGCCTGACCTCCTTGTTGCCCTTGAGGCCATCGACCAAGACTTGATCGCATTGCGGGCTCCGGAAGCTGCGCCTGAGGAGTATAGGCAGTTTGTTCGCCAATGGGTTTCTCTGAAAGCGCGCGTCCAATTGGACGATGATCTGATCAGATGGCCATGGGAAGCGAGCGATCTTGAGAATGAACTCCGCCGGCTGTACATCACGAGCGAACGTACGGTTTCCCAGCTCCACGAGCGGCAAGCTTCGCAGCACCGCGCGGCGCAAGCCACGGTGGCTCGCCTTGAAGAACAGCTTCATGCGATTACCTCGAGGGTCGAATCAATCGATGGGCGCATCCTCCTAGGAGAACGAGTCGTTCAAACGGATCTTCTGGTCAAACAAGCTCGCTCCTTCTTCGAACAAAAAGACTTCCAACGAGCCATGCAAGCGGCGGTGAAAGCGGATCATGCGCTCAAGGCCCAGGCTTCATTACTCAGTCAAGAATTGGGGCGATATGCCGATGCGAGCCGAATCGCGTATTGGCAAACCATGGCCAAGCAGACCATCGATTGGTCGCGCATCCACCAGTCAACGGCCATCGTGGTGAGCAAAGCCGATCGAGAATTGACCCTCTACAAGAGCGGACGGAAGGTGCTATCATATCGCGTTAGGTTGGGATTCAATGGCATGTTGGAAAAGCAGTTTCAGGGGGACGGAGCGACACCGGAAGGTCGGTATCGTGTGATGGATAAGCGAGGCCAAGGGCAGACGCAATTCTACCGAGCACTGGCCCTGGATTATCCCAATGCTGAAGATCGGCGGCGATTCAACTATGCGAAGAAGTCTGGAAGAATCAGCCCTGCCAAAGGCATTGGAGGCCAAATCGAGATCCATGGAGCTGACAATGAACTGTTGGCGCAGACCCTTGGCTGTGTCATGCTTGATAATCCGAATATGACGGTTCTCTACGAAGGCGTCTCTGTCGGGACACCGGTCACGATCGTCGGTGCCTTGACGAGAGAGAATGCCGTAGCCCAGGCCTTATCGGAACTTGCCCAACGGAGAGATGAAATCTGAGCGTAGACCAATGGGCCGACTCCTTCTTGCAACCGCTGCGGGCGTCTTGCTTTTACTCCTGGTCGTGAATGCCCTGACGACTAAACGCATAGCGCCCGAAGATTCCCACGTGGTTCACACGTCCCCCATCCAAGACAATGCCAGCCTGCGACCATTGCAAGATCGCTATAAGCTGCTCTCCAAGCAGCTGTCCAAACTCATACCGAGTCAGCCCTACATCGTGGTCGATACGGCCAGGAACCGACTCTATGTGAAGCATCAAGAGAAAGTGGTGCTTGACGCCATTGCGTCGACCGGAAGCGGGGTCATTCTTGACAAACCTGGGGAAGGAAACAGCCAGTGGGTTTTCGACACGCCACGAGGAGAATTTCTCGTGAAGACAAAATTAACGAATCCCACGTGGATCAAGCCGGATTGGGCATTTATCGAAGAAGGGCTCGCTGTTCCGCAAAACGCCGCCGAACGAGCGGAACAAGGTGTGCTGGGCGATTATGCGCTGGGTTTTGGAAAAGGCTACTTCATCCACGGGACGCTCTATACCCGATTGTTGGGGAAGAATGTGACACATGGATGCATCCGGCTGAATGACAGCGATCTTAAAGGTGTCTACACGCTCGCCCGAGTGGGGACACCCATCATGATCTTTTGACCCCTCAACAGTGCGCAGATATTGATGATGAAACTCTGCGCCATTCTGATCCTCTTCGTCTTCACCACGCCAAGCTGGGGAAAGGAGCCCGAGGCCTTCCCTGACTTGCAGCTCAACGACGCACAAGGGTTGAAAGAAGCGACGCGTGTGCTTGAGGAAGAACTCAAACTAGCGGCACGCCCGCAGACCTATGTGCTGATCGATCTGGTTGGGAGCACCATCCAGATTAAAGGTCGTGGCATCGGGCTCCACCAGATTCCGATCATTCGCTGGTCTGGTGAATCGCGAAACGAATTAAAAGGGATACACAAGCTGGTTGCGCGACCCTCAGTCGTCCGACGAAAAATCGATCCGGGTGCCGCGGGTGAACAGGAACCCATTTCACTCGCCGACATGCCTACCGACTATGTTTTGTCATGTTCGCCTCAGATGACCATTGCCGTGGTTCCCTCGACAGCCGGAGAAACCCTCCTTCGCGGCGCCGCCATTCTGGGAAAATCATGGTGGCATCACGTGCAACATTGGGCCAGCTCGCTCTTCACCGACACGCCATCAACACCGACACCTCATCTGCAACTCACCATCGCGGTCGACCATGCGCAGTCCTTGGCCTGGTCGCTGGTGGACGGAATGGCGATCCTCATTCGCCGGCCAACCGATAAATAGGTAACTTATGCATAAGCAACGGGCATGAGTACGCTTCTGGAGAAGAACACGACAGGAAAAGAAAAGGAGGAAAAGAAAAGAAGGAAAAGAAAAGAAGGAAAAGAAAAGAAAAGGCTACTTTTCTGTGAGAGTCTGCGTGCCATGTGGCTTTGGCGGGATGTGCGAGTGAGTGGTGAGTGCAAGTGGCGATGTCCCGTCCGCGTGTCCGCGATGGGGCGGCACCAAGAGTTGTGAGGGTTTTTTAACGAATGGCCCGACTGAGACGGCCAGATGAGAGATTTTGGAATCGTTGACATGGACAGAAACACGGTGCGCAAGACCATTTTTTCTCCAACCATCGACATTCACCCGGCTGATGGCACAATCCACCCCACCAGCGACGGTTCACCGTGCGGACAGCTGTTTCGCCATGCCTCCCCCTCGGTTGCTCTACCCCGGACTATGACTCTCTCCCACCGACTGTTCCCATTGTCGTTCCCAGCGCCGCAGCCAACGTCGGCTCGTGCGGGTGGACAGGATCACATCGACCCCTGCCCAGACTTCGGCGGGCGTGCGCCCGTACAGATGCTGATGCGGCCGGAGGTGATTGTAGACCGCCCGTGTGTGCACCAGCGCCCGGTCGAGCGAGCTGGCATCGTCAATCGCATGTGGCATCAACAACCATTTCAAGGTTCCGATCAGCCGCTCGACCCGGCCGTTCTGCCAGGGACAGCCCGGGTCGCTGTGTTGCAGGCGAATGCCCAAGAGGTGCAATGCGAAGCGGAGAGCCCGCGACGTAAACACGGCTTCGTTGTCCGTCCGCAGGAATCGCGGACAGCCATACTGACGGCACACGGTGATGACATGATGCCAGATCGTCAGCGACGACTTGTTCCTCAGCCGCTGGACACACAGACAGGCGCGGCTGGCATGGTCCAGGATGGCCAGCACCATGTGCTGATGACCGGTGGCATCGGTTTTGGTCAGCAAGTCCATCCCCCAGATGAGATTGCGTGGCATCCGGCGTGGCACGCGATGCTTCAGTGTTCGGCGCAGACACAGGATGGCGTACTGCTGTCGTCGGATCGTATCGGCCACGTAGGTTTTGCCGACGGTCATCTGCCGACGGACCGCGAAGCGCCGGTTGAAGGTGTGCATAATCGTGCGGCAGCCCGCATGGGGCATGAGGGCTTTGAGCCGAACGATCTCGTCTCGCACCCAACGAGGCTTGGGCAGCGCATGGGGCCGGCGGGTAGGGCCGCCGGTGCGGGGACTGGACCAGGCGGTCCGTGGTCGAGGCTGTCTCCATCGACGCAGCCAGTGCCACAGCCCACTACACCATCGAACGAACCAGCGCAGCCCATGCAACAGCATAGTCCTCCCGCGACTTCGTGGATAACCAAATGGATGGCAATGTGATGACGATGCTTCTCGCACAGTGGCTTCGGCGTTTCCTGGTCGTGGCGATTGGCCTCACACTGCTGCAGCCAGTGCCAGCCATCGCTGACCAGGCCCAATACATCTACGACGATCTCAGCCGCCTCTCGCAGGTGATCGACGGGCAGGGCAATGTTGCGACGTATACGTATGACGCCGTCGGGAATGTGCTGTCCATCACCCGTAACACCGGTGGTGTCGGGGCGCCGACGATTACCGCCTTCACGCCGAACACCGGCAATGCAGGTTCTTCCGTCAATGTCTCACTGACCGGCACGTCGCTGGCGACGAACAACCCTGGCATCCTCGTCCGCAACGTGGTCACGACTCCGACCACCATCACCGCCACGTTCCAAATTTCGTTTAGTGTTGCACCTGGTGCGGCAACCGTCACCGTGACCACCACGACCGGTTCCGCCACGACCTCGTTCTCCGTGAATGCCTCGGCCCCGGTGCTCTCGACGCTGTCGCCCACGT
>NEWS02000001.1:92293-107913 GCA_002869845.2 Nitrospira sp. CG24B | reverse complement strand
CCGAGTCGGATCTGCACCATCTTGCTGGCGAGCTTCTCTCGGATCTGTCGCATATCCTCGGGAGTGAATTGCAATTCCCCTCCACACCGATCGACGAGATGATAGACAAGCAGGGACGTCAGGTAGTGAACTTCCTCATCGCTGGCGTGCTGGCTCAAATTTAAGAATTGTGACATGGTGGAGGCCGGTCGTGACCGGTGCCTGTCACTTATCGCTGAGCCGACTAGGCTTCCACAATGCCTCAAATGTAGGGGGCAGCGCGTACGCAAACTGCGCGGGAGACTCCCTAAAGCTTCCTTCCGATTTAACAGACCCTCATGCGCTATCGCGCGAGCTGGATGTCAACCTCTTGCGTGCCGCTACTCGGGAGCGATGATTTCCAGCCTACGTGAACGCCAATCCAGTACGGCCGTGCGGAGAGGCATCTTATGAGCCAGCTGAGGGTGTTTAGTATCGATGACATCAAGCCGATGAAGGTTTATAAGAGGTCAATGATCAATTGGCGAGGGTGAAGAGGAAATTGACTAGTGACGGGAGCATTTGATAGGAACTAAGATCCTATTCGTAGGGTGGTTGGACAATTTATTTAGGAGTCGTTTCATGCAACACAACGATTCATGGTCCTGGACTCGCCGTACTTTCATGAAATCGTCCATGGCTGGGGCGCTATTGTTCGCCGGCAAGTTGCTGGATCCTCCCGCCGTGCGCAGTGAGGCCATCCGCAATTGTGAGGAAGCGTCGGAACGTGAAGCCCTTCAAAAAAACGAGGTACTACCGTCATGTTTGCCATGGCAAGAGGCGAGCCCCTCGAGGCGTTCGCGACTCGGGTGCCAATTATGTCCCGGCAGCATATCCCCCGATGCTCAGGGAACTGGCATCCAGTAGCGAAACTGATACGAATCTAGTCACAGCTCTTAGTTTCTGGCCGCCTAGCGTTGACGGTTGTGAGGGGCCTGCCTGCCATCGTTGCTACGATGGCCTGGTGCATAGGCTAGCCTTGCGCAGACGGTGCAGCATGGGCCAGGGGCAACTATATGCTCACCGTGGTTCCCACTCCAACCTCGCTCGTCAAGTAGATATCTCCATTTAGCACACCGTGTCGCAGTGCTCAGACGGATGGACACTAAGCCTGTCCATTTTCCAAAAGGTCCATCTGCATTGTCGGCCAGGAAAGGACGGCACTCCGTATGTGCAGCTTCTTCGAAAGATCCGGAAAATCAGCGCGGATGATCTCGGCGCCGAATCTAGAGAGGAAACGGGCCTTCTGTTCAGCTCTGGCACGGTCTATACCGAGTTCAACATAGGGCGCGACGGAAAACAACACCATCCCATCATCCGGGATGCGTTTGTCTTTCATGTTGCTTTGAACAATAGCGGCGGCGGTGTGGATGGGGGGAGCGAGTTCCGGGCCCCAGGGGCCGATGATCAGGGCCTGGTTGGCCATGTGCAGCCAGCTAAACCCGCGCCCGAGCGCGATCATCCACTCGTGATGGACGATATCGAGGGTGCGGGTCATGCGCCTGACTTTCTCGATGTGGTGAAAATTGCCTTGCACAATGGGCAGCAGATCCTGCTGTATCATGTGGGGCATGTCCGGGTAGAGACGCGCCAATATCGCGGGCATGGATTCGAGATCTTCGGAGTCGAGGGAGGACATGTCCAAAACTTCATTATTCTGACCGTGGAGTATCAGGGCGTCATCGTCGGTCTCGAACCCGCACACCAGCGGATACACCGTCTGATGATGAGCGCCGAACATCTCATCCAGTTGTCGCTTGAGTAATTGCGCGCCTGCGCGGGATGCGTCGGTGTCGTAATTCCAACCGGCACAGCCTCGAGAGCGGTCTCCTTTTGAGTAATGATAATTAATAAGGATCAGGGTGCGTCGTCCCTGTCTGGTCATCTGCTGAACCTCCACCGACATCACTTCTCCGAAATAGGGCCACCCCAAATCGAAACGACCGCCGATACTGCGGAATGGCTCAATGATGCCGACCGGTGTGTTGGTGGCCAACGCCAGGTTGAGGCGTCCATCCATGCATTTGAGCGCAAGGACGGCGGTCGGGTGCTTAGCGTGGTAGAGATTGCGCGCTAAATATGCCTCCGCGCTTTGGTATGATGCCGCAAATTGGCGCTCGCGAGCTACCAACCACTCGATCCGCTCATTGATGGGCAATTGTGAAATCGCTGAACTATCCAATTCTGTCGGCTGAGCCATATCGATACTCCTTAGAAGTGAAGACAGTCATGATGTAGATGATCCGCTAACCAGAGAACAGAAATTCTCACTTCGGTGCATTATACATGTGGGGTACCCATACAAATGATGTCCTTTGGATGATGCCGGACGGCGTATGGGTGTCGACTGAAAGAGTCATGCGCCCATCCATGCATTTGAGTGCGGCGATCGCCGAGTGATGCTCGGCTAGATAGAGCTGCCGTGTGATGGTGGCATCGGAACTGGAAAACGACTCTGAATACTGACGCGCATGCTGCATCAACCATTCGATGCGATGGGCAATGGGTTTGCGGTGGGGGTCCATGGAACTCTTTTATACTGGATCGTTGTACGCCGCAAGTCCAACTCCAAATCCAAACGAACAATTCCTCCCCGCCGCGCACGTAGCCCGGATATGCCGACGTATTCTGGCCAAAACCCCTTCCCTCAATGCTGATATGAAACACAAATAACTTTCATTATGAATCCACAGTTTCATCGTCTCCGCAGTTGCGATAAAAGAAAATCACGCGTTGACAGCAATTCATTGCGACTGCTATAAGCCTGAGGCTTTCGACTCATTGCGTCGTCAGCGATGGCATAAGCGCCTGATGCCATCTAGGGCTACTGGCCCATAAAGGAAAAGGCGGTATACAGCGCACTCGTAACTCCGGCCCACCACGTAATGGTCATGCGGCATGGACTGCGGGTAGGACAAAAGCTGCTCTTGAGTCCCTCCAAGGCCTCGGGAGGGTTTTTGTTGATTTTATAGTTAGGTTTTTGGGATCCCGAAGGTCCGAGGCCACATGCTTACGTTGTTGGTCTTCCTTGCCGCGTACGCAATCATCATCCTGCTCCCACTGACTGTTCCTCGGACGCCGCAAGTCCATGGCATGCTTGGCAGTGTCTGCGCGTCTGTCGCAGAAAGCTGTGTGATCTCCGTGCGAAAGCAGGGAGACGCCGGTGCGTCCTGAGCAGTCTTCCGAACAGCACGGCGTCGGCACCCACTTAAAAGACGCCTCCCAGCCTGCGCTGAACGAGGCAGAGCGTGAGGAGCTTCGAGCCCTGGTGTCCCAGGCGGTCGAGGTCATTCCGCCGAACTGGCCGCTTCGGACGTTCGCCTATCGCAATCCCTTAATCGGGTTCGAACATTTGCCCTTTCATGAAGCCGTCTCGCAAGCGAAGCACGTGCTTGGAGGAGAAGGCTATCTCTCCACGGCGGAGTACCGAGGCTGCTATGCCGAGGGACGAATTTCCAAGAAGGAGCTCTTGAACGCTCTGCGGTCGCGGGTGCCGGAGCTTGCATCACAGGACAGGGTCCGTGCCGGCGAGCGGAGCCTCCATCCGGAAGAGATTCTCCTTGTCCACCTTGTGCACGGCATCGATCCGCTCGACCCAAAATTATGGCCATGGCAACTCACGGAAGAAGACGCCACCCACCGGATCCGTCCTGATGTTCCCCAGTCCATCAAAGATCGGCTGAGATCGCATGCGGCTGGGCGCGACTCTGAAGCGCTCTACATCCATTCCCTGTGGGCCGGAGCCTTGAAGGTGCTCGATCTCTCTGAAGATGGATCGACCGGCCATCACGGGCATTCCCCAGCCACGGCCAAGGCTGGAGGGTCGGCGCACGCTGAGCCTGGACCGACGCAGCAGCGTCTCCGCACCGCGGCCGAGATCATCGACGACCTCACCGGCTCTGATCTGACGCGAGAGATCAACGAACACATGATCAAGTGGTGCGCCGCATTCGCGGATGAAGGCATGGCGGATTGGTCGATGCCCTCACGCGCACACGGGTTTTATCGTGCCTGGCGGGAACTTGCGCCGCGCGAGGCTGCCGGATGGACCCTTGGGATCTCCGGCTGGGATCGAAAGGTGGAGGCGCTCCCAGACCGCCCGGAAGACGCCCTCGCATCGAGCCTTCACCGCTTGCAGGTCCCCGACCAGCAACGGGAAGAGTATCTGCGCCGGCACCTCACTCGGTTGCCCGGCTGGGTCGGCTATATTCGCTGGCGAGCCAAGAACCCGGATTATCCTGAACAGGGCCGTCACCCCATCGATCCACTGGAATACCTGGCCGTGCGCCTGTTGTACGAGGCTGAGCTGGCCGAGAAAGTCTGTCAAAGCGAGTTGCGCATCAACCCGACACTTCCTGATCTGCTCGAACGCGCGCGATCCCGTGACTTGGAAGGCATCGACTCCCACGCGCACGATGCGCACACGGAAACGGTCTGCCGGGACGTCTGGCGCCTCTTCCATCTGGCGCAATTCCTCGAGGTTCGTCCAGAGGAGCTTCAACGCCTGTCATCTGCGGATGTCAGGTCGTTGCTGTCCTGGCTTGATCGGTTCCCGTCAGACGCGCTCCGTCCTGTGTGGCACGAGGCCTACGAGAAAGAGTATCGAAACGCGTTGATGACGAAGCTGATCAGTGAGAGGCAGCGAACCGCAGCCGAGACACGTCACGAACGTCCGAGACCACTAGCGCAAGCCGCGTTCTGTATCGATGCCCGCTCCAAGCCGTTCCGCCGTCATCTGGAAGCCCAGGGTGAGTACGATACGATCGGATTCGCCGGATTCTTCGGCACGCCGATCGACTACCGGAAGCTCAATCGTGAGGAAGATCTCCTCCTCTGTCCCGTGCTGATCAAGCCCAAATATGTGGTGAAGGAAGAGCCTCGGTGGGCTCAGGATCCCGAGGTCCAACGCTATCTACTCGGGGACCGCTGGACCCAGTTCGTCCGGCACCTGTTTCACCAGGCCAAGTCGAACCCCGCTAGTTCCTACCTCACGTTCGACCTGTTCGGGTTGGTGTTCGGACTGGCGATGCTGGGAAAGACCCTGTTCGTGAAGCCCTATGAGCTGGTGCGCACGGCATTGCGTCAGTGGCTCACCCCACCGATCCCGACCAAAATCCCGATAGAAAAATTCCCTGAACAGGAGCGAGAGGCCTACATCGACGGCAGCGAGCGGGCGTGCATCGCCGAGGTGCTCGAGCAGCGGATTGGCGGTCGGAGCGTCGTGGGCACGCTCTCGCAGGAGGTCCTGGAAGAATTCAGGCTCGCCGCCCTTCGGGAGCCGGAGGACGGCAGCCACGCGACGCGACAGACCACCGCGTCCGAGCGGCTTGGTCTGTCCGTCGCGCAAGAGCATGCCGTGTTGGAGGAACTCCGATATCAGGACGGGCTCAATGCCCACAACCACCATCTG
This sequence comes from Nitrospira sp. CG24B, assembly GCA_002869845.2. Classification (GTDB taxonomy): domain Bacteria; phylum Nitrospirota; class Nitrospiria; order Nitrospirales; family Nitrospiraceae; genus Nitrospira_D. The sequence continues at coordinate 102,485 of NEWS02000001.1, read as the reverse complement.
TCGGTTGAACGCTTTGCAGCAAGCAGGTTCTCCCCGGCGGAAAAAGCGGCGGTGGTCGAAAACGCGCTCCGTGTCATGAGCCTGACCAAAGGGTTCGCGCGGCTGGTGCTGCTCTGCGGCCATGCGAGCACCACAGAGAACAACCCCTACGCATCCGCGTACCACTGCGGGGCCTGCGGAGGGAATCCTGGCGGACCCAATGCCAGGGTCTTGGCAGCCCTGGCCAATAAGCCGAAAGTCCGCCTGGAGCTACGGAACCAGGGGATCGAGATTCCTGAGGACACGTGGTTTATCGCCGGTGAGCATGATACGACCACGGACCAGGTCACCCTGTTCGATCTGGAAGAGTTGCCCGAGTCGCACCGTCCGGATGTGCGCCAGTTGCAACAGGACTTGGACGCGGCAAGACTCCTGAACGTTCAGGAGCGCCTTGGCCGATTGCCGGGGGCTCCCAGCGGGATCGTACCCCAGGATGCCGCCCGCTACACCTCGCAAGTCAGCCGTGACTGGGCGCAGGTCAGACCGGAGTGGGGCCTCTCCAGCAATGCGGCGTTTATTGTCGGACGCCGGTTGCTGACACGAGGCCTCACGCTTGACGGCCGGGTCTTTCTCCACAATTACGACCAGTCCCAGGACGAAACCGGTCGGGCGCTGGAAGCCATCATGACCGCCCCGCTGGTCGTGTGCCAAATGATCAATTTTCAATATTACTTTTCCGCGACGGACAACTGGGCGTTTGGGAGCGGGACGAAGGTCTTGCACAACGTCGTCAGCGGAGTCGGCGTGATGCTCGGGCGGCACAGCGATCTGCAAACAGGGTTTCCGTTTCAAGCCCTGACCACGGGCGCTCGCCGGTTTCATGAGCCGCTTCGTCTGCTCGCCGTGATCGAGGCGGATACGGAACGAATCTCCCGGATCATCTCCCGCCATGTGGTGCTTCAGAATTTCTTCAACAATCAGTGGCTCTATCTCGTCTCCTGCCATCCCACCACGGGAGAGTTTGCAGAGTATCAGCCGGGAGGCACCTGGAAGGCGGTTTCACCACCGATCTCATGATGATGAACGCAGCCTACATTCTGATCCCGGGACTTCCGTTTGCCGCCTTCCTGATCATCGCGCTGGGCAGCCGGTGGTTAGGCGAGAGGAGCCACCGGCTGGCAATCCCGGCGGTCTCCGCCTCGTTCTTCCTCTCGGTCCTGGCCTGTATCGACGTGTACCAACACGGCGCCAGGTCGATCCCGTTGTATACCCTGATCAACTCAGGCAGTCTGGCCGTTGAAGCAGGTCTCTACGTAGACGCGGTCACGGTCATCGTATTGTTCCTCGTCACCGGGGTCAGCAGCCTGGTCCATGTCTTTTCCAGCCGATACATGCAGGCGGACCCGCGCTACGCCCGTTTCTTTGCGCTGATCGCGCTCTTTACCTTCGCCATGATCATGCTGGTCATGGGCGCGAATCTATTCATGCTGTTCATGTTCTGGGAAATCATGGGGTTGTGCTCATATCTTTTGATTTCCCATTGGTCACGCCGTCCCTCGGCCTGCGACGCCGCGACGAAAGCCTTTCTCGTGAATGGGGTGGCGGATGTCGGCCTCGCATTCGGCATCTACGTGACCTGGGCCACCTTCGGCACGCTCGACATTCAGACGATCTTGTCCGCCGCGCCGCAGTACGCCGACCAGACGGTGAATCTCCTGGGATGGCTCGGCCTGGAGTGGCAGGCCCCCATCCTCTCCGTGATTGCGTTGCTGTTGTTCATGGGACCGATCGGTAAGTCCGCGCAGATCCCCCTCCACGTCTGGCTGCCATTTGCGATGGAAGCCCCGACCCCGGTTTCCGCGCTGATCCACGCCGCGACCATGGTCAACGCGGGCGTGTACCTCCTGATCCGCATGGCGCCGCTGTATGTGCTGGCCCCGGCCATCATGAACGTGGTGGCGGTCGTCGGCGGCGTGACCGCCCTCTTTGCCGCTGTAGTCGCTCTCACGCAAGTCGACATCAAGCGCATTCTGGCCTACTCGACGATCAGTCAACTCGGGTTCATGGTGATGGCCTGCGGCGTCGGCGCCTATGGCGCCGCCATCTTTCACCTCCTCACCCATGGCGCCATGAAGAGTTTCCTGTTTCTCTCCGCAGGCAGCGCGCTTCAGTATATCGGGGGAGCCCACCATGGCGAACACGACGGCGAACATGCCGGACATGGGCACCCATCACGAACGCGAGTGTTACGACAACAGGTCCCCCTCTACGTTGGCGCTCTGATCATGGCGTTGATTCCACCGATCGTCATTTTCTGGGGGCCCTACGAACAGTTGTGGGAATTGTCGCACGTCGACCATGCACGGGTGGCCTTCTGGATCACGGCGCTGGGCACGACATTTTTCGTCGCATTCTATCTGTTCCAGGGGGTCATGGAGATCTTCACGCCATCCGGTCGCGTCGACTGGTCCGAGGGCTTTCGACCGGGGATGATGCGGCCGCAACTGTTTTCGGCCTCGCTGCTCTTGGGGCTCATTCCTATTACGGCAGGACTCGCCCTGCTCCGCCTGCTGATCTGGGGCGACTTTCTCGTATTCATCTCTCCGGTACACCCGGAGGGAGCCGATGCGCTGGCGAGGATTTCGCTCGCCGGCTGGTCCCCCGTGAGTCTGCTTCTTGGCGTCGGGGCCGCGATAGCCGGCTGGGCCACGGCGTTTTATTTCCATATCTTTCCGGCCCATCCCTCGGCATGGTGGGCGGAACGCAAAAAAACGCTCTATCTATTCTTCTTAAATCAAGGGTACTTCGATCAAGTCTACGAGACCATGATCATCCGCCCGTACCTGAGATTCGCTTCATGGCTCTGGCAAAACCTGGATGTGCGGCTTATTGATCGGCCCTCGAGCGGGCTTGTCAACGCATCGTTCAGGATGGCGACAGGACTCTCCAAAGTCGTGGGCGTCAAGAAGACCGGTGACCACGATCCTTTGTACCAACGGGGGGGAACTGTACCGCATCATGCCTCAGACCCAAGATTTCTGCGCATTCTCCTGGTGCTTCTCGTCGTGCTTCTCGTTCTGATCGAGGGAATCGAGATCGTGTTCTCGCTGATGATGACATGAAAGGGTGAGCATGGAGAGTTCGTTCTTGGGTTCCCATCTAGTAAGCTGGATCGTCCTAACCCCTGCTATCGGGCTGGTCATCGTGGGGCTTCTTCGCCATGCCGAGACCATTCGCTGGGTGACGCTCGGAATTACCTTGGTCGCGCTTGGGCTCACGGTTGGCTTGTGGGGAAACTTTGACAATGCGGCCAGCGGGATGCAGTTTGTGGACCGCGTGCCATTGCCGTTCTTCACCTTTCAGTTTGCGGTTGGCATCGATGGCATCAGTTTGCCGCTGGTCTTTCTCGCAACATTTATCATCCCCTTGTGCGTCCTGGTCTCATGGAGAATCGATAACACAAAAGCCTTCATGATGCTGATCCTCTTGGTGGAACTCGCCGTGACAGGCGTGTTCACCGCACTGGACGCCTTCCTCTTTTTGCTCTTCTGGGAAGTCGCGATGATTCCCATGTATTTCGTCATCGCGTTTTGGGGAGGCCCGAAGCGGATTCACGCGGCGATCAAGTTTCTCTTATTCAGCGTGGCCGGGAGTCTGCTGCTCGGTCTTGGGATTGAGGCGCTGCACCACTTCGGGGGCACCTTCGACCTGCTGGCTCTGCGGCAGATGGAGTATGCGCCGAAGGTTCAGTTCTGGATCTTCCTGGCGTTGCTCCTAGGGTTTGCCATCAAGGTGCCCATGCTCCCCGTTCATGGCTGGATCGCCGACGCGCACGGAGAGGCGCCCGCTGTGGGGCACGTCATTCTTTCCGGGCTCCTGCTCAAGATGGGCGCCTACGGGCTGATCCGGTTCTGCCTCTCCATATTTCCCGAAGCCTCGGCGTCGTTCGCCCCGCTTGTCCAGGGGCTCTCCGTGCTGGCCATTCTCTACGGTGGAATTGTAGCCATGGCGCAAAGTGCGATCAAGCGATTCATCGCCTATTCCTCCATCGCGCATATGGGGTTCATCACCCTGGGAATCTTTGGGTTGAACCAGCAATCGATCCAGGGGGCCGTGTTCCAGATGGTCAGCCACGGTATGACCTTGGGGACCTTGTTCCTCGCGGCTGGGATGTTGTATGACCGCACGCATAATCCGATCATCAGAGCCTATGGAGGGCTGCAACAGGTGATGCCGAAGTTCGCGGCGATTTTGACCATCTTCGTCATGGCATCGATCGGCTTGCCTGGGACGGGAAGTTTCGTCGGAGAGTTCATGATCCTGGTTGGCACCTCCTATCACAGCTATCTGCTCGTCCTACTCGCGCTGATCGGTATTGTGGTAGGTGCTGTCTACATGCTCTGGATGTTTCAGCGGATGGTGCTCGGGCCTGTCACTCCATACGTGTCCACCTTGCCGGACCTGACTCGCCGCGAGATGGTGGCCGTCATACCGATGGCGGTCGTCGTGCTTGCCATTGGTCTTTACCCAAACGTCCTACTGGATCCAATACAGGCGAGCGTCAACACTCTCGTGCAGCACTTCGCGCAGGTGCAGCCGCTCCGGATCCTGGCCATGTTCACCGCGCCATGACCGTCCACGCGCGTCTCGTCAAACGCCGGGTCGGTGCAACATCCAAGGGCTTCAACCAGGTGGGACAGACTCCATCGATCTTGATCAACAACGGTGTCTGAGAAAGGAGCAGGGTATGCGTGTCGTCGTGGCAGTCGATCGATCCGATCCGACCTTCAAGCTGGTGCAGGCGGTCACTCGACTCTACACCCCGATTGAGCTCACGCTGGTGCATGCGGTCGACCACGGGCTTGCGCAGTATCCGGCAACGGGGCCTGGTGGTCGAGGAACGGTTCCGGAAGAGCTGCGTCCCTTGCTGGACTCCGGTCAGAAGCTCCTGGCGCAAGCGGCGAAATCCGTTCCGGCTGAATTGAACCTCGTGGTCAAGCAAGTGTGCGAGCTGGGGAACGCGGCGCGCGTGATCATCCACACCGCGCAGATAGAGGCGGCTGACTTGATCGTCACCGGCTCGCGCGAACTCAGCAGCGAAGAAAGAGAGTTCACATCCGGCAGCGTCTCCCACCGAATCGCCAGTCATGCCTCCTGCTCGACGCTGGTCGTCAAACACATGCCGGAACAGATCCGTCGCGTGCTGGTCGCCGTGAATGGGATTGACGATGCGGCGCAAATCCAGCGCTGGCTCTTGGCCAATCCCTTTCACAATCCGGTTGAGATGACCGTGTTGCATGTGGTGCCGACGCTCAAGGCGTATCGCGAGGATAGCTCCTTAGCCCAACATGATCGCTTTCATCAGAATTTGCATGAGGATTCGGTGAGGTGGGGACAACAGCTTGTGGATACCGTTGCGGCGAAGCTCAGCGCGCCACCTGCCCAGGCCCCTGCAGCCGGGCGCTACCAGGCGCATGGCCTCGTTGCCAGTGGTGATCCGCCTGACGTGATCGTCAGGGAATCGGCCCAGCAGGATCTTGTGATTGTGGGGGCCTATGGTTTTCAGAGCGAGGCCCGGTTCATCTACGGGAGCGTCACGCAGAAAGTCCTGCACCTCGTCGCCGTTCCCGTCCTGGTCATCGGATAAGAAAGCGTAGTAGCAGGATGCTGAAAAAGTCTGCCAGCGGCGTTCTCGCATCGCTCAACGGCTCAACGTGCCACCGGGCGAGAGTTGCCAAAGCAGCTCGGGGCGGGTGGGTGAGAACAGCAGCCATTTTGAGCATCCTGAGGATGCGCTGAACAAGCACTGAGAGATGAATTCGTCTAAGGGCTACATTTTCACGCCATAACGTAAAGGGAACCATTATGTCATCAGAAAAAGATGCCGCGAAAGTCCAGGACGCTGGACCTGCTCCTCTGGATTATCTCCCCGGACTTAAACAGAACGCCAAAACCGACGTGATGTCCGGTTTTATTCTGTTCCTCATCGCTCTGCCCTTGAGTCTGGGCATCGCGATTGCCTCTGGAGCGCCGCCCATTGCCGGAGTCATTGCCGGCTTCATCGGTGGCATCCTGGGCTCTCTCCTGGGAGGCTCCTTCGTTACCATTAACGGAGCGGCAGCCGGGCTGATCGCCATTGTGTATGGCGCAGTGCAAGCAATGGGTGCCATGCCCGACGGCACGGTGGATGTTGCGGTCGGCTTTCGATACGCGCTGGCCGTCGGCGTGATCTGCGGTGGTCTGCAGATTCTCATGGGGTTGGCCAAGATGGGCAAGCTCACCAATATGTTTCCGTTGAACGTGGTCCACGGCATGTTGGCTGGGATCGGTATCATCATCATGTCCAAGCAGATCCATTCACTGCTGGGTGTGACCTTCTCGGGCAAGATGATTCCGACGATCCTGGCGATTCCCTCCAGTTTCGCCAATCTGGTTCCCAGCGTAGCGTTGATCGGTGGACTCAGCTTGGCCATTATGATCGCGTGGCCGTATCTTGGGAAAATCGGCAAACTGATGCCCGCGCCGATGGCGGTGATCTTGGTCACTGTGCCGTTGGCTCAAATGCTCAATATCGGTCCCGAGTTTCTCGTCAAGGTGCCGCTGGATTTTATGGGGTCTTTCCAGGGTCCTGACTGGGGCATGGCCGGCACAGGCGTGTTCTGGAAATTCGTCGTGACCTATACGCTTGTTGCCAGTCTGGAATCATTGTTGACGGCCGCCGCCATGGACCATATGGATCCGTGGAAGCGACGGTCCGACATGAATCGGGAGCTGCTCAGCAAAGGCGCAGCCAATGCGCTGTCGTCGTTTATCGGCGGCCTTCCGATGATCGCGGAAGTGGTGCGTAGCTCGGCGAACATCATGAACGGCGCCCGTACCCGCTGGTCCAACTTCTTCCATGGGCTCTTCCTTCTTCTCTCTGTTGCGCTCTTCCCTGGTGTCCTCAACATGATCCCGTTAGCGGCACTGGCCGGCATGTTGGTGTTCATCGGATTCCGTCTGGCGCATCCCAAAGAGTTCATGCATGCTGCGCACATCGGCAAGGAAGAAGTGGCCTACATGGCGGTCACGACTATTATCGTGGTGACGGTGGACCTGCTGTGGGGGGTGATCATCGGATTTGCCCTCGCGGTCGTGATCAATGCGATACGGGGCGTCCGTTCGCCGAAAGCCAACGCCATCGTGGAAGGACAGGGGGACGCCTTGGTCCTGAAGCTCAAGGGCGCGCACGGCTTCATGAATTTCGTGTCGATGCGCGACCAGCTGGACAAACTCCCGCCCGGCAAGAAACTGGCGATCGACTACAGCGGCGTGAGCTACATGGACCATACGGTGAATGAGCGGTTTCACCTCTTCAATGGTGAATACGCCCTGACGGGAGGCACGGTGACATCCGTCGGCAAGGAGGGCCTCAAGCCTACCTCTCACAGTGATGTGTCGGCATTGATGCGAGGCTAGCCCGCATTAGTCTGTGCGCCGTGACGAACCGCCTGGGCGGCGTATCTCGTGAAACGTTCAGGGGCCGTGAAGCGTCGTTCGTGAAGTGTGAAGCGCGCGAATCCTGAACGAATTACGCTTCACATTTCACGCATCCGTGGCGTTTCACGAACAACAAGCGACATAACCTTCTGGCTCACGCACCACAAGGTCGTGATTCTTTCCTGCCTTACAAATAGTCTTGACGGGGTCACCCACACGGACATTCATCGATACCGTGAATTGCTGACTTGCCAAGGCTTGGCCTGAGTCATCGAGCAGCAGCTCGAACCTGCCGCCTCCGGTTTTCCAGTGAAGATGCAGGCCGAACTATCGCGTGTTCGTCTTTACGATAGACCGTGAACTGCAGAACGGGACGAGGTAGTGGAGTGCCAGATTCTGGATCTGAAGGTTGTAGTTCGAAGCCAGTCATCTACCCCAAGTACTGTCTTTGATGCTAGAGGCAGGTCGATATAGGTTTAGACTGATATCTATGAAAATCCTGTCATGAGTCTCGTGAGTGTCAGGCCCAGCCTAGCGGTAGACCTCGCGTCGGTGCCCAATTTTTACCAGCTCGATAAGTCGGGCCGCATCATCAATGCCGTAGACGATGCGATAGTCCCCCTGCCGGATGCGATAGCGCTCCGATTCGCCTGAAAGTTTCTCGCATCCTGATGGCCGAGGCTGCTGGGCTAAGCCTCGAACTCGGTCGACGATCCGCTTGAGATCGCTCGAAGGAACCGCCTTGAGTTCTTTCTCGGCAGAACGCTTCATGACGACGCTATAAAGTGCCGTCACGCTTCAACTCCTCGAGGACCTTCTCGAATGATCGCGACGGCTCTTTCGCGCGGCGATCAAACGCATCCAGGTCTATCGCATCCTCTCGAAGGGATTCCAGCACGGCAGCATTGACCAGGTCAGAGAGAGACCGATCTGTCGTGGCGGCTTTGACCTTGAGAGCTCGATAGACTTTGGGCTTGAGGTAGACCGTCGTGCGGGTGTCAGATGGCATAGCGTTTCTCCTTTATAGCGTTTAGACACTTTAGCATCAGAATGCTAAAGTGTCACTATCCATACTTCACCACCTAGCCGTGAAAGCGTATGTGCTATGCGCTTTCGGCTTTCCTACGGAGAGCACCAAGATTCGCGAGATCACCGGCGTCAAAATCTTGGGTCTCTTCACCGACATCGATGTGCAGCTCGGCGAGCGGGTGTTCGTCTTTACGATGGATGGAGAACTGCAAAACGGAAAGGAGATAGCGGATCGCTAGATGGATGGCGGATTCAGAGGTAATAGATTCTACTCCAGCCTTCGGGCTCCTCAATGATGCGAACTCACATGGGTCCAGGAGATGATGCGGGATCAGCACGATGCAATGACGGAGGCTGTCGAAGAAGCGCAGAGGCTACTGGAGGCGTCTAAAGGTGAGTCAGGCAGAGGCAGGTGAGGATGCCTATCGTGCCGGTTAACCCGCATTATTCAGGACCGTTCGTCGCGAAATCGCCAAGCCGCGTCGTGAGACCGGCGCGCGGAGCCCGGAGGACCTGAGGCGTACTCGTGCAGTACGTCGAAGGCCCGATGGGCGAGCCCGCCGGCCGCAGGTTTGTCGGAACAGCGGATCGGCGAGTGCAGCAGAAGAGTCATGAATAATGCGGGTTAAGGCGCCCACAGGGCATGGATCGGCACGAGCCAGAGTTTCTCGCCGAATGGAATGACACGATCACCCAGATAGAGTACGAGACCGGCGCGGAACTGTTTGCCGAGCGCCGTTCAGGAGCACGACCGGCGTGTCGGCCATGGCTGCGTGAATTGCGTGGACAATAGTTCGCTTGATCATGGAGAGATATTCACCTAATTGTGGTGAATATGCAAGGACAACCAACGCGTATGAAGGGATTCAGCGGTCATCCACCCCAATTCCATATGTGGATGCCGGCGGCAGTGGCGCTGATCAGGTGCGGGAGGTGGCCAATGGCAGAGGATGGCGACCTGATTCCTCAACGATCGGCCTGCTCAGAACGTGCCCGCATTGATCCACATGTGCACAAGAATGCTCGCGGCATATCCCAGCGCAATCGCCGGAGTCCATTTGAGATGACTGAAAAACGTATACCTCCCTTTCGCCTGTCCCATCAGCGCGACGCCAGCCGCAGAGCCGATTGAGAGGAGACTTCCTCCGACTCCCGCGGTCAGCGGCACGAGTAACCACTGGCCTTCGGAAATGTCGGGGTTCATGGTCAACACCGCGAACAACCGAACATGAAGGTCGCGTCTTGCGCTGATGCATCGTGCTCTTGTCGAATGTCGCAAGGATGGTGAGGACAACGGTTTGCTCGACGCGATGCTGTCGGCTGTGTCACAATGGAATCCTATACCACCTGCGGGAGAGGTAATGATGATGACGCGGGCAATGACCACTCCTTCTATTCATAATGCGATTGCTGAAATGGTGCATCGTATTGTGACCCGATTCCAACCACACAAAATCATTCTCTTTGGTTCTTATGCGCGTGGCGAAGCGGGGCCGGATAGCGATGTAGATTTGTTGGTGGTCATGCCACCTCACGGATCGAAGCGAGAGCGGGCCGTCGAAATTTATGGGCTTCTGGCTGGGATGGGGCTCCCGAAGGATGTGATTGTTGTGACTCCAGAAGAATTCGAGGCCTACTCTGACGCCCCAGGGACCGTGATCCGGGCGGCCAGGAAGGAAGGAAAGGTTCTCTATGACCGAGCGGC
>NEWS02000001.1:90826-92193 GCA_002869845.2 Nitrospira sp. CG24B | reverse complement strand
CGCGAATATCGAATTGTAAATGTATGGCCGTCGAGACCTTGTTGACGTTTTGTCCACCAGCGCCTTGCGAGCGGATAGCATGAATCTCGATGTCCTGATCGGGAATAGAAACGGATGCAGAAATGGGCAGCATGAGGAGTAGCTAGCACAAACGCGCTACGGGCGCAATCCATGGCGCCAGAGGCCTCGCACTAATCACATTTTTGACTAGCGTTTCTCCGTCTAGAAAAGGTACAAGGTCTGCCGAAAGCGACGTACAGACTTGTCTGCCTTGACCAAGGGTTGTGATGAGGTGAGAAAAGCAGAAATGGAGATCGTGTTCCTTGAGAATAGGATGTGGGGTGTTCTCGAGAATATCGAACCTATGCCAGCTTGGAGGGGGAATCATGCAGTGTCCAGCAGCCAATCAACAAGCACGTCAGTGGGGGCAAGGGATTGCAATCGTGGCCTTTGCGTGGAGTCTGCTGGTGGGGGCAGAAACCTTCGCCCAGTCTACCTCGACATTCAGCCAGGACTTCCGCCTATGGTCACCCGTATTTATGACGGTGAAGCTGCCGTCATCCTTTCTTGCCTATATGGAAGTCAACCCACGCTTCGCCGATCTGGATGAGGCCGGCCATATCGATCAGCTGATCCTTCGCCCCGCGCTCGGCTATCAACTGACGGAGAATCTCTCGATCTGGCAGGGCTATGCCTGGGTCGGCAACTTTAATCAGAGGCATACGCCTCCACAGTCGCCGTTCTTCGATGAAAGTCGCATCTATCAGCAAGTGCTCTATAAACGAAAGTTCGACTCCTTCACGATCACCAGTCGTACGCGCCTTGAGGAACGTTGGATTGAGCACGTGGACGGCACTGCCGTCCGGTTCCGCACGATGTTGCGGGGGCAGTATCCACTACCCATGGCCCCAGAATGGGCTCTTGTCGGATATGAGGAAATCTTTGTCAACCTGAACACAGTCGGCGCGCGAGGACCCCAGGCCGGCTTCGACCAAAACCGGGTCTTTGTCGGGATCAACCGGACGTTTTCGAAGTATGTCAATCTGGACGTGGGCTACCAAAATCAGCTCCTCAACAGCCGGTCGATTCCCGACCTGGCCAACCAGATGAACCATATGGTTCTGCTGCAGTTGTTTATCAATCTGTAAGAGAGCACGGCACAGATCGGTCTGGCTATGACTCTCACCAATCTGGATGGATGGGGGGAGGGATCGAACCAGGATGATGGCCTTCGTGGCCTCTATCCTCTACGAGGCAGGTTGCCTACTGGAGTTCGGGTAGGCGATCGATGATGCGAAGTCGCAAGTCATTTCCGAGTCGGATCTGCACCATCTTGCTGGCGAGCTTCTCTCGGATCTGTCGCATAT
>NEWS02000001.1:0-90726 GCA_002869845.2 Nitrospira sp. CG24B | reverse complement strand
CCTGGGTCTGAATGGTTCAGGGAAGAGTTCGCTGCTCAAGATCATCGCAGGGGCCGATCCGAACTATACCGGTGAAATTACGCGGTCGAAAGGCTACAGCGTCGGCCTGCTGGAGCAGGAACCCCAGCTGGACCCGAACAAGACGGTCAAGGAAGTGGTCGAAGAGGGTAAAGCCGAACTGGTTGCCCTGATGCACGAATATGAGGCCGTCAGCAATAAGATCGGTGAAGTTGGCCCTGATGAGATGGAAAAGCTTATCGACAAGCAGGCGCAGCTGCAAGAGAAGATCGAAGCCGCCAACGGCTGGGAACTGGAAAATCAACTCGACCTTGCCATGGATGCCTTGCGCTGTCCGCCCGCTGATCAGAAGGTGGGGACGCTGTCCGGTGGAGAAAAGCGCCGAGTCGCGCTCTGCCGCCTGATGATCCAAGAGCCGGATATTCTGTTACTCGACGAGCCGACGAACCATCTCGATGCTGAATCGGTTCAGTGGCTCGAACAGCATCTACAACAGTACAAGGGGACGGTCATTGCCGTGACGCACGACCGGTACTTTTTGGACAATGTGGCTGGGTGGATTTTGGAGTTAGACAGAGGCCATGGGATTCCGTTCCAAGGCAATTACACCTCGTGGTTGGAACAGAAGAGGGATCGACTAGAAAAAGAGGAGAAGGCGGAGTCGAAGCGGAAGAAAACGCTTGAACACGAGTTGGAATGGATCCGGATGTCGCCGAAGGCGCGGCAATCGAAGGGCAAGGCGCGGTTGAACCGCTATGAAGAACTGGTGAATCAGAAACAGGACCAGGTGGCGAATGATCTGGAAATCTATATTCCACCAGGACCTCGGCTCGGCGATGTCGTCATTGACGCCAACGGGATCAGCAAAGCCTTCGGCGACAATGTGCTCTACGAGAACGTGAATTTCAACCTGCCGAAGGGCGGCATCGTCGGGGTGGTTGGGCCGAACGGCGCGGGCAAGACGACCATGTTCAAGATGATCATCGGCAAGGAAAAGCCGGATGCCGGATCGATCAAGATCGGTGAGACGGTCAAGCTCGGCTATGTCGATCAGGATCGGAGCTTGGACGGGAACAAGACCGTGTACGAGATCATTTCGGGTGGTCAAGACACGATCAAGCTCGGAAAGGCGGAGGTCAATGCCCGCGGCTACTGCGCCCGCTTCAACTTCGCCGGGACGGATCAGCAGAAAAAAGTGAAGGAGCTCTCAGGCGGCGAGCGTAATCGGGTGCATCTTGCGCGCATGCTGAAAGAGGGCGCGAACCTCATCATTCTCGACGAACCGACGAACGATCTCGACGTGAATACCTTGCGGGCGCTTGAGGAAGGACTGGAGAATTTCGCCGGCTGCGCCGTGATCAGCAGCCACGACCGCTGGTTCCTCGATCGCCTCGCCACCCACATCCTCGCGTTTGAAGGCGACAGTAAGGTGGTTTGGTTCGAAGGCAATTACAGCGACTACGAAGCGGATCGGAAGAGGCGCTTGGGCAAAGATGCCGATCAACCACATCGGATTCGATACCGTAAGCTGACTCGCTAAGAAGTCCTACCTGGTATACGACCGATCGCTCTTGTGAGCGAAGGTGACCATATGGCATGGAGGCGTCGGCCAAGACTGCTGCTCGATGGGTGTTTTGTGGGAGGGCTGCTGAACTCTCCGCGCTACATTTCCTCAAGATCTGTTGGTAGCCTACCGATATAACGACGGAGCAGAGAAGAGCACCATCGAGTCTGAAAGACAGGCGATGGTACGTTTGGCCGATTCTGTGCCGCTCAGGTCTCTGCCGATCGGTGTGAGCCTCAAGGGTTCAGCATCGCCAGGCAGAGGATCCAGGGAGCGGCGCATGAACCCAGACTCATTCCGGAATCGACACCACTCCTGCCTGTTTCAACACTCCTCGGAAGACCGCCAACAATATCGTGAGTGTTTCCTGCCACATCCGGTGTCCTCATGACCCACTGGAACTCAGGAAACGCGGCTGCACGGACGGTCCATCTCAACAACCAGTACTGGGCGGTCGCGCTCGAAGGCAGTGGTATTGGTGTGTGGGAATGGGATGTCACCGCGAACAGCGTGGTGCGTTCAAACGAGTGGAATGCTCTGTTCGGCTACGCAGAGGGTGCCGTCGGAAACAGCTTCGACGAATGGTGTGCTCTTATCCATCCAGATGATCGGTTGGAGGCTCGGGCTGCTCTTCAGCAATTGGTCCAGGGGGGGAATCTCCGGTGGGCTGCTGATTATCGGATGCGGTGCAAGGATGGGTCCTACAAATGGATCGATACACGAGGAAAGATTGTTCCACGAACTCAAGATGGTGCACCCCTCCGTGTCTTTGGCACCCATAGGGATATTACAAAGCAGAAGCAACTTGAGCAGAGGCTGACTCTCCAGCACGAGGTCGCCAACGTGTTGGCGTGCGCTTCCGGACTGGACAATACGATGGCGGCGATTCTGCAACCGGTGTGTGAAGCCTTGGGGTGGAATGAAGGGTTACTGTGGGTGGTGGAGGAGTCGGCCCAGAGACTTCGATGCCGCTCCATGTGGACTGTATCGGGCATCGCATCGGAACACTACGGCACGGCGAGCCGAGAGCTGACCTTTCAGTGTGGTGTCGGGCTACCCGGTCGGGTTTGGGCGAGTGCCAAACCGGAATGGATTGCAGATGTGACTCAGGATCAAAATTTCCCTCGAGCGGCGTTGGCTGAGCAGGCAGGTTTCCATGCGGCGGCAGCCTTTCCCGTCAGACTGGCTGATCGTGTCTATGCGGTGCTGGAATTTTTCCATCACGAGATCCTGCCCGAAGATCGCTCGCTCCTGACGACATTCCAGGCCGTCGCCGACCAGCTGAGCCAGTTCTGCGCTCGTGAGCAGGCACAGGCCGAAATTGCCGCGACTACGGCGGAGCTGAGAAGCGTCTCCCTTGCCATCGACGCAGTACAGGGGATCGCCGAGTTCGCGCACGACGGAACGCTCCTGATGGCCAACGACAACTTATTAAACGTGATGGGTTATGGGCTTGATGAAGTCTTGTGGCAGCATCACCGGATGTTCTGTGACTCAGTCTATGCGAGTAGCCAGGCCTATAGCGCTTTCTGGAAGAAGTTGAACCGGGGAGAGTTTGATGCTGGGGTGTATCGGCGCATCGGCAAGGGGGGAAGAGAAGTCTGGATCCAGGCCTCTTACAGCCCGATCTTTGATACAAGCGGCAACATCTCCAAGGTCCTGAAGTTTGCCATCGACATCACCGCTCAGAAGCAGGCAGAGGTCAAGCTGACACAGGCTGCCCAGGATTTGGAACAAAAGAACAAGGATCTCGAAGTGGCCAGAGATAAAGCGTTGGAGGCTGTGAAGACCAAGGCAGAGTTCCTGGCAACGATGAGCCATGAAATTCGGACACCCATGAATGGGGTCATCGGCATGACCGGACTTCTGCTCGACACGACGTTAACCCCGGAGCAGCGCGAATATGCAGAGACTGTCAGGCTGTCCGGCGAACACCTGTTGGATATCATTAACGAAATCCTTGATTTCTCGAAAATCGAAGCTGGGAAGCTGGACCTGGAGCACGTCAACTTCGACCTTCACACGACGGTGGAGGATACCCTTGGTCTCCTTGGAGAGCAGGCTAATGCCAAGAGTCTGGAACTCACCTCTCTTGTGCAAGCCGGTCTGCCAACACTGCTGCGAGGTGACCCTGGTCGTCTGCGCCAAATTCTGGTGAATATGGTCGGCAATGCCATTAAATTTACTGTACAGGGCGAAATCATTGTGAGGATCGGTACTTCGGGAGAGCAAGAGCACCCTACATCGACAATCGTGACTCCACCGCGTCAGTGGTTCCGAATTGAAGTGTCAGACACTGGAATCGGTATCGCGCCAGACCAACAAGCCAAACTCTTTCAATCCTTCACGCAAGCAGACGGGTCCACCACAAGGAAATACGGCGGCACCGGCCTCGGACTGGCCATCTGCAAAAAGCTTGTGGAATTGCTTGGTGGGCGAATCGGTGTAGACAGCACGGTTGGTGTCGGCAGTGTTTTTTGGATTACCGTGCCTTTTCAGCTTCAACCAGAAGGTGCCCAGCAGATTCCTCCGCCTCAAGTGGCGCTCAAAGGCCGGAACATTCTGATCGTGGACGATCATGCCACGAATCGGAGGGTTCTTCAGCACTATCTCACCGGAGCAGATGTCACGTGCCAAAGTGTCGAGAATGGGGAGCTGGCCTTGCACTGTCTGCGTCAGGCGGTTGCTCGTCGTACGCCGTTTGATTTAGCCATTTTGGATTTGCACATGCCTGGCATGAATGGGCTGGAATTAGCCCAGCGGATCAAGTCAGATCAGGCGATCAGGGCCACGCGGCTGGTGCTTCTGACATCGGGTGGTCAACGTGGAGATGCCCAAGCAGCGCAGGAGGCTGGTTTCGACGCGTACCTGACGAGACCGATTCGCCGGTCGCTGCTGTTCGAGTGTCTCGGCACCGCCCTGGGGCACATGCCTCGTATTGGTAGGTCAGCCGATTGCGCAGCGGCTTCGATTATTACGCAGCACACGGTATTGGAATCCATGATGAAGGCTCGTCCGCTTATTTTGGTGGTAGAGGACAATCCGGTCAATCAAAAGGTCGCAGTCAAGATGATTGAAAAACTTGGCTATCGGGTCAATGTTGCCGCTAACGGGCGAGAAGCCGTTGAGTCGCTCGCACGGATTTCGTACGACTTGGTTTTTATGGACTGTCAGATGCCTGAAATGGATGGGTTTGAAGCGACACGAGTGATCAGAAGCCAGGAGGAGAGTCTTCTGCACGCGGTCGGCAAGTCACAACACCTGCCAATCATCGCGATGACGGCCAACGCGATGAAGGAGGATCGTGATCGATGTCAGGCGGTTGGTATGGATGACTTTCTCAGTAAGCCGGTCACGAGTAAATCGCTAACAGCGGCCCTGAATCGCTGGCTGCCGCATGGCCAGGTCCCAGCCGAGACGGAATCGAAAGCAGCGTAGTCGTGAGGAAACCGGAATGACCAAGTCCTTCCCCTCATTCTCGACCTCTGTGCCAGCTTGCATGTGAACCTGTGGCCATAGGCTCTGGCGGACCCCGCCCGATACCAGGCCATTCATCGCGTATCGCATCTTCCAAACGAACAGCCTGAAGTCGTACAATTTGCTGTTTCCAATTTGAGTTGATGCGCATCGATGGCGCATCGTAATAGATAGGCACCATACATAGCGGCCAGCGCTCCAGATGGCTTGCGTGAGGCGGTTGCTACGAGCGCGCTTTCCCCATTGACGCACTATGAAGCCACGTGTCATCGTCACCGGAACGGCAGGACTGATAGGACAGTACTTCGTGAGGTCCGCCGTTCGATGGGCGCCCGGATGGGAGGTCTGTGGCCTCAGCCGGGCTGACCTTGATCTCACGGACCACGCCGCCGCCGAACAAGTCTGGCGGCGTCTCAAGCCCAACGCAGTCATCCACTGCGCGGCTGTAAGTCGAACGACAGAGTGCGAGCGCAATCCTCAGGTAGCCCGTCGTATGAATGTGGACACCACGGCGTATCTGGCGCGACTCTCCCGGGACATTCCCTTTATCTTCTTGTCGAGCGGCGAAGTCTTCGACGGCAAGGCGGGTTGGTACCAAGAGACCGATGAGCCCCATCCAATCAATATCTACGGCAAGACCAAGCTTGAAGCGGAACAGCGCGTATTGGAGAATCCTCGACATACGGCGGTTCGGATTGTCCTCACGGCGGGTGCCTCACAGTATGGCGATCGAAGTTTCGTGGAAGATATGTGCCGGTCTGTGAAGAATGGCAAGCAGGTGACACTGTATGGCGATGAATTCCGCTGCCCGTTGCCGGCCGGGGCGATTACTCGCTCGGTATGGGAGTTACTCGATCAAGACGCTCCCGGTCTCTATCACCTGGGTGGAGGAGAACGGCTGTCACGCTGGGAGATCGGACAGGCGCTGCTACAGTGGTATCCAGAGCTGCAAGGCCATTTGGTCGAAGGATCCGCTGGGGAGCATAGCGGTGCCTCCAGGCCTGCGGATCTTTCCTTAGACTGTGAAAAAATCCAGGCGCTCTTGTCGTTTCCTATCCCAGGGTTTCGCAGTTGGTTGAAGGATCGGAAGCGCCAAGGTATCGACGTATGGGACTATGAACCGAGTGTGTCGTAAAGGGAAGGGATGATGGGACCAGAAGAAGGAATAGACGTATCGGATCCGTTGCAGCTTGTCGTAATCACCTATGTCGTCATGGCGGTCGTCATGGGTTTCCTGTGGGTTGTGCAGCGGAAGACAAAAAATGCTGCCATCGTCGACGTCGCGTGGTGTGCGGGGCTGATCGCCGCGGTGTTGTCGTATATGACTCAGGCTCCCGCCGGAGTCGAGCGCATCCTGCTCACAGCGATGCTTGTCCTGCTCTATGCCGGCCGTCTGGGACTCCATATTTATTTCCAACGGGTGGACGGGCAATCAGAGGATGCGCGCTACCGCCGCCTACGACAAAAATGGGGTGATGCAGAGTCGGTGAATATGTTTGTGTATTTTCAATGGAAGGCGCTGTCCGTGGCGGTTTTTTCCCTTCCGTTTCTGGTGGTGCTCTGGAATACCCGGATTCCATCTTCAGTGGTCGAGATGGTCGGATTGCTGATTTGGAGCGTGGCCGTCGCTGGTGAGGCGAAGGCAGACCGGCAGCTTGCTCATTTCCGCGCCGATCCGAAGAATGAGGGCCGCGTCTGCAGAGAGGGGCTGTGGCACTACTCCCGCCACCCGAATTACTTTTTCGACTGGCTGCACTGGTGCTCGTATGTCGTCATGACGATGGGGGCACCCGGCTGGTTATTCACCTGGATTGGTCCGATCGGGATGGGCTTGTTACTGTACAAGGTGACTGGTATTCCACGGGCAGAGGAGCAAGCCCTTGTAAGCCGTGGGGAAGCGTATAAAGCCTATCAGGCGACGACCAATGCGTTTTTCCCATGGCACCCGCGGCAAGGGCCGGAGACGTCCATTCATTCATGACGCCGTCAGGCTGACCGTTGCCGAGCAGGCTGCGAAACAACTCATGCTGCCCCTGTAGCCATTACGAGCATCGAGGGTTGAGACAACGCTGGACAGACATGCAGGATGTGCACAAAGTCCACTGTTCTCACCCTCCCGCCCCCGGCGCGCCAAGACGCGCCTCTCCACAGGCAAGCCCGCTGAGCCTAAGGTATTGAAAGAGCCTTTCTCAGGTGCCACCACCGACTTGCTGGCAACGCCACAGCGTTTATTTCTTGCTGTCGAGATCGGCAAGCCGTGCACGAGCGATCTCAGCCACTTTGGTGGATGGGTAGAGATTTACCAGTTCTTGGTAGAGCTGCTTGGCATGGGGGACATTTCCTTGGTTTTCTTCGAAGGCCGCCGTTTCAAACAGCTCGTTCGCTTTTTGATCGGAGCAGCCGAGCAACATCAAGCAGAGGGCACAGAGTACAAGTCGTGCGGTTATCATCGTCATCCTTTCCAGGCGTCTCTCCGCTGTGACACCTTCGTGTTCGCGTGAGTCAATCCTGATCCGAGAGAGTCGATTCCGTAGCGTGGAGCGGAGATCCCTTCGCTTCGGCATTGTGGACAGCGGCTTGGTCGCGTCAATCTGGTGCGATCACGGAACATAAATTTACAATCCAAACAGATGGACGGCTCGAGGACAAACCGTCGTGCACGGTCCCGCGACACCGTTTTTACCACATGAGCCAAGTGCTCCTCTACCTGCCGTTCAGGAATCCCGAGCATGCGAGCCAATTGATCGGTGGCCATTCGCGTATCCGTCAGGAGATCAATGAGGCGCTGACGCAGGGTCCGTTCGAGCGGCAACATGCCTGTATGGTAAGGACTGGGGCACGGAAAATCTAGACAGTCTTAGCTGATTTTCGATGAATCGTCTTAAGTCTTGCGCACTTAAAGGTTGCACCGACGCCTCCATTCTGGCACAATCCGTCTCCGCATCAGTTACCACATCATGATCAATTCACTGGCCGGGCCTTTCCGTCGTCTTCGGACAATTGGTATCTGGCCAGTGTGCTATAGACCAGGAGGTTTGGGGCAATGAAGTTTCTCGCAGTCCATCCAGGTCCGCTCATGTACACCAAGATCTATCTGCGTCTGGAGCCGCTCGGTTTGGAGATGGTGGCCCAGGCAGTCCGCCAAGCTGGGCATGAAGTTCGCCTGATCGATCTGCAGGCTGATACGTGGAAAGACTATGAAGCGCTCATCCGTTCCTGGAAACCCGACGCGGTGGCATTCGGGTGTAACTATCTGGCGAACGTTCCGGAGATTGTGGACCTGGCAAAGTTAACGAAAAAAGAGTTGCCCAACAGCTTCGTCTTCGTCGGTGGCCATAGTGCCTCATTTGTGGCGAAGGACTTTTTGGAACACGGCAACGGGGCCATCGATTGCGTCCTCAAGGGCGAAGGGGAGGTTGCCGTTCCTAAATTGCTGATGGCGGTTGAACAGGATCGCAAGGCCATCACCAAAGTCCCGGGAGTGGTGACGCTGGACGGTGAAGGACCACCGCCACAATTCATCGAAAATCTGGATGATGTCCGTCCCGCGCGCGATCTGCTCAGAAACCGGCACAAATACTTCATTGGTGTGCTCGACCCCTGCGCCTCGGTCGAGTTTGCACGAGGCTGTCCATGGGATTGTTCCTTCTGCAGCGCCTGGACCTTTTATGGGCGTAGCTATCGCATGGTCAGTCCGGAGAAAGCCGTCGAGGAGCTGGAGCAAGTTCAGGAACCAGGGATTTTCCTCGTTGACGACGTCGCCTTCATCCAGGGCAAACAGGGCATGGAGATCGGCGAAGCGGTGGCGCGGCGCGGAATCAAGAAGCAGTATTATATGGAGACGCGCGGCGATGTCTTGCTGCGCAACAAGGAAGTCTTCCAATTTTGGAAGACGCTCGGATTGCAGTACATGTTCTTGGGCGTCGAGGCCATCGATGCGGAAGGCCTCAAGATGCACCGCAAACGCATCTCGTTGGGCCGAAACTTCGAGGCGCTTGAATTCGCTCGATCTCTCGGAATCACCGTCGCAATCAATCTCATCGCTGATCCGGACTGGGACCGGCAACGGTTTGAAGTTGTTCGGCAGTGGTGCTTGGACATCCCGGAGATCGTGAATATCAGCGTCAACACCCCGTATCCTGGCACGGAGAGCTGGGTGACGGAATCCCGCAAGATGCACACGCGGGACTACCGCCTGTTCGACATTCAGCACGCCGTGATGCCGACCAAGATGCCGCTCCCGGAGTTTTACGCGGAACTGGTCAAGACCCAACAGGTCTTGAACAAGAAGCATTTGGGCTGGGCTGCGCTCAAGGGGACGGCCAAGATCGCAGCTGGGCACTTGATGAAGGGCCAAACCAACTTCATCAAGATGCTCTGGAAGTTCAACAGCGTCTACAATCCCGAGCTGCAAATGGCGGATCACCGCCGGCCAGTGGTCTACGAAATGTCGCCGCCGCCCGAGAAGAAAGACAAGATCGACGCGAAAGAACTCTACATCCTCCCGGCGAAGGGCCGTCAGGGTCGGGCCATCGACGATTCAACGGAGACCTTCGTCGATGAATCGCGTATGGGCACAGCGGTCTGACGACCGTCAACGCAACAGGAGCCTGCAATATAAGATAAGGCTTTTGAAATACTCCAGCCGATTTACTTCGGCTGGGCTGCACCGTCGTCCGCCTCTTTCAGCGTAAAGATGGTCTGGTCCTCGCAGGAGTCGCCGCAATTGCCCCTGAGCACTTTCCTCGCCACTACACCATCCTTGCCGACGTAGGTCCAGCCCTTCAAGAGGTTAATTTCATCAGCGCCACGAGCGACGGCGTACATCATATAAAAGAATGGATCGGGCAACTGTTTTCCCGGAACACACTTGAATTCTTCCATTGTCCATGGCCGTACCGTTTCATGTGTTGGATGGATCAGGTAGTGCAACTCAATGTCAGCTGAACCGGTCTGACTACTACTTGCGCCGGTTCCCTCAGGCAGTTTGATGGATATTCCGGCAACCTCGAACCCAGTAGTCCCATGACCCATAACAAGATTCGAACAGGGGGCTCTGTTTGGAGGTGGACCGGTCTGATAACCCAGCATGCCGCTTCCGCGATACCAACCCTCCTTTCCTTCCACCGGCGTCAAAACGACTTTCGCGGCAGCCACCGACTCGACCGGCTCCGTAATCTCACGTGAGACAATTCTGGATTGGAATTCCAAGACATATGACGCATCCGCCACTTCCCATTCTCCCTTCTTCGCCTCCGCAACGCCCGCGCGAGAGACAGCTCCCACAAAAAAACCGCTGTGCTTGACCCGCTTCTCCGGCATTTTGTAGGAGAACGTGGCGGGCGTGCCAGGTTGTGACTTGTCTTCCCTCGGCGACACACGGCCATTGCCTTCTTTTGGCTGCTCCTTCGCCTCTTTGAACTTCGCCGGAACAACTGTCGATCCCTCCTTGGTGCGAAGCTCCGTCTTCACCGCGACGGATTCGTTCGGCCCAAGTTTCTTCGTCTTAGTGGCTGGCTCGAACGTAATCTCTACGCAGGTGTTGGGCGTCGTCCATTCGCCTTCAGCGGCCAGGTAGAACGGCCCGGAGAACCACGTCACGGCCAACAGCAACATGTTCATCGCGCCACGTTGGGCTGTACCGGCCAAAGCAGAGTCCCATTCCGAGACCGACCAATTGGAAAACTGCGACGGCATGCCTCCCGTTCCACGATCAGGCACGAACCGGACATGCTGGTGTTGATGAGCAAACGATGTCGCCGCATTCGACCCTCCACGCCCGAACACCAACGACGCATCAAGATCGACGTACTGGAGCTTCGCATCATCGTCGACGCGGCCTTTGAGGGTGGCGTGAACACCCACGGCGTAGTACTCGGTTCGAACGGAATTGGAATAATTGATCGTTTGGTCCACGACCAGCGAGAATTCATAGTCGCCCTCGACGACATAGGCTCCTTGCTCGCCGAGGTCCGGTGTAGGGCATTTCTTGGCATAGCCCCCATTGAGTTCAACAGCGTCTACAATCCCGAGCTGCAAATGGCGGATCACCGCCGGCCAGTAGTCTACGAAATGACGCCGCCGCCCGAGAAGAAAGACAAGATCGACGCGAAAGAACTCTACATCCTTCCGGCGAAGGGCCGTCAGGGTCGGGCCATCGATGATTCAACGGAGACCTTCGTCGACGAATCGCGTATGGGCACGGCGGTCTGACAGCAGTAGACGGCGCAGTGAGGGCAGATGGTGAACGGTCGGATTTGGGTGCAGGGTCAGGGTTTACCGGAACGCCTCACGCGCGCCAAGTGCCCATAAAATCCGCACAACTTTTATTTCGGTGAAGAATCTCCAGAACCATCTCCCTCTTTGAGCGTAAACGTCGCCACTTCCTCGTCACACATGCCACCACACGTGCTTCTGAGCGTCTTAGTCGCCACCACACCGTCTCGGCCTATATAAGTCCAATCTTTCAATAGAAACATTTTCATCGGATCGGTGCTTATTTCGCCACGCCCGCTGACATACATGGTGGACCAGAAGGGGTCCAGCATGGGCTGATTGGTGACACATTTATAATTAAGCATATAGTGCATGCCCGTGCTGATTTCCTGCGACATTCCGAGTATGCCGTAGAGCAGTTCAATCTTCGCCGAACCTCCTGGAGATACCATCGACTCACCCGGCGGCTCATCGATGTGAATGAAAGCCTGAAACACGCGCATGGGCACCGTGCCTTTTCCCTGAACGAATGGGTCGCACGTATTCCACTTCGGCAACGGACCAGTTTGGTAGCCGATCATCCCTTGTCCCGCGTACTTCGTTTCGCCATTGGGGACTTCCTCATCTTTGGTTTCCAGGCGAATGATCGCCGACGCCTGTGATTGCGCAGGAGCAACCTTGCTTGTTGAGACAATTTTCGAACTGAATTCAAGAATGTAATCACCGTGAACCACGCACCCGCAATCGGGAGGGCGGTGAAACTTGCCACCCATGGCGTCGATCCATTCATTGGCATACTTTTCAAGCGTGGCGAATGACATCGTGGGAGGTTCCGGGCCAATCGCATCGAGCAGGCCACGTCTTCCCTTAAATCCCTCCCGAACCAGTTCGTCATCCTGCATGTGGCGAAGAAAGAGGTCCGGCTGATTAGTGAGTATGGACGTCTTCATGTGTACGCACATGTCCGTGGCGCTTCGACCGACAAAATGGTTATGTCTCATCGGAATAATCCAGGATGAGATATGACATTCTTTGCAAGCCTTCCGCATCGGATCGAAGGCCTTCTGCCGGATGAGATCAGTGTCAGAGATTTCGGACGCACTCTCAGCGATTTCCCTGAGTTGCGCAATAGCCTTGGCGGTCCGAGTCCCGTCAGGGTCGGCCCCCACAGTCAGGGAAGTCTGGAAGTTCGGCATCTTGAGAAACTGCTGCGCCTCTTTCCGAATATCGATGTAGCCCCCACCGTGTCCACCCGTTCGGGAAAATGGATTCACTGCGCCATGGCAGTTCAGGCAGCGGGGCTCTTGAAACACCGGCGCCAGGTTCTTGAACGCTTTAGCGGCTTTGGTTTCCTGTCGCACGGTGAGTGGACAGGAATTTTTCGCCCCTTGAACGAGTGAGGGCTGCTGCACCAACCACACCGTACCTAATATTCCTGTGACACAGACCAAGAGTCTCAACCCCATCCATCGTCCTGATTTCAGAAACCGAATCAGAGCTCCCATGCGTCTTCCCAATTGTATAGATTGCAAGATAGCACCCTAGTAGGGCTTCGGCTCAATCGGGTACCCGTTCAAGATCGCGCCCTTGGTTGGGTGCTCCCGGTCCGTGGGGACGAAACTGATCTGGTTGACCCGGCCGTCGTCGTATTGGAGCACCAGCGTCCAATGCTCGAACCGGTAACGCCCAGTTCCCGGCGCGACACGCGCCTCATGCGCCGCCTTGTCTTCTCCTGTCCGCTCAGGCAGCACGATCCACAGCAGTTTTTCATCACGGAATGTCCCGTCTTTTGAGAAGGTGAGGCCGGGCAACGTGCCGATTCCGCTGGTATTCCCCGGTGCCGGCCAGTGGTCCTTACGCCGCACTTCACCGTCGAGCCGCACGTTGTCGAGACTCGGACGTAAAAGAAATTTCTCGCCGGTACGTTCCTGCCCACCCTCCGCATATCGGTTCTCAAGCGTTCCATCCAGCAGCACGACATACTGCCTTGGATCTCTACCTCTCGTGATCGTCAGCCGCTTGTCCTTTAGCTGGTAGGTGCCCCATCGCTCAGGAGAGCGGGCGCGGTGTGTTGCTCGATCAAAACCTAAGAGACCCTCTCCGGGCATCCTCCAGAGCGCCGACCCATCAGCGAACAAGATCAATTCAGAAACCGATGGTGTATTCGCAAGCCCGGACATCCCGATTCGTAATTCGTGAGTTGTGGTAGTCCACACGCCGGCCAAACGATTTGGTCCAGGATTGCCGAGTGGACTCGGTTGGCCGAACACGGGTACCGTATCACGCGCACGAGTCAGTACCGCGCTTGGCATTCCACGAGGGCGCACCGAATTTAAGATGGAATCGATCGCCTGCTGATGCCGTTCAATCGCTTGCGGCGTCCCCAGTACAAGGAATCCCTCCGCACGACCGTCGAGTTCCACCATGCTCACAATCAAGAGATAAGGCACACCGCCTGCATCGATCGCCGCTGATTCGATCAGCCACGTGCGTCCATCGTCGCCCTTCTGTTCTTGGGTAGGGTTGGCTTGCAACACTCGGTGACTGCCAAGCGCGGTGGCCCAGAGTTGCCGATGCGCATCGGCATGCGTGAGCGCCGGGCCGATCGGCAAGCCATTTCCAACCGGCACCATGCCCAGTTCGTTCTCGCCTCCCGTGGGGGACAGCTTCCAGCGCTCACTCTCGACCGTCGATGACCAGCCGGTCGGTATCGTGAGACTGTAGCGCGTCAAGTCCAATCGTTCTTGCGCGAGCACGAGAGGGGCACCTCCAGCGACGATCGTAGCTAAGATAAAACCGGCTGTCATGCGCGCAAACACGAGATTGTCATCTCCAGTGGGGCGCTCCATTACTCACACCCTGTCCACGTCGGTCTCCGCCCGACGCCCACTCGCAATCCGTCATGATGTTTCATTGCGGCGGGGACGTACCTGAAGTTGGCTCATCCGCCAGTCGCAAGGTCAGCGTCGTTTCTTCCCGGCATGCGCTCATTCCCATGGTGCTGCAATTGACCGACATCGTCTTTCTGGCAATCACGTCGGAGTCGCGCACCGGTGTCCAGCCTCCGATCTCATAGCCTTGCCTACCGCTCTCCCATTTGAATGTCCTGAAGCGAGTGAAGTTGAAGGCCCCGCTCCATCCCCCACCTTTTGACGCGACATGAGCTTCACCGCCTTGGACACCTTGCGATGCAAACAGCTCTTTTAATTTTTGGGGCGTATTACCGCTGGTACAGTGGGTTTCCGCGACTTCGCCTGATTGTCCTGGAAGGATAATCAAGTTCACGGCAAATGGATCAGGGTCACTGCTGATCGAACCACCGTTCACATGAAAGGTGGTCATGCCGGTGCCCTGAATGCGGATTTCGCACGAGGCCGGCTGAGTCAATGTGTGAGTGGCGTACTGCATCACGCCTTCCCCAACCCATTGGCCATCGTCCCTGCGCCGGAGCGGGACGGTCGCCTGGACATGGGCATCGAACCCATTCGAACTCATAAACATGCCGAATGAGGGATTCGGAAGATTCAACGGCTCCTGAACGATGTGCGACTTGAATTCAAGGACATAAGAAGAAGGAGCGAGTTCCCATTCCCCATCCTTCTCTTCTGCGACCCCCGCGCGGGAGACCGCCTTCACCCGGAATCCACTGTGCTGCACCTTGGTCGCCGGCGCCTGGTAGGTAAACGTCGCCGGCCTATTGATCTCTGACTTGTCTTCCCTCGGCGACACACGGCCAGTGCCCTCCCTGGGCCGCTCCTTTACATCCTTGAGTTTCGCGGGAACGACCGCCTGTTCTTTTTTCGTGCGCAGCTCAGTCTTGACAGGCGTCGATGCGTTTGGCTCGAACTTCTTGGTCTTCGTGGGGGGATTGAAGACAATCTCCACACAGGTGTTGGGCTTGTTCCATTCGACTTCAGCAGCCAAGTAGTTTTGACCTCCCCAAAGCATGACCGCTGCAATAGCATCACTCACGAAGCTATTTTCTTGTGGAGTGGCACCTTCCATATCCCATCCAGCTGCTGAGGCTGTAACATTGGTGGGAAACCCGGACCACAATTCATCGCGACTCGGAACGAATCGAAATTGACTACGCTGTCTTCTAAGTGAAGCTGGCACATCCATGCCATTCCGCTCAGCGACAGTAGAAAGGTCCCCTTCGATATATTGCACCTTGGCATCGTCACCCACCTGCCCCTTCAGCGTCGCTGACGCGTGGAGGCCGATGTGAATCATTCGCGTGATGCCTGACTCCACAACTGTCTGATCAAGAACAACAGCAAACTCGAAATCTCCTGGGACCACTCCATCGGGTGCTGGACACTTGAGCGCCTTGCCGCCAAGGATTGTGACGATGCTTCTTCTATTCCCTGCCGTCTCCGGCCAGATCGATCGAGCCGTAGTTGTCCATCCAATCCAGCCCGGAGGCGCCTGTTGTCTCGATTCGCTTCTTATTGGGGAAACTGCCGGCGCCTGTGCGAGTTGAAAAGATCCCTGAGCCGGTCCTGTGGCCAACAGGAGGCGAGGTGCGCGAAAAGACTCGCCGAGACTGCTCTTGCGCGTAGACGTTGGCGAGGGACAAGCGGCGACAGTCGGGCCGAGTAGTGCCTTGAAGTTCTCGAACAACTGCTGATCTAAGGATTGCGCAATCGATTCGGCCTGAGCACCGAGCAATTTATTGAACGCTTGACCGTCTTTCCCTGCGAAGAGTTGTGTACTGCCAAGGCCCTGGACAATTTTCGACAAAGCTTCACAGGGGCTATTGACGCTTTTGAATAATTGCAGCGACTCCGGGCTAACCGGCACGTTCTTCCATTCGCCCTTTTCATTCGGTCCCGGTTCCAGCGGAGGTAACTGTATCGGCGAGGGGACTGGTTCTATCGGCTTTGCAACCGACGTGGCTGGCGCGCTCGGTGGCGTAGCCTGTGTGGTGTAGAGTTTCGTCGGATCGTACTCAGGCGGGTTCGAAGACGGCAGATGCTTGTCTCCGCCGCCGCATGCTGCAGTGGTGAGCAGGGCAAGGAAAAAGAGGATGCGGAATCGCATCGATAGTCCTCCCTACTGGAACAACCAAAGCGGCAATGGTAGCCGCCATGCTAGCGGATGTGGCGCTGTTCTTCAACCACCTAGGCAGGAGAGATTTCTTGTATAGGGACCGCTGGTCTCGTACAATCTGGGCGGCATCTCCCACCTCACAAGAGGATTATCATCACCGGAACACGACGAGTCCACGGCGCACTCTCTCTGGTGTTCTGCCTCCTCACGAGCTTTGTGCCGAACCTGATTCCGGTCATTGCCTCAGCTCAGCAGACCGCCAAACAGTTCGATAAGCCGCTGTCGCTGAACGCAGAAGAACAACGGGATATTCACGATCACATGATCGAGAGCATCCGTCTGCAATCGATGTGGATGACGCTCATGGCCGAACCGATTTCAGAAAAGAGGAGCCGTTTCTTCTTTGAACAGATCCTGTCGAACGACTGGCTATCACCGGACGCGCGGCCAGCTTTTGACAGGATGCTCACTCCCCATCTGCCGAACCTCCGCACCATGTTCCCGCAAGTCGAACAGCAGGCGCGCAAGGAGCTGGAACGGCGGCGACAAACACTGCCGAACGCGTCATGGCTGGAATTGGATGAATCACCAGCCATCGTGCGGCCGGTATCCTATCCAAACCCTCCAACGCTCAAGCGCTTCTTCCCTTCTGGCCATGCGGCGCCCAATCGAGATCCTCAGCTGACTCTGGTGGACGGACCAATGGGGGGTGCCATGCACACCGGCGGCGGCTCAATGACCCAATCCAGCGACAAGGGGTCCGCGACTGTGTCAATGACGCTCGACACGCTGGCAGTCGACAATGAACATGTCGGATCAGACGACGGATATGGGTTCGGCGTCGACGCCGAGGCGAAGGACAAGAGCGTCTCAGGGGGCGGGAAATTTGGGATGAAGATCAGGGCCGTCGTACCGCGTTGCCCGACGGCTGAAGGGATCGTGTCGGGAGATGCTCAACTCACCGTAGACCTTTCCAGCTCGGTCACCGAGGGTGGTCAGACGACGATCAGCCGAAAGGTGGAAAGTGTCACCGCGCAAACCGAGGGTCAGGTGACGGACGAGGCCAGGCTCAAAGAGATTCGGGTGGATGTGACACTCGTGAGCGAAATGACCTCACGGGGTGGAGGTCTGGTCAGACATGCTGCGGCAGAAGCCACGACCGTTCGCGCCACGGTCAAGGCGGTGCTCGACCCGGGCGGCGGCATTCTGCAGATGTCGGCTCCGACTTGCACGGTGTCACAAGGAACACTTGGCATGTCCGGGGTCTTGGACGGTGATTGCCTCTCGATGGCGCGAAAGGGCGTAGACATCATCGCGTATCTCGCGAAGAAAGCCTATGGCGAAGCCGAAGAGAAATGGAACAAGCCGGACGATCAGCAGAACGGCAGCGAGTGCGTGAAACTGCACTTTACTCCGCCGACGAAAACGGAGGAGGTGGCGCCGGGCCAATCCACCGACGTGAAAGCGGAGATCCGTACGGTGAAGAGCGCTCAACCGACCTGGGGCCGGCTATCCGAGATCGAAGACTATCGAGGCGGTCATGCGTCGCCGGCTTCCGTCGGAACTGCGCCCAGTACGCCGGCCGTCTTTCGGTTTGTCGCTCCATCGGACTTGGGCGATCCGAACGATCCGCCGGGCTTTTATGTCAACAAAGGCACATCGAGGGCGGGCCGCATCAAGTCCAAGAATCTCTGGCAAATAGCCGCGCTGTCGCTGGTGCTGGAGTTCGACAGCATGATCGTCGGCACGGTGCAATATGGAAAATCGCATGCGCGCGCCGTCGTGCCCTTGCGGTATACGCGAGAGCGAGGCTACGTCGGTCAGGGGCCGCTGTATTACGAGACGGTCCCGTCACTGATGGCGCCCTGTATTGTGATCGTCGAGGGAAAGGGAGTAACCACGTTCGATGTGACCGCGGGCTTGCCTCAACAGCGTAACGGAGCGGTGGTGGATTATGGGCTGTTCATTCGACCAGGCGATACGGATGAAATCGGGCGCGTCATACCCTGCAAAGGACCTCCCCCGCCTCCAGTGCCGACGGCCTTCTGGAGCGGCCTGTTCAATATCACACGGTTTATGACGTTCAATTGGCAACTGGCTGGTTTCCCCGTGAAGGGCTGGACGATCGTGAACCAAGGCGACGTGCTGGCAACCAAGACGATGAAGACTACTTGCAACAAACTGTGCAACGAAGTCACGACCATGACGCTGAGGCGGAAATCGAGCCAAACGGCCCAACCGACCGGCAGTGGCGGCCCTTAAACGGAGAATTCTGAGTAGTTGCCGTTCCACTATCGTTGGCGTACAATCCCCCGCAATTGAAAGGAGGAACGGAGCGTGCGCTATTTCGCGTTGACCATCGCTCTCTGCCTCCCGTTCCCCGCCTACGCCGGCAATATCAAAGACTCCGATCTCATCACGAGCAATACGTTCTTCTTGCCGCCATCGACGGCGAAGACCGTGTTTATTCAGGCGCGCAATTCATCGGACAACCAAGGCGTGTCGCTCTCCGATCTCGGCGCCCGTTTAACCGCAAAGGGCTATCAGATCATCCAAGATCCCAGCGCCGCTCATTACGTCGTGCTCGCGAACATCGTCTATTGCAATATTACAAAGCCGGACATGCCCGTTGAAGCGATGGTGGCGAGCGGCTATGGATCCGCGTTCAACTCGGCGATGGGCGCCATGCAGGGTCTCACCAGCATGGCGAGCATGGCGGGACCCTACGGGGCGATGGGCGGTGCCGCAGCTTCGATGGGGTTGAGCGCGATCCAAGGCATCGGTGATCTCTTCAGTTCTTCGTCATCTGCTCCCAAAATGCCGGACGACGTGAATTATGCCTGCGTGGCCGACGTGCAAATTACCGAGCAGAGTCCCGTGCCAGTCCCAAGCGGAATGAAGACAGGAACAGGCGAGGAGCCCGGCGTGTATCAAACCAGACTGGCCGCCGATGTGCATCAGAAAAAGCTGAATGAGGAAGAAGCCACACCATTGCTACAACAGAAGCTGAGCGCCGCTGTAGCCGGAAATTTTTAGTCATGCCTTCGCATAATCGCCTCACGCCTTACCCCTTACTTCTTACGATCTTGTTGTTGCTCGCACTGACCACCGGCTGTTCCAACGTCATCCGCTCCGGCCTCATGAACAGCAACACGGTCTTTCTCGATCCCAGCATGAACCGCACGGCCTATCTCCAGCTGCGAAATATTTCAGAGAACCAACAGATTGCCCTCACCGACATTCAGACCAAGCTGAATGCCAAAGGCTACCAAGTTTCCGCCGATCCCCAACAAGCGAATTATTGGATTCAGGCCAAGGTGGTCTACTGTCATAAAGCCGCAGAGGGCGTGACGCCCGAACAGGTGGCGAAGGCCGGATTTGGAGCCGGTGTCAGCAGTGGGGGAACCGTCATGGCCTCGGTCACTGCAACCGGCGGTGATCCCTCTATGAGCATGGCCGGTATGAGCGCGATGTCCATGGGCGGAGGCATGCCGGATATGAGCGCCATGATGAGGCAGGCCATGGCCATGAGCGGCGGAGGCGCGGGTTTTGGCGGGATGCCCGGCATGCAGCCACCACCGAAGGAAGATGGCGTGACCTACCTGTGCGTCACCGACGTGCAGATTACCGATCGCAAGATGGGTAAACCTCTTGGCCAGCCGGTCGGCGGTCAAGCCGCAGCCGGTCCGAAAG
The DNA here is from genome assembly GCA_002869845.2 of Nitrospira sp. CG24B. Lineage (GTDB taxonomy): Bacteria > Nitrospirota > Nitrospiria > Nitrospirales > Nitrospiraceae > Nitrospira_D. The sequence goes on along the minus strand of NEWS02000001.1, from coordinate 70,706 downwards.
TGCAGCAGATGCGGATGGTGGGCCACATCCGGCAAAAAAGTCTCGACATTCCAGAAGCGACTCCTATCGTGCAAGAAAAGATCGCCACCGGTATCGCGGGGCTGTTCTAACTCAGTTCCGCATAAAGGCCCGTACGCAGTCTCAACTCCTTGAATGGCACGGGTAGGGCATATTGCTTACCAACAGTTCTGGCGTATTGCATGAGAAGAAAGAGGCAGATCCAGCTCTTATGCGTATCGGTTTAACCAGTGGTACGCTTCATGGAAATCGGAGGTAAACACTATGAGCACGAAAGACTTATTAGACGAGGCCATGAAGCTGAAACCGGAGGAACGGTTCACCTTGGTTGAGGGTCTGATAAAGAGCCTGGATGAGCCGGATAAGAAGCTCGATGAAATATGGGCGGAAGAAGCGGAAAAGCGACTCAAGGCTTATCGGGACGGAAAGCTTACAGGCGTTCCGATGGAGGACCTATTCAAGGACAAATGATGCGCGTCATATTCACCAGAATAGCGACGCAAGAATTGGAAGATGCTGTCCGTTTTTATGAGCTGGAATATGTAGGGCTCGGACACAAGTTCAAGGAGGAAGTGAAAAAGGCTGCCTTACGAGTTGCCGAGTATCCCAAAGCCTGGTCCTTAGAGCGGGGTGAAGTCAGGAAGTGTCTCCTCCACAAGTTTCCATAATAAGATGTATTCCGTGGAAGCGGACCATGTTCTTGTCATCGCGGTTGCCCATTAACACCGAAAGCCAGACTGCTGGGTTGGAAGGGATGAACCATAACAAGCCTATCCAGCCGAACGCTCCACTGCTTCCCTGTAGCGTGCGCGGAGCGTCTCAACTAAAGCCTCTCGGCTACGTTCCTGACAATTCACACCCAGCACCTCTTCGATCCAGCCGATCCACCACCCGGCATCTTATTTGATCACAGCCGTATCGTTCTGTTGCATGAGGGCCCCCTCATAGTAGACAAAAATCGTGGGAAGTGCATTCTTGCACGAAAAGGTACGAGCGTTGCTTGTTGGTCGTTAACGTCATACTTTAAAATCATGGACATGAACCTGCTTAAAGCCATTGTCTTCGGGATGAGCACCATCTATGGAGGCGTACTTATCTATGGCCTGAAACAAAAATGGCGTTGGGTCACTGATCCACCCGAGTGGATGTTTGCTTTCTATTTTCCTGCCACGGTGAAGGTCCGTTATGGTCCAAAATCCGTGGAGGCTGCGGCATATGTCACTGCGTGGTTGCACTTTGTGTTGGGCGCAGTGTGTCTTATTCCCCCGTTGGTAGACCTCATACTGTCATGGTTGTAGTGCTTCAATAATAAAGCATGACCCTCCAACGAGAAGAGAACAATGGACTTGCCTGTCGATAGGAAACTCTCTGCCGGTGCTCTCGATTTGTTCTAGTCCAGTTCGTTCGCTCCACCTGCTCTCACCGTTTTTCTTCCCACCTGTTATACTAACCCATCCCGTCATTCAATTTGAGAGTGATCGCTATGAACTCTCCAACCTGGGATGAATGTGCCGAGCTTGCACTGAAACGTATTACGGCGTCAGGCGCTGAGTACGGCGACATCCGCATTCAAGACAGCAGCACGGAGCACATCGAAGGTGAGGATCGACGAATCGCGTCGATTCGAGATATCCGGGATATCGGCTTCGGCGTGCGTGTGCTCTACCATGGAGCCTGGGGTTTTGCCGCGAGTTCAGTCTTGTCGCTGGAAGAAGTCCCACGGGTGGCTAATCTGGCCATTGAGATCGCCAGAGGGTCTGCATCGGTGGCCCTGGAAAAAGTGCGATTGGCACCGGAACCAGTCCATCGTGACCGCGTCGTCACGCCCTATCGTATCGATCCCTTCACTATCCCGCTTGAGAAGAAAACCGACTTATTGCTGAATACGATGGAAACACTCCATCGACAATCCGGTATCGCACGGAGCAGCGCAAGCCTGTGGGCGCGCCGAGACCGCAAATTGTTCGTGTCGACGGAAGGGTCTCGTGTGGAATTCGATCTGTTGGCGGGGCAAGGCGACTGTACAGCGACTGCGCTGCATGAAGGTCGGTTTGCTTCGCGCGGCTTCAACACGCCGCATCTCCGGAGAGGCTATGAACTGATTGAAGAGGCCGATCTCCTGCGAGAAGCGACACGCGTTGCTGCCCAGGCGATCGAAAAGGTCAAGGCCCCGGCGGTCGATGCGGGCCAGTATGACCTCGTGCTTGATCCGGAACATCTTTCATTGACGATCCATGAATCTTGCGGCCATCCGAGCGAACTGGACCGTGCGCTTGGCTACGAAGCTAATTACGCAGGGACCAGCTTCCTGACGCCCGACAAACTGGGCACCTTTCGCTATGGCTCGCGGCATGTGAATTTAGTTGCCGATAACACCGAACCGGAAACAATGGCGGCGACTGGCTATGATGATGACGGGGTTCAGTGTCAACAATGGGACATTGTCCGGAACGGGGTGTTCGTCGGGTATTGCACGAACCGTGAAGTCGCGTCGAAGATTGGTGAATCTCGTTCACGTGGCTCCAATCGGGCTGATGGGTGGAGCCACGTTCCGATGGTGCGCATCGCGAATATCGGACTTGAGCCAGGCTCAGCGACCGTTGAGCAACTGATTGCCGATGTGAAGCACGGTATCTACATCGAAGGCCATGGGTCCTACAGCATCGATCAGCGTCGCTACAATTTCCAGTTCGGCGGTGATGCGTTCTGGCTGATTGAGAACGGCAGGCGTGCCCACATGCTGCGGGACGTGATCTATCATGGGATCACACCGGAATTCTGGAACAGCTGCGATGGAGTGGCCGACCGAACTGCTCGCCGTCGATACGGCTTCATCACGTGTGGCAAGGGGCAGCCAGGCCAGTCTGGTTGGATGACTCATGCCGCCTCACCGGCGAGGTTTCGCCAGATCCACGTGATCCGAGGAGAGGGAAGCGCATGACCGTACTGAGCGGCACCTGGCCGAAGCTGACCAGCAGCGAGGAGTTTCGCTTTCTGAGCGATCTGGTCCTGACCCGCTCATCCGCTGATCAGACGATCGTCCGTCTTCGCGATCACCACGCCGGCACGACGAGATTCGCCAACAATCAAGTCATCCAGAATGTCGATGCGAGACGGGGCTCACTGGCCGTGACGGTTGCCTTCGGGGGACAGCAGGGGACCGCGAGCACGACGGATTTTACCGCCGGCGCGATTCAGGACGCATTGGCGCGCGCTGAACGGATTGCTCGGGTCTCACCGGTTGATCCGGAATACCTTCCACCTCCCGATCCGTGCCTGTTCCCTGTGCGAGCGGCGGCGAAACCAGAAACTCTGGCGGCAGGACCGGTCAAACGTCTGGAGTATGCGAATGAAGCCATCGGACATTGCCGGATGGAGAACCTCATGGCGGCCGGCGTCGTGGCATCATCCGGGACCGCGGTCGGGATTGCGGCGAGCAATGGGCTATTCGGCTATGAGGTGCGAGGAGACGCGAGGTTTAGTCTTACGGTCCAAACTGGTGACGCGACGGGCTGGAGTGCGGCAGCACATCGGTCGATCGATCATTTGAAAGTTCAAGAGCGGACCTTGGCGGCCATTGCCAAAGCCAAGCGAGGCCGGGATGTGTGTGAGATGCCGGCGGGGCAGTATCCCGTGATCCTTGAGCCGGCAGCCGTGGCCGGACTGTGGGCGTGGGTGCTCTGGTCTCTGGACGCCAAGTCTTACACAAAGGGAACGAGCCCCTTCGCCGGCAAGCTGGGCCAGGCCATCGTGGACGAACGGCTCACGCTCAAGAATCACCCCGATCATGCCGACCTGCTTGGAGAAGGATTTACCCATGATGGTCTGCCGAGTACAGCCTCCCTGTGGATCGACCATGGGATTCTCAGACAGCTTGCCTACGACCGGTTTACGGCGAAGGCTGATGGCATACACCCCATTCCGACACTGGAGGCCCCGGTCTTGTCGGTTGAGGGCCTTCCGATGGCCTCGATTCAGGATCTCATGAAGAACATGGACCGTGCGATCCTGGTAACGAATTTTTGGTATATCCGTCCTGTGAATCCTCAGGACCTCATGCTGACCGGAATGACGCGAGATGGAACGTTTCTGATCGAGAAGGGGGAGATCGTCTCAGCTGTAAAAAATTTTCGATTTCATGAAAGCCCGATCCAGGCATTTCGACACCTCACGGCTTGGACGACGCCGATGGAGGCGGTGAACTCAGAGACCGGGAAGATGTTGGTTCCAGCGTTGGCCCTCCCGCATTTTCGTTTCTCAAGCGTCACACGGTTCTAGCTGTCTCATGAGGACTCCAAACATGTTTAATCGACCGCAGAATAAAAGGGTTGACTCTTCTGTGCGCGAGGAGTAGGTACAATAAAGGTATCCCACTAGGTCTGATTGAAGGGGAAGGGGATCTGCCAGATGGCCCCACGATTCAATAAAGAACCCATCAACCTCATTCACCGAATCCCATCACAGAAGCAGATTGATGAAGCTCGGCCGGTCGCCAGGCCCTACGGTCAGATCCTGCTCAATGCTAGCGCCCTGTGCTGGCGCAAGGTGGTTGACCTCTTTGCCTACGTCACGCGCTATGAGGATGAGATCCATCCACGCCTGCGTAAACCCCTTGCGCTCCCCGACCGAAGGATGGAGCATTCCACGATCCAAGGGCAAGGGAGGGTCCCGTCTGGCCGAATGGAGTGGGGGAGCCAATCCAGGAAGCAGAGAGCCCGGTGGCCGCGAAAGTCACAATCCTACAACAGCCGTCTCCGGTGCCGGCTCTTGTTCAGTCGGAAGAAGTCGCCGAAATCCGAGCCTGCATGATCGGGCAGCAAGATGAGATTGCCAGGCTGACGTCGCACATTCAAGAGCTGACCTCCTTGGTGACCTCTCAGCAGGAGGTCCTCGTTCATCTTGGAAAAGAGCTAGAAGCCGGTACATTTTCACAGGTATCTACTACCAGCACGGCGGCTGCCTCTCTCAAGCGAAACCGTATCGGTCGGAAGAAACCGACGGTCAGCGAGACGCCCAATCCTCATCAGGAACATGAGCACCCGTTTCATCCTCAGGAAAGTGATGGTCAGTCGCTCCATCTGTAAGCTTGTCCCGGTGAGCCGTTGACGCTGAATACTTCTCCATCGCTTCGCCGTTAGAAAAGGGCGAATCCTACTGACCCGACAACGATCCCGTCATACAGGCGCATCTGCTCCTCTAGCCAGATAGGGGTCGCGTCTGCTAAAAATTCGGCAATGACCACCGTTCGTGTTCTCTTGCGGGCTGTGCTGTGGCTCAGCTTGTTGCCGATCGATCTCAGTGCAGCCTCTGAACGTTTTACCGCTCGGGTGCCCCTCTTTGAGAATCTCGGTACTCTCCATCTCCCCATCACGACGAGTTCACACGAGGCGCAGCAATATTTTGATCAAGGTTTGCGGTTTGTGTACGCCTTCAACCATGAAGAGGCGATCCAGGCCTTCGAAGAAGCCGCTCGCCTGGACCCCTCTGCCGCCATGGCCTATTGGGGGGTGGCGCTCGCATCGGGTCCGAACATCAATGCGGCGATGGATAAGGCAGCTGAACGACGGGCGTGGGAGGCCGTACAAAATGCTCGCGCGCATCGTGCCCGCGTGAGCGCAGCCGAACAGGCTTATATCGACGCGATCGGCAAGCGATACGAGCTCCGTGGACATGCACGACCGGCCCTCGATAAAGCGTATGCGGACGCGATGCGTGTAGTTTGGCAGCAACATCCGAACGATCCGGATGCCGGCGTGTTGTTCGCCGAAGCCTTGATGGACCTGCGGCCGTGGGATTTATGGACGGCAGACGGGCGGCCCCAACCAGGCACTCAAGAAATCGTGTCGGCGTTAGAATCGATTCTGGCGCGTTTCCCGGATCATCCAGGAGCGTGCCACTACTATATCCATGCGGTCGAAGCCTCTCCGAACCCGGACCGAGCCGTCGCTTGTGCAGAGCGACTGCCCGGGCTGATGCCGGGTGCTGCTCACCTGGTCCACATGCCGGCCCACATCTATATGCGACTCGGTCGATACCACGAGGCGGCTGAACAGAATGCGCATGCGGCGGAGGTCGATCGCAACTATCTGGCCAGGAGACAGTTACACGGCGACTATGCCGACGGCTATTACACCCACAACCTCCATTTTCTCTGGGCTTCATTGGTGATGGAGGGAAGAAAAACCGAGGCTTTGAAGGTGGCCCGTCAACTGGCGGGGACGATTACCGAAGAGGAAGTGCGGAAAGATGCCTGGAAGGAATTGTACCTTCCAGCTCCCTTGTGGTCGATGATCAGGTTTGGACAATGGGATGACTTGCTGCGTGAACCGCCTCCTCCAAAGTCGCTGCACGTGCAACAGGGGATGTGGCGACTGGGAAGGGGAATGGCGCTCGCGACGTCCGGTCGTATGCCCGGGGCCGAGGGCGAGCACGTGGTGTTAGCTGGCCTGGCGAAGCGCCTCGGGCGTGATCGGACGCGGGAAGAGAAAACGGAACGGACCCTCCTGAAGATCGCGGAACGGCTGCTGGCTGGTGAGCTGGCGACGCATCGCCGTCAATACGATGAGGCCATCAAATCCCTCACGGATGCCGTCAAGCTGGAGGAGGAGCTGCCTTACACCGAACCGCCGTTCTGGCCGATTCCCATTCGCCACTATCTCGGCGCCGTCTTGTTGAAGGCCGGTCTGCCGGGTAAGGCGGAAGCGGTCTACCGAGCGGATCTGACCAAGAATCCACGGAACGGCTGGGCCCAGTTTGGACTCATGCAGAGTCTTCGCGCTCAGCGGAAAGGCCGTGAAGCCGATGCCGCGGAAGAACAATGGAAACAAGTCTGGGAACATGCGGATGTGACCCTCACCGCCTCTCGGTTTTGAGGAAGAGGAAGCGAACTGAAGGAGGATTGATGCGATTTGTGGTGGGAGTAATGGGGCCGGCCAAGGCTGCGAAGAAGGACCTTGAGAATGCCAGGATCCTTGGAGAATTTATTGCCCGGCGTGGTTGGGTTGTCTTGACCGGTGGTCGAAACGTGGGTGTCATGGACGCGGCGTGCGAAGGAGCCAAGCGGGTGGGCGGAAGCTTGACCATCGGGGTCTTGCCGACGGCCAAGGACAAGGTGTCCCGCCATGTGGACGTGCCGATCATCACGGAAATGGGCAGTGGCCGAAACAATATCAATGTTCTGACCAGTCATGTTGTGGTGGCCTGCGGATTAAGTGGTTCGGGCACAGTGTCGGAAGTAGCGTTGGCCGTGAAGGCTGGGAAGCCGGTCATTCTCGTCGAGGCGTCTCCTGCCGATGTCGCTTTTTTTCGAAAACTCGATACGCGATTGGTCCAAGCCGCTGCCTCACCGGAGGAGGCTATTGAACTGATCATGAAACTCATGGATGGGCGCCAGCGACGAGCGCGTCGTACAGAACGGGATCTCGACCAGTATATTCCAGTTTGACGCGTGAAGGACTCACATATCGGCTCCTGTCTGCTACCACGCGAGTTCTCCCCACATCCACCTCTCCGCACGCGTCGTAGTAAGATGTAAGAATAAGACTACTGCGACGACTCTGAAGAAGAAGGAGGAGACGATCATGACAATCCTGCAGCGTCTGACATCTATCAGCATTAGTCTCGTGATCTGTGCGACTCTCACAGGCTGGCCCTCAAGTGGAGTGCAGAGCGCACCGACCACCGCTAAGGCGTATTTTGCAGGCGGCTGTTTCTGGTGCATGGAAGAGGCCTTCGAAAAGGTGGACGGAGTCCTCACCGCAGTCTCGGGCTACATGGGCGGCACTGTGGCCAACCCCACCTACGAAGAGGTCTCGGCTGGACGGACGGGTCACGCAGAAGCGGTTGAAGTCACCTACGATCCAACGAAAGTCACGTACCAGAAACTCTTGGATGCCTTTTGGCACAACATCGATCCGGTCACGCCGAACGCGCAATTCTGCGACCATGGGACCCAGTACCGCGCAGCCATCTTCTATTCAACTGACGAAGAAAAGCGGCTCTCGGAAGAGTCAAAACGTGCGATCGAAGAGTCGAAGCGCTTTCCCCAGCCCATCGTGACTCAGCTGGTTCAAGCCTCAACCTTCTACCAGGCTGAAGAGTACCATCAGGATTACTACAAGAAAAACCCGCTCCGGTATAAGTATTACAAGTACGGCTGTGGCAGAGCCCAGCGGTTGGAAGGCTTGTGGGGGAAGTCGTAGGGATGGGAGTGTCTGGGGTATTGTGAAGGCGTTGATCTCAATTACTTGGTCTTCAAGTCCTTAGCCGGCACCAAAGAGGTCAGCGGCCTTCCAACCGTCTTTGGCGTATGCATTCACTTCTTTGTGATCCTTCGATGAACGCTAATTGTAAATACGTAAATATTAATATCTAATCCATTCGACTACATATGCTGCGCGAGAAGCTCAACGAGTTGACGGAGCCCCTGGCGAATACTCGCTTCCGTGAAGCCCTTCCCTTTCTTAAGGTTACATCTGGCACACGCAACCCTGAAGTTCGGAAGTTTCTCGACTTCGCGCCCGCCGCCGATGTGAGGAATGACGTGATCGATGTGCCATCCGCGCTTTCCGTGTCGGTCGAGCGGCCAGCACTGACGACAGATGTGGCAGCGCCCCTTCGTAGCTCGCCAGATCGCTTCGACTTCAGACCGCGAAAAGCTCTTCTTACGAGGATAGACCACGATGGGTCCCGCAAACCTGTCGTCGTTCGACTCACCCGCCGAGTGTCGACAGGCGTTCAAAGTGACAATCGGAGGCAGTTCGCCGTCGTCGTCGTACTCCAAGGGATATCGACGCGTGTACCGTTGAAAGCAAATGTCGAAACCATCCCTCCGCCGGGTGACTGATAGGTAATGCTGTGCCTCGCACGACCGACAGATAAAAGTCGAGGTGCCTCGACCGACAAGGAAGAGAAGAATAGAGGGGTGATCGAGACGGTCAGGCAACCACAACGCAGGCATGGAAGCGGTACGATCATGAACGGGGAAGCACTTTCTGAATCTCGTTGCCGAGTAGCGCCCTGAGAGCGGACGGAGATGGCAGCTCTTTGTCGCTTACTGTTTTGACTTCTCGTCGTGTTTGCCATAGCCGCGATTGTAGATGACCCGCCAGAGAAGTGGGGCCTGACATGCGCATTGACTGATCGGCATTCTGCTTACTGCGTATTTGTAGACGCCCATCGCATCAAACTTCGATGGAGAAACCTCCATCATTAGGGCCTCAATTGAGACGGATCGCTCTTAAGGCCTGACCTTCATGATCAGGCCTCTTAATCGTTCGCGCTGGGCCAGGCGAATGCTGGTGAACTCCAGGCCGAACTGTTTTCCATCGATCCAACGCACGATGGCCTGATCGACGCGGAGGGGCCACTTAAAATCAGGAAGAAACAAGGACAGTTTCAGCAGCATCCCAACTGTCACGTCGATCGATGATTCGGCGCTGCACCCGTTTGTTGATATGTCCAGAATCTTCGCTTCACCTTCAAAGTCATCATCGCCAAAGAAAAACAGGCGGCAGGAGAGGGCAAGTCTTCTGCCACGTCGGTCCTGTTGGTTCGCATCTGCCTGACTGAGTTCCCGAGATGTCTTTGATGCCACGGCAGTGGTCCTTTCCAATTGAAGATCGGGGGGCCAGCAGCCTTTAGTGTACGCATAGAGCCGGCCTGAGCAAGCAGAATCTCTATTGTACCTAGGGTGACATCTATGACTGCTTCGACCACGCTCACAATCCTGACTCCATCTTGACGCCGGCATCATCCTCTGCCACAAAGGACACCGATCGTGGAGCCTGGAGAAGGAGAAGGGTCATGCGAACAGTCAGTCGACGGATGGGAGATCTCGCGCAATCGGAAATTCGGGCGATGACCCAGGCCTGCGCGAATGCGAAGGGCCTCAATATGGCACAGGGGGTCTGTGATACGCCGGTGCCGCCGATCGTCCTTGAAGGTGCTGAACGGGCAATCAGAGATGGGCATAACGTCTACACGCGCTTCGATGGGTTGCCTGAATTACGGCAGGCCATCGCTGACAAACTGGCCCACTATAACGGGATTCGCGCCGATCCTGAAACCGAAGTCACCGTCAGCGCTGGGGCAACCGGCGCCTTTCACTGTGCCTGTGCTGCGCTACTGAATCCCGGTGATGAAGTCATTCTCTTTGAGCCGTACTATCAATACCATATCAGCGCGCTCATGGCGGTTGAAGCAGTCCCTGTGGTGGTCCACATGCAGCCACCAGCCTGGACCTATTCGTTGATTCAGCTTGAGCAGCTCGTGACCACGAGAACAAAGGCCATCATCGTCAATTCGCCAGGCAACCCCTCGGGCAAGGTCTTCAGCCGAACGGAACTTGAGGCGTTGGCAGAGTTTGCGTGCCGGCACGATCTGTTTGTCCTGACGGATGAAATCTACGAATACTTTCTCTATGACGGGCGACGGCATGTGAGTATGGCCTCCTTGCCGAATATGGCCGAACGGACGGTGACCATCGGAGGGTACTCCAAGACATTCAGCGTGACGGGGTGGCGGATCGGGTACAGTGTGGCTGCGCAGATGTGGACGCGAGCGATTGGCGCGATGAACGATCTCCTCTATGTTTGTGCTCCGGCGCCGCTTCAAATGGGCGTGGCTCGTGGCATTCGAGACTTGCCGGACGATTTCTATGGGAGCCTGGCTCGAGACTACCAGCACAAGCGCGACAGATTTTGCAGCGCTCTGGCGAAGGCGGGACTCACTCCCTCGATCCCAGAGGGGGCCTATTACGTGTTGGCGGATGTGTCCCGACTTCCAGGCGATAGCGGGAAAGCTCGCGCCATGTATCTGTTGGAACAAACCGGTGTGGCTGGTGTACCGGGAGAGGCCTTTATCCCCGGTGTGGCAGGGGCCAACTTCGTCCGTTTCAGTTATGCCAAGACCGACCTAGATCTCGATGAAGCCTGTCGGCGGTTGACCCAAGCTGGCTTGTAAATGCGCGCGCGAGGAAGCGGCCGTTTCTTGCCTGAAGCCAGAGCCCGTGCTATGAACTCGACCATGAGTCTGCACCTCGCTCCCATAGTCGCTGCTGTTGCTGCGCTGCTGTTGACGGGATGCGGTCATCGGGCCACTGTTCCTCTCTCTGTCTCCGCAGACCATTCGGCTGGTGATCGTTCCGTCCTGGAAGGGGAATGGGAATACGAAGACGGCGGGGCGGTCGTTCTTCGACTCGATGATCAGGGCAACGGTACGTACGCATTCAAGGATGGGCGATTTGAAACTCTTCAGCTCAACGGCCGGACATGGATCGGTAAGTGGTCTCAGAAAGAAAACGATCGGGAAGGCGGTTTCGTTGTAAACCTCTCTGCCGACGCTGTGGAAGGCGACGGGACCTGGTGGTATGAGCGAATTGGTGCCAACACGTCACCATCAGAGAAGGGTGGCACGTTCCACCTGACGAGGAAAACCTCCATGACACGACTTGGCGACACTCCTCCCGCACCCTGATCTTCCATCACTCACTATTACGCAATGCCGTTGTCGGTCCCACAAGTCAGGCACCTGAGTTGTCGCGCGAGCACCTCGGGACAGTGTGGGCCTGTGGCGATGATGCCGCGATAGCGAGGCGTGCGTTGGTTAAAGCGTAGTTCCTGTCCGAGGCCATCGGAGATGGTTCCCCCTGCCTCCGTGATGAGAAGCGTCCCCGCAGCCACATCCCATTCATTTTCTGGTTCCCACGTGACGACTCCCTCCATACGGCCAGTTGCGGCAAGTGCGAGTACCCAAGCGATTGAGCGGATAGCCCGCTTATTGATCGATGGCTCCAGGGAGGGGAAGCGGCCGATCTGTTGTTCCCATTGATTCAGGCCGATGACCGGATGTCGACCGTACCACGAAGCTGGTGGAGCAACTGGTTTATGATTGAGGCGCAGACCTCCACCTCGAGTAGCAGTGAATAATTCGTCCGTGGAAGGGTTGAAGATGCCTGCCACGATCGGTCGGCCCTGTTCAATGAGGCCGACGGAAATGCAATACTCCGGTTCACCACTGATGAACGCTTTCGTCCCGTCTATCGGATCAACCACCCAGACCCGTCGTTTCTGAAGTCGGTCTAGATGATCAGGTGATTCTTCAGAGAGCCATCCATCCTCAGGAAACGCGGACATCAGGTGGGAGAGAAGGACCTCATTCACGGCCAGGTCCGCCGAGGTCACTGGGGATTGGTCCGGCTTCTGAATCGTCTCAAAGCCATCAACGGCGAACCGTAAGGCCTCTGCTCCAGCCTTCCGAATCGCCATGCTGAGAACATCCAGTTCATTGTCCCATGTCATGACAGGAGAGTAGCAGGCCTGGCGACAGATGAAAAGAACCAAGCATGTGCCGACTTGACCTGGCCGTTGAATCTGCGTACAAGCAGGTTACGATGAAACTGGTCCAGAAACGGTCGAAGAAGACGGGGCTCTCACCAGGCACGCTTGTTCACATCGGCGAACAGCGAACTGAGGCTGTGAGCATGACCCTGTTCAATTATGCCGGTGCGCGGTGCGAGGAGCAGCTGGTCACAGATGTGAATGCGCTTCGACTGCCTGCCGATGAAACCGTGACGTGGGTGAATGTCGGTGGGGTCCATAAAGTGGATGTGTTGGAAGGATTCGGGAAACATTTTGGCCTTCACCCTCTTTTGCTGGAAGACATCGCCAACACGGATCAGCGTCCGAAGCTCGATGACTATGAGACCTATTTTTTTCTCGTCATGAAGATGCTCACGACTTCTGAGGGAGGGGACATTGTGGTCGAACAGGTCAGTTTCGTCCTCGGACGCAATTATGTCCTGTCGTTCCAGGAGAACGGGACGGATGTGTTCCAGTCAGTGCGGGATCGTCTGAGAGGCGGCAAAGGGCGTCTCCGGCAAAATGGGTCTGATTATCTGCTGTATGCGCTCATTGATGCCGTGGTCGACCAATATTTCGCAGTGCTCGAAATGCTGGGAGAACGGATCGAATCGCTGCAAGAGCGAGTGATCACCGATCCCAAGCCGGACATCCTCAAAGACATTCATGGGCTGAAACAGCAGTTGTTGTTCGTGCGCCGTGCCGTGTGGCCGCTCCGGGAAGCGATCAATAACCTATCTCGTTCGGACTGTCCCTTTTTGCATGAACCCATCAAGGTCTTTTTTCGAGACGTCTATGACCATGTCGTGCAGATCGTTGACACCATTGAGACATTGCGTGAAATGGTTTCGGCGAGCCTCGATATCTATCTTTCAAGCGTCAGCTATCGGCTCAACGCCGTCATGCGAGTGCTGACGGTGATCACGACGATTTTCATGCCGCTCACCTTTATCGCGGGCATCTACGGCATGAATTTCGAGTATATGCCGGAGTTGAAATGGCCGTGGGGCTACCCGATGGCGATCGGCATCATGGGTCTCGTCGCTGCCATCATGCTCATCGGGTTCCGTCGAAAGAAATGGCTGTAGCAGGATGTTGAAAAAGCCCTCGAGCGTCGTTCTCGCGTCATTTTGAAACAGGTGAAGTGCATCTCGTGAAGCGTGAAGCGCGGAATAGAACAGCGGGAAAGATCTGGAGAGCTGCGGCCTTGCATGCGGAGAGGCGTGTCTTGGCGCGCCGGGGTTGGGGGGTGAGATGTCTGGACTTTTTGAACATCCTGGGAGTTGGTGCAACTATTCTTGGACTTCGACTTTGTCCACGAAATAGGTGGTGTCACCGAAGCAGGTGGAGGGAATGTAGCGATACTCCTTGTAATGCAAGATCACCCGTTTCCCCATGACCTCTGACAGTTGCGCGGCGACTTTATCGTCCGAGATCGTAAACGGCCAGAGAACAGGTGCCGTTCCCGGTACGGTCGTCATGGCCAACTCTCCTTCATGGCTCTTACACAGCCAGCCCTTCGTTGAAAACTTCTGAATGTAGCCGGCCCGGTTTCCATCGGAATAGGTCCAGTTGAACACGACCGTCAGGTAGGCAGCGCCTAGAAAGAAGAGCAGCGTCACAAATAGTTTCACCGGTATCTCCTCAGTTACGAATGAATGTCGCTGAACAACCAAGGAGCGTCAGTCTTTCGACGAGACTCATAGGCCGAGATCTCAGACTCATGTTGGAGCGTGAGGCCGATCGAATCAAGCCCTCGATAGAGGCAATCCTTGCGGAAGGGGTCGATTTCGAACCGGTATGTTGTCTTCTCGGGTGATGTGACCGTTTGGCTGCCAAGATCGACGGTAAGCCGGTATCCCTCGGTACCGACGGCCTGTTTCATGAGAGCCAGCACTTCATCTGCCTTCAGTACAACGGGGAGAATGCCGTTCTGAAAACAGTTGTTGTAAAAAATGTCTGCAAAACTCGGCGCAATGATGCAGCGGAACCCCTGATCCAACAGGGCCCACGGCGCATGCTCACGAGAGGAGCCGCAACCAAAATTATCGCGCGTTAATAAGATCGAGGCCGATTGATAGCGAGGTTGATTCAAGAAAAAATTCGGATCGGGCGATCCATCTTTTTTCTTTCTCCAGTCAAAAAAGAGGCCTTCGCGGAGTCCTGTCCGTTTGATCGTCTTTAAAAACTGCTTCGGAATGATCTGATCCGTGTCGACGTTGATGAGATCCAACGGGGCAACGAGACCGGTGAGAAGAGTAAACGGTTCCATAGCGTCATCAGCTCCAATGTCGAATATCGACGAAGTGACCTTCAATAGCCGCGGCGACCGCCATCGCAGGGGACACCAGATGGGTTCTCCCACCTGCGCCCTGACGGCCTTCAAAATTTCGATTGCTGGTGGACGCACAACGTTCCCCTGGCTGCAGGACGTCGGCATTCATGGCCAGACACATGCTGCATCCAGCCTCTCGCCATTCGAATCCTGCTTCGCGAAATACGTGATCAAGGCCTTCCGCCTCAGCCTGTTGTTTGACGAGTCCTGACCCTGGGACCACCATGGCATGCACGGACTTGGCAACTCTTTTCCCCTTGGCAAGGCTGGCTGCCAGCCGGAGGTCTTCAATTCGTGAATTCGTGCATGAGCCGATGAAGACGCGGTCGATTACAATATCCGTAATGGGTGTGTTGGGCGAAAGTCCCATGTAGGTCAAGGCACGTTCCGTCGCGCTCTTCGTGTTGGCATCGGACATCGTTCGTGGGTCTGGGATCTTTTGATCGACACCCAGCACCATCCCTGGACTCGTTCCCCAACTGACCTGAGGCGCGATGTCTTCAGCCTGTACCGAGACGGTCTCATCGTATTTCGCATCCGTGTCAGTAGTGAGCCGCTGCCATGCCTGCACGGCGTGTTCGAACATATCCCCTTTCGGAACGAGCGGCCGTTCCTTCAGATAGGCGATCGTCTTCTCATCGGGGGCCACTAACCCAGCGCGGGCCCCCCCCTCGATCGACATATTGCAGAGGGTCATGCGCCCTTCCATGCTCAGTGCGCGAATAGCCGACCCTGTATACTCAATCACGTAACCGGTTCCACCGGCTGCGCCAATTTTTCCGATAATCGCAAGAATAATGTCCTTTGCTGAGCAGTGATTGGAAAGGGTCCCCTCAACCCGGACCTCCATCGTCTTTGGTCGTTTTTGGACGAGGCATTGCGTCGCCAGCACATGTTCGACCTCGCTGGTCCCAATACCGAATGCCAATGCACCGAATGCTCCGTGGGTCGATGTGTGAGAATCTCCGCACACGATCGTCGTCCCTGGCAGGGTGAATCCTTGCTCGGGGCCAATGACGTGCACAACGCCTTGTCGGATATCATCCATGCCAAAGTAGGTAATGCCGAAGTCCCGACAGTTGTCCTCAAGGGTCCGAATCTGCTTCGCGCTGATCTGATCGGCGATCGGTAGCTTCCGGTCGGTCGTCGGAACATTGTGATCCGGGACGGCCAGGGTTGCAGCCGGTCGTCGAGGCGTTCGCCCAGCCAGCTTCAACCCTTCAAACGCTTGAGGCGAGGTCACTTCATGAACCAATTGTCGATCAATATAGAGGAGCGTAGTCCCATCTGCTTCCGCCCGAACGACATGCGTATCCCAAATTTTATCGAATAGTGTTTTGCCTGCCATAGCTACTCCCGTCTTTAGGAATTCGAACCGCCATTATACAGAGAAGTCCTATGGTCTTGACAAGTGCGCGTCCAGAGCTTGCCCTGCTCTACGAGACGTGGTACCACCGCACCGATGAAATCCAGACCCTGGAGCGAGCCGTGCATTGTTGAGTGGAGTCACCGATTACTGGAGAGCTACCACTATTGGATCGGACAAGACCTCATTGATCGGGCGGGCGATCGAAAGGCACAGGCCCTCCGGTTATTCGAAGCAGCCATTGTCGTTGTATCGCACGGTGTGGAGCGGGACCCGATCTTGAATTATGGCAATCAAGCCGCCTTGGATCTGTGGGAGCTGTCCTGGGAGCAATTCATCCAGACGCCATCGCGACTCACGGCCGAAGCGGATGACCGTACTGAGCGAGAGCGGATGTTGATGCAAGCAAGGGCCAAGGGTTACTACGATGGATATCGGGGGGTGCGAATTTCCTCAATGGGGAGGCGATTTCGTGTCGAGCAAGCCGTGATTTGGAATGTGATCGATCTTGCCGGACACCACATCGGTCAAGCGGCCGCGTTCTCTCAATGGTCATACTTGTGATGATCAAGGCGAGGGAGTAGCCCGGAACCCTTCCGGATTGGTTACGACGACGATCACCGCATCGAGTCGAGCCGAGACCGGTCGGAGGAGCACGATCGACGAGAGTCTGTCTATGAAGTCATCAACGGAGAAGTCAGGTCCAAAGTTCGAGAGGGCCGTGGTTTGCGATACCCTGCAGTAGATCTCGGGCAGCAAGGATGCCGATCAGACGGCGATGGTGATCCAAAATTGGAACCGCATGAATCTGTTCATCCAACATGACGCGGGCAATTTCACGGACCTCTGTGACGGGAGTCGCCGAAATAACTCGGGACGTCATGATGTCAGCCAATCGCCGTCTGGAGGCCTGTCGCGTATCGGCTGCTGTGATCAGTTCAGGGGCATGGCGGAGCAAGTCACGATACGATACCATCCCGACGAGGGTATCGTGCATCGACGTGACGGGGATATGATGGAATCCCTTGTCTGACATGCTCGTCCAGGCGTCAAGCCAGGTGTTATCGGAGGGGAGAGAGATAACCGGAGTACTCATCAGGTCACGCGCTAGAATCGCCGGTTTCGGGTGCGATTGCTCGCTGTTCTGCTGTTGATAGGCGGTTTGCGCTGCCAAGGCTGAGTGATCCAGAGAAGAAGCGTGTTGGCCATGATGTTCCCGCTCCCTCGCGTATTCAGGCCGGGCATTCCGTGAAACAGCCGGTTTGACCGGATACGTTTCCACGATTCCGTTGACCGCCAGAATGATGGACATGTTGCAGCTCCTCAACTGCCCTATCGGAGTTTTCGGGAAATACTTAAGCGAGACCGGTGACCAAGCGGGTGACCAAGCGAATGTTTAGCGAGAGTACGGGGTGCTCTGCCACAATTAGTGTTAATTGTCCGGCACCGAGAGGGCGGACACCCTATTCAGGGCCATCCCCTGTGGAGCTGGATTCCATCGCGTGAGCTACGGTTCAAGCAACCTCGGCAGTTCCAAATCAATTGCTTCCGTTTTGACCCATATGCTATACAAACAATATTATAATGTCGTGAATGTCGGGACCTAGTCGAAGACAACGAGTGTGTTATTGGAACTAGTCGTGTCCTTTGTAAGTTTGGCGGCTACATATTCACAAGCCTTTATTTGTTTCTTCTTAATATTCGCAAGGGGGTAGTCATGGGCAAGACGATGTTGGCGGTCTTCTTTGGCCTTGGAATGGTGTTGGCTGGGGCTTCGAGTTCGTATGCGCTTCAAGCGGGAGGTGTAGAGACCGGCGACCTGGAAACGGGTTCTGTCGTCGGTCAGCCGTTTAAGGAGCTGAGCGTAGATGTTGCGTTCTTTGCTGTTGAAATTGGAAACATGAAGATCTGGTATCCGCCGATGACCGTCATCGATTTTAAAGCGCGTCCCGGTGCTCCAGTGTTGTTAAAAGTGACAAATAACGCAACGGCTGAGCACGGGTTCCAGCTCAGCGCCGCCGTGAATCAATCTGCACCGACTGTCTTGCATACCAAGATCGTGCTCAAGCCTGGGGAAACGCAGTATATCGGTGTTCCGACCAGCGATCTGTTTTATTCCGGGGGAAATGTTCTTGAATATCGTTGCCACTTGCATCCTGGCCATGTCGGCGGCAAGTTGCTTATGCTGAAGTAGGTTGTCTGGATTTCAGTCGGCGAAAAAGGCCTCGGTGAAGCTCACCGGGGCCTTTTTTATTGTTCGGTCACAACAGCCCAAAACAAAGGGCCCTGGTTCTGGATGGAACCAGGGCCCTTCAATACATCACGTAAAGTATAGTTAGTTTCTCACCCCGCTCCATATTTTAGCAGGATCAATTACTTTATCTGGATTCAACGTCTTCGCCCTCTCCAGAAGCACATCCGTCGTTTCAGGATAGAGAGGATCCGAAATGCAACAATTATCAACAGGGCAGACCGCCGCGCATTGGGGTTCGTCAAAGTGACCAACGCACTCAGTGCAACGGTCATGTGCGATGACATAAATACTGTCGCCGACTCCCTGCCCATCGCCAACATGATTACCTTTGCTCTCAGCGTCGCTCCTGGTTTCAAAGATCGCTTCATTGGGACATTCCGGGATACATGCTCCACAAGAGATGCATTCATCGGTAATCAATAGTGCCATGACCGAAGCCTCCTTCTCACTCCAAAAGACCGACTAACTACTAGCACGTTGACAAGTTCACGCAGCTCACACCATAGTGCTCGCATTGACGTGTGATGAGCAGGTCGCGAAGTGATATTTTATTCCGTGATTCTTTTCCAAGTCAATCGAACGGAATCCGGTCAGAAGACCTAGCTCACGCCTCGGCATGGGGCATTGGGCCCAGAAGAGAAAGAGACCGCCGAATACCTCAATGGCAGCTGATCAAGCCCAGGTGAGCAATCGAGAGCAGCAGAAGAAGCGGATCATCATGATGATCCTGCTTGCCCTTCTCCTGATGAGTGTGTCGGTGTTTCTCATTGAACGTAAGGAATCGGACATCATCGTCGTCAAGTTTCCGAGCGGTGTTGAGCTCGAAGCCGAAGTGGCAAACACGCCGGAGAAATTGCTCTTTGGACTTGCCTTTCGGGAGACCTTGCCCCCAGGCGGAGGCATGCTTTATATCTTTGAGCAAAATGGAATGCATCGCGTGACAACCAGGGAATATCGATTCCCTATCGATATTCTGTGGGTGGATGAGGGGCATCATGTCGTGCATATGCTGGAACATGCAGAACCATGCGCGAAAGACCCGTGCCCATTTTTTGGGCCACCGCCGGAGGAAGCTCGGTATGTGATACAGACAGAATCGGGGTTCATTAAGACAACAGGAGTTGCAAAAGGCGACGAGCTCAAGTATGCCCTTCGTATGTAGCGTCTACGAAGAGGGTCGAGGAATCACGCATGATGGATGGGTTTCAGAAGGTTGCACAGATCGATGAGGTGCCTCCGGGACAGTCAAAGATTGTCACGGTTAATGACCGTCCGCTCGCGTTGTTCAACGTCGAGGGGAAGTTGTACGCCATCCATAATAGCTGTCCCCATGAAGGGGGTCCGCTTATTGAGGGGAGACTCAAGGGGTATGTCATTGCCTGCCCTTGGCATGATCTGGCGTTCGACATCAGAAATGGGCAAGGCACCGACGGTGGCGGGTATTGCGTAGGGAGCTACGAAGTCCGGGTGGACGGCAATGATATTTTGATTGGCTCTCGGCGGAAAGCATAACAAGAGAAATTAGGTGGAACAGGTGTCCTCGCGACACGGATTGGGATATCGACGTGCGCATTTCCAGTGCCGATCACAATCCTACATTGGACAGCAGTGATTGCCGCGTGGTCACGGTCGACCAGCCATTCGTCATCCATTTGTGGGAAGATCGCACCAGAGGTGAACAGTGGGTGCCGGCCTATGATGCCAAAGGGCTTACCCTTCTCAACGATGAATTTCTCCGCATCGCGAGTAATAACGCCGTGGAGAATGGGCAACGCATCTTTGAGTTGAAGGCCGTGCAGTCAGGGGACTATGAGCTGATTTTCGAAAAGCGCATGGGGTGGAAATTTACCGCGGAAGATCGGCGCGTATTCAGAATCGAAGCACAGCCACCATTCGGGAATTGAGCCAATGCCAGACATCGCGTTCATCAATGGTCGATTTTTACCTTGGGAGGAGGCGACCGTTTCCATTGATGACCGGGGTTTCCAATTTGGAGATGCCGTCTACGAAGTCATTCGCACGTATCGAGGGACGCCGTTCGAGTTTGCCGCACATCTTGCCAGGCTGAATCGGAGCGTGGGAGAACTTTCGATTTGCCAGCCTTATACTAAGGCGCAATGGACTAGGTGGATTCAACAAGGACTTAGCCTGGCCGGTTATCAAGATGCCAAGATCTACATTCAGGTCACCAGAGGGGTGGCTCCCCGCGAGCATGGTTTCCCCACCGATACTCTTCCAACGGTCGTGATGACCATCAGGGAGTTTCATCCTCTGACACCGGACGTCCGCCGCACCGGCGTCAGCGCCTGCACCAGAGAGGATCTCCGGTGGGGGCGTTGTGATATCAAAAGCGTCAATCTTCTAGCCAACGTCCTTGCCCGTGAAGAAGCGAAGAAGGCCGGCGTTTTCGAAACGATTTTAGTCAGAGACGGTTTCGTCATGGAAGGTGCGCTGAGCAATGTTATGGCGATTCAGGATGGGGTGGTCATGACGGCTCCCGAAGGTCCCCGAATTCTATCCGGCGTCACACGGACCGTGGTCTTAGAGTTGGCGAAAAAGGACGACATTGTCATCGAAGAACGGTTCATACCGCTCGATGTTCTGTATCATGCAGATGAAGTCTTTCTGACGGGGACCACGCTCGAAGTACTCGGTGTTGTCCAGATCGATGGAAGAACCATTGGCTCTGGCCAGCCGGGTCCCATCACAAAAACACTGGCTGCTCGCTGGGCCTTGTTAACCGGCTAGTGCCCTTGCTTTGCACCGGGGTGCATGGTATGGTGCTGCCTCTGTAAGTGGGCTCATGCCCACTTTTTTGTTTGGATACATGTCAAAGGGAAATGGGCTGAGTATACCGGGCAGTAGTCATCAGCCGGTTGCCAACCGGTTGCACGAAATTATTTCGCCGATCCTATGGACGCTCGGGCTTGAGTTGGTTGATGTGGTGTGCGTGGGAAAAGGCCCTCGCTCGGTCGTTCGCGTTCTGATCACTAAATCGGATGGAGTCAGCATCACAGATTGTGAGCAGGCACATAAGGCTCTAGGACCGGCGCTTGACGTGGCCGATCCATTTCCCCATGCCTATACCCTTGAAGTCTCTTCTCCGGGTCTTGATCGACCCTTCAAGAGATCCCAGGATTATCAACGGGCGATTGGAAAAGAGGTGAGTCTCAAGCTTCGAGAGCCTCTCGAGGGCCAGTGGAAGATTGCTGGCCAACTGATGCAGGTGGATGAAGAGGCGGTCGTGCTGAGGGTGGTTGCTGCGCGAACATCCCAGACGGTGAAATTGAGTCGAGACATGATTGCTGAAGCAAAGCTGGTTGTGAAGATCTAGAGGGGCGGAACGTTGGAGATGTTAAGTGGTAACCGGATGCAGGAGCGTGACGTATGAACCGTGAACTGATTTCCGTGATCGACGAAATCGGGCGTCAGAAAGGGATCGACAAAGCCCGAGTCATTGGGGCCATCGAATCCGCCCTGCAGACCGCCGCGAAGAAACGCTTTGGTCAGGCCGAAAATATCCAAGTGGAGATCGACCCCAAAACCGGGGAAATTTCCGTCGTCTCCAAGAAGATCATCGTAGAAACGGTCAGCAACCCCAAGGCGGAGATCTCTCTTCAGGAGGCCCGCCAATACGATAGCGAGGCGGAAGTCGGGGACGAAATTGGATCGCTGATCGAAATGAACGAATTGGGGAGAATCGCCGCGCAAACGGCGAAGCAAGTGATCTTCCAGAAGGTGCGCGAAGCGGAATGGGAAGCGGTTCAAAAGGAATATTCCACACGTCAGGGCGATCTCGTGACGGGAATTATCCTCGGCATGGAGCGCCGGAATTACCTGGTGGACCTCGGAAAGACGGAGGCCATCCTGCCGATCCAAGAGCAGATTCCTCGTGAAACATATCGGCGCGGCGATCGCGTGAAGGCGATGTTGTTGGAGGTGCGTCGGACGCCCAAGGATGTTCAAGTCATTCTGTCTCGTAGCCATCCGCAGTTTGTGGCAAAACTCTTTGAGCTCGAAGTGCCAGAGGTCATGGAAAAGATCATTGAAATCCGATCCGTCGTTCGAGAGCCAGGGGACCGAACAAAGATCGCGGTCACGTCTCGTGAAAAGGCTGT
Organism: Nitrospira sp. CG24B; assembly: GCA_002869845.2. Classification (GTDB taxonomy): domain Bacteria; phylum Nitrospirota; class Nitrospiria; order Nitrospirales; family Nitrospiraceae; genus Nitrospira_D. The sequence goes on along the minus strand of NEWS02000001.1, from coordinate 48,256 downwards.
GGATCCGGTGGGGGCCTGCGTCGGCATCAAGGGCTCCCGCGTGCAGGCGGTTGTTCGCGAGCTGCGGGGCGAGAAGATCGATATCATTACCTGGACCCAGGATCCGCGAGTCTTTATCGCCGAAGCCTTAAATCCCGCAACAATCGAAAAGGTCGGGATCGACGAAGAGAAGAAGTCGGCGCTCGTGGTCGCAGCCGACTCGCAATTGTCGTTGGCCATCGGGAAAAACGGTCAGAATGTCCGGCTTGCCGCGCGCTTGACCGGGTGGAAGATTGACATTATCAGCTCAACGGAATACGAAAAAGAGAAGGTCGAGCGTGATAAGGAAATTAAAGCCGCGATTGCGGACGAAGCCGAAGCGCAACGACTGCAAGAAGAAGCTCGGCAGGCTGCCAGAGCTGAGGAAGCAACGAGCGGATAGAATACGGAACCGTCCTCATGGCTATGCGTGTATACGAACTTGCGAAGAAGTTAGGCATGGAAAATCGAGTGCTCATCCCCGAGCTCAAGAAGCTGGGGGTCTCGGTTTCATCTCACAGCAGTACGCTTGAAGAGGAAATCGTTCAGAAGGCGTTGGATAAGTTGGCCGCAAAATCGACGAGTCAAGGGACGGGAATCGAGAGAGAGGTCGGTGCAAAGTTGGCGGAGCATACGAGTCGGGGGAAAACTGTGGCGGCAAAGGGTTCTGTCGTCGAAGAGCCGCTCAAGCCTGATAAGCGGCGCATTCTCATCAAGCGAAAGAAGGAAGACGAGCCGATTGAGGCCATTCTTTCAACTTCGATTGGTGAGACTGAGCATTCAGCGCAGCCCGCGTCCTCAAGTCTTGTAACGACACCGACTCCATCGGTTGACCTCCTTGCTAGCGATGGTCCAGTCGACCTCAGTCTTCCAGTGAAAGAAGATCCGGACGAGGTTGCGCCCTCCGCACCGGTGCCACTCGATGTGAAACAGGAAGCGCCGCCGGCTAAGCCGACCATCACGCCGGCAATATCCGGTGTGGCGACTCCCGAGTCTGTCGCCAGTAAAAAGAAAAGCATGGCATTCGAGGCCATCGAGGCAGAGGCACTCAAGGAAAAGCTCAAGAAAGCCAAAAAAACAGGCCGTCCTAAGGACGAGCAGCAAGATGTGAAATTACGTGAAGACGCCGCCCGCTGGCAGGACCTTCGTGCCATTCCGGTGCAGCGCCGCGATGACCGATCGAAGCATGTCCACCATAGTACTCCGGGAGAAATCACCAAACCACGTCGCAAGAGCGTGAAAGTAACCCCTCGGACAACGGTGAAAGAGTTCGCTGAGTTGATCGGTCAACGGCCGGCAGACATCGTTCGGAAGCTAATGGATATGGGACAAATGTTGACGTTTCACCAACCTATGAGTCTGGACGCTGCATCGATTTTCGCCGAGGAAAGCGGGATTAAAGTTGAGGTCTCGGTCGAGAAAATTGGGGACGAGTTGCTGCAAGATATCATTGAGACCGGCGATGATGAACGGCCGGAACCTCGACCGCCGGTGGTGACCATTATGGGGCACGTCGATCACGGGAAGACGTCGCTCCTCGATGCGATTCGCCAAACAAAAGTAGCGGAAGGGGAAGCCGGTGGCATTACTCAGCATATCGGCGCCTATACCGTCTCGGTGCGTGGCAAGCAGGTCACCTTTCTCGACACTCCCGGTCACGAGGCGTTTACGGCCATGCGATCTCGTGGCGCGAAGGTCACGGATATCGTCATTTTGGTTGTTGCGGCAGACGACGGTGTGATGCCTCAAACGATCGAGGCGATCAACCATGCCAAGGCAGCCGGAGTGCCGCTGATCGTGGCGATGAATAAGATCGACAAGCCGACCGCCAATCCTGATCGGGTAAAAAACGCTCTCTCGGAACATGGATTGATTTCCGAAGCTTGGGGCGGCGATACCATTATGGTCGAGGTGTCTGCCAAAGAAAAAATGGGTCTTGATACTCTCCTCGAGATGATTTTGCTTCAGGCGGAAGTACTTGAACTCAAGGCGGATCCACACAGACAGGCGAAAGGCACCGTCATCGAAGCCAAGATTGAACGCGGGAGGGGTCCGGTTGCGACGGTGTTGGTTCAGAGCGGGACTCTACGGGTGGGGGACGCTTATGTCGTCGGAACATTCAGCGGGCGTGTTCGGGCTCTCCTTAGCGACCGTGGTGAAAAAGCGCAGCAGGCAGGGCCGTCCATTCCGGTGGAAGTGATTGGTTTGCCGGGCGTGCCGTCGGCGGGAGATGTCTTCCATGTTGTCTCCAATGAGCGAGTTGCGCGAGAGATCGCGGAGGAACGAGCGCAAAAGCGTCGAGCTGCAGAGCTGACAGGCCCCGCGAAGGTCACCTTGGATGATCTCTTTGCGAAGATTCAAGAAGGATCCGTGAAGGAGTTGGCCATTGTCATCAAGGCTGACGTGCAAGGATCGTCTGAAGCATTGGCTGGCGCGGTCGAAAAGCTGTCGACGAATGCCGTCAAGCTGCGCGTGATTCATAACGGAGTTGGTGGGGTGATGGAATCTGATGTGTTGCTTGCTTCCGCGTCGCGAGCCATCATCATCGGTTTCAATATCAGGCCAGAACCAAAGGCAGCCGCATTGGCCGAACAGCAGGGTGTCGATATCAGGCTCTACACGATCATTTATGACGCTATTGCGGACATCAAGGCTGCAATGGAAGGCTTGCTCGAGCCGACCCTGAAGGAGCGTGTGTTAGGACGAGTGGAAGTACGGCAGGTCTTTACGATTCCAAAGGTCGGAGCCGTAGCAGGGGCGTATGTTATTGATGGGACGATTTCTCGGTCAAGCGTCGGCGTCCGAGTGATTCGGGACAATGTGGTGGTCTATCAGGGGAAACTTGGTTCGTTGCGGCGGTTCAAGGATGATGTGCGTGAGGTACAGCAGGGATATGAATGCGGATTGAGCGTCGAAAACTTCAACGATGTCAAATCAGGCGATATCATTGAGGCCTATGCAGTCGATAAGATCGCGGCGAAGCTCGAGTAGCAGCCGAAGGATTTTTATTGTAGCCTCTTACCTGAAAGGCCTGACAAGCTCATGAAGCTGAATCATGGCGCCTCTATTGTGAGCCGACACTAACCCGAATTCTGGTCATGGTCGTGGGCTTATACACCGTCGAGTTATTCATCTCGGGGAGCCAGTCGCTTAAAGACAAGCGGCAAGTCCTTCATGGAATCAAGGACAGGCTTCGTGGCAAGTTTAACCTCTCAGTCGCCGAAGTGGATGGCCAGGATCTCTGGCAGAAGGCTATTCTTGGAATGGCTTGTGTGTCGAATGAGCGTAGCCATGTGAACCAGGTGCTTGAACAAGCGTTGAATCTGATTAAAAGCATGCCAGCAGTTGAAGTGTCACGAGTCCAGTTGGAATTCCTCTAACCCTCCTGTCATGCTTGCGACTGGTAAGGCTGGGTACGAAGATGTCGAAGGCGACCTATAAACGGGCAGACCGAGTGGCTGACCAGATTCGCATGGAAGTGGCGGATATTCTCATGCGAAAAATCAAGGATCCTCGGGTCCATGACGTCACGGTTACTGATGTCGAGCTGACAGCGGATTTGCGCATCGCGCATATTTTTGTCACGACCATGGAAACGGGGGAAGCCGAGCGCGAGGTCTTTACTGGCCTCTCAAAAGCCAGTGGGTTTGTGCGGTCGGAATTAGGGCGGCGCCTCTCGCTCCGCTACCTGCCCGATGTGATTTTCAAGAAGGACGTCAGCGGACCTCGCGGTGACCGGATCATGCAGCTCTTGGAAGGCCTGCATGGGGAGCCTGAACAGCAGGAAACCCAGGATTCTCCGAGCAGTGCTCAGAGAATCACGGACTCTTAAGGGTATGGAACAGATAGCTATCAGAACGGACCTGAGTGATGTCCTGGAGGGAGTCCTCGTTCTCCATAAGGAAGCTGGCTGGACCTCACACGATGTCGTCGCCAAGGTCCGGAGCTTATTGAGAGGAAGCAAAGTCGGTCATGCCGGTACGCTGGATCCTAGCGCCACAGGTGTGTTGCCAATCCTTGTCGGACGGGCCACGAGAATCGCCGAGTACCTGATCGATTGGGATAAGGAGTACCACGCTGTCATGCGCTTGGGGGAAACGACCGACACCCAGGATGCAACCGGGCAGGTTTTGAGCAGAGTCGATCCAGGCGCGATCACGGAAGATATGCTTCAGGCAGTGATCGCCCAATTCCGAGGAGTGCAGCAGCAATTGCCACCAATGTATTCAGCTGTGAAAGTCGGCGGACAGCCGTTGTATAAAGCAGCCAGGGCAGGCAAGACGGTCGATCGGGCAGAGCGGTCGATTGCCATTCATCAGCTAGAGATCGTGGCCGTTCACGGTCGTGACGTGGCCCTGCGCATTGTGTGTTCCAAAGGCACGTATATACGCACCTTGTGTGCCGATATCGGACAGGCGTTAGGGGTCGGAGGGCATCTCTATGCTCTCGAGCGTCGCCGTGTCGGCCCACTGTCCATCGAACAGGCAGTGACGATTGATCAAGTTGCCAGCCATCTCACGATGGGAACTCTCTCGAGGCAATTCATGTCGTTGGATCAACTCCTCGTCCAACTCCCGGCAGTGGTCGTGAACGCGGAACAGGCGCAGCGTGTCTTGAATGGCTCACCAATTTTTCCGATGGGAGTCGGGCAACTCCCGCCTGCCCATTCCACAGTTTCGGTACGCCTCAAGGATGAAGCCGGTCAGTTGTTAGCCATTGGAACTCATGATGCCAGCGGTGTGGGCTCGATTCGAATTCGCAAAGTGTTGAGTCTCGTAAGTCATTAATACGGAAGGAGTAGGTATGGCGTTGTTAAAAGAAGTAAAGAGTGAACTCATCAAGCAATATCAGCAGCATGATAAGGATTCCGGATCGCCGGAAGTTCAGATTGCGGTGTTGACCAACCGGATTACGTATCTCACCGAACATTTCAAGACCCATAAAAAGGATCACCACTCGCGGCGTGGATTGTTGCAGCTGGTTGGACGCCGGCGTCGTCTTCTGGACTATCTCCGCGGTGTGGAGGAAGCGCGTTATAAAACCGTGATCGAGCGACTCAACATTCGCAAGTAACCGGTCGTGCGAACAGCGGCGTTGACCGGCGCCATGGCATCGTTCGAATGTCCCACAGATGAACACCGACATGCGCTCACACCAAGTGCGCGATGTAAGAGTGAAAAGCTGTAAAGCTGGCGAGAAGTCGCTGATTTCAGCTTTTTAACTACGCACTTGTTGCTGAGCGTATCTCAGTGGGCATCTGTGGATCTAACCAGAGGAGACCATAGATGATACACGTCGTAGAAATCGACATTGCAGGTCGAACCCTTCGCCTCGAAACCGGCCGCATCGCAAAACAAGCTGACGGGTCGATATGGGCTTCGTATGGCGACACGGTCATTCTTGCGACGGCCGTGGCTGCGCAAACGGCCAAGCCTGGGATTGATTTCCTTCCCTTGACCGTTGATTACCAGGAAAAGGCCTACGCGGCCGGGAAAATTCCTGGAGGCTACTTCAAGCGAGAAGGCCGACCGGCTGAAAAGGAAGTCCTGACCAGCCGCTTGATTGACCGGCCCCTCCGCCCGTTGTTTCCCGAAGGCTACTATTTCGAGACGCAGGTCATTGCCTCAGTCCTATCGGCAGATAAGACCGGTTCGTCCGACGTTATTGGAATCACTGCGGCATCAGCGGCCCTCGCAGTATCGAACATTCCGTTCAACGGCCCCGTGGCTGGTGTGAGGATCGGTCGCGTCAATGGCCAGCTGGTTATCAATCCTGACCTTGAAACGATGGAGCAGAGCGAGCTGCATCTGGTGGTTGCGGGCACAGCGGACGCGGTGATGATGGTGGAGGCAGGTGCCAATGAATTATCCGAGCAGATGATGCTTGAAGCGCTGGAATTGGCTCACTCCGAAATTAAGAAAATCGTCAGCAAGATTAATGAATTGGCCAAGAAGGTTGGCAGAGTGAAGAGAGTCGTTGTTCAAGAGTCGATCGATTCGGCGTTGCAGGTCGAGATCAAGGCATTGGTGGCGCAACCCATTCGTGACGCCATCATGATTGCCAACAAGACTGCCAGGCAGGAGCGGTTGGACCACATTCTGGTCGACACCATTGCCAAGCTGAAAAAGGCAGATGATTCCTCAAGGGAACGGCATATCAAGATTGTGTTCCATCAATTGGAATACACAGAAGTCCGGAAGATGATTTTGGAGAAGCGATCTCGCGCCGACGGACGCGGTCCTGCGGATATTCGTCCGATTACGTGTGAGGTGAGCGCTCTGCCGCGAGCCCATGGGTCTGCGATCTTTACCCGCGGCGAAACACAGAGCTTAGCGGTGGTGACGCTAGGGACGACCGACGATGAACAGCGTATCGATGCGTTGGAAGGCGAGTACATGCGGACCTTTATGCTGCATTACAACTTCCCGCCATTCAGCGTCGGTGAGGCGAGGCCGCTTCGTTCGCCCGGACGGCGTGAGGTTGGGCACGGAGCCTTGGCGGAACGGGCGTTGAAGCCCGTCATCCCAGGCAAGGATGTCTTCCCCTACACCTTACGGATTGTGTCTGAGATTCTGGAGTCCAATGGGTCTTCCTCGATGGCAACCGTGTGCGGTGGGACGCTGGCCATGATGGACGCAGGCGTTCCAATCAAGGAGCCAGTCGCCGGCATTGCTATGGGGTTGATCAAAGAAGGGGACGACGTCATTATCTTGTCGGATATTCTCGGCCTTGAAGATCATCTGGGTGATATGGACTTCAAAGTGTGCGGGACTAAGAACGGTGTGACAGCACTGCAAATGGACATTAAGATTGGTGGCATTACCACAGCGTTGATGCAGCAAGCCTTGGAGCAGGCCCGGTTGGGACGCCTCCACATTCTTGGCCATATGGCGAAGGCCCTCAGCAGTCATCGCACCGAATTGTCGACGTTCGCCCCTCGCATCTACACAATGAAGGTCAAACAAGATAAGATTCGTGACATTATCGGACAGGGCGGTAAAACCATCCGTGGCATTCAGTCCGATTGTGGCGTTAAGATCAGTGTCGAAGATACCGGGATTGTGACCATCGCTTCTGCGGACGGGACGTCCTTACAAAAAGCCAAAGAGATCATCAACCGACTAACTGAGGAAGTCGAAGTCGGGAAAGTCTATACGGGAACGGTCAGAAAGATTATGGACTTTGGCGCCTTTGTGGAGGTGCTGCCAGGCACCGATGGGTTGGTCCATATCTCACAGTTGGCGCATCATCGAGTGAAAGCCGTGTCTGACGAGGTCGCCGAAGGCGATCAAATTCTTGTGAAAGTGCTGGAGATCGATAGACAAGGCAAGATTCGGCTTAGCCGAAAAGAAACCATGCCCGCACCGACGGGCGGCGGTGCAAACGAGTCAGTGGGTGGGTAACACTTGTACCGTAAGCTCATCCTCGAGAACGGGATTCGCTTGGTTTCCGAGCGAATCCCAACCCTCAAATCCGTCACCATAGGCATCTGGGTCAATACGGGCTCACGTGATGAAAGCCCCACACAGGCTGGGTACGCCCATTTCATCGAACATATGTTCTTCAAGGGGACGACCACTCGATCGGCCACGGAGATTTCTCGTGAAATCGATGCGTTGGGGGGCGAGATGAACGCCTTTACCACGCGCGAAACCACAACCTACTACGTCAAGGTCTTGGATCAACACCTCCCCAAGGCCCTCGACCTTTTGGGAGATCTGTTTCTCCGCTCCCGACTCGGAAAGAAAGAAATTGAAAAGGAAAAGCAGGTCGTCCTTGAAGAAATTCGAATGGTTCAAGACGATCCCGAGGATCTCGTTCAAGAGTTGCATACCAAGTTAGCGATGGGCCAACATCCCTTGAGTCGTCCGATTCTTGGGCGGGAATCAACAATCGCCAGGATCCGACGACAGGATCTCCTCGAGTACATTGATACGCACTATCGTCCCGAAGAGATCGTGCTCGCCGTAGCCGGGAATTTCAATCAACAGCAGCTCGAAAAGACGATCGCTCGCACCTTTGGGAAGTATCGACCCTCGTCAGGCGTCCTTCCTCGAAAACGTTGGCCTCCGGAAATCTGTGGTGGCGCCATCGTGAAACACAAATCGTTAGAGCAAGTGCACCTCTGTCTGGGACTCAAGGGCGTTGCAGCCGGTCATAAGGATCGATATGCGGTCTATGCGTTGAACAGTGTCCTCGGCGGTGGCGTCAGTTCGAGACTATTCCAGGAGATCCGTGAAAAAAGGGGCCTATCCTATTCGATCTACTCATTTTTGTCGGGTTATTCCGATGGCGGTACGATCACCGTCTATGCAGGCACGCAAGCTCGGGAGGTTGAGCGCGTTCTTGAACTCGTCAGTCGCGAGATCCGGCGCTTGAGCAGAGATGGAATTGATCGGCATGAGCTAAAACGGACAAAAGAACAGATGAAAGGCGGCCTCATGCTCAGCTTGGAAAGTTCGCATAGCCGGATGAACAAACTCGCAAAAGATGAATTGATCTCCCGCGCCCATACGAACCTGGAAGACATGATTTTGAAAATAGATGGGATTACACCACAACAAATACGTCAAGTCGCACAGGATCTCTTCACCCCTGAAAGAATAGCCCTGACAGGGTTGGGGCCACTTTCCTCACGGCAAGTGAAGGCGTTAAGCGGGCAATTCCAAAACATCACAGCCTGACCACAGCATGCTTTCCAGTCGGAAAGGACGTATAACTTATTGTTTTGTATATGCTGTAAGGGTTGTGTATCCTCCTGTGATAAGTCTGGCAAACATTTTCTTGACAGGGCGTTGTAGTTTCAGTACCGTTCCGGTACCAACCGGACCGCTTTCCATTCATTTTGGTCCAGGTTATTGAAGGACTCTAAACTATTAAGAGGATTTTCGACCTAATCTTAAGATCACGTATTAGGAAGAGCTAATGTCTCATCGGAATATCGGGCTCAAATTGACGAAGGAGGGATTGCGTATGAAAAGGGCTGTCGTTCTAGCAGCAGCGGCGGTTTTTTCGTCTTTCGGTTTGCTAGCGGCTGATTTTTCGTTCGCTGCAGGGGCAATAGAACACATAGGCCTCGCCGATGCAGTCGTTGGAGGGAAGCCCTTAAAGGCTGCTGAGGCAGCCAAGAAACTGCAAGGCCGAGTCTGGTCGCAGTGGGCGGACAACCCAGATGGGGAGCTCTTGTTCGGCATTCAATATTGGAATACGGGAGAACCAGGCTCCGGCGACAGTGGAGGGCGATCATCAACGATGCTTGACGTGAAGCCGCCTGATCCATTGTTCAGTTGTTGTGCCTGGGGATTCTCCGGAGGTAGTGAGAAAAATTCAACCTATTCTGGCTGGTACCATGCGGCCACCACGGTTCGACTGGCGGTCAAAGACAAAGCCTTGATGGACCAAATTATCAAGGCCTCTCAAGAATTGGTTGCCATGGAAGTCACGCTGGACGGCAGAACCATCACCGGGTTCAAAGTCATCAAGGACTAGTCACGTTCAAAGCGTACAGATGATGTTGTTCAAGGAGGACGCGATTATGATGTTGCACAAGCAAGGTGCCGCCGTGCTGGCCGCCGTTACCCTGGTAGCCGGCCTGGCTTCAACTGCCTCGGCTATTGAGTCATTTCAAGAACGATTCGAATGGGGTGACATGAGCAAGCCGACCACCATTCAAGGTCGGGTGATCATCCTTGATCCCTACGATGAAGCCGTGTGGATTAACACAGCTGTCTTCGGTGGTAACGCGGAGAGCGGGTTGTATTGGCAAAAAGTTCATCCAGGCAAAACGCTGAAGTTCTATGCTGATAAGTCAGCCTGGCAAGAGCTGAAGAAGATGGGTCGCCTTCATGCCGGACCTACAGCGGCCAAGGAAGTTCCCCCTGGCAGCACAACGGACTTGATCGAATTCGTCGCCACGGAAACCGAGCAAAATCATCGGGTGATTTCATCCGTGAAGAAGATTCCTGAGGTGTCTGGTTCCGTGGGGAAACCTCTGAGCATTTCCGCGGTTCGCCTCAGGGAATGCGCTGGGAAAAACGAATTCGAGTCAACCTGTGCAAAAGCCAAGACAGGTCTCAACACTTCTCCCGTCACGCCGGATGGAGGCAATGTCGGCATGCAGTACGACGTGATGCTTCCAGGCGGAAAAACCGTGGGTGGGTTGATTCCTTGGACCGCACAGTATAATCAGGCGCACTGACGACTATTGCAAGATGCGAATGGGCGGCATTTCCATCTGGAATGCCGCCCGCTTAATTTTTACCATCTGATCAATCTGGATTATTGAGCAGATGGATTGTTGTCCCCCGATCTCAACATGCGTTGTAACTCGGCAAGACGATTGAGCGCATCGAGCGGTGTCATCGAAAATAGATCGATCTGTTTGACCTCTTCTATCATCGGATGAGGATGAGGAAGGAGTTCTGATGTCGTCGGGTGTTCATCCTGATTCATCCCGGAACTGACAGACTCCGGTTGTTCCAGCTGCGACAGCACCGTTTGTGCGCGGCGTATGACCTCCGAAGGAAGCCCTGCCAGTTTGGCCACGTGGATGCCGTAACTTCGGTCAGCTTTCCCTGCCACGATTTTTCTGAGAAACACCACATCACCATCACATTCCTGGACGGCGACACGATAGTTCTTGATTCCGGTCCGTTGTTGCTCCAGTTGCGTCATCTCATGATAGTGGGTTGCGAATAAAGTGCGCGCGCCCAACCTGGTGCAGTCGTGAATATATTCCGCAATTGCCCATGCGATACTCAGGCCATCGTAGGTGCTTGTGCCGCGCCCGATTTCATCCAACAGAATGAGGCTGCGGGAAGTCGCGTTTTGGAGAATGTTCGCGGTCTCCACCATTTCGACCATAAAGGTGCTTTGACCCCCGGCCAGATTATCCGAGGCTCCCACTCTTGTGAAGATGCGATCGGTTAATCCAATCGTCGCTTCTGAGGCGGGTACAAAGCTGCCAATCTGAGCCATCAAGATAATCAGTGCGACCTGACGAAGATAGGTGCTCTTTCCTGCCATGTTTGGTCCTGTAATGATCAGGAGGCGGTTCAGTTCAAGGTCCAACACGGTATCATTCGGGACGAATACTGAATCCGTACAGAGTCGCTCGACGACCGGGTGACGACCTTCCCTGATGATAAGGGCACCCCCTTCAGTCACCGTCGGCTTGGTATACCGGTACAGAGCGGCCACCTCGGCCAATCCGGCGACGACATCAAGGAGCGCAAGGGCGGTCGCCATGGCGTCCAATCGAGAGGCCTCTTGAGCCAACCGCAAGCGAAGCTGAATAAAAAGCTCCTGCTCACGAGCCAGAAGCTTGGCCTCGGCTCCGGTGACACGTTCTTCCAGCTCTTTTAATTCGGCGGTCATAAATCGCTCGGCATTGACCAGGGTTTGCTTGCGAATGTAGTCAGTGGGGACCCGCGCAAGATTGGCTTTGGTGATCTCGATGTAATAGCCAAACACCTGATTGTAACGGACCTTCAATGACTCAATGCCCGTTCGGTCACGTTCCTGCGTCTCGATTGCAGCGATCCAAGTTTTCCCCTCCTTGCTGGCTTTGCGCAACTCGTCGATGACCGGGTCATAGCCATCTGTGAAGATGTTCCCGTCTCGAATGGAAGGTGGAAGATCGGGTCGGATGGCACGCTCAATCACGTCGTAGAGATCCTGGCCGCTATCCCATGATGTTCGCGCCTGACAGAGCAGCAGACTCTGAAGCGGTGCTAGCTGGACATCAATCTCGGGCAAAACCGAAAGAGATTGCTTGAGGGCCAAAAGTTCTCGCGGACCAGCCAAGCCGAGTACGATGCGACTGCCAAGTCGTGCGATATCCTGGATCTCTCGCAAGGCGGTCCGTAATGCAGTTCTGACCTGCATGTGGTCTTTGAGTTCTTCGACCGCATCAAGACGCTGCCGTATCTGATCGTCATGGAGTAACGGCCGTACCAGCCACTGGCGAAGGAGTCGACTTCCCATGGCCGTGGAGGTCCGATCCAGCACGCTCAGGAGCGTAGTAGACTTCGAGCCCAACGCGTTCTCGTTCGACAGCAATGGTTTGAGAAGTTCCAGGTTGCGGATAGTGGTGCCATCCAGGTGCATGTATTCGTCATTGCGCTGGATAGTCAATCGACGAATATGATCCAGAGGAACCGTCGGTTGAGTCTCCCGCAAGTACGATAAGACCGCGCCTGCTGCGCTACTGGCGGCGAGGCTGTCGGCACAGTCTAAGACGCCAAAGTCCTGTACGTGGAAATGCGCCATTAAGGTCTGAGCAGCGGAGTGCTGGTTGAACGATGTGGGAGGCCGTTCACACAGGCGTGTTCCGACGATTTGTTGGATCCAATCGGAGCATTCAGGAACGAGGTTTGCTGGAAAAAGAACCTCTCGAGGGTCTAGTCGAGAGATTTCATTCAATAGTTGCGTGACTGCGTGAGAACCGTGAAACTCCATCCCCCAAAATTCACCAGTTGAAACCTCAAGGACGGACAAGCCGATCGATCTTCCATGAACCGTGTCTGATTGGAGGACGAACGCGGCAAGATAATTGAGCTCGCACGGGGCGAGAAATTCTGTGTCTACGAGTGTGCCCGGAGTATAGAGCCTGACGACTTCACGGCGTACCAGACCTTTGGCGACTTTGGGATCCTCGACTTGTTCGCACAATGCCACGATACGGCCGGCCTTCAACAACTTTGCGATATAGCCGGTTGCGGCATGATAGGGAACGCCGCACAGTGGAACCGGATGGGCGCTGTTCTTATCGCGAGACGTGAGGGCGATCGATAAGAGTCGGGACGCCTCCTGAGCGTCCTCGTAGAACATCTCATAAAAATCCCCGACCCGAAACAACAGGATGGCTTCAGGGTATCCCTGCTTGATATCCCGATACTGCCGCATAAGCGGGCTCAGGGTCTGGTCACTCATCAGTAAAGTCTCTCGAAGACTCCATCGGTGTGGGAGCGTGGGTGCGTCCAGATATCTTCTCAAGAGACTGCCGAAGTCGCTCTAAGTTCGATTCAGCTTCCTGTAAGGCCTTCGTCTTACGTCGAAGATCGATACGCCCACGGATCCAGGGTGGAAACAACAAGATGGCTGCGACTAAAAGGCCGATGAGAAATCCAGCCATAATGGGCTTGTAAATAGGAGTTGAGGCTTCAAGTAATCCAAAGAAATAGCGGAGCGTGACTTCCTGTTCTTGGTTTTGAAGGAAGAACGCCAACGAAAGAAGCACAAGAATGCCAATCAGAATCAGTCGAGTCATCGCGGCGAAGTCTTTCTGTCTGGTTGCAGGATAGACTGAGATGATCGAGGGCTTCGACGCAAAATCTTCTTGATGCGAGCGAGAAGTGAGCGAGAGCGTGAACCGCGTGCTTCCAACAAAGCTCTTCTGGTCATCCTGGTTCGATGGGCGAGCCTCACTTCAAGTCGGTCCTCCGGAAGAAGCTGGGGAAACCGATCTGCCCACTCAATGGCGACGGCCACGTCATCCGCAAGGTAATCGGACAGTCCAATCGATTCGGCTTCTTCTGGCTTCTGCAATCGGTATAGATCGATATGAATGACCGGAAGCCTCCCTTGGTATTCATGGACCAGCACGAACGTCGGACTCGTGACAGAAGCAGCTGGGACGCCGAGGCCAGCCACGACCCCGCGGACCAGTGCTGTCTTACCAGCTCCCAATTCACCGATCAAGGCAAGTACCTCACCTCCACGAAGCACCTGGCCAATAGCGTTTCCGAACGATTCTGTCTTGCCAGGAGATGAGAGGAGAAGGTCTAGAGAGCTGACAGATGTAGCCATGGGACGTCCTCACATGGGATCGTTCCGCATTTTCTCATTGGCGTCGTTTGATGGAGCCTGATGCATAAGCTTAAGGGCACAGGGAATTTCCTCGATGACATCGCTCGAGATCAAACCAGCCTGTCCCTTTCTCGCTGAAGCCAAATCCCCGGCAACACCATGCAGGTAGGTGGCGGCACAGGCCGCTTCCCAGGAGGATACGCCTTGGGCCAAGAGTCCCACGATCATGCCGGTCAATACATCGCCTGTTCCAGCAGTCGCCATGCCAGGATTACCCGTCGGGCAAATAGCGACGACTCCATCAGGTCTGGCGACGACGGTCCGAGCCCCTTTCAGAACGACGAACAGTCCCCGTTCCCGTGCGAAGCGGGTGGCAGTACCGATCCGATCGCTATTGACGGTCTGAGGCGTGGCGTCAGCCTCTAGTCGTGCCATTTCTCCAGGATGAGGAGTGATGATTGGCGGTGTTTTGCAAGCCGCCAGAAGGGCAGTCCGTCCCGTCAACGCATTCAGGGCGTCCGCATCCAACACAGCCGGTCGGTCCAGCTGTTTCGTCAAGGCCCGAACCAGTTCCACCGTTTCAGGATGAGTTGAGAGACCTGGACCGATAGCGATAGCAGTTCTCGCCTCCATGAAGCCGACGAGCCGATCGAATGCAGTTCGCGCTAAGGTGCGCGCTTTCGTTTCAGGCATCGGAATCGTCATCGCTTCCAGTAACTTTGCTTCCAATACATCGTTGACACTTGTAGGGATCGCGACAGTCACGAGGCCCGCACCGACACGCAGGGCCGCCTGAGCAGCCATGGCGGCTGCACCGGTTTTTCCAACGGATCCTGCGATGATACCGGCATGGCCGAATGTTCCTTTATGACTCGATGGCTGCCGTTTCGGCAGGTATGTGCGCACCACGTGCGGTGTCAGCAAGGTCGTTCGGCTCTGGACCGCGTCGATGTAGGCCGGCGGAATTCCGATGTCGACGAGCGCCACCTCTCCAGCGAGGTCGATCCCATCATTCTGATAGAGGCCTAACTTCGGTAGCCCAAAGGTCACGGTGAAGGAGGCACGAATAGCTCGGCCAAGGATTGTTCCAGTATCAGCATGGAGGCCCGATGGAAGATCAACAGCCACCACGGGACGACCGGTTTCATTGATGCTGTCAATGGCTTCGGCATAGCGCCCGGTGACAGTGGCTGAGAGTCCTGTTCCGAGGAGGGCATCGATGAGGATATCACTATCTTGTAGAAGTGCCTGCGCCTGGGCCTTGGACGCATAGAGGTAGACGGAGGACTTCCCTGCGCCACGAACGAATTGCTTATACATGGTGGCAGCATCACGGCCCAGTTCGGACGTGGGCGTCATGACGAGAACGCGCACGTTTGCATGGCGTCGACGGAGGAGGCGCGCAACCACGAATCCATCCCCCCCATTGTTGCCTTTGCCGCACACCACGGTGATTCTCTTGCCCCGTACGGGCCCCAACCGTTGCTCAAGGCAAGAGACAACACCCGAGCCGGCGCGCTCCATCAATGTGGTCGCAGGGATACGGGCCTCGAAGATCGTCCGGCGGTCGAGTGCCTGCATCTGTGCAGCGGTAATAATCTTGGTCATGGTGAACTAACGAGAAGAACGGGCGGACACAGCAGGCCGACGATCTCACATCAACTGAGTAGGGCCTTCATTTCTTTCACGGCTTCTACGAGACCAACGAGGACCGCCCGTGCGATGATACTGTGTCCGATGTTGTACTCGACGATTTCAGGAATATGCGTCAAGCGTTTGACGTTGCGGTAATTCAGCCCATGCCCGGCATTGACGCCGATCCCAAGCTTGTAGGCCAGCTTGGCGGCGTGGGTAATGGCTTCGAATTCCGCATCGGCTTCTTTAGAGCGGGTGGCATTCGCGTACCGACCGGTATGCAACTCCACGAAATCAGCCGCAACCTTGTGCGCAGCCCTGATCTGATTCAAATCGGGCTCAACAAAGACACTGACGGGAATCCCACCGTTATGTAACAGAGTTACAATGCTTTGAATTCGGTCACGGTGCCCGGCGATATCCAGGCCTCCTTCAGTGGTAAGTTCCTGTCGCTTTTCTGGTACCAACGTGACCAGGTCGGGCTTGATGGTCAGAGCGATCTTCGCCATTTCTGCGTCGGCCGCCATTTCAAGGTCGAGCTTGGTGCGGGTTATTTCACGAAGGAGTTGAAGATCTCGATCTTGGATATGGCGCCGGTCTTCCCGCAGGTGAACGACCAGGCCGTCTGCTCCTGCCAGCTCGACAAGCACCGCAGCTGCCAAGGGATCTGGATCGGTTCCTCCACGTGCTTGTCGCAACGTCGCCACATGGTCGATATTCACACCAAGCCGGGCCATCTCCCCTCCCTACATCCACTCAGCCGGAGAACACGTGCGTGAGACAGGCTGGAGCCATCAATCCAGCGATAGTAGTAGCAGAAAGGAACGAGAGGGGGCAAGAACGGGTTCATAGATCAGTGAAGAACCGGATTGAGGAGTAGCCGCATCTGACAACTTCAGAACCCTATAGAAAATTGAGTAAATTGACTCGACCAAAGCCCTCCATTAGAATAGGGCCCTTCAGGATCCCTTCACTCAGTTTGACGGGATGAGTGAGTTTTGAGAAATATTTAATAGCAGTCAAAAGGAAGTTCATGGGGTTGGGCGAAGGTTTTTATCGGATCAAGCGACTCCCGCCGTACGTGTTCGCGCAAGTTCAATCACTCAAGCTTGAGGCTCGCCAACGTGGGCACGACATTATTGATTTTGGGATGGGAAATCCCGATCAACCGACTCCGCCTCATATCGTCGAGAAGATGATCGAGGCCACCCGTAAAGGAAAGAATCATCGGTACTCGGCCTCGCGCGGCATCACGAAACTACGGCATGCGATCTGTGGGTGGTACAAGCGAAACTACGCTGTTGAGCTGGATCCGGAGACTGAAGCGATTGTCACCATCGGATCAAAAGAAGGTCTCGCCCACCTGGCCTTGGCCTTGATCGGCCCGGGCGATGTGGTCCTGACCCCGACGCCGACGTATCCCATCCACATGTACAGCTTCATCATTGCGGGTGGTGAGGTCCGCGGTATCGAACTCCGTCAGGATAGCGATTTTTTCGAAGATCTGACGCGCGTCTATCGGCAGACTTTCCCGAGACCGAAGATTCTCGTCATCAATTTCCCCCACAATCCTACGACAGCCGTTGTGGATTTGGGGTTCTTTAAGAAGATCGTGGCGTTCGCCAAGGCGCACAACGTCATTGTCATCCACGACCTTGCCTATGCCGATTTGGTGTTCGATGGGTATAAAGCTCCAAGTTTTCTGCAGGTCCCAGGAGCAAAAGATTGTGGCGTAGAGTTCTACACGTTATCGAAGGCGTACAGTATGCCAGGCTGGCGAGTCGGATTTTGTGTGGGTAATCGAGAGGTCGTCGGAGCGTTGGCGAAAATTAAAAGTTATCTGGACTATGGTATTTTTCAACCTATTCAGATCGCCAGCGTGATTGCCTTGAATGGCCCTCAGGACTGTGTCAAGGAGACAGTGTTGCGGTACCAGAAGCGCAGGGATGTCCTCGTGGGCGGGCTGAATCGGATCGGCTGGCAAGTCGCAAAGCCCCTGGCCACGATGTTTGTGTGGGCACGTATCCCTGTGCCCTATCGCCACATGGGATCCTTGGAGTTTTCAAAGCTCTTACTCAAAGAGGCCAAAGTAGCCGTTTCTCCGGGGATCGGATTCGGTGAAGGCGGTGATGAATACGTGCGGTTTGGGCTGGTAGAAAACGAACATCGTACCAGGCAGGCCGTCAGAGGAATCCGGAAAGCCCTCAAGTTCGATGGGGATGAGGAATGAGATCGCGTATCGGAATCGGGATTGTAGGGTTCGGTACGGTCGGCACCGGAGTCGCCAAAATCCTTCTCGATAATGCCGCCCTCATTACACGGCGCGTCGGTGTCCCGGTTGAACTTGTTCGCGTGGCAGATCTGGATGTCGTCAGGGAGCGTGGCGTCGCCTTGGCTGCCGGGGTGTTGACGACCGACAGCAGACAGGTTCTGACTGCTCCAGACATCGATATCGTCGTTGAGCTCATCGGCGGATACGATACGGCTAAACGCGTCATTCTGGATGCGATCGCGGCCGGGAAGCATGTGGTCACGGCAAACAAAGCGCTCCTGGCGCTTCACGGAGAAGAAATCTTCGACGCCGCCGTGCGCAAAGGAGTGGATCTAGGATTTGAAGCCAGCGTCGGCGGCGGGATTCCCGTTATTCGTGCGTTGACGGAGGGCTTGGCCGGGAATACGATCGAATCCATCTACGGCATCATCAACGGGACGTCCAACTATATTTTGTCGAGAATGACCCGTGAGGGGCACAGTTTCGAGGACGTGCTCACGGACGCACAACGAGCCGGGTATGCCGAAGCTGATCCGACCTTTGATGTGGCCGGGATCGATTCGGCGCACAAGCTGGCCATCCTCGTCAACCTTGCCTATGGGACCCCGGTCAACTTCAAGGACATCTATACGGAAGGGATTACCAACCTCACGCCAATCGATATCGCCTACGCGAAGCAGTTTGGTTTCACGATTAAGCTGCTCGGTATCGCAAAACTGGTGGATGGAGAGATTGAGGCGCGGGTTCATCCTACGATGCTCCCCTCGGCGTCTCCGATTGCCCAGGTTGAGGATGTGTACAATGCCATCCAGCTCGTCGGTGATGCGGTCGGTGACGTCGTCCTCTATGGTCGGGGGGCCGGATCCATGCCGACCGGGAGCGCGGTGGTCAGCGACGTGATTGCGATCGGACGGAATCTTTTGAAAAGCAGCGCCGGTCGCGTGCCCGTGGCGTCGTTTCAGCCAGATCAGCGACGGCCGCTGCGGCTGAGATCGATGGACGAGATCAGCTCACTCTATTACCTCAGGTTTACCGTTGTCGATCGACCCGGCGTGTTGGCGCAGATCGCTGGTGAGTTGGGACGCTGTGGAATCAGCATTTCGTCGATGGTGCAACAGGGGCGCCGCGAAGGACAGACCGTGCCGATTGTCATCAAGACCCATGTGGCGAAGGAGCGGGATGTCCAGACCGCGTTGCGTGAAATCAATCGGAAGGCGTTTGTCTCCGAGCCGCCGACGCTCATTCGTATTGAAGGCAAGGATGAGTAAGTGATGAACCCTTGGCGTGGTGTGATTGAGGAGTATCGTAAATTCCTCCCCGTGACGGAGAAGACTCCTGTGATCAGCCTGGGAGAGGGTAATACCCCTCTGATTCGGGCCACGAGATTAGCTCAGGCCATCGCGCCAGGGGTCGAACTTTATCTGAAGTTCGAGGGGGCCAATCCAACCGGGTCCTTCAAGGATCGCGGCATGACATTGGCCATCTCGAAGGCGGTGGAAAGCGGTGTGCGGGCCGTGATGTGTGCGTCGACCGGCAATACCTCCGCCTCAGCCGCCGCGTATGGGGCGCGCGCAGGGTTGTCCGTTTTCGTATTGATTCCAGCCGGAAAGATCGCGATGGGCAAGTTGTCTCAGGCGATGATGCATCAGGCCACGGTGATCCAGATCGAAGGCAACTTTGACCAGGCCCTGACGCTCGTCAAGGAGTTTTCGGCCACACTGCCCATCGAATTGGTGAACTCGGTGAATCCGTTCCGGATTGACGGGCAGAAGACCGCCGCCTTCGAGGTGTGTGATCAACTTGGCGAGGCTCCGACGCTTCATGTGTTGCCGGTCGGAAACGCCGGAAATATCACCGCCTATTGGAAAGGGTACCAAGAATATCGTGCGGCCAATCAGATTTCGAGGGTGCCCCGCATGATGGGATTTCAAGCCGCTGGTGCGGCTCCGATCGTGTTGGGCCGAGTCGTCGAGCAACCACAGACCATTGCCACGGCCATTCGAATCGGCAATCCCGCCAGCTGGTCTTCAGCAGTAAGGGCGGTTGAGGAATCTGCGGGCGCGATCGATCTGGTGACAGATGAGGAAATCCTCCAGGCCTACACCATGGTGGCGGCAACCGAAGGGGTCTTTTGTGAACCGGCTTCCGCGGCGTCCGTCGCCGGCGTGGCCAAATTGCATCGAGCTAATGCGCTACGAGAAGGAGAGACAGTCGTATGTACGTTGACGGGGCATGGGTTGAAAGATGCCGATACGGCAATCAGCGTGTCGAAACAACCGCAGACGGTCAAGGCGACGCGCGAAGACGTGGCTCGTCTGTTGAAAGTCTGAGAGACGTGTGGATCTTATGAAATATGTGATTGTGCATGCCGGTGGAATGGCTCATCACCCACAAGATGAACTGGGCGGTCGGACGCCGCTCCAAGCGGCGGCGACGCCTCATCTCGATCGTCTAGCGCAGAGCGGAGAGCTGGGTCAGCTGATGATTCCCGCCGATGGGGTGCATCATGGCGGCGGATTGGTCGGCACCGCAATCCTTGGGTACGATCCCAAGAAGTTTTATCCGGGCCCTGGACCGCTTGAAGCGGCAAGTTTAGGTGTGTCCGGGACGGAACAGGACGTCGTGTTCCGCTGCACGATGGTCACCGTGATGCCGGAGAGCGGGAAGGGTGGTGAGATCAAAAAGTTGGGCCAGCACGTCATCCTGGACGACGCAACGGCCGGGCTGATCGAGACCGAAGAGGCCCGCGAATTGATCGAGGCGATCAATGAGCAGCTCGGCTCGGAGACCATCCAATTCTATCCGGGGGCGGGTCACCGCCACCTGATGGTATGGGTGAAGGGGAACCCGCGAGCCATCTGCACCGATCCGCAGACGATCCTTGGTCAATCCATCGCAGAGGCCTTACCGAAAGGCGATGGAGCCGATATTCTCCGCCAGTTGATGGATGCGGCCTATTTCATCTTGCGCGATCATCCTCTCAATGAGGAACGGGTCGCTGCGGGGAAGAAACCGGCGAATTGTATCTGGCTCTGGGGCGAGGGGCGAGCGGTCACATGGCCGAGTCTGGTTGAGAAATACCAGGTTACGGGAGCGGTCGTGGCGACCAACGACGTGCATCGTGGTGTCGGGATCTGTGCAGGCCTGGATGCTGTGGATCCCGATCGGATGGCCGGCGGCGATCTCCATACTAAGGCGACCGTCGCCTTGGCGGAACTTGCCAAGAGAGATTTTGTGTATGTGCATGCCAAGTTGGCGGATGAGGTGATCCACGGCACTGATATCAAAGCCAAAGTTCAGGGGATCGAAGAGTTTGATCGCCATCTCGTCGGTCCGTTATTCGAAGGCTTGTCCAAACTAGGTCCCTATCGTTTCCTTGTGATTTGCGATCACACCGCAGGAATTGAGGGCCCGGCGTTCTATGCGTTTGGTGAAGGAGGCGGAAAGGGATCCGAGACGGTCGGTCGCCGGTTCACTGAGGCGGATGCTCTCGCAGCGAACATGCCTACCCGCGATGCCACGAAGTTTGTCATGAAGTTCTTCTCAAAGAGCTGACCGTTGTGGCGTTGATCGTCCAAAAATACGGTGGAACGTCGGTCGGTACGATCGAACGGATCCACCGTGTTGCCGACCGTGTTGCTCACACGCAACAGGCTGGGAATCGCATCGTAGTCGTGCTCTCAGCCATGAGTGGTGAAACAGATCGATTGCTCAAGCTGGCACACGACGTAACGGCTACCCCCGATGAACGTGAGATGGATATGCTGCTCTCAACGGGGGAACGAGTCACCATCGCGCTTCTCGCGATGGAGTTGCGTGGGCGAGGGATTAATGCCCGGTCCTTTACCGGTCGACAGGTCGGCATCATCACGGACAGCGCCCATACCAAGGCGAGAATTGCGCGTGTGACGGCGGACCGCATCCGCGAGGCCCTGGAACAAGGGGTCGTTCCCGTTGTGGCTGGGTTCCAAGGAATCAATGAGCAATCTGATGTGACCACACTCGGTCGTGGAGGGTCCGATCTCTCCGCCGTGGCACTGGCGGCGGCTTTAAAGGCGGATCGCTGCGTCATCTTCACCGACGTCGATGGAGTGTACACGGCGGATCCCAATATCGTGCCGGCAGCGAGGCGGATCGATCGGATTGCCTATGAAGAAATGCTTGAGATGGCGAGCCTCGGCGCAAAAGTGCTCCAAACAAGATCGGTCGAGTTTGCGGCCAAATTCAATGTCCCAGTGGAAGTCAATTCCAGCTTTAAAGAAGGGAAGGGCACGCTTGTGACGAAGGAAGATACGGACATGGAAGCGGCAGCGATCGCTGGAGTCACCGGAGATCGTAATCAAGCGAAAATTACTATCATTGGGGTGCCGGACAAACCGGGGATCGCGGCCAGAATTTTCGGACCCGTCGCAGATGCGCACATCAATGTCGACATGATCATTCAGAACATCAGCCAGGCGGCCTTGACGGACCTCTCCTTTACCGTCCCTCGCGCCGACCTCAAGAAGGCCGTACCGCTTATTCAGGCCGTCGCCAAGGATATCGAGGCCAAGTCTGTCTCAGTGACTGAAGCCATCGCCAAAGTCTCGTTGATTGGGGTGGGGATGCGATCGCACTCCGGCGTGGCGGCGAAGATGTTCGAGGTGTTGTCCCGAGAAGGCGTCAATATCATGATGATCAGCACATCCGAAATAAAAATCTCCTGCGTCATCGACGAGAAATATCTCGAATTGGCCATGCGCTCGCTCCACTCGGCCTTTGATCTCGACTTGGCATAGTTCATATGTAGCTATGGCGCATTGGCTTGTACGGCTTTCATTAGGTGAGCGACAAGAAACAACTCATACCCGTGATGTCTCGACATCACGACCTCGCTCCTGGTACCCTCTTCCCCCATGGTCCGCAAAACCACACAGCCTCGCTCTCCCCGCGTCGCCCATGAGCAGCGCGCACGTCCTATCGTGAAACCGCCTCCCGATCGGGCTGCAGCGTTGGAAATTTACGACACTACCTTGCGCGACGGCGCTCAGGCGGAGGACGTCAGTTTCTCTGCCGAAGATAAAGTCCGCATTGCGCAAAAGTTGGATGATCTGGGGGTTCATTTTATTGAAGGCGGTTGGCCAGGAGCGAATCCCAAAGACATTGAATTCTTCCGGATGATCAAGACGATTCCGCTGAAGCATGCCGACGTCATCGCGTTTGGATCGACCAGAAAGGCCAGTAATACTGTTCGCAAAGACCCCAATCTCCAGGCCTTACTCGCCGCCGAGACCAAAACCATCACCCTCTTCGGGAAAACCTGGTCGCTGCACGTGACCGATGCGCTTGGCATTTCGTTGAGCAAGAACTTAGCGTTGATCGCCGATTCCATCGCGTATCTTCACGGAAAAGGACGGCGGGTGTTCTACGATGCGGAGCATTTCTTCGACGGATACAAAACTAATCCTGATTATGCGCTTGCCACCATCAGAAAAGCGGTGGAGGCTGGAGCCGAACGGGTCATCCTCTGCGATACCAACGGGGGGGCCATGCCGTGGGAAGTTCGTGAGATCTGCGGCGTGGTTCAACGCGAGTGTCGGGTGCCGCTCGGTATCCATGCGCATAACGACTGTGAAATGGCTGTGGCCAACTCCCTTGTGGCGATCGAATTGGGCATCCGGCAGGTCCAGGGGACGATCAATGGAATCGGAGAGCGGTGTGGGAATGCCAACCTCTGTTCGATCATCCCGAATTTAGAACTGAAGATGAAGCGTCCAGCCTTGACCGATCGATTGAGCCATCTCAAGGATGTGTCAGGGTTTGTCACGGAGATCGCGAATCTGATGCCGAATAAGCATCAACCCTATGTCGGCGATTCCGCGTTTGCGCACAAAGGGGGCGTGCATATTCATGCCGTGCTGAAGAATCCGGCGACCTATGAACATGTCGATCCGGCCCGAGTCGGGAATCGACAACGGATGCTGATCTCCGACTACGGAGGACGGAGCGGGCTTCTCGATAAAATTGAAGCGTACGGGATCACGCTTGCAAAGAACCACGCCAAGGTCGACGAGCTCATCCATACATTGAAGGACCGAGAGAGTCAGGGCTATCAATTCGAAGGCGCCGAAGGATCGTTCGAATTATTGATGCGAAAGGCCATGGGGAGTCATAGGCCCTCGTTTCAATTACTCGGATTTCGTGTGATTGTTGAAAAGAAGCAGGAGGATGGAACGACTCTTTCCGAAGCCACGGTGATGGTCAAAGTCGGCGATGTGGTCGAACATACGGCGGCTGTCGGGGCTGGACCAGTCAATGCACTTGACCATGCGCTGAGAAAGTCGTTGGAACAATTCTATCCTCAGCTTCAAGAAGTGAAGCTTCTTGACTATAAGGTGCGCGTCTTGGCGGCTAATCGAGGAACCGAGTCAAAGGTGCGTGTCTTGATCGAATCCGGTGACCATAAGGATAAGTGGGGGACAGTCGGGGTCTCGGAAAACATCATCGAGGCGACGTGGCAGGCTCTCGTTGATAGTATCGAATACAAACTTCTCGCGAAGAACTAGAGCCTTTTCATAAGCATGAGCCAAATTTATTCTTGACAGGTTTCATAACCTCACGTAACTTAAGCAAAACTCATCGCTTTGCGAAAGAAGTCGATCAGACAGACTCGCGGCGAGTTGCAGTGGTCACGTAGGGGGGTGGTATGAGAAAGGCGGATATCGCTGACGAGATTTTCAAGCAAGTCGGCATTTCAAAAAATGAAGCCGCTGATATCGTTGAGTTTGTCCTGAACATGTTGAAGGCTGTCTTGCAGAAGGGAGAATCGGTCAAAATCGCGGGGTTTGGAAATTTTGTTGTCCGTAGCAAGGGAGCCCGAAAGGGGCGCAATCCTCGAACCGGAGAAGAAATCGGAATTACCCCCCGTCGAGTCGTGACGTTTCGACCAAGCCAGGTATTCAAAAAGTACGTCAATTCATAGCAGGATGCTGAAAGCAACCACCCGCGTCGTTCTCGCATTGGTCAAAGCCCCATCGTACGGCATATGGTACGATTCGGCTTCTCGCTCGCTGCGGCCTTGCGGGCGGTCTTTTTGATCATCCTGCGTAAACAAAGCAGACAGGTCAACACAACAACCAGCTCGGCTCCGTCAATCCAATACAAGGCGCACCGTGAGGCCGGTCATGGGAACTGAACCCAGGCTGGGGAGCAAGGTTTTCTATAAAATCGGAGAAGTGAGTCAGTTGACGAAACTTCCCGCGTATGTGCTCCGTTTCTGGGAATCTCAGTTTACGTTTCTGAAGCCAAAAAAGAGTCGAGGAAATCAACGCCTCTATGTGCAACGAGATGTTGAAACCGTGCTGGAAATCAAGCGGATGCTGTATGAGGAGGGACATACCCTCGATGGTGTGAAGCGATACTGGGTACGCCGTGGGCGTGCTGCGTCGCGCAGGCTGCGTCCAAGAGAGATCGCTAAAAAGTTGAGAGGGGATCTCCAGGTTATTCTCAAAATTATCGACTCGCATTCATCCTGAGAAAAGGGTAGGTTTGCTGAAGACCATTCCCTGATCATCGGTTAAGATGGGGACGTCAGGAGTTATAAACGTGTCGGGGCGTAGCGCAGCCCGGTAGCGCACTCGCTTGGGGTGCGAGTGGTCGTGGGTTCAAATCCCGCCGCCCCGACCAGTTTCCCTTGTGCAGTTTGAAGAGCATTGGGAGTTGCGGAGTCTCGCCGAATGCTCGGTTCGGATATCGGAGCTGCCTCGGGCAGCTCTTTTTGTTGAAGTATGACCATGCGCATCCTCGTCACCAATGATGATGGTATCCAATCGCCAGGGATCGCAGCTTTGGCAAAGGTGCTTGCTGCGATCGGTGAAGTTTGGATTGTTGCTCCAGATCGGGAACGCACGGCCGTCGCTCACGCTGTGACATTGCATAAACCATTACGTCTGCACCAACTGAGTCCACGCACGTATGCCGTGAATGGGACCCCGGTGGATTGCGTGAACCTTGCGATACTGAAAGTCATGCCGAAACCGCCCGCCATTGTCGTCTCCGGTATTAATAAAGGGGTCAACCTCGGCGATGATGTGCTGTACTCAGGGACCGTGTCGGCGGCGATGGAAGGAACCATCCTTGGCATCCCGTCCGTAGCCGTGTCGCAAGAAGGGCAGGAGACATTTCGATTTGAAATTGGCGCGATCTATGCGGCACGTGTCGCGCGTCTTGTGCTTGCTCATGGTCTGCCCGAGGAGACGCTTCTGAACGTGAATATCCCAGATCGCCCGCGAGGAGGCATGAGAGGCGTGCGGGTCACCTGTCTCAGCCGAAGGCGGTTTGATAATCCCATCATTGAAAAACTTGATCCGCACGGACGCAAATATTACTGGATTGCAGGTCAGCGGGTCTCGTGGAGTCGTAGTAAGGATGCTGACCACGAGGCGATCGAAGAAGGGTTTGTCTCCATCACGCCGATCCGCCTGGATAGTACTCACCACGGCGTACTGGATCATTTCCGCGCGTGGGAGCCGATCATGAATCGGGGGATCAAGAAATCTCAATCGCTTGTTCGCAGATCGAACCGTACTGGGAAACGAGAGGTGTGATGGGAGGGTTGATCGAAGCCATCATCGGTGAGTTGAGCCGGTTTGTCATCGCCTGTATCTCACGATTTGGCTATGGCGGGATCCTTTTCACGATGGCCGTTGAAAGTGCCTGCATTCCACTGCCGAGCGAAATCATCATGCCGTTTTCAGGTTATCTAGTCACGACCGGACAGTTTACGATGCTCGGGGTCACACTAGCCGGAGCGATCGGCAATGTGCTCGGTTCGATCGTGGCCTACTACGCGGGGGTCTGGGGTGGACGACCGTTTGCAGAGCGCTATGGACCGTATTTCCTGGTTTCGCACCACGATCTAGATGTGGCCGATCGCTGGTTTGCAAAATATGGTGAAGCGGCGGTCTTTTTTGGCAGAATGCTCCCGGTCGTGCGGACGTTCATTTCGCTCCCGGCTGGCATTGCGAAGATGAATTTCCCACGGTTCGTCGTCTTCACCTTTGTTGGGGCGTTGCCCTGGTGCTATCTCCTCGCCTATATCGGTGTAAAAATGGGTGAGCAGTGGGAACATCTTCGGGATTACTTTCATCAATTCGACATTGTCATCGGACTTTTTCTGGCGCTTGCCCTCGGATATTTTCTCTGGTCTCATTGGCCGAAGCGTAACTCGACTACTCCATAGCGGGTCTTCACATGCTCAAGATCTACAATACGCTGACGGGAAAGAAGGAGCCGTTTGAGCCGATCGCGCCCAAGACGGTGAGGATGTATGTGTGCGGCGTGACTGTCTATGACTACTGCCATATCGGCCATGCGCGGAGTGCGCTGGTTTTCGACGTGCTCCGGCGTTACTTGGAATACAGTAACTATGCGGTGACCTTTGTGAAGAACTTCACCGATGTCGATGACAAGATCATCAAACGGGCACATGAACAAGGTGTTTCGTGTGATGCCGTGACGGCCAAATACATTCAGGCCTACCATGAGGATATGGGCAAGCTGGGCATCCAAGCTGCGACGGAGGAGCCGAAGGCCACGGAGCATATCGCCGACATCATTCACCTCACGGAGCAATTGGTCAAAAAGGGGTTGGCGTACGTGGTGGACGGGGATGTGTATTTTGAAGTCTCCAAGTATCCAGAGTACGGACGGCTGTCAAAACGACGACTCGAGGACTTGCAAGCCGGTGCGCGTGTGGACGTGGATGAACGGAAGCGCCACGCGATGGACTTCGCTCTATGGAAAAGCAGTAAGCCAGGTGAGCCGACATGGGAAAGCCCATGGGGACCAGGGCGGCCAGGCTGGCATATCGAGTGCTCCGCCATGTCGATCCGGCACCTCGGTGAAACCTTCGACATCCATGGCGGTGGGATGGATCTCATCTTCCCGCATCATGAGAACGAGATTGCCCAATCATGCGGATCTACGGGAAAAGAATTCGCACGCTATTGGGTCCACAACGGGTTTGTCCAGATCAACAAAGAAAAGATGTCGAAGTCGCTGGGGAACTTCTTCACGATTCGGGAGATTTTCGAGAAGTCTGAATGGCCGGAGGATGTGACGGGAGAGATCTTGCGGTACTTTCTTCTTTCGACCCATTATCACGGACCGCTCGATTTCTCAGACCAAGCATTGAAAGAAGCAAAGAGTGCGCTGAATGGCTTCTACGATCTCTTTCAACGGTTGGACGAACCGGAAGAAAGAGCCACAGCCGATCAGAAACTCCGTGAAGTGATCGAACGGTGTCGGGTGACGTTTCAATCAACCATGGATGACGACCTGAATACACCCGAAGCGGTCGCCGCCTTACAAGGCATGAAAGCCAACGTCAATAAGCTGCTCGGTCAAGGTTTATCCATGCCCGCACGCAAAAGGGTCAGGGAAGAGTTTCGGAGTCTTGGAGAAAACTTTGGGCTCTTTCAGTTGGGCAAGTGGCAGTTTGGGCCGTTTGTTGTACCAATTGGTCAAGCCAAGGAAACTGACGATGCCATGCCGATTAGTGTGAAGACATCCGGACTAGCTGATACTGAGATCGAAGATCTGTTACGGGAGCGAAATGAATCCCGCCGTAGAAAGGACTTTCAGCGAGCAGATGAAATAAGGAAGTCGCTTGCTTCGCAGGGCATCATCATTGAGGACAAGCCTGATGGCACAACCCGATGGAAGCGCTGAGGCGCAGGAAATTCTCTACGGCCTCCATGCCGTACGCGAAGCGCTGAAAGCCGGAAACAGGCCATTACAACGTCTGTTGGTTCTTCGAACCGACAAACAGTTCACTGATGTGGTCCAGCTAGCTCGATCTCAGCGTGTTCCCATTCATGTTCAGCCCCTCGCTTCGTTCGATCGTCTTGTTCCTAACGGCAAGCACCAAGGCGTCGTGGCCTTTGCCGCCGCAAAATCCTATCAAACGGAAGAATCGATTCTGGCTCGCGCCGCACAACGGAACGAGCCGCCGCTCTTGGTGATCCTGGATGGAGTCGAAGATCCACACAACCTCGGCGCCGTGCTTCGGACGGCAGAGGGTGCTGGTGCCCACGGAGTGTTTATTCCCGAACGCCGGGCTGCCGGACTGACTTCAGTGGTGGCAAAAGCTTCGGCCGGAGCGATCGATCACATTCCCGTTGCGCGCGTGACCAATATCAGCAGATCGATTGAGTCGTTGAAGGCGGCTGGAGTGTGGATCTACGGGGTCATCCCATCGGCGAGCAAGATATTTACGGATGTCGATCTCCGAGGACCGGTTGGGCTCGTCCTGGGAGGAGAAGGAACGGGAATCCGACCTGGCGTTTTGCAACATTGCGATGAATGCGTCCGCATTCCTCTGAGTGGCCAGGTCGAATCGTTGAACGTGTCCGCTGCGGCAGCCATCGTTCTCTTCGAAGCGGTTCGTCAACGCCGAGCAACCCAGAACCGGCCTGACGCTAGCGGATCTTGAGTGCCCCACCCTGGATGGCCATCTTCAGCAGTTGAGCCGTATTCGACACGCGCATTTTTTTCATCATATTGGCGCGGTGGGCTTCAACGGTTTTGACGCTGATCTTCAACCGTTGCCCGATTTCCTTGTTCTTAAATCCCGCCCAGATCAATTCCAGAATTTGCTGTTCGCGTGACGTGAGCGACTCAGGCCGCTTTGTGCGCACAGGAGGTTCAAGATTGGCAAGAGATTTCCGAGGCCGTGGCTTTCCAGTTGCCTTCGCCATAATGGTTAGTTCTCCATACTACGTAGGTCTATGCTTCAGGTATACTCATAATCGAACAAAGCTATTATGGAACGATCCTTCACGAATGTAAAGAAAGGCACTTCGGCCCTAGTAGGGTTGCTGAGTAGGGAAAGAACTCTGGGCAATTATGCATGATGGACCAATCCAGTTCCCGCTCCTGATTGCCGGACTTTTTGGCGCCCTCATCGGCAGTTTTCTCAACGTTTGTATCTACCGGTTACCACGGCTGGAATCGATCGCGTGGCCCGGCTCTCATTGTCCAAGATGTACCCATCCCATTGCCTGGTACGATAACATTCCCATCTTCAGTTACGTGGTGTTGGCTGGACAGTGCAGGCATTGTGGCGTGCGCATTCCTTTTCGCTATCCCATGGTCGAGATCCTGAATGGCTTAGGTTATGTAGGGCTCTTCTGGTTCTTCGGCCCAAGTTGGGCTACAGCGGTGTACGGCCTGCTCTATTCAGCCCTCCTTGTGGTAGCTGGGACGGATCTTTCTCATAAGATCATCCCCAATGCCGTAACCTTTCCTGGGATCATTGTGGGCCTCATCTGTGCCGCGACCGTTCTACCCCTTGGCTTCCTGGATAGCATGTTGGGAGTTCTCGTCGGAGGAGGAATCTTGTGGCTTCTAGCGTGGGCCAGCCCCTATCTCTTTGGGAAAGAGGGGATGGGGGGAGGGGACATCAAGCTTCTGGCGATGATAGGTGCGTTTCTGGGATGGAAGCCTGCCCTGATGACGATCATGGTAGGGTCGTTGCTGGGATCGCTAGTGGGGCTTACCCTGATCGCCACACAGGTGATCAAGCGCGAAGACTATATTCCCTTCGGACCGTTTCTGGTGTGTGGTGCCCTGGTCTCACTCTTCTTTGGCCAGTCTCTCCTTGATTGGTATCAAGGGCTCTTGGCCGGATAACGGCTCTCCTGGCCGATTCCCCCCATTCGTACTGTATCTCTTCTGTCAAGAACTGTATCTCTTGAGGTACTCCTCCTATCTACGATCATTTCCGTCCATCAAGACGGTATGCCTTCCTGATCATCCCGGACCTTTCTTCTATTAGCGCTCTTTGGTTCCATCGATCCAATAGCTTAGGGACTTTTAGTCAGCCCTCGCTTGATACGGAGTAAATCCATGGAGGCTTCAATTATGAGTGGCACGAGTTTTGAGATAGCGTCGCACTACCAAACCAGTGCAGACATTGTGAGGAGAGTATGAAGCAAGAAGGCAAGACATTGATGGAGCTCATGGTGGTCGTGGCGATTATAGGGATAGTCGCCACGATGGCCCTCCCCAACTACTCGGTCCTCAACTCGCGCACTCAGGTCCGTTGTACGACCGAAGAAATCGCTTCGGAACTGCGCCTTGCTCGACAGCTAGCCATGACCTATCGAGATCGTGTTCGAATCATCGTCGATCTAGAACAGCAGGCCCTTACTACTCAGTTCGTCAACACCGCGACCACGCATCACACGTATCACTATGGAGGAACGGGGATTGTGATCGAAGAGCCCAGCGCAGGGCCGGAAATCCTCTTCCATCCAAGTGGACGCTCGGCCAGTGCCACGACGATTGAACTTCACAGTCTAGAAGGGCAGACCCAGCAGCTCACTGTGAGCATCACGGGCCGGGTCTCACTCCTATGAGGCGAACAATGAAGAATGATGGTTTCAGTCTGATCGAAGTGATGGTAGCGATGGTGATTGCAGGAGTTGCGCTGATGGGTACCCTGGGCGCAGTGGAGGTGTCGTCCAGGCACATACGACAGGGCGGCTTGAACAGCAAGGCAATCGAGTTGGCCCAGGCACGGCTGGAAGCCAAGCGGTCCGTTCGCTGGCAGTCTCTTCTGGACGATGACCTCGATCACGATGGTATTCCAGAATCGCTCATGGCCGATGATGGCCAAGGCTCCGACATAACTGCGGATGATGGCATCTACACAGCCGGCTACGAGCGTGACGGGGTGACGGTCGTGTGGACGATTGAAGCTGAACATCCAGGGCCACTACGTTCCACCACCATGGTAAGGATTCGAGCGGTCGCGTCTTACTCCGGCCTTAATGGGCACAAGAGAGAGGTGCAAATGGCAACCATTCGAACCAATCCAAACTTTGTGGGGCTACGATGAATCAAAAAGATGTAACCAGGTCGGACAGGCGGGGCCGGCGCTCCATACGCATTCTATTCGACAAGCGTGGTGTATGTCTGACCGAACTGATGGTCAGTTTGACGGCTGGAGTGATTGTATTGGCCGCAGCGCTGAATGCCTTCAATGTTGCGCAGGTCCATGCGAGTAAACAGCAAAAGGACCTGAGACACCAGCAAGACCTCCGACTAGGGCTAGAAATATTCGAACAAGAGGCCCGTTTGGCGGTTGCCGAGTCAATCATCTCAACGGCTCCAGATGCATTTCGCTTTCATGCCAATGTCAGCGACCATCGAACAATAACCACTGGTCCGGTTGTGCCGGGTCAATCAGTGGTTACGGTGCAGGATGGGAACGGATGGAGTGAGGGAAAGACCGTCATCATTTGTGGTCAGCACGCCTGCGAAACCCATAGACTTTCCCGGTCAGGGCAGCACTATCAGCTGATCTTGACTGAGCCAGTGGCCTCGTCTTTTCCCACCGGTGCCTCTGTGGAAGTGAACAATCGGGTGGGCTATTACACCAAGCGAAGTGAAAACGGAACTGTGCACCTCATGCGGATGGTCGATGGAGGAGCGAATACGCTCATCGGAGATCTGGAAGATCTACATTTTTCGTATTGGGACGAGCATGGGCATGTCACGCAGCAGCCATCGCTTGTGAAGCGAGTCGTGCTTGAAATCGAGTCGAATCACTCCCTGCATCGAATGATGCGGGAAGTGAGCCTTCGATCATAGGAGTGAAGATATGTTGTATTGGACTATCAAAGACAGTCAGCAGGGGATGGCGCTTCTGGGAGCGATGATTGTCGCGCTCATGCTCTCGCTGTTGGGTGCAACGCTTCTCAATCTCGCCGGACAAGAGGTCGTCAGTGCTGGATTAGCAAACCAGGCATCGGTTGCCCAACAACTGGCCGATGGAGCCGGTGAGTTGGTGGTGGCCTGGTTTCACAGTCCCCAGACAACGACGGACTTACCTCAGCTGTCGTTTCTTCGTGAAAAGAGACATCGCGATAGGGAAGGAGCACCATCCTTCTTTGATGCGTCTGGCCGATCACAATTCGTGGGCACGGCGGATCAGCCGGATGTCCGGTTACAGGCAGCCAATCCCGCGGATAACAGACTATTGAATGATCCCGAGATAGGGATGTTTCGCACCATGGCCCATGTAGGACAGATGGAAGATGTCAAAGTCTATGCGCCGTCAAAGCCGGGCCTTCTGTGTACGATCGACACCACGGTTGTAACACATACCAATCCCCCTGTTCGGCAATCGATCCTCATGCAGTTGGGCGCGCTGGACGTACCGCCGTTAAGAGCCGCTGTGCAGGTGGGTCGGCAGCTCGGCCGCTTCCAGCCAGGAAGTGAGTCACCTGTCTCTGTGCATTGGGGTGAGTTAAAGGTAGGGGGTGATCTGATTCTCTCACAGCTTGATGAGATCCCACTGAAGAGTGCACTTGCTCCAGTCACCGGGCAAGCCTATGACGAAATGATGCCACGAGAAGATCGATGGGCTGAAGCGTGGATAGGCGGGACGGTTCAGGTGACACAGGTAGCATCCGAACAGACTTCTCGTTTCCCCCACAACCTTCATATAGGTCAGAATCCGACTCCGGGAGTTCGACTTGATCAGTGGACCTATGAGCACCTCAAGCGAGTAGCCAAGCGATTCGGGCGCTATTTCGCCATTGATCGCGAAGGCCTTCTGTATCCGCAAGGCATTATCGAGCCAGGACGTGGCATTTCCCCAGACGAGGTATTCCGTTCACAGGGAACCGGCGATCACCAGGGTCTGATCTTCATTGACACACTCGATCAGACGGCCCCCCGGCTGGACAATCTTGGGGTAGTCAGATTACAGGATCCGTACTTTGAAGGCATGGCGGTTGTGCAAGGCCACATTGTGCTTGCTCCCAGTGGATCAGGACAGTCCATCAAGGTACTGAGTCCTCTGTCAGATCAGGGGACCGCTATCGCTCGGATGCCCGTTCAACTCTCGGGCGTGCACATCAACGGGGTGCTCCACGCAAGTGGGGATATTACAATAGCCGGAAGAGTCCGAGTGTATGGAGCAGTGGCAGCAGGTGGGACGATTACCTCTGCCAGTTCAGGAAGCACACTGGAGGTGTGGTATGACCACGATCTCAGTCGAGGGTTCTATCGTGGATTGCCCGTGGTCTATCGTGCCCCTGGTACATGGATGACGCGATATTGAGCTGTAGGCGAAGCTCGAGTGCTATCAGTGAGAAAGACCGAGACATAAAAACAACTTCTTATTGTCGATGTGAAAGGATGAGATAGAATGATCACTCAAAGCGCTGAAACTTATCAGAAACGGCAGGTCCTCTCGGTTGCCAGTCTAAAAAAGCTGTCGATGGCCAAACCACCTCGCAAGATGACAATGGGGCGCAGTCTCCTAGACTGCATCGCCTATCGTGGGCTTATCAAACAGGCAGAACTCGATGCTGCAATAGAAGAATCGCTATCACGGGAAATTGACCTGGAAACCCTCTTGCTCGATAAGTACCGCGTGCCGAAGTCTGCCCTCGGATTAGCGCTGAGCGAATTCTACCAATGCCCTTACGTTTCTTATGATGAGCGCACCGTCATCGACCCCGAGCTCTTGAAAAACCTCAGCTTCGACTATCTCAAAAGAAGCGCCTGGATCCCGTTGAAACGACAGGGGGCTGTCCTCGACATTATCATTAATGATCCACACGATCTTGAGAAAGGCCTCGATATCCGGCGTGCATTCCCTGGGACGACGACACGCTTCTCCGTCGGGCTTCGGCGGGATATCGAGCAATATCTTTTTGTCGCAACAGGCCAGGCCAACGGAGGATCGATAACCGAGATTCTGGGAGAACTCGTCGATGAAGCGGGTATTGAACGAAACGGCGAGGCCGATTCCGGAGAGATTGATGAAAACGATTCGGCCATCGTGCGCCTCGCGAACCAGGTAATCGCTGAGGCGTATCGATTAGGAGCCTCAGATGTCCATATTGAGCCCTACTCGGATCGCAAGGAGACAGCCGTACGGTTTCGTGTCGATGGGAGCTGCTTTACCTATATGCGTATTCCTGCTGTCTATCGGCGTGCCATTGTGTCGCGGTTGAAGATCATGGCCAACCTCGATATAGCCGAGCGACGGAAACCCCAGGACGGAAAAATCCGCTACAAATTAGCGAAGGATCGTGAAATCGAATTGCGGGTAGCCACATTACCTACCGCAGGCAACAATGAAGACGTGGTCCTGCGTCTTCTCACGGCAAAGGACACCATGCCCTTAGAGGCCATGGACTTTTCCCAAGACGTGCTGCAGATCATTAAAGAACTGTCCGAGCATCCGCATGGAATTTTCCTTTGTGTGGGGCCGACTGGATCAGGAAAAACCACCACGCTGCACGCCGTCATGAAGCACATCAACACCGATGAGCGAAAGATCTGGACCGCAGAGGATCCCATCGAGATTACGCAGGAAGGGTTACGGCAGGTTCAGGTGCATCCGAAAATCGGGTTTACCTTTGCCACGGCGATGCGGGCATTCCTCCGGGCCGACCCGGACGTGATTATGATCGGAGAAATGCGCGACAAAGAAACGGCTGATATCGCGATCGAAGCATCGCTCACCGGCCACCTGGTGATGAGCACACTCCATACCAATAGCGCAGTAGAAACAGTCACTCGATTGCTGGACATGGGTTGCGATTCGTTCAATTTTGCCGACGCGATGTTGGGAGTGTTGGCCATGCGCCTCTGCAAACGCATTTGTTCTCACTGCAAAGAAACTTACCACCCGACTCAGCAAGAGTATGACGAACTCGTGCAAGGCTATGGAGCGCGATACTGGGAAAAACTTGGAGTGACCTATACGGAAGACTGGACCCTCTCTCGTGGACGTGGTTGCGAGATTTGTAATCACAGCGGGTTTAAGGGACGAGTGGCACTGCACGAGCTGCTAGTTGGGTCTGAAGATATCAAGAATCTGATCCAGGCCAAAGCGAGGACAGCCGAAATTCTCAGCGTGGCCATGCGAGATGGAATGGTCACCTTGTTGCAGAATGGGATTCAGAAGGTACTGAAAGGTCTAACGACCTATCGGCAAGTCCGAGCTGTTGCGATAAAGTAGCCTGTGAGGAGGAAAGCAACCTGTTGAACCTGCTTAAGGGGTTTGTTCCAACAATAGGGTGAACGCTTTCAGTTTCATGAGCATATCGGGTCGAACGCGGATGAATTCCAGCCCGCATTGGTGTCCGAAAACCCAGCGAACTCCAGCCAATTCGATCGTAGCCGGCCCCTCGCCATTTAAAAGCTCGATATCCAGCGTAATGTAGGTCGAGACCGATGGAAGGTGCTCCGTCGTGATGGCACACCCCTGTGCCGAAAGGTTTAAGACAGTTCCGTCCGACGTGACTTCATTGCTGCACAATTTGCAAGGAAGTTGGACGGCAAACCGCTGGACTTTGCGAAACTCTCGTTTCATGCGATTTCTTCTCACCTCTGTAGATTGAATCCTACCCGATCCTCCGCCTCTTGTCCTAATCCTCTGT
Organism: Nitrospira sp. CG24B; assembly: GCA_002869845.2. Lineage (GTDB taxonomy): Bacteria > Nitrospirota > Nitrospiria > Nitrospirales > Nitrospiraceae > Nitrospira_D. The sequence continues at coordinate 12,073 of NEWS02000001.1, read as the reverse complement.
CATCTGCAGGAACGATTACTCGCATATTTCCAATGCTGGACTGCCACCCCATGGACAAGATCCGTACATCGTCCTGGGCGAAAATTGTTGTACATAGGCGCACAAAATGACCAAATTTGGTTGGCTCTATCAGGGAATGTATTCAGCAGAATCAAGAGGTTAGAAGGGGGGGACGTCTTACCGAGAGCGGCATGCCCCTTGCTCGGTCAGGAGGTGCCATGGTGCAACCCGCAATAGAATCACATCAAGGACGGTGGGGGCAGCGCGGATATACGCTCTTAGAATTGATGATTGTCGTCGCGATCATCGGAGTGATCGCAGGCATTGGAGGAGTTAATTTTGGAGTGTGGAAATCTCGCGCAGACTTGAAGGAAGCGATTCAGCTTGTCAGGAACGAATTAGCGGTCGCGCGTATGACGTCGATGAGCCGAAATGTACCTGTCACCACGAATATCACAGTTGTTCCTACGATGGTCACAGTGACAACCATCAATACGAATACATTAGCGGTGCTCTCTACAGCATCGAGCAAGATCACACGAATCGATGGCATCACCAGCCAAACAGGAGGCGTGCCTGCCGCGCCTGTCTTTACGGCAGCTCCGGTTGCCACTGTTCAGTTCAATGCAATGGGATTTCGAGTCGGAGGAAACGTGCCGGGATCCCAAAATCAAGTTATTGGCCTAGTCAATGACGTGGGGACCACCTATGCCATCCGCATTAATCCGTGTGGTGTGGTGGACTGGTGTCCAAGCCAATTCTGCATGGGGACTCGTTAGCAGGAAGAGATCATGAAGATAGGACGAACTGAATCTGGATTCACGCTACTGGAAGGCATGATTGCCACCGTGATCTTGTCAGTTGGCGTGATCGCTATGGGCGCGATGCAAGGGATTGCCATCACGCGCAACGTCGATTCGACGGAACTCACGCTCGCGACCAATTTGGCTTCGGAAATGCTGGAGCGGATCCAGTTCAACCGTCGAAATGTCACGGCTTATGCCAACATGGATATCAACACCGCCAATCCCCCCCCCAATCCATGTGTCTTTCCTGCAAACCAGACAATGGCACAGGGAGATTGTGTCCAGTGGCAAGCAATGATGACGAACCAAGGCGCCTCAGGGATCAGTCAGGCATCGGTGCTGACTGGGGTGCGAGGGGTAGTGACCGTCACTCCGGTCGTGACCATTCCACCGCTGAATCAGAGCAGAGTGAATGTCGTCATCACGTGGACTGGGCGAAATATGGGCACGACTGCAGCGGCTCCAAGAAGAGTTATGTTGGATACCACCATAGCACCGGAGTGAAGGGATAGTCGGCAGAACATGGAAAAGCCTAGGCGTCAGACGAGCAATCAAGACGGGATGACGTTGGTTGAGCTGATGTTTGCGGGGACCATTGCAGTGGGTATCGTGGCCGCCGGACTTGCCGTGGTGACGTCGTTCGAACGGTCCAATGCCACTACGGGGCAAACGGGAGAAACGCAGCAGAACGTGCGAAACGCCATGGAAATGATTGCCCGAGATATCAGGCAGGCAGGATTCGGATCGATAGGGGCAGTGGGCAATTGTCCAACAGCCATTGTCCCTCTGGATAATGCCGTCGCTGGGCCCGACACAGGTCCAGATCGTATCAGCCTGGTTGTGCCGCTTGGAAATCCAGTGGGGACGGCGACCAGACCGGCCTGGGTACTACAAGCCCCAATCGGCCCCGGCTACAATATGTTTACATTGGCTTCGGCGCAGGCCGTCACAGATATGACCACTGAGTGGGGCGGAGCCAGTTTAGTAGGGGCTACGGTGAGTGTCGCAGGGAGCTCAACCGCCACGGTCACCGCAGTCGGTGGATCGACCCTCACCATTACGCCGGTCCCAGCTCCAGTGGCTTTTGGCGCGTTCGCGCCGGTGTATCTCCTCCAGTGCATCACCTACCAAATCATTCCGCCGCCAGATGCGAATGGGCTCTGTGACGGTCGCTCTCCATGTTTGGTGCGGGGCGTGGGCACAGGGGGCTTGGATTGCAATACGCCAAATAGTCGCTGTCTGTCCATTGCTGATGAAATCGAAGACATGCAATTTACCTACGCCTGCGACGGGTGCTTTCTAGCGCTGAATGGCGGCATTCCAGACGGCATCATTGATAATCAGGTCGGGAGTGCCGCTGGGTTTGATCAGCTGGATTTTGTAAGTAATAACGCATGGAATCTTGCGCCCATGACGCCGGACAAGATTAGTTTAGTGCAAGCCAGCATCGTCGGGCGCGAACGCTTTGTAGATCAAGGAGCGGGAGAAGGGATCGTGGCCGGTCGTGTTGTGCAAGCTCAACCATTACAAGTGTCAGATCACAACCATGGCGCCGGGCTCTTTGCGGCCGGTGATTTCGCAGGGCTTAATCCACCCTATACGTCGACCAGACGGCGCATGTTCGTTCGAACGATAGAGGTACGCAATCCAGGGCGATAGTGATGCGAAGGAGATGTAGCGTGGGAACAATAGGCTCAAAACCAAGACGGCAGGGAGTGTTGAAGAACGAGCGAGGCTTTGCTCTCTTTGGTGTGTTTCTGACCATCCTCATGATGACGGCGCTTGGGATTGGTGCGATGACGATGACGGGGCTGGAGAATCGCATGGCTGGATCTGCCAATTCTACGGATGCTGCGGCGGCAGCGGCTGAGTCCTGTATAGGGACTGGCGTCAACGTGATTATGCAGACCTTGCAGGAACGGCAAGTCCCTCTCGGCTATGTCGGGGCTGGGCCTGCGGCTGTGATTCCCGCAAACGCCGAAGGCGCGATCGCGCCTACTCTCACGCAAGAAATCATGGGGCAGTGGAACAATAACGCAGACGTCTCCGTTGGAGCTGGTGCGTCTCCCGATATTCAGATGACTGCCGGGCCATTTGCGGTCGTTGGCGACATCGATCGCCTCTACTTCAAGAACAAGGTCGGTGGATCGTTGCAGTTTGCGGCTGGCTATGAAGGTGCCGCTCAGGGGGCTGCAGGCGGCGGCGGAGAAGCCATCTATCAAATCGATTGTACGGCCACACTGACGGCAACCGGTGCGATGAGTCGGATTCAGGCGGTTTTTGCCTGTGTCAGTGCAGGGGGCGAAAGCTGTCAGCGGAAGATCTAAGGGAGGCATCAATGTTATACGCGTGGTCACAGAAGAACATGCAAGCATTGAGACCATATGTGTTCACAAGTTGTTCGCTGATCCTATTTTTCGTCAGTGGTACGGGAGCTGTGCCTTTGGTGGCCGTCCCTCACGCACTGGCCCATGAGGACAAGAATCCCTATGCGAATTTCAAGGCAGGCGAAGTGACGGGCATCCAAGGGGCTGGGATACAAATCAACAACACGCATTATCCGATCCTCTCAGCGGCCACGATCACAGACCAGTATGAAAATCCCGTGAGCTTGAAGGACCTTTCCCAAGGGGAGAGGGTACTCTTCCATCTCGATCAGAAGGGACGCATTGATCGGCTCGTCCTGTGGGTTCCAAGCTAAGCGGGCAAACTGAGCAAGACCGAGGAAGTTTTGAGGGTAAGGAGGGAATTATCATGAACGGTCGCACCATTGTCAGCTCTATGCACGTCGCTCTGATTGCAGGGAGTCTCTGGTGGAGCGCATCGTCGGTATCCGCGCAGACCTTGTCGCAATACACAAGTGAACCACCGTTCCTGACGGAGGCTGTCGCGCCGAACATCCTCCTCCTGATGGATAACTCGGGAAGCATGGATAGCTCGGCGTACCACAATGCCAACGAAGCCTACAATCCTGCCAAGGCGTACTACGGCTATTTCGATCCTACGCTCTGCTATAGCTATGGATCCAGTCGTTACCAAATTGGAACTCCAAGGGCGGCGACGGCGCCGACCTGTGGCGCTACCTATCCCTGGGACGGGAACTTTCTCAACTATATGACGATGTCCCGCATGGAGGTTGCAAAGTGGGTCATGATGGGCGGTAAGTGTTCCCCACGAGCAGTCAATGGAACCTGTTACCCTGGGGGAAAGCTCAATTATGAAACGACCGACCGGTTTACAGCATTGACGTCCAATGCAACGGGAGTCACGTCCTACACGGGCACGAGGTGTTTCGATCGTGGTGGCAATAACCTCATCGTGTACGATGGAGCAGCTTGTGGCGGAAGCAGTACGTCCCACTCCCTTGCTGTCGACATCGCTTCTGAACCAATGGGTGTTATCCAACAAGTAGGGGACAAGGCGCGATTCGGGCTAATGGAGTTCAAAGGCGCGGGCGACGGAGGGAAGGTTTTAGCGGATGTCGGTTCCGGCATGACACCCATGGTGAATGCCATTCAAAACACCCCTGCTTCTACCTGGACACCCTTGGGAGAATCGCTGTATGAAGCCACGCGATATTTCGCCCAGGTCCCTCCGGCGTATAACAACTCAGATTATTCCTATAATGTTCTGAACAAAGACCCGTACTATTTCACTTCTCCATGGTCGGACGTTCCCCAGTATGTGAAATGCTGTAAGAGCTTCGTCATGATTTTTACGGACGGGCAGCCGACCCAGGACTTAAACATTCCTTCGACCATTAGGGATAAAGCGCATACAGCGAATGCTCATGCGCCTGTCGGGTTCATTGGCCACTGTGCAGGCGCCGCTGGTTGTACGGAGGTGCATGCGTCGGAGCCACATATTTCTCATGGCGGGGGAATGGTCAACCACGATGCGAACGGTCAAGTGGATCATCACGACAATTGTTCAGCGTATTATGGGGGGCTCAATGCCGATACCTGCACAGGGAATGGCAGCCACTATCTGGACGATGTCGCGTACTATGCCCACACGACGGACCTTCGGCAGGCGACCATTCCAGGCCTGAATCTCAATGGATCAGACGCGACGGGGAAAGACATTCCCGGTGTTCAAAATCTGGTTGTCTATACATTCTATGCCTTCGGCAGTGGTTCAAAACTTCTTCAGGATGCTTCCAAGATGGGAGGATTTGAAGATCGCAACAACAACTTGGCATTTGATGCGGGCGATGTGTGGGATCAGTACAACAACTACACCGGTGGATTAGGCGCCGATGGCGTTCCCGATACGTATTTTGAATCGTCAAACGCCGACGATATGCGCGACAGATTTGTCTCTGCCATCAATAGTATTCTCCGTCGGAGCCAATCCGGCACCTCCATTTCGGTCTTGGCGACCTCCGGGACAGGAGAAGGCGCGCTCTATCAGTCATTTTTTTACCCCAGCACGGCAGAGCCGACAACCAACGCGGATGTCCGATGGACTGGATTTACTCAGGGACTCTGGGTGGATAAGTTTGGAAATATCCGAGAAGATACGCTGGAGGATAACAAGCTCACGTTGGCGGACGACTATATCGTGAAGACGATTATTGATCCGACGACCGGCGATGTCGGCGTACAACGGTTTCTGGATAGCGATGCTGACGGGAAAGCCGACAATCCAACGGCGCCTCTTCCGACTATTCCCTTGAGAGAGGTGAAGGGGATTTGGGAGGCTGGCAAGCAACTCGCCAAGCTAGACCACGCGAGTCGTCGAATCTTAACCTGGGTCGATGCCAACAATGATGGTGTAGTTGACTCGGGGAAAGATACGAAAGGTCAAACGGACGGGACTCATACGGCGGCGTCGGGAGAAGTGATCCCATTCACGACGGCAAGCGCGGCCTTGTTGAAGGAGTATCTCAGGGCCGATGCCGATACACCGACCACCAATCCGTTTAAATCAACCGATATCATCCAGTTCATTCGAGGCTGTTATGACACCAGCGCTGGTGGGCCATGTCCAAGGTCGGCTCAGCTCCGTGATCGCCGGTTAACAGTGCCGGGAGTGGGGCTGTCCGTATGGAAATTTGGCGACCCTGTGCATTCGACACCGACGATCGTCTCCCAGCCGAGGGAATCGTACGACTTTATCTACGGCGATCCAGGCTACTTGAATTTCTTCAAGCGATGGAAGAACCGAAGGCATGTTGCCTATGTGGGAGCGAATGATGGGATGCTCCATGCATTTAATGGAGGATTCTATAATCGGGGCGACGATGCCAGTACGTCCGGGGTGGTGGAACATGGATGGTTCTCTAATACCCCGACAAGTGATGGGCGGGGACAAGAGCTCGGCGATGAACTCTGGGGCCTTATCCCCTATCAACTGTTGCCGCATCTTCGCTGGTTGGCGCAGGCAGACTACACGCACGTGTACTATGTAGATCTCAAACCGAAAGTGACGGACGTTCGTATCTTCACTCCCGAGGCGGCCTGCAGTAATCCAGTGGCCACGGGCTGCATTCACCCGAATGGATGGGGCACGATTCTCATCGGAGGATTTCGCATGGGTGGGAGCTGTGGGGCTTGTGGCGCCGGTGGTGCTGCTCCCATGACGGTGAGCATCGGAGGAACCAACCGAACGTTCTACACCGCTTATTTTGCCCTCGATATTACGGATCCTGATGCGGAGCCTAAGCTCCTCTGGTCGTTCAGCGATGCTGGCATGGGGTTATCGACCAGCTATCCCGCAATCATACGAATGAATCCGCTGAATCCGCCTCCGCCTGCCTCGGATACCTGTCCACTTACCGGTCCCTGCGATGATGTATGGCTTGCTGTATTTGGATCAGGTGCAACGGGATATGAGGGCCAAATTGGGCAGACAGGGAAATTTTATGCGGTTGATATCAAGGTCGGCCCAAAGACGGGCACAGGGGGTAGTGCAGCCAATGTGTTCACGACGTTTGCGCTAAAGAGTGCCTCAGGAGGGGATCTCAATACCTTCGTCGGCGATTTGGTCAGTGTGGATCGCGACCTGGATTTTCGCGCTGATGCGGTCTATGGCGGGTCGGTGATTAATGACGGTAGTCTTCCCTGGCGAGGCCGGATGTACCGGTTGACCGCCGGTGGATGTCTCACGGCCCCCTGTTCGTCTTCGACATGGGGATATGATTTGTCGGGCAGCCGTGTGCCCAGCGAGGTATTGGATAACTTTTCACCTTATCCATCAGGGACTGGGATTCAAGCCGGACCAATGGTAGCCGCTCCAGGCCTTGCGGTCGACGATGCTAACAATTTGTGGCTCTTTTTCGGGACTGGGCGGTTCTTCGGTAATACCGACAAGACCAACTCCGAATCACAACGGTTATACGGCGTCAAAGATTCGGTATTGAGTAATAATTGTACAGAGGGGAGCATAGACGGTTGTAAGGCGACCAGCCTCGTGAATGTCTCCGACGTTGCCGTATGTGTCGTCTGTGCGACAGGGACGAATCAAGTCACTTCGACAGCGCTTTCAGGAGTTGAAAAGGTTCAAGGAAAAGATCCAACCACGACTTTGCAAGGTCTGGTGCAAAGCAAGGATGGTTGGTTTACCAATCTCACGGCCACACGGGAGCGGTCGATCACCTCACCGACGGTACTCGGCGGGATCGTGTTCTACCCCACCTATGTGCCGCAGGACGATCTCTGTATCTCGGCCGGTGACGGGTATCTCTACGGCCTGTTTTATCAAACTGGGAGTGCCATGAGCACCCCTGTCCTAGGGACCTCCGCATCGGGGAGCAGTACGATGGCGAATGCAAGGGTCGATATTGGTCAAGGCACGGGAATGCTTTCGGTAATGGCCGTTCACATTGGTGCCCAAGGCTGGGGCACTGGTGGTGCTGGGACTGGTGGAAGTGGGTGTCAGTCAGGCATTACAGGAATGATGCAATCGAGTGCGGGATTGACCAACACGATTTGCACGAACCCTGGAGCTGTCACGAGTCGGTTTATCGCTTGGATCAATCTGCGCGAGTGACCGAGTGCAACATAGAGGGGTACAAACATCCGGCGAGCAGTGTGGCTGTTCTTCTCAAGCAAGTTTGGGAAGAACAGCCGTTCAGTCGCATTCGCGGAAAGGATCGCGAAGAGGGATAGAGTCAGTATGTGTTCTGTTAACGATCATCTCTTTGCCCGTCCCTGGCTGCACATCACGATCCAGTGAACCTCCAAAAGCTAATCAGCCGCCTGCCATCCACTCCATCGTCTTGGGGCCAACCCCTTTCAATCGGCAAACGGATCTCATCGCGCAGGTCAACACGCATGATCCGGACAATGACACGGTCCAAGTTCGGTATCACTGGTATCTAAACGATCAAGTAGTTGATGGCGAGAAAGGCCCAACTCTTTCGGCTTCTCTGTTAAAGCGAGGAGACCAAGTTCATTTGGAAGCGGTGCCGTTTGATGGAAAGGTTACTGGGGCTAGCCGGAAATCTGAAACCATTACGGTGGACAATACTCCTCCGTCGATTGCTCAGGTCGGTATTGGCTTGAAATCGGACGAACGAGGAGATCGTCTTCAAGCGCTGGTGGACGCCTCGGATCATGATCAAGACATCCCACAGTTTCTGTATCGATGGACCAAGAACGGACGCGTCGTGAAAGAGGGTGAAGAAGATTTTCTCGAACTAACTGAGGTCAGACCGCAGGATCTTGTCGTGGTTGACGTCAGGCCGCGCGACCAGCACGCTGCCGGAAAGGTGTCGCGCTCGGATCCTTACACGGTTGGGAATAGCGCACCCAAAATCGTCTCATCTCCACCAACGTCCATCAATCGCAATCGATATGAATATGCAGTGAAAGCTGTAGATTCAGATTCCGACTCGGTGAGTTTCCAGCTCGATGTGGCCCCGCCCGGTATGACTATCGATAGAACGACGGGTAACATTGTGTGGGATATCGGACATGTGAAACCGGGAGTGCATCGAGTGAAGGTTGTCGCGACGGATGAACAAGGAGGGTTTTCCTTTCAAGAGTTCGAGCTCACCGTCGCAGCTTCTGAACTGTCCAAACCAGAGTCTTAGTCTGCGATGTGCTTCGGTATTTCCTGTGCTTGTCTCGACTTTTCTTAGTCTGTTACAATCCCCTCATCATTGAGGAGGGAGACCACCCCAGACTCGTGCGCAAACTCAAACTACGAGAAGGCACCAACACCGCTGTCTTGTTCGGTCACCATGACCGGCATCTCAAGCTGATCGAAGACGAGTTGGGCGTTCGACTCTCTGCCCGCGGGGAAGAACTCACGCTGGATGGTCTTCCTGAGTCTATTCGTCAAGCAGAACGCATTCTCGTTGAACTTGCTTCTCTGACCAACCAAGGGATATCACTCCAAACTGAAGATGTCACCCATGCGCTCAGCGCATTGCGCCGAACCCCCGAGGCGTCGCTCAAGGACGTGCTTGGCCAGTCGGCCATGATCGTGACGAACAAACGGTTTGTTGGTCCCAAGTCGCCCACGCAGAAGGTCTACATCGAAGCAATCGAGCAGCACGATATTGTCATTGCCATCGGACCGGCTGGAACGGGAAAGACCTATCTCGCTATGGCCATGGCGATCAGCGCGTTGATGAATAAAGAGGTGAGCCGGATTATTCTTGCGCGGCCGGCTGTTGAGGCGGGGGAAAAACTCGGGTTCCTGCCCGGCGACATCTACGAAAAAGTGAATCCCTATCTGCGGCCGCTCTATGACGCGCTGTTCGACATGATGGATATGGAGCGAGCGAATCGCTTGATCGAACGGGGAGATATTGAAATCGCCCCCCTGGCGTTTATGCGCGGGAGAACGCTCAATGATTCGTTTGTCATCTTGGACGAAGCACAAAATGCTACGGCAGAGCAGATGAAGATGTTTCTCACCAGGCTGGGGTTTCATTCCAAAGTGGTCGTGACCGGCGACATCACGCAAGTTGATTTACCCAGTGATCGGGTGTCCGGCCTCATTCAGGTGAAGGAGGTTCTCCGCGATATTGAGGGAATTGGGTTCGTGTACTTCGACGAAAAGGATGTGGTCAGGCATCGACTGGTTCAAGAAATTGTCAAGGCCTATGATCGCCACCAGTCGGCACACGGCAGTGATGTTCGGCATGCTCGAGGGCAGGTCTCGCCGCAACAGCGTCCATCGTCCAATCCCCGCAAGTCGCCTGGCGATCTACCCAGCAGTTCTCATTGATGGCAGTCTATCTTCGCGTACGTCTCACACGGTTCGCCGTCAGACAAACCATACTAGCTCATTTAGCTGAACGCCTCCTATCGGCAGTTGGAGAGTCTCGGTCGGAATTGAGCCTGGAGTTGATTGGAGATGGACGTATGCGACGTCTGAACCGTGAGTATCGCAAGAAGGATCGACCAACTGATGTCCTGGCTTTTCCCATTCGTGAGGCCGTAATGCCTCACGGTGTGCGTCCTGCCACCCATATGATCGGGGATGTTGTGATTTCGTTACCGACCGCTGTTCGCCAAGCAAAGGAAGCTGGACGATCGATCGACGATGAGCTGACGATGTTGTTGGTCCATGGGGTGCTCCATCTCTGTGGGTACGATCATGAACGCAATCCACGAGAGGCGGCGCGAATGGCGCGTCGTGAGCGAGCGCTGCTCCATCGGATTTCACCTGTGCCGCGCATGGTCACGTTTCGTACTGCACGGCAAATAAGGAGTCGTTGACGATGGGATGGTTTCAACGGCTGAGCGAAGGGCTCGGCAGAACACGCCATGTCGTGCAGCAGTCCCTGGATCGTTTCCTCGGACGTGCACCGGACGAAGAACTTCTTGAAGATCTGGAGGCGGCGCTGCTCGCTGCCGATCTTGGAGCCAACGCCGTCGATCGTTTGATGCGGCAGGTCAGGGAAGAGACGCGGGGTGTGGACGCACAAACTTCGGAAGGGATTCAGAATGTCTTAAGTCGGTCACTCTATAGCATTCTGAAAACCGTAACAGGCCCTACCATCGATCAGCTGGTCACCGAAGGCCCTAAACCGTTTGTTACCCTTGTCGTTGGAGTCAATGGCGTGGGGAAAACAACTACTATCGCCAAAATCGCTCAGCGGATGATGCAAGCTGGGCGACGACCTCTCCTTGTGGCAGGAGATACCTTTCGTGCCGCTGCCATTGATCAACTTCAGGTTTGGGGGGATCGGGTCGGAGTGGAAGTGATTCGCCAACGTCACGGTGCCGATCCGGCTGCTGTGGCCTTCGACGGTGTCGTTGCAGCCAAAGCCAGGATGGTGGACGTGGCCCTCATCGACACGGCGGGTCGCTTGCACACCAAGTCCAATCTGATGGACGAGCTGCGGAAAGTGAAACGGGTGATCGCTCAGGAGTTACCTGGTGCGCCACATGAGGTGCTGTTGGTCCTGGATGCCACGGTCGGACAGAACGCGCTAGCTCAGGCCCGTCAATTTCACGAGGCCGTTGGGGTCACAGGACTTGCTCTGACGAAGCTCGATGGGACCGCACGAGGAGGGATTGTCATAGCCATTGCCGAAGAACTGAAGCTCCCTCTGCGCCTCATCGGTGTGGGTGAAGGAGCTGATGACCTCCAGGACTTCAATGCCGAGGCGTTTGTTGCGGCTCTGTTCGGGCAGCCGACGTCTCGCTCATAAACCACGCATTTTCTTCTCATTGTTCACAGCCTCGTGCTATTCTCCTTGTGCAGGGTAGACTCTGTATAGGTTCTGGAGAGCCGATGGCGATGGTCAAAGTCTTGATCGTAGACGACGATCAAATGAATTGCGATCTCTTACAGAGCGTGCTTACCCGGCACGGGTGTCACGTTATTTCGACAACCAGTGGGCGAGAAGGTCTTAGTCTATTCCGCGCACACAATCCACGAGTTACCCTGCTCGATCTCCGTATGGCGGAGATGGACGGGCTGACTGTTTTAAAGGAGATCCGGGCCATCGATCCTCATGCCCCGGTGATTATTCTGGGTGGTGGAGCCACGGAAAGTCAGGAGAATCAAGCTCGAGCTCTCCGAGCCACGGATTTTATTAGAAAGGGATTGTCGCTGGACGTCCTCGTTGAAGCCGTCACTCGACTCTCACAGTTACCTGTGCCGTCAGCGACCACGCAGCTCCCTCTTAGGAATGGGAATATCATTGAGCAGATCGACGAGTCGGTCTTGGTCGTCGACGACGAACCTCTCCTATGCGACCTCTTGGTCCGGTTTCTCACTCTGCGCGGGTATCGGGCGTTTGGCGTCAAAAATGGCGACGAGGCTCTGCGGATAGTCGAAGAGATGCCTCCCGATGCGAT